>NZ_CP069594.1:4800000-7021566 GCF_023651955.1 Pseudomonas sp. Y39-6 | reverse complement strand
AATCAACGCCTTAACGTGAATAAAGGCGACCAATGGTCTGTGCATAAGCTCTGTGGATAAGCGCCCCTGAGCTCGTTGCACAAGTGGGGTCGAAAGTCTGTGGGTAACTGGCCTGTGGGTAACAACCCATTCCACCCACAGCTTATCCGACAGCGCAGCACAGGCAGAGCACCGTTTCTCCCCCGTGTTGTCATTCTCTGTACATCACGTGGAATAAGGCCTAAAGGCAGTTATCCACAGATGAATGCCTGCCTAGCTTTTATAAGCTTTACAGAAAAGCTTTAAATAACTTCCTTCTTTATTTTTATATCTATGGCATTGCCCTTGGAAGCTCGCTGGACAAAAAAGGGCGGATTGCCTGTAAAGATCTAATTGAAGGAAAAGCTGGTTGGAAATTGACCTAGAGGCTTGCTTTCTCTAGAATCGCCGGTCTCTTAAAACGGGGGCCATTCCGGCCCGTTGTGGACGAACCAGGTAACAACGCCATGAAACGTACTTTCCAACCAAGCACCATCAAACGCGCCCGTACCCACGGCTTCCGTGCTCGCATGGCTACCAAGAACGGCCGTGCTGTCCTGTCGCGTCGCCGCGCCAAAGGTCGTGCGCGTCTGGCAGTTTGATAATCCGGTACTGGTGGTGAGTCAGGACTTCAGTCGGGAAAAGCGTCTGCTTACCCCCCGGCACTTCAAGGCAGTCTTTGACTCCCCCACCGGCAAGGTTCCGGGGAAAAATCTCCTGCTCCTTGCGCGTAACAACGATCTGGATCACCCCCGTCTCGGGTTGGTGATCGGCAAGAAGAGCGTAAAGCTCTCCGTTGAGCGCAATCGCCTCAAGCGTCTGATGCGCGAATCGTTTCGCCTCCACCAGGACACTCTGGTTGGTTGGGATATTGTTATCGTCGCGCGCAAAGGCTTGGGGGACGTAGAAAACCCCGAATTGATTCAGCATTTCGGCAAGCTCTGGAAACGTCTGGCGCGTACCAACAAACCAGCACCAGCAGTCAGCACCGAAACTGTAGGGGTAGACAGCCTTGATGCGTAAACTGGCACTCGTTCCGATCCAGTTTTACCGCTATGCCATTAGTCCTCTGATGGCCAACCACTGTCGTTTCTACCCCAGTTGTTCCTGCTACGCGTTAGAGGCCATAGAAAATCATGGTCTTCTGCGCGGTGGCTGGCTGACCTTTCGTCGTTTAGGTCGCTGTCATCCGTGGAATCCCGGTGGTTATGACCCGGTTCCACCTATCCCTACCTCCCGTTCTTCTTCGATGGCCGAGTAATCATGGATATTAAACGCACGATCCTGATCGTCGCCCTGGCAATCGTGTCCTACGTCATGGTTCTTAAGTGGAACCAGGACTACGGTCAAGCTGCCCTGCCGACTCAGAATGTTGCTGCCAATCAGGCTGCGCCGGCTATTCCGGACACCCCGCTGGGTAACAATGCGTCCGCGAGTGCCGATGTTCCCAGCGCGAATGGCGAGACAAGCGCCCCTGTAGAAACGCCAGTTGTCACCAATAAAGACCTCATCCATGTGAAAACGGATGTGCTCGACCTGGCTATCGATCCACAAGGTGGTGATATCGCGCAGCTGAAACTGCCGCTGTATCCACGTCGCCAAGACCATCCGGATGTTCCGTTCCAGCTGTTCGATAACGGCGGCGAACGCGTTTATCTGGCACAAAGCGGCCTGACCGGCACCAACGGTCCGGATGCGCGTGCTACCGGTCGTCCGGTTTATTCGACCGAACAGAAGACTTATCAACTGGCTGACGGCCAGAACCAGTTGAACGTCGACCTGAAATTCAGCCTCGACGGCGTCAATTACATCAAACGCTTCAGCTTCACCCGCGGTTTGTACGACTTGAAGGTCACTTACCTGATCGACAACGAAAGCGACAAAGCGTGGAGCGGCAACCTGTTTGCCCAGCTCAAGCGTGATGGCAGCGCCGATCCTTCTTCCAGCACTGCCACCGGCACCGCGACTTACCTGGGCGCCGCCCTGTGGACAAGTAACGAGCCGTACAAAAAAGTGTCGATGAAAGATATCGACAAGGGCGCGCTGAAAGAAACCGTCCAAGGTGGTTGGGTTGCCTGGTTGCAACACTACTTCGTGACCGCGTGGATCCCGAACAAGGGTGAAGCCAACCTGGTTCAGACCCGCAAGGACAGCCAGGGCAACTACATCATCGGCTTTACTGGCCCGACGTTGACCGTTGCTCCAGGCGGCAAGGCTGAAACCACCGCGACCCTGTACGCCGGCCCGAAAAGCCAGGCAGTGCTCAAAGAGTTATCCCCAGGTCTGGAACTGACTGTGGATTACGGCATCCTGTGGTTCATTGCCCAGCCGATCTTCTGGCTGCTGCAACATATCCACAGCATCGTCGGCAACTGGGGCTTCTCGATCATCTTCCTGACGATGCTGATCAAGGGGATCTTCTTCCCACTGTCGGCCGCCAGCTACAAGTCGATGGCGCGCATGCGTGCCGTGGCCCCGAAACTGGCCGCGCTGAAAGAACAACATGGCGACGACCGGCAGAAAATGTCGCAGGCCATGATGGAGCTGTACAAGAAAGAGAAGATCAACCCGCTGGGTGGATGCTTGCCGATTCTGGTGCAGATGCCGGTATTCCTGTCGCTGTACTGGGTACTCCTGGAAAGCGTGGAAATGCGCCAGGCACCGTTCATGCTGTGGATAACTGACCTGTCGATCAAAGACCCGTTCTTTATCCTGCCGATCATCATGGGCGCGACCATGTTCATCCAGCAGCGCCTGAACCCGACTCCGCCGGATCCGATGCAGGCCAAGGTAATGAAAATGATGCCAATCATCTTCACCTTCTTCTTCCTGTGGTTCCCGGCTGGTCTGGTGCTGTACTGGGTGGTCAACAACGTGTTGTCGATCTCTCAACAGTGGTACATCACACGTAAGATCGAAGCGGCTACCAAAAAAGCCGCGGCGTAACTTACTCTGTGGATAACCACTCAAGACGCCCCCTAGTGGGGCGTTTTGCTTTCCGTCACTTTTGTTCTGGAACCTGCTGATGAGCGCTCCTCGTGAAACCATCGCTGCTGTCGCTACCGCCCAAGGTCGCGGCGGTGTCGGTATCGTTCGAATTTCCGGGCCGCTCGCCGGTATGGCCGCCAAGGCCATCAGCGGTCGTGAGTTGAAACCGCGCTACGCCCATTACGGCGCGTTTCTGGATGCGGATAACCAGGTGCTGGACGAAGGCCTGGCCCTCTATTTCCCGGGGCCGAATTCCTTTACCGGTGAAGACGTCCTTGAATTGCAGGGTCACGGCGGCCCCGTCGTGCTGGATATGCTGCTGCAGCGCTGCCTGCAACTGGGCTGTCGCCTGGCCCGGCCGGGAGAATTCAGCGAGCGTGCATTCCTCAACGACAAACTCGACTTGGCCCAGGCCGAAGCCATTGCCGATTTGATCGAGGCCAGTTCTGCACAGGCGGCGCGCAACGCCTTGCGCTCACTGCAGGGCGCGTTTTCCCTGCGCGTGCATAACTTGACCGAGCAACTGATCAGCCTGCGCATCTATGTGGAGGCGGCGATTGATTTTCCGGAAGAAGAAATCGACTTCCTCGCCGATGGCCATGTGTTGGCGATGCTGGATAAAGTCCGCGACGAGTTATCCACAGTACTGCGCGAAGCCGGGCAGGGCGCGTTGTTGCGCGACGGCATGACCGTGGTGATTGCCGGGCGCCCCAATGCGGGCAAATCCAGCCTGCTCAATGCCCTGGCCGGCCGTGAAGCGGCGATCGTCACCGAGATTGCCGGCACCACCCGGGATATCCTGCGCGAACATATCCACATCGACGGCATGCCGCTGCACGTCGTCGATACGGCCGGGCTGCGTGACACCGACGACCAGGTGGAAAAGATCGGCGTGGAACGCGCCCTCAAGGCCATCGGCGAAGCCGACCGTGTGCTGCTGGTGGTAGACGCCACTGCGCCAGAGGCGGTGGACCCTTTTGCCCTGTGGCCGGAATTCCTCGAGCAACGGCCCGACCCGGCCAAAGTCACCTTGATCCGCAACAAGGCTGACCTGACTGGCGAAGCCATTGCCATGGAAACCAGTGAGGATGGCCACGTCACGATCAGCCTGAGTGCCAAGTCGGCCGGGGATGGCCTGGAGTTGCTGCGCGAACACCTCAAAGCCTGCATGGGCTATGAGCAGACGTCGGAAAGCAGCTTCAGCGCCCGTCGCAGGCACCTGGAGGCGCTGCGCCATGCCAGCGCGGCCCTGGAGCATGGTCGGGCGCAGCTGACCTTGGCTGGCGCCGGTGAGCTGTTGGCTGAGGATTTACGCCAGGCGCAGCAGCTATTGGGCGAGATCACCGGGGCATTCAGCTCGGATGACCTGCTGGGGCGGATCTTTTCCAGCTTCTGTATCGGTAAATAGACCTTCGTTGTCCACAGACAGGCCATTCGTGCCTGTCTGTTTCTCTTGTTTCAGCCGATTTCCTCTCTTTCTGCACTCCTGAGCCAGCCATTGGTGGCCTCACCGTGGGCGCGATTTGCGTTGGCGCAGCAATTTCTGTGGATTAAGCCCTGTGAATAACCGCGCCTGTGCCCGGTTGATAACAGGGCTTGAAACCTGAGCGAAAACCCCTCTGTGGATAACCGCCTGTTTAATCCACAGGCTTAAAGCACTTATCCACGCCGCTCATGGACACATGACCACAGACTTTTGAATCTCTGTACATTACGTAAATAAAGGGCTGTAGCAATCTATCCACAGAAATTAGGCTCAGTATAAATAAACATAAAAACAAAGATTTAATATCTTTCTCTCTTTTAATTTCTATTGTCTGTGATTCATCCACAGCTGGTTAAATTTTGTGCAAAGGGTTCTTTAGGAAGGGCTAAGTCCCTATACTGGCCGCCAAAGCTCTAAAACCAGCTCAATCAATCAATTCCTAATTACCTACATAAGCAGGCACGAGGTGCGTGGTGGATTTCCCTTCCCGTTTTGAAGTGATCGTCATCGGCGGCGGTCATGCCGGTACCGAGGCAGCACTGGCCTCAGCACGCATGGGTGCAAAAACCCTGTTGCTGACGCACAACGTGGAAACCCTTGGTGCCATGAGTTGCAACCCTGCCATTGGCGGCATCGGCAAAAGCCATCTGGTCAAGGAAATCGATGCCCTTGGCGGCGCGATGGCCATGGCCACCGACAAAGGGGGTATTCAATTTCGTGTGCTGAACAGCCGCAAAGGCCCAGCCGTGCGTGCGACCCGGGCACAAGCCGACCGCATCCTGTACAAGGCGGCGGTACGCGAAACCCTGGAAAACCAGGCGAACCTGTGGATATTTCAACAGGCAGCCGATGACCTGATCGTCGAACAAGACCAGGTCCGCGGTGTTGTTACCCAGATGGGCCTGCGTTTCTTCGCTGAATCCGTGGTGTTGACCACCGGCACGTTCCTCGGTGGACTTATCCACATCGGCATGCAGAACTATTCCGGTGGCCGCGCCGGCGATCCGCCGTCGATTGCCCTGGCACAACGCCTGCGCGAACTGCCGCTGCGGGTCGGTCGCCTGAAAACCGGTACGCCGCCGCGGATCGATGGGCGTTCGGTGGATTTCTCGGTGATGACCGAGCAGGCCGGCGATACGCCGATTCCGGTGATGTCGTTCATGGGTTCGAAAGAGCAGCACCCGAAACAGGTGAGCTGCTGGATTACCCACACCAATGCGCGCACCCACGAAATCATTGCCGCGAACCTCGACCGTTCGCCGATGTATTCCGGGGTGATCGAAGGCATCGGCCCGCGTTACTGCCCGTCGATCGAAGACAAGATCCACCGCTTTGCCGACAAGGAAAGCCACCAGGTCTTCATCGAGCCCGAAGGCTTGACCACTCACGAGCTGTACCCGAACGGGATTTCCACTTCCCTGCCGTTCGACGTGCAAATCCAGATCGTGCAATCGATTCGCGGCATGGAAAACGCGCACATCGTGCGTCCCGGCTACGCCATCGAGTACGACTATTTCGACCCGCGTGACCTGAAATACAGCCTGGAAACCAAAGTGATCGGCGGTCTGTTCTTCGCCGGGCAAATCAATGGCACCACCGGTTACGAAGAAGCCGGCGCCCAAGGTTTGCTGGCCGGGGCCAACGCCGCGTTGCGCGCGCAGGGCAAAGACAGCTGGTGCCCGCGTCGCGATGAAGCGTATATCGGCGTGTTGGTCGACGACCTGATCACCCTGGGTACCCAGGAACCGTACCGGATGTTCACTTCGCGAGCGGAATACCGTCTGATCCTGCGCGAAGACAACGCCGACCTGCGCCTGACCGAAAAAGGTCGCGAGTTGGGTCTGGTGGATGACGCGCGTTGGGCGGCTTTCTGCAAGAAACGCGAAAGTATCGACCTGGAAGAGCAGCGCCTGAAAAGCACCTGGGTTCGCCCGGGTACCGAGCAGGGCGACGCGATCGCCGAAAAATTCGGCACGCCGCTGACCCACGAGTACAACCTGCTGAACCTGCTGTCCCGTCCGGAAATCGACTACGCTGGTCTGATTGAAGTGACCGGCGGCGGCGCAGACGATCCGCAGGTCGCCGAACAGGTCGAGATCAAAACCAAGTACGCCGGTTATATCGATCGCCAGCAGGACGAGATCGCTCGCCTGCGCGCCAGTGAAGACACCAAGCTGCCTGTGGATATCGATTACACCGGGATTTCCGGGCTATCGAAAGAAATCCAAAGCAAGCTGGGGATAACTCGCCCGGAAACCCTGGGCCAGGCTTCACGGATCCCCGGTGTCACCCCGGCAGCCATTTCGCTGTTGATGATTCATTTGAAAAAACGCGGCGCGGGCCGTCAGTTGGAGCAAAGCGCTTGAGTTCGTTGGTCACCTCGCAACACGCCGAAGAGTTATCCACAGGAGCACGCCAGTTGGGTGTCGACCTGAGCCCCGCCCAGCACGAGTTGCTGCTCGGCTACCTGGCCCTGTTGATCAAATGGAACAAGGCTTACAACCTGACGGCGGTGCGCGACCCCGACGAAATGGTCTCGCGCCACTTGCTCGACAGCCTGAGCGTGATGCCGTTCATCGAAAACGGCCACTGGCTCGATGTCGGCAGCGGCGGCGGGATGCCTGGCATTCCGCTCGCTATCCTGTTTCCCGAGTCGCAAGTGACCTGCCTGGACAGTAACGGCAAGAAGACCCGCTTCCTGACCCAGGTCAAACTCGAACTGAAGCTGGACAACCTGCAAGTTATCCACAGTCGCGTCGAAGCCTTCACGCCGCCGCAGCCTTTCAACGGAATTGTTTCCCGGGCTTTCAGCAGCATGGAGAATTTCAGCAACTGGACCCGCCACTTAGGCGACCGCGACACACGTTGGCTGGCAATGAAGGGCGTTCATCCAAGCGACGAGCTGTTAGCATTGCCGGCAGACTTCCACCTCGATAGCGAACACGCCTTGGCCGTACCCGGTTGCCAAGGCCAACGCCATCTGCTGATACTGCGCCGCACGGCATGATTGGGAACACAAGCAAGAATGGCTAAGGTATTCGCGATAGCGAACCAGAAAGGTGGCGTGGGTAAAACCACCACCTGCATCAACCTCGCAGCATCCCTGGTCGCGACCAAGCGCCGGGTGCTGTTGATCGATCTCGATCCACAGGGCAACGCCACCATGGGTAGCGGTGTGGATAAACACGGCCTGGAAAACTCGGTCTACGACTTGCTGATCGGCGAGTGCGACCTGGCCCAGGCCATGCACTATTCCGAACACGGCGGTTATCAACTGCTGCCGGCCAACCGCGACCTGACGGCGGCGGAAGTGGTGCTGCTGGAAATGCAGATGAAAGAAAGCCGTCTGCGCAGCGCCTTGGCGCCGATCCGCGAGAATTACGATTACATCTTGATCGACTGCCCGCCGTCGCTGTCGATGCTGACGCTCAATGCGCTGGTGGCCGCCGATGGCGTGATTATCCCCATGCAGTGCGAGTACTACGCACTGGAAGGCTTGAGCGACCTTGTGGATAACATCAAGCGCATCGCCGAACTGCTCAACCCGAACCTGCAGATCGAAGGCCTGCTGCGGACCATGTTCGATCCGCGCTTGAGCCTGATGAACGATGTGTCGGCGCAGCTCAAGGAACACTTCGGCGATCAGTTGTACGACACCGTGATCCCACGCAACATCCGCCTGGCCGAAGCGCCAAGCTATGGCATGCCCGCGCTGGCGTATGACAAGTCCTCGCGTGGCGCCATTGCCTACCTGGCATTGGCCGGCGAGATGGTTCGTCGTCAACGCCGCAACTCCCGTACCGCTGCAGCCCAGCCAACTTAAGGAAACCCCATGGCCGTCAAGAAACGAGGTCTCGGACGTGGACTGGATGCACTGCTGAGTGGTCCGACTGTCACGACCCTTGAAGAACAAGCGGTACAGGCCGACGAGCGCGAGCTGCAGCACCTGCCGCTGGACCTGATCCAGCGCGGCAAATACCAGCCGCGCCGGGACATGGACCCGCAGGCGCTGGAAGAACTGGCCAACTCGATCAAGGCCCAGGGCGTGATGCAGCCGATCGTGGTCCGCCCGATTGGCGCCGGCCGCTTTGAAATCATCGCTGGCGAACGCCGCTGGCGCGCGAGCCAACAGGCCGGCAAGGAAACCATCCCGGCGATGGTGCGCGATGTGCCGGATGAAACCGCCATCGCCATGGCGTTGATCGAGAACATCCAGCGCGAAGACCTCAATCCGATCGAAGAAGCGATCGCTTTGCAGCGTTTGCAGCAGGAATTCCAGCTGACCCAGCAACAAGTGGCCGATGCCGTGGGTAAATCCCGCGTGACCGTGTCCAACCTGCTGCGCCTGATCGCACTGCCGGAAGTCATCAAGACGATGCTTTCCCATGGCGACCTCGAAATGGGGCATGCGCGTGCTTTGCTCGGTTTACCGGAAAATCAACAGGTTGAAGGGGCGCGACACGTTGTCGCACGGGGCCTCACCGTTCGTCAGACCGAGGCCCTGGTTCGACAGTGGCTCAGTGGTAAACCTGCACCGGTCGAAGCGGTCAAAACTGATCCGGATATCGCGCGTCTCGAACAGCGCCTGGCCGAGCGCCTGGGCTCTGCGGTGCAAATTCGGCATGGCAAGAAGGGTAAAGGCCAACTGGTCATCGGCTATAACTCGCTAGATGAGCTTCAGGGTGTTCTTGCCCACATCCGCTGAAACAATTGCTTATGTAGCGTGTGATCGGAAATCACTACCTGACAGTTGAATAGGGGCAGAACCGCCCCTATACTCTGCGCGCATTTTGTCGGCACAAATTATGCCAAGTTATTGATTTCCGGCAGCCGACCATTGAGGAGCAAGAGTGGTGGAAACCCGCACGCCAAACACGTCGTCGTTCCATCGCTTGGCCGTTTTCCCGGTTCTATTGGCGCAATTTGTCATTTTGCTGATCGCCGCACTGGCGCTTTGGTACTGGCATGGAGTCGTAGCGGGATACTCGGGACTCTGCGGAGGCCTGATAGCCTTGCTGCCCAATATGTATTTTGCTCACAGGGCCTTTCGGTTTTCCGGCGCCCGAGCAGCCCAGGCCATCGTCCGGTCTTTTTATGCCGGCGAGGCGGGGAAATTGATTTTGACGGCAGTGCTGTTTGCACTGACCTTTGCAGGTGTGAAGCCATTGGCGCCGCTGGCTGTATTCAGCGTCTTCGTGTTGACCCAACTGGTCAGCTGGTTCGCTCCCCTGCTAATGAAAACAAGACTTTCGAAACCTTAGGGCGTTTGAGGCAACCATGGCAGAAACAACCGCTTCGGGCTATATCCAGCACCACTTGCAGAACCTGACCTTCGGTCAGCTTCCCAACGGCGGCTGGGGCTTCGCCCACACCGCAGCAGAAGCCAAAGAAATGGGCTTCTGGGCTTTCCACCTGGATACTCTGGGCTGGTCGGTCGCATTGGGTCTGATTTTCGTCCTGATTTTCCGCATGGCGGCAAAGAAGGCGACTTCCGGTCAACCGGGTGCCCTGCAGAACTTCGTTGAAGTATTGGTCGAATTCGTCGATGGCAGCGTGAAAGACAGCTTCCATGGCCGTAGCCCGGTGATTGCACCGCTGGCACTGACCATCTTCGTCTGGGTGTTCCTGATGAACGCCGTCGACCTGATTCCGGTCGACTGGATTCCTCAACTGGCCATCCTGATCACTGGCGATCACCACATTCCATTCCGTGCGGTGTCCACCACTGACCCTAACGCCACCCTGGGCATGGCCCTGTCGGTGTTCGCGTTGATCATTTTCTACAGCATCAAGGTCAAGGGCATCGGCGGCTTCATCGGCGAACTGACCCTGCACCCGTTCGGCAGCAAGAACATCTTCGTTCAAGCCCTGCTGATCCCGGTGAACTTCCTGCTGGAATTCGTGACCCTGGTCGCCAAGCCGATCTCCCTGGCCTTGCGACTGTTCGGCAACATGTATGCCGGCGAGCTGGTGTTCATTCTGATCGCTGTGATGTTCGGCAGCGGTCTGCTCTGGCTTAGCGGCCTGGGCGTTGTTCTGCAGTGGGCGTGGGCTGTGTTCCACATCCTGATCATCACCCTGCAGGCGTTTATCTTCATGATGCTGACCATCGTCTACCTGTCGATGGCGCACGAAGAGAACCATTAAGGCCAGTCTCGACTAGTCTGATGTCCTTCCCGGTAAAACGGGAAGGTGGCCTGAAAGGGCTATGAAACGATTTGTTTTACCGCTTTAAAATCTAAAAAACCTAAACCATACGACGTAAAAGTCGGGAGGAAAGATGGAAACTGTAGTTGGTCTAACCGCTATCGCTGTTGCACTGTTGATCGGCCTGGGCGCCCTGGGTACTGCCATTGGTTTCGGCCTGCTTGGCGGCAAATTCCTGGAAGGCGCAGCGCGTCAGCCAGAAATGGTTCCAATGCTGCAAGTTAAAATGTTCATCGTCGCCGGCCTGCTCGACGCCGTGACCATGATCGGCGTTGGTATCGCTCTGTTCTTCACCTTCGCGAACCCCTTCGTTGGTCAACTCGCTGGCTAATCACTCGAATTTTCGAGTTGATTGGGGTGATGGACAACGAATGAGCGAGGTGTTGGCGTGAACATTAATGCAACCCTGATTGGCCAATCCGTTGCGTTCTTCATTTTTGTAGTGTTTTGCATGAAGTTCGTGTGGCCTCCGGTCATCGCGGCTTTGCACGAACGTCAGAAGAAGATCGCGGATGGTTTGGACGCTGCCAGCCGTGCAGCTCGCGACCTGGAGTTGGCCCAAGAGAAAGTGGGTCATCAACTGCGCGATGCTAAAGCACAGGCAGCTGAAATCATTGAGCAAGCCAAGAAGCGCGGCAACCAGATCGTCGAAGAGGCTGTTGAAAAAGCCCGCGTCGAAGCTGATCGTGTGAAGGCTTCGGCTCATGCCGAGATCGAACAGGAACTGAACGGCGTCAAAGACGCGCTGCGTGCCCAACTGGGTGCGCTGGCGGTCGGCGGTGCCGAGAAGATCCTCGGTGCCACAATCGATCAAAACGCGCACGCGGAGCTGGTTAATAAACTGGCTGCTGAAATTTAAGCGAGGGCGATCATGGCAGAACTGACCACGTTGGCCCGACCTTACGCTAAGGCAGCCTTCGAGCACGCCCAGGCCCACCAGCAGCTGGCCTCTTGGTCAGCCATGCTCGGCCTGGCTGCAGCAGTGTCGCAAGACGACACCATGCAGCGCGTGCTCAAGGCCCCGCGCCTGACGAGCGCAGACAAGGCCGCCACGTTTATTGACGTGTGCGGCGACAAGTTCGATGTGAAAGTGCAGAACTTCATTCACGTCGTTGCCGAAAACGACCGTCTCCCGCTTCTGCCGGAGATTGCCGCTCTGTTCGACCTGTTCAAGGCCGAGCAAGAGAAGTCGGTAGACGTTGAAGTGACCAGTGCTTTTGCATTGAACCAAGAACAGCAAGACAAACTCGCCAAGGTTCTCAGTGCACGACTCGACCGGGAAGTGCGCCTGCAAGTTGCGGAAGACAAATCCCTCATTGGGGGCATTGTCATTCGCGCCGGCGACCTGGTTATCGATGGCTCGGTTCGCGGCAAACTCGCGAGCCTTGCCGAAGCATTGAAATCTTGAGTTTGAAGGGGCAGCAGAGCAATGCAGCAACTCAATCCTTCCGAAATAAGTGAAATTATCAAGGGCCGCATCGACAAACTCGATGTGACCTCCCAAGCCCGTAACGAAGGCACTGTCGTCAGCGTATCTGACGGCATCGTGCGGATTCACGGTCTGGCCGACGTCATGTACGGCGAGATGATCGAGTTTCCGGGCGGCGTCTACGGTATGGCCCTCAACCTGGAGCAAGACTCCGTAGGTGCCGTTGTATTGGGCGCGTACACCAGTCTGGCTGAAGGCATGAGCGCCAAGTGCACCGGCCGCATCCTGGAGGTTCCGGTTGGTAAGGAACTGCTGGGTCGCGTAGTCGACGCACTGGGTAACCCAGTTGACGGCAAAGGTCCGCTGAACAACACCGAGACCGATGCGGTCGAGAAAGTTGCTCCAGGCGTGATCTGGCGTAAGTCGGTAGACCAGCCTGTACAGACTGGCTACAAGGCTGTCGATGCCATGATCCCAGTCGGCCGTGGCCAGCGTGAGCTGATCATCGGTGACCGTCAGATCGGTAAAACCGCTCTGGCGATCGACGCGATCATCAACCAGAAGAACAGCGGCATTTTCTGCGTCTACGTAGCCATCGGTCAGAAACAATCGACCATCGCCAACGTGGTTCGCAAGCTGGAAGAAAACGGCGCCCTGGCCAACACGATCATCGTGGCTGCCAGTGCTTCGGAATCTCCTGCGCTGCAATTCCTGGCACCGTACTCCGGTTGCACCATGGGTGAATTCTTCCGTGACCGCGGTGAAGACGCGCTGATCGTTTATGACGATCTGTCCAAGCAAGCAGTGGCTTACCGCCAGATTTCCCTGCTGCTGCGCCGTCCACCAGGCCGTGAAGCCTACCCAGGCGACGTGTTCTATCTCCACTCCCGTCTGCTGGAGCGCGCATCCCGCGTTTCGGAAGAATACGTAGAGAAGTTCACCAACGGCGCAGTGACCGGCAAAACCGGTTCCCTGACCGCACTGCCGATCATCGAAACCCAGGCTGGCGACGTTTCCGCGTTCGTTCCGACCAACGTGATTTCCATCACCGACGGTCAGATCTTCCTGGAATCGGCCATGTTCAACTCGGGCATCCGCCCTGCAGTGAACGCCGGTGTTTCGGTATCCCGTGTGGGTGGTGCCGCTCAGACCAAGATCATCAAGAAGCTCTCCGGTGGTATCCGTACCGCTCTGGCTCAGTACCGTGAACTGGCGGCATTCGCCCAGTTCGCTTCTGACCTGGACGAAGCGACCCGTAAGCAACTTGAGCATGGTCAGCGCGTTACCGAGCTGATGAAGCAGAAGCAATACGCCCCGATGTCGATCGCTGACATGGCGTTGTCGCTGTATGCCGCTGAGCGTGGGTTCCTGACCGACGTTGAAATCGCCAAGGTCGGCAGCTTTGAACAAGCGCTGATTGCTTACTTCAACCGCGATCACGCCGAATTGATGGCGAAGATCAACGTGAAGGGTGACTTCAATGACGATATCGACGCTGGCATGAAAGCCGGTATCGAGAAGTTCAAGGCCACCCAAACCTGGTAAGCCGCAGCGGGAGCCGCAAGGCTCCCGCTTGCTAACCTGATAGGTGTTACATGGCAGGCGCAAAAGAGATTCGCAGTAAGATTGCGAGCATCAAAAGCACGCAAAAAATTACCAGCGCCATGGAAAAAGTGGCGGTCAGCAAAATGCGCAAGGCACAAATGCGTATGTCGGCTAGCCGTCCTTATGCGGAGCGTATCCGCCAGGTAATTGGGCATTTGGCCAACGCCAACCCGGAATACCGCCACCCGTTCATGATCGACCGCGAAGTTAAGCGTGTGGGTTATGTGGTAGTGAGCAGTGACCGTGGTTTGTGCGGTGGTTTGAATACCAACCTGTTCAAGGCCCTGGTCAAGGACATGGCGGTAAACCGCGAAAACGGCGTCGAGATCGATCTGTGTGTAGTTGGTAGCAAGGGTGCGGCCTTTTTCCGCAACTTCGGCGGTAACGTCGTTGCAGCTATCAGCCACCTGGGTGAAGAGCCGTCGATCAATGATTTGATCGGCAGTGTGAAGGTGATGCTGGATGCGTACCTGGAAGGCCGGATTGACCGCCTGTCCGTGGTATCCAACAAGTTCATCAACACCATGACCCAGCAGCCTACCGTGGAGCAATTGATTCCACTGGTGGCGACTCCGGATCAGGAACTCAAGCACCACTGGGACTACCTCTACGAACCAGACGCCAAAGAGCTGCTTGACGGCTTGATGGTGCGCTACGTGGAGTCGCAGGTGTACCAGGCGGTGGTCGAGAACAACGCAGCTGAACAAGCGGCGCGGATGATCGCGATGAAAAACGCTACCGATAACGCCGGTGATCTGATCAGCGATTTGCAGCTGATCTACAACAAGGCGCGTCAGGCTGCGATCACCCAAGAGATCTCGGAAATCGTCGGCGGCGCTGCCGCGGTTTAACGGTTCAAATATTCAGAGGATCCAGCTATGAGTAGCGGACGTATCGTTCAAATCATCGGCGCCGTTATCGACGTGGAATTTCCACGCGACAGCGTACCGAGCATCTACAACGCTTTGAAAGTACAAAGCGATGCAGGCACCACTCTGGAAGTTCAGCAGCAGCTGGGCGACGGCGTGGTTCGTACCATTGCAATGGGTTCCACCGAGGGCTTGAAGCGCGGTCTGGGTGTTCTGGACACTGGCGCTGCCATCTCCGTACCGGTCGGTAAAGCGACCCTGGGCCGGATCATGGACGTTTTGGGTAACCCGATTGACGAAGCTGGCCCGATCGACACCGAAGAGCGCTGGGGCATTCACCGTCCAGCACCTTCGTTCGCGGAACAAGCTGGCGGCAACGACCTGCTGGAAACCGGCATCAAGGTTATCGACCTGGTTTGCCCGTTCGCCAAGGGCGGTAAAGTCGGTCTGTTCGGTGGTGCCGGTGTAGGCAAGACCGTAAACATGATGGAACTGATCCGTAACATCGCCATCGAGCACAGCGGTTATTCCGTGTTCGCCGGTGTGGGTGAGCGTACTCGTGAGGGTAACGACTTCTACCACGAGATGAAGGACTCCAACGTTCTGGACAAAGTGGCACTGGTTTACGGTCAGATGAACGAGCCGCCGGGAAACCGTCTGCGCGTAGCACTGACCGGCCTGACCATGGCCGAGAAGTTCCGTGACGAAGGTAACGACGTTCTGCTGTTCGTCGACAACATCTATCGTTACACCCTGGCCGGTACTGAAGTATCCGCACTGCTGGGCCGTATGCCTTCGGCAGTAGGTTACCAGCCGACCCTGGCTGAAGAGATGGGCGTTCTGCAAGAACGTATCACTTCGACCAAGGAAGGTTCGATCACTTCGATCCAAGCGGTATACGTACCTGCGGATGACTTGACCGACCCGTCGCCAGCGACCACCTTCGCCCACTTGGACGCCACCGTCGTTCTGTCCCGTGACATCGCTTCCCTGGGTATCTACCCAGCGGTCGATCCACTCGACTCGACTTCGCGCCAGCTGGACCCGAACGTGATCGGCCAGGAGCACTACGACACCGCTCGCGGCGTTCAGTACGTGCTGCAGCGTTACAAAGAACTGAAGGACATCATTGCGATCCTGGGTATGGACGAGCTGTCGGAAACCGACAAGCAGTTGGTATCCCGCGCTCGTAAGATCCAGCGCTTCTTGTCGCAGCCGTTCTTCGTGGCTGAAGTCTTCACCGGTGCCTCGGGTAAATACGTTTCCCTGAAAGACACCATTGCTGGCTTCAAAGGCATCCTCAACGGTGACTACGACCACCTGCCAGAACAAGCGTTCTACATGGTCGGCGGCATCGAAGAAGCGATCGAGAAAGCCAAGAAACTGTAATCCCGGCGCCCGGCAACGGGCGCTCATCAGGTTGAGGCAATCAGATGGCTATGACAGTCCATTGCGATATCGTCAGCGCGGAAGGGCAAATCTTCTCCGGTCTGGTAGAAATGGTGATTGCACACGGCGAACTCGGTGACCTGGGTATTGCCATGGGCCACGCGCCATTGATCACCGGTTTGAAGCCAGGTCCGATCACTCTGACCAAGCAAGGCGGGGAACGGGAGGTGTTTTACATCTCCGGTGGTTTCCTCGAGGTTCAGCCGAACATGGTCACGGTACTTGCCGACACCGTGCAACGTGCTGCTGACCTGGATGAAGCCTCCGCTCAGGCTGCCGTCAAGGCTGCTGAGAAGGCCCTGAACGAAAGAGGCGCAGATTTCGACTACGGTTCTGCTGCCGCTCGTCTGGCCGAGGCCGCAGCTCAGCTGCGTACCGTCCAGCAGATCCGCAAGAAGTTTGGCGGCTAAGCCGTTACGCCTCATGCGTGATTGATTAAAAAGGGTAGCCTCGGCTACCCTTTTTCTTTTTTTGCAAAACACTTCTCTGGTCTGAAGCCGGACCGCCCAGGATTGGTAGCCATTCATGTCTCTAGAAATCGTCATTCTCGCCGCTGGCCAGGGCACCCGCATGCGGTCGGCCTTGCCCAAAGTGCTGCACCCGGTGGCCGGTAACTCCATGCTTGGCCATGTTATCCACAGCGCCCGGCAACTGGCCCCGCAACGCATCCACGTCGTCATCGGCCACGGTGCCGATGTGGTGCGTGAACGCCTGGCTGCGGATGACCTGAATTTCGTATTGCAAGACAAGCAACTGGGCACCGGCCACGCTACCGCCCAAGCCGTGCCGTTCATCAAAGCCGACACGGTGCTGATCCTCTACGGCGACGTGCCCCTGATCGAAGTGGAAACCCTGCAGCGCCTGCTCAAGCACGTCGTGCCCGGCCAGATGGGCCTGCTCACCGTCGAACTGGATGACCCTACCGGCTACGGCCGCATCGTGCGCAACGCCGACGGCAAGGTCGCCGCTATCGTCGAGCACAAGGACGCCAGCGACGCCCAACGCGCCATCACCGAAGGCAACACCGGGATTCTCGCAGTGCCGGCCAATCGCCTGGCGGACTGGATGAGCCGTTTGTCCAACAACAACGCCCAGGGCGAGTACTACCTGACCGACGTGATCGAAATGGCCGTCAACGATGGCTTGCTGGTCGCCACCGAACAGCCCCACGACCCGATGGAAGTGCAGGGCGCCAACGACCGCAAGCAACTCGCCGAACTGGAGCGTCACTACCAACTGCGCGAAGGCCGCCGCCTGATGGCCCAGGGCGTGACCCTGCGCGACCCGGCGCGCTTCGATGTGCGCGGTGAAGTCACCGTGGGCCGGGATGTGCTGATCGACATCAACGTGATTCTTGAAGGTCGTGTGATCATCGAAGACGACGTGGTGATCGGGCCGAACTGCGTGATCAAGGACAGCACCCTGCGCAAGGGCGTGGAGATCAAGGCCAACAGCCATCTCGACGGTGCGGTGATGGGCGAGGGCAGCGATGCCGGCCCATTTGCGCGCCTGCGTCCCGGCAGCGTGTTGGAAGCCAAGGCCCATGTGGGTAACTTTGTCGAATTGAAAAACGCCCATCTGGGCGAAGGCGCCAAGGCCGGCCACCTGACGTACCTGGGCGATGCGGTGATCGGCGCGCGGACCAACGTCGGCGCTGGCACCATCACCTGCAATTACGATGGTGCCAACAAGTATCAGACGACGATTGGTGAAGACGTATTCATCGGCTCCAATAACTCGCTGGTTGCACCTGTAACCATCGGTGATGGCTCAAACACCGCAGCGGGTTCAACCATCAATCAGGATGTGGATAAGTCCCAGCTTGCCGTGGCCCGCGCCCGTCAGCGCAACATCGACGGTTGGAAACGCCCGGTGAAAATCAAAAAGAGCTGAGTTATCCACAGTCTTATCAGCAACAAATAGCCAATGTGGGAGGGGGCTTGCCCCCGATGGCGACGGTCCAGTCAAAGCACTTAATGACTGACACACTGCTATCGGGGGCAAGCCCCCTCCCACATTAGCCCTTCGCCAGTTTCAAAAATTTGCGGCATGCTGCTTGACGATCTTTCGCCAATAGGTTTTTATTGCCTTCGTTATCTTTCGAAACGAAACATAAAGTCACCATGTCGAAACGAAATACACCCCAACGACGCCACAACATCCTGACCTTGCTCAATCAACTGGGCGAAGTCAGCGTGGATGAATTGGCCAAGCGTTTCGAAACCTCGGAAGTCACCATCCGCAAGGACCTGGCCGCCCTCGAAAGCAACGGCCTGCTGCTACGCCGTTACGGTGGCGCGATCACCATGCCCCAGGAGCTCGTCGGCGACCCTGCCCAGCCGATCTCGGTCTACAAGCGCGCCATCGCACGTGCCGCCGTGATGCGCCTGCGCGAACACGCACGCATCATCATCGACAGCGGCAGCACCACCGCCGCCATGATCCCCGAACTGGGCCACCAGCCCGGCCTGGTGGTGATGACCAACTCCCTGCACGTGGCCCGCGCCTTGAGCGAGCTGGAACACGAGCCGGTGCTGTTGATGACCGGCGGCACCTGGGACCCGCATTCGGACTCGTTCCAGGGCCAGGTCGCCGAGCAGGTGCTGCGTTCCTACGACTTTGATCAACTGTTCATCGGCGCCGACGGCATCGATCTGCAGCGCGGCACCACCACGTTCAACGAGCTGCTGGGCCTGAGCCGCGTGATGGCCGAGGTTGCCCGTGAAGTGGTGGTGATGGTCGAGTCCGACAAGATCGGCCGCAAGATTCCCAACCTGGAACTGCCCTGGAGCAGCGTCCATACCCTGATCACCGATGATCGCCTGCCGCATGAGGCCCGCGACCAGATCCAAGCCCGCGGCATTACGCTGATATGCGCGGCAATCATCTAGGAGAAACACCATGTGTGGCATTGTTGGCGCAGTCGCTGAACGTAACATCACCCCCATCCTGATCGAAGGCCTCAAACGCCTGGAATACCGCGGCTATGACAGCGCCGGTGTGGCGGTCTTCACCAACGCCGGCAAGCTGGAGCGCCTGCGTCGTCCGGGCAAGGTCAGCGAGTTGGACCAGGCCCTGGCCGGCGAACCGCTGGTCGGTCGCCTGGGCATCGCCCACACCCGTTGGGCCACCCACGGTGCGCCGTGCGAACGTAACGCCCACCCGCACTTCTCTGGCGACGTGGCCGTGGTACACAACGGCATCATCGAAAACCACGAAGCGCTGCGTGAACAGTTGAAGAGCCTGGGTTACGTGTTCACCTCGGACACCGACACCGAAGTCATCGCCCACCTGCTCAACCACAAGCTCAAGGACCACAACGACCTGACCGCCGCCCTCAAGGCCACGGTCAAGGAACTGCACGGCGCCTACGGCCTGGCCGTGATCTGCGCGAGCCAACCCGACCGCGTGGTTGCCGCACGCAGTGGCAGCCCGCTGGTGATCGGCCTGGGCCTGGGGGAAAACTTCCTCGCCTCCGACCAACTGGCCCTGCGCCAGGTCACCGACCGCTTCATGTACCTGGAAGAAGGCGATATTGCCGACATCCGCCGTGACAGCGTGGCGATCTGGGACGTAAACGGCAATTCCGTCGAGCGCGAAGCCGTGCAATACCGCGACGGCGCCGAAGCGGCCGACAAGGGCGCGTTCCGCCACTTCATGCTCAAGGAAATCCACGAGCAACCGGCCGTGGTGCAACGCACCCTGGAAGGTCGCCTTGGCGACAAGCAAGTGCTGGTCAACGCCTTCGGCCCGCAAGCCGCCGAGCTGTTCGCCAAGGTGCGCAATGTCCAGATCGTGGCCTGCGGCACCAGCTACCACGCCGGGATGGTTGCGCGTTACTGGCTGGAAGAACTGGCCGGCATCCCGTGCCAGGTCGAAGTCGCCAGCGAATTCCGCTACCGCAAGGTGGTGGTGCAGCCCGACAGCCTGTTCGTGACCATCTCGCAGTCCGGCGAAACCGCCGACACCCTGGCTGCCCTGCGTAACGCCAAAGAGCTGGGCTTCCTCGCCAGCCTGGCGATCTGCAACGTCAGCATCAGCTCCCTGGTCCGTGAGTCCGACCTGACCCTGCTGACCCAGGCCGGTCGCGAAATCGGCGTGGCCTCCACCAAAGCCTTCACCACCCAACTGGTCGGCTTGCTGCTGCTGACCCTGTCCCTGGGCCAAGTGCGCGGCACCCTGGCCCCCGGCGTCGAAGCCACCCTGGTGGAAGAACTGCGCCGCCTGCCGACCCGCCTCGGCGAAGCGCTGGCGATGGACAGCACCGTAGAAAAAGTCGCCGAGCTGTTCGCCGACAAGAACCACACCCTATTCCTCGGCCGTGGCGCGCAATACCCGGTGGCGATGGAAGGCTCCCTGAAGCTCAAGGAAATTTCGTACATCCACGCCGAAGCCTACCCGGCCGGCGAACTGAAACACGGCCCATTGGCCCTGGTGGATGACGACATGCCGGTGGTCACCGTCGCGCCGAACAACGAACTGCTGGAGAAGCTCAAGTCCAACCTGCAGGAAGTGCGCGCCCGCGGCGGCCAACTGATCGTCTTCGCCGACGAGAAAGCCGGCATGGTCAATGGCGAAGGCACCCACGTCATCAACATGCCGCACATCCACGACACCCTGTCGCCGATCCTCTACACCATCCCGCTGCAATTGCTGTCGTACTACGTCGCCGTGCTCAAGGGCACCGACGTTGACCAGCCGCGCAACCTGGCGAAGTCGGTGACGGTGGAGTAATACGGCTGGCGCCGGAAGGCCCGTCTGGTTTCAGACAATCACTGCCAAAAGCCCCTGATCTCAGGGGCTTTTCTTTTTTATGTGTCTCCACCACATACCCTATTTTGGATTGTGATCCTGCTGAAGGTTTAGTCTGGTACCAGTGATTAGACTTATTCACAGGGCAGATAATTTCCTAGGACTTTTTTGTACACATTCCATTTTGAGGATATGTGGAGGCTGCAGAAGGCATGGGAGGTTGGCTTGCGTGGAAGATGCAGTCCGATATTGATCGGCATATCGAAAAAGGCTTTGGGCAAGGAAGTCAGGAGCTGTATGTGCCATGGCTGCGCGTGCAGGACGTTCCATCTCAGGGCCGCTCACGTAAGGTCCACGGAGTAAAAGTTGATAGGCTTCATCATCTGCTGTCAGATCTTGAATACGGGTATTTGCTCGTAGCCGAGTTTTCCCCAGAGGTGCTGGATATACGTGAGCAATTTCCTCTCCTGCCGGTACCAACCCTCCAGTCAATTGCCCATGCTTTGAGTATTCGTTATCCCGTTTATTGCAAGGTGTCTAGAGAATCCGGGGCAATTCACAACAAAAAATCAGCTAGCTCATTATCGGTTCTATATAATAACGCTTCGCATTTAGCGGTTTAACCAGAAGCGCGTACCGCCTTGAAGACGGCGCGCCTCATCGCTCAGAAGGATCTCTATGCAAAGCTTTATGCACCCCTCGACGCGCCTGTACGGTGCACTGGTTGTGATCATCGGCCTGCTGTTCATGACGCAGGCCCGCGCCGATTACACCGACCTTTCTCTGATTCACGAAAAAAACATCCGGTCGTACGCAGTGAATGCCGACGGCAGTTTCGTACTGGATGTCGAGCTGGTTTCGTTGATCAAAGAAGAGCGCGCGATCAAAACCAACGCCCAGCACTCAGTAAGCTACAACCGCACGCTGGAAACCTTGGATATCGTTGACGCCTACACCTTGAAACCGGATGGACGCAAAGTCGTCGTAGCCGCAGACCGGATCAAGGAGCAGCAGGAGCAGGCCTCCACTGAAGCGCCAATGTTCCAAGACTCACGGGTCAAGGTGGTGATATTCCCCGAGCTGCAGGTGGGTGATCGCATAGTTATGCACTATCAGCGTTATCGCAACACGCCGTTGTTCCCTGGGCAGTTCGAAGACCTGTTTTCACCGGACTTCTATCGCAACGAGCAGGTGAGTTTCACCTACGACATGCCCGCCGAGATGAAGTTGTACGCCGACTTCCGGGGGTTCAAAGCATCCGTCCCCACCACCGCTAACGGGCGGACCGTCTACCGTTGGGACTTGCAAGCTAGTGAAAAAAAACGCGTGGAAGAAGGCTCCGTGGCTTACACCGATTACGGACAATTGCTAGCCGTTTCCACCTTCACCGACTACAAACAATTTGCTCAAGCCTACGCCGCTAGGGCAAAGGTAGACGTGACTCCAGCCATCACGCAACTGGCAAGTGAGCTCACTGCCAACCTCGATACCCCGCGCGCCAAAGCCCTGGCGTTGAGCGATTGGGTGCGCAAGAATATCCGTTACGTGGCCGTTTACGTTGGAGCGGGCGGCGTAGTGCCGCATGCCGCACAGGCGGTGCTGGATAATCGCTACGGCGACTGCAAAGACCATGTCGTCTTGCTAGAAGCCTTGCTCAAGGCTGCCGCCATCGAAAGCTCGCCCGCGCTGATCAACCTCGGTAATGCCTACGTACTGCCGAAGGTGCCGACTCTGGGCCTGCTCAACCACGTGATTACCTACGTGCCCAGCCTCGACCTATATCTGGACTCGACTGCCACGCCTATCGCGGCGGGTTATTTGCCCATTCAGGAATTGGGCAAGCCGGTGCTGCAGACCCAGAGCGGTGAACGCGGCCATACCCCATACCATCAGCAAAGCAACGTGAACACAACGCTGTCTTTCAAGATCGACGGCAAAGGCGCTGCCGATTTTACCCATGCATCCACTGCGCAAGGTTGGGGGGCGGAATTCAGTCGCTTCATATTCAAGGCCATGCAGCCAGCCGACCGCGATCAGTTGGTGCAACAGATTTTGAGTATGTACGGGCAATCCGGCAGTGGTGTAATCGAAAACGATTCAATGGAAGGCAACGCCAATACTTTCACGTCGACGATGAGCGGCCATACCAAAAATCTGGTGAGCCTGCCCGGCCCTACCGGAGTTCGTACCCTCTCCAGCCTGGCCGGCGGCATCGCCCAGAACGTGTTTTCGTTCATTGCCGAAAACGAGCGCACGCAAACCTCTACCTGTATGTCGGGTGAAATCTCTGAGGAGGCGCGACTGGCGTTTCCCGGCAACGTGAAAATTCTGGCACTCCCCAAGGCGGTCACGATGAAACAAAACGGCTTCGACTACCGCTCAACCTATGTGAAGAAAGCCAATACGGTCCTGATCACGCGACACTATGCATTCTCCAAGCCGAACGTGTTGTGCACGCCCGAGGAGTTCGCGGCGATGAAGCCGACGATTGAAGGCATGGTCAATGACCTGAAAAGCCAGATCATTGTGCAGACGATGTAACCCCGATGCTCGCGTGATCGGCAGGTGTGCCATCACGCGAAGGGCATGACGAACCGGGTTCTAACGGTCCGTCATGTTCTGTAGTGAAACATTGAGGTTGAGGTCTTCCAGTAATGTGTAGCCGAGACACAGATCAATCAGGGTGTTGATGCTGACCCCGGATTGACCCAATTGCCGACGCAAGACTGTCCCATCTCTAAAACTGCAACAATCGAGCACAGACAATGATTCACGAGGAGTCAGACTGGGTCAGTGAAATCTCGGCAACTGGGTCAACTCGGCATCAGCGCCAACAGCCTCAGCAGCATTTG
Organism: Pseudomonas sp. Y39-6; assembly: GCF_023651955.1. NCBI lineage: Bacteria > Pseudomonadati > Pseudomonadota > Gammaproteobacteria > Pseudomonadales > Pseudomonadaceae > Pseudomonas > Pseudomonas sp. Y39-6. The sequence goes on along the minus strand of NZ_CP069594.1, from coordinate 6,997,911 downwards.
CGGGGCAGAGCCTCGTCAGCACTGAAGTCTTTGAGACCGCACCGTTGTTCGGTGGCGTTAGCGAAGCGACGTAGCATTTGGATTGCACCCTCACGGGCTTCTTTCGATAAGTCAGATGCGAGATTGCGAGCCTCTGCGACTAAATCCGATCGAATACTTTCATAAAGCGTCACGCCTTCGGGCGTCACGGTGATCGCCAGCGCGCGGCCGTCAGTGGCATCTGGTACGCGGCAAACCAGCCCCTGTTTTGCAAGCGAATCGACTAACCGGCTCGCGTTGCTCTTGTCGAGAAAAAGCTCACTGGCCAACGATTGAACGCGAACCGGCCCAGCCTTTATCACATGCTCAAGCGCATAGCATTGAGTGACGGACAGGCCTTCGCAGCAGCTGCGATCTCTGTCACGAAACTGGTAGACCCTAACCAAGTGACTCAGGGCTTCGTAAAGCTGTTCGGCATCCTGGTCGATCTGATCAATGTTTGGCATAGCACTCGGCTCGCAATTCCGGGAAAACGCTAATACCACCTTAGCAGGCGCAGCGACACATTTTTCTGGGCATAAGCGCCTGCGAAATTGTTCAATTATATTAGTTGCGGGTCGCAACGTATTTTGCGATTGTGAAGTGCAGGCACAACTTGCAGACCTTTCAGAGGCGGTTCCGGTAACGCGGGGAGGTACATGGATGTTAGTAGAAGCGCTTAGGACGAAAACACGCTCTCGGTTACGGAACCTGGGGAGCCGTGTCTCCATTCCTCTCCCTGTCGCGATGTTGCTGGGTGCGATTCTGATCCCTCTTCTTGCCGGCACCAACAGCAGTGACGTGTTCCAATCGCTGAGCAAAGGATTCGCAAACAACCTTGGCTATTTCGCCATCGTCATCCTGAGCGCGTTTTTCATTGCCGGCTGGATCTCGACGCAAGGAAGTGCGTCCTTCGGAAAATTCGGCATCTCTCTGTCACCCTTGCTGGGTGCTGGCATGGTTTGTCCCGATACAGCCTATGCGTCTCTTGCTCCCATTGCCGGGCAACACCGCAAGTTCATTGCAATCGGATGCTACTCGGGATTCAAGCTGTTAATGCCCGCGGGCCCGCTGATCATTGGGATTGGGTTAGGGGCCAACACGCATGACCCAAAGTTTCTGTATCTAGGGTTGCTGCTGACAGTCGTCACCTGGGTTGTCGGGACGGTCTGGACGTACTGGACGACCCGCACAGATTGTTCATCACCCAACGATTCGACTGATCCCACCGTGCCTCACGACTCGGTTATCAAGGTGATCCTGCCTCTGGCTGTATTTTTCCTGCTCCTGATCACCGGCTACGCCATTCCAAAGAACCAGCACTCCATCATCGAGTTCTTCACTACTCCCGCCGGTGCGCTGGTCGCCACATCGTTGTTGATTGCGCTTAGCTGCAAACCTGGTGAGGTTCAAGATCTGCTGTCCAAAGCGATGCGTAGAACCAGCCCGTTATTGTTCACCATCGGTTGTGCGTCTGCTTTGGGCCAAGCCCTCGGTTTGGTGCTTCCCAAGGAACTGATTCAGCACGCATTCAGCGCGTCGGGCAGCACCACGCATATTTTGGTGGGGGTGTTCCTGCTGGCTGCGGTATTCAAAACACTGAATGGCTCTTCCCTTGCGACCTTTGCCGCCATCCCTCCTGTTCTCTCTCCAATCCTTGCGTCTGGCGCGGTGGACTTGATGAGCGTCACATTCGCCGTCTGTCTGGGATCGTTCGTCGCCATTCTCCCTAACGACAGCTATTACTGGCTGGTCAAATCGGACGCCTTTCCCGAATACAGCACCGGCAGGTATATGCGTTTGATGACCGCCGGTTCAGTTCTACAAGCATTGATCGGTCTGGCGGTTCTTCTGCTGATATCGCCTTAACTTCGAACGCCTACAAAACCAACGGCGATCTCGAGCCACCGAATCGTCGTGCCTGAACTCAAAGAGAAAGAGAATGGAGTACTTGGTCGCCATGAATTACAACGTGAGGGTCGCTACACCCGCTGATGCCTCTGCCATTCAGGCTATCTATGCGCCGATGGTTTTGAACACAGCCATCTCGTTTGAGCGGACGCCACCAACTGTCGATGAAATGGCAGAGCGGATCGCCGCAACACTGCCGATGTATCCCTATCTGGTAGCCGAGATGAATGGCGATGTCGTTGGATACGCTTATGCAAGCCAGCATCGCGCTAGAGAAGCCTATCGCTGGTCGGTAGATGTCACCGTCTATGTCGACCCTGCCGTACACCGAAAAGGGGTTGGTCGTGCGCTTTATCAGCGGCTTCTACCGCTCCTCGAGAAACAGGGGTTTCATACGGCCTACGCGGGCATTGCCTTACCCAACGCGGGGAGCATTGGTATCCATGAAGCGCTCGGTTTTACCCATATCGGCACGTACCCTGAGGTTGGGTACAAGCACGGTCAATGGCATAGCGTTGGTTATTGGCGCAAACCACTTTGCGCAGTGACACCGCCAATAGAAATCATCCCGTTCAGTGACGTAAAGGGAGAGTAGAGCAGCAAGAGGGCTGCCAGATGCTACTGCGTCAGCTTCGACATTGGTGTCTGCAGCCTCCAGGAGCTGATCGAGAATGCTGAAGCCTTCATGGTTGTGGATCAGGTGATTCACCAGATCATTCGCATCTGACAAGCTGAAGACGGGCGTATTGGTTCCCAGCAAACAACCACGTAGATTGCGAGCGTTTTAATTCTCTAGATCCACCGCCGGGTCTCCAGGCTCGACCCGGAACGGAAGCCCCCTACAAAAGGACGCGACATTCATGGACACTCCCTTCTGCCCAATCCACGCACGTTTGAACAATCGTCGCTTTACGGTCGCGAACAATGCCCACGGGCTATCCGGTGCCGGCACGGTGTTTCATTACCTTGTCGAAGGGGAGGCCATCTCCGGCTCTTACCAAGGCGGTCGAATCCGCGTGGGCACGCAGGTCGGGCGTGTGACAGGCGCCGATACCATCGAGTTGCTGTATCAATGCCTGACGCTTGAGGGCGAGCTGCTGGCCGGCTGGTCGCGTGGCACGGTGGGTGTGGATCAGGCCGGGCGTACCACCTTGAGCTTCGTTTGGGGATGGTTGTCGGGCGCGACGGGCGGTGGGGAGTCGAGTTACGTGGAGATCAGCGCCTAGCGGTCAGGCGCGTTCGCCCGCTCACGGCACAAACTCCACCCGCAGCGCCCGGCTCGCACTGCGGCCCTGATCGTCACTGACCCGCAATCGGTACTCCCCCGACTTGCCCGGTCGCCAATTCAGCGTGGATTGCGGCGGGCCTTGGCCGATCAGGGTCTGGTCGGCAAACCAGTACAACGTCGTCGCGTCGCTGGCCGCGTTGGCATTCAGCGCAATGCTTTCCTGCGGTTGGGACAGGCGCAATTGATAGCTCACCTGGGTCAGCGGCGAACGGATCTGCGGGGCTTCGCTCTGGTCGCCGATGCGGTTGGGCTGGCAGTTTTTCATCACCGTGGGCGGCGTGCGTCGCGCCAGGCCGGCGGCGCGGTACAGGCGTTGTACGTCGCTGGGCCAGAACTCGAAGACTTCTTCGCGGGTGTACTGCGGGTCGAACGGCGGGCAGGCGGCTTTGCCGGTGCGGGTGTCAATCAGCACCGGGCGGTGCAGGTTGGACACGCGAATCGGCGAGATGCCGGGGATGTACCAGGTTTTGCGGGTTTGCGGGCACCAGCGGTTGGGCAATTCGCCGGAGGCCGCGCAGACGTCGATACGGATCAGCCCGGGCGGCGGCTTGTCGGGTTTGATCTGCACGTTGGGCAAGGCCAGGGGCAGGGCGTCGGCGATGCGGAAGAACAGCGGCGCGGCGGTTTTGGCGCCGATGAACGCCGGGTTCGGTCGCCCATCGAAGTTACCGACCCACACCACCAGCACGTAGGGGCCGACCAGCCCGGCACTCCATGCGTCGTGGAAGCCCCAGGAGGTGCCGGTTTTCCAGGCGGTGCGCCAGTGCCGGCCGGGCAGGCCATCCGGGCGCGGGTTGCGGCGCAGCATGTCGCGCACCATGAAGGCGGCTTGAGGCGTCAGCAGCGCGGGGCCGCTGGCCTGGGGCTGTTCCTGTAAATAGCGCAACGGCCGCAGGTGCCCGTCGCCGGCCAGCATCAGGTACAGCCGCGCCAGCTCTTCGGGCGTCATCTCGCCGCCGCCGAGGGCCAGGGCCAGGCCGTAATGGCTTTCACCGCGCAGGCCCTTGATGCCGGCGCGTTGCAACAAGCCGTATAACGAAGGCGATTTCACCTGGCTGGCGAGCCACACGGCGGGGATATTGCGGCTACGGATCAACGCATCGCGCGCCGTCAGTGGCCCGACAAAACTGCCGTCGAAATTCTCCGGTTGGAAGTAGCCGAAGTTACTGGGTAAATCCTTGAGGATGCTCATGGGGTGGATCACCCCCTGGTCCAGCGCTAATCCATAGAGGAACGGTTTGAGCGTCGACCCCGGCGAACGCCGCGCCAGCACGCCATTGACCTGGCCATGGATGCCTGTGGATAAGTAATCCGCCGAGCCCACCAGTGCCTTGACGCTCTGGTCGCGGCTGTCGATCAGGATCGCCGTGGCGTTTTCCACCCCCGTGCCGCGCCGCTCGGCGATAAAGCCGCTGATCAAGCGTTCGAGCAATTGTTGCAAGGGCAGGTTGAGGGTGCTGTTCAGCTCGTTGCGGGGCTGGGACGCGAGCAACTGTTCGCTCAAGTGCGGCGCCAGAAACGCGATCTGCTGGCGGTTGCGCGCTTCCAGGGGCACGTCCAGCAGGCTGTCGTTGCGCGGGTCCTGTGGATAAGTTGCGCGCCAGTCGTTCATCAAGCGCTGTCGCGCGTTTTGCAACGAGGGCCCGAAGCGCGCGCGTCGCCCCGGCTGCTGGGGGATCACCGCCAGTGCCAGCGCTTCGGACAATGACAACTGCGCCGCCGCCTTGCCGAAGTAAATGCGACTCGCCGCCTCGGCGCCTTCGATATTGCCGCCCATGGGCGCCAGGTTCAGGTAGGCCTCAAGGATGTCGTGCTTGCTGTAACGCGCTTCCAGCCACAAGGCCAAGGCCATCTGTTGCAGCTTGCCCGGCACCTGGCGGGTGTTCAGATCCCACAAGCGCCGCGCCAGTTGCATGCTCAACGTCGAGCCGCCCTGGCGCTGGCCGCCGCTGTAAGTGGCCATGGCCGCACGCAGCAACGCCGGGGGATTGATCCCCGGGTGCCAGTAGAAATTACGGTCTTCCTTGAGCAGCAAGGCCTCGATCAATGACGGAGAAAACCTCTCCAGCGGTAGCCATAAGCGGTATTGCCCGTCATCCGCCAAGGTCATGCGCAACAGCGAGCCGTCATCGGCCAGCACCACCCTTGAGGATGTCACCGCCTGTTCCAGCGGAGCATGTGGCCACAGCCGCAGCCCCGCCAGCAGTACCGCCGCTGCCAGCAGCGGCGTCAGGCGTTTAAGGCTTGGTAATTTCAAGCTGGCCTACTTTGCCGCGCCCTTGCAGGGTGGTTTCGTACATGCCTTCGGCGTAGGCCGGTGGCGTATTGAAGGTACCGGCGTTGGTGGCGCGCACGCGGTACACGAAAGTGCCTACGTCACGCAGTGCGGTGCCGTACAACACCACCCGATCATCGCGCACGTCCACGTAGTCTGGCTGCCAGTTGCTCAGCTCGGTTTCGCCGATCGGCGCTTGCCAGGCGTCAGGCGTTTCGCTGTCTTCTACGTATTCCGCTTCCTCGCCTTCACTGTCATCGGTGCTGGCGGCTTCCGGCTCCGGCGGCAAGTTATACACAGGCTCGACGCCACCGGGCAGCAGGTCGACCACCGCCACTTGCTGCACTTGATCGCGGTCGGTCGCCCTCAGGCGCAGGCGCACCAGGAACTCATCGCCCACCGCGACCTTGCTCACCGGCTCACCGTTGAGGTCGAGGTACTCGTGGATAATCTCCAGGCCGTTGGTGATCGGCTTGAGCTTGGCACCTTTATCAAAGCCGGCTTCGCTGAGCATGTAGAACGCTGCCGGGCCGTCGGATTTTTCCATCAGCAATTTTTGCGTGGCGCTCGGCACTGCGGCGCGCGGCGGTTGGCCGGCCATCTCCAGCAATTGTTGCTGTTTGTCGCCCAACCACGCGCTGGCCTTGAGGGTCATGTCGCTTTGTGCGCGCTGGCCGTAGTTATCCAGGGCGCGCAGTAACAGCGCCGCCGACAGCGAGTTGTAACGTTGCTCGTTAAGGCGCTTGCCGAGTTTATCCAGCAGCGCCGCCGGCACCTCGTCCAGCAGCTCGGGGAAATGCCGTGCCAGCAAGTGCAGGTGTTCGGCGTCATGCACCAACGGGTCGTAATACAGACCGTCGCTGTTCCACTTATCCACAAGCGAACGCCATGGAATCTTACGGAACAGCGTATCCGCCTGGCGATCCTGCTTGAGCAGCTTGTAGCTGGCGGCCAGGTAGGCGGCGCCCAGGTCGTTCTGCCAGGTGTCCTTGAAGTAGCGCTCGTAGCGCTCACGGATATCGCTCAAGGCGCCGCTCACCAGAATCCCCTGACGGCTCAGCAGGTAACTGGCGTAGGCACGGTTGCGCAATTCCGACAGGCCTTCGCTGGGGCCGTTGGCCAGGTCTGTCAGATAGGTATTGGCCCGTACCAGCAGGTCTTCCGGCACCGGCAGCCCGCGTTCCTTGGCTTCGATCAGGAAGTCGGTGGCGTACAGGCTGGCATATGGCGCTACATCCGGGTTGGCCGCCCACAAACCGAAACCGCCGGCCTGGTTCTGGCGCTGGCGCAACATCCGCACCGCGCTGGCGAAGGCCTGTTCGGCCTCGGGCGCGTTGCCACCCCAGATCAACGCCGGCATGGCTTTGGACACCAACTGTTCGGTGCAGGCGTAGCCGTAGTCATCCAGGTAATGCTTGAGACCGTTGGCCCACACCAGTGGCGACGCCGCCACACCCAGTTGCACGTCGCGCAGTTGGCTGAACAGTTCGCGGGTGGGCTTGAGCTCTTTGCTGGCGCTGTCGAAACGGCCCAGGCTCAGGGCCACGCGGTGTTCGCTCAGAGGGCGGATCGAGGTGGTTTCTGCCACCTGAATGCGCTTGCCATTCGGCAACACGGCGATAAAGCGCAGATCTGCCGAGCCGAGGGTGTCGCCGACTTTGATCTTGAACTCGGCGGTGCCTTCCTTGCGCGGTTGCAGCGACAAGGTGCTGCCTTTGTCGCCCTGCACGTTGAGGCCGTTGCTGGTCTGCACTTCAAACTTCACATCCGCCGCTGCGTCGAGGTTGCTGAACACCCCGGCGCTCACGTTGAACACATCCCCCGGCGCGACGAAAGCCGGTACGTTTGGCGTGATCACGAGCGGCCCGCGCACCTCGGTAGTGGCCTCGCTGACGCCCACGCTGTCGGCATCCACCGCCACCGCGAACAGGTGCAGCTTGCCGTTGAAACTGTCCGGCACCTGGTAATGCAGCACGCTTTCACCGGCTGGCAAGTCCACCAGCCCGGACCACCAGGCCACAGGCGGCTGGTGTTTACGCTTGAACGGGTTGAGGTGATTGGCCAACGCGCCTTCGGTATCGCCACCGGGCGCGGCCCCACTGAGCAGGCGGCTGAATTCCGGCAGGATCAGGTCAAGAATCTGACTGGTACCGACTTCCAGCGCACGTTTCTGGAAGAAGAAGCCCAGCGGGTCCGGCGTCTGGTAGCGCGCCACCTGCAGGATGCCTTCGTCCACCGCATACACCACCGCACGGCCCGGGCGGTCGGCGTTGACCTTGATATCCAGAGTCTGCCCCGGTTCGATCTGCGCCGGGCCGTCAACCTTCAATGGCATGCGCCGCGCATCCAGGTTGATGCTGAACGGCACCACGCCGTAGGACAGCGGGCTCATGTAGACCTCGGACGAACCGATGTCGCGCACAAACTGCACGTTGACGTAGGCATTGCCCTCAAGCCCTGCGGGCACGCGGATATGCTGCACACTGTTGGTGCTGTCGGCCTTGAACCACTGCTGGGTGTAGACCTTGTCACGCTCGATGGTGATCAGGCCCGCCCCGGTGTACGGCGCGCGGACACTGATGGCAATCTCATCCCCCGTTGCGTAACTGCGTTTATCCAGGCGCAGTTGCAGCTCGGCGTTGCGCTCCAGGGAGCGCGAGGTGTTGCCGCGCCCGGCCACGCTGTAGTCGATCTGGTTCAGCAGCTTGCCGTTGGCGTCCTTGAGTTGCAGGGTGAAATCGCCAGGGGTGGCGGTGTTCAGGGTTTGCTTGGCGCCGTCCTTGGTCATCACCAGCGGCGAGGCGGGCTGGCTGATGTTCTTGATCCGCGATTCGTATTTGTAGGTGCCGTTGGACTGCTTCACCAGCACCGAGACGTAGCGGTGCTCGACCACTTCGCTGGTCAGCCCGTCCACCGCCAGCGGCGTGAGATCCGGCGCGACGGCCAACCATTGCACCTGGCGCGGGGCGTCCTTGGCGACATACGACAGCGAGTCCTGACTTTTCACACCCACCAGGTAGGGCGCAGACGACACCAGCAACGCACTTTGCGCCGCCACATTGCGCCCGCCTTCGGCCTCGAACACCTGAGTCATTACCTGCAGGCGGTAAGTGCTGTTCGCGAAGCGTTGCAGGTTGAGGTCGAGCACGGCCTGGCCGCTGTCATCGACGGTGGTCTCGGCCAGGTCTTCGGTGCTGGCCTCTTCCAGCGCATCGTTGAGGCGGAAGCGGTAATCGGGGTAACGCTCGAACGCCGCGAGCGTCGGGCTCAGGGACATCTTCGCGGTCACGCGACGGCCGGCCGCCGGGGCGCCGAACAGGTGCATTGCGCTGACTTTGGCCACCACCTGCTCCGGTGGAATCCAGCCCGGCACTGGCGTGTCGTGCAGGCTCAGGCTGACTTTCATACGGTCCGGCTCGAAGTCGCGGACCTTGAAGCTGACACTGCCCAGGTCGGTGCGGGTCTGTTTCGCGCCGATCAGTTGCAAGGTCGCGGTGTAATCCCCGGCCGGGGCCACTTCGCTGCTGGGGAAATCAAAGGTTTCAAAACCGCTGGCGGACAGCTTCAGCGGCTGGCGAATCACTTCCAGGCCGCGAGGGTCGGTGATTTGCAGCTCCACCGGCAAGCCTTGCAGGGCGCCTTTCCAGTTGCCGCTGCGCACGATCATGCCCAGGTGCGCGGTTTCGCCGGGCCGGTACAGGCCACGGTCGGTGAACAGGTAGGCGCTGAGGCGGTCGATCGCACCGTCTTCTTGCAAACCACCTACGTCGAAGCGCGACAGATCCAACTGCTGGGACTGACGGGCAATCGGCAGGAAGGATTGGTCATTACCGCGACTGACCACATACATCAGCGGCGTTTTCTCACGGCGCAGTTCATCGAGTTTGGCGAAATGCGCGTGGCCTTCGGCGTCAGTGTGGCCGCTGGCGACCGGCAGACCGTTACGGCCGATGATGTCGACTTGCGCGTCGGCCACCGGCGAACCGTTGCCGATGGACTGCACATACACGTCATGGCTGCCGTCGCTGGAGCGCTTGGCGATGATCCCGAGGTCTGTCACCACGATAAAGCGCAGGTCGCTGGTGCTGCTGCGGGAGTAGTCGAATGTGCGTTCGGCCGGGTCATCCTGTGGGCTGAGCTTGAGTACGAAAATACCGCGTCGGCCGCCGTTGGCGGTCAGGTAATGGCTGAGGTCGACGTTGTCGTAGACGGTTTTCGCCGGGTCGTTGGACGACAGCGGAATATCCAGCGACTGACGCTCGACCATGCGATCGAAGTACTCATTACCGAAGTTCGGCCGTGCAAAGCTGCCGCTGCTCTGGTCCACCAAATGCTGCAACTGGTTGGGCAGCAGGCGAGCGATTTCCACATGGGCACCGGGCACGCCACGGGCCATGAAACCCAGGCGTTTTTCGCCGGTGAGGCTGAGCAAGGCGCCGTCGGAGAGGAACTGCAACGTGCGCGGGTAGGCCGGCATGCTGATCAGCGACGCTGTGGGGTTTTTCGCCAGGTAGCCGCCGATGGCTTCCAGGTTGGCGGGCACGCGCACATACAGCGCACGACCGGCCGGGGCCTTGAACTTGAATGCGTGCAGGGTGTTGAGCGGTTCGACGCTGGGCACGTGGGTCAGGTTGACCTTGGTGCTGCGGGCCAGCAGGGCATCATCGATGTCGTTGCTGTTATAGGGGCGCGTGTCGTCCTCGGCTTTTTCCGGTAGCAACCAGGCCTGGACCTTACCGGCGATGGTGTCATCGGCTACGGCGCTGGAACTGCTGAACATCAACACCGGCTCGGGTTCGCCGCGTTCGTTGTCGACAAAGCTCACTTCGGCAGCGGTAAACGTCAGGCGATAGCGACCGGGCACGGTGACTTCGGCCACCAATGGCGCGTTGCTGGCGTTGCCGCCGTCCCGGGCCTTGATGCCTTCGTCGAGCTTGGCGCTGACGGGCGTGCTTTCCAGCGGGGTGGCCAGGGCGGCGGAGCGTACATAGGCGTTGAGCTTGGTCTCGTCGAAGCTGATTTCCGGGCGATTGGGTAACTGGGCGTCGCGGTAGGCGAGGCCTTTGCCGAGAATGATCGAAACCCGCTTGCGTAGGCTTTCCTCGTCGACCGGGTGGGAAAAACGGAAAGTCGCCACCAGTTGTTTCAGCGTCGGGTTGGACGGGTCCTGATACAACTCGTTCTGCGAAAGGCTGGCGCGGAACGGTTGAGTGGAGAACTGGCCGCTGTACTGGCTGAGCAACACGCCGTCGGCGAGCAGGTTTTTCTTCGCCAGATCGAAGGTGTAATGGGTGTCGATGGGCCAGTCTTTTTCCGGCGTGAACAGCAATGTGCGGTCATCAGACCAGCGCCAGGCCCCGGCTACAGCGGGTTTAAGGGTAATGCCGGCGGTGACCGGCTTGCCGATCGCCGCCAGGGGCGCGACGGACTCGGCAAAACGCACCTGCAAGTTATCCACAACCGCGGGTTGCTGGGTGTAGTCGGTCAGGTTGGGTTTGTGCAGCGAATAACCCACGGTGTGCGGCTGCGGCAGGTTGGAGTACCACTGCCAGCCGTAGAACCCGGCGGCGGCCAGCAGCACCAGGCCCAACACTCCGCCCCCGGCCCGGCGCGGGTAAGCGCGGGCCTTGCTGCCCAGGTTCAGCACGCCCCGGCCGATGGCGCGTAGCCAGAACGGCGGCTGCCATTGGCCGAACAGGGCACCCACCACAGTTATTAACGCACCGAACAAACGGCGAAAGATCGTTTTTAACGTGTCGAACATGGTGAGCATCCCTGGCTAAGTGCGGCGTATCTTACACGCGTCTTTGCGACAAAAGATGAGGGCGATACGTCACATCAATGCCGAGCGTGCGGGAGCATGCCCGCCCTCATATGTTGATCTTCGTCGGGCTTGAGGGCGGTGTCGGTCAGGTCCACCAGTAGCGCACAAGGTGGAAGAAAATCGGCGCCGCAAAGCACACCGAATCCAGCCGATCGAGCATTCCGCCGTGCCCCTCGATCATATGCCCCCAGTCCTTCACGCCACGGTCGCGTTTGATCGCCGACATCACAATGCCGCCGGCAAACCCCAGCAAGTTGATCAGCAGCGCAATCAGAAACGACTGCCACGGGTTGAACGGCGTGGTCCACCACAGCGCCGCGCCGATCAGCGAGGAGAGCAGGATGCCGCCGACAAAGCCTTCGACGGTTTTCGACGGCGACAAGTTGGGCGCAATCTTGTGTTTGCCGAACAGCTTGCCGCACACGTACTGCAACACGTCCGACAGTTGCACCACGATCACCAGGTAGGCGATCAGCAGCAGGTTGCGGCCTTCATAGCCGGGGATGTCGAGGGTGAGCAGGGCGGGCACGAAGGACACGCAGAACACTGCGATCATCAAGCCCCATTGCACCTTCGAGGCGCGCTCCAGGAAGTGTGTGCTGTCGCCGCCGAGGGAGGCGAGGATCGGCAGCAGCAGGAACACGTACACCGGGATGAAGATCGAGAACAGCCCGTACCAGTCGGCGTAGATCAGCAGGTATTGCAGCGGCAGCGCCAGGTAGAACGCGGCCACCAGCGCCGGGTAGTCGCTGCGCCGGGTCGGGGTGAGGGTGAGGAATTCACGCAGGGCATAGAACGACACGGCATAGAACAGCACGATCACCGCGCCGGTGCCGAGCCAGAAGGCGATGCCGATCATCACCACCATCACCCACCAGGCGTTGATGCGGGCGTTGAGATTGTCGATCACCGCATTCGGCGTGCCACGGGTGCGCAGCTTGAGGATCAGGCCGATCAGCGAGGCGAGTACCAGGATCGCGCCGATTCCGCCGAACAGCATCAGGGTTTGGCTATCCATCTCAGGAATGCTCCGGGGCGAGGGCGAGCAGGGCGTCGCGGGTGCGGGCTAGGAAGGCGGCTTTGTCTTCGCCTTCTTCCAATTGCAGTGGCGCGCCGAAGCTGGTGGTACACAGCAGAGGCAGCGGCAGGACGCGGCCCTTGGGCATGACGCGGTTGAGGTTGGCAATCCACACGGGGATCAATTCGGCCTGTGGGTAACTTTTTGCCAGGTGATACAGGCCGCTTTTAAACGGCAGCAAGCCGTCTTCCAGATTGCGCGTGCCTTCGGGAAAGATGATCAGCGAGTCGCCGCCTTCCAGTGCGGCGAGCATGGGCTGCAAGGGGTTATCCACAGGGTCTTTGCGCTCGCGGTCGATCAACACGCCGTTGAACACGCGGTGGATGATGTAGCGGCGCAGCGCACTGTTGTTCCAGTAGTCGCTGCCGGCCACCGGGCGCGTGAATTTGCGCAGGTTCTGCGGCAGCGATGCCCACAGCAACACGAAGTCGCCGTGGCTGCTGTGGTTGGCGAAGTAGATGCGTTGCACCGGCACCGGCGCGCAGCCCAGCCACAGGCTGCGGGCGCCGGTGACGGTGCGGGCCATCGAGGTAATCAGGGTGGCGACCACGGGTTCGAACATGGGAATTCCTTATCCGGCGAAAGGTAGCCAAGGGCTGGCGAGAATCACGCCCAGGGTCAACAGCACTTGCGCGCCCAGCAGCCAGGCTTGCTTGCGCAGCAGTTTGAGGGCGCCGCGACGGCGTTCGGTCCAGGGTCGGCCGGCGCGTTTGGGCGACTGCAGGCCGAGGGTTTGCAGGGCCTGGTCGAGGTCCGGGGTGCGTTCGGTGTTACGGGCGAGCAGGGCGAACAGGTCGGCATCGAAGGCCACGCGCAGCGCCCAGTACTTTTGCAGCAGGCCGAGGATAATCATCCACAGGCTGAGCAGCAGGCAGATCGGCGCGATGCTGGCCATCAGCAGTTGCGCCAGGCCGAACAATACGCCCAGCAGCGTCAGGCCTGTGGATAACTGATCCAGTGAGCGGCCGCGGCGCAGCAGGCTGGCGACGACCTGGAGTTCCATATCAGCAGGCATGGGGCAAGGCCTCCAAAGCATGGCGATGAGCGGGATGCAGGACCACCTGGGTCCGCGCTGTACGAATAATAGTCAGTGCCTGATCCACCGTGGCGGCGCGCCCGCTGTGCAGCAGCCAGGCCGCCACAGCGGTGGCGCTGCGCGAATAGCCAAGGGCGCAGCACACCAGCACCGGGCCGCTGGCGCGCAGGCGTTCGATGGCTTGCGCGGCTTGCAGGCATTCGGCGGGGGTCGGCGCGATCAGGTCGAGGACGGGGACGCATTGATAGGCACGGCCCTGTGGATTAATCGGCAATTCCGCGCACAGATCGACGATGGCCTTGAATGAACCTTGCTCGCGCACGGTAGGAAGCCGACCGAGCGAGACGTTATCCACAATCAGGTCGGGCTGTGGATGCGTGCGCGTCCACAGCCGTGAATTGAGCCACGCCGCCGCCAGATACGGCGCATACAGCCAGCGCGCCGCAGGGGTCAGTCGACCGTCGGCACGCTTCTGGAAACCTGGCGCGCCGAGGACGACGTAATTCGCCATGATCAGCCCCAGGGACAGCGCCGGCCACAGCAGCCATAGCCACCACCCGCCGTAAGTCAGCGCGAGGATGAACAGCCCCAGCGCGCCCAGGCCGTAGCGCAACCCCAGGCGCCAGTGCGTGGAATCACGGGTCAGCCGCGGATTCAGCAGCGGGCTCGGATGTTCCAGCGGCCACAGCCACACGCACAGCCAACCCGCCAGGGCACCTGTGGGTAAGTCGATAAAGTGGTGTTGATAAGTGGTCAGCACTGAAACCCCGATCAACCCGAACCAGCCATGCACCAGCCAGCGCCAGGCGCCCTGGGTGTGGCGTTGGTACATGATCCACAGGATCACCAGCAGCGCGATATGCAGCGACGGCGCCTGGTTGAACGGTTTATCGAAACCGGCCAGCACGGCAAACAGCCAGCCGAACACGCCATCCAGCTCCGGCCGTTCGAAGGTGAAGCGCAGCGGCCAGATCAGGAAGCAACTCACGGCGATGAGCTGCGCACTCAGCAGGCGCAGCGCATGTTGCTTCAGTTCATGGCGGCTGTTGGGCAGCAGCAAGGAGAAACCGTAGAGCAGGTCGATGGTCCAGTAGGGCACGATGGTCCAGGCCCAGAACGGCATGTGGGTTTCCCAATCGAACACCAGTGTGCCGACGTCGCTGCGCTGACTGGTGACCCATGTGGCAAAGCCGTAGGTGCTGAAAAACAGCGGGGCCAACAGCAACAGCCACAGGAACGCGGGCTTTAACAGGCCGGGTTCGCGCATGTTCAGATCTTCTGTGCCAGGGATACGGTAAAGATGCCCCACTCATCCACCCGCTGGGTGATCTTGCGGAAACCGGCGGCTTGCACCAGTTGATCCATTTCCGCCTGACTGCGCCGGCGCATCACCCAGGCCTGGCCCTGGCGATGGCTGGTCAATGCGCGGGCGATCAGTTCCAACTGCGGGTGCCATGGCTGGCCGGTGTAGACCAGATAACCGCCGGGCTCCACGGCTTCAGCCAGGCCCGCCAGCGAACCGCCGACCATGGCGTTGTCGGCAAACAGTTCATATAACCCGGAGACCACCGCCAGCGTCGGCTTGGGCGCCAGCGCTGCCAGGTCCGCGCGGTCGAACGCATCGGCTTTGATGAACTGCGCAATCTCGCCCAGGCCTTTCTCGCGGATCAACGCACCACCGTCGCGCACGTTGATGTCGCTGTAGTCGCGCAGCAGGATCGATTCCGGCAGCGGCGAAACGCCCTGCAAAGCTTCGAGAATGTAACGACCGTGGCCGGCGGCGATATCGACGATACGCACTTCGCGATCATCGGTGCGCAGCGTGGCCATGGCCAGGCGCAGCAGCTCTTCGACGTTCAGCTTGCGCTGGCGAATGCCGCGCCAGCCGATGGAGTTGAGGTAATTGGTGTCGATCATCCGCCCCAGCGCGCCTTTGCCGGTGGGCGTGTTGCGGTACACGTAGTCCAGGGTGCTACCGGAGTCGAAACCGGTGTCGAAGCCCAGCTTGACGCCGTCCGACAGGTTCTTGCCCAGGCCCATGCTGGCGCGGGTCAGGCGCCAGTACAGGTCGCGCAGGGAATTGCGCGGCAGCGGCGCGGCGAGGGCTTCGGATTCGGCACAGGTGGCGCCCAGTTTGTCGGCATCGAGCAGCGAGGCGCGGTCCAGCGGGTGCGCGAAGTTCTGCAGGATAAAACGCCGGGCGCTGCTCACGGCCACCGCACGGTCGCGCTCGCCGAGGGTGTCGTGGAAGAAGCCGGGGAGGATATGCAGCTCTTTTTTCAGGCTGCCGAGGCGGTCGAAGAACTGTTGTTGGGGTTTGCGGTGGACCACGAAGTCGGAGCCGGAGATCAGCAGTTGGGTCGGCACCTGGATCGCCTGGGCATCGGCGACAACCCGGTCGGCCGCTTCATACAGCCCGAGCAGCACATTCACCGAAATCGCCTTGGTGATCAGCGGGTCGCTGTCGTAGGACGCGACGCGCTCCGGGTCGTGGCTGAGGAACTTGGCCTTGACGTAACTGTTGACGAAAAAGTTGCCGCGAAACCTGCGCATCAGCGCCAGGCCCGGCCGGGCGAAGGGCACGTACAGTTTGACTTTGAACGCCGGGGAGGCGAGCACCAGGGCGCGGATTTTCGGTGCGTAGTCGTGGACCCAGGTGGCTGCGATCACCGCGCCGACGCTTTGGGCGATGACTGCAAGATTTTCTGCCTCGACGCCGTAAGTGGCGCCGATATGCTCGCAGAACGTCTGCACGTCGCGGGCGCTGGTGGCGAAGCTGGGGCTGTCGCCGCGCTCGCCGGGGGATTGGCCGTGGCCACGGGCGTCCCAGGCGAAGAAGTCGAAATGGGGCAGGTTCAGTTCATCGACCAGATGGGCAATGCGCCCCGAATGCTCATGGCCGCGATGGAACAGCAGGATCGCCTTGCGCGGCTCGCCGCCTGCCGGGGCGGTGGCGGGCCAGTGCCGGTAGAAAAGCTCGACGCCATCATGGGTACTGAAGGTGTGTTCTCGCTGTTCGCGCATCGCAAAATCCTTATGCAGAAGGGGAAATGTGTTGTTCTTCTTTGAGGCCCTGGCGCACTCGGTTGACCACGGTGTAGGCGAGCAGGGCGGCGACCAGCCACATCACCGTGTCGACCCAGCCGGCACCGAGCCAGCCCAGCGCCACGCCGCTGGCCAGCACGCCGAGGACGAAGGCCCGATCACTCTTGCCCATCGGCCCGTCGTAGCGCCGCGACGCGCCGACCATCGGCCCGAGCACCCCGGCGTATTCGCTGAACACTGCCAGCAAGGTCACCAGCAGCACCGGCGCCAGGCTGACGCCGGGGATCAACGCAAAGGGCAGGATCAGCGCGCTGTCGGCGATCACGTCGCACAGTTCATTGAGGTAGGCGCCCAGGCGCGACTGCTGGCCGAATTCGCGGGCGAGCATGCCGTCGATGGCATTGAGGGCCATGCGCAGGATCATCCACAGCGGGATCAGCGCGAACAGCCAGAGGTGTTGGGCGAAGCCGGCGATCAGCAGGCCGACCAGCAGGGAGATGACCCCGGCCAGCACGGTGATCTGGTTGGCGGTGGTGCCGTTGTCGTAGAGGCGCTGCACGAGGGGGCGCAGCAGGTTTTGAAAACGCGGTTTGAGCTGATAGATCGAAATCATGGGAGTGACGTTTCCTTGTCCGTAAGCCCGCGAAAAACTGGCCTGAAGTGTGCCGATTAATCGTGGCCTGCACCAGTGATGGCACGTGTTTATGGGGGGTTAGTCACGTTCCGGAGCGCGATGCAGAACAAATGTGGGAGGGGGCTTGCTCGCGATGACGGCGGCCCCGCCAACCCATGTATCACCTGACCCACCGCCATCGCGAGCAAGCCCGCTCCCACAGTGGGTCTGTGTTGCAGGTGAATACGGTGTTTAACGAACAAAAATTTCACGCCATGTGTTATATCGTAACGAATTATGTGTGAACGGGCATGAGTGGATGCAAGTGGATCTAGAAGCTGACGGCGCTTCGGTTGAAGGACTGCCGCGTTTTCAGCAAGGGCTGTTCCATGCCCGTCGATTGAGGCAAGCCGGTATCAGCCTGACTGCGGTGGCTATCAGCGGCTGGGTGCTGGCGTTGTTCGTCGCGCTGTTTGCCCCGTTGTCGATCTGGCCGGTGGTGTTGATCAATTGTGCGTCTGCGTTGCTGGTGCTGGTGGCGGGGTTGCAGTCGGCGTGGTGGGTGGCCGATTGGCGTGCCCAGGCGCTGGAAGCGTCGGCACCTGAGTTACTCGAAGCAGAGAGTGAACCCGCTGGCTGGCAGGCGCGCCTGGTAGGGCGTTTCGGCAGAGGGTTGCTGGCGCAGATCGGCGCGCCGGTGTTGTGGCTCGGCGGTTGGTCGTTGTTCGCGCTGGTCAGCATTGTCGAGTTCTGGAATCTGGGCTTGCCCGCGGCAGCGGTCGGCCAAGGCGCAAGTATCGGCGCTGCGCTGGCCTTGGCATTGGCCTTTGGCCTGTTGGTGTTCGAGCGGCGCCTGGCCCAGGAAACCGCCGCGCAATGGCCGGAAGCCGCGCAGTTGGCGCAACTGAGCCGGGTGGCGATTGCGTGCCTGGTGATCAGCGCGATTTGCCTGCTGTTTGCCAGTGCCGGGTCGGTGTGGCCGCTGCGCCTGGCGACGCTGGTCGGGCTGTTGCCGGCGCTGGTCGCGCTGGAGTTTCTGTTACGGGCCGCGCTGTCACTGTTCAGCCCGCGCCAACCGCGCCTCGAACCACGCCTGATGGCGCAGAGTTTTGTCGCCGGGCTGCTGCGCTGGCCGCCGCAACCGCTGCAGGCCTTGCAGCACGAATTGCACAACCGCTTCGGCATCGACCTGCGCCAGATCTGGGCGTTTACCTACATGCGTCGGGCATTCCTGCCGGTGCTGCTGGTGGTACTGGCCGTCGGCTGGGCGCTGACGGGGGTGCATGAAGTGCCCCTGCAAGGCCGTGGGATTTATGAGCGCTTTGGCAAACCGGTGCAAGTCTTCGGCCCTGGCTTGCATGCCGGGTTGCCGTGGCCGCTGGGCCGCGTGCTGAACGTGGAAAACGGCGTGGTGCATGAGCTGGCGACCAGCGTCAGCGAAGCCGCCAGCCCGGAACTCGCGGCGGCCGAAGGCCCGGCACCGCTGATCGCCAACCGGTTGTGGGACGCCAGCCATGTGAACGACAAGTCCCAGGTGATCGCCAGCAGCCGTGGCGACAAGCAGAGCTTCCAGATCGTCAATATGGATGTGCGCTTCGTCTACCGTATCGGCCTGACCGACCAGGCCGCACTGGCCGCCACCTATAACAGCGCGGATGTGCCGACCCTGATCCGCAGCACTGCCAGCCGCATCCTCGTGCATGACTTTGCCTCGCGTACCCTCGACGAGTTGCTCGGCGAACAACGCACCGGCCTGGCCGACGAGATCGGCCGCGCCGTGCAAGCGGACCTGCATACACTCGACAGCGGCGTGGAGATTCTCGCCACGGTGGTCGAAGCCATCCACCCGCCGTCCGGTGCCGCCAACGCCTACCACGGCGTGCAAGCGGCGCAGATCGGCGCCCAGGCGCTGATCTCCCGCGAACGCGGCGCCGCCAGCGAACAAACCAACCAGGCCCTGCTGCAAGCCAGCACCGTCCGCGACCAGGCCCAGGCCACCGCGCACGAGGTCAATGCCGGGGCCCGGGCGGCGGACCTGCGTTTTGCCGCCGAACAAAAAGCCTACGCCAGCGCGGGCAAAGCCTTCGTGCTGGAGCAGTACCTCGGCCAGCTGACCCAGGGCCTGGCTCACGCCAAGCTGTTGATTCTGGATCATCGCCTGGGCGCCGACAGTGCGCCGACGATCGATCTGCGTTCTTTTACCTTGCCGGCCGATCCTTCGGTGCCGCGTAAAGCCGTTCAATAAGGAGTCTGTCTGTTGAGCGCTCATTCTCACGATCATGGTCACCACCACCACGGCCACCATCATCACCACCATGGTGACGAACAGCCCGCCGGCCCATTCCCTTGGCGGCGCATGGCCTGGGCTGTGTTGCTGGTGTTGTTTGCGGTAGCGGCCGCCAGCCTGGTGCAAGTGCGCTCCGGCGAAGCCACGGTGATTACCCGTTTCGGCAACCCGTCGCGGGTGCTGCTGGAACCGGGCCTGGGCTGGCGCTGGCCGGCGCCGTTCGAAGCGGCGATCCCGGTGGACCTGCGCCTGCGCACCACCTCCAGCGGTTTGCAGGATGTCGGTACCCGCGATGGCCTGCGCATCATCGTGCAGGCTTATGTGGCGTGGCAGGTGCAGGGCGATGCCGACAATGTGCAGCGCTTCATGCGCGCGGTGCAGAACCAGCCGGATGAAGCGGCGCGGCAGATTCGGACGTTTGTCGGTTCGGCGCTGGAAACCACGGCGGCCAGCTTCGACCTGTCCAGCCTGATCAATACCGACGCCAGCCAGGTACGCATCAGCGATTTCGAAGCGCAGTTGCGCCAGCAGATCGATCAACAATTGCTCACCACCTATGGCGTGCGCGTGGCGCAGGTGGGCATCGAGCGGCTGACCTTGCCGTCGGTGACGCTCACCGCCACCGTCGACCGCATGCGCGCCGAGCGCGAAACCATCGCCACCGAACGCACCGCCGTGGGCAAGCGTGAGGCGGCGCAGATCCGTTCCGCCGCCGAGCGCGATGCGCGCATCGTGCAGGCCGATGCCACGGTGAAAGCCGCCGACATCGAAGCGCAATCGCGGGTCGAAGCGGCGCAGATCTATGGTCGCGCCTACGCCGGCAATCCCCAGCTGTACAACCTGCTGCGTTCCCTCGATACCCTGGGCACCGTGGTCACCCCTGGCACCAAGGTCATCCTGCGCACCGATGCCGCGCCGTTCCGCGCGCTGGTGGACGGGCCGAAGGACGTCCAGCCATGATCGAGCGTGACAGCCCGGACAGCCCGTGGATTCAGGCCGGGCGCCTGACGTTCATGGCGCTGTACGCGGTGACGGTATTGGCCGCCCTGGCCTGGGCGTTTTCCAATGTGCGGCAGATCGACCCGCAGAATCGCGCCGTGGTGCTGCACTTCGGCGCACTCGATCGGGTTCAGAATGCCGGACTGTTGCTGGCGTGGCCGCAGCCGTTCGAGCAAGTCGTGCTGTTGCCGGCGGCAGACCGGGTGATCGAGCGGCGGGTCGGCAACCTGCTGCGTTCCGATGCCGCGGTGCAGGCCGATCGCGTGGCCAGCTTCGCCACGCCGTTGAGCGATGCTCTGGCCGGGTCCGGCTACCTGCTGACCGGCGATGCCGGCGTGGTGCAGCTGGATGTGCGGGTGTTCTACAAAGTCACCGAACCTTATGCGTTTGTGCTGCAGGGCGAGCACGTGCTGCCGGCGCTGGATCGCCTGGTGACGCGCAGCGCCGTGGCCCTGACGGCGGCGCGGGATCTGGACACCATCCTGGTGGCGCGCCCCGAATTGATCGGCAGCGACAACGGCGCCGCCGAGCGCCGTGAACGGCTGCGCGGCGACCTGGTGCAAGGCATCAACAAGCGCCTGGCGGAGTTGACCGCCAGCGGCTTGGGGGTGGGCATCGAAGTCACCCGCGTCGATGTGCAATCGAGCCTGCCGAGCCCGGCGGTGAACGCCTTCAATGCGGTGCTCACCGCCAGCCAGCAAGCCGACAAAGCGGTGGCGAATGCGCGCACCGACGCGGAAAAGCTCACCCAGACCGCCAACCAGCAGGCTGACCGCCTGGTGCAAGTCGCCCACGCCCAGGCCAGCGAACGCCTGGCCAACGCGCAGGCGCAAACCGCCACCGTCGCCAGCCTGGCCCAGGTCAAAGACCCCGGCTTGCTGTTGCGCCTATACCGCGAGCGCTTGCCGAAGATTCTCGGCCAGGCCGGTTCCGTGACCACGGTCGATCCCAAAGACGACTCCCGCTTGATCATTCAGGGAGCCGAACAATGAGCGCACCCATGCTGACATCCGCCGAGCAGCGCAGCGCCGCCCGGCAATTGACCCTGGCCATGCTCGCTCTGGGCTTGCTGGTGCTGGGCCTGGTGTGGCGCTGGCTGGCGCCGGACCAGAGCGGCGTCAGCCAGTTGCTGCTCGGCGTGGCCTCGCTGCTGGTGGCCGTGCCGGTGATGCGCTCGGCCTGGTACAGCCTGCGTTTTCCCAGCCTGCATGGCATCACCGACCAGCTCATCGCCCTGGCGATGCTCGGCGCGTGGGCCACGGGTGATCTGCTGACCGCCGCGTTGCTGCCGATCATCATGATCTTCGGCCATGTGCTCGAAGAGCGCAGCGTGATCGGCTCCCAGGAAGCGATCCACGCCCTCGGCAAACTGACCCGCAGCCACGCACGCCTGGTGCAGGCGGACGGCAGCATCAGCGAAGTCGACAACGGCACGCTGAACAGCGGCGACATCGTCGAAGTGCGCGCCGGCGACCGCGTGCCTGCCGATGGTGTGGTGCTGTCCGGCCAGGCCAGCCTCGACACGGCGCCGATCACCGGCGAGTCGGTGCCGCTGGAAGCCAGTGTCGGCGTGCAAGTGTTCGGCGGTGCGATCAACCTCGACGGGTTGTTGCGCCTGGAAGTGACGCGTACCGGCAACGAGTCGACCCTGGGCAAGGTCATCGCCCTGATGCAGAACGCCGAGCGCTCCAAGCCGCCGATCACGCGGCTGCTGGAGCGTTACGCTGGCAGCTATATGGTGTTGGTGCTGTTGCTGGCGGCGGTGACCTGGTTTGTCACCAATGACGCCCAGGCGATGCTCGCGGTGCTGGTCGCGGCGTGCCCGTGCGCCCTGGTGCTGTCGGCCCCGGCCACGGCGATTGCCGGGATTGCCGTGGCGGCGCGGCATGGGATTCTGATCCGCAGCTCGGCGTTCCTCGAAGAGTTGGCGGACCTGACCTCGCTGGTGGTCGACAAGACCGGCACCCTGACCTTCGGCACTCTGCGTCTGCAGTCCATCCAAACCACCGCGCCGGACCGCCAAGGGTTGTTGAACCTGGCGGCCAGCCTCGGTTCGGCCAGCAGCCACCCGGTCAGCCGCGCGTTGGCCGGGTTGGCGAGCCAGGAACAGCTGTTGGTGCTCACCGACATCCGCGAACGCCAAGGCCTCGGCGTGGTGGCCCAGACTGCGCAGGGCGAAGCGGCCTTGGGCCGGCCGGAGTTGTTCGAGCAGTTGGGCATCGTCACTACCCGCGTCCCCGACCATGATGGCCCGATTGCCGGGCTGGCGTTGAACGGTGCGTTCCTCGCCTGGCTGTTGCTGGCCGACAGCGTCAAACCGGAAGCCCGCCAGGCCCTGCAAGAGCTGCGCGACCTTGGCCTGGGGCGGCAACTGCTGCTGACCGGCGACCGCCAAAGCGTGGCCGACAGCCTGGCCCTCGACGTGGGCATCAGCGATGTCGAAGCCCAGGCGTTGCCGGAAGACAAGCTCAACCGCGTGTTGGGCGAAATCAGCAGCGGTTTCCGGCCGATGGTGGTGGGCGACGGCATCAACGACTCCCTGGCGCTCAAGGCCGGCGTGGTCGGCGTGGCCATGGGCGCGGGCGGTGCGGACATTGCGTTGGCCTCGGCGGATGTGGTGTTGATTGGCAGCGATTTGCGCCGCCTGGGCACCTGTGTGCGCTTGAGCCGACGGTGCCGGCAGACGTTGCAGGTCAACGTGATCATCGGCCTGGGCTGGACGCTGGCGATCGTGGTGTTCGCCGCGTTTGGCTGGTTGGGCGCCGCCGGCGCAATGATCGCGGCGGTGTTGCACAACCTCAGCACCTTGCTGGTGCTGGGCAATGCCGGGCGGTTGCTGCGGTTTCAGGAGCCGCTGTCGAAGCTGGAGGAATAAATTCCAGGTTTTTTTCGATGGTGCTGTAACGGCAAGGGGGCACCTCACTCTAGTGCTATGTCGCGACTGAGCATTCCGCCCAGCCGACCTAACCACGATTTATGAGGATGACCCCATGACCATCAAAAACGCCGTTTCCGGTGCTGCCCTGGCTTTCGCTGCCGCCGCCTTGTTTGCCGGTGTCACCACCCAGGTCCAGGCCGCCGACGCTCCGGTTCATTGCTACGGCGTAACCTCCTGCAAAGGCATGAATGACTGCAAGACCGCTGAAAACGCCTGCAAGGGCCAGGCGGTCTGCAAGGGCCATGGCTTCAAGGCCATGACCAAGGCTGCGTGCGACGCGGCCGGTGGCAAAGTCGGCGCGTAATCGGCCCCGCGTACCCCGCAGCGGTCGCCGTCACCGCTGCGGACACTTTTGCCCAGGAGTGCCTGATGTCTACATCCCTTCCGAGCCTGGGTTACGGCCTGGGTCTACGCAGTGAGTACTACCAGCAGATCCTTGAACAATCGCCGGCCGTGGATTGGTTCGAAGTGATCTCCGAGAATTACCTGGTGCAGGGCGGTAAAGCCTTGTACTACCTGGACGCGATCGCCGAGCGCTACCCGCTGGTGATGCACGGCGTGTCCCTGTCCATCGGCGGGCCCCATCCGCTCGATACCGATTACCTCAAGCAGCTCCAGCAACTCGCCGCGCGCATCCAGCCGGCGTGGATCTCCGATCACCTGTGCTGGAGCCGCGGCAGCGCGCACCAATTGCATGACTTGCTGCCCCTGCCGTACACCGAAGAAAGTTTGTATCACGTGGCCAGTCGCGTGCTTCAGGTACAGGATGTGTTGCAGCGCCCGCTGGTGCTGGAAAACGTCTCCAGCTATGTGCGCGCCAAGGCGGATGAATTCACCGAGTGGGAATTCCTCAACGCGCTGACCCACTTGACCGGGTGCCAGTTGCTGCTGGACGTCAACAATGTGTACGTCAGCTCGCGCAATCATGGCTTCGATGCCTGGACGTTCATTCACAACTTGCCGCCGCAGAGCATCCGCCAGCTGCATCTGGCGGGGCATATGGACTACGGCGATTACGTGGTCGATACCCATGACCACCCGGTGTGTGATCCGGTGTGGGCGCTGTATCAACAGACCCTGGAGCACCTGGGCCCGGTCTCGACGTTGCTCGAGCGCGACGACCATTTCCCGCCGTTCGAAGACTTGCTCAGCGAGTTGGACAAGGCCCGGTCGCTGGGGGCGAGCGCCTTGCTCAGGAGAACGCTATGCGCCTGACGGATTGGCAGCGGGCTTTCGAAGAGCATTTATTAGCCGAAACGCCCGTGGCCGACATTGGCTTTGCCGCCACCTTGCTGGGTGGTCCTACGCTGGATGTGGAAACCGGCCTGGCGATTTATCACAACGCCTACCTGTCGCGCTTGCAGGACGTATTACGGCAGGACTTCGGCGCCCTCTGGTATTGGCTGGGCGATGACGAATTCGCCTCGCTGACTGAGGCCTACGTGCGTCGCTATCCGTCCGCCCATTACAGCCTGCGCTGGCTGGGCGAGCGGTTTGCGGGGTTTATCCAGGAGCACCTGGTGGCTGAACAAAGCGCGCCGTTGGCCGAGCTGGCACGGCTGGAGTGGGCGTTTACCCTGGCGTTCGATGCGCCGCCGGGCACGCCGCTGACCCTGGACGATATGGCGCGACTGCCGCCGCCCGACTGGCCGGGCTTGCAGGTCACCCTGGCGCCGACCGTTCAGCAGATATTCTGCCGCTTCAATACCGTCGAAACCTGGCGTGCCGCCAAGGCTAAATCGGCCTTGCACGCCGGCCAGCCTCTGGACGCGCCGCAGGTCTGCCTGGTGTGGCGCGATCAGCAGATATGCCGCTACCGCAGCCTGGAACCCGCACAAACCTGCGCCCTGGCGGGCATGGTGAGCACCGGCTGGTGTTTTTCAGAACTGTGCGAACGCTTGGCGGTCAGTCATGGAGAGGGTGCGCCCCTGCAAGCAGTCTCATGGCTGAAACAGTGGGTTCAGGACGGTTTGCTCGAACGCCGGATTCCATAAGCGCAGGTTATCAGATCGATAGCTTCCTACCCGGTCGTCGGATGGTCTACCCTCTTTCCAGACGTCTGAAACAAGGGGGGACTACTCATGCTCGCGCAACTTCCACCGGCCTTACAGAATCTTCAGCTACCGCTGCGTCTTCGACTCTGGGACGGCCATGAATTCAACTTGGGCCCTGAGCCCAGTGTGACCATCGTGGTGAAGGACCCCACGATTGTGTCCAAGCTTTCCCATCCCACGCTCGATTCATTGGGCGAAGCCTTCGTCGAGGGCAAACTGGAGCTGGAAGGCTCCATCTCCGAGGTGATCCGGGTGTGTGACGAGTTGAGTCACGCCCTGGTCGATGACGATGGGGGCAATCGTCCGGTGCGCTCGTTCCACGACAAGGCCACTGACGCAGCGGCGATTTCCTACCATTACGACCTGTCCAACGAGTTCTACCAGCTGTGGCTCGACCAGGACATGGCGTATTCCTGCGGTTATTTCGAAACCGGCAGCGAATCCATCGATCAGGCCCAACAAGACAAATTCCGCCACCTGTGCCGCAAGTTGCGCTTGCAGCCGGGGGAGTATTTGCTTGATGTCGGCTGTGGTTGGGGCGGGCTGGCGCGGTATGCGGCGCGGGAGTTCGGGGTAAAGGTGTTCGGCATCACCCTGAGCAAGGAGCAACTGGCCCTGGCCAAGGCACGCGTGAAAGCCGAGGGCCTGGACGATCAGGTGGACCTGCAACTGCTCGATTACCGTGACCTGCCCCAGGACGGTCGTTTCGACAAAGTGGTGAGCGTGGGTATGTTCGAACACGTCGGCCACGCCAACCTGGCGCAGTACTGCAAAACCCTGTTTGGCGCGGTGCGCGAAGGCGGGCTGGTGATGAACCATGGCATCACCGCCAAGCACACCGACGGGCGCCCCGTGGGCCGCGGCGCCGGGGATTTCATCGAGCGCTACGTTTTCCCCAACGGCGAACTGCCGCA
Source organism: Pseudomonas sp. Y39-6 (assembly GCF_023651955.1). Lineage (NCBI taxonomy): Bacteria > Pseudomonadati > Pseudomonadota > Gammaproteobacteria > Pseudomonadales > Pseudomonadaceae > Pseudomonas > Pseudomonas sp. Y39-6. The sequence continues at coordinate 6,971,631 of NZ_CP069594.1, read as the reverse complement.
CCTGGCGATGATGACCGCCGAACTCAGCGAAGCCGGGCTCGAAGTGGTCGACGTGGAAAGCCTGCGCCTGCACTACGCACGCACCCTGGACCACTGGAGCGAACGCCTGGAAGACAACCTGGAAGCGGCGGCGAAGATGGTGCCGGCGCAGGCGTTGCGCATCTGGCGGTTGTACCTGGCCGGTTGCGCCTACGCGTTTGCGCGGGGCTGGATTAACCTGCACCAGATCCTGGCGGTAAAACCCCACGCCGATGGCAGCCACGAACTGCCGTGGACGCGGGAAGATATCTACCGCTGAAGCATTTTCCCACAGCCCTGCAGATCCAAGTGTGGGAGGGGGCTTGCCCCCGATTGCGGTGTGTCAGCTAGCGGATTGGGCACTGATTCACCGCTATCGGGGGCAAGCCCCCTCCCACATTTTTACCGCAGCGTCTGTTGGTGCAGCGGTGAAACACGCCGTGGGATCCGCATACTGGCGGTAAAACCCTTCGCCGATGGCAGCCATGAACTGCCGTGGACGCGGGAAGATATCTACCGCTGAAGCATTTCCCCACAGCCCCGCAGATCCAAGTGTGGGAGGGGGCAAGCCCCCTCCCACATTTTTACCGCAGCGTCTGTTGGTGCAGCGGTGAAACACGCCGTGGGATCCGCATACTGGCGGCAAAACCCTTCGCCGATGGCAGCCATGAACTGCCGTGGACGCGGGAAGATATCTACCGCTGAAGCATTTTCCCACAGCCCCGCAGATCCAAGTGTGGGAGGGGGCTTGCCCCCGATTGCGGTGTGTCAGCTAGCGGATTGGGCACTGATTCACCGCTATCGGGGGCAAGCCCCCTCCCACTTTTTACCGCAGCATCTGTTAGAGAATCGGTGAGATAAGCCGCGCGACCCGCATGCCCAGTTGTTGCAGGCGGCGGGTTTCGCGGCTTTCTTCCTGGCTGACTTCATGGGCCAGGGCGAAGTCATCGAGCAGCATGTGTTCCACTTGCTGGGCGAAGGCTTCATCGACGGTCAGCAACATCACCTCGAAATTCAGGCGGAACGAACGGTTGTCCATGTTCGCACTGCCGATGGCGCTGATTTCGCTGTCGACCAACACCACTTTCTGGTGCAGAAACCCCGGCGTATAGCGGAACACCCGCACCCCGGCGCGCACCGCTTCGATCGCGTAAAGGCTGGAGGCGGCATACACGATGCGGTGGTCGGGCCGCGACGGCAGTAGCAGGCGCACGTCGACCCCGCGCAGCACCGCCAGGCGCAGGGCGGCAAACACCGCTTCATCCGGGATGAAATACGGGCTGGTGATCCACACCCGTTCGGTCGCGGCGTGGATCGCTTCGACAAAAAACAGCGAGCAGGTTTCATAAGGGTCGGCCGGGCCGCTGGCGAGCAATTGGCAGAGTACGCCGTTTTCGGGGTAGGTGTCCGGCAGGATCAGCGGCGGCAGTTCCCGCGCCGCCCAGAACCAGTCTTCGGCAAACGATTCCTGCAGGCACGCCACCACCGGGCCGGTGACCTGCACATGGGTATCGCGCCACGGTGCCAGCGGCGGCTTTTTGCCCAAGTATTCATCGCCGACGTTATGCCCGCCGACAAACCCGGTGATGCCATCCACCACCACGATCTTGCGGTGGTTGCGGAAGTTGACCTGGAAGCGATTGAGCCAGCCGCTGCGGGTGGCGAACGCCTTGACCTGCACCCCGGCGTCGCGCAGCGTTTGTGCATAGTGAGAGGGCAGGGCGTGGCTGCCGATGCGGTCGTAGAGCACGTAGACGGCGACGCCTTGGGCGGCTTTTTCCTTCAGCAAGGCATGCAACTGCCGACCGAGCTCGTCGTCATGAATGATGAAGAACTGGAACAGCACGGCGGTTTTGGCGCGGCGAATCGCCTCGAAGATCGCGCTGAAGGTGGCGTCACCATTGATCAGCAAACGCACTTCATTATTCGCCAGGCACGGCATGCGGCCCAGCTTCGGCATCGCCCGCAAGGAGGCGTAGGCGCTGGAGTTGCGGGCGGCCAGGGCTTCCTCGACCCACGGGCGCCAGTTCAGCTCGTTGATCGCAGTGTGCATTTCCTGGTTGGCCTGGCGCCGCGCCTGGATGTACGCATCGAAGGTGCTGCGGCCGAAGATCAGGTACGGGATCAGCGTGAGGTAGGGTATGAACATCAGCGACAACGCCCAGGCAATCGAGCCTTGGGCGGTCCTGACGGTCAGCACTGCATGGATCGCGGCGAGCGTCCCGAGAAAATGCAGCGTGGCGATGAAGTAGGCGAGCAGGTGCGGGCCAAAAAAATCCATGGACGATGGTACTCCAGGCAATCCAGTGCCTAACAGACCATGTTCGGTCAGGAATGTCGCTATTTTATTTGCCGTGCAACACTGGCGCTTTTGTGGCGTCTAATGCCCACAATTATCCAGGAGTTACCCGATGAATGCTCGTCTGCTAGGTTTGGCCATGGTTATTGGTTTGTCGCTGCCCGTGGCGGCCCAGGCGCAGATGCTGGCGCCTGGTTTGTGGGAATTGACCACGAGCAACATGAAAGTGGATAACCAGGACCTGCCGGATTTGTCATTGATCCTCGGTCAGCTCAAGCAACAAATGACCCCCGAACAGCGCGCCATGCTGGAAAAACAAGGCATCACCATGGCCGGTAAAGGCGTGCAGGTGTGCCTCACCCCCGCCCAGGTCGCCTCCGATGCGATCCCGCTGACCGATCCGCAGTCGGGCTGCAAACAGCAAGTGACCGACAAGAGCGGCAACCAGTGGAAATTCCGTTTCAGCTGCCCGAAAGCCCAGGGCACCGGTGTGGCCACCTTCCAGAGCCAGAAGGAATTCACCACCACGGTCAACGGCACCTTCAATGCCACCGGCATTCAGCAGAAGGGCAGCTTGGACAGTCACGCCCAGTGGCTGGGGGAAAACTGCGGCAGCGTCAAACCACGCGCTTAACGCTGAAAGTGCAGGGGCAGGCCCTGGCAGCTGTCGACCACCTGGCCGTTGTGCCAGGCCAACTGGCCCGACACCAGAGTGGTGCTGACGCTGTGGCGAAAGCGGCGCTCGGCGAACGGTGTCCAGCCGCAGCGCGCCAGGATCGGCTGGCTGCGGACCGGCTTGCCTTCGGGTTCGGGTTTGATCAGCACCAGGTCGGCCCAATAGCCTTCACGCAGGTAGCCACGGTCCGGGATCGCGAACAGGTCGGCGACGCGATGACTGGTTTTCGCCACCAGGGTGGTCAGCGGCAGCAGCCCATCGGCCACCAACTCCAGTAACGCCGGCAACGCATGTTGCACCAGGGGCAAACCCGACGGCGCCTCACCATACGCCAACTGCTTTTGCGCCCAGGTATGCGGTGCATGGTCGGTGCCGATCACATCCAGCCGCTCGCCGAGCAGGGCCAGGCGCAAGGCGTCGCGGTCGGCGCGGGTCTTGATCGCCGGGTTGCATTTGATCTGGTGGCCCAGGCGGTGATAGTCGCGGTCGTCGAACAACAGGTGATGGACGCAGACCTCGGCGGTGATGCGTTTCTGCGCCAGCGGCTGGTCTTCGAACAACGCCAACTCGCGGGCGCTGCTCAGGTGCAACACATGCAGGCGCGTGCCGTGGCGCTTGGCCAGTTCCACCGCCAGTGAAGACGAGCGATAACAGGCTTCGGCATCGCGGATCAGCGGGTGGGCGGCGGCAGGGATGTTGTCGCCGAAACGCTCGCGCAAGCGCTGTTCGTTGGCCTGGATACTCGGCGTGTGTTCGCAGTGGGCCAGCAGGATCGTCGGCACATCGGCGAACAGGCGCTCCAGAATCCGTGGATCGTCCACCAGCATGTTGCCGGTGGACGCGCCCATGAACACTTTGACCCCGGCCACTTGCCGCGGGTCGAGCGCGGCGACGGTGTCGAGGTTGTCGTTGCTGACGCCGAAGTGAAAACCGTAGTTGGCCACCGAGTGCTGGACGGCGCGGCGTTTTTTGTCGGCCAGCGCTTCCAGGGTGAGGGTGGCCGGCCGGGTGTTGGGCATGTCCATGAAACTGGTGATGCCGCCGGCCACCGCTGCACGGGATTCGCTGTAGAAACCGCCTTTGTCCGGCGCGCCGGGTTCGCGAAAGTGAACCTGGTCATCGATCATCCCCGGCAGCAGCCATTGACCGTGGGCGTCGATTTCCACAGGCGCCGTGTGCTCCGTGATGCTGCTGGCGATCTTCTCGATACGGCCGTGGGCGACCAGCACGTCGGCGTCGAATACCTGGCCTTCATTCACCAGTCGGGCGTTGCGGATCAACAGGCGGCTCATGCTTCAGAACTCGTTTTGCAGGGCTTTGTAACCCTGCACCAGATCGACGTTGGTACGCGCTACGTCCTCGGAAAACTCCGACGCGCTGACGCTCACCGGCGGGAATTGCGACAGGTCGGTGTTGGGCCCGATGCGGGTGGTCGAAGGCACGTAGAACGCGGCGGGCAAGTCGCGGCCGTCGACCACCGAGTTGTGGCGCACCACGCAGCCGTCGCCGACGGCGCAGTTGAACAACACGCTGTTGAAGCCGATGAACACGCGGTCGCCGACGCTGCAGGGGCCGTGGACGATGGAGCGGTGGGCGATGGAAGTGAACTCGCCGATGGTCACCGCCGCGCCGGATTTGGAGTGGATCACCACGCCGTCCTGGATATTGGAGTTGGCGCCGATGGTGATCGGGTCCATGTCGCCGCTGGCGTCGACTTCGTCCGCGCGGATCACGGCGTAGGGGCCGACGAATACGTTCTCACCGATGATGACCTTGCCGCAGATGATCGCGGTTTTATCGACGTAGGCCGATTCGGCAATCACCGGCAGATCACCGGATGGGTTCTTGCGGATCATGGTTTGCCCAACGCGGCGCACAGGGTGTTGAGGTTGTATTCGAACAGCCCGATAAAGGTGCTGGCCGGGCCTTCTGCGGCGAGGGCGTCGGAATACAGCGTGCCGCCGATCTGCGCGCCGCTTTCGCTGGCGATCTGTTTGAGCAGGCGCGAGTCCTTGATGTTTTCAATGAACACGGCTTTGACCTTGTCCTTGCGGATCTGAGTGATCAGCGCGGCGACTTCGGCGGCGGAAGGCTCACGCTCGGTGGACAAACCCTGAGGCGCGAGGAACTGGATGCCATAGGCCTGGCCCAGGTAGCCGAACGCGTCATGGGAGGTGACGATGCGGCGGTTGCCCGCTGGCAGTGCGCCGAACTTGGCCTTGGCCTCGGCGAGCAAACGGTAGATGTCTTTCAGGTACGCCTGGCTGTTGCGCAGGTAGTCGGCCTGGTTGGCTGGGTCGGCGGCCACCAGCGCCTTGGTGATGTTGTTCACATAGATTTCGGCGTTGGCCAGGTTATGCCAGGCGTGCGGGTCCGGGATGGTTTCGCCGTCTTCTTCCATGGTGTGGGAAATCACGCCTTTACTGGCGGTAACCACGGTGGCGCGGGTTTCGGTGCTGGTCACCAGGCGGTCCAGCCACGGCTCGAAGCCAAGGCCATTTTTGATGATCAGCTTGGCCTTGAGCAGCGCCTTGGCGTCGTCCGGGGTCGGCTCGTAGGTATGAGCGTCGGCGTCGGGGCCGACCATGTTGCTGATCTGGATGTGTTCGCCACCGATCTGGTGGGTAATGTCGTCGAGAATACTGAAGCTGGTCACCACCTGGAGTTTGTCGGCGGCCTGGGCCATGGACAACGGCAGTAGCAGACTGAACAACACGAGTAGAGCACGCATCGGGAGACACCTCATTGGGATGACAGCAAGGGCGGGCGGCGCAGCAAGCCATGCATCGGACCGAAGATCACGGACAGCAGGTACCCACCGCCAGCCACCAGCACAATCGCCGGGCCGCTGGGCAGTGAGTAGTAGAACGACAGCAACAAGCCAAGCCACACCGACAGGCATCCCAGCACTGCCGATACCGCAATCAGCACCGGCAAGCGCCGGCTCCAGAAGCGGGACGCGATGGCCGGCAACATCATCAAACCCACCACCATCAGCGCGCCGATGGCTTGGAAACCGATCACCAGGTTCAGCACCACCAGGGTCAAAAACAGCCCGTGGGCCAATGGGCCGAGGCGGCTGACGGTTTGCAGGAACAGCGGGTCGAGGGTGTCCAGCAGCAGCGGTTTATAGATCAGCACCATGGCGACCAGGCTGAAACCGGAGACCCAGAGCATGCCGGTCAAGGTGGTTTCGTCGACGGCCAGGGCCGAGCCGAACAGCAGGTGCAGCAGGTCCAGGCGCTTGCCGGCAAGGCCGAGGATCAGCACACCGGCGGCGAGGGAGATGGGGTAGATGGCGGCCAGGCTGGCGTCTTCGCGCAGGCCGGTGCGACGGGTGATCCACGCGGCCAACCCCGCCATGCTCAGGCCGGCGCCGAGGCCGCCGATGGTCAGCGCGGGCAGGCTCAGGCCGGCGAACCAGAAACCCAGGGCGGCACCGGGCAGGATGCCGTGGGCGACGGCGTCACCGATCAGGCTCATGCGCCGCAGGATCAGGAACACCCCCAGCGGCGCGGTGCTGCAAGCGAGCACCAGGCCGCCGATCAAGGCGCGGCGCATGAACACGAAGTCGAGAAACGGCATCCACAGGTGGGCGGTGAAGTGCATCAGGCCACCTGCATGTGCGGTTGCGGGCGGATCAGTTCTTTGCTCGGCCCGAACAGGCAGCCCGTGCTTTTGATCTGCACCACTTGCTGGGTGTGTTGACGCACGGAGGCCAAGTCATGACAGACCACGACCACCGTGCGGCCCTCGTCATGCCAGGCGTGGATATGTTTCCAGCACAGGGCCTGGCCGTCTTCGTCGAGGGCGGCGTGGGGTTCGTCGAGCAGCAACACCGGCGCTTCGGCCAGGCTCATGCGGGCGAGCAGGGCGCGTTGCAGTTCGCCGCCGGACAAGGCCATCAACGGGCGCTGTTCCAGGCCGCTGAGGCACCAGTCTTCCAACACGGCGTGCAGGCGTTCGCTGCGTTGTTGCGGGGTGAGTCGGGTGCCCCAGAAACCGGCGGCGACCAGCTCTTGCAAGCTGATGGGGAACTGCCGATCGAGGTGTTGTTGCTGGGGCAGGAAGGACACGCCGCCGCGACGCGGCACATCCACGCGGATTTTGCCCGCCAGCGGTTTTTGCAGGCCGGCGATGACTTTGAGCAGGCTGCTTTTACCGCAGCCGTTGGGGCCGATCACGCCAGTAAGGCTGCCGGTTTCCAGGGTGAAGTCCACGGCGGGTGTCAGGGGTTGGCCGGGGGCACCCCAGCGCAAAGCGGTGCAGGTGATCATGCTGAGTGTCTCGTCCAACGGCTTTCAGCCACGGCATCGTGCGCGTGCAGGCTTTCGGCGTGGATCACTTTGAGGTGGAAGGCTTGGACGGCATCCGAGCGTTTCAAGGCGAGGTTCAGGCGGCGGGCGGCGTCTTCGCAGAACATCAGGTTCTGCCCGTTGGCCAGGGCGAAGGCTTGTTCGTCCGCACGTTTCACCGCGGTTTGCACGGCGGTGCCGAGGGCGGCTTCGGCGGTATTGATCAACTCGGTCAGCGCCAGCTGCTCGCCGCGCAACTGGACGCGCAGTTGCGCGCTGCTGCGCTGGCTGTGGGGCGTGGCGACGATGCCGTTGGCGCTGCCGAGCCAGGTCAGCACATCGGCATGCTGCAACGGCGTGTTGCCGAAATCTTCGAGAAATTGCTGCTGAATCAACTGCCTGGCGAGGGCCGCCGAGCACGGGCAGGTTGAGGAATAAGTCACCTCAATGTTTAGTTCCACGTGGAACATCTGGTTTTCCACGCGCGCTTCGATACTCACCGGGTAGCCCTTCCAGCCAGCCAGTGGGCTGACCAATGCCGGGCGCTTGAGCAGCAGATCGGTGTGGATACGCAGGTAGGCGTTATTAGATAAACCTTCATGACTGTCGAGAAAACGCTGCAGTACCTTACGCAGAAGTGCCGGAGTCAGTGGCTGCTGGTCGAGCATCTCCAGCGCCAGGTACAGGCGCGACATATGAATGCCACGGGCGGCACCGTCGTCCAGGCTGACGCCGGCATCGGCCGTGGCGGCGAGGCGTTGGTCGTCGATCAAAATAGGCAAGGCGATGCCGCACATGCCCACCCAGTCGAGCGGCAAGGCTTGGCGTGAAGCCTGCGCGGCGATATCCGGCAGAGTCAGCGCATTCATGAGCAGGTCCATCGTTGGCGATAAAAAAGACATGTTATATTATAACTATTGAGTCGACGATGAATTTTCTGCTCCGGCCTTTTTTCAGTCATGTCGAGTAAGGACGCTCCTTTATTTGCGGTATTTGTCATGCACAGACGTCAGCTCCTCAACCTGCTCCTGGTCAGCCCGCTGTTCACCTTGCCCTTCACCGCGTCGGCCACGCAGATTCGCAACGCCCGCCTGTGGCGCTCGGACGACAAGCTGCGGCTGGTGTTCGACCTCAGTGGCCCGGTGAACTACAAGACTTTTTCCCTGACCGCGCCGGAACGCCTGATCATCGACCTGAGCGGCGCCGGGCTCAGTGGCGACTTCTCTCAGTTGGTCTTGAAAAACAGCGGGATCACCTCGATTCGCTCTGGGCACTTCGGCAAGGCGGATACGCGCATCGTGCTGGACCTCGCCACACCGATGCAGCTCACCAGCTTTTTGTTGCCGCCCCAGGATGGGCAAGGGCACCGCCTGGTGCTTGATCTCACCAGCGCCACCCAGGTGCCTCACCCGATAGCGGCCGCACCCCGGCCGCTGGTCGACAGGGCGCACCCCAAGCGCGACATCATCGTGGTGGTCGACCCCGGCCACGGCGGCAAGGACCCCGGCGCTATTGGTTCCAAGGGCCAGCGCGAAAAAGACGTGGTGCTGTCCATTGCCCAATTGCTGGCCAAACGCTTGAAGCGCGAGAAAGGTTTCGATGTGAAGCTGGTGCGCAACGATGACTTCTTCGTGCCGCTGCGCAAGCGCGTGGAGATCGCCCACAAACACAACGCCGACATGTTTATCTCGGTGCATGCGGATGCGGCACCACGGATCAGCGCGTCGGGGGCTTCGGTGTATGCCTTGTCCGAAGGCGGTGCCACCTCGGCCACGGCGCGGTTCATGGCGCAACGGGAAAACGGCGCCGACCTGCTGGGCGCCACCAGTCTGCTGAACCTCAAGGACAAGGACCCGATGCTGGCCGGGGTAATTCTCGACATGTCGATGAACGCCACCATCGCTTCCAGCCTGCAACTGGGCAGCTCGATCCTGGGTAGCCTGGAAGGCATCACCTCGTTGCATCAGAAGCGTGTGGAACAGGCCGGGTTCGCGGTGCTCAAGTCACCGGATGTACCGTCGATCCTGGTGGAGACCGGGTTTATCTCCAATGCGCGGGACAGTGCGCGGCTGGTCACGGCGCGGCATCAACAGGCGGTGGCGGAGGGTTTGTTCCTCGGCCTGCAGCGCTATTTCCAGAAGAACCCGCCGGTGAACAGCTACATGGCTTGGGTCCAGGAACAGAAACACAACCAGGCCTAACAGCCGGTCACACGGCTGCAGGTGAACGTGGCGCTGGCGCCACCGGAGCTGGAAAACCGGTTGATTGTGGTCCAGCCCACACGCCGCGTGTAGCCGACCCACGCTTCACCGTCCGAGGCCAAGCCGGTGAAGAACGTCAGTTGCCCGTAGCGGCTGTTGGTTTGCGCCCAATAGCGCCTGCCGATCGCCTCGAAACCGCGCAGATACGTGGTGCTGCCAACCGTTGCCACGCTGTAGGCATTGCCCAGCGGATCGACGCAGGCCAGCAGGTTGGCGCTGCGCGTGCAATTGGCCGACAGGCTCGGCACTTGGGCGCAGGCCTGGGTCGTGATGAGCAACAGCAGGCTGCACAGTAGATATTTCATAGGGTTTCTCGACGTAGACAGGCGCCAGCATTGCTCCGTTGGTCATGATGAGCAAGCGGGGGATTGGCTTATTTGTGTTGTTATAATATAACATTAAGTACAGCCCGGCTTGAACGGGCGGCCTGATGAGAATGACCTGATGCCCAATCGTCTCCCCGTTACCGTGTTGTCCGGCTTTCTCGGCGCCGGTAAAAGTACGCTGCTCAACTATGTCCTGCGCAACCGCGACAACCTGCGGGTGGCGGTGATCGTCAACGACATGAGCGAAATCAACATCGACGGCGGTGAGGTGCAGCGCGACGTCACCCTCAACCGCGCCGAAGAAAAACTGGTAGAGATGAGCAACGGCTGCATCTGCTGCACCTTGCGTGAAGACCTGCTCGAAGAGGTCGGAAAACTCGCCAGGGACGGTCGCTTCGATTACCTGTTGATCGAATCCACCGGCATCTCCGAGCCGTTGCCCGTGGCCGAAACCTTCACCTTTCGCGATGAAAACGAGCAGAGCCTGGCCGATATCGCGCGCCTGGACACCATGGTCACTGTGGTCGACGGCATGAACTTCCTGCTCGACTACCAGGCCGCCGAAAGCCTCGCATCGCGGGGCGAAACCCTTGGCGAAGAAGACGAACGCTCGATCACCGACCTGTTGATCGAGCAGATCGAATTTGCCGACGTCATCCTGATCAGCAAAATCGACCTGATCGGCCGCCACGAGCGTGAGGAACTGATGGCCATCCTCGAACGCCTGAATGCCCAGGCCGAGATCATTCCGATGGTCATGGGCGAAGTGCCGCTGAACAAAATCCTCAACACCGGCCGCTTCGACTTCGAACGTGCCGCCCAGGCCCCCGGCTGGCTGCAGGAACTGCGCGGCGAGCATGTGCCGGAAACCGAAGAGTACGGCATCGCCTCCACGGCTTACCGCGCGCGCCGTCCGTTCCATCCGCAGCGCTTTTTCGAGTTTATCGACCGCCCTTGGGTGAACGGCAAACTCCTGCGCTCCAAGGGCTTTTTCTGGCTGGCCAGCAAGCCGCAGGACGCCGGCAGTTGGTCCCAGGCCGGCGGCCTGATGCGCCATGGCTTTGCCGGACGTTGGTGGCGTTTTGTGCCGAAAAGCCAGTGGCCGCAGGACGAAGAAAGCGTCGCCGCGATCATGGGCCACTGGCAAGCAAGCACCGGCGATTGCCGTCAGGAACTGGTGTTCATCGGGCAGAACATCGACTTCGCGCAGATGCGTGCCGAACTGGACGCCTGCCTGCTGACCGATGAAGAAATGGCCCTGGGCGTCGACGCATGGCGCTTGCTGGCCGATCCTTTTGGCCCTTGGTATGAAGAGGCGGCCGCCTGATGCTGGCACCGCTCATCCCCCTGCGCCCGGTGATCCGCCAGACCTGCGGCGACACCCCGCTGGCGCTGTCCGAGATTCTCGAAGACGGCGTCAACCTGGCGCTGTGGCAGCTTCAATTGCCGTTTCACATCGCCGAGTTCGGCGCCTTGCTGGTGGCGCTCGACGAGCCGTTGGCCGAGTCGCTGGTCATCGAGTTGGCCAGCGACGACGCGGTGCCGAACGTGCAGGGATTAGCCGCCTGCTGCCGCGATCTTGAGGGTTACGAAGGGTTTATCGCCGATGTGTCGTGGCTGATCGGCGCGTTTGCCTGCCTGCTTGGCGCCCGTCGGATCGGCGTGCGTTTGCGCCTGTTGGACAAAGCCATGTGCCCGCGCTTTCACGTCGATCATGTGCCCGTGCGCCTGATCACCACCTACGCCGGCATCGGCAGCCAATGGTTGCGCGAAGGCGTGATGGACCGCCGCCAGTTGGGCCAGGCGGATGCCGAGCCCAGCGAGCGTATCGAGCAGATTCACTGCGGCGAAGTGGCGTTGCTCAAAGGGACGAAGTGGCATGGCAACGAAGCTCACGGCCTGATTCACCGCTCGCCGCAGCTTAAAGCCGATGAGCGACGGTTAATTCTGACGCTGGATTGGCTGGCATAACCGCGTAGGATCAAACGCTCTACACGGCTTGAATGATGCCCTCTATGCTGCAGAACATTCCTACTCATGTGATTGCCGGGCCCCTGGGCGCCGGCAAGACCAGCCTGATCAAACACCTGCTCGCCCAACGCCCGGCCAACGAGCGCTGGGCGGTGTTGATCAACGAATTCGGGCAGATCGGTCTGGATGCGGCCTTGCTGACCCAGGCCGACGACGGCATTGCCCTGGGCGAAGTGGCGGGTGGCTGCTTGTGCTGTGTGAATGGTGCGCCGTTCCAGGTCGGACTGGGCCGCTTGCTGCGTAAGGCCAAGCCGGACCGCCTGTTTATCGAGCCTTCGGGGCTCGGGCACCCGGTGCAGGTGCTCAAGCAATTGCGCGAGGCGCCATGGCAGGATGTGCTCGCGGTTCAGCCCTGCGTGCTGGTGCTGGATGCGCAAGCCCTGGCGGCGGGCAAACCATTGCCGGAGGCGCAGCGCGAAGCACTCGCCAGCGCCGGCCTGTTGGTCCTGAACAAGGATGAGACGTTGGACGCCGCACAGCGCGAGGCGATCGAACGACAGTTAGTCGAGGTTCCGTTTTACTGGACGCGTCAGGCGCAATTGCCACTGCAGCTTTTGCCAGGCCTGAACGCACAGGCTGCAGCGGCTGTGGATAACTTCGTGGCGCCCAAGGGCGTGGCGCAAATGCCGGCGGTGTGGAGCGATCCTGCGTTGCCGATCTGCTTGAGCCAGGCCCAAGAGGGCGGCTGGAGCATCGGTTGGCGCTGGCATCCGAGCCAGTCATTCGATCACCAGCGCCTGGCGCAATGGCTGACACACCTGGATTGGCGCCGCGCCAAACTGGTTATCCACAGCACCGACGGCTGGATCTCCGGCAACGCTGTGGATAACAGCCCACTCGTCTGGCAACCCAGCGAATGGCGGCGTGATTCGCGTATCGAACTGATTTTCAGCGCGCCACAGGACGTGGCCGCGCTACAGCAGGCGCTGGCCGCCTGCCGTCATTGACGGTGCTTGGCGTGGTCCTGGCGCCACTGGCTGAGTTCGATCACGTCGGCGCTGGGTAGCGGCGTCTTGATTTCGAACGGGTAGGGCGCCAGTTCGATCTGCGCGCTGTGGGCGCCGAACTGGGTGATGGTCCCGGGGTGGCGGGTTTCGCCGGTCACGGTGAATTCGAAATTGTAGATGCGCGCCAGGCGTCGCCGTCCTTTGGCATCCTTCACAAAACCGATGCGCTTCAAGGCCACGGCACCGTCGAGCAACTCGATATCGAGCTTGGCGCAATGCTGCTTGACCCGCTCCAACGCGCGCTCGCGCAGGCCGTGGTTGTGCCATACCCAGGCGGCGCCGGTCGCCAGCAGCATCAACACGAAGATGTTTCCCAGGGTCAGCATGCGAAAAAAACTCCAACGAAGTGAGAGCAGCTTAACTGTGTCGTTAGCCTGTCGTACAGGCTGTGTTTGGTCGCATACTGCGCGACCAGAATTTCAATGGTTTTACGGAAATCCCCTGCATGAAACGCACACCTCATCTGCTTGCGATCCAGTCTCATGTGGTCTTTGGCCACGCCGGAAACAGCGCCGCCGTGTTCCCCATGCAGCGGGTCGGGGTGAACGTGTGGCCGCTCAACACGGTGCAATTCTCCAACCACACCCAGTATGGCCAGTGGACGGGCGAAGTGTTAGCGCCGCAGCAGATTCCAGCGCTGGTGGAGGGCATTGCGGCCATCGGTGAATTGGGCAACTGCGACGCCATACTCTCCGGCTACCTCGGCAGCGCGGCCCAGGGCCGGGCGATCCTCACCGGCGTGGCGCGGATCAAGGCGATCAACCCCAAGGCCCTGTACCTGTGCGACCCGGTGATGGGCCACCCGGAAAAGGGCTGCATTGTGCCGCAGGAAGTCAGTGATTTTCTGTTGGACGAAGCCGCTGCCATGGCCGACTTCCTGTGCCCCAACCAGCTGGAACTGGACAGCTTTTCCGGGCGCAAGCCGCAATCGCTGTTCGACTGCCTGGGCATGGCCAAAGCCCTGCTGGCACGCGGGCCCAAGGCCGTGCTGGTCAAGCACCTGGATTACCCGGGCAAATTGCCGGAAGGCTTTGAGATGCTGCTGGTGACAGCCGAAGGCAGCTGGCACCTGCGTCGGCCGCTGCTGGCGTTTCCCCGCCAGCCGGTGGGCGTGGGCGACCTGACCTCAGGGTTGTTCCTGGCGCGGGTATTGTTGGGCGACAGCCTGGTGGCCGCTTTCGAGTTCACCGCGGCGGCGGTGCATGAAGTGCTGCTGGAAACCCAGGCCTGCGCCAGTTATGAACTGGAGCTGGTACGTGCCCAGGATCGCATCGCCCATCCCCGCGTGCGTTTCGAGGCCACGCCGATCGGCCTGTAAGGACACAAAACCCAATGTGGGAGGGGGCAAAGCCCCTCCCACATTTTGCTTGGGTATACAGCCTGGGGCTTACAGTGCGTCGGCTTTGATTTCCTGGTAGCGCTTTTCCAGTTCCTGGCGGATCTGCCGGCGTTGCTGCGCCTGCGCAAACCGGCGGCGGTCTTCGCTGTTGTGCGGTTGCAGTTGCGGCACGGCGGCGGGTTTGCGCTGGTCGTCCACGGCGACCATGGTGAAGAAGCAACTGTTGGTATGGCGCACAGAGCGCTCGCGGATGTTTTCGGTCACCACCTTGATGCCCACCTCCATCGAGGTGTGGCCGGTGTAGTTGACCGATGCGAGGAAGGTCACCAACTCGCCGACGTGGATCGGTTCACGAAAAATCACTTGGTCCACCGACAAGGTCACGACATAACGCCCGGCATAACGGCTCGCGCAGGCGTAGGCCACTTCGTCGAGGTACTTGAGCAGGGTGCCGCCATGGACATTGCCTGAGAAGTTGGCCATATCAGGGGTCATCAGTACCGTCATCGACAGCTGGGCGTTTCCGGGTTCCATAGCACACTCACGGGTTAGGCATTGGTGGGGAGGCACCTCTGTGGATGCTCGAGTCATTGCAGCGCCATCTCTTACGGGACGCCGGCGGGCGGCTTGCCGTCACGCCTGCAGCGATCTGTTTCCATATATTGCACCGGCTTTTCGGCGGAAGTCGCGGTGTTAACCTTCAAAAGCCTTTCTAAGGGCATTTCTTACGATCAAGGCAGACTTTTCCTTCCGCTCTTTACGAAGTTTCAAAGGCGCGGTGGACGTGGGAAAAGCGCCAGTACCCTCAAGGAGCCCCTCGCCATGCACGCCATCAGCTTTATCCAGGATCTGGCCGTGATCATGTTGGTGGCTGGGGTCGTGACTATCCTGTTTCATCGCCTCAAGCAGCCGGTGGTGCTCGGTTACATCGTCGCCGGGTTCATCATCGGCCCCCACACGCCGCCGTTCGGCCTGATCCACGATGAAGACACCATCAAGACCCTCGCCGAACTGGGGGTGATCTTCCTGATGTTCTGCCTGGGCCTGGAGTTCAGCCTGCGCAAGCTGTTCAAGGTGGGAGCCACGGCGTTTATCGCGGCCTTCCTGGAAATCGTGCTGATGATCTGGATCGGCTACGAGATCGGCCGCTGGTTCGACTGGAACACCATGGACTCGCTGTTCCTCGGCGCGATCCTGGCGATTTCCTCGACCACCATCATCGTCAAGGCGCTCAACGACCTGAAGATGAAAGACCAGCGCTTCGCCCAACTGATTTTCGGCGTGCTGATCGTCGAGGACATCCTCGGCATCGGCATCATCGCCTTGCTGTCGAGCATCGCCGTCAGTGGCACGGTCAGCTCCGGTGAGGTGTTTTCCACGGTCGGCAAGCTCTCGCTGTTCATGATCGTCGCGCTGGTCATCGGGATTTTGCTGGTGCCGCGCTTGCTGGCCTACGTGGCCAGGTTCGACAGCAATGAAATGCTGCTGATCACCGTGCTGGGCCTGTGTTTCGGTTTTTGCCTGCTGGTGGTCAAGCTGGAATACAGCATGGTGCTGGGGGCGTTCCTGATCGGCGCGATCATGGCCGAATCCCGCCAGTTGATTAAGATCGAGCGCCTGATCGAGCCGGTTCGCGACATGTTCAGCGCAATCTTCTTTGTCGCCATTGGCTTGATGATCGACCCGCAGATCCTGCTGCAATATGCCTGGCCGATTGCCGTGATCAGCGTGGCCGTGGTGCTGGGCAAGATGTTGTCCTGCGGCATGGGCGCATTTATCGCCGGCAATGACGGCCGCACGTCGTTGCGCGTTGGGATGGGGCTGTCACAAATTGGTGAGTTTTCCTTCATCATCGCGGCGCTCGGCATGACCTTGCAGGTGACCAGTGACTTCCTCTACCCGGTGGCGGTCGCGGTGTCGGCGATCACCACATTGCTCACCCCATACCTGATTCGCGGCGCCGACCCATTGTCGCTGAAGATTGCCGCCGTGATGCCCAAGCGCATGAGCCGGGTATTTGGCCTCTATGGCGAATGGCTGCGCAGCATTCAGCCCCACGGCGAGGGGGCGCTGCTAGCGTCGATGATCCGCAAAATCGTGCTGCAAGTGGGGGTGAACCTGGCGCTGGTGGTGGCGATCTTCTTTACCGGCAGTTACTTCGCGCTGCGTATCGGCGGGTATCTGGAGGGCTGGATCAGTGATCCAAGCTGGCAGAAGGCGTTGATCTGGGGCGCGGCGTTGCTGTTGTCGCTGCCGTTCCTGATTGCGGCGTACCGCAAGCTCAAGGCGCTGTCGATGCTGCTGGCGGAGATGAGCGTCAAGCCGGAAATGGCCGGGCGGCATACCCAGCGCGTGCGTCGGGTGATCGCCGAGGTGATCCCGATTTTGTCGCTGCTGGTGATCTTCCTGCTATTGGCGGCGTTGTCGGCGAGTATTCTGCCGACCAACAAGTTGCTGGTGCTGATCGCCGTGGTCGCGGCGGCGGTGGCGGCCGTGCTCTGGCGGTGGTTCATCCGCGTGCATACGCGGATGCAGGTCGCTTTGCTGGAGACTCTGGATAACCACAAGGATACGCCGGAACACTGAGGAGGCTGGGCCGCCCCGCGCGCGAGCCGCAGGTGTCAG
Organism: Pseudomonas sp. Y39-6; assembly: GCF_023651955.1. Lineage (NCBI taxonomy): Bacteria > Pseudomonadati > Pseudomonadota > Gammaproteobacteria > Pseudomonadales > Pseudomonadaceae > Pseudomonas > Pseudomonas sp. Y39-6. Next base: position 6,954,754 of record NZ_CP069594.1, on the reverse strand, counting down.
CTTTCCAGCCAGACGTCCCGTGCCCAGTGCCACACCGACTCCCAGGTTTCTTCGGTGACGAGTTCTTCTTCGGCGCACCACAGCACCACGGTGCCGTCTTCTTCGACGCAGTAGTAGTCGTCGCCGTCCTGGCAGATCGGGATCATGCTGCGGTCAACACCGGCATCCCAGGCGTTGGCCGCCACATCCGGCAGGTAGGTGTGGGACTGCGGGTCGGTGACGGTCACCGGTTCCAGGCTGCCGTACACCACGTCGCTGACAGTTAGCAGGAATTCGCGGAAGACAAACGGGATGTCGATGAACAGCTGTTCCTCGATTTCCACCAGTTGGTCTTCATCAGGCAGTTCCAGAGGAACCGGAACCGGTTCGTTGGCTTCACGCAATTGTTCGATGACTTCTTCCACGGCCGGGATCCTCTTGCTAGATGGCGCGGTTTACAGGGGCGTTTTATACAGTAGCTCGCTATAAGTGCAACCGTGAAATAGAAAACCCCGGAACATGTCCGGGGTTTTGCTTACGGCTTGTTCAAGCGTGTGGCTATCAGCCGTTCTGGCGGATACCGGCGACCAGCCAAGGCTGGTTGTCGCCTTGGGCGCGTTCCATGTTCCAGCTTTCGCTGAACACTTCGCCCTGGTCGAAACGCGAGGTCTTCGACACACCGCTGAACGTCAGGGTGGCGATGGTCTTGTCGGCGCGATCGTCCACACCTTCGAGCTGCACGCGCAGGTCGTCGATGTAGGTCGACTGGAAGCCGTCGCCCAGATCGGCGCGTTCGCGCTTGAGGAACTCGAGCAGTTGCGGGGTCACGAACTCGGAGATTTTATCCATTTCGTTGGCGTCCCAGTGCTGCTGCAGGGACTGGAAGTGGCTGCGGGCCGCTTCGACGAAACGTTCTTCGTTGAACCAGGCCGGCGCATTGATCACCGGGCGGGCAGCAGCAGGTGCGGCCGAACCACCGAAGATCGAACCCATGGCTGGCTTCTGCTCGAACACTTCACGCTGCATCGGCGCGCCGGCTGGAGCCATGTGCTCCTGCTGCTTGCGACGACGGGCGGCGATGAAGCGGAAGATCAGGAAGGCGATGACCGCCATGATCAGGATGTCGAAGATCTGCATGCCCTGGAAGCCGCCGCCCATGAACATGGATGCGAGCAGGCCACCGGCGGCGATACCGGCCAGAGGGCCCAACCAGCGCGAAGCACCGCCGGCCTTGGCGGCTGCGCCTGCAGCACCGGCCGCGCCTGCAGTGGCGGCAGCACCGCCGACGCCGGCGGACGGAGCCATTTGGCTGGTCTGGTGAGTTGGTGCCGAGCCTATGCTTTTGCCGCCACCGAAGCGTTTGGCGTTGGCATCGAGGCTCATCGTCAGGCCAATGCACAGCGCCATGGCGATGCTAAGAAAACGTTTCATAAAGGGAATTCCCATTTGTGGATTGCACGCGCGCCATGTTGCACAGGTGTCGTGACAGTGGCTAGCGACATAATGTTTCGGGCTTTTGCGTAAGACAGAATCCGAAGGGTCTGTAGGACTAGTTACAGATATTGGCCCGCGCGCATCAAAAACAAGGGTGGACGCGAAACCTTCATGCTGAACCGTCCTTCTGTCTGTAGGAGCGAGCTTGCTCGCGAAGATCGCCAACGATAACGCGGGCATCCTGGATGAGACGCGTTGTCTGAGGGTTTTTCGCGAGCAAGCTCGCTCCTACAGGGGGAAGGGGTCAGCGTGTCAGACCGCTTCGAGCTTCGCGTAACCCATCATCAGCCACTTGCTGCCCTCGGCGAAGTTCACCTGCACCCGTGCCTGGGCGCCGGCGCCTTCGAAGTTGAGGATCACCCCTTCGCCGAAGATCGCATGCTTGACCTGCTGGCCAAGGCTGAACGGGGTTTCCGGGATCTCGGAACCAGCAAACAGGCTGCTGGAGTTCTGCTGCTGGCCGCCGCCGAACGGGCGACTGACGCTGTTGGACAGGCGCACTTCCTGGATCAGCCCCTTCGGCACTTCCCGCACGAAGCGCGACACCTTGTTGTAGGTCTCGCTGCCATACAAGCGACGGGTCTCGGCGTAGGTCATCACCAGGTTCTGCATCGCCCGGGTAATGCCCACATAGGCCAGGCGGCGTTCTTCCTCAAGGCGGCCGGGCTCTTCCAGGCTCATCTTGTGGGGGAACAGGCCTTCTTCCATGCCCACCAGGAACACATACGGGAACTCCAGGCCCTTGGCGCTGTGCAAGGTCATCAGCTGGATGCTGTCTTCATGCTCATCGGCCTGGGTATCACCGGCTTCCAGCGACGCATGGCCGAGGAACGCGGCGAGCGGGGTCAGTTCTTCATCGGCCTCGGTGTTTTCAAACGCGCGGGCGGCGCTGACCAGTTCCTCAAGGTTTTCCACCCGGGCCTGGCCTTTCTCGCCTTTTTCCGCTTCGTGATAGGCAATCAGCCCGGACTGCTCGATCACGGTCTGGGTCATCAAATGCAGGGGCATGTCCGCGCACTTGGCCGTCAGGTTCTCGATCAGCTCGACAAACACACCCAACGCCCCGGCAGCACGGCCGGTCAGGCCTTTATTGGCGATCAGCAAGCGCATGGCTTCCCACATCGACACATCGGCGTGGCGCGCATGGTCGCGAATCGCTTCAACGGTTTTTTCGCCGATGCCGCGGGCCGGGATATTGATCACCCGCTCCAGCGCCGCGTCGTTGCCGCGACCTTCCAGCAAACGCAGGTAGGCCATGGCGTTCTTGATTTCGGCGCGCTCGAAGAAGCGCTGGCCGCCGTAAATACGGTACGGGATGCGCTCGCGCAGCAAGGCTTCTTCCAGCACCCGCGATTGGGCGTTGGAACGGTACAGAATCGCGATGTCGCTGCGCGCCAGGCCGGTTTTCAATGCGCTTTCGATGGTTTCCACCACGTAGCGCGCTTCGTCGTGCTCGTTGAACGCCGCGTACAGGTTGATCGCTTCGCCTTCGCCGCCGTCGGTCCACAGCTCTTTGCCCAGGCGCCCGGTGTTATTGGCGATCAAGGCGTTGGCGGCCTTGAGGATCCCGGCGGTGGAGCGGTAGTTCTGCTCCAGGCGGATGGTGACCGCGTCCGGGAAGTCTTCGGAATACTGGTAGATGTTCTCGATTTTCGCGCCGCGCCAGCCGTAGATCGACTGGTCGTCGTCGCCCACCACCATCAGGCTGTCGCCGCCCTTGGCCAGCAGGCGCAACCAGGCGTACTGCACGGCGTTGGTGTCCTGGAACTCGTCGACCAGGATGTGCCGGAAGCGTTTCTGGTAATGGGCCAGCAGGCCGGGGTTATCGCGCCACAGGTCGAGGGCGCGCAGCAGCAGCTCGGAGAAGTCGATCACGCCGGCGCGCACGCAGGCCGCCTCGTAGGCTTCATAAATGCTGCGCATGGTGGCCAGGAACAAATCGCCGCTGGCCTGGATATGTTGCGGGCGCAGGCCTTCGTCTTTCTGGCCGTTGATGAACCATTGGGCCTGGCGCGCCGGCCAACGCTGTTCGTCGAGGCCCAGCTCGCGGATCACGCGCTTGACCAGGCGTTGCTGGTCATCGCTGTCGAGGATCTGGAAGGTCTGGGCCAGACCCGCTTCCTGCCAATGCGCCCGCAGCAGGCGGTGCGCCAGGCCGTGGAAGGTGCCCACCCACATGCCGGCCGGGCTGATGCCCATCAACTGCTCGATGCGGTGACGCATCTCGGCAGCGGCCTTGTTGGTGAAGGTCACCGACAGGATCGAATGCGGGGACGCGTTCTCGACCTGGATCAACCAGGCGATACGGTGTACCAGCACTCGGGTTTTACCGGAGCCAGCACCGGCCAGGACCAACTGACGGCCAACGGGGGCCGCTACGGCCTGGCGTTGGGCATCGTTGAGGGAATTCAGCAAAAGGGAGAGATCATCGCGCATCGGCGCATTCTATGGCCCGCGGGGGAGTGGGGCAAATCCCATTGGCGGATGGCCGACGGAAAACCTGCGGCGCGTGCCGGGGCGGGCACGCGTTCCGGCGGGGCTGATGACTGGTTGGTCATGGGCCACAGGCCGCGCCGCGTCTCGCTCAAGCCGTCTGGCCCCGAGGTTTGCGCGGTACGCCTCGCTGGTTTTTATGACGCGCAGCAGTTTGGCCCGAGCGCTTGCTTGTGTATGCTCCGTCGACGTTTCGGGCTCACCATTATAAGAACACTGCCTATGACCCTCAGCACCGACCTGTTTAGCCCCATGGCGGCGCCCGCGCAGGTTATCCGAAAACACTACGCTACCGAGATGGCGGTCGAACGCACGCGTCTGCTCTACCAGGGTTCGCTGCTGCCGACCTTATTGATGCTGGTCAACGGCCTGGTCTGCGCCTGGTTGATCTGGAACCCCAAACATTACCTGCTCGACAGCATCTGGCTGGTCTGGCTGCTGGCGCTGGTCGCGCTGCGCGTGATCCAGGTGGCCGCCTTCGACTCGGCGATGCCCAGCCGCCAGGCCCAACCGATCTGGCGGCGCATGTTCATGCTCGGCTCGGCGGTCAGCGGCCTGACCCTGGCCATCGCCGCCATCGCCCTGGTGCCGGCGGACAGCTTTACGCAGCAAGCCTGGGTGTTCGGCCTGATCGGTGCGGCGACGTTGTCCGCCAGCGTCGCCTATGCGGTGAGCCTGCCGGCGTTCCTGTCATTCGCGCTGCCGTGCCTGGTGCCGGCCATTGTCTATCTCTTCTGGAACGGCGCCGCGCAGCAACAGGGTTGGGGTGTGCTCGGCCTGATCCTGCTGGCGTCCTTGAGTGTGGTGGCGTGGCAGGTCAACCGCCTGATCCAGCACGGGCTGTTGCGGCGCTTTCAGAACCAGGCGCTGATCGAGCATCTGCAACAGGCACAGCAGCGCAGTGAACAGTTGAATCAGGAACTGGTGCGCGAAGTCGAGCAACGCCGCCAGGTCGAGCAGGAACTGCGCGAAGCGCAAATCGGCCTGCAGGACCGCGTGGCGCAACGCAGCCAGGAACTGGACGCCGCCAGCCTGGCCCTGAATAAAAGCGAAGCGCGCCTGGCGATGGCTCTGCAAGCCAGCGAACTGGGCCTGTGGGACTGGAACCTGCAAACCGACGAAGTCCACCACACCCAGCTCAAGGAACTGTTCGGCCTGGAGCCCGAGTTCGTCACGGCGATGCTCAGCCACCTCAAGCCGCGCCTGCACCCCGACGACTTGCCGCTGCTCAAGCGTGCCCTGGTGGAGCATCTCAAGGGCCGCAGCGAGGACTATCTGGTGGAATACCGGGTGCGCCATGGCGATGGCCACTGGGTGTGGATCGAAGACCGCGGCCGCGCCGTGGAGCGTGCGCCCAGCGGTCGCGTGACGCGCATGCTCGGCACGCGCCGCGACATCAGCGCAAGCAAGGCGCTGGAGGAACAGCAACGCCTGGCCTCGACCGTATTCGAAGCGGCCAGCGAAGGTATTGTGATCCTGGACCCGGACTACGCGCTGCTCGCCGTCAACCAGGCCTTCAGTCGCGTCACCGGCTTTGATATCGACGACATGCTCGGGCGCAATGTGGTGGAGTTGCCGTGCAGCCGCGACGCTCGGCGGCACTTTCCGCTGATCCGCCAGGCGCTGCTCAGTCACGGTACCTGGCAGGGCGAGCTGGTGGAAACGCGCAAGAACGGCGAACTGTACCCGCAGTGGCTGCAACTGAACGTGGTGCGCGATATTCGAGGAAACGTCAGTCATATCGTAGGCTTCTTCGCCGATCTCTCGGCGCGGCGTGAATCCGAGGAGCGCATGCGCTACCTCACGCACTATGACGAATTGACCGGCCTGGCCAACCGCTCGCTGTTTCGCGAGCGGCTGCGCGAAGCGCATCAGCGGGTGCGCCAGGGCGGGCGCAGCCTGGCGTTGCTGCATATCAACCTGGACCGTTTCAAGTTGCTCAACGACAGCCTGGGCCATGATGTCGCCGACCAATTGCTGCAAAAAATGGCGCGACGTTTGATCAATGCCCTGCCCGAGGCCGACACCATCGCGCGTTTGTCCGGGGATGAGTTCGCCGTGCTTTTCGATGCCTACGGCAACCTCTCAAGCCTGGCGCGGGTGGCCACGCGCCTGCTGGCCAAGTTGCGCGTGCCGGTGACGGTGGAAGGGCATGAATTGGTGGTCAGCGCCTCGATGGGCGTCAGCCTGCTTCCGGATAATGCGCGGGAAATTTCGGCGTTGGTTAGCCAGGCGAACATGGCCATGCAACACGCCAAACACCTGGGTGGGAATAATTTCCAGTTCTACACCGACAGTCTGCAAGCCAGCACCCTGGAGCGTTTGCAGCTGGAAAACCAGCTGCGCAAGGCCATCGACGAGCGCCAGCTGTCGGTGTTCTACCAACCGAAATTGTGCCTGGCTAGCGGCAAACTGAACGCCGCCGAGGCGTTGATTCGTTGGGAGCATCCGCAGTGGGGCACGGTGCCGCCAAGCGACTTCATCGGCCTGGCCGAAGAAACCGGCCTGATCGTGCCGTTGGGTGAATTCGTCCTGCGCCAGGCCTGCTGGCAGGCTTGTGAGTGGCAGCGTCAGGGGCTGGCGCCGATACGCGTGTCGGTGAACCTGTCGGTGCATCAACTGCGTCAAGGCAAGCTGGTCAGCCTGGTGCGCCAGGTGCTGGAAGAAACCGGCCTGGACCCGCAATACCTGGAGCTGGAGCTGACCGAAAGCCAGCTGCTCGACAGTGTCGAGCACATCATCGCCACCTTCCAGCAACTGCGCGATCTGGGGGTGAAGTTGGCCATCGACGATTTTGGCACCGGCTATTCGTCTCTCAGTTACCTCAAGCGCATTCCCGTGGACTACGTGAAGATCGACCAGACCTTCATCCGCGGCCTCGGCCAGGGGCGGGAAGACGCGGCCATTACCCGTGCGATCATCGCCATGGCCCACGGTTTGGCGCTCAAGGTGGTGGCCGAAGGCGTGGAAGATCAGCAGCAGCTGGATTTCCTGCGCCGGGAGCGTTGCGATGAGGTGCAGGGCTACTTGATCAGCCGGCCGATGAAGGCCGAAGGGCTGGCAGATTTGTTACGGAAGAATGCGGATTTTTCCTAGAGACGTGCCTTCAGCCTTTGTGGCTACAACTTGGCTGCCCTTAGATTCAAAGGGCAGCAGGGCGATTTAGTGATGCATCGGACGGGCAAAACGGCAATTCTTGTAGTATAACTACAAGCTTGCTACATCCCTGGCGTCTGCCAATAACAAGAGTCCTGTCCTTTGAACCTGTTGCAACATATCGCCCAGTCGCGCCACCTGTTACGCAAATCGGAACTCAAGGTTGCCGACCACGTGCTGCTTGACCCTGCGGCCGTAATGCACAGTTCCATGGCCGACCTGGCCCACAGCGTGGGCATCAGTGAGCCGACCATCGTGCGCTTCTGTCGTGCCATCGGTTGTTCCGGCTTCCAGGACCTGAAACTCAAGCTGGCCCAAAGCCTGGCCGCCGGCGCGAGCTTCGGGCAGTTTGCGATTCACGAAGACGATTCCGTCGCCGACTACAGCCTCAAGATCTTCGACACCACGCTGCACACCCTGATGGAAGTGCGCGAGAAGCTCGACCCGGTGGCGCTGCAAAAGGCCGTGACGGCGATGTCCCAGGCCCAGCGTGTCGAGTTCTACGGGTTTGGCGCGTCGGGTGCGGTGGCGGCCGATGCCCAGCACAAATTCTTCCGACTGCTGCTTACGGCGGCGGCCTACAGCGACCCGCACATGCAGGCGATGTCGGCCGTGACGTTGAAGCCGACCGACGTGGCCATCTGTATTTCCCAGTCCGGCCGCTCCAAGGACTTGCTGATCACCGCCAACCTGGTACGTGAAAGCGGCGCCACGCTGATCACCCTGTGCCCGAGCCAGACGCCGTTGGCGGAACTGTCCACGGTCAACCTGGCGATCGATGTCCACGAAGACACCGAAATCTACACCCCGTTGACCTCGCGCATCGCCCACCTGGTGGTGATCGACGTGCTGGCGATGGGCGTGGCCATGGCGCGCGGGCCGAGCCTGGTCAACCACCTCAAGAGCGTCAAGCGCAGCCTGCGCAGCCTTCGTCTGTCGCCCAAGTCCGTCAAAGCCCTCGACGACTGAGCGCGATACAGCGATCCAAATGTGGGAGGGGGCTTGCTCCCGATAGCGGTGGTTCAGTCGCAGATGCATCGACTGGCACTCTGCCATCGGGAGCAAGCCCCCTCCCACATGTGCATGTCTCACCTGTCCAGAAGATTCATCGTCCTGTCATCCCCGCGCCGCCAAACCGTCATCCCTCGCGCCCATTCTGAACTCCCCGCACTCGCATTGGGAGACTCCAAATGGCCCGGCCCTACGAAGATAGCAACAGCTCCGTCAAGACCCGTCGTCAGCAGGAAGACCAGCGCCGCATGGCGTTCCGTCGCGCAATCGAAGACCGCTGTGATCAACGCCAATTGCTGCAAAGCATCACGGACTACCCGGAACTGCACTGGCAGGCACCCGCGGCTGCCCAGCGAAGCGCTCAGCCAGCGCGCTGATCTGCACCCGCTCGCTGCGGATAAAGCCCAGGAACGCATGGGCCACCGGTGACAGGCGCTTGGCCTTGGCCTGCACCAGGCACCAACTGCGGTACAGCGGCAGCTCTTCCACCGGCAGCTCCTTGAGCCCGCCGGTGGCCAGTTCCAGGTTCAGGGCGTGGCGTGTCAACAAGGCCACGCCCAACCCGGCCAACACGCATTCACGCTGCGCCTCGGCCGAGGCGACTTCCACCGTCTGGCTGAAGTGAACGCGTTTTTCCTTGAAGTACTCCTCGCAAGCCAGCCGCGTGCCGGAACCCGGTTCGCGCAGTAACAGCGTGTAAGGCTCCAGGTCGCGCAGGCGCAGCGCTCCTTGCTGGCTCAAGGGGTGGTCGGGCAGCGCCACGGCGACGATCGGGTTGTTGAGGAACGGCAGGAATTCGAGGCCCATGTCCTGGGGCACCATGGACATGATCACCAAGTCGTCACGGTTGTCCGACAGCCGGCGGATCACCTGGGCGCGGTTGACCACCGTCAGATGCAATTGCACCTCCGGATGCTGGCGCTTGAACGCGGCAAACAGGTGCGGCACGAAGTACTTGGCGCTGGACTCCACCGCCAGTTTCAGTTGGCCTTGCAGCGAGCCCTGCATGTCCGACAGCTGCATATCGAGGTTTTCCAGGCGTCCGAAAATATCGCGGCTGGCCCGTTGCAGCGCTTCGGCCGCCTCGGTCATGTAAAGTTTCTTACCGACGTAGTCGAACAACGGCTGGCCGATCAGCTCTTCCAGCTGACGAATTTGCAGGCTGACGGCCGGCTGGGTGAGGGACATTTCCTCGGCCGCCCGGCTGTAGGAGCGCAAATCACACACCTCATTGAAGATCTGAAGTTGACGTAATGTCAGTCTCATCAATGACTTACGCATTTTTTCAAGCCTCTTGGCGGCGTCCGGTCCGCAAACTATAAGTCTTTACTTATGCATGACCCAATAATTATTGATTTTTGTTAATCCCTCAGCAGGCTTAGTGTGTGCCTCGCGACTGGCTTGAAACATTTAGTCACGCGCCGACCCGAGTCTAGCGGGTCGAAGAACGCAGCAATCGGCTCAAGGGAATTTCCAAGTGATAAAAAAGATCCTGATCGCCAACCGTGGTGAAATTGCCGTGCGAATCGTGCGTGCCTGCGCCGAGATGGGCATTCGCTCGGTCGCGGTCTATTCCGACGCCGACCGCCACGCGTTGCACGTCAAGCGTGCCGACGAGGCCCACAGCATCGGGGCCGAGCCCCTTGCCGGTTACCTGAACCCGCGCAAGCTGGTGAACCTGGCCGTGGAAACCGGTTGCGATGCGTTGCATCCCGGTTACGGTTTCCTCTCGGAAAACGCGGAACTGGCGGACATTTGCGCCGAACGTGGGATTAAATTCATCGGCCCATCCGCGGAAGTGATTCGCCGCATGGGCGACAAGACCGAAGCGCGCCGCAGCATGATCAAGGCCGGCGTACCGGTCACCCCCGGCACCGAAGGCAACGTCGCCGACATCGCCGAAGCCCTCACCGAAGGCGACCGCATCGGTTACCCGGTGATGCTCAAGGCCACCTCCGGTGGCGGCGGTCGCGGCATTCGTCGTTGCAACAGCCGTGAAGAACTCGAACAAGCCTTCCCCCGCGTGATCTCCGAAGCCACCAAGGCCTTCGGTTCGGCGGAAGTGTTCCTGGAAAAATGCATCGTCAACCCCAAGCACATCGAAGCGCAGATCCTCGGTGACAGCTTTGGCAACGTGGTGCATCTGTTCGAGCGCGATTGCTCGATCCAGCGCCGTAACCAGAAGCTCATCGAAATCGCCCCGAGCCCGCAACTGACCCCTGAACAGCGCGCCTACATCGGCGACCTGTCGGTGCGCGCAGCCAAGGCCGTGGGTTACGAAAACGCTGGCACCGTGGAGTTCCTGCTCGCCGAGGGCGAGGTGTACTTCATGGAGATGAACACCCGGGTGCAGGTGGAACACACGATCACCGAAGAAATCACCGGGATCGACATCGTTCGCGAGCAGATCCGCATCGCCTCGGGCCTGCCGCTCTCGGTGAAGCAGGAAGACATCCAGCACCGTGGTTTTGCGTTGCAGTTCCGGATCAACGCTGAAGACCCGAAGAACAACTTCCTGCCCAGCTTCGGCAAGATCACCCGCTATTACGCGCCCGGCGGCCCCGGCGTGCGTACCGACACGGCGATCTACACCGGCTACACCATCCCGCCGTTCTACGATTCCATGTGCCTGAAACTGGTGGTGTGGGCGTTGACCTGGGAAGAAGCCATGGACCGCGGCCTGCGTGCCCTGGATGACATGCGCCTGCAAGGCGTGAAGACCACCGCCGCCTACTACCAGGAAATCCTGCGCAACCCGGAATTCCGCAGCGGCCAGTTCAACACCAGTTTCGTGGAAAGCCACCCTGAGCTGACCAACTACTCGATCAAGCGCAAACCCGAAGAGCTGGCCCTGGCCATCGCCGCCGCCATCGCCGCCCACGCAGGCCTGTGAGGAATATAACAATGAGCAAGAAGATCTTTGTCACCGACACCATCCTGCGCGACGCTCACCAATCGTTGCTGGCCACCCGCATGCGTACTGACGACATGCTGCCGATCTGCGACAAGCTCGACAAAGTCGGCTACTGGTCCCTGGAAGTCTGGGGCGGCGCGACCTTCGACGCCTGCGTGCGCTTTTTGAAAGAAGACCCGTGGGAGCGTCTGCGCAAATTGCGCGCTGCGTTGCCTAACACCCGCCTGCAAATGCTGCTGCGCGGCCAGAACCTGTTGGGCTATCGCCACTACAGCGACGACGTGGTCAAAGCCTTCGTCGCCAAGGCCGCCGTCAACGGTATCGACGTGTTCCGGATCTTCGACGCGATGAACGACGTGCGTAACCTGCGCGTGGCCATCGAAGCGGTCAAGGCCGCCGGCAAACACGCCCAGGGCACCATCGCCTACACCACCAGCCCGGTACACACCATCGACGCGTTTGTGGCCCAGGCCAAGCAAATGGAGTCCATGGGCTGCGACTCGGTGGCGATCAAGGACATGGCCGGCCTGCTCACGCCATACGCCACCGGCGAGCTGGTCAAGGCACTGAAAGCCGAGCAGAGCCTGCCGGTGTTCATCCACTCGCATGACACGGCGGGTTTGGCTGCGATGTGCCAACTCAAGGCCATCGAAAACGGTGCCGAGCACATCGATACCGCGATCTCCAGCTTCGCTTGGGGCACCAGCCACCCGGGCACCGAGTCGATGGTCGCCGCCCTTAAAGGCAGCGAATTCGACACCGGCCTCGACCTGGAACTGCTGCAGGAAATCGGCCTGTACTTCTACGCCGTGCGTAAGAAGTATCACCAGTTCGAAAGCGAATTCACCGCGGTCGACACGCGCGTGCAAGTCAACCAAGTGCCGGGCGGGATGATTTCCAACCTGGCCAACCAGCTCAAAGAGCAGGGCGCACTCAACCGCATGGGCGAAGTGCTGGCTGAAATTCCGCGGGTGCGTGAAGACTTGGGCTTCCCGCCGCTGGTCACCCCGACCTCGCAGATCGTCGGCACCCAGGCGTTCTTCAACGTGCTGGCCGGCGAGCGCTACAAGACCATCACCAACGAAGTGAAGCTCTACCTGCAAGGCGGCTACGGCAAAGCGCCGGGCACGGTGAACGGGCAACTGCGTCGCCAGGCCATCGGCAGCGAAGACGTGATCGACGTGCGCCCGGCCGACCTGCTCAAGCCGGAAATGAACAAGCTGCGCGGCGAAATCGGTGCGTTGGCCAAATCTGAAGAAGACGTGCTGACCTACGCCATGTTCCCGGACATTGGCCGCAAGTTCCTCGAAGAACGCGACGCCGGCACCCTGACTCCGGAAGTGTTGCTGCCGATCCCGGAAGCCGGCGGCGTGGCCCGTGCGGGTGGCGAAGGCGTACCGACCGAGTTCGTCATCGACGTCCACGGCGAAAGCTACCGCGTCGACATCACCGGTGTTGGCGTGAAAGCTGAAGGCAAGCGTCACTTCTACCTGTCCATCGACGGCATGCCCGAAGAAGTGGTGTTCGAACCGCTCAACGAGTTCGTCGGCGGTGGCGGCAGCAAGCGCAAGCAAGCCACCGAGCCAGGCCATGTGAGCACCACGATGCCGGGCAATATCGTCGACGTGCTGGTCAAGCCAGGCGACGTCGTCAAGGCCGGCCAGGCGGTGCTGATCACCGAAGCGATGAAGATGGAAACCGAAGTGCAGGCCGCGATTGCTGGCAAGGTGACCGCCGTTCATGTAGCCAAGGGCGACCGGGTGAACCCTGGCGAAATCCTGATTGAAATCGAAGGCTGATCCAGCCTTCGACACTACCGTTTAATCCTCGGGGGAGCAGGTGCTCCCCTTTTTTTTCGCCCGTAATTTGGCCGGCGCGCGCAGCGTGGGCTCAGAACCGCATTTGCCATTGGCCCATCAGGCCCTGGTTGCGGCTATGGTTGCCTGTTTCGCTGGCGTAGGTCAGGCCCACGGTGTGTTGCGGCGAGAGCGCGAGGTCCAGGCCGGCTCGGACGTTCAGGCTGTCGCGGTCCAGCGACGTGCCCTGGACAGTGAAGCTGTCAATCAGCCCCGGCGCAGCGCGAAAGGATTGGCTGACCCGGCTGTCGACGTCGCCGTACAGGTGTTTCCAACTGGCGCTGAGGTGGGGGGCCAGGCTCATCTGGTTATCGAACCGATACAGCGACGCCAGGCGAAGACCGAAGGTGCTGCTCAGGTTCTGTTGGTTTTGCGAGCCGACGTTCAGCGCGGTCAGGCCACCCCGCTCCTTGAAGCCGTCGCGGTGATAGCGCTGGTAACCGAGGCCGGCGAAGGGTTCCACGCTCAAATCCGCAGTGCCCAATTGGTAGCCCATTTCGGAGAAGACGGTTTGGCTGTTGGCGTTGTAATTGGCCCTGAGCTGCTCGGTGTAATCGAGCAACTTGACGCTGCGCTTGTTCTGCCCGTCATGGCTACTGTAGATCGCTCCCAGGCGCAGGGCCAACGGGCCGTCCTGCCGCACGGCATAGCTGCCCAGGTGCCAGCTGTCGAGGTCGGCGGAAAAACGCGCGGCGTCGAGGTGGCTGCTGGATTTGGCGCCCATCACGCCGACACGCCAGGCGTGGTCCAGCGCCCAATCGGCCCCCAGCAACAGGCCTTGGGTACCATGTTTCAGACCGGCGCTGCCGCCTTTTTTGTCGAGCGTGCCGTCGTTGCCCAGGCTTTGCACCCAGAAGTGGCCAGCGTCGTCGGCGGGCAGGGTGCGCAGGATCGACAACAGTTGGCTGCTCAGTTGCTGCGTGGTGTTCTGGGTCGCGGCGGCGAGGTTGGCGTTCTGGCTGGCGGCCAATTGCTCAAGGGCCGCGCCGATGCCGCCGGGCTGCTTGTCCAGCGCGTCGGCGAATTTTTCCAGGGCTTTGATCTGTTCGGAGGTCAGTTCGCCGGACTCCAGCAACTGAACCAGCGCAGGTTCCAGGGCCTTGGCGAGCTGCAGGCCATTGTGCGTGGTGGCGCGCTGAGTGAGGTAGCCGTCGATGGGTTCGGCTTTTTCAGACGCTGCGTCGGCCCACTCATTATCAAGCGCCTCATAGGGTTGGAAATGGTACGGCCGGTATTCGATATCGCCCCGCGCCTGGGCGTGTTGAAGGCTGGCGGCGCTGATCGCAAGCGCCATGACAAGTGCAAATCGTGGGGGTGTAAAGGGCATGTGATCCCAACCTCTGATGAATGAGGCCGGAAATTTAGCGAGATGGCGGGGCGATAACTGTCAGGCTATCGACCCCTGGTTTGCGGGAGTTGTCTGTAGTGCGGTGCGATTAAAAACGCATCGGGCTTTGTCCGCGACAGGATAAATGGCCATCTCATTTGCATTAAAATGCATTTTTAGATTAATTCTGGCGATACAAATGCATTTTAATGCGTAAATCTGGTCATCTGCTGAGCAGGAAATGCACTATATTGCAGTACGCGTCCCGAACATTGCTTGCCAGGTGCACTTAAATGCAGATGGAAACGACCTACTCTTTGATACTGCAGATTTTCACCGCTGGTCATTGGCGTGACGCTATGCGGTTGGAGTTCTCGGAGCCTGAAAAGGGTTTTGATGGACCTTGCAGGTTTCATTATCGACAGGATTATCTAGTCGATAACCTGGACGCTGTCCGATTGCCTTTTTCCAAATCTGTCAGTGCGCGGTTTCCACTGGAGTGGGATGTTGCGGTTCTCAAGAAAGCGCCTGCTTTTTTGCACGATATTGCACCGGCAGGGGCCGCCAAACGTTCTTTGATGAAACGTATCGGCCATGAGAAGCCGGAGGGCGTCAGTGCCGATTTGTTTCTACTGGGTCGCAGTACGCCGGCCCCCATTGGCCATATGCGGGTCAAGGAATCCGTGCAGGTACTGGACGGTACCGCACCGATTGGTTTCCCTCGTCGGGAAGTGATCAACCGCGATAACAGCTTTCTGGAATATGCCTATGAACAAGGCGCGGCAATCGGCGGGGCAACGGGCGCGGGCGGTGAGGCTCCGAAACTGTTGATGACGCAGAATGCTGATGGTTTGCTGTACCCGGACGCTACCCTGAACGATGCCGAGGTTACCCAACATTGGTTTATCAAGTTCGCACGTAACCAGGCGACCCAGAATGATCAAGACATCCTGAGAAGTGAGTATCACTACTACAGAGCTCTTCAGGCCCTGGGAATAGAGGCGGTGGGTGCCGAAGGGCTAGCATTGGAAGAGGCCACTAAGCCGAGCCTTTGGATGCACCGCTTTGATCGCAAGGTCAGTAACGCCGGTGTCGAACGATTGGCCGTTGAGTCGATTTATTCCTTGGCGGGAGTGACGACGCCTGGCAGTTACATGGATCATCTTGAGGTGATCAGACTGCTGGTGAATCAATGGCGCGCGGTTGGGCAAGAAGAGCAGGTTGCCGATCTGGTTGCGGAGTACCTACGCCGAGACCTGTTGAACAAGGTGTTGGGTAACTCGGATAACCACGGGCGAAATATGTCGATCATCCGAGGTACCGACTCTCTGCGTCTGGCGCCGATTTATGACTTGGCCCCCATGGTGATGGATGCCGAGGGCGTTACCCGAACGACCAAGTGGCCCAAAGCGCTGGAAGTGGCAGGTGATATCAATTGGCGAGGGGTCTGCGATGCACTGGCCGAGATTATTGACCCTGAGCAAAGTTTTGAGCGGCTGCGACAAGACGCCGAACACTTGCGAGCTCTGCCGGACATCTTGGCTGCAGGCGGTTTGCCAGCGGTCACCTTGAACCACCCCAGCGTCCCGTTGGGGAAACTGGACATGCGTCTGAAGCAATGGGGGCTGAAATGACCATTACCCTGGATGCCCGCGCCCTGTTAATCGAACGTGTCGAACAGGGGCTGGCTGACGGTTCCCTTGCAATTGGCGAAGCCGTGCGCCGCCTGCGCACCGAAGTCACTGGCCTGCACCAAAGCCAGTTCGCCAAGATGTGCAAGATTTCCGTGCGTACCCTGGTGCATATCGAACACGGCGAGGGCAATCAAACCCTGAAATCGCTGAACGCCGTGTTCCGCCCCTTTGGCTTACAGATGGGCGTGGTCAAGGTGCGTCGCGAGTGGGATGACTGAGTCCTCACCCCCGTCGCACATACCCCTTGCCGTAATGCCGCTCCATGCGCGCCTGGATCAGTTCCAGGCCGAGGGACATCACCCAGTAGATGATCGCCGCCGTGGTGAGCATTTCGATGTAGCGATAGCTGGAGCGGCCGTAGGATTGCGCGAGGAACATCACTTCCCACACGCCCATCACCGAGATCAGGGAGGAGTCCTTGAGCATCGAGATGAACTGGTTGGTGGCGGGCGGGACGATGGTACGCATGGCCTGGGGCAGGGTGACGTGCCAGAAGATCGCACTGTCGCGCATGCCCAGGGCCAGGGCGGCTTCCCGTTGGCCGTGGGGCACGCCGAGGATGCCGGCGCGGAAGATTTCGCTCAGGTAGGCGCCGTAGTTCAGCGACAGCGCGATGATCCCGGCGACGATGGCCCCCGGCACCAGGCCCAGTTGCGGCAGGCCCAGATAGATCAGCAGGATCTGGATCAGCAGCGGTGTGCCACGGAAGAATGAGGCATAGAAACTCGCGACGCCAAAGGCCACCGCGCTTTTCGACAGGCGCCCCAGGGCGGTGATAAAGCCCAGTATCGATGACGCCACGATCGAGCACAGGCACAGGAACACCGTCAGCGCCGCGCCTTGCAGAAACCCGTTGGGCGCCAGATGCACGCCGACCAGATTGGGCAGCTTGTCGAGGATGATCGAGAACTTCAGGTCAAAGCTCAGGAAGAAGCTGGCGAACAGGCAGAACAGCGCGGCCCAGGTCAGGTACAGGCGCGTGCGAAAACCGAAGAATCGTTGTAGCCGCGACGCGCTGATCGGTGGTTTGGGTGGGGTGGGGAACGCGGTCATTGGCTGATGTCGGCGCCGATCCATTTTTGCGACAGCTTGCTCAAGGTGCCGTCCTGTTTCAACTGCGCGAAGACTTCACGCACTTTGCTGTCCCACTGCGGGTCGCCTTTTTCGATGGCCACCGAGTTGGGCTCGGCGTACAGCGCTTCGCCGGCCAGCTTGAAGCGCTTGTCCTGGCTCAGGCGCGGTTGGGCGGTGACCAGGTTGGTGAGGATCGCATCCAGGCGCACGCCGGCGCCCAGGCCCAGGTCCTGGAAGGCCACGTTGTCGGTGTCGTAGGGGGCAATCTGCACGTTCTCGAACGGGTACTGCAGTTGGGTGTCTTCGGCGCCTTCGATCACCAGGTTTTTGTTCAGGTAGCTCTCGTAGCTGGAGGCGCTGGTGAGGCCGACTTTCTTGCCGCTCAGGTCCTTGGCGCCGTGGATGCGCTCATCCTTGGCATTGACCACGATCACCGCAGGCGAGGCGTAGTACTCCACGGGGAAGTCGAACACTTCGGCGCGGGCCTTGCTTGGGGTCATCGAGCAGATGCAGATGTCGTAGCGCCCGCTCCAGCGGCCGGCGGCGATCACGTCCCAGGACGGGGTTTCCAGGCGCAGTTTGACCCCGAGTTTTTGCGCGACGGCCTTGGCCACGTCGACGTCGAAACCGTCGAGCTGGTTCTGCTCGTTGAGGAACGAGAAAGGCGGATAGCTTTCCATCAGCACGCCGACCAATTCGTGGTTTTGCTCAACCCGGTCCAGGGTTGCACCGCCGAAGGCTTGGGTGGAGGCAGCCAGCATGGTCAGGCCCAGGGCCAGTAGCGGTTTGAGTTTCAAGAGAGGCACCCGAATAAAAAAAGAAGTTGTTATGAAGCGAATTTACCGTATTAAATAGTTATAAGAGCGACTCTCATAGTGAGTTATTTTCATAAGCTTATGAGTAAAAAGCATATGGCCGCAGTACGCACAGTAATTCTCGATGGTGGCATGGGCCGCGAACTGCAACGTCGCGGCGCGCCGTTCCGACAGCCGGAGTGGTCGGCGCTGGCGTTGAGCGAAGCGCCGCAGGCGGTGGAAGCGGTACACGCGGCTTACATCCAGGCCGGTGCCGACGTGATCACCAGCAACAGCTATGCCGTCGTACCGTTTCATATCGGCGAAGCGCGGTTTGCCGCCGAGGGCCAGGCCCTGGCGGCGTTGGCCGGTGAATTGGCGCGGCGCGCGGTGGTGGCGTCCGGCCAAGCAGTGCGCGTGGCCGGTTCCCTGCCGCCGCTGTTCGGCTCGTATCGGCCTGACCTGTTCGAGGCCGACCGGGTCAGCGAACTGCTGACGCCCCTGGTGACCGGCCTGGCGCCTTATGTCGACCTATGGTTGGCAGAAACCCAGAGTTCGATCGTCGAGGCGCGGGCCATTCATGCCGGTCTGCCGGCGGACGGCAAACCGTTCTGGCTGTCGTTTACCCTGAAGGACGAAGACACCGACGAGGTGCCGCGCCTGCGTTCCGGCGAGCCGGTGGCCGAGGCGGCCGAAGCGGCTGCGCAACTGGGCGTGCAGGTGTTGTTGTTCAACTGCAGCCAGCCGGAGGTGATCGGCGCGGCGATTGATGCGGCCCGCCAGACCTTCGAGCGCCTGGGGGTGGCGATCCAGATCGGCGCCTATGCCAACGCCTTCCCGCCACAGCCCAAGGAGGCCACGGCCAACGACGGCCTCGACCCGTTGCGCGACGACCTCGACCCGCCGGGCTACCTGCAATGGGCTGCCGATTGGCAGAAGCGCGGCGCCAGCCATTTGGGCGGTTGCTGCGGGATCGGACCGGAGCATATTGCGGTGTTGGCCGAGCAGCTTGCCGACTGACACCCAGTGCGGATTGCACTGACGATCGAGTGTGGGAGGGAGCTTGCTCCCGTGGCGGCCTGTGGGCCGACCCTTCGCTCGGGTTGGAATGAGTACATATCCATTATTCAGATGACGGCCGCTATGGGTTCCGCCCTTACGGCGGCTCACTTTTGAAAAGCGCAAAAGTAAGCAAAACGCTCTTGCCCCACCACTCGGTGCCTCGCTTAGGCTCGGCATGCCCGAACGCAGGCTTGAATCCGTGGGCCGCCGTCATGGGCCATCCCTGGCCCAGGACGGCTAACCCGGCGTCCTGCCGGGTTGCCCACGGATTCAAGCCTGCGTTCGGCCAGCGTGGTTAACGGGGCGCCTAAGATCAAAATCAAAAACAGAGCAAAAACAGAGCAACAGCTCGCGATACGACCGGGGTTTTCAGCGTCATCGGATGTGTAGATACCTACGCCGCGATAGCGGTAGACCAGTCGAAAATCAATCTCGACTGACCCACCGCCTCGCGGGCAAGCCCGCTCTCATATTCTGGTGCTGCGCTGTCTGTGGGATTTAGGCGCGACACTCCGCCAGGCTTTTCAATTGGCCTGAACCTGCCTGATTGGCTTCCGACAGCCAGTGCTCAAACCCTGCCCCGATCGGCGGCCATTCCGAGTCCAGAATCGAATACCACGCCGTGTCCCGGTTCTGCCCCTTGACCACCATGTGCTGGCGGAACACCCCTTCAAAACTGAACCCCAGGCGCTCGGCGGCGTATTTGGAGCGGGCATTGCCGTTATTGCATTTCCACTCCAGGCGGCGGTAGCCCAGTTCGAAAGCATGCTTGGCCAACAGATACACGGCCTCGGTGCTTTTCGGCGAGCGCTGCATCGGCGCGCCGAAGGTGACGTGGCCGATTTCGATGCGCCCGTGGGCCGGGACGATGGACATCAGGCTGAGGATGCCCTGCACATCGCCGCTGGCGCGGTCGATCACGCTGAAGAAATACGGCTCGTTGTGCTGGGCATGGTTGTTCAGCCAGGCATCGAACGCGGTGCGGTCGCTGAACGGGCCATACGGCAAATAGTCCCACAGCTTGGGGTCGGCGCCGGGGCCTTCGAGGGCTTGCCACAGACCGTCGGCGTGGCGCGCCGGGTCGAGTTTTTCCAGGCGGATGAAACGCCCTTCGAGCAGTTGGACCGTGGGCGCCGGGGCACCTTGCCAGTCGGCGAGAGAGGTGGACATGCTGCGCTCCTTAAAGACCTTTGCAAAATTGGATGAAACCAGGGCGTTCGGCGATGCGTTCGTACAGTTGGATCGCGGTGGCATTGGTCTCGTGGGTCAGCCAATGGACCTCGCAGCAGCCGTCGGCTTTGGCCGTGGCATAGACGTGTTCGATCAATTTGCGGCCCACGCCGCCGCCGCGCTGGGCCGGCGCCACCAGCAGGTCTTGCAGGTAGCAGGAGTTTTCAATGCTCCAGTTGGAGCGATGGTAGATGAAGTTGACCATGCCTACCGCTTTGCCGTCCTGCCAGGCGAGCGCGGAGTGGGTCGGCTCATGGGCGTCGATCAGGCGTTGCCAGGTGCTCTGGCTGACGGCGTCTGGCAGTTCGGTGTTGTAGAACTGCAAGTACGCGTGCCACAGCGCCAGCCAGGCGGCGTGGTCTGCGGCGGTGACGGGGCGGATGTCGATCGGGCTCATTCTGGGGCTCCTTGGGGAATGAAACGGGCGAGGGTCTGGTCGCGCACGTCGAGGCTGGTGGCCAGCCCCTCGCGCACGCCCTGGATGTCGGCGGCACTGCGGTTCTGGCTGAGTTTGCGTTTGCCGATCAGACGTTCGATGGGCAAGGCGAAACCGACGATGGCCTTGAGCATGCCTTCAATGTAGTCGGCCGGGGCGTCGCTGACCTTCCAGGGCTGGGCGCGGCGGCCTTCGTGGCGGTCGGTGAGGGCGCTGACCACGCCGCGCAGGCGCTCGGCGTCGGTAAACACGTCGGCCGTGCCGTAGGCATGCACGGCCAGGTAGTTCCAGGTGGGCACCACTTTGCCGTGCTCGGCCTTGCTCGGGTAAAACGCCGGGCTGACATAGGCGTCGGCCCCGGCAAAGATCACCAGCGCTTCGCCGCCGTTCTGCAGGTCGTGCCACTGCGGGTTGGCCTTGGCCATGTGGCCGTAGAGCGTACCGTTCGGGCCTTCGTTGGGGTTGAGCAGCAGTGGCAGGTGGCTGGCTAGCAGGCCGTGTTCACCCACGGTCACCACCTGCGCCAGACGCGTGTGCTGGATCAGTTGCTGCAGTTCGGGCAAATCGTCGAGGGCAAAGGCGCGTGGTGTGTACATAAAAGTATTCCTTGGCGAATGCCTGCATCCTAGGCAGGCTAATGGTTCGTTGTAAGAGCCATCTATGACCCATTTCATGGGTCCAATTCCGGAGCCTGCCCAATGTCGTCCCTTGCGCCGCCGTTGTCGTTCAACCCTGCGGGAATCGAGCTGGATCGTCGTCAGGGGCTGACCCGCCAGCTGTACGAAGCCTTGCGCCAACGCGTGCTGGACGGGCGACTGGCCGGCGGCACGCGTTTGCCCGCCACGCGCGACCTGGCGGCGGCGTTGTCGATTTCGCGCAACAGCGTGGTGCGTGCCTACGATCAGCTGTATGCCGAGGGCTTTACGCAAAGCCGGGTCGGCGACGGGACGTATGTCGCCCAACTGCCCAGTTCAAAAAAACTATCCACAAAACTGTCCACAGGGTTTTCAACAGGCTTATCCCCAGCCTTATCCACAATCGAGCTGAAAAACGCCGATATTTCGAGCGAAAAAGTTATCCACAGCGCGGCGCTGGAGCGCCTCGAAAACAACCATTTGCCCTTGCCGCCCACGGGGCCTCCACGGGCATTTCGGGTGGGGGTTCCGGCCTTCGACCTGTTCCCTTTTGACGTCTGGGCCAAGCTGAATGCGGCTTTTTGGCGCAAGCCGGACCTCAAGCAACTGTGCTATGGCAACCCGGCCGGGGACGAGCGCTTGCGCAGCCTGATTGCCGCCTACCTGCGCAGCTCGCGGGGCATGCAGTGTACGGCTGAGCAAATTGTGATCACCAGTGGCGCGCAGCAGGCAATCAGCCTTTGTGCACAGTTGCTGGTGAGCCCAGGTGATGGCGTGGCGATTGAAAATCCCGGCTACCGCGCCGCCGGTCATGCCTTCGCCCTGGCCGGTGCGCAGTTGCAAGGTGTGGCGGTGGACAGCGAGGGGATCGACTGCAGCGTGTTGAGCGGCCTCGACAACTGCCGCCTGGCCTATGTCACGCCGTCCCATCAGTACCCATTGGGCGTGGTCATGAGCCTGGCCCGGCGCCTGGAGTTGCTGGCCTGGGCCGAACGCAGCGGTGGCTGGGTCGTCGAGGATGACTACGACGGCGAGTACCGTTACAGCGGCGCGCCGCTGGCCCCGCTGGCGGCCCTGGATCGCAGCGGGCGGGTGTTGTATGTGGGGACGTTCGGCAAAGTCGCGTTCCCGGCGCTGCGCCTGGGTTACCTGGTGTTGCCGCCGACGCTGGTCGACGCATTCGCCCAGCGCCGCGCCGTGGACGTGCGGCACTCGGAGGTCAGCACCCAGGCGGTGATGGCGGAGTTCATGGCGGCGGGGCACTTTCAGCGGCATATCCGGCGCATGCGTCGCGCTGCGCTCAGTCGACGCAACGTCCTGTTGAACGGCTGGCCGGACGAGCTGCCGGGGGTCGGCAGCCTGCCGAACAGTGCGGCGGGCCTGCACCTCACTGTGCGGGTGGACAGCCTTGCCCGCGAACAACAACTGGTGGCGCAGGCCCGCGCAGTGGGCGTGGAGGTCAATGGCCTGAGCAGCTATTGGCTGGCGCAGGCCGGGCCCCCGGACGATCAACGCGCCGGCCTGGTGCTGGGCTTTGCCGCAGTGCCCGAGGCGGCGATCCGTCAGGCGCTCGCGCGGTTGCGCCAGGCCTGGACCGGTCAGGCTGAGGGCTGAGGCTTGGCTTTCAGGAACAGCGAGCGGGCCAGATGCAGACCGATTTCACTGCGGTACACGGCGATGTCGCTCAAGGGTTCGAACCGGCCGCCCATCAGGCGCTGTTGGCGGTTTTTCAGGTGGGCGGCGGTGTAGGCTTCTTCCGGCCCGGTGAGGGTGGGGTAGTGAAAGTGTGCGTACCACAACGGACGGTTCGTGTTGACGTCCACCACCGCATACTCCTGCAGGAAACCCTTGTCGCGCCCCCTGAGTCGGGTGCGGGCGCCGACAGGCGGGTCTACCGTGACGGCGCCCTCGCGCAACAGCAATTCGACGTGCGCCGCCTCCGGTGGTCGGCGCTTGAGCACCTCGAGCTTGATCCGTTTGCCTTCCCGGTAAAGCTGGGTGATCGCCTCATCAAGGCGGCGGTTAGTCAACGCAGCTGACGGCGAGGCGCTTTCGGTCTGGTTGCTGGAGGTCAACGCCTCTTCGATATCCTGGTTGGCCCGTTGCAGTTTTTTGGCGTGCTGGTGGAAGCGCTCTTCGATTTCCACCGGCAGTTGCCGGGTTTCCTTCGCCCAGGCTTCCTTGTTGGCGATAAAGGCTTCGACCCCATCGACCAGCGCCTGACCGTCGCTGATGCTGTTTGCCAGGTTACGCGCCTGGCTGCGGGAAGCGGGCTTGGGCGTCAGCTCGCGTTCGACCCAAACCCCCGGCTCCTTCTCATGGAAGGTTGCAATCACTTTGCCGGTCAGGGGTTCCTTTACGTCGACCAGCGTCTTGCCGTCTTCGTCGGGGCTCTCACGCTCTTCGCCGACCACCATCCCCTTGAAGCGCGTCTTGATGTATTTTTTCTTCGCCCTTGGGACGGTGCGCGACGGGCCCGCGGTGGGCTCCATGGCTCTGCGTTCGCGAAGCAGGGTTGTCAGTTGTTTCTCTGCGAGCCGAGCGAACTCGTCCACTTGCTTGCGCAGGTTTTCCAGGTCGGGCTTGTTGAGGTCATTGGGAAACTCGGCCGGCAGATCCACCAGGTTCTGGTCAACCCTGGAAAACTGATCCATCAGGCTGTCCAGGGTTTCGATCAACTGCTCCGGCGGCACCAGGTTGCGCGGTTGTGCGGCCTCTCTGAAACTTTGGACCGCCAGCTCCGCCACATCGACGATACGGCGCAAGGCTTCCCTGGCGTCGGCGCGTGTGGCCGATGCGCCTTCGGCCACGCACAGGAAGTGGCCCAGGGTAATCTTGAACGCCTTGAGATCATCAAGGGCATAAGCGGGCAGGTGCGGCTCATGCTGCTGGATCAGCCTGACCCCGCGCGCACCCAGGGCACGAGCCTCCTTGAAGCGTGCCTGAAGGTAGCCCAGGCGCTCCGCCATGGCGTGTGTCGCGGTATACATGTTGCGGTAGTGAACGGTGGGCAAGGCTTCTTCTTCAACGCCCTCGATGTCGAGGTGGCCCTGTATGGCTTCCAGTCGTTCGCGAAACGGGATCTGTTGTTCGCTGATGGCGGAGCGCGCCAGAAACAGCTGATGTTCCAGGTAGCCGACCATGGCGTCCTGATAGTTGGGCACCGTGTCGAGAATATTCAGGGATTTGAGCTGGGAAATCGGTACGTCGAATTCTTTGAGACGCGTATCCACCTGTTCGAGAAAGGTGGTTCTGGCCGCGGCTTTGGCGTCACCCGCCGTGCGGTCGATGGCGCCTTGCAAGGCTTCAAGACCGTGCTGGCGCTGGGCCTGCTCGCTGTCGAAGGTTGCCAGTTGCCGGCGTAAATCGGTGATTTTCGGCGGCCTGAGGGCTTCGCCTTTTTTGCGCCGGCTGCGCAGGCCGCCTGCGCGTAGGCGCAAGCGCGTGTCGACGAACCATTGCCCCAGGCGATTGGCGATCAGCGGCGGGCCGCGCCGGCCTGGTTGGCGCGGATCGATGATCAACACGGTGTCGTTTTCGTCGACCGTCACTTCAAACCATCGTGTACCCACCGGGGCGTACCAGTGTGAGGCTTTGGCATAGAGATGCTGATGAGGGCCTTCCACGGTCTGTTGCGTACCCAATTGATCGGGCTTGGCCTGCGCAAAGCTGTCGAGAAACGTGCCCAGGTTCTGCGCGCTGCGGTTCAGGGCACCACTGATGTGCAGGGTGTGTTCGTGGTCGACGGGCAGCTCTGCCGTCGCGATATCCGGCTTTTGGACGACCTCTACCTTGACCTCCGGCGGCGGCAATGCGCGCGGCTTGGTGGGCTTCCCGATGGACGACTCGGGCCGATGCGCCGTGGCGACATGCGTCGTTAACACCATGCCGAGCGTCAGCAAGATATCCACCAGCGCCGAGAGCCCGGCGGAACGGTCACCGACCTCATTGGTGTCGACCATTTGTTGCAGGTCATCCATCAATTGCCAGATCCAGGTCGCGGCGCCCGCGGCGCGGCCCATGAACGGCAGCACGGTATTGAACATCAGCCACCCGGCGTGCTTGAAACTCTCCCAGCGCGCCTCGGCATTGGACACCGATTGGCGGTCGGCCAGGGTGACCAGCGCGTCGGCGTTGGCTCGGAACAGTGTGGCGAAGTCGTCGTTTGGCAGCACTTCCCGCCCCAGTTCGACGGGGCCGGTCATCACCAGTGCATTCAGCGGGTCGCTCAGCACACTGGTAAATACCCACGGCGAGGGCAGGCTGCCGGGAAACACAAATTGCGCGTAAGCCGTTCGCACCTTGTCGGGCAGCCAAGCCAGGACCGATTGGCGCAATGGCGTGTCTTGTTTGATCGCGTACAGCAGGTTGGTCGGTGACGGGAACTGCATCAACGGTTGGTTGGACAGCGGGCGATAGAGCAGGCAAGGACCTTTTTTCGGGTCTTGAGGGCCAATGACGAACATGTTGCCGACGACGTCGACGGCCGAGCCCAGACGGCGTTTGGGGAGCAGGGACAAGCGGCGGATGACCACCGCCGCGCCGTCGACCACACGGGCTGCGCTGTCTGGATGCATCGCCGCGCAGACATAGCGATAGCCCTGTTCGCTCAGGTCGTGGACACCTCGTACTTTGTACTGCAACGCCAATAGCGGCAGTTGCAGGCGTAATTGAGCGGTGTAGAGACGTTGCCTTCGCAGGGACTCGGCAGCGTCGTCAAGCAGCGTGCGTTTGACCAGGGCCGGGTAGCGCATGCCGACGTTCGCCTGGGTAATCAAGTGCTCCAGGTAGGCCGCCGTCATCCAGGCGGGCACCGCGCTGCCGTTTTCATAATCGACGGTTTTGTTGCCCAAGGGCAGGGCTATCAGGTTTTCCAGGGCCAACTCGGCCAGGGTAAAGGTTTGGGTCTGGGTGTTTCCCGGCACGATCAGGGTGCCCCAGGCTTGCACGCTGGTGACGCTGATCCGCACGCTGTCCAGCGTCGTGCGGGCCACGCCGGGGTGGTCCTTGACCATCAGGGTGTGGATCGCATCCAGGGCAAAATCGCCGATGTGCTTGATCCCGTCATCAAAGGCTTTACCCGCGTGCCGCAGGTGCAGGGCCGCGAGGTCCATCATGTAGCGCCCGTAGGTGGCCTGATCCGACGAGGACGCGGTGAGTATCCAGTCGGGCAAGGCGCGATGTACCCAGCCGATTCTGTCTTGATTCAGCGGGGCGCGGGGGGCGATTTCGCTGCCTGGCTTGTCGTGCGCCATGGTCGGGATCAGCTCACCGCTGTTGAACGCGATTGCGCCGATTGCCTGAATCTGCAGGGAAATAAACGCACAGGCCTGCTGCTCGAAAAAGTCCCCTGAGGGTTGGAAGAGTCGCCAGTGGAGCTTGGTCGCCTGTGGAGTGGCCACTTGAATGCTCAGGGCGTCGCCAAGCGCTTGCAGGCTCTTGAAGGCGGCGTAACCGTCGGCGATCGAATAGCTGAGGATGATGTCGCGCTCGCCGAGGCGCCCGACCAGTACCGCCAATGCCGACAGGTTGAGGTGTTTGACCTGTGTGGCGTATTCCAGGTCGACGTCGATCAGATAAGCCTTGGTCGCGTATTTGTCCTGGGGCAAGCGCTGGGCGTAATCCGGCGTGTGAAAAACCGCCCTGGCAACGTTGCATTCATCCTCGTCCCAACCCTCCACGCTGTCGACATTCCAGATCGCG
The DNA here is from genome assembly GCF_023651955.1 of Pseudomonas sp. Y39-6. NCBI lineage: Bacteria > Pseudomonadati > Pseudomonadota > Gammaproteobacteria > Pseudomonadales > Pseudomonadaceae > Pseudomonas > Pseudomonas sp. Y39-6. The sequence continues at coordinate 6,927,896 of NZ_CP069594.1, read as the reverse complement.
CGCAAGGCGTTGGCAAAGGTGCGCCAGCGTGGGCCGTTCGGGTGGTTGCTGGCATTCCAGAACGCGAGTTGCTGTTCTTGGTACGCGACGCACAGCAACGGTGCCAGCTCATTGATCAGGCGGCCGACGGAGTCCACCTTGACCGGCAGATGCACGTTCGGCCCGGTGGCGGATTGATAGATCAGGTAGTGCTCGCTGTCGAGCCAGGTGACAGGTGCGTCGGATGTTGCGCTGCGGCACAACGCGCCGGTCAGTGTTTGAAATCGCGGGGCTCCGGGCAGGATCGCCTCGGCGGTGATCTGCCAGTGCGGTGTCACCAGAAGGGTCAGATCGGGGTCGATGTCGAGATCCGGGTACAGCTCGCGCAAGCTCGAGCGCAGGGTGGCGGCCGCGACTTCGCGCAAGGAGGGGCCGGTGGTCAGTTGAGTCAACAGGTCGTTGGCACTGGGAGGCGATGAGGGCAAGGGCGGGCTCCTGACGGGCGAGGTGAGGCGGGTTGCCGACGGCAACCCAGGACCTCGACCACGTTAGGGCGCGTGCCCGTCCGGAGGTGGTAGTTAGATAGCGGACGGCCCCTATGTCCCCGACTTGATCTTGGTCCACGCCCGCGTCCGGGCGCGCTCGGCGTCGCGGCCCAGGGGTTTGAGGGTATACAGCGTGGCCATCGCCGCCTCGGTGGGGTACAGGTTGGGGTTGTGGCGGATCGCTGGGTCAACCAGTTCCGTCGCGTCTTTGTTCGGGTTGGGGTAACCGACGAAGTCGCTGATCGGCGCGATCACCTGCGGTTGCAGCAGGTAGTTGATGAAGGTGTAGGCGTCCTGCGGGTTTTTCGCGCCTTTGGGCAGGGCGAGCATGTCGAACCAGATCGGCGCGCCTTCCTTGGGCAGGCGCATGTCCACGATCACGCCGTTCTTGGCTTCCTTGGCGCGGTTGGCGGCCTGGGAGAAGCTGCCGGAATAACCGACGGCCACGCAGATGTCACCGTTGGCGATATCGGCCATGTACTTGGAGGAGTGGAAGTAGGTGATGTACGGGCGGACTTTCATCAGCAGCGCTTCGGCTTTTTCATAGTCCTTGGGGTTGCTGCTGTTGGGGTCCAGGCCCAGGTGCTGCAGGGCCAGCGGCAGGATCTCGGACGGCGAATCGAGCAGCGCGACGCCACACTGCTTGAGCTTGCTGATGTTTTCTTCCTTGAAGATCAGGTCCCAGCTGTCCACCGGCGCATCGGCACCCAGCGCGGCCTTGACCTTGTCGGGGTTGAAACCGATCAGGATGGTGCCGTACATGTAGGGCACGGCGAACTTATTGCCGGGGTCGTTGGCCTCGAGCAGCTTCATCAGCTTGGGATCGAGGTGGTTCCAGTTCGGCAGTCGGCTGCGGTCCAGGGGTTGGAATACTCCGGCTTCGATCTGCTTGGCGAGGAACACGTTGGACGGCACCACCACGTCATACCCGGAGTTGCCGGTGAGCAGCTTGGCTTCCAGGGCTTCGTTGGTGTCGAAGATGTCGTACACCAGTTTGACGTCGGGGTTCTGCGCCTTGAAGTCTTCCAGCGCCTTGGGCGTGATGTAGTCGAACCAGTTGTAGACCCGCAGGGTTTTCTCTTCGGCATGGGCCGCGCCACCGAGAACGGCGGCGCAGAGGACGAGCGACTTGAGCATGTTCATTGGAGGGACCCCTCAAAACCTTCTAGAACGTTGACGGCGTTGATGCCGATTTCTGCCACGGCGTAGCCGCCTTCCATCACAAACAGCGTGGGTTTGCCCAGGCGCGCGATGCGTGCGCCCATGGCCAGGTAGTCCGGGCTGTCGAGCTTGAACTGCGAGATCGGGTCGTCCTTGAACGTGTCCACACCCAGCGACACGACGATGATGTCGGCGTCATAGCGCTCGATTTCCCTGCACGCCTCGTCAAGCGCCGCGCTCCAGCGCGCCCACCCGGAACCGGCCGGCAACGGGTAGTTGAAGTTGAAGCCTTCCCCGGCGCCTTCTCCCTGCTCATCGGCGTAGCCCAGGAAAAACGGGAACTCCGCCTCCGGATGCCCATGGATCGAGGTAAAGAGCACGTCGTTGCGTGCGTAGAAGATCGATTGAGTGCCATTGCCGTGGTGGTAGTCCACGTCGAGGATCGCCACCTTGCGATGGCCCTGGTCGAGAAACGCCTGGGCGGCGATGGCGGCGTTGTTGAGGTAGCAATAACCGCCCATCAAGTCGCTGGCGGCGTGGTGCCCCGGCGGGCGACACAGCGCGAACGCACAGTGGGCGCCGCGCTGGATCGCTTGCTGTGCGGTCAACGCGACCTGGGCGGCGCTGTAGGCCGCTTGCCAGGTGCCGGCGGTAATCGGTGCGCCGCCGTCGAAGCTGTAGTAACCGAGCTGGCCGTGCAGGCTGGTGGGCAGCACGCGGCGCAAGGTGCGCGCGGGCCAGGTGTAGGGCAACAGGTCGCCGTCCTCGCCGAATGCGGTCCAGCGTTGCCAGGCACCTTTGAAGAAGTCCAGGTAGTCGCGGCTATGGACACGTTGCAGCGGCGCCAGGCCAAAGTCCTGCGGGGCAAGGACCGGGCCCAGCTCACGGGCTTTGACCCGTTGCAGTACGTGGTCGGCGCGCGAGGGCATTTCGAAGCAGGGCATCAGTTGCCCGTCCATCAGTTCACAACGGCCGTGGTGCAGGTGGTGATCGTCCGAGTAGATCGTCAGCATTTTGTTGTTCTCCGCAGGCGGTATCGGTGCCTGCAGTCTTGCGGGCGGGGCGCTTTATGAGAACGGCAGGAGCGGCCAAAAGGGGATAAATCGGGCCAAATTATGTGTCCGCAATTCGCCCATCAATGGGGCGTCATGCACGAAATTGGCTCGGCGCCACGCCGCTCCAGCGCACAAAGGCATGCCGGAAGCTGGCGGTTTCGCTGAAACCCAGTTGCTCGGCGATGCGGTAGATCGGCAGTTCATCCGCCGCCAGCCATTGCTTGGCGCGCTCGAAGCGCAGTTCGTCGAGCAGTTCCTGATAACTGCACCCCAGGTCGTGCAAGTGGCGGCGCAGGGTGCGCGGCGAGCAGTTCATCTGTGCGGCCAGGCCTTCGATCCCCGGCGCGGCGCCGAGTTGGCTGGTGAGCAACTGGCGGATTCTGCCCAGCCACGCCTGGCGGCCGGTGAACTCCAGGTTCTGTTTGCGGCATCGCTCGGCCATGGCCTGGTGCGTGACGGCGTCGGCCAGGGGCAGGGGCTGGTCCAGCCAGCGCTTGTCGAAGGCGAAGGCGTTGGTGCCGGCGTCGAACTGCAGCGGGCAGGCGAAACACTCGCTGTAGCGCGCGCGATAATCCGGCGCGCTGTATTCAAAGCGCGCGCCAAGCAGGGTCAGCGGCTGGCCGAGCAGGTCGTCGCAGATCACCTTCAGCGAGGCCAGGCACAGTTCGACGTTGAACATCTGCATGGCCGGAGTTTCGCGATAGTCAGCGGCGGTAAACCAGATGCGCTCGCCGTCCGCCTCCAGGCTCAGCTTGAAAAGTGTTCCCAGCAGCGCCGGATAGCGCAGCGCCAGGCGCAAAGCGTCACCGAAGGTGGCACTCGTCAGCAGCGCGTAACCGAGCATGCCGTAGGCCGACACATGCATCTGGCGGCCCAGCACCAGGCCGACATCCCGGCGCAGGGCCACGGCATTGGCGCATACGCGCATTTCCTGATTGGTGGTAATGCGCGTGTCGGCGCGGCTCAAGTCCGCCGCGCAGATGCCGCTGCCCGCGAGCAAGGCCTCGCTGGGCAGCCCTTGGGCCTTGAAGGTGTCGAGCACCAGCGACACCGCGTTGAGGGTGGTGAGATGAGCGTGCAGCATCGACGGCTCCAACGTGTCAGGTACGGTGAAAGAGCAAGTTGTGTGCCGTCGGCCGTGTGTCAGGCGAGGTTGAAAAACAGCGTACTGGCCTGACTCTCGTTGATCTCGCTGCGGTGGAATGCCACGCGTTGTGCGCTGCTCAGGCCTTTGGTGGTGTCGGCTGCCGCGCCCAGGCTGTGTTCCTGCGGTGTCTTGAGGCGCGCGTTGATAAACGCCCTGGGCGTGGTCCAGTCGGTCGAGTAGTGGAAGTGTGCATACCACAGCACCTTATGGGTGCTGCGGTCGGTGATGGTGTATTCGTCCAGGTAATCCGGCCGGGCGGATTTGATGCGTCGGCGGCTGATGGTTTTTTTGATGCTTATCGCGTTGCGGGCCTTCAGCCATTGCACGCCGGAGGGTGTCGGCGGGTGCTGTTGGGTCATCCTCAGCACATTGTCTACGGATTGTTGATAGAGGGTTGTGGTGGCGTCGCTGAGGGTCTTTTTGACGGTGCTGGCCAGGGCCACGTCGCCTTGCGCGAGGTTCTTCTGGCTCAGGGCTTGCTCGATACTGCGCGTGGCTTGCTCCAGGCGCTGGGCGTGTTGATGGTACAAGTATTCGATGCCGATGGGCGTGCGTTGGGCTTGGCTGGCCAGGCCGGTGATCCGTTGTTTGAAGTCCGGTAGGCCGTCGAGCAGGTTCTGGCCGGCGTCCACGCTGGTTTGCAGGTCGATGGGCGTGTTCACCGTTTGTTCGCTCCTGGCCCGTTGCACCCAAAAGCCGTCCGGTTTCTCGTGAAACGTGGCCACCACGGTGTTGGACAGGGGCGAGCGAACATCCACCAGCCCGGTGTCCAGGCCTGTGGCGGACAATTGCGGCTCACCGACGACCATGCCGTGGTAACGGGTGCGGATGAATTTTTTCTGCGGGTGTGGCGGGACGAGCGGCGGGCTGGGGGTGGCTCTCAGTGAGGTGCGTCGGTCGGCCATTTGCGCAAGATGGGTGCTGGCGCGTTTGGTGTACTCGCCGAGTTGCTCGCGCAGGCGGGTCAACGGTTCCGTCAGGGAGACGCTGGGGAATTCCGTGGGAAAGTCCTGCAGGCGCTCGCCCAGCACCGTGAACTGTTCGATCAGGCTGCTCAGGGTTTCGATCTGTTCGTCGATGCGCTTGTCACTGCGCTCGCGCAGGGTGTCGCGCAGGGCCTGGATGGCGATGTCGCAGGCGTCGACAATATGGTCGATGGCCGCCCATGCCAGTGGTGCGCTGAGGGTGGTGGTTTCGCGCAGGCACAGGTTGCGGGCCAAGGTGACTTGCAACGCCTTGAGGTCGCCGCTGCTGTAGGCAGGCAGCAGGCTTTTGGTGTTCTTGATCAGGCGCAGGCCTTCGCCGGGCAGGTCACGCAGTTCGTTGAACCGCGTTTCGAAGTAGTCCAGGCGCTCGATCATGCCGTGCAGTATTGCGTTCATTTGCAGTGCGTCGGGGATGTTGCGCGCGCGTGCGTCGGCGGCCTGCTTCGCGATGTGGTCGAGGATTGTACGGAGTTTGGGTGTAAAGGCTTTGAGCACTTCGTTGAGCCCGGCCCAGCTCAGGCTCAACTGAGCCTTGAGATACCCCACGGCGCTGTGCAGGTAGTCCGGCGTTGGGGCAAGTACATTCAACTCTTTCAGGTTTTTCAGGGCGGTCTCGTAGTCTGTGCGTTGGGCCTCCAGTTGATCGAGGTAAGCCCTTTGCGCGGCCTGGGCCGAGGTGGGCGGTGCGTCGACCAGTGCCTGATAAGTCTTTTCCAGGGTGTCCTGGGCGGTCTTTTTCTGTTGCTCGAAGGCGGTGATCTGCCTGCGCAGTTGGCTGGCCTGGCGTTCGGCTTGCGCCCGGGCTTTGCGCTCCCGGCTTCTTGAACCGCCGCCACGCAGGCGCAGCCGGGTGTCGATGAACCACTCGCCCTTGAGATTGCCGATCAGAAAGGGACCGTTGCGCGCGGGTTGTTGGGGATCGGTGATCTGCACTTCGTCATTCTCATCCACCGTCACTTCGAACCAGCGTTCGCCGACCTGTGCGTACCATTTATCGAGCAGCGGGTAGAGGTGGCGATGGGGGCCGATGCGCGATGAGGCTTTGTTGCGCACCTTCGGCTTTTCGACCTTGAAACTGTCCAGCAGGCTGCCCAGGTCGCTGGGGCTGCGGTTGATCGCGGCCAGGGTGTGCAGTGCATGCGGGTGATTGCCTGGCAGCTCAACTGCCGAAAGGTTGGCCAATTGTTTGACTGTCACGGGCTTGGCGATCACCTCGGGCCGGGCGGCAGGTTTCGGTGCCGGCTCGTCCTTGCTCAAGGCGGGGGCTGACGGCGCTTCGCGGCTGGCGATGTGCAGGGTCAACACCATGCCCAGGTTGAGCAACAGCCCGGCCAGGGCGGACCATTCGGCCGGTTTGTCCTTCTGCTGTTGCGCGTCGACGACCGCTTGCACCTGATCCAGGATCTGCCAGATCCAGGCGGCGGTGTTCACGGTGCGGCCCAGGAACGGCAGGGCTGCGTTGAATATCAGCCAGCCCGCCTGCTTGAGCGAGGCCCAGCGACTTTCGGCATTCGACGCCGACTGACGGTCGGCCAGCGTGATCAGCGCGTTGGCATTGGCCTTGAACAGTTCGTCGGGCAGCTCGCCGCTGAGCGCTTGCATGCCCAGGTCCATGGGCCCGCTCATCATCACGAGTTTGACCGGGTCCACCAGCAACGTCACGACTGCCCAGGGCGACGGCAGTTCGCCGGGGAATGCGTAGCGTGCGTAGTCGTCGCGCACGTTGTCCGGCAGCCAGGCCAGGACCGAGTCGCGCAGGTGGCGTGATTGGCGGATCGCATACAGCAGGTCGGCCGGTGACGGATATTGCAGCAGTTGTAATTCCGCCATCGGGCGATACAACAGGCAGGGCCCGGCGTTCGCGTCCTGGGGGCCAATCACAAACATGTTGCTCACCACGTCTTGCGTGTCGGCGCTGCGGTTTTTCGGCAGGAAGGCCAGGGGACGAAGAACGATGGCTTGCCCGTCGACCTGACGGTCCGCTGCCTCTGGCGCCAGCACGGCAGCGACGTAGCGATACCCCAGTTCGTCGATCCCGGCGTGTCGGCTCATCTTGTATTGCAAGGCTTGCAGCGGCAGTTGGATGCGCAAATGGCTGCTGTACAGGGCGCGTCGGCGGCTGGATTCGAGCGGGTTGTCGAGCAACTTGCTTTTGGCCAGGGCCGGGTAGTGTTGGCCGACGTCCACCTTGCGGATCAGCGTTTCGATGTATGCCATGGTCAGCCACGCCGGCACGGTGCTGCTGTTGCGCAAGCGCACGCTTTTGTCGCCGAGGGGCAGGCCGATCAGGTTTTGCAGGGCCAGGTCGGCCAGGCTGAAGGTGGTGGTGTCGACCTTGCCCGGCAGGGTGAAACTGCCCCACACAATCGGGCTGCGTACCTGAATCTCGATGTTCTCCAGGCGCAGGTTCGCCGCGTCGGTGTGGTCCTTGAGCATTTCGGCGCGCAGTCTGTCGAGCGCGTAGGTCTGGATGTGCGGGATGTCATCGTCGTAGGACTTGCCCGCGTTGAGGCTGTGCAGCGCGGCGAGGTCTTTCAGGTAGCGTGCGTAGAGACTCAGGTCGCTGGTGGAGGCGGACGTCAGCCAGGACGGGAGTGCGTCGAGGTAGGGTTTGAGGTCGGGTTGCTTTTCGCCGACCAGCTCTTGGGTGGCCGGTGGCAGGTTGAGTGAGGATTCGCTGGGGGCGGTGCGCCGCAGTTGCTGAGTGTCGAGCTGCCCGATGAACGCAAGCTGTTGGGCAATCAGCGTGCAAGCCTGGTGATCGAAAAAATGCCCGGTGGGTTCGAACAGTCGCCATTGGATGTCAGTGGGTGCATGGCGACCTACGTAGCCGGGCAAGCTCTGGCCCAGTTGCTCCAGCGTGGCGAATTTCTCGTAGCCGTTGAACAGGGAGTACGTGAGGATAAGCGTCTCGCCGTCGTGGTTGCCGATCAGCACGGCAATCGACAGCAGGCCCAGGTGGGTGACGGTCGCGCCGTCGATCTGATCGACGTCCACCAGGTAGGCGCGGCAGGCGAATGCATCGTCGCTCTGGCGGCGTGTCAGTTCCGGCGCGGCGTACAGCGTGCGGGCCATGGCGCAGTCCTGTTCGTCCCAGCCGTCGACGCGGGTCACGTTCCACACCGAGCGCAGCGTGCTGGACAAGGCTTGCCAGTGGGGGCCGGAGGTGCCGTTGCTGGAGTTCCAGAACGCCACTTGTTGTTCCTGGTAGGCGGTGAGCATCACTGGCGCCAGCAGGTTGATCAGGGTGGCGATCTGCGTGATGCGTACCGGCAGGTGCGCGGTGGGTTGCTGGTTTTTCGGCTGGATAAGGTAGTGCGCGCCTTCGATGTAGAGCGCGGGTTCACCTGAGATGGCCTGATTGGTGAGGATGTCGGTGAGGGTTTGGTGCGCGGTGGGGCCGGCGACGATTTCATCGTCGACAATGCCCCATGTCGGCGTGCCGACCATGGCGATGTCCGGGTCGATGCCCAGGTCCGGGTAGAGTTCTTGCAACGAGCGGCGTAACAGCGCGCTGGCGGCTTCCCGGAAGGCGGGGCCGACGCAGAGTTGGGTGACCAGCGTATCGGAGGGGTTGTAACGAAGGGTGGAGGTTTGTTGGCTCATGGGTTCCTGCCTTGCCATTTCATGGACGCTGCCGGAAGAACAGCTTCGGCATGCTAGAAAGCGGCAAGGCAGGGAGGAGGCTAACTATATAGTTGGCCGAGGGTTTTTACGCGGGTTCGGCTGTACGATTCAGGCCAGTTCACCGCACAGATCGAGTTCCACCAGGTGCCGGATGGTCTGGGTGTCGAGCCCGGCGCCGAGCAGCGCGTTGAGTTTGCCGAACGCCGCTTCGCGGGTCATGCCGCCACCGGACAGCACGCCCACTGCACGCAAACGGCTGCCGGCTTCGTACACGTCCAGTTCCACGCCGCCCTCATGGCATTGGGTGATCGCGACCACGACCACGCCTTGCGCCTGCGCGCGCTGGAGGCTGGCGAGGAACTCGGGGTTATCGCTGGGCCCGGTGCCGCTGCCGAAGCATTCCAGGATCAGCGCCTGCAGGCCGCTGCCGATCAAACCGTCCAGTTGGGGCGCGCCGATACCCGGCACCAACGGCAGCACGCCGACATTGGCCAGGGCCTTGGGCTGACGGTAGTCCAGCGCTGCAGGAATCGACGCGGCGCGGGCCACGCCGCCCTGGCGTTGCAACGCGGCGAACGGGTGACGCCCGAAGCTGCGGACTTTCGCGCAGCGTGTCGGCGCCATCAGCGTGCCGTGGAAGTACAACTGCACACCCGGCGCCAGGCCTTGGCCCAGGGCCAGCAGCGCACCGCTGACGTTTTCCCAGGCATCGCTGTCGGGTACGCCGGCCGGGAGCATGGAGCCGGTGAACAGCACCGGCGCCGGCAGGCCCAACAGTTGGAAGCTCATGGCGGCTGCGCTGTAGGCCAAGGTGTCGGTGCCGTGCAGGATCAGCACCGCGTCGCAACCGTCGTCCACGGCTTCGACCACGGCAGTGCGCAGGCGCTGCCAGTAGGCCGGGGTCATGTTGGCGCTGTCGATCAGCGGCGACATTTCCCGGAAGCGCCATGTAGGCACCGGCTGGCTGGCGAGTTGTTCGCGCATGCGGGCTTCGAAACCGGATGCGGGGGTCAGGCCGTTGGCACTGGCTTGCATGCCGATGGTGCCGCCGGTGTAGAGCACCATGACGTTGTTAGCTGCTTGCATCGAAAATCTCCTGAACGAAAAACGCCGCCAAGCCCAGAGCATGCCCAAGGCCAGGCGGCGTGTCATCTGCGCTTAGCGTTGCGACAGTGCGATCGATTCAGCAGGCGCTTTAGCGGCAGGCTCCGGTTTCACCGGGTTGGCCGGCCAGGCCTTGTGGTCCAGGTCCAGGTCGGGGAACTGGCTGGAGTCGAACACCGGGGTCTTGATCCCCGCCGCGCGCTGGTTGTCGTAGTCATTCAGGATACGCATGGCGATCTTGAACAGGAACGCCAGGGCGAACAGGTTGACGAACGCGAGCATCGTCATGGTGATGTCGGCGAAGGCGAACACGGTGCTCAGGTTCTCGATCGAACCCCAGAAAATCAGCACCAGCACCAACGCGCGGTAGCCCATCAGCACCTTGCGGTTGTTGCCGACCAGGAAGCGCAGGTTGCTCTCGCCGAGGTAGTAGTTGTACATGATCGAGGTGAACACGAACAACGCCAGGGCCACCGAGATGAACATCCGGCCCCAGTCGCCGACCACGGCTGCCAGGGAGTTCTGGGTCAGGGCAATGCCGTCGCCTTCAAAGCCCGGGGTGTAGAAACCGGAGAGCAGGATCAGCAAGGCGGTGCAGGTGCAGATCACGAAAGTATCGAGGAACACGCTGAACGCTTGCACCACGCCTTGGGCGATCGGATGTTCCACCGACGCGACCGCCGCCACGTTAGGCGCACTGCCCAAACCGGCTTCGTTGGCGAATACGCCGCGCTTCACACCCATGATGATCGCACTGCCCACCAGGCCGCCGAAGGCCTGGTCGAGGCCGAACGCGCTCTTGACGATGGTCGCGAGCATGGCCGGCACGTGGTCGAATTGCAGCACGATCACGTAGAGGGTCACGGCGATGTAGACCAGGGTCTTGACCGGCACCAGCAGGTCGGCGATCGAGGCGATCCGCTTGATCCCGCCGATGAACACCAGGCCCAGCAATGCCGCCAGGGCCAGGCCGGTGTAGGTGGTGTCGAGGCCGAAGGCGTTGTTCAGCGAGTGCGTCACGGCATGCGCTTGCAGGCCGTTGAACGCAAAGCCGAAGGTCACCAGCAGCAGGAACGCCATCACCATGCCCAGCCAGCGTTTGTGCAGGCCGTGCTGGATGTAATAAGCCGGGCCGCCACGGAAGGTGCCTTCGGCGTCGGTGCGCTTGTACAACTGGCCGAGGGAGCACTCGATAAAGCTCGAGGACATGCCCACCAACGCGGTGACCCACATCCAGAACACGGCACCGGGGCCGCCCAGGGTCACGGCAATGCCGACACCGGCGATGTTACCGGCACCGACGCGGCCGGCCAGGCTGAGCATCAGCGCCTGGAACGAACTGAGTTGGTCGGAGCTGTTTTTCAGGCTGTCGCGAAACACCGAAAACATGTGGAAAAAGTGACGCAACTGAACGAAACGCGAGCGGATCGTGAAATAACCGCCGAGCCCGACAATGAGCACGATCAGTACTTTCCCTGAGAGGAAGTCGTTGATGACTTCGAGCATGGAGTGTTCCTCGCTGATTTTTCTAATGGCAAACGCAGGACGGTTCGACGCTGTCACTTGGCACCAGGCAGTGCGCGACGGTTCGACCCGATCCTTTTGCGGGTGTTGTTATTCATGCGTTTTCGCGTGTGTCCGGGCCTCGTTACCGATGGCCGCTGGCGCGAAGAGGGGCGGCACTATACCTAGGCGAACGTGATCCGTCTGCCTGGGCTGATTAAAGGTTTCAGCCAGGGCGTGGCGGGCAGGGGCGATATTGGAATTTTTATGGGCGTCATTTCACAACCTTGAGGCAAAAAAAAGGGCCTGAAGAACGAGCCTTCAGGCCCTCAAAAGGTGAGAGGTGTCTAGTCCCTCAACCTGGTGAGCGGTGCAACAAACGCTTAGGCCTTCAGCGGGACCAAACGTGGAGCAATCATGTTTTCGGGGCGCAGGATGTCGTCGAGCATGGCGTCGTCGAGCAAGCCTTCTTCGCGCACCAGTTCCAGCACGCCGCGGCCGCTTTCGAGGGCGATACGCGCGATGCGGGTGGCGTTTTCATAGCCGATGTACGGGTTCAGCGCGGTGACCAGGCCGATGGAGTGCTCCACCAACTCGCGGCAGCGGGCTTCGTTGGCGGTGATGCCGACGATGCAGTGCTCGCGCAGCATGTCCATGGCCCGTTGCAGCAGGCGGATCGAGTCGAAGATCTTGAAGGCGATCAACGGTTCCATCACGTTCAACTGCAGTTGGCCGCCTTCGGCTGCCATGGTCAGGGCCAGGTCGTTGCCGATCACTTGGAAGGCCACTTGGTTGACGGCTTCCGGGATCACCGGGTTGACCTTGCCAGGCATGATCGAGCTGCCAGGCTGGCGGGCCGGCAGGTTGATCTCGTTGATGCCGGTACGTGGGCCGCTGGACAGCAGGCGCAGGTCGTTGCAGATCTTCGACAGCTTCACCGCGGTACGCTTGAGCATGCCGGAGAACAATACGAAGGCGCCCATGTCGGAGGTGGCTTCGATCAAATCCGCCGCCGGCACCAGTGGCTGGCCGCTGATGGTGGCCAGGCGTTGTACGGCCAGGGCCTGGTAGCGCGGGTCGGCGTTGATGCCGGTGCCGATGGCGGTGCCGCCCAGGTTCACTTCGGTCAACAGCTCCGGCGCCAGGGTTTTCAGGCGGGCCAGGTCTTCGTTGAGGGTGGTGGCAAAGGCGCGGAATTCCTGGCCGAGGGTCATCGGCACGGCGTCTTGCAACTGGGTGCGGCCCATTTTCAGTACATGGTTGAACTCGACACCCTTGGCGGCGAACGCTTGGATCAGGCTGTCGAGGCTGGCCAGCAGCGCGTCATGGCCCAACAGCAGACCCAGGCGGATCGCGGTCGGGTAGGCGTCGTTGGTCGACTGCGCCATGTTCACGTCGTTGTTCGGGTGCAGGTACTGGTACTCGCCCTTGTTGTGGCCCATGGCCTCCAACGCGATGTTGGCGATGACTTCGTTGGCATTCATGTTGGTTGAAGTGCCAGCGCCACCTTGAATCATGTCCACCACGAATTCTTCGTGGAAGTCGCCGCGGATCAGGCGGGCACAGGCTTCGCTGATCGCAGCGTGCTTGGCTTCGCTGAGCTGGCCCAACTCGCGGTTGGCGTCAGCGGCGGCTTGCTTGACCATTGCCAGGCCGACCACCAATTTCGGGTAATGCGAAATCGGAACGCCCGAGAGGCGGAAGTTATTCACCGCTCGCAGGGTCTGGATGCCGTAATACGCTTGAGCAGGTACTTCGAGTACGCCAAGCAGGTCTTTTTCTGTGCGGAATGATGCAGCGGAGGACATGACGGAAATCATCTCGATATGGACCCGGAACTGGCCGGAACGCTGTGAATGCTAGGCTTGTGGAAGTTTTTGGGCCAATGCTGTTAAACACTGGCCTATGCACAAACGGCATAATAGGCGTGTGACCCGGCTATCATGGCGGGCGTGTGTGCCAAAATGGTGCATACCCGTGGGAGGAACTGATGAACCTTGAGAGCAAATGGCTGGAAGACTTCAGCGCCCTGGCGGCGACGCGCAGCTTTTCCCAGGCTGCTGAGCGGCGCTTTGTCACCCAGCCGGCGTTCAGTCGACGTATCCGCAGCCTCGAAGCCGCGCTGGGCCTGACCCTGGTCAACCGCTCGCGCACGCCGGTGGAATTGACGGCGGCGGGGCAGTTGTTTCTGGTGACCGCGCGCACGGTGGTCGAGCAGCTCGGTGAAGTACTGCGCCATTTGCACCATCTGGAAGGCGGGCAGGGCGAAGTCATGCAAGTGGCGGCGGCCCACTCCCTGGCGCTGGGCTTCTTCCCGCGCTGGATCGCGCAGTTGCGCAACGAAGGCCTGAACATTGCCACCCGGCTGGTCGCCACCAACGTCGGTGATGCCGTGCATGCCCTGCGCGAAGGCGGCTGCGATTTGATGCTGGCGTTCTACGACCCCGACGCGGCAATGCAGATGGACCCGGAGATCTTCCCGTCACTGCACCTGGGCAATACCGAAATGCTCCCGGTGTGCGCCGCCGATGCCGAGGGCAAGCCACTGTTCGACCTGGAAGGTGAAGGCAGTGTGCCGCTGCTGGCCTACAGCGCCGGGGCATTTCTGGGGCGTTCGGTGAACCTGCTGTTGCGCCAACGTGCCCTGCGCTTCACCACGGTTTACGAAACCGCGATGGCCGACAGCCTCAAAAGCATGGCCCTGGAAGGCCTGGGCATCGCCTGGGTGCCGCAACTGAGCGTGCGTGCCGAGTTGGCCCGGGGTGAGCTGGTGGTCTGCGGCGGTCCGCAGTGGCATGTGCCGTTGGAGATTCGTTTGTACCGCTGTGCCTTGGTGCGTAAGGCAAACGTGCGGTTGTTGTGGCGCAAGCTGGAAGGTGGAGCCGCGCAGAATACGTGAGTCCAGCACCGCTTAACTGTGGGAGGGGTTTTGTGGGGTTTTCGCTGACTCTTAAGTCAATAAAACCGCCGGTTTGCGCCGCTAGACAGATGGTCATTCCAGGGGCTGTTTATCTGCGTTATTACGGTATACTGCGCGGCCTTCGGCCGGTCCAACCGGCCAAATTTCGTACACCAAGCCACGCCGGATTTCCCGCGTGGCTTGTTGTTTTTTGACGCGCCTGCGGGCGCCCAGAGAGAAGAGGCACGACGATGAGTGCATTGGTTGGCGTGATCATGGGCTCCAAGTCCGATTGGTCCACCCTTAGCCACACCGCCGATATGCTGGAAAAACTCGGCATTCCGTATGAAGTGAAAGTGGTCTCTGCCCACCGCACCCCGGATTTGCTGTTCCAGTATGCCGATGAAGCAGAATCCCGTGGCATCGAGGTGATCATCGCCGGTGCCGGCGGTGCAGCGCACCTGCCAGGCATGTGTGCGGCCAAGACCCACCTGCCGGTACTCGGCGTGCCGGTGCAGTCGTCGATGCTCTCGGGCGTGGATTCGCTGTTGTCCATCGTGCAGATGCCGGCCGGTATCCCGGTGGCGACCCTGGCGATCGGCAAGGCCGGCGCGATCAACGCCGCCTTGCTGTCCGCCAGCATCCTGGGCGCCAAGCACCCGCAGTTCCACGCGATGCTGAAAAAATTCCGTGCTGAGCAGACAGACAGCGTGCTGGACAATCCAGACCCACGTATCGCCTGAGGTTGTTGACGATGAAAATCGGTGTAATCGGTGGCGGCCAACTGGGTCGCATGCTGGCCCTGGCGGGAACGCCGCTGGGGATGAACTTCGCTTTCCTGGACCCGGCGCCGGATGCCTGTGCGGCCGCGTTGGGTGAACACCTGCGCGCTGACTACAGCGACCCGGACCATCTGCGCCAACTGGCCGAAGAAGTCGACCTGGTGACCTTCGAGTTCGAAAGCGTCCCGGCCGAAACCGTGGCCTTCCTCTCGCAGTTCGTGCCGGTCTACCCGAGCGCCGAAGCCTTGCGCATCGCCCGTGACCGCTGGTTCGAGAAGAGCATGTTCAAGGACCTGGGCATTCCGACCCCGGCCTTCGCCGATATCCAGTCCCAGGCGGACCTGGACGCCGCCGTCGCCAGCATCGGCCTGCCGGCCGTGCTGAAAACCCGTACCCTGGGTTACGACGGCAAGGGCCAGAAAGTCCTGCGCACCGCCGCCGATGTGGTCGGCACCTTCGCCGAACTGGGCAGCGTGGCCTGCCTGTTGGAAGGCTTCGTGCCGTTCACCGGCGAAGTTTCGCTGATCGCCGTGCGTGCCCGCGATGGCGAGACCCGCTTCTACCCGTTGGTCCACAACACCCACGACAACGGCATTCTCAAACTGTCCGTGGCCAGCACCGACCATCCGTTGCAGGCCCTGGCCGAAGACTATTCCAGCCGTGTGCTCAAGCAGCTGGAATATGTCGGCGTGATGGCGTTCGAGTTCTTTGAAGTCGACGGTGGCCTGAAGGCCAACGAAATCGCCCCGCGTGTGCACAACTCCGGGCACTGGACCACCGAAGGCGCCGAGTGCAGCCAGTTCGAGAACCACCTGCGCGCGGTGGCGGGCTTGCCGCTGGGCTCCACAGCCAAGGTGGGCGAGAGCGCCATGCTCAACTTCATCGGCGTGGTCCCGCCGGTTGAAAAAGTCATCGCCATCGACGACTGCCACCTGCATCACTACGGCAAGGCTTTCAAGACCGGGCGCAAGGTCGGCCACGCCAACCTGCGTTGCCAGGACCGCGCGACGCTGCAAGCGCAGATCCTCAAGGTCGAAGCGTTGATCGCCGAGCAATAATCCCGGGGGCGGCGGGAACCATTGGTGGCCGCCGTCTCTCTGATTGCAGGATGATAAAGCCTGGCTAGGCTTTTTCATGACTCACATTCAATCAGAGGGAAATGCCATGGGTATCATCGGAACCATCTTTATCGGCCTGATCGTCGGCCTGCTGGCGCGTTTCCTCAAGCCCGGCGACGACAGCATGGGCTGGATCATGACCATCCTGCTGGGTATCGCCGGCTCCCTTGCCGCCACCTACGGCGGTCAGGCACTGGGTATCTACCAGGCAGGCCAGGGCGCGGGTTTCATCGGCGCATTGGTGGGTGCCATTGTGCTGCTGGTGATCTACGGCCTGATCAAAAAGAACTAATCGAGCGACAAAGTCCTCTGCGCTGCGCAGGCGCAGAGGGCTAGAATGCCGGCACTGTTTACCTTGTCGAGCTCCTCCATGCGCCGTCTCCTCTTGATGTTTCTCCTGCTGGGCCCAGGCCTGGCTCATGCTGGCGAACTGCCGGAAACCGACTGGCTCGACCTGATGCCGCTGTCGGACCAGAAAGCCCTCGAACAAATGCCGGAAATCGACCACAACTCTCCCGAAGCCCAGGGCACCTTTACCGACAAAGGTGGCTTGAAGCAGAGCAAAGGGTTGCCGGCGGTGATGTATTCCACCAAGACCGTGGCCGCCATGAACGGCAAGAACATCCGCATCGGCGGTTACCCGGTGCCCTTGGAAACCGACGCCAAGGGCCGCAGCACCCTGTTTTTCCTGGTGCCGTACCCAGGCGCGTGCATCCACGTGCCGCCACCGCCGCCGAACCAATTGGTGCTGGTGCGTTACCCCAAGGGGTTGAAGCTGGATGATATCTACACGCCGCTGTGGGTCACGGGCACGTTGAAGGTGGAGACGGTCAATAACGATCTGGCCGATGCGGCGTATGCGCTGGATGCGGGGAAGGTGCGGGCGGTGAAGGAGTCGGATCTCTAAACCACAACACCGACCAATGTGGGAGGGAGCAACACCCCCTCCCACATTTTGATTGGGTTTACAAAGCGCTACTGGTGATGCTCACGCCCAAGGTGTGGCTTTCGCCCGGCGCCAACGCCACCACATCATCCAGCACGTTCGCCGTCTCGATGCACAGCATGCCCTGCCAGCCGTCGTCGGCCATGTCGTCGAAGGCCTTGGCACGTTCGGTCCAGGGGTTCCAGATCACGGTCGAGTGGGAGCCTTCGCTGCTGAGCCGGACGCGCCGCTGCCAGTCGTTATCGACGATGTGCAACTGCGCGGGGGTGTCGAGGTAGATGCGGTCGGTCTCGGCGCCGAAGTGCAGCGGCCCAGCCTGTTGCCGGGTGGCCCAGCCGTCGGCGGTATCGATATACGCAAGCCCGTCCAGGCCCTCGACCTGCACGTTGCGCACATCGCTCACGGCGAAGTAGGTGTGCAACGCCTGGCTGAGGGTCACGGTGTCGGTGCCACGGTTATGACTGGTCAGGCCGATGTGCAGGTGATCGTCCAGGCGCAGGCTCAGCTTCAGGTCGACCTGATGCGGCCAGCCGGGGAAGCCGCCCGCGGGCACGGGGAGCACCAGGTCGACGCGCAGGGTGTCACCTTCGAGTTCGGTGGCGGCCAATTCCCAGAGTGCAGTACGCACGAAACCGTGGGCGCCCGCGGGCTGGTCGCTCTGGCGCATGGCCTGCACGCTGTGCGGGTTTCGATCGAACACGCCGAACCACGGCCAGCACACCGGTACGCCGGTGCGGATGCCTTTGCCAGCCTTGAAGACGGCTGCCTTGTTCGGCCAGATCAGCGGCTGTTCGCCTGCGCGTTGGTAACTGAAGAGGTGCGCGCCCTGTTGGGCCACCATCAGCTCGGCGCCGTTGTGGCGGATGCGCCAGCAGTCCAGCTCGTCGATTTTCACGGATTCAACGTGGGGCGTCGGCATAACAAAGCACTCTTAATAGCAGGCAATTGGGCAATTGACCGTCAAAACCCGGCGAGGTTTAACGCGCTCGCGACGGTACCGAACGGGTACGGCCGCTGCCATCGATGGCGACGAACACGAACACCGCCTCGGTGACCTTGCGCCATTCGCTGGACAGCGGGTCGTCGCTCCACACTTCGACCATCATCTGGATCGAGCTGCGGCCGATTTCCAGGGCCTGGGTATAGAAGGACAATTGCGCGCCCACGGCCACCGGCACCAGGAACGCCATGCGATCAATGGCCACGGTGGCGACACGCCCGCCTGCGACCTTGCTGGCCATGGCCGTACCGGCCAGGTCCATCTGCGAGACCAGCCAGCCGCCGAAGATATCGCCGAAACCGTTGGTTTCACGCGGAAGCGCGGTGATTTGCAGGGCGAGATCGCCTTGTGGGATGGGATCTTCTTGTTCGAGTTCGATCATGCCGAGGGTGCCTCTGAGCCGTGACGCTTCATGGGTGTTTCAAATGGATAGCCGTCTTGTAGAAAAACATTTCAGCACCAACGCACGACGCGAGCTGTGTTTCTCGTAAGGCGTACTAAAGGGAAACTCTGCCAAACCGGCTGGATGGCACCCAACGGCGTTTTGGCACAGCAGCCCCTCAAGACTGCGGGTCTGGCGCTTGCAAGGGCCGAGTATATCGAGACGCTGGCGTCGCGACGACCTCTCGGCGCTCATTTGGTCGGTAAATAGACGCTGTAACGGAGCTTTTTCCGGCAACTGTTCTCCTGCCCTGGTTGACCGACTCCCTACGCCGTGAATAGTTCACCGCGCTGCGCTATCAACCGTTCGACGCTGTGCTTTTTCCGGCGATTTGCTATCTTGCCAGACCGCCGCAAGTCCAGGGCGTGCCGTCTTTATTACGCTGATTACTATAAGAGAAGCCTTGCCATGTCCTCCGTGCCCGCAAGCAGTGCGCAACCGTCGCGCCCGCTGACCCGCAACGACTACAAAACCCTGTCGCTGTCTGCCTTGGGCGGGGCGCTGGAGTTCTACGACTTCATCATCTTCGTGTTTTTCGCCACCGTGGTCGGAAAACTGTTCTTCCCCGCCGACATGCCCGAGTGGCTGCGCATGATGCAGACCTTCGGCATCTTCGCCGCCGGTTACCTGGCGCGGCCCCTGGGCGGCATCATCATGGCGCACTTCGGTGACCTGCTGGGGCGCAAGAAAATGTTCACCCTGAGCATCTTCATGATGGCCGTGCCGACCCTGATCATGGGCCTGCTGCCGACCTACGCGCAGATCGGCCTGTGGGCGCCGATCCTGTTGCTGTTGATGCGCGTGATCCAGGGCGCGGCGATCGG
Source organism: Pseudomonas sp. Y39-6 (assembly GCF_023651955.1). Taxonomy (NCBI): domain Bacteria; kingdom Pseudomonadati; phylum Pseudomonadota; class Gammaproteobacteria; order Pseudomonadales; family Pseudomonadaceae; genus Pseudomonas; species Pseudomonas sp. Y39-6. Next base: position 6,908,778 of record NZ_CP069594.1, on the reverse strand, counting down.
CGGCGAAGTCCCGGGCGCCTGGGTGTTCGTCTCCGAACACGTGCCGCCACGCCACATCGGCTACGCCTGCGGCACCCTGACCAGCGGCCTCACCGCCGGCATCCTGTTGGGTTCGCTGGTGGCCACCGCCATCAACACGCTCTACAGCCCGGAGCAGGTCTCCGATTACGCCTGGCGTATCCCGTTCCTGCTCGGCGGTGTGTTCGGCCTGCTGTCGGTGTACTTGCGCCGCTGGCTGCATGAAACGCCGATCTTCGCCGAGATGCAGCAACGCAAGGCTCTGGCCGCCGAACTGCCGCTGCGCACGGTGCTGCGCGACCACCGTGGCGCCATCGTGCTGTCGATGCTGCTGACCTGGCTGCTGTCGGCCGGCGTGGTAGTCGTCATCCTGATGACCCCGACCGTGCTGCAGACCCTCTACCACTTCAGCCCGACCGTTGCGCTGCAAGCCAACAGCCTGGCCATCGTGACCCTGAGCCTGGGCTGCATTGCCTCCGGCGCCCTGGCCGACCGCTTCGGTGCCGGCCGCATACTGGTGGTCGGTTGCGCACTGTTGCTGGCGACCTCCTGGACGCTGTATCACAGCCTGCTGGACCACCCTGACTGGCTGTTCCCGCTGTACGCCCTGACCGGCCTGTTTGTCGGCACCATCGGCGTGGTGCCCTACGTGATGGTGAAAGCCTTCCCACCGGTGGTGCGCTTCAGCGGGTTGTCGTTCTCCTACAACGTGGCCTACGCCGTGTTCGGCGGGCTGACGCCGTTGGCGGTGTCGCTGCTGATGAAAGAAAGCCCGATGGGCCCGGCCTACTACGTTGCCGTCCTGTGCGTGATGGGGATGGGGGTGGGTGGGTATCTGTGGAAGCGCGGCAGGTAATCAGCTATCTGAAGATCGTTCCTACGCAGTTGCGTAGGAGCGATCATAAATTACAGAGTGTTTCCGAATCATCGTTTCAACCGCCTCGACGTCCTCGCCACCCCCGTTTTTTCGGCACTTGCCGCTTCTGGCCGCTTTTTCCCCCAATACTGGCCTTTCATCTAATTGTCATATTCCAGACATAGAGTGTTCACACGGCCTATCAATACTTGGCCCCGATCCAACTATCCCTATCTGCTAGGAGTAAGGCATGAAACTGAAGCGTTTGATGGCGGCAATGACTTTTGTCGCTGCTGGCGTTGCGACTGCCCACGCGGTGGCCGCTGGTGTTGACCCGGCTATTCCGGCTTACGTGAAGACCACTGGTGTGTCGGGCAACTTGTCCAGCGTCGGTTCCGATACCCTGGCTAACCTGATGACCCTGTGGGCCGAGGGTTACAAAAAGGAATACCCGAACGTCAACATCCAGATTCAAGCTGCTGGTTCTGCCACTGCGCCACCTGCGCTGACTGAAGGCACCTCCAACCTGGGCCCGATGAGCCGCAAGATGAAGGACACCGAACTGGCGGCCTTCGAGCAGAAGTACGGCTACAAGCCAACCGCTATCCCGGTTGCCGTGGATGCCCTGGCTGTGTTCGTGCACAAGGACAACCCGATCAAGCACCTGACCATGGAACAAGTCGACGCGATCTTCTCCTCGACTCGCCTGTGCGGTGCCAAAGCCGACGTCAAAACCTGGGGCGACCTGGGTGTGACCGGCGACCTGGCCAACAAGCCAGTGCAACTGTTCGGTCGTAACTCGGTATCCGGCACCTACGGCTACTTCAAAGAAGAAGCCCTGTGCAAAGGCGACTACAAGCCTAACGTGAACGAACAACCAGGCTCGGCTTCGGTCGTGCAGTCGATCAGCTCCTCGCTGAACGGCATCGGTTACTCGGGCATCGGCTACAAGACCGCCAGCGTGAAGACCGTGGCCCTGGCCAAGAAAGGCAGCACTGACTTCATCGAAGACAGCGAAGAAAACGCCCTGAACGGCAAATACCCGCTGTCGCGTTTCCTCTACGTTTACGTCAACAAAGCCCCGAACAAGCCGCTGGCGCCGCTGGAAGCCGAGTTCGTGAAGCTGGTTCTGTCCAAGCAGGGCCAGGAAGTTGTGGTCAAGGACGGCTACATCCCACTGCCAGCCAAAGTTGCCGCCAAGGCACTGGCTGACCTGGGTCTGAAAGAAGGCAACTAAGTTGCTGGGCCGGGTAAAACCGGCCGTTCTGTAGGAGCGGGCTTGCTCGCGAAAGATGATAGAGCACTGCGTTTATTCAGAAGCAGCGCGTTATCGTTAACGCTCTTCGCGAGCAAGCTCGCTCCTACAGAAACTCCTAATTTTTAGTCCGCTGCCGGCTCTGCCATGCGGCGGATTTCTTGCGTCACTGCATTGTCATCTTTCTGTCATACAGGACCGCTAGGGTGTGCGCATGAATGATCTGGCCAATTCCACTATGACGACGACTTCTCCCCCCAAGCGTATTGACTTCAATACGCCTGAGTTGCAACGCAAGCGCCGCATTCGCGCGCTCAAGGATCGCCTGACCCGTTGGTACGTGCTGATCGGCGGCCTCGCCGTCCTCGGCGCTATCACTCTGATCTTCTTCTTCCTGGCCTACGTGGTCGCGCCCTTGTTCCAGGGCGCCTCGTTGACCAAGGAAGCCGCGCTGACACCGGCGTGGATACAAGACGCGGGCAAGCCGTTGATGATCTCGCTGGAAGAACAGAACCAAGTCGCCATGCGGGTTTCCGACAAAGGCCAGGCGCTGTTCTTCGACGTGAGCACCGGCGCCGAACTCAAGCGCATCGACCTGCCGCTGGCGGCCGGCGTCAGCGTCGTGTCGATTGGTAAAGACCAGCCGGGCAGCCCGCTGGTGATCCTCGGTTTGTCCAATGGCCAGTCCCTGGTGTTCCGCCACACCTACAAGGTGTCCTACCCGGACGGCAAGAAGACCATCAGCCCGGCCATCGAATACCCTTACGGCGAAACGCCGATCGTGCTGGATGACGCCGGTCGCCCGCTGGAACATGTCGCGCTGAACGTCACCGACACCTCGTTGGTGGTGGCCGGTTCGGCCGGTTCGCACTTGAACGTGCTGTCCCTGAGCCGTGAAGAAAACATGATGACCGGCGAAGTCACCAGCGAGCAGAAGCGTATCGAGCTGCCGCAGATGACCGAGCCGGTGAAGGCGATCTTCATCGACCCACGCCAGCAATGGCTGTACGTGATCAACGGCCGTGCCCTGGCCGATGTGTTCAGCCTGCGCGACAAGAGCCTCAACGGTCGCTATAAACTGCTGGAAGACGGCGACGCCGAAATCACCGCCAGCACCCAACTGGTGGGTGGTATCTCGCTGATCGTCGGTAACTCCAAGGGCGGCCTGGCCCAGTGGTTCATGGCCCGTGACCCGGATGGCGAACAGCGCCTGAAGCAGATCCGCACCTTCGAGATGGGCACTGCGCCCATCGTTGAAATCACCGCCGAGGAGCGTCGCAAAGGCTTCACCGCCCTCGACGCTTCCGGCAAGTTCGGCGTGTTCCACAGCACCGCCCACCGCACCCTGCTGGTGGACCCGGTGGTCGATGGCCAGGGCGTGTTCGGCCTGTCGCCACGGGCCAACCGTGTGATCGTCGAAGCCGGCGGCAAGCTGCAACCGTTGCTGCTGGACAACCCGCACCCGGAAGTGTCGTGGAGCGCGCTGTGGAGCAAGGTCTGGTACGAAAACTACGACGAGCCTAAATACGTCTGGCAATCGACCGCCGCCAACACCGATTTCGAACCCAAGATGAGCCTCGCGCCGCTGACCTTCGGTACGCTGAAGGCCGCGTTCTACGCCATGTTGCTGGCCGCGCCGCTGGCTGTTGCCGCAGCGATCTACACCGCGTACTTCATGGCGCCGGGCCTGCGCCGCAAGGTCAAGCCGGTGATCGAGCTGATGGAAGCGATGCCGACGGTGATCCTCGGCTTCTTCGCCGGCCTGTTCCTCGCGCCGTATGTCGAAGGGCATCTGCCGGGGATTTTCAGCCTGTTGATGCTGGTGCCGATTGGCATCCTGGTGGCCGGTTTTATCTTCAGCCGCCTGCCTGAGTCCATTCGCCTGCGGGTTCCCGATGGCTGGGAAAGCGCGATCCTGATCCCGGTGATCCTGTTTGTGGGCTGGCTCTCGCTGTACATGAGCCCGTACCTGGAAACCTGGTTCTTCGGCGGCGACATGCGGATGTGGATCTCCCATGACCTGGGCATCACCTATGACCAGCGCAACGCCCTGGTCGTCGGCCTGGCGATGGGGTTCGCGGTGATCCCGAACATCTACTCCATCGCCGAAGACGCCGTGTTCAGCGTGCCGCGCGGCCTGACCCTGGGCTCTTTGGCCCTGGGCGCCACGCCGTGGCAGACCATGACCCGCGTGGTCATCCTGACCGCCAGCCCGGGGATTTTCTCGGCGCTGATGATCGGCATGGGCCGCGCCGTGGGCGAGACCATGATCGTGCTGATGGCCACCGGTAACACCCCGGTGATGGAGATGAACCTGTTCGAAGGCCTGCGCACCCTGGCGGCCAACGTCGCGGTGGAAATGCCCGAGTCGGAAGTGGGCGGCAGTCACTACCGCGTGCTGTTCCTCTCGGCGTTGGTGCTGCTGTTGTTCACCTTCATCATGAACACCCTCGCCGAGCTGATTCGTCAGCGTCTGCGCAAGAAATACTCGTCGCTTTAAGAAAGGTAGAAGTCTGTGAAACAGAACTCCCTGAATGGATGGTTCAAGAGCGGCGCCCCCGGCGTCTGGATCAGCGGTGGCGCGGTGTCCATCGCGGTCATCATGACCCTTGGTTTGCTGGCTGTGATTGCGGTGCGTGGTTTGGGCCACTTCTGGCCGGCTGACCTGATCCAGGCCAACTACGATGTCCCGGGCCAAGAAAACCATATCGTCATCGGCGAAGTGGTACAGAAAGAAGAAGTGCCGCGCGAGCGCCTGAAAAGCGCTGGCCTGCCCGTGCCCGACGTGGGCCCGGAATTCATGACCCGCGAGTTGATCAAAGTCGGTAACCGCGATCTGAACGGCAACGACTTCACATGGATCGTCGGCGAATGGCTGAAGAACCAGACCAAACCGCTGGAATTGATGACCATCGAGCGCCGTGAGTGGGGCAACTTCTACGGCACCCTGGTCAACGTCAAGCAGGATGGCAAGGTCATCGCCGAAGGCCAGGCCGCGTGGCCGGAGCTGCAGGCTCGGGTCGACCGCGTGAACAAGCTGGCGGCCCAGCTCAAGACCCTTGAGAAGTCCGATATCGGCGCGATCAACGCCGGTCTTGAACGTATCCGTCTGCACGGTCGCAAGCTGGAACTGGAAGGCAAGCTCGACGCCGCCGCCCAGGCCGACATGGACTCGGGCCGCGCCGAACTGAATGCCCGTTACCAGGACATCGAAGCGCGCCTGGCCGACCTGCACGCCCAATTCAACCGCGACGCCTTGACTGCCCGCGATGCGAACGGCAAGGAAGTCGAAATCGGCATCGGCAAAGTGGTCCACGCCTATCAGCCGAACGCCATGGGCACGATGACCAAGGTCGGCTTCTACTTCAGCAAGGTCTGGGAGTTCCTCAGCGACGACCCACGGGAAGCCAACACCGAAGGCGGGATCTTCCCGGCCATCTTCGGCACCGTGATGATGACCCTGATCATGGCGATGATCGTGACCCCGTTCGGCGTGCTGGCGGCGGTGTACCTGCGTGAATACGCCAAGCAGAACGCCCTGACGCGGATCATCCGCATCGCCGTGAACAACCTGGCGGGCGTACCGGCCATCGTTTACGGCGTGTTCGGCCTGGGCTTCTTCGTGTATGTATTGGGTGGCTCGGTTGACCGCCTGTTCTTCGCCGAAGCCCTGCCGGCCCCGACCTTCGGTACGCCGGGCCTGTTGTGGGCGTCGCTGACCCTGGCGCTGCTGGCGGTGCCGGTGGTGATCGTGGCTACCGAGGAAGGCCTGGCGCGGATTCCTCGCACTGTGCGCGAAGGCTCGCTGGCACTCGGCGCGACCAAGGCGGAAACGCTGTGGAAGATCGTGCTGCCGATGGCCAGCCCGGCGATGATGACCGGCATGATCCTCGCCGTGGCGCGTGCCGCCGGTGAAGTAGCGCCGCTGATGCTGGTGGGCGTGGTCAAGCTGGCCCCGTCGCTGCCGCTGGACGGCAACTACCCTTACTTGCACCTTGACCAGAAGATCATGCACCTGGGCTTCCATATTTATGACGTCGGCTTCCAGAGCCCCAACGTCGAGGCCGCAAGGCCGCTGGTATATGCCACCGCGCTGTTGCTGGTGCTGGTGATCGCCACGCTCAACTTGTCGGCGGTGTGGATCCGTAACCACCTGCGCGAGAAGTACAAGGCGCTGGACAGTTAATTGAAGTAAACGCGGACTCAATGTGGGAGGGGGCTTGCCCCCGATAGCGGCGTATCAGAAACACATATGCTGGCTGACACACTGCTATCGGGGGCAAGCCCCCTCCCACACTAGACCACGATATACGCAGAATTTGAGTAAACCGCCCCCGGCGGTTCAACAACACGAATTGGTAGCACAGGGAGCATCCCATGCAACAAGAAACCCATTCCCATGGCATCAACATGTCTGCCCTGGGTCGTGACAAGCAGAGCCTGAGCCTGGCCCAGGAAACCGTGGCCATCGAAGTGCCGGGCCTGAGCCTGTACTACGGCGAAAAACAGGCGCTGTTCGACGTCAGCATGAACATCCCCAAGCAGCGCGTGACCGCCTTCATCGGCCCGTCGGGCTGCGGCAAGTCCACGCTGCTGCGCACCTTCAACCGCATGAACGACCTGGTCGACGGTTGCCGCGTGGACGGTGCGATCAACCTCTACGGCAGCAACATCTACCGCAAGGGTGAAGACGTGGCCGAGCTGCGTCGCCGGGTGGGCATGGTGTTCCAGAAGCCCAACCCGTTCCCCAAGACCATCTACGAAAACGTGGTCTACGGCTTGCGCATCCAGGGCATCAACAAGAAGCGCATCCTCGACGAAGCGGTCGAATGGGCGCTTAAAGGCGCCGCGCTGTGGGACGAGGTCAAGGACCGCCTGCACGACTCCGCACTCGGCCTGTCCGGCGGCCAGCAACAACGCCTGGTGATCGCGCGTACCATCGCCGTGGAACCGGAAGTGCTGCTGCTCGATGAACCTTGCTCGGCACTCGACCCGATCTCGACGTTGAAAGTCGAAGAACTGATCTACGAGCTCAAGTCCAAGTTCACCATCGTTATCGTGACTCACAACATGCAACAGGCGGCGCGGGTTTCCGACTACACCGCGTTCATGTACATGGGCAAGCTGGTGGAGTTCGGCGATACCGATACCCTGTTCACCAATCCGGCGAAGAAACAGACCGAAGACTACATCACCGGTCGCTACGGCTAGGAAGCTGTGGTTCAGATTGCATTGACGCTGCGGTTCTCCGCACCTTTCCGGACGCTCCAAGGACGCCAACATGATTAGCAAAGAAGGCCTTACCCACCACATCTCCGCGCAGTTCAACGCCGAGCTTGAGGAAGTGCGCAGCCACCTCCTGGCGATGGGCGGGCTGGTGGAGAAGCAAGTCAACGATGCGGTCACCGCGCTGATCGAGGCCGACTCGGGCCTGGCCCAGCAAGTGCGCGAGATCGATGACCAGATCAACCAGATGGAACGCAATATCGACGAAGAATGCCTGCGCATTCTCGCCCGTCGCCAGCCGGCGGCTTCCGACCTGCGCTTGATCATCAGTATTTCCAAGTCGGTGATCGACCTTGAGCGTATCGGCGATGAATCCACCAAGATCGCCCGCCGCGCCATCCAACTGTGCGAAGAAGGCGAAGCGCCGCGCGGTTATGTGGAAGTGCGGCATATCGGTGACCAGGTGCGCAACATGGTGCGCGATGCCCTGGACGCGTTTGCCCGTTTCGACGCCGAACTGGCGTTGTCGGTGGCCCAGTACGACAAGATCATCGACCGTGAGTACAAGACCGCCCTGCGCGAGCTGGCCACCTACATGATGGAAGACCCGCGCTCTATCACGCGGGTCTTGAGCATTATCTGGGTGCTGCGTTCGCTGGAGCGGATCGGCGACCACGCGCGCAATATCTCGGAGTTGGTGATCTATCTGGTGCGTGGCACCGACGTGCGGCACATGGGCCTCAAGCGCATGAAAGCCGAAGTTGAAGGATCTACCGATCAAATCCCTAATGTTCCGGGCGAATCTGACGATAAGTAAGGTTGCCCGAGATATTAACGCCCGGCCTTTGGTCGGGCGTTTTCGTTTGTGGGCGCTGATTTTTTTGTGCGTGGGGTGAAAGAAAGTCCCAACACAACTACAGAGTTTTGGCAAAATGCCATCAGTCAGGCGTTCTGCGTGCCGCGTTTTTATAGGATAAAGGGTCGATGAGTAAAGTCAGTGTATTGGTGGTGGATGACGCCTCGTTTATTCGCGACCTGGTGAAGAAGTGCCTGCGCAATTACTTCCCCGGGATCAAGATTGAAGATGCGGTGAACGGCAAAAAGGCCCAGGCCATCCTGATGCGCGAAACCTTCGATCTGGTGTTGTGCGACTGGGAAATGCCCGAGATGTCCGGCCTGGAGCTGTTGACCTGGTGCCGCGAGCAACCGCAGCTCAAAGCCATGCCGTTCGTGATGGTGACCAGCCGCGGCGACAAAGAGAACGTGGTGCAGGCGATCCAGGCCGGGGTTTCCGGCTACGTCAGCAAACCGTTCACCAACGAACAGCTGTTGACCAAGGTCAAGCACGCTCTGCACAAGGTCGGGCGCCTCGACGCCCTGGTCGCCAGCGCACCGACCAAGATGAACTCAGCGTTCGGCAACGACTCCCTGAGCGCCCTGACCGGTGGCAAGCCCGAAGCGGTCAAGGTCGCTCCTGTCGCGGCGGCTGCACCGAGCAAAGGCCTGCTCAACAGCCCGCCCGTGAAGGCGGCTGCCGCCGCTGCGCCCGCCAGTGGTCGCGGGCAGGGTCAGTTGCGCCTGTCCAGCGGCACCCAGCAATGCGTGATCAAGGGCCTGAGCATCAAGGAAGCGTTGCTGGTGGTCCGTCGCGGTGAGGTCCTGCCTCAGGTACTGGAAAGCGCGGTGCTCGACCTTGAGCAAGGCGACAACGCCGAAGTCGCGCGCCTCAACGGCTACCTGCACGCCGTCGTCGCCTTCGAGCCCAAGCCCGACAGCGACTGGCTGCAACTGACTTTCCGCTTTATCGACCAGGATGCGCAGAAACTGGACTACATCTCGCGGCTGATCGCGCGGGGTACGGCGCAGAAGCATTTTGTGCCGGGTGCCTGATTCACAGAACGCCACCTGTCCCCTGTGGAAGGGGGCGTGCTCCCGATGGTCTTTCATTCAACATCTTCGTTGGCTGAACTACCGCAATCGCGAGCAAGCCCGCTCCTACATGTGAAGTTCGTTGTTTTCAGTATCGGGTAAATCTCACACGGTCTTGTCATCAAGCCTTGCTAGCCTGCCATTCAGTCCCCCCGGCAGGTTCGCGTCATGCTCATTCGCCTACTGCTGCTCTGCGTATTGGCCACGGTTGCCACGTCGACCCCGGCCATGACCCTCTACAAATCCACCGACGCCAATGGCGAGGTGTTTTTCAGCGACCGGCAAACCCCCGGTGCCCAGGCGTTTGTGATCCGGGAGCGGGAGGCCGTGCGCGTGCAACGGCCGGTGCTCGACCGGCCAAGGCCCGGTTATCCCCAGCAGGCCTACCGCTACCCCTTGCCCTGGCGCGGCGGGCCGTTTCGCCTGAGCCAAGGCCCCAACGGCAGCTTCAGCCATACCGACGCCAAAAGCCGCTACGCCATGGACATTGCCATGCCCGAAGGCACGCCGATCATTGCGGCGCGCAGCGGCAGGGTGGTGAAGATCGAGAATGACCAGGCCGGGCGCGGCAACGATGCGTCAGGGAATTTCGTGCGGGTGCTGCACGATGACGGCACCCAGGGCGTGTACCTGCACCTCAAGCAAGGTTCGGTCAGCGTCAGGCCGGGGCAGCGGGTGGCGGTGGGCAGTGCGCTGGGGTTGTCGGGCAACACCGGCAACAGCAGCGGGCCGCACCTGCACTTTGTGGTGCAGCAGCGGACCGAGGCGGGGCTGGTATCGATCCCGTATGAGTTCAACCAGCCCGTGGGGGTATTGCCCAATTTTGCCTTGGGCAATTGACGGTCAGTCCAGCAGCAGGACCTTGGCCAGCACGATTTTCGGCCCTTTCATCTTCTTGATGATGATCCGCAGGCCTTCAACCTCGAGAACTTCTTCCTCTTCCGGCACCCGCTTGAGGGTGTCGTAGACCAGCCCGGCCAGGGTTTCCGCTTCGATGTGGTCGAGGTCGACGCCAAGCAGGCGTTCCACCTTGAACAGCGGCGTATCGCCGCGTACCAGCAGTTTGCCCGGCTGGTAGGCGAGGATGCCGCGCTCGGCCTTGCGGTGTTCGTCCTGGATATCGCCCACCAGCACTTCGAGCACGTCTTCCATGGTCAGGTAGCCGATGACCTTGCCGTCGGCCTCTTCCACCAGGGCGAAGTGCGCGCCGCCTTTGCGGAACTGCTCCAGCAACTGCGACAGCGGCATGTGCCGCGACACGCGCTCCAGTGGGCGGGTCAGTTCGGCCAGGTTGAACGACTCGGGGAGATGGTCCAGGTTCGCCAGTTCCAGCAGCAGGTCCTTGATGTGCAGCAGGCCGACAAACTCGTTGCGCTGCGCGTCATACACCGGGTAACGGCTGAATTTGTGGCGACGGAACAGCGCGAGGATTTCCTTGAGCGGAGCGTTGAAGTCCAGGGTCACCAGGTCTTCCCGCGAGTTGGCCCAGTCGACCACTTCCAGTTCGCCCATTTCCACGGCTGAGGCCAAGACGCGCATGCCTTGGTCGCTGGGGTCCTGGCCACGGCTGGAGTGCAGGATCAGCTTGAGTTCTTCGCGGCTGTACTGGTGCTCATGGTGCGGGCCGGGTTCGCCTTGCCCAGCGATCCGCAGGATGGCATTGGCGCTGGCGTTGAGCAGGTAGATTGCCGGGTACATGGCCCAGTAGAACAGGTACAGCGGCACGGCCGTCCACAGCGACAGCAGTTCCGGCTTGCGAATGGCCCAGGACTTGGGCGCCAGTTCACCGACCACGATGTGCAGGTAGGAAATCAGGAAGAAGGCGGAAAAGAACGACACGCCTTTGATCACTTCCGGCGACTCGACGCCAGCGGCGCCCAGCAGCGGCTCGAGGATATGCGCAAACGCCGGCTCGCCGACCCAGCCCAGGCCCAGGGAGGCGAGGGTGATACCCAGCTGGCAGGCCGACAGGTAGGCGTCGAGCTGGCGGTGGACGGTGCGCAGGATCTGCCCGCGCCAACCGTTGGTGTGGGCGATGGCCTCGACCCGCGTGGAGCGCAGTTTGACCATGGCAAACTCCGCCGCAACGAAGAACGCGTTGAGCAGTACCAGGATCAGTGCAAAAAGAATCATGCCGAAATCGGCGAAGAGTGTGGCGAGGGTGATACCTGGGGAAGGGTCCATGATGGGGTTTTGCGGGTTCCGTATGTTCAATAGGGGTGACAGGAGCGCCTGAAAGGCGGACACAAGTCGGCCAATGTAGCGGCTGGCGCGGCGCTTGCCTAGTGGTTGCTGCCTGGTGGAGCCAGGAATACCTGCTTTGGAACAATGCAATTCCAAATGTGGGAGGGGGCTTGCTCCCACATTTAGCGTTGTATTGTGTCCGGGCTATTCATCATTCACGACCATCCGCGAACGGGTTACCTGGGGCGGCGGAAAATGGCAGGTAAAGGTGCTGCCGTGGCCGAGCACACTGCTGATTTCCAGGCGTGCGCGGTGGCGCAGCAGCACGTGCTTGACGATCGCCAGGCCCAGCCCGGTGCCGCCGGTGTTGGAGTTGCGGCTGGAGTCGACGCGGTAGAAGCGCTCGGTCAGGCGCGGCAGGTGCTTGGCGTCGATGCCGATGCCGGAGTCTTGCACGCTCAGGTGCGCGCCCTGGGCGTCGGCCCACCAGCGGATGCGGATATTGCCCTTGTCCGGTGTGTACTTCACGGCGTTGAACACCAGGTTGGAAAACGCGCTGCGCAATTCGCCTTCGCTGCCTTTGAGCAGTACCGACGGGTCGGCTTCCAGGGTGATCTGTTGCCCGCGTTGGCCGGAGAGGGCCTGGGCGTCGTTCTTGATGGTCTGCAACAGGCTTTGCACTGCCACCGGGTGGTTATCCGACGGGTAATCGGTCGCCTCCAGCTTGGCCAGCAACAGCAGGTCATTGAGCAGGGTTTGCATGCGCGAGCCTTGCTGCTGCATCTGCTGCAGGGCGCGGCTCCAGCGCGGGTTGATCTCGTCGACGTTGTCCAGCAGCGTCTCCAGGTAGCCGCAGATCACCGTCAACGGGGTGCGCAGCTCGTGGGAGACGTTGGCAACGAAGTCCTTGCGCATCTGTTCCAACTGGTGGATGCGGGTTACGTCGCGCACCAGCATCAAGTGTTCGTTGTTGCCGTAGCGCGTCAGGTACAGCTGGATGCGTACGCGGTCGTTGGTGGGCGAGGGAATTTCCAGGGCTTCTTCGTAGTTTTCCTGCTCGAAGTATTCCTTGAAGCGCGGGTGGCGGACCAGGTTGGTCACCGGTTGGCCGCTGTCCTGGGGCGTCTTGAGGCCCAGCAGGGTCTCGGCGGCGCGGTTCCACCATTCGAGGTTGCCGTCGCTGTCGAGCATGATCACTGCGTCTTTCAGCGCGGCGGTGGACTCCTGCACCCGGTCGATCACCGCTTGCAGGCGCCCGCGTACCCGTTGGTCGCGGCGTTGCAGGTGATAGATGCTGTCGAACACCTCGCCCCACAGGCCGTAGCCGTCGGGTGGTGCTTCATCGGGTTTGTGTTGGCGCAGCCATTCATGCAGGCGCAGCAATTGCTTGAGGGTCCAGCCCAGATACAGACCAATGCCGACGGCCAGGCTCCAGCCGTATTGGCCGCTGATCAGGCCTACCAGCAAGCAGCCGGTGATCAACAGCAGCAGGTGGCGGATCAGCGTGCCATGCCAGTTTTGGTTCACTTGAACATGCGTCCTTGTCAGCTGTTAAGTCAGGCTCTTGCGTTCAGAAACCGGCTGGCTCAGCCCTTGGTGGAAAACCGATAGCCGGTGCCGCGCACGGTTTGTACCAGATTCTCGTAGGCATCGCCCAGGGCTTTGCGCAGGCGACGGATATGCACGTCCACGGTGCGCTCTTCCACGTACACATTGCCGCCCCACACTTGGTCCAGCAACTGGCCGCGGGTGTAGGCGCGTTCCTGGTGGGTCATGAAGAACTGCAGCAGACGGTATTCGGTCGGGCCCATCTCGGCGGGCTTGCCATCGATGGTCACGCGGTGGCTGATCGGGTCCAGCAACAGGCCGCCGACTTCGATCGGTGCTTCGCCATCGGTCGGGCCGGCGCGGCGCAGTACGGCTTTCAGGCGTGCGACCAGTTCCCGTGGGGAAAACGGCTTGGTGATGTAGTCATCGGCGCCGACTTCCAGGCCCTGGATCTTGTTGTCTTCTTCGCCCTTGGCCGTGAGCATGATGATCGGGATGTCGCCGGTCAGCTCGTCACGCTTGAGGCGCCGCGCCAGTTCGATGCCGGAGGTGCCGGGCAGCATCCAGTCGAGCAGAATCAGGTCCGGTTTGCGGTCGACGATAATGGCATGGGCCTGCTGCGAGTTCTCCGCTTCCAGGCAGTCATAGCCGGCCATTTCCAACGCGACGGCGATCATCTCGCGAATGGGCGCTTCGTCGTCGACGATCAGAATGCTCCTGCCAACCATGCCTAAAATCCTCTTGTCATTTAACTGTCTTGCGCCGCATTAGATAACGGAATTATTGCAGTCGTGTGACAGTAATTTAGCTGCTCGCGCAATTCCCGCCTGCGTGGACTACGCTTTGGGTCCGAATCCTGACAACCACAAAAGGAAGGTTCCGATGACTTACAGTACTTTTTCCTGGAAGGCCCTGCTGGTCACGGCGGCGTTGACGCTGCCGACCCTGGCATTCGCGGCGGACCCCGCGACGACCAAAGACGGGATACTGGTCGATCACAACGGCATGACGCTCTATACCTTCGCCAAGGACGCCAATGGCAAATCCATGTGCAACGATAAGTGCGCCGCCAACTGGCCGCCATTGACGGCGGCGTCCACCGACAAGCCCATGGGCAAATGGACCGTGATCACCCGTGACGACCAGAAGAGTCAGTGGGCCTACAGCGGCAAGCCGCTCTACACCTTCGTCATGGACAAGAAGGCCGGCGACATGACCGGTGAAGGCAAGATGGACGGGGCCTGGAAAGTCGCCAAGCCTTAGTTGGGCCCTCGCGATGAGGGGCCTGGCCCCTCATCGAAACCCGTAATCCGCGACAATCCCGACAAAGATCGCCAACCCGGCCCAGTGGTTGTGCAAAAACGCCTTGAAGCACTTCATCCGGTCCCTGTCCCGGGTGTACCAGAATTCCCAGGCAAAACAGCCCGCCGCCGCCAGCAACCCCAGGTGGAACCAGCCGCCCAGCTCGAACCGCGCGCCGGCCAGCAACAGGCACGCCAGCGCCAGGCCTTGCAGGGTCAGAATGATCGCCCGGTCGGCGTCGCCAAACAGGATGGCGGTGGATTTCACGCCGATCTTCAAATCGTCGTCGCGGTCGGTCATGGCGTAATAGGTGTCGTAGCCCACCGTCCACAGCACATTGGCGATGTACAGCAGCCACGCGGCGGCAGGCAGGTTGCCGGTTTCGGCGGTGAACGCCATCGGCATGCCCCAGGAAAACGCCGCGCCCAGCACCACTTGCGGGTAATAGGTGTAGCGCTTCATGAACGGATAGCTCGCCGCCAGCGCCAGGCCGCCGAGGGACAGCAGGATGGTCGTCGCGTTGGTCAGCAGCACCAGCAGGAAGCTGATGCCCATCAGCAGCGCGAAAAACACCAGCGCCTCTTTCGAGCTGATCTTGCCGCTGACCAGTGGGCGTTGCTCGGTGCGCTTCACGTGGCCGTCGACCTTGCGGTCGGCCCAGTCGTTGATCACGCAACCGCCGGCGCGAGTGAGCACCACGCCGAGCACGAAAATCAGGATATTGATCAAGGACGGCGAGCCCTTGCCGGCGATCCACAGCGCCCACAGCGTCGGCCACAGCAGCAGGTAGATGCCGATGGGTTTGTCCATGCGCGTCAACTGAATGAAATCCCAGGCCCTGGGGTTCAGACGGTTCAAGGATTTGAGCAGGCGTTGATACATCAGCGGTTCTCCGGGTGGTCATGCACCGCGTGCCACAGGCTCGGCAGGAAGATTTCGGCGACCAGCACGCTCAGCGCCCCGCGATCGAACCGCGAGCGGCGCGCCCACAGCCCGTCGAGCTGATCCGCGGGGGGCAGCCATGGGCGCGGGTAATGGCAGACCTCGATCGCCCGGCGCGTGAAGGCGCGGTCGCAGAACAGCAGCTCGCCCAGGGAGCGGCTCCCCAGCTCGTCCATATGCAACCCGTCGCCTTGCAACGCACTGCGCGACGCCACGCTGCGGGCAAACACCCACGGCTGGTCATGCCCGCGCAAATACACCTCGCGCACCCAACCGATGCTGGCCTGGGGCAGGTCAAGCGCCGCGCACTCATCGTCGCGCAACGGCTGCCAGCCTTCGCACAGCGGCGTCACGCTGAAACTGTCGCTGGACAGCCCCGTCAGGCGCCGCGTCAGCGAGCCCTCGTCGAACAGCCAGTCAAGGGTCAACGGCGCGGGCAGGGGGCTCAGAAGGCTCTGGGTCAGCCATTGGCAAGCATCGGGAAGGGCGATTGAGTGCGGCACGGTGCGTCAATATTGGCAGCAAAAGAGGCGGCGAGCTTACCATGGCGTCCGGCTCTTTTGCCGGGCTGAACCGGTGCCTTGTGTCGATCGTACTTGCATCTGCAGGCCCCGATCAGTACAAAACGCGCTGAGCCGCACGGCAACGCGGGATCTATCGACCGTCGGCCAACCTGCCTGGACCCTGAGGAAGCAAGTAAATGAAGAAGTGGCAATGCATAGTCTGCGGCCTGATCTATGACGAGAAAGACGGCTGGCCGGACGACGGAATCGCTCCGGGTACCCTGTGGGAGGACGTTCCGGAAGACTGGCTGTGCCCGGACTGCGGCGTGGGCAAAGTGGATTTCGAAATGATTGAAATCGCGTAATCGCGAATTTAAGAAACGTACTACAAGGAGAAAGGAATGAACGCACCTGTCGTGATCATCGGCACAGGGCTCGCCGGTTACAACGTGGCCCGCGAGTTTCGCAAGCTCGACAGCGATACCCCGTTGTTGCTGATCACCGCGGATGATGGGCGCTCCTACTCCAAGCCCATGCTCTCCACCGGCTTTGCCAAGAACAAGGAAGCCGATGGCCTGAGCATGGCTGAACCCGGTGCCATGGCCGAGCAACTCAAGGCCGAGGTACGCACTCATACCCGTATCACCGGTATTGACCCGGGCCACAAGCGCTTGTGGATCGGCGAAGAAGCGGTGACTTACCGCGACCTGGTCCTGGCCTGGGGCGCGGAAACCGTGCGCGTGCCGGTCGAAGGCGACGCCGCGGAGCTGATTTTCCCGATCAACGATCTTGAAGACTACGCCCGCTTTCGCGCGGCAGCCGTCGGTAAACGCCGCGTGCTGCTGCTTGGCGCCGGCCTGATCGGCTGCGAATTCGCCAACGACCTGATCCTCGGCGGCTACGAAATCGACCTGGTGGCACCGTGCGAGCAAGTCATGCCGACCCTGCTGCACCCAGCGGCGGCCGCAGCGGTACAAGCCGGGCTGGAAGGCCTTGGGGCGCGCTTCCACCTGGGCCCGGTGCTCAACCGCCTGCAACGCAGCGCCGAAGGTCTGGAAGCGCACCTGTCGGACGGTGAAGTGATCCAGTGCGACCTGGTGGTCTCGGCCATCGGCCTGCGCCCGCGTGTCGACCTGGCCGCGGCTGCCGGCTTGCAGGTCAACCGTGGGATCGTGGTCGACCGCCACCTCAAGACCTCCCACGCCAACATCTATGCCCTGGGCGACTGCGCCGAGGTCGATGGCCTGAACCTGCTGTACGTCATGCCGCTGATGAGCTGCGCCCGCGCCTTGGCCCAGACGCTGGCGGGCAACGCCACGGCCGTCAGCTACGGGCCGATGCCGGTCACCGTGAAAACCCCGGTCTGCCCGCTGGTGGTTTCGCCACCGCCACGGGGCACCGAAGGCGTATGGAGCGTCGAAGGGCAGGGCGCCGACATCAAGGCCCTGTGCCGCGATGCCAGCGGCCGCCTGCTGGGCTACGCGCTGACCGGCAGCGCCGTGATGGAAAAACTGGCGTTGAACAAAGAACTTCCGCCGCTGCTGGCGTAAATACCGGTCGTTCTGTCGGAATAACCCTATTTTTCACCCTAGAAAGGTCGCCACGAGACTGGCGCGGCGTCCGAGGGCATGCCATCCTCACTCCCGTCTGCCGCAGAGTAGAGCCTGCGGCGCCTTGGGCGCTGCTCCATTAGAGAGCAGCACGGACATAACAACAAAAAACCGTCAAAGAGGCTTCACTTATGCGTAAACCAGAACTCGCAGCCGCCATCGCTGAAAAAGCGGACCTCACCAAAGAACAGGCGAATCGCGTCCTCAACGCCGTTCTCGAAGAAATCACCGGCGCCCTGCACCGCAAGGACAGCGTCACCCTGGTTGGCTTCGGCACCTTCCTGCAACGCCACCGCGGCGCCCGCACCGGCAAAAACCCGCAAACCGGTGAGCCTGTGAAAATCAAGGCCAGCAATACCGTTGCGTTCAAGCCGGGCAAGTCGCTCAAAGACAGCGTCAACCCGTAATAGCGGTATCGTCTCGAAGGGGGCGGGGAGGTAGAAAAAGTGGGCACGCCGACTGGGTCGGGTGCCCATTTTTTGTGCGTGTGGAAAAGCAATCGAGGCGCAAGGAGGGGGCTCACGGCTTATACAGTTATTAATATTAGCGGGGCAGAGTTTTTTATTGTTTGTAAAGGACGATTACTTACGCACTGGAACTTAATGGGTACGAGGCGCCACCTATTAGTCGAGATTGCAGGGACGCGCTCAAGACTATTTTAAAGAGGTGTCTCAATGAAACTCACTGATCTAACTTATATTCCTCCAATTACTCCATCACCTCAGCCAACTGTGCCAGGAAACTCAGTTCCGTTGACGTCGGGTAATGGGCAGCAAACGGCTGACTCCTCGAAGATTGTATATGGTTCGAATGCGGGTAACGGAGGGGGTATTGAATATCCCACGGCGAGTAATGAGAAAATAGGTGCTTCTGAGTTAAGTGGCGCTACTAAGGCTGGCGGAGGACGCAGGGGGGGAGGGTCAAGTGGACATGGAGGTTCCGGAAGTGGATCGAATCCAGGATCGAATCCAGGTTCGAATCCAGGATCGAATCCAGGTTCGAATCCTCTGCCAAATGGGCAAGGAGGTCCGAATCCTCAGGCAAATGGATCAGGGGGCTCCAATCCTCGGTCAAATAAACAAGGAGGCTCCCATCCTCTGCCAAACCCCAAAGCCGCGTCACCTGGTATTAAGGATTCTTTAAAGACCACGCAAAATATTAACGATCTACACGATAAAAATGGGTTCCCGCCGCTCTCTTCTGAACTGGCGTCCAGCGCGCGCAACTCACTTATCAGTGGGGGGGTAAATTTACTGGTGAATATCCCCTTGAATGTGGGAGAACATTTGGCTTCCAAAGCCATCATCGATAGAATCGAAGCGCAAGCTGCAATGCCAGGCGCGGCAAAAAAGAACGCGGACGGCACGACCACGACCGTAGACCCGGCTGCAACAGAAAAGCAAAAAATAGACGCTCGCCTCGAAGACAGTGAAATAAAAACAGAGTTGATGGTCAACCAGATCCTTTCCATTAACGAAGGATCTGAGGCTAATGCGGTTAGTAAAAAATCGGATGCACCAAAAGACACAGCCGGGCGCTTGACCAATCAAGAAAAAACCATGGATGGCATAGAAGCCCAGTTGCAAGACCTGGGTACACGATACGACCTTGTTTATAAGCCGTATGAAGCGCCGAAGTCGTCGGATGCACCGACTGACAAGTCTCGTATGGATGCGATTGAACTGCGCCACAAGCACATGAACAGAATGATTAAAAGATTGATAACGCTTGTAGAATCGGATGTAACGTAGTTTTGATAAACTCTTGATTCAAGAGTGGAGAGTGGCGGATTTGTTTAGGCAAGTCCGCCCTTTAACTTTGAAGTGTTTTTCATACTGTGCAACTGAACCGCCATGTGGGTACGTAGCCTCATAGGCAGACTTTCTGACAAGCTGCATTGTTGTATCGCCGGATTTTGCGTCGAAGTCATCAACCTGGTGCCAGGTATAGTGTTTCTTGGCGCTTCTAGGAATACCTGGTTCTTTGTAGGCTTGAGTAAAGTCGCGCGATTTAGAGCCTTGCATCTTGATCGTCACGATATTTCTGTGTGAGCCTTTTATCGGATACAGGTCACTGCTGCCAGTAAAGTCCACCCCTGCATACGCCCAGCCCCATGGATCGGCCCATCCAATTGGGTTTGGCGCGTATTGGTAAAGATTGAGGCCACCTTCCAACCCAATCGGATCCGGCGTAGTAAACCACCCCACATCCGGATCATAAAACCTAAACGTATTGAAATGCAGCCCCGTCTCCCGGTCCAGATACTGCCCCTGAAACCGCAAATTCTGCTCTTCAATGTAATAAGGCTCGCGCACCTCTATCTAGCGTGTTACCCAATATCTGATATGTTACCTGCCAGGCCCTGTGTCTGGGGTCAACTTCCCAGCACCGCGCTTCACTTCAAATATATGTGGTTTGCCGTGGCTGTCTTTGGCAACAAACGGAAAATTTCCGCTGCTGCGCCTCCAATTCAAAAGTCTCATCGTAGATCTGGCGACGTGCGATTTTAATTGAGCCAATAGGATGGGTTCCTGCCATATATCAATATAGAACCTTGCTGTTAGTCCTGGGTTTATTAAACGGGGTATTTATTTGATCTGTGATTTTAAATAAGTTTGCCTCATGTGATATAGTTGAAGTTCGTCGATGTTTATTCCGGATTCTTAAGTTTGTCCGGAGGCAATTTTCGCACTTCCTTACGTATAGCGTTATAAATGCTATCGATTGGCTCCGACATCTGGATTTTTAATGCATCAAAGACCTCTTTTACACCTTTTTCGTGGTACTCAAGGTATTTTTCATAGCCTGTAGGGTCTTTGTTGATAGGTTGGCTGGGCATTCTCAAGGAGTAGCTCACTGCTTTATTTCTCTTAGATACCTCAGGGCCTGTAACATTTAGGTCCAGTAGCCCAGACACGCTTGAGTCCCTCAGGCTCAGCCAATAATTGTCACCATATTTTTTATCGAACACTTCGGTGTTTATTATCTGGCGTTCGAGTTGTTCTCGAATAATTCGGCTAACATGGTGCGATACATAAAAAGCAGCAGCGGGATCTGGGAAAAGTCCGCTTATGGCGATAGGGTATGGGTTGCGCATTATTTATCCTCTCTTATTTGCCACATAGCGATTTAGGGCCTTTATAGCTCTTTTTGTTTCCTTCAGGAATCAGTCCGCCAGTTTTTTGTAATGTGCATCCAATTTGGCAGTTTCGATGGTCTTGGCCGCCTGGGTCGTGCTTATGCCGCTTTCTAGAACGGTACCCTTAATCGTTTTACCAGGATTCAGCCGTTCTAATTTTTCTACTTGTTGGTGAAGTCTGGTCGGGTTGCCGCTGGATTCTGTTACACGGTTCATATCGGCCTTGCCGTACTTGTACAGCTCACCGTCTATTCGAATTTCGTACACACCGAAATTACCTGCAGCGCCGTTGGTGTTGAGATTAAGAAGTCCCCATGGGTCAATCCAAGAGATGGGATTTTGTGCGTATTTGTAGAGGTTGATTCCCCCCGTCAACCCAATCGGATCCGGCGTAGTAAACCGCCCCACATCCGGATCATAAAACCTAAACGTATTGAAATGCAGCCCCGTCTCCCGGTCCATATGCTCCTGCAACAACCGCAGGCCATCCCACATGAACCGGGTCTCGCCCAGCGGATAGCCGTCGCGGCCATGCTCGGTTTTTTCAATGCGCCGGCCCAGCGGGTCATAGGTCATCCTGAGCACGCTGCCGTTTTCATTGCGTACTTCAATCAGCCGGCTTTCGGCGTCGTAGGCAAAGCGCTGCACGCCGCGTTTGGCGCTGCGTTTTTCGATCATGCGGCCAAAGGCGTCGTAGCGGTAACGCTTGTCCTGGTAGGTCAGCAGTTTGTTATGCACCACCAGCCCGGCGCCGGGTTGCGGGCCGTCGAGCAGGTTGGCGGCGGCATGCTCGAACTGCTTTTGTGCCGGTGTAGGCAACGGTGGCGTGAGCGCAGGTACACGCGCGGTTAGTCGTAACAATATTGCTCTGTCAGGTCGCAGAGTGTATGAGGAGCAGCCAGTAATCGGGATGCAAGAGGAATATACCCCGGAATCATTTTTTGCTGTTCATCACCGGATCCGCGAGGTTTGTGTCGCCGTCATTCATGCGCTGCAAAAGTTTGACTGCTCGAGAGAAACCTTGAGCAGCAGAGCGCTCCAACCACTGCCGGGCTTGTTCAAAATTCTGTTCGACTATCCATCCATCAACGTACATTTTACCCAGATCAAACTCTCCATGGGCATCACCGGACTCAGCTCTGGGGAAGTGGAATTTCACCTCTTTAGAGATCGTATCAATTTCCCAATAGTCGCGCTTGTTTGCTTGGAAAAGGCGAATGGTTTGATCGTCCACCCATTCAACAGCGCCTAGCAGTGATTCGAAAAGTCCCAGCGATATGCCAATTCGTGTGGCAGTAAAAAACTCGGTTGGTGTGTTTTTGGGGCCTTGCACCAAGACGCCGATATTAATGTATCGATCCGTGCGCCAGGCGGCTGACGCCGTGAGCGTTTTAGCTGGGTTTTTCAGTGAGCGGCCTGAAGTACCGGAAAACTGATAGCCACGTTTGACAATCGCTGCATGAAGTTTATGTATTGGGTCGGTATCCCAACCTTTGAGAGTTGCTAATGATAGGAGCGCCTCATTGATATCGTCGATAAAGCACTGGCGAATAACGGCGTCTGTAGCTTCCGTCGGCAGGTCCTGTAAGTGCTTGAAAGGATGAGAGTAGGTGCAAACATTTGTAAGTGTCAGCTCTGCTTCCTCTGGCGCTTGCTGAAGAACCACTTTGGCAACTCCACCAGTAGAAAGCTTGCAAGTGGTCGTTAGAAGATAAATATAGAGTACGGCGGCCTCTCGAACGCTGTGAGCCTGCAGGCGGTCTGTAGTTGGAATAATTTCGAGTGTTGATAAATATTTGCTCATTAGAGTTTCTATCTCGTCGCATTTGGCAGTGAGTTGCCCACAGGATTAATCCCGACTTTTGGAAATGAAGGTGTTTGACCTGCTCGCTGAGCGGCTACTGAGTAGCCATTGACTCTACCTTGTTCAACTTTAAGAGCCTTGGTGCGTGTTACATTTTTTCTGATTATGGCGGACTCGTATTTATCAGAACTCCCCCTGTTAAGTCTGCGTACCTGCGACTGCGCTCGGTAAGATTTCCCATTTTTGGAAATTTTCCCACCGCTGATACCATATTTGTACACCTGCCCAGTCGTTTTGTTACGAATGACGTATACATGATTTACCTTGTTATTTTGTCTGGAATTTCCGTTTGCAGCGCCGCAAGTTTTCCATCCCCATGGATCGATCCATGCAATCGGATTTGATGCGTATTGGTAGAGATTAAGCTCTCCGTCCAACCCAATCGGATCCGGCGTAGTAAACCGCCCCACATCCGGATCATAAAACCTAAACGTATTGAAATGCAGCCCCGTCTCCCGGTCCAGATACTGCCCCTGAAACCGCAAATTCTGCTCTTCAATGTAATAAGGCTCGCGCACCTCCTCCAGTGTGTTGCCCCACACCCGATACGTCGCGCGCCACACCGTTTCTCCATCTGCTTCGGTCAGTTGCTCCGGCAATCCGTTCAGATCGTTGTGGTAGTAGCGGATTTTCTGCAGCGGGCCGATGCCGTCGACTCGGGCCAAGGGTTCGTAGCCTTCGTCTTCATAGACATACAGGCTCGTCTGACTGTGTTTATGCTCCTGCAACAACCGCAGGCCATCCCACATGAACCGGGTTTCGCCCAGCGGATAGCCGTCGCGGCCATGCTCGGTTTTTTCAATACGCCGGCCCAGCGGGTCATAGGTCATCCTGAGCACGCTGCCGTTTTCATTGCGTACTTCAATCAGCCGGCTTTCGGCGTCGTAGGCAAAGCGCTGCACGCCGCGTTTGGCGCTGCGTTTTTCGATCATTCGGCCAAAGCCGTCGTAGCGGTAACGCTTGTCCTGATAGGTCAGCAATCGGTTATGGCGCACCAAGCCGCCAGAGGTTTGCGGGCCGTCGAGCAGGTTGGCGGCCGCGTCGTAGGCGAAGGTTTCGCGCTGGCCGCGCAGGTTGTCCTGGCTGGCGATGATGCGGCCGGTGGCGTCGTAGTGCAGCAGTTGGCGATGTTGCGCGGCGGGTTGCTGGTCGAGTTTGCCGATCAGGTTGTCGGCGGGGTCGTACTCGAAGTGTTTTTGTGTGGCCGCCGGCATCAACGAGGGCTGGCTGGCGTGGCGGCGCTGGCGTGCGCGCAGGCGGCCGCTGCGGTCGTATTCGCTGCGGGTGCTGAGTTGGCCTTGGGTGCGCAGCACTTCGCGGTGCAGGCGGTCGCGTTCGAAGTCGCTGATGACCTGGCCGTCGAGGTTGATCTGGTGCAGGTGGCCGCTGCCGTAGTACAGGCGATTGAGCCAGCGGCCGTCGGGCAGTTGGGTTTGGATCAGGTTGCCGAGTTCGTCGTAGCGATGGTGCAGATTGCCCGCTGAACTCTGTTCGGCAAGCAACTGGCCAAGGGCGTCGTAAGCGAAACCAAGAGCCTGGGTATTGCCCTGCAAGTCGGTGAAGGTGACGGCGGTTAGCTGGTCCACCGCATCGTAGCTGTAGTCGGTGCGGCCATCGTCGGTGGTCTTGGCAATCAACCGGCCAACCGCATCGCGCTCCAGTCGATGAATGATGGGGGGCGCTGGCATCTCGGGAACTATCGCCAAGCCATTGCCATAAGGCGCCGCAGCGGCGGTCACCGCCGTGATGTTATCCAGCCGGTCGTAGGTGTAGCGCTTGGCGCTGCCGTCGAGGTCTTGTTGTTGGGTCAGCCGATCCCCGGCATCCCACGCGAACCGATAGCTTTCGCCGTTCTCGTTGACCAGCGCTTGCAGCCGCCCATAGCTGTCATAGCCGAATTGCACCTGCCGGCCATGGGCGTCGGTGCGCTGGCGTACCTGGCCGCGACGGTTGTGCTGGTAGAGCGTGGTGTGCCCGGCGGGGTCGGTATAGCCCACCAACTGACCGCTGACATCGCGCTGATAGCGCTCAATGCGTCCGTCCGGCAGTTGGCTGCTGAGCAAGCGCCCGTTGGCGTCATAGCTGAATTGAGTGCGTTCGCCGAGGGCGTCGGTGATGACCTGCAAATAGCCTCGCTCGTCATAGCTGAAGCGCGTGGGGTAACCCGAGCAGTCAATGTGCTCGACCAGTTGCCCGAACGAATTCCACCGCAGCTTCTTGCGTTTACCCGTGGCGTCGACGATTTCCACGACCTGTCCATGGGCGTCGTAGCGATAGCGAGTGATATGACCCAGCGGATCGGTTTCGGCGATGCAGTTGCCGCGCGGGTCGTAGCGATACTGCCAGCTGTGGCCGGCGGCGTCGGTTTCCACCAGCGGTAAGGCCCAATGTTCCAGCCACAGCGTCGAATCGCTGCGGCCCAGCGGGTCGGAATCGTCGATCAGGTTGCCGGCCTCGTCGTAACTGTATGCGTAGCGCCCACCCTGTGGATCGGTGGCACTGAGCAATTGGCGTTCGTCGTTCCACTCGAACAACCAGGTCTGGCCGAGGTTGTCGCTGTGTTGAATGATCTGATGCTGGGTATTCCAGTGGCGG
Organism: Pseudomonas sp. Y39-6; assembly: GCF_023651955.1. Taxonomy (NCBI): domain Bacteria; kingdom Pseudomonadati; phylum Pseudomonadota; class Gammaproteobacteria; order Pseudomonadales; family Pseudomonadaceae; genus Pseudomonas; species Pseudomonas sp. Y39-6. Next base: position 6,883,807 of record NZ_CP069594.1, on the reverse strand, counting down.
CTGCTGACGCGTTGCAAGCCGTCCGTAATGCGGGTGAGGCCGGCTTTCAAGTCATAGTCGAACTGGTAGGCGTCACCCTCGTCGGTCCAGTGCCGGACCACGCGCCATTCCAGGTCTTCGACCAGCGCCCATTCATAGAAGCAACGCAACCCGGTGGGCAACTGATGCTCCACCATCCGGCGCCCGGCGTCGTAGGCGAAGCGCCGCTGCACCTGGCCGGTGGTATCGCGTACCTCAGCCAGATTTCCCGCCGTGTCGTAGGTATAGCTGACGAGCACTTCGCGGCGTTGATCGGGATAGATGCGTTCGATATGAGTGACGCGTTCACGCTCGCGCACCAGTTCGACTTGCACCAGATCGAAAGTATCGTGCAGGCGCACCAGGCGCCCGGCGGCGTCATAGTCGACGTGGATACGGTTGTCGTTGCGGTCACCGAGCTGAGTCAGGCGGAGCAAGCCAGCATTGGTCGGGGTCGGTTCGAACAGCCGGTACAGGCCGTCATCACTTTCGATCAGCAATTGCCCGTTGAGGTGGCGCCGCACGGAGAGTCCTTCACCGGCGCTGAACACCGCGCCGCCCAGGGCAATCGAGCCCATGTCGATCGGTCGGCCCTGCTCATCGGTGTAGACCAGCGTATCGCCGCCGTCGGGATGAGGGCGGATCTCGACGCACACCTCATAGGCGACACTCCAGCCCGCGCCGAACAGACTGCCGGGGCGTTCGTCGCGGCTGTTGTAGATGCGTTGCCAGTCGATTGGCAGGATGCCGGGCAGCACGAAATCCAGCTCCTCGACATCGCCCAGCACTTTCGCGCCGGTCGCCGCATGCACCGGGTTGGACGAGCCCATGGCCGCGTTGGCCATCGCGCCCATTGCACTGCTGACCGCCATCGAAGTCGCGCCGCCGATCAGCATGCACGGCAGCTTGCTGAAGAACTTGCCCTTGCCGCCCTTGAGCATCAACAACGCCGTGACTGCGAGCCCGACGCCGGGTGTCTTGCCGCTGCGGATTTCCCGCACCACCACTGAGCCGCCGCCAATCGTCACGTTGGGTGAAATCAGCCCGGAAGACACCACGCTGGCGTCGCACGTACTGCGGTCGCCGCTGCGCACCGCTGGTTGGCCATTGATCGTGACCTTGGACGAACCTTCGGCGAGAAACTGCGGCGGCATCGGTGGATGCTTCATGCACGCGACCAGGTCCAGCGGCTTTGGCACGGCGCCTGGCGCCGGAGTGGCAACCGTGGGGCGCCACATCTGCGAGAAGAAACTCTCGGCCATGTCCAGATAACTGGCCTCGGGTTCCGGCTCGGGTGCTTCCAGTTCGGTGCCTGCCGGCGCCACATGAGAGCTGATCGCCCCGGCGGCCCGGGCGGCAGGGATGTTGTTGGTCAGGGTATCGGTTGAGCCGGTGAGAATATTCGCCTGTACCGTGGGCGGGAAAAGGGCATTGCTGAAGCTATCGCATAAGTTTGTCAGGCCTTTGTCTGCACCGGTCTTGCTCATGGCAAGGCCAACAATCGTGCCCACTACCGCGCCCAACAGGAAGCACCCCAACCCGCCGGTCACGACGGTAATCCCTGTGGCAGCGACAACGGCAGCAGTCGCCACGGCAGTGATCGCGATATTGGCAGCCACCTCCAGCACACCGCCGAGGATGTCGGCCATCATCGAGGTGTGGGCCAGCGCATCGCCCATGCGAGCGGCCCAGAGTGCGTCAGACATACGCGGTGCCCAGGGCCGTGGCGATTTTCTTGAGACCTTCCATAGTCAATCAGTTGCTCCCTCGTCTGGTTACGGCATGCTCATCAAGGCTGTTCGCAGGCGTTTGATCAGCCGCGGATCTTCAAGGCAGTCGACAGGCCGCACATTGTCGAGAGCGGGAACTTTGCGTTCGATCCACCACAGCCCTTCCTTGAGCCCTCGCTTGCCTCGCAGCACAACGGCCACGTCGAGGTCGCCGGCCAATGCTTGCGCCAGGGTGCGCGCGTCTTCGTCCAGATAGTCTTCTTTGTACAGCGCTACCATGCTTTGCCAGTCGGCATCGCCGGGGTATTCATCTTCAAGTGGCATGATCAGAATCCTGCAAATGATATTAAGTTGCTGCCGGTCGGGTTTCGCGCGGATGGGGCAAGAATCCCATCATAGCCATTGGCTTTTGCCCAGCTGCCGATCTGGTGAGTTTCGGTGTATTTGTTACCCGTAATGCTTTTGAGTGATACGCCTAACTGTTTGCGCACGTCGGCGCGCGTTAAGTCCAGCACGTTGTTTAGCTGCACCTTTTTACTGACCAGTACCCGTGTGGACAGGTCGACATCCCAGTGGGTGACTTCGCCCAATGCGGTCTTTCGCGAGTTGGCGCCATACACGCCACCCAGTCCCCTGGCCGTGTACCGGTGTCGGGACTCCACATTCCACTTGTGTGCCTGCCAGGTCGTACCGATGCGTCCGGGCTCCTCGAATCGATACACCGTGCGATTGACCTTACGCCCCTTGGGTGGGCTTGAGCACTTCATCAGGCCCAGCGGGTCGATCCAGCTCAGGGGGTTGGGTGCGTACTGGTAGAGGTTAAGGCCGCCGGCCAGGCCGATAGGGTCGGGCGTCGTGAAGCGTCCGATCTGCGGATCGTAAAAGCGCAGCGTGTTGTAGTGCAGCCCGGTTTCTCGATCCAGGTACTGGCCCTGAAAGCGCAGGTTCTGTTCTTCGATGTAATAGGGCTCGCGGGTTTCCTCGACGGTATTGCCCCAGACTTCATAACGCGCCTTCCATACCGTATGGCCGTCGCTTTCCGTGAGCTGCTCGGGCAGGCCATTGGGGTCGTTGTGATAGTAGCGAACCTTTTGCAGAGCCCCGAGGCCATCGACGCGTGCGACGGGTTCGTAGCCCTCGTCGGCATAGATATAGAGGCTGGTCCGCTGGTTGCAGCGCTCCTGCAACAACTGCATCGCGTCCCAGGTGAATAGCGTCTGGCTCTGCTGGACACCGTTACGGTCAAACAATGTTTTGGCGATCCGTCGGCCCAGCGGGTCGTAGGTCATTTTGACCGTGGAGCCGTCGTTGTTGTTCACCTGCACCAGCCGCTGCTCGGCGTCATAGCTGAAGCGTTGGGTGCCGCGCTGGGTGCTGTATTTTTCGACCATGCGGCCGAAACCGTCGTAGCGGTAACGCTTGTCCTGATAGGTCAATAACCGGTTGTGGGCCACATGCCCGAGGCCATCTTGCAAATTGGCGGCCGGGTCGTAGGCGAAGGCTTCACGTTGACCCAGAAGGTTGTCCTGGCTGGCGAGAATGCGACCGGTGGCATCGTAGTGCAGCAGTTGGCGGTGTGTCGTGCCCGGGTGGCTGACAAAGCGCTCGACCAACTGGTCGCTGTCGTCATAGCCAAAGCGTGTTTGCGTTGCTGGTACCAGCAGCGACTGGTCCTGTTGCCGACGCTGACGGGCGCGGAGTCGTCCGCTGCGGTCGTACTCGCTGCGGGTGCTGATACGGCCCTGGGTGCGCAGGACTTCCCGGTGAAACCGATCACGCTCGAAATCACTGATGACCCTGCCATCAAGATTGATCTGGTGCAGATGCCCGCTGCCGTAGCGCAGGCGGTTGAGCCAACGGCCGTCAGGAAGCTGGGTCTGAACCAGATTGCCCAGCTCGTCGTAACGGTGTTCCAAACTGCCGGCGGCACTGTGTTCGAGAACCAGTTGGCCGAGGACGTCATAACCGAATCCCAGACTCTGTTGGCCGTCACGCCCGGTGAACGTGATGGATGTGACTTGATCCAGCTCGTCATAGCAATATTCGGTGCGCCCATCCAGGGTGTTCTTGGCGACCAGCCGACCTGCGGCGTCCCGTTCCAGGTCGTGAATGATGGCTGTCTCGGTGCCGTGTACTGCGATCGTCTCTACCTGCGTGACGTTGTCCAGTGGGTCGTAGGCGTAGCGCTTGAGACCGCCGTCCAGGCGGTGTTCCTGGGTCAACCGGTCGCCGGCGTCCCAGTCGAACCGGTAGCGTTCACCGTTCTCGTTGGTCAGGCTTTGCAGGCGGCCGTAAGCATCATGGTTCAACGTCACGCGGCGGCCATGGGCGTCAATGCGCTGATGTAACTGGCCACTCAGGGCATGCTGGAAGTAGGTAGTGTTGCCAGCGGGGTCGCGATAGCCGATGACCTGACCACAGGCGTCGTGCTCATAGTGTTCGCTGCGGCCGTCGGGCAATTGCTTGCGGGTGAGTCGGCCTTGATCGTCATAGCTGAACACCGTGCGCTCGCCCAGTGCATCGGTGCTGGTCAGCAGCAGGCCGCGCTCGCAGTAGCTCAAGCGAGTGGTCATTCCCGAACAGTCGGTGTGCTCGCTTAACTGGCCGAGCGGCGTCCAGCGCAGGGTTTTGCTCTTGCCACTGGCATCGGTGATTTGCACGACTTGCCCGTGGGCATCATGACGATAGGCCGTGACGTTCCCAGCAGCGTCGGTTTCGCTGACGCAATTGCCGCGCGAGTCGTAACGGTATTGCCAGGTATTGCCTGCGGCGTCGGTTTCTGCCAGCGGTAGTGCCCAATGTTCCAGCCACAAGGTCGATTCGCTGCGTCCCAAGGGGTCGAGCGTCTCGCTCAGGTTACCGGCTTCGTCGTAGCTGAATTGGTAGTGCCCGCCGTTGGGATCGGTGGCGCCCAGCAGTTGGCTTTCATCATTCCATTGGAAGGCCCAGGTACGTCCGAGCACATCGATAGACTCGATGATCTGATGCTGTTGATCCCATCGGCGGATGCTGATTCGCTCCAGCCCGTCGGTGATGCGGGTGATGCCAGCGTCCAGTTCGTAGTGGTAATCGTAGGTGTCCCCGGCGTCTGTCCAGTGCCGGACCACACGCCACTCACGGTCTTCCACCAGGGCCCACTGGTAGAAACAGCGCAAGCCGGTGGGCAATTGATGCTCGACCATACGCTGCCCGGCATCGTAGACAAATCGACGTTTAACCTGGCCGTCGGATTGACGTACACAAGCCAGATCGCCACGGCTGTCGTAGCTGTAATGCATCAGCACTTCGCGGCGCTGGTCGGGGTAAAGCCGCTCGATCTGGCTGACGCGGCGCTGCCAGGTTGCGTCGTATGCCAGTTCAACCTTGACCAGGTCAAAGGTGTCCCGAAGCCGCAGCAGGCGACCGTCGTTGTCATAATCCAGGTAGATACGGTTGTCGTTGCGATCACCTAATTGACTAAGGCGCAGCAAGGTAGCGTTCTGTGGCGCCGGGTCGAACAACCGATACAGACCGTCGGCACTTTCGATCAGCAACTGACCGCCCAGGTGGCGCCTGACGCTGAGCCCCTCGCCAGCACTGAACACGGCGCCGCCCAAGGGGATCGATCCCATGTCGATGCGTCGGCCTTGCTCGTCGACGTACACCAGGTGTTCGCCGCCTTCCGGGTGGCGCAGCAAGTGGACGCTGACCTCATAGGACAGGCTCCAGCCGGCACCGAACAAGCCATCCTGGCGCTCGTCCCGGCTGTTGTAGAAACGTTGCCAGTCGATGGGCATGATGCCAGGCAGGGCAAAATCCAATTCCTCGGAACCGCCGAGTACCTTGGCTCCGGTACTGGCGTGAACAGGGTTAGGCGAGCCCATGGTCGCATTGGCCAGGGCGCCCATGGCCTGGCTGACCACAAACGAATTGACGCCTGCGAGCAGCATACAAGGCAGGTTGCTGAGGAACTTGCCTTTGCCCCCTTTGAGCATCATCAAGGCGGTAACGGCGAGGCCTACACCCGGTGTTTTGCCGCTGCGTATCTCGCGCACCACCACTGAGCCACCGCCGATGGTCACGTTCGGCGAGATCAGCCCCGACGACACCACCGTCGCGTCGCAAGTGCTACGGTCGCCGCTGCGCACGGCGGGCTGACCGTTGATCGTGACTTTTTCCGAGCCCTCGGCGAGAAACTGCGGCGGCATCGGAGGATGCTTCATGCACGTCACCAGGTCCAACGGTTTGGGGACTGCGCCGGGGGCCGGGGTGGCGACGGTAGGGCGCCACATTTGTGAAAAGAACCCCTTGGCCATATCCAGGTAGCTGGGCTCTTCGCTGTGTTCCGGCTTCGACGGTGGTTCTTCGGCTTCGGTGCCGGAGGGGGCGACATGGGATGGCACCGTGCCGGCTGCCCGTGCAGCGGGGGTTGAGTTGATCAGGGTGTCAGTGGAGCCGCTGACAATCGTCGCCATGACGGCGGGAGGGAACAGCGCGTTGCCGATGCCTTCGCACATCGTGCTCAAGCCTTTGTCGGCACCGGTTTTGCTCATGGCGATGCCGACAACCACGCCGACGACGGCACCCAACACGCACGCGCCCAGCCCCCCCGTCGCAACGGTGATACCGGTCGCCGCCACCACCGCAGCCGTGGCCAACGCCGTTATCGCCACGTTAGCCGCGACCTCGAGCACACCGCCAAGGATGTCGGCCATCACTGAGGTATGGGACAAGCCATCCCCCAACCGTGCGGCCCAGAGCAGTGCGTCAGACATTGAGGCGCGTCGTCACTGTGGCATGTCGAAGGACAGCGAGTTTTTGATCAAAGCCCAATGCGCCGCCTCGGCATCCCCCAGCGTGTCTGCCTTGACGTAACTCAAGGCGAGCATCTTGCGCGTCCCTGGCAACACCAACGCCAGTTGATACTGGAACACCTTGTCATTGCCCTTGTTGAACTGGCTGCGCAGCTCGATACCTTCCACCTCTTGGGCGGCGCCCAAGCGCACGGTGACGCTCGGTTGGCAGCGCAAGTCCTGCACCTGTTTTTCCAGGCGCTTGAGTTGGTCGTCGAAATTGCTGTGCAGGGTTTCGCCTTCGGCGAGCAGGCTGCGGCTGACGATCAGGGAAGTGCCCAGTTCGGGGAACTTGAGGATATTGATCGACGCGTCCTGCAGCTCGCCGGCCGGCAGTTGGAACTGGAATTCGTTGATTCGGTACGTCATGGAAGACAGGTCTCGTCAGGAGCTTTTAGGCGCGGGGAACGCGGCTTTGATGTTGGCGTCGATGCTGGCTTTTATGCCTTGGCCATCGGGCGTCGCGCCGGGGCCGCCGCCATTGTTCAGGTGCAGCACGCCGCCGGTGTTGAACTCGGCATCGCCGCTGGCGTAGAAGCTGATTTGCACGCCGGTGAGGTTGATCTGCCCGCTGGCGTTCAACTCCAGGATGCTTTCGCCGCAGACCAGGCGTAGGTTTTCGCCCACTTCGATGACGTAACTCTGGCTGATGCTGTCGGTCTTCCTCTGGCCCACCGAGAGGATGTCTTCCTGCTTGACGATGCGCAGGCGGTTGTTGCCAATCGTCACCGTCTCGTTGTGCCCAATACTCTTGTTGCGGTCATGCCCCACCGAATGGCTCTCATCCACCTCGACGACGATGTCCTGATTGCGCTCGGCATGGATATACAACTGTTCCACCCCCTTCTTGTCCTCCATGCGGATTTCATTGAAGTTGGCTGGCGTGCCGCCCTTGCTCGAACGACTTTTCATGCCGCTCTGGGTCGCGTTCTCCGGCAAATCGTAGGGCACCGTCTGCTCCGCGTTGTACACCCGCCCAGTAATAATCGGCCGGTCGGGGTCGCCTTCCAGAAAGCTCACAATCACCTCCTGGCCGATCCGTGGGATCTGCATCGAGCCCCAGTTCTTGCCGGCCCAGGATTGCGATACGCGTATCCAGCACGAGCTGTTTTCGTTGGACTGGTCGTGGCGGTCCCAGTAGAAATGCACTTTCACGCGGCCGTACTGGTCGGTCCAGATTTCCTCGCCTTTGGGGCCGACCACCAGCGCGGTCTGCGGGCCTTTGACGATGGGGCGATAGGTGTTGGCCAGCGGGCGGAAGCTTTGTTGGGCGTCGATGCAGGTCAGGCTGCTGTCGAACTGCGCCGAGCTTGAACCGCCGCCGCTTTCCAGGCTTTCCTGAACGATGTAATAGCGGCAGCCGACGATCAGGTATTCGCGGTTCTGGTCCTGGCGGCTGAAGCCGGTGAGGCTGAACAGATTGCCGGAACCGAGGCCGCGGGCGTTGCCGTTGAATTCGATTTGTTCATGCAGGGTTTGCAGGGCTTCGATGCGGGTGCGCGCGTAGTGTTCGCCGTCCGCGCTTTGCACGTAGGTGCCGGGGTAGTCGTACAGCGGGTAGTCGCCGGCGGCGTGCGGGCGCGGCATCGCCGAGCGCACGTCGATGCTCGCGCTGGGGCGCTGGAAGTCGTAGTCGTTGAGCTCCAGCGAGCCCGGCTGCACTTGCTGGGCCAGGTGCCAGTTGTACAGGTGGTCGCGTTCGCGTTGCTGCTCGTCCTTGGGGTAGTACGGAATCGACACGTAGCCCGGCACCGTGGCGTGGGCGCCGTAGGCATCGGCCAGTACCAGCACGTGGCGGTCCTGTTCATGGCGGAAGAAGTAGTAGATGCCTTCCTGTTCCATCAAGCGGCTGACGAAATCGAAGCTGGTCTCGCGGTACTGCACGCAGTATTCCCACTCGCGATACGGTCGGCTCAGGGCGTCTTCAAAGTCGGAAAAGCCGAGGTCGCGGAACACCTGCTTGATGATCTGCGGGATGCTCAGGTTCTGGAAAATCCGGCAGTCTGACGTGCGGCTCAGCAGCCACAGCCACGGGCGCAGTGTCACCTGATAGCTGGCGAACTGGCCCTGGTCGATGCTCTGGCTGCACTGCGCGACGATGCCGTGAAAGTGCCGCTCGCCGCCGTCCGCCAATTGCACGCCGACGCTCATCGGCTTGCCCAGCAACTGGTTGAGGTCGATGTTGGCGTCCAGGGAGGTCAGTTGCAGCTCATAGGCGAACAGCCGACCCAACTCTTCGCCGCCACCCATTTGATTGAGCAACAGCACGTCCGGCCCGAGGGGGCTGGTGATCTTGGCCAGGCGTGAGGTTTGGTTGAATAGCATCGGGCGTCTCGAAAATGACTAAATAACTGAAGAAACCGAGTTCAAATGTGGGAGGGGGCTTGCCCCCGATGGCGGTGTATCAGTTGATGCATTCGGTGACTGATTCACCGCCATCGGGGGCAAGCCCCCTCCCACATTTTTGATTATGTTTCTTCAGGTCAATCGTTGAACTGATAGTGCAATTCATTATCCCGGCTACTGATCCGCACACCCGCCAGCGCCTTGCCTTCGAGCATGCGCGTGAGGAATTCACGGCTCATGTCCGGCAGCAGGCTGTTGGTGAGGATCGTGTCGATCATGCGCCCGCCGCTTTCGGTCTCGGTGCAGCGCGAGACGATCAAATCGACCACTGCGTCGTCGTAATCGAAGGCGACTTTGTGGGTGTTCTGCACACGCTTCTTGATGCGCTCGAGTTGCAGGCGGGTGATCGCCTTGAGCATCTCGTCGCTCAGCGGGTAATACGGGATGGTCACCAGTCGGCCGAGCAGTGCGGGCGGGAAAATTTCCAGCAGCGGCTGGCGCAGGGCTTTGGCAATGTCTTCCGGCGCGGGGATGTTCGCCGGGTCTTTGCAGACCTGGGAAATCAACTCGGTGCCGGCGTTGGTGGTCAGCAGGATCAGCGTGTTCTTGAAGTCGATGACCCGGCCTTCGCCGTCTTCCATCACGCCCTTGTCGAACACCTGGAAGAAGATCTCGTGTACGTCCGGGTGGGCTTTTTCCACCTCGTCCAGCAGCACCACGCTATAGGGTTTGCGCCGTACCGCTTCGGTCAGCACGCCGCCTTCGCCGTAGCCGATGTAGCCCGGTGGCGCGCCCTTGAGGGTCGACACGGTGTGGGCTTCCTGGAACTCGCTCATGTTGATGGTGATGACGTTCTGCTCGCCGCCGTACATGGCTTCGGCCAGGGCCAGGGCGGTTTCGGTCTTGCCCACGCCGGAGGTGCCGGCCAGCATGAACACGCCGATCGGCTTGCTCGGGTTGTCGAGGCCGGCGCGGGAGGTCTGGATGCGCTTGGCGATCATCTGCAAGGCGTGGTCCTGGCCGATGATGCGTTTCTTCAGGTGCTGGTCGAGGTTGAGCACGGTTTCCAGTTCGTTGCGCGCCATGCGGCCGACCGGGATGCCGGTCCAGTCGGCGACCACCGAGGCCACCGCCTGGTAATCCACGGTCGGCAGGATCAGCGGGGTTTCGCCTTGCAGCGCGGTGAGGCGCTGCTGCAGGTCGACCAATTGCGCACGCAACTCATCGTTGCCGCTGTCGACCACGCCGACTTTTTCACGCAACGTGGCGCGGGTGGCGAGCAACTCATCGACCAGGGTTTTCTCTTCGGCCCAGCGGCTTTCCAGGCTGGCCAGGCGCTCGCGCTCGGCACTCAGCAGGGCTTCGCTGTTGCTCTGGCGTGCCCCGATGGCGATGCCGATCGCATGCTCGCGGGCGATGATCTGCAGCTCGGTTTCCAGGGCTTCGATGCGGCGACGGCTGTCGTCGACTTCGGCCGGCACCGCATGCAGGCTGATGGCGACGCGGGCGCAGGCGGTGTCCAGCAGGCTGACGGATTTATCCGGCAACTGGCGCGCCGGGATGTAGCGGTGGGACAGCTTCACCGAGGCTTCCAGTGCTTCGTCGAGGATCTGCACCTGATGGTGTTTCTCCATGGTCGAGGCCACGCCGCGCATCATCAGCAGCGCCTTGTCTTCCGACGGTTCGGCCACCTGCACTACCTGGAAACGGCGGGTCAGGGCCGGGTCTTTTTCGATGTGTTTCTTGTACTCGGCCCAGGTGGTCGCGGCCACGGTACGCAAGGTGCCGCGGGCCAGAGCCGGTTTGAGCAGGTTGGCTGCGTCACCGGTGCCGGCGGCACCACCGGCACCCACCAGGGTGTGGGCTTCGTCGATGAACAGGATGATCGGCTTCGGCGAGGCCTGGACGTCTTCGATGACCTGGCGCAGGCGCTGTTCGAACTCGCCTTTCATGCTGGCGCCGGCTTGCAGCAGGCCGACGTCAAGGCTGCGCAGTTCAACGTCTTTCAGCGCGGGCGGCACGTCGCCGGCGACGATGCGCAGGGCGAAGCCTTCGACCACGGCAGTCTTGCCCACGCCGGCTTCACCGGTGAGGATCGGGTTGTTCTGGCGTCGACGCATGAGGATATCCACCAACTGGCGGATCTCTTCGTCGCGGCCGACGATCGGGTCGAGCTTGCCGCTGCGTGCCTGTTCGGTCAGGTCGACCGTGAAACGCTTGAGCGCTTCCTGCTTGCCCATCGCACTCGGCGCCATCGCACCGCTGGCTTCGCCCGGAACGGCGCCGGCGTTGAAACCGTCGCTGGCCGTCAACGCATTCTCCGGCGAGTCGCCGACGTACTCGTCAAAGCGTTCGCTCAGGGCTTCGGCCTTGACCTTGTCGAACTCCGCCGACAAACCCAACAGCGCATGGCGCAGGCTCGGCGTCTTCAGAATGCCCAGCAGCAGATAACCGGTACGCACCTGGCTTTCGCCGAACATCAGGCTGCCGTAGACCCAGCCGCGCTCTACGGCTTCTTCCACATGGGAGGACAGGTCGGTGATCGAAGTCGAGCCCCGCGGCAGGCGGTCGAGGGCTTCAGTCAGGTCGCGGGCCAGGCGCGCCGGTTCCACGTTGAACTGACGGATGATGCGGTGCAGGTCCGAGTCCTGCAGTTGCAGCAACTGGTGAAACCAGTGGGCCAGTTCCACATACGGATTGCCCCGCAGCTTGCAGAACACCGTGGCGGCTTCGATGGCTTTGTAGGCCACGCTGTTGAGTTTGCCGAACAGTGCGGCGCGACTGATTTCACCCATGCTCTGGATTCCTTGAGGTGGTGGCGTGATCGGCGTAATGCCGGGCCAGGATTAGGTCGTTGGCATCAACCGCAGGGCGGCCGAGCCAGGTGTTGAAGCCCAGGCGGAACCGGCCGTTGAGTTGCAGCGCCGGGACTTCGGGTTGTTGCAGAACCAGGTTCAAGTCCCAGTCCAATTCATGGCCCAGGTACTCGGCCACCCAGGCCACCAGCTCGTTGAACGGCTGGCTGCCGGGCAGCATGCCCATGTAGTCGTCCAGCGCGAGCGGGCCCAGGCGGATGCGGAATTTGTGCTGGCGGTCCCACACATGGCTGCCCAGGCAGAAGTCCACGCCGAGCCGGTTGGCGCTGACCCCGACGCGACTGCGCTCGGGCAGCTCGAGCCATTGGCCGATGTATTCTTCGATCTGTACCGGCAGGCCGAAGTACTCGCCAAGGATCGCCTTCAAGCCATCCGGGTAGCGGGTCTGCGCCGACAGGTGGCCGCTGTAATGCAGCTTTGCCGTGTCGGGGATCAGCCCCTGGTTGAGCAGGCTCGGCATGCCCCGACCGCTCAAGGCGGCGAGGCGCGCCGACCAGTAATCATCGTCCGGGCGGTCGTGGCTGACGGTCGGCCGCGCCTCGGCCCAGGCCCGGTAGAACAGGCTCAACAGGCGATGGTGGAAGATATCCAGGAACTGTTTGCTGGTGCTGTCGGCATTGTTGCGCTGGCGTTCGCGCACGTACTCGGTGATGTGCAGCGGCAGCGGGCCGTTGGGGCCGCCGAGGCCGAAAAAGTACTGCTGCAGCCGCGCCGGCTGGCCGTCGCCAGCGGGGTCGACCGAGGCCAGGGTGGCCGGGGCGAAGGTGCAGTCGGCCTGTTGCCCGAGGCGCAGCGGGTCGTCCGCCAGGCGCAGGGACTGGCCCAGGCGCGGCAGGTCCGGCGATTCGCATTCGATACGCCGCAGCGCCTGGAAGAAATCGTATTCCCAGGGCTCCTGGTGCATCGCATCCAGGGTACTCACAGGGTCGGACGACGTCCGGGCTTGGCTTTCCATCGCATGATCTCGCCGCGTTCGGTGGTACGGATCACCGTCTCGGTAAAACTGTTGATCGACACGTAGCGTGCCAGGAAGCGTTCCAGTACCGCACCGAGCAGGAACACGCCGGTGCCGCGAAACGCGTTTTCATCGAATTCCAAGGTGATTTCCAGGCCGCGCCCAAACACGATCGGGCCGGGCATCGGCAGGCGCCGGGTCACCGCTTTGCTGCTGACTTCGCGCAGGCCTTCGATCTGCAATTGCAGGGCGGCGTCGTTGCTGTCGCCATACAGGCGCAGCAGCTCGCGCAAGGCGCCCGCGCCCTGGCCCTGTTCGCTCAGGGACAAGTAGTTGAGCGACAGCTGGCTGATCAGGCGCCAGGCCTTGGCGTCATGGGCATGGCTGGCACGCGGGCGGCTGGGCCCGGCGACGCAGCGCACGGCCAGCACCGGGGCGCTGTCGGCGAGGGTGAAGTCGGTCTTGCCATTGCCCACGCTCATGAACAGCGGCAAATCGCGGTTGGTACACAGCGCGCTCACGCCGAGTTGGCGCAGGTCGTGGCGATAGGGCGCTTGCTGGCTGTCCACCAGGCTGACGAAGGTTTCGCTGCCCACGTAGGTGGAGCGCGGGCCGTTGCGCCGCTGGTCGCTGGACAGCACCCGTGGCTCACGGCGCACGGTGTAGTACGCCTGGTCGCGGCCATAACGCGAGGGGTCGCGCACCGCATAGAACGGCAGGAACGGCTGCTCCGGCCCGGTGCCGTGGCCGGTGATGCCGTCGAGGGAGTGAATCTCGAAATCCATCGGCCGCGTGCGGTCGGCGATCACATGGTGTTCGTTGACCCGGTCGGACAAGTGGATACGGTCCACGCGTTTCGGGAACAGGTTGATCGCCGGGGTGCAGAACGGCAGGAACTGCGCGGCACCGACGCTGCCTTCCAGGCTCGGTTCGTGGCGGTCGAACAGCACGATCAGTTCCAGTTCCTGGCCGTCGCAACGCTTGACCGCACGGCCCAGTTCGGCGAACTCGACGAACAGGAAGCGGTGGGGCAGGGCGAAGTATTCCTGCAGCAACCGATAGCCCTGGAACGCCCGCGCCACCACGGGCATGGCCGCGTCGGCGTCGTCGAAACCGCGCGAGCGCAGCGCGTCTGGTGGCAGGCGCTCGACCCAATCGCCCCCCGGCTTGCGCGCAAACACCGCGCAGGCATTGCCCAGCAATTGTTCGTAGAGGCGGAACGGTTGCTCATCCGCACCGCTGAGGTACAGCGGCAGGTTGTCCAGCGCGAGGCTGTTGAACGGCAACTCGGCGCCGGTGCGCAGGGTCAGGCGCAAACCGGCCTTGGCTTTCGGTTCGCTGGCCGCCAGGCGCCCGAGCACGGCGGCTGGGTTGCCGAAGTACTCGGCGTGGCTGACCTGCAACGGCCACAGCGTCACCGGGTGAGCGGTGCGGTACTCGCAGCAGGTCTGGGTTTCGCGGCCCAACGCGGCGCGCAAGACGCTGTCGCGCGGCAACGGGAAACCGCTGGCCAGGGAGCCTTCATCCGGGTCGGTCTGCAGTTGCACCACGGTCATCGACGGGGTCGGCGCCAGGTAGTGCGGGTAGGCGATTTCCAGCAGGTTATGGGTGAAGGTCGGGTACTCGGCGTCGAGCTTGAGCTGCACGCGGGCCGTGAGGTAGGCAAAGCCTTCGAGCAGACGTTCGACATAGGGGTCGGCGCAGTCCATGCCGGACAGGCTCAGCCGACTGGCGATCTTCGGGTATTCCTTGGCGAACTCGGCGGCGCTTTCGCGCACGTGGTGCAGTTCCTGGTTGTACAGCTCCAGCAGGCGCGGGTTCATGGGCGTCTCCGCTGGTCGGCGTTGACCACGCGTACATGGCCCGACTCCAGGTCCAGGTCGGTTTGCAGCAGCAGGCGCAACGGCACCGGCTGCGCCCACAGGTCGCCTTCGATCTCGAAGCTCAGGGCGTTGTGGTTCATCTCGCCATGGCCGACACGGGCTTTGACGCGCAGGGTGTGGCGCAGAATACGTGGCTCAAAGGTGGCGATCGCCTGGTAGATCAGGGCTTCCAGGGCCTTGATGTCGACGCTGGAAACACTGTTGCCCGCCAGCGCCGGCAGGCCGTAATTGACCACCGAGGTGCCGGCCGGGGTGTGCAGGGTGGCATCGGCATCGAGCAACGACGTGGTGTTGAGCAGCCACGCCAGGTCACGCAGCACCGAGGCCTTCAATTGGGTGAGGGACAGCACGCGCTTGTCGGCGCTTTCCTTCGGGTTGGTTGGGTCGTCGTCGGTCAACCGGTCCAACAGGGACGGTTGCAGACGGTCGCGGGAAGCGATTTCAGTTACCACCAAAGCAGCTCCACGGACGGGTTGCGAGAGGGACAAAGTGCCTGGGGCCGTGGCGCTGGGCCACGGCCGCCAGGGCTATCAGCGCTTGGTGTTGGAACGGATGTTCCAGCCAAACTTGATCGCGCCGCCGTCTTTGGTGCCGTCGGCTTTCTGCGGTTGGTAGTCGACCATCACCTGGGCGAAGTTCAGGGTGACGTTTTCGGTCAGGCGATCATCGGAGCCCGAACCGCCAGTGCTCAGGGACGTGACCAGCACTTCTTCCAGGTTGATCACCATGTACTCGACCTGGCTTTCACCACCGGCCTTGCGCACGGTCAGCTTGACCTTGTCGATGTGCTTGCCGCTGGCGCAGTGCATCATCAGGTTCGGCGAGGCCTTGTCGACGTACTTGGTCAGCGACAGGTCCTGGATGTTCACCTTGCCCGCGCCGCCGCCACCGCCTACGTGCATGTTGCCGGACTGGGACATGCCCCAGCTCCAGTTCAGCACGTCGATTTCGTCCTTGTGGGCTTTGTCCATGGACTCGCCCTTGATGTCGCCGATCTTGATGAAAATATCAACAGCCATGTTTTCTCCCTGTGTGGACTCAGCCACTGTATTTGTTAACGCCGCCGACCCCTGTAGGAGCGAGCTTGCTCGCGAAGGTCGTCAACGGTGACGCGGGCATCCTGGATGAACGCAGCGCCTTCAAGTTTTTCGCGAGCAAGCTCGCTCCTACAGGGAGCGAGCCAGTCCCGATTTTTTACGCGCTTTTCGCCGACGGCAGTTTCGATACCAGGCGCAGCGACACGGTCAGCCCTTCGAGCTGGTAGTGCGGGCGCAGGTAGAACTTGGAGTTGTAGTAACCCGGGTTGCCCTCGACGTCTTCCACGATCACTTCGGCTGCCGCCAGTGGGTGCTGGGCCTTGGTGGTTTCGGTGGAGTGCGCTGGGTCGCCGTCGACGTAGTTGAGGATCCAGTCCTGCAACCAGCGCTGCATTTCGTCCTTCTCTTTGAAGGAACCGATCTTGTCGCGCACGATGCACTTCAAGTAGTGCGCGAAACGGCAGGTGGCGAACAGGTACGGCAGGCGTGCGGCCAGGTTGGCGTTGGCGGTGGCGTCCGGATCGTCGTACTCGGCCGGCTTCTGCAGCGACTGCGCGCCGATGAACGCGGCGAAGTCGGTGTTCTTCTTGTGCAGCAGCGGCATGAAACCGTTCTTCGCCAGCTCCGCTTCACGGCGGTCGCTGATGGCGATTTCGGTCGGACATTTCATGTCCACGCCACCGTCATCGGTAGGGAACGTGTGGGCCGGCAGGTTTTCCACTTCACCGCCGGACTCCACGCCACGGATGCGCGAGCACCAGCCGTAGTGTTTGAACGAACGGTTGATGTTCACCGCCATCGCGTAGGCGGCGTTGGCCCAGGTGTACTTGGAGCTGTCGGCGCCGTCGGTGTTTTCTTCGAAGGCGAAGGCTTCCACCGGGTCGGTCTTGGCGCCATACGGCAGGCGCGCGAGGAAGCGCGGCATGGTCAGGCCGATGTAGCGCGAGTCTTCCGATTCACGCAGCGAGCGCCAGCCGGCGTATTCCGGGGTGGTGAAGATCTTGGTCAGGTCGCGCGGGTTCGACAGTTCCTGCCACGAGCCCATGCCCATCACGGTCGGCGAAGCCGCAGCGATGAATGGGGCGTGCATGGCGGCGCAGACTTTGGACAATTCGCCCAACAGCTCGACATCCGGTGGCGACTGGTCGAAGTAGTAGTCGCCGACCAGGCAACCGTAAGGTTCGCCGCCGAACTGGCCGTATTCTTCTTCGTACATCTTCTTGAAGATCGGGCTCTGGTCCCAGGCGGTGCCCTTGAATTTCTTCAGGGTCTTGTGCAGGTCCGGCTTGGAGATGTTGAGCACGCGGATCTTCAGCTGCTCATCGCTCTCGGTGTTGTTGACCAGGTAGTGCAGGCCACGCCAGGCGCTTTCCAGCTGCTGGAAATCCGGGTGGTGGATGATCTGGTTGACCTGGGCGGTGAGCTTGGCGTCGATGGCGGCGATGATCGATTCGATCGACTTGATCGCGTCGTTGGACACCAGGTCAGTCTGTGCCAGCGCCTGCTCGGCGAGTGTCCGCACGGCGGTTTCCACGGCTTCGCGGGCACGCTCGGTCTTCGGTTTGAACTCTTGCAGCAACAGCGAGGCGAACTCGCTGGTTTCTTCGGTGGCGCCCAGGTTCTGAGCGCTTTCGCGCACGGTATTCTCGGTCATGATTACTGCTCCCCTGCCGGCTTCGGCGCGCTCGCAAGGGCCTGCAGCAATGCCGGGTCCTTGATCGCTTTCATGATGATTTCTTCAGCGCCGGTCTTGCCGTCCATGTAGGTCAGCAGGTTGGCCAACTGGGTACGAGCTTCGAGCAGCTTGTTCAGCGCATCGACCTTGCGGGCCACGGCGGCCGGGCTGAAGTCGTCCATGCTTTCGAAAGTGATGTCCAGGCTCAGGTTGCCTTCGCCGGTCAGCTCGTTGGGTACGTGGAACGCTACGCGCGGTTGCATGGCCTTGAGGCGCGAGTCGAAGTTGTCGACGTCTACTTCAAGGAACTTGCGGTCGGCCACGGGCGCGAGGGGCTCGGCGGGTTTGCCGGCGAGGTCGGCCATCACACCCATCACGAAGGGCAGCTGGACCTTTTTCTCGGCGCCGTAGAGCTCGACGTCGTACTCGATCTGCACTCGAGGCGCGCGGTTGCGCGCGATGAATTTCTGAGAACTTTGCTTCGCCACGTTGCTGCTCCTGGTCGCTTGAGCGACGGTGTTGTTACTGCGCAGTCGGGCGGCTTACTCGCCGTCCGGGCCACGCAGGTTTTCAAATTGGGACATGCCGTCGGGAATCAGATTGCGCACGATGGCCGCGAAGTCGGCGTGCACCAGATGCTTTGCGCGGTTCAACAGCACCGGCAGCGGGCTCGAAGGCTCGTGACGGGTGTAGTACGCAAGGATCTTGTCGAGGCTGCGCAGCACGTCATCGCGGTTGGCGATGTCGCCGCTGGGGCGCGGTGCGGTGGGGGCGGCGGCGAAGTCGGCCGAGGGGGCATTGTCGTCACTGACGGCCTCGGGTTCGCGGCTGCTGGTCTCACCGTTCGGTACAAATTGGCTGAGGATCTGCAGCGCCTGCTTGAGCGGTTGCTTCAACAGGCTGAGGTCGACGCCCTGGGCCGAGCCGACCTGGTCGCTGACCTGTTGTTCGATGGCTTCGCAGGCGGCACGCGCGGAGCTCAAGGCGTCGCGGGTGGCTTGCAGTTGCTCGGGGTCGCTGTCGAGGAAAGCGGCATTGAGCTGCTGGGCGCCGAGTTGTTCATCGGGAAAACTCATCAGGCCGCTGGCGTTCAGCGCGGCGCGCAGGCTCACGGCGCCGAAGGTGCGCGAGCGCGTGAGGATGCTTTCGCGCAGCAGGCGGATCGTCGCGTCGCCGGTCAAGCCGGACAGGGCGTTGATACGCACGGTGGGGTCGTTATCGTCGTCGGCATCCAGGCGCGGGTGCAGGTCGGCCCAGTATTCGCGCAGCAGCGCGTTGATCAGCGTGAGCGCGTCGGCCAACCCGACCACACCCTGGAGGGCGAGGGCGCTTTGCAGCAGGAAATGGGTGATGCGCAGGTCTTTGCTGCGTTGCAACAGGTCGAGGCTTTGCTGCTGGATGCTGCGCCAGTCCGGCGGTTCGGCAGGCAGGATGGCGTCGCCCATGCTGCGCTCGGGCTGCCCCTTGGCATCACGCTCCAGTTGTAGAAATTGCGCGTCATATTCCATGTCTTCGCCACATGGCGAAGTCGCGGAAACGGCGGCGAGCAGCAACGGCACATCCACTGAAATCGATCTCCCTATCGGCCCGTTAGATGACGGGCAATTCATGCATTAGTTACGTGATGAACTTTGCATGTTTTCTTGGTCATATACGTGTGGCGCCACTAATGTGCCATCACTGGTATTCAAGAAGTTGTGCATTTTTGGTGTAGTAGTTATGGCTTGTCAAGGTAAGCTATTCGCCCTCTGTGACAGATGTGCGGTACTTAACAACCTGCGCGACTGGTGAGTCGAGTGGTGTTCCACGATAGGGTTTTTGTCATTGAGGCCAGTTAAGATCTGCGATCATGCTGGCAAAAAGCAGATTATGACCGTGGTTTGCGTCGCCTGGCGCGATCTCTCGGGAAAGGCGCTCGCCGGGAATCGATTGCGCGCGAAGTATCAGCAAGGAGGCAAGATGTCGCTGTGTTTGACTATCACTAGTTATCACAAGATTACCCCTGGGCAGTGTGCCGAAAAGTCCTTGAACCAGGGCTCGATGGCTATCGGCCGCAGCTCGGATAATGACTGGGTATTGCCTGATCCTGAGCGTCTGGTGTCCTCGAAACATTGCGTAATTCAATACAAAGATGGTCGTTATTATTTAACCGATAACAGTACAAACGGTGTGGAGTTGGTTAACGCCGGCATCCGTCTGCGTCGGGGTAATAGCGAGCCGTTGCAGGATGGCGAGCTGATCCGCATCGGTGATTACGAAATCCAGGCGCGCATCGATTTCAACGTACAGGCTGTGGATAACCAGGCGTTTGCCGGGGATTCCCCGAACAGTTTTGAAGCGCTGATGGGCGCCGTCGCCAGCAAGCCGGTAGCCACGCCAGTGATCGCGCCGCAGTTCCAGGGCGCGTCGTCGATGGATACCTTGCCGGACCTCTTCGATTTTCTCAGCCCGACCGCCGTGCCGCCGCCGACCGTGGCCGATCATGTGCCGTCCGAGCAACACGACTTCCGCCCGCCGACCCCGGTGGCCGTGCCGGTGCCGGTGGTCGAGCCGCCGGCCGCGACGGGCTCGGTCATCCCTGAGGATTGGGACCTGTTTGGCGACACACCGGCGCCGGTGGTCAGCGCACCGCCACCGCCTGCGCCGGTGATCGCGCCGCCACCTGTGGTCGAGCCTGTGCTCCCGGTGGCCGCCGCCCAGCAACCCGATCTTTTGCACGCCTTCCTGCGCGGCGCCGGCCTGGACCCATTGCGCCTGGACAAGGCCCAGGCCGAAGCCCAGATGGAAAGCATCGGCCGCAGCTACCGGCTGATGGTCGAAGGCCTGATCGACGTGTTGCGTGCCCGCGCCAGCCTCAAGGGCGAATTCCGCATGCAGCAGACGATGATCCAGCCCGCGGAAAACAATCCGTTGAAATTCGCCCCGAATGCCGACGAAGCGCTACAGCTGCTGCTGCGTCATGGCAACCAAGCGTTTATGGCACCGGACATCGCGGTGCGCGACAGTTTCGACGACCTGCGCGCTCACCAATTGGCGGTGATGGCCGGTGTGGAAGCGGCGATCAAACACCTGCTCAGCCGCTTCGAACCGGCGCAGCTGGAAGAACGCATGGGCAAGCCCGGCGGGCTGTCGAGCCTGTTCAGCGGCTCGCGCCAGGCCCAGTACTGGCAGCAGTTCACCGAGCTCTACAGCAATATTTCCCGCGAGGCCCAGGAAGATTTCCAGGACCTGTTCGGCCGCGAATTCAGCCGAGCCTACGAAGAGCACAGCGCACGCCAGCGTCGCTGAGCCGCAACGCATGGATAAAACGGAAAGCTAAGTACGTCATTGAGGACGAAGGATGATTCCCAGGTTTTTACTCGCAGTGGCCAGCCTGCTGATGCTGGCGGCGTGTACCAAGGATGTCGCCGAACCCCAGGCCAGCGCCGCCGAGGTTGAAGCGAACACCGCTGCCGTCGAGTTGCACTTTCACGCGATTGCCGGGCTCAACCCCGGCGCCAACGGCCAGGCCGCCCCGGTGCGGGTGCGGATTTTCGAACTGAAAAACGCCGCCACCTTCGGCCGTTCGGATTACTTCGCCCTGGCTGACCGTGCGCAATCCACCCTCGGTCTCGACCTGCTGGACCAGGACGAAGTGATGGTGCAGCCCGGCCAGCAGTTGAGCATCCAGCGCGACCTCGACCCGTCCACCCGCCAGATCGGCCTGTTGGTGGGCTACCGCGAGCTGGACCGCGCGCAATGGCGCACGGTGCTCAACGTGCCGCCGCGCCAATACACCGAATACCAGATCAGCCTCGATGTGCGCGCCGTGCGTGCGGACGTCGTGGTTTCCCCATCCAGCCCAGCCCAATAACAAGCAATCGGAGCCCCCATGTCCTGGAACAATCGCGTGGTCTGGTCGGAAGGCATGTTCATCGGAACGCAGCACTTCCAGCAGCATGACCGTTACCTGGAAAACCTGATCGACGCCCGCAGTCGCCCGTTGTCGGCCGGGGCCTGGGGGTTTTCCGAGCTGCTGATCGATCAGGGCCTGCTGGCCCAGGGCAAGCTGGCGATTGTGTCGGCACGCGGCCTGCTGCCCGACGGCACGCCGTTCAATATCCCCCAGGATGACTTGGCGCCCAGCCCGCTGAATATCGACGACAGCCTGCGTGACGGCCTCGTCTACCTGGCCTTGCCGCTCAAGCGCGCAGGGGCCCGCGACACCGTCGACGACGGCGAAGCGCTTGGCGCCGCCCGCTACGTGAGCCAGGTGCGCGAAGTGCGTGACGACAACGCACCGTTCGAGAATCGCGCCCCGGTGGCCGTCGGCTCCCGTGCGCTGCGCCTGTTGACCGCGCAGGACGGCATCAGCGATTACGCCGCGATCGGCCTGGTACGCATCAAGGAAAAACGCGCCGACCGTGCGCTGGTCCTCGACGACAGCTACATCCCGCCAGTCCTCGATGTGGCCGCGAGCAAACCGCTGACCGCGTTTCGCAGCGAACTGCTCGGCCTGCTGCACCAGCGCGGCGAAGCCCTGGCCGGGCGTGTGGTCGCCTCGGGCGCGGGCGGCGCGTCGGAGATTGCCGACTTCATGCTGTTGCAACTGGTCAACCGTGCCCAGCCGCTGATCCAGCACCTCAGCCAACTGAGCCCGCTGCACCCGGAGCGGTTGTTCAGCGAACTGGTCAGCCTGGCCGGTGAGTTCGCTACCTTCTCCACCACCGGCCGGCGCCCCCAGGAATACCCGCAGTACCAGCACGACGACCTGGCCTTGAGTTTTGCCCCGGTGATGCAGGCCCTGCGTGAAGCGCTGTCGATGTTGATCGACAGCAAGGCCACGCCGATCCCGATCGTCGAGAAAGCCTACGGCATCCACGTGGCCATGCTCGCCGACAAAACCCTGATCGACAGCGCCAGTTTCATCCTCGTGGTACGCGCCGATGTGCCCGGCGAGACCCTGCGCGCGCGCTTCGGCCAGCAGAGCAAAGTCGGCTCGGTGGAGCACATTCGCGACCTGGTCAACCTGCAACTGCCCGGCATTGGCCTGCTGCCGTTGCCGGTGGCGCCGCGCCAACTGCCGTACCACGCAGGCTCGACCTATTACGAGCTGGACCGGGGCAGCGAGCACTGGCAGCAGTTGAGCAATTCCGGCGGCTTCGCCTTCCATATCGCCGGGCAGTTCCCGGGCTTGAACCTGGCCTTCTGGGCGATCCGAGGATAATCCGCGATGCACCCCAATGATGATGACCGCACCCAGTTCATGCCGCGCCCGGGTGGCCGTGCGCCCGAACCCGCGCGTGCCGAACCGGCGCCGCTGTCGATGCCGGCCGCGCCGATCCTGACCGGCAAAAGCCACGGCCTGAACCCGCTGGAAAGCGCCGCCGGCCCGCTGCTGGCCTTGCTGACACGCCTGCGCAACACCATCGCCCACCCGGCGCCGGCCAGTTTGCGTGCGCAGTTGCTGGCCTATCTGCGCCAGTTCGAAGAGCGCGCCGAAGCTGCTGGCGTGGCGCGCAACGAAGTACTGCTGGCGCGTTACGCCCTGTGTACCGCACTGGATGAGGCGGTGTTGAGCACACCGTGGGGCAGTACCAGCGATTGGGGCAAGCAGAGCCTGCTGATCACCGTTCACAACGAAGCCTGGGGCGGCGAAAAGGTCTTCCAGCTACTCGACCATTGCCTGCAAAGCCCACGCGAGCGCTTGTACCTGCTGGAACTGTTGTACCTGTGCATGTGCCTGGGTTTCGAAGGCCGCTACCGCGTGATGAACGATGGTCGCAGCCAGTTGGAAGCCCTGCGTGAACGTACCGCCGCGGCGATTCGCAGCGCCCGGGGCGACCACGAACGCGAGCTGTCGCCGCACTGGCGCGGCGTCACCGTGGCGCGCGATCGCCTGGCGCAGTTCATGCCGCCATGGATCGCCGTGGCCATCGGCCTGGCGCTGCTGCTGGCGTTGCTGTTCGGCCTGCGCCTGAAGCTGGCCGCAGACGCCGAGCCGGTGTTCAAGAATATCCATGCCTTGGGCGAGATCCCGGTGCAGGCCATCGACCGCCCCGTGGCGCAGCCGAAAGTGATCGAGCGCCCGCGCCTGGCCGGTTTTCTGGTGGAAGACATCAAGGCCGGTCGCGTCGCGGTGGAAGACAAGGTCGACCGTTCCGTCGTGACGATCCGCGGTGATGAGCTCTTTGCGTCGGCCAGCTCCAGCATCGTCGACGACTACCAGCCGCTGATGCTGCGCATCGCCGACGCGATCCGCAAAGTCAAGGGCCAGGTGCGCGTCACCGGGCACAGCGACAACCGCCCGATTGCCACGCTGCGCTTCCCGTCCAACTGGGCCTTGTCCGAAGCGCGGGCCAAGTCGGTGCTGGAGATCCTCGCGGCCAAGACCGGCCAGGGCGATCGCTTCAGTGCCGAGGGCAGAAGCGACACCGAGCCGGTGGCGACCAACGCCACCGTCGAAGGCCGAGCCCGCAATCGTCGGGTTGAAATCACCGTACTCGCGGAGGGCGTCGAGTGAAGGCGTTTTTCAGTTTCATGATTCGCTGGGTGATCCCGTTGCTGGGCCTGATCGCCCTGAGCTTGATCATCTGGTTTGTCGGGCCCCTGCTCGACGTGCTGGTGCCCGAAGGGCGGCGCTGGGCGCTGATCGTCCTGCTGTTTGCGGCCTGGCTCGCCTACCGTGTGTTCCGCATCCTCCAGGCCCGTCGCCAGGCCGCCGAAGTGATGCGCAGCCTGGCCGCGCAAACCCCGGCCGACCCCAACAGCGTCGCCACCGCCGAAGAACTCACCAGCCTGCGCCAGCGCATGGACGAAGCCCTGGCCCTGCTGAAAAAAGCCAAGCTCGGCGGGGATGAGCGGCGCAACCTCTACGAGCTGCCGTGGTACGTGATCATCGGCCCGCCGGGTTCGGGCAAGACCACCGCGCTGGTCAATTCCGGGCTGCATTTCCCGCTGGCTGCCCAATTGGGCGCCGGGGCGGTGCGGGGCGTCGGCGGCACGCGCAACTGCGACTGGTGGTTTACCGACCAGGCCGTATTGCTCGATACCGCCGGCCGCTACACCACCCAGGACAGCAACTCCCCGGTGGACAAAGCCGCCTGGCTGGGCTTCCTCGACCTGTTGAAAAAGCAGCGTTCGCGCCGCCCGATCGATGGCGCCTTTATCGCCATCAGCCTGTCGGACCTGCTGCTGGGCAGCGAAGCCGAACGCGCTGCCCACGCGGCGGCGATTCGCCTGCGTATCCAGGAGCTGTACACCCAGCTGGGCGTGCGTTTCCCGATCTACCTGATGCTGACCAAGCTCGACCTGGTGCCGGGTTTCATGGAGTTCTTCGACAACCTGAGCAAGGAAGAACGCGCCCAGGTGTGGGGCATGACCTTTGCCCTGGACGACGGCAAGCACAGCGACAGCCCCCTGGCGCACCTGCAAAGCGAATTCGCCGGCCTCGAACAGCGCCTCAACGAACGCCTGGTCGAACGCCTGCAACAGGAACGCGACCCGGCGCGGCGCGACTTGATCTACGGCTTCCCGCAGCAGTTCGGCGCATTGAAAGATTGCCTGCAAAGCTTCCTCGAAGGCGTGTTCAAACCCAACGCCTTTGAAGAGCGCGTCTTGCTGCGCGGCGTGTACTTCACCAGCGGCACCCAGGAAGGCAGCCCGATCGATCGCTTGATCGGCACCATGGCCCAGAGCATGAACCTGGACCGCCAGCACCTGGCACGCCAGAGCGGCAGCGGGCGCAGTTACTTCATCGAGAAACTGTTCAGCGCAGTAGCCTTTGCCGAGCGCGGGCTGGTGGGCGTCAACCCGCAGGTCGAGCGGCGGCGCAAATGGATCGCACGCGGCGTGCTCGCGGCCACCGTGGCGCTGGTGATCGTGGTCAGCAGCCTGTGGTGGGTCAGTTATCGCGCCAACCAGGCGTATATCGCCCAGGTCGACCAGAAGGTCGCGCCCCTGGGCCAGGCCGTACAGAACCTCAGCCCGGCACAGCGCGAAGTGCTCGCCGTGTTGCCGTTGCTCAACGCGGTGAAACACCTCGCCGGGGATTCGCCAAGTTGGTCCGAGGGCCTGGGCCTGTATCAGGGCGATATGCTCGAAGCCGAATCCGCCAGCGTCTATCGCAAGCTGTTGATCGCCGTCTTCGCGCCGCGCCTGGTGACGCGCATCGAGGAGCAACTTCACGGCGGCGGTAACTCCGACTTCCTCTACGAAGGCCTCAAGGCTTACCTGATGCTCGCCGACACCGAGCATTACGACGCGGACTTCATCAAGGCCTGGATCGCCCTCGACTGGGACCGCAACCTGCCGCGCGACCTGCCCGCCGATCAGCGCCAGGCGCTGGCCGAACACTTGCAGGCGTTGTTTGAGCGCCACCCGCCGAGTGCACGCCTCGATGCGCGCTTGATCGACGACCTGCGTCGGCAGTTGCAACAACTGCCGGTGGCCCAGCGCGTGTATGACCGGGTCAAACGCCAGAAACTGCCCGACGGCATTCCGGACTTCCGCCTCAACGAAGCCGCCGGCCGCGACGCCGCATTGGTGTTCAGCCGCAAAAGCGGCAAGCCGTTGGGCGAGCCGCTGAGTGGTTTCTTCACCGCCAAGGGCTATCGCCAGGCGTTCCTGCTGAGCAGCCTGAACCAGACCGGCACCCTGGCCGAAGAGCAATGGGTGCTCGGCCATGAGCAGGCCGACCAGCAGAACGTGGTCAGCCTGGCCGCCGACGTGCGCCGCCTGTACTTCCAGGACTACCAGCGTCAGTGGGATGCGTTGCTCGCCGACATCGACTTTGTGCCGATCACCAGCGTGGCCCAGGCGGCGGACGTGTTGCGGGTGATTTCCGGGCCGACCTCGCCGCTGAAAAAACTGCTGGTGGCGGTGGCCAGGGAAACCGACTTGCAGGCAGAGGAACGCCAGTTGGCGGCCAAGGGCGTGCCGGTCGAAGGCGGCGTGGACAAGCTCAAGGAACGCCTGGGCAACCTGCTCGGCCAGGCGCAACCGAACGCGGATGCGCCGGCCGCTGCGGACGACCCGGTGACCGCGCACTTCGCCGAGCTCAACAGTATCGTCAGCAAGAACGAAGGCGAGCCGGCGGCCATCGACGGCCTGCTGGCGGATATGAACGCGCTGTACGTGCAAGTCAGCGCCATGGTCGGCGCCAGCGGCGATGCCTTGCTCGGTGAGGCCAAGAACCAGGCGGCAGCGGCGGCCACGCGGGTCAGCCTGAACGCCGAGCGCCAGCCGCCGCTGGTGCAGGGCATGGTCAAGTCGGTGGTCAACTCGACCACCAACAGCATGATGGGCGGCGTGCGCAACCAGCTGAACGCGGCCTGGGTCAGCGAAGTGGTGAACGTGTATCGCCAGTCCCTGGCCGGGCGTTATCCGATGTCGCCGGGCAGCGCCCGTGACGCCACCCTGGATGATTTCGGCCAGTTCTTCGGCGTGGGCGGGGTGATGGATAACTACTTCCGCAAATACCTGCAACCCTACGTCGATACCTCCGCACAGACCTGGCGTTGGCAGCCGGGCGCGGCGCAGAAACTCGGGATTGCGCCGGGTGTGCTGCAAACCTTCCAGCGCGCGGCGACGATCCGCGATGCGTTCTTTCGCTCAGGCGGTACTCAGCCGATCGTGCGTTTCGAGCTCAAGCCGGTGGCGATGGACGCCAGCATCACCCAGTTCCTGCTCGACCTCGACGGCCAGCAATTGAGCTACGACCACGGCCCGAGCCGTCCGGTGGCGATGCAATGGCCGAACCCCGGCAGCATTGGCGTGGTGCGTATTTCGATCATGCCGCCGTCGCCCAGCGGTCGCTCCGGCGTGACCCTGGACGGCCCGTGGGCCTGGTTCCGCCTGCTGGAACAATCGGACCTCACGCCCGGCAATGCGCCGGACCGCTTCAACCTGCGCCTGCGGGTCGACGGTGCGAGCATCGCCTACGAATTGCGTGCCAACAGCGCCTTCAACCCGTTCAAGAGCCGCGTGCTCAGTGGCTTCAGCCTGCCGGAGCGGTTATGACGACGTTGGGCTTCTACGGCAAGTTGGCCAGTCGCGGCGATTTTGTCAGCCGCGCCTTGCCGCAGAGTTTTATCGGCCCGTGGGACAGCTGGCTGGCGGCGGGCCTGCTCGCCAGTCAACACAGCCTCGGCGCCGGTTGGCTCAACGTGTATCTGGTCAGCCCGCTGTGGCGCTTTGTGCTGGCGCCCGGCGTGTGCGGGCCGAACGCGGCGGCGGGCGTGGTGATGCCGAGCATCGACCGGGTCGGGCGGTATTTTCCGCTGGCCGTGGTCGCGTTGCTCGATCACGACACCAATCCGGCGTCCCTGGTGGGCGGCCCGGACCGCTGGTTTGAAGAGGCCGAAGAGCTGTTGCTCGGCACCCTGGATGCCGGTGCCACCTTCGAGAATTTCAACGCCGGCCTCGACAGCCTGGGCTTGCCGGCGACGGAACCGCGCGCGGTGGACAGCCGTTTCGCCGGGCTGCAGCGGGTCGCCGCCACGGAACCCCATGCGCGCATGACCGCACTCGCCGAACAGGCCTGCGAAGGCGCCAGCCTGTGGTGGGGGCGTGGTTCGCAGACGATTTCCCCTGGTTTATTGCGGTGTCAGGGCCTGCCCGCCACCAGCGATTTTGCGCAGTTTTTGCTCGGACAAGAAGGTGTGATGTAGATGGGGTCGACGTACAAATCCGCGAGCAAAAGCCATGTGGGCATGGTTCGCCAGGTCAATGAAGACGCGTGCCTGGACCTGCCCGAGAATCGCCTGTGGGTGGTGGCCGACGGCATGGGCGGGCACGCCGCGGGGGATTACGTCAGCAGCCTGATCGTCGACAGCCTGCGCAGTGTGCCGCTGGGGCGTTCCCTCGAGGAATACTCGGCGGCCTTGCGCAACGACCTGATCCGCATCAACGCGGCCGTGCGTGAAGAAACCGCCAACCGTGGCGTGACCATGATGGGCAGCACCGTGGTGGTGTTCGCCGCACGCGGCTTGCGCGGCGTGTGCCTGTGGGCCGGCGACAGTCGCCTGTATCGCCTGCGCGACGGCGTGCTCGACGGCATTTCGCGCGACCACAGTTACGTGCAAGACCTGCAAGACAGCGGCCTGCTCAGCGAGGCCGATGCCCGTGTGCATCCGCGCGCCAACATCGTCACCCGCGCCATCGGTGTGGAAGCCCAACTGGAACTGGCGGTGGTCGACCTGCTGATCGCCCCCGGCGACAGTTACCTGCTGTGCAGCGATGGCCTGAACAAGACCGTCGAGGACCACGAGATTCGCGAGGTGCTCAGCCATGACGCCCCGGATGAAATCGTGCGCAGCCTGGTCCACCTGGGGCTGAACCGCGGCGCACCGGACAACATCACCGCCATCGTCGTGAAGGTATCGGCATGAACATCGTGATCCCGGGCTACGACATCGAAGGCGAGATCGGCGAAGGCGCCATGGCCAGCGTGTACCTGGCGACCCAGCGCTCGCTGGAGCGCAAGGTCGCGCTCAAGGTGATGGCGGCGGCGCTGGCGGCGGACCCGAGTTTCTGCGAGCGCTTCCTGCGCGAAGGCAAGACCCTGGCGCGGCTGTCGCACCCGCACACGGTGACCATCCATGACATCGGCAATGTCGGCGAGCTGTATTACATGGCCATGGAGTACCTGCCCAACGGCACGCTCAAGGAGCGCATCGCCGCCGGCCTCACTCCGGAGCAGGGCCTCACGCTGATCCGCCAGATCGCTTCGGCGCTGGGTTATGCCCATGCGCAGGGGTTGGTCCACCGCGACGTCAAGCCGGCGAACATTCTGTTCCGCGCCGACGGCACCGCCGTGCTGTCGGACTTCGGCATCGCCAAATCCCTGGACGACCGCACCCAGTTCACCCAGGCCGGTTTCGCCGTTGGCACGCCGAGCTACATGAGCCCGGAACAGGCGCGTGGCCAGGAAATCGATGGCCGCGCAGACCTGTATGCGCTGGGCGTGGTGCTCTATGAAATCCTCGTCGGCAAGCTGCCTTATAACGGCACCGACGCGCTCTCCACGGCCTTGGCCCACCTGACCGAGCCGCTGCCGGAACTGCCGCTGCATCACGGGCGTTATCAGGACGTGCTGCGCAAACTGTTGGCCAAGGACCCGAATGAGCGCTTCCCGGATGCGGCGGCGTTGCTGCTGGCGCTGGATCAACTGCCGACCGAGTCGCCGGACGCCACGCAGGTGCGGCCGTTGCCGATTCCGCTGAGTTTCGATCTGGCCGGCATCACTCCGCAATCCATCGAGATCCCGACCGACAAGCCGCAACCGGCGCGCCAGCCGGTGGTGCCGCCAACCCCACGGCACACGGTGTCCGAGCAGCGCCGTGGGCCGGTGTTGGCGTTGGCCGCCGTGGCGGTGGCGGTTGCCTTGGCCATAGGTGGCGCGGGTTACTGGTGGTTGAGCGGCAGTGATCAGCCCGCCAAGCCACCGGCTGCGACAGTGCCCAAGGTGACACCACCGGTGACGTCACCGGTGGCGGTCGCCGAAGTGGACGGCGGTCAACGGCCCTTGCTGATGGCGGGCAAGAAAACCCTGTTCCAGCGCGTGCTCAGCAAACCCGGCGCGAAACTCGCCAGCGCTGCCGGCAGCGCGCCAGGCAAAGCCCTGCCGGCGTTTTCCGTGCTCTATGTGTATCAGCGCAAGGACGTCGACGGCAGCCCATGGCTACGCGTCGGCGCCGCCACCGATGGGCGCAGCGACGGTTGGTTGCCGGCCGCCCAGGTCAGCGACTGGAAGCAAAGCCTGGTGCTCAAGTTCACCGAACGCTCCGGCCGGGCACCGGTGATGTTCCTGCGCCAATCCGGCGAAGTGGAAAAGCTGCTGGCCGACCCCGCCGCTGCCAAAGGCGTGCTGGCCAAGGCGCAGAACAACCGCGACGACAACGGCCAGGTGCTGGCCCTGGAGCCGGCCGCCAGCGCGGTGCCGCAGAACCAGTTCTACCTGCTGCCGATCTTCGATTCCAAAGAGAGCTTCGACGACAACGGCCAGCCGGTGCAGTTGCTCAACGTCGCGTCCATCGACCCTGGCAGCAGCGCGGTCGCCAAGCCCGCGACCGCGCTGATCAACGCCAATGCCGATGCCTTCCGCACGGCGGTAGTGCTGGTGGTCGACACCACCGTGTCGATGCAGCCGTATATCGACCAGATCCGTGATGTGGTCCACGAGCTGCAAACCCGTATCGCCGAACGCGGCGAGTTGGACAGCGTCAGCTTCGGCCTGGTGGGTTTTCGCAACAGCATCAAGAAAACCCCGGGCCTGGAATACGTGGCCAAGACCCTGATCACCCTCGACCAGGGCCGCGACCCGCAGCGCTTCCTCGACCTGGCGCGCGGGGTCAAGGCGTCGACCGTGTCCAGTCACTCTTTCAACGAGGACGCGTTTGCCGGGGTGATGCAGGCCGTGGAGGGCATGGACTGGTCCGGCTACGGCGGCCGTATCATCCTGCTGGTCACCGACGCTGGCGCGCTGCGCAAGAACGACCCGTTCGCCGCCACCCAGATGAACGAAGCCGAAGTGCGCCAGGCGGCGCTGGGCAAGCAGATCAAGATCTACGCCCTGCACCTGCGCACCGACGCCGGCAAGAAAACCCACGCCGGCGCCGAAAGCCAGTACCGCATCCTCACCGCCGACGCCAACCCGCAGATCGGCGACCTGTATACGAAGGTGCCGGGTGGCGATGTACGCAAGCTGGGCGAGCGCGTCGATGAGATCGGTACGGTGTTCGCCAACCTGGTGCATCAGGTACGCAATGACACGCCGCAGCCGCTGCCCTTGCTGAGCGCCGCGCCAAGCCTGGCGGATAAATCCGCCGCCATCGGCTACGCCATGCACATGGACTTCCTCGGGCGCAAAGCCGCGAGCCAGGCGCCGCAACTGGTCAGCGCCTGGACCGCCGACCGCGACCTGACCAACCCGGCGCTGCCGGCGTTCCAGGTGTGCGTGATGTTGACCAAATTGCAGCTCAACGACCTGCAGCAGTCGCTGAAACTGATCGTCGACGCCGCCCGCAAAACCCAGACCTCGCCCAAAGACTTCTTCCAGGAAATCGCCAGCGCCTCGGCCTATATGAGCCGCGACCCGCAGGCCCTGCGCAAGGGTGGCAACCTGGCCGATGGCGGCATCCTCGGCGAATACCTGGAAGGCCTGCCGTACCGCAGCAAGTCGCTGAACATGACCCAGGATCTATGGCTGTCGTTGAGCGTGGCCGAGCAGGAAGACTTTATCGACGAGCTGGATTCGAAGATCCGCCTCTATGAAACCTTCCACAATGACCTGGCCAACTGGGTCCGTTTCGGCGCTGCCGAGCCGGGCGATGCGTTGTACCGCGTCCCTTTGTCGACGCTGCCGTAATGCTGAACCTGAACGCGGTACACAAGAGCCGGGGCGTCGGTGCCCAGCGCTATAGCCTGGTGATTCCGGCGTTGCACCTGCGCGCGGGGGAGCAAGTGGCGATTGTCGGGCCGAGCGGGTGCGGCAAAAGCACCTTGCTCGACCTGCTGGCCCTGGTGCTCGCGCCGGATCAGGTGGACCGCTTCGAATTCAATCAGACCGATATCGGCGGGTTGTGGCGCGCCGATCGGCAGACCGCCCTGGCCGAGCTGCGCAGCCGGCACCTCGGTTACGTCCTGCAAACCGGCGGCTTGCTGGGCTTTCTCGATGTGCGCAGCAATATCGCCTTATCCCGGCAACTGCTGGGGTTGAAGGACGATGGCAGCGTGGCGCGCCTGGCCGAGCAATTGGAAATCAGCGATCAACTGGCCAAGAAGCCGGCGGCGCTGTCGGTCGGCCAACGCCAGCGCGTGAGCTGCGCCCGCGCCCTGGCCCATGCGCCGCAATTGGTCTTGGCCGATGAGCCGACCGCGTCCCTCGACCCGCTTAACGCCGAACGGGTGATGCAGGCGCTGTTGGCCCGCGCTCGCGAACACCGCGCCGCTTGCGTGATCGCCACCCATGACGAACCCCTGGCTCGCGCCAGCGGCTTGCAGGTGCGCCGTATCGCTTGTCGTCGCGACACTGATGGCGGCATCACCGCCACCCTCGGGGAGGTGTGCTGATGCGCCTCGGCCTGGTGGCTTCCCTGGCTTGGCAGGATTACCGCAACGATGCGTGGCTGTCGGCCTGCGCGGTGCTGGCGCTGGTTGCCGTCGTCGCGCCGTTGCTGGTGTTGTTCGGCCTGAAGTTCGGGCTGGTCAGCAGTCTGACCGAGCGCCTGGAGAACGACCCGGCCACCCGTGAAATTATTCCGTTGGGCGGTGGTCGATTCAGCCGCGCCTTTGTCGAGCAGTTGGGTCAGCGCGGCGATGTGGCGTTCGCCATCCCGCGCACGCGGCAGATCGCGGCGACCGCGCAGGTGGGCACATTGACCCTGGAAATGCTGCCGACCGCGCCGGGCGATCCACTGCTCAACGGTTTGCCGGTGCCCCAGGGCCTGGCGCAGATCGTGCTGAGCCACACCGCCGCCGAGAAGCTCGCGGCGCGGCCCGGGGATTGGCTGGAGACCGGCTTTGCGCGCCAGGTCGCGGGGCGCGTCGAAACCCGGCGCACGCGTTTGCAGGTGCTCGCGGTACTGCCGCTGGAAGCCTTCGCCCGCGACGGCCTGTTTGCTGAATTGAGCCTGCTGGAAGCGGTGGAAGACTACCGCGACGGCCGTGCCGTGCCAGCGCTGGGCTGGGACGGCGACGCGGTCGGCGCGGGTGAGCAGCGGGTGTATCCGGCGTTTCGCCTGTATGCGCGCAACCTCACCGATGTGGAGCCGCTGCGGGTGTTTTTCGCCGGGCAGAATCTGTTGGTGGCGACCCAGGCATTGAGCATCGCCCAGGTGCAGTCGTTGAGCCGCAACCTGTCGATCGTGTTCTGGATCATCGCCGGGTTGGCCTTGGCGGGGGCGTTCGCGGCGATCTTCGCCGGGGCGCTGGCCGCCGTGGCGCGCAAGCGCAGGGAGTTGTCGGTGTTGCGTCTGTTGGGCTTTTCCACCGCCGCGCTGTTGCTGTTTGTGGTGCTGCAGGCGCTCTACAGCGCCGGCTTGGCCGCCGTGTTCAGTGCGGGTCTGTATGGCCTGGCCGAGGCGGGCTTGAATCAATTATTCGTGCAGGTGCCGGGCGAACACGCCAGCCACCTGCTGGCGCGTCATTACGGCCTGGCCCTGGTGGCTGTGCTCGGCGTCAGCGCCGTGGCGGCAGCGTGTGGCGGTTGGCGCGTGGCGCGTATCCAGGCTTCTGAAGGAATCCGAGATGTATAAGTTACTGGGCGTCGCCTTGGCGCTGAGCCTGGCCTCGCTGGCGTGGGCCGATGAGGCAAGCGATAAGCTCGACAACCCCAAGCCGTTGGCGGACGACGTCAGCCTGCCGCTGCCGTGCGAAGGCAACATGGTGTTCCGTTACGTCTATGTGCTGGCCCAAGGCACGTTGGACGACCGCGAGATCAGCCTCGGCTACCCCTTTGCCGAAGGCGAAGCGGGCTATCAGCAGTCGTTCATTTCCGGCTATCGCCGCGACTTCATCAACGGCCAGTTCAGCCTCAAGGACCTGCCGAAAGACTGGAACAACGTCATCACGCCCTTGATGCCGAAGACCGACGCCAAGACCCCGCTCAAGCCGATGCTCTACTTCATCGGCAAGTACGAAGTGACCGCGCGCCAATACGCTCTGGTGATGTCCCAGGCGCAATCGCTGGCCAGTGGCGAACCGGCGCCCGCGTGCGATGCGCCCAGCGGCATGGCCGGGCGTTTGCCCAAGGTCAAGCTGTCGCGCTTTGAAGCCGAACGCTTCTCGGCGGTGTACAGCGCCTGGCTGATGAAATACCACCGCGAGTTGCTGCCGGTGAGCGGGCGTGGCGCTTCGGCGGACGACGGCGGCCTGGGTTTTGTGCGCCTGCCCACCGAAGTGGAATGGGAGTTCGCCGCACGCGGGGCCCAGGCCGTGAGCCGCCAGGACTTGGAAGGGCGCCTGTTCCCGCGGCGCATCGAAGGCAGCGAAAGCGACGGCCCGCTGGCCGATTGGGCGGTGTTCAACCAAGTCGCCGGCGGCACCGGCCAGGCCGCGCGGCTGATGCCCATCGGCACCAAATTGCCCAACCCGATCGGCCTGTTCGATGTGATCGGCAACGCGGCGGAAATGGTCCAGGAATCCTTCCAGCTGGTACACGCCGGGCGTCGCCAGGGCGCCTATGGCGGCTTTGTGGTCAAGGGCGGCAATTACCTGGAGGGCGAAGGCACGCTGTTCACCGGCATGCGCCGCGAGTACCCGTTGTTCGCCGCCGACGGCACCGAGCAAAGCAACGAGACAACCGGTTTTCGCGTGGCGATCGGCGCGCTGTCGGCACCGCGTTCGCGCTACAAGGAGCTGTTCGCGCAGTGGCAGAAAGAAGGCCGCCTGGCCTCGCTGACCGATGCCATCGATGACGCCCAGGACCCGACCAAGCGCCTGGACAGCATCATCGCCGCCAGCGTCGACCCACGCCTGCAAGCCGAGCTGGGGCTGGTCAACGAAGAGCTCAAGCGCAACGTCTCGCTGATCGCCCAGCAACGCGAAGAAGCGGCGGGCAACCTGATTCAGTCGGCGGCGTTGGTGGCCGAGACCATCAATAACTACAACATCCGCCTGACCAATCTGCAGAAGAGCCGCCAGCAGGCCGTGGACGCCAAGGACGAGGCCAGCGCGCAGCTGTTTGCCGCAGCCATTGCCAACGGGCGCAGCGCCCTCGACGGCGCAGTGGCGATCTATATCGACAACCTGGCCACCGGCACGCGTTACACCGATGCGGTGATCCAGGCGCAGTTTCAACGGATCAAGGAAGAGTTGGATCGCAAGCCAGTGCTCGGCAAAAGCCTGGTGACGCGCGCGACACTGTTCGTTCGCCATGTCGGCAACTACCGCAAGCAACAGCGGGCCGACCCGGCAACGATCTTGAAGGAATTGCTCGCAGCCAGTGGTCAGCGGTCTTGATCGCTGGCTATAGAGCGAGCTTGGAAGGGACTCAGGCGGCGGTGGGCCGTGCTGGGCAAGTCAAACTTAAAAGAGAACACACCTATGCTTTTTTCCCGTAAGGCGGTTTCCAAGCGTCACTTGCTGCTGATCGCAGCCGGTTTCAGCACCGTGTTGACTGGTTGTGCCACGTCGCCGACGTCCAAGGTCGCGTCGAGCACCAAGGTCGAGTACTACCCGAACTGCTACGAGCCGGTGCAGCACCTGCGCGCGACCGATTCGGACATGACCAAGTCGGTCGTCACCGGCGCGGCCATCGGCGCTGCCGGCGGTGCATTGCTCGGCGCCTTGACCGGCGACTCCGAGAAGCGCGGCCGTAACGCCGCAATCGGTGCCGCGGGCGGCGCCCTGGCTGGCGGCGCGGCGGGTTACTACACCGAGCGTCAGAAGCAGATCGCCGATGACAACCAGCGTATTGGCTCCTACGCAGCCGACGTCAATAAAAGCGCCTCCGACATCGACCGCAGCACCGCCTACGCCAAGGCCTCCCAGCAGTGCTACCAGAGCGCATTCACCAAGCTGGTGGCCGACCGTAAGGCCAAGACCGTCAACGACACCGAAGGCCGCAAGCGCCTGGCGGAAATCGTCTCCGGCCTGAAGGAATCCAATGACCTGATCGTCGCGGTCAACGGCAAGGCCAGCGAAGACCTGAACAACTACACCCAGGCTTACGAGAAAGACCTGCAACAGGTGGGCGTGCAGCGCAACGACGTAGTCACCGTGGCGACAGCGGATGCCACTCCGGCGGTCGTACCGGCCAAGAAAGGTAAGTTGACCAGCAAAGTCGTGACCAAGCGTCCGCCGCTGCCTGTGGTGCCGAAAGAAGCGGTCGCCACCGAAAGAACCTTCCAGACTGCCCAGACCAAGCAAGATGAAAGCAAGAAGGTCGCCAGCGCCGGTAAAGCACAGATCGAAGGCACTTGCCGCGATCCGAACCTGGCCGACTGGGCGCCGGTACCGTGCCCTAACGTATAAGCAAGTTGTTGCTATAAGCGGTAAACGCCAACCGATCTCCGGCTAAAGCGCGAGATCGGTGGCGTTCTTTCGGCAATTCGTTACACTGCTGCGGCCACTCAATAATTACACCGAGGCCGTGTGCATGAAATTTCGTCTTCTCCTCTGGGTACTGGGCCTGATGATGGGCAAAGCCAGCCGCACCAACCCTGCGTTCCAGCAGCAGTTGGGTGACAAAGACCTGGCGTTCCAGTTGCAGACCCTCGACGGCAAGGTTGCCCGTCACTTCATCGTCAAAGACCAGCGCATCACCAGCCGCTCGGGTGTCCACCCTGCGCCGGCCTTCGCCATTGCCTTTAAAGACGCCGCCTATGGCTTCGCCACGATGCAGGCGAAGAACAAGCAACTGGCGTTCATGACGGGGATTCAGGACAAGTCGATCCAGATCAAGGGCAACCCGGCGCTGGTGATCTGGTTCCAGGGCTTGACCAAGTATTTGAAGCCGAAGAAAAAGCAGTAGACCGAGGTGGATTCATCGGGGGCAAGCCCCCTCCCACACTTGACCGTGTTCGCAGATCAAAATGTGGGAGGGGGCTTGCCCCCGATAGCGATCTAACAAGCTACCGATTCAGCCCTGGCTGAACTGCGAGGCCAATTCGCGCAACAGCACCTCGGCATCCAGCACCTTGGCCACGACTTCTTCAGCCTTGTCACGGCTCAAGCCCAAACGTTCAAGCAGCTCGTCGGGAATGGTTTCGTGCGGCCCGGAGCCGATGCCCCGGCTGCGCAGCAGGCGCACGGCCAGGCATACCAGGTTGGGGTACTCGGCGTATTGGCCGTCGTAGGTTGGGTGACAAAGACCTGGCGTTCATGACGGGGATTCAGGACAAGTCGATCCAGATCAAGGGCAACCCGGCGCTGGTGATCTGGTTCCAGGGCTTGACCAAGTATTTGAAGCCGAAGAAAAAGCAGTAGACCGAGGTGGATTCATCGGGGGCAAGCCCCCTCCCACACTTGACCGTGTTCGCAGATCAAAATGTGGGAGGGGGCTTGCCCCCGATAGCGATCTAACAAGCTACCGATTCAGCCCTGGCTGAACTGCGAGGCCAATTCGCGCAACAGCACCTCGGCATCCAGCACCTTGGCCACGACTTCTTCAGCCTTGTCACGGCTCAAGCCCAGGCGCTCAAGCAGCTCGTCGGGGATGGTTTCGTGCGGCCCGGAGCCGATGCCCCGGCTGCGCAGCAGGCGCACGGCCAGGCACACCAGGTTGGGGTACTCGGCGTATTGGCCGTCGTAGGACGGGTCGTGCTGGAAGCGCAGGGCGGTGGACAGTTCGTCCGGCATGTCCCAGTAGCGCATCAGCCAGGCGCCGATCTGTTCGCGGCTGATACCCAGCAAATGCTGCTCCACATAGCTGTGGCACAGGTGCGGGTTGACCTCCAGGTGTCGGCAGATCAGCGAGAAGTGCGGCGGAAACACGTGGGCCAGCAGCAGGTATCCGAAGTTGTGCAGCAGACCGGCCAGGTAGGTCAGGCCGGCTTCCGGGCGTTGCGCGCGCGGCATGGCGCGGGTCAGGCCTTCGATGACGGCGGCGGTGTAGATCGACTGGTGCCAGTACGGCGTGGCCTGGTGCGGGTGGTCCTTGGGCAGGCTCAGGGTTTTGCCCAGGGCCAGGCCCAGCGCCAGGTTGATCACCAGGTCGAAGCCCAGCACCCGCACGATGGCGTCTTCCACCGAGCGGATCTTGCCCGGCGAGGCGTAATAGGGCGAGGCGGCCCAGCTGACCACCTGGGCGGCCAGCGCCGGGTCGGTTTCGACCACGCCGGTGATGTCGTCGATGGTGGCGTTGGGGTCGACGCGCAGTTTGATGATTTTCTGCGCAGTGTCGGCCAGCGGCGGAATCTCGATGGTCGCTTCCAGGCGTTGCTGGATGCGCCGGGCCGTGAACGCCTGCATGGCCTGGGTGATTTCCTCGCGGTCATCATGGGGCCGGTCGAGGTTGGGCCGGATGTTGCTCAGCGGCTCGCCGAATTGAGCGGCGCTGGCCTTGGTCAGCATGGTCTTGAAGTCGGCGCTGGCGATCTCCAGCAGCAAACCGGCTTCGCCCGAGTGAACCAGCAGGCTCGACTCATCGAGCAGGCTGCCTTCATACAGGCAAGGTGAGCTGGTCAGCGCCGGCAGGCCGGGCAGCAGGCTGAGGTCATGCTTGCCCAGCATGCGTTCGATACGTTCCGGCGACACCGATGTCAGGCGGCGGCCGGTGAGTTCGGTCAGGCGGTTGAGGTCGAGCAACTGGTTCTGCGGGAACAGCACCATGAGCGCGCCCACCGCATCTTCCAGCAGCACCGCCTGGATCTTTCGCGCAGGGTTCAGGCCCGGATGTTCGGCGACTTCCGTGTAGCTGATGGAGAGTTTCGCGAGCAGCGCCCGAATAACCGGCGGGGCGGTCAGTGGTGCGGCGGCGTGGGCAACTTCTGACATGGCCTGATCCAAATTCGTACAGTCTTTGGAGTATAACCAGCTTGATACAAATGTTGGTCGGATAAGTGAAACAGGCGTCACACTTGGCCGTATTGCTGCCCATGCCTGAGCCAGCGATCCAGCAGCGGGCTGACGTGATCCGGCCAACGCTCGAGCAGGGCCTGGGCCGCATCGCGCACTGCCGGCAGCAGGTCGGCGTCGCGCATCAGGTCGGCGACCTTGAATTGCAGCAGGCCGGTCTGGCGGGTGCCGAGCATCTCGCCGGGGCCGCGCAGTTCGAGGTCTTTTTCGGCGATGACAAAACCGTCGTTGGTTTCACGCATGATGCCCAGGCGTTGACGGCCGATCTGCGACAGCGGCGGATGATACAGCAGCACGCAGTGGCTGGCCGCGCTGCCCCGGCCGACGCGGCCACGTAGCTGGTGCAGTTGCGCCAGGCCGAGGCGCTCGGGGTTTTCGATGATCATCAGGCTGGCGTTGGGCACGTCCACCCCGACCTCGATCACCGTGGTGGCCACCAGCAGTTGCAGGTCGCCGGCCTTGAATTGCGCCATCACCGCGGCTTTTTCCGCCGGTTTCATGCGCCCGTGGATCAGCCCGACCTTGAGTTCGCCCAAGGCGCTGGTGAGGTCTTCGTAAGTGGTTTCGGCGGCCTGGCAGGTCAGCTCTTCGGACTCTTCGATCAGCGTGCATACCCAATACGCCTGGCGGCCTTCGGCGCAGGCGCCGCGCACGCGCTCGATGACTTCCACGCGCCGGGAGTCGGTGACCAGCACGGTATTGACCGGGGTGCGGCCGGGCGGCAGTTCGTCGAGGATCGAGGTGTCGAGGTCGGCGTAGGCGCTCATGGCCAGGGTGCGTGGGATCGGCGTGGCGGTCATGATCAATTGGTGCGGGCTCATGCGCCCGCCCGCGCCTTTCTGGCGTAGGGCCAGGCGCTGTTGCACGCCGAAGCGATGCTGTTCGTCGATGATCACCAGCGCAAGGTTCTTGAACTGCACTTCGTCCTGGAACAGCGCATGGGTGCCCACCACCATCGGTGCGCCGCTGGCGATCTGCTCCAGCGCGGTTGTGCGGTTTTTGCCTTTGAGTTTGCCCGCCAGCCACGCCACTTCCAGGCCCAGCGGTTCGAGCCAGCGCTTGAAGGTGATGAAGTGCTGCTCGGCGAGAATCTCAGTGGGCGCCATCAGCGCCACCTGGTAACCGGCTTCGAGTGCCTGCAGGGCGGCGAGGGCGGCGACCACGGTCTTGCCCGCGCCGACGTCGCCCTGGATCAGGCGCAGCATGGGTTCGGGCTGGCTGAGGTCGTAGGCGATTTCATTGCCCACGCGCTGTTGGGCACCGGTCGGCGCAAAGCCGAGGTTCGCCAAGTACTGCGCGGGCAGGCGCGTGGCCTTGGGCATCGCCGGGGCGCGCAGGGAGCGCATGCTCTCGCGCAGGCGTTGCTGGGACAGTTGGTGGGTCAGCAGTTCTTCGAAGGCCAGGCGGTGCTGCGCCCAGTGATGACCGAGGGCCAGTTCGTCCACGTCCGCGTCGGCCGGTGGGTGATGCAGGTAGCGGATCGCATCGTCCAGCGGCGCCAGTTGATAGTCGCGGGCCAGCTCCACGGGCAGCCAATCGGGCAGGCTTTTCGGGCCGAGCATCGTCAGGGTCTGCTGGCACAGTTGGCGCAGGCGTTGTTGGGTGAGGCCTTCGGTCAGCGGGTAGATCGGCGTCAGGGTGGTGTCGACCGGCGGCGGCTCGTCGCCCGTAATGGCGCGGTATTCCGGATGGTAGATCTCCAGGCCCGAGGCGCCGGGGCGTGCTTCGCCGTAACAGCGCACGCGGGTGCCGCGCTTGAGGCCTTCCTTCTGCGCGTTGCTGAAATGGTAGAAGCGCAGGCTCAGGCCGCCGGTGCCATCCTGCAGGCGCACCACCAGGCTGCGGCGCTTGCCCATCACCACGTCGGCGCCGCTGACGGTGCCTTCGATCACTGCGTCCTGCCCAGGGCGCAAATGACCGATGGGCACCACGCGGGTGCGGTCCTGATAGCGCAGAGGCAGGTGGAACAGCACGTCCTGAAGGTTCTCCAGGCCGACCTTGGCCAACTTCTCGGCCATGGCTTCGCCGACACCCTTGAGTGCCGTCACCGACACCTGCGACAGCTCAGTCATACAGTGGCTCAGCTCGCAGCAGGCGGTTTGGCCACCGAACACAGGCGGATCGAGTCGGCCAGGATCTCAATGGCTTTGGGCCGCGGGAAGCTGGCGCGCCAGGCGATCGCCACGGTGCGGAACGGCACCGGCGGCGTGAGCGGGCGCACGGCGATCACGCCCGGGGCGTAGTGATGGCTGTCCACCGCCGACAGCGGCAGGATCGAAATGCCCAGGCCGGAGGCGACCATGTGGCGAATGGTTTCCAGGGAGCTGGATTCCACGGTGGTGTGTTTGGCGCCGTCGTGGCCCTTGGTCAGGGTCGGGCAGGCTTCCAGCACCTGGTCGCGGAAGCAATGGCCTTCACCGAGCAGCAGCAGGCTCTTGTCGTTGAGCAGGCCGGCGTCGATGCTGTCTTTCTGCGTCCACGGGTGCGAGGCCGGCATCAGCACGTAGAACGGCTCGTCGTAGAGCGGCAGGGTCAGCACGTCGGCCTCGTTGAACGGCAGGGCGATGATGATCGCGTCCAACTCGCCGTTGCGCAGTTTGTCGCGCAGCACGTGGGTGAAGTTCTCTTCGATATACAGCGGCATCTGCGGCGCGACGCGGTGCAGTTGCGGAATCAGGTGCGGGAACAGGTACGGGCCGACGGTGTAGATGGCGCCGACTTTCAGCGGCGCGGTCAGCTGATTTTTGCCGGCCTGGGCCAGTTCGCGAATACTTTGGGCTTGCTCCAGGACCTTTTGGGCCTGGGCAACGATGCCTTCACCGACCGGGGTCAGGCGCACGGCGCTTTTGCTGCGCTCGAAAATCAGCACACCGAGTTCGTCTTCAAGCTTTTTCACGCCCACCGACAGCGTCGGCTGGCTGACGTGGCAACGCTCGGCCGCGTGGCCGAAGTGTTGTTCTTGGGCGAGGGTCACGATGTAGCGTAATTCTGTAAGAGTCATAGCGGGCGTCCATGAGGTTGCGAGCCAAGCATACCGGCTGCAATCGATAGACACACGTTATCAGAACTTTGATAAGGATTGAGCGGGGAATGTGCGAGATTTTGCTGAAGCGATAAAACCCGATGTGGGAAGGGGCTTGCTCCCGATAGCGATGGGTCAGTCGAGGACGTGTCGACTGATGTACCGTCATCGGGAGCAAGCCCCCTCTCACATAGCCCTGCGCGTGCCTTTAGCGGCGACGCTTCTCGATGTTGTAAACGAACGGCGCGACGATCTCGATGCTGCCGCTTTTCACCATGTCGGCCGGTGGCTTGGGCAATGGCTGGGCGCGACGGATCATGTCCAGGGTGGCGCGGTCCAGGTCGGCGTTGCCGGAGCGGCCCACCAACTCGTAGGACAGCACATTGCCTTCGGCATCGACCACGAAGCGCAAGCGATTCATGCCTTCCTTGCCACTGTTCTGCGCGCTTTGCGGGTACTTTTTGTACTTCTGCAAGTGCGCCAGCAGGGCGCCTTCCCAGGAGGCTTTGGCGGCGACCTGTTGCGGCGACGGGCCCGGTGCGGGCTGGGCCGATTTTTCCGCCGGTGTATTGGTCGGCGGCGTGTCGCTTGGTGGCGTCTCGGAAGGTTTCTCCTTGGGCGGCTCGGGCTTTTTCTCCTCCGGCTTGGGCGGCTGGGGTTTCGGCTTGGGCTTGACCGGCTTGGGCACCTGGATCGTCGGCTTGGGCGCCTCGGCCAGTTTCGGCAGCGGCAGCTCTTCCACCGGGGCGGGCGGCTGCGGCGGCGTGACCACCTTGGGCGGTGCCGGCGGCGGCGGTGCGGGCATCGGCGCCAGGTCGATGACCATGGCCGCCGGTGGCAGCTGGACCGTGCGCGGCGCCGACCAGTGGAGCGCGATGGCAATCGCGATGGCATGCACGCCCAGCACGACGGCGAGGCTGGTGCCATAACGCGTCAGTTTGTGGCGCGTCGTGATCATTTTTTGGCTGCCGTCTCAAGTCCGACCAGGCCGACCTTGAGGTAGCCGGCTGCCCGCAGGGCATCCATCACGCTCATCAGGTCGCCGTAGTCCACGCCTTTGTCGGCCTGGAAGAAGATCGTCGTGTCTTTCTTGCCTTGGGTCTTGGCGTCGAGCGCCGGCCCCAGGGTTTCGGCTTTGACTTCTTCTTCGCCCAGGAACAGGCGCTGGTCCGCCTTGACGCTGAGGAAAATCGGTTTCTCCGGCCGCGGCGCGGGTTTGGCGCTGGAGGCGGGCAGGTCGACCTTGATATCCACGGTGGCCAAGGGGGCCGCCACCATGAAGATGATCAGCAGCACCAGCATCACGTCGATAAACGGCGTGACGTTGATTTCGTGGTTCTCGACGAGTTCGTCGTCGCCTTGATTCAAATGCAGGCCCATGGCCGATTACCCCACTTTCACCATGTGCGGTTGCGAGCTGCGCTCGGAAGGCAGGTGATCGAGGTCGCGGCTGACCAGCAGCAGGACTTCTGCCGACGCGTCCGATACCTGGGCCTTGTAGCCGGCAATCGAACGGGCGAAGACGTTGTAGATCACCACTGCGGGAATCGCGGCAACCAGGCCCAGGGCGGTTGCCAGCAAGGCTTCGGCGATGCCGGGAGCGACGACGGCAAGGTTGGTGGTCTGGGTTTTGGCGATGCCGATGAAGCTGTTCATGATGCCCCACACGGTGCCGAACAGACCGACGAACGGCGCGGTGGAACCGATGGTCGCCAGCACGCCGGTGCCGTTGCTCATGTTACGACCGCAGGCTGCCACCAGGCGCTCGAGACGGAATGCCACGCGCTCCTTGATGCCCTCTTTTTCGCGGGTATTGGCCGACAGGCGCATTTCTTCCAGCGCGTCGTGTACCAGCGTATTGGCCAGGGTGCCCTTCTTGGTCGCCGTTTCGCTGGCTTCCTTGAGGGTGGTGGCCTTTTTCAGGTGGACGATCTCGCTGCGCAGGCGGCGCTTGGCGCCCAGCAGTTCGAAGCCTTTGGCGATCCAGATGGTCCAGGTGATGATCGAGGCGATGGCCAGGCCGATCATCACGGCTTTTACCACCACGTCAGCGTTTTGGTACATGCCCCATGGCGACAGGTCGTGGGCCATGCCAAGGGTGTTGTTTTCTTCCAGCACTACGCCGGGCTCGTCGGCGGTGGCCGGCGCTGCAGCCTGGGCTGGGTCTGTGGCGGCCGGCACCGCAGGGGCGGCGGTGGCATTTTGTTCAGCGGCAGCAGGAGCCGCCGGCGCGGTGGCATCAGCGAATGCGGCGGTCGGTGCCAGCAGTACGCTGAACAGCAGCGCCGCAATCGCACGCCAGGCGCGGGATGGACTGTGAAGTTTGGTTGGCGAAGCGGGGTGTGTATTACGTGTCATGCTGGCCGGACCTGAGAGAAAAAAATGAGTGATCGTCCTTCCAGACCCTGCGAGGTCGAGGACAAATGGGTCGTTATTATTGCAAGTAATTCTTGTTAACAGAAGTAATACAGTAACTTTATTTGTCCTTTTTCTGGCCGCTGGTCTCCTGCGGCGGCTAATCTAGACCTTTCAGTACGGAGTTTTGTGATGTCTGCGCCTTCTGTTGTGATTGCCGGTTGTGGCGATGTGGGGAGTCGGCTGGCCAGCCAATTGCTCGCCTCGGAATGGGAGGTTCATGGCCTGCGGCGTGATATTTCGCGCCTGCCCGATGGCGTGATCGGCATTGCCGGTGACCTGTTCAATAAGGATTGCCCTGACACCTGGCCGATCGGCGGGGTGGATTACCTGGTGTATTGCGCGGCGGCGACGGATCACGACGAAGCCGGTTATCGCGCCGCTTACGTGCAAGGGT
The DNA here is from genome assembly GCF_023651955.1 of Pseudomonas sp. Y39-6. Lineage (NCBI taxonomy): Bacteria > Pseudomonadati > Pseudomonadota > Gammaproteobacteria > Pseudomonadales > Pseudomonadaceae > Pseudomonas > Pseudomonas sp. Y39-6. Next base: position 6,839,123 of record NZ_CP069594.1, on the reverse strand, counting down.
TGCAGCATGTGTTGGAGTGGTTGAAGGATTACGGCCAGGAGCCCAAGCATCTGCTGTTTGTGTCCAGCAGCAGTGTGTATGGGCAGCAGCAGGGCGAATGGGTCGACGAAACGTCCGAGACCCAGGCAAAGGGCTATTCCGGGCAGGTGATGCTGGAAGCCGAGCAAATCGCGCTGAACAGCGGCATTGCGGCGAGCATCGTGCGCTTGACCGGGATTTACGGGCCGGGTCGCGAGTGGCTGCTGACGCAGGTGCGCCAGGGTTATCGCGTGGCGATTGATCCGCCTTTATATGGCAACCGGATCCACGTCGATGATGCGGCTGGCCTGCTGGCGTTTTTGTTGCGGCATGTGGAGCAGGGCGGTTCGCTGGATCGGATCTATATCGGTGTCGATGACGCACCGGCGCCGTTGGCCGAGGTGGTGGCCTGGTTGCGTGAGTACCTGGGTGTGACGCAATGGTCCGATGACGCCAGTGTGCGCCGCGCCGGGAGCAAGCAATGCAGCAATGCCCGGGCCAAGGCGTTGGGCTGGGTGCCGACGTATCCGAGTTATCGCGAAGGCTACGCGGCCATCCTGAAGGGCTGAGCCGCGGTCAGAAAAGGTGGGAGGGGGCTTGCTCTGTCAGCCACGGTTGTAGTGGCTGATGCACTGCGATCGGGAGCAAGTCGAATCGTCGCAGCGCCCCTCCCACATTCAGGTCTGTGGGATGACGGTTATTGTTTTTCAAGCAGCCACTGGCGTGGCCCCGGTGTAAACGAGGGCACTTCGTCGGCCTGCGAGGTATTGATCGCCTGGAAGATTTCCAGCTGCTTGCCCTTGCGTGCAAAGATCCACGCATTGCCCACGCCGTTGCGTTGCAACCACATGCTGTCGTAGCCGCCGCTCATGGAGGCGCAATCACCCGCCAGGCATAACGAATATCGATCGGCGCCCGGCAGGCCGGCCACTTGGCCGTTGGCCTGGAACTGCACGGTGGCGCCTTCGCCATTGCCGTTGGCGATTTTCCAGTCGCCGCCCATATAAGCGGCGTACAGCGCGCGCTCGAAGTTGGCGCCCAATGGCGCGCCTTCCGGTGCAGGTTCCTTGGCGCGGGCAAACAGCTGTTCGGGCTCGTTGTCGTTGGCCACTTGCAGCAGTTGCCGACCTTTGCGCTTGAGATCGGTGGCGGCGCTGCCGTAGAAGTCGACGCTCCAGGCACCGGGCTTCTCACCGAGCAACTTGCCTTCCGCTACTTCAAAACCGTTGTAGTAGCGGGCCTGCAGGGCCTTGGTGTTGACGTCCCACTCGAGGTTCGGGCCAAAGCTCTGCAGTGCTTCACGCAAAGGGCCGCCCTTGGCTGCCGCGTCGATGGCAACCTGGTTGATCCAGGTGCCGCTCACATCCAGGTCGGCGGGGTTGCTGGCACAGCCGCCGAGCAACAGGGCGAGCAACGAAGAGGCTACAAGCGCTTTGCGCATCATGAAATCCTTTTAAAACGAAGTCGGCGCAGCCTATGGAGGCTGCGCCGGGTGTTTTACTCGATGACCAGAATCGCGTCCATCTCAACCTGTGCGCCCTTTGGCAGGGCAGCGACGCCGATAGCGGCGCGGGCTGGGTAAGGCTGTTCGAAGTACTTGCCCATGATCTCGTTGACCTTGGCGAAGTGGCTCAGGTCGGTGAGGAAGATGTTCAGCTTGACGATGTCCTTGAACGAACCGCCAGCGGCTTCGGCGACCGACTTGAGGTTTTCGAAGACCTGTACGGTTTGTGCTTCGAAGCCTTCAACCAGTTCCATGGTCTTTGGGTCCAGTGGGATCTGGCCGGACATGTAGACGGTGTTGCCCGCCTTGATCGCCTGTGAGTAGGTGCCGATGGCGGCTGGGGCTTTGTCGCTGGTGATAACAGTCTTGGTCATGAATGACTCCTTGTAAGAGGTGGGCTATGCACGCATGCGGGTGATGCGGATCACACCGGTCAAGGCGCGCAGTTTCTTGATCACGCGGGCCAGGTGTACGCGGTCGTGTACGCTGACCACCAGTTGGACCACGCTGATGCGACCATCGCGCTCGTCCATGCTGATTTTCTCGATATTGCCGTCGGCCGCGTTGACGCTGCTGGCCAGCAGGGCGATCAGGCCGCGCTGGTGCTCCAGCTCGACCCGCAGCTCGACGTTGAATTCGCCGGTGACATCCTTGGCCCACGAGAGCTGGATGCATTTTTCCGGGTTGTGGCGGATTTCGCTGATATTGCGGCAGTTGTCCAGGTGGACCACCATGCCTTTGCCCGCCGACAGGTGCCCGACAATCGGGTCGCCCGGGATCGGCGTGCAGCACTTGGCGTAGCTGAGCACCAGGCCCTCGGTGCCGCGAATCGCCAGCGGACCTTCCGGGCTTGGCAATTGCTCGCCTTCGCCGAGCAGGCGACGGGCGACCACATAGGCCATGCGGTTGCCCAGGCCGATGTCTTCCAGCAGGTCTTCGATGGTTTCCTGGCGATACTCGCTGAGCATCGCTTGCACGCGCTCGCCGGGGATTTTCTCGAGGGCGCTGTCGAAGCCGTTGAGCACCTTGTTCAGCAAACGTTCGCCCAGGCTGATGGACTCGGAGCGGCGCTGCAGTTTCAGGGCGTGGCGAATATGGGTGCGCGCCTTGCCGGTGACCACGAAGTTGAGCCACGCCGGGTTCGGCCGGGCGCCCGGTGCGCTGACGATCTCCACGGTGGAGCCGCTTTGCAGCGGTTCCGACAGCGGGGCCAGGCGCCGGTTGATGCGGCAAGCGATGCAGCTGTTGCCGACATCGGTGTGTACGGCGTAGGCAAAGTCGACGGCCGTGGAGCCTTTGGGCAGCTCCATGATCCGGCCCTTGGGCGTGAACACGTAGACCTCGTCCGGGAACAGGTCGATCTTCACGCTCTCGATGAATTCCAGGGAGTTGCCCGCACGTTGCTGCATTTCCAGCACGCCTTTGACCCACTGGCGCGCGCGGGCGTGGGTGCCTTTGGGCTGCTCGTCGCCGCTGGATTTGTACAGCCAATGGGCGGCGATGCCGTTGTTGGCCATCTCTTCCATTTCCCGGGTGCGGATCTGGATCTCGATCGGCACCCCATGCATACCGAACAGCGTGGTATGCAGCGACTGATAGCCGTTGGCCTTGGGAATGGCGATGTAGTCCTTGAAGCGGCCCGGCAGGGGTTTGTACAAATTATGTACAGCGCCCAATACGCGGTAGCAGGTGTCGACCTTGTCGACGATGATCCGGAACGCATACACGTCCATGATCTCGTTGAAGGCCCGGCGCTTGCCGCGCATCTTCTTGTAGATGCCGTAGATGTGCTTCTGCCGCCCGCTGACCTCGCCCTCGATCTCGTCGATCGCCAGGCAATGGCTCAGCGACTCTTCGATCTTGTTGACGATTTCCTTGCGGTTGCCCCGGGCGCGCTTGACTGCCTGGTAGATGCGCGCCGAACGCATCGGGTGCATGGCCTTGAAGCCGAGGTCTTCGAATTCGATACGAATGGCGTGCATGCCCAGCCGGTTGGCGATGGGCGCGTAGATTTCCAGGGTTTCCTTGGCGATGCGCCGGCGTTTTTCGCCGGACAGCACTTCCAGTGTCCGCATGTTGTGCAGCCGGTCGGCCAGCTTGACCAGGATCACACGGATATCCCGGGCCATGGCCATCGCCATCTTCTGGAAGTTTTCCGCCTGGGCTTCGGCCTTGGTCTCGAAGTTCATCTGGGTCAGTTTGCTGACCCCATCGACCAGTTCGGCCACGGTTTCGCCAAATTGCGCGCTGAGCGCTTCCTTGGCGATGCCGGTGTCTTCGATCACGTCATGCAGCATCGCGGCCATCAGGCTCTGATGGTCCATGTGCATGTCGGCGAGAATATTGGCCACCGCAAGAGGATGGGTGACATACGCCTCGCCGCTGCGGCGGCGTTGGCCATCGTGGGCTTGTTCGGCGTAGAAATACGCTCGGCGGACCAGGTTGACCTGGTCTGGGCCGAGGTAGGTCGATAAGCGATCGGCGAGGGCGTCTATGCTCGGCAAAGGATGGACTCCTGCCGCGTGCGTTGACACCGCGCCGTGCTACGTCGACCAGGCATAGGCTTAGACGGCCTCGTTGGACTCGTCCTCGAACGCTGCAAACAGCGGTTCGTCTTCAACGATCTCGGCGTTGGCGATGAACTCGTAGCTCATCAGGCCTTCAGCGATTTCGCGCAGAGCGACAACGGTAGGCTTGTCGTTTTCCCACTGGACCAGGGGCTCTTTGCCGCCAGTGGCCAGTTGACGGGCACGCTTGGTAGAGAGCATGACCAGCTCAAAGCGGTTATCCACGTGTTCTAGGCAGTCTTCAACGGTTACGCGGGCCATGGTATTCCTCGGAGCGAATGCAAGATGCGCGCTGCCCGGTTGGGCGAGCGGACTAAACAGTTTAAAAAATCACCAGCGTTTAGGGAAGCGCTGATTTTTCCCAGGCTCTCGCAAAACCGCTGCAAGTGCCAATGTAAGGCCCTCGCAGCGGTTTTGGGAAGAGCTGATCAACCGAGCAGTTCGGCCAATAACTTGCCGAAACGCTGTTGTTGGCGTTTTTGCTGGAGCTGATTGGCGCGGAAAATCGCCTTCAAATCGTCCAGGGCGTGGGCAAAATCGTCATTGATGATCAGGTAATCGTAGTCGACGTAGTGGCTCATTTCGCTGACGGCTTCACGCATGCGGCCTTCGATGATCGCGTCGCTGTCCTGGCCGCGGTTGGTCAGGCGCTGGTGCAAGGCTTCCAGGGACGGCGGCAGGATGAAGATCGACCGCGCCTTGGGCATCAGCTGGCGCACTTGCTCGGCGCCCTGCCAGTCGATTTCCAGGATCAGGTCGTGGCCTTCGTCCAGGGTCTGTTGCAGGTGGCTTTGCGAGGTGCCGTAGAGGTTGCCGAACACTTCGGCGCGCTCAAGGAAGGCGCCGTGCTCGATCATCTTGACGAACTCGGTGCGCTCGACGAAGTGATAGTGAACGCCGTTCACCTCGCCCGGGCGCATGGCGCGGGTGGTGTGGGACACCGAGATGCGGATCTGTTCGTCAGCGTCGGTCAGGGCCTTGACCAGGCTGCTCTTGCCCGCGCCCGAGGGGGCGGAAATGATGTAAAGGGTGCCGGTGCTGTGGGTCATGGAAGTTGCCTTACTCAATATTCTGTACTTGTTCGCGCATTTGCTCGATCAACACTTTGAGGTTGACCGCCGCCGTGGTGCTGCGCGGATCGAACGCCTTGGAGCCCAGTGTATTGGCTTCGCGGTTGAGTTCCTGCATCAGGAAATCCAGGCGCCGACCGGCGGCGCCGCCGGACTTGAGCACGCGGCGTACTTCAAGGATGTGGGTGCTCAGGCGATCGAGCTCTTCGGCGACGTCGCTCTTCTGCGCCAACAGGACCATTTCCTGCTCCAGGCGTACCGGATCGAGGTCGGCCTTCATGTCGGCGAAGCGGTCGAGGACCTTCTGGCGCTGGGTCGCGAGCATCTGCGGCACCAGCTCGCGCAAGGTGACCACGTCGGCTTCGATCGCGCTCAGGCGCTCGCTGATCAGGCGGGCCAGCTCGGCGCCTTCGCGCTCGCGGCCGGCCTTGAGTTCCTTCAAACCCTGGGTGAACAAGGCGAGGGCTTCGGCGTTGAGGGCTTGCGGGTCGCTGGCGTCGGCCACCAGCACGCCGGGCCAGGCCAGCACTTCCAGCGGGTTCAGCGCGGCCGGCTGCTTGATCAGGCCGGCGATGGTTTCGGCGGCGGCGACCAGTTGCGCGGCGCGCTCGCGGTCGACCTGCAGCGGTTTGCCGGTGGTTTCCTCGGTAAAGCGCAGGGTGCATTCCAGCTTGCCGCGGGAAATGCCCTGGCGCAGTGCTTCACGTACCGCGCCTTCGAGGTCGCGGAACGATTCCGGCAGGCGCAGGTGCGGCTCCAGGTAGCGGCTGTTGACCGAGCGCAGTTCCCAGCTCAGGGTGCCTTGCGCGCCGGCTTTTTCGACGCGGGCGAAGGCGGTCATGCTGTGCACCATGGAGGTACCTCGCGTTGCAGTCCCGCGATGGCGGGCTGATGGGTAAATTGAAGCCGACAGGCTGCGAAGGCGCAGGAGTGTAGCGCAGTGGGGCGATTGGCCCCAAACCCTGGCACTGACAAAGCACCGCCAGTCGACGATTCGTAACCGAATTTTTTAGACGTGCCCCGAATCGGCTCGCGGCTCTATAATGCTCGGCAGTTTTTCGTCCTCCGTACAGGTATCCCCTATGAAACGTCCAAGTGGTCGCGCTGCCGATCAGCTCCGCTCGATCCGCATCACCCGCAACTACACCAAACACGCCGAGGGATCTGTACTGGTCGAGTTTGGCGATACCAAGGTGATCTGCACCGTCAGCGTCGAAAACGGCGTGCCGCGTTTCCTCAAGGGCCAGGGCCAGGGTTGGTTGACCGCCGAATACGGCATGCTGCCGCGCGCCACCGGCGAGCGTAACCAGCGTGAAGCCAGCCGTGGCAAGCAAGGCGGCCGTACCCTGGAAATCCAGCGCCTGATCGGCCGTTCGCTGCGTGCCGCCCTGGACATGTCCAAGCTGGGCGACGTGACCCTGTACGTCGACTGCGACGTGATCCAGGCCGACGGCGGCACGCGCACTGCCTCCATCACCGGTGCCATGGTTGCGCTGGTCGACGCGTTGAAAGTGATCAAGAAGCGTGGCGGCCTGAAAGCCGGCGACCCGCTCAAGCAGATGATCGCCGCTGTGTCGGTGGGCATGTACCAGGGCGAGCCAGTGCTGGACCTGGATTACCTGGAAGACTCGGCCGCCGAGACCGACCTGAACGTGGTGATGACCAGCACCGGTGGTTTCATCGAAGTGCAGGGCACCGCCGAAGGTGCGCCATTCCAGCCGGCTGAGCTGAATGCCATGCTGGCGCTGGCGCAGAAAGGCATGACCGAGATTTTCGAGCTGCAGAACGCCGCGCTGGCCGACTGAACCGGCTTCAAGGAGAAACGCCATGAGTGACAGTCAATTGCCGGTTCCGGCACCGTCCAAGGAAGTCCGCCAATGGGCGATGTTGTGTCACTTCGCGGCGTTTCTGGGCCTGGTGTTCCCTTTCGGCAGCCTGTTGGGGCCGCTGATCCTGTGGCAGATCAAGAAGGACATGGACCCGCTGATCGATGACCAGGGCAAGGAAGCCCTGAATTTCCAGATCACCGTGGCCATTGCCTGGCTGGTCTGCATGGTGCTGGGGTTCGTGGTGATCGGCTTCCTGTTGATGTTGATCCTGGTGGTCGCGGCGCTGGTGCTGACGATCATTGGCGGGATCAAGGCCAACAACGGCACGGCCTACCGCTACCCATGGACCTGGCGGCTGATCAAGTAACCAGGCGCGCACAAAAAAACCGACAGCGATGTCGGTTTTTTTTGTGCCTGGGCAAAGACCTCAGATGGTCAGTGTCCAGTCATAGTCCACGATCAGCGGCGCGTGCTGTGAGAAGCGCGGCTGGCGTGGCAGTCGTGCGCTGCGCACAAAGCGACGCAGGCCCGGGGTCAGCAGCTGGTAGTCGAAACGCCAGCCCAGGTTGAGCATCTCAGCCTGTTCGTTGTCTGGCCACCAGCTGTACTGGTCGCCTTCGCGGCTGACTTCGCGCAGGGCATCGACATAGCCCATGTTGCCGACAATCTCGTCCATCCAGGCCCGTTCCGGCGCCAGGAAACCCGGGGATTGCTGGCTGTCGCGCCAGTTCTTGATATCCAGCTTCTGTTGCGCCACGTACAGCGAGCCACAATAAATGTACTCGCGACGTTTGCGTCGCTGTTTATCCAGATAACGGGCGAAGTCGTCCATTAGCTTGAACTTCTGGTTCAAGTCTTCATCGCCGTTCTGCCCCGAAGGAAGCAGCAAGGTCGCGATGCTGACCTTGTCGAAATCGGCTTGCAGGTAGCGCCCGTAGCGGTCGGCTGTCTCGAAGCCGAGGCCGCTGATGACCGCCTTGGGTTGCAACCGCGAGTACAAAGCCACGCCACCTTGGGTGGGCACTTCGGCATCGCAGGCATAAAGGAAGTAGCCATCCAGTTGGAAGGCTGGATCGTCCAGTTCAAAGGCGGAGGCGCGGGTGTCCTGCAGGCAGATGACGTCGGCATTCTGGGCTTGCAGCCAACTGAGCAAACCACGCTCGACTGCAGCCTGAATACCATTAACGTTCACACTGATGATCCGCATAAATGGCCCCAAAAATCGCGTGCGTGTATGATACACGCCGTCTACCTAATTAGCTAAATCCGTGGTATCTGAGGCTTTTTTCATGCAGGCGTATCAACGCGATTTCATTCGTTTTGCCATCGATCGCGGGGTTTTGCGCTTCGGTGAGTTCACCCTCAAGTCCGGGCGCACCAGCCCGTATTTCTTCAATGCCGGCTTGTTCAACTCGGGTTCGGCCCTGGCTCAGCTGGGGCGTTTCTACGCGGCTGCCATCGTTGAAAGCGGTATTTCCTTCGACGTTCTGTTCGGTCCGGCCTACAAGGGCATCCCCCTGGCCGCCGCGACGGCCGTGGCGTTGGCCGAACACCATGGGCGCGATCTGCCGTGGTGCTTCAACCGCAAGGAAGCCAAGGCCCATGGCGAAGGCGGCAGCCTGGTGGGCGCTCCGCTCACCGGCAACGTGCTGATCATCGACGACGTGATCACCGCCGGCACCGCCATCCGTGAAGTGATGCAGATCATCGCCTCCCAGGAGGGTGCCAAGGCCGCAGGCGTGCTGATCGCCTTGAACCGCCAGGAGCGTGGCAATGGTGAGTTGTCGGCGATCCAGGAAGTGGAGCGCGATTTCGGCATCCCGGTGGTGAGCATCGTGTCGTTGAACCAGGTGTTGCAGTTCCTGGAAGATGATCCGCAGCTCAAGCAGCACTTGCCGGCAGTACGGGCGTACCGCGAGCAATTCGGCGTCCAGTAAACGCCGCACAACAAAAAGCCCCACCCCCTGTAGGAGCGAGCTTGCTCGCGAAGAACGCCAACGATGACGCGTTTATTCTGGATGAACGCGGCGTCTTTACGTTTTTCGCGAGCAAGCTCGCTCCTACAGGGGGTGGGGCTTTTTGTGTTTAAGGACGCTTGCGGTTGCTGATCAGCGTACCCACACCGGTGTCGGTGAAGATTTCCAGCAGGATCGCATTCGGCACGCGGCCATCAAGGATCAGCGAGCTGCCGACGCCGCCCTGTACCGCTTCCAGCGCACAACGGATCTTCGGCAGCATGCCGCCGTAGATGGTGCCGTCGGCGATCAGCTCGTCCACTTGTTGGGTGGTCAGGCCGGTCAGCACCTTGCCTTGCTTGTCCATCAGGCCGGCGATGTTGGTCAGCAGCATCAGCTTTTCAGCCTTCAGCGCTTCGGCCACTTTGCCTGCAACCAGGTCGGCGTTGATGTTGTAGGACTCGCCGTTGGCGCCCACGCCGATCGGCGCAATGACCGGGATGAAATCACCTTTGACCAGCAGGTTCAGCAAGTCGGTGTTGATACCGATCACTTCGCCCACCTGGCCGATGTCGATGATTTCCGGCTGGGTCATTTCCGGCGTCTGACGGGTTACGGTCAGTTTTTTCGCGCGGATCAGCTCCGCGTCCTTGCCGGTCAGGCCAATCGCGCTGCCGCCGTGGCGGTTGATCAGGTTGACGATGTCTTTGTTCACCTGGCCGCCGAGGACCATCTCCACCACGTCCATGGTCTGCGCGTCAGTGACTCGCATGCCATCGATGAAGTGGCTTTCGATCGACAGGCGCTTGAGCAGGTCGCCGATCTGCGGGCCGCCGCCGTGGACCACCACCGGGTTGATCCCCACGGCTTTCATCAACACGATATCGCGGGCAAAGCCGGTTTTCAGCTCGTCGCTTTCCATGGCATTGCCGCCGTATTTGATCACCAGCGTCTTGCCGACGTAGCGTCGAATGTAGGGCAACGCTTCGGACAGGACCTTGGCGGTGTTGGCAGCGGCTTCGCGTTCGAGGGTCATTCAGGGCTCCGGTGCAAAAAAATCAGAACGGTAATTGGAGATCGGGGGCAACACGTTTCAACTGGACGTGGAACACGTCTTTGATGCGCTGCAACTCAGCCTCGGTATCCGCCTCGAAACGCAGCACCAGCACCGGTGTGGTGTTGGACGCGCGAACCAGGCCCCAGCCTTTGGCGTAATCGACTCGCACACCATCAATGGAGGTCAGGTTGGCGCCTTCGCCCCATTGCGCATCGTGCAATGCGTCAATGATGCTGAATTTGCTCTCTTCGGTCACATGGATATTGATCTCTGGCGTAGAAATATCATTCGGGAAGGTCTGAAACAGCTCCTGCGCCGTGGATTTTTCCTTGCTGAGGATCTCCAGCAGACGAGCGGCGCTGTAAATGCCGTCGTCAAACCCGAACCAACGCTCCTTGAAGAACACGTGGCCGCTCATTTCGCCGGCCAGCAGCGCGCCGGTTTCCTTCATTTTCTTTTTGATCAACGAGTGACCGGTCTTCCACATCAGCGGGCGACCGCCATATTCCTTGATCAGCGGCGTCAGGCGACGGGTGCATTTTACGTCGAAGATGATTTCGGCATTCGGGTTGCGCGCCACCACATCACGGGCGAACAGCATCAGCAGGCGGTCGGCGAACACGTTTTCGCCGGTGTTGGTCACCACGCCCACGCGGTCACCGTCGCCGTCAAAGGCCAGGCCGACGTCGGCCCCGGTTTCCTTGACCTTGGCGATCAGGTCCACCAGGTTTTCAGGCTTGCCCGGGTCTGGATGGTGGTTGGGGAAGTTGCCGTCGACGTCGCAGAACAACGGCACCACTTCGCAGTTCAGGGCTTCGAGCAGTTGCGGGGCGATCACGCCGGCCGCACCGTTGCCGCAGTCCACCACCACTTTCAGGCGGCGCGCGAGTTTGACGTCGCCGGTGATTTCGTCGGAGTAGCGCTGAAGAATGTCGACCTTGGTGATGCTGCCTTTGCCGCTGGTCAGGTCGTTGGTTTTCAGGCGTGTGTGCAGGGCCTGGATCTGTTCGTTGGCCAGGGTGTCGCCGGCGATGACGATCTTGAAGCCGTTGTAGTCCGACGGGTTGTGGCTGCCGGTGAGCATCACCCCGGATTTGCCGGCCAGCACGTTGGCGGCGTAGTACAGCGCCGGGGTCGGCACCAGGCCGACGTCGCTGACATGGCAACCGCTGTCGGCCAGGCCCTGGATCAATTGCTCCACCAGCTCGGGACCGGACAGGCGACCGTCACGGCCGACCGAAACGTTCGGTTCGTCCTGGGCCAGGCTTTGGGCGCCGATGGCGCGGCCAATCCAGTAGGCGGTTTCGGCGGTCAGGGTCTTGGGCACCACGCCACGGATGTCATAGGCGCGGAAGATGCTGTCGGGGAAGGTCGGGGCTACTCGGGCGGCGGTACTCATCGCGGGGGGAAACTCCATCTGAAAGAGACAAGGCTGGCCTTAATGTGGCTGACCGGCAGGCTTAAACTGAAGGGTATGACGGCGTTTTCGGTGCAGAGTTCGTGGTGCAAAAAGGCCATCGGAGCATCCGCTCCGCGCTTATGTTTGCGTAATGCATTGATTTTACTTGGAAAATGTCGCTCGTCAGGTCCGCGCATTCTTCATCCTGAAAGGCCATGCGGTGGCATCTAACCGGGCCGGACGGTAGCGTCCGCCCCGGTTTGGTGTGGTCAGTGACTGCCGGAATGCCCAAAACCGCCTGCGCCGCGTTGGGTTGCGTCGAATTCCTGTACCAGTTCGAAGTGCGCCTGCACCACCGGCACCAGCACCAGCTGCGCGATGCGCTCGCCGACGACGATGTTGAAGGAGGTCTGGCCGCGGTTCCAGCACGACACCATCAGCTCGCCCTGGTAGTCCGAGTCGATCAGGCCGACCAGGTTGCCCAGCACGATGCCGTGCTTATGGCCGAGGCCCGAGCGCGGCAGAATCAGCGCCGCCAGGCCCGGGTCGCCGACATAAATCGACAGGCCGGTCGGAATCAGCAGGGTCTGGCCCGGCTCGAGGACGGTGTCTTCCTTGAGCATGGCGCGCAGGTCCAGGCCGGCGGAGCCCGGTGTGGCATAGGCCGGCAGGGGGAAGTCGGTGCCGATGCGGGGGTCGAGGATCTTGGCTTGCAAAGCGTGCATGTAAATTAAACCTGGTTCAGCCGTTGGGCGATAAAAGAGATCAGTTGGCGGGCAATCTTGCCCTTGCTGGTCTGGGCGAAAAGGGTGGCGTGCAGGTCGCGATCGATCACGCTGCAGGCGTTTTCCTCACTGTTGAAGCCGATGCTTGGGTTGGCGACATCATTGGCAACGATCAGGTCGAGGTTTTTGTCTTTCAATTTACGTGCGGCGTAGTCCAGCAGGTGCTCGGTCTCGGCGGCGAAACCGACGCTGAACGGACGGTCCGGGCGGCTGGCGATGGTGGCCAGGATGTCCGGGTTACGCACCATTTGCAGGAGCAGGCCGTCGCCGCTGGTAGGGTCTTTCTTGAGCTTTTGCGGGGCGACGACTTCCGGGCGGTAATCCGCAACCGCTGCCGAGGCGATAAACAGGTCGCAGGGAATGGCCGCCTCACAGGCCGCCAACATGTCCCGGGCGCTGACCACGTCGATCCGGGTGACACGATCGGGCGTCGGCAAATGCACCGGGCCGGTGATGAGGGTCACGCGCGCGCCTGCCTCGACCGCCGCTTCAGCCAGGGCAAAGCCCATTTTTCCTGAGCTATGGTTGGTGATGTAGCGCACCGGGTCGATGTTTTCCTGGGTCGGGCCGGCGGTGATCAACACGTGCTTGCCAGTCAGGGCCAGGTGCTGGAAGCACTCGGCGGCGCACAGTGCCAGGTCGGTGGCTTCGAGCATGCGGCCCATGCCGACGTCGCCGCAGGCCTGGCTGCCGGAGGCCGGGCCGAACACCTTGAGGCCACGGCTTTGCAGGAGCTGCGTATTGGCTTGGGTGGCCGGGTCGCGCCACATGGCCTGGTTCATGGCCGGGGCGATGGCGACAGTGGCGTCGGTGGCCAGGACCAGCGTGGTCAGCAAGTCATCGGCGATGCCTTGCGCCAGGCGGGCGATCAGGTCGGCGGTGGCCGGGGCGATCAGCACCAGGTCGGCCCATTTGGCCAGTTCGATATGGCCCATGGCGGCTTCGGCGGCCGGGTCCAGCAGGTCCAGGTGAACCGGGTGGCCGGACAAGGCCTGCATGGTCAGCGGGGTGATGAACTCACTGCCGCCGCGGGTCATGACCACGCGCACTTCGGCGCCCTGGTCGAGAAGCCTGCGAACCAGCTCTGCGCTCTTGTAGGCGGCAATGCCGCCGCCGACGCCGAGAACGATGCGTTTCCGATACAGACGCTGCATTGGTTTGCCTTTCCAGTTCAGTGACGCCTGCGATGCCCCCTCCCCAGGTGAAATCGCATGCAAAAAAGAGGGCCTACGATAACACAGCGTCCGCCAGGCAACAGCGGCGCACATGCACAGGGAGGCGGGATGAGTATTCGTGATTGGCCGGTGGCCGAGCGGCCGCGGGAGAAGCTTTTGGAATGGGGGGCCGCAACGCTGTCCGACGCCGAACTGTTGGCTATCTTCCTGCGCACCGGTGTGGCCGGGCGGAGCGCGGTGGACCTGGCGCGGCATCTGTTGGCGCAGTTCGGTGGCCTGCGCCCGCTGCTGGAGGCCAGCCAGGTGCTGTTCAGCCAGCAGTTGGGGCTGGGGCCGGCGAAGTTTGCCCAACTGCAGGCGGTGCTGGAAATGTCCCGGCGCCACTTGGCCGAACAACTGCGCAGTGACTCGGTGCTGGAAAGCCCGGTCGCTGTGCGTGACTACCTCAAGGCGCTGTTGCGCCATGAGCCTCACGAGATTTTCGGCTGCCTGTTTCTCGATTCAAAGCATCGGGTGCTGGGGTTCGAGGCGTTGTTCCAGGGCACCATCGACGCCACCGTGGTTTACCCGCGGCAAGTGGTCAAGCGCGCCCTGGCGTATAACGCGGCGGCGTTGATCCTGTGCCACAACCATCCTTCGGGGAGTGTGGAACCGAGTGCGGCTGATCGGAAATTGACCAAGATTCTGCAAAAAGCCTTGGAAGTGGTGGATGTGCGGGTGCTGGATCACATCATCGTGGGCGATGGTGATCCATTGTCGATGGCGGAATACGGGTGGATGTAGGAGGGGCAGCAGTTGCAAGGTTGCAGCTGCAAGCCTCAAGGGGGCTTGCAGCTTGCAGCTCAGGGCTTGACGCTGACTTTCGAAAAGTCCTGCCGCCCAAACGGGCTCACCTGGTACCCCTCGACATTCTTGCGGATCAGGGCGAACGCCATCGGGTGCGCCAGCGGCAGCCACAGGGCCTGCTGTTGGATCTGCGCCTGGGCCTGTTGATACAGCTTGCTGCGCACCCCTTGCTCGCTGGTGGTCTTGCCGGCGCTGATGAGCTTGTCCAGGGTCGGGTCGCAATAGCGGGCGAAGTTGGTGCCGGATTTCACTGCCGCGCAGGAGAACTGCGGAGTCAGGAAGTTATCCGGGTCGCCGTTGTCGCCGGCCCAGCCCATGAACAGCAGGTCGTGTTCGCCGGCCTTGGCGCGGCGGATCAGCTCGCCCCATTCGATCACGCGGATCTCGGCCTGGATGCCGACCTCGGCCAGGTCCGCCTGCAGCAGTTGCGCGCCGAGGTTGGGGTTGGGGTTCAGCAGGCTGCCGGTGGGGCGTGTCCAGATCGTGGTCTTGAAGCCGTCCTTGAGCCCGGCGCGCTCCAGCAGCAGCTTGGCCTTGGCGATGTCCTGTGGATAACCCGGCAACTCCTTGGCATAGCTCCAGGTGTTGGGCGGGTAGGGGCCGTTGGCGGCTTCGGCGGTGCCTTCGAACACGGCTTTGAGGTAGCTGTCCTTGTCGAAGGCCAGGTTGATCGCCTGGCGCACTTCGGGCTTGTCCAGCGGTGGGTGCTGGCTGTTGATCGCGACGAATGCAGTCATGAATGCTGCGGTTTTTTCTATTTTGAGTGCGGGATCTTTCTCGGCTTCGCCCACATCCAGGGGTTTGGGCGACAGTGCGATCTGGCATTCGTCGCGGTGCAGTTTCTGCAGGCGCACGTTCGCATCCGGGGTGATGGCGAAGATCAAGTTATCCACAGCCGGTTTGCCGGCGAAATAATCCGGGTTGGCTTTGTAGCGCACCACGGCGTCTTTCTGGAATCGCGTGAAAATGAACGGGCCGGTGCCGATGGGCTGGCTGTTGAGCTTCTCCGGGGTGCCGGCCTTGAGCAGCTTGTCGGCGTACTCGGCCGGGTAGATCGAGGCAAAACCCATGCTCAACGCGGCGAGGAAGGTCGAGTCGGGGTGGTCGAGGGTGAAGCGCACGGTCAGCGGGTCAAGGGCATCGATCTTCTTGATCAGTGCGGGCAATTGCAGCGACTGGGCATGGGGGAAGCCGCTCTGGGCGATCTTGTGCCATGGGTTGGCCGGATCGAGCATGCGCTCGAAGCTGAAGCGGACATCCTCGGCGGTCAGGGTGCGGCTCGGGGTGAAATAGTCGGTGCGGTGGAATTTTACGTTGGGGTGCAACTGGAAGGTGTAGGTCAGGCCGTCCGGCGACACTTCCCAGCTGTCCGCCAGGCTTGGCACCAGCTTGCCGCTGGCTGCGTCATAGTTCACCAGGCTGTTCATCAGCACGTCGGCCGAGGCGTTGGTGGTGGTCAGCGAGTTGTACTGCACTACGTCGAACCCTTCGGGGCTGGCTTCGGTACACACGCTCAGATTGGTGGCCGCCAGGGCCTGCGACGCGATAAACAGAGGGGCTAGCAAAAGCGGTAGGGCAGCGAGGCGCATGTTCGGTTTCCTGTGCAGATCGAAGGCCCATCTGCGAGTGCAGTCTGGAAAAGTCCTACCGTAGTGGTCTGATTGATAAATGACTAGTCCATTTTTGCCTGTGCTTTTGGCTCAAATGCTGTTTTGATGGCGCCTCAGCGCGTTTCGCCTTGTACTTTTTGGTACTTGCGGGCGTTGTAAATCATTCTGTGCGACGAGCGGTCGGCTATTGCAGCGGCCCCTCCTGGCAACGGTTCGGCCATCTGTCGCCGAGATTTACGCCGGTAAAAACACACGGGCTGTTGTTGCACTTGGGTCTTTCTGGTATAAAGCAGCGCTCTTTTCTAGGGGCCCGGTTCCTTCGCTTGTAGGTGTAGCCGGTAAGACCCTAAAGAAACGCGGCGCCTGGCGCCAAATGACTGAGAGATTAAGCGGCCAACCCATGCCGGGTTGGGCATGTGGTTTTAGAGGGCTGAGGCATGTCGAGAGTCTGTCAAGTTACCGGTAAGGGTCCGGTGACTGGGAATAACATTTCCCACGCAAATAACAAAACCCGTCGTCGTTTCCTGCCGAACCTGCAGCATCACCGCTTCTGGGTTGAAGAAGAGAAACGTTTTGTGCGTCTGCGCGTATCTGCCAAAGGCATGCGCATTATCGACAAGCGTGGCATCACTGTCGTGCTGGCCGAAATCCGCGCCGCTGGCAAGATCTAAGGAGCTCTATCATGCGTGAATTGATTCGAATGATCTCTAGCGCCGGTACTGGTCACTTCTACACTACCGACAAGAACAAGCGTACTACCCCGGACAAGCTCGAAAAGAAAATGTTCGACCCGCGCGTTCGCAAGCACGTGATCTACAAAGAAGGCAAAATCAAGTAATTGATTTTCTTCCTTGTGAAAAAAAGCCCGTTTCTCACGATTCGGGCTTTTTTTTGCGCAGGATTTGCTGATCAGGCCTTCTGTTCGAACACCACATAGATCTTGCGGCAGGGCTCGAGCACTTCCCAGGTGCCGCTGAAGCCGGCCGGGATCACGAAGCGGTCGCCGGCGCGCAAGGTCTTGGCGTTGCCCTCGGCATCGCGCAGTACGGAAACCCCCTGCACAATCTCGCAGTACTCATGTTCGGTGTAGTTGACCTTCCACTGCCCGACGTCGCCTTCCCAGACGCCGGCGCTCATCTGGCCGCACGGGCTATTGTAGTGGTTGTAGATCGTTTGCTCGGGATTGCCCTTGAGGATTTTTTCCGGGGCAGGGAGGTAGCGATCGGGGGCGGTGTTGGCTTGGCTGAAGTCGACGATGTCCTGGATGCTCATGTGCGTGTCCCGTCTGGCCTGCGGTTGGAGAGCCCAAAGTCTATGTTTATTAAAATGAACATCGCAAGGGCGTTTACCGGCGTTATGTCAAATATATTGATACATCCCCAGCCGCTGGTTTAGGGTGGCAGTTGCCTTGAGCCGAACAACTGGCTGGCGGGGCAAGCATTCTTTGAGGCTGCCGGGGCACATCGCCTGGCCCTTGTATTCAATAAGAGGAGGACACTCGCATGACCACCCTGACCCGTGCCGACTGGGAGCAACGCGCCAAGGATCTGAAGATCGAAGGCCGCGCCTATATCAATGGCGAGTACACCGCCGCCGTTTCCGGCGACACGTTCGAATGCATCAGCCCCGTCGATGGCCGCCTGCTGACCAGCGTTGCCAGCTGTGACGTCGCCGACGCCCAGCGCGCCGTGGAAAATGCCCGCGCCACGTTCAATTCCGGTGTCTGGTCGCGCCTGGCGCCGGCCAAGCGCAAGGCCACCATGATCCGTTTCGCCGCGTTGCTCAAGGCCAATGCCGAAGAGCTGGCGCTGCTGGAAACCCTGGACATGGGCAAGCCGATCAGCGACGCCCTGAATATCGACGTACCCGGCGCGGCGAATGCCCTGAGCTGGAGCGGCGAGGCCATCGACAAGATTTACGATGAAGTCGCTTCCACCCCTCACGATCAGCTGGGTCTGGTGACCCGTGAGCCGGTCGGTGTGGTTGCCGCCATCGTGCCGTGGAATTTCCCGCTGATGATGGCTTGCTGGAAACTCGGGCCGGCGCTGTCGACCGGTAACTCCGTGATCCTCAAACCGTCCGAAAAATCCCCGCTGACCGCCATCCGCATCGCGGCCCTGGCCGTTGAGGCCGGTATTCCAAAAGGCGTGTTCAACGTGCTGCCGGGCTACGGCCACACCGTGGGTAACGCGCTCGCGCTGCACATGGATGTCGACACCCTGGTGTTCACTGGCTCCACCAAAATCGCCAAACAGCTGTTGATCCGCTCCGGCGAATCGAACATGAAACGTGTATGGCTGGAAGCGGGCGGCAAGAGCCCGAACATCGTGTTCGCCGATGCCCCGGACCTGCAAGCCGCCGCCGAATCCGCCGCCGGCGCGATTGCCTTCAACCAGGGCGAAGTCTGCACCGCCGGTTCGCGTCTGCTGGTGGAGCGCTCCATCAAGGATAAATTCCTACCGCTGGTGATCGCCGCGCTGAAGGGCTGGAAGCCAGGCAACCCGCTGGACCCGGCCACGAACGTCGGCGCGCTGGTAGACACTCAACAGATGAACACCGTGCTGTCCTACATCGAAGCCGGTCATGCCGACGGTGCCAAACTGGTGGCGGGCGGCAAGCGCACGCTGGAAGAGACCGGTGGCACTTACGTCGAGCCGACGATTTTCGACGGAGTGACCAACGCGATGAAGATCGCCCGCGAAGAAATCTTCGGCCCGGTCCTCTCGGTGCTCACTTTTGACAGCGCCGAAGAAGCCGTCGCCATCGCCAACGACACCCAATACGGCCTGGCCGCGGCGGTGTGGACGGCGGATATCTCCAAGGCGCACCTCACCGCCAAGGCACTGCGCGCCGGTAGCGTGTGGGTCAACCAGTACGACGGCGGTGACATGACCGCGCCGTTTGGTGGCTTCAAGCAGTCGGGCAACGGTCGCGACAAGTCGCTGCATGCGTTCGACAAGTACACCGAGCTGAAGGCGACCTGGATCAAGCTCTAAGCAACACCGCAGGTCCCCTGTAGGAGCGAGCTTGCTCGCGAAGAACTCAAAGACACCGCGTTCAACCAGACAGCACGCGTTATCGTTGGCGTTCTTCGCGAGCAAGCGCGCTCCTACCGTTCGTTTACAGCCCTGAAAAAACTATCCACAGGAGCGTGGAAATGCGTTGGGCGACTTATTTCGCCGTGCTGGCCTCGGTGCTCAGCGTTGGTCTGGCGTTGGGCGTCAGCATGCCGCTGGTGTCCCTGCGTCTGGAAGGCTGGGGCTACGGCAGCTTCGCCATTGGAGTGATGGCTGCGATGCCGGCCTTCGGCGTGCTGTTGGGGGCGAAGGTTTCCAGTCGGCTGGCGTCCTGGCTGGGCACTGCGCATCTGATGCGCCTGTGCCTGTGGGCGGGGGCGGTGTCCATCGGCCTGTTGGCGATCCTGCCGAGCTACCCGGTGTGGCTGGTGCTGCGGCTGATGATCGGGGTGATCCTGACCATCGTGTTCATTCTTGGCGAAAGCTGGATCAACCAGTTGGTGGTGGAGCAATGGCGCGGCCGGCTGGTGGCGCTGTATGGCTGCACCTATGCGCTAAGCCAGCTGTCGGGGCCGCTGCTGTTGGGCGTGCTGGGCACCGATCATGACTATGGGTTCTGGGTGGGCGTGGGCCTGTTGACGCTGGCGCCGTTGCTGTTGCTGGGGCGTTCCGGGGCGCCGACCGCCGAGTCCTTCAGCGTGACGTTTGCCGAGCTGTGGCGCTTCTGTCGGAGCCTGCCGGCGATTGCCTGGGCGGTGGCGTTATTCGCGGCGTTCGAGGCGATGATCCTGACGCTGCTGCCGGTGTATTGCCTGCAGCAAGGCTTCACGGCCGAGATCGCCCTGGCGATGGTCAGCACGGTGGTGGTGGGCGATGCGTTGCTGCAGCTGCCCATCGGCGCACTGGCCGACTACCTGCCGCGGCGCACGCTGTTCTTGAGCTGCGCGCTGCTGTTGCTGGGGGCGAGCCTGGCAGTCCCGTTGTTGATGCACACGCTGCTGATCTGGCCGGTGTGGGTGCTGTTCGGCGCGAGTGCGGGTGGTTTGTTCACCTTGTCGTTGATCCTGATCGGCGAGCGTTACCGCGACGATGCGCTGGTGCGCGCCAATGCCCACGTGGCGCAGCTCTGGGGCATCGGTTGCCTGATCGGGCCGCTGGTGGCCGGTGCGGGCAGCCAGTGGATCAGCGGGCATGCATTGCCGTGGCTGATGGCGGCCGGGGCGCTGGGGTTGGTGGTGCTGTTGTTGCGCCAGGGGGCGTTTGGCGCCGCGCAGCCCGCTTAGGCGCGAGGGGATGAAGGCGTTAGCGATGACGGGTACGGTCTGGTTAAGTGTGGTGTTCTTGCGTTCTTCGCGAGCAAGCTCGCTCCTACAGCATGCGTTCCAGGCCGACGGAGGTGGCGAACCAGGCATTGAAGTGGCGCCACCAGCTGCCCGGCTCGCGGGTCAGGGTGTGCGGTTGCCCGTTATCCTCGGTGGTCCACACCACCTGGCCATCCTGTAATTTCGCCTCGTAGCTCAATGCTGGCGCCATGCCTTGCAGCGCCAGATTGCGCAGGTGTTCGGCCAGCTCAGGGCTGTCCACCAGCACGCCGACTTCGGTATTCCACAGCACCGAACGCGGGTCGAAGTTGAACGAGCCGATAAACGATTTCTGCCGATCAAAAATCATCGCCTTGCTGTGCAGGCTGGAGTCCGAGCCGAGGAACAGGCCGCGACGAAACAGGTGGGGCCCGCTGCCTGTGCGGGGTGCGCCGGGTTGGCGGCGCAACTCATAGAGTTTCACGCCGTGCTCCAGCAGCGCCTTGCGATAGAGCGCGTAGCCGCCGTGTACGGCCGGCACGTCGGTGGCTTCGAGGGAGTTGGTCAGCAGGCTCACCGAGACGCCCGCGTCCGCGCGACCGGTCAGGTACACCAGGCCCGGCTGCCCCGGCACGAAATACGCCGAAATCATCATCAACTCATGGTTGACGCCTTCGAGTTCCGGTTCCAGTTGGGTGGTCAGCAGCAGGCGCGGGTCCGGATCATTCTTGGCGAGTACCTTGCTCGGGGCGTCCCACAACGCCTGGTTCCAGGCCCAGATCAGCTCGCGCCGCCAGATGTCCAGGCGCGGTTCGGTCTTGTAGGTGCGCAGGCGGTTGTACAAGGCGTGGTTCTGTTGGCGCGACTGGGCCAGGGATTCTTCCAGGCGTAGGCGTGCGCTGGTCAGGTCGCCTTTGGACGGCAGGTTGGAGATGAATTCATTGATGGGCTTGCTCAGGGCGCTGTTCCAATACTGGTCGAAACTGTGGCCGAGTTGCTCGGCCACCGGGCCCACGCTGAGCATGTCGATGTCGGTGAAATTCAGGTTGGGTTCGGCGTCGAAATACTCGTCGCCCAGGTTGCGCCCGCCGACGATGGCCGCGCTGTTGTCCGCCAGCCACAGTTTGTTGTGCATGCGCCGATGTTGCAGCGACAGGTTGAGCAGGCGCCCCATGGCGCGCGTCACGCCGGTGCTGCGCCCCAGGTGCAGCGGGTTGAACAGGCGAATCTGGATGTTGGGGTGGGCGGCGAGGGTGGCGATGACCTGATCGAGGCCGTCGCTGGTGGTGTCGTCCAGCAGGATACGCACACGCACGCCACGGTCGGCGGCCTTGAGCAGTTCATCCACGAGCAGGCGGGTGCTGATGCCGTCGTGGACGATGTAGTACTGCAGGTCGAGGCTGGTCTGGGCGTTGCGGATCAGTTCGGCGCGGGCCATGAACGCCTCGCTGCTGTTGGGCAGCAGGCGAAAGCCGGAGCGGCCCTGATGTGGCGCGGCCTGGGCCTGGATCGAACGGCCGAACGACGACTGCGTCGCCGGCAGGGCATCGCTGGGGATGCGCGGCACATTCACCGTGGCGCAGCCGCCCAGGGCCAGGGCGCCCAACAGGAAAAACGCTAAAAGCCGTCGAGTCATCAAGGGCACCGTTTTCAGATCAGGGCGGTTGTCGACATAGGACGGCTATTTTCCCGGAAAGGTCAGTCGGCGGCCTCGGCCAGCATCTTGCTCGCGACGGCGCCGACTTTGCGCACCGCCTCTTCAATCTGCGGCGTAGGTTTGGCAGCGTAGTTCATGCGCAGGCAATTCCTGTACTTGCCGGACGCGGAAAAGATACTGCCCACGGCGATTTGTACGCCTTGTTCCACCAACACCCGGTTGAGCTTGAGGGTGTCGAAACCTTCCGGCAGCTCGATCCACAGCATGAAGCTGCCTTGAGGTCGGCTGGCGCGGGTGCCGGCGGGGAAATAACGGCTGACCCAGTCGAGCATCATGTCGCGATTACGTTGGTATTGAGTACGCATCCGCCGCAAATGCGGTTCGAAATGGCCGCCCTTGAGAAATTCGGCGATGGCGATCTGCGGCTGGGTCGCAGTGGAGCCGGTGCTGATGTATTTCATGTGCAACACCCGCTCCAGGTAGCGGCCCGGCGCGACCCAGCCAATCCGCAGGCCTGGCGCCAGGGTTTTCGAGAACGAGCTGCAGAGCAACACGCGGCCATCTTCGTCGAAGGATTTGATGGTGCGCGGGCGCGGGTAGCTGTAGGCCAGTTCGCCATATACATCGTCTTCGATGATCGCCACGTCAAAGCGCTGGGCCAGGGTCAACAGCGCCCGCTTGCGTGCCTCCGGCATGATGTAGCCCAAAGGATTGTTGCAGTTTGGGGTCAGTTGAATGACTTTGATCGGCCACTGTTCCAGCGCCAGTTCCAGGGCTTCGAGGCTGATGCCGGTGAGCGGGTCCGTGGGGATTTCCAGGGCTTTCATGCCCAGGCCCTTGAGGGTCTGCATGGCGCCGTGGAAGCTCGGCGAGTCCACCGCAACGATATCCCCCGGCTCGCAGATGGAGCGGATGCTGGCAGACAGCGCCTCATGGCAGCCGGTGGTGATCACGATGTCTTCGGCGGTCAACTGGCAGCCGGAATCCAATGACAGTCGGGCGATTTGTTCGCGCAACTCCATACAGCCGAGGATATTGTCGTAATACAGCCCCGGCAGGTCCTGGCGCCGGCTGACGCGGGCCAGGCTGCGCAGCAGCGGCTTGAGGGTGGGCGACAACACATCCGGCATGCCGCGGCCCAGCTGTACGACATCTTTGCGCGGTACCGCGCGGATCAACTCGAGCACTTGGTCCCACTGGGAAATTTCCACCGGGCGCTGGGCCGGGCGGCCGACTTCGGGCAAGGCCGGCAGCTCACGGCCGACGGGCACGAAGTAACCGGACTTGGGCTTCGGCATCGCCAGACCGTTGTCTTCCAGCATGCGATACGCTTGCTGCACGGTGCTCAAACTGACCCCGTGCTCGACACTCAAGGCCCTTACGGAAGGCAGCCGGTCACCGGGGCGGTAGAAGCCCTGTTCGATGCGGGTGCCCAACAATTCGGCGAGGTTGACGTAAAGGGTCACGGTGATCACTCCCAGGGGACCAGTACAGATTCTGGGAAAATACAGGATTCAGCCACTCGTGGGCAGTATCTGTATGGATTTAATAAAAATTGGTTGAATCTGTAATGGTTTTGTCCACTCGCTCATTCTAGTCACTCATGGCAACCAGCAAATGAGGACGACAAAATGAACGGCATGAGCGATGTGCGGCTGACGTTACACGGCCAGGAACTCGAAGCGGGGCAGGCGCGGGCGATGTCGGCCCCGACCCGCAACCGCTGGAGCCTGTTCTGGCACCGTCGCCACACGCGCAAGGTGCTGCTGGAGCTGACTGCCGAGCAACTGCGGGATATCGGGTTGACCGCCGAGCAGGCGCGCCAGGAAGGCTTGAAGCCGTTCTGGCGCAGTTGAGTCACACCAGTTCTTTCAACCGGTGCCAGAGCATCCCCAGCGCCAACAGCGGCGAGCGCAAGTGCTTGCCGCCGGGGAAGGTGATGTGCGGCACCTGGGCGAACAGATCGAAACGTCCCTGCTGCTGGCCGCTGATGGCTTCGCCCAGCAGCTTGCCCGCCAGGTGTGTCGCGTTGAGGCCATGACCGGCGTAGGCCTGGGCGTAATACACGTTGGGTTGATCTGCCAATCGGCCGATCTGCGGCAAGCGGTTGGCACCGATGCCGATCATGCCGCCCCATTGATAGTCGATCTTCACGTCGGCCAGTTGGGGGAACACCTGCACCATCTTCGGCCGCATGTAGGCGCCGATGTCCTTGGGGTCGCGCCCGGAATAGTGGCAGGCGCCGCCGAACAGCAGACGACGGTCGGCAGACAGTCGGAAGTAGTCCACCGTCACCCGCTGATCACACACCGCCATGTTTTGCGGCAGCAATTGGGCCGCCTGGGCGGCGCTTAACGGCTCGGTGGCGATGATATAGCTGCCGGCCGGCAGCACTTTGCCGCTCAGCAGTGGGTTGAGCCCCTTCAGATAGGCGTTGCAGGCCAGTACCAGGGTCTTGGCGCGCACATTGCCGCGGGCGGTGTGTACGTTGACCTCGGGGCCGTAGTCGATGCGCGTCACTTCGGAGTGTTCGAACAGTTGCACGCCGAGTTTTTGGGCGGCAGCTGCCTCGCCGAGGGCCAGGTTCAGCGGGTGCAGATGGCCCGAGCCCATGTCGATCATGCCGCCCACGTAGCGCTCGGAACCGATCACACTGCCCATTTCGCTGGCTTGCAGCAGGCGTACTTCGTGGCGATAGCCCAGGCTGCGCAATTCTTCGGCGTCTTCGGCGAGGCCGAGCAGGTCGCGGGGTTTGTTGGCCAGGTCGCAGTAGCCCCAGGTCAGGTCGCAGGCGATCTGGAAACGCTCGACGCGTTCGCGCACGATTTCTACCGCCTCCAGGCCCATCAGTTTCATCTGGCGCACGCCGTCGGTGCCGATCACGTTGGTGAATTGCTCCAGGCCATGGCCAACGCCGCGGATCAACTGGCCGCCATTGCGTCCGCTGGCGCCCCAGGCGATCTTGCGCGCTTCCAGCAGCACCACGCTGAACCCGCGTTCGGCCAGTTCCAGCGCGGTGTTGAGCCCGGAAAAACCGCCGCCGATCACGCACACGTCGGCCACTGTTTCGCCGGCCAACGCCGGATAGTCGGGTTGCGGCAGGCTGCTGGCGGCGTAGTAGGAAGCGGTGTGCCGGGCGCTGGCAGTCATGGGAACATCCCCGTTTGGAAAATTTGACGCAGGATACAGCGGTCGGACGAAGCTGTCTCACCGCGGGGTTTTGCGGCAGAATCCACGCCTATTCGCCGTTCGGTACGTGTTTCGATGAGTTGCAACAGTCAGAAAATCAGCGCATTGCGCCGACAGATTCCCTCGTTCGAGTGCGTCCCCGGTTGCCACGATTGCTGTGGGCCGGTGACGACTTCCCCCGAGGAAATGTCGCGCCTGCCGCGTAAGACCGCTGCCGAACAGGAAGCCGCCATGGACGAGTTGAACTGCGTACACCTGGGGCCCAATGGCTGCACGGTGTATGACGAGCGCCCGCTGATCTGTAGGCTTTTCGGCACCACAAAGACCTTGCCGTGCCCCAATGGACGGCGGCCGGTGGAGCTGATTCACCCGCGGGTGGAGAAGCAGATCCACGAATACATGGCGAGTACCCGGCAGGTGCTGGTCTAAATGTGGGAGTAAGCAAGCCCCCTCCCACATTGACCCGGTTGTGTCAGTCAGTCGGGGATGGGCAGATTGAGGCTCTCTTTCACCTCTTCCATCACGATATAGCTCTTGGACTCCCGCACATGGGGCAGTTTGAGCAGGATGTCGCCGAGCAGTTTGCGGTACGAGGCCATCTCGGAGATCCGCGCTTTCACCAGGTAGTCGAAGTCCCCCGAGACCAAGTGGCACTCCAGCACATGGGGCAATTTCAGCACGGCGCGGCGGAATTCTTCAAAGGTGTCGCCGGATTTGTAGTCGAGGCTGATCTCGACAAATACCAGCAAACTCGCCTTCAAATGCTGGGGGTTGAGGCGTGCGTTGTAGCCCATGATGATCCCTTCACGCTCAAGGCGGCGCACGCGCTCGGTGCAGGGGGTGGTCGACAGTCCGACCTTTTCCCCCAGCTCCGTGAACGAAATGCGCCCGTCGGCTTGTAGGATGCGCAAGATGTTCCGGTCGATCTTGTCCAGCTCCCGTTTGGTCTGGGTGTTGGTACGCATAGGGGATACGCCTCTGTGAAAAGGGTTGTTGCCAAGAATTGTCGCCAAATATAGGCATTTATATAGTGAAATGCACTGGTGATTGCTTTTTATACTGCTCACATCATTGCTCGAACAACACACGTCGGCGGTCAAGCCGCGATGAGGATATAAAAATGCGCGTTCTGGTCTTGGGTAGCGGCGTCATTGGTGTGACCAGTGCCTACTATTTGGCGCGAGCCGGTTTTGAGGTGGTCGTGGTCGACCGCCAGCCAGCCGCGGCCATGGAAACCAGTTTCGCCAACGCCGGCCAGGTCTCTCCAGGCTACGCCTCGCCATGGGCCGCGCCGGGTGTGCCGCTCAAGGCCATCAAGTGGCTGCTGCAACGCCACGCGCCGCTGGCGATCAAGGCCACCGCCGATATCAACCAATACCTGTGGATGGCGCAGATGCTGCGCAACTGCACCGCCAGCCGGTATGCGGTGAACAAGGAGCGCATGGTCCGCCTGTCCGAGTACAGCCGCGATTGCCTCGACGAACTGCGCGCTGAAACCGGCATTGCCTACGAAGGCCGCAGCCTCGGTACGACCCAACTGTTCCGCACCCAGGCGCAGCTCGATGGCGCTGCCAAAGATATCGCCGTGTTGAAAGAGTCCGGCGTGCCGTTCGAATTGCTTGACCGTGCCGGCATCGCCCGCGTCGAACCGGCCCTGGCCAGTGTCACCGACATCCTCGCCGGTGCCCTGCGCCTGCCGAACGACCAGACCGGCGACTGCCAGATGTTCACCACGCGCCTGGCCGACATGTGCAAGCAGTTGGGCGTGGAGTTCCGTTTCGAACAGGACATCCAGCGCCTCGACCACGCCGGTGATCGCATCAACGGTGTGTGGATCGACGGCAAGCTGGAAACCGCCGACCGCTACGTCCTGGCCCTCGGCAGTTATTCGCCGCAGTTGCTCAAGCCGCTGGGGATCAAGGCGCCGGTGTACCCGCTCAAGGGCTACTCGCTGACCGTGCCGATCACCAACCCGGCGATGGCGCCGACGTCGACCATTCTCGACGAGACCTACAAGGTCGCGATCACCCGTTTCGACAACCGCATCCGTGTCGGCGGCATGGCTGAAATCGCCGGTTTTGACCTGTCGCTGAACCCTCGTCGGCGTGAAACCCTGGAGATGATCGTCAACGACCTTTATCCTCAGGGCGGCAATCTGACCGAAGCAATCTTTTGGACCGGCCTGCGTCCGACCACACCGGACGGTACGCCGATTGTCGGCGCCACCCCGTTCAAGAATCTGTTCCTGAACACCGGCCACGGCACCCTCGGTTGGACCATGGCGTGCGGCTCCGGTCGTTTGCTGGCTGACCTGATGGCCAAGAAAACGCCGCAGATCAGTGCCGAAGGCCTCGATATTTCCCGTTATGGCAACCACCAGGAGTCTGCAAAACATGTCAATCCAGCGCCAGCTCACCAATGAGCGCATGAGCCAGATCGTTGCCCACGGCGGCACCGTGTACCTGGCAGGGCAAGTCGGCGACGACCTGAGTGCCGGGATTGAACAACAGACCCGTGAAACCCTGGCCAATATCGAGCGTTTGCTGGACTTGGCCGGCACCGACAAAAGCAAGCTGCTGTCGGTGACGATCTACCTCAAAGACATCGACGCCGACTTCGCCGGCATGAACGCGGTGTGGGACGCATGGCTGCCCAAAGGCGTCGCCCCGGCCCGCGCCACGGTTGAAGCGAAACTGTGCGAGCCGCAAATCCTGGTGGAGCTGTCCGTCGTGGCCGCCCTGCCTTAAGCAACGATCCCTCTCCCGGTACCGATGCGGTTGGTCGGTGCCGGTTTTTTTTCACTCTGCCGCCTAGAAGCCTGCCGCCATGCGTCCTGCCCGTGCCCTGATCGACCTCCAAGCCCTGCGCCACAATTACCAATTGGCCCGTGAAGTCACGGGGGCCAAGGCCCTCGCTGTGATCAAGGCCGATGCCTACGGCCATGGCGCGGTGCGCGTGGCCCAGGCGCTGGAAGCCGAGGCCGATGGTTTTGCCGTGGCCTGTATCGAGGAAGCACTGGAGCTGCGGGCTGCCGGTATCCGCGCGCCGGTATTGCTGCTGGAAGGGTTTTTCGAAGCCGACGAGCTGCCGCTGATCGTCGAGCATGATTTCTGGTGCGTGGTGCATTCGCTGTGGCAACTGGAGGCCATCGAGCAGGCGGCCTTGCGCAAGCCCCTCACCGTGTGGCTCAAACTGGACTCGGGCATGCACCGCGTCGGCCTGCACCCCAAGGACTACCACGAGGCGTACCAGCGCCTGCTCGCCAGCGGTAAGGCGGCGAAGATCGTATTGATGAGCCACTTCGCTCGCGCCGATGAGCTCGATTGCGTGCGCAGCAATGAACAAGTGGCGGTGTTCGAAGCGGCGCGCCAGGGGCTGTCGGCCGAGGTCAGCCTGCGCAATTCGCCGGCGGTGATGGGCTGGCCGAAGGTGCCCAGCGACTGGGTACGCCCCGGCATCATGTTGTACGGCACGACGCCGTTTGGTGAAGACCAGGCCACCGCCGCGCGCTTGCAGCCGGTAATGACCCTGGAATCGAAAGTCATCTGCGTGCGCGAACTGCCGGCCGGCGAGCCGGTGGGCTACGGTGCCAAATTCATCACGCCGAAACCGATGCGGGTCGGCGTGGTTGCCATGGGCTATGCCGACGGTTATCCACGTCACGCCCCCACCGGCACGCCGGTGCTGGTGGCGGGGCAGCGCAGCCAATTGCTCGGCCGGGTGTCCATGGACATGCTGTGCGTCGACCTCACCGACGTGCCCCAGGCCGGCCTCGGTTCCACCGTGGAGCTGTGGGGCAAGAACATCCTCGCCAGTGACGTCGCGGCCGCCGCCGAGACCATCCCCTACCAGATCTTCTGCAACCTGCGCCGCGTGCCAAGGCTCTATTCCGGGGCTTGATCGGCCTCTACGAACGGTGCAGGGGAGGATTTAGGCCCAAGTGTTGTAAATACTGAACGCTGTCGCCATGATAACGCTCAATTACAACAAAGCCTGAATCCTAGGAGGCTCCCGCATTGGACGTCGGCGAACGACTGCAATCCATCCGTAAACTGAAGGGTCTTTCCCAGCGCGAGCTCGCCAAGCGTGCGGGTGTCACCAACAGCACCATTTCGATGATCGAAAAAAACAGTGTCAGCCCTTCCATCAGTTCCTTGCGCAAGGTGCTGGGCGGCATTCCCATGTCGATGGTCGAGTTCTTTTCCGAGGAAATCCTCCAGGAAATACCGACCCAGGTAGTCTATAAAGCCAACGAGCTGATTGATATCTCCGACGGCGCCGTCACCATGAAACTGGTGGGTCGCGCACATCCGAGCCGGGCGATCACGTTTCTCAACGAAATTTACCCGCCTGGCGCCGATACTGGCGAAGAAATGCTCACCCACGAAGGCGAAGAAACCGGGATTCTGGTGGAAGGTCGCCTGGAATTGGTCGTCGGTCTTGAAACTTTTGTGCTCGAAGCTGGCGATAGCTACTACTTTGAAAGCACCAAGCCCCATCGTTTTCGTAATCCGTTCGATGTGCCGGCGCGACTAATCAGCGCAGCCACGCCCGCGAACTTTTGACAGAAGAGGCGTCCTGCCAGCATTGCAGAGACTCCCGCAGCGTATTCCGTGAGACTGAATCTCCCTTTGCTTAATAGGGTTGTTTCAGCCAGACGGGCTAACCGTTATACTTTCGCCGCCTGCGAAACCGTGGCCGCAGGCGTGAATAGCCACCATTGAGGGTGAACGCGTGAACCTAATTATGAAAATGCTGGCTGCACCAGCAACCGTACTGGCCCTATGGGCTGTCAGCGCTCAAGCTGCGACCAATGATGACATTGCCAAGCGCTTGGAGCCTGTTGGCCAAGTGTGTGTGCAGGGGCAGGAGTGCAAGGGGATGGAAGTCGCCGCAACAGCGGGCGGCGGCGGCGGTGCGAAAACACCGGATGAGATCATTGCCAAGCACTGCAATGCATGCCACGGAACCGGCCTGTTGGGTGCTCCGAAAATCGGCGACACCGCCGCCTGGAAAGACCGCGCCGACCACCAGGGCGGCCTCGACGGCATCCTGGCCAAGGCGATCACGGGTATCAATGCCATGCCGCCAAAAGGCACCTGTGCTGATTGCACGGATGCTGATCTGAAAGGTGCGATCAAGAAGATGTCCGGGTTGTAATCCAGCGATCTTCGTCAAAAATGCCGCTTACGAGCGGCTTTTTTGTGCCTGCGATCGGGGGTTGAGGCTGTTCTTTGCAACCAAGACGGGCCACTCTCTATCCAACCCCTAATCATCAAATGTTCAGGAGGGTCGGATGGTGCAGTTATGTTCAATCGAGCAAGCCGTTGACGACGTACTCGCGCGCTTGCCAGCGCATATCCACATGGGCCTGCCCCTGGGCCTGGGCAAGCCCAATCTGTTCGTCAACGCGCTGTACCGACGTATCGCCAAGCTGCCGGAGCGGGCGCTGACGATCTATACCGCCTTGAGCCTGGGTCGCCCGGCGTTGGGCGATGGCTTGCAGAAGCGCTTCCTGGAACCGTTTACCGAGCGGGTGTTTGGCGATTATCCCGAGCTGGATTATCTCGCCGATCTGCACAAGGACAGCCTGCCGGCGAATATCCACGTCCAGCAATTTTTCATGCAGCCCGGCAGCCTGCTTCATAGCCAATCCGCGCAACAGGACTACGTCAGCAGCAACTACAGCCATGCCGCGCGCGATATCTACGCCGCCGGCCTGAACCTGGTGGCGCAGTTGGTGGCCAGCAGCGCCGAGCACCCCGACCGGCTGAGCCTGAGCTGCAACCCCGATGTCACCCTCGACCTGCTGCCGATGATCGCCAAGCGTCGCGCCGCTGGGGAAACCGTGCTGATGGTCGGCCAGGTCCACACCGATTTGCCCTACATGCCCGGGGATTCGGAGTTGGGCATGGATGCGTTCGACTACCTGCTCGATGAAAAGGACAGCAGCACGCTGTTCTCCACACCGAATATGCCGGTGGGTTTCCAGGACCATTTTATCGGCCTGCATGCCAGCACCCTGGTGCGCGATGGCGGCACCTTGCAGATCGGTATCGGTTCGATGGGCGATGCGCTGACCGCCGCCTTGCTTGCGCGCCAGGCCGATAACGAAGCCTATCGGCTGCTGCTGACCGACCTCGATGTGTACCGCTGGGCGGCGCTGATCAGCCGTGAAGGGGGCGTCGAGCCGTTTGCCAAAGGCCTTTATGGTTGCAGCGAAATGTTCGTCAACGGCCTGCTGGTGCTGGCGGATGCGGGGATTGTGCGGCGCAAGGTCTACCCGGATGTGGCGACGCAGGAACAGGCAAATGCCGGCCTGCTCGATGATGCGGCCCAGCCCGACGGCATTTCGATCCATGGCGGTTTTTTCGTTGGCCCGCGTAGTTTTTACCAACGCTTGCAGGACATGACCCTCGCCAAGCGTCAGGCGTTCAACATGACGCGCATCAGCTACATCAACGAGCTGTACGGGCAGGAAGAACTCAAGCGTTTGCAGCGTCTGGATGCGCGGTTCATCAACAGCGCGATCGTGGTGACCTTGCTCGGCGCCGGGGTTGCCGACCAACTGGAAGGTGGCCACGTGCTCAGTGGCGTGGGCGGGCAGTACAATTTTGTTGCCCAGGCCCACGCGCTGGAAGGCGCGCGCGCGATCCTGATGTTGCGCAGCTGGCGCGAGGCGGCGGGGGAGGTCAGTTCCAATATCGTGTGGGAGTACGGCCATTGCACGATCCCACGGCACCTGCGGGACATTGTCATCACCGAATACGGAATTGCCGACTTGCGCGGTCAGACCGATGCCAAGGTAATTGAGGCGTTGCTCAACATCACCGACTCCAGGTTCCAGGGCGACTTGATCGAGCAGGCGCAAGAGGCCGGCAAGCTACCCCGGGATTTCCAGCTGGACCCGCGCTTTACCGACAACACTCCGCAGCGGCTCCAGAGCCTTCAGGCCCGGCATCGCCGGTTGTTTCCGGAGTATCCGCTGGGCACCGACTTCACGGATGTCGAACGGGACCTGTTGCGGGGGTTGAACTGGCTCAAGAGCAAATTCAAGCTGAGCGAGATTTTCGACCTGGGCAAGGCGGCGCTGGATGCACCGGAGCCGGAGGCGTTTCCCGAGCATCTGAAGCGGATGGGGTTGGACCAGCCGGAAGGGCTCAAAGAGGACGTGTATCAGCGGCTGTTGCTCGCCGGCCTCCAGGCCACCGCGCACTAAATGTAGGAGGGGGCTTGCCCCCGATAGCGGTGTATCAGTCACACAAATGTGTTGGCTGAGCCACTGCTATCGGGGGCAAGTCGAATCGTCGCACCGCCCCTCCCACATGTTTAACCGGGTTCCGTCAGCGATTACTCGATGAAGGTGACGACACCACCGCTCAGCGACTTCACGCGCGCCAGCGATTCAACCCGATAACCCTGCGCATCCAGCTCGGCACGCCCGCCCTGGAACGACTTCTCGATCACGATCCCCAGGCCGGCAACGGTGGCACCGGCCTGCTTGATGATCGAGATCAGCGCCTGGGACGCCTTCCCGTTGGCCAGGAAGTCATCGATGATCAGCACGCGGTCGCTGCTGGTCAGGTGGCGCGGCGAGATCGCTACGGTGCTTTCGACTTTCTTGGTGAAGGAATACACCGTTGCCGACAGCAGGTTTTCGGTCAGGGTCAGGGACTGTTGCTTACGGGCGAAGATCACCGGCACGCCGAGGTTCAGGCCGGTCATGATCGCCGGGGCGATCCCCGAGGCTTCGATGGTGACGATCTTGGTGATCCCCGAATCCTTGAACAGCGCGGCGAATTCGTCGCCGATCAGTTTCATCAGTGCCGGGTCGATCTGATGGTTCAGAAAGGCGTCGACTTTGAGTACCTGATCGGAAAGCACGACGCCTTCTTCGCGAATTTTCTTGTGCAGTGCTTCCACGGAACGCTTCCTCTAATGGCGCACGGTGCGCCGAAAGTAGATTAAAAAATAGTCGATTCTAGCGCTTTAACATCGCGCGAATATCCGCCAGGGCGGTGTTGCCGCGAACGGCCTTGACCTCGGTCGGGGTGTCATCGTTGCCTTCCCAGGCCAGGTCGTCCGGCGGCAGTTCGTCGAGGAACCGGCTGGGGGCGCAATCGATGATTTCGCCGTATTGCTTGCGCTTGGCGGCAAAGGTGAAGGCCAATGTCTGGCGCGCGCGGGTAATGCCCACGTAGGCCAGGCGCCGTTCTTCCTCGATGGTGTCGGCTTCGATGCTGGAGCGGTGCGGGAGGATTTCCTCTTCCATGCCCATGATGAACACGTAGGGAAATTCCAGGCCCTTGGACGCATGCAAGGTCATCATCTGTACACCTTCGGCGCCGTCTTCCTCTTCTTGCTGGCGCTCGAGCATGTCGCGCAGCACCAGCTTGCCGATGGCGTCTTCGACGGTCATTTCGCCGTCTTCGTCTTTTTCCAGGGTGTTCTTCAACGCTTCGATCAGGAACCAGACGTTGCCCATGCGGTAGTCCGCGGCCTTGTCGCTGGAGCTGTTGGTGCGCAGCCAGTTTTCATAGTCGATGTCCATGACCATGCTGCGCAGGGCGCTGATCGGGTCTTCGCCGGCGCATTGCTCGCGCACTTTGTCCATGAAGCGCTTGAAGCGCGACAGGCGATCGGTGAAGCGCGTGTCCAGGTGTTCGCCCAGGCCGATTTCGTCGGTGGCGGCGTACATCGAGATCTTGCGTTCGGTGGCGTAGTTGCCGAGTTTTTCCAGGGTGGTCGAACCGATTTCCCGACGCGGTACGTTGATCACGCGCAGGAAGGCGTTGTCGTCGTCCGGGTTGACGATCAGGCGGAAGTAGGCCATCAGGTCTTTGACTTCCTGGCGTCCGAAAAAGCTGTTGCCGCCGGACAGACGATACGGCACCTGATGGTGCTGCAGTTTCAGCTCGATCAGCTTGGCCTGGTAGTTGCCGCGATAGAGGATCGCGAAGTCGCTGTAGGGCCGGTCGGTGCGCAAGTGCAGGCTGAGGATTTCCACGGCCACGCGCTCGGCTTCGGCGTCTTCGTTGCGGCAGCGGATCACGCGGATCTCGTCGCCATGGCCCATCTCGCTCCACAGTTGTTTTTCAAACTCGTGGGGGTTGTTCGAGATCAGCACGTTGGCGCAGCGCAGGATGCGGCTGGTGGAGCGGTAGTTCTGTTCCAGCATCACCACTTTCAGGGACGGATAGTCGTCCTTGAGCAGCATCAGGTTTTCCGGGCGGGCGCCGCGCCAGGCGTAGATCGACTGGTCATCGTCGCCCACCACGGTGAACTGGTTGCGCTTGCCGATCAGCAACTTCACCAGCAGGTATTGGCTGGCGTTGGTGTCCTGGTATTCGTCCACCAGCAGGTAACGTACCTTGTTCTGCCACTTCTCGAGGATGTCGGCGTGTTCCTGGAACAGCTTCACCGGCAGCAGGATCAGGTCGTCGAAGTCCACCGCGTTGAACGCCTTGAGCGTGCGCTGGTAGTGGGTGTAGACGATGGCGGCGGTCTGTTCCTTGGGGTTGCGCGCGTTTTCCAGGGCTTCGGGCGGCAGGACCAGGTCGTTTTTCCAGGCGCCGATCATGTTCTTGATCTCGTCGACGCCGTCGTCGCCCGCGTATTCCTTCTGCATGATGTCGGTCATCAGGGCTTTGACGTCGGTCTCGTCGAAGATCGAGAAACCCGGCTTGTAGCCCAGCCGCACATGCTCCTTGCGGATGATGTTCAGCCCCAGGTTGTGGAACGTACACACCGTGAGGCCGCGGCCTTCGCCACCCTTGAGTAGGGTGCCGACCCGCTCTTTCATTTCCCGCGCCGCCTTGTTGGTAAAGGTCATGGCGACGATGTACTGGGCGCGGATGCCGCAGTTCTGGATCAGGTGCGCGATCTTGCGGGTGATCACGCTGGTCTTGCCGGAGCCAGCACCGGCGAGCACCAATAGAGGGCCGCCGACGTAGTTCACGGCTTCTTGCTGCCGGGGATTGAGTCGGGACATACAGAGTTCAGGGAGTCGTTGTTCAAAAGGGCGGGCATTTTAACAGGCTGGTGAGATTCTGCTGCCTTGGATCGACGGTGTGACGTACCACTCGATCTAAATTTGCCGCTTTTGCTACTTTGCCGCAGGATGTGGGGGTATTTGCGACTTTTGTGCGTACTGCTCGTATTTGATAACTTTTATCATTTGTGAATGCTCGACCTGACGTCATAATACTTGCCGCCAACGAAATCTTGCAGAGTCTAGGGAGCTAGCTTGTCCACGCCTGTCGAACCCTTGCGTTTGCTGCTACTGGCCGATACGCCTGAGTGGGCAGCATTGTTGCGCGAGTGCCTGGTGCCGATGGGCGACGGGGCTGTGCTGATCAGCGCGCCCAACTGGGACTCGGTGAGTCGTCTGTTCGATGACGACCACAGCGCCGTGCTGTTGACCACGCCCAACCTGCAACCCGGCCCGGGCCGTTGCAGCTTGCCGTGCGTGTTGTTGCTGGAACAGGAGCCGTTGGTGGCGCCCCTGGGAGTCAGTGACTGGCTGATCCGTCTTGCCATGGACGCCGACACCCTGCGCCGCTGCCTGCGCCATGTGCGCGAACGTGGCGTGCTGGAAAACACCTTGCAGCGCCTGGCCGAACAAGACCCGCTGACCGGTATCGCCAACCGCCAGGGCTTCCAGACCCTGTTGGCCGCACGCCTGGCAGACAACGAAGGGCGCGGCCTGGCCCTGGGCCACCTGGACCTCGACAACTTCCGCCACGCCAACGATGCCCTCGGCCACCAGGCCGGCGACCGGCTGATCCTGCAAGTGGTTTCGCGGCTCAAGAGCCAGCTCGAAGCCGGCGACCAACTGGCGCGCCTGGGCAGCGATGAGTTTGCCTTGCTGATCGACACCCGCCGCGCGCCCCAGCGTGCCGAATGGATGGCCGAGCGCATCACCGAAGCCATGGCCGAACCGTATTGGGTGGATGGCGAGAGCCTGCTGATCGGTTGCAGCCTGGGCGTCGCGCATGCCCGCGCGCGTGCCGGCGCCGACCCGTTGATGTGGCATGCCCATATCGCCATGCAGCAAGCCAAAAGCACCCAGGGCTGCACCTTTCATATCTTCAACGAACGTATCAACC
This sequence comes from Pseudomonas sp. Y39-6, assembly GCF_023651955.1. NCBI lineage: Bacteria > Pseudomonadati > Pseudomonadota > Gammaproteobacteria > Pseudomonadales > Pseudomonadaceae > Pseudomonas > Pseudomonas sp. Y39-6. The sequence goes on along the minus strand of NZ_CP069594.1, from coordinate 6,803,036 downwards.
GCAACGCCCGCAGCCTGGCCGACCTGGAAAGCGAATTGCGCCGCGCGCTGCGTCGCGACGAACTGGAACTGCACTACCAGCCGCGCCTCGACCTGGACGACGGCCATATCGTCGGCCTCGAAGCCCTGGTGCGCTGGCGCCATGGCGAGCGCGGCCTGTTGCCGCCCAGCGAATTCGTGCCGCTGGCCGAACAGAGTGGGTTGATCGTACCGCTGGGTTACTGGGTGATCTCCCGGGCCCTGCGCGACATGCAGGACCTGCGCGAACGCGGCCTGCCGCCGCTGCATATGGCGGTCAACCTGTCGTTCCGCCAGTTCCAGGACAGCCAACTGCTCTCAACCCTCAGCCGGCTGATTGTCGAGCGCGGGGTGGATGCGCAATGGCTGGAATTCGAGCTGACCGAAACCGCCGTGATGCGCCGCAGTGACCTGGTCAAGCAGACCATGGACGCCCTCGGTCGCCTCGGTGTGCGCTTTTCCCTCGACGACTTCGGCACCGGCTTCTCATCGTTCGTCCACCTCAACAGCCTGCCGATTGCCTTGTTGAAGATCGACAAGAGTTTCGTCGGCGGCATGGAAGAGCGTGAAGAAAACCGCAAGCTGGTCCACGCCATGATCAACCTGGCCCACAACCTCAACCTGGAAGTGGTGGCCGAAGGCGTGGAAACCGCGGAACAACTGGCGCTGTTACGTTTGTTCGGTTGCGACCAGGCCCAGGGTTACCTGATCAGCAAACCGCTGCCATTGCCGGAGTTGGTGGACTACCTGACGTTCGGCAAGGACCAGCAGGCTTTGTTGGGCTAGCTCATCCTTTTCTTGCCAACCCGCCCCCACATTTCAACCGCGCAAGACTTCTAGTCGGTCTGCGCGGCATGGAATGAGCGTTGAGCGTCTGGCTCCTGCCGAATCATGCGCTTCATCTTCGCCTCGAACGCACAGGTCAGGCTGATCGCCGCACAGGCCAGGCCCAGCGCCAGGCCCCACCACACCCCGGTCGGCCCCCAGCCCAGGGTGAAGGCCATCCACCAGGCCGCTGGCGCACCGATTAGCCAATAGCAACCCAGGCCCACCAGGAAGGTGGTCTTGGCGTCCTTGAGCCCACGGATGCAGCCCATGGCGATGGTCTGCACGCCGTCGAACAGCTCGAACCAGGCCGCCACGGCCAGCAGGCTGACGGCGAGCACGATCACCTCGTGGAATGCTGGGTCGTTATGGTCGAGGAACAGCCCGACCAGCGGATCGGAATACAGCCACAGCACCGCGGCAAATCCCAACATCACCGCCGCGCCAAAGCCGATGCCGACACGCCCCGCCATGCGCGCCTGCAGCAGTTGCCCGGCGCCATAGTGCTGGCCGATACGCATGGTCACCGCGTAGGACATTCCCGCCGGCACCATGAACGCCACCGAGACGATTTGCAGCGCGATCTGATGCGCCGCCAATTGCGTACTGCCCATGGTGCCCATGCACAGCGCGGCGAAGGCAAACAACCCGACTTCCACCGCGTAGGTGCCGCCAATCGGCAGGCCCAGCCGCCACAGCTCGCGCAAGTAGTGGGTGTTCAGACGCAACAGGCCTGCGCTCAGCGGGTAGGCTGAGTACGCGCGGTTGCTGCGGATGTACGCCATCAGTGCCAGCGCCATGCCATTGGCGACGATGGCCGTGACCAGGCCGATGCCCATCAAGCCGAGTTTCGGCAGGCCGAACATGCCCTCGATCAGCGCGTGGTTGAGCAGGTAGTTGACCACTGTGCCGCCGAGACTGATCACCATCACCGGTGTGGCTTTGCCGATCGCGCTGGTGAAGCCGCGCAGGGCCATGAAACTCAGGTAGCCGGGCAGGGCGAACGGCAGGATCGTAAGGAATTGCCCCGCCGCGTCCACGTTGGTCTCGGTCTGGCCGAACATCAGCAGCACCGGCTTGAGGTTCCACAGCAGCAGCGCCGCCGCCAAGGCCATCAGCCAGGCGAGCCACAGCCCGGCCTGGGTCAGGCGGGTGGCGCCGTCGATATCGCCCGCGCCGTGGCGGATGGCGACAAGGGTGCCCACGGCAGCAATCACGCCGATGCAGAAAATCGCCACGAACGAGTAGCTCGCCGCGCCCAGGCCACCGCCGGCCAGGGCCTCGGGGCTCAGGCGGGCCATCATCAGGGTGTCGGTCAGCACCATCAGCATGTGCGCCAACTGTGAGGCAATCAACGGCCCTGACAGCCGCAGAATGGCCCAGAGTTCGGTACGTGCCGGATGTTGCATGATCATCACGCTCAAATTTTCGGAGGAGGGGGAGAACGTCGATTCTCGGCGCTCTCAGCTCATTGCACAAAGGGATAAAAGCGATTGGTCGCATGATTAAAACTCATGCCTGATTGATTCTGGTAGGGTTTCAGCATCGTGCTGTCGGAGCTTTCCTTATGTCTCGTCGTCTTCCTCCGCTTTATGCGCTACGGGCTTTTGAGGCCGCTTCCCGACACAACTCGTTCACCCGTGCGGCGCAGGAGCTGTCCATCACCCAAAGTGCGGTGAGCCGGCATATCCGCACCCTCGAAGAGCATTTCGCCTGCCGCCTGTTCCTGCGCAGCGGGCGCAACCTGCAGCTCACCGAGGCCGCACGCTTGTTGCTGCCCGGGGTGCGCGAGGGCTTTGCCGCGCTGGAACGGGCCTGTCATACCTTGAACGCCGAAGATGACATCTTGCGCATGAAGGCACCCTCGACCCTGACCATGCGCTGGCTGTTGGCGCGGCTCAGCCGTTTCCGGCATTTGCAGCCGGGCAACGAAGTGCAGCTCACCAGCGCGTGGATGAGCGTGGATGAAGTCGACTTCAACCAGGAGCCTTTTGACTGCGCGGTGTTGTTGAGCGACGGGCACTTTCCGGCGGATTGGGAAGCCAGTTACCTGTTCCCGGAACTGTTGATTCCAGTCGGCGCACCCAATTTGTTGAGCGACGGCCCATGGGACGTCAATCGCCTGGCCAGCGCCGAGTTGCTGCACCCCACCCCCGACCGCCGCGACTGGCGTAACTGGTTGGAGCGTATGGGGCTGTCCGCCCAGGTGTCGCTCAAGGGCGGGCAGGTGTTCGATACCCTGGAGCTGGGCATGATCGCCGCCGCCCGGGGTTACGGCGTGTCCATGGGCGATCTGCTGATGGTCGCCGAAGACGTGGCCCAGGGGCGCTTGAGCCTGCCGTGGCCGACCGCCGTCGCCAGTGGGGAAAATTATTACCTGGTGTGGCCGAAAACCCGCCCGGGCGGCGAGCGTCTGCGCCGGCTGGCGGAGTTTCTGCAGGGCGAAGTGCAGGCCATGGTGTTGCCTGTCGTCGAGCGTCTCGATTGAATCGCTTCAGCGTGAGAGAGCAATCGTTTGCGTGATACCCCTGCACTTCGCTCAAGTATTGCCCGGCGCCGCCGAAGTAGGGGTGTTGGAACTATCGTGCACCAACGAATCTCACTAGATAATTTGCCGAGCAACGCTATGAGATCAGGATGATCCAGGCCTCGGCCAGGAGCTGTCATGTCTCAACCTCGTGCTCGGATCGCCTCCCAGCTAGGCCTCGCGTTAGCCGTGATTCTGGCTGTCGTCATCAGCGGCAGTACGGTTTTTGCCTTGCGTTCCCTCGACTCCGCCAACCTCGATACCCGGGAAGAACATCTGGCCAGCGAGGCGCGGCTGCTTGCCGATCAACTCAGTACCTTCCACGGCACCTTGCGCGAGAGCACCCAGCGCTTGAGCGGGCTGTTTGAAAAACGCTTCGGCGCCGGCTTGAGCGTGCAGGCGGATCAGCCGGTCGCCGTGGCCGGCGTGCAGACCCCGAGCCTGTACCTGGGCAAGGCGCTGCTGAACAACAACTTCGGTGACGTCGACGAGTTCAAGCAGATATCCGGCGGCGTGGCCACGGTGTTCGTGCGCAGCGGCGACGACTTTATCCGCATCAGCACGTCCTTGACCAAGCAGGACGGCAGCCGTGCCATCGGCACAGTGCTGGATCGCCAGGGGCCGGCCTACTCGCGGGTGGTCGGTGGGCAGACGTACATCGGCCGCGCCGTGCTGTTCGATCGCTCCTACATGACCCAGTACAGCCCGGTGCGCGACGCCAGCGGCAAAGTCATCGCGGTGCTGTTCATCGGCTTCGACTACACCGATGAGCAGAATGCCCAGTTCGACAACCTCAAGCGCTTCCGCATCGGCCAGACCGGTTCGCTGGCGCTGCTGGATGAACAGAAACACTGGCTGGTACCGCCGGCCGGGGTGCAGGCGCCGGACCAGGCTGTGCCGGTGATGCTGGACCTGGCCAAGGCGCCCGGCAAGGGCCGCTTCTGGAGCGACAAGCAGGAAGATTTCTACAGCGTCTCGGTGCCGTTTGCCGGGGGGCCCTGGTCGGTGGTGGCGAGCATGCCGAAAGCCGAGATCCGCGCGGTCACGTGGTCGGTGGGCATTCGCCTGGTGATCGGCAGCATGCTGGCGATGCTGCTGGCGGTGGGCGCAACGGTGTGGTTGTTGCGCAGCAAACTGGCGCCGTTGAGCGACTTGGTACGCCAGGCCGAAGCCTTGGGCGGCGGTGATTTGAGCGCGCGCCTGAACGTGTCGAGCCATGACGAGATCGGCCAACTGGCGCGCAGCTTCAACCAGATGGGGGAAGCGCTGTCGACCATGGTGTCGCACATCCGCAGGGCCGCCGAAGAGGTCAACGGCCGGGCGCAGGCGTTGTCCGGTTTGTCCGGCGGTGCCTATGAAGGCATGGAGCAGCAGTCCGGCGAAATCACCAGCATGGCCGGCGCGGTGGAGGAATTCAGCGCCACTTCGCTGAACATCGCCGACAACATGGGCAACACCGAACGCCTGGCCCAGGAAAACGCCCAGCAGACCCGCATCGGCCGCAACTCGATGCAGGAGGCGTCGTCGTCCCTGGAACACATCGCCACCGCCCTGAACAGCACGGCCACGGTGATCAACACCTTGGGCCAGCGTTCCCAGGAAATCGGCGGCATTGTCGGCGTGATCACTTCGATCGCCGAACAGACCAACCTGCTGGCGCTCAATGCCGCCATCGAAGCCGCCCGCGCTGGCGAGCAGGGCCGTGGGTTTGCGGTGGTCGCCGACGAAGTGCGCAACCTGGCCTCGCGCACCCGCCAGGCCACCGATGAGATTTCCGGGATGATCCAAAGCATCCAGCAGGAAACCGGTAACGCCATCAGCACCATGGAACAGGGCAATGCGCTGATGCAGGAAGGCCTGTCACGCAACGCCGACGTGGCGTCGGCCCTGGCACGCATCGATGAGCAGAGCCGCTCGGCCGGGCAGCAATTCGCCGCGATCACCACCGCCACCCAGGAGCAGAGCAGCACGGCGACGTTGCTGAGCAGCAACCTGCAGAGCATTGCGCTGGCCAACAGCGAGCAACGCGAAGTGGTGTCGAACCTGGCGATTACCGCCAAGGAGCTGGAGACGCTGGCGGCAGGCTTGCGCCAAGAGGTCGATCGGTTTCGTTGAAGGCGCGCCTGGAGCGGCTAGCGCGTCTTGAGCGCGTTAGCCAGGCGCTGCATGGCGGTTTCGATTTCATGGGCGGTCAAGGACGAGTAGCCCAATAACCATCCCTGTTGCGTGGCCGCACCGGCATACAACCGGCTGAGGCCGGACAGTTGCACACCCGCGCTGGCGGCCTGGCGGATGGTTTTTTCTTCCGACCACCCCTCATGCAGCACGCAAGGGATTTGCAGCCCGCCCTGGGGCCGGCATGCCGTGACCACATCGCCGAGGTACTTGCCAATGGCGTCGAGCATGATGGCTTGGCGCCCGGCGTAGAGTTTGCGCATCGCCCGGACATGGGCGTTGTAATGCCCGTCCTCCATGAAGCGCGCCAGCGTCAGTTGCAGGATTTGCGGAGTGTGGCCGTCCATCATGCTGCGCGCATAGGTGAAGGCCTTGACCAGTTCAGGGGGCAGCACCATGTAGCCCATGCGCAGGCCGGGGAACAGGGTCTTGCTGAAGGTGCCGAGGTACAGCGTGCGCTGGTACTTGTCCAGGCCCTGCACGCAGGCCGTGGGTTTGCCTTCGTAGTGGAACTCGCTGTCGTAGTCATCTTCGATGACCCATTTGCCTTTTTCCGCGGCCCAGTTGATCAACTCCAGACGCCGCTCCAGGGTCAGCGTGGCGCCGGTCGGGTATTGATGAGACGGCGTGACATACACGCAGTGGGCGCCGCTGCGGTCGGCGTGCAGCAGGTCGGTGCGGATGCCCGCCGCATCGACATCGATGGGCACGACCTTGGCCTCGGCGGTTTCGAAGGCCTTCCTGGCGCCGTAGTAGCCCGGGTTTTCCAGCAGGATCGGTTTGCCGACGTCCACCAGCAGTTGCGCACACAGAAACAGCGCCTGGCGCGTACTGCTCAGCACCAGGACCTGGTCGGGCGAGCACTTCGCCCCACGCTCAAGGTTCAAGTACGTCGCGATGGCTTTGCGTAACGACTCGGCCCCTTGCGGGTCACCGTGCAACAGCACGCTGCTGCGATAGTCCTTCATCACCTGGCGCTGCAGGCGCTCCCACACATCGGTCGGGAACGAGCGGGTTTCGGGCAGGCCCGTGGCGAATGCCTTGATCACCTGTTGATCGTTCACGCCGCCGCTGTCGAGGATCATCCGCCCGCGCAGGCTCAAGCCGGCGCCCGGTGCGGCCTGGCTGGTTTTGACGGCCTGCGCCTTGATGCGGCGGCGCGAGGCACCGCGCAATTCGGTGCCGATGGCCTCGCACACGTAACTGCCGGAGCCCTCGCGCCGCACGATAAAACCATCGCGGTGCAACTGCACGTAGGCGTTCTCCACCGTGTCGCGCGCGACCCCCAACGACGTGGCCAACACCCGCGTCGCCGGCAGCTTCAGGCCCGGCGAGAGTGCGCCGTCGAGGATCAAGGCGCGCAGCGCGCGTTGAATGCGCTGGTGCAGGCCCAACCGCTGGAATTGCGCGTCGTTGAGGCGCATCTGCAGGGTTTCCAGCTCGAAGGATTTCGCCATGCGGTCTGCCTCGTCCTGAAGAATTGGCCGGTAATAGCAGGCCAGTCTATCCGTAGACTTTCACCTGTGCCACTGCCTTCACGCCGGCCAATGACCCATCACGCGAGGCTCAACCCCTCGTCTGGCAAGGAGCAAAGTCCCTATGTCTTCGTCAATATCGCCGTCGCCGCTGCGCCCGCGCGACCTGTTGCACCCCATCGTGGCCGGGCTGATTTCAGTCATCGTCAATTATGGCGGTACATTCATTCTGGTGTTCCAGGCGGCCAAGGTGGCCGGGCTCAGCCCCGAGCTGACGGCTTCGTGGGTCTGGTCGGTATCGATCGGCGTGGGGGTGACCGGGCTGTTTCTCAGTTGGGTGAGCCGTGAGCCGATCATCACCGCCTGGTCGACCCCCGCTGCGGCGTTTCTGGTGGTCGCGCTGTCTGCCACGCCTTACGCAGAGGCGGTCGGTGCGTACATGGTTTCAGCCGCTGCGTTTGTGCTGCTGGGGCTGTCCGGCTGTTTCGAAAAAGTCATCCGGCTGATTCCGCCGGGCATCGCGGCGGCCATGCTGGCGGGGATTCTGCTGCAGTTCGGCATCGGCGCGTTTGGTGGCATGAGCCTCGACCCGGTGCTGGTCGGCGTGTTGATCGCCGCTTACGTCGGGCTCAAGCGCTTTACTGCGCGCTACGCGGTCGTCGGCATTCTGCTGCTGGGCTTGGGATTCCTGCTGGTGCAGGGGCGGGTGGACTTGTCGGGCCTGTCCCTGCAACTGGCGGCGCCGGTATTCACCCGGCCCGAGTTTTCGCTCAATGCGTTGCTCAGTGTGGCGCTGCCGCTGTTTCTGATCACCCTCACGGGCCAGTACATGCCGGGCATGCTGGTGTTGCGCAACGATGGTTTCAAGACCAGCGCCAACCCGATCCTGACGGTGACCGGGTTGGGGTCGCTGCTGATGGCGCCGTTCGGCTCGCACGCGTTCAACGTCGCGGCCATCACGGCGGCCATCTGCACGGGCAAGGAAGCCTCGGAGGACGCGTCCAAGCGCTGGGTCGCCGGGGTTGCCGCTGGGGTGTTCTACATCCTCGTCGGGGTGTTCGGGGTAACGCTGGCCGCCGTATTCATGGCGTTCCCGCCGGCATTCATCACCACGCTGGCCGGCTTGGCCCTGCTGGGCACCATCGGCGCCAGCCTGGCCAGCGCGATGGCGGACGTCAGGTCGCGTGAAGCCGCGCTGATCACCTTTCTGGCGTGCGCCGCCAACATCAACCTGCTCGGGATCGGCGGCGCGTTTTGGGGGTTGTTGATCGGGTTGGCGGCGTATGCGTTGCTCAACGGCCGCTTGCCACGTCGCCGTGCGCCGGCTTCCGAGGCGGTGGCGGCGGCCAAGGGAGCGGCCCAATGATGCGCGCCGAACCGCCAGCCAGCGCCACCCTGCATGCGCGTCACGGGCGTTACCCGCAGGCCACCAGCGTGGAGGACTTCCGGCGCAATCTGGCGGCCGTACAGCAACGTATCGCCAGTGCCTGTGGGCGGGTCGGACGCGACCCGGCGAGCGTGCGCTTGTTGCCGGTCAGCAAAACCTTTGACGAGGCGCACCTGCGCCTGGCGTATGCGGCGGGCTGTCGGCTGCTGGGTGAGAACAAGGTGCAGGAAGCCCAGCGCAAATGGCAGGCCATGAGCGATCTGGCCGATCTGCAGTGGTCGGTGATTGGCCACCTGCAAACCAACAAAGCCAAGCAGGTCGCGCGCTTTGCCAGTGAGTTCCAGGCGCTGGACAGCCTGCGAGTGGCCGAGGCGCTGGATCGTCGCCTGCAGATCGAAGGGCGCCAACTGGATGTGTTCGTGCAGGTGAATACCTCCGGGGAAGCCAGCAAATACGGCCTGGAGCCGCACGCCGTCGCGGGTTTTCTGCAGGCCCTGCCAGCGTTCCCGGCCTTGCGCGTTCGCGGGCTGATGACGCTGGCGCTGTTTTCGGCCGATGTGGCCCGCGTGCGCCCGTGCTTTGTGCGGCTGCGCGAACTGCGCGAGCGCCTGCGCGATCACGCCCCGGCGGGCGTCAGCCTGGAGGAATTGTCGATGGGCATGTCCGGGGATTTCGAGATCGCCATCGAGGAAGGCGCGACCGTTGTCCGCGTCGGCCAGGCCATCTTCGGCGCCCGCGCCATGCCGGATGACTACTACTGGCCGAGCGCCGATCAACCGTCAACGACCTGACTTTTTCAGCAAGGACCTGTTCATCATGTACGACTCAACATTGACACTTGAAAGCTTCGACCCGCAGCTGTGTGAGGCGATTCATAACGAGGAGCGCCGTCAGGAAGACCATGTCGAGCTGATCGCTTCCGAAAACTACGCCAGCCCGCTGGTCATGAGCCTCCAGAGCACGGTACTGACCAACAAATACGCCGAGGGCTACCCCGGCAAGCGCTACTACAGCGGCTGCGAATACGTCGATGTGGCCGAGCGCCTGGCCATCGAACGGGTCAAGGCCCTGTTCGACTGCGATTACGCCAACGTGCAGCCCCATGCGGGCGCCCAGGCAAACGCCGCGGTGTTCCTGGCCTTGATCAACCCCGGCGATACGGTGATGGGCATGAACCTGGCCCAGGGTGGGCACCTGACCCACGGCAATCCCTCCAACTTCTCGGGCCGGCATTACCACATCGTGCCTTACGGGCTCGACCCGCAGACGGGCTTGCTCGACTACGACGAGATGGAGCGCATCGCTGTGGAAACGCGGCCGAAGATGCTGATCGGCGGGTTTTCGGCCTACTCGCGGTACAAAGACTGGGCGCGCATGCGGGCGATTGCCGACAAGGTCGGTGCGATTTTCTGGGTCGACATGGCTCACGTCGCCGGCTTGGTCGCCGCTGGCGAGTACCCGGACCCGTTGCCGCACGCTCACGTGGTCACCAGCACCACGCACAAGACCTTGCGTGGCCCGCGAGGCGGGTTGATTTTGTCCAAGGGCCAGGACGCAGCGTTTTACAAAAAACTCGATTCGGCGGTGTTCCCGGGTGTTCAGGGTGGGCCGTTGATGCATCAGATTGCCGCCAAGGCGGTGGCCTTCAAGGAAGCCTTGAGGCCCGAGTTCAAAACCTACCAGGCCCAGGTCGTGGTCAATGCCCGGGCCATGGCGGCCGTGTTGCAGCGGCGCGGTTACAGGATTGTCTCGGGTGGCACCGATAACCACATGATGTTGATCGACCTGTCCGACCGGCCTTACACCGGCAAAGACGCCGATGCGGCCTTGAGCAACGCCGGCATCACCGCCAACAAGAATTCGGTGCCCAACGATCCGCGCTCCCCCTTTGTCACCTCGGGGCTGCGCATCGGCACGCCGGCCGTCACCACCCGCGGTTTCGGCGTGTTCGAGTGCGAGCAACTGGCCGCTTGGCTGTGCGATGTCCTGGACGCCCTGCAACGTGGGGAAAGCGATAGCGTTGCGCTGCAGGTGCGTGAACAGGTGATTGCGCTGTGCCGCCGACACCCGGTTTATCGCTGACTTTTCCCTTCTAAACGTTGGCGCTGTCGACCTGACTGGAGGCTGAGGGGCGGTATTGCAGGGCTTCGGCGATGTGGCTGCGGCGGATGCTGTCTGTGTGTTCCAGATCCGCCAGCGCGGCTGGCAATGCACCTTTCACTGCGCGCACCTCATCCAATAGCGCCCATTCCCCCAGGCACTCCGTGTCATCTGCGATTGGACGGTTTGCTCGACAAGCTGGGTCATGGACGCAAAAAGTCTTTGCCAGGTGACACGTGTGTCGTGTGCTCGAATCGGTCACTCAGCCGTGATTCGGCGAGACTCGGTGGAACTGTCGAAGTATGGCCCGAGTCGCCAGGATTTCAGCCACCAGCATGCACAGACTCTGATGTGCGAATGACCTGAAAGCGGACCAGGCTCGCACGCTCAAACTGTCCAAAGATCCTGATTTCAAAGAGAGGTTTTGGGCCTGTATCTCGACCTGCCAGACAAGGCGTTAGTATTCTGCTGCGATGAGAAAAGCCAGGTTCAAGCCTTGGAGCGTACGCAGCCTGGTTCGACTCTGGGGATCGGGCATATCCGTATGCACTTATATGACTATATCTGCAATGGCGCGGTCACCATTGTTCATGGCATTGGATTATCTTCAAGGACGCTTGGCCAGTTACATCGAGCGCCAACACCGGCATCAGAAGTGGTTGGAACTACTCAAAAATATCAATCGCGAAATGCCCGAATATCCTCAGCCACGATCTGATCGTGGATCAGTTACGCGACGTACAAATACCCGAAAGTGAAGAAATGCTTCCACATGCATCTCACCTCGCCCCCCAGCTCGGGGATGAATAAGTTGGAGCATTTTTTCGCGATATCACGGTGTATTTGCTTAACGGCTGTTTCAGTTCGGTTCGCGAACTGGAAAGCTCGATTATCACGTTCCTGGTACTGCGAAATGTACAGCCGACGCGCTATGTCTGGCATCCAAAGGGAGAAGATATTTTGAACAAGAGATACAGCGAGCTTGTGAGGCGATGGCCTCACAGGTTGGTGGGCAAACTATCTCTAAAACTAGTCGGAAAACAAAGTAGCCGCGTGCACCGCCGAGCTCTGAAGTAGCATGCAACCATGCCGTTTGTACTGTGAAATTCAGCCACTCGCAATGATTGTGCGGGTGTGATTTCCTAGAGAATCTTCTAATTCCTTCGATTCGGGAATGACTGAAATACTTGGCTGACGTTTATCTAATAGTCAAAGCTAGATAGGATCTGTTCGGACTTAGTACGTTTGTAATGATGTCTTGTTCGGAGATGTAAAGCTGATGACTGAAAATAAAAAGTTCGATATCACCCAAGCGCAGATGGATGTTCTCAATAGTGAGCCATATAACGGGCGTGACATGTTTTGGGAGCAACATAGATTTGCGCGAGATGGATATTTGAAGATCAATCATTTGATTGATCCGATGGTGCGAAATGAAATCATAGCTGACGCAAAATATTTGTTGTCTAATCATTCAAAGCGAAGAGATATTCTCATTGAGTCAACTGGCAACACGCCCCGGTATCTAAGTAACGTAACTCGTGATGATATTGAAAGGTATGGGAAATATATTCCGATAGCCTATGAGTCAAAGTATCTTCTGAGTTTAATTCGAAGCATTGTGAAGGAGGATGTCATTCCTACGCCGTGGAAATGGGATAACTACATTATAAATAGTCAGCATAAAGCGGGGGATACGCACGGCTGGCACTGGGGAGACTATCCGTACACAATTATTTGGATCGTGGAAGCCCCGAGTATAGAGTCTGGTGGATTGTTAGAATGTGTGCCGCACACAAATTGGGATAAGAAAAACTCTAGAATAGAAAACCTTTTGGTAGAAAACACCATCGACTCATACTTTCATGTGACGGGAGACGTATATCTTTTAAAGGCAGATACGACGCTACATCGTGTAAAGCCATTAACTCAGGATGTAATGCGTATAATTTTAAATACTACATGGGAGCGTGCTCGTGATAAAGATCGCCATGTGGAGCATGAGACTTTTGTTTTTCGGGATTGATCTTAATATTGGGATGGGAAAATGAATATAAAATACAATCACACCAATTTGATTACGCCAAACTGGAGAAAACTTGCGGAATTTTATAAGCAGGTATTTGGTTGTAAAGAGGTCGGACCGAAACGCTTTCTGTCAGGTAAAAGTCTTTCAGGAGGAACAAACGTTGAGAATGCACAAATCGAGGGCGTGCATTTGAGGCTTCCAGGGTATGGTTCCGATGGTCCAACGCTGGAAATATTTCAGTATGTTGAGATTAAAGATCGTGAAGTTTCATATGCGAATTCTAAGGGATTAACACATATTGCTTTCGAGGTGTCGGACTTGAATGAAGTTTGCTCGAAAGTCATCCGTGGGGGCGGATGGATGCTCGGGAAATTGGTAAGTCAGATTGTGGAAGGCGTGGGAGTTTGTACATTTGTATATGTGAGAGATCCAGACAGAAATATCATCGAAATACAGGCGTGGGAGTGAAAGTTAATGACCATTCTTGCACAGTTCGATTTAGTTAAACCCAGATTCTCAAAGGATGATCCACGTATGGAGGGCTTTTACTCCTCGACCCAGTATGTAAATGGGTTAGCTGAGAGTCATCCAGGTTTTATATGGCGAGAGAGCAACGAAGATCAAAAACAATTGGATGAGCTATGGGGTGAAGGCTATCTTTATACACTTTCATTGTGGGAAAGTCCCGATGCGTTAAAAGATTTTTTATATAAAACACCCCATGATGAGTTTCGTAGACGGGGGGCAGAGTGGTTCTTGCCTTTAAGCCGGCCTCGTATGGTGATGTGGTGGGTTGAGAATAATCATTTGCCAACATTGGAGGAGGCACATGAAAAAATGACGCTACTTTACGAAATCGGTCCTTCCCTACAAGCATTTGATCTTAAGTCAAGCGCATTCCTTGCCCCAATTTATTAGGAGCCTATAAATGAACTGTGAAAATCGAGAAGGCCAGCAATATTTAGCTGACTATTATAGAGCATTCTTGAGTGATCCAGCGGATTTGGTAGGCCAAGGACCACGCTTGCGTGCTTTACGGAAAACTATAGAGCGCATTGAAGATGAATGGACTGTGGCAGAAGAAAATAAGTTAGATATTCAAACTCTTCCCAAGACAAGAGAGGATTTTTTAACATGGTACTTGAGTCGAGAAAAAGATATTAATGAAGATATTGCCTTTTTTGTGGACTATATGAAATATAGCGCGACATTGGAGCAGGTTGCTTTTTACATTTGTATGGAAGAAATGGTGGACGGCTCCTTTGATGATCTTATGGCCGTTGTGCAGCTAGGGATGCCAGTTCATTGTAAAATGGTAGCGGGTGAGAATTATTGGGATGAGATGGGTAACGGGAGCTTTGAATTTGTCCACACGTCTATGTTCAAAACTTCTTCTGCCTATATGCGTCAGGTTTTAGCCCTGACAGATGTTAGTTTAGGGAGGCCTTCTAGAGAGTGTTTGATGAATGGGAATATCCTCCTAATGTGGGCGGTCCGTCGAGAATTTAACGTTCGGTTGATAGGCGCTATGGGATTGGTCGAGGGGTCAGCTCCAGCTCGATTTGGGGCTACAACATATGCGCTCGAACGCTTGAAGTTACCTCTCGAGGTTATCGCTTATCACAAGGCTCATATCGGTATCGATACCCATCATAGCGAAGCCTGGTTTGAAACGGTATTGCAGCACTATTCGCAAACTGGTACGGAGGTAATCCAGGAATTGGCAATTGGGGTGATGGTTCGCTACAACATCGCGGTTAGATATTATAAGTATATGTACGAAGCTATGCGAGGTATCTGAGCATGAAGATACCCCAATCTATAGTAGTCATTGATCCTGTCAGTTCCGCTAGGCGGTACGGAACTGAGATAACAAAAAAAGGTTTTCGCTCGGTGGCACTAGTGACGAGAGACAGATTCCCTGGAATGCTCGACAGATTGCACAGTTGCGATGGGTTTGAGGTGACTGTTAAGGCCTACGATTTTTCTGAAGCAGTAGAAAGGCTTTTTGACCTTAACGTCAAAGCAATTTTACCGGGGTCGGACTCGGCTCTTAAGTTAAGTGATGAACTGGCTCAACATTTTGGTTTGATTGGTAATCCGCTCGCAACGCGGCAAGCGAGGACCAACAAGCTCGTGATGAAACATCGACTGTATGCCAATGGCGTTCCAGCAACTATTTCTACAGGGATATCGTTGGACCAATTACTCAAAGGTGATCCAGTTGAATTTAAGTATCCTGCCGTGGTGAAACCGTGCCAAGGGACGGGGAGCAAAAATGTTAAAATTTGTCATAGTCTAGCTGATGTTTATAAAGCAGTTGCGGCGATCGAATCGGCAAGTGAGGGTTATATACAAGAAGAACGAGGTGCTCTAATTGAAGCATTCATTGAAGGGCCAGAATATTTCATGGCTACTGCGAATTTTGGGAAAGATAAAAAGAAAAGTATATTGTGTTTTGCGGAGTATGAAAAAATTCGAGTTGGTAATAACCCCAGCGTGTACAAAAATATTCGATCCCTACCAACCTTGAGTTTACAGGCAAAGAATGCATTCAAATATATAAAGAAAATTAATGAGGCCTTAGATGCGGATTATGGAGTTAATGATGTCGAGTTCAAAAGCTCCGTGAACGGATGGTTGATTATTGAGCAAAACGGACGGCTTCCTGGCGCTAATGTACCCGCTATCGCGGAGAAATGCACTGGTTTGAATTGGTATAGCCTTAATCTTGATATTTTTCTAGGTAACCCTATAGATGGATTTAAAGGTGTTAATTATAAAAAACATTTTTGTATCTGCTGCCTTATTAATATAAGTGTGGGAGAGGTTGTTTCGGTTTCAGGTGTTGAGAAAGTCAAGGGCCTTTCCTCGTTGGTCAATATCGATGTGTTGGTGAAGACTGGAGATATTGTTCAGGATACACAAGATTTTTTGTCAACTTGGGGTTTCGTATATTTAGTGCATGAAAATCGAGATGTTCTCGAAGAACACTCAAAAGTAGTGCATGAAGTGATGCGGCTGCATTGCCGTTAGTTCTCAGGCAGGAGCAATTCGCTCGAAATAGTAGTGCACATGTTCTATGGCTGCGACTTTATTTAGGGGAATAGAATGGCTACTTGGATGGTGCAAGTCTCTCTAATCCTTATTTGTTCTGTTGTTTTAGGGCGATTAGCTGAGAGGGTAGGACAAAGTCGGATGGTAGGGGAAGTTGGTACTGGTTTGTTATTGGGGGCTTCAGTGCTGGGTGTACTTTGGCCCGAAGGACACGCCGCATTGTTTTTCACCGACTCCTTGGAGGATTTAAAGGTATTTGCGGACTTGGGACTGGTGCTTTTAATGTTCGAGGTGGCATGGCACACGTCGTCTCTGCATGCTGAAAAAGTACGGAATGCGATATTAACGCCCTTGGTCATCACCCTATTTGGAGTCTCATTAACATTTCTGATTGGCTGTCTAATAGCAGCCGTATCTAAGGAAAATATCGCGCCTGACATAGCTTTTTGGCCATACGTATTTTTCTGCGGTCTTGCATTATCGGCTACAGCTTTGCCAGTATTGATTAGAATAATTGCTCGCTTAAAAAATATATCTGCCTCAACCGCTTCTATTGCTTTATCTAGTGCAGTTTACACGGACGTATTTGCTTGGATCGGGGTCGCCTTCTTAGTAGCTTCTTATGCCGCTGGAAAAACAAGTATTCTTGGGGCGCTAATAAGTACATTGGCTTTGATTGGGTTTTGCGGGATTTCTTTTTACTTGATTCGTCCTCTAATTTCCCTTCTGTACCGTGAACGGCAGGCTAAGAGAAATAATGGCATCCAGCTAATTGTTGTGGTCTGTTATTGTTTGGCGAGTGCTGAGATAACCTCACAATTAGGGTTCCATCAAGCCATAGGTGTGGTAATCGCGGCATATGTATTTTGCAAGGTCCCTGGGCTTCAACATATTTGGAGACGAACTATCGGAAGTTTTGCGCATATATTTTTCATTCCTATATTTTTTGCCTATTCTGGACTTCAGGTCAGTGTTGGCTATTTTTCACAATTTGATACTTGGTTATGGCTAGGTGTTTTTTCAGTCGGTGGTTTTCTCGGAAAAGTTGTTGGGACATATTTAGGCGGCCGAATCTGCGGGCTGAGCCCTACCATAGCTATGGAGGTCGGATTACTGATGAATACTAAAGGACTCGTCGAACTTGTAATATTGAGTATTGGATTGCAGCTTGGGGCTTTATCGGAAAAGGCCTACGGTATTTTCCTAATTATCGCACTTTTATCGATTGTGATGACTCCGCCGCTGCTAACATTGTTTGCTAAGTTATGCAGGAGGAACGCTGATGTACAAATAAAAGTCGCAAAGTGAGAAGTTGACTTTTTTATCGGGTCTCGACTATTTTCAGCTAATTGCATAAAGGTAATTTAACGAAGTAGGAAGAGGACTACAGTAATGGATGTGATTATGGGATTTGTTGCCGCATTGTTATGGGGTGGCACTGATTTTCTTGTAGGGTTGAATGCTCGTGCTGTTGGCGTAAAAAGGGCTGTTTTTTTTGGCCAGACATTAGGTTTTGCGTTGATGAGCGTTCTGTTATTGCTCTACCCATTCTATTTTATTAAATCGCTGTCAGCGTCTTCGGTAATTTGGGGGCTGGGGCTAGCCGCTGCGTTATGCACTGTTGCAGGCGCTCTGGCCCTCTCCAAAGCGTTTGCTCTGGGGAAGACCGCGGTTATTGCACCGTTGATAACCTCTTATGGTGTATTTACCACCGCGCTAGCCTGGGCTAGTGGAGACGTTATTATTTTTAGCCAGTTCGCTGGTATTCTAATCTGCGTCATTGGAGTCTTAATTACGAGCATCCATACGGGTGCTGACGTGAATATAAATCGCCAAAATAGAGTGTCGGTTTTTTTTGGTCTTGTGGCGGCGATTCTGTACGGCACGAGCTTTTGGATACAAGGGAAATATACGCTTCCAATATTAGGTCCAATTACCATGCTATGGCTGGGTTACGCTGTAGGGCTATTCGTGTTATTTTTTATAGTGATTAAATTGGACGCTGGTCTTAAATTGCCGGCCCCAAGAAATATAGGTTTTTTAACTATGGCCAGTTTACTTAATTTAGGCGGGTTTTCCGCTTTTTCTTGGGGGGCTATTAATGGTTCGGTTTCTGTTGTTACCGTAATTAGCACGCTTTCGGGCGGGATAGCGGCGGTATTAGGTTGTTTGGTCTTCAAGGAGCGACTGGGAGGGTGGCAGGTCGGCGGTGTTTTACTTGTATTGATGGGCGCCGTAATTTTGCATATGTTTAATTGATTAAACGGTTAATGTTGTTGTATGTTGAATCTCTTGCTGTAGTAATGACGGTCTTTTATAAAGAGGCTGATCCTTCGGAGTCCTATTTCTCCGAGAGGCTTTATTTTATGGCTTGTTTTGAGTGTGCGACGCGCACAACTGGTTTTAGCGAAGAGTATGGTTGTGGATAAAAGTAGTCACTAACGCCAAGGTTGGTGATTTAAAATAATATGACGTCTTCATAACGAAGCGAGAAACTATATGCATAAGGATCATGTAGATATGCTTCCCTATATGGCTGCATTCGCAGTTGTAGTGGAAACAGGCAGTTTTATTGACGCGTCGGAAAAGTTGGGGGTGTCTGCTTCTGCTGTCAGTCGGCAAATTTCAAAGCTGGAGCGGATTTTGTCTCTGCGTTTGATTGAACGTAGTACGCGACATCTGAAAGTAAATGCCGATGGTGTGAAAGTTTATTATCATTGTAAGGAGTTGCTTCGTTTTTCATCGAGGGTTTTTGATCTTAAAGATGAGCTTGGGCAGCCGCAAGGCCTGATAAAAATATCGGCCCCTAAAATGATGAACAACACCCTAAATCAGCTTATGCCAGAGTTTTTGCGGAGGTTCCCAAAGATAAACGTTCAGTTTATTTTTGATGGCGGTCAAGGCAATTTGATTTCCGATGGAGTTGATCTAAGTATAAAGATAACTGATTCGCCACCTCTGGGATTGGTCGCTAGAAAGCTTTTCGATGTGGCTTTTACAATGTGCGCAACGCCGGAGTATATCAATTTTTACGGAGTCCCAGCCCATCCTTCTGAGTTGGCGGAACATAGCTGTATCGCAATTGCTGATAAGTCAGGAGGCAAACGGTGGGAGTTCGCTAATGAGGATGAAACAGCTGAAGTGATAGTCAGTGGGCGCTATTGCTCGAATGATATTGAAGCTGTCCTCAAGGCGACGCTAAATAATTTGGGAATAGCGTGTCTACCGAGTGCCGCTACAGAGTCAGATTTGAGTGCGGGACGGCTGATTACTGTTTTGCCAAGCTGGAAGTATGTTGGAAGTTCTCAAGGTATGGCGTGGCTGTTATATAAGCCTAATAAGCATGGTTCGCAAAGGTTGAAAGTTTTGGTGGATTATTTGATTGAAAATTTTTATGGGGTCGGCTGCTAATTTGTTATGTGTTTGCTGTCTGTATTGCGTTGTGTCCTTACTTGAGAAATATTTTTACCTTGATTGTAGCAGCTCATGTGAGTTGAATCATATCTGACAGATAGCGGATTAAGTTATGTATAGGCGCTCAGGTGGAGGGCGCTGGTCGGTACTGCAATGCCTCCGCCAGATGATGACGAGCAATTCTTTGTCCTTGCTCCAGATCCGCCAGCGTGCGGGCGACCTTGAGCAGGCGGTGGGCCGCGCGAAGGGACAGGGTCAGGCGCTCGCAGGCGCTTTCCAGCCAGGCTTCATCCGGCCTCGACAGCGCGCAATGCTCGCGTAACCCCGGTAGGTCGAGGAACGCATTGGCGCAGCCCTGGCGCTGTTGCTGGCGGTCCCGGGCCTGGGCTACCAGTGCCGAGGCGGTGGACGTGTTGTCGCCGGGCTGCGGGGCCGGGTTCAGCGCGGTGATTTCGCGAGCGACGGTCAGGTGCAGGTCGATCCGGTCCAGCAACGGCCCGGAGAGTTTGTTGCGATAGCGCTGGACCTGCTCCGGCGTACAGCGACAGCGCGCGCTGGGGTCGCCCATGTAACCGCAAGGGCAGGGGTTCATTGCGGCGACCAGTTGAAAGCGCGCCGGGAAACTCACGCGGTCGCGGGCGCGGGAGATCACGATATGCCCCGACTCCAGTGGCTCGCGCAAAACCTCGAGCACCTTGCGATCAAACTCCGGCAGCTCATCCAGGAACAGCACCCCATGGTGGGCCAAGGTGATTTCCCCCGGTTGCGGCTTTGACCCTCCACCCACCAGCGCCGGGCCGGAGGCCGAATGGTGCGGCTGGCGAAACGGCCGATGGGGCCAATGACTCAGGGGCGCCAGGCTGACCACTGATTGAATCGCTGCCACTTCCAGCGCTTCGTGCTCACTCAGCGGCGGCAGCAAACCCGGCAGGCGGCTGGCGAGCAAGGTCTTGCCGGTGCCGGGCGGGCCGCTGAACAACAGGTTATGCGCGCCTGCCGCAGCGATCAGCAGTGCGCGTTTGGCGGCGAGTTGGCCCTGGACTTCGCTGAGGTCCGGGTAAGGTTTGTTCAAGTACAGCAGACCGTCGGACTTGAAGGGCTCGATCGGCACATGCCCATTCAGGTGCGCCACCACCTGTAGCAGGTGGTCCACCGCAATCACCTTCAACCCCGATGCCAGGCAGGCCTCTTCGGCATTCGCCCGGGGCACGATCACGCTGCGCCCGGCCTTGCGCGCCGCGAGCGCTGCCGGCAACACACCTTTCACTGCGCGTACCTCGCCCGATAGCGCCAATTCCCCCAGGCATTCCACGTCGTCGAGCATCTGCGTCGGCACCTGCACGCTCGCCGCGAGAATCCCGAGGGCTATCGCCAGGTCAAAACGCCCGCCGTCCTTGGGCAGGTCGGCGGGCGCGAGGTTGAGGGTGATGCGGCGGGACGGGTATTGCAGCGCGGAGTTGAGGATGGCACTGCGCACGCGGTCCTTGCTTTCCTTGACGGCGGTTTCCGGCAAGCCCACCAGGGTGAGCGATGGCAGACCATTGGCCATGTGTACTTCGACGCTGACGGCAGGGGCTTCGACGCCGATCTGGGCGCGACTGTGGACGATGGCGAGGGACATGCTCATTCCTTGAAAGGGCGGGCCGCTTCCTGCGGTTTTTCAAGGGTAGACGAGGTGGGGTGGAGCGGGACGCGGGAGGTTTTACAGAACGTATCCGCAGAGTGACGCAGAACAAGTGGGGGCGCTGGTTTGCGTGCGATAGGGGCGGTCAGGCGTATCAGAGGGACCGAGGTGATTCCATCGCAGGCAAGCCAGCTCCTACATTGGTCGGGGGTTATTCAGAGGCTGCCGGGGTCAACCGCGCTTCCAGCTCCGCCACTTTCGCCTCCAGGCTTTCCAGGCGTGCTCGGGTGCGGGCCAGCACCACCATTTGGCTGTCGAATTCTTCCCGGCTGACCAGGTCGAGCTTGCTGAAGCCGCTTTGCAGCAAGGCCTTGAACTGGCTTTCGATTTCATTGCGGGGCAGCGGGGTCTCGCCGCTGAACAGGCGGGAGGCATGGCCGCTCAGGGCGTCGAGGAGGTCTTTGGGCGCGAGCATGGGAAATATTCCGGAAAACTGTTGGCCGGCAGTGTATCACGCAGCGTCTATAGTCATTTCCACGACCTCGGGCGCACGCTTTTCGCGCAGGGTGTCGGGCGGTAGCGCACCGTTTTCGTGCGCAATCACCCCGCCAAAAAGCCCCGCAGGTGGGCATAAGTGGGCAAGGGACTGATTTCAGTGGTTTTTACGGAGCTGGCAAGGTTTCTGCTTAGACGAACATGACCCATGCACTGATGCAGTCGCTGTGACGAATGCAGTGCGCCGACGGATCAGGGGTACAGGTTTCGTCACCAGTGGTTCGCTGGCGTCGCAATGGCAACTGCTCTTGCGACGACGCGTTACAAAGCCAGGCGCTGCGCTTAGACTTGAGACGGGTTTGTTTTCCTGGGGCAAGTCCACCAATTCGGGAGAGAGTTTTCATGAAGCTAGTCACTGCCATCATCAAGCCGTTCAAGTTGGACGATGTACGCGAGTCGTTGTCCGAAATCGGCGTGCAGGGCATTACCGTTACTGAGGTCAAAGGCTTCGGGCGGCAGAAGGGTCACACCGAGCTGTATCGCGGCGCGGAATACGTGGTTGATTTCCTGCCGAAGGTGAAGATTGATGTCGCCATTGACGACAAGGATCTTGATCGGGTTATCGAGGCGATAACCAAGGCCGCCAACACCGGCAAGATCGGTGACGGCAAGATCTTTGTGGTCAATCTGGAACAGGCTATTCGCATCCGTACCGGCGAAACCGATACCGACGCAATCTAAGCCGCCAAACCCAACGCCCCAGGAGAAAACAATATGACTCTGCGTAAATTCGCAGGGCTCGGAGCCCTGTTGTCCATCGTAATGCCAAGCCTGGCCATGGCGGCAGACGAAGTGGCTGCTCCAGTCCTCAATTCCGGCGACACCGCGTGGATGCTTACATCCACCGCGCTGGTGCTGTTTATGACCATTCCCGGCCTGGCGCTGTTCTACGGCGGTATGGTTCGCTCCAAAAACATTCTGTCGGTGATGATGCAGTGCTTCGCCATCACCGGCTTGATCACCATCCTGTGGTTCGTCTACGGCTACAGCATGGCGTTCGATACCACCGGCATGGAAGCGGGTGTGGTCAACTTCAACTCCTTCGTGGGCGGCTTGTCCAAGCTGTTCCTGTCGGGTGTGACCCCGGCCAGCATTACCGGCCCTGCGGCGCTGTTCCCTGAGGCGGTGTTCGTCACCTACCAGATGACCTTCGCCATCATCACCCCGGCGCTGATTGTCGGTGCTTTCGCCGAGCGTATGAAATTCTCCGCGATGCTGATCTTCATGGGCGTCTGGTTCACCCTGGTCTACGCGCCGATTGCCCACATGGTGTGGGGCGGTCCGGGTTCGTTGCTGGGTGACTGGGGCGTGCTGGACTTCGCCGGCGGTACCGTGGTGCATATCAACGCCGGTGTGGCTGGCCTGGTAGCGTGCCTGGTCCTCGGCAAGCGTAAAGGCTTCCCGACCACGCCAATGGCGCCTCACAACCTGGGTTACACCCTGGTGGGTGCAGCCATGCTGTGGGTCGGCTGGTTCGGCTTCAACGCCGGTTCCGCTGCCGCGGCCAACGGCACTGCCGGTATGGCGATGCTGGTGACCCAGGTCGCTACCGCCGCTGCCGCCCTGGGCTGGATGTTCGCCGAGTGGCTCACCCACGGCAAGCCAAGTGCCCTGGGCATCGCCTCGGGTGTGGTAGCGGGCCTTGTGGCCATTACGCCGGCTGCCGGTACCGTGGGCCCGATGGGCGCGCTGATCATCGGCCTGGCGGCGGGTGTGGTGTGCTTCTTCTGCGCCACGACCCTGAAACGCAAACTGGGCTATGACGACTCCCTGGACGCCTTCGGTGTCCACGGTATCGGCGGTATCCTCGGCGCAATCCTGACCGGTGTGTTTGCAGCACCGGCCCTGGGTGGCTTCGGCACCGTGACTGACGTGGCGGCCCAAGTCTGGATTCAGTGCAAAGGCGTCGGCTTCACTGTGATCTACACCGCCATCGTGACCTTCATCATCCTCAAGGTGCTGGATATGGTCATGGGCCTGCGGGTTACCGACGAAGAAGAGGCTGTCGGCCTCGACCTGGCACAACACAACGAACGCGGCTACAACTTGTAAGTAGGCGAAAAAAACATGCCCGGCTTGCCGGGCATTTTTTTGTCTGGTGTTTGCCCGTCATGACACGGGGGGCCGGTTTTTTGCGTCGCGTGTGTGATGGCGCGCGCACGGCGCTTTTCCGGGTGCGAATGTCTTACAGGCATGTAGGCGTATTCGGCACTTTGTTTTTTCCCTGAGCGCGCTAGAATGCGCGCCGATGGGCGGAGAACTGTATGTGGCAACAGACCCTGATTACCCTGCGGGCCAAGCCCCGGGGCTTTCACCTGGTAACCGACGAGTTGCTTGCCGGCTTGCCTGAATTGAAGGCGTGTCGCGTGGGCCTGTTGCATCTGTGGTTGCAGCATACCTCGGCCTCGTTGACCATCAACGAGAATGCCGATCCGGCGGTTCGTCGTGACTTCGAGCGTTTTTTCAACTCGCTGGTGCCGCAAGGCCGAGCCGGGTTCGAACACAACGACGAAGGCCCGGACGATCTGCCGGCGCACTTCAAGGCCAGTCTCCTGGGTTGCCAGCTGAGTTTGCCGGTCAAGGCCGGCCGCTTGGCGATGGGGACCTGGCAAGGTGTTTATCTGGGCGAGCACCGTGATCATGGCGGTGCTCGTAAAGTCCTCGCCACTTTGCACGGTGATGGGGCATAAGCCACTGGTTATCCGGTGGATGTTGATTTTTTTCCGGCGACCTTCGACAGATGGTGAAGCTGGGCTATAACTAATCTGCTTTTCGCAAGTCATGAGGTAGAACATGAGCGACGATGATCTGGAAAACGACGAACTGGAAGTAGGCGACGAAGACGACACCGAAGAAGGTCTTGAGGCGGCAGCGGAAGACGTTGCTGACGACGACGGTGGCGATGACGTTCCTGTTCCGGCTGCCAAAGGCAAAGCCAAGGCCGCTGTTTCGGTCGATGAGCTGCCAAGTGTTGAAGCCAAGAACAAAGAGCGCGACGCGCTGGCCCGTGCGATGGAGGAATTCCTCGCTAAAGGCGGCAAAGTGCAGGAAGTCGAGGCCAACGTGGTGGCAGATCCACCCAAGAAGCCGGATAACAAGTACGGCAGCCGACCTATCTGAGGTCTGCTTCTGGCTTGCTGGAAAAGCCCGCCGTCGCTGCGGGCTTTTTCATGCCTGAAACAAATTCCTACGGCTCACCGCCTGCCAATATAGGGGAAGCAAGCCCCCTCCCACTTACTGCCAGCTTTTGAGCAGCGGAGGCAGTTCCGTCAGGCTGCGAATCTGCGCATCCGGGAGTTTATCCCCTTCCCAGACCTTGCCTGTCGGGTTGAACCACACGGCACGCAGCCCCGCCTGTTGCGCTCCGGCGATGTCGTCACCGGGATGATCGCCGATATGCACCGCCGCGCTGGCATCCACCCCGCCCCGTTGCAGCGCTTCCTGAAACAACCGCGCATCCGGCTTGGCGATGCCGATGTCTTCGGCGCGCAACGCGAAGTGGAAGTAGTCCGCCAACCCGACGCGCTGTACGTCAGCGTTACCGTTGGTGATCACGCCCAGCAGGAAGTGTTTGCGCAGCGCTTGCAGCATCGGCTCGGCTTCGGGGAATACGGTGAGCTGGTGGCGCGCATGAATGAACGCTTCAAAGCACACATCGGCCATTTCCGTCGCTTCAGGTTGTGGATAACCGGCCTCTTCAAACGCGTGCATCAGTACGCGGTGGCGCAGCATGCTGATGCGGTGCTTGAGTTCGGGATGGCGTTCCAGCACCTGCTGGCGAAGGTTGGCGAAATGCTCCAGGGGCAGTTCGCCGACCTTGGCGGCATGGGTGGCCAGCCATTCGCGCATCGACGCTTCGGCGCTGATGATGACGGGGACGTTGTCCCAGAGGGTGTCGTCGAGGTCGAAGGTGATCAGCTTGATACTCATGAGTCGCCGCCCTTGATGCGTTTGGCCCGTGGATGGGCGCTGTCGTACACCGTTGCCAGGTGTTGGAAGTCCAGGTGGGTGTAGATCTGTGTCGTCTTGATATCAGAGTGGCCGAGCAGTTCCTGCACCGCGCGCAGGTCTTGGGACGACTCCAGCAAATGGCTGGCAAACGAGTGCCGCAGCATGTGCGGATGCAGGTTCTGCCCCAGCTCGCGCTCGCCGGCCGCCTTGACCCGCAGTTGAATCGCCCGCGGCCCCAGGCGCCGGCCCTGCTGGCTGACGAATACGGCGTCGTCCGCCGGGTTGGTCAGTGCGCGCAGGGGCAGCCACAGTTGCAGCGCTTCCCGGGCCTTCCTGCCCACCGGCAGCACGCGGGTCTTGCTGCCTTTGCCGAGCACTTGCACCAGGCCGTCGGCGAGGTCGAGCTGATCGAGGTTCAGCCCGGTCAGTTCCGACAGGCGCAGGCCCGAAGAATAGAACAGCTCCAGGATCGCCTGGTCGCGATGGGCCAGGAAGTCGTCCTCGACGGCGCCATCGAGCAATTGCAGGGCGCGGTCGGTGTCGAGGGTCTTGGGCAGCCGCCGCTCGCCCTTGGGCGGGGCCAGCCCATTGGCCGGGTCGTGGTCGCACAGGCCTTCGCGGTTGAGGTAGTGATACAGGCCGCGCACCGCCGACAGCAGGCGCGCCAGGCTGCGCGAAGATTGGCCCTGCTGGTGCAGGCGCGCGATCAGGCTGCGCAGGCCCTGGATGTCCAAGGCCTTCCAGCTGGGGATCTGCTGCTTTTCGCAGTAGGCCAGGACCTTGTTCAAGTCCCGCCGGTAGGCTTCCAGGGTGTGGGGCGACACCTGGCGCTCGCTGCGCAGGTGTGCGCAGTAAGCGTCCAGTTGCCGTTCCATGGTCAGCGCACCGCGCGCAGGGCGGTGGTGAAGCGCGGTAATACGCGGCCCAGCACTTCGGCGATGTAGGTCAGGAACAACGTGCCCACCGAACTTTTGTAGTGCGCAGGATCACGGCTGGCGATGGCCAGTACCCCATGCAGGCCTTGATGGCTGAGGGCGACCACGGCGGTCGAACCGATCTGCTTGCGCTGCTCGGCGCCAAACAAAAAGTCCAGTTCATGCTCGCGCAAGGTGCCGCTGATGGTCTTGCCTTCGGAAAGCAGGCCGCCGATCGCCGTTTGCGCTTCGCCGCCGCTGACCCAGCGCCCGACCGGCATCGGGTTGTCGCTGAACAGGATCAGGCTGACGAAGGGCACCTGGAAGTCCTGGCGCAGGCTGTCTTCCACGGCGATCACCGTTTCTTCCAGGCTGGTGGCGTCCATCAGCGTCAGAATCAGGCGACGGGTCTTGTCGAACAGGCGGTCGTTATCGCGGGCGACGTCCATCAAGTGCGAGAGCCGATGGCGCATTTCGATGTTGCGCTCGCGCAGGATCTTCATCTGCCGCTCCACCAGCGACACGGTGTCGCCACGCTGGTGGGGGATGCGCAGGGCCGGCAGCAGTTCTTCGTGTTCGACGAAGAAGTCCGGGTTAGCCTCAAGGTACGCCGCGACGGCAGCGGCCTCCAGACTTTCGCTCGGGGATGCTTGTGCGGGTACTTGAGGCTTATCGGTCATTTGCTTGGCTCACTCATAGACGGACCTGTCCTTCGTATACGCGCGTGGCCGGCCCGGTCATCATCACCGGGTGGCCGGGGCCTGCCCATTCGATGGACAAACGTCCGCCGGGCAGGTCGATCAGCAGCGGCGAATCCATCCACCCCTGGCTGATCGCGGCCACGGCAGCGGCGCAAGCACCGGTGCCGCAGGCCTGGGTTTCGCCGGCGCCGCGTTCCCATACGCGCAATTGCGCGCGGGAGCGGTCGATCACCTGCAGGAAGCCCACATTGACCCGTGCCGGAAAGCGCGGGTGATGTTCGATCTTCGGCCCCAGCTCATGCACCGGCGCATTATTGATGTCGTCGACCCGCAGCACCGCATGGGGGTTGCCCATGGACACCGCCGCCAGTTCGACAGCCTGGCCGTCGACATCGACGGTGTAGTGGGTGGCCTGCTCGGTGGCCTGGAACGGAATATCCGTCGGCACCAGACGTGGCGCGCCCATGTTGACGCTGATCTGGCCGTCGCTGCGGACATCCAGCTCGATCACGCCGCTCTTGGTCTCGACACGAATCTGCCGCTTGGCGGTCAGGCGCTTGTCCAGCACAAAGCGGGCGAAGCAGCGCGCACCGTTGCCGCACTGTTCCACTTCGGAACCGTCGGAGTTGAAGATCCGGTAACGGAAATCCACCTCCGGGTTGCTCGGCGCCTCAACGATCAGCAACTGGTCGAAGCCGATGCCGGTATGACGGTCGCCCCACTGTTTGGCGTGCTTGGGCAGGATGTGCGCGTGCTGGCTGACCAGGTCAAGGACCATGAAGTCATTGCCCAGCCCGTGCATCTTGGTAAAACGCAGCAGCATGGCTTACTCCGGCAGCAGGCTTTCGCCAGCATACAACTCGGCTACCGTCTCGCGGCGACGCACTTCAAACGCTTGATCACCGTCCACCAGCACCTCGGCGGCACGCCCGCGGGTGTTGTAGTTGGAACTCATGACAAACCCGTAGGCACCGGCCGAATGAATGGCCAGCAGGTCGCCTTCTTCCAGGGCCAACTGACGATCCTTGGCCAGGAAGTCGCCGGTTTCGCAGATCGGGCCGACGACGTCATAGGCGCGCGCTGCGCTGTCGCGAGGCGTTACGGCGGTGACATTCATCCAGGCCTGGTACAGCGCCGGGCGGATCAGGTCGTTCATCGCCGCATCGACGATGGCGAAATCCTTGTATTCGGTGTGCTTGAGGTACTCGACCTGGGTCAGCAGCACGCCGGCATTGGCGACGATGTAGCGGCCCGGCTCGAACATCAGCGTCAGGTCGCGGCCTTCCAGGCGTTCGCGCACGGCCTTGATGTAGTCGCCGATCAGCGGTGGCTCTTCATCGCGGTACTGCACGCCCACGCCGCCACCGAGGTCGATGTGCTGCAGGTAGATGCCGCACTCGCCGAGGCGGTCGGTCAGCGCCAGCAGACGGTCGAGGGCATCCAGGAACGGCGGCAGGGTGGTCAGTTGCGAGCCGATATGGCAGTCGACACCCAGCACTTCCAGGTTCGGCAATTGGGCGGCGCGGATGTACACGTCCTCGGCGTCGGCGATGGCGATGCCGAACTTGTTCTCTTTCAGACCGGTGGAAATGTACGGGTGGGTGCCAGCGTCGACGTCCGGGTTGACGCGCAGGGAAATCGGCGCGCGAACGCCCATCTCGGCGGCGACCACTTGCAGGCGCTCCAGCTCGTCGGTGGATTCGACGTTGAAGCAATGCACGCCGACTTCCAGGGCACGGCGCATGTCTTCGCGGCTCTTGCCGACGCCGGAGAAGACGATCTTGTCAGCCTGGCCGCCAGCCGCCAGGACACGTTCCAGCTCGCCGCGGGAGACGATGTCGAAACCGGCGCCCAGACGCGCCAGGACATTGAGCACGCCCAGGTTGGAGTTGGCCTTGACCGCGTAGCACACCAGGTGCGGCACGCCGTTCAACGGGTCGGTGAAAGAGCGATATTGGGCTTCGATATGCGCGCGCGAGTACACATAGGTCGGGGTGCCAAAGCGCTCGGCAATTGCGGACAGCGCCACGCCTTCCGCGAACAGCTCGCCGTTCCGGTAGTTAAAAGCGTCCATGGGGTTCCCTTAGTAAGTGTCGTGCTTATGCGCTTTGGCAGGCTTTTGCGACGATTGCGCCTGTTCATTCGGGTCTTTGCTGTCATCGGGCAGATACAGCGGGCCTTTTTGACCACAGGCACTAACGAGGCAAGCGACCGCGACGAGCGCAGCAAGGGAAGAGATCAGGCGCTTCATGGCGAAATCCTTGAATATGCATTAATTGCGCCCGAGTATACCGACCACCCGCCAGCTTGCCTATGCGCCGGAATACCCGTCCGGCGGGGGTTTGCCGACATAACTGCGAAGCTGGCTACGCTAGTCAGGGATATTTCTTACCGCCATCGGTAATGAACTCGGTATCCTTTGCAATCGGCGGAGCGCGTCCGTATCGTGCGGCGCTTGAGCAAAACCAGACACTTTTGAGGTTGCCGCAATGAGTTTGACCGAAGCCCGTTTTCACGACCTGGTGGATTCGACCCAGAACGCGCTGGAAGATATTTTCGACGACAGCGGCCTGGATGTGGACCTGGAAAGCTCGGCCGGGGTGCTGACCGTCAAGTTCGAGAACGGCACTCAACTGATCTTCAGTCGCCAGGAACCGCTGCGCCAACTGTGGCTGGCGGCACGTTCCGGTGGTTTTCACTTCGATTACAACGAAGAAGACCGCAATTGGCAGTGCGATACCAGCGATGAGCTGCTCAGCGAAATGCTCGCGCGGCTGGTTCAGGAACAAGCCGGTGTCGAGCTCGGCTTCGATGAGCTGAACCCCGACGAGAATTGATGGTGAGCCAGCCTGCAATCGTGCGTCCGCCCAAGCCGTTGTTCAGTAATGTCAGCCCGGCGGTGCCATCACCTTGTATCAGTTTGTGTCGGCTGGACGAGGCAAAAGTCTGCCTTGGCTGCTTTCGCCATGTGGAAGACATCCGTGAATGGCGCTCCGCCGATGATCAGCGGCGACGCGTGATCGTGGCCCAGGCCGAGCGGCGCAAAGTCGGGCCTTGAGCCCGTCTTGTTTATTTGCGGTGCTGTGGTAGTGTCCGGGTACACCTCAACTCATCGAGGTCCGTGAGAACCCCGCCTTTTCCTGGCGGGGTTTTGCTTTTTTGTGCAGAAAAAAGGAGTCTGCCTGAATCATGACCGCACCTTCCATCATTCTTACCCGTCTCGACGTGCAGCGTCTTGAGCAACTGATCGACCGTGTCGGCGAGAATTCGCCAGGTGTAGAAGCCCTGCAGCACGAACTCGACCGCGCCGAAGAAGTGGTTGGCCACGATGAAGTGCCTGCAAGCGTCGTGACCATGAACTCCAGCGTGCATTGCCGCGAGCAAGGCAGCGGCAAGGACTATCACCTGACCCTGGTTTACCCCAAGGATGCGAATGCCGACGCGGGCAAGATTTCGATCCTGGCGCCGGTGGGCAGCGCGTTGCTCGGCCTGAAAGTGGGCCAGCACATCGACTGGCCAGCACCCGGCGGCAAGACCCTCAAGCTCGAACTGCTCAGTGTTGAAGGCCAGCCCAAAGACGGCGGCGCCTTTTCGCTTTAAATCTGCTTCAGCGCGTCATTGAGCGCCTGTTCCAGCTCGGCCTTGTAACGCAGGTACAGATTGCTCGGGCTTTGTACGTCGCCGAGCAGGCCCGAGAGATCCAGATCAGTGATATAGCAGCGGTAGCGCTCGGTTTCGCGGCGCTGCCCGACGATCTCCCGGGCGACCACTGCAAACAGCTGGTCGCCAAACTCCAGTTCGGAAAACTCCCGCTGATTGCAGTACAGGGTGATCCCCACCTGGCCCGGCGCCGCCTTGCCGATAATCGCCTGCACGTCATAAAACGGCTTGTTGGCCGGGTTTTGCGGGGCCGGCCGAGGCTCGATACCGCGTGCGCGATTGCTGCCCGACGGCAACAGTTGGTAATACAAGGTTTGCACCGCGCCCAGCGGTTCTTGCGGGTCCAGGGGCGACAGCGCGTCCCGGCGATAGATGATCGACTGCAGAAAACGCTGCAACGGCGCCAGCAGGCTCTGTTCATCATGGAACGGCAAGCGTTGCTGCCAGAGCGCGTTGAACTCATCCAGCACATACAGCTCGGCGAAGCCTTCGTTGACCCGGTAAAACACCTGCACGCATTCGGCCATGCCCATCGGCAGCAGCAGCGCCAGGTCGTGGTCTTCCAGGGCCATGGCGTCCAAGTGCAACGGGCTGTAGCTGGCCAGTTCTTCGCTGAGGTAGGCGATCAGCGCGTCCTGGGTCGCCAGTGAGACGTGGGTGGCCTGGCCGGGCATCAGCTCCATCACGTGATAGTGCTGCTGCACCTGCAGCAAGTAGCGATGGTTGCCCTGGCCCAGCAGCAGGTTCTGCGCGGTGTCGAAGATTTCTTCCACGCGCTGGGCAATGAACTGTGCTCGGTTGTGGCAGAAGCAGCGCACCCGCAGGCGTGGCAGGTGGTCCGACGGCAACTGGTTGAGGTAGTCGCGCAGGCAGTCGAGCAGGGCATGGGGACCGTCGTAGCGGCTGACCATCACCTCGTTCCAGCTGTTGAGCGTGACCTGGTCGAGGGTCAGCACCAGGTTTTCGCGCACGCCGGCGTAACTCAGGGAGTCGGTGCGCTCGGTGGTCATCAGGATGTTCAGGTCGCGATGGTGCTTGAGCGGGTCGACGCCGACGTTGATCAGCAACAGCACTTCTTCCGGCACCGCCGAGCGCAGCAGGCGCTCTTCATCGACGCTGGCCAGGGGCAGGGCGATGGTCTGTTGCAGGCTGCCCAGCAGGTTGAACAGTTCGAATTCGGTCATGTCGCTGACGCCTGGGTGCAGCGCCAGGCGCGTGCTGCTGTCGATCACGCCGTTGCGGTGGCACCAGGTGAGCATTTCCAGCAGGTCGCGGCTGCGCTTGATCGGCGCGAAGTGCTCCGATTCCAGGGCGGTGAGGTTGCCGTTGTACAGGCCCCAATGATGCTGGCCCGGTTCCTTGCGGTTGGCCGATTGCACCAGGGTCAGGGTGTCTTCGGCCAGGTCCGGGGCGATGCCGGGGTTGATGAATTCGACCTTGCCGGCCTTGCGTTCAAACGCCGCGTACAAGCGACGGCCAAGCACATTGAGGTCACGCTTGTTGATCAGGCTGACGGTCTGTTCGGTGCGGGCGAACTGGGTCAGGAAGCGATAGCTGTAGTTCAGCTCATTGACCAGGGCGCGGCGCTCGGAGGCGACCTGGCGTACTTTCCATTGGCTGCGGCTGTCGAGCAGCGCCAGTTGACGCTGGTCCCAACCCCATTCATGGGCCAGGCGTTCCAGCAACAGGCGCTGCCAGCCGACAGTGCGCTGGCCGGCGCTGAGCTTGCGGTTGACCTTCAAGTACAGCGCGCGCCGTACCAGTTCCAGGCGTTCCGGCTCGTTGCGCGTGTTGAGGTATTCCTCGATGCGCCGGTAGACCACGACGTAAGGGTCCAGCTCGTCCAGGTCCATCCGGTTGGCGAACACCGCCCGTTTGAAGCGCAGGCTCAGGCACTGCACGTTCGGGTGCTCGCTGGCGTAGACCTCGGTCAGCAGCAGCTTGAGCAGCGACTTGTAGGGCGATTCGATGCCCTTGAACAATTGCCACAGCCCGGCGCCAATGAATTCGCCGGGCGGGATGCGCGCCAGGTGGCCGAGGTCGAGGGTTTCATCGGCGCGGATAAAGCGTTTGGAAATCAGCGTGTGGGTGAACTCGGCGTAGCGCACTTCTTCATACACCGGCACCAGCCACCAGATCGGTGTGCGGCCGGCGAGCCAGATGGCGGTGCGATAGAACTCATCCAGCAACAGATAATGCTGGGTGGTGCCGCAGTCGTCGGAGCTCAGTTGCGTGTCGCGTTCGCCCAAGACAAACCGGCTCGGCTCGATCAGGAAGAAGTGCGCCTCGGCGCCCATGCTCTGGGCCCAGGCTTCCAGTAACTGGCATTTCTTGCGCAGCTCGACCAGTTCGTTGTCGCTCAGGTCGGGGGCGTGGCATACCCACACGTCCATGTCGCTCTGGTCGGCTTGGGCCAGTGTGCCGAGGCTGCCCATCAGGAACAGGCCATGGATCGGCTGCGGCGGGTTGCCGTGGCGCGGTTTGTAGGAGAACGAACGGGTCAGGCGCTGGGCTTCGCTCAGGGCCTGCGCGTCGGGTTCGAAATTCGACAGCCCGGCCGGGGTGCTGCCCGACACGTAACCGGGCAACAGCGGGTGATTGACGTGGAAAAACAGCGGCAGCAGGGTCAATACGCTTTGCTGGCGTGGCGTCAGCCCTTCGAGGGCCCGGGCCATGCGCCCTGCGTTAAGCGCCATGAACCGCGCGCGCAGTTGGGCCAGCACCTTGCGGTCGATGCCTTCGTCCAGGTCGGGGCGGATCTCATGGGTGCGGGTCATGTCGAACTCGGCGGCGTGCAAGGCCCGACATGGGCGGCCGTGTAGGAGTTTACATTCAGAAGCGTAGGAGGTTTAGAGGGGAAACGGTTTTTGGCGTCAGAATTTTATCCGGTTCGCGGCAATGCCCTCGGAATCCGCCGCGGCGGACTCCATGGGCAGTATCCGGAATCAGGCAGCTTCTTTGGTTGCGGCGGTGGTCAGGATGGTCAGCAGGGTTTGGGCTTGTTCTGCAGCGTCCCGGCCAAGGCTGGTCAGGTAACCGCCGTCCGGTTGGTCGATCAGTTTTTTCTCGAACAAGCGTTTGGCGGCGGCGATAGCAGTCGGTGCGGCAGTCTGATGGACTTTCAGACCTTCCTGGGAGCTGTCCAGGTTGAAGAGTGCAAGGATTTCCAGTTCGGCAACCAACTCAGGGGTATACGACATAGGGACTCCAGACTTTCTAAGAATTTGTTAGAGGCTAGCAGGCCCTAAGGTGAACGTACTTTGGCGGGCTGTCCAGTGGGAAACTCGCGGCTGTTGATATGGCGCAGTGTTGTGGCGAGGAAGCAGGCTTCCCGGCCACACGGGCGCTCGCTTCAGGCGTTTTCAGGCGGCAACTCGGGCAGTGCGCGCAAGGCTGATTCATACCATTGGGTATCGAAGGCGCGGTCTTCGTCGAGCATCTTGTCGATTTCCACCGCCAGCACATGGGCCATCATGTTCAAAATCACTTCGCGCTCGTAACCCACCAGCGTCAGCTTGTTGAACGTGGCCTTGGCGGCGGGCGGATTGTCGCTTTCGATCTGGTTTTCGATGGCCTGGGTCAGCGTGCTTTCGGTGAACGCTTCTTCGTCGTTGTCGATATCGGTCGGCTCGCTCATGGCAGGCTCCTCAAGAAAAGGGCGCCAGTCTACCCCCATTCAGGCAGGTGATGCTGCTAGCCAGGTTGGTCGGGCGGATCTATAACTCATGCAGCCAACCCCGCACATGGCCTGGAGGCTTTGCGATGCTGAAGCTCTACGGATTTTCGGTCAGCAATTACTACAACATGGTCAAGCTGGCGCTCTTGGAGAAAGGCCTGGCATTCGAAGAGGTGCCTTTTTTTGCCGGGCAAACACCCGCCGCCCTGGCGATCAGCCCGCGGGGCAAGGTGCCGGTGCTGGGTGTCAAACAGGGCTTTATCAACGAAACCAGCGTGATCCTCGAATACATCGAGCAAACCCAGGAAGGCCCCTCGCTGCTGCCGGCCGAACCGTTTCAGCGCGCTCAGGTGCTGACATTGTGCAGGGAAATCGAGCTGTACATCGAGCTGCCCGCCCGCGCGTGTTTCGCCGAAGCGTATTTCGGCATGCCGGTGCCGGAGGCGATCAAGGACAAAGCCCGGGCCGAGTTGCTGCTGGGGGTGGGGACGTTAGGTCGGCACGGCAAGTTCGCGCCTTACGTAGCGGGGGAGAGCTTTACGATTGCCGATCTGTATTTCATGTACAGCCTGAACCTCGCCTGCGGCGTGGCCGAGAAGCTGTTCGGCCTGGACCTGTTGGCTGAATTGCCGACGGCCAAGGCATTGCTGGAGCGTTTGCACGCCATGCCTAACGCCCTGAAGGTGGCGGCGGACAGGGAAGCGGCGATGCCGGCGTTCATGGCGATGGTGGCGGCGAAGAAGTGATCAATGTGGGAGGGAGCAAGCCCCCTCCCACATTTTCGACCTAGCGGCTGGCGAGCAGGACCTGACCGCGCACGACGGCGGCCTTGACCTGGGCCGGTGCGGTACCGCCCACGTGGTTGCGCGCATTCACCGAACCTTCCAGGGTCAGCACGGCAAACACGTCCTGCTCGATCTGGTCGCTGAACTGGCGCAGTTCTTCCAGGCTCATTTCCGCCAGGTCCTTGCCGCTTTCCACGCCGTACTTCACGGCATGGCCGACGATTTCGTGGCAGTCGCGGAACGGCAGGCCACGGCGCACAAGGTAGTCCGCCAGGTCGGTCGCGGTGGAGAACCCACGTAGCGCCGCTTCACGCATGATCGCGTGCTTGGGCTTGATCGCCGGGATCATGTCGGCAAATGCACGCAGCGAATCGCGCAGGGTGTCGGCGGCGTCGAACAGCGGTTCCTTGTCTTCCTGGTTGTCCTTGTTGTAGGCCAGGGGTTGGCCTTTCATCAGGGTCAGCAGGCCCATCAGCGCGCCGAATACGCGGCCGCTCTTGCCACGTACCAGCTCCGGCACGTCGGGGTTTTTCTTTTGCGGCATGATCGAGCTGCCGGTGCAGAAGCGGTCGGGCAGGTCGATGAACTGGAATTGCGCGCTGGTCCATAGCACCAGTTCTTCGGAGAAGCGCGACAGGTGCATCATCGCGATACTGGCGGCGGCGCAGAATTCGATGGCGAAGTCGCGGTCCGACACGCCGTCCAGGGAGTTGCCGCCCACGGCGTCAAAACCCAGCAGTTGTGCGGTGTACTCGCGGTCGATCGGGTAGGTGGTGCCCGCCAGCGCGGCGCTGCCCAACGGCATGCGGTTGGCGCGCTTGCGGCAGTCCACCAGGCGCTCGTAGTCGCGGCTGAGCATTTCGAACCAGGCCAGCAGGTGGTGGCCGAAGGTTACCGGCTGTGCGGTCTGCAGGTGGGTGAAGCCGGGCATGATGGTGTCCGATTCACGCTCGGCCTGTTCCAGCAAACCTTTTTGCAGGCGGGTGATTTCGGCCAGGATCAGGTCGATTTCGTCACGCAGCCACAGGCGGATATCGGTGGCCACCTGGTCGTTACGGCTGCGCCCGGTGTGCAGTTTCTTGCCGGTCACGCCGATGCGATCGGTGAGGCGGGCTTCGATGTTCATGTGCACGTCTTCCAGGTCGACGCGCCAGTCGAACGTGCCGGCTTCGATCTCACCGCGGATGGTGGTCAGGCCGTCGATGATGCTGTCGCGCTCGGCGTCGGTCAGCACGCCGACCTTGGCCAGCATCGTGGCGTGGGCGATCGAGCCCATGATGTCGTGGCGGTACAGGCGCTGGTCGAAGGTGACGGAGGCGGTGAAGCGGGCGACGAAGGCGTCGACGGGTTCACTGAAGCGGCCGCCCCAGGACTGGTTGGTCTTGTCGGTGCTCATGGATTCGCTCGTGATCTGCTTAAAAGAGGCGTGGAGGTGTGCCGACGATAATAACAGGGTTGCCCGTGGAGGCGGTGCTGCGGGTGGTCGGCATTTTATTTGTGCCAAGCATGGCTAAGTGCCTTGCCGCCGACCGCGTCCGGGAAGAGACTGGGCAGAGGTGCTTATTGAAACGATATTTGACGAATGAGCAATGTCGTCTCGGCGAGCGTCTACAGTTGGACTAATAGTGTGTGAATGCACCAAAGTCAGGTGATGCGGTCATAACCCTGACTACCATTAAACAAGGGGGGTATTCGGATTGTGTATCAGCAAACCCTACGACGATGCCCAAGGGCGGCAGGTTTTGGGCGCTATTGAACAGGTCCGGATAAATATGAGTGCCACTCTCAGGGCACTTTTTGCCGCTCGCGCTAGTCTTAGCGTGGATCGCTGTGACGCAAGTCACCGCACCTGTCTACGCTATCCTTGTGCGAGACTCACGCAGGAATCCAGCGCAATATGAATGTCCTGATCGTTGATGACGAACCCCAAGCCCGCGAGCGACTGAGCCGTCTGCTCAGCGAACTCGAGGGTTATACAGTCCTTGAACCGAGCGCCAGCACGGGTGAGGAGGCGTTGACGTTGATCGACAGCCTCAAGCCGGATGTGGTGCTGCTCGACATCCGCATGCCGGGCCTGGATGGCCTGCAAGTCGCCGCCCGCCTGAGCGAGCGCGAATCGCCGCCGGCCGTGGTGTTGTGTGCCGCCGAGGAAGAATTCCCTGCCGAAACCCTGGAAGCCAGCGGTGTCAGCTTCCTGGCCAAGCCGGTGACTGCCGAGGTGTTGCTCAAGGCGTTGAAAAAAGCCGAGCGCCCCAATCGCGTCCAGCTCGCCGCCCTGACCCAGCCCGCCGCCCAGAGCGGTAACGGGCCGCGCAGCCATATCAGCGCGCGCACCCGTAAGGGTATCGAACTGATCCCGCTGAGCCAGGTGATCTACTTCATCGCCGATCACAAGTACGTGACCCTGCGTCACGAGTCTGGCGAAGTGCTGCTCGATGAGCCGCTCAAGGCCCTTGAGGATGAATTCGGCGACCGTTTCGTGCGTATCCACCGCAACGCGCTGGTGGCCCGCGAGCGCATCGAGCGCCTGCAACGCACGCCCCTGGGGCACTTTCAGTTGTTCCTGAAAGGGCTTAACGGCGATGCTTTGATCGTCAGCCGCCGCCATGTCGCCGGCGTGCGCAAGATGATGCAGCAGCTTTAGTCCAAGGGCTGCAGCGCGCTCTATCGTCGTGATCCCGGTGCGCTGTGGCCAGGGAGGCCCCGCACTTGCTGATTCAAATCAAAGCGAATTTGCCTGAGCTGTTATTATCTGCCGTATCTATTCAGTACGGATTGATCCATGTCCTCTCGCGAAATCCGCATCGCCACCCGTAAAAGCGCCCTGGCCTTGTGGCAGGCCGAATACGTCAAAGCACGTCTCGAGCAGGCCCACCCTGGGCTCCAGGTATCCTTGGTGCCCATGGTCAGTCGCGGCGACAAACTGCTCGACTCGCCGCTGTCGAAGATCGGCGGCAAGGGTCTGTTCGTCAAGGAACTGGAAACCGCGCTGCTGGAAAACGAAGCCGACATCGCCGTGCATTCGATGAAAGACGTGCCCATGGACTTCCCCGAAGGCCTGGGCCTGTTTTGCATCTGCGAGCGCGAAGACCCGCGCGATGCCTTTGTGTCCAATACCTACGCGTCCCTGGATGAGCTGCCGTTGGGCAGCATCGTCGGCACTTCCAGCCTGCGTCGTCAGGCCCAGTTGCTGACGCGTCGCCCGGATTTGCAGATCCGCTTCCTGCGCGGCAACGTCAACACGCGTCTGGCCAAGCTCGATGCCGGTGAATATGACGCGATCATCCTCGCGGCGGCCGGTTTGATCCGGCTCGGCTTCGAAGACCGCATCACCTCGGTCATCAGCGTCGAAGACAGCTTGCCTGCCGGCGGGCAGGGCGCAGTGGGCATCGAATGTCGCACCGCCGACAGTGAAATCCACGCCTTGCTCAAACCGCTCGACCACCACGACACCGACGTCCGTGTCACCGCCGAACGCGCCCTGAACAAACACCTCAATGGTGGCTGCCAGGTGCCAATCGCCTGCTATGCGGTGCTCGAAGGCGAAAACCTGTGGCTGCGTGGCCTGGTGGGCGACCCGGAAGGCGGCAACTTGATCACCGCGCAAGTGCGCGGGCCGCAGCGTGATGCGACGGCGCTGGGGATCCAGGTCGCCGAAGAGCTGCTGGACCAGGGCGCCGGTGCCATCCTGCAAAAAGTCTACGGCGAGGCCGGCCCGCAGTGACCGATTGGCGTGTGCTGCTGACGCGGCCTGCCGAGGAGTCTGCGCTGTTGGCGGCGTCGTTGTCGGATGTCGGGATTTTCAGCAGCAGCCTGCCGTTGCTGGAGATCGAAGCCTTGCCGGTCACGCCTGAGCAGCAGGCGGTCTGGGCTGACCTGGGCCGCTATTGCGCGGTAATTGTGGTCAGCAAACCGGCGGCGCGCCTTGGCGTGCAACGCCTGGAGCGACACTGGCCGCGGTTGCCGTGGTTCAGCGTGGGTGCCGCCACCGCCCAGGTACTGGCCGATCAGGGCCTGGACGTTCATTATCCGCCCAGCGGCGACGACAGCGAGGCCTTGCTGGCCTTGCCCGCCTTGCGCGAGGCCATTGCGCGCACCGATGCGCGGGTGCTGATCCTGCGCGGCGAGGGCGGGCGAGAGCTGCTGGCGGAGCGTTTGCGCGAGCAAGGTGCTAGTGTCGACTATCTGGAGTTGTATCGCCGTTTCCTTCCGGCCTACGACCCGGGTGTACTGATGCAGCGCATCCAGTTGGAACGCTTGAACGGCCTGGTGGTCAGCAGTGGGCAGGGTTTTTTGCACCTGCAGGCCCTGGCCGGTTCGGATTGGCCACAGGTGGCCCGGCTGCCGTTGTTCGTGCCCAGCCCGCGAGTCTATGAGATGGCGCGGGCGGCTGGCGCAGAAAAAGTTGTGGATTGTCGCGGCGCGAGTGCCGCGGCTTTGTTAGTGGCGTTACGGAGCCATTCCGTTCCCACTCTCTGATACGCAAAGGATGGATACGTGAGCGAAACAGCCTTGCCTAAAGATGAAGCTCAGCCCGCGCTCGATGCGCCGGGCCAGACACCGGTCACCGCGCCGCGCCGTGGCAATGGCCTGGCAATCGTCGCCTTGCTGCTGGGTGCTGCGGGCGTTGCCGCCGGCGGGTGGGGGATCTGGCAGGTCCGCACCCTGCAAGCCAGCAACCAGCAACAGCTGAGCCAGGTAAAGAGCCTCGACGACCAGTCCCAGACCCTCAAGCAAAGCCAGCAACAGTTGGCTGCACGCCTGGCGCAATTGCCGGGCGCGGACGAACTGGAGGAGCGCCGCCGCTTGCTGGCCCAGTTGCAGGGCGACCAGCAGCGTTTGGGCCAGCGCCTGGAAACCGTGCTCGGGGCCAGCCGCAAGGACTGGCGCCTGGCGGAAGCCGAACACTTGATTCGTCTGGCGAGCCTGCGCTTGTCTGCCCTGCAGGACATCAACAGTGCGCAGTCGCTGGTCCAGGGCGCCGACGAGATTCTTCGCGAGCAGAGCGATCCGGGTTCCTACGCCGCGCGCGAGCAATTGGCCAAGAGCCTTGCCGCGTTGCGCAGTACCGAACAACCGGACCGTACCGGGCTCTACCTGCAATTGGCGGCCTTGCGCGATCAAGTCGTGCAACTGGCGGCGATTGCGCCGGAGTACCAGCTTCAGGAGCCGACATCCCATGGGCGTCCGACCACCGATACGGAAAACCGCTTGAGCCAATGGTGGGAGCAGCTCTCGCGTTACTTCCGCATCGACTTCAACCCCGATGACAACATTCGCCCACTGCTCGCCGGCCAAGGCCTGAACCAGGTGCGCCTGGCTCTGAGCCTGGCCCTCGAGCAGGCGCAATGGGCTGCGCTCAATGGCGAGGCGGCGGTGTACAGCCGTTCGCTGGGTGAAGCGCGCAGCGTGTTGCAGGACAACTTCAACCAGGACAACCCGCAGAGCAAAGCGATGCTCGCGCGTATCGCCGAGCTTGAGCCCAAGGCCGTCTCGGTCGTGACTCCGGACCTGGCCGCCAGCCTGGCCGCCGTGCAGGCATACCTTGAACGTCGTCACTTGCCTGCCGAAGAAGCCAAAGCTTCGGCCGGCACGCCGGCGAGCCAGGAGTAGAGCCGATGAAGCGTTTCTATGTGATCCTGGTGCTGGCGATCGCGGTCGCCCTGGCGCTGGCCGTGGGCATTTCGAAACACACCGGCTACGTGTTGATTACCTATCCCCATCTGCTGCATTACGAGTCGAGCCTGTGGGCTACCCTGGTGGCGGTATTTGTCATCGGCCTGGCGATCTACCTGATTCGTGTGCTGTTGAGCCTGTTGAGCACCTCGGGCGGCGTGGTCAACCCATGGTCGCGGCGTAACCGCAGCCGTCGCGTGCAGATCGCGATCGAGCACGGCCAGATGGACCTCGCCGAAGGCCGCTGGGCCAGTGCCGAACGCCACCTGCATCGTGCCGCCGAAGCCGAACGCCAGCCGCTGCTGTATTACCTTGGCGCGGCCCGGGCGGCAAACGAGCAAGGGCGATATGAAGAGTGCGACGGCCTGCTGGAGCGCGCCCTCGAGCGACAGCCCCAGGCCGAACTGGCGATTGCCTTGAGCCATGCGCAATTGCAGACGGACCGTGGCGACACCGACGGCGCGCTGACCACCTTGCAGGCCATGCACGAGCGTCATCCGCATAACGCCCAGGTGCTGCGCCAGTTGCAACGCTTGCATCAGCAGCGGGGCGATTGGTCGTCGGTGATTCGTCTGTTGCCTGAGCTGCGCAAGGACAAAGTATTGCCGGCCGGCGAATTGGCCGAGCTGGAGCGCCGCGCCTGGGGTGAAAACCTGAGCCTGGCCGCCCAGCGTGAAGAGCAGGGCGAAGCGGGGTTGCAGGCGCTTGAGCGCGCCTGGCAGCAACTGACGTCCGCCCAGCGCCAGGAGCCGCCGTTGGTGCTGGCCTACGCCGAGCAACTGCGCCAGCTGGGCGCCGATGCCAAGGCCGAAGAGGTGCTGCGCGGCGCGCTCAAGCGTGCGTATGACAGCCACCTGATCCGCCTGTATGGCCTGTTGCGCGGCAGTGACCCGGCCCGTCAGTTGAAGTTTGCCGAAGGCTGGCTCAAGGATCATCCCGGTGATGCCAGCTTGCTGTTGACCCTCGGGCGCCTGTGCCTGCAAAACAGTCTGTGGGGCAAGGCGCGGGACTATCTGGAAAGCAGCCTGCAGGTGCAGCGTAACCCCGAGGCGTGTGCCGAACTGGCACGCCTGCTGGCCCAGTTGGGTGACACCGAGCGCAGCAACCAGCTGTTCCAGGAAGGCCTGGGCCTGCTGGACAACCGTCTGCTCGCCTCACCGTTGCCCGCGCCGGTGCGGGGTTGAAGCAGGAACAGGTACGAGGGTTGGCTCGGATGCATCCGACAGCCAACCCTTGGGTTCTGTGTAAAGACTCGATTTAACTGGGTTCGTAATACATTCCTACGTTGCGTCAGGTTATGTCCTCCAAGCTCTGGCGGGATGTCCCTACGTTTTAACGGAATCGTCTGCTCTAACGCGTATTGAAAGGGGTCAGGCCTTTCCTCTACCGTAACGGCCTATCTCTCGCGGTACGGATAAACAATGTCTTTGGCCCCCTCACGCTCCTTGTTTTTCCTGGCGTTCATGGCCGGTGCGCTGACGTTGGGTGCGTCTTTCTACCTGGAATATGGCGCGCTGCTGCGGCCCTGCTTTCTGTGCCAGGTTCAGCGGTTATTCCTCGCCACCTTTACGTTGATCAACCTGGTCGCGGCTGTTCATAACCCCAAGCGCTACGGCATCTATGGGTACGGGTTGGTGAGCATGGGCTGTGCCGCGCTAGGCGCAATTACCGCAGTGCGCCAGGTGTTGCTGCAGAACACTGCGTCTGATCAGGCTGGCGATTGTTGGCCCAGTTTGCAGTACATGCTCGAAAACCTGTCGTTCTCGCAGGCGCTGCGCTCGATCTTCAACGGTACCGTCGACTGCGTGGAAATCACCTGGACCCTGTTCGATTTGAGCCTCCCGGAGTGGAGTCTGTTGTTTTTCGTGGCGATGTTGATCCTGGGTTTCATGCAGTTTTCACGGCTGATATTCAGCCAACGCTTGCGCCTGTCGACACGCTGAAAAGTGGTCGCAAGTTGTAGGACGGGATTAAACACTTGTATGAACTTTCTCTCCTGCGTACCTTGAAGCCATAGTCATGCGGGCATAATCTGGCCCGCATGCGTTATTGAAACCGTTGTCAGATGCGGCTTTGTCCGGCTGCCGCTTTATCTTTGAAGTATTGCGCGGGCACACAGCGGCAGCGCCCCCTATAGGGAAGAGAGATCATCATGCTGGAAAGTTGTCAGAATGCTCAGGAACGCTGGGGTGGGGTGCACAAGCTGATCGACAGCTGGTTGAAGGCACGCCACGAACTGGTTCGGGCGTTTGATGCTCTCGGCGAGAAGCCCGAAGCATTAGCGATGAATCGCAAGCCGCTGCAGGCGTTTTGCGGTGTCTTGGTGGACTACGTGTCTGCCGGTCATTTCGGCGTCTACGAACAGTTGACCAAGGAGGCGGAAGCCTTCGACGATCAGCGTGGTCTTGAATTGGCCGAGACCCTCTACCCACGCATCGATGTGATCACCGAGAAGCTGCTGGCGTTCAATGACCTGTGTGATGCCGGCAAGTGTGTTGCCGAGAAATTCAAAGAGCTGGGCGGCCTGCTCCATGAGCGTTTCGAGTTGGAGGATTGCCTGATCGAAGTGCTGCACAATGCTCACCGGGATGTGGCTGTCGCCCCGGCCTGACCGTTGCTGATGAGATAAAAAAACGGTGCGTATGACGCGCCGTTTTTTATTGGATCAATGTCGGGTGCCGAGCAATTCGATCTCGAATACCAGAGGCGTGTAAGGCGGGATCAACGTGCCAGCACCGTCGGCGCCATAGGCCTGTGCCGATGGAATCACCAGGCGCCACTTCGCGCCCACCGGCATCTGTTGCAGCGCACTGCTCCAGCCGCTGATCACACTGTCCAGACGAAACCATTGCGCCTGGGTGCTTTGATCGAACACCGTCCCATCGGGCAATCGCCCCACGTATTTCACCTGAACCTCATCACTGGCCAACGGCTTGTTGCCGCTGCCGGGCGTGAGTTCCGTGAGCAGAACGCCATCGGCCAATTCGCGCACGCCGCTCGCGGCTTTTTCCTGGGTCAAAAACTGCTGTTCGGCCGTCAGTGCTTTTTCACTTTGCGGTACCTGAGCATCGGCTTCGTCCTGCGCTTCATGCTGCGCCAGGAGTTGTTCG
Organism: Pseudomonas sp. Y39-6; assembly: GCF_023651955.1. Lineage (NCBI taxonomy): Bacteria > Pseudomonadati > Pseudomonadota > Gammaproteobacteria > Pseudomonadales > Pseudomonadaceae > Pseudomonas > Pseudomonas sp. Y39-6. Next base: position 6,759,378 of record NZ_CP069594.1, on the reverse strand, counting down.
ATGCGCGCGTTATCCAGTGCCAGCGGTTTACCTTGATAGGCTTGCTTGAGGCCCTCGATCAACGCCTGGATCTGCAGGTCGGGGACTTCCTGGCGCAGCCGCTCACCGAGGCTGGCGCCCAGGCTGTACGCGAGGTCGTGCGCGTCCGGGGCAGTGGTTTTGGATGACGCTGGCTCGCTTGCATTGGCCACGGAAATCGCCAAACCAAGCGCAAGAAAAAGGTAACGCGACATGGGTCTTCTCCAGCCGAAAGTGCGACGGATTATGCCAGTGTGAGAGGGTAAAAAGTGGCGTGGTTTTTCGTTATATCGATAAGATTTTTCGCACGGTGCAACGCAAGGCAAACGATACTGTCAACATGCCCTAGCGGCGGTAAGAGCAGAGGGCTAGTATGAGCCGCACCCACGTCAGCCAGGAGGTAAACCATGTCGGCCAAACAGAAGCCTGTAAATACCCCGTTGCACTTACTCCAACAACTCTCGGGCAGTCTGCTCGAACATTTGGAAAGCGCGTGTTCCCAAGCCTTGGCTGATGCAGAAAAACTGCTCGCCAAGTTGGAAAAACAACGCGGTAAAGCGCAAGAAAAACTGCATAAGTCCCGCACCAAATTGCAAGACGCCGCCACTGCCGGCAAAGCCAAGGCTCAAGCCAAAGCCAAAGACGCAGTCAAAGAACTTGAGGACCTGCTGGACGCCCTCAAGGATCGCCAAGCCGAAACCCGCACCTACATTTCCCAACTCAAAAAAGATGCTCAAGAAAGCCTGAAACTGGCCCAGGGCGTTGGTCGTGTGAAGGAAGCTGTATCGAAAGTGCTGGGCGCTCGTACACCGGCAAAAGCCGTTGCCGCCAAAGCGCCGGCTAAGGCCGCCGCCAAGCCAGCTGCCAAGACTGTTGCTGCAAAACCAGCTGCCAAGCCAGTTGCCAAGACCGCTGCTGCAAAACCGGCCGCCAAGCCAGCTGCCAAAACGGCTGCTGCAAAACCAGCCGCCAAGCCAGTGGCTAAAGCCGTTGCTGCCAAACCAGCCGCCAAGCCAGCCGCTAAAGCCGCTGCTGTAAAACCGGCTGCCAAGCCAGCTGCCAAAACGGCCGCTGCCAAACCAGCCGCCAAGCCAGTGGCTAAAGCCGCTGCTGCAAAACCCGCTGCCAAACCAGTTGCTAAAGCCGCTGCTGCAAAACCGGCCGCCAAGCCAGTTGCCAAAACTGCTGCTGCAAAACCAGCTGCCAAGCCAGTGGCTAAAGCCGCTGCTGCCAAACCAGCTGCCAAGCCAGTGGTTAAAGCCGCTGCTGCCAAACCAGCTGCCAAGCCAGTGGTTAAAGCCGCTGCTGCAAAACCAGCCGCCAAGCCAGTGGCTAAAGCTGCTGCTGCAAAACCAGCACCGGCCAAGCCAGCCACCCCGGCAGCATCGGTTGCTACCCCAGCAGCGCCAAGCGCATCGACCAGCACCCCTGCGTCGGTCGCGCCAAGCAACAGCACTCCAACCAGCGCTTCCTAAGTGCCGGTGACTGCGACGCGCAGCTGCTGCAGCGCGTCGTGGTCAAGGTTGGCGGCTCCCTCAGCCGCCAGGCCTTCCAACCATCGTTGACCCATCGCCTCGCCTGTCAGCCATGTCGTTGCCAGCGTTTCCAGGCGCGCCAGCAACTCGCGTTCCGCGTCCAGCTCCAGGGCTTTGACCCGCTCCCGTAACGCCGCCAAGGGCGCATCCTGCTGCGCCACGGCCCGCCATTGCCGGCGTACCTGTCGCAACGGTTCAACCACCTGCGATTGCCAGGGCTCGGCGATATGCCTCAGCGCCAGCGCGCGTTCACGCGTCAGCGCCACGCCCCGCTGTTCCAGCCACGCCCCGCAGAGCAACAGGCACACATCCGCGCCTTGTTCCTGCACTCGCAGGCACGCAGCCTCGACGCCCGGGCGGGCGTAAGTCGAGAGGGCAAAGCTCCACAGGTCAGCGCACATATTCACACCCAAGCCAGCGGCCAACGAAGCTGGTAGACTCCGCCGCCATTATGATCCGACTTCAAAGCCTAACATTACAGCGTGGCCCGCAACGTCTTCTCGAAGACGCCGAGCTGACCCTGCACGCCGGTCACAAAGCCGGCCTGATCGGTGCCAACGGCGCCGGCAAATCCACGTTGTTCGCCCTGTTGCTGGGTGAGCTGACCCCGGACTCCGGGGACTGCTTGCTGCCGGCCGACTGGCGCATCGCCCATATGCGCCAGGAGATCGACACCCTGGACCGCATCGCGATCGACTACGTGCTCGATGGCGACCTGCGTCTGCGCCAGGTGCAACACGACCTGGCCGCGGCCGAGAAAGCCCAGGACGGCGCCGCTCAAGCCCGCCTGCACGCGGAACTGGACAGCGCTGACGGCTACACCGCCGACGCCCGTGCGCGCAAGATGCTCGCCGGCCTTGGCTTTACCAACGAACAGATGGACCGCCCGGTCGCCGACTTCTCCGGCGGCTGGCGCATGCGCCTGAACCTGGCCCAGGCACTGATGTGCCCCTCGGACCTGTTGCTGCTCGACGAACCGACCAACCACTTGGACCTCGATGCGATCCTGTGGCTGGAGGATTTCCTCAAGAGCTACCAGGGCACCTTGCTGCTGATTTCCCACGACCGGGATTTCCTCGACGCCGTGGTCGACAACATCGCCCACGTCGAACAGAAGAAAATCACCCTCTACCGTGGCGGCTACACCGCATTCGAACGCGCCCGCGCCGAACGCCTGGCCCAGCAACAGCAGGCGTTCGAGAAGCAGCAGGCGCAGCGCGCGCACATGGAAAGCTACATCGCCCGGTTCAAGGCCCAGGCCACCAAGGCCCGCCAGGCCCAGAGCCGGATCAAGGCGCTGGAGCGCATGGAAGAACTGTCGGCGGCCCACGTCGATTCGCCTTTCGATTTCGTGTTCCGCGAGTCGGTGAAGATCTCCAGCCCGTTGCTCGACCTGTCCGATGCCCGCCTGGGCTATGGCGAGAAAACCATCCTCGAGAAGGTCAAGCTGCAACTCACGCCGGGCGCGCGCATTGGCCTGCTCGGGCCGAACGGCGCGGGCAAGTCGACGCTGATCAAGAACCTGTCGGGCGAGCTGCAACCCCTGGCCGGGCGCCTGACCCGTGGCGAGAACCTGGTGGTCGGCTACTTCGCCCAGCATCAGTTGGACTCCCTGGACGCCAAGGCCAGCCCGTTGCTGCACCTGCAGCGCCTGGCGCCGACCGAACGCGAGCAGCCCCTGCGCGACTTCCTCGGCGGCTTCGACTTCCGTGGCGCGCGCATCGATGAGCCGGTGCTGAATTTCTCCGGCGGCGAAAAAGCCCGCCTGGCCCTGGCGTTGATCGCCTGGGACCGGCCGAACCTGTTGCTGCTCGACGAACCGACCAACCACCTCGACCTGGAAATGCGCCTGGCGCTGACCATGGCCTTGCAGGAGTTCAGCGGTGCGGTACTGGTGGTGTCTCACGATCGCCACTTGCTCAAGAGTACCACCGACAACTTCCTGCTGGTGGCCGACGGCAAAGTCGAAGAGTTCGACGGCGACCTCGACGACTACGCGCGCTGGCTGACGGAATACCGCCTGCGCAACGCGCCGACCAGCAACACCCCGGTCAACCCGGACAAAACCGACAAGAAGGCCCAGCGCCAGGCCGCTGCCGCCCTGCGTCAGCAGTTGGCGCCGCACAAGCGCGAAGCCGACAAGCTGGAAGCCGAGTTGGGCAAGGTCCACGAGCGCCTGGCCAAGATCGAAACCAGCCTGGGCGACAGTGCCGTGTACGAAGCCGCGCGCAAGGATGAACTGCGCGATCTGCTGGCCGAGCAGGCCAAGCTCAAGGTCCGTGAAGGGCAGTTGGAGGAAAGCTGGATGGAAGCCCTCGAACTGCTCGAAAGCCTGCAAGCGGAGCTGGAGGCGCTGTCCTGATGGACGCGCTGCAACTGCCGCTGCCGGCGCAATGGGTCGCCCCCGTGTGGATCGGCGTGCAAATCCTGCTGATCCTGCTGGCCGGCTACCTGACCCAGCGGTTTGTCGCCAAAGGCCTGACTCGCCTCGGCGAGCACTACCCCTTCCCGCCGCAGCTGTTGATGCCGCTGCGTGGCGGCTTGCGCTGGCTGATCATGGGCAGTGCGCTGATCTTCGTGCTGGAGCGCCTGGGCGTGTCCGCCACGGTGTTGTGGACCGCGCTGTCGGGGTTTGTCGCGGTGGCGGCGGTGGCGTTTTTCGCCATGTGGTCGGTGTTGTCCAACCTGTTGTGCGCGATCCTGATCTTCACCGTCGGGCCGTTCCGCCTCGGTGATGTGGTCGAGCTGGTGGACACCGTCGACAAGCCCGGCGTCAAAGGCCGGGTAGTGGCGATCAACCTGCTTTACACCACGCTGATCGAAGTGGAAGAGGCGGGGACCGGCGGCGTGACGGTGCAGGTGCCCAATAGCCTGTTCTTCCAACGCTCGGTGCGCCGCTGGCGCGACAGTGCTGTCCTCCCGGGCCAGCGCTAGCGTTCACATCTTGCAAAAAACTATAGCCAGCCTTCGGTCGGCAGCGTTAGCTTAAGGCACAACCGCAAACTCGCTGCTGAGGTGTGCAATGGCACTCGACACATGGCTGGCTTTTTTCCTCGCTAGTTGGATCATTTCCCTTTCTCCTGGCGCAGGCGCCATCGCCTCGATGTCCAGTGGCTTGCAATACGGTTTCCTGCGCGGTTACTGGAACGCCATCGGCCTGCAAATCGGCCTGGCGATGCAGATCGCCGTGGTCGCCGGCGGCTTGGGAGCCATTCTGGCGGCGTCGTCCACCGCGTTCTATGCGATCAAATGGTTTGGCGTGGCGTACCTGGTGTACCTGGCCGTCAAGCAATGGCGCGCGTTGCCCATGGACATGACCGATGACGCCGCAGTACGGCCGATCGGCAAGCCGATGGCGATGATGTTCCGTGGCTTTCTGGTCAACGCCAGCAACCCCAAAGCGTTGGTGTTCATGCTCGCGGTGCTGCCGCAGTTCGTGAACCCGCAGGCGCCGCTGCTGATCCAATACCTGATCCTCGGCGCGACGATGATCAGCGTCGATATGATCGTGATGGCGGGCTATACCGGCCTGGCGTCGAAAGTCTTGCGCCTGTTGCGCACGCCCAAGCAGCAAAAACGCATGAACCGCACGTTTGCCGGGTTGTTCGTGGGGGCTGCGGGCTTCCTCGCCAGCTTGCATCGCGCGACGGCTTGAACCCGGACCGGGCTGAAGAAACCGAATCGACAATGTGGGAGCGGGCTTGCTCGCGATAGTGGAGTGTCAGTCACCGAGTCAGTCGGCTGACCCACTGCTATCGCGAGCAAGCCCGCTCCCACATTGTTTTTGCGTTGCCTGTGCGCGTTGGGGGCAGCGCAGAATCGTCGGGCGTGGCGTCATTGCTACAGCTCAATCTGCTCTGTTACTCAAAATACAAATCACTTACACCTTGAGTCAAATCTCATAAAGCTCAACAATGTGTTACTTCGTATTTCCCTTTGAGATTCGTTCATGACTGCCCCCTTCCGTTTTCTCGCCTGGCTGCTATTGCCGGCGTTGATGTCGTGCAGCTTCAATCTGTTGGCCGCGCCTGCCGAGGGCGCCACGAAAGCCCTGCATTTGCTGGACTACATCGGCGCGGACTATCCGCCGACGGTAGCGGCGGGCAAGGTCGTCGATGAATCGGAATACCGTGAGCAGGTGGAATTTCTGGGGGTATTGCAGGGCCTGGTGGCTGAGCTGCCGTCCAAGCCCGAGCGCGCGGAATTGGTCAAAGGGGTCGATGAATTGGTCGCGGCCGTGACCGCTCGTCAGGATGGTGCCAGCGTGGCCCGCCAGTCCCGGCAGTTGGGCGCCAAGCTGGCGGCGGCGTATGAAGTCAGCCAGGCCCCGGCGATTACGCCCGACCCGACCCGCGGCGCACCACTGTATGCCCAGCACTGCTCGGTCTGCCACGGCACGGCCGGCGCCGGTGATGGCCCGGCGGGCGTCGGCATGACGCCGCCGCCAGCGAACCTGCAGAACGCGGAGCGCCTGGACCGCCTGAGCCTCTATGCGATCTACAACACGCTGGGCCTGGGTGTCGAAGGCACGGACATGCCGTCCTTCGCCGACCAACTGGACGACCGCCAGCGCTGGGACCTGGCCACCTACATCGCCGGCTTCACGGCCGACCCGGCTGCCGCGAAAAGCGCGCAACCGTTCAACCTCGCCGACCTGGCCCGCCAGACCCCCAATGAAGTGTTGGCCGCCAACGGCCCGGCCGCTGCTGCGACGTTCCGCGCCCAGCGTGCCCAGCCGCCGCAGGTCAAGCGCGGCCCGGCGCAGTTGCTCGACTACACCGCCGCGACCCTCGACAAGAGCCTTGCGGCGTTCCGCAGCGGTGACCATGAGCAAGCCTACGACCTGTCGGTAGCGGCGTATCTGGAAGGGTTCGAGCTGGTGGAAAGCTCCCTGGACAACGTCAACGCCAACGTGCGCAAAGACACCGAGAAGGCCCTGATGGCCTATCGGCAGTCGTTGCAGGACGGCTTGCCGCTCGAACAGGTGCAGCAGCGCCTGGATGCCGCCAAGGGCAAGCTCACCGAATCTGCCGGCTTGTTGGGTGGCGATGGCCTGAGCTGGTCGTTGAGCTTTATCTCAGGCTTGCTGATCCTGCTGCGCGAAGGTCTGGAAGCGATCCTGGTGCTGGCGGCGGTCCTCGCCTTCCTGCGTAACACCGGCCAGGAATCGGCGGTGCGCGGCGTCCATGTCGGCTGGGGCCTGGCCTTGTTGGCCGGCTTGGCCACCTGGGCGTTGGCCGCCTATGTGATCGATGTGAGCGGCGCCCAGCGCGAATTGCTCGAAGGTTGCACGGCGTTGTTTGCCAGTGTGATGGTGCTGTGGCTCGGCGTGTGGATGCATGACCGGCGCCACGCAGCGGCCTGGCAGGACTACATCAAGAGCAGCCTGGTGGGCGGCGGTGGCCGTTTCGGCTTCGCGCTGCTGGCGTTCTTCTCGGTGTACCGCGAGCTGTTCGAAGTGATCCTGTTCTATGAAACCCTGTGGTTGCAAGCCGGCCCGGCCGGGCACAACGCCGTGCTGGGGGGTGGCGCCACGGCGCTGGTGCTGTTGGTGGGCCTGGCGTGGGTGATCCTGCGCGGTTCGGCGAAGCTGCCATTGGCGCTGTTCTTCGGGATCAACGCGGCGCTGCTGTGTGCGTTGTCGGTGGTGTTCGCCGGGCACGGCGTGAAGGCGTTGCAGGAAGCCGGCATCTTCGGCACGCGGCCGGTGGCGTTCTTTGACTTCGACTGGCTGGGTATCCACGCCGATGCCTACTCGCTGAGTGCGCAGGTGGTGGCGATCCTGGCGATTATGGTGATGTATGGCCGCAGTCGGATCGCCGACAAGCGCCGGCTGGCGGCATAAGCATGCGCGTGTGGATCGACGCCGATGCCTGCCCGCGCGCGGCCAAGGACCAGGTGGTGAAGTTCGCCCTCAAGCGTCAGTTCGAGGTGGTGCTGGTGGCCGGGCAGAGCCAGATCAAGCCGGCCTTCGCCTGCGTTAAGCTGATCGTGGTGCCCAGCGGCCCGGACGCGGCGGATGACTACCTGGTGGAGCACGCGGTGCCCGGTGAACTGGTGATCTGCAGCGACGTGCCCCTGGCCGACCGCCTGGTGAAGAACGGCGTGACGGCCCTCGACCCGCGCGGCAAGGAATTCAGCCCGCAGAACATGAGTGAGCGGCTGGCGGTGCGTAACCTGTTCACCGATCTGCGCGAGCAAGGCCAGATGGGCGGTGGTCCACCGCCCCATGGGGAAAAGGACAAGCAAGCGTTCGCCAACGCACTCGACCGCCTGCTCACACGCTTGATGCGGGCCGGTTAATCGTTTTCGTGGGTCAACTCCAGCACCCGATCCACCAGCTTGTTGATGCCTGACGCAACTTCGCTGATGTTCTTGCCGAGCATATAGGCGGGAGTGCTGACCAGCTTGCGCGCGGTGTCTTCGACGATATCGTCCACCGCGCATGCCTGGTGGTGGGCGCCCATCTTGTCCAGCGCGGCGGCGGTGTCGGCATCGTTGCCGATGGTGCAGGTCACTCCCGGGCCATAGATCTTCGCGGCCAGGGCCGGCGAGATGCAGATCAGTCCCAGCGGCTTGCCCGCTTCGACAAAGGCTTCGGCCAGCGCCAATACCTGCGGGTTGAGGCTGCAACCGGCGCCTGCGCTGGCAAAGTTCGACAGGTTCTTCGCCGCGCCAAACCCGCCAGGCACGATCAGCGCGTCGAAATCCTCGGCGTTGGCTTCACGAATGTCTTTCACGTCGCCCCGGGCAATGCGGGCGGATTCCACCAGCACATTGCGCGACTCGGGCATTTCTTCGCCCGTGAGGTGGTTGATCACGTGCAACTGCGCGATGTCGGGTGCAAAGCATTGGACCTGAGCGCCGCGCTGATCCAGGCGCAGCAGGGTGATCACGCTTTCGTGGATTTCTGCACCGTCGTACACGCCACAGCCGGAAAGGATCACTGCAATCTTTTTGCTCATGGGCATTTCTCCTGATTCATGGCGTTAAATGTCTACTAATTTGTCATCTGTTGCCAATGGGAACTCTCGCCGCAGCCCCTAATCTTGATGCAATAAAAACAGACCGGACTAGCCCATGGACTTCGTGCCTTACGCGGTACCGTTTTTCATCGCCTTGATCGTGGTTGAACTGCTCGTCGACCGTTGGCGCGGCGCGCGCAATTATCGGGTGGCGGATGCCATCAACAGCCTCAGCACTGGCGTGCTGTCCACCACCACCGGGCTGCTGACCAAGGGCGTGGGATTGCTGACCTACGCATTCGCCCTCAAGCACCTGGCGCTGATCGAGCTGTCGGCCGAGAGCGTCTGGACCTGGGTGTTCGCCTTTGTGTTCTACGACTTCTGCTATTACTGGCTGCATCGCTGCGGTCACGAGCGCAATATCCTGTGGGCCGCGCATTCGGTGCATCACCAGAGCGAGGACTACAACCTCACCACCGCCTTGCGCCAGACCAGCACCGGCTTTCTGCTGAGCTGGATCTTCTATCTGCCTCTGGCCGTGCTCGGCGTGCCGCTGGTGGTGTTCATCAGCGTCGCTTCGCTCAACCTGTTGTATCAATTCTGGGTCCACACCCGCCATGTGCCCAAGCTCGGCTGGTTCGAGTGGTTCTTCGTCACCCCGTCCAATCATCGGGCCCACCATGCACAGAACGCTCTCTACATGGATCGCAACTACGGCGGGGTGTTCATTATTTGGGACCGGCTGTTTGGCTCGTTTCAGGAGGAAGACGAAAACGAGCCGGTGATCTTTGGCGTCACCACCCCCTTGGCCAGTTGGAACCCGCTGTGGGCCAACCTGCAGTTCTATGCGCAGTTGTGGAGTGACGCGCGGCGCACGCAAAGCCGTTGGGACAAGCTGCGCATCTGGTTCATGCGTACCGGCTGGCGGCCGGCCGACGTGAAGGCCAACTACCCGTTGACCAAGCCGGACTTGAGCCAGTTCCGCAAATTCGAGGTGCCGCTGGATACGCGGCAACAGGTGTACGTCGCCCTGCAATTCGCGGTGTATGTGGGGTTTGGCAGTTATCTGATGAACGTCGGCGAAGGGCTGCCCACGGCGGCGTTGGTGCTGGGCTGGAGTGCAATGGCGTTGGGTCTGTTCAGCCTGGGCGTCGCCCTGGAGAACCGCCCGTGGGCGTTGAAGGCGGAACTGGTGCGCCTGGGCCTGAATGTGCCGCTGGTATGGCTGGCGCCGCTGGTCGGGCTTTGGCCGGCCAGCCACCTGGGCTGGCCAGGCCTGTTGAGCTACAGCTTGCTGAGCCTGATTGGCCTCTACTGCTGCCGAGGTCGGCTTACTCGACTGGCGTCTTAGGCGGCTCGGCCGGGCTGGTCTCACTCAGTTGTGCGGCCGCCAGTCGGGCCTTGGCGTCGGCACAGGCTTGACGGGCGATGCGCGCGTTCTTGAACCGCCGCCGCAGCCAGAGAACCAGGCCCAGCAGTAACAACGCACCCAGCACCCACAGCTCGTACTTCTTGATGCTGCCCAGCATGCCTTCCAGCACCGCGCCGAAATGGTACGCCGCCGCGCCGAGTGCCGCCGCCCAGACCGCCGCGCCAATACCGTTGAGTAACAGGTAGCGCAAGGGCGGATAGCCGGACAGGCCAATCGCCACGGGCATCACCGTGCGCAATCCGTAGACAAAGCGGAAGCTCAACACCCAGATATCCGGGTGCTTGCGGATATGTTCCAGGGCTTTGTCGCCCATCAATTGCCAGCGCGGTTTACGTGCCAACAGTTTGCGGCCGTGCTTGCGCCCCATGTAATACCAAAGCTGGTCGCCGGCGTAGCTGCCAAAAAAAGCAACGACCACCACCAGGTTGATATCCATGTACCCACGGAACGCCAGGAAGCCTGCGAGAACGAGTATGGTCTCGCCTTCGAAGAACGTCCCGAGGAAGAGGGCAAAGTAGCCGAAGTCATGCAGAAATTGTTGAAGCATGGTCTGGGTGCTGGCGAAATGAACGCGCAGCCTACGCCTTCGCGATCATTCGTGAAAGTATCGAGATGTGTCACGAAGTGAACAATTCCTACAGAAACGCCGAATGCGACTACAGGTCGCATCGTTAAGCACAACTGTCATACCTTCGTCATAATGGCCGCTTATAACTGCAACACTCGCCCGTAAACGCGGGCTCAGGAGTCTGTCGTGAGCTTTACCCCTGCCAATCGCCTGTTTCCCGCGACCCGTCTGCGTCGCAACCGTCGTGATGATTTCTCTCGCCGTCTGGTCCGTGAAAACGTACTGACCACGAACGATCTGATCCTGCCGGTCTTTGTGCTGGACGGGGAAAACCGTCGGGAAGCCGTGGCGTCGATGCCGGGTGTCGAGCGCTTGACCATTGATTTGCTGCTGGAAGAGGCGGCGAACTGGGTCGAGTTGGGGATTCCGGCGCTGGCGCTGTTCCCTGTCACGCCTGCTGAACTCAAGTCCCTCGATGCCGCCGAAGCCTGGAACCCGCAAGGGATCGCCCAGCGCGCCACCCGTGCGTTGCGTGAGCGCTTCCCGGAATTGGGGGTGATCACCGATGTGGCCCTGGACCCGTTCACCACCCACGGGCAGGATGGCATCCTGGATGAAGACGGCTACGTGCAGAACGACATCACCGTCGACGCGCTGGTCAAGCAAGCCTTGTCTCATGCCGCCGCCGGGGCCCAGGTGGTCGCGCCGTCGGACATGATGGACGGCCGCATCCAGGCGATCCGCGAAGCCCTGGAGCTGGCCGGCCACGTCAATGTGCGGATCATGGCCTACTCGGCCAAATACGCCAGTGCCTACTATGGTCCGTTCCGCGATGCGGTGGGCTCGGCCCTGAACCTGGGCAAGGCCAACAAAGCCTCGTACCAGATGGACCCGGCCAACAGCCATGAAGCCCTGCACGAAGTGGCCGCCGACCTGGCCGAAGGCGCCGACATGGTGATGGTCAAGCCCGGGATGCCTTACCTGGACATCCTTTATCGGGTCAAAGAGGAATTCAAGGTGCCGACCTTTGTCTATCAGGTCAGCGGTGAATACGCCATGCACATGGCCGCGATCCAGAATGGTTGGTTGAGTGAAGGGGTGATCCTCGAATCCCTGACAGCCTTTAAACGTGCTGGCGCTGATGGCATTCTGACCTACTTCGCCGCCCGCGCTGCCCAATTGCTTAGAGAGCAACAATAGCCCTCACAGGAACACTCGATGAATACCGAAGGACTCTCAGAAGTTGCCGTAAAAGACGCCCACCCGGTGGTCGAATCCGTCGCCGAGACCCCGCCGGTGCCGGAGCCGGCGCCGCCGGTGGTGGTCGCCGAAGCGCCGGCCCCGGCGCCAGCGCCTGCCGTGGTGACCAACCTGGATGACAGCAGCCTGTACATTCACCGTGAGTTGTCACAACTGCAATTCAACATCCGCGTGCTGGAACAGGCGCTGGATGAGTCCTATCCGTTGCTGGAACGCCTGAAATTCCTGCTGATTTTCTCCAGCAACCTGGACGAGTTCTTCGAGATCCGCGTCGCCGGCCTCAAGAAGCAGATCACCTTCGCCCGTGAACAAGCCGGCGCCGATGGCCTGCAACCGCATCAAGCCCTGGCGCGCATCAGCGAACTGGTACACGGGCATGTGGATCGCCAATACGCGATCCTCAACGACATCCTGCTGCCGGAACTGGAAAAACATCAGGTCCGCTTCATCCGTCGTCGCCACTGGACCACCAAGATCAAGACCTGGGTGCGTCGCTACTTCCGCGACGAGATCGCGCCGATCATCACGCCGATCGGTCTCGACCCGACTCACCCGTTCCCGTTGCTGGTCAACAAGAGCCTGAACTTCATCGTTGAGCTTGAAGGTATCGACGCCTTCGGTCGCGATTCCGGCCTGGCGATCATCCCGGCACCGCGTCTGCTGCCACGGATCATCAAGGTACCGGAAGAGGTGGGGGGCGCTGGCGATAACTATGTATTCCTGTCGTCGATGATCCACGCGCACGCCGATGACCTGTTCCAGGGCATGAAGGTCAAGGGCTGCTACCAGTTCCGCCTGACCCGTAACGCCGACCTGGCGCTGGACTCCGAAGACGTCGAAGACTTGGCCCGCGCCCTGCGCGGCGAGCTGTTCTCGCGGCGCTACGGCGATGCGGTGCGTCTGGAAGTGGCCGACACCTGCCCGAAACATCTGTCGGACTACCTGCTCAAGCAGTTCAACCTCGGTGAGAGCGAGCTGTACCAGGTCAACGGCCCGGTCAACTTGACGCGTCTGTTCAGCATCACCGGCCTGGACAGCCACCCGGAGCTGCAATACACGCCGTTCACGCCGCAGATCCCGAAACTGCTGCAAAACAGCGAAAACATTTTCAGCGTGGTCAGCAAGCAGGACATCCTGTTGCTGCACCCGTTCGAGTCCTTCACCCCGGTGGTCGACCTGTTGCGCCAGGCCGCCAAGGACCCGCATGTACTCGCCGTGCGCCAGACCCTGTACCGCAGCGGCGCCAACTCGGAGATCGTCGACGCCCTGGTGGACGCTGCGCGTAACGGCAAGGAAGTCACCGCGGTGATCGAACTGCGCGCGCGCTTCGACGAAGAGTCCAACCTGCAACTGGCCAGTCGCCTGCAAGCGGCCGGCGCGGTGGTGATCTACGGTGTGGTCGGGTTCAAGACCCACGCCAAGATGATGCTGATCCTGCGCCGCGAAGCCGGTGAGATCGTGCGTTACGCGCACTTGGGCACCGGCAACTATCACGCCGGTAACGCCAAGCTCTACACCGACTACAGCCTGCTGACCTCCGACGACGCCTTGTGTGAAGACGTCGGCAAGTTGTTCAGCCAGTTGATCGGCATGGGTAAGACGTTGCGCATGAAGAAGCTGCTGCATGCGCCGTTCACCCTGAAGAAGGGCATGCTCGACATGATCGCCCGCGAGACCCAGTTCGCGCTCGACGGCAAACCGGCGCACATCATCGCCAAGTTCAACTCGCTGACCGATCCGAAGATCATCCGCGCGCTGTACAAGGCCAGCCAGTCCGGCGTGCGTATCGACCTGGTGGTACGCGGCATGTGCTGCCTGCGGCCGGGCATCGCCGGGGTCTCGCACAACATCCATGTGCGCTCGATCATCGGGCGGTTCCTGGAGCACACGCGGGTGTTCTACTTCCTCAACGGCGGGGAGGAGCAGATGTACCTCTCCAGCGCCGACTGGATGGAGCGCAACCTCGACAAGCGTGTGGAGACGTGCTTCCCGGTGGAAGGCAAGAAGCTGATCATGCGGGTCAAGAAAGAGCTGGAAAGTTATCTCACCGATAACACCCACAGCTGGAGCCTGCAGTCGGACGGCCGCTACGTGCGCAACACGCCGACCGGCAACCAGAACCCGCGCAGCGCCCAGGCCACCTTGCTGGAAAGGCTGGGTAGCCCGATTCTCGCGGTGAATTAACCGACCTAATAATGTGGGAGGGGGCTTGCCCCCGATGGCGATGGTTCAGTCAAAGTACCAAGTGACTGACACACCGCCATCGGGGGCAAGTCGAATCGTCGCACCGCCCCTCCCACATGTATTTTCGGTGTTCTTTAGCGCACGTTCAGGCTGAACCCCACCCGCGTCAGCCACTCCGCTTCCTGGGCGAAGTCCGCCTGGGTCAGCTGGTTTTCCTCCAGCCAGCCTTCCGGGAACACCACGTCGAGGCTGTCGCCGCTGGCGCGCAGGGTCACCTGGGGCATTTCCTGGGTGCCACGGATGTGGTGGAACAGGATCGCAAAGCGCAGCAGCACGCACAGGCGGATCAGCTTGATGCCTTCGTCACCGAATTCGGCGAACTTGTCCTTGGGGATATTGCGGCGATGGCCGCGTACCAGCAGCGCGAGCATCTGCTGGTCTTCCCGGGAGAAACCAGCCAGGTCGGAGTGCTCGATCAGGTAGGCGCCGTGCTTGTGGTAATGGTAGTGGGCGATATCCAGGCCCACTTCATGCACCTTGGCCGCCCAGCCCAGCAGTTCGCGCCATACACCGTCTTCCAGGTCCCAGTCCGCGGCCACCTGGTCGAAGGCATGCAGGGCTTTGCGTTCCACGCGGGCCGCTTGTTCCAGATCGGCGTGATAGCGCTCCATCAACGAGCTGAGGGTGCGCTCACGCACGTCCTCATGGTGATGACGGCCGAGCAGGTCGTAAAGCACGCCTTCGCGCAGGGCGCCGTCGCAGTGGTCCATGCGTTGCAGTTCGAGGGCGTCGAAGATCGCTTCGAGAATCGCCAGGCCCGCCGGGAAAATCGTGCGGCGGTCGGGCTTGATACCATCGAAGTCGATTTTTTCGGCATCTCCCAGCTTGAACAGCTTGCGCTTGAGCCACGCCAGGCCTTCGGCGTTGACCTCGCCGGTGCCATGGCCGCCGGCTTTCAAGGCCAGGCCGATGGCGCGGATGGTGCCGGACGAGCCGATCGCTTCATCCCACGACAGGCGATGCAGGGCGTGCTCGATGCTCATGATCTCCAGCCGCGCCGCCGTGTAGGCCTGGGCATAACGCGCCGGGGTGATCTTGCCGTCCTTGAAATAACGCTGGGTATAGCTGACGCAGCCCATCTGCAGGCTTTCGCGCAGCAGCGGCTCGAAGCGCTGGCCGATGATGAATTCGGTACTGCCGCCGCCGATGTCCGCCACCAGGCGCTTGCCGGGGGTGTCGGCCAGGGTGTGGGACACGCCGAGGTAGATCAGGCGCGCTTCTTCGCGTCCGGAGATGACTTCCACCGGGTGCCCGAGGATCTCCTCGGCGCGGCGGATGAATTCGCCCCGGTTACGGGCTTCGCGCAACGCGTTGGTGCCGACGATTCGCACAGCACCCGGGGGCATGCCGTTGATCAACTGGGCAAACCGCTTGAGGCAATCGAGCCCGCGCTGCATGGATTCTTCATTGAGCTGGCGCGCGTCGTCGATTCCGGCAGCCAGTTGGACTTTTTCGCCTAGCCGCTCAAGGATGCGGATTTCGCCGTTCTGGGCCTTGGCCACGACCATATGAAAGCTGTTGGAGCCCAGGTCGATGGCGGCGATCAGGGACAGATTCTTGGCTTGGGATTGCGGCATGGTTAGAGGGTCTCGGTCGATAACCTGACCATCGTGCCACGATCGACCGCTGGAGCCAACGCGTAGCGCTCCGGTAATTTTCCTAAGGGTGTCTGCGAGGAATTCTTGTGGGAAATGTAGGGTGGGTTTCTAAATATCCAATGAATGGGGTTTTAGTTTTGTAGGAGTTTTTAACTAGTTGTTGTTGTAAAGCTTTTTATGATTTTCCCTACAGAGTGCTTGTTGATGTTCCTTTGGTTTTTTTGTTTAGGACTACCTCGCGGTCGGGTAAAGGCGACTCTTTGTTTTTACGGCTCCCACACTAACTGATGTGTTATCTGATTCTTTAATGAAGTGCCAAAGCGACAGACTGTCATCCGGCAATATTGCCTGGGTGTTATTTATTTATAGTCGTGCAGGTCCGGAGAAATAAGCCGTTTGGCGCTGGACTTGCCGAGAGATAAATAAAGAACGCCTGATAACTTTCAGTGACAGGTCGAATATGAAAAAAATTGTTGGATTGACTCTCGGTCTCGCTTGCCTGGCTGCGGCCATCAGTGCTAACGCATCCACCAGTGCCGAACTGGTCGTCAGGGGCACGATCAAACCCGCTGCCTGCAACCTGAGCATGACTGGCGGCGGCATTATCAATTACGGCGATATTCCTTCGGGCCAACTCTCCCAGACGGCGTTCAACCCGCTTCGGGAAATGACCACGCCCCTGTCCGTCAATTGCGGCACCGGCAGCGCTCCGTTCGGGCTGACATTCACCGACCTGCAGGCCGGCAGCAGGGTAACGGGTATCCTCAGTGCCCTTGGCGCAGGCTATACCGAGGTGCATAACTTCGGCTTGGGTTCGGTCGCTGGCAAAAATACCGGTGGCTATGCGGTTACGCTCAGGGACCTCAGGTCGCCGAGCAAAACGCTGACGGCTATTACACGTGTCGGCGAAGGCGCGGCCTGGCAGAGCAGTGATGGCAAAGTCGCGAAATCGCCTAACCAATCTTCGTGGCGCAGTGGCACTTCGCTCATTCCGGCCGAACTCTCTCAACTGACCGGGACTATTGCAGTACGGGCCGTGATCAACAAAGGCCAAGACTTGAACCTGGCTCGCGACGTTACTCTTGATGGTCGCGCAACGCTTACTTTGGTTTACCTCTAAGCGGCTGAAATACAGCCGATCAAAGAACGCACGCGTTCTGATCGGCTGTTTTCATGTGGGTGCTTGGCTATCAATTGCCAACTTCATGGTCTGCGGGGAACACTGAGTGCGTAGTCTTTCAGTAATAAATAATCTGCTGTTGTTGTGTGCAAGTGTGTGCCTGTGTTTTACCGGCATGGTATTGGCGGACGGAATGTTGCCGGAAACCTCGGTTGTGGTTCTTTATGAGGAACAAGGCGAGGCCACGATAAATATCAAGAACACCGATTCGGGGCCGGCGCTGCTTCATTCAGTCGTACTGAACGTGCCCGAAGACGTAGAGCCCCTATTGATTGTCACGCCGCCTATTGCGCGTGTGGAACCCGGTGAAACCCAGTTGGTGCGTTTCATCAGCACCTTGGAAGCACCGCTGAAGACCCAGCGCTTGAAGCGTGTGTCCTTCGAGGGTATTCCGCAGGCGCGTGCCGCAGGGGGTGCGACCATCGGTATCACCCTTCGGCAGAATCTGCCGCTGATCCTGCACCCCAAAGGCTTGCCTCAACATCACACGCCCTGGGAGCTGCTGAAGTGGCGGCGGGCAGGAGAGAGGCTCGCTGTTCACAACGACAGTGCTTATGTGGTGCGCCTGGCGCCGGAGGTGCAGTTGCTGCCCCAACGGGTTCTGGCGACGTTGCCGCGTGCTTACATTTTGCCGGGGGAGGCGTTGACGGCGAAGGTTGACGGAACATTGGACGGCTTGGCCGAAGTCGAGATCCAGCCCGCCACGGTCTATGGGTTTTCGGTGGACAGCTACCGCGCCCCGATCAGTACCGATGGGGGTTGAGCGGCTTATGAAAAACCTGTCGAGTAATACGCCTGCGGTTTCCATCCGGTCTCGCCGCCCCACGCTGCTCATCGGGTTTGCGACCCTGTGGAGCTTGCCCGGCCTGGCTCCAGCTCTGGAGTTGGGCGAGGGTTTCGACCTCGCGGCACTGACCACCCACGGTATTGACCCGAAGGTCTCCGACTACTTCCGCAGTGCGGCGCGTTTTCGCGAAGGCGTCCAGGTGGTGGGGCTGCGGGTCAACGGGAACCCGCTCGGGTCAGTCGATGCGCGGTTCGACGCACAGGGGCAATTGTGTTTCACCCCGGGCTTGCTCGAGAAAGCCGGGTTGGTGCAGCCCCGCGCCGTTGTCCGCAAAGGCGTGTCACCGGACCAGGCCTGCCATGACTTTCTGGGCGCCTTCCCGACGACGATGGTTCGGCTCCGGCCCGGCATCGATGAGGTGGCACTGGTGGTGCCGACCCAGTCATTGCGTGAACCCCAGTGGGAGGCCGGGGACTTTGCCCAGGGTGGCGCAGCGGCGATGTTCAACTATGACGTGCTGGGTTTCGACAACCGTTCGCGCAGTGAGTCCAGCCGGTTCGTGTCGGCCTACACCGAAGCAGGCTTCAACCTGGGCGACTGGATTGTCCGCAGCCGCCAATTCTATGTGTCCGACAATGGCGACGCGCGCACCGAACACCTGTACGCCTTCGCCCAGCGGGATCTGGCCGCGCTGCGATCGACGTTCCAGGTGGGCCAGCTCTCCAGCAACAATCCGCTGTTTGGCGGCATCCAGTTGTCCGGTGTGCAGTTTTCCCCCGATGGCCAGTCGCGGGTGCCGGCGGGCGGCAATAATGCGGTGGTCGAGGGGCTGGCCCAGAGTCAGTCGCGGATTGAAGTGCGCCAGTCTGGCGTGCTGATCCATAGCACGCTGGTGCCCGAAGGCCCCTTCCGGCTGACCCGGTTGCCTTTGCTCAATGGCACCAGCGACCTCGAAGTCAGCGTGATCGATGTACGCGGCGCCAAGCGCAGTTTCGTGGTGCCGGCGGCTTCGTTCGCGGGGGCAGCCCCGGCGGTGCCTGGCTATTATTTTTCGCTCGGCAAGGTGCGCGAAAACAACGACGCGCAGGCGCCGTCGCCGGTGGTCGCCATGGGCAGCGGCACCTGGGGCCTGGGGCGTGATTCGTCGGCGGGGTTTGGCTTATTGAGCACCGATGAATACTGGTCGGCAGGCGGCACCCTGAGCAGCGTCTTTTTCCAACGGGTTGCGGTTGGCGCTCGCCACAATGTGTCCCGAGACGGCCGTAACGCGGTGTCGGGTTCGCGTAGCAGCGTGTCCGCGAGCAGCCCGGTCTACGCCAATATAGACGTCAACTTCAGCGCCACCACCCAGACCCGGGGGTATCGCGAGGTGCTTGAAGCGGGCCGCTCGTTCAAGGCCGACGAGTTGGGTTCGCGCTTCAAGAACCAGTACACGGCGGGCATGAGCTGGGCCGATCCAACCTTGGGCGTGTTCTCCCTGGGTTATTCGCGCAGCGCGCAATTTGACCGGCAAACGGCCGAGCACGTATTTGCTTCGTGGAACAAGTCGTTCAGTCACGTCGATGTCGCTTTGATCGCCGACTCGCAGGTGGGCGGCACGCGGCCACGGCGTGACGCCAGCGTTGCCGCCGGCCGGCGCGATAGCACGGTGGACAATGATCTGTCGGTACGGTTGCAGATCAGCGTGCCGCTGGGCGGTGATCGTCGTGTGAACAGCTACGTCAGCCGGCGTGGTCACCAGTCCCGCGCTGGCACGGCACTCAGCGAACGGGTCAATGACTATGTGAATTACGAGGTGGGTGTCGAGCGCGACCTCAGCGCCCGCGAACAAGCGGTTCGCGGCCATGTGGACCTGCTGCCGCGCTACACCCGCGTCGGCCTGGGCGTCAGCCGAGATGCCCAGGGCACCGGTTATACGGGGCAACTGCAAGGCGGCATCGTCGCGCACGAAAACGGCCTGACCTTCTCGCCCTATCCCGTGCAGGACACGTTCGGCATCGTCTCCGTGGGGGATATCGGCTCCGCGAAAGTCGAAACCCCCCAGGGGCCGGTGTGGACCGACTTCACCGGGCAGGCCGTGATTGCCGGCTTGCCCGCGTATGCCAACAGCCGCGTCGAAGTGCAGACGCAGTCGTTGCCCAGGCGGGTTGACCTGAAGAACGGCACCCAGGTGCTCGCCGCCGGTCGCGGGTCCTTCAATACCGTCGCGTTCGATGTGGTGACAGTGCGCCGCGTGTTGCTCACCGCCAGCGATCAGCACGGTCAGCCGTTGCCCCAGGGCGCGTCGGTGTTCGGCCAGGATGGCCGCTTCCTCACCAGCGTGGTGGGCGAAGGCATGATTTTCCTGAATGACGTCAATGAGTCGCAAAGCCTGCGGGTTTCGTTGCCGGACTCTTCCACCTGCCAACTGAGCCTTGACCCCGGAACCCAGCCTGACCATGACAAGTTCTATGAGACCACGACGGCGGTGTGCCATGGCCGCTAAGTGGAGAAGCGCGGGCGTCGTCCTGTTCTGCGCGTTGTTGATGGCCCAGGGCGTGCGCGCTGAAAACTGCCGGTTGTCCGTGAGCCAGCCGCGCCTCGACTATGGCGTCATTCGCAGGGAGGCCGTTGTCCAAAGTACCTCCGTGGTCCTCGGCACCCGCACGCTGCACCTGAACGTCGTGTGTACGCAGCCTTCGATGATAGCGTTGCGCTTCATCGGTGCGGCGGATGGGCAAGGTTTCCGGTTTGACCGCCAGGGGCGTATGCGCCTGAGTCTCAAGCATGCCCAGGTCGATGGGCGCGCCGTCGAGTGGGGGGTGGCGCACTTGCCCGGTGAAACCGTCAGCGGGGCGTTGTTGCCGGGCCAGGTCCTGGTGGCACGCGCAGCAGGTCAAGCGCTGGTCGGCCAGCGCCTGACGGCCCAGGTCGATGTCGATATCGACCTGCCTTCCGATGCCCTGCAGGTCCGCGATGAAACGCGGCTGGAGGGGCGGGGCACCTTCGAGCTGGTCAGCCCGGCTGCCCCACCGAGCCGATGAAGTTGGCCAGTTCGGGGGTGCGGGGGTTGGCGAACAGCGCCTGGGGCGGGCCCACTTCATGCACCTTGCCCTGGTGCATGAACACCAGTTTGTCCCCGACTTCGCGGGCGAAACGCATTTCGTGGGTCACCATGATCAGGGTCATGCCGTCCTTGGCCAGTTGGCGCACCACGCTAAGCACTTCATTGACCAGTTCCGGGTCCAGCGCCGAGGTGATCTCGTCGCACAGCAGTACTTTGGGCGACATGGCCAGGGCGCGGGCTATCGCGACGCGTTGTTGCTGGCCACCGGACAGGCGATCAGGGAAGGCGTCGAACTTCTCGCCCAGGCCGACCCGTTCCAGCATCTGCCGCGCCAACTGGGCGGCCTTGGCCTTGGGCACTTTCTGTACCACCTGCGGCGCGAGCATGACGTTTTCGCCCACCGTCAGGTGCGGGAACAGGTTGAACTGCTGGAACACCATGCCGACTTTCTGCCGCAGGCTGCGCAGGTCGGCGCGGGCGGCGTCGAGGTATTCGCCGTCGACTTCGATCACGCCGTCGTTGATCGACTCCAGGCCATTGAGGGTGCGCAGCAAGGTCGACTTGCCCGAGCCGCTGCGGCCGATGATCGCGACGACCTGGCCTTCTTCAACGGTCAAGTCGATGCCCTTGAGCACATGGTGATCGCCGTAATACTTATGCAGGGCGGAAATTCTAAGCAGAGGCATGCAGTCTCCTTTCCAGGTAGCGCGCACTGAGGGACAAGGGGTAGCAGAGCAGGAAGTAACCGAGGGCCACCAGCCCGTAGACCATAAAGGGCTCGAACGTGGCGTTGGCGAGCATGCCGCCGGTCTTGGTCAGTTCGGTGAAGCCGATGATCGAGGTCACCGCGGTGCCTTTGACCACTTGCACCGAGAACCCCACGGTAGGCGCCACGGCAATCCGCAGGGCCTGGGGCAGGATCACGTAGCGCAGCTGTTCCAGCGGGCTCAGGGCCAGGCTGGCCGAGGCTTCCCACTGCCCGTGGGCGATGGAGTCGACGCAGCCGCGCCAGATCTCGGCGAGGTAGGCGCTGGTAAACAAGGTCAAGGCAATCGCCGCCGCCAGCCAGGGCGAGATATCCACCCCGAGCAGGGCGACGCCGAAAAACACCAGGAACAGCTGCATCAACAGCGGCGTGCCCTGGAACAGTTCGATATAGGTGCGGGCGACATTGCGCGGGAAGGCTTTGCGGCTGATACGCATCGTCATCACCAGCAGGCCGATCAGGCCACCGCCCACAAACGCCACCAGCGACAGCAACAGTGTCCATTGCAGGCCGACGAGCAGGTTGCGCACGATGTCCCAGAAGGAAAAATCACTCATCGGCTGTTCCTCATCACAAACCGGCGGCCGATCCAGTTGAGCAACTGGCGAATCATCAACGCCATGCACAGGTACACCAGGGTGGTCAGGGCATAGGTCTCAAAGGCGCGGAAGTTGCGCGACTGGATGAAGTTGGCGGCAAAACTCAGCTCTTCGGTGGCGATCTGCGAACACACCGCCGAGCCGAGCATCACAATGATGATCTGGCTGCTCAGGGCCGGCCACACCTTGCCCAGCGCCGGCAGCAGCACCACATGGCGGAACGCCTCGAAGCGCGTCATCGCCAGGGCGGCGGCAGCCTCCAGCTGACCACTGGGGATCGCCTGGATGCCGGCGCGGATGATCTCGGTGGAATAGGCGCCCAGGTTGATCACCATCGCCAATACCGCCGCTTGCCACTCGGTGATTTTCAGCCCCAGGGAGGGCAGGCCGAAGAAGATGAAAAACAACTGCACCAGAAATGGCGTGTTGCGGATCAACTCGACATACACCCCGAAGAACCAGGCGAACGGCTGGATTTTCCACGCCCGCACCACTGCGCCGACGGTGCCCAGGGCCACCCCCAGGATTGCGCCGATCGCCGTCAGTTCAAGGGTGAACAGGGCGCCGCGCAACAGCAGGTCGGTATTGGCCAGCACCGGCACAAAGTCGAATTGATAGGCCATGAATCAGCTCCGTCGCGGGCTTCAGAGATCAGCAGGCAGAGGTTCTTTCAGCCACTGCATTGCATTCTTTTCCAGGCTGCCGTCAGCCTTGGCCGCCACCAGGATCTGGTTGACCTTCTCCAGCAGCGCCGGCTCGTTCTTGTTCACGCCCACGTACACCGGCGAATCCTTGAGCTTCACTTTCAGCGCTGGCACGCGTTTCGGGCTGCGCTCGCTGATCGCAACCATCACCACGTTGCCGCTGGCGATCAGGTCGACCTGGCCGGCCAGGTAGGCGGCGATGGTCGAATTGTTGTCTTCGAAGCGCTTGATCGTGGCTTCCTTGGGCGCGACGGCCGTCAGCTCGATGTCTTCGATGGCGCCGCGGGTCACGCTGATGGTCTTGCCCTTGAGGTCGTCGGTGCTGCTGATGGCGGCGTCAGGCGGGCCGAACACGGCCAGGTAGAACGGCGCGTAGGCCTTGGAGAAGTCGATGACCTTTTCCCGCTCGGGGTTCTTGCCCAGGCTGGAAATCACCAGGTCGACCTTGCCGGTCGTGAGGAACGGGATGCGGTTGGTGCTGTTGACCGGGGTCAGCTCCAGTTTGACCTTGAGCTGGTCGGCCAGCAGCTTGGCGGTGTCGATGTCCAGGCCGCGTGGTTTCATGTCGGGGCCGACCGAGCCGAACGGCGGGAAATCCTGGGGCACGGCGACCTTCAAGGTGCCGCGGGCAACGATATCGTCCAGACCGTTGGCCTGGGCGGGTGCCTGGCTCAGCATCAGGCTGGCAAACAGGGCGGTGAGCAGGGCGCTGTAGCGCTTGGTCATGGGAACTCTCCGAGAAGGGCGAAGGGGCATTCTGTTTTTGCCCAGTGCACAGCCCATGCCATCCCGGCTCGGTTCGTCTGCAAGGCCGGGATTTGTTGAGCTTCGGTGGTCTTACTGGTCTGAACAGTGAGCGCGGGTTTCGCACCTTTTTCGAGCGCCGCCCAAAGCGCGCGAGCCCCTTTGGGGCGTGGCTTGCCGCCGGGCGCGAATAGCTTTACAACTAGCCGCTCAGTTGTCTGGAACCTTGAGTTTTTTATGAATTCCATCGCCCAAGCGGTACCGGAAGCGGCCTTGCAGGCCATCCGCAAGCTGATCAAGGAGCAAGGCTTCGGGCCGGGCGACGCACTGCCGTCCCAGCGCGACCTGGCGCTGCAGTTGGGCGTGAGCCGGGCGTCATTGCGCGAAGCGTTGTCGTCCCTGAGTGCCTTGGGGGTGGTCAGCGTGCAGCCGGGCAAAGGCGTGTTCGTGCAAGAGGCACAGGAGCCGCCGGGGTTTGCGTGGCCCTTCGCGGCCCAGGCGACGCCGCTGGATATCTTCCAGTTGCGCTATGCCCTGGAAGGGTTTGCGGCAGGGTTGGCGGCCGTTACGCTGACCATTGATGAACTGGATAGCCTGGAAGAGAATGTCGAAGCCATGCGCAAGGTGCTCAAGGCCGGCGACTTCGAAGCGGCCGCGCGGCTGGACTTCGAATTCCACCAGCGCATCCTCCTCGCCAGCGGCAACCAGGCGATGGTCAGCATCCTGAGTGCCAGCGCCGAGGTGTTCCTGGAGAGCCAGAAGCTACCGTTCATCCGGCCAGAGCGGGCCATGGAAACCTGGCAGGAGCACCGCAGAGTCTTGCGCGCCCTGGCCCGGCGCGCGAGCGCGGCGGCGCAGAAAACCATGCAGGAACATGTACGTAATGCGGCGTTGCGCACCGGGATTGCTTTCGTGACTCCCGTAGCGCCGTGAGCGAGGCGATACCCAAACTCATGCGCCACCATAGCAAGACTCAATCAGAGGCGGCTTCCTGAACGAGGGAAGGGCAGCTATGATGGGCCACGTTTTTTTTGCTTACAATCCGGAGACATCCATGAGCAACGATCTTATCAAGCACGTCACCGACGCGACCTTTGAGGCCGAAGTACTCAAGGCTGCTGGCCCGGTGCTGGTTGACTACTGGGCTGAATGGTGTGGCCCTTGCAAAATGATCGCTCCGGTTCTGGACGACATTGCAACCGAGTACGACGGCAAATTGACCATTGCCAAGCTGAACATCGACGAAAACCAGGAAACCCCGGCCAAGCATGGCGTGCGTGGTATTCCGACCCTGATGCTGTTCAAGGACGGCGAAGTCGCAGCGACCAAAGTGGGCGCGCTGTCGAAGTCCCAACTGGCTGCATTCATCGACGTGAACCTCTAAGCGCCGTCAAAAAAGCCCCGCAAATTGCGGGGCTTTTTCGTGAAACAGGGCTAGACGCTCCGAAACTCAGGTGGTACATTCGGCCCCGCACTGGTTTCTCCACTGCCCCCTGCAAGCCGTCGCCGACGCATTCCTTTTCGATTAGTACGCGATCCTGTCGCCTTCTCTGCGGCGCGGCCTCATTAAGCCAAAAGCTTAATTTCCCCCCTCCATAAATGATTACGTCATTCCTATATGAATCTGACTGAACTCAAGCAAAAGCCGATTACCGAACTGCTCGAATTGGCCGAACAGATGGGCATAGAAAATATGGCCCGTTCGCGCAAGCAGGACGTGATTTTCTCCTTGCTCAAAAAGCACGCGAAAAGCGGCGAGGAAATCTCCGGTGATGGCGTGCTGGAGATTCTCCAGGACGGCTTCGGCTTCCTCCGCTCTGCAGACGCTTCCTATCTCGCCGGCCCAGACGATATCTACGTCTCGCCGAGCCAGATCCGCCGCTTCAACTTGCGCACCGGTGACACCATCGTTGGCAAGATCCGTCCTCCGAAGGAAGGCGAGCGTTATTTCGCCCTGCTCAAGGTCGACACGATCAACTTCGATCGTCCAGAGAACGCGAAAAACAAGATTCTCTTCGAGAACCTGACCCCGCTGTTCCCGACCGTGCGAATGAAGATGGAAGCCGGCAACGGTTCCACCGAAGACTTGACCGGTCGTGTGATCGACCTGTGCGCCCCGATCGGCAAGGGCCAGCGCGGCCTGATCGTCGCACCGCCGAAAGCCGGTAAGACCATCATGCTGCAGAACATTGCAGCGAACATCGCACGTAACAACCCTGAAGTTCACCTGATCGTGCTGCTGATCGATGAACGTCCGGAAGAAGTGACCGAAATGCAGCGCACCGTGCGCGGCGAAGTGGTTGCCTCGACGTTCGATGAGCCGCCAACCCGCCACGTGCAGGTTGCCGAAATGGTGATCGAGAAGGCCAAGCGCCTGGTCGAACACAAGAAAGACGTGGTGATCCTGCTCGACTCCATCACCCGTCTGGCCCGTGCCTACAACACCGTGATCCCGAGCTCCGGCAAGGTATTGACCGGTGGTGTCGATGCCCACGCCCTGGAGAAACCGAAACGTTTCTTCGGCGCCGCGCGGAATATCGAAGAAGGCGGCTCGC
This sequence comes from Pseudomonas sp. Y39-6, assembly GCF_023651955.1. Classification (NCBI taxonomy): domain Bacteria; kingdom Pseudomonadati; phylum Pseudomonadota; class Gammaproteobacteria; order Pseudomonadales; family Pseudomonadaceae; genus Pseudomonas; species Pseudomonas sp. Y39-6. The sequence continues at coordinate 6,733,377 of NZ_CP069594.1, read as the reverse complement.
TGACCATCATCGCCACCGCGCTGGTTGAAACCGGCTCGAAGATGGATGAAGTGATCTACGAAGAGTTCAAGGGTACCGGCAACATGGAACTGCCCCTGGACCGTCGTATCGCTGAAAAGCGTGTGTTCCCGGCGATCAACATCAACCGCTCCGGCACCCGCCGTGAAGAGTTGCTGACAGCCGACGACGAACTGCAGCGCATGTGGATTCTGCGCAAGCTGCTGCACCCGATGGATGAAGTCGCGGCCATCGAGTTCCTGATCGACAAGCTGAAAACCACCAAGACCAACGACGAGTTCTTCCTGTCGATGAAGCGTAAGTAATACGACGTTTCAGGTCAAAAAAAATGGCGCCCTCAGGGGCGCCATTTTTTTTGCGTCGAAATTGAGTGGATTTTATGTCATAAGTATCCGTTAAGTAACAAAAAGTATGCGTGCGCCTGTTTTCGCCTCCATTCGTAACATATTGACCACAATTCTTATGACCACTCTTGCTTACCGAAGAGACATCGACGGCCTGCGTGCCGTTGCTGTCCTTGCTGTCGTGCTGTTCCACTTTGGCGTTCCTGGGATCACTGGCGGCTTCGTCGGTGTGGATGTGTTCTTCGTGATTTCCGGCTTCCTGATTACCTCGATCATCTGGCGCGAACGCCAGGCCGGGCGTTTCAGTTTCGTGGGCTTCTGGGCGCGCCGTGCCCGGCGTATCTTGCCGGCGTTGTTCGTGATGATGGCCGCGACACTGGCCGTGGGCTGGTTTTTGCTGGCGCCCAAGGACTATGAAGAGCTGGGGCGGTCGGCGCACTACCAGGTGATCTTCACCTCTAACCTGCTGTTTTCACGCCAGCACGGTTATTTCGATGCTGCCTCCGACATCAAGCCCTTGCTGCACACCTGGTCGCTGGCGGTGGAGGAGCAGTTCTACATCCTGTTCCCGCTGCTGCTGGCCCTGCTTTCAAGCCGTTTGAAACACTGGCGCCTGGCGTTGTTCGCGGTGCTGCTGGTGTCGTTTGGCATGAGTGTCTGGGCGGTTTCCCATCAGCCGCAGAAAGCCTTCTACCTGCTGCATATGCGTGCCTGGGAATTGCTGGCCGGCGCCATGCTGGCGGTCATGCCGAAGGTTGAGTGGCGCGCCTCGCCGCCCCTGGCGCAAGCGGTCAGCCTGGCTTCCCTGGCATTGATCCTGGCCGCCATATTCGGTTTCGACCGGCATACACCGTTCCCTGGCGCGGCCGCTTTGCTGCCGGTGCTGGGCGTGGTCGGGTTGATCTGGGCCAATGGGCAGCAAGCCACCTGGGTCGGGCGGCTGCTGAGTTCGCGGCTGATGGTGGGCCTGGGGCTTATTTCTTATTCCTGGTACCTGTGGCATTGGCCGGTGTTCGTGTACGCCAACTACGCAGCGGTTGATGGCTTGAGCGTGGCTGAATTGGCCGGGTTGATGCTGCTGAGCCTGGTGCTGGGTTATTTGTCCTGGCGCTTCGTGGAGGCGCCATTCCGGGAAAAACGTCTGCTGGCCGGACGCAAGGCGATCCTGGCTGGCGCCGCGGCCGGCATTTTGTGCCTCGGCCTAACTGGCCTGGCATTGCGGGAAGCCGATGGCGTGCCGTGGCGCCTGTCCGAACAGGCATTGCGTTATGCCCAGGCGAAGAAGTGGAGCCCGGAGCTGACGGCCTGCCTGGCGGACAAGAACACCCCGGATGAGCGGCTGTTCTGCCATTTCGGCCCACAAAGCCACTCGGTGTCCGCGCTGGTCTGGGGCGACAGCCACGCCACCGCATTGATTCCGGCGCTGAAGGATGCGGCCAAACGGCACGATATCAGTCTGGTCCAGGCCAGTTTCGCCGGTTGCGTACCGTTGGATGGGCTGGAGGATATTGCCCAGTGCGCGCATTTCAACCAGCGCGTCGAGCAGGCCCTGGCCGCACAGTCGTTCAGCGATGTGGTGCTGGCGGCGCGCTGGAGCCTGTACCTCTATGGGCAGATATCGGGCGACAAGGAACATGCGCTCAAAGACCCGGGCACCGGCAAGTACGTGCGTGCCGTGGCCGAGCAGCGTTTCGAACAGGGCCTGCGTGAACGCATCCAGGGGCTGCGTGCCGCCGGGCACCATGTGTGGCTGATCAAGGAAGCACCGCTGCAGGAAATCATCGTGCCGTACCGCCTCAGTCGCCTGGCCATGATGCACCGGCCGGTGGACGGCGAAGGGCTCCCCGTGGCGGAGCACGAGAAGCGCCAGGCCTTTATCACTCGACTGTTTGACGAACTGGCCGCCGCCGACAGTGGCGTCACCGTGCTGGACCCCGCGCCCCTGCTGTGCGGCGCCGACGGCCTGTGCCGGGTCGAGCTCGACGGCCGCGCGCTGTACACCGACGATAACCACCTCTCCGACGTCGGCGCGCGACACGTCCAGGCGTTCCTGGAACCGCTGTTCCGTTCGCTGCAATCACGGGGGCTGACGGCCAATTAAGCTGCCAGCCGTCCTCAGAGCAGGTAGGATGTACGCCTATTTTACGGGTGGCATGGTTAATGAAATTCAAGGATCTTCGGGATTTCGTGCAGCAACTTGAGCAGCGCGGAGAGTTGAAACGCATCCACGTGCCGGTTTCGCCGGTGCTGGAAATGACTGAGATTTGCGACCGTACCCTGCGCAACAAGGGCCCGGCGCTGCTGTTCGAGAACCCGACCGGTTTTGATATCCCGGTGCTCGGCAACCTGTTCGGCACCCCCGATCGCGTGGCCTTTGGCATGGGCGCCGAGTCGGTCAGCGAATTGCGCGAGATCGGCAAGTTGCTGGCGTTCCTCAAGGAGCCCGAGCCACCCAAGGGCTTGAAGGACGCCTGGTCGAAGCTGCCGATCTTCCGCAAGATCATTGCCATGGCGCCCAAGGTGGTCAAGGACGCGGTGTGCCAGGAAGTGGTCATCGAAGGCGATGACGTCGACCTGGGCATGCTGCCGGTGCAGACCTGCTGGCCCGGCGATGTCGGCCCGCTGATCACCTGGGGCCTGACCGTCACCAAGGGCCCGAACAAGGATCGCCAGAACCTCGGCATCTACCGTCAGCAAGTGATCGGCCGCAACAAGGTGATCATGCGTTGGCTGAGCCACCGCGGCGGCGCGCTGGACTTCCGTGAATGGTGCGAAAAACACCCCGGCAAGCCGTTCCCGGTCTCCGTGGCCCTGGGCGCCGACCCGGCCACCATCCTCGGCGCCGTGACCCCGGTGCCGGACAGCCTGTCCGAATACGCCTTCGCCGGCCTGCTGCGCGGCAACCGCACCGAGCTGGTGAAGTGCCGTGGCAACGACCTGCAAGTGCCGGCCACCGCGGAAATCATCCTCGAAGGCGTGATCCACCCCGGCGAAATGGCCGACGAAGGCCCCTACGGCGACCACACCGGCTACTACAACGAAGTCGACAGCTTCCCGGTGTTCACCGTCGAGCGCATCACTCATCGGATCAAGCCGATCTACCACAGTACCTACACCGGCCGTCCGCCGGATGAGCCGGCGATTCTCGGTGTGGCGCTGAACGAAGTGTTCGTGCCGATCCTGCAGAAGCAGTTCCCGGAAATCACCGACTTCTACCTGCCGCCGGAAGGCTGTTCGTACCGCATGGCCATCGTGACCATGAAGAAGTCGTACCCAGGCCATGCCAAGCGGGTCATGCTCGGCGTGTGGTCGTTTTTGCGACAGTTCATGTACACCAAGTTCGTTATCGTCACCGACGACGACATCAACGCCCGCGACTGGAACGACGTGATCTGGGCCATCACCACGCGCATGGACCCCAAGCGCGACACGGTGATGATCGACAACACGCCGATCGACTACCTCGATTTCGCCTCGCCGGTCTCGGGCCTGGGCTCGAAGATGGGCCTGGATGCCACGCACAAATGGCCGGGTGAGACCACCCGCGAGTGGGGCAGGGTGATCGTCAAGGACGAAGCCGTGACGGCGCGTGTCGATGCGATCTGGAAAGAGTTGGGAATAGATTGATGCGTGTGACCCTGCAACCTTCCGGCGCCGTATTGGAGCTGGTCCCCGGTGAGCGAATCCTCGAAGGTGCGCGCCGCCTGGGCTACGAATGCCCGCAAGCCTGTCGCAATGGCGTGTGCCACGTGTGCGCGGCGCTGTTGGTGGACGGCCGGGTGCGGCAGTCCGGTGAAATACGCGACCACGGGGAGTTCTACACCTGCATCGCCGAGCCGCTGGAGGATTGTGTGGTGTTGTGGGATGGCGTGCTGGCGCCGGGAGAGTTGCCGTTGCGCAAGTTGTCGTGCCAAGTGAGTGAATGCGTGCAAGTCGGTGGCGATGTATGGCGCGTGCGCTTGCTCGCCCCGGCCGGCAAGGCCGTGCGTTACCACGCCGGGCAATACCTGATGATTGAACGGGATAACGGCGAGAAGTCGGCGTTTTCCCTGGCTTCGGCGCCCCACGCCGGACGCGAACTGGAACTGCACGTGCTGGCCCGCGAGGACAGCGCGCGCAATCTGATCGAGCAATTGCAGCGCAACCGGATGGCCCGCATTGAGCTGCCGTTTGGCGATACCCACCTGGCCGAGCTGCCCGATGGGCCGTTGGTGCTGATCGCCGCGGGCACCGGCATGGCGCAGATGCACAGCCTGATCGAGCACTGCCGCGCCACCGGCTTCAAACACCCGGTGCATCTGTATTGGGGCGTGCGGCGTCCGGAAGATTTCTACGAGATCGAGCATTGGGATCAATGGCAGCAGCTGCCCAACCTGTTCTTGCACAAAGTGGTCAGTGACCTGTGCGGCTGGGAAGGACGCTGTGGGCTGTTGCATGAAGCGGTGTGCGAAGACATCCACGACCTCAAAGGCGTGCATGTCTACGCCAGCGGTTCACCGGCGATGATCTACGGCACATTGGATGCGCTGGTGGCTGCGGGCATGGATGCACACCAGATGCGCGCCGACGTATTCGCCTACGCCCCGCGGCCCTGAAACCTGCGCCGGCTCTGGTGGAGGAGCTGGCGTTGCTGTCAGAAACGCACGCCGGTCGTGATCATCGCCGCATTGAACCCCAGCAGCACCAACTCCGCCGCCACCGGCCCGTAATGGGTGCCCACGGACGGTATGATCACCGGCGCCACGCCGAAACGGTTCAACGGGATTTTGTCGCGGTACTTGCCGCGATAGCCCTGGATCGCCCCGCCGGTCAGTTTCAGATACACCGGATAGTCGGTCATGTCATAGCGTTTGCCCGCGTAGACGTAGTACGAGCGTTGGCTGAACGAGTTACGGAACGTCGCCGCCCCATACACCAAACCTGACGCTTCATTGCGCTCCAGGCCAAGCAAATCCTGGTTGTTGTTGTGGTCCGGGTCGGGGGAGAAGTGCCGGGTGTAGACGCTGGTCTGTGCATACCAGAAGCCCTTGTCATCGTCGACGGGCGGGGTTTCGACAGCGAGAGCGGTGGTGGCCTGGGCCAGGAGCAGCAGGCCCGGCAATCGTAATTTTTTCATAGGTGCGACCTCGAGTAACCGGTGTGAAGGGTGACCGACTGAGTCGTGCCAGCTGCGCTATTTTGACGGTCAAGCGCTTTGCCGGGCTGAACCGGAGCTGAAAATACTGGGATTGCTTCTGGAGAATGCGGTGGTCGTTCAGCCTATTGTACTTTTTTGCCGTATGGTCACAGCAGCGCGTTTTATTACGGTAGAGTTGCTAACAATTGGTAACACATAGGAGGCGAGCCACTTTTCGCCATGACCGCCATCGAATCCGATCTTTTGCAATTGGCTTACCCTCCGCGGCTCGATCTGGGACCGCAACTCACGCACGAACAGTTGATGAACTCGATGCAGGCCACCATGGCCCGGCATAAGGGCGGGCCGGTCTGGCTATTCGCTTACGGTTCGCTGATCTGGCGGCCGGAATGTTCATCGACCGAGCGGGTTCGGGCGCGGGTCCATGGCTATCACCGTGGTTTGTACCTGTGGTCCCACGAGCATCGGGGTACGCCGGAGTTGCCCGGGTTGGTGTTCGGCCTGGATCGTGGCGGCTCGTGCAGCGGGTTTGCCTACCGTCTGCCGGAAGATCAGTTAGAAGCCTCGCTGTACGCCTTGTGGCAGCGCGAAATGCCTTACCCCTCCTATCGGCCGCACTGGCTCAGCTGCCGTCTGGAAGATGGCAGTCGGGTGCAGGCATTGGGGTTTGTATTGGAGCGGCACCTGCCGAGCTACGCTGGCAATCTGCCCGACATCGTGCTCAGCCATGTGCTGCAAAGCGCTTGCGGGCGTTACGGCACGACGCGCGATTATGTCGAGCAGACCGTCAACGCCCTGCGCAGCCACGCCATGCCAGACAAAAACCTGGAGGCGCGGCTCAAGCGTTGTGCCAAGGATTGCTCAGGCGATTAACGCGCCAAACGCAGGAAATATGAGCAAATGCATGTTCTCTACGAACATGTCGCGAATAGACAGGTGATGGTCGAGGACACCGCCCCTCCCACATTCAAGCGCATTTCACCTCGGCAGGCGGGTTTGCACGACCACCTTACCCACCGCCTTGCGCTGCCCCAGGTCATTGATCGCCTGGGCTGCCTGTTCCAGCGGATACACCTGCGACACCAGCGGTTTCAACTTGCCCTCGGCATACCAACCAAACAGCTGCTGGAAGTTTGCCGCATTGTCCTGCGGCTGGCGCTGGGCGAACGCGCCCCAGAACACTCCGACCACGGCCGCGCCCTTGAGCAGCGCCAGGTTCACCGGCAGCTCCGGAATGCGCCCGCTGGCAAAACCCACCACCAACAGGCGGCCGTTCCAGGCGATGGCGCGGATGGCCTGGTCAAACAAGTCGCCGCCCACCGGGTCGTAGATCACGTCGGCGCCGTTCCCGTCGGTCAGACGCTTGACCTCATCTTTCAGGCTGGCTTCGCTGTAGTTGATCAGCTCATCGGCGCCGGCGGCCTTGGCCACCGCCAGTTTGTCGGCGCTGCTGGCGGCGGCGATGACCCGGGCGCCCATGGCCTTGCCGATTTCCACGGCAGCCAGGCCCACGCCGCCGGAGGCGCCGAGGACCAGCAAGGTTTCGCCGGGTTGCAGGTTGGCCCGTTGCTTCAGCGCATGCATCGAGGTGCCGTAGGTCATGCTGAACGCGGCGGCGGTGTTGAAGCCCATGCTGGGCGGGATCGGCAGCACGTTATAGCCGGGCACCGCGACCTGCTCGGCAAAACTGCCCCAGCCGGTCAGGGCCATCACGCGGTCTCCAACCTTCAGGTGGCTGACCTTTTCCCCCACTTCACTGACCACGCCCGCCGCTTCGCCACCCGGCGAGAACGGGAACGGCGGCTTGAACTGGTACTTGCCCTCGATGATCAGCGTGTCCGGGAAGTTGACCCCGGCGGCATGCACGTCCAACAGGATTTCGTTCTTCTTGATCGCCGGGCTGGCGATGTCTTCCAGCACCAGGGTTTCGGCGGGGCCGAAGGCTTTGCACAGCACAGCTTTCATCGGACTATTCCTTTTGGTGTCGTGGCCGATAAGTGTAGGAGGGTATGCCCGTGGGTCAACGAGCATGCCCGGGCCTGATAAGTCGCCATAAGCTTGTGCTCTGCCTTGCTAGCGTTATGCTACTGGGCTACCGAATGTGAGGAATGAACTGTGAAAGCGTGGATTCTGTTGATGCTGGCCCTGACCTTGCCAATGGCAGCCCAGGCGCAAGAGGCGAAAGAAGGCGAGGCGCCGAAGGTCAGCTATATCAGCCTGGCCCCGCCGTTCGTGGGCAACTATGGCTTGGACGGTACGTCCAAGCTCAAGGTGTACAAGGCCGATATCGCTCTGCGTGTGACCGGCACCGACGCGGCCGCCGCCATCAAAGCCAACGATGCGTTGATTCGTAATCAACTGGTGGCGCTGTTCACCCAGCAAACCAACGAGACCATGAGCACGGTTGAGGGTAAGGAAAAACTGCGCCAGGAAGCCCTGAAGCAGACCCAGCAAGTGATGAACGACGAAACCGGCAAGCCGGTGGTGGAAGACCTGTTGTTCAACAACCTGATCATCCAATAGTCACGGCGCGACGATCGCAAGCAAGCCCGCTCCCACAAGGGAATGCGTTCCACCTGTGAGAGCAGGCTTGCCTGCGATAGCGGCCGGGCAGGCACCTCAAGACGCCAGGCTCTTGCGGAACCGCGCCAGCGCCACCAAAAAGAACAGCAAGCCAATTCCCGCCAGCGCCAGCATGTCCGGCCACACCACGCTCATGCCCGCATCGCGGAACAGGATCGCCGCGCTCAGGCTCACAAAGTGCGTCGACGGCGAGGCCTGCATCACCCACTGCAACCATTCGGGCATGCTGTCCAGCGGCGTGCTGCCGCCGGAGAGCAACAGCATCGGGATGATCACTGGGATTGCCAGCAAGCCGAACTGCGGCGTCGAGCGGGCGAGGGTGGCGAGGAAGATCCCCAGGGCGGTGCTGGCAAACAGGTACAGCGCGGTCACGAACAGAAACAGGCTCAGCGACCCGGCCAGCGGCACGCCGAGCATGCCCTTGACCACCACTTCCAGTGACACCCAGGTACACAGCACCACCACCAGCAGGTTGCTCCAGATTTTCGCCAGCATGATTTCCAGCGCCGTCAGCGGCAGCACCAGCAAATGGTCGAGGGTGCCATGTTCGCGCTCGCGCAGCAGCGCGGTGCCGGTGAGCACGATGGCGAGGATGGTGATGTTGTTGACGATCTGGATGACTGCGAGGAACCAGCCGCCCTCCAGGTTGGTATTGAACAGCGCCCGCGTTGTCAGCAACGCCGGCGCTTTGCTGGCGGAGTCGGCCTGGCCGCTGTAGGTCAGCAGCTCGCGTTGGAAAATCCGTGAGATGTAGCCGGCGCCCATGAACGCCTGGCTCATCGCCGTGGCATCGACGTTCACCTGCACATCCGGCTCGCGACCGGCTAACAGATCGGCCTGGAAATTCGCCGGTACGTTGATCACGAACGTGTACTGGCCGCTGTCCATGACCTTATCCAACTGGTCATACGCCAACGGCACGGGTGACTGGAACTCGGGCGGCTGCAACGCCTCGGCCATCTGCCGCGAGATCGCGCTGTGGTCCTCGTCGACAAACGCCACGCTGGCGTTGTGTACGCCAATCACCGAGCCGGCCGCGGGCATGTAGATCGCGACCGTGAAGGCGTAGAACAGAAACAGCAGCAGCACGCTGTCGTGGCGCAGGCTGGTCAGTTCCTTGATCCCCAGGCGCAGGATGTGCGCGAACTTATGCATCAAGCCTCCTGCTTCTTCAGCATGATCAGGCTAAGCCCGGTAAACCCGAGGAAAAACCCGAACAGCGCCAGGCACTGCGGCCACAGTTGCCGCAGGTCGAGGGCCTTGGTGAACGTGCCCACCGCAATATCGAGAAAGTGCCCCGCCGGAAACAGCGTGCCCATCACCGCCGCCGCGCCTTCCAGGGACGAACGCGGCACGATCAGCCCGGAGAACTGAATGGTCGGCAGGCTGGTGATGATCATGGTGCCGAGGATCGCGGCGATCTGGGTGCGGGTGAACGCGGAAATCAGCAGGCCCATGCTGGTGGTGGCGAGCACGTACAGCAGGCCGCCGAACGCCAGGGTCAGGCCGCTGCCCTTGAACGGCACGCCGAACAGCCAGCGGTTCATCGCGACCAGCACCGCCAGGTTGATCAGGCTCACGGCCAGGTACGGGGTCTGTTTGCCCAGCAGGAATTCCAGGCGGGTCAGGGGCGTGGCGTAGAAGTTGGTGATCGAACCCAGCTCCTTTTCGCGCACGATGCCCAGGGCGGTGAGCATCGCCGGGATGAAGGCGAGGATCAGTGCCATCACGCCTGGGCCGATGGCGTTCACACTGACCACATCCTGGTTGTAGCGAAAGCGGGTTTCGAGCTTGGCCGCGCCTTGGCTGTTCTGCGGCTGGCTGCTCAGCTCGGCCAGTTGCTGCAGGTTGGCCTGGTGGACCGCTTCTACATAGTTCCGGCTGGTTTCCGCGCGAAACGGCATGCCGCCGTCGAGCCAGGCCGCCACGCTGGGTTGGCGGCCGGCGTAGAGGTCACGACCAAAACCGGGCGGGATTTCCAGGGCCAGTTTGATTTCCGAACGTTGCAGGCGCCGGTGCAGCTCGTTGGCATCCTGGATCGGCGTTTGTTCGGCGAAATAGCGTGAGCCGCGAAACGCCTCCAGGTAGGCGCGGCTTTGCGGGGTCTGGTCCTGGTCGTAGACGGCGAAGGCGAGGTTTTCCACGTCCAGGGAAATGCCGTAGCCGAAGATCACCATCATGAACATCGCCCCGAGCAGGGCGAAGGCCATACGCACCTTGTCGCGCAGCAGTTCCTTGCCTTCACGGCTGGCCACGGCCAGCAGGCGCGACAGGCTGAAGCCGCGCTTGCTCACCGGCGGCGTGCTGGTTTCGCTGACGGTGGCGGTGGGCGCGGTAGGTTCGGCCTCGCCCTGGGCTTGCTCCAGGCACGTGACGAACGCGGCTTCGAGGGTGTCGCCGTGGAATTGCTGCTGCAGCGCGTCGGGCGTGTCGCAGGCGAGCACCTTGCCGGCGTGCATCAGGGAGATGCGGTCGCAACGCTGGGCTTCGTTCATGAAGTGGGTGGACAGAAAGATCGTCACCCCTTGTTCGCGCGACAGTTCGATCAGCAGCCGCCAGAAGTCATCCCGCGCCGCCGGGTCGACGCCCGAGGTCGGCTCATCGAGGATCAGCACTTCAGGACGATGCAGCACCGCCACGGCCAACGACAAGCGCTGACGCAAGCCGAGGGGCAGTTCGCCCGACGGCTGCTCGGCCACCTCGCTGAGGTCGAAACGCTGGATCAGCTCGTCGATCCGCTTGCCGCTGTCGACCTTGGGCAAATCGAACAACTGCGCGTGCAGCACCAGGTTCTGAAGCACGCTGAGTTCGCCATACAGCGAAAAGCTCTGCGACATGAAACCCACACGCTTGCGGGTGGCGAGGTCCTTGGCGTTCACCGGGTTGCCCAGCAACGTGGCACTGCCCTCGGTGGCCGGCATCAGGCCGGTGAGGACTTTCATGGTGGTGGTCTTGCCGCAGCCGTTGGAGCCGAGAAAACCGAAGATCTCGCCCCGGCCGATGGCGAAGCTGACTTTATCGACGGCGGTGAAGTCGCCAAAGCGCAGGGTCAGGTCGTGGGCTTCGATGGCGATATCGGTGTTGTCGCCTGCGCGCGGCGGGATGACCAGCGGCTGATTGTCGTGGGCGCTGTCGCCCTGGAAGTGGGTGAAGGCTTCGTCCAGTTTGCCGCTGGGGGTCACTGCCGCCAGCTCACTGCTCAAACCGTCGGCGATCAGTTTGCCGCGGTCGAGCATCAGGCAATGTTCAAACTGCTCGGCCTCCTCCATGTAGGCCGTGGCCACCAGCAGCGTCAGTTGCGGACGCTCGCTGCGCACGGTTTCGACCAGTTCCCAGAAGCGCCGACGGGACAGCGGGTCGACCCCGGTGGTGGGCTCGTCGAGGATCAACAGGTCCGGGTCGTGGATCAGCGCGCAGCACAGGCCGAGTTTCTGCTTCATCCCGCCGGAGAGTTTGCCGGCCGGCCGTTCGGCGAAGCGCTCGAGGTCGGTGGCCAGCAGCAGGTTGTGCATGCGCTGGTCGCAATCGGCTTTGGACAGGCCGAACAGCGTCGCAAAGAAGCGGATGTTTTCGCGGATGGACAGTTCGGGGTACAGGTTGCCGCCCAGGCCTTGAGGCATGAAGGCGATGCGCGGGTACAGGCTGTTGCGGTGGCGGCGGTTGGCGATGGAGCCGCCGAGCACCTCCAGTTGGCCGTCCTGGAGTTTTTTAACCCCGGCGATCAAGCCCAGCAGGCTCGACTTGCCGGCGCCATCCGGGCCGATCAGCCCGCAGCGCGTGCCGGCGGGCAGGCTGAAGGCGATATCGACCAGCGCCTGTTGTTTGCCGTAGCGGTGCTGGATGCCGGTGGCGTGCAGCGCCAGATCGGTCATTGCAGGTTGGCCGGCCATGGGATGTCAGCCGTGCGAATGTAGCCGGCGCCGGGCATGCCCGGTTTGGCCTGCGGCACGGCGCTGGGTTGGGTCAGGCGCAATTTGACGCGGAATACCAGTTTCTGGCGTTCATCGCGGGTCTCCACCTCTTTGGGGGTGAACTGCGATTTGGCCGCGACGAAGCTGATTTTGGCCGGCAGCGATTGGCCGGGGAGCGCGTCGAGGAGGATGCGCGCATCGCTGCCGACGGTCAGGGCGCCGGTCACCGAGGCGGGCAGGTAGAGGTTCATGTACTGATCCTCGGGGTCGATCAGCAGCAATACGCGCCCGCCGGCGCCGAGCACTTCGCCCGGCTCGGCCAGGCGCAGTTGGATAATGCCGTCGATGGGCGCGCGCAGGCTGCTGTCGTCGATTTCGCTGGTGAGCTGCGCCACCTGGGCCTGGGCGGCGCCGATGGCGGCCTTGGCCGAATTGACCTGGGCCTGGGCGGCGACCACGGCCGCATTCCCGGTGTTCTGGCGCGACTGTTGTTGGTCGATCAGTTGGCCACTGGCGAAGCCGCGTTTGTACAGCTCCTGGGTCCGCTGGAGTTCCTGGTGGGCAAGCAGTTGTTCGCTCTGACGCAATTGCACATTGGCCTCGGCGGCGGCGAGGTTTTCTCTGGCCCGCAGCACTTCGGCTTCGGCCTGGGCGCGCTGGGCTTCCAGGGTGCGGGTGTCCATGCGCGCGAGCAGTTGGCCCTTGAGTACCTTGTCGCCTTCATCCACCCGCACTTCTTCCAGACGCCCGGGGATCTTGGCGGCGATCTGCACTTCGGTGGATTCCAGGCGGCCATTACCCATGCTCAAGCCTTCGGGCAGGCGGTCCTGGGTGGATTTCCAGTAACCGAAACCGCCAGCGGCGAGCAGCAACACAATCAGGAGGGTGGCAAACAGCTGGGAGGTGCGGTGGTTCGTGGACATAGATGCTTCCTGCGGTGTTAGCGTCCTAGTCTGACGGGTTCGGCCCGAGGGCGCTTGATGCGGGTCAAATGAAGCGCAAGCCTAACCCGGTTGCGCTGCAGATGCATGCGTCGGGCGCGTGACTGCAAGGTTCTGCGGTTCAGCCCAGCGCGAGGACCGCCGACCATTGCTCGGCGGTCACCGGCATCACTGACAGACGGCTGCCTTTTTGCACCAGGGGCAGTTCGGCCAGGGCGATTTGCTGCTTCAGATAGCCCAGGCCGAGCACCTTGGGAAACGTCTGGACGTGGGCCACGTCGATCGCGCTCCACGGGTTTTTGTCCGGGCTGGCCTTGGCGTCGAAATAGTGGCTGGAAGGTTCCAGCGCGGTGGGGTCGGGATACGCCGCCACGACGATTTTGCCGATGCCGGCAATGCCAGGCTCGGGGCAGCTGGAGTGGTAGAAGAAAAACTCATCGCCCACCGCCATCGCACGCAGAAAGTTGCGCGCCTGATAGTTGCGAACCCCGTCCCATCGCGCTTCGCCGAGGTGTTCCAGGCCGGTGATGGAGAGTTCGTCGGGCTCGGATTTCATCAGCCAGTAGGCCATTGGGGGGCTCCTGAAAAAGGCGTTGGACAGGTTGTGGGGCAATTGCATGACAAACCGACGGTCGGTTGGCGTCAAGGTTTGCGTGTTGGTTCACGTTAACGCAGAATGCCGGGATTTTAAGCTTGACGCAGCTGCAACGGACTACTTTGGAACGTTGTTGTCATCGTGTACGAGGTGCCTGAAGGGGGGCAATCGATGCAACGCAAACCGGATTTACTATGGATACTGGTTATTTTGTTTGGTCTGGGCGTCGTGACCACCGGGTATGCGCAAAGCTTATGGTCGAACAAGACCGATGCGCCCGTTGAACTGACCCAGCAGCCGCTACAACCGTTCAAGCGTTAACCCTTCTTCAGGGCGTCGCGGGTTCCAGCGACGCCTGTGCGATATACCACTGCTTATCGGTGACGGTGCCCGCCAACGGCACATCCCAACTCGCCTGCACCAGCTGTTCGACTTTCTGGCATTCATGGGCCAGGCCCAGCAGCGTCGGCTTGCGCCAGTGCTGGCGGCGCGCCAGGTAAGCCAGGCTGCGGTCATAAAAACCGCCACCCATGCCCAGCCGTCCCCCCGCGTCATCGAACCCCACCAACGGCAATAGCACCAGGTCCAGCGCCAAGACCTTGCGCTGGCGGCGGACATTCACCCGTGGTTCAAGAATGCGAAAGCGATTGGGCTGCAACGTCTCCCCGGGGCGAACGCGCTGGAACACCATCTTGGTCCGTGGCCAGGCGCTGAGCACCGGCAGGTAAGTGGCCTTGCCCCGCCGCTGAGCCGCACGCAGCAGCAAGCGCGGATCGATTTCACCGTCCGTCGGCAGATACAGGGAAATATGCTTGGCCCGGCGAAACAGCGGGTGCTGTGCCAGTTGCCGATACACGCCTTGGGCGGCTTTTCGCTGCTCGCTTGGCGTGAGTGCGCGGCGGGCGTTGCGCAACATGCGTCGAAGTTGCGGACGGGAAAGCGGCGCAGGTTCGGTCATGGTTTTTCGGCTCATAAAACAATGCCAGTCCTGGGACTGGCATTGAGTTTGGGATTCAGGCTCCCCGACAGAACCGCTGTCGACTAAGCCCTTGAACCCGAAAGTTCAAGGTGGAAGAAGCAGTAGGCTTTAAGGCTTTCCGTCTAGCGGACATGCACACCAGCCAAACGTGCAACTTCCAGGGTAGTGCGAATCGGCTCCGGGACATCGCCGACTGGCAAGCACGCCAGGGAGTGGGGCGAGTATACCTTAAACAGATGCGGCAATCAGCCCTTGGATGTGTCGGAATCGTTGGACAGTGCCAGGTCCACACGCTCCAGCAGGTCACGTACCTGCTCGCGCGTCGAGCCGCTGGCCTGCACGTCCGGGCGCTCCTGCTTATGCAGCAGATCGTGGGTGATATTCAACGCGGCCATCACGGCGATGCGGTCGGCGCCGATCACTTTGCCGCTGCTGCGGATTTCACGCATCTTGCCGTCCAGGTAGCGGGCGGCGCTCACCAGGTTGCTGCGCTCTTCCTGGGGGCAGATGATCGAATATTCTTTGTCGAGAATCTGCACGGTGACGCTATTGCTTGAACTCATGAGTCTTGCTCCAGGGCCTTCAGGCGCGAAATCATCGACTCGACCTTACGCCGGGCGATTTCGTTTTTTTCAATGAGGTGAGCGCGTTCCTCGCGCCAGGTCTTTTCCTGAGCTAATAGGAGTCCGTTTTGCCTCTTTAGTTGCTCGACCCGATCAATTAGCAATTCGAGTCTGGCCATCAGCGCTTGCAGGTCGGTGTCTTCCATTGGGTTCCACTGGATTTGTCTGATGAATGGCAACTGCAGGATAAACGATCTGACGCCCTTGATAGTCTGGTGCGTCTGCCGGTGCTAGGATACAGCGCTTCATTCTAGACATTGCGCCGTCTGGCGCCTAGCTCACCATGCCCATTCAGAACTCCCCGTACGATGCTTTTACCAAACTGCTGAGCTCCAGCGGTCATCCTTGCTCGCCCGCCGAACTGCACGGCGTGTTGCTGGGCCGCAGTTGCACCGGTGTTGGCTTTGACGCCGACAACTGGCTGGCCGATGTGGCCGAACTGCTGGAAACCGAGCCCTCCGAGAACGTGCGTAACGCGCTGATCGGCCTGCAGGAAATGGTCAAGGGCGAGCTGACCGGTGATGACGTCACCGTGGTCCTGCTGCTGCCGACCGACGATGCACCGCTCACCGAACGTGCTGCCGCGCTGGGCCAATGGTGCCAGGGCTTCCTCCATGGCTTTGGCGTGAATGCCGGCGGCCTGGAGCTGAGCACCGACGCCAAGGAAGTGCTGCAGGACCTGGCGGCCATCTCCCAGGTGCAAGATGCCCTGGAAGAGTCCGAAGACGGCGAAGGCGACTACATGGAAGTCATGGAATACCTGCGCGTCGCGCCGCTGCTGCTGTTCACCGAGACCAAGAAGTCCGCTGAACCGGCCACCCCCAAGCCGTCGCTGCACTGAGAAAGGAAGCCCGTCTGCCCATGATCCATATCCCGAAAGCGGAATACACCCGTCGCCGCAAGGCGCTCATGGCGCAGATGGAACCCAACAGTATCGCGATCCTGCCGGCCGCCGCGGTGGCCATCCGCAATCGCGATGTCGAACATGTCTACCGCCAGGACAGCGATTTCCAGTACCTGAGCGGCTTCCCCGAGCCCGAAGCGGTGATCGTGCTGATGCCCGGTCGCCCGCACGGCGAGTACGTGCTGTTCTGTCGCGAACGCAATGCCGAGCGCGAACTGTGGGACGGCTTGCGTGCCGGTACCGAAGGCGCGATCCGTGATTTCGGCGCCGACGATGCCTTCCCCATCACCGATATCCACGACATCCTGCCCGGCCTGATCGAAGGCCGCGACCGGGTGTATTCGGCGATGGGCAGCAATGCCGAGTTCGACCGGCACCTGATGGAGTGGATCAACATCATCCGCTCCAAAGCGCACCTGGGCGCCCAGCCGCCGAACGAATTCGTTGCCCTGGATCATCTGCTCCACGATATGCGCCTGTATAAATCGGCGGCGGAAGTGAAGGTGATGCGCGAAGCTGCGCGGATTTCCTGCGCCGCCCACGTGCGGGCCATGCAGGCCAGCCGCGCCGGCTTGCGCGAGTTCAGCCTCGAAGCCGAGCTGGATTACGAGTTCCGCAAAGGCGGCGCGAAGATGCCGGCCTATGGCTCCATCGTCGCCGCCGGGCGCAACAGTTGCATCCTGCATTACCAGCAGAATGACGCGCTGCTCAAGGACGGCGACCTGGTGCTGATCGACGCCGGTTGCGAGATCGACTGTTACGCCAGCGACATCACCCGCACCTGGCCGGTCAACGGCAAGTTTTCGCCCGAGCAACAGGCGATCTATGAAGTCGTGCTGGCCGCCCAGGAAGCCGCCTTCGCCGAGATTGCACCGAACAAGCATTGGAACCAGGCCCATGAGGCCACCGTGCAGGTCATCACTGCCGGGCTGGTGAGGCTGGGGTTGCTGCAAGGGGACGTTGACGAACTGATCGCCGGCGAAGCCTACAAACCGTTCTACATGCACCGCGCCGGCCATTGGCTGGGGATGGATGTGCATGATGTCGGCGAGTACAAAGTGGGCGGTGAATGGCGTGTGCTGGAGGTCGGCATGACGTTGACCGTGGAGCCGGGGATCTATATTTCGCCGGACAACCAGAGCGTGGCAAAGAAATGGCGTGGCATCGGCGTACGCATCGAGGACGACGTGGTAGTGACCAAGCAAGGCTGTGACATTCTGACCGGCGGCGTGCCCAAGACCGTCGCCGACATCGAAGCGTTGATGGCGGCCGCCCGATGAGCCGGGTCAACCTGGCCATTATCGGCGGCGGCCTGGTGGGCGCGAGCCTGGCGTTGGCGCTGCAGGACGGGGCCAAGGCGCGGGGCTGGAAGATCCTGCTGATCGAACCCTTCGCACCGGGCGACAGCTACCAGCCGAGCTACGACGCACGCTCTTCGGCGCTGTCCTATGGCGCGCGGCAGATCTATCAGCGTCTGGGTCTGTGGCAGGCCATCTCCCGCCGCGCCGAGCCGATCAAGCAGATCCATGTGTCGGACCGCGGGCGCTTCTCCACCGCGCGCTTATCCGCCATGGAAGAGGGCGTGCCGGCCCTCGGCTACGTGGTTGAGAACGCCTGGCTCGGCCAATGCCTGTGGCAAGGCCTGGATAAGGACGTGGTCAGCTGGCGTTGCCCGGCCGAAGTCACGCGCATGGAGCCGCTGCCCGATGGCTATCGCCTGACCCTCAACGACGAAACCGTGCTGGAGTGCGACCTGGCGGTGCTGGCCGACGGCGGTCGCTCCGGCCTACGCGAGCAACTGGGGATCGGCGTGAAATCCCGCCCGTACAACCAGAGCGCGCTGATCGCCAATATCACCCCGAGCGAAGCCCACAACGGCGAAGCCTTCGAGCGCTTCACCGATGAAGGCCCGATGGCCCTGCTGCCGCTGCCGGACAACCGCTGCGCGCTGGTCTGGACCCGTGCCGGCATGGACGCTCAGCGCCTGGCCAACCTGGATGAGCGCAGTTTCCTCAGTGAATTGCAGGGCGTGTTCGGCTACCGCCTGGGCACCCTGAAGCAGGTCGGTGCGCGGCATCTGTACCCGCTGACCCTGGTGGAAGCCGAAGAACAAGTGCGCTCGCACCTGGCGATCCTCGGCAATGCCGCCCACAGCCTGCACCCGATTGCCGGGCAGGGCTTCAACCTGTCCCTGCGCGATGCGAATGCCTTGGCCGAGGCCTTGCTGGCCGGGCCGGCGGTGCCGGGTGACCTGGCGACCTTGCAGGCATATCGCGAGCGGCAACGCATGGATCAAACGCTGACCGTGGGTTTCTCCGATCAGGTCACGCGCCTGTTCGGCAGCGCCCAGCCGCTGGTCGCGCTGGGGCGCAACATGGGCCTGCTGGGCCTCGACCTGCTGCCGCCGGCGAAACGCTGGTTCGCCCGTCAAGCCATGGGCCTGGGCACGCGTCCCGATGCGTAGCCGCGACTACATCGTTCGGGACGGGATGAGATTAACCCTTTACGTGCGGCGCAAGCCGCCAGCGAGACAGGCTTAAAGCATGGATATGCGCGCAGATGTGCTGATTGTCGGGGCCGGAATGGTCGGGAGCGCCCTGGCGCTGGCGTTGCAGGGCAGTGGCCTGCAGGTGCTGCTGCTCGACGGCAGCCCGCTGAGCGTCAAGCCGTTCGAGCCTGACGCGGCTTTCGAGCCGCGGGTGAGCGCCTTGTCGGCCGCCAGCCAGCGCATCCTTGAGCGCCTTGGCGTGTGGGATGGCATCGTCGCACGGCGCGCCAGCCCGTATGGCGAGATGCAGGTGTGGGACGGCAGCGGCACCGGGCAGATCCATTTTTCGGCGGCCAGCGTGCATGCCGAAGTGCTTGGGCATATCGTCGAAAACCGCGTGGTCCAGGATGCCTTGCTCGATCGCCTGCACGACTGCGACCTGGGCCTGCTGGCCAACGCGCGCCTGGAACAGATGCGCCGCTCCGGCGATGACTGGTTGCTGACCCTGGCCGACGGCCGCACGCTGCGTGCGCCGCTGGTGGTCGCCGCCGATGGCGCCAACTCTGCGGTGCGCCGTCTGACCGGCACCGCGACCCGCGAATGGGATTACTTGCACAACGCTATCGTCACCAGCGTGCGCAGCAGCCAACCGCACCGGCGCACCGCCTGGCAACGCTTTACCGACACCGGCCCGCTGGCGTTTTTGCCGCTGGTGCGGGATGGGCAGGAGGACTGGTGTTCGATCGTCTGGTCGACCACGCCGGCTGAGTCCGCGCGCCTGATGGCGTTGGATGAGGAAAACTTCTGCCGTGAGCTGGAGCGTGCCTTCGAAGGGCGCCTGGGCACGGTGCTCAGCGCCGACCCGCGTGTGTGTGTGCCCCTGCGCCAGCGCCACGCCAAACGTTATGTGGCCGAAGGCCTGGCGTTGATCGGCGATGCGGCCCACGTGATCCATCCGTTGGCGGGGCAGGGGGTGAACCTCGGTTTTCTCGATGCGGCCGTGCTGGCCGAGGTGCTGTTATCGGCGAGCGAGCGCGGCGAACGCCTGGCGGATGTGAAAGTGCTGAGCCGTTACGAGCGTCGACGCATGCCGCACAACCTGGCGCTGATGGCAGCGATGGAAGGTTTCGAGCGCTTGTTCCAGGCCGACCAGCTGCCGTTGCGTTGGCTGCGCAATGCCGGCTTGAAGGTGGTCGACCAGATGCCGGAAGCCAAGGCGATCTTCGTGCGCCAGGCCCTTGGCTTGAGCGGGGATCTGCCGGAACTGGCCAGGCCCTGACACACCCTGCAGCCCGGGCCTGCCCGCGATGAGGCGATACGTCGCACTGCCGAACGCGGCTTTGCAACATCTCGTAACGCCTCACTCGAGTGAGTGATTGAGATGCTAAATGTGAGTCCTTATCATTTGTACTCTTTTGTTCACGAGAGACCGCACCCATGTCGGCACCCAAGCGCCTCCTGACTGCCCTGGCACTCACCCTCATCGGCAGCACCACCGTGCAGGCGGCCGACGAAGTCGTGGTCTACTCCTCGCGCATCGACGAACTGATCAAGCCGGTGTTCGATGCCTACACCCAGAAAACCGGGGTGCAGGTGAAGTTCATCACCGACAAGGAAGCCCCGCTGATGCAGCGCATCAAGGCCGAGGGCGAGAACGCCACCGCCGACCTGCTGCTCACCGTCGACGCCGGCAACCTCTGGCAGGCCGAGCAGATGGGCATCCTGCAACCGTTCACCTCCAAGCTGATCGACGCCAATATTCCGCTGCAATACCGCTCGTCCACCCACGCCTGGACCGGTTTGAGCCTGCGTGCGCGGACCCTCGCCTATTCCACCGACCGGGTGAAGCCAGGCGAGCTGACCACCTACGAAGCCCTGGCCGACAAACAATGGGAAGGCCGCCTGTGCCTGCGCACGGCGAAAAAGGTCTACAACCAGTCGCTGACCGCCACCCTGATCGAAACCCATGGCGCGGCCAAGACCGAAGAAATCGTCAAGGGCTGGGTGAATAACCTGTCCACCGATGTGTTCTCCGACGACATCGCCGTGCTCGAAGCGATCAACGCCGGGCAGTGCGACGTGGGCATCGTCAACACTTACTACTACGGCCGCCTGCACAAGCAGAAGCCGAACCTGGCGGTGAAGCTGTTCTGGCCGAACCAGGGCGACCGTGGCGTGCATGTGAACCTGTCCGGCATCGGCCTGACCAAATACGCGCCGCACCCGGAAGCAGCCAAGGCGCTGGTGGAGTGGATGACCACGCCTGAGGCGCAGAAGATCTTTGCCGACGTGAATCAGGAATTCCCGGCCAACCCGGTGGTGGCGCCGTCGGCTGAAGTGGCCAGTTGGGGCAAGTTTGTGGCGGACACCTTGCCGGTGGAAGTGGCGGGCAAGCGCCAGGCCGAGGCGATTCGCCTGATGGATCGGGCCGGCTGGAACTGAATGTGTCTGTGGGAGGGAGTAATCCCCCTCCCACACTGTTTTGTGTCTGTCTGTAGATCATCCATTCCCAGGGAATTTGCTCTTGGCCCACCCCGCCCAACGCCGCTGGTACCTGCCGGTCTTCAGCGTCGCCGCCCTGGTGTTGCTGCCGCTGAGCGTGCTGTTGCTGTCCTGGCAAAGCATCGACGCGCAGATCTGGTCCCATCTGTGGGAAACCCAGATGCCGCGCCTGCTGGGCAATACCCTGACCCTGGTGCTCTGCGTCGGCGTCGGCGTGACCTTGCTGGGTGTGAGCCTGGCGTGGCTGACCAGCCTCTGCGAATTTCCCGGGCGGCGCTGGCTCGACTGGGCGCTGATGCTGCCGTTCGCGATCCCGGCGTATGTGCTGGCGTTTGTGTTTGTCGGCCTGCTGGACTTCTCGGGGCCGGTGCAAACCCTGCTGCGTGACGCGTTCGGCAGCGGCGTGCGGCTGCCCCGCGTGCGTTCCACCGGTGGGGTGGTCATTGTGTTGGTGCTGGTGTTCTATCCCTACGTCTACCTGCTGGCGCGCACGGCGTTCCTGGCCCAGGGCAAGGGCTTGATGGAAGCGGCGCGCGTGCTGGGGCAATCGCCCTGGCAAGCCTTCTGGCGCGTGGCCCTGCCCATGGCGCGGCCGGCGATTGGCGCCGGCGTGGCCCTGGCGCTGATGGAGACCCTGGCGGATTTCGGTGCGGTCTCGGTGTTCAACTTCGATACCTTCACCACCGCGATCTACAAGACCTGGTACGGCTTTTTCAGCCTGTCCAGCGCGGCCCAGCTGGCCAGCCTGTTGCTGCTGGTGGTGATGCTGGTGCTCTACGGCGAGCGTCGTGCCCGCGGTGCCAGTCGGCCGAGCAATGAGCGGCCGCGCGGCAAGGCGCTGTATCACCTGCGCGGCTGGAAGGCGGCGGCGGCCAGTGGTTGGTGCGGCCTGGTGTTTGCCTGTGCCTTTGTCATTCCGATGCTGCAACTGCTCGCCTGGTTCTGGCAGCGCGGCCGTTTCGATCTGGACGAGCGCTATACCGGCCTGATCGTCCACACCCTGTACCTGGGCGGTATCGCGGCGCTGGTCACGGTCAGCGTGGCCCTGATACTGGCCTTCGCCAACCGCCTGGCGCCGACCCGGGCAATTCGTTCCGGCATCAGCCTGGCCAGTGTCGGGTATGCGTTGCCGGGCTCGGTACTGGCGGTGTCGATCATGTTGGCGTTCAGCTACCTGGACCGTGAGCTGGTGGTGCCGTTGTCGGGCTGGCTCGGTGGCGCGGGCAAACCCTTGTTGCTGGGCAGCTTGGCGGCATTGGTGCTGGCGTATCTGGTGCGTTTCCTGGCGGTGGCTTACGGGCCGCTGGAAAACAGCCTGGCGCGTATCCGTCCATCGTTGCCCGAAGCTGCGCGCAGTCTTGGGGTGAGCGGTCCACGACTGTTTTGCAAAGTGTATCTTCCGCTGTTGCTGCCGGGCACCCTGAGCGCAGCGTTGCTGGTGTTCGTCGATGTGCTCAAGGAAATGCCGGCGACCCTGCTGATGCGCCCGTTTGGCTGGGACACCCTGGCGGTGCGGATCTTTGAGATGACCAGTGAAGGGGAGTGGGCGCGGGCGTCATTGCCGGCCTTGACCTTGGTGCTGGTGGGCCTGTTGCCGGTGGTCGGGCTGATACGACGTTCCGCTCGGCAAATCGGTTAGGTGCCAGTCCTACGGCTTGAGGCTACAATGCGCGGCATTCGGTACGCTCCGTGTTTCGGACCGGCTCGTCGGATGTGGCTGTAAGCCCTTTGATTCAAGGGGTTAAGCCCATCCTGCAGCCCTGCGTACCTTCGCCAAGCCCGGAAGGAGAAACCCATGGGACAGCGCACGCCTTTGTATGACCTGCATCTCGCCCTCGGCGCGAAAATGGTCGATTTTGGCGGTTGGGATATGCCTCTGCACTATGGCTCGCAAGTTGAAGAACACCATCAGGTGCGACGCGACTGCGGGGTGTTCGATGTATCTCATATGACCGTGATCGATGTCACCGGCCCCCAGGCCAAGGAATGGCTCCAGTACCTGCTGGCCAATGACGTCGACCGTTTGCACGGCTGCGGCCGTGCGTTGTACAGCGCCATGCTCAACGAGCACGGCGGGGTGGTGGACGACATGATCGTCTACCGTACCGAAGCCGGTTATCGGCTGGTGGTCAACGCCGCCACCCGTGACCAGGACATGGCCTGGATGCAGGCGCAGTTGGGCTCTTACCCGGTGCAACTGCACGAGCGCTCCGAACTGGCCATGCTCGCTATCCAGGGCCCCCACGCCCGGCAGAAAATCGCCGAACTGGTGACCCAGTCGCGTGGCACCCTGATCCACCAGCTCAAGCCCTTCGAAGGCCAGGCCGATGGCGACTGGTTTATCGCCCGCACCGGCTACACCGGCGAAGACGGCCTGGAAATTGTCCTGCCGGCCGATCAGGCCCCGGGTTTTTTCAACGACCTGGTGGGCGCGGGGATTTCCCCCATCGGCCTCGGCGCCCGCGACACCCTGCGCCTGGAAGCCGGCATGAACCTGTATGGCCAGGATATCCACCAGGACGTTTCGCCCCTGGCGGCCAACATGGCCTGGAGCATTGCCTGGGAACCGGCCGAGCGCCGTTTCATCGGCCGCGCCGCGCTGGAAGCCGAACTGGCGGCCGGGGTGCAGACCAAATTGGTCGGTTTGGTACTGGAAGAACGTGGGGTTTTACGCGCTCACCAGGTGGTTCGTATCGCCAATGTTGGCGAAGGGGAGATCACCAGTGGTAGTTTCTCTCCTACGCTGAGTAAATCCATTGCTTTGGCGCGTGTACCGACGGCGACTGCCGATCGGGCCGAAGTGGAGATCCGCGGCAAGTGGTATCCGGTTCGAGTGGTCAAACCGACCTTCGTGCGCCATGGTAAAACCTTGATCTAACTATTCCGGCAGGCCAGTGGCCGCTGACATTTCTTCTTGAGGACATAGACTATGAGCGATATCCCTGCCGGCCTGCGTTATGCCGAAAGTCACGAATGGGCCCGTTTGGAAGCTGACGGCACTGTGACCGTCGGCATCTCCGACCATGCCCAGGAAGCCTTGGGTGATGTGGTGTTTGTTGAGTTGGCCGAAATCGGCAAAGCGTTTGCGGTGGGGGACGCGGCGGGTGTCGTGGAGTCGGTTAAAGCGGCTTCGGACATCTACTCGCCAGTTGCTGGCGAAGTGATTGCTGTTAACGAGGAACTGAGCGGCAGCCCTGAGTTGTTGAACAGCGACCCTTACGGCGCCTGGATCTTCAAGCTCAAGCCCAGCAACCCGGCCGACCTGGAAAAACTGCTCGATGCCGCCGGCTACAAAGCCGCCATCGGCGAGTGATCCCGCTGCAGGAGCCGGTCATCCGGCTCCTGCAACAGCCTTTCAGCGCTTCAGCACGGCCTTCACCGCCGCTACCGAGCGTTCCACATCTGCCTCTGTCATTGCTGTGAACATCGGCAACGACACGATCAAACGCCCAACACGTTCTGCTACAGGGAACATGCCTTCCTTGAACCCGCGTGCCCGATACAGGCTCAACAGGTGGATTGGCGGGTAGTGATAGCCAATGCCGACGCCGTGGGCCTGCATCTGCTCCATGAATGTGGCGCGGGCCGGCAGCCCGTCCTGGCGCTCCGGCAGGACCAGTTGGAACAGGTGCCAGTTGCTGTTTTCGAAATCCGCCGGTGGCAGTTGCGCACCGTATTGCTCTTCAAAATCACTGCCGAAGCACTTGAAGTAGTGCCGCGCCAGGTTCTGGCGATGGGCGGTGATCTCCTGGATATGGGCAAATTGCCCCAGGCCGATGGCGGCGGCGATGTCGGTCATGTTGAACTTGCCGCCCAGCACATCCACGTCCAGGCCGTCGAAGCCGGTGCGGGTCACGCCCTGCAAGCGGTACTTCTCTGCCAGGCGTGCTTCGTCGGCGTTGTTCAGCACCAGGCAGCCGCCCTCGGAAGAGGTGATGTTCTTGTTCGCCTGGAAGCTGAACGACACGAAGTCGCCGGTGGCGCCGATCCGTTCACCGTCCCAGCTCGAACCCAGGGCCTGGGCGGCATCTTCAACGATACGCAGGTTGTACTTGTTGGCCAGTGCGTAAAGCATCGGCATATCCAGCGGCAGGCCGGCCAGGTACACCGGGATGATCGCCTTGGTGCGCGGGGTGATGGCTGCTTCGACCTGGGCCAGGTCGATATTGCGGGTTACCGGGTCGATATCGGCAAACACCGGCGTGGCGCCGACTTCCAGAATCACGTTGGCCGTGGCAACCCAGGAGATCGGCGTGGTGATGACTTCATCGCCCGGCCCGATACCGGCGATGCGCAAGGCAATCTCCATGGTGCAGGTGCCCGAGTTGAAGGTGCGTACCGGTCGCCCGCCAAAGTATTCCGACAGTTGCGCTTCGAACGCCTGCACTTTCGGCCCGCTGGTGATCCAGCCCGAACGCAGTACATCACCGACCGCCGAGATGGTGGCTTCATCAATGGTAGGTTTGGAAAATGGCAGAAAGGGCTGTTGGCTCATGACGACGAAGGCATCCGTTTCAGATAGACGATGAGAGAAGGCATATCAGTACCGGCATGGTTGCACGGCGTGACTGAATATAGCCTGTCTTCTGTGAACGAAACGTCACCCAAACGGTGAAAAATGCCGCGTCGAGCGCGGCATTTTTTGCTGCGAGTCAGAAGGACACGCGCGCTTCCAGAAACATATTCTGCTCTTTGAGCTTGCCTTTGAGCTGCTCATCCCGTGCGTTCACGCGGTTGGCGAAGGTGTTGTAGCCGGTTTCCACATCGCCCATGGCGGTGTAACGGTAACCCGCGCCGAGGGTGAGTTGTTCGCTGACCTTGGCCTCCAGCCCCATGCCGACGCTGTAGGCGAAATTGTGCTGGCGGTGGCTGGCAAAGCGCCGGGTCTCGTTGGTCTGGTAGCCCTCGGCGTCGATCCGCGCCACCCCCACGCCGGCCATGCCGTAAAACGACAGCCAATCATTGAGTGGGATGTCCTTGTAGCCATTGAGCATCAAGCGCTGGCTGTGGACCTGTTGGCTGTTGACGTTGGCATTGAAGGGCGCCCAGTAGGATTTGAAGGTCGAATGCTTCGGCATGGTGTATTCCCCTTCCAGGCGCCAGCCATCGGCAAACGCATAACCCACGGCGAAAGAGGCGACGATTGACTTGCTGCTGTCGGGCGCCTCCACCCGTTCGGTGACGCGTGGGCTGGTCAGCAGGGCGCTGGAGAGGTTCTGACGGGCGTGGTTGAGCTTCAACGATCCGTACCCGTTTTCTGCATGGGCATGGGGGGTAAAGAACACAGAGAACAGCAGCGCGTAGGCGAGTTTTTGCATGGAAGGGATTCGCTCGATGGAAAAGGAATCCTTAGCTTGTTGCCTGGCGCTTGAGGGCTCGACAGGACTTCTCTGCCCGCGGCTGGAAAAAATAGACTATCTGCGTAGTGCCCGGGGGCGATGACTGTAGGAAATGATCAAAAAAAATGCCGCTGGGAAGCGGCATTCTTTATGGGGCGAGGATTACTCGGTGACAGCGTTTTTCGCGAGGATGGCGTTGGCCAATTCCATGTCCGTGGCCTGGAGGCCAGGGTTATCGGCGCGGACTTTCTGCATGGCGGCTTCCAGGTACGGGCCGCGGATGCCGCCGTCGCTGGCAACGAAGCTGCCTGCGTCGTCTTGGGCGGCAACCACCAGCTTGTGGTCCTTGAAGGTCAGGTACGTCGAGCCGGTCGTGGCGCCCGATGAGATGACATTACGCCAGAAGCTATCGGCCATGGCTGAGCCGACAGGTAGGGAAAGCACAGCGAGGGTGGCGACAGCATATTTGAGACGCATGGCGGGTGACTCCGGGTGGGTTATCTGTACTCTATGATTGTAGTTAGCCCAATCGAGTTCCATCACTGACTAAACAGTTTCAACCTGCAAAACCGTCCCCTCCTGTGCAACCACGCATACATGAGCGCCTACGGGGGTGTCCGGGCCGGTCACGATCCACACGCCATCACCGACTTTTATCTTGCCGCGACCATCCACAATTGCCTGATGCACGACAAACGTATGGCCGATCAACTCTGAACCGCGCTCGTTGAGTCCCGGTTGGTCGCTGGCCTTGGCGCTGCTGCGCTGGCGTTTCCACCAGTACACCGCCGTCAATATCGACAACACGGCGAACAGCAGCAGTTGCCATTCCAGCCCGAGCGGCGGTACCAGGAACTTGATCACGCCCACGGCGGCCGCGGCGATCCCCATCCACAACAGGTAGCCGCCGGCGCCGAACACTTCAAGAATCAGCAGCACCGTGCCCAGTGCCAGCCAATCCCAAAACGAAAGATGCTGCAGGAAATCCCACATGGCGATGGCCTCAGCCTTTCTTGTTGTCGAAAGTCGCTTTGACGATTTCGCCGATACCACCGACAGCGCCGATCACCTGGCTGGCTTCCAGCGGCATGAGGATCACCTTGCTGTTGTTGGCCGAAGCCAGTTTGCCCAGCGCGTCGATGTATTTCTGGGCGACGAAGTAGTTGATGGCCTGCACGTTACCGGTGGCGATCGCTTCGGACACTACCTGGGTGGCGCGGGCCTCTGCCTCGGCTTGACGTTCGCGGGCTTCGGACTCCAGGAACGCGGCTTGGCGTCCGCCTTCGGCTTCGAGGATCTGCGCCTGCTTCTTGCCTTCGGCGGTCAGGATCGCCGATGCCCGCAGGCCCTCGGCTTCGAGGATCTGTGCGCGCTTGATCCGCTCGGCTTTCATCTGGCCCGACATGGCGGCCATCAGGTCGGCGGGTGGGCTGATGTCCTTGATCTCGATCCGGGTGATCTTGATGCCCCACGGCGCCGTGGCCTCGTCGACGGTGCGCAGCAGTTTTTCGTTGATGCCGTCACGTTGGCTGAGCATCGCATCCAGTTCCATAGAACCGAGTACGGTACGGATGTTGGTCTGCAACAGGTTGCGGATGGCGTGTTCGAGGTTGTTCACCTCATAGGCGGCCTGGGCGGTGTTGACCACCTGGAAGAAGCACACGGCGTCGATCTGCACGGTGGCGTTGTCGGCGGTGATCACTTCCTGGGGCGGGATATCCAGCACGCTTTCCATCACGTTGATCTTGCGACCGATGCGGTCCATGACTGGGATGATGATGTTGAGGCCGGGCTTGAGCGTATTGGTGTAGCGGCCGAAGCGCTCGACCGTCCACTGATAGCCCTGGGGCACCACTTTGAAGCCCATGAACAGGATGGCGATGGCCAATCCCACGAAAAGAAGCAGTACGGTTCCGATCTGCATAGCGATTCCCTATCTGAAGATGTCAGTGAAACGACGTTCGGCCGATTGTAACGGGGTTGTCTGCGATAAGAAGGGTTTCACCGCCCGACAGCCAACGGATTTGTTTCTGAATCCCCAGGCGTGGTGCGCAGGATTTCCGCCAGGCTGGTCAACCCGGCTTCGACCTTGTGCATGCCGGCCATTCGCAGGCTGCACATCCCTTGCTGGAGCGCCGCCCGGCGCAAGGCCTGCACGTCGGTGCCGGGGGTGATCAGCGACTTGAGCGCGTCGTCCAGCACCATGATTTCGTAGACCCCGGCGCGCCCGCGATAACCGCTGTCACGGCACTCCGCGCACCCGATGGCTTCAGTGTCGTTGCTGCTGGTTGTGCGTTTGCAGCGTGGGCACAAGAGCCGCACCAAGCGCTGCGCCATCACTCCCAGTAGTGTGGCCTTGATCAAATAATAAGCAATGCCCAGTTCCTGCAATCGGCTGATCGCACTCGGCGCATCGTTGGTGTGCAGGGTCGACAGCACCAGATGCCCGGTCAGCGCGGCCTGGATCGCCATCTCGGCGGTTTCCTGGTCGCGGATCTCGCCGATCATGATGATGTCCGGGTCCTGGCGCAGCAGTGCGCGGATGCCGCTGGCGAAGCTCAGGTCGATATTGTGCTGTACCTGCATCTGGTTGAATGCCGGCTCGACCATCTCGATCGGGTCTTCCACCGTACACAGGTTGACCTCGCGGCTCGCCAGGCGCTTGAGGGTGGTGTAGAGGGTGCTGGTCTTGCCGGAGCCGGTAGGGCCGGTGACCAGGATGATGCCGTGGCTCTGGCGGGTCAGGCTGTGCCAGCGTTGCTGGTCCTGGGCCGACAGGCCAAGCTGGTCGAAGTCCTTGAGCAGGACCTGGGGGTCGAAAATCCGCATCACCAGTTTCTCGCCGAACGCCGTGGGCAAGGTTGAAAGGCGCAATTCTACTTCCGCGCCCGCCGGGCTTTTGGTCTTGACTCGCCCGTCCTGCGGTTTGCGTTTTTCTGCCACGTTCATCCGGCCCAGGCTTTTCAGGCGACTGACCACCGCCATCGTGACCTGGGGCGGAAACTGGTAGACGTCATGCAGCAGCCCGTCGATGCGAAAACGCACGCGGCCCTGCTCGCGACATGGCTCGATATGGATATCGCTGGCCCGCTGGCCGAACGCGTACTGCAACAGCCAGTCGACGATATTGACGATATGCGCGTCGTTGGCGTCCGGCGCCTGGTCGCCGGCGCCGAGGTTGAGCAACTCGAAATGTGCCGGCGCGGGCGTTGTTTGATCGGCGCCGCTGACGGACTTCGCCAGGCGATAAAACTCGCCGATGCAGCGCTGGATGGCCTGTGGGTTGGCGACCACGCGTTTGATCGAACGCTTGAGCACCTGCGCCAGCCCGGCTTCCCAGGCAGTGACGTAAGGCTCGGCACTGGCGACCGTGACGCTCTGCGCATCCACGGCCACCGCAAGAATGCCGTGGCGCTGGGCGAAGGCGTGGGACATCAGCGGCACCACCGTCGCCACATCGATCTTCAGCGGGTCGATACGCAGGTAAGGCTGCCCGCTGTGCCGCGCCAGCCATTGCGTCAGGGTTTCCAGGCAAGGCCCCTGGGCCGCGATGCATTCCAGGGGATGCTGAGTGTGGCTGGCCGGCAGCGTCGACAAGCGCCGAGCCACATCGAGGGTGATCACGCCCTGCTCGACCAGGGCCGGTAACAACGGGGGCAATTCCAATCGCTGATCAACAGGCATTGAGGTTTTCCTGGGGCGCCGGGTGTATACCCAGGCTAGTCAGCCCCTGACCCGCAGCCTTGCGCGTGTATTGCAGGCTTTTACTGGGCGCCGGCCGCCAGCGCCTGAGGCCGCACAGAATCAGCCGACCACATCTCCAGCGAGCACACGCTGATCAGGTTTCGAATCTTTTCACCGATCACCTGGGCTCGGTGCCAGCTCACGCCATCCATCACGATATCCACGGTCAGCACATCGTCCTGGCGATTCACACTGACCTGGCGCGGCGTCAGGAACTGCAGCGCGAAATAGTTGAGCACCCGGCACAGCACATCGGGTTCGGCCTCGGCGACGATCTGGTAATGGGCCTGGCAATGGGCACTGTCGACGGCCCACGCATCGACGCGGGTGACAGGGCAGGTGGTTTCGACGGCGTGCATGCGGACTCTCCAGATTCGATTGGAGAAATTCTTACATTCGCGAAAGGAGATTTCTTATCTAAGATGAGCCTGATTCGTCGATAAATGCACAAATCAATTCAAGACAACCCGTATTAAAGGTATTTCTATGCGCAGCGAGCTGGACGTCTACGACCGCCGTATCCTGGCCCTGCTGCAGGAGGATGCCTCGCTCTCCAGCGCGCAGATCGCCGAGCAGGTCGGCCTGTCTCAATCGCCATGCTGGCGGCGTATCCAACGGCTGAAGGACGAGGGCGTGATCCGCAGCCAGGTCACGCTGCTGGACCGCAAGAAGATCGGCCTCAATACGCAGATTTTTGCCGAGGTCAAACTCAATGCCCACGGGCGTTCCAACTTCACCGAGTTCACCGAGGCGATCCGCGGTTTTCCGGAAGTGTTGGAGTGTTATGTGTTGATGGGGGCGGTGGATTTTCTGCTGCGCATTGTCACGTCGGACATCGAGGCTTACGAGCGGTTTTTCTTCGAGAAGTTGTCGATGGTGCCGGGGATTCAGGAGGTCAATTCGATCGTGGCGTTGTCGGAGATCAAGTCCACCACTAGCCTGCCAGTATTGGGCTGACAGGGCTGGCCTCATCGGGGGCAAGCCCCCTCCCACATTGAAATGCATTCCAAATGTGGGAGGGGTTGCTTTCGAAAGCGGGGGTTACAGACGCAGCAGGGTCTTCCAGGCACGGTTCTGATACACCGCGATCGCCTGATGCATGCGCGCATCCAGCGATTCATCGGTGATCGGCTGGTTGGCCAGTTGCGCCAGCTTGTTCAGCTCACCGTACAGGCGGTCGAGTTCCGCAATGTCCACCACCTGGCGTGCGTGGTGCAGCCAGGCCTGGATGCGCTCGATGCGCGGCAGTTGCTCGGCGAGGTCTTCCGGTTGCTGCTGATAGCGCGGCAGTTGCAGGGCGACGGCGTCTTCGGCCAGCAGGCGTGGCAACCAGTTGGTGATTTGCGCGGCGCCCTGACGGTTACCGCGCACGTTGCGGTCGGCGGTCCAGGTGCGGTTCAGCAGCCAGCGGGAGGTGTTCAGCGAGAACAGGCCCCAGCGCACGTCGGTCAATTCTTCGGCGAATTGCTCCGGCGCGGCTTTGCGAATGTCTTCATCGTCGTCACCGGCCTGGACCAGCGGGCGCCAGTCTTCCAGCAGGGCATCGAGTGCGCTGCGCAGTTCGCTGGTGGATTGACGCGGCGCGGCCTGGCCGAGGCTGCCGAGCAGGGCGCGCAGTTCGCCGAGGTTGTCGACCCAGTCCTGCAACAGGCGCCAGTGGCCATTGAAACGGTATTGCTCGGCCAGGCGCTGGCTGCTGCCCAGCAGGTGCCACATGATCGCGGCGAAGGCGTCGTCCAGTGGCATTTCGGCGTGCAGTTGCGGCGCCGGCAGGCTCAGGGAGTAGCTGCTGGCGTCATACAGGCGATAGCCGCGTTCGGCCTTGCTGATGTCGCATGGCATCAGTGCCAGGGTGGCGGCCAGTTCGGCGGCCAGTTCCAGCAGGGCGGCCGGTTCGCCTTCGCGCAGTTCCAGTTCCAGTTCGCAGATTTCTTCTTTCTGCTTGCCGGCCACTACATGGCCCAGGTCCAGTGCGGCTTCGATCACCACTTTGGCTTTGCCCCGGCCCCAGGCGATTTCGGCGCGTTCGCGCACGAAGTCGGTGGTGAAGATCGGCTTGAGGGTCTTTTTGTCCAGCTCGGCGAGTTCCTCGGGCCAGCATTCGCCGTCGAGTTTCTTCACGTCGAGCTTGGCTTTGGGCAATTCCCAGTTGTATTCGTTACGTTCCGACAAGCCGGCGACGCTTTGGCCACGGGTCTTGAGGGTCTGGATAATGTCGTCACCGTCCTTGCGCAAACGCAGGGCGACTTTGGCCTTGGCCAGGTCGCGCTCGGGGGTGTCGAAGTACTGGTTCATCAACTCACGGCGTTCCCAGCCACTTTTGTTGCGTTTTTTCAGTAGCGGGTGCTCACGCAGCGCGGCGAGTGTTTCGCGGCTGACGCGGAGCTTGATTTCGGTTTCTTTCTGCATGGCCGGAAAATCCAGGATCGGGAGCGCAGCCGGGAAAAAGAGTGGCTGCCAAGGTCGTGCAGTGTACAGGACTGAGCCCGGCAACGCGCCGCAACGGTTTATTGTGTCGTGCAGATGCCTCTATAGTGAGGTTCATCCGGGAAGTAGGGAGACCGCGCATGCCGTTACCGTCCATGAAAGAGCAATTCGCCGCCTTGATTGCCACACCGTCGGTCAGTTGCACCCAAGCGTCTCTCGACCAGAGCAACCGCCCGGTGATCGACCTGCTCGCCGGCTGGCTGGGCGATCTGGGCTTCGCCATCGACATCCAGCCCGTCAGCCCCGGCAAGTTCAACCTGCTCGCCAGTTTCGGCACGGGCCCCGGCGGCCTGGTGTTGGCCGGCCATAGCGATACCGTGCCGTATGACGCCGCGCTGTGGAAGACCGACCCGCTCAAGCTGACGGAAGTCGACGGTCGCTGGGTAGGATTGGGCAGCTGCGACATGAAGGGTTTTTTCGCGCTGGCCATCGAAGCGGTGTTGCCGCTGCTCGACCAACCGTTCAAGCAGCCATTGCTGATCCTTGCCACCTGCGATGAAGAAAGCTCGATGTCCGGCGCCCGTGCATTGGCGGCGGCCGGGCGTCCGTTGGGGCGTGCGGCGGTGATCGGCGAGCCGACCGGCCTCAAGCCGATCCGCCTGCACAAAGGTGTGATGATGGAGCGCATCGACATCCTCGGCCGCAGCGGTCATTCGTCGGACCCGCGCCTGGGCCACAGCGCGCTGGAAGCCATGCACGACGCCATCGGCGAACTGCGCGGCCTGCGCCTGGCCTGGCAGCGCGAGTACCGCAACCCGCAGTTCAGCGTGCCGCAACCGACCCTGAATTTCGGTTGCATCCACGGCGGCGATAACCCCAACCGCATCTGCGGCCAGTGTTCCCTGGAGTTCGACCTGCGGCCCTTGCCCGGCATGGACCCGCAGGTGCTGCGCGCGGCGATCCGGCAGAAACTCGAACCAGTGGCCGAGCGCCATAAGGTGAAGATCGACTATGCGCCGCTGTTCGCCGAAGTGCCGCCGTTCGAGCAGGCCGAAGACGCAGAGCTGGTGCGGGTCGCCGAACGATTGACCGGTCATCGCGCCGAAGCAGTAGCGTTCGGCACCGAAGCGCCTTATCTTCAGCGCCTTGGTTGTGAAACCCTGGTGCTTGGCCCTGGCGATATTGCCTGCGCCCACCAGCCGGGCGAGTACCTCGAAATGTCACGCTTGACGCCTACAGTGCGTCTATTGCGGGAACTGATCGAACATTACTGCCTGACACCTGCATAAATTAATCCCTGCCCATGCGTACATAAGGAGAGCGAGCGTGTTGCCAAGCCTGTTCCGACGATAACCATCAGCCTGCTGTGCGTTTTCACGACTCATCCTTTTTCGGCTGCTTTTTATTACAGGCCCAGGTTCCATGCCCGACTACGTCAATTGGCTTCGTCACGCTTCGCCCTACATCAACGCCCACCGCGACTGCACCTTTGTGGTCATGCTGCCCGGCGACGGTGTGGATCATCCGAACTTCGGCAATATCGTCCACGACCTGGTGCTGCTCCACAGCCTGGGAGTGCGACTGGTGCTGGTCCACGGTTCGCGCCCACAGATTGAAGCGCGCCTCGAAGCGCGCGGGCTCAACCCGGTTTACCACAACGGCCTGCGCATCACCGATGCCGCCACGCTGGAGTGTGTGATCGATGCGGTCGGCCATCTGCGCATCGCCATTGAAGCGCGCCTGTCGATGGACATGGCCTCGTCGCCGATGCAGGGCTCGCGCTTGCGCGTGGCCAGCGGCAACCTGGTGACGGCGCGCCCGATCGGCGTGCTCGAAGGCGTGGACTTCCACCACACCGGCGAAGTGCGTCGGGTCGACCGCAAAGGCATCAATCGCCTGCTGGACGAGCGCTCCATCGTGCTGTTGTCGCCCCTGGGGTATTCGCCCACCGGCGAGATCTTCAACCTGGCCTGCGAAGACGTCGCCACCCGCGCCGCCATCGACCTGGCCGCCGATAAGTTGCTGCTGTTCGGTGCCGATCCTGGCCTGATCGATGAAAATGGCCGCCTGGTGCGTGAACTGCGCCCGCAACAAGTGCCGGCGCATCTGCAACGCCTGGGCAGCAACTACCAGGCTGAATTGCTCGATGCGGCTGCCGAAGCTTGCCGGGGCGGGGTAGGCCGCAGCCATATCGTCAGCTATGTCGAAGACGGTGCGCTGCTCACCGAACTGTTCACCCGTGATGGCGGCGGTACGCTGGTGGCCCAGGAACAATTCGAGCTGGTGCGCGAGGCGGCGATCGAAGACGTCGGCGGCTTGCTCGACCTGATCAGCCCGCTGGAAGAGCAGGGCATCCTGGTACGCCGTTCGCGGGAAGTGCTGGAGCGCGAGATCGAGCAGTTCAGCGTGGTCGAACGCGAAGGCATGATCATCGCCTGCGCGGCGCTGTATCAGATCGCCGATTCGGACGCGGGGGAGTTGGCGTGCCTGGCAGTCAACCCGGAGTATCGCCACGGCAGGCGCGGCGATGAACTGCTCGAGCGCATCGAGGCTCGCGCCCGGGCGCAGGGGTTGAAGACCCTGTTCGTGCTCACCACGCGCACGGCGCACTGGTTCCGCGAGCGCGGCTTTGTGCCCAGCAGCGTGGATCGCCTGCCTTCGGCGCGGGCATCGCTGTACAACTATCAGCGTAACTCGAAGATTTTCGAGAAGGCCCTGTAATACCCCGCCCTCCCAGCCTCTGAGCTGGTTTGCCTGCGATGCGGGCCTCGGTCGTTGCGTTAACCCGAGGTGATGCGTTCGCCGCCAAACCAGCTCGTCACTTCGAAGATCGGTACGTCCCACGGGCGAAGGGCGTAGCGATGACGTGGCCGATCAAACCCCGGGGTGCGTCATCGTGCCACCCGTGCCCCCTACTAAAGTTTAAGGATTCTTGATTTTGAGCCGATACGATCAAGGCGTAGAGGGATAAATTGCGCGAAGCTTTCGCTGCCAGACGGCTCGATCAGCGGCTCTCAGGCCGGCATGAAATATTAGCGATACAAAAACTGTAACAAATTGACGGGAAGATGGGCGTTTGGCCATGATGGCGTCGCCTTTTTGATCCTGGGTGACGTATGTGACGGTGCGTTCAGCTAAAAAGATCTAAAAAGCGATCAAGAAATGCCTTTTAGGAATTAGCTTATGCAAAGGTTCGTCTATGCTGACGCGTCTTGCTTTATGCAGAGACTTATTCCAAAAGCATATGAAAAAGAATGAAATAATTCTTTTTGGGTGTATGAAAAATTCATTACCCTGCAGGGACCAAACAAACTGCGATTAGACGAAGGTAGTAGACACACAAGGTTACGATTGACTTGGCGGTCACTATCTGGCGCTAATCGCGCATCTGTGGATCTCCGGCGTTAGACCTGAGACCAAAGAAATACAAAAATTAGAAATGAGAGGAGCGGTACATGAAGAAGTCCACCTTGGCATTGGCTGTAGCACTCGGGGCAATCGCCCAGCATGCAGGCGCCGCCGGTTTTATCGAAGACAGTAAGGCCACACTGGGCCTGCGTAACTTCTACATCAACACTGACAACCGTGATGGCCAGCCATCGTCTACCTCGAACACCCGTAGCAAGAACGCCGAATGGGGCCAAGGCTTCGATCTGCGTTTCATCTCGGGTTTCACCCAAGGTACCGTTCAGTTCGGCGTTGACGCCATTGGCCTGTACGGCCTGCGTCTGGACTCCAGCCGCGCAGACCACGGCAACTACACCGGCACTGCGTCCGGCGGCACCGTCTTCCCAAGCGACGGCAACAAGGCTGTCGACGACTACGCTAGCCTGGGTCTGACCGGTAAGATCAAGATTTCCCAGACCGTGGCAAAATTGGGCACCCTGCAGCCAAACAACCCGGTGATCAAGACCAACGACGGTCGCCTGTTGCCTCAGACCTTCCAGGGCGGCGAGATCGTTTCTAACGAAATCAAAGACTTGACTCTGACCGCTGGTCAAATCGAGTCGGCCAAGGGCCGTAACTCCAGCAACAACGAAAACCTGTCGATTGCTGGCGCGAACAAAAGCTCCAACTATGACACCGGCAAATTCAGCAACAAGTTCTACTACGCCGGTGCCGACTACAAGATCACCAAGGATCTGACCGCTTCGTACTACTTCGGCGAGCTGAAAGATTTCTACTCCCAGAACTTCCTGGGCCTGGTACACAACTGGGCAATCGGCCCGGGCGTGCTGAAAAGTGACCTGCGCTACTACCGCAGCCGCGACAACGGTGAGAACGCTAACAACTCTGCGTACTACACCAGCGGTTACTACAACGATGGCGCCAAGCCGGTTACCAGCGGTAAGGTCGACAACGACCTGTACAGCTACCTGGCACTGTACTCGGTCAGCGGCCACACCTTCGGTGGCGGTTATCAGTACACCAAGGGTGACAGTGACTTCCCTTGGCTGAACCAAGGTGACGGTTCGTCGGCCAGCATCACTACCGACATGCAAATCCAGAAGTTCGCCCGTGCCGGCGAGCGTACCTGGCAAGCGCGTTACGCTTATGACTTCGCCCAAGTGGGTGTGCCTGGCCTGACCGCGGGTGTGGTTTACCTGAAAGGCACCAACATTCAGACCACCACTGGTGACAAGTCTGAATGGGAACGTGACATCAGCCTGGCTTACGTTATTCCACAAGGCCCACTGAAAAACCTCGGTGTTGCCTGGAAAAACGCTATGTGGCGCACCGACGTTGCGACTCGCGACCAGGACGAAAACCGCCTGATCGTCAGCTACTCGATCCCACTGTTGTAAGCCTGTAAAACCTTGCCCGGCGCAATGCCGGGCAAGGTGTCTTGCTTTTCAAGTCGGGCTCAACCCCCGCAAGCCCTTCCTGAACCCCTCTTTTTACAGCGTCTCAAGGCCTTCTCGAACCTTGGACGGAATGTTGACTCTCGCCTGTTTCAAGGTCCAGTGAACACATTTTTAATATTCCTATATCGTCTAAATAAATCGATATTTATTCTTTTTAAATAATCCGTAATCCATGCACAGTGGGCTCCATAAGCACTCATCAGGAGCCACACCATGAGCCTAAGACTGGGCGACATCGCCCCCGACTTCGAACAGGATTCCAGCGCCGGCAAGATTCGTTTCCACGAGTGGCTGGGCGACAGCTGGGGTGTGCTGTTTTCCCACCCGGCGGACTTCACGCCGGTATGCACCACCGAGCTGGGCTTCACCGCCAAGCTCAAGGACGAATTCGCCAAGCGTGGCGTCAAGGCCATCGCCCTGTCGGTAGACCCGGTGGACTCGCACCTCAAGTGGATCGAAGACATCAACGAAACCCAGAACACGGTCGTCAACTTCCCGATCCTGGCCGACGCCGACCGCAAGGTCTCGGACCTCTACGACCTGATCCATCCGAACGCCAGTGACACCCTCACCGTGCGTTCCTTGTTCGTGATCGACCCGCACAAGAAAATCCGCCTGACGATCACCTACCCAGCCAGCACCGGGCGCAACTTCCACGAAATCCTGCGGGTCATCGACTCGTTGCAACTGACCGACAACTACAAAGTTGCCACGCCCGCCAACTGGCAGGACGGCGATGAAGTGGTGATCGTGCCGTCGCTCAAGGACGAGGAAGAAATCAAGAAACGCTTTCCCAAAGGGTACCGGGCGGTGAAGCCGTATCTGCGGCTGACACCGCAACCCAATCGCTGAATTACCTGTAGGAGCGAGCTTGCTCGCGAAGCATGCGCGGTTACTGCGGACATCGAGAAAGCCTGCGTCATCGTTGACGGTTTTCGCGAGCAGGCTCGCTCCTACAGATAGACGCTGTGTACTCACATGGCAGGGGTTTTGAGGCCGTTTCGACGGCCTTTTTTTTCGCCTGGCGATTGATGGATGGTTTATTCTTTTAAGGAATAAACAAATGAAAAAATAAGATTTATGGATATATAAATCTGCTGATATGGTCTGTTCCATCTTGGCGCCATCGCCACACAGCGAACCGCCGACACTTGCTAAAGGAATTTCC
Source organism: Pseudomonas sp. Y39-6 (assembly GCF_023651955.1). Classification (NCBI taxonomy): domain Bacteria; kingdom Pseudomonadati; phylum Pseudomonadota; class Gammaproteobacteria; order Pseudomonadales; family Pseudomonadaceae; genus Pseudomonas; species Pseudomonas sp. Y39-6. The sequence continues at coordinate 6,694,809 of NZ_CP069594.1, read as the reverse complement.
TACATGCTGGTCGTAACACTTGGAGGCAGTCCCAGTCAGCGTTCCCGCTCCGGGGTCTTGCTGGATAAAACCCGTCAGTGGCTGCAACAGCAGGGCGTGGAAGTGGTGAGTTATCAGATACGGGACTTCCCGGCCGAAGACTTGCTGCATGCGCGCTTCGACAGCCCCAAAGTCATCGACTTGTTGCAACAAGTGGCCAATGCCGACGGCCTGGTGATCGCCACGCCGGTGTACAAGGCCTCGTTCTCGGGCGCGCTGAAAACCGTGCTCGACCTGCTGCCCGAACGCGCCCTGGCCCACAAGGTGGTATTGCCCATCGCCACCGGCGGCAGCATCGCCCACATGCTGGCGGTGGACTACGCATTGAAGCCGGTGCTGTCGGCGCTCAAAGCCCAGGAATTGCTCCACGGGATCTTTGCCGAAGACAGCCAGATCGCTTACGGCGAAGGCAGTGCCCAGGCGCAACTGGTGCCGGTCCTCGAACAACGCTTGAGCGAGGCTCTGGAAACTTTCTACGCCGCCATGGCCCGTCGCCCGAAACCGCTGGACCCGCATGTGTTGAATGAACGTTTGTTGAGTGCTCGCTGGAGCATTTAAGCCTTACCGATTCACGAAGTACTCACCTTACTCAGCCGCCAACGGCCAAGCAGGTGCAGCCAACCCCCCAATCGCATTTTTGGAGAGAGCGCCATGCTCACTGTCATCTTGCGTCGTGGTCTGGTCGCACTGTTTGCTGCGGCTGTGTCCTTCGGCGCCATTGTTCAAGCCCACGCTGCCGAAACCTTGCGGATCGGCTATCAGAAATACGGCACCCTGGTGCTGCTCAAGGCCAAGGGCACCCTGGAAAAGCGCCTGGCCGCCGACGGTGTGCAGGTGCAGTGGACCGAGTTCCCGGGCGGCCCGCAATTGCTCGAAGGCCTGAATGTCGGCTCGATCGACTTCGGCGTCACTGGCGAAACCCCGCCGGTATTCGCCCAGGCCGCCGGTGCCGATCTGCTCTACGTGGCCTACGAACCGCCGGCGCCGACCAGTGAAGCGATCCTGGTGCCGAAGGACTCGCCGATCAAATCGGTGGCCGAGCTCAAGGGCAAGAAAGTCGTGCTCAACAAGGGCTCCAACGTTCACTACCTGCTGGTGCGGGCCTTGGAAGATGCCGGCCTGAAATACACCGACGTACAGACCGTGTTCCTGCCGCCCGCCGATGCGCGTGCCGCGTTCGAGCGTGGCAGCGTGGACGCCTGGGTCATCTGGGACCCGTACCAGGCCGCCGCCGAGAAACAACTGCAAGCCCGCACCTTGCGTGACGGCAGCGGGATTGCCGACAACCACCAGTTCTACCTGGCCACCAGGCCCTACGCCGAAAAACACCCCGAAGTGATCAAGGCGCTGGTGGAAGAAGTGCGCGCGGTGGGCGAGTGGTCCAAGGCCAACCCGCAGCAAGTCACCGAACAGGTCGCGCCGCTGCTCGGCCTGCCGGCTGACATCACCCTGACCTCGGTGAAACGCCAGGGCTATGGCGCGCTGTTCCTGACCCCGGCGGTGGTCGCCGCGCAGCAGAAGATTGCCGACAGCTTCTACCAACTCAAATTGATCCCCAAACCCTTGAGCATCAAGGACGTGATCTGGACTCCACCTGCCGCCGTGGCCAACGCGCCGTAATCCGACTTCTTCAGGAGACAACTCCATGAGCCTCACTATTTTCTGGTTCCTGCCTACCCACGGCGACGGTCATTACCTTGGCACCGCCGAAGGCGCTCGCGCCGTCGACCACGGTTATCTGCAGCAAGTGGCCCAGGCGGCCGACCGCCTTGGCTTCGGCGGGGTGCTGATCCCCACCGGGCGTTCCTGCGAAGACTCGTGGCTGGTGGCCGCTTCGCTGATCCCGGTGACCCAGCGTCTGAAGTTCCTGGTCGCGCTGCGCCCCGGGATCATTTCGCCGACGGTGGCCGCGCGTCAGGCCGCGACCCTCGATCGCCTGTCCGGCGGCCGTGCGCTGTTCAACCTGGTGACCGGCGGTGACCCGGAAGAATTGGCCGGCGACGGTCTGTTCCTCAGCCACGAAGAACGCTACCAGGCCTCGGTGGAGTTCACCCGCATCTGGCGTCGCGTGCTGGAAGGCGAAACCGTGGATTACGACGGCGAACACATCAGCGTCAAAGGCGCCAAACTGCTTTACCCGCCGATCCAGCAACCGCGTCCGCCGCTGTACTTCGGCGGTTCCTCCGAAGCCGCGCAGGACCTGGCGGCCGAACAGGTGGACATGGTGCTGACCTGGGGCGAGCCACCGGCCGCGGTCGCGGAAAAAATCGAACAGGTGCGGGCCAAGGCCGCGAAACTCGGGCGCACGGTGCGCTTCGGTATTCGTCTGCATGTGATCGTGCGCGAAACCAACGATGAAGCCTGGAAAGCTGCCGACAAACTGATCTCGCACCTGGACGACGACACCATCGCCCGTGCCCAGGCCTCGCTGGCGCGCTTTGATTCGGTCGGCCAGCAGCGCATGGCGGCCTTGCATGGCGGCAGTCGCGACAACCTCGAAGTCAGCCCCAACCTGTGGGCCGGCGTCGGCCTGGTGCGCGGCGGGGCCGGCACCGCGCTGGTGGGCGATGGCCCGACGGTCGCGGCGCGGGTCAAGGAATACGCGGCGCTGGGCATCGACACCTTTATCTTCTCCGGTTATCCACACCTGGAAGAATCGTATCGCGTCGCCGAGTTGCTGTTCCCGCACCTGGATATCGAACGCCCCGAGTTGCCGAAAAGTGCTGGGTACGTGAGCCCGTTCGGCGAGATGGTCGCCAACGACATCCTTCCCAAAGCGGCGTCACAGAGCTGAGGTGGCGCCATGAATGTGGAAAAACTGAGCCATCGCGTGGCGCCTTGGGTGCTGCCGGTGTTGCTGTTGGCGGTGTGGCAGTTGTCGGTGTCGGCGGGTTGGTTGTCGACGCGGATTCTGCCGGCGCCGAGCGCGGTGATCGAGGCCGGGGTCAACCTGGTACGCAGCGGTGAAATCTGGACGCACCTGGCCATCAGCGGCTGGCGCGCGGGCCTGGGTTTTGTGATCGGTGGCAGCATCGGTCTGGCCCTGGGCTTTATCACCGGCCTGTCGACGTGGGGCGAGCGCCTGCTGGACAGCTCGGTGCAGATGATCCGCAACGTGCCGCACCTGGCGTTGATCCCGCTGGTGATCCTGTGGTTCGGCATTGACGAGACCGCGAAGATTTTCCTGGTCGCCCTCGGCACGCTGTTCCCGATCTACCTCAACACCTACCACGGCATCCGCAACGTCGACCCGGCGCTGGTGGAAATGGCGCGCAGCTACGGCTTGTCCGGCTTCAGCCTGTTCCGCCAGGTGATCCTGCCGGGCGCGCTGCCGTCGATCCTGGTGGGCGTGCGTTTTGCCCTGGGCTTCATGTGGCTGACGCTGATCGTGGCGGAAACCATTTCGGCCAGTTCCGGTATCGGTTACCTGGCGATGAACGCCCGTGAATTCCTGCAAACCGACGTGGTGGTGCTGGCCATCGTCATGTACGCGATTCTCGGCAAGCTGGCCGACCTCGCAGCGCGCGGCCTGGAGCGTGTGTGGCTGCGCTGGCATCCGGCTTATCAAGTGAATAAAGGAGGTGCGGCATGACCGCTCAACAACCTCCGCGCCTGCTGAAGGGGATTCCCCTGGCGGTGCGCAAATTGCGCAAGGCCTTTGGCGCGCGGGAAGTGCTCAAGGGCATCGACCTGCATATTCCGGCGGGCCAGTTCGTTGCCGTGGTCGGCCGCAGTGGCTGCGGTAAAAGTACCTTGCTGCGCCTGCTCGCCGGCCTCGACAAGGCCAGCAGCGGTGAGCTGCTGGCCGGCTCCGCGCCGCTTGGCGCGGCGATCGAAGACACGCGGTTGATGTTCCAGGAAGCGCGTCTGCTGCCGTGGAAAAAGATCATCGACAACGTCGGCCTCGGCCTCAAGGGCAACTGGCGTCCCAAGGCACTGGAAGCGCTCGAAGCGGTCGGCCTGGCCGAGCGTGCGAATGAGTGGCCGGCGGCCTTATCCGGTGGCCAGAAGCAACGTGTGGCCCTGGCGCGTGCGTTGATTCATCAGCCGCGTCTGTTGTTGCTCGATGAGCCGTTGGGCGCGCTGGATGCGTTGACCCGCATCGAGATGCAGCAACTGATCGAAAGCCTCTGGCAGAAGCATGGTTTCACCGTGTTGCTGGTAACCCACGACGTCAGCGAAGCCGTGGCCATTGCCGACCGGGTGATCCTGATCGAAGACGGCGAAATCGGCCTCGACCTGATTGTCGACCTGCCGCGTCCACGCGCCCGAGGCTCGCATCGCCTGGCCGCGCTCGAAGCGCAGGTGCTCAACCGTGTGCTGTCGCTGCCCGGCACCCCGCCGGAACCCGAACCTGTTTCACCGTTGCCTACGCAATTGCGGTGGGCGCAATAACTCACTTGTCCCATGAAGGAAAAACGACATGACTATCAAAGCCATCAACGTGCGTAACCAGTTCAAAGGCACCGTCAAGGAAATCGTCGAAGGCGACGTGCTCTCGGAAATCGACGTGCAGACCGCGTCCGGGATCGTGACGTCGGTGATCACCACCCGTTCGGTCAAGGAGTTGGAGCTGGTGATCGGCAGCGAGGTGATTGCCTTCGTCAAATCCACCGAGGTGTCGATCGCCAAGTTGTGATCACTTGAGGGCGCTATCGGGAGCAAGCTCCCTCCCACATTCGAACCGGTTTCTTCAGGAAAGCTCGATCACATGTGGGAGCAAGCTCCCTCCCACATTCGAACCGGTTTCTTCAGGAAAGCTCGATCACATGTGGGAGCAAGCTCCCTCCCACATTCGAACCGGTTTCTTCAGGAAAGCTCGATCACATGTGGGAGCAAGCTCCCTCCCACATTCGAACCGGTTTCTTCAGGAAAACTCGGTCACATGTGGGAGGGAGCTTGCCCCCGATGAGGCCCTGCCAGACAACACATCCATCAGACAGTGACGCCCCGCTTGGGCAAATACGCCGGCAGATAAAGCCCCACATATGCATCGAACACGCGCATGCCTTCCTCGGCCATGCGCGGCGTGATCAGCCCATGCTGATGCACCGAACGCGCATACACGCGATCACTCAATTCCAGCGCCAGCGCGAACACGTCCACATCGGCGGGCAGGGTTGGCACTTCGAAATGCCGGTTGAATACGGCCAGCATCAAGTCACCCAACTCCAGATCGTGCTGGCGGTCGGCCTGATTCACTTCGGTCAGCCCGTGCTGGGTCAGGATCAGCTGGCGGGCGGCGGCGTCGTTGCTGTAGATGGTGAGCATGCGCTGTTCGACGATGTAAGACAGGTCGCGCCAATACTTGAGTGAATCATGCGCGATGGGCGCCTGGATTGCGGCGCGGAATGCCGCATGGACGTCGGCGGTCAACGCTTCCAGCAGCGCCGGCACGCTGGCGAAAAAGTGGTACACCGACGATGGCGGAATCTGTGCGCGCTCGGCCACGCTGTAGATCGACAAACCAGCCACACCTTCGGACGCCAGCAACGTGCGGGCGGCGTCGAGGATCGCGTCGATCCGGGCCTGGCTGCGGGCGCGGGGTTTGCGAGGGGCGGCGGGGCGGGTGGTCATGGAAGTCTCCTACAAGGCAGCGGGCATTGTATGAGCAGGAGCCGGTGTTGTCTGCCAGGCCGCCATCGGGAGCAAGCTCCCTCTCACACTCGAACCGGTTTCTTCAGGAAAACTCGTTCAAATGTGGGAGGGAGCTTGCTCCCGATGGCGGCCAACTCGGTCTACCAAAAGCAACCCATAAAAAAACGCCACAGACCAAAGGCCTGCGACGTTTTTTCAGTGCAACCAGCGCTTACACGGTATGCAGGTACCAGTTGTACTCAAGGTCGGAGATGGAGTGTTCGAACTCTTCCAGCTCACTTTCCTTACAGGCGACGAAGATATCGATGTATTTAGGATCGATGTACTTGGCCATCACCTCGCTGTCGTCCAACTCGCGCAGGGCATCGCGCAGGTTGTTCGGCAGGCTTTGTTCGTTCTGCTCGTAGCTGTTGCCTTCCACTGGCGCGCCCGGTTCGATCTTGTTGGTCAGGCCGTGGTGTACGCCCGCCAGGACCGAAGCCATCAGCAGGTAGGGGTTGGCATCGGCACCGGCCACGCGGTGTTCGATACGCACGGAGTCGGCCGCGCCGGTCGGCACGCGGATCGCCACGGTGCGGTTGTCCAGGCCCCAGCACGGCGAGTTCGGCACGTAGAACTGTGCGCCGAAACGACGGTAGGAGTTGACGTTGGGGCACAGGAACGCCATTTGGGCGGGTAGGGTCTCCAGCACACCGCCGATCGCGTGACGCAATGCGGCGTTCTGCTCGGGATCCTCGCTGGCAAAGATGTTCTTGCCGTCCTTGTCCAGGATCGAAATGTGTACGTGCAAACCGTTGCCTGCCTGGCCTGGGTAAGGCTTGGCCATGAAGGTGGTGTCCATCTCATGGTCGTAGGCGATGTTCTTGATCAGGCGCTTGAGCAGTACCGCGTAGTCGCAGGCCTTGATCGGGTCGGCCACGTGGTGCAGGTTCACTTCGAACTGCGCCGGGGCACTTTCCTTGACGATGGCATCAGCCGGGATGCCTTGCTCTTTGGCACCTTCCAGGATGTCCTGGAGGCAGTCGACATATTCGTCGAGGTCGTCGATCAGGTAGACCTGTGTCGAGTGCGGGCGTTTGCCGGAGATCGGCGAGCGGGGCGGTTGTGGGCGGCCGTTCACGTTCTCCTGGTCGATCAGGTAGAACTCAAGCTCGAAGGCAGCGCAGATAGTCAGACCGAGGTCGTCGAATTTGCTTACAACCTGACGCAGTACTTCGCGCGGATCGGCGAAGAAAGGTTCACCTTCAATTTCGTGCATGGTCATCAGCAGTTGCGCGGTCGGGCGCTTTTGCCAAGGTTCATTGCACAGGGTGTCGGGGATTGGATAACAGATTCGGTCAGCATCACCGATGTCCAGGCCCAGGCCGGTGCTTTCCACCGTTGAGCCGTTGATATCCAGGGCAAATAAAGAGGCAGGCAAGTTAATGCCTTTCTCGTAAACCTTGTGGAGGCTGGTGCGTTCGATGCGCTTACCGCGCACCACACCATTCATATCCGCAATTAGAAGGTCTACGTACAGAACCTCAGGATGATCCTTAAGGAACGCGTTCGCTTCGTTAAGCTGAACGGCACGCGGGGGTACCGACATGATGCAACACCTTTGTTGTTAAAAATATCAATCATTGATCTTTTCAGGTTTCAGTCAACCCGAACGGCATGCCGAAGTCAAGCGAGGCCTTTTTTGCCCCAAAAAAGCGCCATGAGGGCTTTTTTGGGGCTTTTTGGGGCGGTTTTGCTCGGTTGCCCGGCTTGGGACTAGCAGGCTTGAGCGGGCCGTGTTGTATTTTTTACGGGGGTGTTGTGTAAAAAAATGAACAAGGCTAAGCTCGATTTAAACCCATAACAGCAATAATACCGGGGTGCTTCATGTCTGGCCTGCCGTTAATCGGCATCACCACCTGCGCGAAACAGGTCGGTCTGCATGCTTTTCAGATCCGTGTCGAATGTTGCGAACGCGCATTCCCATTGATGATTCCATCCCCGATAAGCCCCTTCGACCCGGCCATTATTCTTGACGGCCAGGACGCTGTTCGCGTGCCCCGTTCATTTTCTTGTACTCGCCCTTTTCATGACGCCGGTCCTGCCTTTTTTGCGGTTGCCGCTCATTATCCTGCACGGGAGGCAAGCCTTTTGCTTTAGGAGTGCAACGGCACCCCAAATGGCGGTTAAGCTCCCACTCTGATGAACCAGCGACGCCGATGCGTCAACCGACGCCTGACCTTTAATGAACGTCAGGAAACCCAGCCCAGAGGCATTTATGAGTAACAACCTCGACCAGCTCACCGATTGGTTGAAAGACCACAAGATCACAGAAGTCGAATGCATGATTGGCGACCTCACCGGTATCACCCGGGGCAAGATCTCGCCGACCAACAAGTTCATCGCCGAGAAAGGCATGCGCCTGCCCGAGAGCGTTCTGTTGCAGACCGTGACCGGCGACTATGTCGAAGACGACATCTATTACGAATTGCTCGACCCGGCCGACATCGACATGATCTGCCGCCCCGACCAGAACGCGGTGTTCCTGGTGCCGTGGGCCATCGAGCCTACCGCCCAGGTGATCCACGACACCTACGACAAGCAAGGCAACCCGATCGAGCTGTCGCCGCGCAACGTGCTCAAGAAAGTCCTCAAGCTCTACGCCGACAAAGGCTGGCAGCCGATCGTGGCGCCGGAGATGGAGTTCTACCTGACCAAGCGCTGCGAAGACCCGGACTTCCCGCTGCAACCGCCGATCGGCCGTTCCGGGCGCCCGGAAACCGGTCGGCAGTCGTTCTCTATAGAAGCGGCCAACGAATTCGACCCGCTGTTCGAGGACGTCTACGACTGGTGCGAACTGCAGGAGCTGGACCTCGACACCCTGATCCACGAGGACGGCACGGCGCAGATGGAAATCAACTTCCGTCACGGCGACGCGCTGTCCCTGGCCGACCAGATCCTGGTGTTCAAGCGCACCATGCGTGAAGCCGCGCTCAAGCACGACGTGGCCGCCACCTTCATGGCCAAGCCGATGACCGGCGAGCCCGGCAGCGCGATGCACCTGCACCAGAGCATCATCGACATCGCCACCGGCAAGAACGTCTTCTCCAATGAAGACGGGACCATGAGCCAACTGTTCCTCAACCACATTGGCGGCCTGCAGAAATTCATCCCCGAATTGCTGCCGCTGTTTGCCCCCAACGTGAACTCGTTCCGCCGCTTCCTGCCGGACACTTCGGCGCCGGTGAACGTGGAGTGGGGCGAAGAAAACCGCACCGTCGGCCTGCGCGTACCGGATGCCGGCCCGCAGAACCGTCGCGTGGAAAACCGCCTGCCGGGCGCAGACGCCAACCCGTACCTGGCGATCGCCGCCAGCCTGTTGTGCGGCTACATCGGCATGGTCGAAGGGCACAACCCAAGCGCGCCGGTCGTCGGCCGTGGTTACGAGCGGCGCAACCTGCGCCTGCCGTTGACCATCGAAGACGCCCTGGAGCGCATGGAAAACAGCAAGACCATCGAGAAATACCTGGGTCACAAATTCATCACTGGCTACGTCGCGGTCAAGCGGGCCGAGCATGAAAACTTCAAGCGCGTGATCAGTTCGTGGGAGCGGGAGTTCCTGCTCTTCGCCGTCTGATGCGCCGGGCGCGCCCGTTGAACGGCGCGCCCTCCACTGAAAAGTCTAGGAGATTGGTATGTCCAGCAACAACCCGCAAACCCGTGAATGGCAAGCCTTGAGCAGTGATCACCACCTGGCGCCGTTCAGCGACTTCAAGCAGTTGAAAGAGAAAGGCCCACGGATCATTACTAAAGCCCACGGCGTTTACTTGTGGGACAGCGAAGGCAACAAGATCCTCGACGGCATGGCCGGCCTGTGGTGCGTGGCGATCGGTTACGGTCGCGATGAACTGGCTGACGCCGCCGCCAAGCAGATGAAAGAACTGCCGTACTACAACCTGTTCTTCCAGACCGCCCACCCGCCGGTGCTGGAACTGGCCAAGGCGATCTCCGACGTTGCACCGGCCGGCATGAACCACGTGTTCTTCACCGGTTCCGGCTCCGAAGGCAACGACACCATGTTGCGCATGGTCCGCCACTATTGGGCGATCAAGGGCCAGCCGAACAAGAAAATCATCATCAGCCGCAAGAATGGCTACCACGGCTCCACCGTGGCCGGCGCCAGCCTCGGCGGCATGACTTATATGCATGAGCAGGGCGACTTGCCGATCCCGGGTATCGTCCACATCGCCCAGCCGTACTGGTTTGGCGAAGGCGGCGACATGAGCCCCGAAGAGTTCGGTGTGTGGGCCGCCAACCAGCTGGAGGCGAAGATTCTGGAACTGGGCGTGGACAACGTCGGCGCCTTCATTGCCGAGCCGATCCAGGGCGCCGGTGGCGTGATCGTGCCGCCGGACAGCTACTGGCCGCGCATCAAGGAAATCCTCGCCAAGTACGACATCCTGTTCGTCGCCGACGAGGTGATCTGCGGTTTCGGCCGTACCGGCGAGTGGTTCGGCAGCGATTTCTACGACCTCAAGCCGGACATGATGACCATCGCCAAGGGCCTGACCTCGGGCTACATCCCGATGGGTGGCCTGATCGTGCGCGACGAGGTGGTGGCGGTGCTGAATGAAGGCGGCGATTTCAACCACGGCTTCACCTACTCCGGTCACCCGGTGGCCGCGGCGGTCGCTCTGGAAAACATCCGCATCATGCGCGATGAACAAATTATTAAGCGTGTGCATGATGAAACGGCACCGTATTTGCAGAAACGTCTGAGGGAGCTGGCTGATCATCCGTTGGTGGGTGAAGTGCGTGGTGTCGGCATGCTCGGTGCGATTGAACTGGTTCAGGACAAAGCGACGCGCAAGCGTTACGAAGGCCGCGGTGTTGGCATGATCTGCCGAACCTTCTGCTTCGAGAATGGCCTGATCATGCGCGCCGTGGGTGACACCATGATCATTTCGCCGCCGCTGGTGATCAGCAAGACCGAAATCGACGAGCTGGTGACCAAGGCTCGTCATTGCCTGGACCTGACTTTGGCGGCATTGCAGGGCTAAGTGCTAGGCTCAGAACGCAGTGACTCTCGGGTGCTGCGTTCGGGCAGTTATAAAAGTGGGGGGTTAGTTGAAAGCCGGCCCCCTAAGTTGCCAGACTGTTGTCCTGTTTTGCTGCCCTTCGACGGGCTGCCGAACAGCTGTGTATCGATGAAGCATGCTGCGGCCCAAAAAAGAAAATTGGAGCATCACCAAATGAAGGCATTAGGTTTGAAGAACGCTGGCAAGACCCTCCTCGCGTTGTCCCTGATGGGCGCAATGGCGGGCGCGGCCCAGGCAGACGATAAAGTGCTGCACGTCTATAACTGGTCCGACTACATTGCTCCGGACACCATCGCCAACTTTGAAAAAGAGTCGGGCATCAAAGTGGTGTACGACGTATTCGACAGCAACGAGACCCTTGAAGCCAAGTTGCTGGCAGGCAAGTCCGGTTACGACATCGTCGTACCGTCGAACAACTTCCTCGCCAAGCAGATCAAGGCCGGCGTCTACCAGGAGCTGGACAAGTCCAAGCTGTCCAACTACGAAAACCTGAACACGTCGCTGCTCAAGGCCGTGTCGGTCAGCGACCCGGACAACAAGCACGCTTTCCCGTACATGTGGGGTTCGATCGGCATCGGTTACAACCCGGAGAAGGTCAAGGCCGCGCTGGGCGTCGACAAGATCGATTCGTGGGACATCCTGCTCAAGCCGGAAAACATCGCCAAGCTCAAGAGCTGCGGTGTGAGCTTCCTCGATTCGCCAACCGAAATGCTGCCGATCGCGCTGCATTACCTGGGCCTGCCGACCGACAGCCAGAAGAAAGCCGACCTCAAGCAAGCTGAAGACCTGTTCCTGAAGATCCGTCCTTCGATCGGCTACTTCCACTCGTCCAAGTACATCTCCGACCTGGCCAACGGCAACATCTGCGTAGCCGTGGGTTACTCGGGTGACATCCAGCAGGCCAAATCCCGCGCGGCTGAAGCCGGTGGCAAGGTCAAAGTGGCGTATGACATTCCGAAGGAAGGCGCCGGCAGTTTCTATGACATGGTCGCCATCCCTAAAGATGCCGAAAACGTCGAAGCGGCCTACAAGTTCATGAACTACCTGCTCGAGCCGAAAGTCATGGCTGCGATCACCAACAGCGTGCGTTTCCCGAACGGTAACGAGAAAGCCACCGCATTGGTCGACAAAGACATCACCAGCGACCCAGGCATCTACCCGCCAGCGGACGTGCAAGCCAAGCTGTATGCCATTGCCGACTTGCCGGCAGCGACTCAGCGTGAAATGACCCGTAGCTGGACCAAAATCAAATCGGGCAAATAAGCGAGGAAACCTGTAGGAGCGAGCTTGCTCGCGAAAATCGTCAACGATAACGCAGCGCCTCTGGTCGCCCGCGTTGCCTGTGAGTTCTTCGCGAGCAAGCTCGCTCCTACAAAGAGCGGCAGCCGTACAGTAATTAAATGACAGAAAGTTTTGCCGGATCGGTTTATCGAGGGTAAGTTGCGCGCCGGTTTTGTTGCCGGGCAACAACTTTGGGCCCAACTATTTAAGAGGACCTCCACTTGCCATTTTCTTTATTTCGCCAAGCCTTGCTGGTAGGTGCAGGTATCACGCTGGCTGTCAGCGTGCAGGCCGCATCGACTGTGCATGTTTATAACTGGTCGGACTACATCGGCCCCGACACCCTGGCCAACTTTGAAAAGGCCTCCGGTATCAAGCCTGTGTATGACGTGTTTGATTCCAACGAAACCCTGGAAGGCAAGTTGCTGGCCGGACGTACCGGTTACGACGTGGTGGTGCCGTCCAATCACTTCCTTGGCAAACAGATCAAGGCCGGGGCGTTCCAGAAGCTCGACAAGTCGTTGCTGACTCACTACGCCAACCTCGACCCGGCGCTGCTCAAGCGCCTGGAAAAGAACGACCCGGGCAACCAATACGCCGTGCCGTACCTGTGGGGCACCAACGGCATCGGTTACAACGTCGATAAAGTCAAAGAAGTGCTGGGCGTCGACAAGATCGACTCCTGGGCCGTGCTGTTCGAGCCGGAAAACATGAAGAAGCTCGCGACGTGCGGCGTGTCCTTCATGGACTCGGCAGATGAAATGCTGCCGGCGGTGCTCAACTACATGGGCCTGAACCCCAACAGCGAGAACCCCGAAGACTACAAGAAGGCCGAAGCGAAACTGCTGAAAGTGCGGCCTTATGTGACCTACTTCCATTCTTCCAAATACATCTCCGACCTGGCCAACGGCAACATCTGCGTGGCGGCCGGGTTCTCCGGCGATGTGTTCCAGGCCAAGGCCCGCGCAGCCGAGGCGGGCAAGGGCGTGAACATCGCCTATGCGATTCCGAAAGAAGGCGGCAACCTGTGGTTTGACGTGCTGGCGATCCCCAAGGACGCGACCAACGTTAAAGAAGCCCACGCCTTCATCAACTATTTACTGCAACCTGAGGTTATCGCTCAGGTCAGTGATTACGTCGGTTATGCCAACCCTAACCCAGGGGCGGACGCACTGATGGAGCAATCGATACGCACCGACGAAGCGGTTTACCCACCGCAGGCGGTTCTCGACCGGACATTTGTCAACTTCGAGCTACCCCCGAAAGTGCAGCGTTTAATGACCCGTAGCTGGACCAAGGTCAAGACGGGCAAGTAAGGCTCAAACTATCCTGGGTTCGCCCGCGTCGGGCGAACTGCACTCTTTTTTTTTGGGAGTTTCGTAAATGGCAGTTGCCTCCGGCGCCTATAAGAAAGCCCTCGAGGGCGACCAGACACCGAAAAAGGTGCTGGTCAAAATCGACCGGGTCACGAAGAAGTTCGACGAGACGATTGCCGTGGACGATGTGTCCCTGGAAATCAAGAAAGGCGAGATCTTCGCCTTGCTCGGCGGTTCGGGTTCGGGCAAATCCACCTTGTTGCGCATGCTCGCAGGTTTCGAGCGCCCAACCGAGGGTCGCATCTACCTCGACGGTGTGGACATCACCGACATGCCGCCCTACGAGCGGCCGATCAACATGATGTTCCAGTCCTACGCGCTGTTCCCGCACATGACCGTGGCGCAGAACATCGCGTTTGGCCTGCAACAGGACAAGATCCCCAAGGCCGAAGTCGACGCCCGCGTGGCCGAGATGCTCAAGCTGGTGCAGATGAGCCAGTACGCCAAGCGCAAGCCACACCAGTTGTCCGGTGGCCAGCGCCAGCGTGTGGCCCTGGCCCGTTCCCTGGCCAAGCGCCCGAAACTGCTGCTGCTCGATGAGCCGATGGGGGCGCTGGACAAGAAACTGCGTTCGCAGATGCAACTGGAACTGGTGGAAATCATCGAGCGCGTCGGCGTGACCTGCGTGATGGTGACCCACGACCAGGAAGAGGCCATGACCATGGCCGAGCGCATCGCGATCATGCACCTGGGCTGGATCGCGCAGATCGGCAGCCCGGTCGACATCTACGAGACGCCGACCAGCCGCCTGGTGTGCGAGTTCATCGGCAACGTCAACATCTTCGACACCCAGGTGGTCGACGACGCTGAAGGCCACGCAGTGCTCAAGTGCCCGGACCTGGACCGCGACATCTACGTTGGCTACGGCATCGCCACTTCGGTGGAAGACAAGTCGGTGACCTACGCCATCCGCCCGGAAAAACTGCTGGTCACCACTCAAATGCCGACCTGCGAGCACAACTGGTCCAGCGGCAAAGTCCACGACATCGCCTACCTCGGCGGCCACTCGGTGTTCTACGTCGAGTTGCCGAGCGGCAAGCTCGTGCAATCCTTCGTCGCCAACGCCGAACGCCGTGGCCAGCGCCCAACCTGGGGTGATCAGGTGTACGTGTGGTGGGAAGACGACAGCGGCGTGGTACTTCGCTCATGAACATGAAAAAATTCAAGCGCCAGCTGCAACGAATAACCCCCGGTGGCCGGCATGTGGTCATCGGGATCCCTTTCCTCTGGCTGTTCCTGTTCTTCATGCTGCCGTTCTTCATCGTCCTGAAGATCAGCTTTGCCGAAGCCGACGTGGCGATCCCGCCTTACACCGAGATCTACACCTTCGTTGAGCAGAAGCTGCAACTGGTGCTGAACCTGGCCAACTACGCGATGCTCGGCGACGATGAGTTGTACATCGCCGCGTACCTGGGCTCGCTGAAGATGGCGTTCTTCAGCACCCTGCTGTGCCTGGTGATCGGCTACCCGATGGCCTATGCGATTGCCAGTGCGCGCAAAGAGATGCAGACCGTCCTCGTGCTGCTGATCATGATGCCGACCTGGACCGCGATCCTGATCCGCGTGTACGCGTGGATGGGCATCCTCAGCAACAACGGCTTGCTCAACAGCTTCCTGATGTCCATCGGGCTGATCAACGAGCCGCTGCAGATCCTCAACACCAACATCGCGGTGTATATCGGCGTGGTCTATTCGTACCTGCCGTTCATGATCCTGCCGCTGTACGCCAACCTGGTGAAACACGACCAGAGCCTGCTGGAAGCTGCCTCGGACCTGGGTTCGAGCACCTTCAACAGCTTCTGGAAGATCACCGTGCCGCTGTCCAAGAACGGCATCATCGCCGGTTGCATGCTGGTCTTCATCCCGGTGGTGGGCGAGTTCGTGATCCCGGAACTGCTCGGCGGCCCGGAAACCCTGATGATCGGTAAAGTGTTGTGGCAAGAATTCTTCAACAACCGTGACTGGCCGGTGGCTTCTGCCCTGGCGGTGGTGATGCTGGCGATCCTGATCGTGCCGATCATCCTGTTCAACCGCAGCCAAGCCAAAGAGATGGAGGGCAAGATATGAAGCGCGTCAGTTTCTCAAGCTTCATGCTGGTGGCGGGGTTGTTGTTCATCTACCTGCCGATGCTGATCCTGGTGATCTACTCGTTCAACGAATCCAAGCTGGTGACGGTGTGGGGCGGTTGGTCGATCAAGTGGTACGTGGGCCTGCTGGACAACACCCAGTTGATGGGCTCGGTGGCGCGTTCCCTGGAAATCGCCTGCTACACGGCCGTCGCGGCCGTGGCGCTGGGTACATTGGCGGCGTTCGTGCTGACGCGCATCAGCCAGTTCAAGGGCCGCACGCTGTTCGGCGGCCTGGTGACCGCGCCGTTGGTCATGCCCGAGGTGATCACCGGTCTGTCGCTGTTGCTGCTGTTCGTGGCGATGGCGCAGATGATCGGTTGGCCCCAGGAGCGTGGCATTGTCACCATCTGGATCGCTCACACCACGTTCTGTGCGGCGTATGTGGCGGTGGTGGTGTCGGCGCGCTTGCGCGAGCTGGACCTGTCGATCGAAGAAGCGGCGATGGACCTGGGCGCGCGGCCGTGGAAGGTGTTCTTCCTGATCACCATCCCGATGATCGCGCCGTCGTTGGCGGCGGGTGGGATGATGTCCTTCGCGCTGTCCCTCGATGACCTGGTACTCGCCAGCTTCGTGTCGGGCCCGGGTTCGACCACGTTGCCGATGGAAGTCTTCTCGGCGGTGCGCCTGGGGGTCAAACCGGAGATCAACGCCGTGGCCAGCCTGATTCTGCTGGCGGTGTCGTTGGTGACTTTCCTGGTGTGGTTCTTCAGCCGACGTGCCGAAGAGATGCGCAAGAAGGCGATCCAGCAAGCGATCGAAGAAGCGGCCGCCGATGGCTGGCAGCAGCCGGACAAGCGTCGGGCGCCTGCACCGGTCTAATGGCCGACACGGTGCAAATGTGGGAGGGGGCTTGCCCCCGATAGCAGAGTGTCAGTCACTGAAGCTGTGACTGATCCACCGCCATCGGGGGCAAGCCCCCTCCCACATTTTGACCGCGTTCCAGGTTGATCAGGCCGTCCACATTTGGATCACCCACACCACGTTCTGCGCGGCGTATGTGGCGGTGGTGGTGTCGGCGCGCTTGCGCGAGCTGGACCTGTCGATCGAAGAAGCGGCCAGCCGATGGCTGGCAGCAGCCGGACAAGCGTCGGGCGCCTGCGCCGGTCTAATGGCCGACACGGTGCAAATGTGGGAGGGGGCTTGCCCCCTCCCACATTTTGACCGCATTCCAGGTTGATCAGGCCGTCACCATCTGGATCGCCCACACCACGTTCTGCGCGGCGTATGTGGCGGTGGTGGTGTCGGCGCGCTTGCGCGAGCTGGACCTGTCGATCGAAGAAGCGGCCAGCCGATGGCTGGCAGCAGCCGGACAAGCGTCGGGCGCCTGCGCCGGTCTAATGGCCGGCACGGTGCAAATGTGGGAGGGGGCTTGCCCCCGATAGCAGAGTGTCAGTCACTGAAGCTGTGACTGATCCACCGCCATCGGGGGCAAGCCCCCTCCCACATTTTGACCGCATTCCAGGTTGATCAGGCCGTCCACGGCGACTGGCGAATCACCTCGACAAAGTTCATCGGCTTGAACCCCGGCTCCTGATCCACCAGCACATCGGTCTTCACGTTGCCGAACGTGGTCAGCGGGCGATGGCGCAAGCCGTCGGCGAACGCGCAGATGATGCATTCCTTGAACCCTTCACCGCGTGGATGTGCATGCACCACGGCTTCGCGCTGCACGGGGGTAAATGCGGCGTAGTCCATGCCCAGTACGTCCATCTCGACGCCGGCGGTGACCAGCGCCACGGTCGGCCGCAGATGCTGTGGCACGCCCGGCGTGGTGTGCAGTGCGATGGACAGCCACACCTGTTCGATGTCGTCATCGCTCAGCCCATGCGGCTTGAGGAAGTCCGCCGCCGCGTTGGCACCGTCGACTTCGAAACGCTGGTCGTCGCTGCGATGGCCTTCGACCAGGCCCAGGTCATGGAACATCGCGCCGACGTAAAGCAGCTCCGGGTTATAGGCCAGTTGCTTGCGCTCACCGCTCAACGCACCGAACAGAAACACCCGGCGCGAGTGGTGGTAGAGCAGGTCGGATTCGATATCGCGGATGTAGTCGGTGGTGGCCCTGGCCAGGGCGCTGTCCGGGATCTTGATGCCGGCGATGCTGGTGCTCATGGTCGTTCTCCGCAAGAAAGCGCCGGGGTGGCGCCGAGGCAGCCAGTCTGGTCGCGCGCCGGGGAAGGGGCTATCGCAGCGAGGGTGCGATGTCGGCCAATGTGCTGCTACATCGTGCCAAGTGAAAGTCGGCTAGGGTGTAGCTGGCGATATCGCCCTTGAAGCCTGCGAAAATCCAAAGGTGGAAGGGCGTTTGCCCCCTCCCACAAGGGTTCTGTGTTTATCCGGTTAGGTAAAGGTGTGCCTGTTCATGAGCAAGACCGTCGGCATTCTGATTTTCCCCGGCGTCCAGTCACTGGACGTGACCGGCCCGCTGGATGTGTTCTGCGAAGCGAACCGTTTCCTGTCGCCCGACGATCAGTACCAGTTGGACGTGATCGGCCTGGACCACGGCAATATGGCCTGTTCCAACGGCCTGTCGTTGCAGGCCCATCGGCATTACCGCGAAGCGTTGCAAGCCTATGACCTGCTTCTGGTCGCCGGCGGGCCGCAGTTGCCTTTCGAGGATTTCGGCGCGCACTTCGATGATTGGCTGCGCGGGGCCGCGGCGCGGGCGCAGCGCTTCGGTTCGATTTGCAACGGCGCTTTCATACTGGCCCGCGCCGGCCTGCTCGACGGGAAAACCGTCACCACCCATTGGGGCGATGCCGCCGACCTGGTGCGGTTGTGCCCCAGCGCCCGGGTCGAGGCCGACCGTCTCTATATGCAGGACGGCAACCTCTACACCTCGGCCGGGGTCACGGCGGGGATCGACCTGTCGCTGTACCTGCTGGCCCAGGACCACGGGCCGGAAGTGGCGTTGAGCGTGGCCAAGCGCTTGGTGGTGTTCACCCAGCGTGCGGGCGGGCAGTCGCAGTTCAGCCCGTTCCTCACGCCCCACGCCGAAACCACCTCGGCGGTGGCGCTGGTGCAGGTGTATGTGCTGGCGAACCTGACCGGCGACCTGACCATCGCGGACCTGGCCAACGCGGCCAATATGAGTGCGCGCAACTTCTCCCGGGTGTTCGCCCGTGAAGCGCGGATCACCCCGGCGGAGTTCGTCGAGCGGGCGCGGGTGGATGCGGCGCGGGTGATGCTCGAAAGCAGCCGCGCACCGCTCAAGACCGTGGCCTATCAATGCGGGTTTCGCGATGCCCAGCACATGCGCAGTGTGTTCAACCGCCGACTGGGGGTGACGCCGCAACAGTTCCGGCTCAACTTCGCCGCACCGGTGTAGGTGCAACACCGCAGATACAAGCCCCCTCCCACATTTTGACCGCGTTCCAGGCGGTCAGCGGGCAGGCAGCAGCTTCAGCGTACCGCGCGTATTGGCCGTGACTTCCTCATCGCTGAAATGCGCCTGCTCGTAGCCGCCCTCGATATACGTTTCCGCCTGGTCCCCATAGTGCTTGTCGAACGGCACACCGCTTTGCCCCACCGGGTTGATGGTCAGCGCGTGGGGCACGTCGGCGAAGTCGATCAGGCGCCGGGTCGACGGGCCGTAGGTCACCGGCCATGGTGCCGGGCCGATATTGGCTGACTGGTTGTTCGGCACTTCGTGGCTGCCCGGCGCGGGGAAGGGGCCGACGTTGACGAGCCGGTCCAGCGGTTTCTGCGAACCCAGCGGGTGGCCGTGGGTCAGCGTATGGGCCTTGCCCCACTGCCATTGGCCCGGGTCATCGCCGAAGGTCGCCTTGAGGTGCGCGAGGCTGTTGTCCCAGGCGAGCTTGACGGTGTCGGCACGCTTGCCGTTCCACCAGGGCGAATCCGGGCTCGCGGCCAGGCGGGGCAACGCCGCATCGATCACCCGCGTGCTGAGCAGGGTCTTGAACATGGCGTCGCCGAGTTTCGGGTGGAAGGCCGCGTCAGCCAGGTTGAACAGGAACTGGTTGAACAGCGTGGCGCTGGTGGAGTCCAGCGGATAATCGCCTTTCCAGGCCGCCAGTTGCTCCACCAGCTGCAACTGCGCCGGGTCTTTGACCACCTCGCGCAGCACCGGCAACAGCGGTGCCAGCAGGCGCGGGCCGAAGGCGGTGGTGGTGCCCAGTTGCAGGGCCTGGCTGTTGTTCACGTCCCACTTCACGCGCTTGTCGCTCAACTGCGCGTTCAACTGCTGGCCACGGTCGGCCAGGTTGTAATAGCCGGGGATCTCCATGCCGCTGGGCGACACCGGCTGTGCATTGGCCGACACCACATAGCCACGCGCCGGGTTTTCTTCCTGGGGGTTGGCGCTGAACGGGTAGAAGCCCAGCTTGTCGGCCTGGGCCGTGCTGCCGTCGAGGATAAACCCGGGGTTGACGCCGGCCGGGCGGATCGGCAACTGCGCCGCCGCCCACCAGCCGATATCGCCCTGGGCATTCGCCCACACAATGTTCAGCCCCGGCGCCGACACCTTGGCTGCCGCGGCACGGGCCTTGGCCAGGGTGTCGGCGCGGTTGAGCTGGTAGAACCCTTCGAGGATCGGGTTCTGGGTGTCGAGGAACGCCCACCACATCGCGATCGGCGTCTTGCCGGCGTTCTCGCCGAGCACGTCATTGATGATCGGGCCGTGGGGCGATTGGCGCAGGGTCAAGGTGACCGGTGCCTGGCCCTTGACCGCGATCTGTTGCTCGCTGCGGGTCATGTCGACCCATTGGCCGTGGTACCAGACCTGGTTGGCGTTGTCCGGATTGACCTGCTCGGCGATCAGGTCGAGGTCGTCGTTCTGGAACATGGTCAGGCTCCAGCCGAAATCCAGGTTGTGCCCCAGGAACGCCACCGGCACCAGCGCGTTGTGATAGCCGTACAACTCAAAGCCCGGCGCCGACAGCTGCGCCTCGTACCACACCGACGGCACCGAGAAGCGGATATGCGGGTCACCCGCCAGCAACGGCTTGCCGCTCTGGGTGCGGCTGCCGCTGATCGCCCAGGCGTTGCTGCCTTCGAACTGCGGCAAGCCGTTGTCGGCCAGGGCCTGTTCACTCAGGGCCGCGATGGCGCCGAGGTTTTGCCAGTCGCTGGCGGCCAGGTTGAGCGCGCCCTTGGGTTGCCAGGCGAGGTCGAACACGTTCAGGTAATCGCTGCCCAACTGGTCGCGTACATAGGTCAGCAATGGTTCGGTACGAAACGCCGCAGCAAAGCTGTAGGCCATATACCCGGCGACGCTGATGGTGTCCTCGGCGGTAAACGGCCGCTTGGGGATGCCCAGCACATCGAACTCCATCGGGCTGGCGTGGTTGTCCTGATACTGGTTGATCCCGTCCAGATAGGCTTGCAGGGCCTTCCAGTGCGCCGACTCGTGGTCCAACTGCGCCACATAAGTGGCGGAGCGCTCGCGAATGCGCAGGCTGCGGAACAGTTTGTCGGTGTCCAGCAGCTTGGGGCCGAGCACTTCGGCCAATTCGCCGCGCGCCAGGCGTCGCATGATTTCCATCTGGAACAGCCGGTCCTGGGCATGCACATAGCCCAGGGCGCGGTACAGGTCGGTCTCGTTCTCGGCGCGGATATGCGGCACGCCACGCTCGTCGTAGCGCACCGTGACCGAGCCTTGCAGGTTCGCCAGCGTTACGGCGCCCTGGCGGGTGGGTTGCTTGCTGTAGACGTACCAGCCGGCACCGACGGCGACCAGCGCCAGCAGCACCGCGAGAACCTGCAAGAGGCGCTTCATGAACATTCCTTACCAAGAGTGGGGCGACGGGCTACGAACCGGTTGGCCACGAACAATAGCAGCCCACCGCCAGGGTGTGAGTGGCATTCACTGCGCGGCCTGCTGCAAGGGCCTTGAGGATCGGCTCGATAAAACTGTTGCTGGCGTTGCACGTCAGCCCTTCGCTGTAGGGCCCGAAATACGCGAGCTTGCCGCTGCGGTCCCAGATCGCCACGGCCGGGGTCGCGGGTATCTGATCGGCGCCGGGCAGGCTGCTGAGGATTTTCATCTGGCGCAGGTTGTCGGGCAACTGGCCGTGGCTGCCGGGTTTCTGCAGGGCGTAGAACTCGACGCCCTGGGGCGCGTAGTGCTCGATCAATTCGCCGAGGTGCTGCTGGTTGCCGACGTTGCACGGGCAGGCCGGGTCCCAGAAATGCACGAGGCGGATCGGGCCGGGGCCGGCGAGGTCGTCGGGCAGGCGCAGCGCGTCGCCGGAAAACACCGCCGTGTGTTCGCTGAAGGCACGCAGGTAGCGGCCTTGGAACCAGTCATACGCCGCCCATAACACGCCGGCGCAGAGGATCAGCAGCAGGCTGGCGAACAGGGTGGTGCGGTAGGGCTGTCGCATTCAGATCAATCCTCGAAGGACGCGTAGCTTGCCATGCTTGCCCCGACAGATGAATATCGCAGCTCGATATTCCTCTGCGCAGCGCGTGAAGCCCCAAGTCTGGAACCTCTTATGCCCGTCACCTTTGACCCCGATCACCTGCGCGACAGCTTGCGGCCCCTGGTGGATGCGCAGCCACTCAGCGCCGAGGCGCGGGTCTATCAGCGCTTCTATGGGCTGGACCTGCGGGCGCGCCAGGTGCCGGCGGTGAGCCGCCTTGGCCGGTTCGAGGTCGATGGGTTCGCGGTGGTCGCCCAGGTGTGGTGGCCGCCGGTGCCGGTGGCGACGATGTTCATGTTCCACGGGTTCTACGACCATATGGGGCTGTACCGCCACGTCGTCGACTGGGCGCTGGACCAGGGTTTCGTGGTGATCGCCTGCGACCTGCCGGGCCATGGCTTGTCCAGCGGCGCGCGGGCCAGTATCGATGATTTTGCGGTGTACCAGGACGTGGTGCAGGCGCTGTTCGCCCAGGCCGAAGCGCTGCACCTGCCACGGCCCTGGCACCTGTTCGGGCAAAGCACCGGCGGTGCGGTGGTGGTGGATCACTTGCTCAACCATGGCGCCGACAGCCCGGCCCAGGGTAAGACTTTTCTGCTTTCACCCTTGGTGCGTCCGCGTGGGTGGGGCTGGTCGCAGGTCAGCTATTACCTGCTGCGGCCGTTCGTCAAAGGCATCGCCCGACGGTTCAGCGAAAACACCAATGACCCGGCCTTCAAGCCGTTCCTCGAAGCCGACCCCTTGCAGCCGCGCCAATTGCCGACCGCCTGGGTCGGGGCACTGGCGCGCTGGATCAGGCAAATCGAAGCCGCACCGCGCAGCCCGCGGCGGCCGCTGATTGTGCAGGGCGAAGAGGATATGACGGTGGATTGGCAGCACAACCTGCAGGTGCTGCGGGGCAAGTTCGATCAGCCTGAGGTGTTGATGCTCAAGCGCGGCCGGCATCACTTGGCCAATGAGATCCCGGAGATTCGCCAGGAATACTTCAAGTACCTCACCGACCACCTGAAATAACGCGGACCAAATGTGGGAGGGGGCTTGCCCCCGATAGCAGGGTGTCAGTCAGCACATCTGATACTGACCCACCGCCATCGGGGGCAAGCCCCCTCCCACATTTTGTTACTGCGCCAGGCTTGAGGTGCTTTGGCCGACCGCCAGCCCTGCGCGAACGGCGGCAAGCGCCGCCTGGTAATACGCCTTACCCTGCGGCGACTCGGCAAACGTAGCGAATTCTTCCAGTTCCGGGTCGGACAAATCCCGATAGACGTACAGCAACGTGTTGTTCAGGTCATTGCCGATCTGTTGCATCAGCCGTTCGCGTTGTCCATCCAGCATGCCCTGGGCCTGGCCGCCGCCCAACAGGCCGGGGATCATCTGGCTCAAGCTGTCGGCCGCCACGCCGGCGATCGCCAGGCTGACTTCGGCGCCGGCTTCGCGGGCGGGCAGGGCCTGGGCCAGGTGGCCGATGATCAGGCTGCGGGTGGCGTCGGCTTCGATGTGCGGCAGGCCTTGGGCATTTTTTGCCAGCTGGTCGCGGCGGGTGGCCAGCAGTTCGGCAGCGACAATCTTGCGCCCCAGTGGCGACTGGAAAAACGCCAGGGCCGGTGCCGGGTCCGCCAGGTGCTTGCGCAGCTGGGCTTCGGCGCGCCGGTCCACGGCCTGGGCGGCGAAGCGCTTGTTGCTGTTGTCGACCAGCGCCTGGTACACCGCCGGCGGCAGGCTGTTGCGGTAGCGTTGCTGGGCGGCACTGAGGGCGTCATTGAAATGCGCGCGTTGTTCGGCCCAGCCGGCGACCTTGTACAACTGGTCATGGCCGTCTGCCCAAGCGGGCAAAACGCAGAACATCAGCAAGGAAAAAAACAAACGACGCATATGGACTCCTGTCAGTCGGCCACTATTGTCCGTGTCGGGCGTAGGATTTGTCGAGAAGTCCTATCAGTCACCTGACTAAAGTGCGTTCAGACGCTCAGCGGCTCTGTCGGATTCACAGGCGTATGGATACTATGCGCGCCATGCAAATATCCCACGATCACCCATTGCTGCAACGCATTGTCGACGACCTGGCCGAAAAGGGTTGGTCGCAGCAAAACGGCTTCCTGCCCCAGGCTCTGACCCTGGAACTGGCGGCTGAGTGCCGTAAACGTGCGGCTGAAGGTGAGCTGGCCCCGGCGGCGGTCGGGCGCGGGCCGGCCCAGGAGATTCGCGAGGGTATTCGTGGCGACCATATCCAGTGGCTGGAGGAGGGCGACGCCGTCGTCTGCGACCGCTATATGGCGGTGATGGACAGCCTGCGCCTGGCGATAAACCGCAGCTTGTTCCTCGGCCTGGAAGATTTCGAAAGCCATTTCGCGATGTACCCGCCGGGGGCGTTTTACCTCAGGCACCTGGACCGGTTTCGCGACGACGACCGGCGCACGGTCTCGGCGGTGATCTACTTGAACGACGAGTGGCTGCCGGAACACGGCGGCCAGTTGCGCATGTACCTCAAGGACGGCGTCGAACTCGACGTGGTGCCCAGCGGGGGTTGCCTGGTGGTGTTCCTGTCCGGCGAAGTGCCCCACGAAGTGCTGCCTGCTACCCGCGAGCGCCTGTCGCTGACCGGCTGGTTTCGTCGGCGCGGTAACGAGCCGTTTTAAGCATGGAAAAAATTCTCGTCAGCCGCTGCCTGCTCGGGCACAAAGTGCGCTATGACGGCGGCGCCAGCGGGCCGTTCGATCAACTGGCGGCATGGCAGGCCGAAGGCCGCGTGGTTGCGATCTGCCCGGAAGTGGCGGGCGGTTTGCCCACGCCCAGGCCTTCCGCCGAGATTCCTGGCGGGCAGGGTATCGACGTGTGGGAGGGCCGCGCCCAGGTGCTGACCGCCGCGGGCGAGGACTTCAGCGCCGCCTTCCTCGACGGCGCCCGCCAGACGTTGGCGCTGGTGCAGCGCCACAATATCCGTATCGCCGTGCTCAAGGCCAATAGCCCGTCCTGTGGCAATGTGCTGACCTATGACGGCACTTTCAGCGGTGTGAAGGTGAGCGGCGAAGGCGTCACGGCGGCGCTGCTCAAGCGCCATGGGGTGCTGGTGTTCAGTGAGTTGGAGTTGCTTGAGGCGGCGCAAGCCCTGGCCCGTCTCCCAAGCCCTCCCACATTTTGATTTACTGTGCTTTGACTTCCGCCGTGTCGCTTTCGAGCCACTTCTGCCCCAGCGCCTTCAACCGGCCATCGGCTTTCACCCGTTGCAGCGCATTGTCCAGGCTCGCCTTGAACGCCGGGTTGCCCTTCTGGAACGGAATGGCCAGCGCCGGCTTGTCGCGATAAGGCTCACTGAAATCGAACTGATCCTGCAACTCGGCAGTCATAGCGATATGGTTGATGGCCACGTCGTACTTGCCGCTTGCCACGCCGGGCAGCATGTCGCTGTCGTCGGTGGTGATGAACGAGGGGCGCACATCCATCTCTTTGGCCAGTTGTTCACCGAGTTCCACTTCAAAACCGGTGAGTTTCTCGCCGTCCTTGAAGTTGAAGGGCGGGGTATTGGCCTCGAGGGCGATGCGCAGTTCACCGCGGTCAAACACATCATCAATCAATTCGGCGTGAGCCAAGGGGCTCATCAGAGGAAGCAGCAGTAACAGGCCAGGCGAAAAGCGCATGGTCACTCCTAAATAATTCGAATGTGCGAGGCGCGGTTCAGCATCGCTTTGTTATGGTGTTGAGTGCCTTGGACAGCAATTAGTCGCTAAGTTGTCATAACCCTACAAATTTCATAGAAAAGTGGAGAAGCGAATGAAAGCCCTTTTGTCTCGTGTAACGATTGCCGGCGTACTATTGGGTGCTTCGATGTTGGTGACCGCCGCAGACGGCATCCCTCGCAGCGCGCCACCTGAAAATGCCAAAGTGTTTATCGTTTCGCCGAAAGACGGCGCCACCGTCGATAAAACCTTCACCGTCAAGTTCGGCATGGAAGGTCTGAAACTGGCCCCGGCCACCGACCAGACCCCAGGCACCGGCCACCATCACCTGCTGGTCGACCAGAAGGCGCTGCCCGACGCCAGCGTGCCGATCCCGGCCACCGACAGCGTAATCCACTTCGGCAAGGCCCAGACCGAAACCGAGCTGACCCTGACCCCTGGCAAGCACACCTTGCAACTGGTCGCCGGCGATAAACTGCACATGCAGTTCAACCCGACTGTAGCCTCGAAAGTGATCACGGTTAACGTCAAGTAAGATTTGTTCAGACAAAAAAATGGGAGACCCCTGCGGGCCTCCCATTTTTCGTAGGGCGTTTGAAGCGTTAGAACAACACGCGGCAACGAATCGTGCCGTTGATGTGTTGCAGCTTCTGTTGCGCCAGGTCCGAGTACTCGGCGTCGACGTCGATCACCACGTAGCCGACCTTCTCGTTGGTCTGCAGGAACTGACCGGAAATGTTGATGCCGTTTTCCGCGAAGACCTTGTTGATCTCCATCATCACACCCGGGATGTTCTGGTGGATGTGCAGCAGACGGTGCTTGCCAGGGTGAGCCGGCAGGGCCACTTCCGGGAAGTTGACCGAGGATACCGACGTACCGTTGTCGCTGTACTTGACCAGCTTTTCCGAGACTTCCAGGCCAATGTTGGCCTGGGCTTCAGCGGTGGAGCCGCCGATGTGCGGGGTCAGGATCACGTTGTCCAGGCCACGCAGCGGGCTTTCGAAGATGTCGTCGTTGGAGCGTGGCTCCACCGGGAACACGTCGATGGCGGCGCCGATCAGGTGCTTGTCCTTGATCGCGTCGGCCAGGGCGTCCAACTCGACCACGGTGCCGCGGGCAGCGTTGATCAGGATGCCGCCTTTCTTGATCGCGCGGATTTCCTTCTCGCCGATCATCCACTGGGTCTCAGCGGTTTCCGGCACGTGCAGGGTGACGATGTCGGACATGCCCAGCAGCTCGGTCAGGCTCGACACTTGCGTGGCGTTACCCAGTGGCAGCTTGGTCAGGGTGTCGTAGAAGAACACCTGCATGCCCAGGCTTTCGGCCAGGACCGACAGTTGAGTGCCGATTGAACCGTAACCGATGATCCCCAGCTTCTTGCCGCGGATTTCGAAGGAGTTGGCTGCGCTCTTGATCCAGCCGCCACGGTGGCAGGAGGCATTCTTCTCCGGAATGCCGCGCAGCAGCAGGATGGCCTCGGCCAGCACCAGCTCCGCGACGGAACGGGTGTTGGAGTACGGTGCGTTGAACACCGCGATGCCGCGCTCGCGCGCTGCGTTAAGGTCGACCTGGTTGGTGCCGATGCAGAAGCAGCCGACCGCCACGAGTTTCTTGGCGTGATCGAAGACCTCTTCGGTCAGCTGAGTGCGGGAGCGAATGCCGATGAAGTGCGCGTCGGCGATCTTTTCCTTGAGCTGGGCTTCCGGCAGAGAACTGGTGATGTACTCAATGCTGGTATACCCGGCGGCTTTCAGAACTTCGACAGCCGATGGGTGGACGCCTTCCAGAAGAAGGAACTTGATCTTGCTCTTATCGAGAGAAGTCTTGCTCATCTGCGTAAACCTGTATCCCGGAGAAAAATGGCAGGGAATCGGATCGCCGGATGTGTCCTGATTCACCAATACTGTTCCCGTTTGACGGCGTCTGTTGCCGTCATGCTGCGTTGCCGCTCCTCCCCATAGCCAGAGCTATGAGTCGTCGCGGCGCCTTGCCTGACGACAACAGCCACTCGTCAAACAGAAACGTATTGGTAAATCAGGGCACAGAGCTGACCCGGACGGCAGGAAAGCCGTCACCGCAGAACGCCCTTGGGCTCTGTCCTACGGGGGCGGTATGCTAGCATACGCGCCCCGCTAAACACCTATTCCTGCGACGTGAAGCGTTCTCAGGATGACCATGAATTGTTCGAGAGTTCTGTCGATGACCCATCCTGCCCTGATTGATGAGCTAAAGACCCTGGTTGAGCCCGGCAAAGTGCTGACCGACGCCGACTCCCTGGAGGCTTACGGCAAGGATTGGACCAAGCACTTCGCCCCGGCCCCGACTGCCATCGTATTCCCCAAGACGGTTGAACAGGTGCAGGCCATCGTGCGCTGGGCCAATGAGCACAAGGTCGCGCTGGTGCCGTCCGGTGGGCGTACCGGCCTGTCGGCTGCCGCCGTTGCGGCCAATGGTGAAGTGGTCGTCTCGTTCGACTATATGAACCAGATCCTCGAGGTGAACCTCACCGACCGCACCGCCAAGTGCCAGCCGGGCGTGGTCACCAAGCAATTGCAGAACGTCGCCGAAGAGCACGGCCTGTACTACCCGGTGGACTTCGCTTCGTCCGGTTCTAGCCAGATTGGCGGCAATATCGGCACCAATGCCGGCGGGATCAAGGTCATTCGCTACGGTATGACCCGTAACTGGGTCGCCGGCATGAAGGTCGTCACCGGCAAAGGCGACGTGCTGGAACTGAACCGCGACCTGATCAAGAATGCCACCGGCTACGACATGCGCCAGCTGTTCATCGGCGCCGAAGGCACCCTGGGTTTTGTGGTGGAAGCCACCATGCGCCTGGACCGTGCGCCGAAAAACCTCACCGCGATGGTGCTCGGCACCACCGACTTCGACGCGATCATGCCGGTGTTGCACGCATTCCAGAGCAAGCTGGACCTGACCGCTTTCGAGTTTTTCTCTGACAAGGCCCTGGCCAAAGTCCTCGGCCGTGGTGACGTGCCGGCGCCGTTCGAGACCGAGTGCCCGTTCTACGCACTGCTGGAATTCGAAGCCACCACCGAAGAAGTCGCCAACCACGCCCTGGAAACCTTCGAGCACTGCGTCGAGCAGGGCTGGGTGCTGGACGGGGTGATGAGCCAGAGCGAAACCCAGCTGCACAACCTGTGGAAACTGCGCGAGTACATCTCCGAGACTATTTCCCACTGGACGCCGTACAAGAACGACATTTCGGTGACGGTATCGAAAGTGCCGGCATTCTTGAAGGAAATTGACGCGATCGTCGGCGAACACTACCCCGACTTCGAGATCGTCTGGTTCGGCCATATCGGCGACGGCAACCTGCACCTGAACATCCTCAAGCCGGAAAACCTGAGCAAGGATGAGTTCTTTGCCAAGTGCGCCACCGTGAACAAGTGGGTGTTCGAAACCGTGGCGAAGTACAACGGCTCGATCTCCGCCGAACACGGCGTGGGCATGACCAAGCGCGACTACCTGACCTACAGCCGCTCGCCGGTTGAAATCGAATACATGAAGGCCGTGAAAGCGGTGTTTGACCCGAACGGGATCATGAACCCCGGCAAGATCTTCGCTGTTTAACCGCCCCTGAAGGAGTCGTTCCATGAGCTACCAGCACAAGTATGTCGACGGCACCAACATCCACTTCCCGGTGGGTAAAGTGGTGTGTATTGGGCGTAACTACGCCGAACATGCCAAGGAACTGGATAACCCGGTACCGACCGAACCGTTGCTGTTCATCAAGCCGGGCAGCTGCGTTGTGGCGCTGGAAGGCGGTTTCAGCATTCCGACCGAACGCGGTTCGGTGCATTACGAAGCGGAAATTGCGGTGCTGATCGGCAAACCCCTGTCGACCAAGCCTAGCCGCGAAGAAGTGCTCGATGCCATCTCCGGCTTCGCCCCGGCCCTGGACCTGACCCTGCGCGACAAGCAGGCTGAATTGAAAGCCAAGGGCTTGCCGTGGGAAATCGCCAAGTCCTTCGACGGCGCGGCGGTGATCGCGCCGTTCGTGGTCGGCAGCACCTTCCCGGACCTGACCGATATCGGCATTCGCCTGAGCATCAACGGCGAAGTGCGCCAGAATGGCAACAGCGCGGCCATGCTCAACCCGATCATCCCGATGATCCAGTACATGGCCGGCTGCTTCTCGCTGCAGGCCGGCGACGTGATCCTCACCGGCACCCCCGCTGGCGTTGGGCCGTTGAATGTCGGTGACAAGCTGGTGCTGGAACTGTCCGGTGTGACCCGCTTCGAAAGCAGCGTTCGCTAACTTCGGCACAACCCTGTGGCGAGCGAACAAGCTCGCTCGCCACAGGTCCCGCACCCGTTTCGGTTGTTTGCATTTTTTTCACACCCCATCCGGATAATCTTCAGCCTCTAGCGCGCGGGCCGGTTATTCCTGTGCTTTCACCTAACGCTGACTTTCCGGAAAAAGCGCCCAATGGCCGTGTCCCTGCCTACCTTTACCCCCAAGCCACGCTCTCGTTTTGCTCTGCGCTGGTATTCCTGGCTGCTTCTGGTTGGGGCGATCGTGTATGGCGTTGCCTGGGCCATGCATTGGGACGACCGGGGTGTGTTGTGGGTCGTGGAGCGTTTTGAAAGCCCGGCCAAACGCCAAGCGAGCGTGTGGCTCCCGGATTACCGCGCCGTCATCGACGCCAAGCTGCTGCCCGGTATGGAGAAGGACGAGGCCTCGGACCTGTCCTACAACCCGCAGACGAAAACCCTGTTTTCCGTCATGGGCAAAAATCCATTCCTCGTCGAGTTGACCCTGCAAGGCGATGTGCTGCGCAAGATGCCCCTTAACGGTTGGAACAACCCGGAAGGTGTGACGGTGATGGAAAACGGCCTGATTGCCGTGGTCGATGAACGCCAGCACAGCCTGACCATCGTCAAGGTCGACGCCAGCACCACGGCGTTGAACAAGGCCGACTTCCCGAGTTACGACCTGGGCCCGTCCAAAGACCAGAACAAAGCCTTTGAAGGCGTCACCTGGGACAAGCGCAACCAGCAGTTCGTGCTCGGCGAAGAACGCCCGCCAGCGCTGTTCACCTGGAAAAGCGACGGCAGCCAGACCCTGGTCGGTGACAAGCAAAAGCTCGCCAATACAAAGCTCGACATGCGCAACCTCTCGGCGCTGGCCATCGATCCGCGCACCGGGCACCTGCTGGCGCTGTCGGCCGAGTCCCACCTGCTGCTGGAACTGGATGAAAAGGGCGAGCCAGTCAGCTTCATGACCTTGCTCGGCGGCTTCAACGGCCTCAAGAACACGATCCCGCGTGCCGAAGGCGTGACCCTGGACGAGAACGGCAACCTCTACATGGTCAGTGAGCCGAACCTGTTCTATCGTTTCGAAAAGCAGAAATAACAACCGATTACGTCGGATATTTCTCTATCCGCGGCATACGCCACACACCGGGCGCGTTTAAGTTTAAATTCAGGCGGGCGTGATATTCATTCGCCATTTTTGACTTTGAGCCCGCCCGATGCGTCGACTTGCCCGCCCCAAACCGGCTTTTTTCATACTGGTGCTGATCGCCTTGATGGGCGCGGGCGTTGTCGCACAACAGTTTCGTCTGTTCGAACGGGCCTGGTTCAATTGGCAGGTGTGGGGCCAGCCTGTTGGCGACCGCGCCATTGGCCTGGCGGATTACCGGGTCAGCGTCGAGGGCCAGGTGATCGAAGGCCTGGATGACGACGTCTCCGCGCTGACCTACGACCCGGTGCGTAAAAGCCTGTTTACCGTCACCAACAAAAACGCCGAGCTGGTCGAACTGTCCCTCGCTGGCAAGATCCTGCGAAGGATTCCCCTGGTTGGCTTCGGAGATGCCGAGGCCGTGGAATTTATCAGCGACAACATCTATGTCATCAGCGATGAGCGCCAACAGCGCCTGATCAAGGTGCATGTGGATGACGATACGCAGTTCCTCGACGCCGCCGACGCGGAGCAGATGACCCTGGGTGTGCATGTGGGGGGCAACAAGGGGTTTGAAGGGCTTGCCTACGACTCGGTGGGCAAGCGCCTGTTCGTGGCGAAGGAACGCGACCCGATGGTGATCTATGAGGTTCATGGGTTTCCCCATTTCAAACCGGAAAAAACCTACTCGGTCCACGTCATCAACAACCCCAAGCGCGATGCCGGGCTGTTCGTGCGCGACCTGTCGAGCCTGCAATACGACGAACGCAGCGGCCATTTACTGGCGCTGTCGGATGAATCGTTCCTGGTGTTGGAGCTGGATATCGACGGTCGCCCGTTAAGCAGTTTGTCGCTGCTTAACGGGCGCCATGGCCTGAATACGCGGGTGCCGCAGGCCGAAGGGATCGCCATGGATGACGCGGGTACGTTGTACCTGGTCAGCGAGCCGAACCTGTTCTACGTGTTCAAGAAACCAGAAGCCTGAACACACCGCCGACCCCACATTCGGTTGTGCATCAGGCCTTGAGGGTTTTCACGCCTTCCGGGGTGCCCAGCAGCAGCACGTCAGCCGGGCGTGCGGCGAACAGGCCGTTGGTGACCACGCCGACGATGGCGTTGATCTGCGTCTCAAGCTCCACCGGGTTGGTGATCTGCATGTTGTACACGTCGAGGATGATGTTGCCGTTGTCGGTCAACACGCCTTCGCGGTACACCGGGTCGCCGCCCAGCTTCACCAGCTCGCGGGCCACGTGGCTGCGGGCCATCGGGATCACTTCCACCGGCAGCGGGAAGGCGCCGAGTACCGGCACCAGTTTGCTGGCGTCGGCGATGCAGATAAAGGTCTTGGCCACGGCCGCGACGATCTTCTCGCGGGTCAGGGCCGCGCCACCGCCCTTGATCAGGTTCAGGTGCGCGTCGCTTTCATCGGCGCCGTCGACGTAGAACTCCAGGTCGCTGACGGT
This sequence comes from Pseudomonas sp. Y39-6, assembly GCF_023651955.1. Classification (NCBI taxonomy): domain Bacteria; kingdom Pseudomonadati; phylum Pseudomonadota; class Gammaproteobacteria; order Pseudomonadales; family Pseudomonadaceae; genus Pseudomonas; species Pseudomonas sp. Y39-6. The sequence goes on along the minus strand of NZ_CP069594.1, from coordinate 6,662,363 downwards.
ATTGAGCTCGTACACCGGAATGCCATGGCCCTTGAGGCGCGCGGCGGTGGCTTCGGAGCTGGCCACGGCGCCATCGAACGCGCCCTTGTGCTTGGCCAGCGCATCGATGAAGCAGTTGGCAGTGGAGCCGGTGCCGACGCCGACGATGCTCTTGTCATCGAGTTTAGGAAGGATTAAATCGACGGCGGCCTGGGCCACTGCCTGTTTGAGTTGATCCTGGGTCATGCGGGCTCCGGAACGGGCGGGGAGTAGAGAGGGCGCGAGTATAACCCATCAAAACCTTTGGATTCGTGTGGTCGCCCGGCCAAACGCTGAGTTAGACTCGTCGACCCTGCCCACTCCGCCCAGTGATGCCTGCCGATGCTTGAACAGTACGTCAAAAAGATCCTCACCTCGCGCGTTTACGACGTTGCCATAGAAACCCCGTTGCAGGCCGCCCGCCAGCTCTCCGAGCGGCTGGGCAACAAGGTCTTGCTCAAGCGGGAAGACTTGCAGCCGGTGTTCTCGTTCAAGATTCGCGGCGCGTACAACAAGCTGACCCAGTTGACGGCCGATGAGCGCGCGCGCGGCGTGGTCACCGCTTCGGCGGGCAACCATGCCCAGGGCCTGGCCCTGGCGGCCAAGGTGCTGGGGGTCAAGGCCACTATCGTGATGCCCAAGACCACCCCGGAAATCAAGGTCGAAGGCGTGCGTTCCCGTGGCGGCAAAGTGGTGCTGCACGGTGATTCGTTCCCGGAAGCCCTGGCCTACTCGCTGAAACTGGTCGACGAAAAAGGCTACGTCTACATTCACCCCTACGACGACCCGCACACCATTGCCGGGCAGGGGACCGTGGCGATGGAGATCCTGCGCCAGCACCCTGGGCCGCTGGACGCGATCTTCGTGCCGGTCGGCGGCGGTGGGCTGATCGCCGGTATCGCGGCGTATGTGAAATACCTGCGTCCGGAGATCAAGATCATCGGCGTCGAGCCGGACGACTCCAACTGCCTGCAGGCCGCCATGGCCGCCGGCGAGCGCGTGGTGCTGCCGACCGTGGGGATTTTTGCCGATGGCGTGGCGGTGGCGCAGATCGGCCAGTACACCTTCGACATCTGCAAAGACTATGTGGACGAAGTGATCACCGTCAGCACCGATGAAATCTGTGCGGCGATCAAGGACATCTATGACGACACCCGCTCCATCACCGAGCCAGCGGGCGCCCTGGGTGTGGCGGGCATCAAGAAATATGTCGAGAGCCGTGGCGTCACCGGGCAAACCCTGGTGGCCATCGACTCCGGCGCCAACGTCAACTTCGACCGCCTGCGCCATGTGGCCGAGCGCGCCGAGCTGGGTGAAGGCCGCGAAGCTATCATCGCCGTGACCATCCCCGAGAAGCCGGGCAGCTTCAAGGCGTTTTGCGAGGCCGTGGGCAAGCGCCAGATCACCGAATTCAACTATCGCTACCACTCCGGCCGCGAGGCGCACATTTTCGTCGGCGTGCAGACCCATCCGGAAAACGATCCGCGCAGCGCATTGATCGCCAGCCTGACCAGCCAGGGTTTCCCGGTGCTCGACCTGACCGAGAACGAACTGGCCAAGTTGCACATCCGCCACATGGTTGGCGGGCACGCGGCGAAGGTCAGCGATGAAGTGGTGTTTCGCTTCGAATTCCCGGAGCGGCCGGGCGCCTTGTTCAACTTTCTTAACAAATTAGGCGGGCGCTGGAACATCTCGATGTTCCACTATCGCAACCACGGCGCAGCCGACGGCCGCGTGGTCGCCGGCCTGCAAGTCCCGGCGGACGAGCGCCATCTGGTATCGGCAGCCCTTGAAGCCATCGGCTACCCGTACTGGGATGAAAGCGATAACCCGGCTTACAAACTGTTCCTCGGTTGAGCGACTACGCTGATTGGGGCGGCCTTTAAGGAAGACGACACATGGAAACCCTGACCACCCTCAAAGTTATCCACATGGCGGCGACTGTGTTGCTGCTGCTCAGCGGCCTCGGCCTGGCGCTGCTGGCCTGGCGCAAACGCAGCGCCGGCCCGGCGATCACCGTGCAGCGCCCGTGGGCGTTCGTATGGTTGTTGATGGGGATCTGCCTGATCAGCATGCCGTTTACCGGCTGGTGGCTGGTGCATCTGGTCGGCTGGCCGCTGGGGCAGACCTGGATTCTGGGTTCCAGCCTGCTCTACACCGTCGCGGCGCTGTGCTGGTTCTGGCTGGTGGCGCGGCTCAATCGCTTGCGCAAGGGCGAGGGCGGTAGCCTGAATTTCACCTTGGCATTGGCGGTGGTCAGCCTGGTGGGGTTTGTGGCGATTGCGGGGTTGATGGGGGCCAAGCCGGTTTAAGGCTTTACACCGAGTTGTCTGCATCGGGAGCAAGCTCCCTCCCACATTTAACCGCGTACATCCGTTGAAATGCAGTTAAATGTGGGAGGGGGCTTGCCCCCGATAGGGCCATCAGCTCCGCAGCGTAATCACCGGCCAGCCCCGCTTCTCGGCCTCAGCCCGCAGATTCGGGTCCGGGTCTACCGCGATCGGATACGTCACCTGCTCCAGCAGCGGCAAGTCATTCATCGAATCGCTGTAGAAGTAGCTGTCTTCCAGGCTGTGCCCGGTTTCTTCCAGCCAACGGTTCAGGCGCGTCACCTTGCCTTCGCGAAAGCACGGCACATCGGTGCTGCGCCCGGTGTAGCGGCCGTCTTCCATCTCGCATTCGGTGGCGATCAGGGCGTCTACGCCCAGGCGTGCGGCAATTGGCGCGGTGACGAAGCGGTTGGTCGCGGTGATGATCACCAGCTTGTCGCCAGCGGCGCGGTGCTTGGCCAGCAGTTCAAATGCCTGCGGCAGCATGATCGGCTCGATGCAGTCGCGCATGTAGTCGTTGTGCCACGCCTCCAATTGGGCCATTTCGGTGCGGCCGAGGATTTCCAGGCAAAAATTCAGGTAGGCCGCGTTATCCAGCTGGCCGGCCAGGTAGTCCTGATAGAATTCGTCGTTGCGTGCCTTGTAGGTCACCGGGTCGAGAAATCCGCGTTCACAGAGGTAATCGCCCCAGGCGTGATCGCTGTCACCCCCCAGAAGCGTGTTGTCCAAGTCGAATAAAGCCAGGCGCATTACAGTTACCCGCTGAAAAGTCTGTAAAAAGGCGTCCAGAATACGGTCTTTTCACAAGACTGCACATAAGCTAAGAAGCCTCGTTGCCGCTGGAACAACCTTTGTGGAACAATGCGACGACATGCGTTTGCGAGGTTGTTGCCGTGATCGACCCCGATGGTTTCCGTCCTAATGTCGGGATTATTCTTACGAATGATTCCGGACAGGTCCTATGGGCTCGCCGAATCAACCAAGATGCCTGGCAGTTTCCTCAAGGTGGGATCAACCCTGACGAAACCCCTGAAGACGCCTTGTACCGCGAGTTGAACGAAGAAGTCGGCCTTGAGCGCGAAGATGTGCAAATTTTGGCCTGTACCCGTGGCTGGTTGCGTTATCGTTTGCCGCAACGCCTGGTGCGTACCCACAGCCAACCGCTGTGTATCGGCCAGAAGCAGAAATGGTTTCTCCTGCGCCTGATCTCCAACGAGCAGCGGGTGCGGATGGATTTGACCGGTAAACCGGAGTTCGATGGCTGGCGTTGGGTCAGTTATTGGTATCCGTTGGGCCAGGTGGTGACATTCAAGCGCGAGGTTTATCGTCGCGCTCTCAAAGAGCTTGCCCCGCGCCTTTTAACGCGCGACTGACGACGGAGTTCGACCCCGAGCCATGCTCAATACGCTGCGCAAGATCGTCCAGGAAGTTAACTCCGCCAAGGATCTCAAGGCGGCGTTGGGGATTATTGTGTTGCGCGTCAAGGAAGCCATGGGCAGCCAGGTCTGCTCGGTTTACCTGCTGGACCCCGAGACCAACCGTTTTGTGCTGATGGCGACCGAGGGCTTGAACAAGCGCTCCATCGGCAAGGTCAGCATGGCGCCCAATGAAGGTCTGGTGGGCTTGGTAGGGACGCGTGAAGAACCCCTGAACCTTGAAAACGCGGCTGATCACCCGCGTTATCGCTACTTTGCCGAAACCGGCGAAGAGCGCTACGCCTCGTTCCTCGGCGCGCCGATCATTCACCACCGCCGCGTTGTCGGCGTGTTGGTCATCCAGCAGAAAGAACGCCGCCAGTTCGACGAAGGCGAAGAAGCCTTCCTCGTGACCATGAGCGCGCAATTGGCCGGGGTGATCGCCCATGCCGAAGCCACCGGCTCGATTCGCGGCCTGGGGCGCCAGGGCAAGGGCATCCAGGAAGCCAAGTTCGTCGGCGTACCGGGCTCGCCAGGTGCGGCCGTCGGTACGGCCGTGGTCATGTTGCCGCCGGCCGACCTCGATGTGGTGCCGGACAAGACCGTCAGCGACATCGACGCCGAAATCAAACTGTTCAAGACCGCCCTGGAAGGCGTGCGCGCCGACATGCGCAACCTGTCGAACAAGCTCGCCACCCAACTGCGCCCCGAAGAGCGAGCGCTGTTCGAGGTGTACCAGATGATGCTGGATGACGCGTCGCTGGGCAGCGAAGTCAAAAACGTGATCAAGACCGGCCAGTGGGCCCAGGGCGCGCTGCGCCAGGTGGTCTCCGATCACGTCAACCGTTTCGAATTGATGGACGACGCCTACCTGCGCGAGCGCGCCTCGGATGTGCGCGACCTCGGTCGCCGTCTGCTCGCTTACTTGCAGGAAGACCGTTCCACCAACCTGGTCTACCCCGACAACACCATCCTGATCAGTGAAGAACTGACCGCCACCATGCTCGGCGAAGTGCCGGAAGGCAAACTGGTGGGCCTGATCTCGGTGCTCGGTTCGGGCAACTCCCACGTCGCGATCCTGGCCCGGGCCATGGGCATTCCGACGGTGATGGGCCTGGTGGACCTGCCGTATTCCAAGGTCGACGGCATCGAAATGATCGTCGACGGCAACCGTGGCGAAGTGTTCACCAACCCCAGCGAAGTGATGCGCAAGCAGTACGCCGAGGTGGTGGAAGAGGAACGCCAGCTGTCCCAGGGCCTCGACGCCTTGCGCGAACTGCCCTGCGTGACCCTCGACGGGCATCGCGTGCCGCTGCTGGTCAACACCGGCCTGCTCGCCGATGTGGCCCGCGCGCAACAACGCGGCGCCGAAGGGGTGGGGCTGTACCGCACCGAAGTGCCGTTCATGATCAACCAGCGCTTTCCGAGCGAGAAGGAGCAGCTGGCGATTTATCGCGAGCAACTGTCCGCCTTCCATCCGTTGCCGGTGACGATGCGCAGCCTGGACATTGGCGGCGATAAGTCACTGTCGTATTTCCCGATCAAGGAAGACAACCCCTTCCTCGGCTGGCGCGGGATTCGCGTCACCCTCGACCACCCGGAAATTTTCCTCGTACAAACCCGCGCCATGCTCAAGGCCAGCGAAGGCCTGAACAACCTGCGCATCCTGCTGCCGATGATCTCCGGCACCCATGAGCTGGAAGAAGCCCTGCACCTGATCCACCGCGCCTGGGGCGAGGTGCGCGACGAAGGCGCCGACGTACCGATGCCGCCGATCGGCGTGATGATCGAAATTCCGGCGGCGGTGTACCAGGCCAAGGAACTGGCGCGGCAGGTCGACTTCCTGTCGGTGGGCTCCAACGACCTGACCCAATACCTGCTGGCCGTGGACCGCAACAACCCACGGGTGGCCGACCTCTACGACTACCTGCACCCGGCGGTGCTGCAAGCGCTGCAACATGTGGTGCGCGACGCCCATGCCGAAGGCAAGCCGGTGAGCATCTGCGGGGAAATGGCCGGCGATCCGGCGGCAGCGGTGCTGTTGATGGCGATGGGCTTTGACAGCCTGTCGATGAACGCCACCAACTTGCCGAAGGTGAAGTGGCTGCTGCGCCAGGTCAACCTGAGCATGGCCAAGGAACTGCTGGCCGAGCTGATGACCATCGACAACCCGCAAGTTATCCACAGCTCGCTGCAACTGGCGCTGAAGAACCTGGGGTTGACGCGGATGATCAACCCGGCCTCTGCCAAGACCCTCTAAAACCTGGCGCCGATCAAAAATGTGGGAGGGGCGGTGCGACGATTCGACTTGCCCCCGATTACGGAGTGTCAGTCAGCACACTTTTGGCTGATACACCCTAATCGGGGGCAAGCCCCCTCCCACATTGGTTTTGTGGTGTGTCTAGAGCGAGAGTTCGACTTCGCCGAGCCGCCCACCGTGCGGCCCAAAACTGCGCTCCACTATCTGCCGCGTGCCGTCCGCATTCACAATCAGCGCTGTACTCGCCCGTGTCCCATAACTGGGGCTGGCGATAAATACGCTTGATAGCAAACTCTCGGTCGCCAAGCCCACGCCGGTGTCCGGCAAGTCGGCAAACGGCGCGGTTTGCGGGTCGCTCAAGATATCCAGCAAGGTTTCCGGCTGCGGGTTCTCCAGTACCTCGCCCAGCGCTGCCTTGGCCTTGAGCAATTTCGGCCATGGCGTGTCGAGCCCTGCATTGGAAAGGCCGTACACCCCGGCGGGCAGCTGCGTAGGCACGCTGTCGCGGGCGTTGTAATGCCACAGTTCATCCCGCGTGCCCACCAACAGGTTGAACCCGGCATATTCAATCGCGCGGCCGTTGATCTCCGCCAAATACTGCTCAAGCGGCAGCGAACCGCTGAGAAACCGCGCCACCAATTCCCCACGCGACTTGCGGGCCGGCGGCTGGTGTGGGTCGCGGATATTGGTCAGGGCGGCAAATCGCCCGTCGGCGTTCACCCCCAGCCAGGTGCCGCCCGCTTCCTGGTCGCGGCCGGCATAGACGGCAGGCGCATCCGGCCATTGGGCCAGCGGCAGGCTGGGGCGGGCGTAGAACTCGTCACGGTTGGCCGCGACGATCAGCGGTTGGGCATGGCCCGGCCGCCAGGCGAAAACAATCAGGCACATCAGGCGATCTCCCTTTGTGTGTTTGGCCACTCTACCTACACTGGCGCGGGCGTTCCATCGTATCCAGTTGGGTCGCATGCCTTCCATCCGTTAACATGCCGGACTTGGTTTGGGGGCTCCCATGGAATTTCTGCTGTATTTACTGCTGGGCGCCTGTGCCGGGGTGCTCGCCGGGCTGTTTGGCGTGGGCGGCGGGATCATTATCGTGCCGGTGCTGGTGTTCAGCTTCACCTTGCAGGGCTTCGACCCGCAGGTGCTGACCCACCTGGCCGTGGGCACGTCCCTGGCGACGATCATCTTCACCTCGATCAATGCCGTGCGTGAGCACCATCGACGGGGCGCGGTGCGCTGGCCGATCTTTGTGTGGATGACCGTGGGCATCCTGATCGGCGCCGGTTTTGGCGCGCTGACCGCCGAGGCGATTTCCGGCCCCCACTTGCAGAAGATCATCGGCGTGTTCGCGCTGATCATCGCCGTGCAGTTGGCCCTGGAGGTCAAGCCCAAGGCCAGTCGAACGGTGCCGGGCAAGCTCGGTCTGACCCTGGCGGGCACGGTGATCGGCTGGGCCTCGGCGATTTTCGGGATTGGCGGCGGTTCGCTGACCGTGCCGTTTTTGACCTGGCGCAGCGTGCCGATGCAGCAAGCGGTGGCCACTTCGTCGGCCTGCGGGCTGCCGATTGCGCTGGCCAGTGCATTAAGTTTCATGATTCTGGGCTGGCATGACCCGCTGCTGCCCGCTCATAGTCTAGGGTTCGTGTATTTGCCGGCGCTGCTGGGCATTGCCCTGACCAGCATGGTGTTTGCCCGCTTCGGCGCGCGCCTGGCGCACCGTTTGTCGCCGCGCTTGCTCAAACGCCTGTTTGCCGGGCTGCTGTTTTGCGTGGGTTTGAATTTCTTGCTGTAACGCAGCCTTAATCGCGCCCGGGCATGGTCCCGGTCGCCATAACGAATGATTTAACGAGGAGTCGCAATGCTGCCTTACCCGCAGATCGACCCGGTGGCCCTGGCCATCGGTCCGCTGAAAATCCACTGGTACGGGTTGATGTACCTGATCGGCATCGGCGGCGCCTGGCTGCTGGCTTCCCGGCGCCTGAACCGTTTCGACCCGACCTGGACCAAGGAGAAACTCTCCGACATGGTGTTCTGGTTGTCGATGGGGGTCATCGTCGGCGGACGCCTGGGGTATGTGCTGTTTTACGACTTGCCCGCCTACATCGCCAACCCGACGCTGATCTTCGAGGTATGGAAGGGCGGCATGGCCTTCCACGGTGGGTTTATCGGCGTGATGCTCGCCGCCTGGTGGTTTGGCCGTCGCAACGGCAAGTCGTTCTTCGAGCTGATGGACTTCGTTGCGCCGCTGGTGCCGATCGGTCTGGGCGCCGGGCGTATCGGTAACTTCATCAATGCCGAACTGTGGGGCAAGCCGACCGACGTGCCGTGGGCCATGGTGTTCCCGCCGTTCAGCGACCCGGCGCAATTGCCGCGTCATCCGTCGCAGCTGTACCAGTTCGCCCTGGAAGGTGTGGCACTGTTCCTCATTCTGTACATTTTCTCGCGCAAGCCACGGCCGACCATGGCTGTGTCGGGTATGTTCGCGTTGTTCTACGGCATCTTCCGTTTTGTCGTCGAGTTCGTGCGCGTCCCGGATGCGCAACTGGGCTACCTGGCGTTCGGTTGGGTGACCATGGGCCAGATCCTCAGTCTGCCGATGATCATCGTCGGCCTGGGCCTGCTGTGGTGGGCGTACAACCGTCCGCAACCGTTGAAGAACACCGCGCTTTGAATTCGAATGCCGAGGCCTGCGAGGTCTCGGCTGCACCGATACGGGTAATGACATGAAGCAATATCTCGAACTACTGAACGACGTCGTGACCAATGGCCTGACCAAGGGCGACCGCACCGGCACCGGCACCAAGGCTGTGTTTGCCCGTCAGTATCGGCATAACTTGGCCGACGGCTTCCCGCTGCTGACCACCAAGAAGCTTCACTTCAAAAGCATCGCCAACGAATTGATCTGGATGTTGAGCGGCAACACCAACATCAAGTGGTTGAACGAGAACGGCGTGCGTATCTGGGACGAGTGGGCCACCGAAGACGGTGATCTGGGCCCGGTATACGGCGAGCAGTGGACCGCCTGGCCGACCAAGGACGGCGGCACGATCAATCAGATCGACTACATGGTCGAGACGCTGAAGACCAACCCCAACAGCCGCCGCATTCTGTTCCACGGCTGGAACGTCGAGTACCTGCCGGACGAGACCAAGAGCCCCCAGGAAAATGCGCGCAACGGCAAGCAGGCCCTGCCGCCGTGCCACCTGCTGTACCAGGCGTTCGTGCATGACGGCCATCTGTCGATGCAGTTGTATATCCGCAGCTCCGACGTATTCCTCGGCCTGCCGTACAACACCGCCGCGCTGGCGCTGCTGACCCACATGCTGGCCCAGCAGTGCGACCTGATCCCCCACGAGATCATCGTCACCACCGGCGACACCCACGCCTACAGCAACCACATGGAACAGATCCAGACCCAACTGGCGCGCACGCCGAAGAAGCTGCCGGAATTGGTGATCAAGCGTAAGCCTGCGTCGATCTATGACTACAAGTTCGAAGACTTCGAAATCGTCGGTTACAACGCTGACCCAAGCATTAAAGCCGACGTCGCCATCTAAAGCCTGCCTCAGTCTAAAGGTGTGGGCTTGTGTGGGAGGGAGCAAGTCCCCTCCCACACTTTGATTCGGTTACCAGGCTGAATTAATGCCCATGGCTTCTGCCCACATGCGAAGGCTCAGCCTCGCTGGCGGCGACACTGCCGCTGACCTCCAGCCGCTGCAATATCCCGCACTGATCCAGCTCCGGCCCGCTGCCACAGCGCTGGCGCAGGTCGATCAGCTGTTCCTGTAATGCCAACAGGCCGTCGATCCGCGCTTTGACATGGTGGATATGCTCGTCGATCAGCGCGTTGACGTTTTCGCATTGGTCCTGCGGGCTGTCTCGTAAGCCCAGCAGGCTGCGGATTTCTTCCAGGGTCATGTCCAGGCTGCGGCAGTTGCGGATAAACACCAACCGCTCGGTGTGCGCCTGGGTGTACACGCGGTAGTTGGCCTCGGTGCGTGCCGGTGGTGGCAGCAAGCCTTCCTTCTCGTAATAACGGATGGTTTCCACCGGGCAGTCGGTCAGCTTGGCCAATTCGCCGATCTTCATCGCAACAATCTCCAAATGGGTGCTTGACCCTATAGTGGCTACAGGGTCTTTACTTGGCAACAGGCACCTTACGGACGCGACCAGATGAGCGACTCCCATCACACCCCGCACACGCACGATCACGCGCATGACCACGCTCATGCGCCGAAAAAACTGACACCGGTGCATGACCACGGCCACGCCGGTGCCTGCTGCTCCGGCACGCCAGCCCCGGCGTTGGTGCAACTGAGCGCCGCGCCCAGCGCCGATTCGCGCCTGAGCACCTTCCGCATCGAAGCCATGGACTGCCCCACCGAGCAGACCCTGATCCAGAACAAACTGGGCAAGCTTGCCGGTGTGCAGCAGCTGGAATTCAACCTGATCAACCGCATCCTCGGTGTCACCCATGACCTGCCGAGCACCGCGCCGATCATCGACGCCATCAAGTCCCTGGGCATGCAGGCCGATCCGATCGAAGAGGGCACCCCGGCCGCCGCGCCACCCGCTAAGAAACACTGGTGGCCGCTGGCGTTGTCCGGCGTCGGCGCCCTGGCGGCCGAAGTGATCCACTTCACCAATGCGGCCCCGACCTGGGTGATCGCCCTGGTGGCGCTGGTCTCGATCCTCAGCGGCGGCCTGACCACCTATAAAAAGGGCTGGATCGCCCTGAAAAACCTCAACCTGAACATCAACGCGCTGATGAGCATCGCCGTGACCGGCGCGATCCTGATCGGCCAATGGCCGGAAGCGGCGATGGTGATGTTCCTGTTCACCGTGGCCGAATTGATCGAAGCCAAGTCCCTCGACCGCGCGCGCAATGCCATCAGCGGCTTGATGCAGATGACCCCGGAACGGGCCACAGTGCGTCAGGCCGACGGCAGTTGGGCCGAACGGGAAGTGAACAGTGTGGAATTGGGCGCCATCGTGCGGGTTCGCCCCGGCGAGCGCATCGGCCTGGACGGCGAAGTCACCGCCGGCCAGTCGACCATCGACCAGGCGCCGATCACCGGGGAAAGCCTGCCGATTGAAAAAACCGTGGGCGATAAAGTCTTCGCCGGCACCATCAACCAGGCCGGTTCCCTGGAATACGCAGTCACGGCGGCCGCCAGCAACTCGACCCTGGCGCGGATCATCCACGCCGTGGAACAGGCTCAGGGCGCCCGCGCGCCGACCCAGCGTTTTGTCGACCGTTTTGCGAAGATCTACACCCCGGCGGTGTTCCTGTTTGCCCTGGGCGTGGCGCTGATCCCGCCGCTGTTCATGGCTGGCGTCTGGTTCGACTGGATCTACCGCGCCCTGGTGCTGCTGGTGGTCGCATGCCCGTGCGCCTTGGTGATCTCCACCCCGGTGACCATCGTCAGCGGCCTGGCCGCAGCGGCGCGCAAAGGCATCCTGATCAAGGGCGGCGTGTACCTGGAGGGCGGTTACAAGCTCGACTACCTGGCCCTCGACAAGACCGGCACCATCACCCACGGCAAACCGGTGCAAACCGACTACCTGGCCCTGTTCCCGAATGTCGAAGACAGTGCGCCGGCGTTGGCCGCCGCCCTCGCCGGGCGTTCCGACCACCCGGTATCGCTGGCCATCGCCAACGCGGCTGTGGATAAAAACCTGCCGCGCCATGCTGTGGATAACTTCACTGCCCTGACCGGTCGCGGTGTGCGCGGTGATATCAACGGCGCAACCTACCACCTGGGCAACCACCGCCTGGTGGAAGAACTCGGCCTGTGCTCGCCCGCGCTGGAAGACAAACTCTTCGCCCTGGAGAAACAAGGCAAATCCGTGGTGCTGCTGCTCGACAAATCCGGCCCGCTGGCGCTGTTCGCCGTGGCCGACACGGTCAAGGACAGCAGCCGCGAAGCGATCCAGCAGTTGCACGAGCTGGGCATCAAAACCCTGATGCTCACCGGCGATAACACCCACACTGCCCAGGCGATTGCGGCCCAGGTTGGCATCGACCAGGCCCAGGGCGACCTGTTGCCCACCGACAAACTGCTAGCCATCGAAGCCCTTTACGGCCAAGGCCGGCGCGTGGGCATGGTCGGCGACGGCATCAACGACGCCCCGGCGTTGGCCCGCGCCGAGATCGGTTTTGCCATGGCCGCGGCAGGCACCGACACTGCCATCGAAACTGCCGACGTGGCCTTGATGGACGATGATTTGCGCAAGATTCCGGCTTTCATTCGGTTGTCGCGGCAAACCTCGAGTATCCTCAAGCAGAACATCGCCCTGGCGCTGGTGATCAAGGCGGTCTTCCTCGCGGTCACCTTCCTGGGCATGGCCACCATGTGGATGGCGGTGTTTGCCGACATGGGCGTAAGCCTGCTGGTGGTGTTCAATGGCCTGCGCCTGCTGCGCAAATAAATGATGTGAGGGTGGTGTGCTGAGTGCCGAGTTGAAGGCGTTTTTTATGGTCGCCCGCCTGGGCAGCATCACCCAGGCGGCGAAAAAACTCGGCCTGAGCCAGCCCACCGTCACCACGCAGATCCGCAACCTGGAAAGCCAGTACGGCGTCGAGCTGTTCTATCGCGGGGGCCGCCGCCTGACGGTCAGCGACGAAGGCGCGCGCCTGCTGCCGATGGTCAAGACGCTGTTGCAGCAGGAAGCGGATATCGAGTTTTTCCTGCGTAACAGTGGCCAGGTCCAGGGCGCATTGCGGATTGCTGCGACGGCGCCGTATTACATCCTCGACCTGGTCAAAGCCTTCCGTGAGCGTTTGCCCCAGGTGGACGTGTCGGTGGAAATCGGCAACTCCCAACAGGTGCTCGAAGCCCTGGATGATTACCGCGTCGACGTCGCCGCGTCCTCGCAACTGCTGGAAGACCCGCGTCTGATTCGCCGTGTGCTGGGCACCGATCCGCTGGTGCTGGCGGTGCATCGCAACCACCCGTTGGCGACGCTCGATCATGTGCCGTTGACCGCGCTGGCCGGGCATACGCTGTTGATGCGTGAAGCCGGCTCCACCACGCGACGCCTGACGGAACAGCTGCTGCAGGGCGCCGGCGTGAGTTACGGGCCGCTGCTGGAAATCGGCAGCCGCGAGTCGATTCGTGAAGCGGTGCTGCGCAATATCGGCATCAGCATCATCGCCCGCCAGGAAGTGCCCCATGACCCGCAGTTGCGGGTGCTGACCATCGAGAACGCGCCGCAGATCGCTGAGTACCTCTACTGTCTCAAGGAAAGAAAAGGCGCTCGCCTGCCAGCTGCTTTTCTCGGGTTGGCGCAGGAAATGTCGCCGATCTGAAATCCGGTGGTGGCCTTGAGGGCGCTATCGGGGGCAAGCCCCCTCCCACACTTGACCGAGTTCCAACATGAGAATGCGGTCAAAATGTGGGAGGGGGCTTGCCCCCGATAGCGCCAGACCTGGCACCCCCCTACCCAAATCCACCAATACCACTATCGCCACGTTTTGCCTTTCTGCCACATCAGGGACGCATTGCCTGCCTAGCATGGCCCTCATCTGTTTGATGAGGTGCCTCCATGAACACAGCCCTGACCCAACCCGGCGCGCCAATGAAGGTGCGCGGTATCCAGAAACGCTTCGGCGCCTTTACCGCGCTGGACAACGTGTCCCTGGACGTCGCCGCCGGCGAGCTGGTGTGCCTGCTGGGCCCGTCCGGTTGTGGCAAGACCACGCTGCTGCGCTGCATCGCCGGCCTCGAGCGCCAGGACAGTGGGGAGCTTTATCTGGGTGAGCGGGATGTTTCCCTGCTGCCGCCGCAGGCGCGGGACTACGGCATTTTGTTCCAGTCCTACGCGCTGTTCCCCAACCTCAGCGTTGAAGCGAATATCGGCTACGGCCTCACCGGCAGCGGTCGCGATGAAGTGCGCAAGCGTGTCGGTCAGATGCTCGAACTGGTCGGCCTGCTCGGCAGCGAAAAGAAATACCCCGGCCAACTCTCCGGCGGCCAGCAACAACGGGTCGCCCTGGCCCGTGCCTTGGCGCCGGCACCCTCGCTGTTGCTGCTCGATGAGCCGATGTCGGCCCTCGACGCCCGCGTCCGTGAGCACCTGTGTACCGAACTGCGCCAACTGCAACGGCGCCTGGGCGTCACCACGCTGATGGTCACCCACAATCAGGACGAAGCCATGTTGATGGCCGACCGCATTGCCGTGATGAACAACGGTAAGGTCGAGCAATACGCCACGCCCCAAGAGATTTACGACCGCCCGGCCACACCGTTCGTGGCGGAGTTCGTCGGCCAGGGCAATTGGCTGCCGTTCAGCCGCAGCAGCGCGAGCCACGCCCAGGTCGGCGGGATGCACATGCGCCTGGCCGATGATGCTGGCGCGGCCACCTCCGGGCGCCTGTTCTGCCGCCCGGAGGCGATCAGCGTCAACCCGCTGGTGCATGAAGAGAACCTGTTTGCGGCCAAGGTCCGCGAGATCACCTTCCTCGGCAACCGTTGCCGCATGAGCTTTGAACTGGCGCAACTGCCCGGTCATCCGCTGCTGGCCGAACTGGCTCCGGAAGCCATGCCGCGCCTGGGGGCCCAGGACATCTGGGTCGCGTTGCCGCCGCGCAGCCTGCAGGTGTTTGCCTGACATGGGTGCGCTGATGACGCTGCCCATTGCACGCCGGGTGTCCCGCGCCGAGTTGGGCGACCGCCTTTTCGTGCTGGGCGGCAAATGGCTATGGCTGTGCCTGCTGGGTATCGCGGTGTTGTTGCCGCTGCTGGCGATCTTCTGGCGCGGCTTCAGCAGCGAAGCCGGGCAGGGCGGCGGGCTGGTGGCGGCACGGGAACTGGTCAGCAGCGCCAACTTCCACTGGCTGCTTGGGAATAGCCTGAAAGTCTCCCTCAGCGTGGCGGTCATTGTCGTACCGCTGGCGTATCTGTTTGCCTACGCGCTGCAACGCACACTGATCCCGGCCAAGGCGCTCTGGCGCGGGTTGTCGCTGCTGCCGTTGATGGCGCCGTCAATGCTGCCGGGGATCGCGTTGGTCTATCTGTTCGGCAACCAGGGCCTGCTGCGCGGTTTGTTGTCGGAGAATATCTACGGCTTCTGGGGCATTGTCCTCGGTGAGGTGATCTACACCTTCCCACACGCCTTGATGATCCTGTTGTCGGCGCTTTCCCTGGCGGATGCGCGCTTGTTCGATGCCGCCTCGAGCATGGGTGCCAGCCCGGCCCGGGCATTTCGCAGCATCACTTGGCCTGCCACGCGCCAGGCGGTGTTCGCCGCGTTTTGCCTGGTGTTCACCCTGACCATCACCGACTTCGGCGTACCGGTGGTGGTCGGCGGCGATTATCAGGTGCTGGCGCTGGAAGCCTACAAGGCCGTGGTCGGCCAGCAACAGTTCGGGCGCGGGGCGTTGATCGGCATGGTGTTGCTGCTGCCGGCGCTGTTCAGCTTTGGCGTCGATACCTGGCTGCGTCGGCGCCAGGGTGATGCTATGGGCGGCCGTGCCCAGGTGTTCCAGCCGGCCCCGTCGCGGCGGCGCGATGCCTGTTACCTGGCCATCGTGCTGCTGATCTGCGCGGTGTTGCTGCTGGTGTTCGGCATGGCGGTGTACTCGTCGCTGGTGAAGTTCTGGCCCTACAACCTGTCGCTGTCGCTCAACCACTACCAGTTCGAAGACACAGCCGGCGGCGGCTGGCTGGCGTACCGCAACAGCCTGACCCTGGCGCTGTGTACGGCGTTGATCGGCAGCGTGCTGATCTTCACCGGCGCGTACCTGATGGAAAAGACCCAGGGCCAGAAAGGCCTGAACCTGGCGCTGCGCATGCTCAGCTTCGTGCCGATGGCCGTGCCGGGCCTGGTGCTGGGCCTGGGCTACGTCTTCTTCTTCAACCTCAGCGGCAACCCGCTGCATGTGTTCTACGGCACCATGACGCTGCTGGTGGTGTGTACCATCGCTCATTATTTGACCACCGCGCAGATGACCGCCACCACCGCGCTGCGCCAGCTCGATGCCGAGTTCGAAGCCGCCGCGCTGTCGCTCAAGGCGCCGCTGTACCGCCACTACCTGCGCGTCACCGTGCCGATCTGCCTGCCGGCGCTGCTGGACATCGTGCGCTACCTGTTTGTGTCGGCGATGACCACTGTCTCGGCGGCGATCTTCCTCTACAGCCCCGACACCATCCTCGCCGCCGTCGCCGTGTTGAACATGGACGACGCCGGCAATGTGGGCGGCGCGGCGGCCATGTCCACTTTGATTCTGTTCACTTCGGCCAGCGTCTCGCTGCTGCTGGCGTGGGCCTCACGTGGCGCGTTGCGCCGCTCCCAAGCCTGGCGCCAGACCGCGCCGGGCCAATAACCCTGAAGGAGGTATGCCATGTTCAAGCCCCTCGCGTTGGTCGCTGCCGTACTCACTGCATTCAGCCTGAATGCCTTCGCCAAGACTGAATTGACCGTGTACACGGCCCTCGAAGCCGAGCAATTGAAGACCTATAAACAGGCCTTCGAGCAGGCCAACCCCGACATCGAAATCAAATGGGTGCGTGACTCCACCGGCATCATCACCGCCAAGCTGCTCGCGGAAAAAGACCGCCCGCAAGCCGATGTGGTCTGGGGCCTGGCCGCGTCGAGCCTGGCGATCCTCGACCAGCAAGGCATGCTCGAAAGTTACGCGCCCAAGGGCCTGGACAAGATCGGCAAACACTACCGTGACGCCGCCAACCCGCCTGCGTGGGTCGGCATGGACGTCTGGGCCGCGACGATCTGCTTCAACACCGTCGAAGCCGAGAAGCAGGGCCTGAGCAAACCGGTGAGCTGGCAAGACCTGACCAAGCCTGAGTACAAGGGCAAGATCGTGATGCCCAACCCGGCGTCCTCGGGCACCGGTTTCCTGGATGTGAGCGCCTGGCTGCAGACCTTCGGCGAGAAGCAGGGCTGGCAGTACATGGACGACCTGCACCAGAACATCGGCCAGTACGTCCACTCCGGTTCCAAGCCGTGCAAGCTGGCGGCTTCGGGTGAATTCCCGATCGGTATTTCCTTCGAATACCCGGCCGTGCAGCTGAAGCGCCAGGGCGCGCCGCTGGACATCATCCTGCCAAAAGAAGGCCTGGGCTGGGACATCGAAGCGACGGCGGTGATCAAAGGCAGCGCCCACGCCGACGCGGCGAAGAAACTCGCCGACTTCTCCGCCAGCACCGCCGCGATGGACCTGTACAAGGACAACTTCGCCGTGCTCGCCCAGCCGGGCATCGCCAAGCCGCAGACCGAATTGCCGGCGGACTACGAGCAGCGGCTGATCAAGAACGACTTCACCTGGGCCTCGAAAAACCGCGACAGCATTCTGACTGAATGGCGCAAGCGCTATGACGGCAAGTCGGAAAAACAATAAATTTCACCTCTACCTGTAGGAGCGAGCTTGCTCGCGAAGAACCCATAGACGACGCGGGCTACCTGATAGCGCTGCGTTATCGTTGACGTGCTTCGCGAGCAAGCTCGCTCCTACAGAGGGTTACGTATGTCATGACAGATTTATTGATCATCGGCGCCGGCATCCTCGGCCTGTCCCACGCCTACGCAGCAGCCAAGCGCGGGCTCAAGGTCAAGGTGTTCGAGCGCAGCGCCACGCCGTTGGGCGCCTCGGTACGCAACTTCGGCCAGGCCCTGGTCACCGGCCAACCGCCAGGCCCGATGCTCGACCTGGCGCGGCAAAGCCGCGATATCTGGGGCGAATGGGCGCGGCTGGCCGGCTTGCAGCTCAAGCGCAACGGCTCGTATCTGTTCGCCCGCAGTGAAGCCGAAGAACACCTGCTGGAAGCCTTCTGCGCCGGCCGCGCCCAGGCGTATGGCTATAACGTCGAACTGCTGCAGGGCGCGGCGTTGCGGGATCTGTACGGCGGCCAATTCCGTCATCACCGCGCAGCGTTGCACGGCAAGGACGATCAGCAGCTGTATTCGCGCGAGGCGATCCCGGCGCTGATCGATTACCTGCGCGAGGAACTGCAGGTGGAGTTTCACTTTTCGACCCTGGTGCGCGACGTCGAGCCCGGCCAGTTGCACAGCACGGCGGGCAGTTTTCGTGGCGCGCAGATCGTGGTCTGCTCGGGCCACGACTACCAAACCCTGCTGGCCGAAGCGATTGCCGAACTCGACCCGCATATCTGCCGCCTGCAAATGCTGCGCGCACGGCCGGCGGTCAACCTGAACCTGCAACATGCCTTGCTCACCGGCCTCAGTTGCGTGCATTACGGCGCGTTTGCCGACCTGCCGGAAGCGGCGGCGGTGCAGGCGCAGATCCTGCGCGAGGCACCGTACCTGCATGAGCACGGGATTCACTTGCTGATCAGCCCGACGCCCCATGGCGAACTGATCATCGGCGACTCCCACGACTACGGCCGCGATGCGTCGCCGTTCAACGCCGAGCAGGTCGATGACTGGATGCTCGAACTGGCCGAGCAGACCCTGGGTTGCAAGGTCCAGGTGGTCGAGCGTTGGCAGGGCGTCTACGGCGCACGCGGGCGGGTGCCGTTCTCGTTCCTGCGCGTGGCGCCCGGCGTCAGCGCCGCGTTGATGCATACCGGCGTGGGCATGAGCGTGGGGCCGGCGCTGGGCGAGCGCAATATCAGCGCACTGTGGGGGGCGGCATGATGAATCCGCAGCAGGTGATTGCCGAGGTTTTCGGCCTGTACGAGCAACACGGCACGGCGGATTACATCGGCGAGGCGGTGTCGCAGCTCGAACACATGTCCCAGGCCGCGCAGTGGGCCATGGCCGAAGGCTTCGACGATGAAGTGGTGCTGGCGGCGTTTTTCCACGATATCGGCCATCTTTGCGGCCAGGGCGGTGCGAACATGGGCGGCTATGGCGTGGTCAGCCATGAGCGGCTGGGCGCCGATTACCTGCGCCGCGTCGGTTTCAGCGAGCGCCTGGCGCGGCTGGTGGAATATCACGTCGAGGCCAAGCGCTACCTGACATTCAGCCAGCCGGACTACTACGCCCGGTTGAGCGAAGCCAGCCGCCGCACGTTGGCGTATCAAGGCGGGGCAATGACGCCTGACGAAGCGCGGGCGTTCGAGCAAGACCCGCTCTACGCCATCAGCCTGCGTCTGCGCCACTGGGACGAACAGGCCAAGCAAGCGCAGGTGCCGGTGCTCGATCTGCAGGTACTCAAGGCCAAGGCCGCGCGGCTACTGGTTGCGTAGATTGGCCTTACGCCAAACGCAGATGCGCCGCCTAGAGCCCCTGAGGTCGGATCACTAAGGTGGCTTGCTTCTTCAATCCAAGGAGCAACGCTGATGCGCTACTTAAAAGTGACGGCCCAGGACATGAGCGGCAACGGTCGGGCGGACACAGTCATCCTGCACTTCTATGAGCAGCAGGCTGGCTGTCCTGATGAACTGATCCACGAGATCTTCGCCGTGGACATGAGCGCGGACGGCCGGGTCGACCTGCAATGGGCGGACGATCTGAACCCGGTCACTCGCCCTTGTCGGCTGGAAAAACAGCGGGTGGACACTTTCGCCGACTGCTTTTTGAAATTGAACTGGTTCAATCGGCGCAGCCACTGGCAGCGCACGTTGACGCTGTACGTCGATCATTACGCCAAGGCCGGCACGCCCAACGCGGTCAAGCTGGAATTCCAAGAACGCACGGCGCCGCAGTGCAAGGGCTCGCTGATCTACAAGGCCGCCGCCTATGACGGCGATGGCGACGGGGTGCTGGAATCGTTTACCAACAGTGACATCGACCGCGACGGTATTGCGGACAAGGCCGATAAAGAGCTGATCCGCACGTTGTGTACGACCTTTCTGGGCTTTGAGTGGTACGCGCGTCAATAAGCGGGGTCAGGCTTCATCGAGCCGGGCGGCCAGGGCTTCGACCTGCTCCTGGCGCTCGGCCTGGCTCAATTTGGCGTGGGGGTTGAGGGACGACCACTGCGGGTGGGCGCGGGCCTTGTGCAGGGCATCGGGCAGTTTGCCTTCGCGCCAGGTCTTGTCCTGCGGCGTGTCGACCTTGATGCTGTGCATCGCCGCATGACCGCGCAGGTTCAGGGCCTTGAGCAATTGGCGTTGGCGCAGGGCCAGCAGGCGCAGCACGCTGTCGTCGACGGTCAGCTCGCGCTGGCCCTTGATCTTGCCCAGCAGGCGCCCGCCATAGCTGCGCGCGGTTTGCAGCGCGCCACCGGCAATGGCGCCCGCCAGCGCGGCGGCGCCAAGGGTCAACCCACCCACCAGCAGGTCGACCCCGGCACCGGCGGCCGCGCCGGCGGCAATCCCGCCGCCGACGCGCACGCCGAGTTGCTTGAGGGTTTCCGGGTTGAACAGGTCATCGCCCCAGCGCCCGTCGAGCAGCGGCAAGTCGCTGGCGGCGGCGTCCTGCGGGCGGAAGCCGAACAGCTTGAGCAAGGCTTCCACGCAACGCTGCTCGCGCTGGCGCACGGCCTTGCGCAAATCGCCGATGGCTTGCGGTTCCTCTTCAGTGACCACGCTGCGCCGGCACGCGGCGCAGTCGATCAGCAGTTCGGCGATCAGCCGCGCGGCGCTTTGCTGGCGGGCCTGGCGTTGGGCGTGCTGGTCGAGGATCAGCCGTTCCAGTTGGGGCCGGGCGTTTTCCAGCAGCAGGGCGAGGCTTTCATACAGGCGGCGTTCGCCGTCTTCCGGCGGCGCGACGCTGTCGAACCGCACCAGTGCGTGCAGGCCGAGGCGGGCCAGGGCTTCGCGCCAGTCCGGTTCGCGATGATCGTTGCTGCTGACGAAGTTGAGCACGGGCAATAACGGTTTGCCGCAACTGGCCAGCACTTGCAGTTCGTCGCGGTATTTGGCCAGCACCGGCTCGCGAGCGTCGATCACATACAGGCCGGCATCGGAGGCCAGCAGTTGGCGCAGCACCTTGGCTTCCTGTTCGAAACGCTGGCGGGCTTCGCTGCCTTCCAGGAAACGCGCCAGGCGTGCTGGGCCGTCGAGGCGTTCGCCGGGGCGATCGAGGCGCTCCAGATAGTCGAGCAGGGCGATGGCGTCTTCCAGGCCGGGGGTGTCGTAGAGTTCCAGCAGGGCTTCGCCCTCGACCGACAAGCGCGCGCCTTCGACATGCCGCGTGGTGCTGGGGCGATGGGAGACTTCGCCGAAACCGACATCGCGGGTCAGGGTGCGCAGCAGCGAGGTCTTGCCGACATTGGTGTGGCCGACCACGGCGAGTTTCAGGGGTTTAGTCATGGCCGCTCTCCAGCCAGTTCAACGGCGCGCAATCGGCGAAGGGCAGTTCCAGTTGTTGCAGCGCCGCGTGCCAATCGCCCAGGCGCTCGGCGTCCAGCGCCTGGCCGGGTGGCGCTTGCAGCAGCCACACGCGGGTGGCGCTGGCGCTGCGCGCCAGTTCGGCGATCAGCGCCAGGCTGCCCCGGTCGGGCGAGCGGCGCGGGTCGCAGGCGATGGCCAGGCGCGCGGGCGGGAAGCGGGTCAGTTGTTCCAGCAGTTTGTGGCGTGATTCGCGGCTGTCGAGGATGCCGGCGTTCTGCACGTTGCCCGGCAGCTTCGGCGGCCACGGGTGCTGGTCGTCGAGTTCGATGGCGACCACCAGAGCGCCGTCGCTGTGCAGTTCGCTGACGCCGCCGCTGACGGCGTGCAACTGCTCCGGTGCCGCATCGTTGACCCCAAGCCGTTCGCTGCTCGGCATCAGGCGTTCGCGCAGTTGGCTGTAGCCGGGCAGGTTGAGGTCCAGGCGCAGGGCGGCGCGTCCGCGTTTCCAGCGCCACAGGCACAGCAGGGCGAGAATCAACCGCGGCAACAGGCCGTAGACCAGCAACACGCCCACCAGCCAGGCGGCCCAGGCCTGGCGGGCGCTGTCGATGTTCAGGGCGGAATCGCCGCTGGCGCGGATCATCTCCACCGTGGGGACGTTGAAACCAAGCAGGGCGGGCAGGGCGCCGAGGGCTTGGGTCACGGCGACGAAGGTGTCGGCGCCGAGGATGGTGGTTTCCCACACAAAACCGTAGCGCCGGGTGGCGAGCAGCGTCAGCAGGATCGCCAGCGCGCTGAGCAACGCGAGTAACCACAGGCTGTTGACCAGCACCCCGACGGCCCAGCGATTGAGCTTCTGGCGCTGCAATAGCAGCAGCAACGCCGGCGCCAGTTGCGCGGCTTTGGCGTCACGCGCGAGTTTTTCGCTGAGCCACAACCACAGCCGGCCGAGGCTGGCGCTGTGTTCTCCGGCAAACAGCAGGCCCAATGCCCAACTGATCAGCAGGATCAGGTTCAAGCCGAGCAGGCTGCCCAGCGCCCAGAACACATTCACCGGGGTCAGGCCGTTACCCAGCGCAGCAAAGGCCAGGCCTGCACCACTGATCACCGCGACTATCGCCAGCAGTATCAGGGCCAAACGCGCACCTTGCAGCCAGCGGATGAGGGCGGTTGTCAGCCCATCGCGCTCGGCCAGGTGCAGGGCGCGCTGTTGAATGCGCGTCGACAGGTCGCCGCCGGCCGTGCGGGCCAGGCGATTGGCTTGCTGATCTTCCAGCGGGCCGGCGTGTTCTTCGCGCAGGCGCACGGTTTCCGTCAGCCAGAGTGTTTGCAGGGGGGTCAGTGCAGTCACGCGCCGTCCTGTTGTGTCAGTGAGCCTGGAGCATAACCGCTGTGCAGCCGGTTGGGGTACGCTTCGCGTGGCTCTGGTATTCTCGTCGCCATGAAAAAAACTCTCCCTCTAAGCCTGATCGCAGCCCTCGGTGAAAACCGTGTGATCGGCGTCGACAACAGCATGCCCTGGCATTTGCCGGGGGATTTCAAATATTTCAAGGCCACCACCCTGGGCAAGCCGATCATCATGGGGCGCAAGACCTGGGATTCCCTGGGTCGACCGCTGCCGGGGCGCTTGAACATTGTGGTCAGTCGTCAGACCGACCTGGCGCTGGAAGGTGCGGAAGTTTTTCCGTCGCTTGAAGCGGCGGTGGCGCGTGCGCAAGCGTGGGCCCTGGAGCAGGGCGTGGATGAGCTGATGTTGATCGGCGGCGCGCAGCTTTATGCGCAGGGGCTGGAACAGGCGGATCGCCTGTACCTGACGCGGGTGGCGCTGAGCCCGGAAGGGGATGCGTGGTTTCCGGCGTTTGATGAGAACCAGTGGAAGTTGGTTTCCAATCTGCAGAACCCAGCCGAAGGTGACAAGCCGGCTTACAACTTCGAAGTCTGGGAAAAAGCCTAAAAGCATCGGGGGCAAGCCCCCTCCCACATTTGACCGAGTGAATGCGATCAAGTGTGGGAGGGGCGGTGCGACGATTCGACTTGCCCCCGATAGCGGTCTATCAGGCCTGCGCCAACTCCGCATGCTCATCCGCATTCAGCCGTTCTTTATCCGTCTGCTGCATGATCTGGCTGGTAATCGCCCCGGCTGTCATCGAACCGTTCACGTTCAACGCGGTACGGCCCATGTCGATCAGCGGCTCCACGGAAATCAGCAGCGCCACCAGTGACACCGGCAAGCCCATCGCCGGCAGTACGATCAGCGCGGCAAACGTCGCCCCACCGCCCACGCCGGCAACGCCCGCCGAACTCAAGGTCACAATCGCCACCAGGGTCGCGATCCACAGCGGGTCCAACGGGTTGATGCCGACCGTCGGCGCGACCATCACCGCCAGCATTGCCGGGTAGAGACCGGCGCAACCGTTCTGGCCGATGGTCGCGCCGAACGAGGCGGCGAAACCGGCGATGGCGTGCGGGATGCCCAGGCGGCGGGTCTGCGCTTCGATACTCAGCGGGATCGCCGCCGCGCTGGAGCGGCTGGTGAAGGCGAACGTCAGCACCGGCCAGACCTTGCGCAAGAAGCGCAGCGGGTTGATCCCGGCCAGCGACAGCAGCAGGCCATGCACCAGGAACATCAGCCCCAGCGCCAGGTACGAGACCACGACAAAACTGCCGAGCTTGATGATGTCTTGCAGGTTGGAGCCGGCGACCACCTTGGTCATCAGCGCCAATACGCCGTAGGGCGTGAGCTTCATCACCAGGCGCACCAGGCGCATCACCCAGGCTTGCAGGGTGTCGATGGCGTTGAGCACTTTCTGGCCCTTTTCCAC
The DNA here is from genome assembly GCF_023651955.1 of Pseudomonas sp. Y39-6. Lineage (NCBI taxonomy): Bacteria > Pseudomonadati > Pseudomonadota > Gammaproteobacteria > Pseudomonadales > Pseudomonadaceae > Pseudomonas > Pseudomonas sp. Y39-6. The sequence continues at coordinate 6,638,318 of NZ_CP069594.1, read as the reverse complement.
GTCATCCTTGAGCAGTTGCAGCGCGGCCACGCCGAGGAAGGCGGCGAAGATCACCACGCTGATGATCGAGGTCGGCTTGGCGCGGGCCAGGTCGGCGAACGGGTTTTGCGGCACGAACGACAACAGCAACTGCGGGATATTCAGGTCGGCGACCTTGCCCGCGTAGTCGTTCTGGATCACTTGCAGGCGCGCCATTTCCTGGGTGCCGGCCACCAGGCCTTCGGCGGTGAGGCCGAACAGGTTGGTCAGGCCGATGCCGATCAGCGCCGCAATCGCGGTGGTGAACAGTAGGGTGCCGATGGTCAGGAAGCTGATCTTGCCCAGGGACGCGGCGTTGTGCAGACGTGCCACGGCGCTGAGGATCGAAGCGAACACCAGCGGGATCACGATCATTTGCAGCAACTGCACATAACCGTTGCCGACCAGATCGAACCAGCCGATAGAGGCTTTGAGGACCGGGTTGCCATCGCCGTAAATGGTGTGCAAGGCCGTACCGAACGCCACGCCGAGTATCAGGGCGAACAGGACCTTCTTGGCGAGGCTCCAGTTCGTTCGACGGGTTTGTGCCAGGCCCAGCAACAGGGCCACGAACACCAGTAAGTTGAGAATCAGGGGCAGATTCATTGAAGCTCCGTTGAGAGTGTTGCCAATCGCGTGAGCCTGCGATTGCGAACCGGGAAGCCTAACAGCTTGATATATATTGATTTAATACCAATATGGAATGGTGTCTGTCGTTTTTGGAATAAGTAGTTGGCGCTCAGGCACATGGCAATGGCGGAATCAGAACGCAAGCGGTCGCGACCGGGCGAAAACTGTCACAGGGATTTGTTAGCGTCGATGTCTTTCACTCAGGGAGACAACGCCTATGAAGCTCGCGCCGAAACTACTGGTATCCGCCGCATTCTGCCTCGCACTCGCCGGCCAGGCGTTCGCCGCCACCGAGTTGAAACACTGGCCGGCCCCGGCCGCCAAGCAACTGAACGAAATGATCGCCGCCAACGCCAACAAGGGTAACTTCGCGGTGTTCGACATGGACAACACCAGCTACCGCTACGACCTCGAAGAGTCCCTGCTGCCCTACATGGAAAACAAGGGCCTGATCACCCGCGACAGCCTCGACCCGTCGCTCAAGCTTATGCCCTTCAAAGACACCGCCGAGCATAAGGAAAGCCTGTTCAGTTACTACTATCGCCTCTGCGAAGTGGACGACATGGTCTGCTACCCGTGGGTGGCCCAGGTGTTTGCAGGTTTTACCCTCAAGGAACTCAAGGTCCAGGTCGATGAGTTGATGGCCTCCGGCAAGCCAGTGCCGGTCAGCTATTTCGAAGGCGACGCGGTGAAGAACTCCGAAGTCCAGCCGCCGAAAGTCTTCACCGGTCAGGCTGAGCTGTACAACAAGCTCATGGAAAACGGCATCGAGGTGTATGTGATGACCGCCGCGTCGGAAGAGCTGGTACGCATGGTCGCTGCCGATCCGAAGTACGGCTACAACGTCAAACCGCAGAACGTCATCGGCGTGAGCACCCTGCTCAAGGACCGCAAGACCGGCGAACTGACCACCGCACGCAAGCAGATCACTGCCGGCAAATACGACGAAAAAGCCAACCTCGGTCTGGAATTGACCCCCTACCTGTGGACCCCGGCGACCTGGATGGCCGGTAAGCACGCCGCGATCCTGACCTACATCGACGAATGGAAAAAGCCGGTAATCGTCGGCGGCGATACCCCGACCAGCGACGGCTACATGCTGTTCCACGATGTGGACGTGGCCAAGGGCGGCATTCATCTGTGGGTCAACCGCAAAGACAAGTACATGACCCAGCTCAACGGCATGATGGCCAAACACGCGGCCGCCCAGGCCAAGGAAGGCTTGCCGGTGACGGCGGACAAGAACTGGGTGATCGTCAAGCCTGACGAGATCCAGTAACCACGGGTGTACGCCGGTAATTGTGGGAGGGGGCTTGCTCCCGATAGCAGTGTTGACTGACCCACCGCTATCGGGAGCAAGCCCCCTCCCACCTGTTGATCTCCCGTGTGTTGGAGGTTTTCTCCAGGCAAAAAAATGCCCCGCACGGCGCGGATTTTTATCGGGCCTGTGCCGCTGAGCGACGGCTATAGTCAACTATCGGGATGGTCAGGGGACTGCAACATGTGGCTATGGCTATGTCGCTCGATGGTGTTGCTGGCGGTGTCAGGCGGATGCAGTGCGCTGTTCTCGATTCGGGCCTTGGCGGCAGAACCGCAAGCAGTGCCTGTTTCTGGTTTAGTGACGTTGGCCGACAAGCTCAAGGTTTCGCACGGTAGTTCCGTCAATATCGTGCAGTTGGGCGACTCCCATACGGCGGCTGATTGGTTTTCCGGTGAAATGCGCCGTTTGTTCCAACTGCAATATGGTGAGGGCGGAATAGGTTTCGTCGCGGCTACACCGGTCCCAGGCACCCGTTACGATCAAGTGGTACTGGCGGCTGATAGTGACCAATGGCGCCTGATTTCAAGCCGTTATCAGCACCGCGATGAATTCCCGCTCGGTGGTTATCTGGCGTTGCCCGTGGCGCCCAACGCCCACGTCAGGATTGGTGTGCGAGAACCCCATGAAATGCGCTACCGGGTTTCTGCGCTGTACCGAGCTGATGTTGACAGCGGTTTGGTGGCGGATGACGGCATTCGTCACATGGCGGTGCCATTGTTGTCGACTTCCGGGCAATGGCGGTTCAGTCGGGCGCTCGAAAATCTGGCCCTGCCATTGGACCTGGCGATCATCAGTGAACGGGGGGTTGCGCTCGGCGGCTGGAATATCGAGTCACAGCAACAGACTGGAGTGACTTACTCGGCACTGGGTATCAACGGTGCAACCCTGAATTCGGTCGATGCGTGGCAGGCCGGATGGGAGCATACGTTGAACGCGCTGCATCCCGACCTGCTGGTGCTGGCGTATGGCGGTAACGAAGCGTTCGATGACGATCTGGATCCGAGGCGTTATCACGATGAGTTGCTTGAAAAGCTCGCGTTCTTGCGCCGCACATTACCCGCCACCGTGCTTTTGTTGGTCGGGCCGGCAGACTCGATAAAGCAGCGGTCCGGCATGGCGTGCGAAGAGCGTCAGCCGAAAAATCTGTCTCGGGTCATCCAGATCCAACGGCAGGCCGCCTTACGCGCGGGGGCTCTGTTCTGGGACTGGCAAGCGTATATGGGAGGCCCCTGTTCGATTGAGGCTTGGCAGGCCGACCACCTTGCTCAGAACGATCTGGTTCACCTGAACGAGCAAGGCTATCGAAAGAGTGCGGCCGGGCTTTATCGTTATTTGCAAACCCGCTTGGCTGGGCAGTAAACCTTTAACAAAAAGCCCCGCACTGGGCGGGGCTTTTTTATGCGCAGGATTAGGCCTTACAGCCCGTCCAGCATCGCCTTGTTACGCACCGCACCCTTGTCGGCACTGGTCGCCAGCAACGCATAAGCCTTCAACGCGGTAGTGACTTTGCGCGGACGCTTCTCCACCGGCTTCCAGCCCTTCTTGTCCTGCTCGACCCGGCGCGCGGCCAGTTCTTCGTCGCTGATCAACAGGTTGATCGAGCGGTTCGGAATGTCGATCAGTACCTTGTCGCCGTCCTGTACCAGGCCAATCGCGCCGCCGGCAGCGGCTTCAGGCGAAGCATGGCCGATGGACAGGCCCGAGGTGCCGCCGGAGAAACGGCCGTCGGTCAACAGCGCGCAGGCTTTGCCCAGGCCTTTGGATTTCAGGTACGAAGTTGGGTAGAGCATCTCCTGCATACCCGGGCCGCCTTTCGGGCCTTCGTAGCGGATGATCACGATGTCGCCTTCCTTGACTTCGTCGGCGAGGATGCCGCGTACCGAGCTGTCCTGGCTTTCGTAGATCTTGGCGCGACCTTCGAAGACGTGGATCGACTCATCCACACCGGCGGTTTTCACCACGCAGCCGTCGAGGGCGATGTTGCCGTACAGCACGGCCAGGCCGCCTTCTTTCGAATAGGCGTGCTCGACACTGCGGATGCAGCCGTTTTCACGGTCGGCGTCGAGGGTGTCCCAACGGGTCGACTGGCTGAACGCGGTCTGGGTCGGGATGCCCGCCGGGCCGGCCTTGAAGAAGGTGTGTACGGCTTCGTCGTCAGTCTGGGTGATGTCCCACTTGGCGATGCCTTCGGCGAGGGACTTGCTGTGTACGGTCGGCAGGTCGGTGTGCAGCAGGCCGCCGCGCGCCAGGGAACCTAAGATCGAGAAGATCCCGCCGGCGCGGTGCACGTCTTCCATGTGGTACTTCTGGATGTTCGGCGCGACTTTGCACAGTTGCGGCACATGACGGGACAGGCGGTCGATGTCGCGCAGGTCGAAATCGATCTCGGCTTCCTGGGCCGCGGCCAGCAAGTGCAGGATGGTGTTGGTGGAACCGCCCATGGCGATGTCCAGGGTCATGGCGTTTTCGAACGCCTTGAAGTTGGCGATGTTGCGCGGCAACACCGACTCATCGTTCTCGCCGTAGTAGCGCTTGCACAGCTCGACGATGGTGCGGCCGGCCTGCAGGAACAGTTGCTCGCGGTCGCTGTGGGTGGCCAGCGTGGAACCGTTGCCCGGCAAGGCCAGGCCCAGGGCTTCCACCAGGCAGTTCATCGAGTTGGCGGTGAACATGCCGGAGCACGAACCGCAGGTCGGGCAGGCGCTGCGCTCGTATTCCGCGACCTTCTCGTCAGAAGCGCTGGAATCGGCGGCGATGACCATGGCATCGACCAGGTCGAGGCCGTGGGAGGCGAGTTTGGTCTTGCCGGCTTCCATCGGGCCGCCGGAGACGAAGATCACCGGGACGTTCAGGCGCAGGGCGGCCATCAGCATGCCGGGGGTGATCTTGTCGCAGTTCGAGATGCACACGATGGCGTCGGCGCAGTGGGCGTTGACCATGTACTCCACGGAGTCGGCGATGATCTCGCGGCTCGGCAGGGAATACAGCATGCCGTCATGGCCCATGGCGATGCCGTCGTCCACGGCGATGGTGTTGAATTCTTTGGCGACACCGCCGGCGCGTTCGATCTCGCGGGCGACCAGTTGGCCCAGGTCCTTGAGGTGGACGTGGCCGGGGACGAACTGGGTGAACGAGTTGGCAATCGCGATGATCGGCTTCTTGAAGTCGTCATCTTTCATCCCCGTGGCACGCCACAGTGCGCGGGCGCCGGCCATGTTGCGGCCATGGGTGGATGTTTTCGAGCGGTAATCTGGCATTTGAGCCCTCCGGGCGGCTAATCAAAACTAATCAGGTGCTAAGGGGAGTGAGCTTCTATGGACGTCTGGAACACCCGAAAAATGGCACTGGTGTCCGGACGTTGCCGCAAACGTTACGGGATCGCCGTGCGTTTTGGCCTCGAGCTCATAAACCCGCCGGGGGATGACTGGCGATGAATAGGCCGATTCTACACCGCTGGCGGCTGGAGGGAATGGCGAAAAGCGCCGTGGCGACGCACGCCCGGATCAACCAATCTGATGTAGGAGCGAGCTTGCTCGCGAAAAACGAACAGGCGACACGGGCCTCCTGATAGTACGGCGTTATTGTTGACGTTCTTCGCGAGCAAGCTCGCTCCTACAGGGGAGGGACATATTCAGAACCACTGTTTAGAGGCCGGTTGACGTCGCTGCGCCTACCGTTTCTCTTTCACTCACAGAAGAGGACGAAGGAATGTCCACCCAGCAACGTGCACATCGGCTGCGCATCGGACGCTGTTCGGAGTCGGGCCGTATTTACCTGATCACTGCGGTTACCCATCAACGGCAATTGATCTTTCAGGACTGGCGCATCGGCCGCCTGCTTGTCAGTGAGTTCAGGCAGGCTCAGGACGAGGGTGAGGCGACTTCGCTGGCCTGGGTGGTCATGCCTGACCATTTCCATTGGCTGGTCGAGTTGCATAACGGCGACTTGCCAAGGCTGATGCGAATCACCAAGTCGCGAAGTGCCCGTGCCATCAACCAGGCCAGGTGTTCGTTCGGGACCCTATGGCAAAAAGGTTACTTCGACCGCGCACTGCGTCGGGAGGAAGATTTGAAAGCAATGGCCCGCTATATCGTGGCCAATCCCTTGCGTGCAGGGCTGGTCAAGCATATCGGCCAGTACCCGCTATGGGACGCCATCTGGTTGTGACCTCTTCCCCCTTGTAGGAGCGAGCTTGCTCGCGAAGCACGTCAACGATGACGCAGCGCTATCAGGTAGCCCGCGTCGTCTATGCGTTTTTCGCGAGCGAGCTCGCTCCTACAGGGGGACGGTTTTGGTCTTTAGCTATTTGGCAGCAACCGGCAGGTGATGCTCTTGATGTAGCGCGTCTCAACAATCGCCGGGTGCACCGGGTGATCCGGGCCCTGGCCGCCGCGTTCGAGCATCTGGATGTTGCGGTCCAGGTGGCGGGCGCTGGTCAGCAGGATGTTCTGCAGGTCGTCTTCCGGCAGGTGCATCGAGCACGAGGCGCTGACCAGGATGCCGTCCTTGCTGAGCAGGCGCATGGCTTGCTCGTTGAGGCGGCGGTAGGCGCCTTCGCCGTTTTTCATGTCTTTTTTGCGTTTGATGAAGGCCGGTGGGTCGGCGACGATCACGTCGAAGCGTTCTTCGCTGGCTTTCAGCTCTTTGAGGGCTTCGAAGACGTCGCCTTCGATGCAGGTCATTTTCTCGGCGACGCCGTTCAGCGCGGCGTTGCGCTCGACGCCGTCGAGGGCGAAGGCCGAGGCGTCGACGCAGAACACTTCAGTGGCGCCGAAGGCCGCGGCTTGCACGCCCCAGCCGCCGATGTAGCTGTACAGATCGAGGACGCGCTTGCCTTTGGCATACGGGGCCAGGCGTGCGCGGTTCATGCGGTGGTCATAGAACCAGCCGGTTTTCTGGCCCTGGATCACCGGGGCTTCGAATTTCACGCCGTTTTCTTCCAGCGCGACCCACTCCGGCACCAGGCCGAACACGGTTTCGACGTAGCGGTTGAGGCCTTCGGCGTCGCGCGCGGCGGAGTCGTTCTTGAACAGAATGCCGCTCGGCTTGAGCACTTGGGTCAGAGCGGCGATCACGTCTTCTTTATGCGCTTCCATGGTCGCCGAGGCGATCTGTACCACCAGGATGTCGCCGAAACGGTCGACCACCAGGCCCGGCAGCAGGTCGGAATCGCCGTAGACCAGGCGGTAGAACGGCTTGTCGAACAGGCGGTCGCGCAGGGACAGGGCGACGTTCAGGCGGTGTACCAGCAGCGACTTGTCCAAAGGCAACTTGATGTCACGCGACAGCAGGCGCGCGCAGATCAGGTTGTTCGGGCTCATGGCCACGATGCCCAGGGTCTTGCCGCCGGCCGCTTCGAGGATGGCCTGGTCGCCCGCCTGGAAGCCGTGAAGTGGGGTGGCGGCCACGTCGATTTCGTTGCTGTAGACCCACAGGTGGCCGTTGCGCAAACGACGATCGGCGTTGGCTTTGAGACGCAGGCTTGGCAGGGACATGACGTCGCTCCGGAAAAAAGAGCGGGAGTATACCGTGTTGCATTACATTTCGTGGCTTGGCCTGATGGGTTGCAGGGGGCGCGCGTGCTGTGGCGTCCATTTGATAGGAGTGCCATTTGGTTTTTTGAGGTGTCGGTCAGCTTCCCATCGGGGTTAGAATCCCCCTCTCGCCCAGAGTGTGTACTTATGTCCCAAGAGCTTTCCGCCGAACAGATCCAGCAGGCCCTGCAAGGCATCAGTGTGCCGCCTCAGCCGCAAATCATGGTGGATTTGCAGATGGAACAGTACATGCCCGACCCGGACCTGGAAGTGATCGCGCGGTTGATTTCCCAGGACCCGGGCCTGTCCGGCGCGCTGCTGAAGATCGTCAACTCGTCGTATTACGGCCTGAGCAACAAGATCGCCTCGATCCAGCGCGCCGTTAACCTGCTGGGCAGCCGTTCGATCATCAACCTGATCAACGCCCTGTCGATCAAGGGCGAGATGAGCGACGACACCATCGTCACCCTCAACCGTTTCTGGGACACCGCCCAGGACGTGGCCATGACCTGCCTCACCCTGGCCAAGCGCACCGGCGCCCAGGCGGTGGACGAAGCCTATGCCCTGGGGCTGTTCCACGATTGCGGCGTGCCGCTGATGCTCAAGCGCTTCCCCAATTACATGGTGGTGCTCGAAGAGTCCTACGCCAATGCCGGTGCCGACTGCCGAGTGGTCGACACCGAAAACAATGCGTTCAACACCAACCATGCGGTGGTCGGCTATTACACCGCCAAGTCCTGGCGCCTGCCGGAGCATGTGACCGACGCCATTGCCAACCATCACAACGCCCTGGCGATCTTCAGCGATGAGTCGCCGCGCAATCCGCAGCTCAAGAACCTGCTGGCGATCCTGAAAATGGCCGAGCACATCTGCGCGTCGTACCGGGTGTTGGGCAACCAGCCGGTCGACTATGAGTGGGACGCGATTGGCCATCTGGTGCTGGACTACGTGGGCCTGTCGGACTACGACTTCGAAAGCATGAAGTTGTCGATCCGCGAACTGGGCGCGCACTGACCCTTACCTCACGAGGCACACATGCCCGAGTTACCAGAAGTCGAAACCACTCGGCGCGGGATTGCGCCGCACCTGGAAGGCCAGCGGGTCAGCCGCGTCGTGGTGCGCGAGCGACGCCTGCGCTGGCCGATCCCGGAAGACCTCGATGTACGCCTGTCCGGGCAGCGCATCGTGCTGGTGGAGCGGCGGGCCAAGTACCTGTTGATCAACGCCGAAGTGGGCACCCTGATCAGTCACCTGGGCATGTCGGGCAACCTGCGCCTGGTGGAAGTCGGCCTGCCGGCGGCCAAGCATGAGCATGTGGACATCGAGCTGGAGTCGGGCCTGGCCCTGCGCTACACCGACCCTCGGCGTTTTGGCGCGATGCTCTGGAGCCAGGACCCGCATAACCACGAACTGCTGATCCGCCTGGGGCCGGAGCCGTTGACCGACCTGTTCGATGGCGAGCGCCTGTTCAAACTGTCCCGTGGGCGTTCGATGGCGGTCAAACCGTTCATCATGGACAACGCGGTGGTGGTGGGCGTGGGCAATATCTACGCGACCGAAGCGCTGTTCGCGGCGGGGATCGATCCGCGCCGCGAGGCCGGTGGCATTTCACGCGGGCGCTATCTGAAGCTGGCGATCGAGATCAAGCGCATTCTGGCGGCCGCCATCGAGCGCGGCGGCACCACCTTGCGCGACTTTATCGGCGGCGACGGGCAGCCGGGGTATTTCCAGCAGGAACTGTTCGTCTACGGCCGGGGCGGCGAGGCGTGCAAGGTCTGCGGGAGCGAGTTGCGCAATGTGGTGCTGGGGCAGCGGGCGAGTGTGTTTTGCCCTAAGTGCCAGAGCTGATTGCTGTGTGATGGCGGATATCGCCATCGGGGGCAAGCCCCCTCCCACATTTTGATGTGGGAGGGGGCTTGCCCCCGATGAGGCCCTCACAGACGCCACCAGGCTCAAGCCTTACCGGTAATCTTCCGGTACTTCTCCATCAACTGTTCTTCAGTCTCCGGATGGGCTTCATCCAGTGGAATGCAATCCACCGGGCACACCTGCTGGCACTGCGGTTCGTCGTAGTGGCCGACGCACTGGGTGCAGAGGTTGGGGTCGATCACGTAGATCTCTTCGCCTTGGGAAATCGCGGCGTTCGGGCACTCGGGTTCGCAGACGTCGCAGTTGATGCAATCGTCGGTGATGATCAAGGACATGGAAACTCCTGCCAGGGCAGTCAGCCAAGGCATCTGGAAAACTAATGCGCGCAATTGTGCCGCATTGGCGCCCGCAGTGCGAGCGGGCGCCGAGTGAGCGGTCTTACTTCTTGAAGCGCAGGGTCAGCGCATCAGCCACGGCCGGATGCACGAACTTGGTGATATCCCCGCCCAGGGCCGCGATTTCACGGACCAGCGTCGAGGAAATGAACGAATAACGCTCCGACGGCGTGAGGAACAGGCTTTCCACGTCCGGCGCCAGTTGGCGGTTCATGTTGGCCAACTGGAATTCGTATTCGAAGTCCGATACCGCGCGCAGGCCGCGCAGGAACACATTGGCGTTCTGCTCTTTGGCGAAATGTGCCAGCAGCGTCGAGAAACCCACCACTTCGACGTTGGGCAGGTGCTTGGTGACCTCGCGCGCCAGCTCCACGCGCTGTTCCAGGGGAAACAGCGGGTTTTTCTTGGGGCTGGCAGCGACCGCGATGATCACATGGTCGAACAAGCGCGAGGCGCGTTCGACCAGATCGCCATGGCCTTTGGTAATCGGGTCGAAGGTACCTGGGTACAACACTCGGTTCATCGCGTCGTCCTGGCGGAGTCCGTTGGGGAACCGGATGGTATCGCAGCCGTCCCGGTCGGCCAAGTCGACTTATGCAGATAGACCCGCGAAATACCCTGTTTTTTCATGCCGTTTTCAGACGTTCGGCCAATGCGCTCGCCAGTTGCGCGGTCAATCCGTACACCGACAACTGCGGGTTGGCGCCAATGCTGGTGGGGAACAGCGAACCATCGTGGATCGACAGGTTGCGCAGTTGGTGATGGCGACCGAGGCTGTCGGCCACCGCATTTTTCGGCTCTTCGCCCATGGCGCAGCCGCCCATCACGTGGGCGCTGCCCAGGCAGGTGCGGTGCAATTCCAGGTTGAGGCCGTCGATCAGGCTGCGTGCTTCGGCCAGGGTCTTCACGTAGCGCGCATCGTGATGCAGCGGCTTGACCGACTTGGCGCCCGCCGCGAACTGGATCTCGGCCATGCTGTGGAACGCGCGGCGCAGGCCGTCCCAGGCGTAAGGCGACACCTGGTAATCGAGCACCGGTGTGCCGTCGCCGCGCAGTTCCACGCTGCCGCCGGGGCTGTCGGGGTGGAAGCCGTCGCGCAGCAGGGCAAGCATTGCGTGGGTATGTGGCAATTGGCTCATGTCCAGGGCGTTCTGGGTGCCGTAGCCGCCGAGCAGCGTACTGGCCAGCGCCGGGTGCAGCGGCGGCGCTTCGAGCTTGTACGACATTCTGCCGGTGGTGCCGTCCAGCCATTGGAAGTGATCGGAATAGATCGACTGCGGCGCGCCATAGAACGGGTTGATCACCTCGTCGAACAGCGCCGCGGAGAAGTTCACCAAATGCAAAAAGGTGCGCTTGCCCAGCCGCGAATGCGGGTCGGGGGCGGCCGAGCGCATCAGCAGCGCCGGGCTGTTGATGCCGCCGCCGGCCAGCACGTAATGCCTGGCCTTGACCGTGATCTTGCGTCCAGTCGGCGCCACGCAGCGTTCGTCCATGGCCACGCATTCCAGGCTATTGATGCGGTCGCCGCTGTAGACCAGGCGTTCGGCGCGGGCCAGGTACAGCAGCTCGCCGCCTTTCTCCAGGGTGGAGGGGATGGTGGTCACCAGCATCGACTGCTTGGCGTTGACCGGGCAACCCATGCCGCAATAACCCAGGTTGAAGCAGCCGCGCACGTTGCGCGGGATCACATGCCAGCTGTAGCCCAGCTGTTCGCAGCCTTTGCGGATCACGTCGTTGTTGGCGTTGGGCGGCATGGCCCAGGGAGCGATGCCCAAGCGCTGTTCCATTTTTTCGAACCATGGCGCCATGTCCGCGCTGCTGTGGCCCTTGACCGCATATTCGCTGGCCCAGTGGCTGAGGGTGGCGTCCGGGGTGCGGAAGCTGGAGGTCCAGTTGATCAGCGTGGTGCCGCCCACGGCCCGGCCTTGCAGGATGGTGATGGCGCCGTCCTTGCTCATGCGGCCGATGCCTTCTTGATACAGGCTGGCGTAGGCCTCGTCTTCGAGCAGCTTGAAATCGCTGCTGGTCTTGAGCGGGCCTTCTTCGATCAGCAGCACTTTGTAGCCGGCGGCGCTGAGGATTTCGGCAGTGGTGCCGCCGCCGGCACCGCTGCCGATGATCGCTACGTCGGCTTCCAGCGTCAGGTCGCGGTCGAGGGCGGCGCCATTGTGGGTTTTCCAGCCGCGGGCCAGGCCGTCGCGGAACAGATCGGGTACAGGCATCGGGGTCGTCTCTTGTTTTTATTGGGGGGATGCGAATCAGATCTTCGGCGGCCCGGGGTAGCCGCAATGGGCCCACGACGCCGGCCGGAAGTACCAGGCCATGATCACCAGCTTGAGCAACGAACCCTGGCCCATGCGCAGCAGGTTCAGGTAGCTGTTTTCCCAGCGGTGCAGGAAGTTGCGGATCTGTTCGCCACTGGCGTTTTCCCAACTGTCCCAGACCCCGGTCAGTGGGCCGCGGGTGATGCCCATGCCCAGCACGTCGAACAGTTGCTGGGTCAGCTTGAACATCTCCGGCGACAGGTGCTGCAGGCTGTAGTCGAGTTTTTTCAGGGTGTCTTCAATCCCGCTGGCGACTTCCTGGGTGCTGGCCACGCCTTCCAGCAGCACCGGGATCACCGCGCGCAGAAACGGCAAGTCGCTGCTGCGCAACAGGGCAAAGCCGCTGGCCGGAGTGCTGCTGGAGCAGCCGCTGAGGCTCGCGCCCAGCCCGGCGGTGGCCAGGAAGGCGCTGGCGCACAGGCCGATTTTCAGGACGCCGCGCCGCGACAGCGCGGGTGAATCAGTCAGGCTTGGGTTCATTGTTATGGTTATCCCGAGGGTGGCGGTATCAGCGGATAAACAGCTTCTGGATCAGCTTCTGGATCGATTTGCCGTAGGGCGGGTAGATCAACTTCGCGGCGTTCAGGCGCTGCTTGACCAGCACGCCCTTGGCCTTGCTGAACGTGAGGAACCCTTCATGGCCGTGGTAGTGGCCCATGCCCGACGGGCCGATGCCGCCGAAAGGCATGTCGTCCTGAGCCACATGCAGCAGCGTGTCGTTCAGGCATACGCCGCCGGAGTGGGTTTCGTGGAGTACGCGGTTCTGTTCGCGCTTGTTGTAGCCGAAGTAGTACAGGGCCAGTGGGCGAGGCCGCTGATTGATGTAGGCAAAGGCTTGGTCGATGCCGCGATAAGGCACGATCGGCAGCACCGGGCCGAAGATTTCGTCCTGCATCACCGTCATTTCATCGCTGACATTCAACAGCAGGCTGTGGGCCATGCGGCGTGCCTGGCCCTGGTCGTACAGAGGGATCAGGGTGGCGCCCTTGTCGGTGGCGTCCTTCACGTAGGCGTTGAGCCGGGCCAGTTGCCGTTCGTTGATGATGGCGGTGTAGTCCGGGTTGTTGGCCAGTATCGGGTAAAAACCACGAAGCGCCTTGCTGTAGGCCTCGACGAAACCCTCGACGCGATCTTCCGGCACCAGCACGTAGTCCGGCGCTACGCAGGTTTGCCCGGCGTTCAGGGCCTTGCCGAAGGCGATGCGTTCGGCGGCGTCCTTGAGGGGCACATCGGCGGAAACGATCGCCGGCGATTTGCCGCCCAGTTCCAGCGTGACCGGGGTCAGATGCTCGGCCGCCGCACGCATCACATGTTTACCGATGCTGGTGGCGCCGGTGAACAGCAGATGATCGAAGCGCAGCCTGGAAAATGCCATGCCGACGTCGGCCTCGCCCAGCACCACGCACACCAGGTCTTCGGGGAAGACCTTCGCCAGCAGGGTCTTGAGCAGTTCGCCGGTGGCCGGGGTCGATTCGCTGAGTTTGAGCATCACCCGGTTGCCCGCGGCCAACGCGCCCACCAATGGCCCGATGGCCAAGTACAGCGGGTAGTTCCAGGGCACGATCACCCCGACCACGCCCAGCGGTTGGTAGATGACTTTGGCCGAGGCGGGCTGGAAGGCGATGCCTACAGCGCGGCGGGAAGGTTTCATCCAGCCACTGAGGTGTTTGCTCGCATAGTGAATGCCATGCAGGCTGGGCATCAGTTCGGCGAACAGGGTTTCGTCGGCGCTGCGATGGCTGAAGTCCTGGCTGATCGCGTCGATCAGCGCCTGGCGTTCGTCGCTGAGCACTTCGCGCAAGGCCTTGAGCCATTGCTGGCGTTGCGCGGCCGGCGGCATCGGGTTGGCGGCATAGGCGCGGCGTTGGGCGTCGAACAGGCCCTGGAGTTGATCCAGTGTCTGGGAATCTTGCGGGTAGGCAACGTTGGCAGACATGGTGCAGTTCCGGATTGTTATTGGTCTGCCTGGATTTTTAGAGTTATTGCTCTAAATTGTCAAATGGCATTGCAGCCATAACTGGATTTATCCCGGCAAGGTTAGGCCGTAAGATGGTCGATCACGTGTACAGAAGCTGATCCCCTATGGCACCACGAGTAAAGACCAGCGAGCGCATTGTGCAAACCAGCCTGGAGCTTTTTAACCAGCAGGGCGAGCGCAGTGTCAGCACCAACCATATCGCCGCCCATATGGAAATTTCGCCGGGCAACCTGTACTACCACTTCCCCAACAAGCAGGCGATCATCGCCGTGCTGTTTCGCGAATACGAAGCCTTGGTCGACAGTTTCCTGCGCCCGCCCCAGGGTCGCACCATGGTGGTGGAGGACAAGCGCTTCTACCTGCAGGCGGTCCTGGCCGGCATGTGGCGCTACCGTTTCCTGCACCGTGACCTCGAACACCTGCTGGAGAGCGACCCGGAACTGGCCACCGGCTACCGGCGCTTTTCCCAGCGTTGCCTGATTCAGGGGGGCGCCATTTACCGAGGGTTTGTCGATGCCGGCATTCTCAATATGGACCCGGTGCAAACCGAGGCGCTGACCCTCAACGCCTGGATCATCCTTACCTCCTGGGTGCGGTTTTTGTGTACCACCAATGAAAAATCCACACATCTGAGCGCCGAAGCGATCAAGCGCGGGGTGTATCAGGTGCTGGTGCTGGAAGCGGGGTTTGTCACGCCGCAGGCCAAAGCGGCGGTGGATGCACTGTTCAAAGAGTTTTACGTGCCGTTGAACCAGGCACTGGAAGAAGTGAAGTAGGATCTTTCCCGAATTTGTTCACAGGAGTCTGTCATGCCACTTGCCCAACTGATCAGCCCCCAGCAACTGGCCGAGCGCCAACAGCGCGGCGCTCTGGTGATACTAGACTGCCGCTTTGCCCTGGAAGACCCGGACTACGGAATGTGCAGCTACGCCGAAGGGCATATCGAAGGCGCGCAATATGCCGACCTGGAGCGTCATCTCAGTGGGCCGGTGACCAAGGGCGTGACCGGGCGTCACCCGTTGCCGCAGGCGCAGACGCTCGCCGAGCAACTGCGTGCCTGGGGCATCAATGCCGATACCGATGTGGTGCTCTACGACGACGGCCCTGGTGTTTATGCCGCCCGCACCTGGTGGTCGCTGGCGTGGCTGGGCAAGCGTGATGGCGTGTTTATCCTGGACGGTGGCTTGAAGGCCTGGCACGCGGCCGGCTTCCCGTTAAGCCTGGATGCGCCGGTGATCGAGCGCGGCACCTTTGTCGGCACGCCGGACAATCGCCTGCTGCTGGATGCCAAGCAGCTGCAAAAACGCCTGGGCCAACCGGGCCTGACCCTGATCGACGCCCGCGCCCAGCCGCGCTTTCGCGGCGATGTCGAGCCTATCGACCCGATTGCCGGGCACATTCCCGGCGCGCAATGTGCGGCGTTCACCGAAAACCTGGGCAGCGATGGGCGTTTCCTGCCGGCCGAGCAGCTCAAGCAGCGCTTCGCCGCCCAGTTGCAAGGCCGTTCGCCGGATGAGTTGGTGGCGTATTGCGGTTCGGGCGTGACGGCGTGCCACAACCTGTTCGCCCTGAGCCTGGCGGGTTACCCGTTGGGCAAGTTGTATGCGGGATCGTGGAGCGAGTGGATTACCGATCCAACGCGGGAAATCGCGACGGGCGACTGAGTTGTCCTGCGTGTAAACCCACCTTGTTTAACGGGGTTGTGTCAGCAGCCATTGCGGAATCCGCCGCTCCAGGTAGTAACCGGGGCGCTTCAGCGAACCGTCGACAAACCCCACATGCCCACCCTTGGCCAGCAATTCGAACTCGGTGCAATCCGACAACTCGCTGGCTTCGGGCAGGCTATGGGCGAAGACAAACGGGTCATCGGCCGCCTGGATGATCAGGGTCGGCGTGCGGATATCGCCCAGGTAGTAACGGCTCGACGCGCGGCGGTAATAGTCTTCGGCACTGAGGAAACCATGCAGCGGCGCGGTGACCCGGCCGTCGAAGTCCCAGAACGTGTGCATCTTCTCCAGAGACCCGAGTGCCTCCAGGGCCTTGAGCCCTTCAGCGCGACCATCCTGTAAAAAGCGGCTTTGTTTGACACGGATATACGTCACCATCTCGCGCATGAAGTGCTTCTGGTACACCCGCGAAAAGCCCAGGCCGATGCGATCGGCGCACTGATCCAGACGAAACGGCACCGACACCGCCGCCGCGCCTTGCAGCCCCGAATTCGCGCCGGTTTCGCCCAAATGCTTGAGCAGCACGTTGCCCCCCAGGGAATAACCCACCGCATACAACGGCGCCAACGGCCGCTTGGCGCGCAGATGGGCAATCGCCGCCGCCAGGTCTTCGCTGGCGCCCGAGTGGTAGCTGCGCGCCAACAGGTTCGGCTCGCCCGAGCATCCGCGCCAGTTCAAGGCCGCACTGGCCCAGCCCTGGGCGGCGAGGGCTTTTTGCAGGCCGGCCACGTAAGGCGAGTTGGACGAGCCGGTCAGCCCATGCAGTACCAGCACCAACGGCGCTTGCGCGTCATGGGGGCCATGCCAGTCGAGGTCGAGAAAGTCGCCGTCGTCCAGCCACAGGCGTTCGCGTGGGCGTTCGAGGTGCGTGGTCGGGCGCCACAGCGGCCCCCACAACGTTTGCAGATGAGGGTTGCCGAGGCCGAAGGCGGGTTTGAACAGGTCTGAAGAGGGGGTCATGACACTCTCTGTGGCACGCGGACTCACTGTGGCGAGCGAGCTTGCTCGCCACAAAAGCCCGTTCAGGCCGAGGGCTGTACCGAACGTTGCCACAATGCGTAATACACCCGCCCGGATTTTTGTTCCCGGTGCAGGCGCCAGCTGCCGGGCAGGCCCAGGCTGGATGGCGCACTTTCGCTTTCAGTGTAGATCCACGAGTCCGGCGCCAGCCATTGGCGCTCTTCCAGCAACGCGCACACGGTCGGCAGCAGGTTCTGGTTGAACGGCGGGTCGAGGAACACCACGTCGTATTCGCTGGCGGCCTGGGTTTCCAGGTAGCGCAGCGCGTCGGCGGTCTGCACCTGGCCGTTGGTGCAACGCAGGGTGCCCAGGTGTTCCTTGAGGCTGGACACCGCCACATTGCTGGCATCCAGCGCCTGTGCCTGGGCCGCGCCACGGGACAGCGCCTCGAGGAACAGCGCGCCGCTGCCGGCAAACGGGTCGAGTACCTTGGCCCCGGCGATGTAGGGTGCCAGCCAGTTGAACAGGGTTTCACGCACGCGATCCGGCGTTGGGCGCAGGCCCACGACGTCGGGGAAGCTGAGCTTGCGGCTGCCCCATTCACCGCCAATGATGCGCAGTTGGCCCACACCGTTATGCACGTTGTGGACAGGTTTTTTCGGGCGAGATGAACTGGCCATTAATGCTCCGGAACCCCGAGCGGCTGCTCGGCAGGTTTATCAGTGGGGGGCGGTAGTGGCTTTTGCGCAGTCGTCGGGCCGGCGGTCACGATGACCATCTTGTCGGCGCTCAGGTGTTTGTTCAAAGCCGCTTTGACCTGTTCTACGGTCAGGGCCTGGGATTGTTTCATGAAATCTTCCAGATAGCTCAGCGGCAGGTTGTAGAAACCCATGGCGCCCAGCTGCCCGACGATATCGGCGTTGCTCGCGGTGGACAGCGGGAAGCTGCCGCTCAGCTCGCGCTTGGCGTCATCCAGCTCCTTTTGCGTCGGGCCGGTCTTGAGGTAGTCGGCCAGCACGTCTTCCACCAGGCGCAGGGTGCCGCCGCTCATTTCCGCGCGGGTCTGCAGGTTGATCATGAACGGGCCGCGCACTTGCATCGGCGAGAAACCGGAGTAGACGCCGTAGGTCAGGCCGCGCTTCTCGCGCACTTCACTCATCAAGCGGGTGCCGAAGCCCCCGCCGCCGAGGATCTGGTTGCCCAGGGACAGGGCGGCGTAGTCCGGGTCGGCGCGATCGATGCCCAGTTGCGCGAACAGCAGGTGCGTCTGCTTGGACGGGAACTCGATATGGCTCAAACCGGCCTTGGACTCGGTCGGCTGGGCGATCTTCGCCAGGGCCGGGCCTTTGGGCAGCGAGGCCGAGACCTTGGCAGTCATGGCTTCGGCCTCGGCGCGGGTCAGGTCGCCCACTACGGCAATCACAGCGTTACCCGCGGCATACGCCTTGGCGTGGAATGCCTGCAACTGCGCCTGGGTGATTGTCGGAACGCTCTCGGCCGTGCCTTCGCTCGGGTGAGCATACGGGTGGTCGCCGTACAGGCGCTTGAACAGCTCCAGGCTCGCCAGTTTGCCGGGGTTCTGCTTCTGATACTCAAAGCCGGCGAGGATCTGGTTCTTGATGCGCGCCAGGGAGTCGGCGGGGAAGGTCGGTTTGCCGATCACCTGGTCAAACAGCGCCAGGGCGGCGTCGCGCTTGTCGCTGTCGCTCAGGCCGCGCAGGGACACCAGCGCCATGTCGCGGTAAGCGCCATTGCCGAAGTCCGCGCCGAGGCCTTCAAAGCCGCTGGCGATCTGGCTCACATTCTTGCCCGGCACGCCTTCGTTGAGCATGGCGTTGGTCATCAGCGCCACGCCGGGGACGTTGCCGTCCTGGCTGCTGCCGGCGGCGAACAGGATACGCATGTCGAACATCGGCAGTTCGTGGGCTTCGACGAACAGCACCTTGGCGCCTTCGGCGGTGTTCCAGGTCTGCACGTCGAGCTTGCGGTTGGTCGGCGCCTTGCCGTCCAGTTCCGCCAGGGATTGCAGTGTGTGGGTCGACTGGGCTTTTTCCAGCGCCGGGCTGGCGACGGATTCGCTTGGGCGCAGGAAATACACCGCGCTCGCCGCGATCAGGGTGACGGCGATCAGGCCGGGCAGGATCAGGCGGCTGCTTTTGCGATCACTCATGAGCGGTCTCCTCAGGCAGGACATGGGCGACGCTGAGACGTTCGCGGGTGAAATAGGTGCGTGCGGCCTTCTGGATATCGTCCGGGGTCACGCTTTGCAGGTCGGCCAGTTCGGTGTCCATCAATTTCCAGGACAGGCCGACGGTTTCCAGGGAACCGATGGCGGTCGCCTGGCTGGTGATCGAGTCGCGCTGGTAGACCAGGCCGGCAATGACCTGGGCGCGGATGCGCTCCAGTTCCTCGGCGGTCGGCGGCTTGGCTTTGAGTTCTTCCAGCAGGCGCCACAGGCCGGCTTCGGCTTGTGCGATGGTCTTTTTCTTCTGCTGGTTCGGTGTGGCGCTCAGGGTGAACAGGCTGTCACCGCGGGTGTAGGCGTCGTAGTTGGTGGAGGCGGAGGAGACCAGCTCTTCACCGCGTTCGAGCCGTTCCGAAATGCGCGCGCTGTAGCCGCCGTCGAGCAGGGCCGAGATCAGGCGCAGGGCTTGTACCGAACGTTTGTCTGGCGCGGTGGCCAGGCCGGGCACGTTGAAGCCCAGGATCACGCTCGGCAGTTGGGTCTGCACATGCATCGTCAGCAGGCGCTCACCGGGCTCGGCCAGTTCCAGCGGGATCTTCGCCGGTGGCACGTCACGCTTGGGGATCGGGCCGAAGTAGCGCTGGGCCAGGTTCTTCACCTCGTCCGGGGTCACGTCGCCGACCACCACCAGGGTGGCGTTGTTCGGCACGTACCAGGACTGGTACCAGTGGCGCAGTTCTTCGACCTTCATGCGGTCGAGGTCGGCCATCCAGCCGATGGTCGGCGTGTGGTAGCCGCTGGCCGGGAAGGCCATGGCCTTGAAGCGCTCGAAGGCCTTGGACATCGGGTTGTCGTCGGTGCGCAGGCGGCGTTCTTCCTTGATGACTTCGATCTCGCGGCTGAACTCGTCGGCCGGCAGGCGCAGGCTGGCCATGCGGTCGGCTTCGAGTTCGAAGGCGACACCCAGGCGGTCACGCGCCAGCACTTGGTAGTAGGCGGTGTAGTCGTCGCTGGTGAAGGCGTTCTCTTCGGCGCCCAGGTCGCGCAGGATCAGCGAGGCTTCGCCGGGGCCGACCTTGGAGCTGCCCTTGAACATCATGTGTTCCAGGGCGTGGGACAAACCGGTCTGGCCCGGGGTTTCGTAGCTCGAACCGACTTTGTACCAGACCTGGGAAACCACCACCGGCGCGCGATGGTCTTCGCGCACGACCACTTTGAGGCCGTTATCCAGGGTGAATTCATGGGTGGGTTGTGGGTCGGCAGCCAAGGCTGAGAGGGGCAGACAAACTGTGCTGAGCAGCAGGCCTGCGGCGCGGCGGGCTAGAGCATTCATTCGTTTTTAAACCTGTTGGGCTGCCCGCTTGGTCTTAGCGTCGGCGGGCGAGGAGGTGCTAGGATACTGATCCGATTTGGGGACGGCCACTGCGGTCGTCATACCGTTCTGGATTCAGTTGTAGGAATTTTGAAGTTTGCTACGGTTTTCCCCGACAATCTTCAGCTTTTCGCCGATGTTGTCGCTTCAATTCCATATTGAATCGATTTGTTGAGGCCTTTATTTACGCCTTACAAAATGTTGCGCATGAACGAGCGAGCGTTAAAGCAGTCTGTTCTGCATCGAATTTTTATTTACCGAGGCGCCCTTGGCGCGTCGCTACCTTGAGATAGCCGTCCTCCATGTTTGGTTCCAACGACGACAAGAAGAGTCCAGCTGCGGCTGGCGAGAAAAAAGGCCTGTTCGGATGGCTGCGCAAAAAGCCGCAGGAAACCGTCGTCGAACAGCCGCAGGTTCAATCTGAGCCAATCCCTGAGCCCTTGGTAGGCGCCGAACCGACCGCGCCGGTGGCGCAAGCCGAGCCTGAGCACAAACCGTGGCTGGCACTGCCAGTGGCCGAAGAGCCCGTGGCACTGGTCGAAGATGTGCAGGCCGAGCATGTGACGCCGCCGATTCCGCAGGTTGAGCCGGTGGCGGTCGAGCCGACTCCCGCGCCTGTTGTGGCCGCGGCGCCCGCCGTGATCGCGCCGTCGCCCGTGGTTGCCGCCGAACCGAGCAAAACCGGGTTCTTCGCCCGCCTCAAGCAAGGCCTGAGCAAAACCAGCGCGACCATCGGCGAAGGCATGGCCAGCCTGTTCCTGGGTCGGAAGACCATCGATGACGAACTGCTGGAAGACATCGAAACCCGTCTGCTGACCGCCGACGTGGGTGTCGAAGCCACCGCCGTGATCATCCAGAGCCTGACCCAGAAGGTCGCGCGCAAGCAGTTGACCGACGCCGATGCGCTGTACAAATCCCTGCAGGCCGAGCTGGCCGCGATGCTCAAGCCGGTCGAAGCGCCGTTGGTGATTACTCCGAAGAAGCCGTTCGTGATCCTGGTAGTCGGCGTCAATGGCGCCGGCAAGACCACCACCATCGGCAAACTGGCCAAGAAGCTGCAGTTGGAAGGCAAGAAAGTCATGCTCGCCGCCGGCGACACCTTCCGCGCCGCGGCCGTCGAGCAACTGCAGGTCTGGGGCGAGCGCAACAAGATCCCGGTCATCGCCCAGCACACCGGCGCCGATTCCGCTTCGGTGATCTTCGATGCCGTGCAAGCCGCCAAGGCCCGCAACATTGATGTGCTGATCGCCGATACCGCCGGTCGCCTGCACACCAAAGACAACCTGATGGAAGAGCTGAAGAAAGTGCGCCGCGTGATCGGCAAGCTCGACGGCGAGGCTCCGCACGAAGTCTTGCTGGTGCTCGACGCCGGTACTGGCCAGAACGCCATCAGCCAGGCCAAACAATTCCACCAGACGGTGCAACTGACCGGCCTGGCATTGACTAAGCTCGACGGCACGGCCAAGGGCGGCGTGATCTTCGCCCTGGCCAAGCAGTTCGGGTTGCCGATTCGGTATATCGGCGTCGGTGAAGGTATCGACGACCTGCGCACCTTTGAAGCCGAACCCTTTGTCCAGGCACTGTTTGCCGAGCGGGAGCGTTCATGATTCGATTCGAACAGGTCGGTAAACGCTATGCCAATGGGCATGTCGGCTTGCATGAGCTGAGTTTTCGAGTGCGTCGCGGCGAATTCTTGTTTGTCACCGGCCATTCGGGTGCCGGCAAAAGTACCCTGTTGCGCCTGCTGCTGGCCATGGAACGCCCGACCACCGGCAAGCTGTTGCTGGCCGGCCAGGATCTGGCCACCATCAGCAATGCGCAGATCCCGTTCCTGCGCCGCCAGATCGGCGTGGTGTTCCAGAACCACCAGTTGCTGTTCGATCGCACGGTGTTCAATAACATTGCGTTGCCGTTGCAGATCCTTGGGCTGTCCAAGGCCGAAATCATCAAGCGCGTGGACTCGGCGCTGGAGCGCGTGGCGTTGTCGGACAAGACCGACCTCTACCCCGGCGACCTGTCCACCGGCCAGCAACAGCGCGTCGGCATCGCCCGCGCCATCGTCCACCGCCCGGCCTTGCTGCTGGCGGACGAACCCACCGGTAACCTCGACCCGCGCCTGGCGGCCGAGATCATGGGCGTGTTCGAAGACATCAACCGCCTGGGCACCAGCGTGCTGATCGCCAGTCACGACCTGGCACTGATCGCGCGCATGCGCCATCGCATGCTGACCCTGCAACGCGGTCGCCTGATCGGCGACGGGGAGGCTGGCGTATGAGTGCGACACGCAGCCCCAAGGTTTCCGAGCGCGTGGCGCCGAAACCGGCCGACCCGCAACCGAAAAAGAAAAAACACGACGAAGACGACGGCCCGGATTTCGCCACGCTGCTGCGTGCCTGGATCGAAAGCCATCGTGCCAGCCTGCTCGACAGCCTGCGTCGCCTGGGCAAGCAGCCGATCGGCAGCTTTTTCACCTGCCTGGTGATGGCCGTGGCCTTGAGCCTGCCCATGGGCTTGTCGCTGCTGCTTAATAATGTGGAGCGCCTGGGCGGTTCCTGGCAGCGCGCCGCGCAGATTTCGCTGTACCTGAACCTGGATGCCAGCGCCAAAGACGGCGAAGCCCTGCGCGAAGAGATCAAGAACCTGCCGGGCGTGGCGGATGCCGAGTACATCAGCCGCGATCAGGCCCTCGAGGAATTCCAGCAACAGTCCGGCCTGGGCGAGGCGCTCAAGGAGCTGCCGCAGAACCCGCTGCCGGGCGTGGTGCTGGTGACGCCGAATGAAGTCGACAAACCGGCCCTGGAAGCC
The DNA here is from genome assembly GCF_023651955.1 of Pseudomonas sp. Y39-6. Lineage (NCBI taxonomy): Bacteria > Pseudomonadati > Pseudomonadota > Gammaproteobacteria > Pseudomonadales > Pseudomonadaceae > Pseudomonas > Pseudomonas sp. Y39-6. The sequence continues at coordinate 6,615,200 of NZ_CP069594.1, read as the reverse complement.
CTGCGACAAAAACTCGCAGAGATGCCCAAGGTGCAACAGGCGCAACTTGATCTAGTCTGGGTAGAGCGCCTGGCGGCGATTCTCAAGCTGGGCGACCGCTTTGTGTTCGGCCTGACGGTGTTGTTGGTGTCTGCATTACTTTTGGTGATAGGTAATACCATTCGTCTTCATATTGAAAACCGTCGCACCGAGATAGAAGTGATTAAACTGGTCGGCGGCACGGACAGCTATGTGCGTCGTCCTTTTCTGTACATGGGCGCGCTTTATGGCTTCGGTGCGGGGATTTTGTCCTGGGGCTTGTTGGCGTTCGGCCTGGACTGGCTGAACGACGCGGTCATCGGGCTGGCCGGCTTGTACGGCAGTGATTTCGCCCTGGCCGGGGTGCCGGTCGCCGATGGTCTGTCGCTCTTGCTTGGCGCGGTCTTGTTGGGGTATATCGGTGCGTGGATTGCGGTCGCACGGCATTTACGTGAGCTGGCACCGAAGTAGTTAATGTCAGATTAATGTGGTTTCGTTTGTATTGACCGTATCAGTGGTTTAGGGAACTTGTCCTACGGTTCCCGGTCAATTTTCGCAGTGCTGAACTGCACGAGTTATGTGAGTCGGAGGTTTTTTCGTATGACCACTTCTTTGCAACCTGTTTATGCCTTGGTCCCGGGTGCGAACCTGGAGGCCTATGTGCACACGGTCAACAGCATTCCATTGCTGACGCCGGAGCAGGAGCGTGAACTGGCCGAGAGTCTCTACTATGAGCAGGATTTGGGGGCGGCTCGGCAGATGGTGCTCGCCCACCTGCGTTTTGTCGTACATATCGCCCGTAGCTATAGCGGCTATGGCCTGGCCCAGGCTGACCTGATCCAGGAAGGCAACGTCGGCCTGATGAAGGCAGTGAAGCGCTTCAACCCGGAAATGGGTGTGCGCCTGGTGTCGTTCGCCGTTCACTGGATCAAGGCGGAAATCCACGAGTTCATCCTGCGCAACTGGCGCATCGTGAAAGTCGCGACCACCAAGGCCCAGCGCAAGCTGTTCTTCAACCTGCGCAGCCAGAAAAAACGCCTGGCGTGGCTGAACAACGAAGAAGTCCACCGCGTGGCCGAAAGCCTCGGTGTGGAGCCGCGTGAAGTGCGCGAGATGGAAAGCCGCCTGACCGGCCATGACATGGCCTTCGACCCGGCCGCTGAAGCGGACGACGACAGCGCCTTCCAATCGCCGGCCAACTACCTGGAAGACCACCGGTACGACCCGGCGCGTCAACTGGAAGACGCCGACTGGAGCGACAACTCCAACCACAACCTGCACGAAGCGCTGGAAGTGCTGGACGACCGCAGCCGTGACATCCTCTACCAGCGCTGGCTGGCCGAAGAAAAAGCCACGCTGCACGACCTGGCGCAGAAGTACAACGTGTCGGCCGAGCGGATTCGTCAGCTTGAGAAAAGCGCGATGAACAAGCTGAAGCTGTCGATCGCCGCTTAAAACTGTGGGAGGGGGCAAGCCCCCTCCCACATTTATTTCTGTGTTGTGTCAGTCGGACCAAGGCGCCTTGCGCGAATTGTTCAACTCAACCAGATAGCCATCCCCACCCAATTGGCTCATCTGCTGGCGAATCCATGCCGCCCGCCGTGCCACATAGGCCGTTGGATGGCTGGCGCTCCATACCCGTGGATTGGGTAGCACCGCCGCCAGGTAGCTGGCCTGCTGCCGAGAAAGCGCCTTGGCACTCACCCCGAAGTGATGCTGCGCCGCCGCTTGCGCACCGAACACCCCTTCATCCCATTCCACGCTGTTGAGGTACACCTCAAGGATCCGCTGCTTGGGCCACAGCACCTCGATCAGCCCGGTAAACCAGGCCTCCAGGCCCTTGCGCAGATAACTGCGGCCGGACCACAGGAACAGGTTCTTCGATACCTGCTGGCTCAGCGTACTGGCGCCGCGGATCGAGCCGCCGCGCTCGTTGTGCAGGAGCGCCGCCTGGATCGCGCCGAAATCGAAGCCCCAATGTTGTGGGAAACGCTGGTCTTCACCCGCCATCACCGCCACTTTGAGGTCGTTGGAGATCTCATCCCACGGCACCCAGGTGCGCTGCAGGTCAATCGGTTCGCCGTCAAACCAGGATTCGATCTTGCGCTCCACCATCAGCGCCGTGAACGGCGGCGGTACGACACGAAACAGCAGCACCAGCAACACGCTGCCGATGGCAAACCATTTCACGGCTTTGAGAAAACGACTGAAGAGGACACGCAGCATAGAGATGGCTTGGCCGAACCCGTTGAGCGGGCCATTATACAGACCCTGCCCAATGAGTCTGACTGGAGTTCCTCATGCTGCGTGGCTTTCTGATGCTGGCTGCTTTTTTCGGCTTCACCGGTGTCGCCCTCGGTGCGTTCGCTGCCCACGGCTTGAAAAACCGCCTGAGCGCCGAGTACCTGGCGATTTTCCATACCGGCGTGACCTACCAACTGGTCCACACCCTGGCGCTGTTCGGCGTGGCGTTGCTCGCGGCGCACCTGCCGGGCCGCCTGGTCACGTGGGCGGGCGTGTCGTTCGTCGTCGGCATCCTGCTGTTCTCCGGCAGCCTGTACGTGCTGACGATGACTGGCATCAGCAAGCTCGGCATCATCACGCCGTTCGGTGGCCTGGCGTTTCTGCTCGGTTGGTTCCTCCTGGGGCTGGCGGCGTGGCGCTTGCAGCAGGCGGCCTGAAGCGCGCTACTGATCAAAGGGCCTTGGGCCAGCTACGCCAATCGGGCTAGAATGCTTGCCCCTAAAAACGATGGCGGCCCATGGCATGCACATTCAGTTGAACGGCGAACCCTTTGAACTGCCCGACGGTGAAACCGTTGCGGCCCTGCTGACCCGTCTGGACCTGACCGGGCGTCGCGTCGCAGTGGAGCTCAACCAGGATATCGTCCCGCGTAGCCAACACGTCGAGACTGCGCTCACCGAAGGTGACCAGGTCGAAGTGGTCCACGCCATCGGCGGCGGCTAGTCGTCCGGCGCCCAGGCGCGCCACCCCGGATTCTGCAGAACCTCACCCCACTTCGAGGATTTCCCATGAGCATCGTTCGTAGCGACAAGCCCTTCGTCCTGGCCGGTCGTACCTACCAGTCCCGTCTGCTGGTAGGCACCGGCAAGTATCGCGATATGGAAGAAACCCGCCTGGCCATCGAAGCCTCGGGCGCCGAGATCGTGACCGTGGCCGTGCGCCGCACCAACATCGGCCAGAACCCGGGCGAACCGAACCTGCTGGATATCCTGCCGCCGGACCGCTACACCATCCTGCCGAACACCGCCGGCTGCTACGACGCCATCGAAGCCGTGCGTACCTGCCGCCTGGCCCGTGAGCTGCTCGACGGCCACAACCTGGTGAAGCTGGAAGTGCTGGCCGACCAGAAAACCCTGTTCCCCAACGTGATCGAAACCCTCAAGGCCGCCGAAACCCTGGTCAAGGAAGGCTTCGACGTGATGGTCTACACCAGCGATGACCCGATCATCGCTCGCCAACTGGCCGAAATCGGCTGCATCGCCGTGATGCCGCTGGCCGGCCTGATCGGCACTGGCCTTGGGATCTGCAACCCGTACAACCTGCAGATCATCCTCGAAGAAGCCAAGATCCCGGTGCTGGTGGATGCGGGCGTGGGCACTGCCTCCGACGCGACCATCGCCATGGAGCTGGGCTGCGAAGCGGTGCTGATGAATTCGGCCATCGCCAATGCCCAACAGCCGATCATGATGGCCGAAGCCATGAAACACGCCATCGTCGCGGGCCGCCTGGCCTACCTCGCCGGGCGCATGCCGAAAAAACTCTACGCCAGCGCCTCCTCGCCGCTGGATGGTCTGATCAAGTAAGAGCCATTGATGACTGAATCAAACGAAACGCCGAACACCGTGGAACAGGGCGACGAGTCCAAGCACCGCCGCATCAAGAGCTTTGTGATGCGCGCCGGTCGCATGACCGAAGGCCAGCAAAAGGGCCTGGAGCAAGGCACGCCGCTGTTCGTCCTGCCCCTGGCCGACGCGCCGGTGGACTATGACCAAGTGTTCGGTCGTTCGGCCCCGCGCTCCCTGGAAATCGGCTTCGGCATGGGCCATTCCCTGCTGGAAATGGCCGCAGCCGCGCCGGAACAGGATTTCATCGGTGTGGAAGTCCATCGCCCGGGTGTCGGCGCGCTGCTCAATGGCGTGCTGACCCAGGGTTTGACCAACCTGCGGGTCTACGACTGCGACGCGATTGAAGTGCTCAACCGCTGCATCGCCGACAACAGCCTCGATCGCCTGATGCTGTTTTTCCCCGATCCATGGCACAAAAGCCGTCACCACAAGCGCCGCATCGTCCAGGCGTCTTTCGCGGAGCTGGTGCGCAGCAAGCTGAAAGTCGGCGGTATCCTGCACATGGCCACCGACTGGGAACCCTATGCGGAATACATGCTGGAAGTGATGAACGTCGCCCCTGGCTACCGCAACCTGGCCGAAGACGGCAAATGCGTGCCACGCCCGGCCGAGCGCCCGATCACCAAGTTCGAACGCCGCGGCGAGCGGTTGGGGCATGGGGTGTGGGATCTGAAGTTCGAGAAAGTCGACTGATCAGCCAGTAACTTGGAATGCGGTCAAAAAATGTGGGAGGGGGCTTGCCCCCGATAGCGGTGGGTCAGTCATAGAGTGGTTGACTGACACTCTGCTATCGGGGGCAAGCCCCCTCCCACATTGGTTTTGTGTTGGGTTTGTGATCAGCGGCGGTCGGCGACGACGCCAATCAATACCAGCACCACCACCAATACCGGCGCCAGGCTGTAGTTATTGAACTGGCTCAGCCCCCGCACAATCCACGGCGTGGCGTAGATCAGCGCGGCGCCGCTGCCGATCATGCACAGCAGGGCCATCAACGGTACGCGCAAGGCGCCGGCGATGCTGCCCAGGCGGGCTTCGACCCAGCCTTTGATATCGGCGCCGAACAGCACCAACAGGCAGCCGACGAGGGCCAGGGAGATTTCCGACAGGTTGCTGCGGCTCCAGCGGGATACGGTGGCGAGCAGGTCGAGTACCAAATCCATTCGATTTCCTTAAGAGCGATCAGCTCAAAAACTTCTGCAACAGGTCATTGAGAAAGAGTTGCCCGCGGTCAGTCGCCGCCAGGCGTGACGGTTCGACCTGCATTAAGCCACTTTGTTCTGCCTCGGTGCGGCCTTGTGCGAGGCTCGCCAGCGCCAGCCCGGTGCGTTCGGCGTAGAGCTTGGCGTCGACGCCTTCGGTGAGGCGCAGGGCGTTCATCAGGAACTCGAACGGCAGCTCTTCGTTGGTCAGCGCGTTCGTGCCGGCCAGGAAGCTTTTGGCCGGGTTGAGGTAGTCCTTCGGTGCGCGGGTCTTCCAGGTGCGGACGATGCGCCCGTCCGGGTGGCTGAGCTTGCCATGGGCGCCGGCACCGATGCCGATGAAGTCGCCGAAGCTCCAGTAGTTGAGGTTATGTCGCGCCGCTCGCCCCGGTTGCGCATAGGCCGAGACTTCATATTGCGCGTAACCGTGTTCGGCCAGCAGCGCCTGGCCAGCTTCCTGGATATCCCACAGGGTGTCGTCTTCCGGCAGCGTCGGCGGCTGGTTCCAGAATACGGTGTTGGGCTCCAGGGTCAGTTGGTACCACGACAAATGGGTCGGTTTGAGCGCGATGGCCTGGCGCAGGTCGCTCAGAGCGTCGTCCAGGGACTGATCGGGCAAGCCATGCATCAGGTCCAGGTTGAAGTTGTCGAACCCGGCCTGGCGCGCCATGCCGGCGGCGCGCACGGCTTCATCGCCGTTGTGGATACGGCCCAGGGCCGCGAGTTTTTCCTGCTGGAAGCTCTGGATGCCGATGGACAGGCGGTTGATCCCCAGCTTGCGGTACGCCACGAACTTCTCTTGCTCGAACGTTCCCGGGTTGGCTTCCAGGGTGATCTCGATGTCGTCGGCAAACGGGATGCGCGCTTCCACGCCCTTGAGCAGACGGCCCAGCGCGGCGGCACTGAACAGGCTCGGCGTGCCGCCACCGAAGAAGATCGAACTCAGTTCCCTGCCATAAACCGCGTGCAGGTCCTGATCGAGGTCGGCCAGCAGCGCATCGACGTACTCTTCTTCCGGCAACACGGGGCTGGCGGTGTGGGAGTTGAAGTCGCAATAAGGGCATTTGCGCACGCACCACGGGATGTGGATGTACAGCGCCAGGGGCGGCAGATGGGGCAGGGCCGCCCGTGGTGTTTGCGCGCCGCCGTGGATCAGCGGCTGCGCGGAGGTGTTCTGGGTCATTTCAAGCCCAGGCGCTGGCGCAGCAAAGCCATGGCGCGGGCGCGGTGGCTGATCTGGTTTTTGTCGGCCGGGCTCAGTTCGGCGCTGGAGACATCGCGCTCCGGCACCCAGAACAGCGGGTCGTAGCCAAACCCATGCGCGCCGCTGGCTGCATGCAGGATGCGCCCGTGCCACAGGCCTTCGCAGAGGATCGGCAACGGATCGTCGGCATGTCGCACCAGGGCCAGCACGCAGACGAACTGCGCGCCACGCTCGGCATCCGGCACGTCCTTGAGCACGTCGAGCAGCTTGGCGTTGTTCGCCGCGTCGCCTTTGCCGTCGGCATAGCGCGCCGAATAGATACCGGGGGCGCCGCCGAGGAAGTCCACCGCCAGGCCCGAGTCGTCCGCCAGCGCCGGCAGGCCGGACAGGCGCGCGGCATTGCGCGCCTTGAGGATGGCGTTCTCGACGAACGACAGGCCCGTTTCTTCGGGCTCGACCTGGCTGAACTCGCCGATCGAGCGCAGTTGCACGGACTCGCCGAGCATGGCCTGGAGTTCTTTGAGTTTGCCGGCGTTATGGCTGGCCAGCACGAGTTGAGTCAGGTTCATCAGTCCGCCGGAAACAGTTCCTGGTTGAATTGGAAACCATGGGCCTTGCCGCCGGTTTCAACGTTGATGGTGAAAACCCGCACTTCCTGTTGCGGTACGTTGTAGGGCGCGAGGTAATAGATCGCACCTTTTTCGGTAATCTGCTTGAACGTCAGGATTTCGCTCCTGCCGCTCAGGTCTTTGATCGTGCCGGTCACTTGCGCGGCCACGGGCGTCACGCCCTTGATCACGGTCACGTTGATCAAGCCCTTGTTCTTGCTGCGTACCACGCCGACAGCCTGGGCCGTATCGGGTTGCAGGAAGCTGGAGGTGAAGGTGTTGTAGTGTACGGTGATATCGCCAAATTCCTTCTGGCGCTTACTGTCGATGGCATCGGCGGCCATGGCGCTGACGCCCATGCACGCGGTGAGTAGAAATACAGCCAGGCGTCTCATATTCGTCTTCCTCGAAAATAGTTAGACGGCGATCTTGTGGTCTGTCAGGCCCGGGCTGCTGACCCGGTAAATCCCGATTTCACCCAACAGGTTGGGCCATAGTTTACTCGCCCAGCCGTGGCGGTGCTGTTGATCGACGGCAAGGCGGTTGATCACCTTGGCTTCCCGCTCGCCACACAGGGCTTCGAAGTCTTCGAAGGTGCAAAAGTGGATGTTCGGAGTGTTGTACCACGTGTACGGCAGGAAATCCGACACCGGCATGCGGCCCTTGGTGGCCAGGTACCAGCGGCAGCGCCAGTGACCGAAGTTGGGGAAGGTGATGATGCACTGGCGGCCGACGCGCAGCATTTCGTCGAGGATGCGGTCTGGGTAATGCACCGCCTGCAGGGCCTGGGTCATCACCACGACGTCGAAGCTGTTGCTGGCAAAGTTGCCCAGGCCCTTGTCCAGGTCCTGCTCGATCACGTTGATGCCCTTGGCCACGCACTCGGCGATGTTGTCCGGGTCGTTTTCCAGGCCATAGCCGGTGACTTGCTTGTTGTCGCGCAGCCAGCTCAGCAGTTCGCCATTGCCGCAGCCAAGGTCGAGCACGCGGCTGCCGGCGGGTATCCAGTCTTGGATGATTTCCAGGTCGGCTCTCATGGCGTTCTCACAGAGTTATGCGGTTCATGTAGTTACTGAACGCCTGCAGATAACGAGGAATCGGGATCAGGAAGGCGTCGTGGCCTTGCGGAGCATCGATTTCCAGGTAGCAGACGTCTTTCTTCGCCGCCATCAAGGCATCCACCAGTTCCCGCGAGCGGGCCGGCGAGAAGCGCCAGTCGGTGGTGAACGACATCACGCAGAACTTGGCCGACGCGCCCTCGAAGGTTTTCGCCAGGTCGTCGTCGAAGTTGGCGGCCGGGTCGAAGTAGTCCAGGGCCTTGGTCATCAGCAGGTAGGTGTTGGCGTCAAACCGCCCGGAGAACTCTTCGCCCTGATAGCGCAGGTAGCTTTCCACCTGGAACTCGACGCTGTGGAAATCGTAGTTGAGTTTCTCGCTCTTGAGGCCGCGGCCGAATTTCTCGCCCATGGAATCGTCGGACAGGTAGGTGATATGCCCAACCATCCGCGCCAGCATCAAGCCGCGCTTGGGGATCACGCCGGCTTCCTGGAACGAGCCGCCGTGGAAGTCCGGGTCGGTCAGGATCGCCTGGCGCGCCACTTCGTTGAAGGCGATGTTCTGCGCCGACAACTTGGGGGCCGAGGCGATGGCCAGGCAATGGCGCACGCGATCGGGGTAAGTGATGGTCCACTGCAGGGCCTGCATGCCGCCGAGGCTGCCGCCGATCACGGCGGCCCATTGCTGGATGCCCAGCCGGTCGGCCAGGCGCGCCTGGCTGTGGACCCAGTCTTCTACGGTCAGCACCGGGAAGTCGGCGCCGAAGGGCTTGCCGGTTTCCGGGTTGAGGCTGCTGGGGCCGGTCGAGCCGTTGCAGCCGCCGAGGTTGTTCAGGCTGACCACAAAGAACTTGTTGGTATCGATGGGCTTGCCGGGGCCGATGCAGCTGTCCCACCAGCCGGGCTTGCGCTCGTCGACGCTGTGGAAGCCCGCGGCGTGATGATGGCCGGACAAGGCGTGGCAGATCAGCACGGCGTTGCTCGCCGTGGCGTTCAACTGGCCGTAGGTTTCATAGATCAGGTCGTAGGCTGGCAGCGAACGTCCGCAGGCCAGGGCCAGCGGTTCGCTGAAGTGCGCCATTTGGGGCACGACCAGTCCAACAGAATCGGGGGGAAAGGCAGCTGGCATCGACCCTGCTCTCGTTTAAATGAGGCGTAAGTCTAAAGACCGCTGCCCCTAGCGGCAAGCAAAGGCCGGAGGTTATCCGGCCCTGACACGCAAGCGGGGCTGAATCAGATCAGCCCGAACAGCTCTTTGGGCATGAATGCATAGAACGCCAGGCGCGGGATCACCCAGCTTTGCAGGAGCTGGATCGCGATAAACGCGAAGATCGGCGAGATGTCCAGACCGCCCAGGTTGGGGATCAACCGGCGGAACGGCGCCAGCACCGGTTCGGTGATCTGCGCGACCAGCTCGGCCCCAGGGCTGCGGCTGCCGGGTGCGACCCACGAGAGGATCACGCTGATGATCATCGACCAGAAGAGGATCTTCAAAAACAGCGAGAAAACCCCGATCAGCGCCCATGGCAGCAGCAGCAGGGTCAAGGCCTGGTAGCCGTTGAGCATCAGGATCACCGCGAACAGCAGGATCTGCAGCAGCAGCGCCAGCACCAGCGAGGACATGTCCAGCCCGAACAGGCTCGGGATCACCCGGCGCAGGGGCTTGAGCAGCGGCTGGGTGGCCTTCACCACGAACTGGCACAGCGGGTTGTAGAAGTTCGCCCGCACCAGTTGCAGGATAAAGCGCATCAGCACGATCAGCAGGTACAGGCTGCCCAGGGTCTGGATGATGAAAATGGCAGCGTCATTGATTCCGAGCATGTTCGATTCCTATCTAGTCCAGTTGCAGGTTGGGGACGACTATTTGCCCAGTTGCTCGGCCATCTCGGCCGAACGATGTGCCGCGGCACCCAGTGCTTTTTCCACCAGGGCTTCGAAGCCCCCGGCCTGGAACGATTCAATGGCGGCTTGCGTGGTGCCGCCGGGGGAGGTCACGCGGCGGCGCAGTTCGGCGGCATCCACGTCGCTGGTCACGGCCATCTGCGCGGCTCCCAGGGCGGTTTGCGCGGCCAGTTGCTCGGCGATGTCCCGGCTCAGGCCCAGTTTCACGCCGGCGGCGGTCATGGCTTCGATCAGCAGGAAGAAGTAGGCCGGGCCGCTGCCGGAGACGGCGGTCACCGCGTCCAGTTGCTCTTCCTGTTCCAGCCACAGGGCGATGCCCACGGCGGACAGCAGTTCCTGGGCCTGGTCGCGCTGTTCGGCGCTCACCTGGGCGGTGGCATACAAACCGCTCACGCCTTTGCGCAGCAGCGCCGGGGTGTTGGGCATGCAGCGCACGATGGGCTGGGCGCCGAGCCAGCGGTTCATGCTGGCGCAGGTGATGCCGGCGGCGATGGACACCACCAACTGGTGCGGCTGCAGGCTCGGGCGCAGGCTTTCGCACACGGCTTTCATGGCTTGCGGCTTGACCGCCAGCACGATCACGTCGACGCCCTGGATGGCCTCGGCGTTGTCGGCGAAGGTGTCGATACCGTGTTCGGCGCTGACGCGGGCGCGGGTTTCGGCGCCCGGATCGCTGGCGCGGATCTGTTGGGCTTGCAGGCCCTTGGCCCGCAGGCCGCCGATCAGGCTGGCCGCCATGTTGCCGGCGCCGATAAAGGCAATACGCGTGTTGCTCATGACAGGTCCTTATTCAGTGGGAAGTCGGCCATTTCACGGCTGACCGTAGTCGCGGGCGCCAAACAGGGCGGTACCGATCCGCACCCAGGTGGCGCCTTGGGCGATGGCCGACTCGAGGTCGTGGCTCATGCCCATGGAAAGTGTGTCGAGCGGCAGGTTCAAACTGGCCTGCAGGTCGCGGACGGCGGCGAACGCTGCATCCTGTGCGGCGCGGTCTTCGGTCGGTTCAGGGATCGCCATCAAACCGCGCAACTTCAAGCGCGGCAGGGCGCTGATCGCGTTGGCCAGCGCCGGCAGGTCGGCGGGCGTGCAGCCGGACTTGCTGGCTTCGCCACTGACGTTGACCTGGATGCAGATGTTCAGCGGCGCCAGGTCGGCCGGGCGTTGTTCGGACAAGCGTTGTGCGATTTTCAGGCGGTCCACGGAATGCACCCAAGCGAAGTTCTCGGCGATCGCGCGAGTCTTGTTCGATTGAATGGGGCCGATGAAGTGCCAACTCAAGGGCAGGTCGGTTAATTCGGCCTGTTTGCCCAAGGCTTCCTGCAGGTAGTTTTCGCCGAAATCGCACATCCCCGCGGCATAGGCTTCGCGCACGGCTTGCGCGGGCTTGGTCTTGCTCACGGCCAGCAGGTGGATGCTGTTTGCGTCACGTTGCACGGCGTCGGCTGCGGCGCGGATGCGCTGGCGAACCTGGCCAATGTTGTCTGCTATCGTCGACATTCAAGATGCGCCCGTGGATATGGAGTCCGCGGCATTCTACTGGAAATGGAAAGCCCTATGGATATCACTGAATTACTCACGCACAGCGTGCGCCGGGGCGCCTCCGACCTGCACCTGTCGGCCGGCCTCGCACCGATGCTGCGGATGGATGGCGAGGTCTGGTCCCTGGATGGGCCAGTGCTGTCACCCACGCACGTGGCGGATTTGCTCAGCCCTTTGCTCAACCAGTACCAACAAAAGGATTTCGAAACATCTCTTGAAACGGATTTCGCCTTCGAACTGCCCGGTGTCGGGCGATTCCGGGTGAATGTGTTCCAGCAGGCGCGTGGCATGGGCGCGGTGTTTCGCAACATCCCCGCCCAGGTCCAGAGCCTGGAAAACCTCGGGTTGGGCGCGGTGTTCCAACGTATCGCCCAACTGCCGCGCGGCCTGGTGCTGGTGACCGGGCCCACCGGCTCGGGCAAGTCGACCACCCTGGCGGCGCTGATCGATCACCTCAACCAGCACCGGCGCCAGCACATCCTCACCTTGGAAGACCCCATCGAGTTCATCCACCAGCCCTGCCGGGCCCTGATCAACCAGCGCCAGGTGCACCGCGACACCCACAGTTTTTCGGCGGCCTTGCGTTCGGCACTGCGGCAAGACCCGGATGTGATCCTGGTGGGTGAACTGCGTGACCTGGAAACCATCCGCCTGGCGCTGACGGCGGCTGAGACCGGGCATCTGGTCTTCGGCACCCTGCACACCGCGTCGGCGGCCAAGACCGTGGATCGCCTGGTGGACGTGTTTCCGGCGGGAGAAAAGCCCATGGTCCGCTCGATGCTCTCGGAGTCGCTGCAGGCGGTGGTGTCCCAGGTGTTGGTCAAGAAGATCGGCGGCGGGCGCGTGGCGGCCCATGAAATCATGCTGTGTACGCCCGCCATTCGCAATTTGATCCGCGAAGACAAGGTGGCGCAGATCGTATCGGCGATTCAGACCGGTGGCGCATCGGGGATGCAGACGTTGGATATGCGCTTGAAGGCCTTGGTCACGCAGGGCGTGATCAGCCGGGAGGCGGCGCGGGAGAAGGCGAGGGTGCCGACAGACATATGAGATCTTGTGGGCAATGAAATCAAATGAGGGAGGGGGCAAGCCCCTCCCACATGGGTACTGTATTCCAGCTTCAGATCAGCGTTGGACGATCCGCAGGTTGTTCTGTTCTTTCGGCAGAACCCGCTTGGCGATCACGTAGTTCTTGTCCCAGAACGGCTTCTTCAGGGTATCGATGCTGACCGACTTGCCACGGCGCGGTGCGTGGATAAAGCGGTCGTTGCCCAGGTAGATGGCAACGTGGTTAACCCGGCGGCTCTTCAGTTTGAAGAACAGCAGGTCGCCCGGCTTCAAGTCCTTGCGGTCAACCTTCTGCCCGTGGCCGGCGGCCATGGCGTTGGAGGTGCGTGGCAAATCCACCGCGGCAACGTCGTTGAATGCATATTTTACCAGGCCGCTGCAGTCGAACCCTTTACTTGGGCTGCTGCCGCCCCAACGATAAGGTGTACCGAGCACATTCACGGCGCGGCTGAGGACGGTGCTGCTTTGCTTGGTGTTACCCGCCATCAGGCCGGGTGTTGCCTTACCGTGGGCCTTGCTCAGTTGAGTCGGGCGGCTGACGGTAGGCTTTACGGATTTGGCCGTGCTGGGTGTGCTGTGGACTTTCGGGGTGAAGCCGTTGACGTTAGGAAGTCGTTGCTCACGATTGGTGGCGTGGGCGGCCAGTGGCATTAATAGGCAAATGGTTAGCCATGTCTTGAAAAATGGTCGCATTAGGCGTGGCTCTTATGGGTTTGCGCGCAACTTTATAACAGCTTTTTGTGTCGTTCTCAGGCCGTTTGTCGACTGAACCTTGGGGTCAAACTCAGGAAATACGCGACGAATCGCCGCAATTGTCCTACACAAGTCAGGTGGCATCAGGCTTTCAGGGGAGCGAAGATACCATCGGCCATACGTCGGGTGCATGTAAAAAAGTCACAAAGAAAGTGAAAAAATTTATCTATCGCAGCAAAAGAGGTACGCCATGAACACCTATCGACAGGATGTTTCGCAGCAAGACACCCACAGCAAGGTGATCGGTTACCTGCTCTGGATTTTTGGTTTTACCGGGGCGCATCGCTTCTATTACGGCAAACCCGTCACCGGGACGATCTGGTTTTTCACGTTGGGCTTGCTGGGTATTGGCTGGCTGATCGACTTGTTCCTGATTCCGGCGATGGACCGTGAAGCCGACCTGCGTTTTACCGCCGGCCCGATCGAATACAACGTGGCCTGGATTCTGTTGGCGTTTCTCGGGGTGTTCGGTGTACACCGGATGTACCAGGGCAAATGGATCACCGGCCTGCTGTACCTGCTGACCGGCGGCCTGTTCCTGGTGGGGGTGCTGTATGACTTCTGGACGTTGAATACGCAGATATCGATCCGTAACGCCGAGCTAAGAGGCGGGCGCTGATCTCTCAAGCTCTATAGAGAACCCAATGTGGGAGGGGGCTTGCCCCCGATGGCGGTGGACCAGTCAGCTTATCTGTAGCTGACCCACTGCTATCGGGGGCAAGCCCCCTCCCACATTTTTTACCGAGCCCGCTTTAGGCCTGGTAGCTGATGCGTCCGTCCACCAGGGTGTAGCGCACGCTCGCCGGCAGGCTATGGCCGATGAACGGGCAGTTTTCGCCCTTGGACAGCCAGTGCTCGCCGGCAATCGTCGAGCTGGCCGGATCGAACAGCACCAGGTCTGCCGCCGCCCCCACCGCCAACTTGCCCGCTGGCAGGCGCAAGGCTTCGGCAGGGCCTGCACTCAGGCGCGCCAGCAGCGTCGGCAGGTCGAGCAAGCCATCCTCCACCAGCGTCATCGCCAACGGCAGCAACAGCTCGACGCTGCTGATACCCGGCTCGGTCGCGCCGAACGGTGCCAGCTTGGCATCGCGCTCGTGGGGCTGGTGATGGCTGGAAATCGCCGACACCACACCGGACTTCACCGCCGCGCGCAAACCCTCGCGGTCGGCACGGGTGCGCAGCGGCGGTTGTACGTGATACAGGCTGGAGAAGTCGATCAGCGCCTCGTCCGTCAGGATCAACTGATACAGCGCCACGTCCGCCGTCACCGGCAACCCACGGGCCTGGGCCTGGGCGATCAGGGCGACGCCGCGGGCGCTGGTCAGTTGGCTGAAGTGCGCGCGCACGCCGCTTTGTTCCACCAGCAGCAGATCGCGGGCCAGGGCCACGGTTTCCGCGGTCTCCGGGATGCCCGGCAGGCCGAGGAAGCTGGCCACGGCGCCTTCATGGGCCAGGCCGCCTTCGGCCAGGTCGCGGTCCTGGGAGTGGAAGATCACCGTCAGGTCGAAGGTGGCCGCGTATTCCAGGGCACGGCACAGCGTGCGGGTGCTGCGGAAACTCTCCAGGCCGTTGCCGAAGGCCACGCAACCGGCATCGCGCAGCGCGATCAGTTCGGCCAGTTGCTCGCCTTCCAGGCCTTTGCTCAGGGCGCCGATGGGGAACACTTTGCAATTGCCGGCTTCGCGGGCGCGGTCGAGGATCAGCTCGGCCACGGCCGAGGTGTCCAGCACCGGTTTGGTGTGCGGCGGGCAGCACAGGCTGGTGACGCCACCGGCGGCGGCGGCGCGGGTTTCGCTGGTGATGTTGCCTTTGCGGCTGTAACCCGGCTCGCGCAGGGCGACGTTCAGGTCGACCAGGCCAGGCGCGGCCACCAGGCCCTTGGCGTCGAGGGTCTCACTGGCGCTGAAGCCAGCGGGCGCAGCGCCGATGGCGATGATCTTGCCGGCTTCCAGATGAAGATCGGTGACTTGATCCAGGCCACTGGCCGGATCAATGACGCGGGCGCCGAGAATGCTGAGCTTCACTGGGCCTTCTCCTGCTCGAATTGACGTTGCGCGGTTTGCCCGCTCATGGCCATGGACAGCACCGCCATGCGTATGGCGATGCCGTAGGTCACCTGGTTGAGAATCACCGACTGGTTGCCGTCGGCCACCGCCGATTCGATCTCCACCCCTCGGTTGATCGGCCCCGGGTGCATCACGATGGCATCCGGCTTGGCTCCGGCCAGACGCGTGGTGGTCAGGCCGAACAGGCGGTAGAACTCGCCTTCGCTCGGCAACAGGCCACCGGACATGCGTTCGCGTTGCAGGCGCAGCATGATCACCACGTCCACATCCTTGAGGCCTTCGGTCATGTCGGTGTAGACCTTCACGCCGTACTGCTCGATGCCGATCGGCAGCAGGGTTTTCGGCGCGATCACGCGGATATCCGGGCAACCCAGGGTTTTCAGGGCCAGCATGTTCGAGCGCGCTACCCGCGAGTGCAGGATGTCGCCGACGATGGCCACCGAAAGGTTTTCAAAGCTGCCTTTGTGCCGACGGATGGTGAGCATGTCGAGCATGCCCTGGGTCGGGTGGGCGTGACGGCCGTCGCCGCCGTTGATGATCGCCACCTGCGGGCAGACGTGCTCGGCGATGAAGTGCGCGGCGCCGGAGTCGCCGTGGCGCACCACGAACATGTCGGCGGCCATCGCTTCAAGGTTGCGCAGGGTGTCGAGCAGGGTCTCGCCCTTGCTCGCCGACGAGGTCGACACGTTCAGTGTGATCACGTCGGCCGACAGGCGCTGGGCCGCCAGTTCGAAGGTGGTGCGGGTGCGCGTGGAGTTCTCGAAGAACACATTGCAGATGGTCTTGCCGCGCAGCAGCGGGACCTTCTTCACCGCGCGGCCACCGACTTCGAGGAACGAGTCGGCGGTGTCGAGGATTTCGGTGAGCAGTTCGCGGGGCAAACCGTCGAGGGACAAGAAGTGTTGCAGCTGGCCCTGAGCATTGAGCTGCAGCGGGCGCTTGGCATCTAGAGGCGTCATCGCGGGGACTCTTTACAAGGCGGGTTAAAGGGCAAGGTCTTGCAGTTCGAGTACGAGCGGCGTGGGACCGGACAATTTTACCCGCTGCTGGGCTGAAAGCGACAGGGTCGCGCCGACCACATCCGGGCTGATCGGCAGCTCGCCGGCGTCCAGGTCCAGCAGGCAGACCAGGGTCACGCTGGCGGGGCGGCCGTAGTCGAACAGCTCGTTCAGCGCGGCACGGACGGTGCGGCCGCTCATCAGCACGTCGTCGATCAGCACCAGGTGCTGGCCTTCGATCTCGAACGGCAGGGCCGACGGGCGCACTTGCGGGTGCAGGCCGTTCTGGCTGAAGTCGTCGCGGTAGAAGGACACATCCAGCGTACCCAGCGGCGAATCGTTGCCCAGCTCTTGCAGCAGCGCCTGGGCCACCCACACGCCACCCGTGCGAATGCCGATGAAGCGCGGCTCGCTGATGCCACGGTGTTTCAGGTGGGCCTTGAGGCGAATCGCCATCTGGCTGATCAGTTCGGCGGGGTTTGGCAGGCTCATGGTCGCTCCTTCAAGGCCTTGCGCGGCAGGGTTTGCCAGCAAGGACCGGGCTCAAACGTAAAAAGACGCGGCAAGCCGCGTCAGTCAGGATTCAAATAACGCGGTGTTTTCATCCAGCCAACCCTGCAACAGCAAGGCCGCGGCGATGGCGTCCACCGGGTTGTCGCGGTAGCTGCCTTTCTGCCCGCCACGGTCGCGGCGCTCACCCTTGGCTTCGAAGGTCGTCAGGCGCTCGTCGTGGGTATAAAAAGGCAGGTTGTAGCGGCCGTTGAGGCGGCGCGCGAACTTTTCGGCGCGCAGGCACATGTCGCTGGGGGTGCCGTCCATGTTCAAGGGCAGGCCGACCACCACCGCGTCGGGCTTCCACTCCTTGATCAGGGCTTCGACCTGGTTCCAGTCCGGTATGCCGTTCTGGGCTTTCAAGGTACACAGCTCGCGGGCCTGGCCAGTGATGACCTGGCCGACAGCGACGCCGATCTGTTTGGTGCCGTAGTCAAAACCGAGGATCAGACGCAAGGCCATCAGGCGTGCCCCGCCTGGCTGGTCAGCAGGCTGAGGTTGACCCGCAGCTTGGCCGCGGCCGCGTCCAGGCGCAGCTCGGCGGCAGTGTTGAACAGAATGTCGGCATCGTAGGGGCAGGTCAGCCAGGCGTTACTGGCCAGCTCGGCCTCCAGTTGCCCGGCTTCCCAGCCAGCGTAGCCGAGGGTGATCACGCTCTGTTCGGGGCCGACGCCGTCGGCGATGGCGAACAACACATCCTGGGATGTGGACAGCGACACGCCGTCGAGGTCCACCGTGGCCTGGAATTTCGGCCCGGTCGGGTGCAGCACAAAGCCGCGATCGGTCTGCACCGGCCCGCCGATATAGATCGGCACGCCCTGGCAGCGGGCTGGCGGGTCGATCTCCGGGCGCAGTTGCTCGAGGATATCGGCCAGGTTCAGCTCTTGCGGGCGGTTCACCACCAACCCCATGGCACCATTGGCCGTGTGCTCGACAATGTAGGTCAAGGTCTGCGCAAAGTTCGGGTCGGCCATATGGGGCATGGCGATCAGGAATTGGTGCTTGAGGTAGGTCGGGCTGACATTTTTCATGTCCGCTAGTGTGGCGTTGGAGGGGCGAACTGACAAGCTGGGAGTGATCCGAATACAGCGCCGCCGCCTTTTCTGTAGGAGCGAGCTTGCTCGCGAAAAACGCCAACGATAACGAAGTGCTCCAGGTAGAACCGCGTCGCTCTCAAGTTTTTCGCGAGCAAGCTCGCTCCTACAGTGATTGGTGTTGATTGGGGTTATCAGTTGCTGGACAGGCGATCGCCCTTGGCAAACCGCCAGGTGCGGATGATTTCCAGGCGGTCCACGTCATTCAGGTCGCCGCTGAACGGCGCAAAGGGCGCGGCCAGGCGCACGATGCGCTGGGCGGCCTGGTCCAGCAGCGGCTGGCCGGACGATTCGAGTACCTGCACTTCATATAACGTGCCGTCGCGGTTGATCGACACCAGCAAGCGCAAATTGCCATAAATCTGCTGGCGGCGGGCCTCGTCCGGGTAGTTGAGGTTGCCGATGCGTTCGACCTTCTTGCGCCACTCGTCCTTATACCAGGCGCCTTTGTCGCGCATGGTGGACGCCGCGTTCAGGCGGTAGATGCGCGGGCGCTTGGCGTACAGCTGTTGCTCATTGGCCAGTTCGGCTTCGAGGCTGGAGATCTGGTCGGAGAGCTGCGAGCTGTCGAAGGTCGGCGCCGGCTTGACGGGCTCGGGTCGCGGTTCGGTCTTGGTTTTCTCGCGCTGGGTCGCGGCTTTTTGCGGTTTCGGCGCGACGGTGGTCACCACAGGCTTGGGCGCGGCCTGGGGGACTTCGGGCTTGGGCGTCGGTGGCGGGGAGACTTTATTTACCTTGTTGTCCTGGAACGGCGCCACTTCGGTGGTCTTGGGCACGGCTTTCTTGTCCAGCGTGCCGCTGCCTTGCTGATTGTCCTGGGCGAGAAAATCGGCCTTCTCGGGCTTCTTTTCGCTCTTGAACGTGGCGAGGGTGATTTCCAGGGTCTTGGTGATTTGCTTGGGTTCGACCATGGTGAAACCCACGCCGAGGATCAGCGCCAGGTGGATCAATGCCGCGAGAAACAGGGTAAATCCGAGCCGATCAGCCGGGCGCACGCCGCTGGGGGAGGGTTCGAAGGGCAGATCGGACGGGAGTGTCATGACAAGAAAACCAACATCGCGTGTTTCACAGGTGGCGCATGATAACGCAATGTTGGCGGGTGTCCGGCTGTTCTATGTCACTTGGCTTGTAGCTTGCGCTCAATCGCGGCCATCAGCATTTCGCCGATGTTCGTGCCAAATGCATTGTCGATCTCGCGAATACAGGTCGGGCTGGTGACGTTGATTTCGGTGAGGTGTTCACCAATTACGTCGAGGCCTACGAACAGCAAACCTTTTTCCCGCAGGGTCGGGCCGACCTGGGAAGCAATCCAGCGGTCCTTGTCCGACAAAGGCCGGGCTTCGCCACGACCGCCGGCCGCCAGGTTGCCGCGGGTCTCGCCGGCTGCCGGGATGCGTGCCAGGCAATAGTCCACCGGTTCGCCGTCGATCATCAGGATGCGCTTGTCGCCGTCCTTGATCGCCGCCAGATAAGCCTGCCCCATGATCTGCTGGGTGCCCAGGGCGGTCAGGGTTTCGAGGATCACCGACAGGTTCGGGTCGCCGGCGCGGTGGCGGAAGATCGAGGTGCCGCCCATGCCGTCCAGCGGTTTGAGGATCACATCGCCGTGCTTGGCGGCGAATTCGCGCAGCACATCGGCGCGGCGGCTGACCACGGTCGGCGGCGTGCAGTGCGGGAACAGCGTGGCGAACAGCTTCTCATTGCAGTCGCGCAGGCTCTGCGGCTTGTTGACGATCAGCACGCCGGCGCGCTCGGCTTGCTCCAGCAGGTAGGTGGAGTAGACGAATTCCATGTCGAACGGCGGGTCCTTGCGCATCAGGATCACGTCCAGGTCGCTCAGGGGGCTGTCGATTTCGTCTTGCAGCTCGAACCACTTTTCAGGGTTGGCGAACACCTCGAGCGGACGCATCCGCGCACGCGCCTCGCCGCCGCCCTGGTAAAGGTCGCGCTGTTCCATATAGAACAGGCTCCAGCCGCGGGCCTGGGCGGCCAGGAGCATGGCCAGCGAGCTGTCCTTTTTATAGGAAATGCTGGCGATAGGGTCCATGACAATGCCGACGCGAACGCTCATGGGGGATTTCCTCTAGCAAATTAGGGCGCATAAAAGTGGCGTCAGAGTGGCGCTGCGACTGTTGTGGGTCAAGGAAAAACCACCTGGCGGGTCGCTCGATAGATTGCTCCACGAGACTGTGCTAAAAAGACTGCCACGGCGCAGCAGCCCCTGAATTCCAAGGCTTGTGACGCTCATCCTGGGCAGTATCAGGCCGTACACACCGAAAACCGATTCGCTGTGGCGATGGTAGAGCAGATATGGAACAGCATTCCAACGCCTTGAGAGTGATGGTGATCGACGATTCGAAAACGATCCGCCGCACCGCCGAAACCCTGTTGAAGAACGTGGGCTGCGATGTCATCACGGCCATCGATGGTTTCGATGCCCTGGCCCGGATTGTGGATCATCACCCGCACATTATCTTTGTCGACATCATGATGCCGCGCCTGGATGGCTATCAGACGTGCGCCCTGGTGAAGAACAACCCGGCGTTCAAGTCGATCCCGGTGATCATGCTGTCTTCCAAGGACGGCCTGTTCGACAAGGCCAAGGGGCGTATCGTCGGTGTCGATCAGTTTTTGACCAAGCCTTTCAGCAAGGAAGAACTGCTGGGCGCGATCAAGGCCTACGTGCCGGGTTTCGCCGCAGTAGAACAAGCACACTGACGCAACCTCACAAGGGCGTGCGTCTTCCAATGTAGTGGGGAAAACCATGGCACGTGTTCTGATCGTCGACGATTCGCCGACCGAAATGTACAAACTGACCGGCATGCTGGAAAAGCACGGTCATCAGGTCTTGAAAGCGGAAAACGGTGCCGACGGCGTGGCCCTGGCCCGCCAGGAAAAGCCCGACGCGGTCTTGATGGACATCGTGATGCCGGGCCTCAATGGCTTCCAGGCCACCCGCCAGCTGTCCAAGGAGCGGGAAACCAATGGCATCCCGATCATCATCATCACCACCAAGGACCAGGAAACCGACAAAATCTGGGGCGCGCGCCAGGGCGCCAAGGATTACCTGACCAAGCCGGTGGACGAAGCCACGCTGATCGCCACCCTGAACAAGGTCTTGGCCCGCTGACGGCACGCCATCATGACCGAGTCGCTAACCGCCTTCGAGCTGCTGCTGGACATCGACCGCCGCTGTCGCCTGCTGGCCGCTGACCTGCCGTCCCAGGAAACCCGCCTGCAAGGCTGGAGCGGGATCGGCTTTCGCGTGGGCGAACAGTGGTTTGTCGCGCCCATGCGCGAAGTCGCCGAAGTGCTGCATGAGCCGCGCTGCACTTTAATGCCCGGGGTCAAGACCTGGATCAGAGGAGTCGCTAACCTGCGTGGGCGCCTGCTGCCGGTGATGGATCTCGGCGGGTTCCTCGGCCATGCGCTGTCCAAGGCAGACAAGCAGCGGCGGGTATTGGTCGTGGAATACCAGGACATATTTATCGGGCTGCTGGTGGACGAGGTGGTGGGTATGCAGCATTTCGCACAAGACGCCTTGTTGTCCAGCGCCACCCCCGGCGTGCCCTTTATCAGTGGCCGGTTCGACGCTGATCAGCAGTGGCAGGTCTTCAGCCCCTTCGCTCTGGCCCAGGCCCCTGGCTTCATGGATGTTGCCGCATGACCACCGCTACCACACCCAAACCCCAGGCAGGCTCACGCAGCCGCTCGCAGATCATCGTGCTGTTTATTGCGCTGATCGTGTTCATCATGTTGCTGTTCGCCAACTTCGCGTACCTCAACACCCAGTCCACCTACGACAAGCAGTACATCGGCCACGCCGGCGAGTTGCGGGTGCTGTCCCAGCGTATCGCCAAGAACGCCACCGAAGCCGCCGCCGGCAAGGCCGCGGCGTTCAAGTTGCTGGCGGAAGCGCGCAATGACTTTGCCCGGCGCTGGGGTTACCTGAAAAAGGGCGACCCGGACACCGGCCTGCCCGCCGCGCCCAGTGCGGTACGTGCAGAGATGCGGGCGGTGCAGACCGATTGGGAAGCGCTGCTGAAAAACACCGACGCGATCCTCGCCAGCGAACAGACCGTGCTGTCGTTGCATCAAGTTGCCGCAACCCTGGCCGAAACCGTGCCGCAACTGCAGATGGAATCGGAAAAGGTCGTGGATATCCTGCTGCAACGCGGCGCCCCGGCCAGCCAGGTGGCCTTGGCCCAGCGCCAGTCGCTGCTGGCCGAGCGGATCCTGGGGGCGGTCAACACCGTGCTGGCCGGTGACGAAACCGCCGCGCAGGCCGCCGATGCCTTTGGCCGCGATGCCAACCGCTTCGGCCAGGTGCTCACCGGCATGCTCCAGGGCAACCCCGGGCTGCGCATCACCCAGGTCGAGGACCACGACGCACGGGCGCGCCTGGCGGAAATCGCCGAACTGTTCGAGTTTGTCTCCGGCTCCGTGGACGAGATCCTCGAAACCTCGCCGCAACTGTTCCAGGTCCGGGCCTCGGCGAGCAATATTTTCAACCTCTCGCAAACCCTGCTCGATGAAGCCTCGCACCTGGCCACCGGCTTTGAAAACCTCGCCGGCGGGCGCAGCTTCGACACGATCGGCGGCTATGTGCTGGGCTTGCTGGCGCTGGCCTCGATCATCCTGATCGGCCTGGTGATGGTCCGCGCCACCAACCAGCAACTGCGGGAAACCGCCGAGAAGAACGAGCGCAACCAGAACGCGATCATGCGCCTGCTGGATGAAATCGAAGACCTGGCCGACGGCGACCTCACCGTGACGGCCTCGGTGACTGAAGACTTCACCGGCACCATCGCCGACTCCATCAACTATTCCGTGGACCAACTGCGCGACCTTGTCGCTACCATCAACCTCACCGCCGGCCAGGTCGCCGGCGCGGTGCAGGACACCCAGGCCACCGCGATGCACCTGGCGCAGGCCTCGGAGCATCAGGCCCAGCAGATCGCCGAGGCCTCCACCGCGATCAAGCAGATGGCCCAGTCGATCGATCAGGTGTCGGCGAACGCGGCTGAATCCTCGGCGGTGGCCGAGCGCTCGGTGGAAATCGCCAACAAGGGTAATGAAGTGGTACACAACACCATCCACGGCATGGACAACATTCGCGAGCAGATCCAGGACACCGCCAAGCGCATCAAGCGCCTGGGCGAGTCGTCCCAGGAGATCGGCGACATTGTCAGCCTGATCGATGACATCGCCGACCAGACCAACATCCTTGCGCTCAACGCCGCGATCCAGGCAAGCATGGCCGGGGATGCCGGGCGCGGCTTCGCGGTGGTTGCCGATGAAGTGCAACGCCTGGCCGAACGCTCCTCGGCGGCCACGCGGCAGATCGAAACCCTGGTGCGGGCGATCCAGGCCGACACCAACGAAGCCGTCATCTCGATGGAACAGACCACTACCGAAGTGGTGCGCGGCGCACGGCTGGCCCAGGACGCCGGGGTGGCGCTGGAAGAGATCGAAGGCGTGTCGAAAACCCTGGCGGCGCTGATCCAGAGTATTTCCAACGCGGCGCAGCAACAGACGTCGTCGGCGGGGCAGATCTCGCTGACCATGAACGTCATCCAGCAGATCACCAGCCAGACCTCATCGGGCTCGACTGCCACCGCCGAGAGCATCGGCAACCTGGCGAAAATGGCCAGCCAGCTGCGCCGCTCAGTATCGGGCTTCACCCTCCCGGCTGCTAAGCAGGCTGATGATTGAAATGCAATCCAAATGTGGGAGGGAGCTTGCTCCCGATGGCAGTGGGTCAGTCAATGAATCAGGTGACTGATACACCGTCATCGGGAGCAAGCCCCCTCCACATGTGATCTCGCTCTTTGTTTCAAGAACACCAGCAACTCATGAATTCTAAGCGGAGCAGTTATGGTTGATCGGCACGACTACGTGGCCCTCGAATGGGTCAAGGGCGACATTGCCGAAACCCTGAAACAGGCCCGTTCGGCGCTGGACGCGTTTGTCGAAACCACCGACAACGACACCCTCGGCGACTGCCTGGCGTGCATCCATCAAGTGCATGGCGCTTTGCAAATGGTCGAGTTCTACGGCGCGGCGCTGCTCGCCGAAGAAATCGAAGCCCTGGCTCTGGCCCTGCAGGCCGGGCGCGTCAGCCAGCGCGATGAAAGCATCCGCCTGCTACAACAAGCCCTCGGCCAATTGCCGCTGTACCTGGACCGCATCCACAGCGCGCGCCGCGACTTGCCGCTGGTGGTGTTGCCGCTGCTCAACGACCTGCGCAGTGCGCGCGGCGAAAGCCTGTTGTCCGAAACCAGCCTGTTCAGCCCGCAACTGCTGTCGATTGCGCCGTTGTCCGAAGAAACGCTGGCGCAACGCGCGCCGCCGGACCTGAACGAGCAGGTGCGCCAGTGGCACTTGCTGCTGCAGCAAGCCCTGGCCGGGTTGCTGCGCGAAGATCACGGCCCGAGCAACCTGGAAGACATGGCGCGGGTCTTCGCCCGCCTCGAAGCGCTGTGCCAGGGCGCGCCGCTGTTGCCGCTGTGGCAAGTCACCTCGGCGCTGGTCGAGGGCATGTTGACCGGCGTGATCGCCAACAGCCCGGCGCTGCGCAGCCTGCTCAAGGCCAGCGACAAGCAACTCAAGCGCCTGCTCGTCCAGGGCATTGGCGGCATCAACCAGCCGGCGCCGGATGAACTGCTCAAGAGCCTGCTGTTCTACGTCGCCAAAGTCACCCGGCCAACGCCGCGCATGCAAAGCCTGAAAGAACGCTACGGCCTCGATGAAGCCTTGCCCGACAGCGCCGTGGTCGATGCCGAACGGGCGCGCCTGGCCGGGCCGGACCGCAATGCGATGGGCTCGGTGCTCGGCGCGTTGTGCGAGGAGCTGGTGCGGGTCAAGGAACGCCTCGACCTGTTCGTGCGCAGCGACCGTCAACACACCAGCGACCTCGATGCGCTGTTGGCGCCGCTGCGGCAAATCGCCGATACCCTCGCGGTGCTGGGCTTTGGCCAGCCGCGCAAAGTCATCATCGACCAGCTTGCGGTGGTGTTGAGCCTGGCCCAGGGCCAGCGCGAACCCAACGATGCGGTGCTGATGGATGTCGCCGGCGCGTTGCTCTACGTCGAAGCCACGCTGGCCGGGATGGCGGGCACGGTCGAGCCGGAAAACCGCGAAGAAAGCCGCCTGCCCACCACCGACCTGACGCAGATTCATCAGTTGGTGATCCGCGAGTCCTGCCAGTGCCTCAAGCAAGCCAAAGAGCTGGTGATCGACTGCATCGACGCCCAGTGGGAGCGCCAGCGCCTGGAGTCCCTGCCGGAGCTGTTGAGCCAGGTGCGCGGCGCCCTGGCGATGATTCCACTGCCACGCGCAGCGAGCCTGATGCGCGGTTGCACCGATTACGTCGATGAACAACTGATGATCAACGACGCAGTGCCGTCCGCAGAGCAGTTGGAGCATTTCGCCGACGTGATCAGCGGCCTGGAGTATTACCTGGAACGCATGCTCCAAGACCCCGACGCCGCTGGCGAACGGGTGCTGGAGCTGGCCACCCGGGGCCTGGCCGCGCTGGGTTACCTGCCTGCCGAAAAGCCCTGGCGCCAGGCGCTGGTGGCGCCGGATGGCGCGCTGTCGAGCGAGAGCACGCCGAGCCAGTCCCAGTTCGACGCGCTGGCCAATCCCGCTTCGCGCTTGAACCCGCCCGCCCTGCAACGCCCCGGCAGCCTGCTGCCACCGCCGGCCGGTGAAGAGCCGATCGACGACGAACTGCGTGAAGTGTTCCTCGAAGAGACCGCCGAAGTCCTCGAGGTGCTGCACCACCATCTACCGAGCGGCGTCGATAAAACCGCCCTCGGCGAAATGCGCCGAGCCTTCCACACCCTCAAAGGCAGCGGCCGCATGGTGCGGGCCCTGGTGCTGGCGGAACTGGCCTGGGCCGTCGAGAACCTGCTCAACCGCGTGCTGGAGCGCAGCGTGGCCGCCGGCCCCGAGGTGCAACAGGTGCTGGATGAAGCAGTGGCCCTGCTGCCGGAACTGATCGCCGACTTCGCCGCCGGTGCCCAGCGCCAGCGGGACGCGGTCGACGCCCTGGCCGCGCGCGCCCACGCGTTGGCCAGCGGCACTGCTGTGGCGGCTGCCGAACCCCATGACCCGATGCTGCTGGAGATCTTCCGCAACGAAGTCCAGAGCCACCTCGACAGCCTCAACCATTTCCTGCGCCAGGCCGCCGAGCATGTGCCGCTGCAAGTCAGCGATGAGCTGCAACGCGCCTTGCACACCCTCAAAGGCAGCGCCTACATGGCCGGCGTGCTGCCGATCGCCGAACTGGCGCGCCCGCTCGATCACCTGACCCGCGAGTACAAGGCCCACCGCCTGCCGTTGGACCTGGATGAAGTGGAACTGCTGCTGGAGGCCGAGGGCCTGTTCCAACGGGGCTTGCGCCAGTTGAACGGCGACCCGCTGATGCCGATCCAAGGGGCCGCCGACCTGATCGGTCGCACCCAAAGCCTGCTCGATCAGCAGCTTCAAGCCCAGCTCGAAGCGCCGAGCACCGGGCTGCGGATCAAGCGTGATCCGCAGTTGATCAACAACTTCCTGGCCCAGGGCATGGACATCCTGCTCGACGCCGAAAGCCTGCTGCGCCGCTGGCAACAACACCCCGGCGAACGCCAGGAACTGACCGCGCTGCTGGATGAATTGACCACCCTGGGGCAGGGCGCGCACCTCGCCGACCTGCACGCCATCGACGAACTGTGCGAAGCCCTGCTCGACCTTTACGGCGCCGTGGAAGAAAGCAGCCTGGCGGTCAGCGAGCGGTTTTTCCAGGAGGCCGAACAGGCCCACGAAGCGCTGATCAACATGCTCGACGAACTGGCCGCCGGCCAGGAAATCAGCCCGGCCCCGACGCGCATGCAAGCCTTGCGCGAGCTGCTGGATGGCGCCCTCGATCCGTCCGCCACCGGCCTGATCAAAAGCGACGGCAGCCGTGCGCTGAGCATCTCCGAACTGGGCGCCGCGACGGCCCGCCTGGATCGGCACGCGGTGGTAGATGATGAGATCGTCGAGATCTTCCTCGAAGAAGCCGTGGATATCCTCGACAGCGCCGGGCAATCCCTCAAGCGCTGGTTGCTGGAACCCGAGGGCGTAGCGCCGTTGACCTCGTTGCAGCGCGATATGCACACCCTCAAGGGCGGCGCGCGCATGGCCGAAATCGGGCCGGTCGGCGACCTTGCCTACGAGCTGGAAGGCCTTTACGAAGGCCTGGCGGACCGCCGCTACAGCTATTCCGGCGAGCTGTCCCAGGTACTGATGTCCAGTCATGAGCACTTGGCGTTGCAGTTGGACCAGTTGCAAGAGCATCAGGCGCTGAGCGATTCCAGTGAGTTGATCGCCAAAGTCCGGGCGTTGCGCCACAGCGGCCCGCCCGCAGCGCCGGCCGCGGCCGCGCATACCTTGGGCATCGACCCTGAATTGCTGGATATCTTCCTCGAAGAAGCTGCCGACATTCTCGACAGCTCGGGCGCGGCGTTGCTGCGCTGGCAGGCTGAGCCCCATAACCGCCAGGAAGTCGAAACCCTGCTGCGCGACCTGCACACCCTCAAGGGCGGTGCGCGCATGGTCGAGATCGGCCCGATCGGCGACTTGGCCCATGAGCTGGAGTTTCTCTACGAAGGCTTGTCCTCCGGTTTGCTCGTGGCGTCCTCTGAGTTGTTCGCCTTGCTGCAAGGTTGTCACGACCGCCTGGCGCAGATGATCGATGCGGTGGCGGCGGGCTTGCCGGTGGGCTCGGTGGACAAACTCATCGAGCGCATCAAGAGCCTGGTCCACCCCAGCGATGAGCCGGTGGCGGCGGTGGCGTTGGTGACGGGCAAGGCCGAAGCGGCTGTCGAACCGACGGCCGACATGGTGAAAATCTCCGCCGACCTGCTGGACGACCTAGTCAACCTGGCCGGTGAAACTTCGATCTTCCGTGGCCGAATCGAACAGCAGGTCAACGACGCGCAGGTTGCCCTCAACGAGGTGGAAACCACCCTCGAGCGCATGCGCGACCAACTGCGTCGGCTCGACAGCGAAACCCAGGGCCGCCTCTTCAGCCGTCAGCAGGCCGAAGCCGAGCGCTTGGACTATGACGAATTCGACCCGCTGGAAATGGACCGTCATTCACAGTTGCAGCAACTGTCCCGGGCGTTGTTCGAGTCTGCCTCCGACTTGCTCGACCTCAAGGAAACCCTCGAACGCCGCAACCAGGATGCCCACGACCTGTTGCAGCAACAGGCGCGCATCAACACCGAATTGCAAGAAGGCCTGATGCGAACGCGCATGGTGCCCTTTGAACGCATGCTGCCGCGCCTCAAGCGCATCGTGCGCCAGGTCGCGCAGGAGTTGGGCAAGGACGTGGAATTCGTGGTCGGCAATGCCGAGGGCGAGATGGACCGCAACGTGCTGGAACGCATGGTCGCGCCGCTGGAACATATGCTGCGCAACGCCGTCGATCACGGCCTGGAGTCCCGCGAGGCGCGGCTGCTGGCCGGCAAGCCCGAGAAGGGCCGCGTCACCCTGGACCTGACCCACGAAGGCGGCGATATCGTCTTTGACCTGCGCGACGACGGTGCCGGCGTGTCTCTGGATGCGGTACGGCGCAAGGCGATCAAGCGCGGCCTGCTCGCCGCTGATCAAGAGATCAGCGACCATGACGTGTTGCAGTTCATCCTGCAGCCGGGGTTCTCCACCGCGGAAAAGATCACCCAGATTTCCGGGCGTGGCGTGGGCATGGACGTGGTGCATGAAGAAGTGCGACAGCTTGGCGGCTCGATGTTTATCGATTCGATACCGGGGGCGGGCGTGCATTTTCGTATTCGCCTGCCGTTCACCGTGTCGGTCAACCGTGCGCTGATGGTGCAGTGCGCGGACGATCAATACGCGATGCCGCTCAACACCATCGAAGGCCTGGTGCGTGTGCTGCCCCATGAGCTGGAAGGGCACTATCAACTGGACCCGCCGCGTTATGAATACGCCGGCCAGCGCTATGAGCTGTTTTACCTCGGCGACCTGCTGCACACGGTCGCCCGCCCGAAACTGCTGGGCCAGTACCAACCGCTTCCCGTGCTGTTGGTGCAGTACAACGAACGGCACGTGGCGGTGCAGGTGGACAGCATGGCGGGGAGCCGGGAAATCGTGGTCAAGGGCCTGGGGCCGCAGTTTGCCGGGGTGAAGGGGCTCTCCGGGGCGACCATTCTCGGCGATGGCCGCGTGGTCTTGATCATCGACCTGCTCGCCCACATCCGCGCCCGGCAACCGGCCTTGCCGGCGCAGGTGGTGGATGTCCCGCTGCTGCTCAACGCGCCGCTGAAAAAGCGCCCGCTGCTGGTGCTGGTGGTGGACGACTCGGTCACCGTGCGCAAAGTCACCAGCCGCCTGCTCGAGCGCAACGGCATGAACGTCCTCACCGCCAAGGACGGCATCGACGCCATGGCCGTGCTGGAAGAACACACCCCGGACCTGATGCTGCTGGACATCGAAATGCCGCGCATGGACGGTTTCGAAGTGGCCATCCAGGTGCGCAACGACCCACGGCTGATGCGCTTGCCGATCATCATGATCACCTCCCGCACCGGCCAGAAACACCGCGACCGCGCCATGGCCATCGGCGTCAACGACTACCTCGGCAAGCCGTATCAGGAGTCGGTGCTGCTGGAAAGCATCGCCTATTGGAGCAAGTCCCATGCTTGACCACCGCACCAGCCAACTCACCGGCCTGCTCCTGCCCCTCGCCGACCGCCACCTGGTGCTGCCCAACGTCGCCATCGCTGAACTGATCGACTTCCAGCGCGGCGAACCGGCCAGCGACGCACCGCCCTGGTACCTGCGGCAAGTGACCTGGCGCGACCGGCAATTGCCGCTGATCAGCTTCGAAGCGGCCTGCGGTGAAGCCAGCGTGACCGGCGAGCGCTCGCGCATCGTCGTGCTGAACGCCCTGGGCGGGCGGCCGTCATTGAAGTTCATTGCGATGGTGATCCAGGGGATTCCCCGCTCCTACAAACTCGATAGCCAGTTGAGCTACGTGGATGTGCCGCTGTGCCCGCTGGAACTGGCGGCGGTGCAGGTGGGGGAGCATGTGGCGAAAGTGCCGGATTTGATGGGGTTAGAAGCCCTGCTGGTTGAATCCGGCCTGGCCTGAACATAAGCCTTGCGATGATCCCGATGTGGGAGGGGGCTTGCTCCCACACAGGTTAGCGTTGAGCGCACTGATGTCAGAATTGAATGTTGTTTATGTAGGCAAGTTCTTTGCCTGGATTGGACAGGTTTTCCGGCCTGAATGGGACTCCCTTTTGGGGACCGCTATTTAAAAGACACCGCCGAACAAATGTGGGAGGGGGCTTGCCCCCGATGGCGGTGTCTCAGTATCTGTAACTGAGCCACTGCCATCGGGGGCGAGCCTCTGTCGGAATGGGATGTTGTTTATGTAGGCAATTTCTTTACTTTGATTGGGCAGGTTTTCTGGCCTGAGTGGGATGCCAATTTCAGCACCCCTCACTGCCAACAAGGACCGGCACATGGCCGTACCGTTAATGCCGCCTGGTGTTTCACTTCTAGAAAATATGGCAATAGCCAAATGCAAGCGTGTTCATCTCCAGTCAGGCTCGGCGTTCGCCTACTCCTGGTTTTATTCTCAGGTCAGAGCTGCCGGGCCATGGAACTACAAGAAGCGAGGGCGCCAATACGAGGCTTTTGGTAACTTCAATTACGGTGCAACTGGTACGGTGTTGGGCAGTCCTGAGCACGTGTTGCTGCGCGCCGCTGGTGTTGCTCAGACCATCGCAAAAACCACCCATCCGGATTTTGGATCATGGTGGGGAGGTGATCCTTTTGGTGATGACCCGCGAGATCAATATTGGATAAGGAGAGGTATTGAGTATGCGATTTCTCAAGGCCACTGAAGGCTTCATACCGATCCTGCGTAACTGCCTGTTAGTGGTCTGCCTGATTTATATCGCGGGCAGTTGGGTCATGTCGCCCGGGACACCGGATCTGGATGAGGTGGTGTTGAAACATTCCTTGGGCAACGGCACCTCAATCTACGGCGCGCGGGATGGGCAGGGTGGTGCGACGGTGGGCTTTTCCTACAGGTACTACGTTCATAAGGACCTGGGGAGTGATCAGGAAATACTCACAGGGTTGGTGTCGGCTCATCCATTTCTGAAAACCAAAGAACCCGATGTGCAAGTAAGTGAGCATGAGGGCGTGCTTCGGTTGGATATTCAGGGGGGCGTGTATGAGTACAACAGCTACGCCCTCGAAGGTCTTGGAGCGGTCAAGGTGGTGATGGAGTTGTGATGAGTCAGCGTTCGGATTCTTCCTGCAATATTTTGCGCCCTGCATGAACGTGTCGCTCGCAGCGCGCAATCATGCTCGGAATCCAGCAAATGGCGGCTTTGGGGCAGTTGCTGGTCGACAGAGCGCGGGATCAAGTCAGCCCTTCTCCAGCATCTTGAAACGTTCCCAAACAGCGACTGATCACTCCCTTTTGGGGACCGCTATTTAAAAGACATCACCGAACAAATGTGGGAGGGGGCTTGCCCCCGATGGCGGTGTGTCAGTCTCAGTATCTGTAACTGAGCCACTGCCATCGGGGGCAAGCCCCCTCCCACACAGGTTAGCGCTCGTCTTCAGAGCTCAATCAATCCGCTGCTCCCAATGCTCGGCCTGCCACAAGTCGTAGGCGCTCGCCCGCACCCTGACTGCCAACCACTGCCGTCATAGCCGATTGGCAGAAGATGTGACTGCCAACGCATCTGCCATCTTCGTGCTCGAATAGTTAAGTATTTGTTATCAATCAATAAAAAACACATTTCCGCTCTTGGCATGGCGCGTGCTAACTGCCTGGTCATGGCCCGTTGCGATAAACGACGGCGGCGTTATCTGCCAATGGCAGTGCTGTGTGACGCATGTGCTTGCGGGCGGGATAAAGTTCCAACATTGAGTGCTGACGATATGACTGAACTATTGAGTACCGTGCATAAGAACAACACCAGTACTTATCTCCAGTTAGGGGGAGAGGCGGGTATCCATAAACTGGTCGACCGCTTTTACGAATTGATGGAGGTGCTGTGCGAGGCGCGAAGAGTGCGCCAGATGCACCCGCCGAGTCTTGCCGGCAGCGCCGACAGTCTATTCAAGTTCCTGAGTGGCTGGCTTGGCGGCCCGCCACTGTTTCAACAGGAACGTGGCCACCCGCGTTTGCGCATGCGACATGCGCCCTTTGCAGTCAGTATTGTCGAGCGCGACGAATGGATGCTGTGCATGCGTCAGGCAATCAACGAGCAGGTGGATGACGCAGTCCTGAATGCGAAGCTGCAACGTATGTTTTCCGAAATGGCCGACCACATGATTAATACCGATGGCAGCCGCGCAGGTGTTGCGGCGCCGCTTTGAACGTCGGTTAACTCTCCCAACTGGAGGCTTCGTGCGCAAAAGCCGACGGTGGTTCCGCATTTACCTCGCTTCGAGTAGCGCCGTGGGTTGTTTTGGGGGGCATGTTGCTCCCCATTAGGCTTGACCCCGTGTCTGTCACTGATTCATTACTCCAGCCGTAACGATTCGCCGCCCAGCTTGATTGATGCCCCTCTGAATCACTCCTAAGGTACAGCCCACGACAGCAAACCCGTGGAGCGACCATGACAACAATAATTACCCCCGACTCGCGCTGGACGCGGCGGCGCGACGAGAAGCAGCGGCGGCTCGGGCTGGTCAAGCAGTATGCGGATGGGGCCGTGCTGCCCAGCGACAAAATCGTCGAGGCCCTCGAAGCCCTGATCCTCCCCGGCGACCGCGTGGTGCTGGAGGGCAATAACCAGAAGCAGGCGGATTTCCTCTCGCGCTCCCTGGCCAAGGCCGACCCGGCCAAGCTCCACGATTTGCACATGATCATGCCCAGTGTCGGCCGGTCCGAGCACTTGGACCTGTTTGAAAAGGGCATCGCGCGCAAGCTCGACTTCTCTTTCGCCGGCACCCAATCCCTGCGTATCAGCCAGTTGCTGGAAGATGGCCTGCTGGAAATCGGCGCGATCCACACCTACATCGAACTCTACGCCCGGCTGGTGGTGGACCTGATCCCCAATGTGGTGCTCTCGGCCGGTTTCATGGCCGACCGCGCCGGTAATATCTACACCGGCGCGAGTACCGAAGACACCCCGGCGCTGATCGAGCCGGCAGCGTTCAGCGATGGCATTGTCATCGTGCAGGTCAATCAGTTGGTGGATGACGTCACCGACTTGCCCCGCGTCGACATCCCGGCCAGTTGGGTCGACTTCGTGGTGGTGGCCGACAAGCCGTTCTACATCGAACCGCTGTTCACCCGTGACCCGCGCCACATCAAGCCGGTGCATGTGCTGATGGCGATGATGGCGATCCGCGGCATCTACGAAAAACACAATGTGCAGTCGCTCAACCACGGCATCGGCTTCAATACCGCCGCCATCGAATTGATCCTGCCCACCTACGGCGAATCCCTGGGTCTTAAGGGCAAGATCTGCCGCAACTGGACCCTCAACCCGCACCCCACGCTGATCCCCGCCATTGAAAGCGGCTGGGTCGAAAGCGTGCATTGCTTTGGCACTGAACTGGGCATGGAACACTACATCGCCGCCCGCCCGGATGTGTTCTTCACCGGCCGCGACGGTTCCATGCGCTCCAACCGCATGTTCTGCCAACTCGCCGGCCAATACGCGGTGGACCTGTTTATCGGCGCCACCCTGCAAGTCGACGGCGACGGGCATTCCTCCACGGTCACCCGCGGGCGCCTCGCCGGTTTCGGCGGCGCACCGAACATGGGCCACGACCCGCGTGGCCGCCGCCATGGCACCCCGGCCTGGCTCGACATGCGTCACGAGGATGCTCCCGAAGCACTCTTGGAGCGCGGCAAAAAGCTCGTGGTGCAAATGGTCGAGACGTTCCAGGAAGGCGGCAAACCGACCTTCGTCAACACCCTCGACGCGGTGGAGGTGGCGCGCAAAAGCGGCATGCCCCTGGCACCGATCATGATCTACGGTGACGACGTCACCCACTTGCTCACCGAAGAAGGCATCGCCTACCTGTACAAGGCGCGCTCCCTGGAAGAGCGCCAGGCGATGATCGCCGCCGTCGCCGGGGTGACCGCCATCGGCATGCGCCATAACCCCAAGGACACCGCGCGCATGCGCCGTGAGGGCCTGATCGCCTGGCCCGAAGACCTCGGCATCCGCCGCACCGACGCCACCCGTGAGTTGTTGGCCGCCAAGAGCGTGGCCGACTTGGTGGAGTGGTCCGGCGGTTTGTACAACCCTCCCGCCAAGTTCAGGAGCTGGTAAATGCGCGCCCTCAAACTGCACCCACTCAGCGTTGCCGAACGCCTGGCGGACCTGGCCGTCGACGCCCTGATCGACGAAGCCGACCTGTCGCCCAAACCGGCCCTGGTGGACCGTCGTGGCAACGGCGCCCACCGCGATTTGCACCTGGGCCTGATGCATGCCTCGGCGCTGTCGCTGTGGCCGATGTTCCTGGCAATGGCCGAAGCCGCCCGCGACATCGGTGAAGTCGGCTTGCCCCTGCGCGAAGCCCTCGGCCGCATCGGTCGTGAGGGTGAACAGGCGATGCTCGTCACCACCCTCGGCGTGAACACCCATCGCGGTGCGATCTGGGCCCTCGGCTTACTCACTGCGGCAGCGGCATTGGAACCCCAGTCCCTTCACCCGAATGCCGTAACCCTGACAGCGGCAAAACTGGCCCTGCTCGACGATCGCCATGCCCCGCAACCCATGAGCCACGGCGCGCAGGTGGCGCAACGCTACGGCGCACGCGGTGCCCGTGAGGAAGCCCAGCTGGGTTTCCCCTCGGTGTTGCAACGCGGCCTGCCGCAACTGCACAAAAGCCGCCAGCAACAGGCCGGTGAACAGAACGCGCGCCTGGATGCGTTGCTCGCGATCATGACCGACCTGGCCGACACCTGCGTGCTCTACCGCGCCGGCACCGCGGGCCTGCACGCCATGCAACACGGCGCCCAAGCGGTGCTCGACGCAGGCGGCAGCGCGACCCTGGCCGGTCGCCGCCATTTGCACGAACTCGACCAACAGCTGTTGGCCCTGAATGCCTCCCCCGGCGGCGCCGCCGACCTGTTGGCCGCCTGCCTGTTTATCGACCGCCTCGATGGAGCGTTTTGATGGAAACCTTATCCTTTGAATTTCCCGCCGGGCAGCCGCCCAAAGGTCGCGCGCTGGTGGGGTGTGTCGGTTCGGGCGACCTCGAAGTGCTGCTGGAACCGGGCACGCCCGGCATCCTGAGCATTCAGGTACAGACCTCGGTGAATGGCGCCGAACAGCGCTGGCAGCACCTGTTCGAGCGGATCTTCCAGGAGCACACGCCGCCCGCGTTGAACATTGATATCCACGACTTCGGTGCCACGCCCGGCGTGGTGCGCCTGCGCCTGGAACAAGGCTTCGAGGAGATCGGCCATGACTGACTTGCTCAGCAAACACAGCTTCGTCGAACTGGGCGCACGGCAGCGGGCCAAGGCCTTGTTGGACGCAGGTTCTTACCGCGAACTGATCGACCCGTTCGAACGGGTCATGTCGCCCTGGCTCAGCCGTCAGGGCGTGGTGCCCCAGGCCGACGACGGCGTGGTGATCGCCAAAGGCAACATCGCTGGCAAGCCGGTGGTGATCGCCGCGATCGAAGGCAACTTCCAGGGCGGCAGCCTCGGTGAGGTCGGCGGCGCAAAAATCGCCGGCGCCCTTGAACTGGCGGCCGAAGACAACCGCAACGGCATCCCGACCCGCGCCGTGCTGCTGCTGGAAACCGGTGGCGTGCGCCTGCAGGAAGCCAACCTGGGCCTGGCGGCGATTGCCGATATCCACGCCGCGATTGTCGATCTGCGCCAGTATCAGCCGGTGATCGGCGTGGTGGCGGGCAGCGTCGGTTGCTTTGGCGGGATGTCCATCGCCGCCGGGCTGTGCAGCTATCTGCTGGTGACCCGCGAAGCGCGCCTGGGCCTGAACGGTCCGCAGGTGATCGAGCAGGAAGCCGGCCTGGATGAATACGATTCCCGCGACCGGCCCTTTATCTGGAGCCTGACCGGTGGCGAACAACGCTTCAACAGCGGCTTGGCCGACCGTTACGTGGCGGATGATGTCGCGCAGATTCAGCAGACCGTCAGCGCGCTATTGCAGCTCGGCTTGCCCGCTCAACAACGCAGTCGCCGCGCCGACTTCTATCTGGCGCGCCTGGCTGAACTGGACGCCGAACCGCAAATCGACCCGGCGACGGTTCGCGATCTGTATCAGGGAGAACGCTCATGAGAGGCTTGCAGTGGTTCAACGCGTTGAGTGCCGGCGCCCAACCCGTGGAAGGGTTGCCGGACTCGCTGAAAGTCGCCGATGGCGTATTGGGTGAACACAAGGTGCGCTTTATCGCCGTGGTCCCCGACGCGCAAAACCGCTTCCCCCGCGCACGCAATGGCGAAGTCGGCCTGCTCGAAGGCTGGGGGTTGGCCAAAGCCGTGGATGAAGCCATTGCGACCGGCGACCAGCGCCCGTTGATCGCCATCGTCGATGTGCCGAGCCAGGCCTATGGCCGTCGCGAAGAAGCCCTCGGCATCCATCAAGCCCTGGCCGCCGCGGTCGACAGCTACGCTCGGGCCCGCCTGGCCGGGCACCCGGTGATCGGGTTGTTGGTGGGCAAGGCCATGTCCGGCGCGTTCCTCGCCCACGGCTACCAGGCCAACCGCCTGATCGCCCTGCGCGACCCCGGCGTGATGGTTCACGCCATGGGCAAGGCCTCGGCGGCGCGGGTGACCCTGCGCAGCGTCGAAGAGCTCGAAGCCCTGGCCGCCAGTGTGCCGCCGATGGCCTATGACATCGACAGTTATGCCAGCCTCGGTTTGCTCTGGGAGACCTTGTCGGTCAGCCAGATTGAACAGCCGACGAAGGACGATGTGGCGCGGGTCAGCGATTGCCTGGTCAGTGCGATCAAGGATGTCGATGGCCGTGATTTGAGCGGTCGCCTGGGTGCGCCCCATCGCGCCGCCTCCAGCCATGTGCGCCAACTGCTGCGGGCGCAATGGTGAACGCCCACGACCTGCTCTGGGGCATGACCCCGGCGCATGTGCCTGCCGATGCGCCGGCCTGGGTGCTGGAGGCGCTCGGTGCCGGGCAGCCGGTGGTGGTCCGCCGCGCCATTGCGCAACCGGGCCAGGTGGCGGTCGGCGTGCGCGGGCGTTTGCGCGAGCAGCGTTTCGCCGCCCAGATGCCGCTGGCGCTGGTGCGGCGGCGCGTGACGCCGCAAGCCCTGCGCGAGGTGACATCGCCACGGGATTTGCCGGCATTGCGGGCGCTGGCTCAACTGCGGCCGCTGCTGGCGCAGAAGGATTGGGGCGTCAGCGGCAGTGCGGGTTTTGAATTGGCCACGGGCATCGAAGCGCTGCATGACGCCAGCGATCTGGATTTGATCCTGCACACCCCCGAGCCGCTGGAGCGACGCGACGCCGAGGACTTGCTGGCGATCCTGGACACGGCGGTCTGCGCCGTGGACCTGCAACTGCAAACCCCGTTTGGCGCCGTCGCCTTGCGCGAATGGGCCGGCTCGTCACGTCGCGTATTACTCAAAACCGCCAGCGGCGCGCACCTGGTCATCGATCCCTGGCAGGCGCTGGTATGAGCAGCCTGCTGGTGTTTCCGGGGCAGGGTGCGCAACGCCCTGGCATGCTTCGGCATTTGCCCGCGTCGGTGCTGGACGAAGCCAGCGAGGCCTTGGCTGAAGACGTTCGCCAACTCGACTCTGCGCGAGCCTTGGCCAGTACCCGCGCTGTGCAGTTGTGCCTGTTGATTGCGGGTGTGGCCCATGCGCGCCTGTTGGCGCGCACGCCGGACTATGTGGCGGGTTTGTCCATCGGCGCTTACCCAGCGGCGGTGATTGCCGGTGCCCTGGACTTTGCCGACGCCGTCCGGCTGGTCAGCCTGCGTGGCGAACTGATGCAGCAGGCTTATCCACAGGGCTACGGCATGACCGCCCTGATCGGCCCGGATTTATCCACTGTCGAAACCCTGCTGGCCGACATCCATAGTCCAGAAACCCCGGTGTACCTGGCCAATATCAACGCCGACAACCAGACGGTGATCGCCGGCAGCGATGAAGCGATGCAGCGTGTCGCCCAGCGCGTCAAAGGCAACGGCATCGCCAAGCGCCTGGCCGTCAGCGTGCCGTCCCATTGCGCGCTGCTGGAGCGCCCGGCCCAGGTGCTGGCTGAAGCGTTCGTCACGCTCAAGGCTCCGCGCATCAGCTACTTGAGCAGCACCCGGGCGCGGCCGATCGGCGACCCTGCGCAACTGCGCGACGACCTGGCCTTCAACATGTGCCGCGTCGTCGACTGGCGCGGCACCGTGCAAAGCGCCTATGAGCGCGGCGTGCGCCTGCAGATCGAACTGCCCCCCGGCGCCGTTCTCACCGGCTTGTCACGCCGCGTGTTCGAACACGGCACGGTGATCGCCTGCGAAGGTGCGCGCCTGGACACCTTGCAGGCCCTGCTGGAAGAGGAGGAGCGCCGCCACCGATAAAGCACCACCCAAGGCTTTCGAAGCACAACAACAAAAAATCGATCGAGCACTTTGAGGACAACAACAATGATTATTTACGGTGTGGCATTGCTGGCGATCTGCACGCTCGCGGGCGTGATCATGGGCGACATGCTTGGCGTGTTGCTCGGCGTCAAATCCAACGTGGGCGGGGTGGGCATCGCGATGATCCTGCTGATCTGCGCACGGCTGTGGATGCACAAACGCGGCGGTATGACCAAGGATTGCGAAATGGGCGTCGGCTTCTGGGGCGCGATGTACATCCCCGTGGTGGTGGCGATGGCCGCACAGCAAAACGTGGTCACCGCTCTGCACGGCGGCCCGGTCGCGGTACTCGCGGCGATTGGTTCGGTGGTGGTGTGTGGTTGCACCATCGCGTTGATCAGCCGCACGCACAAGGGCGAACCGCTGCCCGATGAAGAACCGCTGATCACACCGACACCTGTCGTAGGAGGCCGCTGATATGTGGGCTCTCATTGAAAAGGGTTTGGAGCATAACGGCCTGGTCACTGCCTTTGCGTTCGTGGGCGTGGTGATGTGGATTTCCGTGGTGCTGTCCAAGCGTCTGACGTTCGGGCGCGTTCACGGCTCGGCGATTGCCATCGTGATCGGCCTGGTGCTGGCCTGGGTCGGCGGCACCATGACCGGCGGGCAAAAAGGCCTGGCGGATATATCGCTGTTCTCCGGCATCGGCCTGATGGGCGGCGCAATGCTGCGCGACTTCGCCATCGTCGCCACGGCGTTTGAAGTGCAAGCCACCGAAGCGCGCAAGGCCGGGATGATCGGTGTGATTGCGCTGCTGCTGGGCACGATCCTGCCGTTTATCGTCGGTGCAAGCATGGCTTGGGTGTTCGGTTATCGCGATGCGATCAGCATGACCACCATCGGCGCTGGCGCCGTGACCTACATCGTCGGCCCGGTGACCGGTGCGGCGATCGGCGCGACCTCGGATGTGATGGCGCTGTCGATTGCCACTGGCTTGATCAAGGCGATTCTGGTGATGGTCGGCACGCCGGTTGCGGCGCGTTGGATGGGCCTGGATAACCCGCGTTCGGCGATGGTGTTCGGTGGGCTGGCCGGTACGGTGAGTGGCGTGACGGCGGGGCTGGCGGCAACAGATCGGCGCCTGGTGCCGTATGGCGCGCTGACCGCGACGTTCCACACCGGGCTTGGCTGTTTGCTCGGGCCTTCGTTGCTGTACTTCATTGTGCGAGGGTTGGTGGGCTGACTTTGGGGTTTTGCGGTGATTGGGCTGGCGCTATCGGGGGCAAGCCCCTCCCACATTGAAACGCATTCCAAATGTGGGAGGGGGCTTGCCCCCGATGACGGTCTGTCAGGCTGTCACCTGCCGATTGGCATACATCCGACATTCGGCCAACAACGCCAGCAAATTCGGATCACGCTCCTTGGCCTTCAAGAACACCACCCCGATATGTTGCTGCAACCGATACCGGGGTTGCAGCGGTATCAGCTTCACGCGGTTCTCATACACCGCCGCAATCCGCCCCGGCAGCAGCGCATAACCGACCCCCGAACTGACCATGCTCAGCAGGGTGAAGATGTCATTGACCTGCATCGCCACCTTCGGTTCGAACCCCGCTTGCTTGAACACACGGTTGCCGTCCTGGTGGGTGGCGAAGCCTTGGGTGAGGGTGATGAACGTGGCGTCGCGCACGTCGGCCAGGTCGATCTGCTGGTCGCGGTCGAAGGGCGAGTCGGCGGGCGTGGCGAGGAAGATGTCGTCGGAGAACAACGCGATCTGTTCGCAATCGGGGTCGTTGGCGCGTTCGTCGAGGGAGATCAGGATCGCGTCGACTTCCATGTTCTTGAGCTTATACAGCAGGTCGAAGTTGGAGCCGAGGATCAGGTCGATGTTGAGTTCGCTGCGGCGCAGTTTCAGGCCCATGATCAGTTGCGGCACGGTTTTCACCGTCAGCGAATACAGCGAGCCGAGCTTGAAACGTTCGGCGGAGAAGCCGGCGGCTTCACGGGTCAGGCGGATGCTGTCGACTGCGTCCTGCACCAGTTTTTGTGCGCGCTCTTCGAGCACGTAGGCGCTTTCCAGCGGGGTGAGGTTGCGGCCTTCATGCTTGAACAGCGGGCAGCGCAGGGCGTTCTCCAGGGAGTGGATGGCGCGGTGTACGCTGACGTTGCTGGTTTGCAGCTCGGCAGCGGCGCGGGCCAGGTTGCCGGTACGCATGAAGGCCAGGAAGATTTCCAGCTTTTTGAGGGTGAACTCTTCGTCGATCAACATGGCCGTGGCTCTTGTTCGAATGCTGCCGATTGTGCCCGCAAAACCGTGCGGCGTCGCCGGAACGTCATAAGGCCCTTGCACTCTGATGCGCAAGGCGGGACGCTTGCCAGCCAGCGGTCAACGGTTACGGGAGGTCAGTGACAGATGTACCACGGGGAACGATTCAACGCCTGGAGCCATTTGCTCGGTGCAGTCGCGGCGTGTGTGGGCGCGGTGTGGATGTTGGTGGTGGCGAGCCTGGACGGCAGCCCCTGGAAGATTGTCAGCGTGGCGATTTATGGGTTTACGTTGATGGTGCTGTACAGCGCGTCGACGGTGTATCACAGCGTGCAGGGGCGGCGAAAAGCGATCATGCAGAAGGTCGATCACTTTTCGATCTATCTGTTGATCGCCGGCAGTTACACGCCGTTTTGCCTGGTCAGTTTAAGAGGGCCGTGGGGCTGGACGTTGTTCGGGATCGTGTGGGGGCTGGCGGTGATCGGCATTCTGCAGGAGATCAAACCGCGTTCCGAAGCACGGGTTCTGTCGATCGTGATCTATGCGGTGATGGGCTGGATCGTGCTGGTGGCGGTCAAGCCGCTGATCGCCGCGCTGGGCACGGCGGGGTTTATCTGGCTGGCGGCGGGCGGGGTGTTGTACACCGTCGGCATTATCTTTTTCGCCCTGGAGGATCGCCTGCGGCATTCCCATGGGATCTGGCATCTGTTTGTGATCGGCGGCAGTTTGCTGCATTTCGTGGCGATCATGCATTACGTGCTCTAACGCACGACGCGGTCTAAAAAATGTGGGAGGGGGCTTGCCCTCGATGGCGGTGTGTCAGTTGGCAAATATGCTGGCTGAACCACCGCCATCGGGGGCAAGCCCCCTCCCACATTGGTTCTTCAGTGGGGTTGAGGGCGCTGACTACAGGCGTTCGAGCAGCTCCCGGGCACGTTCACCGAAGATCTGCAGCAGGTTGGCCAACATGTGCGGCGGCGGTTCGTCGGCGCGGGTCAGGGCGTACAGGGTGATCGGCAGCGGCGGTGTGAGCGTGCGGATGCAGGTGGTCGCCGTCGACGCGCCGAGGGCGGTGAAGGGGTCGATGACGGTCAGGCCGGCGCCGGATTCGACCATCGCGCGGGCCAGGGAGTAGGTCTGCACCGAGAGGCTCACCCGTGGTGGCGGGTCGACTTTCTCCAGGTAACTGTCGAGCTTTGCCGCCAACGGGTCGGCGCTGGACAGGCCAATCAACGGCGCTCCCGCCAGCTCCGCCAACGGCAGCGGCTGGTGGGTTTGCGCGTCGCTCCAATAGCCCTTGGACGCCAGCGCGACCAAGGCTCCGTTGGCCAGCACTTGGGTGGTGAGCCCCGGGTGGCCGGCGAAGTTGAGGGTCAGCGCCAGGTCGATTTCG
Organism: Pseudomonas sp. Y39-6; assembly: GCF_023651955.1. Taxonomy (NCBI): domain Bacteria; kingdom Pseudomonadati; phylum Pseudomonadota; class Gammaproteobacteria; order Pseudomonadales; family Pseudomonadaceae; genus Pseudomonas; species Pseudomonas sp. Y39-6. Next base: position 6,573,064 of record NZ_CP069594.1, on the reverse strand, counting down.
CGCATCAACAGCTTCTGCACCAACTCGCGGCTATGGTCGCTGGACAGTTCGCAGGCGATGTCCGGGTAAGCGCGTTTCCACTGCAGAATCGCCGGTGGCAGCAACGACAGCGCCAGCGCCGGGATCGCACCGATCCGCACACTCTGCGCCGGCGACCGGCGCAGACTCTTGGCCAGGCGCCTTACGCCTTGCAGGCTTTCGCTGACTTTCTCGACTTCGCGTTCCAACGCCAGGGCTTCCGGCGTGGGCTGCAATTTGCCGCGCACGCGCAGAAACAGCGGGAAGCCCAGTTGCAACTCGGCGTGCTGCAACACTTTGCTCACCGCCGGCTGCGAGACGTGCAGCAATTGCGCGGCGGCGCTGATGGAGCCGGTCTGGCGGATGGCCTGGAAGATTTCGATATGACGCAAGCGCATGGCGAGTCCATAACCTTTGCTTATAGGTGACCCATCTTTATTCATTGTCGCGGGCCTGTCACCTGCCCCTACGCTTGAGCCGTCTTATTCAACGGCGAGGAGCGGGGATGGCCAGGCAGGTTTGTATCATTGGGGGTGGGGTCATCGGCCTGGCAAGCGCCTACGCGCTGGTGCGCGCCGGGCATGACGTGACGCTGATCGACGCGCGCGACACCCTGGGCCGCGAAACCAGTTTCGCCAACGGTGGGCAGTTGTCGTATCGCTACGTTGCGCCGCTGGCCGATGCCGGCGTGCCGCTGCAAGCGCTTGGCTGGCTGCTGCGCGGTGATTCGCCATTGAAGCTGCGCCCGCGCCTCGACCCGCAGCAATGGCGCTGGATGGCGGCGTTCCTCGGCGCCTGCCGTGGCTCGGTGAACCGGCGCAATGCCGCCCACCTGCTGCGCCTGGCGAGCCTGAGCCAGGCCACCTTGGAGCAATGGCGCGAGGATGATCGCCTGGATGGCTTCGACTGGCGGCGCAACGGCAAGCTGGTGACGTTTCGCAACGCCGACACCTTCGAGCATGCGCGCCGCAAGGTCACGGATATCCTGCAACAGCAGGTGCTGTCGGCGGCCGATTGCACCCGCCTGGAGCCGGCGCTGGCGAGCGGTGGTTTTGTCGGTGGGATCTACACGCCGAACGAGGAAGTGGCCGATTGTCACGCCTTCTGCCAACGCCTGGCGGCGCGCCTGCAAGCGTCGGGGCATTGCCGCTTCTTGCTGGGGCGCAAGGTCACCGGGATCCGTCACAGCGCCGGTGCGGTGCAGGCCATCGAGTTGGGCGAGGAGGTAATGCCGGTCGAGCAACTGGTCCTCGCCGCCGGGCATCGCAGCGCTGAGTTGGGGTTGCCGGGGCTGGCGCTGCCGCTGTATCCGCTCAAGGGCTACAGCCTGAGCGTGCCGATTGGCGCGCAGCATCGGGCGCCGAATGTGAGCATCACCGACTACGACCGCAAGATCGTGTACGCCCGGATCGGCGAGCAATTGCGGGTGGCGGCGATGGTCGATATCGTCGGTTTCGACGCCGGCCTCGAGCCCAAGCGGCTCGCGTTGATCAGGCGCCAGGCGGTCGAGACATTCCCCTTGGCCGGCGACTACGCCCAGGCGGTCGAATGGGCCGGCATGCGTCCCGCCACGCCGACCGGGGTGCCGCTGATCGGCGCCAGTGCCTATCGCAACCTGTGGCTGAACCTGGGCCACGGCGCGCTCGGTTTTACCCTGGCCTGCGGCAGCGGCCAACTGCTGGCCGAACTGATCGGCCAGCACATGCCGTCGATTGATATGCAGGGCCTGGCGCCCCGCGCCGCTTGAATCGTCACACACCAACGGAGAATAACAATGAGAAAAATCCTGTTGATCGGTTGCACCCTGGGGCTTTTGTTCGGCGCGCCGGTTCAGGCGAATGAACCGCCGACAGAGGGCACGTTGAGTAAGATCGCCAGCACCCAGTCCATCACCTTGGGTTATCGCGATGCGTCGGTGCCGTTTTCCTACGTGGGCGACCAGAGCGGCAAGCCCATGGGCTATTCGGTGGACCTGGCCAACAAGATTGTCGAGCGCATCCAGCAGAAAACCGGGGTGGCCAACCTTAGCGTGAAGTACAACCTGGTGACTTCCCAGACCCGTATCCCGCTGGTGCAGAACGGCACCGTCGACCTGGAGTGCGGTTCTACCGGGGTGACCGCCGAGCGGCAGAAGCAGGTGGCGTTTTCCTACGGCTTCATCTACGTGAAGGGGCAACTGCTGACGGCGAAAGACAGCGGCATCCAAGGCTTCGCCGACCTCAAGGGCAAGAACGTGGTGACGACCGCCGGCACCACCAACGAACGCTTTCTCAAAAGTTACAACGCCGAGCACAACGGCAACCTGTCGGTGATCAGCGCCAAGGACCACGGCGAAGCCTTCAAGATGCTCGAGACCGGCCGCGCAGCCGCGTTCTATATGGACGATGCGTTGCTCTACGGCGAGCGCGCCAAGGCCAGGGACCCGCATCGCTGGGTGGTGGTGGGCGAGGAGCAGTCGCGGGAGATCTACAGCTGCATGGTGCGCAAGGACGATCCGCAGTTTCTCGCGGTGGTCAACGACACCTTGGGCGATCTGTACCGCACCGGTGAGATCAACGGGATTTACCGGCGCTGGTTTGAACAGCCGATCCCACCGAAGGGCCTGAACCTGGAGTTTCCGATGACCGCCGAGTTGAAGGCGATCTTCGCCACCCCGGTCAGCGACCCGGTGGAATAAACCCGCTCCTCGGGCCGGTCAGAAGTCGCCCCACAGTTGTTGGGCGACGGCCAGCGCGACGACCGGCGCGGTTTCGGTGCGCAACACGCGCGGGCCGAGGCGGGCGGCGTGGAAGCCGGCGTCTTGGGCGGTGTCGACTTCAGGGTCGGTCAAGCCGCCTTCGGGCCCGATCAGGAACGCCAGGCTCGATGGCTTGGCATGGCTGACCATCGGCTCGGCCACCGGGTGCAGCACCAGCTTCAGGTCCGCCTCGGTCTGCTTCAGCCAATCGGCCAGTAGCAGCGGTGGATGAATCACCGGCACCGTCGAGCGCCCGCATTGCTCGCAGGCGCTGATTGCCACCTGGCGCCAGTGCAGCAGGCGTTTGTCGGCGCGTTCGTCCTTGAGGCGCACTTCGCAGCGTTCGCTGAAAATCGGCGTGATGGCGTTGACGCCCAGTTCGGTGGCTTTCTGAATCGCCCAATCCATCCGCTCGCCGCGGGACAGGCCCTGGCCGAGGTGAATGTGCAGCGGCGATTCGGCCTGCCCGGCGAATTGCTCGGTCAGTTGCACGCTGACGTGTTTTTTACCGACCTCCAGCAACGTGCCGCGAAACTCCTGGCCGGAACCGTCGAACAATTGCACGGCATCGCCTTCGCCCATGCGCAGCACGCGGCTGATGTAGTGCGCCTGGGCTTCAGGCAATTCGTGATCGCCGAGGCTCAGCGGGGTGTCGGTGAAAAAGCGGGACAGTCTCATGTCTGTTCTCTGGAAAAAATACAAAGCTTGAAGGGCAAATCAACCTGGATCGCGAAAGCCTGGGTGGAAGTCTTTGGGCACGGCAACGCTCACCTTGCTGTTGGTGGCGATATCGATCCCTTCGCTGGCCACTTCCGCCAAAAAGTCGATCTGCTCCGGCGTAATCACATACGGCGGCAGGAAGTACACCACGCTGCCCAACGGCCGCAGCAGCGCGCCGCGCGTCAGGGCGTGCTCGAACACCTTCAGGCCACGGCGCTCCTGCCAGGGGTAGGCGGTCTTGGTGGCTTTGTCCTGGACCATCTCGATGGCCAGCACCATGCCGGTCTGGCGCACTTCTGACACATGGGGGTGGTCCGCCAGGTGCGCGGTGGCCGTGGCCATGCGCTGGGCCAGGGCCTTGTTGTTTTCGATGACGTTGTCTTCTTCGAAAATATCCAGGGTCGCCAGGGCCGCCGCGCACGCCAGCGGGTTGCCGGTGTAGCTGTGGGAATGCAGGAAGGCACGCAGGGTCGGGTAGTCGTCGTAGAAGGCGCTGTAGACATCTTCGGTGGTGACCACCGCCGCCAGCGGCAGGTAGCCGCCGGTGAGGGCCTTGGACAGGCACAGGAAGTCCGGGCGGATGCCGGCCTGTTCACAGGCGAACATGCTGCCGGTGCGGCCGAAGCCCACGGCGATTTCGTCGTGGATCAGGTGTACGCCGTAGCGGTCGCAGGCTTCGCGCAGCAGCTTGAGGTATACCGGGTGGTACATACGCATGCCGCCGGCGCCCTGGATCAGCGGTTCGACGATTACGGCGGCGACTGTGTCGTGGTTGTCCGCCAGGGTCTGTTCCATGGCCAGGAACATGTTGCGCGAGTGTTCTTCCCAGCTCATGCCCTCGGGGCGCAGGTAGCAGTCCGGGCTTGGCACCTTGATGGTGTCGAGCAGCAGCGCTTTGTAGGTTTCGGTGAACAGCGGCACGTCGCCCACCGACATCGCGGCGATGGTTTCGCCGTGGTAGCTGTTGGTCAGGGTGACGAAGCGTTTTTTGTTCGGCAGGCCGCGGTTGAGCCAGTAGTGAAAGCTCATCTTCAACGCGACTTCGATGCACGACGAACCGTTATCGGCATAGAAGCACCGGGTCAGGCCTGCGGGCGTCATCGCCACCAGGCGCTCGGACAGTTCGATCACCGGCTGGTGGCTGAAACCGGCGAGGATCACGTGTTCCAGCTGGTCGACCTGGTCTTTGATGCGTTGGTTGATGCGCGGGTTGGCGTGGCCGAACACGTTGACCCACCAGGAGCTGACGGCGTCGAGGTAGCGCTTGCCTTCGAAGTCTTCCAGCCACACGCCTTCACCGCGCTTGATCGGGATCAGCGGCAGTTGCTGGTGGTCTTTCATCTGGGTGCAGGGATGCCACAGCACCGCAAGGTCGCGTTGCATCCACTGGTTGTTCAAGCCCATCGTCTATCTCCTCGAAGCGGTCCTGCGCCCGGCGCAGGCGAAACAATCGCGCAAGCCTATGCAATGGAGGCCCGTGTCACAAGCCATTGTGGGGCAATTCGCAGTAAACACAGGACGGTCTGTCACGTTTCTTAGGAATAGTCTTAATCCCTCGTTAACGTATTGTGCCTAGGCTTATGATCATATTTCTCGATATTTCAAAGCAAAAAATTGCGCTTTAATTCGATAGGTAAATCGTTAGTCTTGAGCACAGTTCTTACGGGATTAAGTACATGCAGCTACGTAACTCACCAGCCCGCTACGGCTGGGTCAGCATGGTATTGCACTGGGGCGTGGCCCTGGTGGTGTTTGGTCTGTTCGCCCTGGGCTTGTGGATGGTCGGTCTCGACTACTACAGCGCATGGCGCAAAGACGCGCCGGATCTGCACAAAAGCATAGGCATCACGCTGTTCGCCATCATGCTGGTGCGTATCGTCTGGCGCCTGATCAGCCCGCCGCCACCGGCGCTGGCCAGCTACAGCCGGCTGACGCGGATCGGTGCTGCATTTGGCCATGGGTTCCTTTATGTCGGCTTGTTTGCCGTGATGATCGCCGGTTACCTGATTTCCACCGCGGACGGTGTGGGTATCCCGGTGTTTGGCCTGTTTGAGATTCCTGCCTTGGTTTCCGGCTTGCCGGACCAGGCAGACACCGCAGGCGTGGTGCATCTGTACCTCGCCTGGGTGCTGGTGGTTTTCGCCGGCCTGCACGGCGTGGCCGCGTTGAAACACCACTTTATCGATCGTGATGCGACCCTCACGCGAATGCTGGGGCGCAAAGCCTGATGTTCAACCTCGACTCACAAGGAATAGAAAGCATGTTGAAAAAGACACTCGCTGCTCTGGCAATCGGTTCTGCTCTGCTGTCCGCAGGCCAGGTGATGGCCGCTGACTATGTTGTCGACAAAGAAGGCCAGCACGCCTTCGTCGACTTCAAGATCAGCCACTTGGGCTACAGCTTCATCACCGGTACGTTCAAGGACCTGGACGGCAAGTTCAGCTTCGATGCCGCCAAGCCTGAAGACAGCAAGATTGAGTTCAACGTCCGCACCGCCAGCGTGTTCACCAACCACGCTGAACGTGACAAGCACATCTCCAGCAAAGACTTCCTGGACGTTGGCAAGTTTGCCGATGCCAAGTTCGTCTCCACCAGTGTTAAAACCACCGGTAAGAATGCTGCGGGCCAAGTCACTGCCGACGTGACCGGCGACCTGACCCTGCACGGCGTGACCAAGCCGATCGTCGTCAAGGCCACCTTCCTGGGTGAAGGCAAGGATCCATGGGGCGGCTACCGTGCCGGTTTTGAAGGCACCACCAGCTTCAATCGCCAAGACTTCGGCAAGCAGATGGACCTGGGCCCAGCGTCCAACAATGTTGAGCTGTACGTGACGTTTGAAGGTGTGAAAGCGAAGTAACGCTTCACTTGTTGGAGCGAGCTTGCTCGCGAAAAACGTAGAGACACCGCGTTTTTTCAGGCTGCCAGCGTTATCGTTGACGACCTTCGCGAGCAAGCTCGCTCCTACAGGCAAAAAAACCCGTATCTCGCGATACGGGTTTTTTTTTATGCTTCGCGGTTGCGGGTCAGCAGCGCTGGTTTTTCACCACGAGGACGGCCTGGCAACTGATCCAGCTGCTCTGGTGTCGGGAAGCGGTCGGCTTTCGACTCCTTGTGGATGATCTTCGGCGCAGGGCCGCCGCGTGGGTTCTGCACCGCTGGCTCGGACAAGCGTGGCTGGTCGTCACGGGCCGGGCGGCGGTTGTTGCTGCGCGAGTCTTCGCGACGCGCCTGGCCATCACGCGGTGCGCCGTTACGCGGGCCGCTGCGCTTGGCCGGTGGCGTACCGGTGGTGCCGCCGCTGCTGTTGCGCGGGCCGTTCTGACGCGCGCCCTGTGGCTGGCCGCCACGCGGTGCGCCAGTGCCAGCGCCCGGAGCCGGAGCGCCTGGACGACGGCCACGGCCCTGGGCCGGTTTGGCCTGGGGCACGTAGTCGACGCGGTTACCGAAGTTATCCACATCGTCGTCGAGGAACTCGTCCGGCGCGCGGTCGGCGCTGGCGCGTGGCGGCTGGCTTGGCTGGCTCGGCTGACGCTGTTCGCGGGCCGGGGTGCCTTCGCGGGGCTTCTGCTCGCGGGCCGGGCGTTCGCCGCGGCCGTTGGTCGACGCTTTTTCCTTGCCGCCCTTGTCCTTGCCCTTGTCGCGACGACCGCCACCACCACCGCCGCCGTTCGGGCCATCGCCCTTCGGACCGCGTGGGTTGCGTGGGTTACGCACGTCCGGACGCTCGCGCACCTCAGGCTTCTCGGCCTCAACGGTGCTGGCATCGAAGCCCATCAGGTCGCCGTCGGCGATTTTCTGCTTGGTCATGCGCTCGATGCTTTTCAGCAGTTTTTCTTCGTCCGGCGCAACCAGGGAGATGGCTTCGCCCGAACGACCGGCACGGCCGGTACGGCCGATACGGTGTACGTAGTCTTCGTCGACGTTAGGCAGCTCGAAGTTGACCACGTGCGGCAGTTGGTCGATATCCAGGCCGCGTGCGGCGATATCGGTGGCCACCAGGATGCGTACTTCACCGGCCTTGAAGTCGGCCAGCGCTTTGGTGCGCGCGTTCTGGCTCTTGTTGCCGTGGATGGCGACGGCGGTGAGGCCGTGCTTGTCCAGGTACTCGGCCAGGCGGTTGGCGCCGTGCTTGGTGCGGGTGAACACCAGCACCTGTTCCCACGCGCCGTGGGTGATCAGGTGCGCCAGCAACGAACGCTTGTGGCTGGCGGCCAGGCGGAACACGCGTTGTTCGATACGCTCGACCGTGGTGTTCGGCGGCGTGACCTCGATGCGCTCCGGGTTGTGCAGCAACTTGCCGGCCAGGGCGGTGATGTCGTTGGAGAACGTTGCCGAGAACAGCAGGTTCTGACGTTTGGCCGGCAGGCGGGCGAGGACCTTTTTCACGTCATGGACAAAGCCCATGTCGAGCATGCGGTCGGCTTCGTCGAGCACGAGGATTTCCACGTGGGACAAATCGACGCTGCCTTGGCCGCACAGGTCGAGCAGGCGACCCGGGCAGGCGACGAGGACGTCAACGCCACGGGACATGGCCTGAACCTGTGGGTTCATGCCGACGCCGCCGAAGATGCAGGCGCTGACGAACTTCAGGTCGCGGGCATACAGCTTGAAGCTGTCGTGCACTTGGGCGGCGAGTTCGCGGGTAGGGGTCAGGACCAGTACGCGCGGTTGGCGCGGGCCATGACGCTGGGACTTGTCCGGGTGACCATTGGGGAACAACCGCTCCAGAATCGGGAGGGCGAAGCTGCCGGTTTTACCAGTACCTGTCTGAGCCGCAACCATCAGGTCGCGACCTTGCAACACGGCGGGAATAGCCCGCTGTTGCACCGGAGTAGGCTCGGTATAGCCCGCTGCCTCGATGGCGCGGACTAAAGCCTCGGAGAGACCGAGGGAAGCAAAGGACATGAGTAATCCTGTTTTAGTTAGGGCTTGGCCCAAAGGGATAATCTTGCCGGGCGTGAATGGCGCTTAGGGGAGCGCAACCCCGTCCGGTCCTGCTGCGTCTGGCGGACACTCCAATGGCTCGCGCGGGCCGCAAAGCTGCGCAGTAGCTGGGTTGGGTGTCTTTTTCAAGACCTCAGCGGCCGGGCGTAAGCCTGGCGGGAAGGTCCGAGTATAACAGAGCAATCACCGCGCGCTGCTTTCCTGCTGCTCAACGGTGTGTTCGTGCAGTGTAATCGGCGCCGCTGCGCTTTGAATACCACCATATTTGGCACTCAAGGCGGCGTAGGCCGGCTCTTGTTTGAAGCGCTTGAGTTCGGCGGCAAAGCGCTGCACCAGCAGGTCCATGCCCGCGCCACGGCGCACGGCGAGGAACTGCTGCTGGCGGCGGATCACGGCGGGCGCCTGGCTGACCTGGCCTTCCAGGCCCAAGGCCGCGATCACATGCTGGCCGACCCTGCGGTCAGTCACCAGCAGATCGATGCGGCCAAGCAGCAATTTGCCGAAGTTCGCTTCATGACTCGGCGCCGGCTCGCGTTGGAACATGTTGGACTCACTGAATTCGGCGCCGTACAGGTAACCCGGCGAGGTGCCCACGGTCAGCCCGCGCAACTCGTCGAGGGTCTGGACCGGGTGGGGCCGCTCATTGGCGTAGAACAGCACGAACTCCACTTCCGACAGCGGTTCGCTGGGGTACAGCAGCAGGGCATCGCGCTCATGGCTGTGGAAAATGTCCAGCGCGCCGTCGGCGTGGCCTTGTTCGAGCATCGCCAGGCAGCGTTTCCACGGCAGGAATTGCCACTGCACATCGACGCCCAGGCGCTGGAACACGATCACCGTGGTTTCATAGTCCAGCCCGCGCATCGTGCCGTTGTCGTCATACACGTAAGGCGCCCACGGTTCGGTGACGATGCGCAATTTCTCGCCGTGAGCGGCCAGGCTCAGGCAAGTAAAAAGAGTCGCAGTCAACAGCTTCAGAAGGGCGGACATGGCCTGAGGTTACGATGCTCCTGAATGAAAGAGAAGCTCTGGCACGCGCATCTGCAAGGATCGTTATTTGGCGGGCGAGGTTATCAAGTGTTCGTAGATCGCGCTGCGCCGCTCGCCCAGAATCAGCCTGACCACCGGGTTGGCGAACCAGTGCTCCAGTTGGTGGGCGTCGAGCGGACGTTGCTGGCGCTCTTCCTGATTCTGCCGCGCCTTGTCCCACCACACCGGGCCACACGCCTGGTCGAACTCGTTCTCGTGCTCGTAGCAACCGTAGAGAACTTCGCGGATGAACTGCTGCTGGTGCTTGGGCAAGAGCAGGGTGATCAGTTTGTACATCAGGCGCTGCAAGCGCGGCGGGCGCGGCAGGTGCGAGGAAACCTGACGCGTGTCGGCCAGGGCCTGCGCGCTGGTGGGGGCGGCCGCATGCTTGGCGATCCACGCCTTGACCTTGGCGCGGAACAGCTGCTTGCGGCTCCAGTAATGGTGGATCAGGTCCGGGCACTCGCGCACATTCACGGTGCGGTAGGCGGCGATCGACAGGCAGAACTCTTCCAGGGTGTAGGCGCCCTGGGCGTGGGGGAACAGTTCGTCCATCAACTCGATGGAGCGATCGAGGATGTGCGCGTCCTGTTGCGTCAGGCCGATGACGCCGGAGTTGAGGGTCATCATGTCATCGTCGGCCACGCCCATGTCCAGCAGGTGCTGGTGCAAGGCGCTATAGAGGATGCTTTCGTGATTGTCGCCGTACTTGGTGTAGAAGGCGTTGCACAGCAGAGTGCCGGGTTGCACGCGCTCGAACAGGGCTGTGGGCGAATGGTGGAAGAAGGTGTCGGTGTCGATCAGCAGGGCTGTCGACGACTCTTCCAGCACCTGGCGCAGCACCACGTGTTTGGTGCGGAAGTGATAGCCATGGGGCTCGCTCCAGCGTTTGCGGGTGGCGTCGTCCAGCGGGCGCACGCGTACCGGCAGCAGGCGATAGGGTTCGGGGTTGTCGCTGAATACCTGGATGTCCACGACGGCGTCCGGGGTGTCCTGCAGAAAAGCCAAGGCGCTGGCGATACTGAAGACGGCTTCCTGATGGTAGGTCTGGGCACCGAAAACCAGATACACCAGTTGCGGGCGGGAAGTCGTGGGGACTGTATTCATGGACTGCTGGGTTCCGTGGGCATGTAAAACGACAAAGGCCCTCGTAGAAACGAGGGCCTTGGCACAGCCGGGCAAACTTCAGCGTGGCAGCTTGAGGTTGTTCCAGATGGCAAGGCTAGGTTCAGCCTGGTTCAGGGTATAGAAATGCAGCCCTGGCGCACCACCTTGCAACAATTGTTCACACATCTCACTGATTACCTGTTCGCCGAATGCCTGGATGCTTTTGACGTCGTCGCCATAGGCTTCCAGTTGCTTACGCACCCAGCGTGGGATCTCAGCACCGCAGGCGTCGGAGAAGCGCGCCAGCTTGCTGTAGTTGGTGATCGGCATGATGCCTGGCACGATCGGGATGTTCACACCCATGGCCCGTACACGCTCGACGAAGTAGAAGTAGCTGTCGGCGTTGAAGAAGTACTGGGTGATCGCACTGTCGGCGCCGGCGTTGGCCTTGCGCACGAAATTCTGCAGATCGTCTTCGAAGTTGCGCGCCTGTGGATGCATCTCCGGGTAAGCGGCCACTTCGATGTGGAAGTGATCGCCGCTTTCTTCGCGGATGAAGCTCACCAGGTCGTTGGCGTAGCGCAGCTCACCGCTGGCCATGCCCATGCCGGATGGCAGGTCACCGCGCAGGGCGACGATGCGCTTGATGCCGGCGCCTTTGTATTGGGTCAGCAGGGCGCGCAGGTCGGCCTTGCTGTCGCCCACGCACGACAAGTGCGGCGCGGCGGGAATTTTGACTTCGCTTTCCAGCTGCAACACGGTGTTGATCGTGCGGTCACGGGTCGAGCCGCCAGCGCCGTAGGTGCAGGAGAAGAAGTCGGGGTGGTAGCTGGCCAACTGCTTGGCAGTCGCCATCAGTTTTTCATGCCCAGCATCGGTCTTGGTCGGAAAGAACTCGAAGCTGTAGCGACGGTCTTGGGACATGGTAATACCCTTGGAAACTCAGAAGCCGACTGTGCAACCCACCTGCACTGTAGGAGCGAGCTTGCTCGCGAAGAACGTCAACGATAACGCGTCAAACAGGCTGTACGCGGTGCCGTTGGGTTTTTCGCGAGCAAGCTCGCTCCTACAGGTTAGAGCAGGTGGAGCTGGTTACTTAGTAGCGGTAAGCGTGCGGCTTGAACGGACCTTCGACGGTCACGCCGATGTAGTCGGCCTGGGTCTTGGTCAGTTGAGTCACCACGCCGCCGAAGCCGCGGACCATTTCCAGGGCCACTTCTTCGTCGAGTTTCTTCGGCAGCACTTCCACGGTCAGACGCTCGGCTTTCTGGGCCGGCGACAGGTCGGCGTACTTCTGGCCGAACAGGAAGATCTGCGCCAGTACCTGGTTGGCGAACGAGCCGTCCATGATGCGGCTTGGGTGGCCAGTGGCGTTACCCAGGTTTACCAGGCGGCCTTCGGCCAGCAGGATCAGGTAGTCGTCGTTCTGCGGGTCGAAATCGCCCGAGCCGGTACGGTGAACCTTGTGTACCTGTGGCTTCACTTCTTCCCATGCCCAGTTCTTGCGCATGAAAGCGGTGTCGATTTCATTGTCGAAGTGACCGATGTTGCACACCACGGCGCGCTTCTTCAGGGCCTTGAGCATGTTGGCATCGCAGACATTCACGTTACCGGTGGTGGTGACGATCAGGTCGATCTTGCCCAGCAGGGCCTTGTCGATGCTCGCTTCGCTGCCATCGTTGATGCCATCGATGAACGGCGAAACCACTTCGAAACCGTCCATGCAGGCTTGCATGGCGCAGATCGGGTCGACTTCGGAGACCTTGACGATCATGCCTTCCTGGCGCAGGGACTGGGACGAACCCTTGCCAACGTCTCCGTAGCCGATCACCAGGGCTTGCTTGCCCGACAGCAGGTGGTCGGTGCCGCGCTTGATCGCATCGTTCAGGCTGTGACGGCAGCCGTACTTGTTGTCGTTCTTGCTCTTGGTCACCGAGTCGTTGACGTTGATGGCCGGGATTTTCAGCTCGCCCTTGGCCAGCATGTCCAGCAGGCGGTGTACGCCGGTGGTGGTTTCTTCGGTCACGCCGTGGACGCGGTCGAGGATCTGCGGGTACTTCTTGTGCAGCAGCTCGGTCAGGTCGCCGCCGTCGTCGAGGACCATGTTGGCATCCCAAGGCGCGCCATCTTTCAGGATGGTTTGCTCCAGGCACCATTCGTACTCTGCTTCGGTCTCGCCTTTCCAGGCGAATACCGGGATACCGGCAGCAGCGATGGCGGCGGCGGCCTGGTCTTGTGTCGAGAAGATGTTGCAGGACGACCAACGCACTTCGGCACCCAGGGCAACCAGGGTTTCGATCAACACGGCAGTCTGGATGGTCATGTGGATGCAGCCGAGAATCTTCGCGCCCTTGAGCGGTTGCTCAGCGGCGTACTTGCGACGCAGGCCCATCAGGGCAGGCATTTCGGATTCGGCGATAAAGGTTTCGCGACGGCCCCAGGCAGCGAGGGACATGTCGGCGACTTTGTAGTCGTTGAAATCTGCAGGCGTAATTACAGCGCTCATGAAGAGCCTCCATTCGTAGTGTGCGAATGGGCGCCGTTGTGCGTTTAGTATCAGGCCAGGACAACCAGGCCGGACAACGCCCCATCCGAGCCTGACAGGTCTAACCTGCTGCAGCGCCCCTCGGACAGGTGGCGGGAGAACGGTATCAACTGAAGATGACCGTTTTGAAGCGGGTGCGATTATAGCTGTGTACGCGGCACTTCCCAAGCCTTTCTGTCGGCGATATGAAGATCCCGCATGGGGGCGATAGGCAATGGCGCATAGAGCTTGCGCCCAGGCTCTGCCATGATATTGCCCATCATTCGGCAAGACGCTTTGGAGTGACCATGAACTTCCACACCCGCAAATGGGTAAAACCTGAAGACCTCAACCCCAACGGCACCCTGTTCGGTGGCAGCCTGCTGCGTTGGATCGACGAGGAAGCAGCCATCTACGCGATTGTCCAATTGGGCAACCAGCGCGTGGTGACCAAGTACATCTCCGAAATCAACTTCGTCAGCGCCTCGCGCCAGGGCGACATCATCGAGCTGGGCATCACCGCCACCGATTTCGGCCGCACCTCCATCACCCTGACCTGTGAAGTGCGCAACAAGATCACCCGCAAAAGCATCCTCACCGTGGAAAAAATGGTCTTCGTCAACCTCGGCGAAGACGGTTTGCCCGCGCCTCACGGCCGGACCGAGATCAAATACGTGAAAGACCAGTTCAAGGAAGACAGCCCTCCTGCGTAACCGCACAGCGGTTTGATTGCTTTACCAAATCATTCCGCGTGGATCTTTCCCAGGCTTTCTCACGACTCAGGACTACGTTCTGTATCGAGAGCCTATGTATGAAAGTGTCGTCCAATCCGGCTGAGCAGATGCAGCCGCTTTCGCTCCAGTCATCGCAAGCCCCCCTCAGCCAAGACGTGAAAACCACGTTGGTTGAGGCCGCGGGACCGCGCAAACTGAGTCTTTCCCGCAATATTGACGGCCAGGTGGAGGTGGTGTTGTCGCCGCCACCGCCCAGCCATCTGGTGCTTAGCGGCGGAGGTGCCAAAGGCATTGCCTATCCGGGAATGGTGCAGGCGCTGGAGGACAGTGGGAAGCTGCAAGGTATCCAGGTTATTTCCGGCTCATCCGCCGGCGCGATTTCTGCCTCGTTGCTCGCCAGCGGCATGAACGCCGAGGTCTTCGGCAAGCTATCGAACCGCATCGACCTGCCGAGCCTGTTGAACAGCGACGACCCGTTGACAGCCTGGCTGCAAGAGGCCAGTGCTCGCCTGGGCAAACTCACCAGGCGCTTGCCAGGCCCGGCGGGCAATATCTCTCAATTGTTGCTGACCATGATGCCGCGCCTGCAAACCGAGGCGCGTCCCTTGGAGCAATTGCTGCGCGATGAGTCGCGCCAATCGGTCCTTGCCCATATCGCCGCTACGCCAAGGGCCACCCGGCCTGGCGAAGTCATGAAAATCGCCGACCGGCTCAGCGCCGGCGAGGCTCCGACGTTTCGCGATCTTGAGGTGTTGAACCGACATATCCCGGCGATCAAACCGCTCAATATCACCGGCACTGGGATGTTCGACGGCCGCCCGCAACTGGTGACGTTCAACGCCAGCCTGACCCCGGACATGGACATCGCCCGCGCCGCGCACATTTCGGCGTCGTTGCCGGTGCTTTTCAAGCGCCCTGCCGAGCAGGGGCATGCCTTCCAGGAAACCGCCGAAGCCACTGCATTCCAGGACGGTGGCCTGCTGCTCAACACGCCGGCCCCCGGGGTGATCGAGCCCTCGTTTGCAGAAAGCCCGTTGAGCCAGCACGAGTCTCTGATCGTCAAGTTTGAAGCCGAAGACGCAGCGACGCCGAAAAAAGGCGGCGGTTTTTTCAGCAGCCTCGTCGACAAGCTGACCGGAACGCCCCATGCGTCCGCCGAGGCCTATCAAAATGAGCGGCTCAAGGCGTTTGCCGAGCAGACCGTGGTCCTGCCGCTGAAGACGGATAAGGGGGACTTTCGCGGCACGCTCAACGGCACCGTGAATTTCACCATGAGCGCGCAAGACAAGCAGCATCTGCAGGCACAGGCGCGCAAAACCGTGGCGGCGCACTTGGAACAACGCGACACGGTGCGCGAGCATCACACGTTCGCCTCGTTGGATGACGCGGTGCTGGCAATGGACGATGCGATGCTGGCCAGTGCGCAGGCAACCTTGCAGAAAGACCCGGCCGCCGCCGCGGTGTTGATGTTCAGACAGAACGCACAACAAGCGCTGCAAACCCTGGACAGTGCCATTGCCAAGGTGAACCAGGCCCACGACACCCTGATCTTCACACCTGAGCTGTCTGCCGCGCTGCGTAACCTGGATGCGCTCGCCAGTCGGCCTGAGCACGTCGAGTGGCTGGGGCGTCGATTGAATGCCGCGGGGCAGCGCAATTTTCAGCAGTTGTTGCAGGTGGCGGCCAAGCAGACTTCGGGCGCCTCGCCGATGTCCAGCGTCATGGCCAGTGCGGTCGCCGAAATGAAACGGCGCGACATCGCGGTAAAGGCCGAAAACTTCACCCGCGAGGTCATCTACCCATCGCTGTACCGGCCAGGCCAGACCGACGCCAATGTCGACCTGCTGCAACGCGCTGCGGCGGATTTGGCCAAGGCGACCACCCCCGCGGCGTTCAACCGGGTGCTCGACGAGATCATTCGGCACTACGGCGCGCGCAACAAGCCCTGGTCAAAACCGTTCAGCTCGACCACGGTGGAGATGGCCAAGGCCTGGCGCATTCCGGTTTAGTTGCCAGGCCACTGAACAGCCATCGCTCCAGCCTGTCGTAGCTACAGGTACCCCTTGGACTCTGGAGCATCATGGCCACGCACGACGACGGCAAGACCCCCAACCTGTCGAAGGAAGAGCAGCACGACGTCGACAAGAACCAGCCACCCCGCGCGGCGGTGCTGCATGAAATCATCCGCACCCAGGGCGACCAGGAACTGGAGCGCACGGTGGCGGCATTGTGGTGGTCGGCGCTGGCGGCCGGCCTGACCATGGGCCTGTCACTGATGGGCATGGGCCTGCTCAACTCGCGCCTGCCGGACGGTGAAGGGTTCAAAGTCATTGCCAGTTTCGGTTACTGCGCGGGCTTTTTGGCGGTGATTCTCGCGCGTCAGCAGTTGTTCACCGAAAACACCCTGACCGCAGTGCTGCCGGTGATGAGCAAACCGACCCTGGCCAATGCCGGGCGCTTGCTGCGGCTGTGGACGGTGGTGCTGGTGGGTAACCTGTGCGGCACCTTGCTGGTGGCTTATGTGATGCTGCACCTGCCGATCTTCGATACCAGGACCGACCAGGCCTTCCTTGAGATCGGACGCAAAGTCATGGAAAACGCCCCCGGCCAGATGTTCGCCAAGGGCATCGTTTCCGGTTGGATGATCGCCACCATGGTGTGGATGATTCCGTCGATGGAAAGCGCCAAGCTCTGGATCATCATCCTGATCACCTACTTGATGGCGCTGGGGGATTTCACCCACATCGTGGTCGGCTCGGCGGAAGTGTCTTACCTGGTATTTGCCGGTGAACTGCCGTGGAAGGATTTCTGGCTGATATTCGCCGGGCCGACCCTGGCCGGCAATATCATTGGAGGCAGTTGTATCTTTGCGCTGATCAGTCATGCGCAGATCCGCAGCGAAAGCAGCTTGCCGGGTAAGGTTGCAGCGGACCCGAGGCACCCGCAGCGGATCAATAAGGATCAGTGAGCGGCAGAATCAACGCGCTGCCGACACGGAACCCATGGCGGTTGGGGGTGTGCGTTTTGATGAGCTACGCTTGAGTGCTTTGGGCCATGCGGTTGGGCGCAGAGCCTGTGGCTGGATGCGGATCGGCATGTTCGTGATAAAGCGTTGATCGCCTTGATAAAACCAAAAAAGGAATGAGTGATGACTGTCGCTTTCTGGTGTGTATTGATCGCAATCTTTCTGCCGTACCTGTGTACCGGTGTGGCCAAATTCAGTGGCGGCAAGTTCGGGCCACGGCAGAACCATGACCCGCGTGCCTTCCTCGATACCCTGGAAGGCTTCGCCAAACGCGCCCATAACGCGCAACTCAACAGCTTTGAAGTGACCCCGGCGTTTGCTGCCGCAGTGATCATCGCGCACCTGGCCGGCACCGCCGAACTGGTCACGATCAATGTCCTCGCGGTGCTGTTTATCACCAGCCGCCTGCTGTACATCATCTGCTACCTGGCGGACTGGGCCATCCTGCGCTCGCTGGTGTGGGCGGTGGGCATGGCGCTGATTGCGAGTTTCTTCTTCGTCTCGATCTAACGCTTGCCGCAGTGTGGGGGCTGGCTTGCCCCACACTGTCGATCAGCGTCTGTCAGGTGCCGGCCGGGGCATCCGGTACCTGGGGTAATGCGGCGCCCTTCGGCCACAACATCCAGATCTGCCCCTGCTGCTTCATATTCCCTGCCAGTTCGCCTGCGGCCGCCCCTGTGCCCCAGAACAAGTCTGCGCGCACTTCGCCGGTGATTGCGCCGCCGGTATCCTGCGCGGCGACGGGGCGCACGATCGGCGCACCGTCCGGCCGTGTGGTCGACAGCCACAGCAGGCTGCCCAGCGGAATCACCTTGCGATCCACCGCCACGCTGTAGCCGGCGGTCAGCGGCACGTTCAGCGAGCCGCGAGGGCCTTCGTTGCTGTCGGGGCGGGCGCTGAAGAACACGTAGCTGGGGTTGCTCGCCAGCAGTTCCGGAATGCGCTGCGGATGCGCCTTGGCCCAGGCGCCGATGGCCCCCATGGTCACGTCTTCTTTCTTCAGCTCGCCTTGCTCCACCAGCCAGCGGCCGATGGGGCGGTAGGGGTAGCCGTTCTGGTCGCCATAGCCGATGCGCAATTGGCGCCCGCCTGCCAGTTGAATCCGCCCCGAACCCTGGATCTGCAGGAACTGCAGGTCCATCGGGTCGGTCAGCCAGGCGATCGGCTTGGCGGTGGAGCCTTGGCCGTTGATCGTGCTGGCGTCGTCATACGGCTTGAGCACACGACCTTCCAGGCGGCCGCGCAGGCGCTTGCCCTTGAGTTCCGGGTAGATGCTTTCGAGGTTGACGATGATCAGGTCGTCCGGCACGCCGTACACCGGCACATGGGCGGTGGGGGTTTCGGTCAGGCTGCCGGGGTAGACGGGTTCGTAGTAGCCGGTGATCAGGCCGTTCGGTGTGTTGTCGGCCGAGCGCAGGCCGAATACGTCCAGGCGTTCCTTGAGAAAACCGCGAACCGCCGCGGCATCGCCTGGCACCGCCGTTGCCGCCGCGCAGGTCGCGCCCCACACCGGGTCAGCCTTGAGGCGTTGGCAGGCGCTGCGCCAGGACTCAAACCCGGCCAGCAGTTCGCTGTCGGACACCGCCGGCAGGGCTTCCCACGGTGCGTTCACATAGGTGGCCACCGCATGGGGTTTGATTGTTTCATCTTTGTGCGTGTCCTTGCCCGCATCGCAGCCGGCCAGCACCGCGATCATCGGTAGAGCCCACGCCAGACGGCGGCTCCAGGGTTTCAAAGCGATATTCATACAAGCAATTCCTGAAGCGATTGCCCGTGCGTCGACGCGTTTGGGCAACCCTTATCGTTAATAGGGCTATTGGTCTTTGCGGGTGGGGCGAGGATACTGGCCGCCGTTTCCCGTGACCTCGAAGCCACCATGACTTTTAAAAAACTGACTGTTGTACTGCTGGCCTGCCTGGCGCTGTCCGCCTGTGGCGGCGTTGATCCGAATTCGCCCCTGGGCCAGCGCAAAGCGATCTTCAAGCAAATGCTCAAGACCGGCGAAGACCTGGGTGGCATGTTGCGTGGGCGCATCCCGTTCGACGGCGCGAAGTTCGCCGAAGGCGCGGTCAAGCTCGATGCGTTGTCCCATGAGCCATGGAAGCATTTTCCGAGCGTGCGTGAGGAAGACCACACCAGCGCCAAGGACGACGTCTGGCAAAAACAGGCGCAATTCCAGCAAATGGCCCGCGACCTCGAAGCGGCCACCGGTGAATTGGTGATCGCAAGCCAGGTGCAGCCTTACAAGGCCAGTAACCTTTCGCCTGCAGTGCAGAAAGTCGAAGATGCCTGCAGCGCCTGTCATAAGCAGTTCCGGGACCACTGACCGGTTTACTGGTCGAGTTCTTCCACCGCATCCTGCAGTGCTTTGCGCGACTCGGCCAGTTTGTCCTTGCGTTTGTTGATCTTGTCCGCGTCGCCTTTTTTCATCGCCTTGTCGAGGTCGGCCTGACGGCGGCTGACGTCATGCTTGGCGTCGAGCACCTTGTTTTCGCGTTCCTTTTTCAACGCCGCGTCGTTGCAGTTGGCCGTGACTTCACTCAGGGCTTTCTCCAGGCCGGCCTGTTGTGCGCTGTCGCCATGGGCCTTGGCCTGTTCGATCTGGGTGCTGATGGCCTGGCGCTTGGCGGCGCAGCCGGTCAGCGGGGTTGCTTCTTCGGCTGCCAGCAGCGGCGTCGCCATGAAGCATGCGACGGTCAGCAGGGCAAAAGGGGCTAAAAATTTCATATGGAGCTCCAAAGTCGCAATCTGATGGCCGGGTCGGGTTCAAAACCCGTCTATTCCGGCCACGCGTAGTGTCTCAGCCAAAGCCTGTATCTGCGGGTCGCGAAAAAAAGCGCTGAGTTGCGCCGCGCGGCCCGGGCCGATGCCATCCAGGGCCAGCCAGGCTCGGGTGTCCTTGGCAACCAGCGCCTGCCAGTCGCCTTCCAGGTTATTGCGTGCCGCAGGCGGTACACCCAGGGCTTTGAGCCATTGAGCGAAAGGCCGTTGCCGCGCGCTTTGGATACTGTCGAGCACCCGCGCACGGCTGCGATCGCCGAAGCCCTCAATGTTAGCAAGCTCTGCCGCATCGAGGGTCAACCAATCGAGGAAGCCTGCGATTAGACCGGCCTGGATCAATACGTTCCACGTCTCCCGGCCCATATGCGGCAGGCCCAGGCCCTGGTTGCCGCTCAACCAGGTCAGGCGCGACAGCAACTGTTCTTCGCAGCCAGGGTCCAGTTGCCAGCAACTCAGGGCGTGAAAGTCCCGGGCGTTGGGGACTTGGATGTCCACTCGGGTCTCGTTGCGCAGGACCACCTCGTCCAGTCGCGGGATGACCTGGCCGGCGAGGCTGATGGCGACCTGGTCGCCGGGGCGGATATCCAGGGTTTTCCAGCGTTGCAGGGAGCCGGTGCTGACGCGGCTGATCTGCCGGTCGTCCAGGCGCACCGGTTCGAGTTCCAGGATAGGGGTGATGCGCCCGGTGCGGCCGATGTTGAACTGCACCTTGCGTACCAGTGCGAGAGCCTTGGCGGCGGGGTATTTCCAGGCGACTGCCCAGTAAGGCGCACTGACCTGCCAGCGCTTGGCGGGTGCGCGCGTGGCCTGGTGCAGCACGACGCCATCACTGGCAAAAGGCAGTGGATGGTTGTACCAGTAGGTGCGCCAGCGGGCGGCGCCGACGATGTCCTGGATGGGCCGGCTGTAGCGTTGGCTGTCGATGAAGCCCCAGCCTGCCAGGGTGGCCAGGCGCTCGGTGAAGTCCGCCGGGCCATCGGGCCAGGCCCAGACAAACAGACCGATCCCGGCGGCCTCGGCGTCGCTCAACCGTCGACGATTCATCAAACCGGCCACCTTGCTGCGCGCATTGAGCCCGCCCAGGCTTGATTGCACATGGTCGTCGAGACGCCAATAGAGCTCACCTTGCAGCACCAGGTCGATGGGCTCCGGCAGTTGCTGGACGATACCGGGGATTTTTTTCGCGCAGGCCGACCAGTCCTGGCCGAGCAAGCCGTCGCCCCGGCTGATCACTTGGTGCAGGCGCCCCTGGCGGTACACCAGGCTCACGGCGACACCGTCGACCTTGGGCTGGACCCACACATCTTGGCGAACCTGGAGCCATTCGCCGACGGCGTGTTCGTCGAGCAATTTGCCCAGGCCCGTATGGGCCACCGGGTGCGGCGAGGTGCCCCGTGAGCTGGCCAGAGGCTTGTCGGCCACCGCCGCCGGTTGCGGGAAACACCGTTGCCAGTGAGCCAGGCGCTGGCGGGCCTGGTCGTAGAGTTCGTCGCTGATGGGCGAATGGCCGAGCCGGTGGTAACTGTCGTCCCAGAGGCTGATTTGCCGAGCCAGCGGGCCGATTTGTGCCCGTGCGTCATCGGGGCACTCTTCAGCCCTGGCCAACCCGGTTAGAACACTGAGTAAAAGAACGATCAGCAAGCGCATCGGGAGCATCCTTGCTCGGTAAGGGGCGTTCAGCCTAAGGGATCTTCGCGCCCACAAAAAAGCCCCGACAGAGCGGGGCTTTTTACCGGGTGTTTCTGCTTACTTGAACAGACCACCCAGGGCTTTCACGGCATCGTTGTTTTCTGCCTTGGCCTGCTGCTTTTGCTGCTTGGCATCGACGTTGGCCTGGGACTCGGCGAGTTTGTTACAGCCTTTGTTGACCTGCTCCAGCGCGGCTTCGAAGGCCTTCACTTTCAACGCGTCATTCTTGGCATTGGCCGCGTCGATCTTGGTTTGCAGGTCTTTGGCATGCTGCTGGCAGTCGCCGGAGTTGCCGCCACCGAGCTGGGAGCTCAGTGCGCCACTCAGTGCGCTCAGGTCGGCGGCGTTCACCGGCAGGGCAAACAGGCTGAGCAGCAGGGCGGCAGGGGCGAGCTTGGAAATATGCATGAAAACCTCAATGTCCGATTGCCTGCGCGCTGATGAGTCCCGGGCCGGCGCAGTGCAATATCCAGAATAAGGTGGAGGGCCCGAGAGGGCGCGGATTCTAGTGGGCCATTATTTAGCCTGCAAGGTTTGGATCCAAAAAATGTGAACACCGACGCGAATCGCCCGACAATAAAAAGCCCTGCCGGGCGAACCCGGCAGGGCTTTGGGTAGCGCAAGCGATTACAGGCCGGCAGCGATACGCAGGTCGTTGGCGCGGTCGGTTTTTTCCCAGGTGAAGGTGGTGAAGGTGTCGTCGCCGACCGTCTTCTGCGCCGGGGTACGGCCGAAGTGGCCGTAGGCCGCGGTTTCCTGGTACATCGGGTGCAGCAGGTCGAGCATGGTGGTGATCGCGTAAGGGCGCAGGTCGAAGATCTCGCGCACCAGTTTGACGATCTTGTCATCGCTGATCTTGCCGGTGCCGAAGGTGTTCAGCGAGATCGACGTAGGCTGGGCCACGCCGATGGCGTAGGACACCTGAATCTCGCAACGCTCGGCCAGGCCAGCGGCGACGATGTTCTTGGCCACGTAGCGACCGGCGTAGGCCGCCGAACGGTCAACCTTGGATGGGTCTTTGCCGGAGAACGCGCCACCGCCGTGACGGGCCATGCCGCCATAGCTGTCGACGATGATCTTGCGCCCGGTCAGGCCGCAGTCGCCCACCGGGCCACCGATGATGAACTTGCCGGTCGGGTTGATGTGGAACTGGGTGTCCTTGTTCAGCAGTTCAGCCGGCAGCACGTGCTTGACGATCAGCTCCATCACGCCTTCGCGCAAGTCGGCGTAGGAAACGTCCGGGTTGTGCTGGGTCGACAGCACGACAGCATCGATACCGACCACTTTGCCGCCTTCATAACGGCACGTCACTTGGGACTTGGCGTCCGGACGCAGCCACGGCAGCAGGCCGGATTTACGGGCTTCGGCCTGGCGCTGCACCAGTTGGTGCGAGAAGGTGATTGGCGCTGGCATCAGCACGTCGGTTTCGTTGCTGGCGTAGCCGAACATCAGGCCCTGGTCGCCGGCGCCCTGGTCTTCTGGCTTGGCGCGGTCGACACCCTGGTTGATGTCCGGGGACTGCTTGCCGATGATGTTCATCACGCCGCAGGTCGCGCCGTCGAAGCCGACGTTGGAGCTGTTATAGCCGATGTTGGTGATCACCTCGCGGACGATATGCTCCAGGTCGACCCAGGCCGTGGTGGTGACTTCGCCGGCGATGATCGCCACGCCCGTTTTCACCAGAGTCTCGCACGCCACACGGGCGAACTTGTCTTCAGCAATGATGGCGTCCAGCACCGCATCAGAAATCTGGTCGGCGATTTTGTCCGGATGCCCTTCAGACACGGACTCGGAGGTGAAAAGGGAGTATTCGCTCATCTCGATGTTTTCCTGATATTTACCGATGGTGAGTGTCGCCAGCCGGTCGCTGAAAATGGCGGACCTGGATCTGGAAACCATTACGTAAACCTACATAGAGGCTTTCCCCGGGAACGAGTCCCGCAGCGGTGGCCCAACGGGCCAGATCGTCCTGTTCAAAACCCAACCAGAGATCACCGCAGGCCTCCCTGGCCCAATTCTGGTTGTGGCTGCATAAATCTGTAACCAGCAGGCTACCGCCGGGTTGCAGCAAATTCGCCATCTGCTTGAGGGCGTCAGCGGGGGCGGCGAAATGGTGCAGGACCATGTTCAGCACCACGCAATCGGCCCGCAGGCTGGTGTCATTCAGGGCATCGGCCAACTGCAGGCTGACGTTGCCCAAGGCCTCGCGCTCGCACAGTTGGCGTGCCAGTTCGAGCATCGCCGGGCTGTTGTCCAGCGCCGTGACCTGTTGAAAGCGGCGCGCCAGTTCCGGCAAAAAGCCGCCATCGCCAGGCCCGACTTCCAGGGCCGTCGCTTTATGACTGAAGCTCAGCTTGTCCAACAACGCCAGTACACTTTCGCGATATTGCGGCAAGCCGGCGATCAGGTCTTGCTGGGCGCGAAACTTCTCGGCGACCCGTGAGAAAAAGTCCTGGCTGGCCGCCGCGCGCTGCCCGTGAACCTGGCCGATGCGTGATTGCACGTCGCCGGGCAGGCTCAAGTTGTCCACTTCTTCCAGCAGCGCGCTGTGCAGCTTGCCGCCGAGCAACTCGGTGTGGGGCAGGGCGCGGCGGTAAAAAATCGCATTGCCTTCGCGGCGGGTGGCCACCAGGTCGGCCTGGGCCAGGACCTTCAAGTGATGGCTCATGCCCGATTGGCCGATGGCGAAAATCTGCGCCAGTTCCAGCACGCCAAAGGAATCGTTGGCCAGCACCCGCAAGACGTTCAGGCGCAACGGATCGCCAGCGGCCTTGCATAAGGCTGCCAGTTCATCGCCATCGTCGGGACGCAGGGAGGGCACGGGTAAGTTCATAAGGCCAGCAGTCTAGTGACGGGTGGAAATCATCGCAAGGCCAATATCAAAAAGTTTTGATATTGGTCGATAAGTGGCGGTTATAAGCGAGCGCTATTCCCGTTAGACGAAGCGGCGGCAGGGTTCTGCAGGCGATTGCCGCGCAAACCACAGGAAAAACGCCCTCAAGTGACTATCTGTCATTGCCCGCAGGCGGTGGCTGAGGGAAAATGCCGGTCCTTTTTTCCGTTTCTTTTATTCAACCCTCAGGAGAACAGCGATGCCCAGCCGTCGTGAGCGTGCCAACGCCATTCGTGCCCTCAGCATGGATGCCGTGCAAAAAGCCAACAGCGGCCATCCCGGTGCCCCGATGGGCATGGCGGATATCGCCGAGGTACTCTGGCGTGACTACCTGAAACACAACCCGACCAACCCGTCTTTCGCCGACCGTGACCGCTTCGTGCTGTCCAACGGCCATGGCTCGATGCTGATCTACTCGCTGCTGCACCTGACCGGCTACGATCTGACCATCGACGATCTGAAAAACTTCCGCCAGTTGCACAGCCGTACCCCGGGTCACCCGGAATTCGGCTACACCCCAGGCGTCGAGACCACCACCGGTCCCCTGGGCCAAGGCCTGGCCAACGCCGTCGGTTTCGCCCTGGCTGAAAAAGTCCTGGGCGCGCAGTTCAACCGCCCCGGCCACCACATCGTCGACCACCACACCTACGTATTCCTGGGTGATGGCTGCATGATGGAAGGCATTTCCCACGAAGTCGCTTCCCTGGCTGGTACCTTGGGCCTGGGCAAGCTGATTGCCTTCTACGACGACAACGGCATCTCCATCGACGGCGAAGTCGAAGGCTGGTTCACCGACGACACCCCTAAGCGTTTCGAGGCCTATAACTGGCAGGTGATCCGCAACGTCGACGGCCACGATCCGGAAGAAATCAAGACCGCCATCGACACCGCCCGCAAGAGCGAGCAGCCGACCCTGATCTGCTGCAAGACCACCATCGGTTTCGGCTCGCCGAACAAGCAAGGCAAAGAAGACTGCCACGGCGCCCCGCTGGGTGACGCGGAAATCGCCCTGACCCGTGAAGCGCTGAAGTGGAACTACGGCCCGTTCGAAATCCCGGCCGACATCTACGCCGAATGGGACGCCAAGGAACAAGGCCTGGCCACCGAAGCCGAGTGGGACCAGCGTTTCGCCGCCTACTCCGCCGAATTCCCGGAGCTTGCCAATGAGCTGGTACGCCGCCTCGCCGGTGACCTGCCTGCCGACTTCGCGGAAAAAGCCTCGGCCTACATCGCCGAAGTCGCGGCCAAGGGCGAGACCATCGCCAGCCGTAAAGCCAGCCAGAACACCTTGAACGCCTTTGGCCCGCTGCTGCCTGAGTTCCTCGGCGGTTCGGCCGACCTGGCCGGTTCCAACCTGACCCTGTGGAAAGGTTGCAAAGGTGTCTCCGCCGAAGACGCCAGCGGTAACTACATGTACTACGGCGTGCGCGAATTCGGCATGAGCGCGATCATGAACGGCGTGTCCCTGCACGGCGGTCTGGTGCCTTACGGCGCGACCTTCCTGATGTTCATGGAATACGCGCGCAACGCAGTGCGTATGGCCGCGCTGATGAAGAAACGCGTGATCCACGTGTACACCCACGACTCCATCGGCCTGGGCGAAGACGGCCCGACCCACCAGCCGGTCGAGCAATTGACCAGCCTGCGCACCACGCCGAACCTGGATTGCTGGCGCCCAGCCGACGCGGTCGAATCCGCCGTGGCCTGGAAACACGCGATCGAGCGCAAGGACGGCCCTTCGGCGCTGATCTTCTCCCGTCAGAACCTGCAACATCAGGTTCGCACTGACGCGCAGATCGCTGATATCAGCCGTGGTGGCTACGTGCTCAAGGACTGCATCGGCGAGCCGGAGCTGATCCTGATCTCTACCGGTTCCGAAGTCGGCCTGACCGTTCAGGCCTACGACAAGCTGACTGCCCAGGGCCGCAACGTGCGCGTGGTGTCCATGCCTTGCACCAGCGTGTTCGAAGCCCAGGACGCCGACTACAAGCAATCGGTATTGCCGCTGCAGGTCAGCGCGCGTATCGCCATCGAAGCGGCTCACGCCGACTACTGGTACAAGTACGTGGGCCTGGAAGGCCGCGTGATCGGCATGACCACCTACGGTGAGTCGGCGCCGGCGCCAGCCTTGTTCGAAGAGTTCGGTTTCACCCTGGAAAACATCCTGGGTCAGGCTGAAGAGCTGCTGGAAGACTAAAAGCGCGAACGCGGTGGCCAACTGGCTGCTGCACACAGATGTGCGGTGGCGACTGCCCATCGCACCCACTGTAGGAGCGAGCTTGCTCGCGAAGAACGAGAGAGCGCCGCGTCAAACCAGAGACGCTGCGTTATCGTTGACGATCTTCGCGAGCAAGCTCGCTCCTACATTGGTTAGATGGTTTGTGTCGCCCACACTGCGAGAACCCCATGCCCCAACCGCGTCCCTACAAAGTTGCACTCAACGGCTACGGCCGTATTGGTCGTTGCGTCTTGCGTGCTCTGTTCGAGCGAGGGGCGGCGGCCGGGTTTGAGATTGTCGCAATCAACGATTTGGCCGACATGGCCAGCATCGAATACCTGACACGCTTTGACTCCACCCACGGTCGGTTCCCCGGCGAAGTGCGGGTGGAAGGCGATTGTCTGCATATCAAGGGCGACTGCGTGAAAGTGCTGCGCAGTGCCACCCCCGAGGGCATCGACTGGGCGGCGCTGGGCGTCGACCTGGTGTTGGAATGCTCCGGTGCCTATAACACCCGTGCCGACGGCCAGCGTTTTCTCGATGCCGGCGCGCCGCGTGTGCTGTTTTCCCAGCCGATGGCCAGCGAGGCGGATGTCGACGCCACCATCGTCTACGGCATCAACCAGGATTGCCTGACCGGCGCTGAGCGGCTGGTGTCCAACGCTTCCTGCACCACCAACTGCAGCGTGCCGTTGTTGCGCCTGCTGGACCAGGCGATCGGCGTGGACTACGTGTCGATCACCACCATCCACTCGGCGATGAACGACCAGCCGGTGATCGACGCGTATCACCATGAAGACCTGCGCCGCACGCGTTCGGCGTTTCAGTCGGTGATTCCGGTGTCCACCGGTCTGGCGCGTGGCATCGAACGGCTGTTGCCGGAACTTGCCGGGCGAATTCAGGCCAAAGCCGTGCGGGTGCCGACGGTGAACGTTTCATGCCTGGACATCACCATGCAAACCGTCAGCGACACCGATGCGGTGGAGGTCAACCGGATTCTGCGCGACGCCGCCACCAGCGGCCCGCTCAAAGGTTTGCTGGCCTACACTGAGTTGCCCCACGCCAGTTGTGATTTCAACCATGACCCGCATTCGGCGATTGTCGATGCCAGCCAGACCCGCGTTTCCGGCCCGAGGCTGGTGAATATCCTGGCCTGGTTCGACAACGAATGGGGGTTTGCCAACCGAATGCTGGACGTCGCAGAACACTATCTGCAAACAGCCTCTCCAAAACTTTAGCCTCAGGAATTGCCACCCATGACCGTGTTGAAGATGACCGACCTCGATCTGCAAGGTAAACGCGTACTGATTCGCGAAGACCTCAACGTCCCAGTCAAGGACGGTGTTGTCACCAGCGATGCGCGAATCCTGGCCTCGCTGCCGACCATCAAGCTGGCCCTGGAAAAAGGTGCGGCCGTGATGGTCTGCTCCCACCTGGGTCGTCCGACCGAAGGTGAGTTCTCGGCCGAAAACAGCCTCAAGCCTGTGGCCGATTACCTGAGCAAGGCCCTGGGCCGCGACGTGCCGCTGGTGGCTGACTACCTCGGCGGCGTCGACGTGAAAGCCGGCGACGTCGTGCTGTTCGAAAACGTGCGCTTCAACAAGGGCGAGAAAAAGAACAGTGACGAACTGGCCCAGCAATACGCCGCCCTGTGCGACGTGTTCGTGATGGACGCCTTCGGCACCGCCCACCGTGCCGAAGGTTCGACCCACGGCGTGGCCAAGTTCGCCAAGGTCGCTGCCGCCGGCCCGTTGCTGGCTGCCGAGCTGGACGCACTGGGCAAGGCCCTGAAGGCGCCGGCCCAACCAATGGCGGCCATCGTGGCCGGTTCCAAAGTCTCCACCAAGCTGGACGTACTCAACAGCCTGAGCCAGGTCTGCAACCAGTTGATCGTCGGCGGCGGCATTGCCAACACCTTCCTGGCCGCAGCCGGCCACCCGGTGGGCAAGTCGCTGTACGAGCCGGACCTGCTGGACACCGCTCGCGCCATCGCGGCCAAGGTCAGCGTGCCGCTGCCGGTGGACGTGGTCGTGGCCAAGGAATTTGCCGAAAGCGCTGAAGCCACCGTCAAACTCATCGATGACGTGGCCGCTGACGACATGATCCTGGACATCGGCCCGCAAACCGCAGCCAACTTCGCGCAATTGCTGAAAGCCTCCCGGACCATCCTGTGGAACGGCCCGGTCGGTGTGTTCGAGTTCGACCAGTTCGGCAACGGCACCAAAGTGCTGGCCAAGGCCATTGCCGAAAGCTCGGCATTCTCCATCGCCGGCGGCGGCGACACCCTGGCGGCCATCGATAAATATGGCGTTGCCGACCAGATCTCCTACATTTCCACCGGTGGCGGCGCGTTCCTCGAGTTCGTCGAAGGCAAAGTCCTGCCGGCGGTTGAAGTCCTGGAAAGCCGAGCCAAAGGCTGAGGCAGATCAGGAAAAGGAGCATTCCCATGATCAAGTCGTTGGCACTGGTGATCGCAGCGGGCCTGTTGGCCGGCTGCGGCAGCACGCCGAGCGCGGCGCCGGCACCTGGAAAGGCGCTGCCGGCGCAGAAAAAAAGCTGCTACCAAGCCGATTGGCAAGCCGAGACCATGCCGGTGATCAACAAGCGCATGGGCAACGAACGGCTGGAGAAATACGACTCTGCGCCCAACGGTCAGGAACAGGGTTGCCCTTGAAGGGTCTGATCAACTAACCGACTGCAACGCAGGCCCAAGGCCTGCGTGCGAGGATTGGCAATGAAAGGCGTTTTCGCCCTGGTAGCACTGGCGTTATTGGCCGGTTGCAGCAGCATGAACATGTTCAACAAGGCAGAGCCTGCCGACAAATGGACGACCTGGACCTGCGACAGCAAGGCCGAGGTCAACTGGCGCTTTGCCAACCCGGCCCGCACCGAAGTGGATGTCCGCCTCGGCGGCTCGACCCAGGTTTACCGCCTCAAGCAGGACGTGGCGGCATCGGGTGTGCTCTACAGCAACGATCAGTTGGCGTTTCACACAAAAGGTGAGGAAGGCCTGGTTTACTGGGTGGCCACCGACGATTTGATCGGACGTGGCTGCAAGGCCCAGTAAACAGAACACGGTCTCAACATTAATGAGATCCCAATGTGGGAGGGGGCTTGCCCCCGATAGCGTTGGGTCAGCCACCCGCGATGTCGACAGGTAAATCGCCATCGCGGGCAAGCCCCCTCCCACATTGATCCGGTTCCAAAGTGATACAGGCAGTGAACCGGATAGTGAAAAAACGATTCAGCAGGCCAGGTATGCAAAGCCTGACCGGCAATAACTTGAATAGCAGCCGCCGCTACGGCAGGCTTGCACGATTAACGACCCTCGACCGGGAGAGACAACACAATGGCACTTATCAGCATGCGTCAAATGCTGGACCACGCAGCCGAGTTCGGCTACGGCGTCCCAGCCTTTAACGTCAACAACCTTGAGCAGATGCGCGCCATCATGGAAGCCGCTGACAAGACTGACTCCCCAGTGATCGTCCAGGCCTCGGCCGGTGCGCGTAAATACGCCGGCGCCCCGTTCCTGCGTCACCTGATCCTCGCCGCGATCGAAGAATTCCCGCACATCCCGGTGTGCATGCACCAGGACCACGGCACCAGCCCGGACGTGTGCCAGCGTTCCATCCAACTGGGCTTCAGCTCGGTGATGATGGACGGCTCCCTCGGCGAAGACGGCAAGACCCCGACCGACTACGAGTACAACGTGCGCGTCACCCAACAAACCGTGGCCATGGCTCACGCCTGCGGCGTCTCGGTTGAAGGCGAGCTGGGCTGCCTGGGTTCCCTGGAAACCGGCATGGCTGGCGAAGAAGACGGCATCGGCGCCGAAGGCGTGCTGGATCACAGCCAGATGCTGACCGACCCGGAAGAAGCCGCCGACTTCGTCAAGAAGACCCAGGTCGACGCCCTGGCCATCGCCATCGGCACCAGCCACGGCGCCTACAAGTTCACCAAGCCGCCTACCGGCGACGTGCTGGCCATCGACCGCATCAAGGAAATCCACAAGCGCATCCCCAACACCCACCTGGTGATGCACGGTTCTTCCTCGGTGCCGCAAGAGTGGCTGGCGATCATCAACCAGTACGGCGGCGACATCAAAGAAACCTACGGCGTACCGGTTGAAGAAATCGTCGAAGGCATCAAGTACGGCGTGCGCAAGGTCAACATCGACACCGACCTGCGCCTGGCATCCACCGGCGCGATGCGTCGCCTGATGGCCACCAACCCGAGCGAATTCGACCCACGTAAATTCTTCGGCGCCACCGTGACCGCGATGCGCGATGTGTGTATCGCACGTTATGAAGCGTTTGGTACTGCGGGCAATGCTTCGAAGATCAAGCCGATCTCCCTGGAAGCGATGTACCAGCGTTACCTGAAAGGTGAGTTGAACGCTAAGGTGAACTGAGCCTCAAGCGTTTAAAAAGAAGCCCGCAGCGATGCGGGCTTTTTTTTGCGGCTGGAATTTGATCAGCTTGCAGGCGCGTAGGACCAGCACCGAGTCCTAAGGCTACACAGGGGAACGGCGTTTACCAGTGCTCGTAATGAGGCCAATCCGTTCACTCGTGATCAATATCCAACTTCGCAAACGTCACCTTCGCCCCTTCCTTGCTATCCCCGCTGTTGTCCTGCACATACGCCCCCGCCTTGAAATACAGCGGCTTGCTGCCCCAGGCCGCGCCAATGCGCTCGTTCCACTGCCCGTCGGCGGCTTCCACACTCAGCAACCCGGCTTTGTTGAGGTTGATCACGTAGGTAAAACTCTTCTCCAGCGGCACATTGGAGGCGACGATGATCACCCGGCTTTCATCGTCGTCCGGGCGCATGCGGACCTTGGCGACGATGTTGCCGGTCTGGGTTTTTTCCTTGAACTGGTATTCCACCTTGATCAAGGGTTTCTGGCTGTCGTAGGCGTGGATCTGGCCGATGACGATTTTCCCGGAGGAGGGCACCTGGTTGACGGCCAGCGTGGCGCGCAGATAATTGTCGGCTTCGGGGTAGGTCCAGTTGCGCAGGCGCCCGTCGGCGTAGGTTTCGCGCAGTTCGCTGCGGGGGTAAATGGCGTTCTCGGTACGTGTGCCGGTGACGGGTGTCCAGAATTGCACGTTGCTGCCTTCGGCCTGGAAATATTGGTCATTGAAGCCGCTCATCAGCTTCGGGGTGTCGATGGTCGCGGGAGGCGAGCCGACCGGAATGCTCAGGTTCCAGGTGGAAAGATCAATCATGGCGTAGGCCTTTTTACAGATAGGTATAGGCTTTGGCCCTTGGGCCAGACAGCATCTTTATAGGCGGTAGTCCGCCGCTTGTTAATGAATGCCTGGCAAGTTATTGGCGCCAAGGGAATGTCAAAAAGCCATGTTCCCCATGAACCGCGGGCTGCAGGGGTTGACCGTTAGTCGGCTTAGCAGTCTTTGGTGCGATGATGGCACCCGCTTCACTTCTGATTTTTGGGAACCAAGGCTAGAGTGAGACCTCAGTGCTTGCCCGGGTTTTCTGTCAGAACTGACCGGTGCGGCACCTTAAGGAAGAGACGTAGCATGGAATGCGCTCCACACCAAGGCGATGGCGGTTCGGTTCTTCTGGTGGTCGATGACTACCCGGAAAATCTGATTAGCATGCGCGCCCTTTTGCAACGTGATGACTGGCAGGTGGTGACCGCCGGTTCCGGCCTGGAGGCTCTGGAACTGTTGCTCCAGCACGAGGTAGACCTGGTGCTGCTCGACGTGATGATGCCCGGCATGGACGGTTTTGAAGTCGCCCGCCTGATGCGCGGCAGCCAGCGCACGCGCATGACGCCGATCATCTTTCTCAGCGCGAATGCGCAATCGCCGGCCGCCGTGCTGGAAGGTTATGCCAGCGGCGCCATCGATTACCTGTTTAAACCCTTCGACCCGCATATCCTCAAACCCAAGGTCCAGGCGTTGCTGGAGCAGCAGCGCACCCGTCGGGCGTTGCAGCGCCTGAGCCATGACCTGGAGTCCGCCCGCGCCTTCAATGCCTCGGTGCTGGACAACGCCGCCGAAGGCATCCTCGTGGTGAGTGATGCGGGCGTGATCGAGTACGCCAACCCGGCGATTTCGCGCCTGCTCAATGCCACGCACGATGAGCTCAAGGGCAAGGATTTTTTGAGTTTCCTGCAAAAACCCCATGTGCCTGCCTGGCTGGAATCGCAGATGTACGCCGGTTTCCGTCAAGGCCAAACCTGGCGTTTGCATGATGCGATCTTGCGTACCGGCCGCGGTCAGCAGGTGCCGGTGGCGCTCTCTTGTGCGCCGTTGCCCGCCGAGCAGAAGGCCATGGTGGTGACCGTGCTGGACATGTCCGAGGTCTGCCACCTGCATCAGCAACTGGAGTTCCAGGCGGTGACCGACCCGCTGACCGGGTTGTTGAACCGCCGTGGCTTTTACCAGGCCGTGGAAAACTCCCTGCTGCGCAGCGATCGCACCGAGCAGTCGCTGGTCTTGTTGTACCTGGACCTCGACGGCTTCAAACGGGTCAACGACTCGCTGGGGCATGACGCGGGTGATCGGGTGCTGCGCTGGGTTTCGGAACAGTTGCAGAGCTGCCTGCGTTCCTACGACATTCTCGGACGCATGGGCGGGGATGAATTCACGGCGTTGTTGGAGCTGGAGTTCCCCGAACAGGCGGCGAAGATTGCGGAAAAACTGATCGAGCGGGTGTCTGTTTGCCAACAGGTGGATGGCTTGGAGGTGATGCTCGGGGTCAGCATCGGCATCGCGACTTTTCCGGATTGCGGCTCGGACTTGGGCGGCCTGTTGCGTGCGGCTGACATCGCCATGTATGAGGCCAAGCGTGCGGGGCGTCAGCAATATCGCTATTACGATCAGGAAATGAACGGTCGCGCCCGCTCGCGGCTGATGCTCGAGGACAGCGTGCGCAACGCCATCCAGAACAAGGATTTCACCCTGGTGTACCAGCCCCAGGTGTCTCTGGAGGACGGCCATCTGCGCGGCGTCGAGGCGTTGTTGCGCTGGCAGCACCCGAGTGTCGGCGATGTACCGCCGGGGCTGTTTTTGCCGCTGCTGGAAGAGGCGCGGCTGATCAGCCAGTTGAGTGCCTGGATCTACCACCAGGTCGCCGCCCAGCGTCAGGTGTGGCAAGCCATGTTCGAGGATGAACTGGTGTTGAGCGTGAGCCTGAGCAGCAGCCAGTTCAACATGCCCAACCTGGCGAGCCAACTGCAGCAGGTACTCGACCGACATGGGTTGCAGGGGCGCCAGTTGGAGGTGGAAATCGGCGAGGACAGCCTGATGCATAACCTCGAAGCGTCCGCCAAGCAGTTCAAGTTACTGCGCGCGGTGGGGGTACGCATCGCCCTGGATGACTTCGGTTCCGGCCACTGTTCCCTGGCCCATCTGCGCGACCTGCCATTCGACACGCTCAAGCTGGACCGCCAATTGGTCGCGGGCCTGCCGGGCTCGGCGCGGGATGCGGCGATGGCCCGCAGCATTATCGAGTTGTGCGGGCATTTCGGCGTGCTGGTAGTCGCCGAGGGCGTAGAGACGCTGGAGCAAGCCCAGTGGCTCAAGGCCAATGGTTGCCCGTTTGTCCAGGGGCCATGGGCGGCCCCACCGTTGATGGCCGGGGCGGTGGTCGACTGGTTGCGCGCCCGTTCCTGCTGAATTCGCTACACTGGCGCCCATTCGAACCCTGTTGCAGACCTCAATGACCGCGCTGAAATACCTCCAGGCCTATCCCGCTGCCCTTCAGGAGCAAGTGCGCCAACTGATCGCCAAGGACCAGTTGGGCGCCTACCTGGAGCAGCGTTACCCCGAACGTCACGCCGTGCAGAGCGACAAGGCCCTGTATGCCTACGCGCTGGCCTTGAAGCAGGAGCACCTGCGCAACGCGCCGGCTATCGACAAAGTGCTGTTCGATAACCGCCTCGACCTGACCCACCGTGCCCTCGGCCTGCACACCACGATTTCGCGGGTGCAGGGCGGCAATCTGAAGTCCAAGAAAGAAATCCGGATCGCCGCGCTGTTCAAGGAGGCCGCCCCGGAATTTCTGCGCATGATCGTGGTACACGAACTGGCGCACTTCAAGGAATCGGACCACAACAAAGCGTTCTACAAACTCTGTGAGTACATGATGCCGGGCTACCATCAGGTGGAATTCGACCTGCGCGTGTACCTCACGTATCGCGACCTGCAGGGCAAACCCTGACTTTCCAAGGCGGTTGACCATGGATGTGAGCAAGACCAAAAGCAGCTTCTACCGCCGCCTGTACGTGGCGTATCTGATCGACAGCGAGCAGGCCAGCAGCGTGCCGGCGCTGACCGAGGTGACGGGCATGCCCCGGCGCACCGCGCAGGACACGATTGCGGCATTGGCGGATCTGGATATCGTCTGCGAGTTCGAGCAGGAAGACGGCGCGCGCAATCATGCGGGGTGCTATCGGATTCGCGACTGGGGCGCGATCGATCGGCGGTGGATCGAGGCGAATCTGGCGTCGATCAAACAGGTCTTGGGTTATCCCTGAGGCTTGGCGGTCGCTGGGCTGACGCGATGGGGCCATCAGGCGCGCCGCATGCCGATGTGCGGAATGTCGTCCTCAAGGTATTCCTCACCCGCCACCAAAAAACCATACCGCGCGTAATACCCCTGCAAATGCGCCTGGGCTGAGAGAAAGATCGGCGTCTCTGGCCAGATATCGTCAATCTGCTTGAGCGTTTCTTCCATCAGCAGATGCCCCAGCCCGGTGCCGCGTGCCATCGGTGCCACGATCACCCGGCCGATCACCACATCCCCGGCCTGGGTCTCCGGGTCCAGCAGGCGCAGGTAGGCCACCAGGTCATCGCCTTTCCAGGCCATCAGATGGTGGGTATCGCCTTGCAGGTCCTGCCCGTCGATGTCCTGGTAGACGCACTTTTGCTCGACAACGAAGACCTCGCTGCGCAGGCGCAGAATGGCGTACAGCTGCTCCTTGCCCAGGTCGTTGTGATGTTTGCAGACCCATTCGACTGTCATGGTGTGATTCTCTTGGAAGTGTCTGTCCCGGATAGTAAGCGCGGCGGGCACTTCTGTCTAAATCGGTTGTTTGGAACAGTGACGTCAATCTGCCATCATTGTATGCATTCAGCGGCGGGTTCTTTGTGTAATCTGAGCTACTGTTACATCCTCAGGTACCGCCTGAGCCAGGGCCACCGCCTGCCTGCCAAGGACTTTAAGCATGCCGCGATTTTCTCGTGCCGTTGCTTTGATTGGAATGTTGTTGCTGGCCCAGCCGGCGTTCGCACAGCGTCTGCGCCTGGTGGCGGATGCCTGGCCACCCTTTACCGATGCCACCTTGATCAATGGCGGGCTGGCTACCGATATTGTCAGCACAGCCTTGGCCCGCGCCGGTTATGCCAGTGATTTCGAGCAGGTGCCCTGGGCTCGCGCGTTGATGGGCGTCGGCGATGGGCGCTACGACGTGGTGGTCAACGCCTGGTATGACGAGGCCCGCACGCGCCTGGGGCAGTTTTCTGCTGAATACCTGATCAACCGCCTGGTTTTTATCAAGCGTCGCGACGATCCCATCGAGTTCCAGAACCTTGAGCAACTGCACGACTATCCCATCGCCGTGGTGCGGGGCTATGCGTATTCCGCGGCGTTCGACCAGGACACGCAGTTACAGAAAGTCCCGGTACACAACTTCGCCATGGCGGTGCGGATGCTCGTTGCGCGCCGGGTACGCCTGACGGTGGAGGACGAATTCGTTGCCCGTTATTACCTGGCGCAGGAGTCGGCGCGGGTGCGCAATGCGGTGGAGTTTTTGCCGCAGCCGTTGAGTGAAAACAGCCTGCATATTCTGGTCAGCCTGAAGAACCCCGAGCATGAGCAGATCGTTGCCGGTTTTGACCGCGAGATTGCCAAGATGAAGGCCGACGGCAGTTATGCGCGGTTGATGAAGCAGCACGGCATGTAGTGGCCTACGCCGCGCTGGTGTCTTTGATCAGGTGGGCCGCCAGGGTGCGCAACGGCCCCAACTGCCGGCAAATCAACGCCAGTTGCGTCTGCACCAGACGTTGCCCCTCATCGATCTCGTCCGGCATCTGTTCCAGCTCCGCAGCCAAGGCTTCCTCGGCATCGCTCTGAATCGAGATCGGCTGTTTATTGGCCAGCCCCGTGGCGATTTCGTCGATGCTCGCCGCCAGGGTTTTCCCCGCGCCGTCGATCAAGTGCTCGCGCACGTCGGCCGGCAGTTGGGTTTCGCGGTGCGCGCCGAGCCCCGACAGGTAGCTGAGCAAGGTGTGGGACAGCACCAGGAAGCGGAAGCCCACGTCGGCCTCCTTACGGAACTGCCCCGGCTCCATCAGCATATTCGCCAGGGTGGTGGACAGCGCCGCGTCGGCGTTGTGCGCGTTGCGTCGGGCCAGGCGGTAAGCCAGGTCGTCGCTTTTGCCGGCGGCGTATTGCTGCATGATTTGGCGCAGGTAGATGCTGTTGCAGGTCAGGGTATTGGCCAGCACTTTGTTCAGGCGCCGGCCTTGCCAGTCCGGCAGGAACAGGAACACGGTCAGGCCGGCAATCACGCTGCCGATCAAGGTGTCGAACAGGCGTGGCAGGAACAGCCCGTAGCCATCGCCCACCTGGTTGAAGCAGAACAGCACCATCAGGGTGATCGCCGCGGTGGCCAGGGTGTAGCGGGTGGTGCGGTTGATAAAGAACACCAGGCCCGCCGCGATGGCGAACATCGACTGCACCAGGGCGCTGGGGAACAGGTCGAACAGCGCCCAGGCCACGGTGAGCCCGATGGCCGTGCCGATGATCCGCTGGCCGAGCTTGCGTCGGGTGGCGCCGTAGTTGGGCTGGCAGACGAACAGGGTGGTGAGGATGATCCAGTAGCCCTGGGAAGCGTGGATCGCATGCAGGGTGCCATAGCCGATGGTCAACGCCAGGGCCAGGCGCAAGGCGTGGCGGAACAGCAGCGAAGTCGGCGTGAGCTGGGTGCGCAGGCGCGTCCACATTTCCTTGAGGTTGCGTGGGGCACGGTCAAGCAGGTTGCTGTCGCTGGCGTCGGCCAGGGCGTCCGGGTTGCTCGCGTCGCCCAGCAGGCGGTCGAGGGTCGACAGGTTGGCCGCCAGCGCACGCAAGGAACGCAGCAGGCCGCGCCAGGCCGGGTTGCTCTGGATGCGCAGGTGTTCCATGGAGGCGTTCAGGTCGCCCAAGGCTTCGGCGAAGCTGGCGTCATAGATGAACGGCTGGCGCAGCTGGATCGATTCGGCCAGGGCCTCGCAGGCCTTGCCTTGCTGGCGCAGCAGGCGCTGGCAGCGGAACAGCACATCGCTGTGGAAGAAGGCCTCGGCCAGGGCGTTGTAGGGATAGTGCGACGAGCTGGCGCGTTCGTGGATGTCCTGGGCCAGGAAATACAGCTTGAGGTAACGACTGACCTTGGAGCCCGGCCGGCCATTGCCGACGCGGTGCAGGATGATTTCCTTCGCCGCATTCAGCGCGGCCACCACCTGGCCGTTTTGCTGAGCCAGCTCCAAGCGGCGCGCTTCCACGTCCAACTGGCGGATCGGCTCGAACAGCGACGATTTGAGCTTGAGGTAATGCCCCAACTCGCGAAACAACCGCGCCAGGCTCTGCTGCACCGGCTGGTTGGAAAACAGCACCTGCCACAGCACCGACAGCGCACCGTACCAGGCGGCGCCGGCCACCAGCAGCAGCGGTTCGTGCCAGAAATCCGTGACGGCACCGCCGCGCTGGTCCACGCCGATCATGGTGTAGACCGACAGGATCAAGGTGGCCGACGCAATCGCGCCATAACGCTCACCGAGGGCGCCGAGCATGGTCAGGCCGAAACTCGCCAGGGCCAGGGCGACCGCGAAGGCCCAGGGGTAGGGGAACAACAGCTCCACCGACAGCGCGGCAATGCTGAAACACACCAGCGTCACCGCCAGGGCGTTGAGGCGGCCTTGCCAACTGTCGTCGGTCTCGGCCAGGGCACTGGCGATAATCCCCAGGAACAGCGGGATCAGCAGTGTCATTTCATCCTGATACCAGCACAGCGTCATGCTGCCGGTGAGGGCGATGAATACCCGAACGCTGTAACTGAATTTATCCAGTGCCCATAGGCGCCGCATGGACTGCTTGAACGAGGTCGATGACATGAAGGCTGGAGTCTTCCGGGACGATGCCGCTAAATTGAGCTATCAAGGACGCTGCGGCAAGGGTGGTGATCACATCACTGCACAAAATTTCTCCCGGGCACACTGAAAATCAAAATGTGGGAGGGGGCTTGCCCCACCTCCCACATTTTTACCGCGTTGTGTCAGACGTATTGCGCGGCGGCGTAGCCCGACGCCCAGGCCCACTGGAAGTTGAAGCCGCCGAGGTGGCCGGTCACATCCAGCACTTCGCCGATGAAGTACAAGCCCGGGCTTTTCAGCGATTCCATGGTCTTGGACGACACCTCCCGCGTATCCACGCCGCCCAGCGTCACTTCGGCGGTGCGATAACCTTCGGTGCCTGCCGGTACCAATTGCCAGCTCGCCAGTTTTTGCGCGATGTCGGCCAGTTCGGCGTGGGTGTACTGCTTCATCGGCTTGGACACGAACCAGGTTTCTGCCAGCAGGTTGGCCATCTTCTTGGTGAAGATTTCACCCAGCAGGGTTTTCAGCTCGCTGTTGGGGCGCTCGGCTTGTTGCTGTTGCAGCCAGGCGTGGGCGTCGTGGTCGGGCAGCAGGTTGATCTCGACCGTGTCGCCGGACTCCCAATAGGAGGAAATCTGCAGAATCGCCGGCCCGCTCAGGCCGCGATGGGTAAACAGGAGGTTCTCGCGAAAGCTCTGGCCGTTGCAGCTGACCAGGCAATCGACCGACGTGCCGGATAACTCGCCGCACAGCTCCTTGAGCTGGTCGGTGATGGTGAACGGCACCAGCCCGGCGCGGGTCGGCAGCAGTTCGTGGCCGAATTGCCTGGCCACCTGGTAACCGAAGCCGGTCGCGCCGAGGGTCGGGATCGACAGGCCGCCGGTGGCGATCACCAGGGATTCGCAGCGCAGCTCGCCCAGGGTGGTCTGCAACTGGTAGCCGCTGTCGAGCTTGGCGATGGTTTCGATCGAGGTGTCCAGGTGCAGGCTCACGCCGGTCTGGATGCACTCGTCGAGCAGCATGCCGAGGATGTCGCTGGATTTGTTATCGCAGAACAACTGGCCGAGCTTCTTCTCGTGGTACGGCACGCCGTGCTTGGCCACCAGGCCGATGAAGTCCCATTGGGTGTAGCGGGCCAGGGCGGACTTGCAGAAGTGCGCGTTGTGCGAGAGGAAGTTCGCCGGTTCGGTGTACATATTGGTGAAGTTGCAGCGACCGCCGCCGGACATCAGGATCTTCTTGCCGGCCTTGTTCGCGTGGTCGATCAGCATCACCTTGCGCCCACGTCCGGCGGCGGTCAGAGCACACATCAAGCCTGCGGCGCCGGCGCCAATGATCACAACTTCGGTCGAGCGCACAACGGTGTCCTCATCTATGAATCAGTACGATCCCTGTAGGAGCGAGCTTGCTCGCGAAAACCCCATAGACGACACGGGCTACCTGATAGCGCTGCGTGATCGTTGAGGTTTTTCGCGAGCAAGCTCGCTCCTACAAGGGTGGTGGGTTTTTTACAGGATCCGCACGCGCAGCGAGCGGCCTTTGATCTTACCGTCGTTCAGGCGCTGCAACGCTTGCTTGGCGACGCTGCGTTCCACGGCCACAAACGCCTGGAAATCGAAGATCGCGATCTTGCCGACCTGGGCCCCCGGAATGCCGGCTTCACCGGTCAGTGCGCCGAGGATATCGCCCGGACGGACCTTGTCTTTACGGCCGGCGGCGATACACAGGGTGCTCATCTGCGGCAGCAGCGGGCCACCGCTCTGTGGCTTGAGGTTGTCCAGTTGGTCCCAGTTCAGCGGCGACTTCTGCAGTTGCTCGATGGCTTGGGCGCGGTGTGCTTCGGATGGCGCCACCAGGCTGATGGCTATCCCGGTCTCACCGGCACGGCCGGTGCGGCCGACGCGGTGGATGTGGATTTCCGAGTCGCGGGCCAGCTCGACGTTGATCACCATGTCCAGCGAGTCGATGTCCAGGCCGCGGGCAGCGACGTCGGTGGCGACCAGTACCGAGGTGCTGCGGTTGGCGAACATCGCCAGCACCTGGTCACGGTCACGCTGTTCCAGGTCGCCATGCAGGCCGACGGCAGAGATGCCCTTGGAGGTCAGGTGATCGACGGTTTCCTGCACTTGCTGCTTGGTGAAGCAGAACGCCACGCACGAGGCCGGGCGGAAATGCGCGAGGACTTTGGTGACGGCCTCCATGCGTTCTTCCGGCGAGATCTCGTAGAAACGCTGCTCGATCTGCTCATCGGAGTGAAACGCTTCGGCCTTCACTTGCTGCGGCGCGCGCATGAATTTCGAGGCCAACTGCTTGATGCTCACCGGGTAGGTGGCCGAGAACAGCAGGGTCTGGCGGCGGGCCGGGGTCTTGCTGATGATGTCTTCGATGGCGTCGTAGAAACCCATGTCGAGCATGCGGTCGGCTTCGTCGAGGATCAGCGTGTTCAAGCCGTCGAGCACCAGCGAACCCTTGCGCAGGTGTTGCTGGATGCGGCCCGGGGTGCCGACGATGACGTGGGCGCCATGTTCCAGGGAGGCGATCTGCGGGCCGAGGGACACGCCGCCGCACAGGGTCAGCACCTTGATGTTGTCTTCGGCGCGGGCCAGGCGACGGATTTCCTTGGCCACCTGGTCGGCCAACTCGCGGGTCGGGCACATCACCAGGGCCTGGCAGCCGAAGTAGCGCGGGTTGATCGGGTTCAGCAGGCCGATGCCGAACGCAGCCGTCTTGCCGCTGCCGGTCTTGGCCTGGGCAATCAGGTCCAGCCCCTTGAGGATCACCGGCAAGCTCTGCGCCTGGATCTGCGTCATCTCGGCATAACCCAGCGAGTCGAGGTTAGCCAGCATGGCGGCGGAGAGCGGCAACGTATTAAAAGCGGTGGCGATGGTGGTCACGGGACTGGCTCTGCAAAAACAAAATGTCGCGCAGTGTAGCAGTCCCGTGGGATTTTCCCTGCAAGTTCTCGACGAGACGCCTGCTAGTGTTCGATGTCGTGTTCGCGGCTGCCGATGCGTTTGCCGTCTTTTGGCGACAGTTGCAGGAAGATCGCCGCCGCCAGCATTGCCATGATGCCCACGGTGAGGAAGGTCAGTTGGAAGGCGCCGAGTACCGTGCTCACGCCGTCATTGCCCGATTCGGCGGTGAACCCGCCGAGCAGCGCACCGGCGCAGGCTACGCCGAGGCTCAGGGACAGTTGTGCCACCACCGACAGCAAGCTGTTGCCGCTGCTGGCCTGGGCATCGTCGAGGTCGATCAGGGTAACGGTGTTCATCGCGGTGAACTGCAAGGAGTTGATCGCCCCGAGTATCGCCAGCATGCCCAGCAGCAGCGGGTAGGGCGTCTGTTCGCTGACCAGGCCCATGCTCGCCAGCATCAGGCCTAAGGCCAGGGTGTTACCGGTCAACACCACGCGGTAGCCCAGGCGTTCGATCAGCGGCCGTGCAACCGACTTGGCCAGCATCGCCGCCGCCGCCAGGGGCAGCATGCTCATCCCGGCCTGGGACGGTGAATAGCCCAAGGCCACCTGCAACAGCAACGGCACCAGAAACGGCAAGGCGCCGCTGCCCAGGCGTGCGAACAGGTTGCCCAGGATGCCCACCGCAAAGGTACGGGTCTTGAACAGCGCCGGCGCAAACAGCGGGTTATCGATATGCCCGGCGCGCAGCCAATAGGCCGCCAGGCAGGCCAGCCCGCCGAACAGCAGCAACATCACCCGCAGGTGCGGCAGGTGCAATTCGCCCAGGCCTTCCATGGCGATGGTGATCAACACCATCGCCGCGCCGAACAGCAGGAAGCCGATGCCGTCGAACCGCGTGCGCTCGCTGCCGCGCAGGTCGGGGATCAGTTTCCACACGGCGTAGCAGCCGATCATGCCCACCGGCAGGTTGATCAGGAAGATCCAGTGCCAGGTCAGGTATTGCACCATCCAGCCGCCCATGGTCGGGCCGAGCAACGGACCGAGCAGGCCGGGGATGGTGATGAAGCCCATGATCCGCACCAGCTCGGAGCGCGGATAAGCGCGCAGCACCACCAGCCGGCCGACCGGCAGCATCAGCGCCCCGCCCAGGCCCTGGACCACCCGCGCGCCGACGAGCATGGTCAAGCTGCTGGACAGCGCGCACAGCAGCGAGCCGATGCTGAACAGCATGATCGCGCCAAAGAAGATTTTCTTGGTGCCGAAGCGGTCGGCGATCCAGCCCGACGCCGGGATCAGCAAGGCGACGGTGAGCATGTAGGCGATCACCACCCCTTGCATGCGCAGCGGGTTTTCCGCGAGGTCCCGGGCCATCGCCGGCAGTGCCGTGTTGAGAATCGTCCCATCCAGCGATTGCATGAAGAAGGCAATCGCGACCACCCAGGGGAGCCAGCGGGCGGTCTTGGCATCGAGAGGGGCGCGATTTGGCATGGGATCCCTT
This sequence comes from Pseudomonas sp. Y39-6, assembly GCF_023651955.1. Classification (NCBI taxonomy): domain Bacteria; kingdom Pseudomonadati; phylum Pseudomonadota; class Gammaproteobacteria; order Pseudomonadales; family Pseudomonadaceae; genus Pseudomonas; species Pseudomonas sp. Y39-6. The sequence continues at coordinate 6,530,126 of NZ_CP069594.1, read as the reverse complement.
TTGTTAGGAGGCTATGTGTCGGCGATTATGCGCCATTCGTCGCTCCTTTTCCCACTGAAGGTTCGTCTACATCCGACAACATCGCGTGCTCACCCACCAGAAAATCCAGCAGCGCGCGATGTACCGCCCGCGCCGCTTCGCGGGACTCCAGGTCGAGCAGATGCCCGGTATGTTCGGCGACGGCAAAGCTGCTGCGGCCTACGTAGTGCTGGAACAGTCGGGCCTCGGCGGCCGGGGTGTATTCGTCCAGCGTGCCGTTGAGGAAATGCACCGGTGTTTCGATCCGGCTGAGCTGTGGCAGGTAGTTGCCATCGCTCAGCGCGAGCACCTGGTGGATATGAAAGCGCGCCTGGCGGTATTCGGTGGTGGCCATGTTCGACAGGTGCCGATGGTTGTTGCGCTTGAGTCGCGGCGACAGGTATTTGCCCACGGTGTCGTTGAGCAAGTGGCCGACGGCGGATTTGTCGTCGGCTTCGATCAGCACGCGCACCCGCTCCACATAGTCGAGCATCGCCTGGTTGAGGTTCGGCGCCAGCGCCATCACCACCGAGCTTTCGATGGAGGGCGGGTTGTGTGCCAGGGTCAGCAGCGTGGAGATGCCGCCCCACGAGGCCGACACCAGGTGGTTGACCTGGAAGCGCTCCACCAGCGCCCGCAGGATTTGCACTTCGTCGTCCTTGGTCACCAGGTCCAGGTCGGTGTTGTGCTCGCGTGAATAGCCGGAGAACGGTAAATCGAACAGCAGCACATTGAAATGCTCGGCCAGGCATTTACTGGTGCGGGCGAAGGAGCGCGTGGTGGATAGCGCGCCATTGACCATCAGCACGGTTTTCTTTTGCGGATGGTGACCTAGTTGCTCAACATGAACGTTGTAGTGCTTGAACAGCTTTTCTATGACAAAACTTCCATGGTTCATGTCAATGCTCCAGCTTGCCTTTTCCCGGGCGAGGTCATGCATCACGTGCGGGCACGTGGGTTAGGTGGCGGGGTGCCACTAACCGTTATAACGGGGTTTTTTACAGGCGACAACCGGCCTTGGGCGGGCGGTGAGAGAGGTCTGATTTAGCTGTAGGACATGTCGAAACAAGACGTCTGAAATCAACACAAAACAATGTGGGAGGGGGCCCCTCCCACAAGCAGACTACTGTCGGTCAGAGGGTCAGGGTCAGGCGCTTGACCAATGCCCCCGGCAACAGATTGGACGCGGTGTTGCGCTGGCTGTAGGTACTGGCCGACAGCAACAGTTCGCGCTCTGCGGTCAGCGCTTCGAGTTGTGAGCCGAGCAGGCTGTAGACGCTGTCATCGAAGCGCATGGTGCTGACCGGCGCCTTGATCTCGCCGTCTTCCACCCAGAACGTGGCGAACCGCGTCATGCCGGTCAGGCGCGCTGCCGGCAGGTCGGAGTAGTTCAGGTACCACAGGTTGCTGATGTACAGCCCGGTGCCCAATTGCTTGAGGATATCGGCCTGGGCCAGGCTGCCCGCCGCCATCTGCAACGCGCTGGGGGACTCGTCGCTGCTGGCGCCGTTGGTGCTGAGGCCGTATTCGGCGGCGCTGCGCGAATTGACCAGTTGGCCGGCGCCCTGGCCGGCGTTGATCAGCGTGACGTCACTGCACGGGTAGCCTTCGCTGGAGAACGCCGGGCTCAGGGAACCGCTGATGTGCTCATCCACCGTCACCAGCGTGCTCAACGCCTGCTCGCCGGCATACAGCCGCTGTAGCGAGCTGCTTTTGCTGGCGATGGCCTGGGCGGAAAAACCGCCCCAGGTGATGATGCTGATGATTTCTTCCAGGGCCGCCGGCGCCAGGTAGGCGCGGTACTCGCCGGGCGCCAGCTTGTGCAGTGGCCGTCCGAGGAATTCCAGCTGTTCGCGAGCCTGCTGGAAGCGGCGGGCGAACTCGGCGCTGTTCCATTCATTGCCGGCGTAACTGGCTTTGAGCGCTTCGCCGTTGGCGTGGAACAGGCTGAAGTCGAAGTTGAAACTATTGGCCTGATGCCAGCCGAACGCGCCGTCCGAACTGGCGAAGCCACGGCTGATCGGACCAGCGGCGTAGAAACCGACCAGATCGACGCCGTGTGCCGCCTGGCTGATGTCTTCCAGCACCTGGCCCAGCTCGGGCAGCGGCCGGGCCTGTTCGTTTTGGCTCTGCCACGCGTTGTGGTTCAGCAACAGGTACGGATCGTGTGGCAGCAACGGCAAGGTTTCGCGCAGTTGTTGCAGGCCAGCGGCGAGGCGCTGGCGGTCCAGCGCCGGCTCGCCGCCGAGGGTGATGCCGAGGTCGGCATGACGGCCGTCGTTGATCAGTTTGAGGGTCAGGCTGGCTTGTTGCACCTGCCCGGCCTGACGCACCTTGGCATGGTTGAAACGCACGAATTCGGACGATTCCGCGGCGTAGCCCAGGTGAAATTGTTCTTTGTCGGTGAGGGCCTGCTTGAGCCACTCCACCAATGCCTTGAAGTTGTTCATCAGGCGTCTCCCCCAAATACGTCGACATGGCTGAATACACAGGCGGGCGAGGCATGGCCGACGCGGATCACCTGGTTGGGCTCGCCTTTGCCGCAGTTCGGCGTGCCCAACACCTGGAAGGTGCTGGCGTCGCCCACGGCGCTGAGCTTGCGCCAGAACTGCGCGGAAATGGCGCGGTAGTTGGGGTTTTTCACCACGCCTTTGAGTTCGCCGTTTTCGATCAACTGGCCCCATTCGCAACCGAACTGGAATTTATTGCGCGCGTCGTCAATGGACCACGAACGGTTGGTCGACATCAGGATGCCGTGTTCGATGCCGCCGATCAGTTGCGCCAGGTTCTGGTCGCCGGCCTCGATGTTCAGGTTGGCCATGCGGTCGATCGGCGGGCGGTTCCAGCTGCTGGCGCGGCTGTTGGCGACGCCGCTCATGCCCGCGCGAAATTGCGACAACGCCCCGCCCAGCGGCTTGAGCAGCAGCCCCTCGCGGATCAGGAATTGCTTGCTGGCCGGGGTGCCGTCGTCGTCGTGGCCGTAGCTGGCCAGTTGTTCGGGGATGTCCGGGTCGAAGGTCACGTTGAGCAGTTTGGAGCCGTATTGCAGGTGGCCGAAGTCGCTGGCCTTCACAAAACTGGTGCCGGCGTAATTGCGCTCGTCACCGAGGATGCGGTCGAGTTCCAGCGGATGGCCGATCGATTCGTGGATCTGCAGGATCATCTGGTCGGGCATCAACAGCAGGTCGCGCGGGCCCTGCGGCGTGTTCGGCGCCAGCAGCAGTTGCAGGGCTTCGTCGGCGATGCGCGGCGCGGCGCCGACCAGGCCGAAGCGCTCGATCACATCAAACCCGCCTTGCTGGCCGAAGTTACTGCCGCCGAGGGTGCGCGACTGGCTGTCGTTGCCGTCGTAGGCCGTGACGTTGACGCCAGGGAACACAAAACGCTGGGCCTGGCGCAGTTCCGCGCCGGCGCTGTTGAGGTAGATCTGTTCGACGTGGCTCAGGCCGAGGCTGACTTCCCAGTTCACCAGGCGCTCGTCCCGGGGCACGGCTGCGGATTCAGCGCCGAGCAATTGGTAGCAGTCGCTCAAGGAGGGGAAGGCTTGCTCAAGGTGGGGCGACAGGTAATCGGCGACGTCGCTGGACACGTGTTGCTCGCGCAGGTCGAGCAGGGCGTGGGGTTTTATCAGGCGTGCTTGCTGTTCGGCACGCTCGAGCGCAGCTTGCAGGCCGGGCAGGGAAATATCGTGGGTCGCGGCGTAGGTTTCGACACCGTTGACGCGCACGGTGAGCATGGCGCCTTCGTCGTGGTTCAGGTGCGGTGGTGCGGCGACGTTCTTGCGCACCGACAGGTAGTGGCCGGATTCGCGCACGTAACGCAGGGAGAAAAACTCGGCGGTGGTGCGCAGGGCACTGAAATGCTTTTTGAGTGTGGCGTGGTGTTCGAACATGGGGCCTTCCTTGTGGGCGGCTCAGCGCGGGCAGACGAACAGAGTAGGCCTGGGCTGGGGAGCGGATCAAGGAGAGTGTAGGCGTAAGGTTTGCGGTGTTGGGTCGGGCCCTATCGGGGGCAAGCCCCCTCCCACATTTTGAATGTATTCACAAATCGAAGTGTGGGAGGGGGCTTGCCCCCGATAGGGCGACACGGTCTCCCAGTTACTGCGCAGTCGGCCCCACTTCACGCATCGGCTTGCCCCGCACCGGCGCATCGCCTGCCACGTAGTAGTCCGCGGTGCTGCGCGGCAGTGGCTTGCGGCCACGGATCTTGTCGGCGATTTTCTCGGCGATCATGATCGTCGGCGCGTTCAGGTTGCCGGTGGTGATGATCGGCATGATCGACGCATCGACCACCCGCAGGCCCTGCATGCCATGCACGCGGCCTTCGCCATCCACCACGGCCATCTCGTCGTTGCCCATCTTGCACGAGCAGGATGGGTGGAACGCGGTCTCGGCGTGTTCGCGGATGAACTGGTCGAGTTGCTCGTCGGTTTGCACCTCGATGCCCGGGCTGATTTCGCGGCCACGGAACGGGTCGAGCGCCGGCTGCTGCATGATTTCGCGGGTCAGGCGGATGCCATCGCGAAATTCCTGCCAGTCCTGCTCGGTGGCCATGTAGTTGAAGAGAATGCTCGGGTAGTCCCGTGGGTTCTTCGACTTCAATTGCACGCGGCCACGGCTCGGCGAACGCATGGAGCCCATGTGCGCCTGGAAACCATGCTCTTTCACGCCGTTGCTGCCGTTGTAGTTAATCGCCACCGGCAGGAAGTGATACTGGATGTTCGGCCAATCGAAGTCTTCCCGGGTACGGATAAAACCGCCCGCTTCGAACTGGTTGCTGGCGCCGATGCCGGTGCCGTTGAACAGCCACTCGGCACCGATGGCCGGTTGGTTGTACCAGAGCAGCGACGGGTACAGCGACACCGGTTGGGTGCAGGCATATTGCAGGTACAGCTCAAGGTGGTCCTGCAGGTTTTCGCCGACGCCGGGCAGGTCGTGGACCACCGGGATGTCGAGGCTTTCGAGCAGTTTGGCCGGGCCGACGCCGGAGCGTTGCAGCAGTTGCGGCGAGGCGATGGCGCCGCTGCACACCAGCACTTCTTTACGCGCACGGGCTTCGACGCGTTCTTCGGCGGCGCCGATCAGGTAACGCACGCCGACCGCACGCTTGCCTTCGAACAGCACTTTGTCGGTCAGGGCATGGGTGACGATGGTCAGGGTGGAACGCTTTTTAGCCGTGTCCAGATAACCGCGCGCAGTGCTGGCGCGCCGGCCGTTTGGCGTGACGGTACGGTCCATCGGGCCGAAGCCTTCCTGCTGGTAGCCGTTCAAGTCTTCGGTACGTGGGTAACCGGCCTGTACGCCGGCTTCGACCATGGCGTGGAACAGCGGGTTGTTGCCGGCCTTGGGCGTGGTCACGCTGACCGGGCCGTCGCCGCCGTGGTAGTCGTTGGGGCCGATGTCGCGGGTTTCGGCTTTACGGAAATACGGCAGGCAGTCGAGGTAGGTCCAGTCTTCCAGGCCGGGCAGTTTCGACCAGTTGTCGTAGTCCATGGCGTTGCCACGGATGTAGCACATGCCGTTGATCAGCGAGGAACCGCCCAGGCCCTTGCCGCGCCCGCATTCCATGCGACGGCCGTCCATGTGCGGCTCTGGATCGGTCTCGTAGGCCCAGTTGTAGCGACGGCCCTGCAGCGGGAACGCCAGGGCGGCGGGCATCTGGGTGCGGAAGTCGAGACGGTAATCCGGGCCGCCGGCTTCCAGCAGCAGGACGGTGACGCCTTCGTCTTCGGTCAGACGGGTCGCCAGGGTGTTACCGGCGGAGCCGGCACCCACAATGATGTAGTCGTATTCTTGGGACATTGAATGCACCCTCTTTGAAGTGTGGTCAGGTCGGGCCTCATCGGGGGCAAGCCCCCTCCCACCTTTGAAGGTATTCACAATTCAAATGTGGGAGGGGGCTTGCCCCCGATAGCGGCCTCACAGGCAACGCAAGGCTCAGGCTTAGAACACCGAGGCGTAATCGCCCAACTCGACCTGTACCGATTTGATGCGGGTAAAGTTGTTCAGCGAGCTGATCCCGTTCTCACGGCCCACGCCCGACTGCTTGTAGCCACCGACCGGCATTTTCGCGTCGGACTCGCCCCAGGCATTGATCCAGCAGATGCCCGCTTCCAGTTGATGAATCACGCGGTGGGCGCGGTTCAGGTCCTTGGTCACCAGGCCGGCGGCGAGGCCGAAGTCGGTGTCGTTGGCGCGGCGGATCACTTCTTCTTCAGTCTCGTAGGTGAGGATGCTCATCACCGGGCCGAAGATTTCTTCACGGACGATGGTCATTTCGTCGGTGCAGTCGGTGAACACGGTCGGGGCAACAAAGGCGCCTTTGGCGAAGTCGCCGTCGGTCAGGCGGTCGCCGCCGCACAGCACGCGAGCGCCTTCGGCCTTGCCCTTGGCGATGTAGCCGAGCACGCTTTCCATGTGGGCGAAGCTGACCAGCGGGCCGAAGTTGGTGTTGTCGTCCTGCGGGTCGCCGATGCGGATGCGCGCAACACGTTCGGCGATCTTGGCTTCGAACGCGGCTTGCAGGTGCTTGGGCACGAACACGCGAGTACCGTTGGTGCAGACCTGACCGGAGCTGTAGAAGTTGGCCATCATCGCGATGTCGGCGGCGCGGTCCAGGTCGGCGTCTTCGAACACGATCAGCGGCGATTTGCCGCCCAGTTCCATGGTCACTTCCTTGAGCGAAGAGCTGGAGGCGCTGGCCATGACTTTCTTGCCGGTGTCGGTGCCGCCGGTGAACGAGACTTTCTCGATGCGCGGGTGCTCGGTCAGCCAGGTGCCGACTTCGCGGCCGCTGCCGGTCAACACGTTGAACACACCGGCCGGAACGCCGGCTTCGGTGTAGATCTCCGCCAGTTTCAGGGTGGTCAGCGAGGTGACTTCGCTGGGTTTGAAGATCATCGCGTTACCGGCGGCCAGGGCCGGTGCGGATTTCCACAGGGCGATCTGGATCGGGTAGTTCCACGCGCCGATACCGGCGACCACACCCAGCGGCTCGCGGCGGGTGTAGACGAACGAGGTGTCGCGCAGCGGGATCTGCTCGCCTTCGATGGCTGGCACCAGGCCCGCGTAATATTCCAGCACGTCGGCGCCGGTGACGATGTCGACGTACTTGGTTTCGGAGAAGGATTTACCGGTGTCCAGGGTTTCCAGGGCGGCCAGTTCGTCATTGCGCTCGCGCAGGATGTCGACGGCACGACGCAGGATGCGCGAACGCTCCATGGCGGTCATGGCGGCCCAGATTTTCTGGCCTTTTTCAGCGCTGACCACGGCACGTTCAACGTCATCGAACGTTGCGCGTTGCACTTGGGCGAGAACTTCACCGTTAGCCGGGTTGATGGCTTCGAAGGTGGCATCGCTGCCAGCGTCGCTGTAGCCGCCGTCAATGTAGAGTTTTTGCAGGTCGAAACGGGCCATAAAGTCCTCGCAAGTGCATAAGTGGTTGGCGTTAACCACTGAGGGGTGGCCAATAAGAGTCTGGCAACACCGATCAGTGGAGGTTCAGGGGTTGAGCGGTTATGTGTGCTCTAACTCACCTGCTTGGCCAATTGGAAATCCATGTATTCGTAAGCGATCCGTTGCGCCTGCGCCGTGTCGAATTCATCTCCCGACAGGGCGCCGCGCAACCACAAACCGTCGATCAAGGCCGCCAGGCCTCGGGCTGCGCTGCGTGCATCCGGCAGCGGCAACACGCGGCGGAACTGGCAGCACAGGTTGGAATACAGGCGGTGATCGTTGATCCGCTGCAACCTGTGCAAAGACGGGTGGTGCATGCTGGTCGCCCAGAAGGCCAACCAGGTTTTCATTGCCGGGCCGTTGACCTGGCTGGCGTCGAAGTTGCCGCCGATGATCACTTGGAGGTGCGCCCGTGGCGTGTCCTCCGTCAACGCTTGTCGCCGCTCGTGGACGTTCTCGATCAGCACATTCATCAAGTACCGCATCGTGGCCGCGATCAGGCCGTTCTTGTCCTTGAAGTAGTGACTGATGATGCCGTTCGAAACGCCGGCCAAACGGGCGATCAGCGCAATGCTGGCATCTCCCATTCCGACTTGATCGATGGCCGTCAGCGTGGCTTCGATCAGTTGTTGGCGGCGTATGGGTTGCATACCGACCTTGGGCATGGAGTACCTCTCCTCAGGCCTGCCGGCGGGCGATGACGTCCGTCGACTCGATGGCCAGTCTATTTTGTTTTGATTGAACGTTCAATCAACAAAGAATAAGCTCTGCGACAAATGGTCGCTGCCTGCCGGTATTTCCTACAGGTAGGTGGCGACATCTGACACCTGTGAAAATCCTTGAAACAGGCCATTTCAGAGCCTGAACACCGCTTCGGCGGGCTCAAGAATTTTCGGGGTGTCTTTATAACACCCGTCCGTCGACTGCCGAAAAATCGATGAGCACGGGATCACCGCTGCCTTGTGTTTCTCTCTCGCACTGCCTGGAGCATCTGCGCCATGAGTTCTGCCTCTCTAATAAAAACCCCACCGGAAAAGGTGCGGGTCAACGGTTGGGTGTTCTACACCTCCACCGCACTGATTCTGTTGCTGACCGCCATTTTGATCGTCGCCCCGCAAGAGGCCGGCCGGATGCTCGGCGTGGCGCAGGCGTGGTTATCGAAAAGCTTCGGCTGGTACTACATGCTGGTGATCGCCGCCTACCTGGTGTTCGTGGTCGGCCTGGCGTTTTCGTCCTACGGCAAGCTGAAGCTGGGCAGCAAGGACGACACCCCGGACTTCAGCTACGGCGCCTGGGCCGGCATGCTGTTTTCGTCGGGTATCGGCATCTCGTTGCTGTATTTCGGCGCATCGGAGCCGTTGGACCATTACTTCAACCCGCCCGAAGGCGCGGCCGCCAGCAACGGCGCGGCGCGCCAGGCGCTGCAATTGACCTTCCTGCACTGGGGCCTGCACGGCTGGGCGATCTATGCGCTGGTCGGCCTGGCCGTGGCGTACTTCGCGTACCGCCATAACCAGCCACTGGCCCTGCGTTCGGCGTTGTACCCGCTGGTGGGCGAGCGTTGGGTCAAAGGCGCGGCCGGCCATGCGGTGGACGGGTTCGGCATGTTCGTGACCCTGCTGGGCCTGGTGACCAACCTCGGTATCGGCGCGATGCAGGTGTCGTCCGGCCTGGAAAACCTGTTTGGCATGCAGCACAGCAACACCAACCTGCTGATCGTGATCATCGTGATGAGCACTGTGGCGACCATTGCCGCCGTGTCGGGGGTGGAGAACGGCATTCGTCGCCTGTCCAACCTCAACATCGTGTTGTTCAGCGGTTTGCTGATCTTCGTGCTGTTGTTCGGCCCGACCCTGCACCTGCTCAACGGCCTGGTGCAGAACACCGGTGACTACCTCAACGGCATCCTCCTGAAAACCTTCGACCTGTATGTGTACGAAGGCGACGCCGACAAGACCGAACGCTGGATGGGCCTGTGGACCCTGTTCTACTGGGCCTGGTGGATTTCCTGGGCGCCGTTTGTGGGCATGTTCATCGCACGGATTTCCCGGGGTCGCACGGTGCGTGAACTGGTGGCCGGCGTGCTGCTGATCCCGCTGGGCTTCACCCTGGCGTGGTTGTCGATCTTCGGTAACTCGGCGCTGGACCTGGTGTTGAACCAGGGCGCGGTGGCGTTGGGCAAGACGGCGCTGGAACAACCGTCGATGGCCATCTACCAATTGCTGGAGCATTACCCGGCGTCGAAAATCGTCATCGGCGTGTCGATCTTTGTCGGCTTCGTGCTGTTCCTGACCCCGGCGGACTCCGGCGCGGTGATGATGGCCAACCTGTCCTGCAAAGGCGGCAACGTGGACGAAGACGCGCCGCACTGGCTGCGGATCTTCTGGTCGGCGGTGATCACCCTGGTGACTATCGGCCTGCTGTTTGCGGGTAACTTCGAAGCCATGCAAACCATGGTGGTGCTGGCGGGGCTGCCGTTCTCGGTGGTGCTGATTGTCTTTATGTTCGGTTTGCACAAGGCGATGCGCCAGGACATGGCGACGGAACTGGAGCAGGCGCAATTGGCCGAGCGTGGCCGTCGTGGTTTCAGCGAGCGCTTGACCGCCCTGGACCTGCAACCGAGCCAGGCCACGGTGCAGCGCTTTATGGACAAGCACGTCACGCCGGCACTGGAAGACGCGACGAAGGCGTTGCGCGACCAGGGGCTGGACGTGCAGACCCTGTTGGGCAAATCCAAGCGTTGCATCGGCGTGCGTATCGAGATGGAAGAGGGCAACCCGTTTGTCTACGAAGTGAGCCTGGACGGCTACGCGGTGGCGTCGGACGAACTGCCCGAGGCGGAGCGCGCCCGTTACTACCGGGCCGAGGTGTACCTGCACAACGGGCCTCAGGAGTACGACCTGATGGGCTTCGCCCAGGAACAGATCACCCGGGACGTGCTCGATCAGTTTGAAAGCCATCGGCAGCTCCTTGGCCGTGTCTATAGCTGATGGTTGAAGCCTGGTGGTGTCCCCACTGACACCACTGGGGCAAAAAATGTGGGAGGGGGCTTGCCCCCGATTGCAGTGTGTCAGTCAGCTCATCTGTTACTGATACACCGCTATCGGGGGCAAGCCCCCTCCCACATTTTGACCCTGTTTCTCCAATTGGTTTTGCGGTGTTTGTTAGCCCAGGTTCTTGCCCAGCAGGGCATGGTAGAGCTCGCTGTCCCCCAGGATCCCCACCACCTGGTTGTTGTCGTGCAACACCAACTTGTTGCCCGTCTGGTAGCGGATCTGCAGCGCATCGCGCATGCCGATATTCGAGTCCACCAGTGTCGGCAGGCGGCCCAGGCCTTCCACGGGTTGCCCCGGTGCCCAGTTCTGCAGGTTCATCACCGCGCCATTCTGGCGTGCGCCCCGGATGGTGTTGCCTTCGGCCAGGTCGAGCCACGAGTCGCCGCCCGGATCGAGGCACACCGAGCCGTTGATGCGTTTGCAGTTGTCCAGCGTCCGCATCAGGCTGCGCCCGCACAGCACGTTCAGCGGGTTGGTATGTGCGACGAAGGTACGCACATAATCGTCCGCCGGGTTCAGCACGATTTCTTCCGGCACGCTGTACTGGATGATCTTGCCGTCTTTCATGATCGCGATGCGGCTGCCGAGCTTGAGGGCTTCGTCGAGGTCGTGGCTGACGAACACGATGGTCTTGCTCAGCTTGCTTTGCAGCTCCAGCAACTCGTCCTGCAGGCCTTGGCGGATCAGCGGGTCGAGGGCGGAGAAGGGTTCGTCCATCAGCAGGATGTCGGCGTCCATCGCCAACGCCCGCGCCAGGCCGACGCGCTGCTGCATGCCGCCGGAGAGTTCGTCCGGCTTCTTGTTACGCCATTGGCTCAGGCCCACCAGTTCGAGCTTTTCGTCCACCAGCTTGCGCCGGTCTTTCTCCGGGCGGCCCTGCATTTCGAGGCCGAAGCTGATGTTCTCGCGCACGGTCAGCCAGGGCATCAGGGCGAACTTCTGGAACACCATGGCGATGCGTTTGGTACGCATCATTTTCAGCTCGGCCGGGGTGCAGGAGGCGATGTCGATCTGGCGCCCTTCATGCTCGACGAACAACTGGCCACGGCTGACGGTGTTGAGGCCGTTGATGCAGCGCAGCAGGCTCGACTTGCCGGAGCCCGACAGGCCCATCAGCACACAGATCTCGCCTTTTTCCACATCCAGGCTGGCTTTTTCAACGCCGACGATCTGGCCGGTCTTTTTCAGGATCTCGTTACGGCTCATGCCCTGGTCCAGCAGCTTGAGCGCTTCGCGTGGGTCTTTGGAGAAGATCACGTCGACATTGTCGAATCGGATAATGCTCATGCATCACCCCCTACTTTGGCGTCGGGTTGTTTGCAGATGCGGTCGAGCATGATGGCCAGCAGCACGATCGCCAGGCCGGCTTCAAAGCCCAGGGCGATGTCGGCGGTGTTCAGTGCGTTGACCACCGGCTTGCCGAGGCCGTCGGCACCCACCAGGGCGGCGATCACCACCATCGACAGCGACAGCATGATGCATTGGGTAATGCCGGCAGCAATGCTCGGCATGGCGTGGGGCAGTTCAATGCGCGAGAGCAATTGACGGCGCGAGCAGCCGAAGGCCTTGCCGGCGTCCATCAACTCTTGCGGTACGTCACGGATACCCAGGTAGGTCAGGCGGATCGGCGCGGCAATCGCGAACACCACCGTGGAAATCAACCCGGGCACCACACCCAGCCCGAAGAGGGTCAGGGTAGGGATGAGGTAGACGAAGGTCGGTACGGTCTGCATCAGATCGAGCACCGGCCGCATCAGGGTGTAGAACATCGGTTTGTGCGCGGCAACAATGCCCAGCGGCACGCCGATGACCACGCAGACCAGGGTGGCGAACAGCACCTGCGCGAGGGTCTCCATGGTTTCCTGCCAGTACCCCAGGTTGAGGATCAGCAGGAAGGAGGCGATGACAAAAACAGTCAGGCCCCATTTACGTTGAATGAAGTGAGCCAGCAGCGCAATCAGACCGATCAATGCCAGCGGATTGAACCAGGTCAGCGCGAACGTCACGCCGTGGATCATCGTTTCCAGGGTCGATGCGATTGCGTCGAAGTAGTTGGCACCGTGTTGGGTCAACCATTCGACGAAGGCAGCGATGTACTGGCCTAGTGGGATTTTCTGTTCAGTCAGCATGGTAGTGAATGTCCACATGCGAAGGGGAAAACATCCCGGGCCAGCGCACCAGCCCGGGGTCAGCAGGGATTACTTGGCGAGGTAAGCTTTGACGGCCTCCAGACCTGGTTTGCCATCGACGGTGGTGACACCGGCAAGCCAGGTATCGAGCACTTGCGGGTTCTTCTTCAGCCAGGCCTTGGCCGCGGCGTCGGGTTTCATCTTGTCGTCCAGGACGTTACCCATCAGGGTGCTTTCCATGTTCAGGGTGAACGACAGGTTTTTCAGCAACTGACCGACGTTGCTGCATTCCTGGGTGTAGCCCTTGCGCACGTTGGTGTAGATGGTGGCCTGGCCGTAGTTGGGACCGAACGAGTCGTCACCCCCGGTCAGGTACTTCATCTTGAAGCGGGTGTTCATCGGGTGCGGTTCCCAGCCGAGGAACACGATGGCCTTGCCGCGCTTGGTGGCGCGTTCGACCTGCGACAGCATCCCGGCTTCGCTGGACTCGACGACTTTGAAACCGGCCGACTTCAAGCCGAACGCGTCCTTGTCGATCAGGGTTTGAATGGTGCGGTTGCCGTCGTTGCCGGGTTCGATGCCGTAGATTTTGCCTTCCAGCTCATCCTTGAATTTGGCGATATCGGCGAAGTCTTTCAGGCCTTTGTCATACAGCGCCTCGGGAACGGCCAGGGTGTACTTGGCGTTTTCCAGGTTGGCGCGCACGGTTTCCACGGTGCCGGCATCACGGTATGCCTTGATGTCGTTTTCCATGGTCGGCATCCAGTTGCCGAGGAAGATGTCCATGTTCTTGCCGTCGGCCAGGGACTTGTAGGTCACCGGCACCGAAATCATCGTGGTGCGCGGCTTGTAGCCGAGGCCCTTGAGGATTTCGCTGGTGGTCGCGGTCGTGACGGTGATGTCGGTCCAGCCGACATCGGAGAAGTTGACGGTCTGACATTGTGCCGGTTCTGCAGCGTGCGCCAGGACTGGCAGACTCAGCATGGCGGCCAACAACAACGAGGGTGAACCTTTCATGGGGCTAGACTCCTGTGTGCTTTCTGGCGGCATTCGCCGCGCTTTATAAGTGTTGCGGTTGGAACGTGCTTTGAGGCGGCGGCACGGTGCCTTGCCAACGAGTCGAGACTGATCATGTACCAGTGAAAATCTGACGCCTACAGGGGGCGTCGTATCCAGTACAGGCAGGGTCGCATCCAGTGTCGGTGACGTCGTTTACAGATTTTTCCTAAGGAAAAACCGCTGTTTTTACCCATCTGCACCGCTAAAAACGCCCAAAACAGGCCCTTGCTCGTGAGCGACGCTGATGAGCATGGTTGCGTCGGTGTGAGACGCCGTGATGGCGGATAAAAGCCTGATGATGCCGCCATCTGGGCGATCTGAGCGTAGCACCTCGTTCAAGCCTGGCCTGTGCTTATCGAGGAGTTCCACGGCAATGGCTATCAGTGTTTTCGACCTGTTCAAGATCGGCATCGGGCCTTCGAGTTCTCACACCGTCGGCCCCATGCGCGCCGCAGCGTTGTTCGTTCAACGGTTGCGTGAACGTGAATGGTTGGAACAGGTGCGGCGCGTCGAAGTTCAGCTCTACGGCTCATTGTCGGCCACCGGCATCGGCCACGGCAGCGACACCGCAACCATCATGGGCCTGATGGGCGAGTGGCCGGACGCAATCGATCCGGCGCAGATCGGCCTGCGTATCCACACCCTGCGCGAGACCGACACGCTGCTGCTGGACGGGCGTTTACCGGTGCCTTTCGTGTGGGCGCGGGACATGCGCCTGCTCGACGAAAACCTACCGTTCCACCCCAATGCCATGACCCTGGTGGTGTTCGGTGCTGACGGCGAGTTGCACCGCGACACCTACTACTCCGTCGGCGGCGGCTTTGTGGTGGATGAAGCCCAGGCGCAAAGCGGCGTGGCGGATATGGACCGCAGCGCATTGCCCTATGAATTCTCCAGCGCGGTGGAGCTGCTGCAACTGTGCAAGAGCCATAACCTGCGCGTCGCCGAGCTGATGCTGGCCAACGAAAAAGTCTGGCGCTCCGAAGATGAAATCCGCAGCGGCCTGATGACGCTCTGGCGCGCCATGCAGGCGTGCGTCGAGCAGGGCCTCAAGCACGAAGGCATCCTGCCCGGCGGCCTGAATGTGCGCCGTCGCGCCGCCAAGTTGCACCGAAGTTTGCTGGAGTTGAGCAAGCCCAACGTGATCGGCTCGACCTTGAGCGCGATGGAGTGGGTCAACCTGTTCGCCCTCGCGGTCAACGAAGAAAACGCCGCCGGCGGGCGCATGGTCACCGCGCCGACCAATGGCGCGGCGGGGATCATCCCGGCGGTGCTGCACTACTTTATGAAGTTCAGCGACGACGTCACCGAAGCCAACGTGGTCGACTACCTGCTCAGCGCGGCGGCGGTGGGCATTCTGTGCAAGAAGAACGCCTCGATCTCCGGCGCCGAAGTCGGCTGCCAGGGCGAGGTCGGCTCAGCCTGCGCCATGGCGGCGGCGGGGTTGGCGGAGATCCTCGGCGCCACCCCGGAGCAACTGTGCAACGCTGCCGAAATTGGCCTGGAACACAACCTCGGCCTGACCTGCGACCCAGTGGGCGGCCTGGTGCAAGTGCCGTGTATCGAGCGCAACGCGATTGCCGCGGTGAAGGCGATCAACGCCGCGCAGATGGCCCTGCGCGGCGACGGCCAGCACTTTATCTCCCTCGACCGGGTGATCCGCACCATGCGCGATACGGGGGCGGACATGCATGACAAGTACAAAGAGACGTCGCGGGGTGGGTTGGCGGTCAGTGCGGTTGAGTGTTGAGACCGCGTCGCCGCTATCGGGGGCAAGCCCCCTCCCACAGGGGAACGCATTTCAGATGTGGGAGGGGCGGTGCGACGATTCGACTTGCCCCCGATAGCGCCAGTCCAAACAACCCTGCTCATAAAGTGAACACCAAAACCAAAAGCGCCACCTTTTAGCGCGTCGCAAACAGATAAGTACCCCCCAAACACTTTCCCCTCCGACCACCCGTCACCCGTGCCTGCGGTGACAGACGCTTGCTTCGCCCTCAAAGCGCCTACCCACAAGTGCTACCGATCTGCTCACAGCCCTTGAACGGGGCCGCTTGCGCCGCCGATTCGGGGCATATTCCGCACTTCGTGCAGGGGCTTGTCTAGACACATCAAGAGGTCGTTTTCAGGAGTTATTGAATGGCCATTCAAATTTAGGCATGGCAATTGCTCTATCAACTCAACGCCTCTCTCTGCATCAGAGACGAGCGCAATAACAAGAGCCTCGCCTGAGGCCATCACCCGCTTTGTGTGAGGAGATACCGCGATGACGTCGTTCAACTCCGGGGCCCAACCCCAGAACCGTGCGCCTCAATCCATCGGCTTTCTGCTGCTGGACAATTTCACGCTGATTTCCCTGGCTTCGGCAGTGGAACCGCTGCGCATGGCCAACCAGTTGTCCGGGCGCGAGTTGTATCGCTGGACAACCCTGAGTGTCGACGGCAACCAGGTGTGGGCCAGCGACGGTCTGCAAATCACCCCCGATGCCGCCATGCACAAAGCCCCGGCCCTGGACACCGTCATCGTGTGCGGCGGCGTGGGTATCCAGCGCACCGTCACCCGTGAACATGTGTCGTGGCTGCAAAGCCAGGCGCGCCAGTCCCGTCGCCTCGGCGCGGTGTGTACCGGCAGTTGGGCCCTGGCCTGCGCCGGGCTGCTCGATGGGTTCGATTGCAGCGTGCACTGGGAATGCCTGGCGTCGATGCAGGAAGCCTTCCCGCGCGTGTCGATGAGCACCCGCCTGTTCACCCTCGACCGCAACCGCTTCACCAGCTCCGGCGGCACCGCGCCGCTGGACATGATGCTGCACCTGATCAGCCGCGACCACGGCCGTGAACTGTCGGCGGCGATCTCCGAGATGTTCGTGTACGAGCGCATCCGCAACGAACAGGATCACCAGCGTGTGCCGCTCAAGCACATGCTCGGCACCAACCAGCCGAAGTTGCAGGAAATCGTTGCGCTGATGGAAGCCAACCTCGAAGAACCGATCGACCTGGATGAGCTGGCGGTGTACGTCGCCGTGTCGCGGCGCCAGCTGGAGCGGCTGTTCCAGAAATACCTGCACTGCTCGCCGTCGCGCTACTACCTCAAGCTGCGCCTGATTCGCGCACGGCAGTTGCTCAAGCAAACGCCGATGTCGATCATCGAAGTGGCGTCGGTGTGCGGGTTCGTGTCCACGCCGCACTTCTCCAAGTGCTACCGCGAATACTTCGGTATTCCGCCACGGGATGAGCGCGTCGGTTCCAACACCACCCAGCAGGTGGCGATGATGCCGATTCCGCCGGCGTTGGTGTTGTCCCCGTTGTCGGGGCCGATGTCGGCGTTGAGCCAGGCGCGCAATGAGTCGACGTTTGCCAGTGTGAGGCTCTAGACCGAGTCGCCTGCATCGGGGGCAAGCCCCCTCCCACACTCGAATTGTGAATACAGTCAAATGTGGGAGGGGGCTTGCCCCCGATAGCGGTCTGTCAGACGCCGGAGTTCTGTTTGAACTGCATCAGCGCCGGCAATAACTGCTTATCGATCGCCTGCCGCACCGCCGGCAGAATCGTCGCACTGCCGCTGTACATCTGCTCGACCATGCCCTTGAGCGCCTTGGCCCGCGCTTCGCTCAAACCGCGTACCGCACATTCACAGGCCTGCTCGGCGCTGGCGCCGCTGGATACCTCGAAACCGAGCGAGCGCAGTTTGCTCAGCAGGTCATCCTGGTCAATCAAATCCGCATGCATCATGACGTTTATCCTGGTGAAGGGAGCGGGGGGATCGATTTGGATTCTGGTAGCCGACCAGGCGGTCGGCAAGGGCAGAATGCATGAATGGCTCGGATGGCTATGAACAGGTCGTTTTCGGGCCATTTGGCGCGGGCAGGCCAATGACGCGGCCGAGGAGGGCGGGAGTGGGCAGGTCGACTTGCGTGGCGCGGATGGCCGCGAGGCGTTCCAGTGTCGCCTCGGTGAATGGCGTCGAGCGCGGCCCGGCGAGGTCGACGTGCAGCAGCATCTGTTCGTTGCCCGCCAGTTCCTTGTCGTCGCTCACCAGGTGCAGGCTGTGATAGAGGTGCAGGCGCTTGGCATCGTGGGCGATCAGTTGGGTACGCACCTCCACGTCGGCGCCGAGTTTCACTTCGTGCAGGTAGTTCAGGTGCAGCTCCAGGGTGAACAGCGAATGGCCGCTGGCGGCGCGGTTTTCGCTGTCCAGGCCGAGGGTGTCCATCAACGCGTCGGTGGCGTAGCTGAAGATCAGCAGGTAGAACGCGTCGCGCAGGTGGCCGTTGTAGTCGACCCAGTCGGGGTGGACCTGGGTGGTGTAGGTGGTCAGTGCCGGCATGCTGGGGGGTTCCTTATTCGGCGAAGGTCATGCCGTGCTTGGCTTTAGTGGTCTTCACCGCTTCCAGCACCGCCAACAGACAATCATCACGGTAGCGCTCCAGCGCCGAAATGCTGTGGTTACCCAACTGCTCGCGGGTGCCGTCGACCACATCGTCGATCAACTTGTCGGTCAGCTCCGGCGCCGGCAGGTGGGTCCACGGCAACTGCAACGCCGGGCCGAACTGTGCCATGAAGTGCCGCATCCCGGCATCGCCGCCGGCCAGGGTGTAGGTCAGGAACGTGCCCATGAACGACCAGCGCAAGCCGGCGCCAAAACGGATTGCGTCGTCGATCTCGCCGGTAGTGGCAACGCCATCGTTGACCAGGTGCAGCGCCTCACGCCACAGGGCTTCGAGCAGGCGGTCGGCGATAAAACCGGGGACTTCCTTGCGCACATGCAACGGGCGCATGCCGAGGGATTCATACACCTGGATCGCCGCCTGGATCGCCTCGGGCGCGGTGTGTTTGCCGCCCACCACTTCCACCAGCGGCAGCAGGTACACCGGGTTGAACGGGTGACCGACGACGCAGCGTTCAGGGTGGGTCGAGCCTTCATAGAATTCGCTGGGCAACAGGCCCGAGGTACTGGAGCCGATCAACGCATTCGGCTTGGCGGCCGCGCTGATCTTGCTGTGCAGCTCCAGTTTCAGCTCCAGGCGTTCCGGGGCGCTTTCCTGGATGAAGTCGGCGTCTTTCACGCACGCCTCGATCGTGGCGACAAAACGCAGGCGGTCCTGCGATGCGCCGGGGGCCAGGCCTTGTTTCTCCAGGGCGCCCCAGGCATTGGCGACGCGTTGGCGCAGCGCGGCTTCGGCACCGGGCGCCGGGTCCCAGGCCACCACATCGAGGCCGTGGGCCAGGGCGCGGGACACCCAACCGCTGCCGATCACACCGCTGCCGAGGGCGGCGAAGGTTTTGATATCTGTAATAAAACGCATGGCGACATTCCTGAATAAGGTGATGTTCCCCTGTGGGAGGGGGCTTGCCCCCTCCCACAGGTTTTGATCCGGTTTGGGCTGGGGGTTAGCCGCGTTTTTTGAGGCCCATTTTCAGGCGCCCTTCGGCCGGGGTCATGACCCGCGCGCCCAGGCGGCTGAGGATTTCACTGGCGCGTTCCACCAGTTGACCGTTGGTGGCCAGCACGCCTTTGTCCAGCCACAGGTTGTCTTCCAGCCCGACCCGCACGTTGCCGCCCAGCAGCACCGCCTGCGCCGCCATCGGCATTTGCATACGGCCGATGCCGAAGCCGGCCCACACCGCGTCGGCGGGCAGGTTGTCGACCATGGCTTTCATGGTGGTGGTGTCGGCCGGCGCGCCCCACGGGATGCCCAGGCACAGTTGGAACAGCGGGTCGTCGAGCAGGCCTTCCTTGATCATCTGCTTGGCGAACCACAGGTGGCCGGTGTCGAAGATTTCCAGCTCGGCTTTTACGCCCAGTGCCTGGATACGTTTGGCGCCGGCCCGCAGTTGCGCCGGGGTGGACACGTAAATGGTGTCGCCATCGCCGAAGTTCAGCGTGCCGCAGTCGAGCGTGCAGATTTCCGGCAACAGCGCTTCCACATGGGCCAGGCGGGTCAGCGGGCCGACCAGGTCGGTGTTGGGGCCGAATGCCATGGGCGTCTCGCCGCCGCCGATCTCCAGGTCGCCGCCCATGCCGGCGGTGAGGTTGACGATAATGTCGATGTCGGCCTCACGGATACGCTCCATCACTTCGCGGTACAAGGCGACGTCGCGGCTGAACTTGCCGGTCTCGGGGTTGCGCACATGACAGTGAACGACAGTGGCGCCAGCCTTGGCGGCTTCCACGGCGGCGGCAGCGATTTGTTTGGGGGTGACCGGTACATGGGGACTTCTGGCGCTCGTGTCGCCAGCACCGGTGAGTGCGCAGGTGATGATGACGTCGTGGTTCATGGGGCAGGTTCCTTACAGGCGTGATTTCAAGGCGTAGCGAGGCCGTTCGCGGTCAGGCACGACCGCGAAACGGTGCGTCGAATACCGTTATTTGCTGGTCAGTTGCAGGTTGGCGGCGGCGGGTTTGCCGTCGAAGGTGGTCACGCCTTCGAGCCAGCGCGCCTGGTCTTGCGGGTGATCCTTGAGCCACTGCTTGGCGGACTCGAAGGCGTCCTTGTGTTCCAGCAACGGCTGCATCATTCGGCTCTCGTCGGCGGCGGTGAAGGTCAGGTTGGTCAGCAGCTTGTGGACGTTGGGGCACTGCTCGGCGTAGGTCGGCGAGGTGACGCTCCACACGGTGGCCATGCCTTCGTTCGGGCCCAGGGCGTCTTCGCTGCCGGTGAGGTAGGTCATCGCGATGTTGACGTTCATCGGGTGCGGCGCCCAGCCGAAGAACACCACGGCTTCCTTGCGACGCACCGCGCGGTCGACGGCGGCGAGCATGCCCGCTTCGCTGGACTCCACCAGCTGGAATTTGCCCAGGCCGAACTGGTTCTTGGCGATCATCGCCTTGATCTGGGTGTTGGCGCCCGAGCCCGGCTCGATGCCGTAGAGCTTGCCGCCCAGTTCTTTCTCGAACCTGGCGATGTCGGCGAAGGTTTTCAGGCCTTTGTCGGCCAGATAAGTCGGCACCGCCAGGGTCGCGCGCGCGTCTTCCAGGCTCGGTTTATCGAGGACCTTGACCTGCTTGGCGTCGACGAACGGGGCGATGGTCTGGGTCATCAGCGGGTTCCAGTAGCCGAGGAACAAGTCCAGGCGCTGGTCGCGGATGCCGGCGAAGATGATTTGCTGGGACGCGCTGGTCTGTTTGGTCTTGTAGCCGAGGCCATCGAGCAACACTTGGGTCATGGCGCTGGTGGCGATCACGTCGGTCCAGTTCACCACGCCCATACGCACGTTCTGGCAGGATGGCGCGTCGGCCGCGAAGACGCTGGTACTCAAGATGGCGCTGGCGCTGAAGGCGAGCACGCAGCGGCTGATCAGTCGGTTCATGGTGGTTCCCTCGGCAGGTCGTTATTGTGGGGGCCGGCGTCTTTGTGCGCCGTGGGGTCACGTTACGCAGCTTGAGGGGCGACAAAACGCACGGCGGCGACCCGCTCTTGCACTGCAGCGACCTGTGCTCTTGAATGGGCCGTTGAACTGGCGTATCACAGTGACCACGCTGCCGGTCCTACGAGAGCGCACCATGTCCCAGGATTTCTACTTTCTGCTGATGCCGGGGTTCTCGGCCATCGGCTTTATCTCCGCGCTCGAACCGCTGCGCGTGGCCAACCGCTTTCGTGGCGAGTTGTACCGCTGGCATGTATTGAGCGCCGACGGCGGCGCGGTGTTGGCGAGCAATGGCATGTCGGTCAACGCCGACGCGGCGCTGGAGCCGCTGAAAAAAGGCGCGACGCTGATGGTAGTCGCCGGTTTCGAACCGCTTGAATTCGCCACCCCGGCCCTCGAACATTGGCTGCGCCGCCTCGACCATGACGGTGTGACCCTCGGCGCCATCGACACCGGCGCCTGCATCCTGGCCGAAGCCGGGCTGCTCGACGGCCACCGCCTGACCCTGCACTGGGAAGCCATCGACGCCTTCAAGGAAGCCTATCCGCACCTGAGCGTGACCCAGGAACTGTTCGAGATCGACCGCCGCCGCATCACCTGCGCCGGCGGCACCGCTTCCATCGACCTGATGCTCGACCTGATCGCCCAGGCCCACGGCCCCGACCTGGCGATCCAGGTCTCCGAGCAATTCGTGCTCGGGCGCATCCGCCCGCGCAAAGACCACCAGCGCATGCAGATCGCCACGCGCTACGGCATCAACAACAAGAAGTTGGTGCAGGTGATCGGCGAGATGGAACAACACACCGAACCGCCGCTGAGCACCCTGGCCCTGGCCGAGGCGATCAAAGTCACGCGGCGCCAGCTGGAGCGGCTGTTTCGCCTGCATCTGAACGACACGCCGAGCAACTTCTACCTCGGCCTGCGCCTGGAAAAAGCGCGGCAGTTGTTGCGCCAGAGCGACATGAGCGTGCTGGAGGTGAGCCTTGCCTGCGGCTTTGAGTCGCCGTCGTATTTCACCCGCAGCTATCGGGCGCGATTTGCCAAGTGTCCGCGGGAGGATCGGCGACGGGAGGTGGTTTGACCGGCGATTATAGTCAATTATACTCACGACTATAATTTATAGTTAGTTCAATAATTGAGTATAAAAGCATGTCCAAGCCCAGCGGTTTTGTGTTCCGCCGCCCCACCCTGGCAAGCAGTATTGCCGATGGCCTGGTGGGCGTGGGTATCCAGGATTTCACCTCTGGCCTGTTTCTCGCGGCGCCGCGTCGTACCGGCAAAAGTACTTTTCTGCGCGAAGACCTTCTCCCCGAGTGCCAGGCTCGGGGTTGGCTGACGGTGTATGTGGACCTGTGGGCCGACAAGGAGAAAGATCCCGCCGAGCTGATTTCCAGCGCCATTGCCGGTGCGTTGGTGCCTTTCGAAAAGGGCATCCGCAAACTGGCGAAGAACATCGGCATCGAAAAACTCAGCTTCCTGCGCACCTTGTCCTGGGACTTCACCAAGCCTCAACTGCCCGTGGGCGCGACCCTTACGCAAGCACTGGAATTACTTCACCGCGCCGCCGAGAAAACCGTGGTGCTGGTGATTGATGAAGCCCAGCACGCGCTCACCACCGAAGCGGGCATCAACGCCATGTTCGCCCTCAAGGCCGCACGCGACCAGCTCAACCAGGGCCGCGAAGGCGAGGGCAGTGGCTTACACCTGGTGTTCACCGGCTCCAACCGCGACAAGCTTGCTCATTTGGTGCTGGGCAAAAGCCAGCCGTTTTTCGGCTCCAGCATCACGCCGTTTCCGTTGCTGGGTAAGGCGTTCACTCAGGCTTACACCGCGCATCTCAACGCGCACCTGGCCGAGACCAACCAATTCAACGCGGCGGATATCGACGAAGCGTTTGAGTTGGTAGGCCGGCGCCCCGAGATGCTGCGCACCATCATCGGTGAAGTGGCCCTGGAGTTGGGCGAGGCGAGCAACCTGGGCCAGTTGCTGCACAGCCGCGCGGAAGTGCTGCGCGCCGGCGTCTGGAACGAATTCGAAAGCGCCTGGAACGCCCTCACCCTTGCGCAACGTGCCGTGCTGCAAGTGATGGTGGAGCGTTCGCAACACAATCAACCCTTCGCCCCGTTCACCGACAGCACCCTCATTGCGGTCAGCAAGGCGCTGGAGGAGATGGGCAGCGACGTGGTGCCCGGCACTCAGACCATCCAGGCGTGTATCGATGCCCTGCGTGACAAGGAACTGGTATGGAAGTCCAGCCGCGGCGGTTATGCCCTGGAAGACAAGTCCTTCGGCGACTGGCTGCTGCACAAGCACCGTACACCCGGCTAAACACACCACAAAGCCAATGTGGGAGGGGGCTTGCCCCCGATGACGGTGGATCTGCGGCACCTGAGTGGCTGACACACCGCCATCGGGGGCAAGCCCCCTCCCACAGTGAATTGTCGGTGTGCTTATTGCTTTATCAGGGTCGAACACGCCGTCTTGAAGGCTTCATGCTGGTACTACACCCCTTCTCCTGTAAGCGACAAAGATCAAATGTGGGAGGGGGCAAGCCCCCTCCCACAGTGAATTGTCGGTGTGTTTATTGCTTTATCAGGGCCGAACACGCCGCCTTGAAGGCTTCATGTTGGTACTTGTTCAGCGTCGCCGGCAGATCGAAATTGTGCTTCTTGTTCTGCGCATTGATGGTCTGCGGCGACAGCAGCGTCACTTCAACCCCCTCCAGCAGTTGAAACACCCCTTCAATCTTGAACGTGGTCGGGCCGCCGGCGAATTCGCCTTTTTTGCTGCGCTTTTTGATGGCGATGCGTTCGATGGCGTTGTCCCGCACGAACGCCTTCACCTGGGCGGCGAAGGCTTTGACGTTGGCCGCTTCATCGTCGTCTTCGAGGGCGATTTTCTTGGTGGCCAGGGCGACGTGGGTCAGCGTCTGATTGTTCAGGGAGGCAACGGCGATGATGGCTTCGCTGCCTTTGATTTCGATGCCGCAGAGAGTCATTGGGTCGCCTTGGGGCAAAAAAGAGAGGCCGCAATAGTATCAGGGTCGAGGGCTGAGACGGCCGCCGTCCACCCGTCGGGAACGTGCTCGACCTGTTATTTTTGACAGTAGACCGCCGCGTGCCCGGTCTCATAGATTCCCTGAAGGAGCCTGCCGAGGGTTCCGGCCTGTTCCATGGCTATTCCGACAAGGGAGTTATGCAATGAATATTCGCAAGGAAATTCGCGCACTGACCGCAACGGAACAACTGGAGTTTATCAACACGTTATTGGCGATGAAGCGTTCCGGTGTCTACGACAAGTATGTTCATTGGCATCACGCCGTCATGAAGGCCACGGTCTACCCGAACGAACCCCAAGATCCCAACTACCGTAACGGTGCTCACCGGGGGCCGGCATTTCTGCCGTGGCACCGTGAAATGTTGATGCAGTTCGAGGCGGATCTACAAGCGATCAACGTCGGCGTGACGTTGCCTTATTGGGACTGGACGCAGGATGCGGCCGCCCCTGAACAATCGCCGGTCTGGCGCCAGGGTTTCCTGGGAGGTGATGGCGACCAAGCCGATCAGTTTCGCGTGCAGGATGGGGTCTTTGCCCACAAATACGGGAACTGGCCCGTGCCGTCCTATGACGAAGAGGGTTTGCCCGGGCCAGGCCTCAAACGCCAGTTCGGGCAAGTGATCAGCTCACTGCCAACCGAGGACGACCTGCGAGTGGCGATGAACGAAAGCCTGTATGACGAACCCAATTACAACTCGAGCCCTTTCATCCGCGGTTTCAGAAACCGCCTGGAAGGCTGGATCACCCAGCGCGGCGATCCTGCTGTCAAAACCTCCGGTTCGCAGCTGCATAACCGTGTGCATTTGTGGATTGGCGGCAATATGTTGCCCATGACCTCACCGGATGACCCGGTGTTCTTCCTGCATCACTGTTTCATCGACAAGATCTGGGCGGACTGGCAGGCGCAGAAGCGCCTGGATGAGCCGGACCTGGCCCCGCACTATTGCCCCATGCAGGACGGTCCGCCGGGCCACAACTATGATGATGTGATTAATCCCTGGACCCGCCGGATCAGTGAAGTGATGGATATCGCCGCGCTGGGCTACAGCTATGCGCCCAGCCGCCCATTGACGAAAAGCCCGTTCAAGTCGCCCTTCATGGCCTGACGCCTGTGAAGCGTTCCCGCGTTCAATGCGCGGGAATGCTTCACTCCTGGCCGATCGATTCCAAAAACTCCGACCGCTCATCACTCATCCGCGCCAGGCAATCGTTCAGTTCGATCGCATAGGGCTTGGTGCCGGTCGCCGCCGGGAAGGTGTCCACCGCGCAATCGGCGTCACGTAATTTTTCCCACTTCTGCTGGGCATCCTTCAGACGAGCGGTAATGTCTGCCAGCTGTGACTTGTTGCTGCCATAGGTCGAACCCATGCGCTCCAGCAACCCTTGATAGTTATCCTTGAGCAATTGCTCGGCGGTGGTTTTGTTGTAGGTGGCGCATTCCAGGGTTTGCTTGTCGTTTTCGATGCCGTCGCACGGCGTGCTGTCGGTGTCTTCGGCCGCGTGGACGCCGGTTGCGATGAGTGCCAAAGCCAGGAAAATCGATTTCATTGCGCCGTCTCATATCGGTTGATGCGGGAATTCTGGCCCAAGCGTAAGACAAAGAACAGCCGCCAGACAGACCTGTCTTAGCGACCTTCGTCGCGGATTGACGCTTTCGGCAATTCCCCTGTCGTTTTTGCACCCGGTCCGCTCGGCCCCTCGGCATATGCTGGCCCCAAAGCGCCGGCAGACGATTCGGCGCACGAATCGCCAATAAGGGGACGCCTGATGAGCCCAGCGCAATTACACGCCGACAGCATCGTTATCGACGGGCTGATCATTGCCAAGTGGAACCGCGAGCTGTTCGAGGACATGCGCAAAGGCGGCCTGACCGCCGCCAACTGCACCGTGTCGGTGTGGGAAGGGTTCCAGGCGACGATCAATAACATCGTCGCCAGCCAGACCCTGATCCGCGAGAACAGCGACCTGGTGATCCCGGTGAAAACCACCGCCGACATCCGCAAGGCCAAGGAACAGGGCAAGACCGGCATCATCTTCGGCTTCCAGAACGCCCACGCGTTTGAAGACCAGCTCGGCTACGTCGAGATCTTCAAGCAGCTCGGCGTCGGTGTGGTGCAGATGTGCTACAACACCCAGAACCTGGTCGGCACCGGTTGCTACGAACGCGACGGCGGGCTGTCGGGCTTCGGTCGCGAGATCGTCGGCGAGATGAACCGCGTCGGCATCATGTGCGACCTGTCCCACGTCGGCTCCAAGACCAGCGAAGAAGTCATCCTCGAATCGAAAAAACCGGTGTGCTACTCCCACTGCCTGCCCTCCGGGCTCAAGGAACA
This sequence comes from Pseudomonas sp. Y39-6, assembly GCF_023651955.1. Taxonomy (NCBI): domain Bacteria; kingdom Pseudomonadati; phylum Pseudomonadota; class Gammaproteobacteria; order Pseudomonadales; family Pseudomonadaceae; genus Pseudomonas; species Pseudomonas sp. Y39-6. The sequence goes on along the minus strand of NZ_CP069594.1, from coordinate 6,503,656 downwards.
CCCGCGCAACAAGTCCGATGAAGAGCTGAAGTTCATCGCCGACCACGGCGGCTTTGTCGGCGTGACCATGTTCGCGCCGTTCCTGGCCAAGGGTATCGATTCGACCATCGACGACTACGCCGAAGCCATCGAGTACACCATGAACATCGTCGGCGAAGACGCCATCGGCATCGGCACCGACTTCACCCAGGGCCATGGCCAGGATTTCTTCGAAATGCTGACCCATGACAAGGGCTACGCCCGCCGCCTGACCAGCTTCGGCAAGATCATCAACCCGCTGGGCATCCGCACCGTGGGCGAGTTCCCCAACCTCACCGAGACCCTGCTCAAGCGCGGCCACAGCGAACGCGTGGTGCGCAAGATCATGGGCGAGAACTGGGTCAACGTCTTGAAGGACGTGTGGGGCGAATAAGCCAAACACCCACGGGTAACACCACTACGAATTTTCTGGAGTTAAGTTTCCATGGCCAAGATCGCCCCGCAATTGCCTATCGAAGTCGACAGCGAAACCGGTGTCTGGACCTCCGACGCCCTGCCGATGCTGTACGTACCGCGTCATTTCTTCGTCAACAACCACATGGGCATCGAAGAAGTGCTCGGCGCCGAGGCCTATGCTGAGATCCTCTACAAGGCCGGCTACAAATCCGCCTGGCACTGGTGTGAAAAAGAAGCCGAATGCCACGGCCTTGAAGGCGTGGCGGTGTTCGAGCACTACATGAAGCGCCTGTCGCAACGCGGCTGGGGCCTGTTCAAGATCCAGGACATCGACCTCGACAAAGGCACCGCCAGCGTCAAGCTCGAACACTCGGCGTTCGTCTACGTGTACGGCAAGGTCGGGCGCAAGGTCGACTACATGTTCACCGGCTGGTTTGCCGGGGCCATGGACCAGATCCTGCAAGCGCGCGGCAGCACTATTCGCACCGTGGCTGAACAAGTCTACGGCGGCTCCGAAGAGGGCCATGACGACGGCCTGTTCACCGTCAAGCCGTTGTAAGTCGAGGAACCCTGCCATGGCTTTCGAAGCAATGTTCGCGCCGATCCAGATCGGCAAACTGACCATCCGCAACCGCGTGCTCAGTACCGCCCACGCCGAGGTGTATGCCACCGACGGCGGCATGACCACCGACCGCTATGTGAAGTACTACGAAGAGAAAGCCAAGGGCGGGATCGGCCTGGCCATCTGCGGCGGGTCTTCCAGCGTGGCCATCGACAGCCCCCAGGGCTGGTGGAAATCGGTGAACCTGGCCGATGACCGGATCATCCCGCACTTCCAGAACCTGGCCGATGCCATGCACAAGCATGGCGCCAAGATCATGATCCAGATTACCCACATGGGCCGCCGCTCGCGCTGGGACGGCGAGCATTGGCCGACCCTGCTGTCGCCCTCGGGCATCCGCGAGCCGGTACACCGTGCGACCTGCAAGACCATCGAGCCGGAAGAGATCTGGCGCGTGATCGGCAACTACGCCAGCGCGGCAGCGCGGGCGAAAGCCGGTGGCCTGGATGGCGTGGAGCTGTCGGCGGTGCATCAGCACATGATCGACCAGTTCTGGAGCCCGCGGGTCAACAAGCGCACCGACGAATGGGGCGGCAGCTTTGAAAACCGCATGCGTTTCGGCCTGGAAGTGCTCAAGGCGGTGCGGGCTGAAGTCGGCCCGGATTTCTGCGTCGGCATCCGCCTGTGCGGCGATGAGTTCCACCCGGACGGCTTGTCCCACGAGGACATGAAGCAGATCGCCAAGTATTACGACGACACCGGCATGCTCGATTTTATCGGTGTGGTCGGCTCGGGTTGCGATACCCACAACACCCTGGCCAACGTCATCCCGAACATGAGTTATCCACCGGAGCCGTTCCTGCATCTGGCGGCCGGGATCAAGGAAGTGGTCAAGGCCCCGGTGCTGCATGCGCAGAACATCAAGGACCCGAACCAGGCCACGCGCATCCTCGAAGGCGGCTATGTGGACATGGTCGGCATGACCCGCGCCCACATCGCCGACCCGCACCTGATCGCCAAGATCAAGATGGGCCAGATCGACCAGATCAAACAGTGCGTCGGCGCCAACTATTGCATCGACCGCCAGTACCAGGGCCTGGATGTGCTGTGCATCCAGAACGCCGCGACCTCCCGTGAATACATGGGCGTGCCGCACATCATCGAAAAATCCACCGGGCCCAAGCGCAAGGTGGTGGTGGTCGGCGCCGGGCCAGCGGGGATGGAGGCTGCGCGCGTCGCCGCCGAGCGTGGCCACGACGTGACCCTGTTCGAGAAAAAAGCCTTTATCGGCGGGCAAATCACTACCGCCTCCAAAGCCCCGCAGCGCGACCAGATCGCCGGGATCACCCGTTGGTTCCAGCTGGAACTGGCGCGGTTGAACGTCGACCTGCGCCTGGGCGTGGCGGCGGACGCGGCGGCCATCCTCGACCTGCGCCCGGATGTGGTGGTGCTGGCGGTGGGCGGGCATCCGTTCCTGGAGCAGAACGAACACTGGGGCGCGGCCGAAGGCCTGGTGGTCAGCAGTTGGGACGTGCTCGACGGCAAAGTCGCGCCGGGCAAGAACGTGCTGGTCTACGACACCATCTGCGAATTCACCGGCATGTCGGTGGCCGATTTCCTCGCGGACAAGGGCAGCCAGGTCGAGATCGTCACCGACGACATCAAGCCCGGCGTGGCCATCGGCGGTACGTCGTTCCCGACCTACTACCGCAGCATGTACCCCAAGGAAGTGATCATGACCGGCGACATGATGCTGGAAAAGGTCTACCGCGAAGGCGACAAGCTGGTGGCGGTGTTGGAGAACGAATACACCGGCGCCAAAGAGGAGCGGGTGGTCGATCAAGTGGTGGTGGAAAACGGCGTGCGTCCCGATGAGGAGATCTACTACGCCCTCAAGCCCGGCTCGCGCAACAAGGGGCAGATGGACATCGAAGCGCTGTTCGCGATCAAGCCGCAACCGTGCCTGAGCGAAGCGGGCGAGGGCTACTTGCTGTTCCGTATCGGTGACTGTGTGGCGCAGCGCAATACCCACGCCGCGATCTATGACGCCCTGCGCTTGTGCAAGGATTTCTGACCCGACACCGAACCAATGTGTACTCGGTCAAAAATGTGGGAGGGGGGCTTGCCCCCGATGGCGGTGGGTCAGCTACAGCTGTATCAACTGACAGTCCGCCATCGGGAGCAAGCTCCCTCCCACATTCAGACCCGGTTTCACAGTAGATCCGTGTGGTCTGTGGGAGCTTCACCATGTTGAATACTCTTCTTCCGATTCTGCTGTTCGCGGCGCTGGGCCTTGCTGTTCTGGGCGCACTGCGGCGGGCAGCCATGTGGCGCCGTGGGCGGGCGTCGAAGGTCGACCTGATCAAAGGCCTGCTGGCCATGCCCAAGCGCTACATGGTCGACCTGCACCACGTGGTCGCCCGCGACAAATACATCGCCAACGCCCACGTCGCTACGGCGCTGGGTTTTGTGCTGTCGGCGCTGCTGGCGGTCCTGGTGCATGGTTTCGGCCTGCATAACCGCATCCTCGGCGTTGCCTTGCTGCTGGCGTCGGTACTGATGTTTGTCGGCGCCACGTTTGTCTATCTGCGCCGGCGCAATCCGCCGTCGCGCCTGTCGAAAGGCCCGTGGATGCGCCTGCCGAAAAGCCTGATGGCGTTTTCTGTGAGCTTCTTCCTGGTAACGCTGCCGGTGGCCGGGGTGCTGCCCGCCGACTTCGGCGGCTGGTTGCTGGCCGCGTTGTTGAGCGTGGGTGTGCTGTGGGGCGTGTCGGAAATGTTCTTCGGCATGACCTGGGGCGGGCCGATGAAGCACGCCTTCGCCGGTGCCTTGCACCTGGCCTGGCACCGCCGCGCCGAGCGCTTCGGCGGGGGCCGTTCCACCGGTTTGAAACCGTTGGACCTGAACGATAAAAGCGCGCCCCTGGGCGTGGAAAAACCCAAAGACTTCACCTGGAACCAACTGCTCGGCTTCGACGCCTGCGTGCAGTGCGGCAAGTGCGAAGCGGCGTGCCCGGCGTTCGCCGCCGGCCAGCCGCTGAACCCGAAAAAGCTGATTCAGGACATGGTGGTCGGCCTGGCCGGCGGCACCGATGCCAAGTTCGCCGGCAGCGCTTATCCTGGAAAACCGATCGGTGAACACCGCGGCAACCCGCACCAACCGATCGTCAACGGCCTGGTGGACGCCGACACGTTGTGGTCCTGCACCACCTGCCGCGCCTGTGTGGAAGAGTGCCCGATGATGATCGAGCACGTGGACGCCATCGTCGACATGCGCCGCCACCTCACCCTGGAAAAAGGCGCCACGCCGAACAAGGGCGCCGAAGTCCTCGAAAACCTGATCGCCACCGACAACCCCGGCGGCTTCGCACCGGGCGGCCGGCTGAACTGGGCGGCGGATCTGAACCTGCCGTTGCTCAGCGAAAAAGGTCGCTGCGAGGTGCTGTTCTGGGTCGGCGACGGTGCCTTCGACATGCGCAACCAGCGCACCCTGCGCGCCTTCGTCAAAGTGCTGAAAGCGGCCAAGGTCGACTTTGCCGTGCTCGGCCTGGAAGAGCGCGACAGCGGCGACGTCGCCCGTCGTTTGGGCGATGAAGCGACCTTCCAACTGCTGGCCACGCGCAATATCCAGACCCTGGCCAAGTACAACTTCACGCGCATCGTCACCTGCGACCCGCACAGTTTCCATGTGCTGAAAAACGAATACGGCGCCTTCAACGGTGACTATGTCGTACAGCACCACAGCACCTTCATGGCCGAGCTGATCGGCGACGGCGCGCTGAACCTGGGCCAGCACAAAGGCAGCAGCGTGACCTATCACGACCCGTGCTACCTGGGCCGCTACAACGGCGAATACGAGGCGCCGCGCCAGGTGCTGCGCGCGTTGGGGATCGAGGTCAAGGAGATGCAACGCTCGGGCTACCGTTCACGCTGCTGCGGTGGCGGTGGCGGCGCGCCGATCACCGACATTCCGGGCAAGCAACGCATCCCCGATATGCGGATGGACGACATCCGCACAACCGGCGCCGAACTGGTGGCCGTGGGCTGCCCCCAATGCACCGCGATGCTCGAAGGCGTGGTCGAACCGCGCCCACTGATCAAGGACATCGCCGAGTTGGTGGCCGATGCCTTGCTCGACGAGCCGGCGCCGGCCAAAGCCCCGATCACGCGTGAACCCGCGGAGGTACACTGATGAGCGACATTATCCGCCGCGACCCACGCGCCGAATGGATCGCCCGTAACCGCCTGCACCCGCTGCATGCGGCGATGCAGCCGGTGCAACACAGTTGGATGGGGCCCAACGGCGTCATCCGCAAGAACGTCCATGGTGTCGGTTTTATCGGCCCCAACGGCATCAAGCGCATCGACCGCAGCGGCGCCCAGCAGGGCGGGGCGGCCAAGCGCACGGCGGCGGTGGCGGTGCAGTTGCCGCTGCATCAGGTGGCGGCGCCCGCGTTCTACATCAACGTGGTGCCGGACATGGTCGGCGGCCGCCTGAGCAGCCACGACCGTGACCTGCTCGGCCTGGCCCGGCAACTCGCCGGCAGCGACGGTGCGGTGCTGGCCGTGGTGTTTGGCGAACACAAGGAAAACGCATTTGCCACGGCCGGCGTCGACCGCCTGCTGGTGCTCGAAGGCCATGCCTTCGACGGTTATTCACCGGAGCAACGCGTGCAGGGCCTGCGGGCTGTGGATAACCAGTTCAAGCCGCGCCATTGGTTGCTGCCGGACAGCCGCAGCGGTGGCGGTGAACTCGGTCGGCGTTTTGCCGCCAGCCTCAACGAGCGCCCGGCCACGCGGGTCTGGCAGATCCAGGGCGAGCAGTGCATCGGCCGTGCCGGTGCTGGTCAGCAAGACGTGGCCCGGCCGTTGCCGCGCCTGATCCTGGCCGCCGCCGAATGCGCCGATCCGGTCAGCGACACTCGGCATGAAGTGCTGCCCGTGGAGTTATCCACAGCCCTGGCGCGCAGCCTGCCGCGTATCGAAGACCTCGGCGCGGTGGCGGTGGACCCGGCGGCGATTCCGATGGCTGAAGCCGAGTTTATTTTCTCCGGCGGCAACGGCGTGAAGGACTGGGCGCTGTTCCACCAGACCGCCGCCGCCCTGGGCGCTACCGAAGGCGCCTCGCGCGTCGCGGTGGACGATGGCTTCATGGCCCGCGATCGCCAGGTCGGCGCCAGCGGCACCTGGGTCACGGCGCGGGTGTATGTGGCCGTCGGTATCTCCGGGGCGATCCAGCACCTGCAAGGCATCGGCGCCTGCGACAAGGTGGTGGCGATCAACCTCGACCCCGGCTGCGACATGATCAAGCGTGCCGACCTCTCGGTGATCGGCGACAGCGCCGCGATTCTGCAAGCCTTGATCGCCGCGGTCGAGGCCTACCGCCACGGCGCCAAGCGCGATGCGGCTTAAGCAAAGGATAAGGGCATGAACACGCAGGTAATCAGTTTGGTCTCCATCGGCGCCCACCCCACCTCCGGGCGACCGCGCCGCGCCGAGCAGGATGCGCGCGCGGTCGAGTTGGGCCTGCAAATGGCTGGGGATAAGTTGCAGGTGCTGCATGCCGGCGACATCGCCGAACCCACGCTGCGCAGCTACCTGGGCATGGGGCTGGCGCAGTTGCATGTGCTCGAACAACCGCCTGGCGCCGATGCTTTGCCGGTGCTCAGTGAGTATCTGCGCGACGCCGGTGCCCAGGTGGTGCTCACCGGTAGCCAGGCCGAAACCGGCGAAGGTTCGGGGATGTTGCCGTTCCTGCTCGCCGAACACCTCGGCTGGCCGCTGATTGTCGGGCTGGCGCAGGTGGAGTCCATCGAGAGCGGCGTGGCCCTGGTGCTGCAAGCCTTGCCCCGTGGGCAGCGGCGGCGCTTGAAGGTGCGCCTGCCGTTTCTGGCCACGGTGGATAACGCCGCACCCAAGCCTCGGCAGAGCGCCTATGGCCCGGCGCAACGCGGCGAACTGGCGGCCCACGAGGTCGAGGTTGAAGCGGACGAGTTATTCACAGGCGCCGTGTTGCAACCGGCCAAGCCACGACCCAAGCGGCTCAAGGTGATCAAGGCCAAGAGCGGCGCGGACCGGATGAAGGCGGCCACGGCCAAGGCCAGTGGTGGCGGCGGGCAGGTACTCAAGGGCCTCAGCCCTGAAGCGGGTGCTGAAGCGATTCTCAAGTTGTTGCTTGAGGAAGGCGTGGTTCGCTGAGCCGCAACGGGGAGAATGGCTTACCCACAATCCCTGTTGACCCGTCTGTGGATAACCTGTTCGCGGTTGTCCACACCCCCTGTAAATCAAGCCCTGCAGCCCTCCGTACAAAAAACGACCAGGCTAACCCTCGGTTTTTCCTTGGGTTTCTGTGTGATCACAGCGATTACCCCGCGCAGAGTTTCCCCCAAAGTCTGTTGGCGCTTCTGTGGATAAGATGTTCGCTTACCGCTGCAGCCCTTATAAATAAAGGCTTACGCTAGGCTGATCGAAATTTGATCAATTGCGCGCATTTGCCCGCTGAAACGCGTGGATAGCCCGGTTTATGAAGGTTTGAAGGGGTTTTCCACAGCCGCGTCAAAGTTGCCCCCAAAGTCTGTTGGTGCTTCTGTGGATAAGGTGTTCGCGTACCGCTACAGGGCACGGTTCATATGGCTTACACGGAGTTGTTCAAAAATTGATCAGTGGCGCCTTAAAACGGCCAAGTCGAATAAGTCACGGATTTTCTTGATTTAATTTCGGCGGGCAGGCGCACTTGCGCACAATTGCTGTGGGTGGCTCTGTGGATAAGTTGTTGGGCAAAGGCTGGAGGGCAGGCGGCGAGAGGGCTTCAGTGTGCTTGAACAAATTTTGATCAGTGCGCAACCCAATGTGGGAGCGAGCAAGCCCGCTCCCACAAGGATGGTTACTGGGCGGCCACGCCTTTGAGGTAGGGCGCCGGCGCCGCGCCGAGGTTGCTCAACATGCGCTCGCTGTACCAGTCGATGAAGTTCACCACGCCGAACTCATAGGTCTTGGAGTAGGGGCCCGGCTGGTAGGCGGTGGAGTTGATCCCGCGCTGGTTTTCTTCGGCCAGGCGACGGTCCTGGTCGTTGGTGGCGTCCCATACCTGGCGCATGCGCTCCACGTCGTAGTCCACGCCTTCGACCGCGTCCTTGTGGACCAGCCACTTGGTGGTGACCATGGTTTCCTGGGCGCTGATCGGCCACACGGTGAACACGATCACGTGGTCGCCCATGCAGTGGTTCCACGAGTGCGGCAGGTGCAGGATACGCATCGAGCCCAGGTCCGGGTTCTTGATGCGGCCCATCAACTTCTTGCAGCCCTGTTTGCCGTCCAGGGTCATCGACACGGTGCCCTTGAGCAGCGGCATACGCACGATGCGGTTGCGCAGGCCGAAGCTGGCGTGGGCGTAAGGGATTTTTTCGGCTTCCCAGGCCGCGGCGCTGGCGGCCACGTGGTCCTTGAAGGCCTGGTCGGCGCGCGGGTCGGTGACGTCGTCCCACTCGAGCAGGGTTTTCAACAGCTCGGGGTGCGAGGCGTTGCAGTGGTAGCACTCGCGGTTGTTTTCCAGCACCAGCTTCCAGTTGGCCTTTTCCATCAAGGTGGTTTGCACCGCCACCTTGGTGTTCTCCATGTCGTAGGGTTCCATGTAGTGGTTCAGGGTCGACAGGAAGTCATCGATGGCCGGCGGGTTCTGCGCCAGGCTGATGAAGATGTAGCCGCCGGCGGTCTTCACGTTGATCGGCTTGAGGCCGTACTGCTTCATGTCGAAGTCGGCGCCCATCTCGGTGCCGGCGAACAGCAGGCGGCCGTCCAGTTCGTAGGTCCACTGGTGGTACGGGCAGACCAGCTTGGCGACCTTGCCTTTGTCGCTGGTACACAAGCGCGAACCGCGGTGGCGGCAGACGTTGTGGAACGCATGCACCACGCCATCGGCGCCACGGATCACGATGATCGGGTTCTTGCCCACTTGCAGGGTCAGGAAGTTGCCCTTGGTGGGGATCTCGCAGGTCATGCCGGCGATCAACCATTCCTTCTGGAAGATCTCCTGCATATCGATATCAAACAACCGCTCATCAGAGTAGAACGGCTGTGGCAGCGAGAACGTGCGTTCGCGCTCTTGCAGCATCTGCGCGGTGGCCTTGCGTGCGGGTTCCAGCGGATCGCCCAAGCTTAAGGTTGCGGTGACGTCCATCGTGTGTGTCCTCATGGCCATTCTGTGTGGCCGGCGAAAGTGGCTACGGTTAGTGCAGTGCAAGGCGTAAAGAAAGTGTCGTTGTTGGCAGCGAGTGTGCGGCCGCCGTTGCGGTGAACCTTATCCATGGGCGACATGGCCCAATCTGTTCCCGACGCGCAACCCCCTGTCGTTGGGGGCTGGTCGCGATAAGTATGTGAATGTCGCAGATAGGTAAATGGGTGGTTCTCGCGTTACGCAGAATCGCCACCATAAGGCCGAGCCTCGGCGGTGGAGAACAGCATGTCCAGTAACTTCCTGAATCCGGTAACCACCCAGACCTGGGCCAATGGTCGGCACATTGTCCGTTGCGTCAAAGTCATCCAGGAAACCTGGGACGTTCGCACCTTCTGCTTCATGGCCGACCAGCCGATCCTGTTCTTTTTCAAGCCGGGGCAGTTCGTCACCCTGGAGCTGGAAATCGACGGCCAGCCGATCATGCGTTCCTACACCATCTCCAGCTCGCCGTCGGTGCCTTACAGCTTCTCGGTGACGATCAAGCGCGTGCCGGGCGGCAAGGTCTCCAACTGGCTGCACGACACCCTGCACGAGGGCCAGGAGCTGGCGGTCCACGGGCCGGTCGGGCTGTTCAATGCCATCGACTTCCCAAGCCCCAAGGTGCTGTACCTCAGCGGCGGCGTCGGGATTACCCCGGTGATGTCCATGGCGCGCTGGTTCTACGACACCAACGCCAATGTCGACATGACGTTTATCCACAGCGCGCGCTCGCCCAAAGACATCATCTACCACCGCGAGCTGGAGCACATGGCCTCGCGGATCGACAACTTCAGCCTGCACCTGATCTGCGAGAAGCACGGCCTGGGCGAGCCCTGGGCCGGGTATCGCGGCTACCTGAACCACAAGATGCTCGAATTGATGGTGCCGGACTTCCTGGAGCGCGAAGTGTTCTGCTGCGGCCCCACGCCGTACATGACCGCAGTGAAGCGCCTGCTGGAAGCCGCGGGTTTCGACATGACGCGTTATCACGAAGAGTCCTTCGGCGCGACGCCAGCGGAAGCCCGCGCCGATGCGGTGGAACAGGCCGAACAAGCCGCCGATGCGCCGGAAATCGACCTGGCGGACCTGCATCAGGTCGAGTTCATCACCTCGGGCAAGAGCATCCGCGTGGCGCCGGGCGAAACCGTCCACGCCGCTGCGGCCAAGCTCGGCCTGCTGATTCCCAAGGCCTGCGGCATGGGGATTTGCGGCACATGCAAGGTGCTCAAGCTGGGCGGCGAGGTCGAGATGGACCACAACGGCGGGATTACCGAGGAAGACGAAGCCGAGGGCTACATCCTGTCGTGCTGCAGCGTGCCGAAGGGCGACGTGCGGATTGAGTTCTGACGCTCAGTACAGCCCAGGCCGACGATCCCGGTGAACGTGGTTGTGCTCGCTGATTGACTTGTTCCTGGCCTGCGCCAAGGGCAAGTCAGCCACCAATTGTTGTTCCGTCGGGTGGGCGCTTGCTCCGGCCAGCGGGTAGCCATCGGCGTCGACGATGACCGAGCCGCCCACCCAGTTGACGCCACGTTCTTCGCCATGGCGGTCGCACGCCGCGATGAACATGCGGTTGACCGCCGCATTGGCCTGGACTCGCACGATCTCTGCCGGCCGCTCACCCACGGGGCGCGGGCCGTCCGGCCAGTTCACCGGGGTGCAGAGCAAGTCGGCTTGCGCCAGCGCGGCCAGGCGTACCCACTCGGGCAGCTCCAGGTCGTAGCAGATCATCATGCCGATCCGCCCGACGGCGGTGTCGACCACCGGTGGCGGCGCATCACCGGCGGTGAAGATCAGCTTTTCACGGTCCCACAGATGCGCCTTGCGATACACCGTCAGCCTACCGTCGGGCTCAATCAACGCGGCGCTGTTGGCAACTCGGCCGGCACTCAGACGCTCGCAGAAGCCGGCGACGACGATCAAGCCCAACTCGATAGCCAGGGCTTTCCACAGACACAGCGTCGGGCCGTCGAGCGGTTCCGACACCGCTCTGGCTTCTGCCAGGTCATTGAACGCGTAGCCGCTTTGCATGAGTTCGGGCAGCACCACCACATGGGCGCCCAGGGCGGCGGCGCTGCGGATCGCCGTTTCACTCAGACGACGGTTGTAGTCGGTGTCGCCCAGGTGCGGTTCCAATTGATGACAGACAACGCGTACCGGTGTCATGACTCTTCGCCTTCAAACAGGCGGTCGCTGGCTTCAATTGCGCGTTGCTCGGCGGTCAGGTCACGTGTACATGACAGCAGGCAGTAGGCGATTGCAGAAACTGCCAGGCCGACCACGAATGCAATATCGGCCCCGTCCAAAGCCGTCGCGATGGGCCCTTGGTAAAACCCCAGGGAGATGAACGGTGTCATCGCCCCCAGGCCCAGGAAATAGGAAATAAGCCCGGCACCCGACCAGCGGCCGTAGATACCGTTCGGGTTGAAGATGTCACTGATTGCGTATTGCCCCTTGCGTACAACATAGAAGTCCGCGAGGTTGACGGCGGTCCAGGGCACGAGGAAATACAACATCAGCAAGACGAAGGTATTGAAACTCTCCAGGTAGCTCTGCGGGATACTCAAGGCGATGGCGAAAATCGCGCCGCCCACCAGGCTGATTCCCACGATGCGCCCTTTGATGCCCGGTTTGATCGACACGAAGCCGTCAATCGCGCTGATCCCCGTCAGCATGGCGCCGTAGCAGTTGACGGCCATGATGCCAACCAGTGCGGGCACTGCGATCAATACGGTAAAGGTGCCAAACCCCGGAAGCAGTTGGTTGCCCACAGCCTGCACACTGCCGATGGCGTCGGGTGAGGGCAGCGCCGAGGCGAGAAAGGCCCCCAGCGACATCAGCCACAGCGCCGAGCCGGCGGCGCCCAGGTACGTCCAGGCGATGACTTTGCGCGACGGCGTGTCATGGCGCAGGTAGCGCGAGTAATCCGAGACGTAGACGGCGTAGCTGATCTGGTAACCCGCGGCGGCTGAAAGCTGGATCAGAAAAGCCGGCCAGGAAAAATGGGCGTTGGCCACCGCCATGTCGGCCTGCAGGTTCATCACGGCAGCAACCGTGAGGACCGCGAACACACTGATCATCACGTAGGTCAGCCAGCGTTGCACGGTGTGCAGGAGGTCGTGGCCGATCACGGCAATCACCACGGCCAGGAGGATCATCAAGGCGTACCACGGTGCGCGGTTGCCGGGCAGCACGGTATTGATGGCGTCGGTCGCCAGGATAACGTTGAACACGTTAAAGCCGATATACACGAACACCACTGCGATAAAGGGCACGATTGCCCCGCGCAGGCCGAACTGTGCCCGCGACTGGATCATCTGCGGCAAACCCATGCGCGGCCCCTGGTTGGCGTGGAACGCCATGGCGAACGTGCCCAGGCACACGCCAATGACAATCGCCAGAATCGCATACACCAGGCTCAGCCCCAAGGCTGCGCCGGTAAACCCGGTGACCAGGGTGGTCAGTACGAAGTTACCGGTGAACCAGAACGGTGCCTGATGCCAGACCTTGCCGTGGCGCTCATTACGCGGCACGTAGTCAATGGAGCGGGTTTCGATTTTCAGTGTGGTGGATGGCGGAGCAGCCGAACGGTTGGGGGGCGTGTTCATAGGCATCACGGTCTGTTTTTATTAAGTGAGACTATGAAGAGTCTTGTAACTAAAAAGATTATTGAATCGGCATTTGCAAATAATCACTTCACGAATTTCTGAACTGATTGCCTGAAGCCTTCTGAAGCAAGGCTTGTATTACGCATTGGCTTTTTATTTCCAAGTGATATAGAGCCATTTCCTACAATTATCTACGCTGAGCAGCACATACGTCGTATTCGCCCTTCGCATTGAAGCAGTAGGTGGACGTCCTGATTACATACCAAGGACGATTGCCATGTCTGCTATCCCCTCCCGCAGTAAAGGCGCAGCGCGCTTGCTTGCCAAGAATGTCACTGCACTTGTTCCGGACTTTCCTTTTCATTACGCCCGGTTTCTTGAAACGGCTGACAGTTTAGGCACGCCGTTGGCGCAGGTATCCCGCCAGGCCTATGGCAAGCAGGTCTTGATCGTCGGCGCCGGCGTCGCTGGAATGGTCGCGGCCTATGAAGCCATGCGTATGGGGTTGCACCCGGTGGTAGTAGAGGCCAGTGGCCGCATCGGTGGGCGCCTGTATTCCTATGTGGCGGGTGATCCGCAAGATCCGGATAACAGTGTTATCTGCGAAATGGGTGCCATGCGCTTTCCTGTTTCAGGCAAGGCGTTGATGCACTATTTCGACAAAGTTGGCATGCGGGCCAACTCGACGGATTTTCCCAATCCGGGGTCGCCTTTTACCCCCAGCACGGTCGTCGACTACCAGCAAAAACAGGTTTATTACGAAGGCGATAATCTGCCGGTTGATTACGCCGAGATCGAGCGCAAGCTATTCGAAGTATTTCTTGAGCAGGACCCGATCAAGTTCACTGAGATGGAAGCGGCAATGTCCGAGGGCAGCCTTGATCAGGCCCGGATCAAAGCCTTGTGGAACGCGATCCTTGATGCGGGTTGGGACAACCTCAGTTTTTTTGCCGCGATGGTCGAGCAGGCGGGTTGGAGTCGCGAAGATATCGATCTGTTCGGCCAGATCGGCTTCGGCACTGGCGGCTGGAATACCGATTACCCGAACTGCTTCCTGGAGGTGTTACGGGTGCTGTATACCGGGTTGGATACCAACCACAAGCTGATGTATGACGGCTCCAGCGAGCTGCCAAACCGGCTGTGGACGCGTGCCCCGGATACCTTCGGCGACGCCATGGTCCATTGGCCTGCGGGCACCACCGTCCAAGGCCTGACTACCCAGGTCATCGCTCAGCCTTTGAAACAGGAAGTGCGGCAGATCCTACGTCGGCCGGATGGCCAGTTCGACGTGTGGGTGTTTGATCACAATCTGGGAAGCGACCGCCAATACACCTTTCCTGCCGTGGTCTATACCCCGCACAAACGGGTCCTCGACAAATTCCGTTATATGGATGGCGCTGCCCGCTTCAACGCGATGAATGACCTGTTATCCGGCAAGGAATGGGAAGCGGTGATGTACACCCATTACATGCAGTCGGCAAAAATCTTCGCGCAAACCAAACGACCGTTCTGGACCGATATGGAGGCTGATTCGCAGTACAGGATGAGTGTGACGTTGTCGGATCGAATCACCCGCGGCACCTACCTGCTGGACTATAGCGAGAGCCAGGGGCCTCACAACGGCAGTGGCCTGTTTTTGTCTTACACCTGGAATGATGACGCCCTCAAATTCCTGGGTGATCGCAGTGCGCCGCTGCCGTCCCACGTGCAGTTATGCACAACCCTGCTGGACAGCGTGTATGCCCCTCATCAGTTGAATCTGGCCGCTGAGTTCGGCATGACCAACCCGTTTGTTGAAATCAACTGGGAAGAGCAGCCGTTTTTCCTGTGCGCGTTCAAAATGAACCTGCCGGGACAGTACGAGTACCAGCGCTTGTTGTTTTCTCAGTTCATGAACGGTGTGTCGAGCGCGAACCCCGACGGCTTCATTCTTGCGGGTGACGATGTTTCGTGGACGGGAGGCTGGGCGGAAGGGGCGGTGACGACGGCCTTGAACGCGGTAAATAAACTGGCGGTGAAATTCAACGGCGGGACCCTTCTCACCAACCGTGGCCCTATTGATGAATGGCAAGCGCTTCAGCCGAAGGCCTTGTGAGCATACGTGTGTGAGCGAGATGCGCGAGCGGTAGGCGCTGGGCGTTAAATCATGAGCCTGCAAGTTGCTGCAGGCCCGCGTCGCAGGTCATGAGCCTGCGACGCGGGCCGTCGTTTCACGCGCCCATCACTTCGCGAATATCCGCCGCCAGTTCGCGCACGCGTTCTTCCTCGGTGTCCCACGCACACATGAAGCGCGCGCCGCCTTTGCCGATGAAGGTGTAGAAGCGCCAGCCCTTGGCCGTCAGCGCGGCGATCGCCGGTTCCGAGAGTTGCAGGAACACGCCGTTGGCCTGCACCGGGAACATCAATTCCACGCCGGGAATATCCGCCACCAGGCTGCTCAGCATCTGCGCGCAGTGGTTGGCGTGGCGCGCGTGTTTGAGCCAGGCGTCGTTTTCCAGCAGGCCCACCCACGGCGCAGAGAGGAAGCGCATCTTCGACGCGAGCTGGCCGGCCTGTTTGCAGCGGTAGTCGAAGTCTTCGGCCAGTGCGCGGTTGAAGAACAGAATCGCTTCGCCCACGGCCATGCCGTTTTTCGTGCCGCCGAAGCACAACACATCCACCCCGGCTTTCCAGGTCAGGTCGGCCGGCGAACAGCCGAGGAACGCGCAGGCGTTGGCGAAGCGCGCGCCGTCCATGTGCAGGTTCAGGCCGAGCTCTTTGCAGGTGGCGCTGATGGCGCGGATTTCGTCCGGGGTGTACACGCTGCCGACTTCAGTGGCCTGGGTCAGCGTCACCACGCGGGGTTTGGGGTAATGGATGTCCTGGCGCTTGAGGGCGATCTCGCGGATCGATTCCGGGGTCAGCTTGCCGTTTTCGGTGCGCGCGGTGAGCAGCTTGGAACCGTTGGAGAAAAACTCCGGTGCGCCGCATTCGTCGGTCTCGACGTGGGCGGTTTCCGAGCAGATCACGCTATGGTAGCTCTGGCACAGCGACGACAGCGCCAGGGAGTTGGCGGCGGTGCCGTTGAAGGCGAAGAACACTTCGCAGTCGGTCTCGAACAGGTTACGGAAACCGTCGGCGGCGCGGTGGGTCCATTCGTCATCGCCATAGGCGCGCTGATGGCCGTGGTTGGCTTGTTCCATGGCAGCCCAGGCTTCCGGGCAGATGCCGGAATAGTTATCGCTGGCGAATTGTTGGCTCTTGTCGGTCATGGCCCATTCCTGTGGTCGATGTTGGTGCACACTTTAACCAAGATTGTCCGGGGTGCACACGCACTGTAAATGCAAAGTCACTGGGGAATTATGCACGCTACTGAAACGATTCCTGTCGGACGTGTCCGCGATGGCGCCTTGGATTTGCTCAAGTGGCTGGCGCTGCTGAGCATGGTGCTGGACCACTTGCGTTATGTCGGGTTGAGCCTGGATGGCCTGTATGTGCCGGGGCGCCTGGCGTTCCCGTGGTTTTGCCTGGCGATTGCGGCGAATGTGCATCGGGTGCGAGACGCGCCGGTGAGCGGCCGCTGGCGTTACCTGGGCTGGTTGCTGTTGCTCAGCCTGATCAGTGAAGTGCCGTACCGGCTGTTCATCGAAGATGCCGATACGTTGAATGTGTTGCCCACCTTGGCGTTGGGCCTGCTGGTTGCCCGAGGATGGCAGCAGAAGGCGCTGGTTGATCGAGGATTGGCGCTGATTGCCCTGGCGATAGGCGCTGTGTTTTCCACGCAGTTGATGTTCGGTTTCTTCGGTGTATTGCTGCCGTGGGCGATGGTGTTGGTGTTTCGTCGGCGATGGTATTTCAGCGTATTTCCGGGGCTGCTGTGTGTGGCAGCCAATCAATGGCAAATCCTGCTTGATAGCGGCACGCCGGTGGCGTGGATGGGACTGAGCGCCTGCCTGCTCGCGCCACTGCTCGGCCTGGTCGTGTTGCGACACGCCCAACACACCTCGCCACCGGCCATACGCCGCTGGGCGTATGCCCTCTATCCTGTGCATTTCCTGCTGCTGCTACTCGTCCGTCAAATCATCGCCTAACCAGTGTGGGAGGGGCGGTGCGACGGTTCGACTTGCCCCCGATAGCGGTGGATCAGCTTGCACATGCCGTGGCTGACACACCGCTATCGGGGGCAAGCCCCCTCCCACATTTGTTCTGCGTTGTTCCAGCAATGTCGTAAACGCACCTTTGCGTGGCGTCCGTAGGCATTTGACCTGCCTGCGCCAGCCCTACCATCGCATCAAAGGGCCCTGCACGGGCCTTAACAATACGAAAGGCTGGGAGAGACGCGATGTTCAGCAAACAAGACCAGATCCAGGGTTATGACGATGCACTGCTCGCGGCGATGAATGCCGAGGAGCAGCGGCAGGAAGATCATATCGAGCTGATCGCGTCGGAGAACTACACCAGCAAGCGCGTGATGCAAGCCCAGGGCAGCGGCCTGACCAACAAGTACGCCGAAGGCTACCCGGGCAAGCGCTACTACGGTGGCTGCGAGCATGTGGACAAGGTCGAAGCCCTGGCCATCGAGCGCGCCAAGCAGTTGTTCGGCGCCGACTACGCCAACGTGCAGCCGCATTCCGGCTCATCCGCCAACAGCGCGGTGTACCTGGCGCTGTTGAACGCCGGTGACACCATCCTCGGCATGAGCCTGGCCCACGGCGGCCACCTGACCCACGGCGCCAAAGTGTCGTCCTCGGGCAAGCTGTACAACGCGGTGCAATACGGCATCAACACCGACACCGGGCTGATCGACTACGACGAAGTCGAACGCCTGGCCGTGGAGCACCAGCCGAAGATGGTGGTGGCCGGTTTCTCCGCCTACTCCAAGACCCTGGATTTCCCACGCTTCCGTCAGATTGCCGACAAGGTCGGTGCGCTGCTGTTCGTCGACATGGCCCACGTCGCCGGCCTGGTGGCCGCCGGTCTGTACCCGAACCCGCTGCCTTACGCCGACGTGGTCACCACCACCACCCACAAGACCCTGCGCGGTCCGCGTGGCGGCCTGATTCTGGCGCGTGCCAACGAAACGATCGAAAAGAAACTCAACGCCGCTGTATTCCCTGGCGCCCAGGGCGGCCCGCTGATGCACGTCATCGCCGGCAAGGCGGTGTGCTTCAAGGAAGCCCAGGAGCCTGGCTTCAAGGCCTATCAGCAGCAAGTGATCGACAACGCCCAGGCCATGGCCGGCGTGTTTATCAAACGCGGCTACGATGTAGTGTCCGGCGGCACCGATAACCATCTGTTCCTGGTCAGCCTGATTCGCCAGGGCCTCACCGGTAAAGACGCGGACGCCGCTCTCGGTCGCGCCCACATCACCGTCAACAAGAACGCCGTGCCGAATGACCCACAGTCGCCGTTCGTGACGTCGGGCCTGCGTATCGGCACGCCGGCGGTGACCACGCGCGGTTTCAAGGTGCCGCAATGCATCGAGCTGGCCGGCTGGATCTGCGACATCCTCGACAACCTCGGCGACGCCGATGTCGAGGCCGACGTGGCCAAGCGCGTGTCGGCCCTGTGCGCTGATTTCCCGGTTTATCGCTGAGCGCGGTTTTGGAGTAATGACTATGCAACGCTACTCGGGCTTCGGCCTCTTCAAGCACTCACTCAGCCACCACGAAAACTGGCAGAAGATGTGGCGCACGCCGACCCCTAAAAAGGTGTACGACGTGGTCATCGTCGGCGGTGGCGGGCATGGTCTGGCGACCGCCTATTACCTGGCCAAGGAGCACGGCATCACCAATGTCGCCGTGGTCGAAAAGGGCTGGCTGGGCGGCGGTAACACCGCGCGCAACACCACCATCGTGCGTTCCAACTACCTGTGGGACGAGTCGGCGCACCTGTACGAACACGCGATGAAACTGTGGGAAGGGCTGTCCCAGGACCTGAACTACAACGTGATGTTCTCCCAGCGCGGCGTCTACAACCTGTGCCACACCCTGCAGGACATCCGCGATTCCGAACGTCGCGTCAGCGCCAACCGCCTCAACGGCGTGGACGGCGAACTGCTCAACGCCAAACAGGTCGCGGACGAGATTCCGTACCTGGATTGCTCGAAGAACACCCGCTACCCGGTGATGGGCGCCACCGTGCAACGGCGCGGCGGCGTGGCCCGTCACGATGCCGTGGCCTGGGGCTTTGCCCGCGCCGCCGACGCCCTCGGAGTGGATTTGATCCAGCAGACCGAAGTGATCGGCTTTCGCAAGGAAAACGGCGTGTGCATCGGTGTCGAAACCAACAAGGGGTTTATCGGCGCCAAGCGCGTCGGTGTGGTCACGGCCGGTAACTCCGGGCACATGGCCTCGCTCGCCGGTTTCCGCCTGCCGATCGAATCGCACCCGCTGCAAGCACTGGTGTCGGAGCCGATCAAGCCGATTATCGACAGCGTGATCATGTCCAACGCCGTACACGGTTACATCAGCCAGTCCGACAAGGGCGACCTGGTGATCGGCGCCGGTATCGACGGCTACAACGGCTACGGCCAGCGCGGTTCGTACCCGGTGATCGAACACACCATCCAGGCCATCGTCGAGATGTTCCCGGTGCTCTCGCGCGTGCGTATGAACCGCCAGTGGGGCGGCATCGTCGACACCACGCCGGACGCCTGCCCGATCATCTCCAAGACCCCGGTGCCGAACATGTTCTTCAACTGCGGTTGGGGCACGGGCGGTTTCAAGGCCACTCCCGGTTCAGGCAACGTGTTTGCCGCGAGCCTGGCCAAGGGTGAAATGCACCCGCTGGCCGCACCTTTCTCCATCGACCGTTTCCACAACGGTGCGTTGATCGACGAACACGGCGCTGCGGCCGTCGCCCACTAACAGGAGAAATTCCCTATGTTGCATATCTTCTGTCCTCACTGTGGCGAACTGCGCTCCGAAGAGGAATTCCATGCCTCCGGCCAAGCGCACATCCCACGCCCGCTGGACCCCAACGCCTGCACCGATGAAGAGTGGGGCGACTACATGTTCTTCCGCGACAACCCCCGGGGCCTGCACCACGAGCTGTGGATTCACGCCGCCGGTTGCCGTCAGTACTTCAACGCGACCCGCGACACGCTGACCTACGAAATTCTTGAAACCTACAAAATCGGCACCAAGCCGCAATTCACCGCCAAGGCTGCTGGAGCGAAGGTATGAGCCAGATCAATCGCCTGTCCAACGGTGGCCGGATCGACCGTAACAAAGTCCTGACCTTCAGCTTCAACGGCCAGACCTACAAAGGCTTCGAAGGCGACACCCTGGCCGCCGCGCTGCTGGCCAACGGTGTCGACATCATCGGCCGCAGCTTCAAGTACTCGCGCCCACGCGGCATCTTTGCTGCCGGTGCCGAAGAGCCGAACGCGGTGCTGCAGATCGGCGCCACCGAAGCCACCCAGATTCCCAACGTGCGCGCCACGCAACAGGCGTTGTACCAGGGCCTCGTCGCCACCAGCACCAACGGCTGGCCGAGCGTGAACAACGACGTGATGGGTATTCTCGGCAAAGTCGGCGGCAAGCTGATGCCACCGGGTTTCTACTACAAAACCTTCATGTACCCGCAGTCGTTCTGGATGACCTACGAGAAGTACATCCGCAAGGCTGCAGGTTTAGGCCGCTCGCCGACCGAGAACGACCCGGACACCTACGACAACTTCAACCGGCATTGCGACGTGCTCGTGGTCGGTGCCGGCCCGGCCGGTCTGGCCGCTGCACTGGCCGCTGCGCGCAGCGGCGCCCGCGTGATCATCGCCGATGAGCAGGAAGAGTTCGGCGGCTCGTTGCTCGATTCGCGCGAAAGCCTCGACGGCAAGCCGGCCACCGAGTGGGTCGCCAGCGTCATCGCCGAACTCAAAGCCCTGCCGGATGTGGTGCTGCTGCCCCGCGCCACCGTCAACGGGTACCACGACCATAACTTCCTGACCATTCACGAGCGTCTCACCGATCACCTCGGCGACCGTGCGCCGATCGGCCAGGTGCGCCAGCGTATCCACCGTGTGCGTGCCAAGCGCGTGGTGCTGGCGACCGGTGCGTGCGAGCGTCCGCTGGTGTACGGCAACAACGACGTGCCGGGCAATATGCTCGCCGGTGCAGTCTCGACTTACGTGCGCCGTTACGGCGTGGCGCCGGGCAAGAAACTGGTGCTGTCGACCAACAACGACCACGCCTACCGCGTCGCTCTGGACTGGTTGGAAGCCGGCCTGAAAGTGGTGGCCGTGGCCGATGCCCGCCATAACCCACGCGGCGCGCTGGTGGAAGAAGCCCGCGCCAAAGGCATTCGTATCCTCACCGGCAGCGCCGTGATCGAAGCCCGTGGCAGCAAGCATGTGAGCGGCGCCCGTGTTGCCGCCATCGATGTCAAAGCGCATACCGTCACCAGCCCCGGCGAGTGGCTGGACTGCGACCTGGTGGCCAGCTCCGGCGGCTACAGCCCGGTGGTCCACCTGGCCTCGCACCTGGGCGGCAAGCCGACCTGGCGCGAAGACATCCTCGGTTTTGTACCGGGTGAAGCACCGCAAAAGCGCGTGTGCGTTGGCGGTATCAACGGCGTCTACGGCCTGGGCGATTCCCTGGCGGACGGTTTTGAAGGGGGCGTGCGCGCCGCCAGCGAAGCCGGTTTTAGCCCGGTGGAAGGCACGCTGCCCAAAGCCTTGAACCGCTTGGAAGAGCCGACGCTGGCGCTGTTCCAGGTGCCTCACGAGAAAGCCACTGCACGGGCGCCCAAGCAATTCGTCGACCTGCAGAACGACGTCACCGCGGCCGCCATCGAACTGGCGACCCGCGAAGGTTTCGAGTCGGTGGAACACGTCAAGCGCTATACCGCGCTGGGCTTCGGCACCGACCAGGGCAAGCTGGGTAACGTCAACGGCCTGGCCATTGCGGCGCGTTCGCTGAACGTGACCATCCCGCAGATGGGCACCACCATGTTCCGCCCCAACTACACGCCGGTGACCTTCGGCGCGGTTGCGGGGCGGCACTGTGGGCACATCTTCGAGCCCGTTCGCTACACCGCGCTGCACGCCTGGCATGTGAAGAATGGCGCCGAGTTTGAAGACGTCGGCCAGTGGAAACGCCCGTGGTACTTCCCGCGCAACGGTGAAGACCTGCACGCGGCGGTCAAGCGCGAATGCCTGGCGGTGCGCGACAGCGTCGGCCTGCTGGATGCGTCGACCCTCGGCAAGATCGACATCCAGGGCCCGGATGCCCGCGAGTTCCTCAACCGCATCTACAGCAACGCCTGGACCAAGCTCGACGTGGGCAAGGCGCGCTACGGCCTGATGTGCAAAGAAGACGGCATGGTCTTCGACGACGGCGTGACCGCTTGCCTGGCCGACAACCACTTCCTGATGACCACCACCACCGGCGGCGCGGCCCGTGTGCTGCAATGGCTGGAAATCTACCAACAGACCGAATGGCCGGACCTCAAGGTCTACTTCACCTCGGTCACCGACCACTGGGCGACCATGACCCTGTCGGGCCCCAACAGCCGCAAGCTGCTGGCCGAAGTCACCGACATCGACCTGGACAAGGACGGCTTCCCGTTCATGACCTGGAAAGAAGGCCTGGTCGGCGGCGTACCGGCGCGGGTGTTCCGCATCTCGTTCACCGGCGAGCTGTCGTATGAAGTCAACGTGCAGGCCGACTACGCCATGGGCGTACTGGAGCAAATCGTCGAGGCCGGCAAAAAGTACAACCTGACCCCGTATGGCACCGAAACCATGCACGTCCTGCGGGCCGAGAAGGGCTTCATCATCGTCGGCCAAGACACCGACGGCTCGATGACCCCGGACGACCTGAACATGGGCTGGTGCGTCGGCCGTACCAAGCCGTTCTCGTGGATCGGCTGGCGCGGGATGAACCGCGAAGACTGCGTGCGCGAAGATCGCAAGCAATTGGTCGGCCTCAAGCCGATCGATCCAGCGGTGTGGCTGCCGGAAGGCGCGCAACTGGTGTTCGACGCCAAGCAGACGATCCCGATGAAGATGGTCGGCCACGTCACCTCCAGCTACGCGCATAACTCCCTCGGTTATTCGTTTGCGCTGGCGGTGGTCAAGGGCGGCTTGAAGCGCATCGGCGAGCGGGTGTTTTCGCCGCAAGCGGATGGCAGCGTGATCGAGGCGGAGATTGTGTCCTCGGTGTTCTTTGATCCGAAAGGCGATCGCCAGAACATCTGATAGACCGAGGCGCGGCCATCGGGAGACAGGGGAATGCATTCCAAATGTGGGAGGGGGCTTGCCCCCGATGACGCCAGTAGCCACACAACAGAATTCAGCAAAGGTGCTCTATGACAGCAGCCAACGTATACCAACAACGCCCCACCACCGGGGCCAAGGCCGAGTCGTCGCTGCACCATGCCGACCTCGCCAGCCTGATCGGCAAGGGCCGCAAGAATGCCGGCGTGACCGTGCGTGAAAAGAAACTGCTCGGCCACCTGACTATTCGCGGCGACGGCCATGACGCCGCCTTCGCCGCTGGCGTCCACAAGGCCCTGGGCATCGAACTGCCCGGCGCGCTGACGGTGATTGTCAACGGCGACACCAGCCTGCAATGGCTCGGCCCGGACGAGTGGCTGCTGGTGGTGCCGAGCGGTGAAGAATTCGCCGCCGAACAAAACCTGCGTGCCGCCCTGGGCGATCTGCATATCCAGATCGTCAATGTCAGCGGCGGCCAACAGATCCTCGAACTGCGCGGCCCGAACGTGCGCGACGTGCTGATGAAGTCCACCAGCTACGACGTACACCCCAACAACTTCCCGGTGGGCAAGGCAGTGGGCACGGTGTTCGCCAAGTCGCAACTGGTGATCCGCCATACCGCCGAAGACACCTGGGAGCTGGTGATTCGTCGCAGCTTCTCGGATTACTGGTGGTTGTGGTTGCAGGATGCCTCGGCCGAATTCGGCCTGAGCGTTCAAGCCTGATATGACCCCCACCCCCCTCACCCGCCACCCTGTAGGAGCGAGCTTGCTCGCGAAAACCTCAAGGGCACTGCGGTCATCCAGGATGCCCGCGTTATCGTTGACGATTTTCGCGAGCAAGCTCGCTCCTACAGGGGTAGGGGTGGGTGAGGCCGGGCTTTGCTTGAGGAGTGACCTGTCATGAGCCGCGCACCCGATACATGGATTTTGACCGCCGACTGCCCCAGCGTGCTCGGCACGGTGGACGCGGTCACCCGCTACCTGTTCGAGCAGGGTTGCTACGTCACCGAGCACCACTCGTTCGATGACCGGCTGTCAGGGCGCTTTTTTATCCGCGTGGAGTTTCGTCAGCCGGAGGGTTTCGATGAGCAAGCGTTCCGCGATGGCCTGGCCGCGCGCGGGGAAGCCTTTGGCATGGTCTTCGAACTGACGGCGCCGAACTATCGGCCCAAAGTGGTGATCATGGTGTCCAAGGCCGATCACTGCCTGAACGACTTGCTGTACCGCCAGCGTATCGGCCAACTGTCGATGGACGTGGTCGCGGTGGTGTCCAACCACCCCGATCTGAAACCGTTGGCCGACTGGCACCAGATTCCCTACTACCACTTCGCCCTCGACCCCAACGACAAACCGTCCCAGGAGCGTCAGGTGTGGCAAGTGATTGAAGACACCGGCGCGGAACTGGTGATCCTTGCGCGCTACATGCAAGTGCTGTCGCCGGAGCTGTGCCGCAAGCTGGATGGCAAGGCCATCAATATCCACCACTCGTTGTTGCCGGGGTTCAAGGGCGCCAAGCCGTATCACCAGGCGTACAACAAGGGCGTGAAGCTGGTCGGCGCGACGGCGCATTACATCAACAACGACCTGGATGAAGGCCCGATCATCGCCCAGGGTGTGGAGGTGGTGGATCACAGCCACTACCCTGAGGATCTGATTGCCAAGGGGCGCGATATCGAAGGGCTGACCCTGGCCCGGGCGGTGGGGTATCACATTGAACGGCGGGTGTTTTTGAATGCCAATAGAACGGTGGTGCTCTGACTGACGCCATCGGGGGCAAGCCCCCTCCCACAGTTGAATGTGTTCACAAATCAAAATGTGGGAGGGGGCTTGCCCCCGATGAGGCCCTAACAAACAACACAAGAAACAGCATCTGTACCCGAGCACTCAACGCGCTGCCCACCCACGGGCAACGCGCTTTCATAAAAACAACAGCGAGGTGAAAGCATGTCTGGTAATCGTGGTGTCGTGTATCTCGGCAACGGCAAGGTCGAAGTACAGAGAATCGACTATCCCAAAATGCAGGACCCCCGTGGCAGGAAGATTGAGCACGGCGTCATCCTGCGCGTGGTCTCCACCAACATCTGCGGCTCCGACCAACACATGGTGCGCGGCCGCACCACTGCCCAGACCGGCCTGGTGCTCGGTCACGAGATCACCGGTGAAGTGATCGAGAAGGGCAGCGACGTCGAGAACCTGAAAATCGGCGACCTGGTGTCCGTGCCCTTCAACGTTGCCTGCGGCCGCTGCCGCTCCTGCAAAGAGCAACACACCGGCGTGTGCCTCACCGTCAACCCGGCCCGTGCCGGTGGCGCCTACGGCTATGTCGACATGGGCGACTGGACCGGCGGCCAGGCCGAATACGTGCTGGTGCCTTACGCCGACTTCAACCTGTTGAAACTGCCGGACCGCGACAAGGCCATGGAGAAAATCCGCGACCTGACCTGCCTCTCCGACATCCTGCCCACCGGCTACCACGGCGCCGTCACCGCCGGCGTTGGCCCTGGCAGCACCGTCTACATCGCCGGTGCCGGCCCGGTCGGCCTGGCCGCTGCCGCCTCCGCACGCCTGCTGGGCGCGGCGGTGGTGATCATCGGCGACGTCAACTCCATCCGCCTGGCTCACGCCAAGGCGCAAGGGTTTGAAGTGGTCGACCTGTCCACCGACACGCCGCTGCACGAACAGATCGCTGCCTTGCTCGGTGAGCCGGAAGTGGACTGCGCCGTCGACTGCGTGGGCTTCGAAGCACGCGGCCACGGGCATGACGGCGTCAAGCACGAAGCCCCGGCCACGGTGCTCAACTCACTGATGGGCGTGGTGCGCGTGGCGGGCAAGATCGGTATCCCCGGCCTGTACGTCACCGAAGACCCTGGCGCCGTCGACGCCGCCGCGAAGATGGGCAGCCTGAGCATCCGTTTTGGTCTGGGCTGGGCCAAATCCCACAGCTTCCACACCGGGCAAACGCCGGTGATGAAGTACAACCGCCAGTTGATGCAGGCGATCATGTGGGACCGCATTCACATTGCCGACATCGTCGGGGTCGAAGTCATCAGCCTGGATGACGCGCCGCGTGGGTATGGCGAGTTTGATGCGGGCGTGCCGAAGAAGTTTGTGATTGATCCGCATAAGTTGTTCAGCGCGGCGTAAACGCTAGAGCAAAAAACAAGGGCGCCTCGACGGGCGCCCTTATCAATTAGAGTGGGGCCGAGAGTCGAAGGTTAGCGGTCGATTTTATAGTTTCTGGCTTGCCCTCTTCATTTTCCGTCTGTACTTCAAGTGTTTTTCCACCATAGTTGCAGAATAGCTTTCCGTTAGCCTCCTGAACCCTGACCACGTTTTGCCATTGCCATTGGCGGTGTACGAACGGGGTTGATTGGATGCCGGAGCAGCAGGGCACTGCGAAATCCGCGGTGCCCGTGGCTTAGCGAATCGCCAGCGCGCCTTGATACACCGTCGGCCCGGTCGGCTGCTTGCTCACCGATCCACCCTTGGTTTCCGAGCTCACCATCAAGCCCACCGGTTTGCTGATGGATTCCTGCTGGCGTGGATTCAAGCCGATGATGCCTTTGCCATCTTCCGGCAACAGGCCGAGGGATACCGGCGTGCCGTCCTCGGGGATGGCCCACAGCTCCAGGCTCTGATCTGGGGCAGGGGCCGTGGAGGCAATCGGCTGCACTTCCAGGTAGTCCTTGTGGGCCATGATCTGCGCTGCCGGCTGCTGGGTGGTGGTCACCAGGGTGGCGGCGGATTTGACGCTGTCCTGGGTGTAGAGCGCGCCGCCGATACCGGCGGCCACTACAGCGCAGGCGCCGATGAACAGGCGCGGGCGGCTCCAGAATGAAGGCTTGTGATCAATCACTTGGGGGTGGATCGTCGTCATAAGTCTCTTCCTGACAAATTTTGTAGTCAGTTCATGGACCGGCTTATCGCAGTTGGGTTCCGGAGCGGGTTTGGAACAAGTGACGAAAAGGCCAGTCAAACGCCTGCTTTCACCCCTACATCCAGAGGTTGTTTCGATGAAGATTTCACGCGGTTTCGCCCTTTCCTGCCTGATGACCCTGGCAGCCGGCCCGGTATTCGCCGCCGGGTTCAGCCTTGGCGATGCGGCCAATGCGATTTCCGGTATGCAGGGCGGCAACAACAAAGCCGCTGCCGTTGCGCCGTCGTCCGAAACGGCCGGTTTGCTGAGTGCCCTGACCTCACAATTGAATGTCACCCCCGAGCAAGCCGTCGGCGGCACCGGCGCCATGCTGGGCCTGGCCAGGAACCAACTGAGCAGCAGCGACTATTCGCAACTGGGGAAAAGCGTGCCGGGTATCGACCAACTGTCGGGCAGCAATGCGTTGGGCAGCCTCGGCGCCTTGAGCGGGATGCTCGGCCAGAGCGGTGGCAGCAAGACCAGCGGCCTCGACGGCCTGCTGGGTAACGTGAAGAACACCAACGACCTGAACACCGCGTTCAGCGCGCTGGGCATGGACAGCGGCATGATCGGCCAATTCGCCCCGGTGATCCTGCAATACCTGGGCGGCCAGGGTGCCAACAGTTCGCTGCTGGGCAAACTGGGCCAGGCTTGGGGCACCGGCAGCTAAGGCCGTGGTCCTTCAAAGCGGGTTCGCCCCCGCTTTGAAGTGGCCGGCAGGTTGCGGGGAACAGCGTTACGGTTGGTACTCAAAAGTACATTGGGAGGCGTCGATCGATACAGCGCCGCCTTGATTCCCGCAGCTGGTTTTGTTCCATGCTGTACCGGTCGCGGCCTTCGGGTTGTTAAACCGCAGGCCCAATTGAACATAGGGTTTGGAAACGTTGTTCACCGGCTCTGCGTTTTCTCTTTGTGTTGTACCGCCATAACTGCAGAGTATTTTCCCGTGGATCATTTCGGCACTGACTAACATCAGGTTGTATTTAGGTTCGAGGTAGGTCTCGCTTGTGGCCGTGGACTGGCCCTCCCACATCTGGCCACCGGGCCCGGGGGCTTCGTATTTGAAGCCTTGGTTGAAGTCCGGAGGAAGGTCCGGGTCGGTATACGGCGTAGCTTTTATTGAACTGACTGCGGGGCACGTGGCCATTTCTGCATGGGCAATGTTCGCTACTGTCAGTAACGCCATGCCGGCGAAGAGGACTTTGATGGTCATGATCAGGGCACTCGACTGAGATGGAGTCCTTAGCCTAATCAGCCGCCCAAGGCGGGCGGAACTGTTAACTCTGACAGTTTTTTATGCGTTTTCAGACGAGGCCCTATCGCGGGTTCGCAGCAGGGCAAGCGGGTCCAGGCGTGGGGCGCGGGTAGCCAAGGATTGAGTCAGCCCCTCGTTTGGCAATGCTGCGCAACAACTCTCGAGGAACTGTGTGGGATGTTTCACCACCTACGGGGGCTGCTCCAGGAAAACCAACCCTCCTGGGGTGGATTCTTCAATCCGGTCAGGTAGGAGTCTTCCATGAACATCGTCAACACCTACAACGCTCTCGCTAGCGCTTCGTATCACGCCGCGACCCACAAGCCCGCTGCCGCAGAGCAAGGAAAAGCGCCCCACGACGCCAGCCAGGAGCAGGCTGATACCGTGAGCAGTCACGACACCATCGAGATAGCGCACGGGTGGCGTACCGGTGACGATTCGGCCACGTGGCCTAAGCGTCCGTAACGGTTACTTTGCCCATAAGGCCCCAGCGGTTTCGCCTCGCAGTTCCTGAATCCGCTGATCTTTCTCCATCCAGAGCCGGTTCACCCAGTTCTGTACGACCTGGCGAAACGCCGGGTCGTTTTCGTAGTCGCCCTGCCACAGCGCCGGGTCCAGCTCACGGGTGCGGATATCGATGATCACCTTCGGTACCGCCCCGCTGATCAGATCCCAGAACCCCGGCGTCTTCGCTTGCGGATAGACCACGGTCACGTCGAGCACGGCATCCAGTTGTTCGCCCAGTGCCGCCAACACAAACGCCACGCCGCCGGCCTTGGGCTTGAGCAGGTGGGCAAACGGTGAGCCTTGCTGGGCACGCTTGGCCTCGCTGAACCGGGTGCCTTCCAGGTAGTTGACCACCGTCACCGGCTGGCGCTTGAACAGCTCGCAGGCCTGGCGGGTGATCTTCAAGTCCTGGCCCGCCAGTTCCGGGTGCTTGGCCAGGAACGCCTTGGTGTAGCGCTTCATGAACGGATAATCCAGCGCCCACCAGGCCAGGCCGAGGAAGGGTACCCAGACCAGTTCTTTCTTCAGGAAGAACTTGAAGAACGGCGTGCGGCGGTTGAGGGCCTGGATCAGCGCGGGGATATCGACCCAGGATTGGTGGTTACTGATCACCAGGTACGAGGTGTCGCCGCGCAGGTCGTCTGCGCCGCGGATGTCCCATTGGGTCGGGATGCACAGCGCGAAGATCAGTTTGTCGATTTCGGCCCAGGTCTCGGCGATCCACATCACGGCCCATGACGCGTAATCGCGATAGCGACCGGGGGCCACCAGCTTGAGCAGGGCAAACACCGTCAGCGGCCCGATCAGGACCAGGGTGTTGAGCAGGAGCAGCAGCGAGACGAAACAGCCGGTGAGCAGGCGGCGCATAAGTAACTCTTGGAGTCCTGTGGGCGGGACATAATAAGAGAGCGGCGTCTAGAGGCCAAATCGCAAATCGCCCGACGAATGTTTCACAATATGCCGGGTATGGTTGCAGAACTAACTAAGTGCGGCCTTTGCGGTCTAGAATTCGCCTACTTCTTTCCGAGGAAATCACTTCGTGAAACTGCTCCTTGCCTCGCTCGCCCTGGCGGCCTTGCCCGTCATGGCCGCCGAACCGACCGTTTACGGTCGCTACGAATACATCCAACTGCCGGAGATCGGCGAAACCTTCAAGGCCAAGATGGACACCGGCGCGCTGACCGCCTCGCTGTCGGCCCGTGACATCGAGACCTTCACCCGTGACGGCGACGATTGGGTGCGCTTCCGCGTCGGCGGCAAGGACGCCGGCAACAAAGTCTACGAACACAAGGTGGCGCGCATCAGCAAGATCAAGAGCCGCGCCGACGAAGACGAGGACAAGGAAGAAGCCACCGTGGCCACGCGCCCGGTGATTGACCTGGAAATGTGCCTGGGCAACGTCAAGCGCACCGTCGAGGTCAACCTCACCGACCGCAGCAGCTTCAACTACCCGCTGCTGATCGGCGCCAAGGCCCTGCGTGAATTCGGCGCCGCGGTGAACCCGGCGCGTCGCTACACCGCCGACAAGCCGGACTGCTGACGGACCGCCATGCCGCACATCCTGATTGTCGAAGACGAAGCGGCGATAGCCGACACACTGGTTTTCGCCCTGCAAGGCGAGGGCTTTACCACCACCTGGCTGAGCCTCGGCCAGGAAGCGCTGGCCCATCAGCGCCAGACCCCGGCCGACCTGATCATCCTCGACATCGGCCTGCCCGACATCAGCGGCTTTGAAACCTGCAAGCAACTGCGACGTTTCAGCGAAGTGCCGGTGATGTTTCTCAGTGCCCGCGATAGCGAGATCGACCGCGTGGTCGGGCTGGAGATCGGTGCCGACGATTATGTGGTCAAGCCGTTCAGCCCACGGGAAGTGGCGGCGCGGGTCAGGGCGATCCTCAAGCGCGTCGGCCCTGGCGTCGCTCCGGCGTTGTTCCAGGTCGACCTGGAGCGCATGCAGATCACCTACCGTGGCCTGGCACTGAGCCTGACCCGCCATGAGTTCCGCTTGCTGCAAAGCCTGCTGGAACAACCCGAGCGTGTGTTCAGCCGCGAACAACTGCTGGACGCGGTCGGCGTGCCGGCCGATGCCGGCTATGAGCGCAATATCGACAGCCATATCAAAAGCCTGCGCAGCAAATTACGCAGCGTGGCGGCGCAGGCCGAACCGATCCAGACCCATCGCGGCCTCGGCTACAGCTACAGCCCGAGCCACAGCTGATGCGCCTGGGGCTGCGGTTTTTCCTGGTCTACGCGCTGTTTATCGGCTTCACCGGTTACTTCGTGCTAAACACCGTGATGAAGGAAATCCGCCCCGGCGTGCGCCAGTCCACCGAAGAAACCCTGGTGGACACCGCCAACCTGCTGGCGGAAATCCTGCGCAACGACGTCAAGAACGGCACCCTCGCCCAAAGCCACTGGCCGGAGCTGCTCAAGGCCTACGGCACCCGTCAGCCGGGCGCGACCATCTGGGGCCTGCCGAAAAACCAGGTCAACCACCGCATCTACGTGACCGACGCCAACGGCATGGTGTTGCTCGACTCCAGCGGCGAAGCCGTGGGCCAGGACTACTCCAAATGGAACGACGTGTACCTGACCCTGCGCGGCGAGTACGGCGCGCGCTCCACCCGCAGCGCGCCGGATGATCCGGCCTCGTCGGTGATGCACGTGGGCGCGCCGATTCGCGACAACGGGCAGATCATCGGTGTGGTCACGGTGGCCAAGCCGAACAGTTCGCTGCAGCCTTATGTCGATCGCACCGAGCACCGGTTGCTGTGGTACGGCGCCGGCTTGGTGATCCTCGGCCTGCTGCTCGGCGCGCTGTTGTCGTGGTGGTTGAGCGTGGCACTGCGCCGGCTTACCGCGTATGCCGAGGCGGTCAGCGAGGGGCGGCGCGCCGAATTGCCGCATTACCGTGGCGGCGAGCTGAAGCAGTTGTCCACCGCCGTGGAGCACATGCGGACACAGCTGGAGGGCAAGGCTTATGTGGAGCATTACGTCCACACCCTGACCCACGAATTGAAGAGCCCGCTGGCGGCGATTCGCGGCGCGGCCGAGCTGTTGCAGGGCGACATGAGCCGCGAGCAGCAACAGCGCTTTGTCGGCAACATCGACAGCGAAAGTACCCGCCTGCAGCAGTTGATCGAGCGCTTGCTGAACCTGGCCCAGGTCGAGCAACGCCAGGGCCTGGAGGCGCAAGCCAGCCTGCCGCTGGCCGCGCTGGTGGACGATGTGCTCAAGGCCCAATGCGCGCGCATCGAAGGTGCCGGCTTGCGCATCGAACAAACGATCGGCGCTGAGGTGAAGGTCTTCGGCGAACCGTTCCTGCTGCGCCAGGCCCTGGGCAACCTGCTCGACAACGCCCTGGACTTCACGCCGGCGGGCGGGGTGTTGCGGTTCAGCGCACAGACCCGGCACAACGCTGTGCAGGTCAGCCTGTTCAACCAGGCCGCGCCGATTCCCGACTACGCCTTGCCGCGCCTGAGCGAGCGTTTCTACTCGCTGCCGCGTCCGGCCAGCGGGCGCAAAAGCACCGGCCTGGGCCTCAACTTTGTCGAGGAAGTGATGAAGCTGCATGGCGGCACGTTGCAGATCGGCAACGTACACGGTGGCGTGCAAGTGGTGCTGCATCTCCACACAGTCTCCACACTGCCCACATAAATTTCCCACATGCGCGGCTCACGCTTTCCCCATCAAAACAGGGAGAGCCCCATGAACCGCAGCCTGCTTTTCAAACTTGGCGCGATTGCGCTATTGATCCTGCTATTGCTGATTCCATTGCTGATGATCAACGGCCTCATCGCCGACCGCCAATACACTCGCGACAGTGTCCTGATGGATATCGCCCGTAGCTCCAGCTACAGCCAGCGCCTCACCGGCCCGGTGATGGTGGTGCCGTACCGCAAGACTGTCCGCGAGTGGAAGCTCAATGAAAAACTCAACAAGCGCTACGAGGAAACCCGTGAAGTGCGCGGTCGTCTGTATTTCCTGCCGGAGCGTTTTGAGCTCGACGGGCGGGTGCAGACCGAACTGCGCGCGCGTGGCATCTACCAGGCCCGGCTGTTCCACGCCGACAACCGCATCAGCGGACGCTTCGTCTTGCCGGAGCAATGGGGCATCAAGGAAAATTTCGCCGATTACCGCTTTGAGCCGGCGTTTCTGGCGGTGGGTATCAGCGATATTCGCGGTATCGAAAACGCACTGAAGCTGGAGCTGGGCAGCCAGCGCCTGGAGTTTGCGCCAGGCACCCACGTCGAGTGGCTGGGCGAGGGGGTGCATGTGGCGCTGCCGGAGCAGGACAGCAAAACCCCGGCCGCGCTGGACTTCGCCTTCGACCTGCGCCTGCAAGGCACCGAGCAACTGCAAGTGGTGCCGGTGGGCAAGACCAGCCAGGTCACACTGGCCTCCAACTGGCCGCACCCGAGCTTCATCGGCAACTTCCTGCCGGCGCAACGGGAAGTCACCGACAAGGGCTTCAGCGCCAACTGGCAGACCTCATTCTTCTCCACCAACCTCGAAGAAGCCCTGCGCGGCTGCCTGGACGAACGCGGCTGTGACGACTTCAACAACCGCAGCTTCGGGGTGAACTTCATCGACCCGGTGGACCAGTACCTCAAGAGCGACCGCGCGATCAAATATGCGCTGCTGTTCATCGCCCTGACCTTTGCCGGTTTCTTCCTGTTCGAAGTGCTCAAGGGCTTGGCGGTGCATCCGATCCAGTACGCCCTGGTGGGGTTCGCCCTGGCGTTTTTCTACCTGTTGTTGCTGTCGTTGTCCGAGCACCTGGGCTTTGCCTTGGCGTACCTGATCTCGGCCAGTGCCTGTGTGTTGTTGATTGGTTTCTACGTGTGCCATGTGCTGCGCAGCGTCGCCCACGGCCTGGGGTTTTCGGCCGGGCTGGCGGCGTTGTATGGCTTGTTGTACGGGTTATTGAGTGCCGAGGACTACGCGCTGCTGATGGGCTCGCTGTTGCTGTTCGGCCTGCTGGGGACGGTGATGGTGCTGACACGCAAACTGGATTGGTACGGCGTGGGCAAACGCAAGGTGGCCGAGCCCTTGGCATTCGATCTGGAGGCGGTGCAATGATCGGGTTGCGTGAGGACCAGCGGGAGCGAGCGCAGTTGGTGGCGAGGATTGTGGCGTTGTTTCCTGCGCCACCTATGCGCAGGGTCAAACCGGCGGCTGTGTCTCAAGCATCGAAGGGCGCTGGCTGACTTCGGCGTACCAGGCGGCGAGCTGGGGGTTGGCGTCGCGCCAGTGCAGGTCCGGGTGGCGGAAATCCAGGTAACCCAAGGCGCAGGCCACGCTGATCGCGGCGATATCGAAGTGGCTGGCCAGTTCGGCAATCGCATCCGCTTCCAGCTCCGCCAGGGTGCGCCGGATCTTGTTGCGCTGTTCGTCGAGCCACGGCGCCCAGTGTTTTTCCGGCGGGCGCAGGGCGCTCTCGTAACGCACCAGCACGGCGGCATCCATGATGGCGTCGGCCATCGAGGCCAGGGTCAGGCGACGCCAGCGGGCCGAGCCGTCACGCGGGATCAGCGGGTTGCCGACGTGCTGGTGGTCGAGGTAATCGAGGATCACCCGGCTGTCGTGCAACACCGTGCCATCGGCCAGGCGCAGGGCCGGGATCTTGCCCACCGGGTTTTCGTTGACCAGTTGCACATCCGGGTTGACCGGTGTCGGCATGCAAAGCTGCAGGGCCACACGGTTCTGCTGGCCGGTTTCGGCCAGCAGCACGCGGACTTTGCGCACGAACGGCGAAGCGGGGTTGTGGAACAAGGTCATGCTGGGAGCGGACATGGGCATTCCTCTGGATGGGATGGGCAGTCGCTAGCCTAGTGGGTTGCGCGGTGGCTGGCGAGGGGGATTCCTGTGGTTCTTGAGGGCCTCATCGGGGGCAAGCCCCCTCCCACAGGGGAATGCATTCCAATGTGGGAGGGGGCTTGCCCCCGATGGCGTCCTCAGCCACGCCGCCTGAACAACGCCCAAGTCCCAACGACCGCAGGAATACCCAACCCGACCCAACTCAGCGCATCCCACAGCCCATCCCCCTGGATGGGATGGGCAGTCGCTAGCCTAGTGGGTTGCGCCGTGGCTGGCGAGGGGGATTCCTGTGGTTCTTGAGGGCCTCATCGGGGGCAAGCCCCCTCCCACAGGGGAATGCATTCCAAATGTGGGAGGGGGCTTGCCCCCGATAGCGTCCTCAACCACGCCGCCTGAACAACGCCCAAGTCCCAATGACCGCAGGAATACTCAACCCGACCCAACTCAGCGCATCCCACAGCCCATCCCCCAGCAACGCGGCAAACAAACCGACGGCGCTGAGCAGGCCGATCCCCAGCGGAATGCCGAACACTTTCCAGAAACTCGATTGACGCGGCCTCATGCCTTGCCCGCCTTGCGCCGCACCCACCACAGGTACACACCGCTGCCGAGCACGACGATGGTCAGCCCATCCAGTAGCGCCCAGAGGATTTTCATCGGCATGCCGCCGTAGTCGCCGAAGTGCAGCGGCTGCGACATGCCCATGGCGTCCATGTACCACGGCCGCTCGGCGATCGCGGTGACGGCCAGGCTGCTGGCGTCGATCAGCACCGGCGTGAGCAGGTGCGAGGTCAGGTGGGTGCTGCCCTTCATGAACACCGCGTAATGGTGTTCACTGGAAAAGCGCGTGCCGGGGAAGGCGATGAAGTCCGGCTGCATGCCGGGCGCGGCCGCGGCGGCGATCTTGAGCAGATCGTTGGCCGGTGCGCGCAGGGTCAGCGGCGGGGCGTGCTGGTACGGTTCGATCATTGCGCTGAGGCTGTCGTTGCGCCAGGCGGCGATGATCAGGTCGGCGCAAGCGCTGATCACGCCGGTCACGCCGACCACCAGCGCCCAGGTCAGGGTGACCACGCCGATCAGGTTGTGCAGGTCGAGCCAACGCAGGCGGGTGGATTTGTTCTGGCGCACGGTGGCGAACGTCAAGCGGCGCATGAACGGCAGGTAAAGCAGCGTGCCCGAGACAATCGCCAGCACAAACAACAGGCCCATGAACGCCAGCAGCCACTTGCCCGGCAGGCCGGCGAACATATCCACATGCAGGCGCAGCAGGAACAGCGTCAAGCCGCCGTTGGCCGACGGCATCTCCACGGTTGCGCCGGTGCGCGCGTCGAGCATGAACGTGTGCGACGCATTGGGTTCGGTGCCAGCGGTGGCGGCCATGATCGCGATCACGCCGTGCGGGTCGTCTTCGTCCCACGCCAGGTATTGCATGACTTCGCCAGGGCGATGCGCCTGGGCTTTGGCCACCAGTTGCTCGAGGTTCAGCTGTGGTGTGTCGGCGGGCATCTGCTGCAGCTCGGGTTCGTTGCCCAGCAGGTGATCGAGCTCGTGGTGGAAAATCAACGGCAGGCCGGTAAGGGCGAGCAACAGCAGGAACAAGGTGCAGATCAGGCTGGTCCAGGTGTGGATAAAGGACCAGCGGCGGATGGTTCGGCTTTTCATTTGTTGGCCTTCAGACACACCCAAGCCGCCCCTGGAGGCGGCCGGGAGGTCAACTCAGTCGTTTACCACTGGTAGGTGGCGCTGGCGACCACACTGCGCTGGTCGCCGAAGTAGCAGTAGGAACCGTCACAGGTGGAGAGGTAGTCCTTGTCGAACAGGTTGGTCGCGTTCAGTTTCAGCGAGGCGCCTTTGAGGCTGTTGTCCAGGCGGCCGAGGTCGTAATGCACGGCGGCGTCGAACACCGTGTAGGCGTTGGCCTTGCCCGTCCAGGTATTGCCCTGGTCGCCATAGGTATTGCCGGTGTAGCGGGCCCCGGCGCCAATGCCGAAACCGTCGAGCATGCCGCTGTGCCAGGTGTAGTCCGTCCACAGGGAGGCTTGCTGGTTCGGCATCAGCTGCAGGCGGTTGCCCTTGTATTGGCCTTTTTGCACTTCGGACTTGGCCAGGGTGTAGGCGGCTATCAGCTTGAGGTTTTCACTCACGTCAGACACGGCTTCGAGTTCCAGGCCCTTGACCTTCACTTCGCCGGTCTGGTCGGTCACCGATTCGCCCCCGGCGCCGAAGCTGGTGACCAGCACGTTTTTCTGGGTCAGGTCGTAAACCGCTGCGCTGAGCAATGTGTTGGAGCCGGGAGGCTGATACTTGACCCCCAGTTCCCATTGCTTGCCCTGCGTGGGCTTGTACGATTTGACCGGGTCGACGCTGGCATTGCTCGCCGGCTGGAAGGACTCGGCGTAGGACAGGTACGGCACGAAGCCCGAATCGAAGACATAGCTCAGCGCCGCGTTGCCACTGAAGTTCCGGCTGCGGTCGGTGTTGGTCGCGTCGTCCTTGTTGAAGTACGTGGTGCCCTGATGCACCCAGTCTTCACGCCCGCCGAGGGTCAGGCGCCATTTGTCGAAGGCCATCTGGTCTTGCACGTAGAGGCCGGTCTGTATGGTTTTCTGGTTGTAGTCGTAGTACGCGTCGGAGCGCGGCGGGCGGACGATCGTCTGGCCGTAGGTCGGGTTGAAGATATTGGTCGTCCCGGCGCTGCCGAAAATCGACAGATACGAAGTGTCGGTGCGTTGATGATCGAGCCCCAGCAACAGCGTGTGCGTGATGTCAGCCGTGTTGAAGTCAGCCTGGAAATGGTTGTCGACCGCGAATTGGCCGATGTTTTCGTCAACGTTGGTCGACGAACGACCGATGTTGCCCGCAGCGTCGGCAGGGCCGTAGATCAGTGAGCCCACGGTCAGTTGCTGGAACGCCAGCTCCGACTTGGTGTAGCGCAGGTTCTGGCGGAACTGCCATGTATCGTTGAAGCGATGCTCGAACGCATAGCCCAGCGCGTAGTAGGTGCGGTCGTAAAATTCATAGTCCGGATCGCCCAGGTTCTTGTGGTGGGAGACCTCGCCCAGCGGCGATTTGATCTTGGTGCCCTGGATCGGCAGGAACTGGCTGGTGGTGCCGGTATCGTCGCGGGTGAACTGCGAGAGCAGGGTCAGCTTGGTGTCGGTGTCGATGTTCCAAGTCAGGCTGGGGGCGATGTTGTAGCGCTTGTTGTCGATATGGTCGACCTGGGTGCCAGCATCCCGGACCACGCCGCTGACGCCATAGAGGAACTGGCCTTCATCATCGATCTTGCCGGTGCTGGCGAAATTGATCTGGCGATAGTTGTCACTGCCGTATTGCACTTGAATGGCATGGCTCGACTCCGCGCTGGGGCGCCGGCTGACCATGTCCAGCAGGCCGCCCGGCGGGGTCTGGCCATAGACCGAGGAGGCCGGGCCACGCAGCAGGGCGAGGCGATCCAGGTTCCAGGTTTCGGCCTTGGGGTTGGCATACACGCCGCGTGGCAACGGCAGGCCGTCGAGGAATTGGGTCGGTTCGAAGCCGCGAACGCGCATCCAGTCGTAGCGGGTGTCGCTGCCGTAGCTGGCGGACACAATGCCGGGCATGTATTTGACGGCGTCATCCAGGTTCTGCACGTTGCGGTCCTGCATCTGCTCGCGGGTGGCGACGGAGATCGAGCGCGGTGCTTCGACCAGCGCGGTATCGGTCTTGGTGCCGGCGGCGGTACGCGTCGCCAGGTAGCCCTGCACCGGGCCCCAGGCGCTTTCAGTGTTGCCCTGGGCAACGATGCTGGTTTGCGGCAACGCCACGACCCCGTCCGCAATCGCCACCAGCGTGTAAGTCCCCGCGCTGCTCTGCTCCACCTGCAAGCCGCTGCCGCGCAGTGCCTCGCGCAGTGCGCCCGGGGCGTCGAACTGGCCCTGGACCGGCGCCGAGGTTTTGCCCGCGGCCAGTGCCGGGCTGAGGGTCAGTGCGAGGCCGGCCTGGCTGGCGATCTGGTTCAGGGTGGCGGCCAATGGCGCGGCGGGCAGGTTGTAGGCGCGCACGCTGGACGCTTGCTCGGCGGCGATCAGCACGCTGCTGGTCAGCGGGGTGCTGAGGGCAATGGCCACGGCTAACAGGCTGGGGCGCAACAAGGTGTCTAGCGTGCGGGACATAGGGCGGCTCCTGAATGGAAGTAATTCGCAATTACCCATGTGCCGAGCGAGATTCGAAAAGTGATAGGGCTTGGGGAAAATAATTGTTGCCTGGGGCTATTCGGTGTTCTTGAGGGCCTCATCGCGGGCAAGCCCGCTCCCACATTCGACCGCGTTCAGCCTGATACAACGCGGTCGAAGGTGGGAGCGGGATTGCTCGCGCGAGCAATATCCCCGACACCGCCGGACCTAGGGCCTACCCTTCACCGTCACCCACCACGGCGTGCGCTGTTCGATCCGCACCGGCAGCGTCGGCAGCAGTGCGTTGAGCGCCAGGGTGGTGTCGTGCAGCGGGAAGCTGCCGGTGATGCGCAGGTTGGCCACGGCGTTATCCACACCCAGGTAGCCGCGGCGATAACGGCTCAGTTCCTCGACCACATCGCCCAGGCGGGCGTTGTCCACCACCAGCATGCCGCGGGTCCAGGCGTCGGTGGCGGGGGTGACGGCGAGCAGCGGGCCGAGGCTGTCGCTGCGCATCAGCACTTGCTGGCCGGCCTTGAAGATCTGTTCCTGATGCAGCGCCTCGGGTTGTGCGGCCACCGCCGATTGCAGCACGCTCAGGCGCGTGGCGGCGTCCTCGCGCTTGACGATAAACCGCGTGCCCAGTGCGCGCAGGCTGCCGTCGCGGGTCTGCACATAGAACGGGCGCGCATCGTTGTGGCCGGTTTCGACGAGGATTTCGCCTTCCTGCAACACGATCAGCCGGCGTTTTTCATCGAAGCGCACATCGATGGCGCTGTGGGTGTTGAGGTTGATCTGCGTGCCGTCCGCCAGTGTCAGCGTGCGTTGTTCGCCGGTGGCGGTGCGTTGATCGGCCAGCCAATAGTGGAGCGGTACATAACGTTCCCCGGCAAACAAGGCCAGGCCGCAGACCAGTGCGATACTCGCCAGGCCGCTGCCGAGTTTGCGCACGCGCTGGCGAATGCCCTCGCGTGACTGCAACAACGCCGCCCGCGCCGGGCCCGAGGCCACGCTGAAGCGCTGGTCGAGCAGGCCCAGTTGGCGCCAGGCGCGGGCATGTTCTGCATCGCTGGCCAGCCATTTGGCGAACTCCTCCTGTTCCACGGCGCTGCCGTCCCCTGAGTCGAGGGACAGTTGCCAGGCAATCGCCGCATCCAGCACCCGAGCTGACACCGGTTTGCAACTGATTGCACTCACAGCGGCTCGCCATACAACGCGATGTAGCACTGACGGATGCCCTGGGCCAGGTACTGGCGCACGCGCGGCACCGACACGCCGAGGCGCCGGGCGATGTCGGCGTGGCCCAGGCCGTCGATGCGGTTGTAGAGAAACGCGGCGCGGGCCTTGCTCGACAGCGTGCCAAGCAGGCGGTCGATGGCCTTGAGGTCTTCGAGGATCAGTTGCTGGTCTTCCGGCGACGGCTGTTCGCTTTGCGGGATCAGCATCAATTCGCTGAGGTAGGCCTGTTCCAGGGCGGCGCGGCGGAAGTAGTCGAACAGCAAGCCTTTGGCGATCGCCACCAGGAAGGCGCGGGGCTCGCGGGGTTCGCGCAACCCGTCGCGGCCGAGCAGGCGCATGAAGGTGTCCTGGCTCAGGTCTTCGGCGCGGCTCGGGCAGGCCACATTGCGCCGCAGCCAGGCCAGCAGCCAGCCGCGATGGTCGCGATACAACGCACCGACAAGCTCACTGTGTGGGGTCTGGACCGACGACAAGGTATCACCGAATAAACAAGTTTAAACTAACGAGAATTATTCGCGATTGTGTCAGAGGCGTGCAGCGGGCGCAATTGGCGTCTGTCCGGCGGTGCTATTAAAACGATGGCGCCTGCTTGCGCCGTTTCCATTGGCTCAAACGTGCTTGCAGGGCGCGCGGTGTGTCGATGT
Source organism: Pseudomonas sp. Y39-6 (assembly GCF_023651955.1). NCBI lineage: Bacteria > Pseudomonadati > Pseudomonadota > Gammaproteobacteria > Pseudomonadales > Pseudomonadaceae > Pseudomonas > Pseudomonas sp. Y39-6. The sequence goes on along the minus strand of NZ_CP069594.1, from coordinate 6,463,105 downwards.
GCTGCTGGCGCGCGCGGCTGAGCAGGATCAGCATCAGCTCCGCAGTGGCCAGGGCGTCGGCGCTGGCGTGATGGCGTTCGCCCACCTGCAGGTGGAAGTGGTCGATCCAGTCGTCCAGCCCGGCTTCGCGCAGCAGCGCCTCGGGGTACAGCAGCGGGGCGATGTCGGCCACGTCGAGGAAGGTATGGGCCAGGCGATAACCCAGGCTGTCCTTGAGCGCCCGGGCCAGCATGTGTTGATCGAACCGCGCATGGAAGGCCAGCAACGGGCTGTCGCCGACGAACTCCATGAAATCCAGCAACGCGTCCACCGGGTCACTGCCGGCGGCGATCGCGCTGGGGCCGAGACCGTGGATCAGCACGCTGGGGCTGAGTTTTGTTTCGGCGCGTTGCAGGGTGCGCTCGAACATCTGGGAAAAATCCACCGCGCCGTCCTCGATCACCACCGCACCGATGGACAACACCTGATCGCGGTTGAGGTTCAGGCCGCTGGTTTCCAGGTCCAGCACCACCCAGCGCTGGCTGCGCAATGCCGCGTCGCCCAGCGCGACCGGCTGGGGTAACTGCGCCAGGCGCTGCTGTTGTGTTGCGTCGAGATGGGGTTTGGCCGTGCGCAACCAACCAAATAAGTTCACAGCTGATACCGCACGGTCAGGCTGCTTTGCAGGCGCTGGGCCTGGCGCAGGGATTCGCGCAGGATGCGCCGGTCCAGGTGGTTGAGGCTGTCGGGGTCGACGCGGTTGGAATACGGCTGGTTTTCCCGCATCTGCAATTGGTGCTGCTGCATGCGGGTTTGCTGGATAAAGTGATACGCCTCTTCATAGGCGGCGCCATCCAGCGGCTCGATCACTTCCTTGACCACCAACTGGCGCAGGCGCTCCAGGGTGTTGATGGCGTGGACGTCGTTGGCCAGGGCCAGCAGGCGCGCGCCGTCGACAAAGGGCGTCAGGCCTTGCACCTTGAGGTCAAGGGTGGCTTTTTCGCCGCCTTTGCGCGTCAGCACGAAATCGCGGAAGCGCCCCACCGGCGGGCGCTGGCGCAAGGCGTTCTCCGCCAGCATGCGCTGGAACAGGCGGTTATCCGCGACCTGGTCGAGAATGCCCTGGCGCAGTTGTTCACAGCCCTGCTCATCGCCCCACACCACCCGCAGGTCGAAATAGATGGTCGACCCCAGCAGGTTCTCCGGCGTGGCTTCGCGGATGAACGCCGCAAACCGTCGCGCCCATTCGGCCCGCGACAGGCACAGCTCGGGGTTGCCGGCCATGATGTTGCCTTTGCACAAGGTGAAGCCGCACTGCGCCAGGCTCTGGTTGATCTGCTGCGCGAGGGGCAGCAGGCGCGCGCGGATCTCAGCCGCTTCGGCGGCGTCCTTGGCGTCGAACAGGATGCCGTTGTCCTGGTCGGTGTAGAGCGTCTGCTCGCGCCGGCCTTCGCTGCCGAAACACAACCAGGTGAACGGCACGCCGGGGTCGCCTTTGTCGGCGAGGGTCAGCTCGATGACTCGGCACACGGTGTGATCGTTGAGCAGGGTAATGATGTGGGTGATCTGGGTCGACGACGCGCCATGGGCCAGCATGCGCTCCACCAACTGGCCGATCTCGCCGCGTATCGCCACCAGGTTTTCCACCTTGGGCGCGTTGCGGATGGTACGGGCCAGGTGGACCAGGTCCACGCGTTGCAGGGAAAACAGGTCGCGCTCGGACACCACGCCGCACAGACGCTGGTCTTTGACCAGGCACACGTGGGCGATATGCCGTTCGGTCATTGCGATGGCGGCGTCGAAGGCGCTGTGGTCCGGGGTGAGGAAGAACGGCGCATGGGTCATGTGCGCGTCGATCGGCAGGGTGAAATCGCTGGTGCCGTCGGCCACCACCTGGCGCAGATCGCGCAGGGTGAAGATCCCCAGGGGCGCCTTGTGCTCATCCACGATCACAATGCTGCCGACCTGTTGCTCGTGCATCAGCGTCACCGCTTCGCGCAACGGAGTAGCCGGGCTGCACGTCACCGGGTGGCGCATGGCCAACTCGCCGAGGCGGGTGTTCAAGGAGTATTGGGTGCCGAGGGTTTCCACGGCTTTTTGCTGCACTTGCTGGTTGACCTGATCAAGCAGGCTGCTGACGCCGCGCAAGGCGAAATCGCGGAACTCGCTGGACAGCGCGAACAGCTTGATAAACGCCGGCTTGTTCAGTTGCAGGCAGAAGGTGTCTTCGGCGGCCTTGTGCTCGGTGCGCGTCGCACGTTCGCCCAGCAGTGCCGCAAGGGGGAAGCACTCGCCGGTGGCAATCTCAAAGGTGGGTTCGGCCGAATCCGGCCGTTCGCCGATGACCCGGCCCTGCTTGACGATGTAAAAGTGCTCCACCGGCCCGGCCGACGGTTTGAGGATGCTTTCGCCGGGGCCATAAAAGCGCAATTGGCACTGCTCTACCAGGAACGCGAGGTGCGCGTTTTCCATTTGGTTGAACGGCGGGAAGCGTTGCAGGAACTGCAAGGTGCCGTGGATGTTCTGCAACACCGCAGTTTTTCCCGCCTGGGCGAATGCATCAGCTTTACTCATAACTATGACCGCGATGTTTTTGTCGTTATCGTCCTGCATGGTCGACTCCTGCACGGCGGGTGCCCATTGGACGTAAGTCTAGGTCGATGAAAACGGCGCATAACTAGGGAAAAACCTTACATGACGATCGTCCAAACCCCGTAGAACGCCCACTAGGCAAACTTTCCGACGAAGTGCACATTGTTCGCCCTTCCGCAGATGTCTGACGAGTGTGCTGGGAGATTGATGAGAGCTAGCTGAGAACCGTATGTCCGACCACGATATTTTGAGTGATGCCGAGCGCGAAGCGCTGAGCGCTGTGATGCTGAAGCCTGATTTACCGCCACAACGCGTGTTGATCGTCGACGACGACAAGGATGCGCGCGAACTGCTGGCGGAAATCCTGGGCCTGGACGGGATTCGCTGCATGACCGCCGAGAGTGGTGAGGCAGCCTTGAAACTCTTGAAGTCGAGCCGCTCCATTGGGTTGCTGATCACCGACCTGCGCATGGCGCCGAGCAACGGCCTCCAGTTGATTCGCGAAGTGCGCGAATCCGAGCGCGCGGCGCTGCCGATCATCGTCGTGTCCGGGAACGCCGGAGCGCTGGATGTGATCGATGCGATGCATTTGAGCGTGGTGGACTTTCTGCTCAAGCCGATTGATAGCGTGAAGTTGGCGAAGATGGTCAAGCGCGAGTTGGGGATGAGGTCCTGATTTTTGCGGTGTATGTAAAGGCCTCATCGGGGGCAAGCCCCCTCCCACAGTTGACCGCGTACATCCTGTGGGAGGGGGCTTGCCCCCGATGAGGCCATTCCGGACACCACAAGCCTCAAAGAAAAAGCCCTGATCGCAAGACCAGGGCTTTTTCATTTACAGGCCGTTTTTAGCCTTGAACTCCCGACGCCTGCGATGCAACACCGGCTCGGTATAACCGTTAGGCTGTTTGGTGCCTTCAATCACCAACTCCACCGCCGCCTGGAACGCGATATTGCTATCGAAGTCCGGCGCCAGCGGGCGGTACAACGCATCCCCGGCATTCTGACGGTCTACCACCGGCGCCATGCGCTTGAGGCTTTCCATCACCTGATCCTGAGTGACCACGCCGTGGCGCAGCCAGTTGGCGATGTGCTGGCTGGAAATGCGCAGGGTGGCGCGGTCTTCCATCAGGCCGATGTCGTTGATGTCCGGCACTTTCGAGCAGCCGACGCCCTGGTCGATCCAGCGCACCACATAACCGAGGATGCCCTGGGCGTTGTTGTCCAGCTCGTTGCGGATCTCTTCGTCCGACCAGTTAGGGTTGTTCGCCAGCGGGATGGTCAGGATATCGTCCAGCGACGCGCGCTCGCGCTTGGCCAGTTCGGCCTGGCGCGCGAACACGTCGACCTTGTGGTAGTGCAACGCGTGCAACGCAGCCGCCGTCGGCGACGGCACCCAGGCGGTGTTGGCGCCGGCCAGCGGGTGGGCGATTTTCTGTTCGAGCATCGCCGCCATCAGGTCGGGCATGGCCCACATGCCTTTACCGATCTGCGCACGGCCTTGCAGGCCGGTAGCGAGGCCGATATCGACGTTCCAGTTTTCGTAGGCGCCGATCCATTTTTCCGCCTTCATCGCGGCCTTGCGCACCATCGCGCCGGCTTCCATGGAGGTGTGGATTTCATCGCCGGTGCGGTCGAGGAAGCCGGTGTTGATAAACACCACGCGCTCGCTGGCGGCCTTGATGCAGGCCTTGAGGTTGACCGTGGTACGGCGCTCCTCGTCCATGATCCCGACCTTGAGGGTGTTGCGCGGCAGGTTCAGCACGTCTTCGATGCGGCCGAACAGCTCGTTGGTGAACGCCGCTTCTTCCGGGCCGTGCATCTTCGGTTTCACGATGTACACGGAACCGGTGCGGCTGTTCTTGCGGCTGCTGTTGCCGTTGAGGCTGTGGATCGCCGCCAGGCTGGTGAGCAGGCCGTCGAGAATGCCTTCCGGTACTTCGTTGCCGTTTTTGTCGAGGATCGCGTCGATGGTCATCAAGTGGCCAACGTTGCGCACGAACAGCAGCGAGCGACCGTGCAGCGTCACGTCCTGGCCATTCACGCCGGTGTAGACGCGGTCGGCGTTCATGGTGCGGGTGAAGGTCTTGCCGCCTTTGGCCACTTCTTCGGCCAGGTCGCCTTTCATCAGGCCGAGCCAGTTGCGGTAGATCACCACTTTGTCGTCGGCATCGACGGCGGCGACGGAGTCTTCGCAGTCCATGATGGTGGTCAGCGCGGCTTCCATCAGCACGTCTTTGACGCCGGCCGCGTCGGTCTGGCCGACCGGGGTGCTGGCATCAATCTGGATTTCGAAATGCAGGCCGTTGTGTTTGAGCAGGATCGCAATCGGCTGGGCGCTGTCGCCCTGGAAGCCGATCAACTGGGCATCGTCGCGCAGGCCGCTGTTGCTGCCGCCTTTGAGGCTGACCACGAGTTTGCCGTCAACGATCTTGTAGCCAGTGGAATCGACGTGGCTGCCGGCGCTGAGCGGTGCGACTTCGTCGAGGAAGGCGCGGGCGAAGGCGATGACCTTGTCGCCGCGCACCTTGTTGTAGCCCTGGCCCTTTTCGGCGCCGTCGGCTTCGCTGATGGCGTCGGTGCCATACAGCGCGTCATACAGCGAGCCCCAGCGCGCATTGGAGGCGTTGAGGGCGAAACGGGCGTTCATCACCGGCACAACCAGCTGGGGGCCGGCCATGCGGGCGATTTCGTCATCGACGTTTTGGGTCGAGGCCTGGAAGTCTGCGGCTTCTGGCAGCAGGTATCCGATATCTTGCAGGAAGGCTTTGTAGGCCACCGGGTCATGCGCCTGGCCGGCGTGAGTCTGGTGCCAGGTGTCGATCCGCGCTTGGAAATCGTCGCGTTTGGCGAGTAGGGCTTTGTTCTTCGGTGCCAGGTCGTGGATGACCTTGTCGGCACCGGCCCAGAACTGGTCGGCAGTGATGCCGGTACCGGGAATGGCTTCGTTGTTCACGAAGTCGAACAGGACTTTGGCGACCTGCAGGCCACCGACTTGAACGTGTTCAGTCATTGCTTGCCTCACTCTGCGGAGCTTATGCGCTTTTCAGCTTTTCAATTTACCAATGAAGCCTCTGGCCATTTAAACCGCGGGCACGCTGCGCCGGTACATGCCTGTGAAGGCGGCTGGGCAGGCTGTGTCGCGGAGCATGGTTGCCGTGGCAGACATCGACCCAACGTTATGTAGTGCGCGATTGCGCATACTACATGATGACTTGCGCTTGTGAAAATTAGACTAAATACGTCGTTTAGCGACCCACTTTGGTCGTATGGTCACAGTGGGGTCTTGGATGTTCTCAAGAAACAGATGGATTGTTCCAGATAAATATAAAAATGGTACACGATTTGTTTTCGGGGGCATCTGCGTCCACCTTGTAGATTGAATTCCAGAGGGCTTCGCCATGGACCATCTTGTACTCACTATCATTGCCGCCGACAAACCCGGCCTGGTTGAACGCATTGCGCAGAACATCGCGGCCCACGGCGGCAACTGGCTGGAGAGCCGCATGGCGCACATGGCCGGGCAGTTTGCCGGGATTCTGAGGGTCAGCGTTCCCGCCGAGAACCGTCAGGCCCTGGTGAATGCGCTGGAGGACTTATCCACACACGGCATTCGCGTGCTGGTGGGCGAGAGCGGCGCCGGGCAGGCGGCGGCGTCCAAACCGATCACCATGACGCTGGTGGGCAACGACCGGCCGGGGATCGTGCGTGAGATTACCGCGCTGTTGAGCAAGCAGGGGGTGAACCTCGAACGCTTGAGCACCGACGTGCGCCCGGCGCCGATGAGCGGCGACCCGCTGTTCCACGCCGATGCATCACTGGCGGTGCCGTCTGGCTTGGCGCTGGACACCCTGCAAGCGGCCCTGGAAACCCTGGCCGACGACTTGATGGTGGAGTTGGAACTGCGCCGCGAGGAATAACCACCCACAAGGTTATGCATGGAAATCTTGCATGGGCCTGTGGATAACCTGTAGAGACCCGGCGCCAGGCCACGCCGGCCGTGCTTCTCCGTCAGCTGAGCAAAAAACGAGCAGTTTCAAGGGCTTGTACACAAATGGCGGGGATCAGGTTGTGGATAACCTTGGGGTGGATCTCTGCAAGCCATGCGGGCCGTGGCTTGCAGAGGTTTGTACGTTATTTGATCAGCGTTTGCGCACGGTCAGCCAGGCGTCCAGGCTGTAGACCACCAGGCCGGCCCAGATAAAGGCGAAGGCGATCAGCGTGCTGGTTGCCAGTTGTTCACCAAACAGCAGCACCGCTTCGAGCAGCACCAGGGTCGGCGCCACGTACTGCAAAAAGCCCAGGGCGGTGTAGGGCAAATGCCGTGCGGCGGCGTTGAAGCACACCAGTGGGATCAGCGTCACCGGGCCGGCGGCCACCAGCCACCAGGCTTCGGACGTACTCCAGAATGCCAACTGCGCGCTGTGCGCCGACGGGTTGAACAGCAACCAGGCGACGGCGATCGGCACCAACATCCAGGTTTCCACCACCAGCCCCGGCAGTGCCTTGACCGGCGCCTGCTTGCGGATCAGGCCATAGAAACCGAAGGTCAGCGCCAGCGCCAGCGACACCCACGGCAAACTGCCCACCTGCCACACCTGTTGCGCCACCCCCGCGGCGGCGAGACCGACGGCGAGCCATTGCAGGCGGCGCAGGCGTTCGCCGAGGAGCAGCATGCCGAGCAACACGTTCACCAGCGGGTTGATGTAGTAACCCAGGCTGGCTTCGAGCATGCGTCCGCTGTTCACCGACCACACATAGGTCAGCCAGTTAGCCGCAATCAACGCCCCGCTGAGCGCCAGGATCGCCAGGCGCCGCGGGTTATCGCGCAGTTCGCGGAACCAGCCGGGGTGTTTCCAGACCATCAGCAACAGCGTGCCGAACAGCGCCGACCAGAGCACGCGGTGTACGATGATTTCGGCGGCGGGGACACTGGCGATGGCTTTGAAATAGAGCGGGAACAGACCCCAGATGACATAGGCGCTCAGGCCCAGGATGTAGCCCTTGCGGGGGTTGGCGGCGTGCATTGCAGAATCCTTGCTTAGGCAGCTAACAAAGCGCGATTGTAAGGATATTTGTCCGCTCGTGGGGCCTGCAGTGCTTTATGTGGGAGGGGGCTTGCTCCCTCCCACAGGAAGCAACGCCGTCAGAACAGTTTCAGCGGTTCTTCGTTGAGCGCCGACAACTGTTCGCGCAACGCCAACACCTGATCACCCCAATACCGCTCGCTGCCGAACCACGGAAAGCTGTGGGGGAACGCCGGGTCATCCCAGCGCCGCGCCAGCCAGGCGCTGTAGTGCATCAGGCGCAAGGCCCGCAGCGGTTCGATCAGCGCCAGTTCGCGCGGGTCGAAATCGTGGAATTCCTGGTAGCCGTCCATCAACTCCGACAGCTGGCCCAGACATTCCTGACGGTCGCCGGCGAGCATCATCCACAGGTCCTGTACGGCCGGGCCCATGCGGCAGTCATCGAGGTCGACGATGTGGAACATCTCGTCGCGGCACATCATGTTGCCGGGGTGGCAATCGCCGTGCATGCGGATGTTCTTGTGCGGCGTGGCCTTGTACACCTCTTCCACACGCTTGAGCAGGTCGCGGGCCACGGACTCGTAGGCCGGCAGCAGGCTTTTGGGAATGAAGTTGCCTTCGAGCAGGGTGGTCAGGGAGTCGTGGCCGAAGTTCTTCACGCCCAGGGCTTCGCGGTGTTCGAACGGGCGGGTCGCGCCGACCGCGTGCAAGCGCCCGAGCAACTGGCCAAGGCGATAGAGCTGGTCCAGATTGCCCGGCTCCGGCGCCCGGCCGCCACGGCGCGGGAACAGAGCGAAGCGGAACCCGGCGTGTTCGAACAGGCTTGAGCCGTTATGGATCATCGGCGCGACCACCGGCACATCGCACTCGGCCAGTTCGAAGGTGAAGCTGTGTTCTTCGAGGATCGCTTCGTTGCTCCAGCGCTGCGGTCGGTAGAACTTGGCGATCAGCGGCTCGGCGTCTTCGATGCCCACTTGATACACACGGTTTTCGTAGCTGTTGAGCGCCAATACGCGCGCATCGCTGAGGAAGCCGATACTTTCGACAGCATCGAGCACCAGGTCGGGGGTGAGTGTTTCAAACGGATGGGCCATGCGAACTCCTGCGCGCAGCAGGGCGCCGCGTCCGGCCGGGTATGGTAACGCACCGGGCTTGAGATAGGGGGCGGCTGTGCCATTGCTATCGGGGGCAAGCCCCCTCCCACAGTTGAAGGTATTCACAAATCAACATGTGGCAGGGGGCTTGCCCCCTCTCACAGTTGAAGGTATTCACAAATCAACATGTGGCAGGGGGCTTGCCCCCTCTCACAGTTGAAGGTATTCACAAATCAAAATGTGGCAGGAGGCTTGCCCCCTCCCACAGTTGAAGGTATTCACAAATCAAAATGTGGCAGGGGGCTTGCCCCCTCTCACAGTTGAAGGTATTCACAAATCAACATGTGGGAGGGGGCTTGCCCCCGATAGCGGTCTGTCAGGCGCCCACGATCCCACCATCATCCCGCCGAATCGCCATCACCGACGAACGCGGCTTGCCATTGGGCAGATGCTCCGGCCAGGTCGAACCGCCGGTTTCGCCGGGATGCTGAATCCCCACGAACAAGGTCTTCTGATCCGGCGAGAAGCTGATCCCCGTCACCTCGCACGCCACCGGCCCGACCATGAAACGGCGGATTTCGCCGGTGTTGGGGTCGGCGCAGAGCATCTGGTTATTGCCCATGCCGGCGAAGTCGCCGCCGTTGCTGTAGTCACCGTCGGTCAGAATCCACAGGCGCCCGGCTTTGTCGAAACCCAGGCCATCGGGGCTGTTGAACATGTTCTGTGGGTTGATGTTCGACGAGCCGCCCTTCGGCGTACCGGCATGCACGCCGGGGTTGCCCGCGACCACAAACAGATCCCAGGTGAAATCGGCGGCGCCGTGGTTATCGGTGTTGGGCTTCCAGCGCAGGATCTGGCCGTAGACGTTTTTCTCGCGTGGGTTGGGCCCACCGACCGGCTGGCCGTCTTCGCCGCGCTTGGCGTTGTTGGTCAGGGTGCAATAGACCTGGCCGTCGGTGGGGCTGACCACGATCCATTCCGGGCGGTCCATGCGCGTGGCTTTCACCACACTGGCAGCCAGGCGTGCATGGATCAGCACTTCGGCCTGGCTGGCGAAACCGGTGCTGGCGTCGATGCCGTTCTTGCCATGGGTCAGCTCGACCCACTGGCCGTTGCCCTTGGGGTGGTCGGCGTTGCCGTCGCCGGCGTCGAAGATCGCCACAAACAACGTGCCATGGTCGAGCAGGTCTTTGTTGGCCTTGGGGTTCTGGTGGTCGATCGGGTCGCGGCTGACGAACTTGTAGATGAATTCGCCGCGCTCGTCGTCGCCCATGTACACCACGGCGCGGCCGTCGCGGGTTTCCGCGAGGGCTGCGTTTTCATGCTTGAAGCGGCCAAGGGCGGTGCGTTTGACGGGGGTGGAGTGCGGGTCGAACGGGTCGATTTCCACCACCCAGCCATGGCGATTGAGTTCGTTGGGATTCTTGGCCATATCGAAACGCGGGTCGTGCAGGTGCCAGTTGATCTCTTTGCTCGCCGCCACCACGCCGTAGCGCTTTTGCCCGGCGTCGAAGGTTTGTTGGGGGTTGCTGCTGCCGAAGCAGTCGGTGAAGTTCTCTTCGCACGTCAGATAAGTGCCCCACGGCGTCTTGCCGTTGGCGCAGTTCTGGAAGGTGCCGAGGGCTTTTTTGCCGGATTTGTCGGCGCTGGTTTTCAGCCAGTCATGGCCGGCCGCCGGGCCGCTCAGGCGGATCGGCGAGTTGCCGTGGATGCGCCGGTTGTAGCGCGAGTCCTGGACGAACTGCCAGGTGTCGCCCTGGCGGCGCACTTCGATCACCGACACACCTTCGCTGGCCTGGGCCTTGCGCACGTCTTCGGCCGATTGCGGCGCGCCGCCGTGGGCGAAGAGGTAGCGGTAGTTGGTGTATTCGTTATTGATCGCCATCAGCGCGCGGTTGTCGTCGCCGGGGAAGGCGAACAGGCTCATGCCATCGTTGTTGTCACCGAACTGCTGCTCCTGGGCCTTGGCCGTGCCGTTGCCGGACGGGTCGAACGCCGGGGCATTCTTGTGCAGCGGCTGGCCCCAACTGATCAGCACCGAGGCGCTGTAGCCGGGCGGCAGGGTGATGCTGTCGCTGGTGGCGGCGGCGATGCTGGCGAACCCCAGCAGCGGGCTGGCGTTGGCGGCATTCACGGCCAGCGCGCTGCGGGTCAGCAGGTTGCCGCCGAGGAACATCGCGGCTCCGCACAGGGCACCGGCGCCGATGAAGCGGCGGCGGGTGAGGCCGACCATCTGTTCGAGGTCGGTGGCTTGGTTTTCTTCTAATAGGCTCATGTCAGGCTCCCTGCGGTTTTTGCAGACACCATAAGGAGCGGGCATGACGAAATTGTTGCAGTTTGACGGCGGGCGCAGCAGGCCCGGCGCTTAGACGGGCGTGCCGAGCAATACATTGCTCGGCGCGAATTGCACCTGGATCGGCTGGCCTTCGGCGGCACCCAGGGCCTTGAGCGCGTGGGGCTGGGCCAGGGCGCAAAGTACCTGGCCGTTGGGCAGGGCGATTCGCACTTCGCTGGGGCCGTCCTCGGCGTCGAGAATGGCGTCGACGCTGCCGATCAGGCAATTGTGTCCAGGTGTTTCTGGGTGCTGGCTGGCACACACCTCCAGCCAGCCGGCCTTGATCAGGGCGACCACTTCGACACCGGCTTCCAGCTCCAGCCGTTGCGTGCTGTCGTGGGTGATCTGCGCGCTCAGGCTCAGGCCGCCGGCCAGTTGCAGGCGGATCAGATCATTGCGGCCGTGACGCTCGATGGCGACGACCTGGCCATGCAGTTGGTTGCGCGCACTGGTGCGCAGCATCAGGCGGCCCAGCAGGTTGAAGTCGCTGGCAGCTTCGTCCGAGCCGAGCACTTCGGCCTGTAACACTTGCAGGCGCTGATAGAGACGCAGCACGCGCTCGCCTTCGGCTGTCAGCCTGGCGCCGCCGCCGCCCTTGCCGCCGACGCTGCGTTCCACCAACGGGTTTTGCGCGAGGTTGTTCAGTTCGTCGATGGCGTCCCAGGCCGCTTTGTAGCTCAAGCCGGCGCTTTTCGCCGCGCGGGTGATCGAGCCCTGCTCGGCGATATGCGCGAGCAAAGCGATGCGCTGCGGGCGACGGATGATGTGTTGGCTGAGGGAGGTCGGCAGAGACATGGGGTTACGCTTCGATGAGATGAGCGGAACGTTGCGGGCAAGGCCGGCCGGAGTCAAGTCAGGCACCCGGTTTGGGCGTGCGCGCCAGGCAGTACACGTCGACCTGTCGCGCTCCGGCCTCCATCAACAGACGTGCCAGGCAGTGGGCGGTTGCGCCGGTGGTGAGCACGTCGTCGACCAGCGCAAAGTGGCGGTCGTGTACCGCCATGCCATGCGCCAGGGCGAAGGCGCCGCGCAGGTTGCGTTGGCGGCTCTTGGCGTCGAGCGCCTGTTGCGCGACGGTTTCACTGGGGCGTAACAACAGGTGTTCATTGTAGGCAATGTGCAGTTCGGCGCTGAGCCAGCGTGCCAGCATCAACGCCTGGTTATAACCGCGCTCGCGCAGGCGTTTGCGCGCCATGGGCACCGGCAGCAGGCAGTCGGGGCGCGGCAGTTCGGCGTTGTCGAAGCGGTGCTGCAGATGGCGTCCCAGCAAGCGCCCCAGCAGATGCCCGAGGGGCCAGCGCGCCTGATGCTTGAAGCGGCTGATCAGGCTATCGACGGGGAAGCTGTAGCGCCAGGCGGCAATGACCTGTTTAAAGGCCGGCGGGTGTTTCTGGCATTGGCCGCAGATCAGACCGTCCAGCGGCAGGGGCAGGGCGCAGACCTCGCACTGCTCCATCAGCCAGGGCAGCTCGGTTTCGCAGGCGTTGCACACACAATCGGCCGACTCAGTGGCTTCATCGCAGATTAAACAGTTCTGTACGTTTTTTGACCATATGTAAACTTGGTGTTTGTATCCAGGTTGACAGTGCATGAATCTTCCTTAAATATGCCGAGCATCCGTGTCGTGCCTGTGGGTATTGCCCTTCCCGCAGCGTTTGCCAAAGCATAATCAAGGAATCGCCCATGAGCGCCAGCACCACTGCCACCCTGCGTCACGATTGGTCCTTGGCCGAAGTCAAAGCACTGTTCGTGCAACCGTTCAATGACCTGTTGTTCCAGGCGCAGACCGTGCACCGCGCGCATTTCGATGCGAACCGTGTGCAGGTGTCGACCCTGCTGTCGATCAAGACCGGCGCCTGCCCGGAAGATTGCAAATATTGTCCGCAGTCGGGCCACTACAACACCGGTCTGGAAAAAGAAAAGCTGATGGAAGTGCAGAAGGTCCTCGAAGAGGCGGCCCGCGCCAAGGCCATCGGTTCGACCCGCTTCTGCATGGGCGCGGCGTGGAAACATCCGTCGGCCAAAGACATGCCCTACGTGCTGCAGATGGTCAAAGGCGTGAAGGCCATGGGCCTGGAAACCTGCATGACCCTCGGCCGTCTCGACCAGGACCAGACCGAAGCCCTGGCCCAGGCCGGCCTCGACTACTACAACCACAACCTCGACACGTCGCCAGAGTTCTACGGCTCGATCATCACCACCCGCACCTACGCCGAGCGCCTGCAAACCCTGGCCTATGTGCGCGATTCGGGGATGAAGATCTGCTCCGGCGGCATTCTCGGCATGGGCGAGTCCCTCGACGACCGCGCCAACCTGCTGATCCAGCTGGCCAACCTGCCGGAGCATCCGGAATCGGTGCCGATCAATATGCTGGTGAAGGTGGCCGGCACGCCGCTGGAAAACGCCGAGGAGATCGACCCGTTCGACTTTATCCGCATGCTGGCGGTGGCGCGCATCCTGATGCCGCAGTCCCATGTGCGGCTGTCGGCCGGCCGTGAGGCGATGAACGAGCAGATGCAGGCCCTGGCGTTCTTTGCTGGCGCCAACTCGATCTTCTACGGCGACAAACTGCTGACCACCGCCAACCCGCAGGCCGACAAGGACATGCAACTGTTCTCGCGCCTGGGCATCTTGCCGGAAGCGCGGGAAGAGCACGCCGACGAAGTCCACCAGGCGGCGATCGAGCAAGCGTTGGTGGAACAGAAAAGCAGCGAGCAGTTCTACAACGCCGCGGTTTAAAGCACCACGGCGATCCAAATGTGGAAGCTGGCTTGCCTGCGATAGCGGTCTTTCTGACACTTCGGTGGTGACAGTCCTGCCGCTATCGCAGGTAAGCCAGCTCCCACAGGGGATCGCGCCCTGTCTTACATTTCTCTGATCTGCCGAGGCCTGCATGTCTTTCGATCTCGCCGCGCGTCTCGCTGCCCGTCGTGCCGAACACCTTTACCGCCAACGCCCTCTGCTGGACAGCCCGCAAGGTCCGGAAGTGGTGGTGGACGGTCAACCGCTACTGGCGTTCTGCAGTAACGATTACCTGGGCCTGGCCAATCACCCGCAGGTGATCGAGGCCTGGCGTGCCGGTGCGTCCCGTTGGGGCGTGGGCGGTGGCGCTTCGCACCTGGTGGTCGGGCATGCCACGCCGCACCATGCGCTGGAAGAAGCCCTGGCCGACTTCACCGGACGCCCGCGTGCGTTGTTGTTTACCACCGGTTACATGGCCAACCTCGGTGCGGTCACGGCGCTGGTGGGGCAGGGCGATACGGTGCTGGAAGACCGCCTCAACCATGCTTCATTGCTGGATGCCGGCCTGCTGTCCGGGGCGCGCTTCAATCGCTACCTGCACAACGACGCCGCCAGCCTGGCCAAGCGCCTGGAGAAAGCCACCGGCAATACCCTGGTGGTCACCGATGGCGTGTTCAGCATGGACGGCAACCTCGCCGACTTGCCGGCGCTGGCCCGTGAAGCGCGGGCCAAAGGCGCCTGGTTGATGGTGGACGACGCCCATGGTTTCGGCCCGTTGGGCGCGAACGGCGGCGGTATCGTCGAACATTTCGGCCTGAGCCAGGCGGATGTGCCGGTGCTGGTCGGCACCCTGGGCAAAGCGTTCGGCACTGCGGGCGCCTTTGTCGCGGGCAGTGACGATTTGATCGAAAGCCTGATCCAGTTCGCCCGGCCCTACATCTACACCACCAGCCAACCCCCGGCCCTGGCCTGCGCCACCCTCAAAAGCCTGGAGCTGCTGCGCACCGAGCATTGGCGGCGCGAGCACCTCAACGGCCTGATCCGCCAGTTCCGCCACGGCGCCGAGCAGATCGGCCTGACGCTGATGGACAGCTTCACGCCGATTCAGCCGATCCTGATCGGCGACAGTGCCAAGGCCATGGCGTTGTCGCGGATGTTGCGCGAGCGCGGCCTGATGGTCACCGCGATCCGCCCACCCACCGTGCCCGCCGGCAGCGCCCGTTTGCGCGTGACGCTGACCGCGGCCCACAGCGCGGCGCAGGTGCAGCTATTGTTAAACGCATTGGAAGCGTGTTTCCGCTTGTCCGGTACGACGGAGCCCGACCATGCGTGATCGCTTGATCCTGCTGCCCGGCTGGGGCCTCGGCGTGTCGCCGCTGGAGCCGTTGGCCGCCGCCCTGCACGGCCTGAACGAGCACCTGCGCGTACAGGTCGAGCCGTTGCCGGCGTTGGCCTCCAGCGACCTGGATGAATGGCTCGACGAACTCGACGCGAGCCTGCCGGACAACGCCTGGCTCGGTGGTTGGTCGTTGGGCGGCATGCTCGCTTCCGAGCTGGCCGCGCGGCGCGGTGAGCGTTGTTGTGGGTTGCTGACCCTGGCGAGCAACCCGTGTTTCGTCGCCCGTGATAGTTGGCCGAACGCGATGCCCGGCGCAACCTTCGAGGCGTTCCTCGCCGGTTGCCACGCCGACGTCCCGGTCACCCTCAAGCGCTTCGGCCTGTTGTGCGCCAAAGGCGCCGCGGACCCTCGCGGCTTGGCGCGTCTGCTGACCAGCGCGGCACCACAGACGCCGTGGGACGTGTTGATGAGCGGCCTCGAGCTGCTTGCCCAACTGGATACCCGCGACGCCTTGGTGGCCTACCGCGGCCCGCAATTGCACCTGTTCGCGGGCCTGGATGAATTGGTGCCCGCCGAAGCCGCCAGCGACCTGCTGAGCCTGCTGTCCGATGTCGAAATCGGCCTGATTGAACAGGCCGGCCACGCTTTTCTCCTGGAGGACCCCCACGGTGTAGCGGGGGCCATCCAGGCTTTTTTGCACGAGTGCGTTGATGACTGATTTAGCCCATGCCTGCCTGCCAGGCGCGTTGCCGGACAAGCGCCAGGTGGCGGCCTCCTTTTCCCGTGCCGCCGCCAGTTACGACAGCGTGGCCGAGTTGCAGCGCGCGGTGGGGCATGAATTGCTGACCCGTCTGCCGCCGGCCTGCAGCGCGCAGCGCTGGTTGGACATGGGCTGCGGCACCGGTTATTTCAGCCGCGTGCTGGGCGAACGGCTGCCGGCCGGCCAAGGCGTGGCGCTGGATATTGCCCAAGGCATGCTCGACCATGCGCGGCCGTTGGGCGGCGCGCAGCATTTTATCGCCGGTGACGCCGAGCGCCTGCCGTTGCAGGCGGCCAGCTGCGGGTTGATCTTCTCCAGCCTGGCGGTGCAATGGTGCGCGGATTTCGCGGCGGTGCTCAGCGAAGCCTATCGCGTGCTGCAGCCGGGCGGCGTGCTGGCGTTCGCCAGCTTGTGCGTGGGCACATTGGACGAGTTGCGCGAAAGCTGGCGGGCGGTGGACGGGCGGGTCCACGTCAACCGCTTCCGCAGCTTCGAAGCCTATCAACAGCTGTGCGCGGCCAGTGACTTCAAGGTGCGGAGCCTGGAGCGGCGTGCTCATGTGTTGCATTACCCGGATGTGCGCAGCCTGACCCACGAATTGAAAGCGCTCGGCGCGCACAATCTCAACCCGGGGCGGCCGGGAGGGTTGACGGGCCGCGCGCGGATTGTTGCACTGATCGACGCCTACGAGCAGTTCCGCCAGGCCCAGGGCCTGCCGGCCACCTACCAAGTGGTGTACGCCGTACTGGAGAAGCCTCTATGAACGCCGCTTATTTCATCACCGGCACCGATACCGATGTCGGCAAGACCACCATCGCCGCCGGCCTGCTGCATGCCGCGCGCCTGGCCGGCAAAAGCACCGCCGCCGGCAAGCCGGTGGCTTCCGGTTGCCAGGTCACCGCCAAAGGCTTGCGCAACGCCGATGCGCTGGCACTGCTGGCCGAGTGTTCGTTGCCGTTGAGTTATGCCGAGGTCAACCCGGTGGCGTTCGAGCCGGCCATCGCGCCGCACCTGGCCGCGCGCGAGGCGGGCGTTGCGCTGACGGTGCAATCGCTGCTCAAACCCATGCAACAGATCCTGGCGCGAAAAGCGGATTTCACCCTGATCGAAGGCGCGGGCGGCTGGCGCGTGCCGTTGGCCGACCAGGACAACCTGTCCGACCTGGCCATGGCGCTGCAATTGCCGGTGATCCTGGTGGTGGGCGTGCGCCTGGGGTGCATCAGCCATGCCCTGCTCACCGCCGAAGCGATCGCGCGCGATGGCCTGCCGCTGGCCGGTTGGGTGGCGAATATCATCGAGCCGAAGACCTCTCGTCTGGAAGAAAACCTCGCCACCCTGGCCGAACGCTTGCCCGCGCCGTGCCTGGGCCGGGTGCCCAAACTCAAGCACGCCAGCAGCGCCGCGGTGGCCGAGTACCTGCACTTGGACTTGCTTGACTGATTTTGGCTATCGATAAGGCATTATGCCATTAGCGTTTTTGACGGGCCTTTTGCCCGGATGTCTGTTTCAATTCAACTTCACGATTCTCTCAGCAGGTCCACGCCATGGAAATCTCTGGCAGCAGCGCGTTTTATTCAGGCCTGAGCACCATTCAGGCCGGGCAGAGCCGCGTCGACCAGGCCGCCGGCAGGATTGCCAGCGCCGCCACTACCCAGCCGTCGGACGCCCAGAGCGACCTGCTGCAGGCCAATGACCGCGCCCAGCCGACCAACTCGGCGAGCAATATGGTCGAAATGGCCCAAGGCAAGTTTCAGGTGGAGCTGGGCGCGAAAGTCGCCAAGGCTTCCGATGAAATGCTCGGCACGTTGATCGACACCTTCGCCTGACCCCCTGAAGCAACGCGGTGTGCCAGGCACACCGCTCGCGCCTGCACCTTCGCCTTTTTCCCGATAACCCTTGTGGCGCCTCGCCGCAGGCATCGTCGTGCGCGCTCTTGAGCGGTGTCATGACAAACGGCAGCGGGACGACGCTTGACATCCCCAGGTGGTAAACGTATGTTTCAAACACCTGTTTGACCGCCATAACAAATCCCACGCGGTTGTTCATCCCAGACACATCAGCAGAGGTTTATCGCTATGCCTGACTACAAGGCCCCCTTGCGTGATATTCGCTTCGTTCGTGACGAACTGCTCGGCTATGAAGCGCATTATCAAAGCCTGCCGGCTTGCCAGGACGCTACTCCGGACATGGTTGACGCCATTCTCGAAGAAGGCGCCAAGTTTTGTGAGCAAGTACTGGCACCGTTGAACCGCGTGGGTGACATCGAAGGGTGTACCTGGAGCGAGTCAGGCGTTAAGACCCCTACTGGTTTCAAAGAAGCCTACCAACAGTTTGTCGAAGGCGGCTGGCCGAGCCTGGCCCACGACGTGGAGCACGGTGGCCAAGGCCTGCCGGAATCCCTGGGCCTGGCGGTCAGCGAAATGGTCGGCGAAGCCAACTGGTCGTGGGGCATGTACCCAGGCCTGTCCCATGGCGCGATGAACACCATCTCCGAGCACGGCACCCCCGAGCAACAAGACGCCTACCTGACCAAGCTGGTGTCGGGCGAATGGACCGGCACCATGTGCCTGACCGAGCCTCACTGCGGCACCGACCTGGGCATGCTGCGCACCAAGGCCGAACCTCAGGCCGACGGCACCTACAAAGTCTCCGGCACCAAGATCTTCATCTCGGCCGGCGAACACGACATGGCCGACAACATCGTCCATATCGTCCTGGCCCGCCTGCCGGACGCACCGGCCGGTACCAAAGGCATCTCGCTGTTCATCGTGCCCAAATTCCTGCCGAACGCCGATGGCTCGATCGGTGCGCGCAACGCGGTGACCTGCGGTTCCCTGGAACACAAGATGGGCATCCACGGTAACGCCACCTGCGTGATGAACTTCGACGCAGCCACCGGTTTCCTGATCGGCCCGGCGAACAAAGGCCTGAACTGCATGTTCACCTTTATGAACACCGCTCGCCTGGGCACCGCGCTGCAAGGCCTGGCCCACGCCGAGATCGGCTTCCAGGGCGGCCTGAAATACGCTCGCGATCGCCTGCAAATGCGTTCCCTGACCGGCCCGAAAGCGCCGGACAAAGCAGCCGACCCGATCATCGTCCACCCTGACGTGCGCCGCATGCTGCTGACCATGAAAGCCTTCGCCGAAGGTAACCGTGCGATGGTGTACTTCACCGCCAAGCAAGTGGACATCGTCAAGTACGGCACCGACGACGAAGCCAAGAAACAGGCCGATGGCCTGCTGGCCTTCATGACCCCGATTGCCAAGGCGTTCATGACCGAAGTCGGCTTCGAGTCCGCCAACCACGGCGTGCAGATCTACGGCGGTCACGGCTTCATCGCCGAGTGGGGCATGGAGCAGAACGTGCGCGACAGCCGCATTTCGATGCTGTACGAAGGCACCACCGGCATCCAGGCGCTGGACCTGCTCGGCCGTAAAGTGCTGATGACCCAAGGCGAAGCGCTGAAGGGCTTCACCAAGATCGTCCACAAGTTCTGCCAGGCCAACGAAGGCAACGAAGCGGTCAAAGAGTTCGTGACACCGCTGGCCGCGCTGAACAAAGAGTGGGGCGAGTTGACCATGAAGGTCGGCATGGCGGCGATGAAAGACCGTGAAGAAGTCGGTGCCGCGTCGGTGGACTACCTGATGTACTCCGGTTACGCCTGCCTGGCTTACTTCTGGGCCGACATGGCACGCCTGGCGGCCGAGAAACTGGCCGCCGGCACCAGCGAAGCGGCGTTCTACACCGCCAAGCTGCAGACCGCGCGCTTCTACTTCCAGCGCATCCTGCCGCGTACCCGTACTCACGTGGCCACCATGCTGTCGGGCGCCAATAACCTGATGGACATGAAAGAAGAGGACTTCGGCCTGGCTTACTAAGCCTCACCGAGCCCACTTGAAAAACCGTCGCTCCTGTTGGGGGCGACGGTTTTTTTTTGCCGATAAAAAACGCAGCGGGGCGCTCAGGGATTGCGATTGGCTGCCGTTACAGTGATGGCAATGTGATACAGGCCGGGCAGGGTATGTTTAACTGTCTGGAGTAAGGCACAGTGCCATCATTCCTGGCGGGTCGGAGTTTTACCCTTGTCACGCGCGTCCGCTTTACGTTTCAGTCATTTCCTCCCTTCATTGCTGCTGTTACTGGCCGGGCTCTCGGCTGCGTATGTCAAGGACCTCAACGTCTTCTTCACCTCGCTGTTCAACGTGTTGCCGACCCTGGTGCTGTTGCTCGGCGGTTCGTATTGCGCGGTCTATCGTCGCCAGCGTGAACTGTTCCTGATGATCACGGTGTACATCGCCTACTTCCTGCTCGACACCCAGACCGACTACTACCGCGACAACGGCCGCGTGCGCGAAGACGCCGCGGTGGTGTTCCACTTGTGCTGCCTGTTGCTGCCGCTGCTGTTCGGCCTCTATGGGCTGTGGCAGGAAAAAACCCACTTGTTCCGTGATTTTGTCGCGCGCTGTGCGGTGCTGCTGGCGGTCGGCAGTGTCGCGTTGGCGCTGGAGCAAAGTTATCCCCAGGCGCTGCTGAACTGGCTGGCGGAAATTCGCTGGCCGGCGCTGCATGGCGCCTGGATGAGCTTGATCCAGCTGTCGTACCCGATGTTCCTGATCGGTTTCCTGACCCTGGTGGCGCAATACTGGTACCAGCCGCGCCCGCTGCACGCGGCGCAGATGGTGGGGCTGGTGGGATTGTTCTGGATGTTGCCGCAGACGTTTATCCTGCCGTTCACTCTGAACATCATGTGCAGCCAGGTGATGCTGATGATTGCGGCCGCGGTGGCCCACGAGGCCTATCAGATGGCGTTTCGTGACGAGTTGACCGGCCTGCCGGGGCGTCGCGCACTCAATGAGCGCATGCAGCGACTGGGGCGCAACTATGTGCTGGCGATGAGCGACGTCGATCACTTCAAGCGCTTCAACGACACCCATGGCCACGATGTCGGCGACCAAGTGCTGCGCCTGGTCGCCAGCAAGCTGTCGAAGGTCAATGGCGGCGGACGCGCCTACCGTTATGGCGGTGAAGAGTTCGCCGTGGTGTTTGCCGGCAAGACCCTGGATGAATGCATGCCGCACCTGGAAGAAATCCGCGAGATCATCGCCAACTACGACATCAAGCTGCGCAACCCGGACCGCCCGCAGGATGACCTGCAAGGTCGCCAGCGGCGCGCGGGCAGCGGTGCGTCGAGTGTCTCGGTGACCGTCAGCATCGGCGTGGCCGAGCGCCAGGCCGAGCATCGCACCTCCGAAGAGGTGCTCAAATCCGCCGACCAGGCGCTGTATGCCGCCAAGGGCGCGGGGCGTAACTGCGTGATTGCGGCCGGGCAAACCCGCCGTGGCGCGGTACGCACGCAGAGTGCTGCCGGTTGAGTGATGGTGCTGTATTCAGCGGCGCTACAGTGATTGTCCGGGGCGGTGGCCGGCAGTAGGTTGAAACCATCTGCTGCCGGAGACATTGCCATGCCTGAGTACAAAGCTCCCCTGCGCGACATGCGCTTTCTGATCGACAACGTGTTTGATTTCCACGCTCACTACGCCGCCCTTGGCGCGACGGACGCCAGCCCGGACATGGTCAGCGCGATCCTCGAAGAAGGTGCGAAATTCTGCGAGAACGTGCTCGCGCCGCTCAACCGCAGCGGCGATGAAGAAGGCTGCCATTTCGACAAAGGCGTGGTGACCACGCCCAAGGGCTTCAAGGAAGCCTTCGCTCAGTATGTGCAAGGCGGCTGGCACGGCGTGGCAGCCGACCCGGCCTACGGCGGTCAAGGCCTGCCGCAATCCCTGGGGCTGGTGCTCAGCGAAATGATCGGCTCCAGCAACACCTCCTGGGGCATGTACCCGGGGCTGACCCACGGCGCGATGTCGGCGATCCACGCCCACGGCAGCGCCGAACAGAAAGCCACCTACCTGAGCAAACTCACCGCTGGCGAATGGACCGGCACCATGTGCCTGACCGAAGCCCACTGCGGCACCGACCTGGGCCTGATCAAGACCCGCGCCGTGCCCCAGGCGGATGGCAGCTATGCGGTCAGCGGCAGCAAGATCTTCATCTCTGCCGGTGAGCACGACCTGAGCGCCAACATCATCCACCTGGTGCTGGCCAAGCTGCCGGACGCCCCGGCCGGCACCAAAGGCATCTCACTGTTTATCGTGCCCAAGTTCCATGCCGATTCGGGCGAGCGCAACGCGGTGCATTGCGGCTCCATCGAGCACAAGATGGGGATCAAGGCCTCGGCCACCTGCGTGCTGAACTTCGATGGGGCCAAGGGCTTTTTGATCGGCGAGGCGAACAAAGGCCTCAACTGCATGTTCACCATGATGAACCACGCGCGGCTCGGCACCGGGATGCAAGGGCTGTGCAACGGCGAAGCGAGCTTCCAGGGCGCGGTCAGGTACGCCAACGACCGCCTGCAAATGCGCGCGCTGACCGGCGCCAAGGCCCCGGAAAAAGCCGCCGACCCGATCATCGTCCATCCCGACGTGCGGCGCATGCTGCTGACCATGAAGGCGTTCAACGAAGGCAACCGGGCGCTCACCTATTTCACCGCGCAACTGCTCGACACCGCGCACTTGAGCGCCGACGCCGGCCAGCGCCAGGAGGCCGAAGACCTGTTGGCATTCCTCACGCCGATCTGCAAAGCCTTCATGACCGACACCGGGCTGGAAGTGACCAACCACGGCATGCAGGTGTTCGGCGGCCATGGTTTTATTCGCGAGTGGGGCATGGAGCAATTGGTGCGCGATTGCCGCATTGCGTCGATCTACGAAGGCACCAACGGGATCCAGGCGCTCGACTTGCTGGGGCGCAAGGTGTTGGGCAGCCAGGGCAAGCTGCTGCGCGGTTTTACCCGGATTGTGCATAAGTTCTGTGAGGCGCATGCCGAGCATGCGCAGCTCAAGGCGTATGTGGCGCAGCTCGATCAACTGAACCGGCAATGGGGCGAGCTGACGACCGAGGTCGGCATGGCCGCGATGAAAAACCCAGACGAAGTGGGCGCCGCCGCGGTGGACTACTTGATGTACAGCGGTTACATCGTCCTCGCCTATTTGTGGCTGCGCATGGCGATCGCGGCGCAGACCCACGACGATGCCGACTTCGCCAAGGCCAAGCTGGCCACCTGCGACTTTTACTTCAAGCGCCTGCTGCCGCGCACCGCCACCCATCGGGCTGCTGTGCAAGCGGGCAGCGAGTGCCTGATGAGTCTGCCTGCGGAGGCATTCGGCGGCTGATGACTTAAAAATACCAATCAGTCAAAAGTGGACCCTATGTGTCTGAAAAGTTGTTCGGGTACACTCGGCGCCTGTAAAACCGACCCTATCGAATTACTTTTCACGTTCTCACGAGGTTTGCCATGGCTGATTACAAAGCGCCGTTGCGTGATATGCGCTTCGTCCTCAACGAAGTTTTTGAGGTCGCCACACTTTGGGCCCAATTGCCGGCATTGGCAGACACTGTCGACGCCGAAACCGTTGAGGCAATCCTCGAAGAAGCCGGTAAAGTCACCGCCAAATCCATCGCCCCGCTCAGCCGCAGCGGCGATGAACAGGGCTGCCGCTGGGCCGACACGGTTGTCAGCACCCCGGACGGCTTTCCACAGGCCTACACCACCTACGCCGAAGGCGGCTGGGTGGGCGTAGGCGGCGATCCGGCGTTTGGTGGCATGGGCATGCCCAAGGCGGTGTCGGCGCAAGTCGAAGAGATGATCAACTCGTCGAGCCTGGCGTTTGGCCTGTACCCGATGCTGACTTCCGGCGCCTGCGTGTCGATCAACACCCACGCCAATGAAGCACTCAAGGCCACTTACCTGCCGAATATGTACTCCGGCAAGTGGGCCGGTTCCATGTGCCTGACCGAGGCGCATGCCGGCACCGATCTGGGCATTATCCGCACCAAGGCCGAGCCTCAGGCGGACGGTTCCTACACCATCAGCGGCACCAAGATCTTCATCACCGGCGGCGAACACGACCTCACCGAGAACATCATCCACCTGGTCCTGGCCAAACTGCCGGATGCGCCTGCGGGGCCGAAGGGCATTTCGCTGTTCCTGGTACCGAAGTTCATGGTCAATGCCGACGGCAGCCTGGGCGCGCGTAACCCGGTGAGCTGCGGCTCCATCGAACACAAGATGGGGATTCAAGCGTCGGCGACCTGTGTGATGAACTTCGACCAAGCCGTGGGTTACCTGGTGGGCGAGGCTAACCGGGGCCTGGCGGCAATGTTCACCATGATGAACTACGAGCGTCTGGGCGTAGGCATCCAGGGCCTGGCGTCCGGTGAGCGGTCCTACCAGAACGCGATTGAATATGCGCGCGACCGCCTGCAGAGCCGTGCGCCGACCGGTGCCCAGGCCAAGGACAAAGTCGCCGACCCGATCATCGTCCACCCCGACGTGCGTCGCATGCTGTTGACCATGAAGGCGTCGAACGAAGGCGGCCGTGCATTCTCCACATATGTGGCGATGCAGCTGGATATCGCCAAGTTCAGCGAAGACGCCGCCGCCCGCGAGCGCGCGGATAACCTGGTGGCCTTGCTGACCCCGGTGGCCAAGGCATTCCTCAGCGATCTGGGCCTGGAAACCACGGTACTCGGCCAACAAATCTTTGGCGGCCACGGTTACATCCGCGAGTGGGGCCAGGAGCAATTGGTGCGTGATGTACGCATTACCCAGATCTACGAAGGCACCAACGGCATTCAGGCCCTGGACCTGATGGGACGCAAGATTGTCGGCAGCGGCGGCGCGTTCTACACCCTGTTCGCCGACGAGATCCGCCAGTTCACCGCCACCGCGGGCGCGGAGCTGGCTGAGTTCACCGCGCCGCTCAATGCCGCGGTGGATAGCCTGGATGAGTTGACGGCCTGGGTGCTGGACCGTGCCAAGAGCAACCCGAATGAAATCGGTGCGGCCTCGGTGGAGTATTTGCATGCATTCGGTTACATGGCCTACGCCTACATGTGGGCAAGGATGGCCAAGGCGGCGCTGGGCAAAGAAGCCGAGGAAGGTTTCTACGCCAGCAAGCTGGGCACCGCACGTTTCTACTTTGCCCGTCTGCTGCCGCGTATTCAGTCGTTGAGCGCGTCGGTAAAAGCCGGTAGCGAATCGCTGTTCTTGCTGGATGAGGCCCTGTTCTAAGGGTGTAGAGGCTTTGTAAGCATTCTCTTACATGACGTGCTGCTAATCGTCCTCTATCGCCAAATTGGATCCACGGATAATCTACTTCACATGGACGTCGCGCAGGAAGCGCAAAGCAACAACACGGACACGTAGGATTCTGCCAGGATGGCGGAGTGAAATGGATGTCAGGGAAACAGTCTGCAAAGCCCCGCTTCGGCGGGGTTTTCTTTTGCCCGCGAAAAAGTCAGCCCGGCACCTGCGGAGCGTTCATCACGTCCTCCAGCAAGGTGCGCAGCAGCGCCAACGTCGCTTGCTGGCGTTGCACATCGCGGCACACCAACCCGACTTTCAGCGGCACCCTCGGTTCACTCAAGGGTTTCCACAGCAGCGCCTGGCTGTTGTGTTGGTCCTGGGAACGTCCCGGCAGTACCGTGGCCAGTTTGGTATGCGGCAGGCTGTCGAGAATCCCCACCATGGTATTCAACTCCGCCTGCACCTGCGGGCGCCGCCCGAGGTTGGATAGCTGGCCCTGCCAGATCTGCCGGATCTGAAACTCCTCCCCGAGCAGCAACATCGGCAACTCGGCCGCTTGTGTCAGGGAGACTTTCTTGAATTCACGCAGGGGGTGATCCTCCGGGATGACCACCTTCAGCTCATCTTCATACAGCAGCACGCCGTGCAACCCCGGCTGGCGGGGCGGCAGGTAACTGATGCCGATGTCCAGCGAACCATTGAGCAGGCGCCGTTCAATCTCCAGCCCGGTCAGTTCGTAGATTTGCACCACCAGGTGCGGCTGGGCCTTGCGCACACGCTCCAGCATCTGCGGCACCAGGCTGGTGTGTACGGTTTGCAACACACCGATGGCCAAGGTGCGCAATGCCTGGCCCTTGAAGTTGCGCAACGCCTCCACGGCTTGCTGCATGCCATCGATCAACGGCAGGGCGTGGTTGTATAACGTATGGGCCGCGAGGGTCGGCAGCAGGCGCTTGCTGCTGCGTTCGAACAGGCTCACATCGAGGTTTTGTTCGAGCTGGCGGATCTGCTGTGACAGGGCCGGTTGGGAGATCGACAGACGCTCAGCGGCACGGCCTACGTGGCCTTCCTCATACACCGCGACGAAATAACGCAGTTGCTTAAAATCCATAAGTAATTCTTATCGAAAAAGCTGGAAAATCGAAATGGCCGTTGGCCCCCAAGACGCCTAGTCTAGCGCCTATCCACAAGGCTTACAGGGCCAGATCGGGCGATGATTAGCGTTTATGTTGATGGTGTTTGCATAGGCAAGTCAAAAAACCTCCAGGTAGGTTTTGCGGGGTATACCGACCACGGCATGGTTGCCATGGGAGGAAAAGTGTGAACCTGTTCAATTTGCGCCGCTCGGCGGCCAGTCTGGATGACCTGATCCTGGATGCTTGTGGCGAAGATTTTCCCAGTGGATGCCTGATGCCTACCGTAGCGCGCCCCCCGCAGGTCTTCGTGCGCGGCCAGGGTTCCTGGTTGTGGGACAGCGATGATCGCGCCTATCTGGACTTCAGCCAGGGCTGCGCGGCCAACAGCCTCGGCCACAGCCCGCAGGTATTGATCCGGGCCCTGGCCGATCAGGCCCAGGCGCTGATCAATCCCGGTAACGGCTTGCATAACCGTCCCCAACTCAACCTCGTCGACCGCCTGTGCCACCGCACCGGCAGCGACCAGGCGTATTTGCTCAACAGCGGCGCGGAAGCCTGCGAAGCGGCGATCAAACTGGCGCGCAAGTGGGGTCAGCTGTATCGCGGCGGTGCTTATCGCATCATCAGCGCCAGCAACGGTTGCCATGGGCGCAGCTTCGCGGCGATGTCGGCCTCGGCGAGCAGCCGTGAAAACCGCTTTGAACCGCAATTGCCGGGCTTCAGTCACGTCCCGCTCAACGACCTGGCGGCGCTGCACGCGGCCGTTGACGCGCAAACCGTTGCCATCATGCTCGAGCCGATCCAGAGCGAAGCCGGCGTCATCCCGGCGACCGAGCATTACCTCAAGGGTGTCGAGCGGCTGTGCCGCGAGCTGGGCATTCTGCTGATCCTCGACGAAGTGCAAACCGGCATCGGCCGTTGCGGCACCTTGCTCGCCGAAGAGTACTACGGTGTACGCGCCGACATCATTGCGCTCGGCAAAGGCCTGGGCGGTGGTGTACCGCTGGCGGCACTGCTGGCGCGTGGCAAGGCTTGTTGCTTTGAAGTCGGTGAGCTGGAAGGCACCCATCATGGCAATGCGCTGATGGCCTGCGCCGGGGGGGCGGTGCTCGATGCTGTGCTGGGGCATGGCTTCTTCGAGCATGTGCGTGAGTCTGGTTGTTACCTCGGCGAAGGTCTGGCTCGCCTGGCTTATCGCTATGGCCACGGTCAACTGCGCGGCCAGGGCCTGATGTGGGGCCTGACGTTATCGGATGATTCTGCGGATGCCGTAGTAAAAGCGGCTCTGGACGAAGGACTGATCCTCAACGCCCCGCAACCCAACTGCCTGCGCTTCACCCCGGCCCTGACGGTGAGCAAAAGCAACATCGACGAAATGCTCCTGCGCCTGGGGCACGCCTTTTCCCGGGTACGCACCGCACAACTGCAATGTCGCAAGGGCATCGCCGTCTGACCCCTTATTCCTGAACCGTCTCGCGGTATACGCGGCGCCCCCAGCTTGTTTTTTTTGGCTGGGGGCGTTTTTTTTTGTGCAGCGAACGATGGTCGCGGTGCCAGATCCTACTGAACCCTCACGAACGTCCAAGGTCGATTAGCTACACGGCTCACACGAGCCGATTTTCAGGAGCTGAACCCATGGACATCATTCGTATCATCATCGCCATTCTGTTGCCGCCACTGGGTGTGTTCCTGCAAGTGGGTTTCGCCGGCGCGTTCTGGCTGAATATTCTGCTGACCTTGTGCGGTTACTTCCCAGGCATCATTCACGCGGTGTACATCATCGCCAAGCGCTGAGGCCCTCAGCTTTTTGCGATGAGTCGTGAGTTGCGCTCGTTGCGAAAGGCCAGTTGCTCGATGGTCTGGGTGGCGTGTTCGGCCTCTTCCCGTGCTTGAAGGATGATGCCGTGGTGCTCGGACTTGCTGCACACCGGGTCGGCATTGCTTGCATCCCCGGTCAGCATGAACGCCTGGCAGCGGCAGCCGCCGAAGTCCTTTTCCTTTTCATCGCATGAACGGCACGGCTCGGGCATCCAGTCGTAGCCGCGAAAGCGGTTGAAACCGAAAGAGTCGTACCAGATGTGCTGCATGCTGTGGTCGCGCACGTTGGGAAACTGCACCGGCATCTGTCGGGCGCCGTGGCAGGGCAGGGCGGTACCGTCCGGAGTTACGGTCAGAAAGATGCTGCCCCAGCCGTTCATGCAGGCTTTCGGGCGTTCTTCGTAGTAATCCGGGGTGACGAAAATCAGCTTGCACGGGTGCCCTTCGGCTTCGAGCTTGGCACGGTATTCGTTGGTGATGCGTTCGGCGCGCACCAACTGTTCCTGGGTCGGCAACAACCCCACGCGATTGAGCTGCGCCCAGCCATAGAACTGGCAGGTGGCGAGTTCGACAAAATCCGCTTCCAGCGCAATGCACAGCTCGATGATGCGGTCGATCTTGTCGATATTGTGCCGATGGGTGACGAAGTTCAGCACCATCGGATAGCCATGGGCCTTCACTGCGCGGGCCATTTCCAGCTTTTGCGCGAAGGCCTTTTTCGAGCCGGCCAGCAGGTTGTTCACCTGTTCGTCGCTGGCCTGGAAGCTGATCTGGATGTGGTCCAGGCCAGCTTTCTTGAAGTCGCTGATCTTCTGCTCGGTCAGGCCGATGCCGGAGGTGATCAGGTTGGTGTAGAAGCCCAGCTTGCGCGCTTCGGCGATCAGTTCGGCGAGGTCCTGGCGCACCAGCGGTTCACCGCCGGAAAAGCCCAACTGCGCGGCGCCCATCTCACGGGCTTCGCGAAATACCTTGAACCATTGCTCGGTGCTCAGCTCCTTGCCCTGCTCGGCGAAATCCAGCGGGTTGGAGCAATACGGGCACTGCAGCGGGCAGCGATAGGTCAGCTCGGCGAGCAGCCACAAGGGCAGGCCGATGGCTGGTTTTTCAGGCAAGGGTGATCCAGTGCTCGGCACGGGCGACCTCCATGAATTGCTCTACGTCATTGCCCAGCTCAGGCACACCGGGAAATTGTTTATCCAGCTCACCGATGATCGTGGCGACGTCGCGCTCGCCGTCGATCAGTCCACCGATCAAGGCGGCACTTTCATTGAGCTTGATCATGCCCTCGGGGTAGAGCAGTACATGGCCTTTTTGCGCAGGCTCGTACTGGTAGCGATAACCCTGGCGCCAGGTCGGTTTCTTGCTGCGATCAAAGCTCATAGGGCGATCCCTTTATGCCAGACCCGCTGTGTGGTCACGCTGTGATAGGGCGGGCGTTTCAATTCGTAGGCCATGCTCATGGCATCGAGCATGCTCCACAGGATGTCCAGTTTGAACTGCAGAATTTCCAGCATACGCTCCTGGCCTTCGCGGGTGGTGTAGTGCTGCAGGGTGATCGCCAGGCCATGTTCGACATCGCGGCGGGCCTGGCCCAGGCGGGTGCGGAAATACTCATAGCCGGTGGGGTCGATCCACGGGTAATGCTGCGGCCAGCTGTCGAGGCGCGATTGGTGGATCTGCGGCGCGAACAGTTCGGTCAGCGAGCTGCTGGCGGCTTCCTGCCAGCAGGCGCGGCGGGCGAAGTTGACGTAGGCGTCCACCGCAAAGCGCACGCCGGGCAACACCAGCTCCTGGGAGCGCAGTTGGTCCGGGTCGAGGCCGACGGCCTGGCCCAGGCGCAGCCAGGCTTCGATGCCGCCGTCTTCGCCGGGGGCGCCGTCGTGGTCGAGCAGGCGCTGAATCCACTCGCGGCGGATTTCACGGTCCGGGCAATTGGCCAGGATCGCGGCGTCCTTCAGCGGGATGTTCACTTGATAGTAGAAGCGGTTGGCGACCCAGCCCTGGATCTGCTCGCGGGTGGCGCGGCCTTCATACATCGCCACGTGGTACGGGTGATGGATATGGTAGAAGGCGCCCTTGGCCCGCAGGGCTTTTTCAAATGCATCGGTGCTCATCGGTATATCAGTCATATGGGTCTCCTGTGGGAGCGAGCTTGCTCGCGAAGGTCGTTAACGGTGACGCGTGCACCCTGAATATCTGCGGTGTTCTTGCGTTTTTCGCGAGCAAGCTCGCTCCTACAGTTCAATGCTCATGCCGTCGTAAGCCACTTCGACATTGCGCCGCACCAGCTCGGCCCGCTCGGGAGAATCTTCATCGAGGATCGGGTTGGTGTTGTTGATGTGGATAAGTACCTTGCGCTGCTTCGGCAGGTGCTCCAGCACTTCGAGCATGCCACCGGGGCCGTTCTGCGCCAGGTGGCCCATCTCGCGGCCGGTGCGGGTGCCGACGCCACGGCGCTGCATTTCATCATCGTCCCACATCGTGCCGTCCACCAGCAGGCAGTCGCTGCCGGCCATGATTTCCAGCAATGGCGCGTCCACCTTGCCCAGCCCTGGGGCGTAGAACAGTTTGCCGCCGGTGCGCAGGTCTTCGACGATCAGGCCGATATTGTCGCCGGGGTGCGGGTCGAAGCGGTGCGGCGAATACGGTGGTGCGGCACTGCGCAGCGGCAGCGGGGTGAAACGCAGGTTGGGGCAGGCCGGGATGGTGAAGCTGGCGTCCAGCTCGATGCGGTTCCAGGCCAGGCCGCCATTCCAATGGGTGAGCATGGTGAACAGCGGGAAACCGCTGCTGAGGTCTTCATGGACCATGTCGGTACACCACACCTGGTGCGGGCAGCCTTCGCGCAGGCTCAGCAGGCCAGTGGTGTGGTCGATCTGGCTGTCCATCAGGATGATCGCGCTGATGCCGGTGTCGCGCAGGGCGCGGCCGGGTTGCATCGGCGCGAAGCCCTGCAGTTGTGCGCGGATATCCGGCGAGGCATTGCACAGTACCCAGTTCACGCCATCGTCGGAAATCGCGATGGATGACTGGGTACGCGCCTGCGCTCGCAGGCTGCCATCACGAAAGCCTGCGCAGTTCGCGCAGTTGCAGTTCCACTGCGGGAAGCCGCCGCCGGCGGCGGAACCTAGAATCTGGACAAACATGGCCGCTCCATCAAACAAAGCTGAAAACAAAAACGCCCCGGACGAGCCGAGGCGTTGTCTTACCCAGCCAATCAGCGGCTGGCGAAGTACATAGTCACTTCGAAACCGATGCGCAGATCAGTGTAAGCAGGTTTGGACCAAGTCATATTCTTACTCCTACGAAGGGATGGGACGTTTACTACCAAGTAATACATATAGTCCACCTCCAGTCGGAGATGTTCAGATGTGTGCCTATGAATATTACGCATTTTTTTCCAAGTTAGCGCTGTCTTGGTGGAAAAAGCCTATTGCGGCAGCGGCAACGATCAGTCTGCCGATTGCCAGTCACCGCCGCTGCGCGGGCCGTTGGCGATGCAGCGCCAGCCGCCCGCGGCGTCCTGCACCTGTTGGGCGGCGCGCTGCAGATCCGCGTGCGTCAGGGCTTGGATCTGGTGTTGAAGCAGCGTCAGATAATCCGCTGGATGGCCGGCCAGGCGCGCCTGCCACAACAGTTCGGCGGCCTGGGCGAGGGGCAGCGCCTGCGCCGTGAATTGTTGCGCCAGCGCTGGGTGGCCGAGGTCGTCGCTGGCGTCGATCAATGCCGGCAATTGCGTGAGGAAGGTGCGCAGGTGCTGCATGATGCCCTCAAGGGAAACGCTGGGCGACTGCACGCCAAACAGCAGGCCGGTTTGCCCATTGATCTGTCGGATACCGCTGAACACCGCGTAGCCGATTTGCAGCTCTACCCGCAGGCGTTGGTAGAACGGCCCTTGGAGCAGGTGCGCGAGCAGGCGCCATGCGGCTTCATCTGCCAGGGAGCGCGTCGGCGTCGGGCAGAACAGCAGCAGGGCCGCATCGTGGGCATCGGTGTGGACCTCATGCCATAGACGCTGGCCGTTGAGGCTGGGGCATTCGGATTCAAGAATGGCCGGTTGCCCGGGCAAGCGGGTGGCGGCGGATCTGAGCGCCGCTTCGCAGTGGGCGGGCAGCCCAATGCCCAGGCCTTCCCAGCGTGCGTGGGTCCACGGCAGCGAGGGCGCAGGCGGGTTTGGTCGAACGCCGACACAGCACGCCGGCAGCGCCTTGAGCAATTGCCGGATGGCAATCGGCGGTGTACCGGCAGTGGCGTGTTGCCGATCCTCCTCAAGCAGGTTCAGGCTGCGCGCGAGTTCATCGAGTATCGCCGGCATGGGTTGGTGAAGACCGACCATCTTCACCAGCCAGTCATTGCCGATCGCGTCGAAGGATAAGTCGACGCCGGCCTGGCGGGCATTTTCGCGCAACGGTGCCAGGGTGTTTTCCAGTGTCGATGGGCGCGCGCAATCCAGCCGCCAGCGCAGGTAGAGCGCGCCTTCCTCATGGGCATCGGCCAACGCCGGGCTGAACGACAACGCCGACAGCTCTCGCCGCCCTCGGGAACGGTCCTGGGCAAAGGTGCGCAGGCCCCGGTGGGCGCTGGTCTGGCCGCGAATCAGGCCGGCGCGTTCGTCCTTCACGGGTGGGCGCAGGAACGGGTTGTTGGGCGGCAGTTGCCACGCATGTCGGCAGGCTTGCAGCGGCAGGGCGTCGAGCAGGGTCTTGAGGGCGGCAACGTGCTGCTCCGACACCGGCGCTTCGAGTTCTTCGCTGTCATGCCGCGCCAACGCGAGGGCGCCTTGGACCTGCTGTTGGCGTGCGTTGAGCAGGGCGAATTCCTCGCGCAGAGATGTCCAGTCGCTGTGTGCGAAAAAGCTCAGCCAGTCGTACAACAACGCTTCGATCTGTGTCGCCGCGTCGCTTTGAGTTCCGAGGGTAAAGTCGAGATCCAGCAGCGCTTGCCCGGCGAAATGGTAGAGCACGGAGGCCTGCACGGTGCTCGCCAATTGCCGCGCTTGCAGTTCTGCGCGCAACCCTCCGGGCGCCGAGGCGTTGAGCCAGAAACAGAGGAAATCCAAGGCTTCCCTGGGGGCGTCGACGCTGATGACGTGATGCAGATGGCCGTCGGCGCTGTGTTGGAAATGCTGCGTATGAGCGGGCATCAGCGCCGGCGGGGCCGCCTGCGGGTGTCGCGGGCCGGCGCGCAGTTGCTCACTGAAGCGCCGCGCCAGGCGTTCCAGTTCTGCCAGCGGTTGTGGGCCGGCCAGACTCAAGGTCATTTGCCCCGACTGATAGAAGTGCTGGTGGAAATCCCGCAATGCTTGCTGAAACGCCTGACGTTCCACCGGCAGGCTGTCGCGATTACCCGCATGGAAGCCGCGCAGCGGATGATCGGCCGCCAGGCCCTCCAGCAGCGCGACCTGTTGTTGCGCGTTGGCGTCCTGGGACCAGGCGATGAACTCCGCGTGCAGCACTTCGCGCTCGCGCAGTTGATCGTCCAGCGCCAGGCGCGGATGGGTCAGCAGATCGGCCAGGCGTTCGAGCCCATCGGCAAAGGTCGACAACGGCAGTTCTACGAAGAAATCCGTGGTGCGCTCGCGGGTGCTGGCATTGACCTGGCCACCGTGGCGCTGCACGTAGGTCATCAGCCCTTCTTCGCTCGGAAAACGTTCAGTGCCAAGAAACAACAAATGTTCCAGAAAGTGCGCCAGGCCGGGCCACGCCAACGGCACGTCGTGGCTGCCGGCCGCCACCCGCAAAACAGCGGCGCAACGCTTTAAACGCGGGGCATGGCGCAGGGAAACCCGCAGGCCGTTGGCCAGGGTCAGGTGAAGGTGATGGGGCTGGGCCGGCGCAGGCATGGGCACTTCCGATACGAGGGAAGTGCCTATGCTAGCAAACCCTCCAGATCAGGGCTTGTGCAGCGTGCCGTACAGTTCGGGGCGGCGGTCTTGCAGGTAGTCATTGGCGGCGCGAGCATCGAGAATCGATTGGTGTTCCAGCGTGCCGACGATCAAGGCTTCATCCAGGCCTGCCTGGGCGATTCGCTGCCCATCCGGCGCGGCGATGCTGCTTTGCCCGCAATACTGAATCTCGCCTTCGTGCCCGCAGTAATTGGCGTAGGCCACGTAGCACCGGTTCTCGAAAGCCCGCGCCCGCACGGTGACGTCGGCGACAAAGTCGAACGGCACCATATTCGCGGTGGGCACCACGATCAGGTCGGCGCCGGCCAGGGCCAGGCGCCGTGTGTTTTCCGGGAACTCCAGGTCGTAACAGATCAGCACGCCCAGTTTCCAGCCGTTGAGTTCCACCAGCGGAAAATCATCGCCGCCGGCACTGAACATCGAATGATCGAGGTCGCCGAACAGGTGCGTCTTGCGGTAGTTGCACAGGCGCTGGCCGTGGGCGTCGATCAACTGCACGGCGTTATAGATCTGCCCGTTCGCGGCGCGCTCCGGGTAGCCGTACAGGATTGCCAGCCCGGCACTTCGCGCCAGTTCGGCAATCGTTCGCGCCGACTCGCCATCCTGCGCCTCGGCCAATGCGCCGACAGCTTCGGCACCGATGTTGTAGCCGGTGAGGAACATCTCCGGCAGCACCAGCAGGTCGGCGCCGGACGCCTCATGCGCGAGTCGATGCAGGCGCTCGAGGTTGCCGGCCACGTCCAGCGGCAGCGGCGGGCATTGGTACAGGGCGACACGCATGGCTTGGCTCCTTAATCGGCCAGGGCAATTGGCCCGATTTCATCGAACACATCACCCGGCCCCGGGTTCTCTGGGTGAGTGTGGCCGCCGAAGTGGGTCATGATGCCCCACACCGCGTTCAATGAGGTTTGCACCGCGCCTTCGACCCAGGCCGGTGTCCAGGATACGTCATCGCCGGCGATAAAAATCCCACGTTGCTCGGCGGGCATGTCCTTCTGCATGAAGTGCGCGTACATCCGCTGGTTGTAGCGATAGTGACCGGGCAACGCACCTTTGAAGGCCCCGAGGAAATGCGGGTCGGCTTCCCAGGACACGGTGATCGGGTCGCCGATGATGCGTGCCTTGATGTCGACTTTCGGGTAGATCTTGTTCAGTGCGTCGAGGGCCAGCTTCACGCGTTTATCGATGGGCTGCGGGAGCATTTTCAGCGCATCGCTCATCCACGAGTACGACAGGCAGATCACGCCCGGCTTGTCGTCGCCGTTGTCGAACAGGTAAGTGCCACGGGTCAGGCGATCGGTGAGGGTCATGCTCATCAGGTCGCGGCCGGTTTGCGGGTCTTTGTCTTTCCAGAACGGGCGGTCGACCATCACGAAGGTCTTCGACGATTGCATGTAGCGGGTGCGGTCCAGGGCCATCCACATCTTTTGCGAGAACAGGGTCTCGTCGCATTCGATCTGGGTGGTCAGCAGCCAGCTTTGGCAGGTGGTCAGCACGGCGGCGTATTCGCGGGTATCGCCGTAGTTGTCGGTCACGGCGAAACGGCCGCCGGGCGCGTGGGCAATGCGCTTGACCCCGGCCCGTGGCGCGCCGCTGTGCAGCGAACTCAGGCTGGTGCCCGCCGGCCAGTGGGCGCAGCGCTCCGGCACATGGCGCCAGATACCCATGGGCACCTGCGCCACGCCGCCGACCACCAGGTGTTGATGGTCGTCGCAGTTGGTCATCACCACGCGGAAGATTTCCAGCATGGAGTTGGGGAAGTCCGAATCCCAGCCACCGGTGCCGAAGCCGACCTGGCCAAACACTTCGCGGTGATGGAAGGACAGCTTGGCAAAGGCCTTGGAGGTGGCGACGAAGTCGTAGAAGGTGCGGTCGTCCCACAGCGGCACGAGTTTGTTCCACAGCGCCTTGAGGCGCGGCACATCGCGGTCGCGAATGGCTTGCTGGATATCGCCGAACTGCGAGCCGGCTTCCAGGGCGTCGGCCCACGCGTCAGCCACTTCCTGGAACAGTGCAGGCAAGTCGGACAGTTTTTGTGCGTAGTGGGTCTGGCCTTCCAGGTCGATGACCGTGCTGCCGGAAGCCGGCGTCAGCGGGTTGGGGAAGGGTTTGGTGTCCAGGCCGAGCTTGTCGACATAGTGGTAGAACGCGGTGGACGACACCGGGAAACGCATGCCGCCCAACTCGGCGATGATCCCTTCGGCGCCTTCAAACGCCTGGGAGCGCAAACGGCCGCCCATCTTCGAGGCCTCGTACACCACGGGCTTGAGGCCCAGCTTCATCAGTTCGTAGGCGGCCACCAGGCCGGCGATCCCGGCGCCGACGATCGCCACTTCGGCGCCGTGGTTGGCGGCCGGAATACTGCCCAGGCCGGCGGGGTGTTCGATCCAGTCATCAAACGCAAAGGGGAAATCCGGGCCGAAGATGGTGATCGGTTTTTTACCGTCGGCGGGGTGGCGATTGGTCTTGCTGATGCTGCTGGACGGAATGCTCATGGCTGACCTTACTAGCGGCTCGCGGGACGTACCCGCTGAGTATAGGAAAAGATGGCAGCCAGTTTAGGGAGCGTAGCGTTCGTTAATAAGACGCAAAGTGTCGTCGAATTGAATTGTTTTCAGTCAAAGTGACGAGGTTGGCGGTCAGATTGGTTGTCTGCGATCGAGTTTGTTGCTGAGGATGATCGACGTGGTGGTTTTTTCCACGCCGTCGACGCTGCCGATCTGGTCCAGCAATTGATCGAGCTGTTCTGGCGAATCGGTGCGCAGCCATGCCACGTAATCGAACTCGCCGCTCACCGCGCACAGTTGCTGAACCTGGGCCATGGCGCTGAGCTTGCGCAGCACGTCCTTGCCCGAGCGCGCCTGCACGGTGATGCCGACATACGCCTGCAGCCCGCCATCCACCACACGCTGGCCGAGGCGCACGCCATAACCGGTAATCACCTGGGTTTTCTCCAGACGAGCCAGGCGCGACGTCACCGTGGTGCGCGCAATGCCGAGTTGCCGTGCCAGCATGGCGACGCTTTCACGGGCATTGATCTGCAACGCGGCGATCAGTTGGCGGTCGATTTCATCGAGGACAGGCAAGGGCAGCTCCGGTGCGGACGGATAGGGGGCATATGTTACAGGCTTGCGGCGTCTTTTCATCGCCGGGAGCAAGGCTAAACTCAGAGCACTTCACGACCCACAAAGGTTTGACCTGATGACACTGGCACCTTTTCACTTGGCTATTCCGGTATTCGACCTGGCGGCTGCCCGGCATTTCTACGCTGAGGTATTCGGCCTACAAGAGGGCCGCTCCAGCGACCACTGGGTCGACTTCAACTTCTTCGGCCATCAACTGGTGATTCATGAACACCCCAAAACAGCCTCCCAGGCTGCGGCGCACACCAACGCAGTCGACGGCCACGACGTCCCCGTGCCGCATTTCGGCGTGGTATTGAGCTGGGACGACTGGCATGCCCTGGCGGCGCGCTTGCAGGCACGGCAGACCGCGTTCGTGCTGGAACCGCACATTCGCTTCAAAGGCCAAGTGGGGGAGCAGGCGACACTGTTTTTGTTTGACCCCTGCGGTAACGCGTTGGAGTTCAAGGCGTTCCGGGATATCGGGCAGTTGTTTGCGACGTGAGCCTGAGGGCGAGGGCGCTGGCTAAAACGGCAGCGACAGACACACAAAAGCCGCGCAATGCGCGGCTTTCGAATTGGTGGGCCCACACGGACTTGAACCGTGGACCAAAGGATTATGAGTCCTCTGCTCTGACCAACTGAGCTATAGGCCCTTAACAGGTCGCGGATTATAGCGATGGTTTCTCCGCTGTGCTATCCGAAAAATCCTGAACCCTCATACGAAGAAACGTTGCGGCAAAAAGCTCCGGGGGCAGGGGCAGGCTGACGATGTAGCCTTGCATCTGTTCGCAGCCCTCGGCGGCGAGGAAGGTTTGTTGTGCGGGGGTCTCTACGCCTTCGGCGATGATGGTGAATTGCATGCTGTGGCCCAGGGCAATGATGGCGCGCACGATCGCCACGTCGTGGGGGTCGTCGGGCAGGCCGCGGATGAAGGATTGGTCGATTTTCAGGAAGTCCAGGGGCAGGCGCTTGAGGTAGCTGAGGGATGAATAGCCGGTGCCGAAATCATCGATTGCCAGTTGTACGCCCAGGCGTTTGAGTTGGTGCAGCACGTCCAGCGCTTCTTCGGCCTGGCTCATGATGAAGTTTTCGGTGATCTCCAGTTGCAGGCAGCCGGGTTCGAGGCGGTAATCGCGCAGTAGCTGTTCGATGCGTGACAGCAGGTTGGGCTGGCGCAGTTGTGCGCCGGCGAGGTTGACTGACAGCGGGCCGAAGTGATCGAACACGGTTTGCCAGGCGTGCATTTGTTGGCAGGCCTGTTCCAGGACCCAATCGCCGATCTGCAGGATCATGCCGTTCTCTTCGGCCAGGGCGATGAAGTGTTCGGGCGGTACGTCGCCGAAGGTCGGGTGGTGCCAGCGGATCAGCGCTTCGGCGCCGATCAGTTGCTGGGTCTCCAGGCTCCGTTTGGGTTGGTAATACAGGCTCAGCTCATCGCGTTCGATGGCCCGGCGCAGTTCATGTTCCAGCGCCACGCGTTCTTTGGCCTGGGCGGTCAGGTCGCGGGTGTAGCCTTCGACGCGGTTGCGGCCCTTGGCCTTGGAGCGGTACATCGCGGCGTCGGCGTTTTTGACCAGGGTGGCGACGTCCATGCCGTCCTGGGGGTACAGGCTGGTGCCGATGCTGGCGCTGATAAAAAACTCGTGCTCACCCGCCTGGAACGGCGGGGTGAAGCAGGCCAGCAGTTTATTGGCCAGGTGCTGGGCGTCGCTGGCTTGCTGCAGGCCGGGCAGGAGGATGATGAATTCGTCGCCGCCCAGGCGGGCGACGGTGTCGATGTCGCGCAGTTGCTCCTTGAGGCGCACGGCGATGTTCTGGAGCAGCAGATCGCCGATCGGGTGGCCGAGGCTGTCGTTGATGTGTTTGAAGCGATCCAGGTCGAGGAACAGCACGGCGCCCTGGTGGCCGCTCTCCTGTTGATTGTTGAGCGCGGCCTGTAGCCGGTTTTCAAACAGGGTGCGGTTGGGCAGGCCGGTCAGCGGGTCGTGATGGGCCTGGTAGTCGAGGCGGGCCTGGGCGTGTTTGAGGCTGGAGATGTCGGCAAACACCGCGACGAAGTGCGTGATCGCCTGGTCGCGGTTGCGCACGGCGCTGATGGTCAGCCAACTGGGGTAGACCTCGCCATTCTTGCGACGGTTGGAGATCTCGCCCTGCCAATGCCCGTGAGTGGTCAACTGGTGCCACATCGCGGCATAGAATGCGCTGTCATGCAGGCCGGAGGCGAGCAGGCGCGGGGTGTGGCCGAGGGCTTCGGCTTCGCTGTAGCCGGTGATCTCGCTGAAGGCGCGGTTCACGGCGCTGATGTTTTGCCGGGTGTCGGTGATCAACACGCCTTCGGCGGTGCTTTCGAAGACGGTAGCGGCCTGTTGCAGTTTTTCCTGCATCTGTTGGCGCTCGGTAATGTCCCGAGCGATGGTCAGCATGCAGTCGTCATCGCCGATGGGCAGTGGGCGGCTGGACAACTCGCACAGCCGGATCTGCCCGTCGCTGCGGCGGATATGGCAGATGAAATCGCGGACAAACCCGTCGCGTTGCAGCAGCTCCAGCATGTGTTTGCGTTCGTTGAGGTCGACCCAGATGCCCAGGTCCAGGGTTGACTGGTCGAGGGAACTCACGCTGGCGATGCCGGTAATGCGGCTGAACCCTTCGTTGACCTCGATCAGTTGGCCATCGCTCTGACGGCTCAAAAGCAAACCGTCGGGCGAGGCATGGAAGGCCTTGGCGAATTTCTCTTCGGAGGTTTGCAGCTGTTGCTGGGTTTCCTTGAGCTGGGTGATGTCTCGCACCACAACTACCAGGGCTTCGGTCGTGTCGAGTTGGAACGGTTCGGCGGAAATCAGCCCGGTAAAGGCTTGGCCGTTGCTGCGCAGAAAGCGCATTTCCAGGTTGCGGATGCTGGTGGTCTGCAGCCGTTGCAGCAGGTCCGGGCCGATGCCCGGGATACCCCAGATATTCAGCGAAGTAGCGGTTTTACCGATCACGTCTTCGGCCTTCAGGCCCACCTGGTCCTCAAACGCTTTGTTGACCTCCAACAGGCAGCCGTCGGACATTCGTGCGATCACCAGAATGTCTGGGCACTGTTGGAACACCGAGGCAAATTTTTGCTCGGACAATTGCAGCGCCTCTTCCGTGTGCTTGGCGTCACTGATGTCGATCATCAAGCCACGGAGCACCGGTTCATGGCCGTGTTCGATCAGGCTGACAATATCGCGTACCCACAGGCAACGGCCGTCGGCGGTGATCACCCGGTAATCGACGCTGTGATCACGGCTGGCGCGGGTTTCGCGGTAGCAATAGGCTTCGGTGCGCGTCAGGTCGGCGGGGTGAATGATGCTGCGCCAGAAGCCTGGAATCAGCCAATGGGCGCGGGGGTAACCGAGCAGTTCTTCGGCATGCGGAGACACGTAACTGTAGGTGAAATCACTAATGCTGGCTTCCCAGGCAATGGCGGACAAGCTCTCCACCAGGCCGCGATAGTGATATTCGCTGCTGCGCAGTTCCTGCTCGAGGGCGACGCGGCGGGAAATTTCCGAACTGAGCCGACGATTGATCCGAATCACGACGACCAATACGCTGCTCAGCAGCAGTATCGTGGGCAGGCCATACGTCAGCAGATCCGTCCAGAACGTGTGGTGATCGGTGAGGCTGCCGACCCAGTGTCGCTGGATCGCTTGCGTTTCGTCCGGGCTGAGGTCAGCGAGGACCTTGTCCAGAATCCCTACCAGCATTTTGTTTTCACGAGGCACGCCCATCGCCAGTTGGTAGCGGTAGGGCGTTTCACCGCTGACGTACAAGCCATCGAGCTTGAGTTGGCGCAGGCTCCATACGCTCGAAGCCAGGTCGCCGACTACTGCGTCCACTTCATCGGTGGCCAGCGCCTGCAGGGTCGAGCTGACATTCGGCAAGGCCACCAGGTTGAGGTCGGGGTGGTGGGTGCGCAGCAATTCATGGGGCGCGTAGTTTTCCACCACGGCAATCTTCAACCCATAGAGGTCCTTCAGGTTGTGCGGTTGCGCACCGCCTTCATGGGCGAGGATGACGATGGGGAAGTCCAGGTAAGGCCGCGTGAACGCCATGTAGGCCTGGCGCTCGGGGGTGGACATGATGCCCGGCAGCAGGTCGAGCTGGTTGTTGCGGGCCTGTTCGAGGACGGCGCTCCAGTTCACCGGCTCGATCAGCTTGATCCGGACGCCCAGGCGGTCTTGGATCAGGCGCACGTAATCCGCCGCCAAGCCTTGGTAGCGTCCGTTCTCGTCGCGGTATTCGAAGGGCGGCCAGGAGGCATCCACCCCCAGGCGCAGCTCCTGATGGTCCGCCAACCAGCCACGCTCATCCTCCGTGAGAGTCAAGGCGCCAGCCGTTGCGGTCCAGGTCAGCAGCGACAGCAAAAGCACGGTCGGCAATCTGGGCATAACGGTCTCGTTATGGCACGGGGAATGTTTCGAGTGTAGACGGGCATTGCGGGGGAGGGAGGGCGCGGCGGTGAATCTATAAAAAGTAATCGGTAGAAAGCAAAACCCCCGGCCTGGGCCGGGGGTTCTGGGATCACTCGTCGAGGAAGGAGCGCAGATGCTCGCTTCGCGTCGGGTGACGCAACTTGCGCAGCGCCTTGGCTTCGATCTGACGAATCCGCTCGCGGGTCACGTCAAACTGTTTACCGACTTCCTCAAGGGTGTGGTCGGTATTCATGTCGATGCCGAAACGCATGCGCAGTACCTTGGCTTCACGGGCAGTGAGGCCGGACAGTACGTCGCGGGTCGCTTCTTTAAGGCTCTCAACGGTGGCTACATCGATTGGCGACTGCATGGTCGAGTCTTCGATGAAGTCGCCCAGATGGGAGTCTTCGTCATCACCGATCGGGGTTTCCATGGAGATCGGCTCTTTAGCGATCTTCAATACCTTGCGGATTTTATCCTCAGGCATTTCCATGCGTTCGCCCAGCTCTTCCGGGGTCGGTTCGCGACCCATTTCCTGCAACATCTGCCGGGAAATACGGTTGAGCTTGTTGATCGTCTCGATCATGTGCACCGGAATACGGATGGTGCGGGCCTGGTCGGCGATCGAGCGAGTGATCGCCTGACGGATCCACCAGGTGGCATAAGTCGAGAACTTGTAGCCGCGACGGTATTCGAACTTGTCCACCGCCTTCATCAAGCCGATGTTGCCTTCCTGGATCAGATCGAGGA
This sequence comes from Pseudomonas sp. Y39-6, assembly GCF_023651955.1. Taxonomy (NCBI): domain Bacteria; kingdom Pseudomonadati; phylum Pseudomonadota; class Gammaproteobacteria; order Pseudomonadales; family Pseudomonadaceae; genus Pseudomonas; species Pseudomonas sp. Y39-6. The sequence goes on along the minus strand of NZ_CP069594.1, from coordinate 6,420,919 downwards.
ATTGCAGGCCACGGTTGGTGTACTTCTTGGCAATGGAGATCACCAGACGCAAGTTCGCTTCAACCATCTCTTTCTTCGCGCGGCGGGCCTTGGCCTCACCGATCGACATGCGACGGTTGATGTCCTTGATCTCGGCAATCGTCAGACCGGTTTCGGTCTGAAGTGCGGTCAGCTTCTGCTGGCAACGAATGATATCGGGCTGCAGGCGACCAATGGCTTCGGCGTATTTCGCCTTGCCTTTGGCCAGAGCGTCGGTCCAGCTTTCGTCAACTTCGTTGCCCGGGAACTGGCGCAGGAAGTCGGTACGCGGCATGCGCGCATCACGCACACAGAGCTGCATGATCGCCCGCTCTTGTGCGCGCAGACGCTCAAGGGCGCTACGAACACGCTCGACCAGGCCTTCGAATTGCTTCGGCACCAGCTTGATCGGCATGAACAGCTCAGCCAGCGCCACCAGCTCGGCAATTGCCAGCTTGTTGGAGCGACCGTGCTTTTTCAGGGCCTTGCGGGTGATTTCCATTTGATCGGAAACCGCACCGAAACGCTGGGCAGCGATGATCGGGTCTGGACCGCTTTCGACTTCATCTTCGTCGTCGGTGCTGGCTTCGGCATCGTCGTCTTCGGCATCGTCGTCCGCTTTCACGGCTTTCGGGTCGACAGGCGGCGGCACTTCGGCAGCAGGTGGCGCAATGCCGTCGTCCGGGTCGATATAACCGCTCAGGACGTCGGACAGGCGGCCACCTTCGGTGGTGACGCGAGTGTACTCGGAGAGAATGTGGTCAACCGTGCCAGGGAAGTGCGCAATTGCGCCCATCACTTCACGGATACCCTCTTCAATACGCTTGGCGATTTCGATTTCGCCTTCGCGTGTCAGCAACTCGACGGTACCCATTTCACGCATATACATGCGTACAGGGTCAGTCGTGCGACCGATGTCGGTCTCCACCGCGGCCAACGCGGCAGCGGCTTCTTCAGCGGCTGCCTCGTCGGTATCGGCGTCGGCCAACATAAGGGCGTCCGCATCCGGAGCACTCTCGTGTACGGGGATCCCCATGTCGTTGATCATGCGGATGATGTCTTCCACCTGCTCTGGATCTGAAATATCCTCAGGCAGGTGATCGTTGACCTCTGCGTAAGTCAGATACTTCTGCTCACGACCCAGGGTGATCAACTCTTTGATACGAGACTGCTGTTGCGCTTTTCCGGACATAACACCCTATCCACTGAAGGTCTTGGCGGGCAAAAAACAAGCCGAGGATTATACCCGAGCTATGACCTCACGCGCCAGCTGAGGTCGGGTTTGATGCGGAAACATTCTGTTTTAAGAGGTCACGCATCTGTTTTGCTATCTGAATTTGCTCTTCAGCCGATAATCCCGGCTGCCTCGCTCTCTTGATGAGTTCATCGAGGGTCTGCGTGTGCTGACCCGCGGATAACCTAGTAATGGTGTCTAAAAACTGTTGTTCAAGGTTATCGCCGTCAATTAGCCACTCCTTTTCTGCGAGTGCTTTCAACAACCGCCCTTGTTCGGTGCCATGCCAGCGAGCCATCAGCTGAATGGAGTTTAGCTTAGGATTTTTCTGCACCGCCTCGATCAGCGCGATCAGTACCTGGGCATAGGTATTGCTCTCGTTGGCAAAGTGCTCGGCACTCTCGACCTTGCCCGCCAATTGCGGATGGTGGATGAGCGTGCGCAGGGCAATCAGCGTCGGCGCCTCTACGGCCACCGGGGTGCGCGGGGCGTAGGCCTCGTCGCGGTCACCACGCTTGCCGTTTTTGTTCCAGGGCTTCTTGTCCCATTTCTTGCCGCCGGCGCCGGGCTTTTTCGGTGTCCACTCCTGCTGGGGCGTGTAGGCCTCCTGCGGTTGGTGGAAGTCGGAATAGTCCGGCATGGCGTCGTAATCCATGCCTGGGTCGTAGGCCGGCGGCGCATCTTGCGGTGCGCTGTGGACCAGCTGGCTGACCGCTTCGCCGCTCAGTCCGGTGATTTCCAGCAGGCGTTGACGCATCAGGGTGCGCAGGTTCGCGCCCGGCACTTTGTCGATCAGCGGCGCTGCGAGGGTGGCCATGTGCGCCTTGCCTTCGAGGGAGCGCGGGTCGGCTTCTTCGGTCAGTTGCTGGAAGAAATAGTCCGCCAGCGGCTGCGCATGCTGGTTGATGCGCGCGCGGAAGGCGTCGGTGCCTTCGGAGCGGACCAGGGTGTCCGGGTCTTCGCCTTCGGGCAGGAACAAGAAGCGTGCGCGGCGCCCGTCCTGCAGGCACGGCAGCGTGGCTTCGAGGGCGCGCCAGGCGGCGTTGCGGCCGGCCTGGTCGCCGTCGAAGCAGAACAGCACGCTGGGCACTACGCGGAACAGGCGCTTCAAGTGTTCTTCGCTGGTGGCGGTGCCCAGGGTCGCCACGGCATTGCGCAGGCCTTGCTGGGCGAGGGCGATCACGTCCATATAGCCTTCAACCACGATGATTTCGTCGAGGTTGCGGTTGTTCTTGCGCGCTTCGAACAGGCCGTAGAGTTCCTGGCCCTTGTGAAACACTGCGGTTTCCGGCGAGTTGAGGTACTTGGGCTTGTCGTCCCCGAGCACCCGGCCGCCGAAGGCGATGATCCGGCCACGGCTGTCGCGGATCGGGAACATCACGCGGTCGCGGAAGCGGTCGTAGCGCTTGCCGGTCTCGGCGTTTTCCACCAGCAGGCCGGCGTCGATCATGGCTTTTTGCTGGAGGGTGTCGCTGCTCAGGTGTTTGTACAGGTTGTCCCAGCCCGGCGGGGCGAAGCCCAGGCCGAAGTCGCGGGCGATTTCGCCGGTGAGGCCGCGCCCCTTGAGGTAGTCGACGGCGGCCTTGCGCTGCGGATGGCTCTTGAGCGCCTGGCGATAAAAGTCGGCGGCGGCGGTCAGCAGCGGGTACAGCGGCGAATCGGTGGGTTGCCGCGGTTTGTGCGGGCGGCCGCTTTCTTCGCGGGGGATTTCCATGCCGGCGGCTTTGGCCAGTTCCTCGACGGCCTGGGGGAAGTCCAGGTTGTCGTGGTCCATGATAAAGCCGAGGGCGTTGCCGCCCGCGCCGCAGCCGAAGCAGTAGTAGAACTGCTTGTCGGGGCTGACGCTGAACGACGGGGTCTTTTCCTTGTGGAACGGGCAGCAGGCGGTGTAGTTCTTGCCCGCCTTCTTCATTTGCAGGCGCGAGCTGACCACATCGACGATGTCGGTGCGGTTCAGAAGGTCGTCAATAAAGCTCTGGGGAATCAGCCCGGCCATGGCGTTCTCGTCATCACTGCGTGGAAATGAGGGCCCGTGAAGTGCTCAAGCGCACGTATCGTATGGCTCGACCATCAATCGTCTGCTTGGGCTGTCAGGAAGTGTATCTGCCGAACATCCACTGACGTTAATTTCTACTCAGTCTGTTCGGCGAAGAAATGTTGCCCCGGCGTCCGGTCTTGGCCAATGGCGGGCCTCGGAAGCGCATCGATGGGCACAGCCGACACAGTCGATCGTCTGCTTGAAGAAATAAGTGTGCTCGTCAGTAGCCTTGTTAGACTCGTCAGAAGAGACGCGCACCGCTGGCAGAAGAGCCAGTCCTGACGTGTGAAGCAGTGTCTCGGTCGCATGGGCGGCGTCGACGGTGAAGCATCAAGCGATATCCGCAAATGCCAACAGCCCGGCTTAGGGCCGGGCTTGGCAGAAGCTTGCTACGAACGTCTGTGTATTAGTACAGACGAACGGCGCGGCGCTGCTCGCGCTGAACTTTCTTGGCGTGACGCTTAACAGCGGCTGCTGCTTTACGCTTACGCTCAGAAGTTGGCTTCTCGTAAAATTCGCGGCTACGAACTTCAGCCAGAACACCGGCTTTTTCGCAGGAGCGCTTGAAACGACGCAGAGCTACGTCGAAGGGTTCGTTCTCTTTTACTTTGACGGCTGGCATCCAGAGCTACCTTCTTTCATTACCGGGAATCAACGTTCTCGTCGCAAAAAATTCGCGGCTGAGGTCGTCGGTTTTTAAGGGTTGCGGATGTTAACCCCTCATTGCCAGGAATGCAAAGCCTCTGATCGAAAACCGCTAGTCGGGAGGGGGAGTGGCGACTATTATGCGCGCCTTCGAATTCAGCCTCTACAAGGCGCAAACCCATGCTAGTACTGGGACTTGAAACCTCCTGCGACGAAACCGGTGTCGCACTTTACGACAGTGAACGCGGGCTTTTGGCCGATGCGCTGTTCAGTCAGATCGACTTGCATCGCGCCTATGGCGGCGTGGTGCCGGAGCTTGCCAGCCGTGATCACGTCAAACGCATGCTGCCGTTGATTCGGCAGGTGCTGGACGAGGCCGGCTGTGTGCCGACCGAGATCGATGCGATCGCCTACACCGCCGGCCCCGGATTGGTCGGAGCCCTTCTGGTTGGGGCTTCTTGCGCCCAGGCGCTGGCATTTGCCTGGGACATTCCGGCCCTCGGCGTACACCATATGGAAGGCCATTTGCTGGCGCCGATGCTGGAAAAAACACCGCCGCAGTTCCCGTTCGTCGCTTTGTTGGTTTCGGGTGGCCATACGCAGCTGGTTCAGGTCGATGGGATCGGTCAATACACGCTATTGGGCGAGTCCCTGGACGATGCCGCCGGTGAGGCGTTCGACAAGACCGCGAAGATGATGGGCCTCAATTATCCCGGCGGTCCGGAAATCGCGCGCCTGGCCGAAAAAGGCGTCGCCGGTCGCTATACCTTCCCGCGTCCGATGTGTGATCGCCCGGGGCTGATGTTCAGCTTCAGCGGTTTGAAGACCTCTGCCCTGAATACCTGGCAGCACAGCGTCAGCGCCGGGGACGACAGTGAGCAAGCCCGTTGCGACATCGCGCTGGCGTTCCAGCAGGCGGTGGTGGAGACTTTGACCATCAAGTGCAAGCGCGCCCTGAAACAGGCGGGCATGCAGCGCCTGGTGATCGCAGGCGGCGTCAGCGCCAACAAGGCCTTGCGCGCATCCTTGGAAAAAATGCTCGGCGACATGAAGGGTGATGTGTTCTATGCGCGCCCTGAATTCTGCACCGACAACGGCGCGATGATCGCTTATGCCGGTTGCCAGCGCCTGCAGGCCGGGCAGCACGAAAGCCTGGCGATCAGCGTGCAGGCACGCTGGCCGATGGAGCAGTTGTCACCGTTGTAGGCGCTCAAGGTGAGCGGAATTCATCGGCCGGATTTAAAAATGCCGTTCGCGCCCGGCAAACAGGTCGCGTAAATTGCCGCGATGGCGCCAGACGATCAGCAGGGTCAGCACACTCATCGGCAACAGCGCCGCCGGTTCCTGCCAGGCCAGCAACGGCAGGGTGAGCGGCGTGGCGATCAGCGCGGCCAGCGAGCTGGTGCGGGTCAGGTAGAAGGTCAGCAGCCAAGCGAGCATGGCCAGCAGCGCCGCCGGAGGGTAGATCCCCAGCAGCATGCCGGCCGCCGTGGCGACACCCTTGCCGCCGCGAAAACGGAAGTACAACGGAAACAGATGGCCGAGGACGGCGCACACGCCAATCCAGGCTTGCTGTTGCAGAGTAAGGCCGGCAAGGCTGGCGATCAGTACGGGCAACAGGCCCTTGCACACGTCGCCCAGCAGCGTCAGCACGGCGAGCTTCTTGCCGGCCAGGCGCAGCATGTTGGTGGCGCCGGCATTGCCTGAGCCACCCATTCGCGGGTCGGGATTTCCCGTCAGGCGGCTGAGCAAAATGGCGAAGGACAGCGAGCCGAGCAGGTAGGCGAAAATCGCCAGTGACCAAAACATGCTAACTATTCCGGGCGAGGACGCCCTGATTCTAACGGGGCATCGCGCCCTTGTCGTGCTGCGGAGAAGAGCTTGGACAGAGTGTTTATCGAAGGCCTGGAAGTCGACACCGTGATCGGGGCCTACGACTGGGAGCGCGGCATCAAGCAATGCTTGCGCCTGGACCTGAGTTTCGCCTGGGACAACCGCCCGGCCGCTGCGGGTGACGACCTCACCCTGGCACTGGATTACGCCAGTGTGTCCGCGCGTATCCAGGCCTTTGCCGAGCAGTCGCAGTACCAGTTGGTGGAAACCTTTGCCGAGCGTCTGGCCGAAGTGCTGATGAGCGAGTTCCAGATTCCCTGGCTGCACCTCAAGTTGACCAAGCCGGGGGCCGTGCCGGCCGCCAAGGGCGTGGGCGTGGAGATCGAGCGCGGATGTCGCTAACTCAGGTTTACCTTGGTCTTGGCAGCAATATCGAGCGCGAGCCCCATCTATGCGCGGGCCTGGATGCACTCGCGGGCTTCTTGATCGACATGCGCTGCTCGGCGGTGTTCGAGAGCCAGCCGGTGGGCATCAAGAGCGGGCTGTTCTTCAATCTGGTGGTGTCGGCCTATACCGACCTGTCGTTGATGGAGCTGGATCGCCGGCTGAAATCCATCGAGGCCGACAATGGCCGTTACGCGCCGGATCGCAAGGGCCTGCCGCTGGATATCGACGTGCTGCTGTATGGCGATCTGGTGGGCAACTTCGATGGCCTGATCCTGCCGCGTGCAGAAATCCTGAAAAACGCCTTCGTGCTGTGGCCGTTGTCGATGATGGCGCCGGATCGTGTGCACCCTGAAGTGGGCAAGACGCTGGCTGAGCTGTGGCGGGATGCACAGATCGATCAGGTGCTGGCGCCCGTCGGATTCGAATGGCGGGGCCAGCAACTGACGCCGAGCGCGCTGCTATAGGGCGTGCTGTTCCTTGTAGGCTTTCAAGGTCTTGAGCCGTTCGCGCTTCAGGGCCTCGCCCAGTTCGGGGCCCTTGAAACCCTTCTCCAGCAACGGCGCCACCGCGACCTCGCGCGCAGCCTTTGCGGCGCCGCGTAAATAATCCGCCTGTGGATAACTGCGTTGTTCCAAGCCCTTGCGGCCGCGGGCGTCCATTTCGCAGGCGACCACGAACTCTTCAAAGCGCTGCGGCCGCCGGTAAACGTCAAAACTCTGCAGCAATTCCAGTAATGTCGAGGCTTTAAGCTCCAGGGCACGATGGCCATGGGTGTGGTATTGGCCCACCAACAGCGCCAGTTCCTGGCAGTCCCTCGGCGCCTTGAAGCGTTCATTGACCGCCTTGATCAGCTTCAGGCCGCGCTGCTCATGGGCAATATGCTGTGGCAACTTATCCACAGGCGTCAGGCCTTTGCCGACGTCATGCAGCAGGCAGGCCCAGCGCACTGTCAGCGGCTGGTGATGCAAAGCGGCCTGTTCGAGCACGCTCAAGGTGTGAGCACCGCTGTCGATCTCGGGGTGATGGGCTGCGGGCTGCGGCACGCCGAACAGGGCATCGACTTCCGGCATCAAGGTGTTCAGTGCGGCGCAATCGCGCAGCACCTGGATGAATACCTGGGGCTGATCTTCCATCAGGGCACGGGAAATTTCCTTCCAGCTGCGCTCCGGCGTCAGGGCTTCGAGTTCACCGGATTCGCTGAGTTGACGCATCAGGTCCAGGGTTTGCGGCGCCACTGTAAAACCCAGGTGGGCGTAGCGCGCAGCAAAGCGCGCAACCCGCAATACGCGCAGGGGATCTTCGGCGAACGCCGGGGAAACGTGGCGTAAAATGCGGGCTTCAAGGTCGCGCTGGCCGTGATAGGGGTCGGTCAGCCTGCCGTCGTCGTCCTCTGCCATGGCGTTGATGGTCAGGTCGCGGCGGATCAGGTCTTCTTCCAGCGTGACGTCCGGGCTGGCGTGAAACACAAAGCCGCCATAGCCCCGGCCACTCTTGCGCTCGGTACGGGCGAGGGCGTATTCGTCGCCGTTTTTCGGGTCGAGGAATACCGGGAAGTCCGCGCCCACCGGTTTATAGCCCTTGGCGAGCATTTCCTCGGCCGTTGCGCCGACGACGACACGGTCGATATCGGTGACCTTGATGCCCAGAAGGCGGTCACGCACCGCGCCGCCGACTTTGTAGATTTTCATGAAAAAGCCTCCATTAGCCGCACAGGATAACGCCTGTGCCCGGCCAATGGAGGCTTTGCCGTTTCAGAGATGAACGACGGCCAGGTCCAGGCGGCCGTAGTCGTTATCGTTGTGATCGCTGCGTGGGGGGACGTGGTGGGTTTTCATCACCTGATCGCCCTGCAGGGTTTCCAGGTGGATGTCGAACCCCCACAGCCGATGCAGGTGCTTGAGCACTTCCTCGGTGGAGTCGCCCAGGGGTTTGCGGTCGTGCTGCTGGTGACGCAGGGTCAGCGAGCGGTCGCCGCGCACGTCGATGCTGTAGATCTGCACGTTGGGCTCGCGGTTGCCCAGGTTGTACTGCGCCGCCAGGGTTTCTCGGATGGTGCGGTAGCCGGGCTCGTCGTGGATGGCCGGCACCACCAGGTCGTCCTTGAGGTCGTCATCGAGGATGCTGAACAGCTTGAGGTCGCGAATCACCTTGGGCGACAGGTACTGCAGGATGAAGCTCTCGTCCTTGAAGCTGCTCATGGCGAACTTGATGGTGGAAAGCCAGTCGGTGCCGGCGATTTCCGGGAACCAGTGGCGGTCTTCCTCAGTGGGGTTTTCGCACATGCGCCGGATGTCGCGGTACATGGCAAAGCCCAGCGCATACGGGTTGATGCCGCTGTAATACGGGCTGTCGAAACCGGGTTGGTACACCACGCTGGTGTGGGAAGTGAGGAACTCCATCATGAAGCCGTCAGTGACCAAGCCTTCGTCGTACAGGTCGTTTATCAGGGTGTAGTGCCAGAATGTCGCCCAGCCTTCGTTCATCACCTGGGTCTGGCGCTGTGGGTAAAAGTACTGGGCGATCTTGCGCACGATACGCACGATTTCCCGTTGCCACGGCTCCAGCAGGGGCGCGTGCTTTTCCAGGAAATACAGGATGTTTTCCTGAGGTTCGGCGGGGAAGCGCGCATTGTCCTTGTCGCTGTTTTTATCGGCGCGTTTGGGAATGGTGCGCCACAGGTCGTTGATCTGCTTCTGCAGGTGTTCCTCGCGCTCCTTCTGGCGCAGGCGTTCTTCTTCGGCGGAAATCGGATACGGGCGTTTGTAGCGATCGACGCCGTAGTTCATCAGGGCATGGCAGGAGTCGAGCAAGTCTTCCACCGCATCGATGCCGTGGCGCTCCTCGCACTGCATGATGTACTGCTTGGCGAACACCAGATAGTCGATGATCGAGCTGGCGTCGGTCCAGGTACGAAACAGGTAGTTGCCCTTGAAGAAACTGTTATGCCCGTAGCAGGCATGAGCCACCACCAGCGCCTGCATGCAGATGGTGTTTTCTTCCATCAGGTAGGCGATGCAAGGGTCGGAGTTGATCACGATTTCGTAGGCCAGACCCATTTGGCCGCGACTGTAGGACTTTTCGGTGCTGAGGAAGTGTTTGCCGTAGGACCAATGGTGGTAACCCAGGGGCATGCCTACCGAGGCGTAGGCATCCATCATCTGTTCGGCGGTGATCACTTCGATCTGGTTGGGGTAGGTGTCCAGGGCATAACCGGCCGCGATGCGGCTGATTTCCCGGTCGTAGGCCTGGATCAGTTCAAAGGTCCACTCAGACCCCGTGGAAATGGGTTGGCGTTTATGCTCTTTGGCGGTCATGTCACTAACCTGCGCTGGAAGAGTTCACGGAAGACCGGATAGATATCGCCGGCCGAGACCAATTGCTGTTGGGCGAACGTGTCGGCGAAGGCTTCGCCGATGCGCTCGTATTCGAACCACAGCGCCTGGTGCTCACGGGGGGTGATCTCGACATAAGTGTAGTACTGCACGAATGGCATGATCTGGTTGATCAAGATGTCGCGGCAGATCGGCGAATCGTCATTCCAGTTGTCGCCGTCGGAGGCCTGCGCCGCATAGATGTTCCAGTCGTTGGCCGGGTAGCGCTCGGCCATGATTTCCTGCATCAGTTTCAACGCGCTGGAGACGATGGTGCCGCCGGTTTCCCGTGAATAGAAGAATTCCTCCTCATCGACTTCCCGGGCGCTGGTGTGGTGGCGGATGAACACCACATCGATCTTGTCGTAGTTGCGCTTGAGGAACAGGTACAGCAGGATGAAAAAGCGCTTGGCGATGTCTTTGGTGGCCTGGGTCATGGAGCCGGACACGTCCATCAGGCAGAACATCACTGCCTTGGAGCTTGGGTTGGGTTGTTTGACCAACAGGTTGTATTTCAAGTCGAAGGTGTCGAGGAACGGCACGCGGTGAATGCGCGCGCTGAGCTTCTCGATTTCTGTCTCGATTTCCTGGATATCGCCGAAGTTGTCCGGTTCTTCGCGTTTCAAGCGCGCCAACTCTTCCTTGGCCTCCTTCAATTTGGCGCGGCTGCTGCCGGACAGGGCGATGCGCCGGGCGTGTGCCGAACGCAGGGTGCGGATGATGTTGATCCGGGAAGGGTTGCCTTCGTTGCTGATCCCGGCGCGCACGGTCTTGAACGTGTCGGTGCCGGTCAGGTTGCGCTTGACTAGGTTGGGCAGTTCGAGGTCTTCGAACATGAATTCGAGGAATTCTTCCTGGGTGATCTGGAACACGAACTCATCCATGCCTTCGCCGGAGTTACCCGCCTTGCCGGGGCCTTTGCCGCCGCCACCGCCTTGGGGGCGCTGGATGTGTTCGCCGGTGGTGAACTCCTTGTTGCCCGGATGCACGACAGTCTGCTTGCCACCCCGGCCGTGGTGCAGCACCGGTTCGTCGATGTCCCGTCCGGGAATGCTGATCTGTTCGCCATGCTCCATGTCGGTGATGGAACGGCGGCTTACGGCCTCTTCAACGGCCTTTTTGATGTGGTCACGGTAACGCCGCAGGAAACGTTGACGGTTTACCGTGCTCTTGTTCTTGCCATTGAGGCGTCGGTCGATCACATAGCTCATGGGGAGCCCTCCGGGCAGCTTCACGTTACAAGCTTCAAGCCGCGAGCTGGAAGCTTAGAGACAAGCGGTCGACTGCCAGGCCATGGGCCCGGCAGTACACGCCCGTCGCTGCCTTACTGCGATTTGCGCACCCGCAGATACCACTCGGAGAGCAAACGTACCTGTTTGTCGGTGTAGCCACGCTCGACCATCCGTGTAACGAAGTCGTTGTGTTTTTGCTGATCCTCCTTGCTGGCCTTGGCGTTGAAGCTGATGACCGGCAGCAGATCCTCGGTGTTGGAGAACATTTTCTTCTCGATGACCACCCGCAGCTTCTCGTAGCTGAGCCAAGTGGGGTTCTTGCCGTTGTTGTTGGCGCGGGCGCGCAGCACGAAGTTGACGATTTCGTTGCGGAAATCCTTCGGATTGCTGATGCCGGCGGGTTTTTCGATCTTTTCCAGTTCCTCGTTGAGGGCTACGCGGTTGAGGATTTCGCCGGTTTCCGGATCGCGGTATTCCTGGTCCTGAATCCAGAAGTCGGCATACAGCACGTAGCGGTCGAAGATGTTCTGGCCGTATTCGCTGTAGGATTCCAGGTACGCAGTCTGGATTTCCTTGCCGATGAACTCGATATAGCGCGGCGCCAGGTATTCCTTGAGGAAGCGCAGGTAGCGTTCGCGGGTTTCGGCCTGGAATTGTTCCTGTTCGATCTGCTGCTCCAGCACATAGAGCAAGTGGACCGGGTTGGCGGCGATCTCGTGAGGGTCGAAGTTAAACACCTTGGACAGGATCTTGAACGCGAAGCGCGTCGACAGGCCGTTCATGCCCTCGTCCACGCCGGCGGTGTCGCGGTATTCCTGGATCGACTTGGCCTTCGGATCGGTGTCCTTGAGGTTTTCGCCGTCGTACACGCGCATCTTCGAATAGATATTCGAGTTCTCCGGCTCCTTGAGGCGCGACAGCACGGTGAATTGCGCGAGCATCTTCAAGGTGTCGGGCGCGCAATGGGCCTTGGCCAGGGAGCTGTTGAACAGCAGCTTGTCGTAGATCTTGATTTCATCGCTGACCCGCAGGCAGTACGGCACCTTGACGATGTAGATCCGGTCGATGAAGGCTTCGTTGTTCTTGTTGTTGCGGAAGGTGTGCCATTCCGATTCGTTGGAGTGGGCCAGCAGGATCCCGGTGAACGGAATCGCGCCGAGGCCTTCGGTACTGTTGTAGTTGCCTTCCTGGGTGGCGGTGAGCAGTGGGTGCAGGACCTTGATCGGAGCCTTGAACATCTCCACGAATTCCATCAGGCCCTGGTTGGCCCGGCACAGTGCGCCCGAGTAGCTGTAGGCGTCGGCGTCGTTTTGTGGGAATTCTTCCAGTTTGCGGATATCGACTTTGCCCACCAGCGCCGAGATGTCCTGGTTGTTCTCATCGCCCGGCTCGGTCTTGGCCACGCCGATCTGGTTGAGGATCGACGGGTAGAGTTTCACCACGCGGAACTGGCTGATGTCACCGCCGAACTCGGCCAGGCGCTTGGTCGCCCAGGGCGACATGATGGTGTTGAGGTAGCGCCGTGGTATGCCGAAGTCTTCTTCGAGGATCGCGCCATCTTCCGTGGCGTTGAACAGGCCCAGGGGCGACTCGAAGACCGGTGAACCCTTGATGGCGTAGAAGGGCACTTTCTCGATCAGTTGTTTGAGCTTTTCGGCCAGGGACGATTTACCGCCGCCAACCGGGCCGAGCAGGTAGAGGATTTGTTTCTTCTCTTCCAGGCCTTGGGCGGCGTGCCGGAAGTAGGAGACGATCTGGTCGATGCATTCTTCCATGCCGTGGAAGTCTTCAAAGGCCGGATAGCGGCGGATCACCTTGTTCGAGAAGATTCGCGACAGACGCGAATTGTTGGAGGTGTCCACCAACTGCGGCTCGCCAATCGCCAGTAACAAACGCTCGGCGGCAGACGCGTAGGTGCTGCGGTCACGCTTGCACAGGTCGAGATACTCTTGCAGTGTGAGTTCTTCCTGCTGCGTGGACTCGAAGCGTTGTTGGAAGTGGCTAAAAATACTCATGACGTCGTCACCTCGCTCGATACGTGGAGCCGACGCCGGATCAATCAGTCGATGCTGGCAGTCATTGACGAACGCCAATGGCCGTTTTCCCCCCAGAACACCCTGAAACGCTACCGATGACCCGCACGCCGGTGTACCGGCTCTCCCCTGATTCGGATGGCCTGCGCTTAAGGATAGTTCGGAATCCGCGAGGTAAAGGAGGGATACGCAATTAGTTTGGGTGCGCCGTTCGTCAGAAACGGCGCAAGCCCAAGCGTCACGCGGGGTGGCGGGGTGTGAAAAAAATTATTGCGAATCGCCGGAGGCAATTTCTGCAGGATAGGTCGTACGCCACAGCTCAAAGCCGCCGTCCAGACTGTAGACGTCGGAGAAGCCCTGGCTGATCAGATAGGCGGCCGCGCTCTGGCTGGAATTGCCGTGATAGCAGGCCACGATCACCGGTGCGTCGAGGTCGGCGGCGCGGATGAAATCGGCGATGTTGTGGTTATCCAGGTGCCGGGCGCCTTTGATGTGGTTCAGGGCGTAGGTCTGCGGATCACGAATATCCACCACCACCGCGCCTTGTTCGCGCAGGGCCTGGGCTTGTTCGGGTGGGATACGTTTGAATTCGCTCATGGCGGGCTCCTTGGGTTTGGCTGCAAGCGGCGTCTAGCGCTTCGCGGCAACCGACGGGGTCACGGGAAGAGGGGAAGGGCACTGGCAGCTCAGGCGCTCGCCGGTGTCGATGTTCATCAGGGTCATGGCGCCGCCCCACACGCAGCCGGTGTCGAGGGCGAACACGCCGGGTTCATCGCATTTGCCTTCGAGGGCCGCCCAGTGACCGAAGATGATCTTCGTGTCGCGGGTCTTGCGTTCCTTGTGGGCGAACCACGGTTTGTAGCCGGGCAGCGCGGTGTCGGCGCCTTCCTTGCTCTTGAGGTCCAGTTTGCCGTCGGCGGTGCAGAAGCGCATGCGTGTGAAATAGTTGGTGATCACGCGCAGGCGGGCGACGCCCGTCAGGTCGTTGTCCCATTTCACCGGTTCATTGCCGTACATGCCGTCGAGATAGGCGACGTACAGGTTGTCATCGGCCAGGGCGCTTTCGACTTCGGCGGCGCACTTGAGGGCTTTTTTCAGCGTCCACTGCGGTGGAATGCCGGCATGGACCAGCACCATGTCGCGCTGTTCGTCGTAGTGCATGATCTTTTGCCGGCGCAGCCAGTCCAGCAAGTCGGTGCGATCCGGGGCCTCGAGGATTTCCCGCAGGGTATCGGCCTTTTTCAGACGCTCGATGTTACTGCCGGCCGCGAGCAGGTGCAGGTCGTGGTTGCCCAGTACGCACACCAGGGAATCGCGCAGGCCATATAGATAGCGCAGGGTCTCCAGGGACTCGGGGCCACGATTGACCAGGTCGCCTACCAGCCACAGGCGATCGTTCGCTGGGTCGAAGGCCACGCGTTCGAGCAGGCACTTGAGGGGTTGCAGGCAGCCTTGCAGGTCGCCGACCGCATAGGTTGCCATCAGTGCAAGGCTCCGGGCACGGCCAGGCGAAATGGCTTGATGATCGCGTCGAACAGTTTGCCGTCAGTGGCTTTCATCTGATACGAGCCTTGCATGGTGCCGACCTTGGACGTCATCACCGTGCCGCTGCTGTAGGTATGGCTGGCGCCGATATCGATCAGCGGTTGCTGGCCGACCACGCCGGCACCCCGCACCTCCTCCACTTGACCGTCACCGTCGGTGATCACCCAGTGGCGTGACAGCAGCTTGGCCGGCACCAGCCCGTTGTTTTTCACCGTGATGGTGTAGGCAAAGGCGAAACGGTTGTGTTCAGGTTGCGATTGGTCCGCCAGGAAGCGGGTAACGACGCTGACGTCGATCTGGTAGCGAGGATCGGACATGCAAGAGGCCTTAAAAGCAAAAGCGGAGGACAGCAGATGCGGATCAGTCTAGGCCAAGAGGCGGGCACTAGGCCAGACATGCTGTCGGGCCTGGTGCAGGGCGGGCTTCAGTCCGCGACGGGCGGCGGCTGGATCGCAAGCTGGTCGGCCAGGCGCACGAATGCGGCCAGGTCCAGTTGTTCCGGGCGCAGGCTGCCGTCGACGCCAGCGGCTTCGATCTCGGCGTTGCTCAACAGCGCTTTGAGCGTATTGCGCAGGGTCTTGCGGCGCTGGTTGAAGGCTTCGCGCACGACGCGCTCCAACAGTTTGTGATCCTTGGCCGGGTGCGGCAGCACGGCGTGAGGCACCAGGCGCACGATGGCCGAATCGACCTTCGGCGGCGGGTTGAACGCGCCCGGGCCAACATTGAACAGGTGTTCGACGCGGCAGTGGTACTGAACCATGATCGACAGGCGGCCCCAATCGCCGCCGCCAGGGCCGGCGGCCAAGCGCTCAACCACTTCTTTCTGCAGCATGAAGTGCATGTCGCGGATGATCCCTGCGTTGTTCAGCAGGTGGAAGATCAGCGGCGTGGAGATGTTGTACGGCAGGTTACCCACCACCCGCAGGCTGTTGGGCGCGGCATTGAGGCTGGTGAAGTCGAACTTCAGCGCATCGCCCTGGTGCAGGATGAAGTTGGACTTGCCGCCAAACTGCTGATTGAGGATCGGGATCAGGTCTTTATCGAGCTCAACCACATCCAGTTGCGCGCCGCTGCCCAGCAGGCCTTGGGTCAGTGCGCCCTGGCCCGGGCCGATTTCCAGCAGACGGTCTTCGGGCTTGGCATGGATGGAGCGCAGGATGCGGTCGATCACGCCAGCGTCGTGCAGGAAGTTTTGCCCGAAGCGCTTGCGCGCCCGGTGTTGGTAATGCTCGGTCATATACGGGTCTCGGCCATCTGATAGGCGGTTTCCAGGGCCACGCGCAGGCTGCCGGTATCGATCTTGCCGCTGCCCGCCAGGTCCAGGGCGGTGCCATGGTCGACGGAAGTGCGGATGATCGGCAGGCCCAGCGTCACGTTGACTGCGGCGCCGAAGCCTTTGTATTTCAGCACGGGCAGCCCCTGGTCATGGTACATCGCCAGCACTGCGTCGCAGTGCTCCAGATATTTGGGGGTAAACAGAGTGTCCGCGGGCAATGGGCCACGCAGGTCCATGCCGTCTTGGCGCAGACGCTCCAGGGTGGGTTCGATGATGTCGATTTCTTCATGGCCCAGATGGCCGCCCTCGCCGGCGTGGGGGTTGAGCCCGCAGACCAGGATGCGCGGTTGGGCGATGCCGAATTTCTGTTGCAGGTCGGCATGCAGGATGCGCGTGACGCGCTCCAGGCGTTCGACGGTGATGGCATCGGCCACGTCGCGCAACGGCAAATGCGTGGTCACCAGGGCGACGCGCAGGCCATGTGTGGCCAGCATCATCACGACTTGGGGGGTGTGGGTCAGTTCGGCGAGGAATTCGGTATGGCCGGAAAAGGCGATGCCGGATTCGTTGATCACACCCTTGTGTACGGGGGCGGTGATCATGCCGGCGAAGTCGCCGTCGATACACCCTTGCCCGGCACGGGTCAGGGTTTGCAGCACAAAGCCCGCATTGGCCTTGTCCAGTTGCCCGGCGACCACCTTGGCCTGCAGCGGGGTATCCCATACATACAGGCTGCCCGCAGGAGCCGGCAGGTCGGGCCAGTTACCCGGCGCAACGTCCAGCAGCTTGACGGCCACGCCTAGTTGCGCGGCCCGCTCAAGGAGCAGGTCGCGGCTGGTAATGGCGATCAGGGGGTGTGGCTGGGGCTGCGAGGCGAGCAGCAGGCACAGGTCTGGACCAATGCCGGCCGGCTCGCCGGGTGTCACCGCGAAACGCTGGGGTTTCACTGGTTTGCCTGGTTGGTGCCTGTTTGCTCGGCGCCTGGCAGTTTGTTTTCTACGTAGGCTTCGTCACGGATCTGACGCAGCCAGGTTTGCAGCTCTTCATCGTACTTGCGGTTGCGCAGGACGGTCAGGGCTTGCTGTTCGCGGGCCTGGCTGGTGTTGTCGGTGGCGCGGCGGCCAAGGACTTCCAGTACATGCCAGCCATATTGCGTCTTGAACGGTTTGGACAGTACGCCTTGCGGGGTCTTGGCCATCACTTCCTGGAACTCTGGCACCAATGCTTTCGGGTCGATCCAGTTGAGGTCGCCACCGTTGAGGGCGGAACCCGGGTCTTCCGAGAAGCTTTTGGCCAGGGTGGCAAAGTCTTCGCCGCTTTCGATGCGGTCATAGATCTTCTGGGCCAGTTCCTTGGTTTGCGCTTCGGTGCGGATTTCGCTTGGTTTAACCAGGATGTGACGAACGTGGACTTCGTCTTTCAGCGAGGTCTCGCCGCCGCGACGTTCCAGCAACTTGAGGATGATGAAGCCGCCTGGGGTGCGGGCTGGCTGGGTAATGCCTCCCACTTCCATGGCACTCAGCTCACGGTCGAACGGCGGTGGCAATTGAGCGGCTTTACGCCAGCCCATATCGCCGCCTTCCAGGGCGTTGTCGCTGCCGGATTGGGCGATTGCCATCTGGGCGAAGTCAGCACCGGCCTTCAGGCGATCATAGATAGCCTGGGTTTTGGCGGCGGCTGCATTGAGCTGCTCAGAGTTGGCGCTGTCCGGGGTCGGGATCAGGATGTTGGCCAGGTGCAGTTCTTCGGAGAGCTGCATCTTGCCCAGGTCCGATGCGAGGAAGTTCTTCACTTCCTGCTCGGATACCTGAACCCGCTCGGCCACACGGCGCTGACGCACACGGCTGATGATCATTTCGCGGCGGATCTGGTCACGCGCGTCCTCATAGGACAGGCCGTCGTGGGCCAGGGCGGCGCGGAACTGATCGATGCTCATGTTGTTGCGTTGCGCGATCGTGCCAACAGCCTGGTTCAGTTCTTCGTCCGAAATACGGATGCCGGAACGATCGCCGATCTGCAATTGCAGGTTTTCGACGATCAGGCGCTCCAGCACCTGTTGGTCCAGGACGCTGGTAGGCGGCACACCACCGCCACGCTTGGCGATGGTTTGCTGAACTTCCTTGACCCGTTGGTCCAGTTGGCTCTGCATGATCACGTCGTTATCGACGATGGCCACGACCTTATCCAGCTGTTGAACCGCGGCATGCGCCGATGCGGTACCCAGGAACAGCGCGCCCAGCACGAGCGGGCGCAGACAATCAGAAAGCTTGATCTTCACGTTCACGATAACCTTGAATGCCTTTGTCGAGGAAGCTCTCTACCTTGGCGCCGGTCAGGCCGCCGAGTCCTTTGAGGACGATCTGGAAGAAGAGCCCGTGGTCACCCTTTTCGTTAAGCGGGGCGATCTGGCTGTATTCGTCGTTGGAAACCCAGTAACGGTTGATGACGCGCAGTTTCCAGCAGCAGTTGTCGTACTCGAAACCACCGAAGGCTTCCAAGGTACGGTTGCGGGCGTAGTCGTACTGCCAGCGGGTGATCATGTTCCACTGGGGAACAATCGGCCACATCATCGAGAAGTCGTGTTGTTGGATTTTGTAGTAATCCTTCACGAAGTTTGGTTGGCCTTCCGTGCCGTAGTCGCCACCAAACTGCCATTTGCCGGTCAACTGGTTGTAGACCACTTGGTCGTTGCGATAGCGATAACCGAGGTTGACGATCTTGTTCGGGTTGTCTTCCGGCTGGTAGTGGAACATCGCGCTGCCGGAACGTGGGGCGTGGCTTTCCGTGTCCCAGTTGTAATCGGCAGTGGCGCGCCAGTCGCGGTTGAAGCGGAACTCGTAGTCCAGCGCGATCGGCGAAACGTCGCTCTGGGCGTCGGCGCGGTCGGCTGCCAGGACGCCTGGTAGTTGAACTTCGCGGTCCTTGAAGTACAGGGCCTGGCCGACGCTGACGCGTTGGCGTTCGAAGCCGTTCTCTTCGATCCAGCGGCTGGTGAGGCCCAGGGACAGCTTGTTCTCATCGCCGATCCGGTCGGTGCCGCTGAAGCGGTTGTCACGGAACAGCGAGGCGTAGCTGAACGAGTATTCGCTGGTGTCGAAAACCGGGATGTCGCTCTGGTCTTTATTCGGAACATAAAGGTAGAACGCGCGCGGCTCGAGGGTTTGGCGATAGTCTTTGCCGAACCAGTTGGTGTTGCGGTCGAAGTACAGGCCGCTGTCGACGCTGGCGATTGGCACGGCGCGATCTTGCGAGCTCTTGAACGTCTGGCCGGCTGCAGCCATTTGCGTCTTGCCCGTACCGTCAAGGTCGAGATCGTACTTGGTATAGACGTACTTCAACTTCGGCGTAATAAAGCCGTAGGTCCAGTTCATCGGGTAGTCGACGGCGGGAGCCGCGTTCAAGCGCGTACCGTTTGCACGGGTCAGGCCTGTGACGTAGGTGTCCAGACGAGGCGATACAAGGCCATTCTCATCAGTAAACGTGCCGTTTTCCAGGCTACGCTCAAAACGAACAGCTTCAGTCTCGTATGTGAAGTTCAACCCACCCGGATGGTACGGCAGCGCACCATTGAAAGTGATCTGCGGCAAGCGATCATACGGCGTGATCTGAGAGATCGTTGCCAGCTGATAAGCCTGGACGTTCACGCGCGCTTGGTAAGAATCGCCTCGATAAGTCACAGACCCTTGCTGATTCAGGTAATCCCGACTCTGAACCCCCTCTTCATACGACTTCAAATCCTGGAAGTAGTAAGGATCACTGATCTTGGTGTAATCCACCTGAGTCGTCAGTCGCGAATCCAACCCGCCCTTATGCTGCCAATTGAGCATATAACGGGTTTTTTCGTAATCGGTCTGCTTGCTGCGTTCGTTGCTGTCGTCGTTCAGGTACGCGCCGCCGAACTGGCCTTCGCTGGATTTGGTGAGGTAGCGGAATTCGCCTTCCATCAACAAGCCGCGCTTGGTCATGTATTGCGGGTACAACGTGGCGTCGTAGTTCGGTGCCAGGTTGAAGTAGTACGGCGTCACCAGCGTAAAGCCAGTCTCGCTGCCGGTGCTGAAGCTCGGCGGCAGGAAGCCGGATTGACGACGGTTGTCGATCGGGAAATAGATGTAAGGGGTATACAGGATCGGGATGTTCTTGATCCGCAACGTCGCGTTGGTGGCCGTACCGAAACCGGTGGCCGGGTTCAACGTGATGTTGTTGCCCTTGAGCTGCCAGGCGTTGCTGTCTGGCTCGCAGGTGGTGTACGTACCGTCCTTGAGACGGATGATCGCGTTTTCGGCGCGCTTGGCGTACAGCGCGTTACCGCGGATGCGTGACTTGTGCATCACGTATTCGGCGTTGTCGATCTGTGCCGCGCCGGTATCGAGCTGGACCTGGGCGTGGTCGCCGACGATCAGGGCGCCGTTGTCGCGCAGGCGGACGTTGCCGTTCAGCTCGCCACGGTTCTCGGCCTGGTACAGGCTGGCTTCTTCAGACTCCAGCTGCATGCTGCCCTGGCGCATGACGACGTCACCGGCCAGGGTCGCGACCTGCTGTTCCTGCTCGTAACGCGAGGCCTTGGCGCCGATGAAGGTCGGCGCATCGCTCTGGTTCGTCTTGTCGTTCATGCCAGGACGAATCGGCTCGATGTACGCGCCGGAGCAATAAGGACCGGTTTCCGCCAGTTGGGCGGCGGTCAGCTTCTCGCGAGGCACCCAGTCCAAGTGGCTGTAGTCGGCGCTGCGCGAACGCAGGCCACGGCCCTTGGATTCGGTGACCAGCATGGTCTTCGGCTCGGCCTCGGTGCCGCCTTCAGCGTTGGCTTGCGCCGTGCCGTTGGCCGAGCTGACGGCTGCACCGTCATGCACCGGGCGCGGTGGCAATGGGGCGGCGGCGGTTTTCGGCGCGCAATCCCAGGCACCCGAAGCAGAGACTGAGCAGTCATACTGTTCCGCGGCGACCACGAATGAGGTGGCGAAAGGTTGCATGGCCAGCAGACTGCCGGTTACCAGCAACGGAAATTTTCTACGAAACGCGGGGGATTTCAATGCCATCTTATTAGTCCGGGCTTCCTGCGTGCCATCTGCCCGCGGTGTGGGCCGCACGCCTCTCGATGGTCTGAAAAAGATGCGTGATAATAAAGCATGACCCGCTTGACGGCTAGCGCCGTCGGAGACCCTTGTAATGCCCGAGCAAGATCTACGTTTACAACAGCTGAAAGTCTGGCTGGATGAGCAGTTGCCGATCCTCTTCAACGCTCAGGATTGGGGCGTCGTACCCCCGGCCACATTGACCGCGGCCAGTAGCGACGCGAGTTTCAGGCGCTACTTCCGCTGGGAAGGCGGGGCGCATACTTTCGTGGTGATGGACGCTCCACCCCCCCAGGAAAACTGCAAACCTTTCGTCGATATCGCCGATTTACTGGCGAAATCGGCAATCAATGTGCCAAAAATTTATGCAGAAGATTTGCCGCGCGGCTTTCTTTTGCTCAACGACCTGGGCAGAAAAACCTACCTGGACGTGATTGACGAGCAAAATGCCGATCAATTGTTCGCCGATGCCATCGACGCCTTGCTGGCTTTCCAGCAGTTGCCGATGGACGCGCCGCTGCCCAGCTATGACGTCGCTTTACTGCGCCGCGAGCTGGAGCTCTTCCCTGAATGGTACGTGCGCCGACACCTTTGTATCGAATTCGACGCGCACCAGCAGGCGCTTTGGCAGCGTGTCAGCGAGCGCCTGATCGACAGCGCCCTGGCCCAGCCGAAAGTGCTGGTACACCGCGACTACATGCCGCGCAACCTGATGATCAGCGCACCGAACCCCGGCGTGCTGGATTTCCAGGACGCGGTCTACGGCCCGGTGACCTACGACATCACCTGCCTGTTCAAGGACGCGTTCCTCAGTTGGCCCCAGGCCCGCGTGCGCGAATGGCAGCGCGGTTATTGGCAGCGCGCCGCAGCTCTGGGCATCCCGGTGCAGGCGGATTTCGACGACTTCCTGCGCGCCAGCGACCTGATGGGCGTGCAGCGTCACCTCAAGGTGATCGGTATCTTCGCGCGTATCTGCCACCGCGACGGCAAGCCACGCTACCTGGCCGACGTGCCGCGCTTCTTTGCCTATATAGACGCGGTACTGGCGGACCGTCCGGAGTTGGGCGAACTGGCGGAGCTGCTGGCCAGCTTGCGCCAACCCGCCGAGGCGAGCGTATGAAGGCGATGATCCTGGCGGCCGGCAAAGGCGAGCGGATGCGCCCGCTCACCTTGCACACGCCCAAGCCGCTGGTGCAGGCGGGCGGCAAGCGCCTGATCGAGTATCACCTGGAGGCGCTGGCCAGGGCCGGGTTCACCGATGTCGTGATCAACCATGCCTGGCTCGGCCAGCAGATTGAAAACTACCTGGGCGACGGTGCGCAGTTTGGCCTGCGCATCCGCTACTCCCCCGAGGGCGATCCGTTGGAAACCGGCGGCGGGATTTTCCAGGCGCTGCCGTTGCTGGGGGATGAACCCTTTCTGGTGGTCAATGGCGATATCTGGACCGATTACGACTTCGCCCAACTCCAGCGCCCGCTCCAGGGCCTGGCCCACTTGGTGATGGTCGATAACCCGGCGCATCACCCCTCGGGCGGGGATTTCCACCTGGATCATGGTGTGCTTCATGATGCGGCGCCCGGTGCCGATAACCTGACCTTCAGTGGCATATCAGTGCTCGACCCCAAGTTGTTTGCGGGTTGCAGCACCGGTGCCTTCAAGCTGGCGCCGCTGTTGCGCGCGGCCATGGCGCAAGGTCAAGTAACGGGAGAACACATGACGGGACGCTGGATCGATGTCGGCACGCTGGAGCGCCTGGCGCAAGTCGAAACCCTGCTGACAGCGGGGCGCTAAGATGTTGTGGCCTGGGACGCTGATCGGCGCCGGGGCTGGCTTTGCCATTGCCAGTATTCCGGGGGCCTTGTTGGGAGCCTTGCTCGGGCAGGCGCTGGATCGCCGCCTGCAACTGCACAGCTGGGCACAGTTGCGTGAGCGCCTGGGCGGGCGCCCGGCATTGCGCAATGACGAACTGTTGTTTGTGCTGCTGGGCCGCCTGGCCAAAAGCAATGGCCGCGTGGCGGACGGGCATATCCAGCAGGCACGCCAGGAAATGCGCGCGCTGGACATGACCGAACCGGCCCAGCGTCGGGCGATTGCGGCGTTCAACCGCGGTAAATCCGGCTCTGACCGGGTGCGCGCCTACCTGCGCGTCCTCAAGTCCCAGCCCCATGCGTCAGAAGGCGTGTTGCGCGCCTGTTGGCGCATGGCCTGGGCGGATGGCCGCGCGGATGATGCCGAGCGTGACCTGATCAACTTGTGGGGCAAGTGGTTGGGCTGGACGCCGCAACAGCTTCAGGCGCTGGCCGCCGATTACGCGCCGGAGCGCAAGCCGGTGGCCAGCCGTGGCGCCGCGTATCAGGAGGCGTTGCGGATTCTGGGGGTGACCAGCACCACCGAGCCCTCGGCGATCAAGCGCGCCTACCGCCGCCTGCTCAGCCGCCACCATCCAGACAAGATCGCCGGTAGCGGCGCCAGCCCCGCGCAAGTGCGTGAGGCCACCGAGCGAACCCGCGAACTGCATAACGCCTATACGTTGATTCGCGAGCGGCGGGATTTCCGCTAGTCATCCCATTTGGGTGCTGGCGGTCAGCTGTCTTTTGGCTCTGGGCTCAACCACCCGCGCACCCGCCGATACAACTGCTCCTGCTCGGCCGAACTGTTGCCGGGCACGGTCTTGAGCGACACTTGCTTGTAGCCGCCATTCTTCAAGCGTTTGGCGGCTTGGGCGCGCTCCCGTGCGGTGTTCCGGTCCTGGGCGAGGTCCTGGTAGAAGACATCCGCCGTGGGGACTTTCAAGCCCGGGGCGAGTTGTTGCAGGTCCGGTTGGCGACCCACGGGGGCCTTGCCCGCCACCATCACCAGCTTCTGCACCTGGCTCGGTTGTTTCTCGCTCAAGTACCGCGCGGCCCACCAGGCGCCGCTGCCATGGCCAAGCAGCACCACGCTGCGGGCGCCTTGGGTCTGGGCGAAAGCGACGGCGGCATCGATGCGCTCGAAGATACGCTTGGCATCGGTCTTGTCCTGTTCGTCCGCGCCCGGCACCACGGCCGGGTCGGTGCCTTCGGCTTCCGCGCTGGCGGCTTGCTCGATCGGTTTGGCGGCGGTGCTGCCGTCTTTGCTGCTGGTGTCGACGGCCGCGTTGGGCGCTTCGATCACCCGTGGTGGCAAGGTGTCCAGGTTCACGTCCGGCAGTGACAGACTGAGGGTGCCCCAGCCGGCATCCGGCAATTTACGCCGCAATGGTGCAATTGCTTGCGGCCAGTCAGCATTTTCACCCGCGCCAGGTACGATAATCACCACGCCTTCGGCTTCGGCGCTGTTGGCCGGTTTCCACAAGGCCAGGAATGAATCGCTGCCGGCCTGCAGCTGTTGCTGTTCTTCGCGTGGGATCTGGCGTTCGAGGGCGCTGGCTTCTTCCCGGCTCCGCTCCGGCAGGGGCTGGCGTTCGAGCGGTTTTTCCGCAACCGGCGCAGGCGCGTCGGCGGCCTGGGCAGAAAAGACGGCGGTAAAGAGGAGTGACAGGCACAATGCTGGCAGTGCCGAACGGTTTCGATAGGGCATCGTTAATTCCCGGCCAGAAGTGATTCCAGCAGCCTAATGGGTTGGTCAGTATTTGTCAGTGATGTGAGACGTGGATCATGGGTTTTCGCTGTCTGCTGGTTATCGGCTGTATGTGCTTTGCCTTGATGGCGGGGGCTGCGCCCGTGCCTGTCGCTGCGCAAGCGCAGCTCTCTGTGCCGCAACGCGAATGGCTGGCGCAACACCCGGAGTTGCGGGTGGGGCTGGTCTTGCAGGCGCCGTATGCGCAATACGACCGGCGCCTGCAGCGTTTGTCGGGGGCCAATGTCGAGTTGATGCAATGGCTGGCCAAGGCCCTGAACATCGAGCTGACGTGGCGCAATTTCCCCACTCAGGAGCAACTGGAAGCCGCCCTGCGCGACGGCGAGGTGGACATCGCCCCCGGCCTGCAGCAAACCCCGGCCGGTTTGCGCCTGTGGTTGTTCACCGACCCGTACATGCGCGTGCCCCAGCGTATCGTCGGTGTGCGTGAGGGCGGCGGTGCGGTGGAATTGGAAAAACTCGACGAACATTCCCGCGTCGCCGTGCGTATGCCCAGCGCCGTGGCCGATTACCTGCGCAGCACCTATCCCGGTCTCAACCTGCAAGGCGTGCCCATGGAGCGCCAGGCCTTGCAGTTGCTGGTCAGTCAGCAGGCGCGTTACGCCGTGGTGGATGAGGCGCAACTGAGCCGCTTGTCGGGCGAGCCTGAGTTCTCCGGGCTGGCGGTGGTCGGCGATATCGGCCTGCCGCAATTGCTGCGGGTGGCGACCCGCCGCGACTGGCCGGAACTGTCCGGCATCATGGAAAGCGCGTTGCGCGCCATCCCCGCCCGCGATCTGGACCAATTGCACAACCGCTGGCTGCAACCCAAATACCCGCGTCTGTCCGAGTCTCCCGGCCTGTGGCAAAACCTCAGCCTGCTGCTGGGGTTGCTGCTGCTCGCCAGCCTGGCGGTGGTGTTCTGGCAGCGTCGCCAGCAACGAGTGCTGGAACACAAACTGCTCGCCGCTCGCGAAGAAAGCGCCGCACGCGCCGCCGGTGCCGAAGCGCTGCGCCTGACGCAGTTTTCCATCGATCAAAGTACCGTCGGCATCCTCTGGGTCAATTGGGACAGCCATGTGCGCTACGCCAACCTGGCGGCGGAAACCATGCTCGGTTATGGCCCCGGCGCGCTGATCGAGCGTCCGCTGGCCGATTTCGACCCGAGCCTGAGCATGGACCGTTGGCTGAACCTGTGGAAACGCGCGCGTGCCAGCGAAGAGGGCCCACAGCATTTCGCCGCCGACTGCCTGCGCGCAGACGGCAGCATCCTGCCGGCCGAGGTGTCGTTGAGCTTTCTGCGGTTTGCCGATGGCGAATACCTGGTGGTCTACCTCAATGACGTCACTGAGCGTCGCCGTTATGTGGCTGCGTTGCTGCAAAGCGAAGCGCAGTTGCGCGAACTGTCGGCGCACCTGGAAACCGTGCGTGAAGAAGAAAAGGCGCGCATCGCCCGCGAAGTACACGACGAACTCGGGCAAATGCTCACCGTACTCAAGCTGGAAACCTCCATGTGCGAGCTGGCCTATGCGCAACTGGACCCTGGCCTGAACGAGCGCTTGAACAGCATGAAACGCCTGATCGCCCAACTGTTTCAATTGGTGCGCGACGTGGCCACGGCGTTGCGCCCGCCGATTCTCGACGCCGGGATCGCCTCGGCCATCGAGTGGCAGGCGCGGCGCTTCGAAGCGCGCACGCAGATTCCCTGCCTGGTGCAAGTCCCGGATAACCTGCCGGCCTTGAGCGATGCCAAGGCCATCGGCCTGTTCCGTATCCTGCAGGAGGCGCTGACCAATGTGATGCGCCATGCCCAGGCGCATACTGTCGAGCTGACCCTGGCGGTGGAGGGCAAGCAACTGCGGCTGACCATCAGCGACGACGGCGTCGGTTTCATCGAGGCCAAGGGGCGCCCGGTGTCGTTCGGCCTGGTCGGCATGCGTGAGCGCGTGCTGATCATGGGCGGGCAGTTGAACCTGGACAGCCAGCCGGGGGAGGGCACCACCCTGAGTGTGACGGTGCCATTGGATGCATAACAATAAGAGGAAACCCCTGTGATCCGTGTACTGGTAGCCGAAGACCACACCATCGTGCGTGAAGGCATCAAGCAATTGATCGGCCTGGCCAAAGACTTGCTGGTGGTGGGCGAGGCGGGCAATGGCGAGCAGTTGCTGGAGACCTTGCGCCATGTGCCTTGCGAGGTGGTGTTGCTGGATATCTCGATGCCTGGCGTCAACGGCCTGGAAGCCATCGCGCGGATTCGTGCGCTGAGCAATCCGCCAGCGATCCTGGTGCTATCGATGCACGATGAAGCGCAGATGGCCGCGCGGGCCTTGAAGGTAGGCGCGGCCGGTTATGCCACCAAGGACAGCGACCCGGCCCTGCTCTTGATGGCGATTCGCAAGGTCGCGGCCGGCGGGCGCTATATCGACCCGGACCTGGCCGATCGCATGGTCTTCGAGGTCGGCCTGACCGATTCGCGACCTTTGCATTCGCTGCTGTCGGAACGCGAGTTCTCGGTGTTCGAACGCCTGGCCCAGGGCGCCAACGTCAACGACATCGCCCAGCAACTGGCGTTGAGCAGCAAGACCATCAGCACCCATAAGGCACGCCTGATGCAAAAGCTCAATATCACCTCCCTGGCCGAACTGGTGAAGTACGCCATGGAGCACAAGCTGCTCTGACGACATGCCTGTTTGCGACCTCCTTCAGGGCGCCATTTGCCCGTTCTCGGCGCTTGCAGCCTGGCGCTCATAGCGGCGCTGTTCTATCCCCGCCATCGCTGTAGGGCGTTCCCTACCCCCAACCTTCCATCCGGCTGATGTGATTCTCTCCTGGCCCCCGATTTCCGGGGCCCCGCCCCTGGACTACGCTTGTGCCACAGCAGTCCAAAATACAAAGGTGCGGGTATGAGCGAGGCGGATTCAAATGATGTGCTGGTCAGCTTTCGTGGCGTGCAGAAGAGCTACGACGGCGAGAACCTGATCGTCAAAGACCTCAACCTGGAGATTCGCAAGGGCGAGTTCCTCACCCTGCTAGGGCCGTCGGGTTCGGGTAAGACCACCAGCCTGATGATGCTGGCCGGCTTCGAAACGCCGACTGCCGGCGAAATCCAGCTGGCCGGGCGTGCCATCAACCACGTGCCGCCGCACAAGCGCGATATCGGCATGGTGTTCCAGAACTACGCGTTGTTCCCGCACATGACCGTGGCCGAGAACCTGGCGTTTCCCCTGTCGGTGCGAGGGTTGAGCAAGACCGATATCAGCGAGCGGGTCAAGCGCGTGCTGAGCATGGTCCAGCTCGACGCCTTCGCCCAACGCTACCCGGCGCAACTCTCCGGCGGCCAGCAACAGCGTGTGGCGTTGGCCCGGGCGCTGGTGTTCGAACCGCAGCTGGTGCTGATGGACGAACCCCTCGGCGCCCTCGACAAGCAATTGCGCGAACACATGCAGATGGAGATCAAGCACCTGCACCAACGCCTCGGCGTGACCGTGGTGTATGTGACCCACGACCAGGGCGAAGCCTTGACCATGTCCGACCGGGTGGCCGTGTTCCACCAGGGCGAGATCCAGCAGATCGCGGCGCCACGCACCCTGTACGAAGAGCCGAAAAATACCTTCGTCGCCAACTTCATCGGCGAAAACAACCGCCTCAACGGTCGCCTGCACAGCCACACCGGCGACCGCTGCGTGGTGGAACTGGCGCGCGGCGAGAAAGTCGAGGCGCTGGCGGTGAACGTCGGCCAGGTTGGCGGCCCGGTGACCTTGTCGGTGCGGCCTGAGCGCGTCAGCCTCAATGGCTCTAGCGAACGTTGCGTGAACCGCTTCTCTGGGCGAGTAGCGGAATTTGTCTACCTGGGCGACCACGTGCGCGTGCGCCTGGAAGTCTGCGGCATGACTGATTTTTTTGTGAAACAACCGATCGCCGAGCTGGACCCGGCACTGGCGGTCGGCGACGTGGTACCGATTGGCTGGCAAGTCGAGCACGTTCGCGCACTCGACCCACTTCTAGAGGCGAAATAATCGCCCCCATGGCTTCACCAACCCTGCACGTGGAGAGAACAACAATGTTGAGATCCCTTAAGTATTCCGCACTGGCGATCGGCTTGATCGGCGCGACCCAGGCCATGGCCGGCCCGGATCTGACGGTCGTGTCCTTTGGTGGCGCGAACAAGGCCGCACAGGTCAAGGCTTTCTATGCACCGTGGGAAAGTGCGGGCAACGGCAAAATCGTCGCCGGCGAGTACAACGGTGAGATGGCCAAGATCAAAGCCATGGTCGACACCAAGAGCGTGTCCTGGGACCTGGTGGAAGTGGAATCGCCGGAACTGTCCCGTGGTTGCGACGAAGACATGTTCGAGCCGCTGGACCCGAAACTGTTCGGCAACAGCGCTGACTACGTCAAAGGCGCGATCCAGCCATGCGGCGTGGGCTTCTTCGTGTGGTCGACCGTACTCGCCTACAACGCTGACAAGCTGAGCAGCGCGCCGACCAGTTGGGCGGACTTCTGGGACACCAAGAAATTCCCTGGCAAGCGCGGCCTGCGCAAGGGTGCCAAATACACCCTCGAATTCGCGTTGATGGCTGACGGCGTGGCGCCGAAGGATGTGTACAAAGTGCTGGCCGGCAAAGACGGCCAGGACCGTGCGTTCAAAAAGCTCGACGAACTCAAGCCGTCGATCCAGTGGTGGGAAGCCGGCGCGCAACCGCCGCAGTACCTCGCCTCGGGTGACGTAGTGATGAGCTCGGCCTACAACGGTCGCATCGCTGCCGTACAGAAAGAGAGCAACCTGAAAGTGGTCTGGAACGGTGGCATCTACGACTTCGACGCGTGGGCTATTCCAAAAGGCCTGGCCAAGGATCGCGCAGAAGCGGCGAAGAAGTTCATCGCCTTCTCGGTGCAGCCGCAGCAGCAGAAGATCTACTCGGAAAACATCGCTTACGGCCCGGCCAACACCCAAGCCGTACCGTTGCTGGCCAAGGACGTGCTCAAAGACATGCCGACCACGCCTGAGAACATCGCCAACCAGGTGCAGATCGATGTGAGCTTCTGGGCGGATAACGGCGAGCAACTTGAGCAGCGCTTCAATTCCTGGGCTGCCAAATAAGCCATGTGGGAGGGGGCTTGCCCCCGATAGCGAAGTGTCAGTCAGAACATCTATCAACTGATACACCGCCATCGGGAGCAAACCCCCTCCCACAGGGGATCTGCTGCGTTTGGCAGAGTGCATTCATTTTCAAGTTTCGGAGTTAGCCATGGCCATCGCCGTTCCCTCGACCGAGGTCAACAGCCCCACCCTCAAGCAGCGCCTGGCGCGTGCTGAGCGGCTTAATCGCTGGAAGGCCCAGGCCTTGATTGCGCCGCTGGTGCTGTTTTTGCTGCTGGTGTTCCTGGTGCCGATCGTTGCGCTGTTGTACAAAAGTGTCGGCAACCCGGAAGTCGTGGGCGGCCTGCCGCGCACGGTGGTGGCGGTGAAGACCTGGGACGGTCGCGGCTTGCCTGGCGAGCCGGTGTACCAGGCGCTCAGCGAAGACCTTGGCGAAGCGCGCAAGAACCAGACCCTCGGCGATCTGTCGAAACGCTTGAACATGGAACTGGCCGGCTATCGCAGCCTGCTGACCAAAACCGCGCGGGCGCTGCCGTTTACCGAAGCGCCGGCCTCTTATAAAGAAGCGTTGGAAACCCTCGACGAACGCTGGGGCGACCCGGCGTACTGGCAGGCGATCCGGCGCAATACCAGCAGCCTGACGCCGTACTATCTGCTGGCGGCCGTCGATCACCGTATCGACGACCTCGGCGAAGTGGCCCCGGCCACGCCGGACCAGGCGATCTACCTGGACATCTTCGCCCGCACCTTCTGGATGGGCCTGGTGATCACTTTTGTCTGCCTGCTGTTGGCCTATCCGCTGGCCTACCTGCTGGCCAACCTGCCGGCACGGCAAAGCAACCTGCTGATGATTCTGGTGCTGCTGCCGTTCTGGACCTCGATCCTGGTGCGCGTGGCGGCGTGGATCGTGCTGCTGCAGTCCGGTGGCTTGATCAACAGCGCGCTGATGGGCATGGGCCTGATCGATAAGCCGCTGGAGCTGGTGTTCAACCGCACCGGGGTCTACATCTCCATGGTGCATATCCTGCTGCCGTTCATGATTCTGCCGATCTACAGCGTGATGAAAGGCATCTCGCCGACCTACATGCGCGCCGCGATTTCCCTGGGCTGTCACCCATTCGCCAGCTTCTGGCGCGTGTACTTCCCGCAAACCTACGCCGGTGTGGGCGCAGGCTGCCTGCTGGTGTTCATCCTGGCGATTGGTTACTACATCACCCCGGCCTTGCTGGGCAGCCCGAACGACCAGATGGTCAGCTACTTCGTGGCCTTCTACACCAACACCAGCATCAACTGGGGCATGGCGACCGCGTTGGGCGGCTTGCTGCTGCTGGCCACCGTGCTGCTGTACCTGATCTACAACCGGCTGGTGGGCGCCAGCCGCCTGCGCCTGAGCTAAGGAGACCTTGCGATGCTGAGCCCTTATATGTCGCCCGTGGAGCGGGTGTGGTTCTACAGCTTGCGGATCCTCTGCGGCTTGATCCTGCTGTTCCTGATTCTGCCTGTGCTGGTGATCATCCCGCTGTCGTTCAACAGCGGCAGCTTCCTGGTGTACCCGCTGCAAGGCTTCTCGCTGCACTGGTACCAGGACTTTTTCGCCTCGGCCGAATGGATGCGGGCGCTGAAGAACAGCGTCATCGTCGCCCCGGCGGCCACCGTGCTGGCCATGGTGTTCGGCACGTTGGCGGCGATCGGCCTGACCCGTGGGCATTTCCCCGGCAAGGCGCTGGTGATGGCCCTGGTGATTTCGCCGATGGTGGTGCCGGTGGTGATCATCGGCGTGGCCAGTTACCTGTTCTTCGCGCCGCTGGGGCTGGGTAACAGTTTCTTCTCGCTGATCGTGGTCCACGCCGTGTTGGGCGTGCCGTTTGTGATCATCACGGTGTCCGCGACCTTGCAGGGTTTCAACCATAACCTGGTGCGGGCAGCGGCCAGCCTGGGGGCATCGCCGTTGACCGCGTTTCGCCGGGTGACCTTGCCGCTGATCGCGCCGGGGGTGATTTCCGGGGCGCTGTTCGCGTTTGCCACCTCGTTCGACGAAGTGGTGGTGACGCTGTTCCTCGCCGGCCCCGAGCAAGCGACCCTGCCGCGCCAGATGTTCAGCGGTATCCGCGAAAACCTCAGCCCGACGATTGCCGCCGCGGCGACCTTGCTGATTGCTTTCTCGGTGTTGCTGCTGCTGACCCTGGAATGGCTGCGCGGCCGTAGCGAGAAGTTGCGCACCGCCCAGGTCTAAATGTGGGAGGGGGCTTGCTCCCGATGGCAGTGTGTCAGGCAATAGATGTGTTGGCTGAACCACCGCCATCGGGAGCAAGCTCCCTCCCACATGGGTACTGTGACCATTCAGCTGTTGAATGGAAGACAACCGATCTCCGTCAGCTACTCTTGTGCCAGCCCACAATCGACAAGAGGCCGCGCACATGAGTACTTCCTCATTCAAGATCGCCCACAAACTGTTGACTGGCGCCGGCGCCATCGAGCAATTGGCCGCAGAGTTGACGCGGCTGGATGTCGACAACCCGCTGATCGTCACCGATGCCGCGCTGGTCAAGTCCGGCACCGTGGCGCTGGCGCTGGCGCATTTGGGCGAGCGCTCCTACGAGATCTTCGACCGGGTGCTGCCCGACCCGGAAATCGCCATTGTCGAAGATTGCATGCGCGCCTACCGCGAAGGCGGGCATGACGGCCTGATCGGCCTGGGCGGCGGCAGTGCGATCGATATCGCCAAGAGCGTGGCGGCCTATGCCGGATACCACGGCGCGCTGGCGGACCTGTTCGGTGTCGATCAGGTGCCGCGCAAGGGCCCGCCGCTGATCGCCATTCCCACGACGGCCGGCACCGGCTCGGAAGTGACCAACGTCGCGATCCTCTCCGACAAGGCCGCGCAACTGAAAAAGGGCATCGTCAGTGACTTCCTGCTGCCGGACGTCGCACTCATCAGCCCGCAGATGACCCTGACCTGCCCGCGCAGCGTCACCGCCGCCAGTGGCGTGGATGCGCTGGTGCATGCCATTGAGTCCTACCTGTCGCTGAACGCCTCGCCGATTACCGATGCCTTGGCCATCGGCGCGATCAAGCTGATTGCCAAGGCGTTGCCCAAGGCTTACGCCAACCCGGCCAACCTGCAGGCCCGCGACGACATGGCCACCGCCAGCCTGATGGCCGGGATGGCGTTCGGTAACGCCGGGGTCGGCGCGGTGCATGCGTTGGCGTATCCGCTGGGCGGGCGCTTCAATATCGCCCATGGCGTGAGCAATGCGCTGTTGCTGCCGTATGTCATGCACTGGAACAAGCTGGCGTGTGTCGAACGCATGCAGGACATTGCCCAGGCCATGGGCGTGAATGTCACCGGCCTGAGCGTCAATGAAGCCGCCGACCAGGCGGTCGAGGCGATGACGCGACTGTGCGCCGCGGTGGAGATCCCGTCGGGCCTGCGCAGCTTCGGTATCCCCGAAGACGCCCTCGCGGCCATGGCCGTGGAAGCGGCGGGCATCGAGCGCCTGATGTGCAACAATCCGCGCCAACTCAGCGCTGCCGATATCGAGAAAATCTATCGGGCGGCGTACTAGCCGTTGAGTTAGGTCACGGTGCGCTGGGCAAAGCATGAGGTATACAATGCGCGCCATTGTGATTTAGCTCAAAAAAGGTGCGTCATGCAGCCCTTCGTTATCGCTCCATCGATTCTCTCCGCCGACTTCGCCCGTCTGGGTGAGGAAGTGGACAACGTGTTGGCCGCCGGTGCCGACTTCGTCCACTTCGATGTCATGGACAACCACTACGTCCCCAACCTGACCATCGGCCCGATGGTTTGCGCGGCGTTGCGCAAGTACGGTGTCACCGCGCCGATCGACGCGCACCTGATGGTCAGCCCGGTAGACCGCATCGTCGGGGACTTCATTGAAGCGGGCGCGACTTACATCACCTTCCACCCGGAAGCCTCGCTGCACGTCGACCGCACCCTGCAACTGATCCGCGAAGGCGGCTGCAAGGCGGGCCTGGTGTTCAACCCGGCCACCCCGCTGGACGTGCTCAAGTACGTGATGGACAAAGTCGACATGGTGCTGCTGATGAGCGTCAACCCAGGTTTCGGCGGGCAGAAGTTCATCCCCGGCACCCTCGACAAGCTGCGCGAAGCCCGTGCGCTGATCGATGCCTCGGGGCGTGAGATCCGCCTGGAAATCGACGGCGGGGTCAACGTCAACAATATCCGCGAAATCGCTGCCGCCGGCGCCGACACCTTTGTCGCCGGCTCGGCGATCTTCAATGCGCCGAACTACCAGGACGTCATCGCCAAGATGCGTGCGGAACTGGCGCTGGCGCGTCCATGAGCGGCTTCGAGCGGCTGTTCCCCGGCAAACTGCCACGGCTGGTGATGTTCGATCTGGACGGTACGTTGATCGACTCGGTGCCGGACCTGGCGGCGGCGGTGGACGAGATGCTGCTCAAGCTGGGGCGCAAGCCGGTCGGTATCGAGTCGGTGCGCAAATGGGTCGGCAACGGTGCGCAGGTACTGGTACGCCGGGCGCTGGCCAACCACATCGAGGCCGAGGGGGTCGATGATGTCGAGGCC
Organism: Pseudomonas sp. Y39-6; assembly: GCF_023651955.1. Classification (NCBI taxonomy): domain Bacteria; kingdom Pseudomonadati; phylum Pseudomonadota; class Gammaproteobacteria; order Pseudomonadales; family Pseudomonadaceae; genus Pseudomonas; species Pseudomonas sp. Y39-6. The sequence goes on along the minus strand of NZ_CP069594.1, from coordinate 6,386,907 downwards.
GAACATGCCCTGGAATTGTTCAACCTCGCCTATGAAGACCACCACGAACTGACCGTGGTGTACCCCGGCGTGCGCGACACTCTCAAATGGCTGAGCAAGCAGGGCGTGGAAATGGCCCTGATCACCAACAAGCCGGAGCGCTTCGTCGCGCCGTTGCTGGACCAGATGAAAATCGGTCGTTATTTCCGCTGGATCATCGGTGGCGATACCTTGCCGCAGAAGAAACCCGACCCGGCGGCGCTGTTTTTCGTGATGAAAATGGCCAATATCCCGGCGTCCCAGTCGTTGTTTGTCGGCGATTCGCGTAGCGATGTGCTGGCGGCCAAGGCGGCGGGCGTGCAGTGCGTGGCCTTGAGTTACGGCTATAACCACGGTCGGCCGATCGCCGAAGAGTCGCCCGCGCTGGTAATTGATGACCTGCGCCGACTAATCCCCGGTTGCTTGGGAGCGGGCGCTGAGATAACGTTGGCCGACACCGATCCATCCCCTTCTGGAAATACCATCGTGGTAGTCACTCGCAAACTCTGGATGAAAGTTATCAAGGCCCTGGCCCGCTGGCGTTGGCGCGCCTGACTGAATCCTGGCCGCGCTGCGGCACGTTTGCACACCTGACTGTTAGACCCTCATGCCACGAGGCACCTCATGATCCGCGAAGAATTCCTGCGCTTGGCCGCTGCCGGCTACAACCGTATCCCCCTGGCCTGCGAAACCCTGGCCGACTTCGACACGCCGCTGTCGATCTACCTGAAGCTGGCCGACGCGCCCAACTCCTACCTGCTTGAATCGGTACAGGGCGGCGAGAAGTGGGGCCGTTACTCGATCATCGGCCTGCCGTGCCGCACCGTCATGCGCGTGTACGACCATCACGTCAGCATCACCCATGACGGCGTCGAGATCGAAAGCCATGACGTCGAAGACCCACTGGCCTTCGTCGAAACCTTCAAGGCGCGCTACAACGTGCCGACCATCCCTGGGCTGCCGCGTTTCAACGGCGGCCTGGTCGGGTATTTCGGCTACGACTGCGTGCGTTATGTGGAAAAACGCCTGGGTAAATGCCCGAACCCCGATCCATTGGGCGTTCCGGACATTCTGCTGATGGTCTCCGACGCCGTGGTGGTGTTCGACAACCTCGCCGGCAAGATGCATGCAATCGTGCTGGCCGACCCCGCCCAGAGCGATGCGTTCGAGCAAGGCCTGGCCAGCCTCGAAGCCCTGCTGGAAAAACTGCGCCAGCCGATCACCCCGCGTCGCGGCCTGGACCTGCGCCGTCCGCCGGCGGCCGACCCGGTGTTCCGCTCCAGCTTTACCCAGGATGACTACGAGCGGGCGGTCGATACCATCAAGGAATACATCCTCGCTGGAGACTGCATGCAGGTGGTGCCGTCGCAACGCATGTCCATCGACTTCAAGGCCGCGCCGATCGACCTGTACCGTGCGCTGCGTTGCTTCAACCCGACGCCGTACATGTACTTCTTCAACTTCGGCGACTTCCACGTCGTCGGCAGTTCGCCGGAAGTGCTGGTGCGCGTCGAAGACAACCTGATCACCGTGCGCCCGATCGCCGGTACCCGCCCGCGTGGCGCGACCGAGGAAGCGGACCTGGCGCTCGAAGAAGAGCTGCTCAGCGACGACAAGGAAATCGCCGAGCACCTCATGCTGATCGACCTGGGCCGCAATGACACCGGGCGCGTCTCGGAAATCGGTTCGGTGAAGTTGACGGAGAAGATGGTCATCGAGCGCTACTCCAACGTGATGCACATCGTCTCCAACGTCACCGGCGAATTGAAGGCCGGCCTGACCGCGATGGACGCGCTGCGGGCGATTCTGCCGGCGGGCACCTTGTCGGGCGCGCCGAAGATTCGCGCGATGGAGATCATCGACGAGCTCGAGCCGGTCAAGCGCGGTGTCTACGGCGGCGCCGTGGGGTATTTCGCCTGGAACGGCAACATGGACACCGCCATTGCGATTCGCACGGCGGTGATCAAGGACGGGGAACTGCATGTGCAGGCCGGTGGCGGGATCGTCGCCGACTCGGTGCCGGCCCTCGAATGGGAAGAAACCCTGAACAAGCGCCGCGCCATGTTCCGTGCAGTGGCGTTGGCTGAACAGACCCCCCAGGGCTAAGAATTCTTGAGGTTTCCCCCATGTTGCTGATGATTGATAACTACGACTCCTTTACCTACAACGTTGTGCAGTACCTGGGCGAGCTTGGTGCCGAGGTCAAGGTGGTGCGCAACGACGAACTGACCGTCGCCGAAATCGCCGCCCTGAACCCGGAGCGCATTGTGGTTTCGCCGGGGCCCTGCACGCCGACCGAGGCGGGCATCTCCCTGGAGGCGATCAAATACTTCGCCGGCAAGCTGCCGATCCTCGGCGTGTGCCTGGGCCACCAGTCCATCGGCCAGGCGTTTGGCGGTGAGGTGGTGCGGGCGCGCCAAGTGATGCACGGCAAGACCAGCCCGGTGTTCCATAACAACCTTGGTGTGTTCGAAGGCCTCAACCTGCCGGTCACCGTGACGCGCTACCATTCGCTGGTGGTCAAGCGCGAAACCCTGCCCGACTGCCTGGAATTGACCGCCTGGACCCAGCTGGAAGACGGCTCGGTCGACGAGATCATGGGCTTGCGCCACAAGACACTGAACATCGAAGGGGTGCAGTTTCACCCCGAGTCGATCCTGACCGAGCAGGGCTACGAGCTGTTCGCCAACTTTCTCAAGCAGAGCGGCGGCACGCGCTAAGGAATTTTCATGGATATCAAGACTGCCCTGAGCCGTATCGTCGGCCATCTGGACCTGAGCACCGCGGAAATGAGCGATGTGATGCGTGAGATCATGACCGGTCAATGCACCGACGCGCAGATCGGCGCGTTCATGATGGCGATGCGTATGAAGAGCGAGAGCATCGACGAAATCGTCGGCGCCGTGTCGGTGATGCGCGAGCTGGCAGACAAGGTCGAGCTCAAGACCCTCGACGGCGTGGTCGACGTGGTCGGCACCGGCGGTGACGGTGCGAATATTTTCAACGTGTCCACGGCGGCCTCCTTCGTGGTCGCGGCGGCGGGTTGCACCGTGGCCAAACACGGCAACCGAGCGGTGTCCGGCAAAAGCGGCAGCGCGGATCTGCTCGAAGCGGCCGGGATCTACCTGAACCTGACCCCCGTACAAGTGGCGCGCTGCATCGACAACGTGGGCATCGGCTTCATGTTTGCGCAGTCCCACCACGGCGCGATGAAACACGCCGCCGGCCCGCGCAAGGATCTCGGCCTGCGCACCCTGTTCAACATGCTCGGCCCGCTTACGAATCCGGCCGGTGTGAAGCATCAGGTGGTCGGCGTGTTCAGCCAGGCGTTGTGCCGGCCGTTGGCCGAAGTGTTGCAGCGCCTGGGCAGCAAGCATGTGCTGGTGGTGCATTCCAAAGACGGCCTGGACGAATTCAGCCTGGCGGCGCCGACCTTTGTGGCGGAGCTGAAGAATGATCAGATCACCGAATATTGGGTCGAGCCTGAAGATCTCGGCATGAAGAGCCAGAGCCTGCACGGCCTGGCAGTGGAAAGTCCGGCGGACTCCCTGGCGCTGATTCAGGACGCCTTGGGGCGTCGCAAGACCGAAAACGGCCAGAAAGCCGCCGAAATGATTGTGCTCAATGCCGGTGCCGCGCTTTATGCCGCCGATCACGCCTATAGTCTTAACGAAGGCGTGGCCCTCGCGCATGATGCATTGCACACCGGCCTTGCCCGCGAGAAGCTCGAAGAACTGGGGGCCTTTACTGCGGTGTTCAAGATGGAGAATGAAGGATGAGTGTGCCGACCGTTCTGGAAAAGATCCTGGCCCGCAAAGCCGAAGAAGTCGCGGAACGCCGTGCCCGCGTGAGCCTGGCCGAGCTGGAAAGCCAGGCGAAAATCGCCGATGCGCCGCGTGGCTTCGCCAAGACCTTGATCGCCCAGGCCAAGCTCAAGCAGCCGGCTGTCATCGCTGAAATCAAGAAGGCCTCGCCAAGCAAAGGCGTGATCCGCGAAAACTTCGTACCGGCCGACATCGCCGTCAGCTATGAGAGAGGCGGGGCGACTTGCCTCTCCGTGCTGACTGATGTCGATTTCTTCCAGGGTTCCGACCTGTTCCTGCAACAGGCCCGCGCCGCGTGCAAGTTGCCGGTGATCCGCAAGGACTTCATGATCGATCCATACCAGATCGTTGAAGCCCGTGCCCTGGGCGCCGACTGTGTGCTGCTGATCGTCTCCGCGCTGGATGACGTGAAGATGGCCGAGCTGGCGGCCGTGGCCAAAAGCGTCGGCCTCGACGTGCTGGTGGAAGTCCACGACGGCGATGAGCTGGAACGTGCGCTGAAAACCCTCGACACACCGCTGGTGGGGGTCAACAACCGCAACCTGCACACCTTCGAAGTCAGCCTGGAAAACACCCTCGACCTGCTGCCGCTTATCCCGCGCGACCGCCTGGTGATTACCGAAAGCGGCATCGTTAACCGCGCCGACGTGGAGCTGATGGAAATCAGCGACGTGTATTCGTTCCTGGTGGGCGAGACCTTCATGCGCGCCGAGAACCCGGGCGCCGAACTGCAACGCCTGTTCTTCCCGGAGCGTGGTGTGGCAGTCAGCGGTTCGACCCTGGATTGATCAAACCGCGGTCAGTATTTGAAGTGCGGTCAACATGTGGGAGGGGCGGTGCGACGGTTCGACTTGCCCCCGATGGCGGTGTATCAGTTGATAGATGTACTGACTGACACTCCGCCATCGGGGGCAAGCCCCCTCCCACATTCACATTGGGTTTTGTGTTTATTCAGCGAGGTAGGTGTTCGATGATCCAGCCAGTGTCGATGAGCGTCGAAGCCGGGCTTGCTGCCGAGCAAAACCTGCTGGCGGCTGTTTGTGCAGGGGAGCAGGCGTTTGGCCTGCTGTTCTGGCAGCCCAGTGATCAGGCATTGGTGATGCCGCGGCGCTTGAGCCGACTGCCGGGGTTTGACGTGGCCAGCCAAGTGTCAGCCGCGGCGGGCTGGCCGGTGCTGTTACGCGAAACCGGCGGCGAGCCGGTGCCGCAATCAAACGCCACGGTCAATATCGCCCTGGTCTACGCACCGCCGCGCAGCGAAGGCGATCAGGGGCGCATCGAAACCGGCTACCTGCGTTTGTGCCAGCCGATCTGTGACTTGCTGATCGAACTGGGCGGCGATGCTTCCGTCGGCGAAATCGACGGCGCGTTCTGCGACGGCCGCTACAACGTCAACCTCAATGGCCGCAAAATGGTCGGCACCGCCCAGCGCTGGCGCCAAAGTGGTGGCCGTCCGGTGGGGCTGGTACACGGAGCCTTGTTGCTGGACAACGATCGCGAAGAACTGATCGCGGCGGTCAATCGCTTCAATCAAGCCTGCGGCCTGGAACAGCGCGTTCGCGCCGACAGCCATATCGCCCTGCACGAAGCCTTCCCCGCACCGGACGCGCTCAGTCGGCTGGATGCGTTGTACCGGCAGATGCTGGCCAGCTTCCTGCCGGTTTAACGGGTGCCGAACACCACCATCGTCTTGCCTTTGACGTCTACCAGGTTGCGTTCTTCCAGATCCTTGAGCACGCGACCGACCATCTCCCGTGAACAACCGACAATGCGCCCGATCTCCTGGCGCGTGACTTTGATCTGCATACCATCGGGGTGAGTCATCGCGTCAGGCTGCTTGCACAGCTCCAACAGACAGCGGGCCACACGGCCGGTGACATCAAAGAATGCCAGGTCGCCGACTTTGCGCGTGGTGTCCCGCAGGCGCTGGGCAATCTGGCCGCTCAGTGCATAAAGGATGTCGGGATCGTGCTGGGTCAGTTCACGAAACTTCGTGTAACTGATCTCGGCCACTTCGCTCTCGATTTTGGTCCGCACCCAGGCGCTGCGCTCCTGTTCTTTGCCCGCTTGTTCAAATAACCCCAGCTCGCCGAAGAAATCGCCGGTATTGAGGTAGGCAATGATCATCTCGCGGCCGTCTTCATCCTCGATCAGGATGGTGACCGAGCCCTTGATAATGAAGAACAGTGTTTCGGAGCGTTCGCCTGCGCAGATGATGTTGTGCTTGGCCGGGTAACGACGACTCTGGCAATGCGTCAGCAGTCTGTCGAGATTCTTGATCTTGGGTATGGGAGTAAAAGCAACCATGGTTGTATCCCGAAAAAGACTGCACAGGGTGGTTGGAATTGTTTTTATCCAGCTGTATCTGCATTGATACACGTTGTACAAAGGATGGCAATGCGCCATTCATTTGGCGCCAGCTTACCAGACACATTGTGACTCGATTAGCCAATTTACCGGGTAACTGTGGCGATTGATGGCTTTACGCGCAAAAGCTGCCGGCCGCGGGTCGTGTGCTAAGCTGGCGACCCTTTTTTAGCAGTGGAGTCTGGGCGATGAAGGCACGCATCCAATGGGCGGGCGAAGCCATGTTCCTCGGTGAGTCGGGCAGTGGCCATGTCGTGGTCATGGACGGTCCGCCGGAAGCCGGTGGCCGCAACCTGGGCGTACGCCCGATGGAAATGCTCCTGCTTGGTGTAGGCGGTTGCAGCAATTTCGACGTGGTCAGCATTCTGAAAAAGTCCCGCCAGGCCGTGGAAAGCTGCGAAGCCTTCCTCGAAGCCGAGCGTGCGACTGAAGATCCCAAGGTGTTCACCAAGATCCATATGCATTTCGTGGTCAAGGGCCGGGCGCTGAAAGAAGCCCAGGTCAAACGTGCCATCGAGCTGTCGGCCGAGAAGTATTGCTCGGCATCGATCATGCTGGGCGCGGCCGGTGTCGCCATTACCCATGATTACGAAATCATTGAGTTGGGCTGATCCAGGGATTCGTCGGCAATAAAGACAGGGCGCTTTGATAGCGCCCTTTTTTGCAGGTTAGATGCGGTAGGTGCTTTTGGTCATGACCTTGGCCATCAGGCTCATGCCAAACCTCACCGGCGCCGGGAAGCGGAAACCACCGGCGTCCAGTGCGCTTTCTGCGTGGTGTTCTTCGTCGATACGCATCTGTTCAAGAATCGCCCGGGACTTTTCGTCTTCGGTCGGTAACTGTTCCAGGTGCTCATCCAGGTGCTTGCATACTTGCTGTTCCGTGGCCGCGACAAACCCCAGGCTGACTTTGTCGCTGATCAAGCCGGCTGCGGCGCCAATCCCAAACGACAGGCCATAGAACAGCGGGTTCAGCACGCTGGGATGGCTGCCCAATTGGCGAATGCGTTGCTCGCACCAGGCCAGGTGGTCGATTTCTTCCTCGGCGGCATGCTCCATGGCTGCGCGCACTTGCGGCAGCTTGGCGGTCAGCGCCTGGCCCTGGTACAGCGCCTGGGCACAGACTTCGCCGGTATGGTTGATACGCATCAGGCCGGCGACGTGGCGGGTGTCGGTCTCGTTCATCTGTGCATCGGGCTGCACGATGGCGGGCGACGGGCGATACGGCTGGCCGCTGAATGGCAGCAGCGTGCGTATGGCCGTGTCGGCTTGCAACAACAGACGGTCAATCGGCGAGTAGTGACGTTGGGTAGTCATGCTGACCTCCGGGAAGAATCTCGGCGGCCAGTTTACCGCAAGAGAGGGCGAAGCGTTTGCGTTGAGTCAAGGGCATGGGGTCGCATGCGGGAGGCCGGCGACCCGTGTGTCAGGCGTATCAGCCCGGCGGCCAGTTCATCTGGCGCTGACCCAGCACATGCATGTGGATATGGTAAACGGTCTGTCCACCGTCTTCATTGCAGTTCATCACCACACGAAAGCCCTTCTCGCAGCCCTGTTCCAGGGCCAGGCGCTGAGCGGTGAACAGGATGTGCCCAGCCAGGGTTTTGTCGCTTTCGGTCAGATCGTTCAGGGTGCGGATCGGTTTTTTCGGGATAACCAGAAAATGTACCGGCGCTTGTGGGGCGATATCGTGGAAGGCGAGGACCTGATCATCTTCATAGATGATCTTCGCGGGTATTTCTCTGTTGATGATCTTGGTGAACAGAGTATCCAAAGCTGTTTCTCCATGGTGAATGTGCAGGGTGAGTGTACTCAAGCCTTCAGCGCGGGCAATAGGCCTTGTTGATCGCGCCGGCGAGCTTGCGGGTCAGCCAGCGTGGGCTCAAGCGCGGACTGAAGGCGAGCCAGCGATTGCGGCGGCCGGGGATGATGATGGCTTGGTTTTTTTCCAGGGCGCGCACGGTGTAGAGCGCCACTTCTTCCGGGCTCATCAAGTGCGCGCTGCGCTCGAGCTTGGCGGTGTCCATTTGCGCCGTGCCGAAGAAGGCCGTGCGCGTCGGGCCGGGGCACAGCACCGAGACCTTGATGCCGCAGGTTTTCAATTCTTCGCGCAGACCTTCGGAGAAGTGCAATACATAGGCTTTGCTGGCGTAGTAACTGCTCATCCACGGGCCGGGCTGGAATGCGGCGATCGAGGCGACGTTGAGGATCTGCCCGCCGCCATGCAGGGCCATGGCATTGCCGAGGGCGTGACACATACGGGTCAGGGCGAGGATGTTGACTTCGATCAGGTCCTGCTCGGTCATCCAGTCCTGGGCCAGGAACGGCCCGCTGGTGCCCATGCCAGCGCAGTTGACCAGCAAGTCGATCTGCCGCTCGCCTTCCTCAAGCTCCAACAGGAACCCGGACAAACGCAGCGGCTCACCCAGGTCGCAGGCGCGGAACAGCACCTCGACGCCGAAGCGTTGCGTCAATTCGATTGCAATGCTTTCCAACTGATCACGCTGGCGGGCCACCAGAATCAAGCTGCGGCCGCGCCGGGCCAGTGCTTCGGCCAAGGCCAGGCCGATGCCGCTGGAGGCACCGGTGATCAGAGCGTAACGGGTCATGCCTTTCTCCATCGCAACGCCGCCGGACCTGTGACAGAGGCATCACAGGCGGCGGGCGTTTTTTCACTGTTCTGGAGAGTCTACAGGTTCGGCCGCGTCGTCAGCACTTTGCACGTCTTCTTCATTGACGATCACGCTTTGATCGGCGTCTTCATCGGAGGTGATGGAGCTGCTTTCGTAGCTGCTGTCCACGTTGCTTTCGAGTTGGTCCAGGTAGCCGTTCATCCCCAAGGCCATCAAGATGATGAGCATCAACGGAATAAATGCCAGCCACAGGGAGGCCAGGACTTTCACTGCCGTGGAGTTGCGCGGTGGCGGCGCACCGTACTGGTTGGCGCCGGTTTTACCTGGCAACACCAGCAGCAGCAGCGGGAAAATGCTGTTCACCAGCGGCACCAGGTTCAGCAGGTACAGCCAGCCGGACCAGCCCAGGTCGTGCAGACGCTGCACGCCGATTTGCACGCTGACCCAGACAATCGCCACGAACAGCGCGAAACCCAGCAGCGAGCCCAGGATGATGCCCGCCGTCGGCGAAGCGGTCGCCACGGCGAAGCCGGCAGTGGCGAGGATGCCCGAGGCGACGAGCATCGCGACGGTGAGTACCAGCGTCCAGGCCAGGTAGCGCAGGCGACCGATGCGGCCATGGATCGTGAAGATCTTGAGCTCGGCGTACTCCGGCAAATCGTCACCCACTGCGGCACGCGGTGGTGCATACGGAGAGGCGGCAGGGCGGGCAGAGGGCTCGGTCTCGTGGGTTTCGTCAAGGCTGAAGGCCACGGGCTGTTCGGCTTCGATACGCGCGTCGATCCCGGCGTTCTTCAGCGCGGTGAGGTAGGTTTCGGCATCGGGGCGCGCGAGGTCGCGCTTGAGGGCGACGGGGCGACCGGTAAAGAGCTTCTCGATGGCCTCAACGTTGCTTTTGAACAATTCGGCGAGATTCAGTTTAGCGGTGGTGCTTTCGACACCCGGGAGCAGGGCTCCATCAAACACAATCTTGAAACGGTTGTCGCTCATGCGGGCATCCTTGTCATGTTACAGGGGAGGGGGGCAGGCCCGCTTCAATGAGCGGGTCCGGCAAGTGTATCAGCGCGGCCAGCGCAACTGTGCCGCCTTCTCGCGGGCTTCGCGGTATTCGGCATCCAGGCGCGCAACGAGTTCATCGACGCCGGGCAAATCATCGATCTCACCGACGCCCTGGCCGGCAGACCATACGGTCTTCCAGGCCTTGGCCTCGTCGTTCAACGGCTTGAGCTTGGCGCCGAAATTGACTTCGCCTTTGCCTTGCAGGGCGGCCAGGTCGAAACCGGCGTTTGCCAGGCTCTGGCGCATGAAGCTCGCGGGCACGCCGGACACTGCGGCAGTGTGCACGATGTCGACGGCGCCTGATGTGAGCAGCATCTCTTTATACGCATCCGGCGCGTGGCTTTCGGCGGTGGCGATAAACCGCGTGCCCAGATACGCCAGGTCCGCGCCCAGCAACTGGGCGGCCAGGATCTCGTGCCCGTGGTTGAGGCAGCCGGCCAGCAGCAGGGTTTTGTCGAAGAACTGGCGAATCTCGGCGATCAACGCGAACGGGCTCCAGGTGCCGGCATGGCCACCGGCGCCGGCGGCCACGGCGATCAGGCCGTCCACCCCGGCTTCGGCGGCTTTCTCGGCGTGACGTCGAGTGGTGACGTCGTGGAAGACCAGGCCGCCGTAGCTGTGTACCGCATCGACCAACGCCTTCACCGCGCCGAGGCTGGTGATGACGATCGGCACCTTGTGCTCGACGCAGATCGCCAGGTCTGCCTCCAACCGTGGGTTGCTGTGGTGGACGATGAGGTTGACGGCGTAGGGCGCAGGGTTGCTCAACTGCGCCAGGCCCGCTTCGATTTCCTCCAGCCAGGCCTTGAAGCCACTGCTTTCGCGCTGGTTCAGTGCCGGGAAACTTCCGACCACGCCATTGCGGCAGCACGCCAGGACCAGTTGCGGATTGGAAATCAGGAACATCGGCGCGGCCACGACGGGCAGGCGCAGATGTTGTTCAAGCAAAGCGGGCAGCGACATTGGAGGTACCCCGAGGCATTGACGTTAGAACGGTTTGACCACGACCAGAATTACGATAGCCAGCAATATCAGAACCGGGAATTCATTGAACCAGCGATAAAAGACATGGCTGCGGGTGTTTTCGCCACGGGCGAAGCGTTTTACCTGCGCGCCGCACATGTGGTGGTAACCGATCAGCAGAACGACCAGGGTCAGCTTGACGTGGAGCCAGGCGCCCATATGGAAGAGGCCGGGGTTGAGGGCGATCATCCAGATGCCGAAGACCAGCGTGGCAAGCATCGACGGGCCCATGATGCCGCGATACAGCTTGCGCTCCATGACGCTGAAGCGTTCCTTGCTGACGGTGTCTTCGCTTTGGGCGTGGTAGACGAACAGGCGCGGCAGGTAGAACAGCCCGGCAAACCAGCACACGATGCTGACGATATGGAAGGCTTTGACCCATAGATAAAGCATTTTTAGTTATTCCCAGGTTCACGGTAACTGAAGATAGTAGTGGCTCATGCGTCCTTACGTCACCTTGGCGGTTGTCGCAGGACAATGCGGCCCCTATTATCGACGGCTTTCCAGTGGGTTCTTTGAGGGCAGGTTTATGGTCAAGGTCGGTATCGTCGGCGGCACGGGTTACACCGGTGTCGAATTGCTGCGTCTGTTGGCTCAGCATCCGCAAGCTGAGGTGGTGGTCATCACTTCCCGATCCGAGGCCGGCCTGGCTGTGGCCGATATGTACCCGAACCTGCGAGGCCATTACGACGGCCTGGCGTTCAGCGTGCCGGACATCAAGACCCTCGGCGCCTGTGACGTGGTGTTCTTTGCCACCCCCCACGGCGTGGCCCATGCGCTGGCCGGCGAGTTGCTGGCCGCGGGCACCAAGGTCATCGATCTGTCGGCGGACTTCCGCCTGCAGGATGCCGACGAGTGGGCCAAATGGTACGGCCAGCCACACGGCGCGCCGCAGCTGTTGGAAGAGGCGGTGTACGGCCTGCCGGAAGTCAATCGTGAGCAGATCAAGCAAGCGCGCCTGATCGCTGTGCCGGGTTGCTATCCGACCGCGACGCAGTTGGGCTTCCTGCCATTGCTCGAAGCCGGGCTGGCCGACGTTTCGCGCTTGATTGCCGACTGCAAGTCGGGCGTCAGCGGCGCCGGGCGTGGGGCGGCGGTGGGGTCGCTGTACTCTGAAACGTCGGAAAGCATGAAGGCCTACGCGGTAAAAGGGCATCGTCATCTGCCGGAAATCCGTCAGGGGCTGCGTCGCGCCGCCGGTAAGGATGTGGGGCTGACCTTCGTGCCGCACCTGACTCCGATGATCCGTGGCATTCACTCGACACTGTATGCGACGGTGGTGGATCGCTCGGTGGATTTGCAGGCGCTGTTTGAAAAGCGTTACGCCAACGAGCCGTTCGTCGATGTGATGCCGGCCGGCAGCCATCCGGAAACCCGCAGTGTGCGCGGCGCCAACGTGTGCCGGATTGCCGTGCATCGGCCGCAGGACGGTGATCTGGTGGTGGTGCTGTCGGTGATCGACAATCTGGTCAAGGGCGCTTCGGGCCAGGCGGTGCAGAACATGAACATCCTGTTCGGCCTGGATGAGAAGCTGGGCTTGTCCCACGCAGGCATGCTGCCGTAAGGCTGTCAGGTCGCCAAGCAGAAGGCCCGTCGATCGGGCCTTTTGTGTTTTTAATGGCGGCTGCGCAGATTGATATACCGTAACAATAGTTGACCGCTTTTCTAGGAGAAGCGGATAATACCGACCATTACGCATATGGCGGCGGTACGCCGGGAGATTATCAGCATGAGCGTTGAGTCCTTCACCCCCACGGCTTTGCAATTCACCCACGGTGCTGCGCACAAGGTGAAGAGCCTGGTCGATGAAGAGGGTAATGATCGCTTGAAGCTGCGCGTATTTGTTACGGGCGGCGGTTGTTCAGGGTTTCAGTACGGTTTTACCTTCGATGAAGAAGTGGCCGATGACGACACCATCGTCGAGCGCGAGGGCGTGAGCCTGGTTGTGGACCCCATGAGTTTCCAATACCTGGCAGGCGCCGAGGTGGATTACCAGGAAGGTCTGGAGGGTTCGCGTTTCGTGATCAAGAACCCTAATGCCACGACTACGTGTGGTTGCGGGTCTTCGTTCTCGATCTGATCGGTAACGGATACAAAAACGCCGCTTGGCTTTGATCGGCCAAGCGGCGTTTTGCTGTCTGCGGATTCTGGCGGGCAGTCAGGCGGGGTAGATCGCGCCCAGCACCCGTAGCCCGCGTGCGCCAGTGACGCTGGGGCGGTTGGCGGCGATGCCTTCGAGGCAGCAATGGGCCAGCCAGGCGAAGGCCATGGCTTCGACCCAATCGGGGTCTACGCCGCAGGTAGCGGTGCTGCTGACCTGGGTCGATGGCAATAGCGCGGCCAGGCGTTTCATCAGCGTGCGGTTATGCGCGCCGCCGCCGCAGACAAGCAGGGTGTTTGTCTGGGGTTGGGCGGTTTGCAGGGCCTCGACGATGGTCAGGGCCGTCAGTTCCAGCAGCGTGGCCTGGATGTCCTGGGGGGCGAAGGCGGGTAGGCGCGCCAGGTGTTGTTGCAGCCATCCCAGGTTGAACACTTCGCGCCCGGTGCTTTTCGGGCCTTTGGTCAAGAAAAAAGGGTCACTGAGCAGCGCGTTGAGCAACTGAGGTTCGACTTTGCCGCTGGCGGCCCATTGACCCTCGCGATCAAAGTGTTCGCCGCGCTGTTGATGAATCCAGGCATCCAGCAAGACATTGCCCGGGCCGCAGTCGAAGCCGGCTACGGGTTTGCCGGTCTCGATCAGGCTGAGGTTGCTGAAACCTCCGACATTCAAAACCGCACGATTCCCGCTGCGTTCGTCAAACAGTGCTTCATGAAAGGCCGGTACCAACGGCGCACCCTGGCCACCTGCAGCAACGTCGCGGCTGCGGAAGTCGCTGACCACGGTGATGCCGGTCAATTCGGTGAGCAAGGCAGGGTTGCCGATCTGTACGGTGAAGCCGCGTGCCGGTTCATGGCGGATAGTCTGCCCATGGCTGCCGATCGCGCGAATGTCCTGGGGCTTGAGGTTGTGCTGGTCGAGCAGGGCATGGATGCCCTGGGCGGCGAGTGTCACCCAGTGCTGCTGGGCCATTGCCGAGCGGGCGATCTCATCCGGGCCGCTGGCGCACAGGCCAAGCAGCTCCGCGCGCAAGCTGTCTGGCATGGGGATGTAGTGAGTGGCGATCAGCTTGATCGCCGCCTCTTGTTCGATCAGGGCGATATCCAGGCCATCGAGGCTGGTCCCTGACATCACGCCTATATAGAGCGGCATACCTTAGCGCTTCGCCGAAGCCAGCAGGGTAGAGCGCTCCTGATCCATGCGTGCCATCAGCGGTTGGCTTTGTTGCATGAAACGCGCGCGTTCGGCCTTGGCGATCGGGTCGGCCATCGGCAGTTTCTGGCCCAGCGGGTCGACGTGTACGCCATTGACCTGGAATTCATAGTGCAAGTGTGGGCCGGTGGACAGGCCGGTCGTGCCGATATAGCCGATCACCTGGCCCTGCTTCACGTTGCCGCCGGTCTGTACGCCCTTGGCGAAGCCTTGCATGTGGCCATACAGCGTGCGGTAGGTGTTGCCGTGCTGGATGATCACGGTGTTGCCGTAACCGCCGCGACGTCCGGCCAACAGTACCTTGCCGTCGCCTGCGGCCTTGATGGGCGTGCCGCGCGGCGCTGCATAGTCGACGCCTTTGTGGGCGCGGATTTTGTTCAGGATGGGGTGCTTGCGTCCCATGGAGAAGCGCGAGCTGATGCGGGCGAAATCCACAGGTGTGCGGATAAAGGCCTTGCGCATGCTATTGCCATCAGCGGTGTAGTAACTGCTGTTGCCTTGTTTGTTGGTGTAGCGCACGGCGGTGTAGGTCTTGCCGCGGTTGGTAAAGCGCGCGGAGAGGATATTGCCGGTACCGACCACTTTGCCGTTGGCGACTTTCTGCTCGTAGATCACGTCGAATTCGTCACCCTGGCGGATGTCCTGGGCGAAGTCGATGTCGTAGCCAAACACGCTGGCCATGTCCATGGTCATGCTGTGGGACAAGCCGGCACGGGCGGCCGATTGCGACAGCGAGCTGTTGATGACGCCATGTACGTAGGCGGAGCGCATCACTGGCTTGGTGGTGATGCGATTGAACGCGAAACCCTTGGCACCCTTGGTCAGGGTGATGCTTTCCAGGTCGCTGAGGTTGCTGTGCAGGTTGTTCAGCTGGCCATCTGGGGTCAGTTCGAATTCGAGTTTTTGACCGCGTTTGAGCTGGGTGAATTGCTTGGCTTGTTTATCGCTGGCCAAGACCTCATTAACCGTAGTGGCAGGTAGGCCGACCTTCTCGAACAGCGTGGAAAGCGTGTCGCCCTTGCCGACGAGCACCTCGCGATGCTGAGGGCTCTTGGCCTGCGCTACGGCAGGTGCAGCCTGCTGCTGGGCGGTTTTGTCGGTTTCGTCCGGGGCGCTTTCGATCTGGGCAAACGGCGAATCGACGGGTGCATTTGTGGCTTGTTGCGCGTCGGAAGCGTCTTGATCTTGTGTCAGTTGTTCTGTGGGACTTTCCAGGTCAAGGCTCAGGGATGTTCGTTTGGCTTCTACGTCACTGGAAGGGAATACCAGGAGTGCCAGGCTCAGAAGGGCGGCGATACCACTTGCAGCGAGCAGGTGGGTCTTTGGGTAAAGCGGCGGCGCTTTAGACGGTTCTGTGGTCATAGGTAATTTTGACTTTGAAGATGAAATGGAAAAGATGACTGACATGATGAAGATGAAATAACTGTATAAAATATAACCAAATCATCTGTGACGCAAGCTCGCGAACGCCGGGCTTGTCGAACGGTGTCCGTGCGCAGGGCAAAACTTGTAATTAGTCCCTGATCTTGTATGGTTGGTTCCCTTTTGAATCTGAGCCTTGCGGGTCTGTTATGAAGTCGGTTGAAGAGCAGCTAGCGCTGATAAAACGTGGTGCGGAAGAACTGTTGGTCGAGGCGGAGCTGATCGAAAAGCTCAAGCGTGGCCAGCCCCTGCGTATCAAGGCCGGCTTTGATCCGACTGCGCCGGATCTGCACCTGGGCCATACCGTGCTTATCAATAAGCTGCGCCAGTTCCAGGACCTGGGGCATCAGGTGATCTTCCTTATAGGGGATTTCACCGGAATGATCGGTGATCCAAGCGGCAAGAGCGCCACGCGTCCGCCGCTGACCCGTGAACAGGTTCTCGAGAATGCCGAGACCTACAAGACCCAGGTGTTCAAGATTCTCGATCCGGCCAAGACCGAGGTGGCGTTCAACTCCACCTGGATGGACAAGATGGGGCCGGCGGACTTCATTCGTCTGACATCCCAGTACACCGTGGCGCGCATGCTTGAGCGCGATGACTTCGACAAGCGCTATTCGACCAACCAGCCGATCGCGATTCATGAGTTCCTGTACCCGCTGGTCCAGGGCTATGACTCGGTGGCGTTGCGCGCTGACGTTGAGTTGGGTGGCACCGATCAGAAGTTCAACCTTCTGATGGGGCGTGAGCTGCAGCGTGCGTATGGGCAAGAGGCTCAGTGCATTCTGACCATGCCGTTGCTGGAGGGGTTGGACGGCGTCAAGAAGATGTCCAAGTCCCTGGGCAACTATGTCGGTATCCAGGAAGCGCCGGGCGTGATGTACGGCAAGCTGGTTTCGATTCCGGATGCGCTGATGTGGCGTTACTTCGAGCTGTTGAGCTTCCGCTCGATGGATGAGATCAATGCGCTGCGTGCGGATGTCGAGGCGGGTGCCAATCCTCGCGACGTGAAGATCAAGCTGGCTGAAGAGATTGTTGCGCGTTTCCATGGCGAGGAGGCTGCGGCCAGTGCTCACCGTGCGGCGGGCAACCGGATGAAGGATGGTGAGCTGCCGGATGATCTGCCGGAGATCGAGCTGACTGCTGCCGAGGCAATGCCGATCGCGGCCGTCCTTAATAAGGCAGGCCTGGTGAAGAACTCGGCGGTCGCGCGTGACCTCTTGGGTTCCGGTGGTGTGCGTATCGATGGTGAAGTGGTTGATCGCACCTTTATATACGCGCTGGGTGCGACCCATGTTTGCCAGGCTGGGAAGAAGGCATTTGCGCGTATTACGCTCAAATCCGAATAAGTCTGAAATTAACTGTTGACGGCGATTTATATCTGTCTATAATTCGCCCCACTTCCGGCGCAGTCGAAACGGAAAACTCCTTGGTAAACAAAGAGTTACGCAAGATTCGACAGCGACCTGCTTCAGTTCATCGAAGCCTGGAAGGAGTTGGTAGAGCAATGTTGTTTGGCTCTATTAACGTTTCGATCTTCTCGGTCGAAAGCGGAGAAAAAGAGGTGTTGACAGCAGCGTGTAACGCTGTAGAATTCGCCTCCCGCTAACGAGAGATCGGAAGCGCAAGTGGTTGAAGTTACAAAGGAAACTTTGAAAACTTCTGAAAATAATCACTTGACAGCAAATGAGGCTGCTGTAGAATGCGCGCCTCGGTTGAGACGAAAGATCTTAACCAACCGCTCTTTAACAACTGAATCAAGCAATTCGTGTGGGTGCTTGTGGAGTCAGACTGATAGTCAACAAGATTATCAGCATCACAAGTTACTCCGCGAGAAATCAAAGATGTAACCAACGATTGCTGAGCCAAGTTTAGGGTTTCTTAAAAACCCAAAGATGTTTGAACTGAAGAGTTTGATCATGGCTCAGATTGAACGCTGGCGGCAGGCCTAACACATGCAAGTCGAGCGGTAGAGAGAAGCTTGCTTCTCTTGAGAGCGGCGGACGGGTGAGTAATGCCTAGGAATCTGCCTGGTAGTGGGGGATAACGTTCGGAAACGGACGCTAATACCGCATACGTCCTACGGGAGAAAGCAGGGGACCTTCGGGCCTTGCGCTATCAGATGAGCCTAGGTCGGATTAGCTAGTTGGTGAGGTAATGGCTCACCAAGGCGACGATCCGTAACTGGTCTGAGAGGATGATCAGTCACACTGGAACTGAGACACGGTCCAGACTCCTACGGGAGGCAGCAGTGGGGAATATTGGACAATGGGCGAAAGCCTGATCCAGCCATGCCGCGTGTGTGAAGAAGGTCTTCGGATTGTAAAGCACTTTAAGTTGGGAGGAAGGGCAGTTACCTAATACGTGATTGTTTTGACGTTACCGACAGAATAAGCACCGGCTAACTCTGTGCCAGCAGCCGCGGTAATACAGAGGGTGCAAGCGTTAATCGGAATTACTGGGCGTAAAGCGCGCGTAGGTGGTTAGTTAAGTTGGATGTGAAATCCCCGGGCTCAACCTGGGAACTGCATTCAAAACTGACTGACTAGAGTATGGTAGAGGGTGGTGGAATTTCCTGTGTAGCGGTGAAATGCGTAGATATAGGAAGGAACACCAGTGGCGAAGGCGACCACCTGGACTGATACTGACACTGAGGTGCGAAAGCGTGGGGAGCAAACAGGATTAGATACCCTGGTAGTCCACGCCGTAAACGATGTCAACTAGCCGTTGGGAGCCTTGAGCTCTTAGTGGCGCAGCTAACGCATTAAGTTGACCGCCTGGGGAGTACGGCCGCAAGGTTAAAACTCAAATGAATTGACGGGGGCCCGCACAAGCGGTGGAGCATGTGGTTTAATTCGAAGCAACGCGAAGAACCTTACCAGGCCTTGACATCCAATGAACTTTCTAGAGATAGATTGGTGCCTTCGGGAACATTGAGACAGGTGCTGCATGGCTGTCGTCAGCTCGTGTCGTGAGATGTTGGGTTAAGTCCCGTAACGAGCGCAACCCTTGTCCTTAGTTACCAGCACGTAATGGTGGGCACTCTAAGGAGACTGCCGGTGACAAACCGGAGGAAGGTGGGGATGACGTCAAGTCATCATGGCCCTTACGGCCTGGGCTACACACGTGCTACAATGGTCGGTACAGAGGGTTGCCAAGCCGCGAGGTGGAGCTAATCCCAGAAAACCGATCGTAGTCCGGATCGCAGTCTGCAACTCGACTGCGTGAAGTCGGAATCGCTAGTAATCGCGAATCAGAATGTCGCGGTGAATACGTTCCCGGGCCTTGTACACACCGCCCGTCACACCATGGGAGTGGGTTGCACCAGAAGTAGCTAGTCTAACCTTCGGGGGGACGGTTACCACGGTGTGATTCATGACTGGGGTGAAGTCGTAACAAGGTAGCCGTAGGGGAACCTGCGGCTGGATCACCTCCTTAATCGACGACATCAGCTGCTCCATAAGTTCCCACACGAATTGCTTGATTCATTGAAGAAGACGATAAGAAGCAGCCCGAAATTGGGTCTGTAGCTCAGTTGGTTAGAGCGCACCCCTGATAAGGGTGAGGTCGGCAGTTCGAATCTGCCCAGACCCACCAATTTTGTGTGGGAACCTGTAGAAATACGGGGCCATAGCTCAGCTGGGAGAGCGCCTGCCTTGCACGCAGGAGGTCAACGGTTCGATCCCGTTTGGCTCCACCACTACTGCTTCTGAAGTTTGAAAGCTTAGAAATGAGCATTCCATCGTGATGATGGTGAATGTTGATTTCTAGTCTTTGATTAGATCGTTCTTTAAAAATTTGGGTATGTGATAGAAAGATAGACTGAACGTTACTTTCACTGGTAACGGATCAGGCTAAGGTAAAATTTGTGAGTTCTCTTAATTGAGAAATTCGAATTTTCGGCGAATGTCGTCTTCACAGTATAACCAGATTGCTTGGGGTTATATGGTCAAGTGAAGAAGCGCATACGGTGGATGCCTTGGCAGTCAGAGGCGATGAAAGACGTGGTAGCCTGCGAAAAGCTTCGGGGAGTCGGCAAACAGACTTTGATCCGGAGATCTCTGAATGGGGGAACCCAGCCATCATAAGATGGTTACCTTACACTGAATACATAGGTGTAAGGGGCGAACCAGGGGAACTGAAACATCTAAGTACCCTGAGGAAAAGAAATCAACCGAGATTCCCTTAGTAGTGGCGAGCGAACGGGGACTAGCCCTTAAGTGGCTTTGAGATTAGCGGAACGCTCTGGAAAGTGCGGCCATAGTGGGTGATAGCCCTGTACGCGAAAATCTCTTAGTCATGAAATCGAGTAGGACGGAGCACGAGAAACTTTGTCTGAATATGGGGGGACCATCCTCCAAGGCTAAATACTACTGACTGACCGATAGTGAACTAGTACCGTGAGGGAAAGGCGAAAAGAACCCCGGAGAGGGGAGTGAAATAGATCCTGAAACCGTATGCGTACAAGCAGTGGGAGCCTACTTTGTTAGGTGACTGCGTACCTTTTGTATAATGGGTCAGCGACTTATTTTCAGTGGCGAGCTTAACCGAATAGGGGAGGCGTAGCGAAAGCGAGTCTTAATAGGGCGTCTAGTCGCTGGGAATAGACCCGAAACCGGGCGATCTATCCATGGGCAGGTTGAAGGTTGGGTAACACTAACTGGAGGACCGAACCGACTACCGTTGAAAAGTTAGCGGATGACCTGTGGATCGGAGTGAAAGGCTAATCAAGCTCGGAGATAGCTGGTTCTCCTCGAAAGCTATTTAGGTAGCGCCTCATGTATCACTGTAGGGGGTAGAGCACTGTTTCGGCTAGGGGGTCATCCCGACTTACCAAACCGATGCAAACTCCGAATACCTACAAGTGCCGAGCATGGGAGACACACGGCGGGTGCTAACGTCCGTCGTGAAAAGGGAAACAACCCAGACCGTCAGCTAAGGTCCCAAAGTTATGGTTAAGTGGGAAACGATGTGGGAAGGCTTAGACAGCTAGGAGGTTGGCTTAGAAGCAGCCACCCTTTAAAGAAAGCGTAATAGCTCACTAGTCGAGTCGGCCTGCGCGGAAGATGTAACGGGGCTCAAACCATACACCGAAGCTACGGGTATCACGTAAGTGATGCGGTAGAGGAGCGTTCTGTAAGCCTGTGAAGGTGAGTTGAGAAGCTTGCTGGAGGTATCAGAAGTGCGAATGCTGACATGAGTAACGATAATGGGTGTGAAAAACACCCACGCCGAAAGACCAAGGTTTCCTGCGCAACGTTAATCGACGCAGGGTTAGTCGGTCCCTAAGGCGAGGCTGAAAAGCGTAGTCGATGGAAAACAGGTTAATATTCCTGTACTTCTGGTTATTGCGATGGAGGGACGGAGAAGGCTAGGCCAGCTTGGCGTTGGTTGTCCAAGTTTAAGGTGGTAGGCTGGAATCTTAGGTAAATCCGGGATTCTAAGGCCGAGAGCTGATGACGAGTCATCTTTTAGATGACGAAGTGGTTGATGCCATGCTTCCAAGAAAAGCTTCTAAGCTTCAGGTAACCAGGAACCGTACCCCAAACCGACACAGGTGGTTGGGTAGAGAATACCAAGGCGCTTGAGAGAACTCGGGTGAAGGAACTAGGCAAAATGGCACCGTAACTTCGGGAGAAGGTGCGCCGGTGAGGGTGAAGGACTTGCTCCGTAAGCTCATGCCGGTCGAAGATACCAGGCCGCTGCGACTGTTTATTAAAAACACAGCACTCTGCAAACACGAAAGTGGACGTATAGGGTGTGACGCCTGCCCGGTGCCGGAAGGTTAATTGATGGGGTTAGCTAACGCGAAGCTCTTGATCGAAGCCCCGGTAAACGGCGGCCGTAACTATAACGGTCCTAAGGTAGCGAAATTCCTTGTCGGGTAAGTTCCGACCTGCACGAATGGCGTAACGATGGCGGCGCTGTCTCCACCCGAGACTCAGTGAAATTGAAATCGCTGTGAAGATGCAGTGTATCCGCGGCTAGACGGAAAGACCCCGTGAACCTTTACTATAGCTTTGCACTGGACTTTGAATTTGCTTGTGTAGGATAGGTGGGAGGCTTTGAAGCGTGGACGCCAGTTCGCGTGGAGCCAACCTTGAAATACCACCCTGGCAACTTTGAGGTTCTAACTCAGGTCCGTTATCCGGATCGAGGACAGTGTATGGTGGGTAGTTTGACTGGGGCGGTCTCCTCCTAAAGAGTAACGGAGGAGTACGAAGGTGCGCTCAGACCGGTCGGAAATCGGTCGTAGAGTATAAAGGCAAAAGCGCGCTTGACTGCGAGACAGACACGTCGAGCAGGTACGAAAGTAGGTCTTAGTGATCCGGTGGTTCTGTATGGAAGGGCCATCGCTCAACGGATAAAAGGTACTCCGGGGATAACAGGCTGATACCGCCCAAGAGTTCATATCGACGGCGGTGTTTGGCACCTCGATGTCGGCTCATCACATCCTGGGGCTGAAGCCGGTCCCAAGGGTATGGCTGTTCGCCATTTAAAGTGGTACGCGAGCTGGGTTTAGAACGTCGTGAGACAGTTCGGTCCCTATCTGCCGTGGACGTTTGAGATTTGAGAGGGGCTGCTCCTAGTACGAGAGGACCGGAGTGGACGAACCTCTGGTGTTCCGGTTGTCACGCCAGTGGCATTGCCGGGTAGCTATGTTCGGAATAGATAACCGCTGAAAGCATCTAAGCGGGAAACTAGCCTCAAGATGAGATCTCACTGGGACCTTGAGTCCCCTGAAGGGCCGTCGAAGACTACGACGTTGATAGGTTGGGTGTGTAAGCGCTGTGAGGCGTTGAGCTAACCAATACTAATTGCCCGTGAGGCTTGACCATATAACACCCAAGCAATTTGCGAACTCGAAAGAGACCAGATTGCGGTGTGTGAAGACGAAACGAACCGAAAGTTCGACTCTTACAAAACACCGAAAACTATCACATACCCAATTTGCTGAAGCGAGGCCAGCTGGCCACGACTCAGTACCCGAATTTCTTGACGACCATAGAGCATTGGAACCACCTGATCCCATCCCGAACTCAGCAGTGAAACGATGCATCGCCGATGGTAGTGTGGGGTTTCCCCATGTGAGAGTAGGTCATCGTCAAGATTAAATTCCAGAACCCCTGTTTGCTTACGCAGACAGGGGTTTTGTTTTGGGCTGTCGGAAAGGTCAAGTGGCTCTTTGCGACGGACGTCAGTGCTAAGGCCCGGCCTTTCTATGCAATGACCCTGCGCATGGCTATCATGCGTGCCTCATTGTGAGGCGATACTTGCATGCTGACGTTGTTAAAACTTCTGAAAGATGGTCGATTCCACTCCGGGGAAGCGCTGGGCGCTGCCCTGGGCGTCAGTCGCAGTGCTGTATGGAAGCAGCTTCAGCATCTTGAGGCTGAGTTAAACCTGCCCATCCACAAAGTGCGTGGCAGGGGGTACCAATTGGCATCGCCGCTGGTGTTCTTGAATGCCGAAGACATCGCGCTGAAGGCGCCTTCTCTGGCGTGGCCCGTCCACATATCCGATTCCATTGACTCCACCAATGCTGAAGCCTTGCGCCTTGTCGATGCGGGTTGCGCGGCACCATTCCTGGTGCTCGCCGAGCAGCAGAGCGCCGGGCGAGGTCGACGGGGGCGCAAGTGGGTCAGCCCGTTCGCTCAGAATGTGTATTACAGCCTCGTGCTGCGCATCGAGGGCGGTCTGCGGCAGCTAGAGGGGCTGAGCCTGGTTGTGGGGCTTGCGGTCATGCAGGCCTTGCGCGAGTCGGGCGTGCAAGGAGCCGCCTTGAAATGGCCAAACGATGTCTTGGTGGGGCAGAAGAAAATTGCCGGTATCCTGCTGGAGTTGGTCGGCGATCCTGCTGATATCTGCCACGTTGTGCTCGGGATCGGCATCAACGTAAATATGCAGAAAGTCGCGGCAATCGATCAGCAGTGGACGTCGGTGCAGCTTGAAACGGGCTCTCCCGTAGATCGCAATCTACTGGTGGCGCGGCTGGGGCTGCAGTTGCAACGTTACTTGGAGCGACACGCGGCCTCCGGCTTTGCGGCGCTTCAGGAGGAGTGGGAGCAGAATCACTTATGGCAGGGCAGGGCGGTGTCCCTCATTGCTGGAGTCAATCAGGTTGACGGGGTGGTTCTGGGGGTCGACCGCCAGGGTGCGTTGCGTTTGAGCGTCGATGGTGTTGAAAAAATATACAGCGGTGGTGAGCTAAGCCTGAGGTTGCGTGATGATTCTTGAGCTCGACTGTGGGAATAGCTTTATCAAATGGCGCGTACTTGAATCGGATCAGGCGAAAGCTTGCGCCGAAGGTGTTGTGGGGTCGGACCTCGCATTGATCGAAAGCCTGGCAGCGCTACCAGGCCTGTCGTTGGCGCGTTGCCGATTGGTGAGTGTTCGGGCTTCAGAAGAGACCAATAAGCTGGTCGAGGCTTTGCAAGGGGCTTTCGGTGTTGTCGTCTCCTGTGCTGTCCCCGCGCGTGAGATGGCTGGCGTGCGCAATGGCTACCAAGACTTCGAACGCCTTGGTCTTGATCGCTGGCTGGCGATGCTGGGCGGCTTCAAGTTGGCTCCGGGCGCGTGCCTGGTACTCGATTTTGGTACCGCAGCCACCGCCGATTTCATCGCGGCAGACGGCCAGCACCTGGGCGGCTTCATTTGCCCCGGCATGCCGTTGATGCGCAACCAGTTGCGCACGCACACCCGCAAGATACGCTACGACGACGCGGCGGCTGAACGTGCCCTGGAGCGGCTCTCCCCCGGGCGCACGACCGCGGAGGCTGTCGAGCGTGGTTGTACGCTGATGCTCAGGGGCTTCGTGTTGACCCAGCTCGAGTTGGCCCGCAGCTACTGGGGTGATGATTTCACCGTATTCCTGACGGGTGGGGATGCTGATCTGGTCTCGGACGCCGTGCCGCAGGCGCGGTTGGTCCCGGACCTGGTTTTCGTTGGTCTGGCTATGGCGTGTCCATTGTCCTGAGGTGTTTATGCGTTGGCTGTTTTTGCTTTTACTCGTTCTTAATGCCTTCTATTACGTTTGGCATCAGCAAGAGGCGCCGTTGCGCGCCAAGGATGTCACGCCCCTGAGTCTGTATCGTGGCCCTCAGCAGGATATTCGGCTGCTAAGCGAGTCCTCGGACTCGGTGTCCCGGCGTGACCGAGCAAAAGCGCCCGAGGCGCAGAATACCTGCTTATACATCGGCGGCTTTGCCGACCAGCGCCAGGCGCAGTCGCTTGAGCAGCGCCTCACGAGCCTGGATATAAAGGTCAAGGTTCAACTGTTGAGCACATCTGAGGCGTCCGGTTACTGGCTTCGTGTGGCCCCTGAAAGCCGGCGTCTGGCTGAGGATCTGCCGTTTGAAAACCTTGCTAAGGAATTCAATGAGTTAAAACATAAAATAATGCTGTGCGAAGGCATTGCAACTCTCGAATAGTTTGCATAGAATGGCGCCCGCTTCGCAGTGAAGACCTTTAAGGCCTACAGCGTGAAGCGAAGGTCAACGCAGCTAACCTCATATTTTTAATGAGAAAATGCTTGACAGAAGGCTGGCATGATGTAGAATGCCGGCTCGCTTAGGAGGGGTTCCCGAGCGGCCAAAGGGATCAGACTGTAAATCTGACGTCTACGACTTCGAAGGTTCGAATCCTTCCCCCTCCACCATTTTTAGCGTGAGCTGCAAGCTCCGCGGGTATAGTTTAGTGGTAGAACCTCAGCCTTCCAAGCTGATGATGCGGGTTCGATTCCCGCTACCCGCTCCAAGTTTGCAGGTTGTGCAGCGTGTTTTGCTCTTGTAGCTCAGTTGGTAGAGCACACCCTTGGTAAGGGTGAGGTCAGCGGTTCAAATCCGCTCAAGAGCTCCATATAACAAGGCAGATATGAAAATATCTGCCTTTGTTTTAACGGCTATCTCGGCTTGATTCTGTTGTAACGGGCGTTTTCGCCGGTTGGTTTCAAGTCTCTAGGGGTTGGCTGTTGTAAAGTCTTTTTCAGGCCTGCATAATGGTCGGCCTGATTTTGTTTTAGGTCAGTAGCTCAATTGGCAGAGCGACGGTCTCCAAAACCGTAGGTTGGGGGTTCGATTCCCTCCTGACCTGCCAGATTCACGTGGTGTATCTGGCTTTCTTTTCACAGGATCTTCATAGATGACTCCTAAGGCTGAAGCTCAAAGCTCTCGTTTCGATCTGGTCAAGTGGCTCGCTGTAGTCGCATTGGTGGTCGTAGGCGTTGTTGGCAATCAGTACTATTCTGCTTCGCCGATCCTGTACCGCGTACTCGCTTTGCTCGCCCTCGCTGCTGTAGCTGCCTTTGTAGGCCTGCAGACTGCCAAAGGCAAGTCTTTCGCGGTCCTGGTAAAGGAAGCTCGCACCGAAATTCGTAAAGTCGTTTGGCCGACTCGCCAAGAAACCACGCAGACCACGTTGATTGTTGTGGCTGTTGTTCTGGTTATGGCGTTGCTGTTGTGGGGGCTTGATTCCCTGCTCGGCTGGCTTGTTTCCTTGATTGTTGGCTAAGGGTGTCCCGTGGCTAAGCGTTGGTACGTTGTGCATGCTTACTCGGGTTACGAGAAGCATGTTATGCGCTCTTTGCTGGAGCGCGTAAAGCTGGCAGGCATGGAAGATGGCTTCGGCGAAATTCTGGTTCCCACTGAAGAAGTGGTTGAAATGCGGAATGGGCAGAAGCGCAAGAGTGAACGCAAGTTCTTCCCGGGCTACGTGCTGGTTCAGATGGACATGAATGAAGGTACTTGGCACTTGGTCAAGGATACCCCTCGTGTCATGGGCTTCATTGGCGGTACTGCCGATAAGCCTGCTCCGATCACCGACAAAGAAGCAGAAGCGATTCTGCGTCGTGTTGCTGACGGTAGCGACAAGCCTAAGCCGAAGACGTTGTTCGAGCCAGGTGAGGTTGTTCGTGTCACCGATGGTCCGTTTGCTGATTTCAACGGCACCGTCGAAGAAGTTAACTACGAAAAGAGCCGGATCCAAGTGGCAGTGCTCATTTTCGGACGCTCTACTCCGGTAGAGTTGGAGTTCAGTCAGGTCGAAAAGGTCTAACTGAGCAAGCATCCCAACCCCGCAGCCTAGGCTGTGGGGTTTTGTCGTCACTGGGATAAACGCGCAAGTAACCGGGGAGCCTTTCGAGGCGTTCGAACCCGTAATTGGAGTGCCTCATGGCCAAGAAGATTACCGCTTACATCAAGCTGCAAGTGAAGGCCGCTCAGGCCAACCCTAGCCCACCCGTCGGTCCAGCTCTGGGTCAGCACGGCGTGAACATCATGGAATTCTGCAAGGCCTTCAACGCCCGTACTCAGGGTCTTGAGCCAGGTCTGCCGACTCCAGTGATCATCACTGTATACAGCGACCGTAGCTTCACCTTCGAAACCAAGTCGACCCCGGCTTCGGTTCTGTTGAAGAAAGCTGCTGGTCTGACTAGCGGTTCCGCTCGTCCTAACACCGTTAAGGTTGGCACCGTGACTCGTGCTCAGCTGGAAGAAATCGCGAAAACCAAAAACGCGGATCTGACTGCAGCTGATATGGATGCAGCCGTGCGTACCATCGCCGGTTCTGCTCGTAGCATGGGCCTTAACGTGGAGGGTGTGTAATGGCTAAGCTGACCAAGCGCCAAAAGGCTATCGCCGGCAAAATCGAAGCAGGCAAGGCCTACAACTTTGTAGACGCTGCTGCCCTGCTGACCGAGCTGTCGACTGTCAAGTTCAGCGAGTCGGTTGACGTTGCTGTGAACCTGGGTGTTGACCCACGTAAATCCGACCAGGTCGTTCGTAGCGCTACTGTGCTGCCACACGGTACTGGCAAGACTGTACGTGTTGCTGTCTTCACCCAAGGTCCAGCAGCTGAAGCTGCTCTGGCCGCCGGCGCCGATCGCGTTGGCATGGACGACCTGGCTGCCGAAATGAAAGGCGGCGACCTGAACTATGACGTCGTTATTGCTTCCCCGGATGCAATGCGCGTTGTAGGTCAGTTGGGTCAGATCCTTGGTCCACGTGGCCTGATGCCTAACCCAAAAGTCGGCACCGTAACCCCAGACGTCGCTACCGCGGTTAAAAACGCCAAGGCTGGTCAGGTTCGTTATCGCACCGACAAAAACGGCATCATTCACACTTCCGTTGGCAAAGTCGGCTTCGATGCCGTCAAGCTGAAGGAAAACGTTGAAGCCCTGATCGCTGATCTGAAGCGTATCAAACCAGCTTCCTCGAAAGGCATCTACGTCAAGCGCGTTACCCTGAGCACCACTATGGGCCCAGGTCTGGTCATCGACCAAGGCTCGCTGGACGTATAAGACACAAGTTGGCGTGAGCGATCGCGCCAATTGAAAAAATTGGGGTCCCTGCCTGGCGGGGGCTATCCAAGACCGTAGGCGACGCAAGTCTTAAACCTCAAGCCTACGCAGATGGTGCTCCCGGTTCCTTACCGAATCAGACACCAAAACGACATCCGGCTTCGGCCAGATGAAACGGTAACAAGCAGGAGTTAAACCCGTGGCAATTAATCTCGAAGACAAGAAGGCCATCGTCGCTGAAGTCAACGAGGCTGCCAAAGCTGCTCTGTCCGCTGTCGTGGCTGATGCCCGTGGTGTGACAGTAGGCGCTATGACCGGACTCCGTAAAGAGGCTCGTGAAGCTGGCGTATACGTACGTGTTGTACGTAACACCCTGCTCAAGCGCGCTGTTGCTGACACTGAATACAGTGTCCTCAACGACGTGTTCACCGGCCCGACTCTGATCGCGTTCTCCAAAGAACATCCAGGCGCTGCTGCCCGTTTGTTCAAAGAGTTCGCCAAGAGTCAGGACAAGTTCGAGATCAAGGCAGCTGCGTTCGAGGGCAAGTTCCTCGCAGCTAACCAAATCGACGTACTGGCAACACTGCCGACCCGTGACGAAGCTATTTCGCAACTGATGAGCGTGATTCAAGGCGCTACCAGCAAGCTGGCTCGTACTCTGGCTGCAGTTCGCGAGCAAAAAGAAGCTGCCGCAGCCTAAGGCTGAGCATTTTCTCTCGCGTATTTTTGTTTATTTCGATGGCCGCGTAGGCCGTCCCCCAATTCAGGAAATACAGTAATGTCTATCTCCCAAGAAGATATCCTCAACGCCGTAGCTGAAATGTCGGTTCTGCAGGTTGTTGAGCTGATCAAAGCTTTCGAAGAAAAATTCGGCGTTTCTGCTGCCGCTGCTTCCGCTGGCCCAGCCGCTGTTGCTGCTGTTGCTGAAGAGCAAACCGAATTCAACGTCATGCTGCTGGAAGCTGGCGAGAAGAAAGTAAACGTGATCAAGGCAGTTCGTGAACTGACCGGTCTGGGCCTGAAAGAAGCCAAGGCTGTAGTTGACGGCGCTCCTGCCTTGGTTCTGGAAGCTGTTGCCAAAGACGCAGCTGACAAAGCCAAAGCATCTCTGGAAGAAGCAGGCGCTAAAGTCGAGCTGAAGTAAGCATCGACCTTGCGTCTCCAGCCCAAGCGTTAAGCTGAAGGCTGATGGCTGGTGGCTCTTGCCACCGGCCTTTTTCCGTTCTTGGCTGTCGACTCGGTCGCCGCCATTAACGTGCTGTAGCCACCCGGTGCGGTGGTGCAAACCAAGGGGTTTGCAAGATTTTCTGGCTGCTCCCGTCGGGAGGGCCAAACAAGCAGGTGACCAAGCTGGGGAACGCTGATGGCTTACTCATATACTGAGAAAAAACGTATCCGCAAGGACTTTAGCAAGTTGCCGGACGTCATGGATGTCCCGTACCTTCTGGCTATCCAGCTGGATTCGTATCGTGAATTCTTGCAGGCGGGAGCGACCAAAGATCAGTTCCGCGACGTGGGCCTGCATGCGGCCTTCAAATCCGTTTTCCCGATCATCAGCTACTCCGGCAATGCTGCGCTGGAGTACGTCGGTTATCGCCTGGGCGAACCGGCATTTGATGTCAAAGAATGCGTGTTGCGCGGTGTTACGTACGCCGTACCTTTGCGGGTAAAAGTCCGTCTGATCATTTTCGACAAAGAATCGTCGAACAAAGCGATCAAGGACATCAAAGAGCAAGAAGTCTACATGGGCGAAATCCCATTGATGACTGAAAACGGTACCTTCGTTATCAACGGTACCGAGCGTGTTATCGTTTCCCAGCTGCACCGTTCCCCGGGCGTGTTCTTCGACCACGACCGCGGCAAGACGCACAGCTCCGGTAAGCTCCTGTACTCCGCGCGGATCATTCCGTACCGTGGTTCGTGGTTGGACTTCGAGTTCGACCCGAAAGACTGCGTGTTCGTGCGTATCGACCGTCGTCGCAAGCTGCCGGCCTCGGTACTGCTGCGCGCGCTCGGCTATACCACTGAGCAAGTGCTTGATGCTTTCTACACCACCAACGTGTTCAGCCTGAAGGACGAAACCCTCAGCCTGGAACTGATCGCTTCGCGTCTGCGTGGTGAAATTGCTGTCCTGGATATCCAGGACGAAAATGGCAAGGTCATCGTTGAAGCCGGCCGCCGTATCACTGCGCGCCACATCAACCAGATCGAAAAAGCCGGTATCAAGTCGCTGGAAGTGCCTCTGGACTACGTCCTGGGTCGCACGACCGCCAAGGTCATCGTTCACCCGGCCACAGGCGAAATCCTGGCTGAGTGCAACACCGAGCTGAACACCGAGATCCTGGCAAAAATCGCCAAGGCCCAGGTTGTTCGCATCGAGACCTTGTACACCAACGATATCGACTGCGGTCCGTTCGTCTCCGACACCCTGAAGATCGACTCCACCAGCAACCAATTGGAAGCGCTGGTCGAGATCTATCGCATGATGCGTCCTGGCGAGCCACCGACCAAAGACGCTGCCGAAACCCTGTTCAACAACCTGTTCTTCAGCCCTGAGCGCTATGACCTGTCTGCGGTCGGCCGGATGAAGTTCAACCGTCGTATCGGTCGTACCGAGATCGAAGGTTCGGGCGTGCTGTGCAAGGAAGACATCGTTGCGGTCCTGAAGACTCTGGTCGACATCCGTAACGGCAAAGGCATCGTCGATGACATCGACCACCTGGGTAACCGTCGTGTTCGCTGCGTAGGCGAAATGGCCGAGAACCAGTTCCGCGTTGGCCTGGTACGTGTTGAGCGTGCGGTCAAAGAGCGTCTGTCGATGGCTGAAAGCGAAGGCCTGATGCCGCAAGACCTGATCAACGCCAAGCCAGTGGCTGCGGCGGTGAAAGAGTTCTTCGGTTCCAGCCAGCTCTCGCAGTTCATGGACCAGAACAACCCGCTCTCCGAGATCACCCACAAGCGCCGTGTATCTGCACTGGGCCCGGGCGGTCTGACCCGTGAGCGTGCTGGCTTCGAAGTCCGTGACGTACACCCGACGCACTACGGTCGTGTTTGCCCGATCGAAACGCCGGAAGGTCCGAACATCGGTCTGATCAACTCCCTGGCCGCCTATGCGCGCACCAACCAGTACGGCTTCCTTGAGAGCCCGTACCGTGTGGTGAAAGACGCTCTGGTCACCGACGAGATCGTATTCCTGTCCGCCATCGAAGAAGCCGATCACGTGATCGCTCAGGCTTCGGCCACGATGAACGAGAAGAAGGTCCTGGTCGACGAGCTGGTAGCTGTTCGTCACTTGAACGAGTTCACCGTCAAGGCGCCGGAAGACGTCACCTTGATGGACGTATCGCCCAAGCAGGTAGTTTCGGTCGCCGCGTCGCTGATCCCGTTCCTGGAACACGATGACGCCAACCGTGCGTTGATGGGTTCCAACATGCAGCGTCAAGCTGTACCGACCCTGCGTGCTGACAAGCCGCTGGTAGGTACCGGCATGGAGCGTAACGTAGCCCGTGACTCCGGCGTTTGCGTCGTGGCTCGTCGTGGCGGCGTGATCGACTCCGTTGATGCCAGCCGTATCGTGGTGCGTGTTGCCGATGACGAAGTTGAAACTGGCGAAGCCGGTGTCGACATCTACAACCTGACCAAATACACCCGCTCGAACCAGAACACCTGCATCAACCAGCGTCCGCTGGTGCGTAAGGGTGATCGCGTTCAGCGCAGCGACATCATGGCTGACGGCCCGTCCACCGACATGGGTGAACTGGCGTTGGGCCAGAACATGCGTATCGCGTTCATGGCATGGAACGGCTTCAACTTCGAAGACTCCATCTGCCTGTCCGAGCGTGTGGTTCAAGAAGACCGCTTCACCACGATCCACATCCAGGAACTGACCTGTGTGGCGCGTGATACCAAGCTTGGGCCAGAGGAAATCACTGCAGACATCCCGAACGTGGGTGAAGCTGCACTGAACAAGCTGGACGAAGCCGGTATCGTTTACGTAGGTGCTGAAGTTGGCGCAGGCGACATCCTGGTCGGTAAGGTCACTCCGAAAGGCGAGACCCAACTGACTCCGGAAGAGAAGCTGTTGCGTGCCATCTTCGGTGAAAAAGCCAGCGACGTTAAAGACACCTCCCTGCGCGTACCGACCGGTACCAAAGGTACTGTCATCGACGTACAGGTCTTCACCCGCGACGGCGTTGAGCGTGATGCTCGTGCACTGTCCATCGAGAAGACCCAGCTCGACGAGATCCGCAAGGACCTGAACGAAGAGTTCCGTATCGTTGAAGGCGCGACCTTCGAACGTCTGCGTTCCGCTCTGGTAGGCCACAAGGCCGAAGGCGGCGCGGGCCTGAAGAAAGGTCAGGACATCACCGACGAAGTCCTCGACGGTCTTGAGCACGGCCAGTGGTTCAAACTGCGCATGGCTGAAGACGCTCTGAACGAGCAGCTCGAGAAGGCCCAGGCCTACATCGTCGATCGCCGCCGTCTGCTGGACGACAAGTTCGAAGACAAGAAGCGCAAACTGCAGCAGGGCGATGACCTGGCTCCAGGCGTGCTGAAAATCGTCAAGGTTTACCTGGCAATCCGTCGCCGCATCCAACCGGGCGACAAGATGGCCGGTCGTCACGGTAACAAGGGTGTGGTCTCCGTGATCATGCCGGTTGAAGACATGCCGCACGATGCCAATGGCACCCCGGTCGACGTCGTCCTCAACCCGTTGGGCGTACCTTCGCGTATGAACGTTGGTCAGATCCTCGAAACCCACCTGGGCCTCGCGGCCAAAGGTCTGGGCGAGAAGATCAACCGTATGATCGAAGAGCAGCGCAAGGTTGCTGACCTGCGCAAGTTCCTGCACGAGATCTACAACGAGATCGGCGGCCGCAAAGAAGAGCTGGATACCTTCTCCGACCAGGAAATCCTGGATCTGGCGAAGAACCTGCGCGGCGGCGTTCCAATGGCTACCCCGGTGTTCGACGGTGCCAAGGAAAGCGAAATCAAGGCCATGCTGAAACTGGCAGACCTGCCCGAAAGCGGCCAGATGCAGCTGTTCGACGGCCGCACCGGCAACAAGTTCGAGCGCCCGGTTACTGTTGGCTACATGTACATGCTGAAGCTGAACCACTTGGTAGACGACAAGATGCACGCTCGTTCTACCGGTTCGTACAGCCTGGTTACCCAGCAGCCGCTGGGTGGTAAGGCTCAGTTCGGTGGTCAGCGTTTCGGGGAGATGGAGGTCTGGGCACTGGAAGCATACGGTGCTGCTTACACTCTGCAAGAAATGCTCACAGTGAAGTCGGACGATGTGAACGGTCGGACCAAGATGTACAAAAACATCGTGGACGGCGATCACCGTATGGAGCCGGGCATGCCCGAGTCCTTCAACGTGTTGATCAAAGAAATTCGTTCCCTCGGCATCGATATCGATCTGGAAACCGAATAACACGTGACGCGAATCGAGAGCGGGGCTATTTGGCCCGCTCTCTGCTCCGCCAGGAGGAAAGGCCTTGAAAGACCTACTGAATTTGCTGAAAAACCAGGGTCAAGTCGAAGAGTTCGACGCCATCCGTATTGGACTGGCATCGCCTGAGATGATCCGTTCGTGGTCGTTCGGTGAAGTTAAAAAGCCGGAAACCATCAACTACCGTACGTTCAAACCCGAGCGTGACGGCCTGTTCTGCGCCAAGATCTTTGGCCCGGTAAAGGATTACGAGTGCCTGTGCGGTAAGTACAAGCGCTTGAAGCACCGTGGTGTGATCTGCGAGAAGTGCGGCGTTGAAGTTGCACTGGCCAAGGTTCGTCGTGAGCGCATGGCGCACATCGAACTGGCTTCGCCGGTTGCCCACATCTGGTTCCTGAAATCGCTGCCGTCCCGTATCGGCTTGCTGATGGACATGACCCTGCGTGATATCGAACGCGTTCTCTACTTCGAGAGCTATGTCGTTATCGATCCAGGCATGACCACCCTTGAAAAAGGTCAGCTGCTGAACGACGAGCAGTACTTCGAAGCGCTGGAAGAGTTCGGCGACGATTTCGATGCCCGCATGGGTGCCGAAGCTGTCCGCGAACTGCTGCACGCTATCGACCTGGAACACGAGATTGGCCGTCTGCGTGAAGAGATTCCGCAAACCAACTCCGAAACCAAAATCAAGAAGCTGTCCAAGCGTCTGAAGTTGATGGAAGCCTTCCAGGGTTCCGGCAACTTGCCAGAGTGGATGGTGCTGACCGTTCTGCCGGTTCTGCCGCCAGACCTGCGTCCGCTGGTACCGTTGGACGGTGGTCGTTTCGCGACGTCCGACCTCAACGACCTGTACCGCCGCGTGATCAACCGTAACAACCGCTTGAAGCGCCTGCTCGATCTGTCCGCTCCGGACATCATCGTGCGCAACGAAAAGCGTATGTTGCAAGAAGCCGTCGATGCCCTGCTCGACAACGGTCGTCGTGGCCGCGCTATCACCGGTTCGAACAAGCGTCCTCTGAAATCCCTGGCTGACATGATCAAGGGTAAGCAAGGTCGTTTCCGTCAGAACTTGCTCGGTAAGCGTGTTGACTACTCCGGTCGTTCGGTAATTACCGTAGGCCCGACCCTGCGTCTGCATCAGTGCGGTCTGCCTAAGAAGATGGCCCTTGAGCTGTTCAAGCCGTTCATCTTCGGCAAGCTGGAAATGCGCGGTCTCGCGACCACGATCAAAGCGGCCAAGAAAATGGTCGAGCGCGAACTGCCAGAGGTTTGGGACGTTCTCGCTGAAGTGATCCGCGAACACCCGGTTCTCCTCAACCGTGCACCGACCCTTCACCGTCTGGGTATCCAGGCGTTTGAACCGGTACTGATCGAAGGTAAGGCTATCCAGCTGCACCCTCTGGTCTGTGCTGCGTACAACGCCGACTTCGACGGCGACCAAATGGCCGTGCACGTACCGCTGACACTGGAAGCCCAGTTGGAAGCGCGTGCGTTGATGATGTCGACCAACAACATCCTGTCGCCAGCCAACGGTGAGCCAATCATCGTTCCGTCGCAGGACGTTGTACTGGGTCTGTACTACATGACCCGTGAAGCGATCAACGCCAAGGGCGAAGGTCGTGTGTTCGCTGACCTGCAGGAAGTTGACCGTGTGTTCCGTGCCGGCGAAGCCGCACTGCACGCCAAGGTCAAAGTGCGGATTCACGAAACCGTGAACGACCGTGACGGCGGCAGCGTGAGCAATGTCCGTATCGTCGACACCACTGTCGGCCGTGCGCTGTTGTACCAGGTTGTGCCAAAAGGTTTGTCTTACGACGTCGTCAACCTGCCGATGAAGAAAAAGGCGATCTCCAAGCTGATCAACCAGTGCTACCGCGTGGTTGGTCTGAAAGAGACCGTGATCTTCGCTGACCAGTTGATGTACACCGGTTTTGCCTATTCGACCATTTCCGGCGTTTCCATCGGTGTTAACGACTTCGTTATCCCGGATGAAAAAGCCCGCATCATCAGTGCTGCCACCGATGAAGTGAAAGAGATCGAAAGCCAGTACGCCTCCGGCCTGGTAACCCAGGGCGAGAAGTACAACAAAGTGATCGACCTTTGGTCCAAGGCCAACGACGAAGTGTCGAAGGCGATGATGGCTAACCTCTCGAAAGAGAAGGTTATCGACCGTCATGGCGTAGAAGTCGATCAAGAGTCTTTCAACTCGATGTACATGATGGCCGACTCGGGCGCACGGGGTTCTGCTGCGCAGATCCGTCAGCTCGCCGGTATGCGTGGCCTGATGGCCAAGCCGGACGGTTCCATCATCGAAACGCCGATTACTGCGAACTTCCGTGAAGGTTTGAGCGTACTTCAGTACTTCATCTCTACTCACGGTGCTCGTAAAGGTCTGGCGGATACCGCGTTGAAAACCGCTAACTCCGGTTACCTGACTCGTCGTCTGGTAGACGTTGCACAAGATCTGGTTGTAACCGAGATCGATTGCGGCACCGAGCACGGCCTGCTGATGACACCGCACATTGAAGGCGGTGACGTTGTAGAGCCGCTGGGTGAGCGCGTATTGGGCCGTGTTATTGCCCGTGACGTATTCAAGCCGGGTACCGAGGAAATTATCGTTCCTGCCGGCACCCTGGTTGACGAGAAGTGGGTCGAGTTCATCGAACTCAACAGCATCGACGAAGTGATCGTTCGTTCGCCGATCAGCTGCGAAACCCGCTTCGGCATTTGCGCCAAGTGCTATGGCCGTGACTTGGCTCGTGGTCACCAGGTGAACATCGGTGAAGCGGTCGGCGTTATCGCTGCCCAGTCCATCGGTGAGCCGGGTACCCAACTGACCATGCGTACATTCCACATCGGTGGTGCGGCAAGCCGGACCTCCGCAGCCGACAGCGTTCAGGTGAAGAACGGCGGTACCGTCCGCCTGCACAACCTGAAGCACGTTGAGCGAGTGGATGGTTGCCTGGTTGCGGTGTCCCGTTCCGGTGAGCTGGCAATCGCTGACGACTACGGTCGTGAGCGTGAGCGCTACAAGCTGCCGTATGGTGCTGTGATTTCGGTTAAAGAAGGTGACAAGGTCGACGCTGGCGCAATCGTGGCCAAGTGGGATCCGCACACTCACCCAATCGTTACCGAAATGAAAGGTACCGTGACCTACGTGGGCATGGAAGAAGGCATCACGATCAA
Source organism: Pseudomonas sp. Y39-6 (assembly GCF_023651955.1). NCBI lineage: Bacteria > Pseudomonadati > Pseudomonadota > Gammaproteobacteria > Pseudomonadales > Pseudomonadaceae > Pseudomonas > Pseudomonas sp. Y39-6. The sequence continues at coordinate 6,350,316 of NZ_CP069594.1, read as the reverse complement.
GCGTCAGACTGACGAATTGACCGGTATGACCAACATTGAAGTCCTCGACGCGAAAGATCGTCCAGCTGCCGGTAAAGACATCCGTCCTGCCGTGAAGATGGTCGATGACAACGGCAAGGATCTGTTGCTGCCAGGCACTGACGTAATCGCTCAGTACTTCCTGCCAGCCAACGCCCTGGTCGGTGTAGCGGATGGTGCGAAGATCGCGATCGGTGACGTTATCGCGCGTATCCCGCAAGAGACTTCGAAGACCCGTGACATCACCGGTGGTCTGCCGCGTGTTGCCGACTTGTTCGAAGCTCGTCGTCCGAAAGAAGCGTCGATTCTGGCTGAAGTCAGCGGCACCATCGCGTTCGGTAAAGAGACCAAGGGCAAGCGCCGTCTGGTCATTACCCCGAACGACGGTAGCGATCCGTATGAAGAGCTGATTCCGAAGTGGCGTCACCTGAACGTGTTCGAAGGCGAACAGGTAAACCGCGGCGAAGTTATCTCCGACGGTCCGAGCGATCCACACGACATCCTGCGTCTGCTGGGTGTGAGTGCGCTGGCCAAGTACATCGTTAACGAGATCCAGGACGTTTACCGTCTGCAAGGCGTGAAGATCAACGATAAGCACATCGAGACCATCCTGCGTCAGATGCTGCGTAAAGTTGAAATCGCTGAATCCGGCGATTCCAGTTTCATCAAGGGCGACCAGATGGAACTGACTCACGTACTGGTAGAAAACGAACGTCTGGCAGCCGACGAGAAATTTGTTTCCAAATTTACTCGTGTACTGCTGGGTATCACCAAGGCGTCGTTGTCCACTGAGTCGTTCATCTCGGCGGCCTCCTTCCAGGAGACCACTCGCGTACTGACCGAAGCAGCGGTAACCGGCAAGCGCGATTACCTGCGCGGCCTGAAAGAAAACGTGGTTGTGGGTCGTCTGATCCCAGCCGGTACCGGTTTGGCTTACCACAGCGAGCGCAAGCGCCGCCGTGATGCTGACAAGCCGTTGCGCGTAAGCGCCAGTGAAGTGGAAGCTGCACTGACCGAAGCGCTGAACTCAAGCGGTAACTGAGTTCTGCGATAAATAAGTCTGGGCCCTGGCAGCCCCCATTCGTCGGATCGAGGCAGTTTTGCCCCGGTTCGTTGAGAGGGGAGGTCGGGGCCTTGCCTTGACTGGGGGCAAGATCCTCTTTAGACTCTTGTACCCCTAAATTTGGCGGGAATTCGTTCCTGCCATTTTGCTTTTCTTGCAAGACAATAGCGTCGCAAGACAACAGTGGAGCTAGTAGATGGCAACTATCAACCAGCTGGTACGTCAGCCGCGTAAGCGTATCGTCGAGAAATCCGACGTACCTGCGCTGCAGAACTGCCCGCAACGTCGTGGCGTATGCACTCGCGTGTATACCACTACGCCGAAAAAACCTAACTCGGCACTGCGTAAAGTATGCCGTGTGCGTCTGACCAACGGTTTCGAGGTTTCCTCGTACATCGGCGGTGAAGGCCACAACCTGCAAGAGCACAGCGTGGTACTGATCCGCGGCGGTCGTGTAAAAGACTTGCCAGGTGTTCGTTACCACACCGTACGCGGCTCCTTGGATACTTCCGGCGTTAAAGGTCGTAACCAGGGTCGTTCGAAGTACGGTACCAAGAAGCCTAAGTAGTAGCGGCTTTTTGTAAAACTGAATCATCTTATTTTCTGAGTCGATAAGAGTAAGGTCGGAGGCGTCCCGAAAGGGCACCGATTCCGAGCGAACCTGAAGACCGTTTGAGGGCTTATCCATGCCAAGAAGACGCGTAGCAGCCAAGCGCGAAGTGCTTGACGATCCAAAATACGGAAGCCAAATCCTGGCCAAGTTCATGAACCACGTGATGGAAAGCGGCAAGAAAGCCGTTGCCGAGCGTATCGTTTATGGCGCGCTGGAAAAGGTTAAAGAACGCAAGAACAGCGACCCCCTGGAAATCTTCGAGAAAGCTCTCGACGCCATCGCTCCGCTGGTCGAAGTGAAATCGCGCCGTGTAGGCGGTGCTACTTACCAGGTTCCGGTTGAAGTTCGTCCGTCCCGTCGTAACGCCCTGGCAATGCGCTGGTTGGTAGACTTCGCCCGTAAGCGTGGCGAGAAGTCTATGGCTCTGCGTTTGGCTGGCGAACTGTTGGACGCTGCTGAAGGTAAAGGCGCTGCTGTTAAGAAGCGTGAAGACGTGCACCGTATGGCTGAAGCTAACAAGGCTTTCTCGCACTACCGCTTCTAAATCCAGCGTCACTCAATTTGCGAGGGCTTTATGGCTCGTACTACACCGATTAATCGCTACCGTAACATTGGTATCGTTGCTCACGTGGATGCTGGTAAAACCACCACCACCGAGCGCGTCCTTTTTTACACCGGCAAAAGTCACAAGATGGGCGAGGTGCATGACGGCGCCGCGACCACAGACTGGATGGTTCAGGAGCAGGAGCGTGGTATTACCATTACTTCTGCTGCTATTACCGCCTTCTGGAAAGGTTCCGAGAAGCAGTACAAAGACGAGCACCGCTTCAACGTTATCGATACCCCAGGCCACGTAGACTTCACTATTGAAGTTGAGCGTTCCCTGCGTGTACTCGACGGCGCTGTCGTTGTGTTCTGCGGTACCTCGGGTGTTGAGCCTCAGTCGGAAACCGTATGGCGTCAAGCCAACAAATACGGCGTTCCACGTCTTGTTTACGTAAACAAGATGGACCGTGCTGGTGCCAACTTCCTGCGCGTGATCGGTCAGATCAAGCAGCGTCTGGGTCACACTCCGGTGCCAATTCAATTGGCAATCGGTTCCGAAGATAACTTCCAGGGCCAGATCGATCTGATCGCCATGGAAGCCGTCTACTGGAATGACGCTGACAAAGGTATGGTTCCTGTTCGTAAGCCTATCCCTGCTGAACTGCAGGAGCTGGCTGACGAGTGGCGTAACAACATGGTTGAGGCTGCTGCCGAAGCCAGCGAAGAGCTGATGAACAAGTACCTCGAAGGTGAAGAACTCACCAACGCGGAAATCAAGGCCGCTCTGCGTCAGCGTACTATCGCTGGTGAGATCGTCTTGGCTGTTTGTGGTTCTTCCTTCAAGAACAAGGGTGTTCCCCTGGTTCTCGACGCCGTTATCGACTACCTGCCTGCTCCAACCGACATTCCTGCTATCAAGGGTACCAACCCTGATAACGAGGAAGAAGAGATGGAGCGTCACGCCGATGACAGCGAGCCGTTCTCGGCTCTGGCGTTCAAGATCGCAACCGACCCATTCGTGGGTACCTTGACTTTCGTCCGCGTTTACTCGGGCGTGTTGGCCTCCGGCGACGGCGTGATCAACTCGGTTAAAGGTAAGAAAGAGCGCGTGGGTCGTATGGTGCAAATGCACGCAAACGCCCGTGAAGAGATCAAGGAAGTGCGCGCTGGTGACATCGCGGCCCTGATCGGCATGAAGGACGTCACCACTGGTGAAACTTTGTGCGACGCTGCTAAGCCAATCATCCTGGTTCGTATGGACTTCCCGGAGCCGGTTATTTCGGTTGCCGTAGAGCCTAAGACCAAGGATGACCAGGAAAAAATGGGTATCGCTCTGGGCAAACTTGCTCAGGAAGATCCATCTTTCCGCGTCAAGACTGATGAAGAGACTGGTCAAACGATCATCTCCGGCATGGGCGAGTTGCACCTGGACATCCTGGTTGACCGGATGCGCCGTGAGTTCAACGTCGAAGCCAACATCGGTAAGCCTCAGGTTTCCTATCGTGAGCGCATCACGAAGAACTGTGAAATCGAAGGCAAGTTCGTTCGTCAGTCCGGCGGTCGTGGTCAGTTCGGTCACTGCTGGATCCGTTTTGCTCCTGCTGACGAAGGTCAGGAAGGTCTGCAATTCGTGAACGAAGTAGTAGGTGGTGTTGTTCCTAAGGAATACATCCCTGCTATCCAGAAGGGTATCGAAGAGCAGATGAAGAACGGTGTTGTCGCCGGCTATCCGCTGATCGGCCTGAAAGCAACCGTTTTTGACGGTTCTTACCACGACGTCGACTCCAACGAGATGGCGTTCAAGGTGGCTGCTTCCATGGCAACCAAGCAACTGGCCCAGAAGGGCGGTGGTGAGTTGCTTGAGCCAATCATGGCGGTAGAAGTTGTTACACCTGAAGACTATATGGGTGATGTCATGGGCGACCTTAACCGTCGTCGCGGCATGATCTTGGGTATGGAAGACACGGTTTCCGGCAAAGTGATTCGCGCCGAGGTTCCGTTGGGTGAGATGTTCGGTTATGCGACCGACGTTCGCTCCATGTCCCAGGGTCGCGCAAGCTACTCTATGGAATTCAAAAAATACAACACAGCTCCGGCGCACATCGCTGAAACTGTATCCAAAAAACAAGGCTGATTCAGTCCTTTAGGCAAGGAGTTAATTGTCGTGGCTAAAGAAAAATTTGATCGTTCCCTACCGCACGTCAACGTTGGCACCATCGGTCACGTTGACCACGGTAAAACCACTCTGACTGCTGCTCTGACTCGCGTTTGCTCCGAAGTATTCGGTTCCGCAATCGTTGATTTCGATAAAATCGACAGCGCACCAGAAGAAAAAGCTCGTGGTATCACCATCAACACCGCGCACGTCGAGTACAACTCGAAGATTCGTCACTACGCTCACGTTGACTGCCCAGGTCACGCTGACTATGTGAAGAACATGATCACTGGTGCTGCCCAGATGGACGGCGCGATCCTGGTTTGCTCGGCCGCTGATGGTCCGATGCCACAAACCCGTGAGCACATCCTGCTGTCCCGTCAGGTAGGCGTTCCGTACATCGTGGTTTTCCTGAACAAGGCTGACCTGGTAGACGACGCTGAGCTGCTGGAACTGGTTGAGATGGAAGTGCGCGATCTGCTGAGCACTTACGACTTCCCAGGCGACGACACTCCGATCATCATCGGTTCTGCTCGTATGGCGCTGGAAGGCAAAGACGACAACGAAATGGGCACCACTGCCGTTCGTAAACTGGTTGAAACTCTGGACAGCTACATCCCAGAACCAGTTCGTCTGACCGACAAGCCATTCCTGATGCCAATCGAAGACGTATTCTCGATCTCGGGTCGCGGTACTGTTGTGACTGGTCGTATCGAGCGTGGTATCGTTCGCGTTCAAGACCCACTGGAAATCGTTGGTCTGCGTGACACCACCGTTACCACTTGCACCGGTGTTGAAATGTTCCGCAAGCTGCTCGACGAAGGTCGTGCTGGCGAGAACTGCGGCGTACTGCTGCGCGGCACCAAGCGTGATGACGTTGAACGTGGTCAGGTTCTGGTTAAGCCAGGTACCGTTAAGCCGCACACCAAGTTCACCGCAGAAGTTTACGTTCTGAGCAAGGAAGAAGGCGGTCGTCACACTCCGTTCTTCAAAGGCTACCGTCCACAGTTCTACTTCCGTACTACTGACGTGACTGGTAACTGCGAATTGCCAGAAGGCGTTGAAATGGTAATGCCAGGCGATAACATTCAAATGACTGTTACCCTGATCAAAACCATCGCAATGGAAGACGGTCTGCGCTTCGCTATCCGTGAAGGCGGCCGTACCGTTGGTGCTGGCGTTGTAGCTAAAATCATCGAGTAAGCTCTTTTTTGAGTTAGCTTCGAGGTTTTGAAAAAGCCCCCGCTCAGCGGGGGCTTTTTTTATTGGGTTGACACCTATCTGGGGCGTCTATAGAATTGCGCCTCCTTTTAACGGGCGTATTGCGCTCGCTGGGAATAGCAGCCGGAGTCTGAAATCCAATGCAAAATCAGCAAATCCGTATCAGGTTGAAGGCTTTTGACCATCGCCTGATCGACCAATCCACCCAGGAAATCGTGGAAACCGCGAAACGTACTGGTGCTCAAGTGCGTGGTCCAATTCCACTGCCTACCCGTAAAGAGCGGTTCACCGTTCTGGTCTCCCCGCACGTCAACAAAGACGCGCGTGACCAGTACGAGATCCGTACTCATAAGCGCGTACTGGACATCGTCCAGCCAACGGATAAAACCGTTGATGCACTTATGAAGCTTGATCTGGCGGCCGGTGTGGAAGTACAGATCAGCCTCGGCTAAGACTTGGGTCTTAGTCGTGTAACGCTCTGAAATGGGCGGCCATAGCGGGTGAAAGCCCCGTACACTCATGAGGTTTACAACATGACTATTGGTGTAGTCGGTCGTAAATGCGGTATGACCCGTATTTTCACCGAAGAAGGTGTCTCCATTCCGGTCACGGTCATTGAGATCGAACCGAATCGCGTCACCCAGTTCAAAACTGAAGAAACCGATGGCTATCGTGCAGTGCAAGTCACTGTCGGCGAGCGTCGTGCTTCGCGCGTGACTGCTGCTCAAGCAGGTCACTTCGCTAAAGCAAACGTTGCAGCTGGTCGCACTGTTATGGAGTTCCGTCTTGAAGAAGGCGACTACCAGGCTGGCGATCTGATCAACGCTGAAATCTTCGCCGCTGGTCAACTGGTTGATGTAACCGGTCAGTCCAAGGGTAAAGGCTTCCAGGGTACGATCAAGCGTTGGAATTTCCGTGGCCAAGACAACACTCACGGTAACTCCGTTTCCCACCGCGTCCCGGGCTCTATTGGCCAGTGCCAGACTCCTGGTCGTGTATTCAAGGGCAAAAAAATGTCCGGTCATATGGGCGCTGAGCGCGTGACCGTGCAGTCCCTCGAAGTAGTGCGCGTCGACGCTGAACGCAATCTGTTGTTGGTCAAGGGTGCTGTTCCTGGCGCTACTGGCGGCAACCTGGTTGTACGTCCAGCGGCCAAGGCTCGCGGTTAAGGGGAAGCTGACATGCAATTAAATGTAAATGACGCTCAAGCGATCGAAGTTTCCGAACTGACATTTGGCGGCGAATTCAACGAGACGCTCGTTCACCAAGCAGTCGTGGCCTACATGGCCGGCGGCCGTCAAGGTAGCAAGCAGCAAAAGACCCGTTCCGACGTTCGTGGTGGCGGTAAGCGCCCTTGGCGTCAGAAAGGTACTGGCCGTGCTCGTGCCGGTACTATCCGTAGCCCAATCTGGCGCGGCGGCGGTACCACTTTCGCAGCTCGTCCGCAGGATCACACTCAGAAGCTCAACAAGAAGATGTACCGCGCAGCACTGCGCTCCATCCTTGCTGAACTCGTGCGTACTGATCGTCTGGTCGTGGTTCAGGACTTCGCTGTTGAAGCACCGAAAACCAAAGATCTGCTGAACAAGCTGAACGGCATGGGCCTGACTGACGTCTTGATCGTGTCTGAAGCTGTTGATCAGAACCTGTACCTGGCTGCTCGCAACCTGCCACACGTTGATGTACGTGACGTGCAAGGTTCCGATCCAGTTAGTCTGATCGCATACGACAAGGTGTTGATCACCGTGTCGGCCGTGAAGAAATTCGAGGAGCTGCTGGGATGAACCAGGAACGCGTATTTAAAGTTCTGCTTGGCCCGCACGTTTCCGAAAAGGCTACGGTTCTGGCTGACAAGAAAGGCCAGTTCGTTTTCAAGGTTGCAACTGACGCAACCAAGCTGGAAATCAAGAAGGCCGTCGAAAGCCTGTTCAGCGTGAAAGTAGAGCGTGTTACTACCCTGAATGTTCTGGGTAAGAGCAAGCGCACTGCTCGCGGTCTGGGCAAGCGTAATGACTGGAAGAAGGCAGTTATCTCCCTTCAGCCAGGCCAAGATCTCGATTTCAGCAGCAGTGCTGAGTAAGGAAGGGGTGCATCATGGCAATCGTTAAATGCAAACCGACTTCCCCTGGCCGCCGTTTTGTGGTCAAGGTGGTCAACCAGGAGCTGCATAAAGGCGCTCCTCACGCACCGCTGCTCGAGAAGAAATCGAAGACTGGTGGTCGTAACAACAATGGTCGCATTACCACTCGTCACATCGGTGGTGGCCATAAACAGCATTATCGTCTGGTCGACTTCCGTCGCAACGACAAAGATGGCATCGCTGCCACTGTCGAGCGTATCGAATACGATCCAAACCGTACTGCTCACATCGCTCTGCTGTTGTACGCAGATGGCGAGCGTCGCTACATCATCGCCCCTAAAGGCGTGAGTGCTGGTGACCAGCTGATCGCAGGTGCTCTGGCACCGATCAAGCCGGGCAACGCTCTGCAACTGCGTAACATTCCAGTTGGTAGCACCGTACACGGCATCGAATTGAAGCCAGGTAAAGGCGCGCAAATCGCTCGTTCCGCTGGTGCTTCGGCTCAGCTGATCGCTCGTGAAGGTGTCTACGTGACCCTGCGTCTGCGTTCTGGTGAGATGCGTAAAGTGCTGGCTGAATGCCGCGCGACCCTGGGTGAAGTCTCGAACTCCGAGCACAGCCTGCGTTCGCTGGGTAAAGCTGGTGCCAAACGCTGGCGTGGCGTTCGCCCAACCGTTCGTGGTGTTGCCATGAACCCGGTTGACCACCCACACGGTGGTGGTGAAGGTCGTACCTCTGGTGGTCGTCATCCGGTATCGCCATGGGGCTTCCCGACTAAGGGCGCGAAGACTCGTGGTAATAAGCGTACCGACAAAATGATCGTCCGTCGTCGCAAGTAAATAGAGGGATACGACAGTGCCACGTTCTCTGAAAAAAGGTCCTTTTATTGATCTTCACCTACTGAAGAAGATCGAAGTGGCGGCGGAAAAGAACGATCGCAAACCAGTTAAGACCTGGTCGCGTCGTTCGATGATCCTGCCACAAATGGTCGGTCTGACCATCGCAGTACACAACGGTCGTCAACACGTCCCAGTTCTCGTTAACGAAGACATGGTCGGCCACAAACTAGGCGAGTTTGCCGGTACCCGCACTTATCGTGGGCACGTGGCAGACAAGAAAGCCAAGCGTTAAGGGGTAAGGAAATGGAAGTAGCCGCTAAGTTGTCGGGCGCTCGAATCTCCGCCCAGAAAGCCCGCTTGGTCGCCGACCAGATCCGCGGGAAGAAGGTGGGCGAAGCGCTCAACCTGTTGGCTTTCAGCAGTAAGAAAGCCGCCGAGATCATGAAGAAAGTGCTGGAGTCGGCCGTAGCCAACGCCGAGCATAACGAAGGCGCAGACGTTGATGACCTGAAGGTCAGCACCGTTTTCGTCAACGAAGGGCGTTCGCTGAAGCGTATCATGCCGCGTGCCAAAGGCCGTGCTGATCGCATCGTCAAGCGGTCTTGCCATATCACTGTCAAGGTTGCTGACAAGTAACGGAGTCGAAGAGATGGGTCAGAAAGTACATCCCATTGGCATTCGCCTGGGAATCGTCAAGGAGCACACCTCCGTCTGGTACGCAGACGGTCGGACTTATGCGGACTATTTGTTCGCTGATCTGAAGGTGCGTGAGTATCTCCAAGACAAACTAAAAAGCGCGTCCGTAAGCCGTATCGATATCCATCGTCCGGCACAAACTGCACGTATCACCATCCACACCGCTCGTCCAGGTATCGTTATCGGGAAGAAAGGTGAAGATGTTGAGAAACTGCGTCAGGACCTGACCAAGCAAATGGGTGTGCCTGTGCACATCAATATCGAAGAGATCCGCAAGCCGGAGCTCGACGGTATGCTGGTTGCGCAGAGCGTAGCTCAGCAGCTGGAGCGTCGCGTCATGTTCCGTCGCGCTATGAAGCGCGCCGTACAGAACGCCATGCGTATTGGTGCCAAAGGCATCAAAATCCAAGTGAGCGGTCGTCTCGGCGGTGCTGAAATCGCACGTACTGAATGGTATCGCGAAGGTCGTGTGCCACTGCACACCCTGCGTGCCGACATCGACTATGCCAACTACGAAGCTCACACCACTTATGGTGTGATCGGTGTAAAGGTTTGGATCTTCAAAGGCGAAGTAATTGGTGGTCGCCAAGAAGAACTGAAACCACAAGCACCAGCGCCTCGTAAAAAAGCTGCTAAGTAAGGGGTACGCCAAATGTTGCAACCAAAGCGTACGAAGTTCCGCAAGCAGATGACAGGCCACAACCGTGGTCTGGCTCAGCGCGGTAGCAAAGTCAGCTTCGGCGAATTCGCGCTGAAGTCTGTAGCTCGTGGTCGTCTCACCGCTCGTCAGATCGAGTCAGCGCGTCGTGCTCTGACCCGTCACGTAAAACGTGGCGGCAAGATCTGGATCCGTGTATTCCCGGACAAGCCGATCTCCAAAAAGCCCCTCGAAGTTCGGATGGGTAAAGGTAAGGGTAACGTGGAATACTGGGTAGCCCAGATTCAGCCAGGCAAAGTCCTGTATGAAATCGAGGGTGTAACTGAAGAGCTGGCGCGTGAGGCTTTTGCCCTGGCTGCTGCAAAGCTGCCGCTCGCCACCGCCTTTGTTAAACGGACGGTGATGTGATGAAAGCGAATGAACTTCGTGAAAAATCCGCACAGCAGCTGAACGAGCAACTGCTCGGCCTGCTGCGCGACCAGTTCAATCTGCGCATGCAGAAAGCAACTGGCCAGTTGGGGCAGTCTCATCTGCTCTCGCAAGTTAAGCGTGACATCGCTCGCGTGAAGACTGTGCTCAACCAGCAGGCAGGTAAGTGATCATGGCTGAAGCCGAAAAGACTGTCCGTACGCTGACTGGCCGTGTTGTCAGCGACAAGATGGACAAAACCATCACCGTTTTGATCGAGCGTCGCGTTAAGCACCCGATCTACGGTAAATATGTTAAGCGTTCGACTAAGCTGCACGCGCACGACGAAACCAACCAGTGCCACATCGGCGACAAAGTCACTATTCGTGAAACTCGTCCGCTGGCCAAGACCAAGTCTTGGGCACTGGTTGATGTTCTCGAACGCGCTGTGGAAGTCTAAGGACTAGGGGTCGGAGAAATTATATGATTCAGACTCAATCCATGCTCGATGTGGCCGATAACAGCGGCGCTCGCCGTGTTATGTGCATCAAGGTGCTGGGTGGCTCCCATCGTCGTTACGCTGGTATCGGTGACATCATCAAAGTTACCGTGAAGGAAGCAATTCCTCGCGGTAAAGTGAAAAAAGGCCAAGTGATGACTGCTGTTGTAGTCCGCACTCGTCACGGCGTTCGCCGTGCAGATGGCTCCATTATCCGCTTTGATGGCAACGCTGCTGTTCTTCTGAACAACAAGCAAGAGCCGATCGGCACCCGTATCTTTGGGCCAGTGACGCGTGAACTTCGTACTGAGAAGTTCATGAAGATCGTCTCGCTCGCCCCAGAAGTGCTGTAAGGAGATCCGACATGCAAAAGATTCGTCGTGACGACGAGATCATCGTGATCGCCGGCAAAGACAAAGGTAAGCGCGGTAAGGTGCTGAAGGTTCTCGCTGACGACCGTCTGGTCGTCGGTGGTCTGAACCTGGTCAAGCGTCATACCAAGCCTAACCCTATGTCGGGCGTACAAGGCGGTATCGTCGAGAAAGAAGCGCCACTGCACGCTTCTAACGTCGCCATCTTCAACGGCGAAACCAACAAGGCTGACCGCGTTGGTTTCAAAGTAGAAGACGGTAAGAAAATTCGTGTCTTCAAGTCGACCCAAAAAGCGGTTGATGCTTGAACACTGCTAGGTAGATAAGACCATGGCACGACTACAAGAGATTTACCGGAAGGAAATCGCCCCCAAGCTTAAGGAAGAACTTAAGCTCGGGAACGTGATGGAAGTTCCGCGCGTTACCAAAATCACCCTGAACATGGGTCTGGGCGAAGCGATCGGCGACAAAAAAGTCATCGAGCACGCTGTTGCTGACCTGGAAAAGATCACCGGTCAAAAAGTCGTTGTGACTTACGCTCGGAAATCCATCGCTGGCTTTAAAGTCCGTGAAGGTTGGCCGATCGGCGTCAAAGTGACTCTGCGCCGTGAGCGTATGTACGAATTCCTGGATCGTCTGCTGTCGATCTCCCTGCCTCGGGTCCGCGACTTCCGCGGCCTGAATGCCAAGTCCTTCGATGGTCGTGGTAACTACAGCATGGGCGTGAAAGAGCAGATCATCTTCCCGGAAATCGACTACGACAAGATCGATGCTCTCCGCGGTCTGGACATCACCCTGACCACCACTGCCAAGAACGATGATGAAGGTCGCGCCCTGTTGCGTGCTTTCAAATTCCCGTTCCGCAACTGATTGGAGTAGGACCATGGCCAAGATGAGCATGAAAAACCGCGAGCTGAAACGTCAGCTCACGGTTGCCAAGTACGCCAAGAAGCGTGCAGCACTGAAAGCAATCATCGTTGATCTGAACGCAAGTCCAGAAGCACGTTGGGAAGCCACAGTAGCTCTGCAGAAGCAGCCACGTGACGCAAGCGCCTCGCGCATGCGTAACCGCTGCCGCCTGACCGGTCGTCCACACGGCGTTTACCGCAAGTTCGGCCTCGGCCGTAACAAACTGCGTGAAGCGGCAATGCGTGGTGACGTACCAGGTCTGGTTAAAGCCAGCTGGTAAGTACTTTCAAAGTCCGGACGGTCTGAATCGCAAGATACTGACCGCCGGTACCTTGAATCTGGAACAAGCCCCTTTTGGGGCTTGTTTCATTTCCGGAGTGTGTCTAGAATACCCGGCTCGCCTGAGCCCGTGTTTTCTATGCCCGGAGATACTCAGCGACATATGTAGCCGCAAGGCTAATTTTTTTGTATTAGGAGCGTCTAGCCCATGAGTATGCAGGACCCGTTAGCGGACATGCTAACTCGTATCCGTAATGCCCAGATGGCTGAAAAGTCCGTCGTAAGCATGCCATCTTCCACGTTGAAGGTAGCTGTTGCCAAAGTCCTGAAAGACGAAGGCTACATTGCGGGTTATCAGATCAGCAGCGAAATCAAACCACTGCTGTCCATCGAGCTGAAGTACTTCGAAGGCCGTCCGGTCATCGAGGAAGTGAAGCGCGTTAGCCGTCCAGGCCTGCGTCAGTACAAGTCCGTTGAAGATCTGCCGAAAGTTCGTGGCGGTCTTGGCGTGTCTATCGTCTCCACCAACAAAGGTGTGATGACGGATCGTGCTGCGCGCGCTGCCGGTGTCGGCGGCGAAGTTCTTTGCACTGTGTTCTAAGGGGGGATAAGCATGTCTCGCGTCGCTAAGAACCCCGTTAAGCTGCCAGCCGGTGTCGAAGTAAAATTCGCAGGCCAACAGCTTTCGGTGAAGGGTGCCAAGGGTACTCTTGAACTGAACATCCATTCGTCCGTTGAGATCGTTGAAGAAGCTGGTGAGCTGCGTTTCGCTGCTCGCAATGGCGATCAACAAACTCGCGCAATGGCCGGTACCACGCGTGCGTTGGTAAACAACATGGTCCAAGGCGTAAGCCAAGGCTTCGAGCGTAAGCTCCAGCTGGTCGGTGTTGGTTACAAAGCGCAAGCAAAAGGCACGGTTTTGAACCTGGCCCTTGGCTTCTCGCACCCAGTGGATTACGAACTGCCGGAAGGCATCACCGCTGAGACCCCTAGCCAAACCGATATCCTGATCAAGGGCATCGATAAGCAGCTGGTAGGTCAGGTGGCCGCTGAGATCCGCGACTTCCGTCCACCAGAGCCGTACAAAGGCAAAGGTGTGCGCTACGCGGACGAAGTCGTCCGTCGTAAAGAAGCCAAGAAGAAGTAGGGCATAGCAAATGACCGACAAAAAAGTTACTCGACTGCGTCGCGCTCGCAAAGCACGCCTGAAAATGCACGAACTCGAAGTCGTGCGTCTCTGCGTGTTCCGCTCGTCGCAGCACATCTACGCCCAGGTCATCTCGGCCGACGGCAACAAAGTCCTGGCAAGCGCCTCGACTTTGGATAAAGAACTGCGTGATGGTGCCACCGGCAACATCGACGCGGCCACTAAGGTTGGCCAGCTGGTCGCTACGCGTGCTAAAGCCGCTGGCGTCTCGCAGGTGGCTTTCGACCGCTCTGGCTTCAAGTATCACGGTCGCGTCAAGGCGCTGGCTGATGCTGCTCGTGAAGCTGGGCTGGAGTTCTAAGTTATGTCAAATAACGACCAAAAGCGCGACGAAGGCTACATTGAGAAGCTGGTTCAAGTTAACCGCGTAGCCAAAACCGTTAAAGGCGGCCGTATCTTCACTTTCACCGCGTTGACCGTGGTGGGTGATGGTAAAGGGCGCGTTGGCTTCGGCCGTGGCAAGTCACGTGAAGTGCCTGCTGCGATCCAGAAGGCAATGGAAGCTGCTCGTCGCAACATGATCCAAGTTGATCTGAACGGCACCACTCTGCAGTACGCAATGAAGTCCGCCCATGGCGCTTCGAAGGTGTACATGCAGCCTGCTTCTGAAGGTACCGGTATCATCGCTGGCGGCGCTATGCGTGCTGTCCTCGAAGTTGCTGGCGTTCAGAACGTTCTGGCCAAGTGCTACGGCTCGACTAACCCAGTAAACGTGGTTCACGCCACTTTCAAGGGTTTGAAAGCAATGCAGTCTCCTGAATCCATTGCCGCCAAGCGTGGCAAAAGCGTCAAGGAGATCTTCTGATCATGGCTACCGTTAAAGTAACGCTGATCAAAAGCATGACCGGCCGCATCCCTAACCACAAATTGTGCGTTAAGGGTTTGGGTCTGCGTCGCATCGGTCACACTGTAGAAGTCCAGGATACTCCCGAGAATCGCGGGATGATCAACAAGGCTTACTACATGCTGCGTGTCGAGGGTTAATCGATGAAACTCAATGATCTGAGTCCAGCGCCGGGTTCCCGTCGCGAAAAGCATCGTCCGGGCCGTGGTATCGGTAGCGGTTTGGGTAAGACTGGTGGCCGTGGCCACAAAGGTCAAACCTCCCGCTCCGGTGGCACCATTGCTCCAGGCTTTGAAGGCGGTCAACAGCCGCTGCATCGTCGCCTGCCTAAGTTCGGTTTCGTATCCCTGAAGGCCATGGACCGCGCAGAAGTGCGTCTGTCCGAGCTGGCTAAAGTGGAAGGCGACATCGTTACTGTGCAGACCCTGAAAGATGCCAACGTGATCAACGTCAACGTACAGCGTGTGAAAATCATGCTGTCCGGTGAAGTGACTCGCGCTGTCACTATCGGCAAGGGAATCGGCGCCACCAAAGGTGCGCGTTCGGCTATCGAAGCAGCTGGCGGCAAGTTCGAGGAATAAATGGCTAAGCAAGGTGCTCTCTCAGCGCTCGGCAAAGGCGGTATGTCTGAACTTTGGGCTCGTCTGCGTTTTCTGTTCCTGGCGATTATCGTCTACCGAATAGGCGCACACATCCCGGTTCCAGGTATCAACCCGGACCGACTCGCAGACCTGTTTCGACAGAATGAGGGGACCATTCTTAGCTTGTTCAACATGTTTTCCGGCGGCGCGCTGGAACGGATGAGCATCTTTGCACTGGGGATCATGCCGTACATTTCGGCATCGATCATCATGCAACTGATGACCGCCGTCAGCCCGCAGCTGGAGCAGTTGAAGAAGGAAGGTGAAGCTGGCCGTCGCAAGATTAGCCAGTACACCCGCTACGGCACTGTCATCCTCGCCCTGGTTCAAGCTATCGGCATGTCCGTTGGCCTGGCGGGGCAGGGTGTTGCGTTCACTGGTGACTTTGGCTTCCATTTCGTCGCGGTATCCACGTTTGTGGCTGGTGCGATGTTCATGATGTGGCTGGGTGAGCAGATTACTGAGCGTGGTGTTGGTAACGGTATCTCGATGTTGATTTTCGCAGGTATCGTCGCCGGTCTTCCGAGAGCGATCGGGCAGTCTTTCGAGTCTGCACGTCAGGGTGATATCAACATTTTCGCCCTGGTTGCCATCGGTTTGCTGGCAGTAGCGATTATCGGTTTTGTGGTGTTCATTGAGCGTGGCCAGCGTCGTATTGCTGTTCACTACGCCAAGCGTCAGCAGGGCCGCAAGGTCTTTGCCGCGCAGACCAGCCACTTGCCGCTGAAAGTGAATATGGCCGGTGTTATTCCGGCGATTTTCGCGAGCAGCATCTTGCTGTTTCCGGCTTCGTTGGGTACCTGGTTTGGTCAGTCTGAAAACATGGGCTGGCTGCAGGACCTCTCTCAGTCGATCGCTCCTGGTCAGCCGTTGAATATTCTGCTGTTTAGTGCAGGGATTATTTTCTTCTGCTTCTTCTATACGGCGTTGATGTTCAATCCGAAAGACGTAGCGGAAAACCTGAAGAAGTCCGGTGCCTTTATTCCGGGCATCCGTCCAGGTGAGCAGTCTGCACGCTACATTGATGGCGTTCTGACTCGTTTGACCCTGTTCGGTGCTCTATATATGACGGCCGTGTGCTTGTTGCCCCAGTTCCTGGTGGTTGCAGCAAACGTTCCGTTCTACCTTGGCGGGACCTCGTTGCTGATCGTGGTCGTGGTTGTGATGGACTTCATGTCCCAAGTACAATCGCACCTCGTTTCGCACCAGTACGAATCCCTGATGAAGAAAGCCAACCTGAAGGGTTACGGCAGCGGCATGTTGCGCTGAGTACCCATAAGGTTCGAGGAGTTGGTGATGAAAGTTCGTGCATCGGTGAAAAAGCTGTGCCGTAACTGCAAGATTATTCGCCGCGAAGGTGTTGTTCGAGTAATTTGCAGCGCGGAACCGCGTCACAAACAGCGCCAAGGCTGAGTGTGATCCGCTTGAAGCCCGGCAGCTAGTGCGCTGCCGGGTTGATTATTTGTTATTACAGCGATATTATCTCGCGCCCTATTTCTTGGCTTCCGGGGCGTAGGTAGCTGTCAATTGGAGTCCCACTGAATGGCCCGTATTGCAGGCGTTAACATTCCAGATAACAAGCACACTGTTATCTCGCTGACCTACATCTATGGTGTTGGTCGCACTACTGCGCAGAAAATTTGCGCGGTCGCTGGGGTAAACCCAGCCGCTAAGATCAAGGATCTGAGCGACGAGCAGGTTGAATTGCTGCGTGGCGAAGTGGCGAAGTTCACCACTGAAGGTGACCTGCGTCGCGAAATCAACATGAAAATCAAGCGTTTGATGGACCTCGGTTGCTATCGCGGTCTGCGTCATCGTCGTGGTCTTCCAGTACGCGGTCAGCGTACCAAGACTAACGCGCGTACCCGTAAAGGTCCGCGTAAGCCGATCCGCAAGTAATCGCCCCCGCGAATCGACAGGAAAATTATCATGGCAAAACCTGCTGCTCGTCCTCGTAAAAAAGTTAAAAAGACAGTGGTTGATGGCATCGCCCACATCCATGCTTCTTTTAACAACACCATCGTGACCATCACCGACCGTCAAGGTAACGCGCTTTCTTGGGCTACCTCCGGTGGTTCGGGTTTCCGCGGTTCCCGCAAGTCCACCCCGTTCGCTGCTCAAGTAGCTGCTGAACGTGCTGGTCAAGCTGCGCTGGAATACGGCCTGAAAA
The DNA here is from genome assembly GCF_023651955.1 of Pseudomonas sp. Y39-6. Taxonomy (NCBI): domain Bacteria; kingdom Pseudomonadati; phylum Pseudomonadota; class Gammaproteobacteria; order Pseudomonadales; family Pseudomonadaceae; genus Pseudomonas; species Pseudomonas sp. Y39-6. Next base: position 6,333,099 of record NZ_CP069594.1, on the reverse strand, counting down.
ACCTCGACGTTAACGTCAAAGGTCCAGGTCCAGGTCGTGAGTCCGCTGTCCGTGCTTTGAACGGCTGTGGCTATAAGATCGCCAGCATCACCGACGTGACGCCAATCCCGCACAACGGGTGCCGTCCGCCGAAGAAGCGCCGCGTGTAATCCAGGAGATTGTAAAGAATGGCTCGTTACATTGGTCCAAAATGCAAACTCGCTCGTCGCGAAGGCACCGATCTCTTCCTGAAGAGCGGCGTGCGCGCGATCGAATCGAAGTGCAACATTGAAGCAGCACCTGGTATCCACGGCCAACGCCGCGGTCGCCAGTCCGATTACGGCACCCAACTGCGTGAAAAGCAGAAGGTCCGTCGTATCTACGGCGTTCTCGAGCGTCAGTTCAGCGGCTACTACAAAGAAGCTGCTGGCAAGAAAGGTGCAACCGGTGAAAACCTGCTGCAACTGCTCGAATGCCGTCTGGACAACGTTGTATACCGTATGGGCTTTGGTTCTACTCGTGCCGAATCCCGTCAGTTGGTATCGCACAAGTCGATCAGCGTTAACGGCCAGACCGTAAACGTTCCGTCCTACCAGGTTCGTGCTGGTGACGTGGTCGCTGTTCGCGAGAAAGCAAAAAACCAACTTCGCATTGTCCAAGCTCTCGATCTGTGTGCCCAACGTGGCCGCGTAGAATGGGTAGAAGTAGACACTGAGAAGAAGTCGGGCGTTTTCAAGAACGTTCCAGCTCGCAGTGATCTGTCCGCCGACATCAACGAAAGCCTGATTGTCGAGCTCTACTCCAAGTAAGGGCTAGAAAATAGGTGCATCCATGCAGATTTCGGTAAATGAGTTCCTGACACCCCGCCACATTGATGTGCAGGTTGTCAGTCCAACCCGCGCCAAAATCACACTCGAGCCTCTCGAGCGTGGTTTTGGCCACACCCTGGGCAACGCGCTGCGCCGCATCCTGTTGTCCTCAATGCCCGGCTGTGCAGTAGTCGAGGCCGAGATTGACGGTGTGCTCCACGAGTACAGCGCCATCGAAGGTGTACAGGAAGACGTAATTGAAATCCTGTTGAACCTTAAAGGTCTGGCTATCAAGCTGCACGGCCGTGACGAAGTTACGCTGACCTTGTCGAAGAAGGGTTCGGGGGTGGTTACCGCTGCCGATATTCAGCTGGATCATGATGTCGAGATCGTTAACCCCGATCACGTAATCGCTAACCTGGCGTCTAACGGCGCCCTGAACATGAAGCTCACTGTAGCTCGTGGTCGTGGTTATGAACCGGCCGACTCGCGTCAGAGCGATGAAGACGAAAGCCGCAGCATTGGTCGCTTGCAGCTTGACTCTTCGTTCAGCCCGGTTCGCCGCATCGCATACGTGGTGGAAAACGCCCGTGTCGAGCAGCGTACTAACCTGGACAAGCTGGTTATTGATCTGGAAACCAACGGTACTCTGGACCCTGAAGAGGCAATCCGTCGCGCTGCAACCATTCTGCAACAGCAGTTGGCTGCGTTCGTCGACCTCAAAGGCGACAGCGAACCAGTGGTAATCGAGCAGGAAGACGAGATCGATCCGATCCTGCTTCGCCCGGTTGACGATCTGGAACTGACTGTACGTTCGGCTAACTGCCTTAAGGCGGAAAACATTTACTACATCGGCGACCTGATTCAGCGTACCGAAGTAGAACTGTTGAAGACTCCGAACCTGGGCAAGAAATCCTTGACTGAAATCAAGGACGTTCTGGCCTCCCGCGGTCTGTCCCTCGGCATGCGCCTCGACAACTGGCCGCCTGCAAGTCTTAAGAAGGACGACAAGGCGACTGCCTGATCGTCGTAATCACCGAACGTGAGTTTGGTAAGGAATGAACCATGCGTCATCGTAAAAGTGGACGTCACCTGAGCCGTACCAGCTCGCACCGTAAGGCCATGTTCCAAAACATGGCGGTGTCGCTGTTCGAGCACGAGCTGATCAAAACTACACTGCCGAAAGCTAAAGAACTGCGTCGCGTTGCTGAGCCGCTGATCACTTTGGCTAAGACAGACAGCCTGGCTAACCGCCGTCTGGCCTTCGACCGTACTCGTTCGAAAGCTATCGTTGGTAAGCTCTTCAACGACCTGGGCAAGCGTTACGCTACCCGTGAGGGTGGCTACCTGCGCATCCTCAAGTGCGGTTTCCGCGCTGGCGACAACGCGCCTATGGCGTATGTCGAGTTGGTTGATCGTGCTACTGCCGGCGAAGCTGTAAGCGCCGAGTAAGACGACAGTCTGTAACGAAGAACCGGGCCTAGCGCCCGGTTTTTTGTGCGCGTAAGAAAAGCGCCATGGATACAAGCGTGCATCGATCTGGCCGCGGCATTATGGGCGTCGGGTGTATTGGTAGTAATTTTCTATTGATGTCCACAATTTAATGAATTTGTAGACGTCATGTTGATGATCAATACTCACTGCAAGCCGATTAGCCGGCAGTTCCAAGTCCGACCTGAGGAAGATTGAACATGAGCCAGAACAAAATTCTTACCACCGCCAGCGGCGCTCCCGTGGCGGATAACCAGAACTCCCGTTCCGCCGGCCCGCGTGGCCCGTTGTTGCTCGATGATTTTCACCTGATCGAGAAGCTCGCTCACTTCAACCGCGAAAACATCCCTGAGCGTCGCGTACACGCCAAAGGTTCGGGTGCTTACGGCACGTTCACCGTCACCCGGGACATTACTCAGTACACCAGCGCCAAGCTGTTCGAGGCCGTTGGTAAACAAACGCCGACCTTTCTGCGTTTCTCCACGGTCGGTGGCGAACGTGGTTCGGCGGATACCGAGCGCGACCCTCGTGGCTTTGCCTTGAAGTTCTACACCGAAGAAGGCAACTGGGACATCGTCGGTAACAACACCCCGGTGTTCTTCATCCGCGACCCACTCAAGTTCCCTGATTTCATCCACACTCAAAAACGCCTGCCGCAAAGCAATCTGAAAAGCGCGCAGATGATGTGGGATTTCTGGTCGCACTCCCCGGAGGCGCTGCACCAGGTCACCATCCTGTTTTCCGATCGTGGTATCCCTGACGGTTACCGCCACATGCACGGCTTCGGTAGCCACACCTACAGCTTGATCAACGCCAAGGGCGAGCGGCACTGGGTGAAGTGGCACTACAAGACCAAGCAAGGCATCAAGAACCTGGCACCGGCCGAGGCGGCACGTTTGGCCGGTACCGACCCTGATTACGCACAGCGCGATCTGTTTGGTGCGATCGAGCGCGGGGATTTCCCGAAATGGCGCGTCTGCATTCAGATCATGACCGAGGCCCAGGCCAACGCACATTACGAGAACCCCTTTGACGTGACCAAAACCTGGTCGCAGAAGGAGTTCCCGCTGATCGAAGTCGGTGAACTGGAGCTCAACCGTAATCCGCAGAACTACTTCGCCGAAGTGGAACAAGCGGCGTTCGGCCCGAGCAACATGGTCCCGGGTGTTGGCCTGTCGCCGGACCGCATGCTGCAAGGTCGCGTCTTCGCTTACGCAGATGCCCACCGCTACCGTATCGGCACCAACCACCAGCAATTGCCGGTGAATGCCCCACGTAGCCCGGTCAACAGCTACCAGCGTGATGGCTCGATGGCCTTCGGCAGCAACGGCGGTGGGGCGCCCAACTATGAGCCAAACAGCTACGCCGACGCGCCGAAACAAGCGCCACAGTACGCCGAGCCCGCATTGGCCCTGAGCGGTGCCGCGGATCGTTACGATCACCGCGAAGACACCGACTATTACAGCCACGCCGGTGCGCTGTTCCGCCTGATGAACGATGAGCAGAAAGCCTTGCTCACCGGCAACATCGCCGGCGCCATGGCGGGGGTTTCCAGTGATGTGGTCCAGCGTCAGTTGCAGCACTTCTTCAAAGCCGATCCGGCTTATGGAGAAGCAATCGCAAAGGCGCTGGGTGTATCGATTAACTGACTCTAAACGATAAGTAGAACCGCCCTCATTTGGGCGGTTTTTGCGTTAATTCAGCCGCTTTTCTCAGGAAATCTTCACTTTTCTGCCGTTGGCTCCGTGACCTATGGGTCAGCATGGTTCAAACTAAAGACTTTCAAGCAGGGAGATGTAGGGCGATGCAAGGTCACCCCGACGTAATCGATTACCTCAACACGTTGCTGACGGGCGAACTCGCGGCTCGTGACCAATATTTCATCCATTCGCGTATGTACGAAGACTGGGGCTTTACCGAGCTCTACGAGCGTATCAACCACGAGATGGAAGAAGAGACCCAGCACGCCGACGCACTGATGCGCCGTATCCTGATGCTCGAAGGCACGCCACGCATGCGTCCCGACGACTTGGACGTAGGCACAACGGTGCCTGAGATGCTCGCCGCTGACCTGCGCCTCGAGAACAAGGTCCGTGCCGCGCTGTGCAAGGGCATCGAGCTGTGCGAGCAGCACAACGACTATGTCACCCGTGAAATTCTGCGCGTGCAGTTGGCCGACACCGAAGAAGATCACACCTACTGGCTGGAAAAGCAGCTGGGCCTGATCAAGCTGGTCGGCCTGGAGAATTACCTGCAATCGCAGTTCTGATTCCCGGCTGTAAAAAAGCCCCTGTCACCGTTGAAGTGACAGGGGCTTTTTATTGGGCCGGATAAATCAGGCCCGGTCGCGCGCGAGCAACGGTTTCAAGTAGTAACCCGTGTGCGATTGCGGCATCTCGGAGACCTGCTCCGGTGTACCTACCGCGATGATCTGACCGCCCTTGGAACCGCCTTCCGGCCCGAGGTCGACCAGCCAGTCGGCGGTCTTGATCACATCCAGGTTGTGCTCGATCACCACCACGGTGTTGCCGTGGTCACGCAGGCGGTGCAACACATCCAGCAATTGCTGAATGTCCGCGAAGTGCAGGCCCGTGGTCGGCTCATCGAGGATATACAGGGTTTTACCGGTATCGCGCTTGGACAGCTCACGGGACAGCTTGACCCGTTGCGCTTCACCACCGGACAGCGTGGTCGCCGATTGCCCCAGCTTGATGTACGACAAGCCCACATCCATCAGCGTCTGCAGCTTGCGCGCCAACGCCGGAACCGCGTCGAAGAACACCCGCGCTTCCTCGATGGTCATCTCCAGGGTTTCGTGGATGTTCTTGCCCTTGTATTTGATCTCAAGGGTTTCGCGGTTGTAGCGCTTGCTCTTGCACACATCGCACGGCACGTAGATGTCCGGCAGGAAGTGCATCTCCACCTTGATCAAGCCATCGCCCTGGCACGCTTCGCAGCGCCCGCCCTTGACGTTGAACGAGAACCGGCCCGGCCCGTAGCCCCGCGAGCGGGATTCCGGCACGCCGGCGAACAACTCGCGAATGGGCGTGAACAGCCCGGTATAGGTCGCCGGGTTGGAGCGGGGGGTACGGCCAATCGGGCTCTGGTCGATATCGACCACTTTGTCGAGGAGCTCCAGGCCCTTGATGCTGTCATGTGCAGCCGCTTCCAGCGTGGTCGCGCCGTTCAGGGCGGTGGCGCTCAACGGGAACAGCGTGTTGTTGATCAGCGTCGACTTGCCCGAGCCGGAAACACCCGTCACGCAGGTCAACAGACCCAGCGGAATTTCCAAGTCGACATTGCGCAGGTTGTTGCCGCGCGCGCCCTTGAGGTGCAACGCCATCTTCTTGTTGCGTGGCGTGCGCTTGGACGGCACTTCAATCCTCACGCGCCCGGACAGGTACTTGCCGGTCAGCGAGTCTGGATGAGCCATCACTTCGGCAGGCGTGCCTTGGGCGACGATATGCCCACCATGCACGCCAGCGCCCGGGCCGATATCGACCACATAATCGGCCAGGCGAATCGCGTCTTCGTCGTGCTCGACCACGATCACCGTGTTGCCGATGTCCCGCAGGTGTTTCAGCGTGCCCAGGAGGCGATCGTTATCGCGCTGGTGCAAGCCAATCGACGGCTCATCGAGGATATACAACACGCCCACCAGGCCGGCGCCGATCTGGCTGGCCAGGCGGATGCGCTGGGCTTCACCGCCCGACAAGGTATCGGCGCTGCGGTCCAGCGACAGGTAATCCAGGCCGACGTTGACCAGGAACTGCAGGCGCTCGCGAATCTCCTTGAGGATCTTGTCGGCAATCTCCCCACGGCGTCCGGTCAGCTTGAGTACGCCGAAATATTCACAGGCGTCGCCAATCGGCAGGTTGGTCACCGCCGGCAGGGTCTTCTCGCCAACCCATACGTGCCGCGCCTCACGGCGCAGGCGGGTGCCTCGGCAATCCGGGCAGGGCTGGGTGCTGAGGAACTTGGCCAGTTCTTCCCGCACGCTCGCCGACTCGGTCTCGCGGTAGCGGCGTTCGAGGTTGGGCACGATGCCTTCGAACGGATGCGAGCGCTTGACGATATCGCCACGGTCGTTGAGGTATTTGAAGTCGACGTTCTGCGAACCGCTGCCGTTGAGAATGACCTTCTGCTGATCCGCCGGCAGTTGGTTGAACGGTACTTCCAGGCTGAACTTATAGTGCGAGGCCAATGAGCCGAGCATCTGGAAGTAATAGACGTTACGCCTGTCCCAGCCGCGTATCGCACCTTCCGCCAGCGTCAGCTCGCCATTGACCAGGCGCTTGATGTCGAAAAACTGCTTCACGCCCAGGCCATCGCAGGTCGGGCAGGCGCCGGCCGGGTTGTTGAAGGAAAACAGCTTGGGTTCCAGCTCGCTGATGGCGTGGCCACAGATCGGGCAGGCAAAGCGTGCGGAGAAGATGATCTCTTCGCCCGGTTCGTCGTCCATCGGCGCGACCAGGGCGATACCGTCCGCCAGCTTCAGGGCTGTCTCGAAGGATTCCGCCAGGCGCTGCTGCAAGTCGGCGCGTACTTTGAAGCGGTCGACCACGACATCGATCGAGTGCTTCTTCTGCTTGTCGAGCTTCGGCGCTTCGTCCAGCTCGTACAGCTTGCCGTTAATCCGCGCACGCACGAAACCTTGCGCGCGCAGTTCTTCAAACACTGAAAGGTGTTCACCCTTGCGCTCGCGAATCACCGGCGCCAGCAGCATCAGCTTGGCGCCTTCCGGCTGGGCCAGCACCAGGTCGACCATCTGGCTGACGGTCTGGGCTTCCAGCGGGATGTCGTGGTCCGGGCAACGCGGGATACCGACGCGCGCATACAGCAGGCGCAGGTAGTCGTAGATCTCGGTGATGGTGCCCACGGTGGAGCGCGGGTTGTGGGAAGTCGACTTCTGCTCGATGGAAATTGCCGGCGACAGGCCTTCGATGGTGTCGACGTCGGGCTTTTCCATCATCGACAGAAACTGGCGGGCATAGGCCGACAGCGACTCGACATAGCGCCGCTGGCCTTCGGCGTACAGCGTGTCGAACGCCAGCGACGATTTGCCGGACCCGGACAAACCGGTGATGACGATCAGTTTGTCCCGGGGCAGGGTCAGGTCGATGTTCTTCAGGTTGTGGGTTCTAGCCCCACGAATCAGGATCTTGTCCAAGATGGCCTCGCACGGCGGGCGTAAATAATGCCGGAGTATACGGCTAAAGACTGGATGAATATACACTGTCAAGGTGCCAGGTGCAGCCTTACATGAAACCTGCGCGGCAAACCGCCGCATATACCCTCTCAATCGATGGGACTGGTAGAATCGCCGCCGGTTCACACGAGGTTTTTCCATGCACGATCCCCACAGCGAACGCATGAGTAGCGGCGAGACCCGAGCAGCAAGCGGTCTGGCCCTGGTGTTCGCCTTCCGTATGCTTGGCATGTTCATGGTGTTGCCGGTGCTGGCGACCTACGGGATGGATCTCGCAGGCGCGACCCCCGCCCTGATCGGCCTGGCCATTGGCGCTTATGGCCTGACCCAGGCAATTTTCCAGATTCCGTTCGGGATCATTTCCGACCGCATCGGCCGCCGCCCGGTGATCTACCTCGGGTTGATCGTGTTTGCCCTCGGCAGCGTACTCGCGGCCCAGTCCGATTCGATCTGGGGCGTGATTGCCGGGCGTGTCCTACAGGGCGCCGGCGCGATTTCCGCAGCGGTCATGGCCTTGCTGTCGGACCTGACCCGCGAACAACACCGCACCAAGGCCATGGCCATGATCGGCATGACCATCGGCCTGTCGTTCGCCGTCGCGATGGTGGTCGGCCCGTTGCTGACCCGCGCCTTCGGTTTGCACGGGCTGTTCCTGGCCACCGGCGGCATGGCGTTGTTCGGTATCGTGATCGTGGCCTTCATGGTGCCGCGTTCCACCGGCACTCTGCAGCACCGTGAATCCGGCGTCGCGCGCCAGGCGCTGCTGCCGACCCTCAAGCACCCGGACCTGCTGCGCCTGGATTTGGGTATCTTCGTGTTGCACGCGATGCTGATGTGCAGCTTCGTGGCCTTGCCCCTGGCCCTGGTGCAAAAAGCCGGGTTGCCCAAGGAACAACACTGGTGGGTCTACCTGACCGCGCTGCTGATTTCATTCTTCGCCATGATCCCGTTCATCATCTATGGCGAGAAGAAACGCAAAATGAAACGAATTTTGCTCGGCGCCGTCGTGACGCTGATGCTCACTGAGCTATTCTTCTGGCAGTTCGGCGACAGCCTGCGGGCGCTGGTAATCGGTACGGTGGTGTTCTTCACCGCGTTCAACCTGCTGGAGGCTTCGCTGCCTTCGCTGATCAGTAAAGTTTCACCGGCCGGCGGCAAGGGCACGGCGATGGGGGTGTATTCCACCAGCCAGTTCCTGGGCTCTGCACTGGGCGGCATCATGGGTGGCTGGATGTTCCAGCACGGCGGTTTGTCGGTTGTGTTCCTCGGATGCGCAGGTCTGGCTGCCCTCTGGCTAGCCTTTGCTGTTACCATGCGCGAACCTCCCTATGTGACGAGTCTGCGCTTGCCGTTATCGCCTGAAGCGATACGCGAAGCTGGCTTGGCCGAGCGTCTTAAGGCCGTTACAGGGGTTACCGATGCTGTGGTTATTGCTGAAGAAGCCGCCATCTACATCAAATTGGACACCGAATTATTGGATCGCGCGACGCTCGAGCAACTGGTCAACCCAGTGCCGACAGCGCGCCCAGCTTAGGAGAACGTTATGGCCCGTGGGGTTAACAAAGTCATATTGGTCGGTACATGCGGCCAGGATCCCGAAGTTCGCTACTTGCCTAACGGTAACGCCGTGACCAACCTGAGTCTGGCGACCAGCGAACAGTGGACCGACAAGCAGACCGGCCAGAAGGTCGAGAAAACCGAATGGCACCGTGTGTCGATGTTCGGCAAAGTGGCAGAGATCGCCGGTGAATACCTGCGCAAAGGTTCGCAGGTCTACATCGAAGGCAAACTGCAGACCCGCGAGTGGGAAAAAGACGGCATCAAGCGTTACACCACTGAAATCGTGGTCGACATGCAAGGCACCATGCAACTGCTCGGCGGCCGTCCACAGGGCGACCAACAGGGCCAGGGCGGCATGTCCAACTCGGCACCGCGTCCACAGCAGTCGCGTCCGCAGCCAAGCCAGCAACCACAGCGTGAGTCGCGCCCAGCGCCACAGCAGGCCGCTCCGCAACCGGCTGCGGATTTCGACAGCTTTGATGACGATATTCCGTTCTAGGCCATACCAACGCACCCCGCAGCAAACTAAAAAAACCGCGCCGCCGACAAGGCCGCGCGGTTTTTTATGCGCCTTACATCGTCTAAAACTGCGCGAAGCGCAACATATCGGCGTTGACCCGCTGCTTGTGAGTGTCGGTCAACCCATGAGGGGCGCCTGAATACACCAACAACTGGGCGTCTGGAATGAGGCGTTTGCTTTCCAAGGCTGACGCCTGGATCGGCACGATCTGATCGTCGCCCCCATGGATAATGAGCGTGGGGATATTGAAATGCTTCAGGTCATCCCGAAAGTCGGTTTCAGAAAATGCCTTGATGCTGTCGAAGGTATTTTTGTGCCCTCCCATTACACCCTGCATCCAGAATGAATTGATCAAGCCTTGCGAGGGTTTGACGCCTACCCGGTTGAATCCATAGAAAGGGCCGCTGGCCAGATCAAGGTAGAGCTGCGAACGGTTGGCAATAGAGTCGGCACGCATCCCGTCAAAAACTTCGATCGGCGTCCCTTGGGGGTTACTGGGGGTTTTCAGCATCAATGGCGTTACCGCGCAGATCAAGCCGGCTTTGGCCACGCGCGAAGTGCCATGACGAGCGATATAGCGTGCAACTTCACCGCCTCCGGTGGAAAAACCGAAGAGGATCACGTTGCTCAGATTCAGGTGCTCAATCAGTTCCGCCAGGTCGTCCGCGTAGTGGTCCATGTCATTGCCGCCCCACGGCTGGCTTGAGCGGCCATGCCCTCGGCGGTCATGCGCGATGGCGCGAAAACCGTTGTTGGCGAAATGCAGCATTTGCGATTCCCAGCTGTCGCTGTTCAGTGGCCAGCCGTGGCAGAACATAACAGGCTGGCCGCTGCCCCAGTCCTTATAGTAAAGCTCGTTGCCTTCGCGAGTTGTCAGATAAGTCATGGCGTAGCTCCATTGACGTGTACAGACTTGGCGGTGAAGGCCAGAAAACCGTCCGTAGACACTACGCTGGCATGGGTATTAACGACCCGCAGAGGACTTGGCTCGTGCAGGTCTAATCTGATCTTAGTTCGGTTTTGCGCGCGCTGCGTAAGGGCGTTGGCATCTTCCGATGGTAAGGTGATCCCTGGCGTTTGTTCTCGCGGCTCACACGATTTAGGCTGTGGCCAACCTTTAAACACAAGGAACGCCGCGATGACCTGGTCCGCCAAGCAATACACGCTGTTCGAACAACAGCGCACACGCCCCGTCCGTGATCTGGTCGCGGCCATTCCCAATACCGCGGTGCAAACCGCCGTCGACCTGGGCTGCGGCCCCGGTAATTCCACGCAAGTGTTGGCCGAGCGTTTTCCGCAGGCTCGCGTCACCGGCATGGACAGCTCCGACGACATGCTGGCCGACGCCCGCAAGCGCCTGCCGACGCTGAACTTCGAACGGGCGGATATCGGCGCCTGGAGCCCGGCGCAACCGTTCGATGTGATCCTGGCGAATGCTTCCCTGCAATGGCTGCCGGACCACGCCACGCTTTACCCGCACCTGGTCAGCCAGTTGACCTCCGGCGGAACCCTGGCGGTGCAAACCCCGGACAACCTCGACGAGCCCGCCCATCGGCTGGCGCGTGAAGTCGCCGCCGATGGCCCATGGTCCGCCAGGATCGGCGCGGTCAAACACAATGAACGGCACACGGCGAGCTATTACTACGAACTGCTGAGCAAACACTGCAGCGCCGTCGACGTGTGGCGCACCACCTACCTGCACCCGCTGGCGGATCACGCGGCTGTGGTGGAGTGGTTCAAGGCCTCGGCATTGCGGCCGTTCCTCGCACCGTTGAGTGACGACGAAAAAGCCGCTTTCCTGCAGGACTATCAGGCGCGAATTACCCAGGCTTATCCGGCCCTGGCTGATGGCACCGTGCTGCTGCCTTTCCCGCGCCTGTTCATCATCGCAACCCGCTAGCCCCACGCCCGCACGTGGCGGTCAGGCCGCCGCTTGCGCCTGCAAGTATTCCTGCGTCGACACCACGCTCGCATACCCAAATGCCAGCGATGCCATATACGCCCCATGCACCTGCGCCGCCGGAATCACTTGCCCGTTGAACTCCTGATCCCGCGTGGCGCAGGCGTCATGGAGCACGGTGACCTTGTAACCGAGGTCCGCCGCCGCCCGTACCACGGCGTCGATGCACATATGGCTCATGCTGCCGACCACCACCAGGTCAGTGATGCTGCGTTGTTCCAGCACGGTGCGCAGCTGGGTTTCGCGAAACGCATTCACGAAATGTTTAAGCACCACCGGCTCACTGCCTTCGTTCAGCACCTTGGGGTGCAGATGCGCGCCTTCGGAGCCTGGGGTGAAGAACGGCGCATCTTCCGAGGTGAACTCATGGCGCACATGAATCACCGCATCGCCCGCCTGGCGAAATGCCTGCAGCGCCTGCGCGGCCTTGTCTGCCGCGGCTTCCACGCCGTCGAGCGGCCACTTGCCTTGGGGGAAGTAGTCGTTCTGGATATCGATTAGGATGAGCGCTTGCTTGGCCATGTGTGTTGCCTCGTGATGGGTTGATGGGCGCCAGTATCTTAGCTGGCGCACCGACCGGGGATTGGCTGCACCGACAATAACAGGGGGAAAACTGACAATGGCCGTGGAACGCTCGATCATCGAGTTGGGTGTGTTGATCTATCAGGGCGCGCAACTGGCGGCGGTGCATGGCCTGACCGATCTGTTCGGGGTGGCCAACCGGATCGCCGCCGCGCACCAATCCGCGCAATTGCCGCTGCTGCGGGTCAGCCATTGGCAGGTGGCGGCAGATGGTACGCCCGCGCGCGTATTCGCCAGCCATCCCGGCCCCGGCCAACCGCTGATGGCCGTGCTGGTACCACCGTCGATTGGCGAATTCACCGAGCAACAGACGCCACCCGCGTTGTTGCAATGGCTACGCCAACAACACGCGGCGGGCACCGTGCTCGGTGGCGTGTGCATCGGCTCGATCATGCTGGCGCGCAGTGGTTTGCTGGACGGGCGCAGCGCCACCACCCATTGGTCTTCCGCCAGTACGTTCGCAGAGCATTACCCCGCGGTGCGTCTGGAAGCGGATAAACCGATCGTCGATGACGGCGACCTGATCACCACCGCCGGGCTGATGGCGTGGTCCGAACTGGGCCTGCGTCTGGTCGACCGCCTCATGGGGCCGAGCGTTGCGGCGGACACGGCGCGCTTTCTGGTGATCGAACACAGCGACAGCGCCAGCCAGTGCGGCAGCAACTTTGCGCCGATTCTCGGGCATGGCGACGGCGCGATCCTGAAAGTGCAGCACTGGTTGCAAGCCAGTGGCGCGGTGGATGTCTCGGTGGCGGCGATGGCGCAGGAAGCCGGCCTCGAAGAACGCACGTTCCTGCGGCGCTTTCGCGGCGCGACGGGTTTGAAACCCACCGAATACTGCCAGCACCTGCGAGTGGGCAAAGCCCGGCAAATGCTCGAGTTCACCAACGGCACCATCGACCATATCGCCTGGACCGTGGGCTATCAGGACCCCAGCGCGTTTCGCGCCACCTTCAAGAAAATCACCGGCCTGGCCCCCAGCGAGTATCGCAGCCGGTTTGGTGTGTGAAGAATGTTTCGTCGTCACCGCCCTCGCTCGCCTCGTCAGCTTCCTATAGGCCTGATGATGTTCTGGCCTCATCGGGGGCAAGCCCCCTCCCACATTTGATTGTGTTCACAGATCAACGTGTGGGAGGGGGCTTGCCCCCGATGAGGCCTTCAAAGTCACCCTGACTCAATGCCTGATCAACTTCTCCTGCACCGCCTGCTGATCCACATCCAGCAGTATCTGTTGCTTGCCAGCCACCATCACCGCCGCCGGCAGCCCATCGCGATACACAATCCGGTTACCACTCACCGCCGGCACCTTGCTGCCCGGTAGCAGCGTGCCCACCAGGTTCAGCGGATCAGCCCCGCACACCGCGATCAGGCTTCCATCATGGGCCCGCCGCCGCACCTCACGCAGCAGCGGGATCGCTTCCGGCAACGCAAACTGCTCGCCCGCCAACCCGCTGACGAACCGCCCGCCGCGAATCTCCCCGCGTGCCTCCAGGCGGTGAAAGGTGCGCAACAGTTCGCGCCAGTTTGGCAGCCAATCCGCCTCGCGCTCCAGCAGTCGCCAGAACACCACGCCGTAGCGACGCAGCAAGGTCATCGCCACATGCTCCAGGGTTTCGGCCGAGTGCGGGCCGGCGGCGGTCGACGGGCGCCGGATCAGCGCCCAGCGCCCGGCATCGTCCATGCCGCCGACAAATGCACCGCGCCCGCGCCGGCTGCTGCGCGCCTGGCGTTTACTCGCGGGCGTGGTCAGTGCACGCAGCCCGGCGAAACTGTCGGCGTTCACCAGGCCGGCACCGACCAGCTCCTGCAGCGCCGTTTCCAGCTCGCTGCGCAGCAGATGGGCTTCGTGGGCCAGCTCATCGAAAAACAACGCGCCGTGTTCGCGCAGGGTCTGGTGGACTTTCTGCGCCTTGGGCGACAACGTCGTGCTGTCGGTCTGTTCGGTCAGCCCGCTCCACAGCGGCACCTGGCTGCGCGGCAGCAGCACCACGGGCGTGCTGCGCAGGGCGGTGGCGCCGGGCTTGTTGCTCAGGCGTGTCCACACCAGCTTGCCGCTGCGGCACAGGTCGTCGAGCCAGGTTGATGTGTAATCCTTGAGCCGCGCGCTGAGCAAGTCACTGTCCCAGGCCGAGGTGGCCGCCGCGTAGCCTTCGAACTGGGCGACGATCTGCGGCAACATCGCGCTGCCCTGGCCACGCGTACCGTCGGACAGGTGCTGCCAATCGAACAGAAAGCGCATGAAGTCCTGCAACGCCACAGGCTCGATTTCCCGGCGCAGGCGCTTGACCGTGTAGCGATGAATCCGCGCCAGCAGGTGCCGTTCGCACCATTGTTCCTCGCGGGCGCCGGGGCTGAAACGCCCGCGCAACACATAGCCTTCCTGCTCCAGGCGGGCCAGGGCCTGGGCGATGTCGGTCACCGGCAGCCCAAGGGGCGCGGCGATTTCGATCAGGCTCAGCGGGCCGAACCCCCCGAGGCGCGCGCGCAGCACTTCCACCAGCGCGTCATCGAAGGTCCAGGGCTCATCGAAGCCGGGTAACAGCGGCAAGTCGTTGGGGTAAATCGCCCGCAAGCAACTCAGGCGTTCCACCGCCACCCACTGGCCTTGGGGCAGATGACAGGCGCGTCCGCCCTTGGCCAGCGTTTGCAACCACTGCCGCCATTGCGGCGTGACCTCGCTGTCGACGATGCACGCCAGGCTCATCAACGCCTCATGCATTTCATCCAGGCCATGGGGCGCCGGCCAGGCCTCTTCGCGCACGCCGGCGATGGCGTCGGCGTCCAGCGCGCCAAGGTCGTCGGTGCTCTGCGGGTCGCTCCAGCGCCGGTTGAGCACGGCCTGGGTGCGGCGTTCTTCCAGCGGCGCGTCGTCGAGAAAGGTGTAGGGCCGCGCGCTGAGAATTTCCGCGGCCATGGGCGAGGGCGCCGGCAGGTCGCGGCTGATCAGGCGTACCTCGCCGCGCTCGATGCGCCGCAACAGGGCCAGCCAGGCGTCGCTGTCCATCGCTTCGTGCAGGCAGTCATCCAGGGTTTGTTCGACCAGCGGGTGGTCGGGTACTTCGCGCTCGCCGGCGAGGTTTTCCAGGCACGCGATCTGGTCGGGAAACACGCTGGCGATCAGGTCTTCGCTTTTCATCCGCTGGATCTGCGGCGCCACCTTGCGCCCGCCGGTAAAACGCGGCAACGCCAGGGCCACCCCGGCGTTCCAGCGCCAGCGCACGCCGAACAACGGCGCGTCGAGCACGGCCTGGATCAGCAGGTGCTCGGCGGTCTGGCTGTTGAGATAACGCCACACCTCATCCAGCGCGAAACTGTGGCTGGTGGACAGCGACAGCACGATCGCATTCTCGCTGGCCGCCGCTTGCAGTTCGAAGTTGAAGGTGCGGCAGAAACGCTTGCGCAGCGCCAGGCCCCAGGCGCGGTTGATACGGCTGCCGAACGGCGTGTGGATGATCAGTTGGGTGCCGCCGGACTCGTCGAAAAACCGCTCCATGATCAGCGTGTCCTGGGACGGCAACGCGCTGAGCGCCAGGCGCGCGCGGGCCAGGTAATCCACGATCTGCTCGGCGCTGGCGCGGTTCAGGCCCAGGGTGTCGGTGAGCCAGGCGAGGGTGGGCTGCAGATCGCCGGGCGTGGCGCCGAGCAGTTCGTCCAACTGGCCCTGCAAACGCGCGACCGCCGCCGACAGTTCGCGGCTGCGCCCCGGCGCTTCGCCGAGCCAGAACGGGATGGTCGGCGGCTGGCCATGGGCGTCCTCGACCCGCACCTTGCCGGCTTCGACCCGCAAGATCCGGTAGGACGTATTACCGAGCTGGAAGACATCCCCGGCGATGCTTTCCACCGCGAAGTCTTCGTTGACGCTGCCGATGTTCAGGCCCTGAGGCTCGAGCAACACGCTGTAGTCGGCGTTGTCGGGGATGGTGCCGCCGCTGGTCACGGCGGTCAGCCTGGCGCCCCGACGGCCGCGCAGGGTGCCGGTCACGGCGTCGCGGTGCAGGTAGGCGCTGCGGATGCCCTGGCGGCCGTTGTAGCCGTCGCAGAGCATCTGCACCAGCGCCTGGTAATGGCGTTCATCCAGCTCGGCATAGGGCGCGGCGCGGTGGATAAGTTCGAGCAGCGCCTGTTCCGGCCATTCCCGTGCGCTGACTTCGGCGACGATTTGCTGGGCCAGCACGTCCAGCGGCGCGACCGGAATGTGCAAGGTGTCCAACTCGCCCCGGCGCACGCAGTCGAGCAGGGCGGCGCATTCGATCAGGTCATCGCGGGTGGTAGCGAACAGGCGCCCCTTGGGCGTGCCGCCGACCTGGTGCCCGGAGCGGCCGACTCTTTGCAGAAACCCATTGATGGAACCGGGCGAGCCGATCTGGCACACCAGGTCGACCTCGCCGATATCGATCCCCAACTCCAGGGATGCGGTGGCGATCAGCACTTGCAGCGCGCCGGCCTTGAGCCGTTGTTCGGCGTCCAGGCGCAACTCCTTGGCCAGGCTGCCGTGGTGCGCGGCCACGGCGGACTTGCCCAGGCGCTCGCTTAAATGCCGCGCCAGGCGTTCGGCCAGGCGCCGGGTGTTGACGAAAATCAGCGTGGTGCGGTGTTCGCGGGCGAGGGCGGCGAGGCGGTCGTAGACCAATTCCCACACGTCGTTGGCCATTACCGCTGACAGCGGCACCGACGGCACTTCGATATCCAGGTCACGCGGGCGCGCATGGCCGATGTCGACGATCGCGCACGGACGTGCCGTGCCCACCAGAAAACGCGACACCGCCTCGATGGGTTTTTGCGTGGCCGACAGACCGATGCGTATCAACGGCTCGGCGCACAAGCCTTGCAGGCGTTCGAGGCTCAGGGCCAGGTGACTGCCGCGTTTGCCCGCCGCGATCGCATGGATCTCATCGACGATCACCGTGCGCGTGCTGGCGAGCATCTGCCGGCCGGAGTCCGAGCCCAGCAGCACGTAGAGCGATTCCGGCGTGGTCACCAGAATATGCGGCGCACGCTTGCGCATCAGCACGCGGTCTTTTTGCGGCGTGTCGCCGGTACGCACGGCGGTGCGGATCGCCAGCGGTGGCAGGCCCAGTTGCTGTAAATGCGCGGTGATCCCGGTCAGCGGGGTTTGCAGGTTGATCTGGATGTCGTTGGACAGCGCCTTGAGCGGCGACACATACACCACCTGGGTTTCATCCGGCAGTTGCCCGCCGTTGGCCAGGCCTTGATGAACCAGGTCATCGAGCACTGCGAGGAAGGCCGTCAGCGTCTTGCCGGAGCCGGTGGGTGCGGCGATCAGCGTCGAGCGGCGCTGGCGGATCAGCGGCCACGCCTGGGCCTGGGCGTGGGTCACCGAGGGGAAGGTGCTGCGGAACCAGGCGCTGACGGCGGGGTGAAAGCCGTTCAAGACCGTATTGGTTGTTTCAGGAAGGTTCATGATCCCTATATGCAACCGCCCGGGCCAAGTTGCAAGCCCGCACTTTGTCCGTGACGGTTGCGCTACAAACCCGCAAAATGCAACGATTCTGGCAAATACCCACGGCAAGGCTCAAACGCCTGTCGATACTAGCCATCGTTCCAAACAGACCGGGCCAGCTCAATCTATGCGAATGCGCCTTATGTTGTTGGGCGGCGGGAATGCCCTCGGGCAGGCGCTGATTCGCCTCGGTGCAGAGGAAGACATCGGTTTCCTCGCCCCCAAACCGCCCCAAGACGGCTGGGATGCCGCGAGCCTTACCCAATTGCTCGACGACACCCGTCCCGATGCGTTGATCAACCTCGCCTACTATTTCGATTGGTTCCAGGCCGAAACGGTCAGCGAAAGCCGTCTGGCCGCCCAGGAGTCGGCGATCGAACGCCTGGCCGAACTGTGTCAGCACCACAGCATCACCTTGCTGCAACCGTCCAGCTACCGCGTGTTCGATGGCTCCCGCGCCACTGCCTACAGCGAAAAGGACGAGCCGGTGCCCCTGGGCCTGCGCGGCCAGGCGTTGTGGCGTATCGAACAGAGCGTGCGCGCCACCTGCCCGCAGCATGTGTTGCTGCGCTTTGGCTGGCTGCTGGATGACAGTGTCGACGGCACCCTCGGGCGTTTCCTGGCGCGGGCCGAGCAGACTGAAGAACTGCTGATGGCAGATGACCGTCGCGGCAATCCGACGCCGGTGGACGATGCGGCGCGGGTGATCATCTCCGTGCTCAAGCAACTCGACTGCGCGGCGCCGCTGTGGGGCACTTATCACTACGCCGGTCACGAGGCGACCACGCCGTTGGCGCTGGGCCAGGCGATCCTCACCGAAGCGCGCAGTTTCCGTGCGCTGGTGATCGAAGCCCCCACCGCCCAGGCCCATGCGGCTCGGCCGGATGCCGGTGAAGAACCACAACACGCGGTGCTGGCCTGCAAGAAAATCCTCCACACCTTCGGCATCAAGCCGCGGGCGTGGCGAGCAGGGTTGCCGGCGTTGCTGGATCGGTTCTACCGCCGTAGCTGAAACACCCCAAAGCAAAATGTGGGAGGGTGCTTGCTCCCGATAGCGGTGGCTCAGTCAATGAATCTGTTGACTGACGCCGCGCTATCGGGGGCAAGCCCCCTCCCACATTGGTTTTGCGGTGTTTGTTAAATATCGCTTAGAACTTGTAGCCGATACCAACCATGTAAACGAATGGATCAACGTCAACATTGACCTTGGCGCGAGTGCCTGGGCCCAGACCGTTGTTTTCCACGGTGGCCGTGGTGCTGATGTCGATATAACGGACCTGGCCGTTGATCATCCACTTGTCGGTGATCATGTAGTCAGCACCGATCTGTGCGGCCCAGCCCCAGGAGTTGTCGGCCTTGAAGTTGCTGAAACCGCTTTGTTTCGCGCTGCCGCTGAGGCTCTCGTCATAGATCCAGGTGTAGTTGATACCGGCACCCACATACGGTTGGAACTTCGAGGCGCTGTCCAGCGGGTAGTACACGACGCTCAGGGTTGGCGGCAGTTGTTTCAGGGAGCCGAGCTTACCGTTGGCTGCGTTTACGGAAGTGCCCTTGAGTTTCACGTCATGCGAGAACGGGGTGGCCGCCAGCAGTTCGATACCCCAGTGGCTGCTGAACATATAGGCGAAGTTCAGACCCAGTTGCGTGTCGCTGCTCAAGGTCGCCTTGCCGCCCAGGTTGGCGCCGGTCGATGGGCCCTGGTCAACTTTGACGTTACCGCTGTCTGTGTTCGGGTTCACGGTAATCGCACCGGCACGAATCAGGATGTCACCGGCCTCGTAAGCGTGGGCAACGGGGGCGGCGAGGGCGAGCGCGAAGAGTGACGCGCCGAGCAGAGACTTATTGTTCATGGGAGCTCCAGAGGACGTTTAAAGGTTGTACATCCAATGGTAAAGATCGTTCCGTTCGGTCTTTTGACGCAGCTCAATGAATGGGTGATAAGCGCTATTCCGGCAATTCGTAGACGTAAATCTTCTCGGCATCCATCTGATAGCCGGCGTCGGCCAACTCACTGGAGGACGGTTTGACCTGCATCACGCCCTCGATCCAATACGGCTGATACAGCTCGTCGAGTTTCACGCCGACTTCGCTTTTCACATGCACGATCTGGTTCGACGGCGGTGGCGGTACGTGAATGCACGCGCCGAAATACGGCACCAACAGGAACTCGGTGGTACGGCCTTCTTCACTGACTTCCAGCGGCACGATATAGCCCGGCAGGCGGATATGCCGGCCGTCGAGGCTTGGCACCACCGGTGCGTTGGGCAAGTCCTGCTTGGCCGCTGGCGCGGCCTCCACCGATAACGCATCGGCCATTTTCGACAGGTCGTGCAGCGGTTTCATATTGGGGATTTCCGGCGGCGCGTCCGCCGGGATCATCTCCTGCCAGGACAAATCCTTGGGCTGATCCTCCGCCCAGGCGGGCGCAGCCAGCAGCAACAACAGGGCAAACAGGGCACGACGCATCGAAGCCTTCCTCATAAACGTATGGACAGGCCATCGGCCAAGGATTGTCGATAGGCCCGCCACGCCGGCACGCTGCCCATCAGCAGCGCCGCCGCGAGGATACCGGCGAGCAAGCTCCATTCATACTCGCTGGGCCAGGCCATCGGCAGGTCCAGGCCGTAGTTGGCCTGCAGGTACCCGCGTGAAGCGGCGATGCACACGTACAGCAGACCCACGCCGGCGATCACACCGGACAGCGCCAGGGCGAAGGCTTCGAAGATCAGCAACGTCGCGATATGCCACGGCCGCGCGCCCACCGAACGCAGGATCGCCATTTCGCGACGGCGCTCGTTGAGGCTGGTGAGGATCGCGGTGAGCATGCCGATCAAACCGGTCAGCACCACGAACAGCGAGATCACGAACAGCGCTTTTTCCGCGGTGCCCATCATGCTCCACAGCTCTTGCAGCGCCACGCCGGGCAGGATCGCCAGCATCGGTTCGCCACGGAATTCATTGATCTCGCGTTGCAGGGCGAAGGTGGAGATCTTGTTGTTCAAGCCGAGCATGAAGGCGGTGATCGCCTGCGGGGTCAGGTCCATGTTGCGCGCCTGATCGGCACTGATGCGGCCTTTGCCCTGGGCCGGCACGCCGTTGTGCCAGTCGATATGGATCGCCTCCATGCCGCCGAGGCTGATATGCAGTGTGCGGTCCACCGGGGTGCCGGTGCGCTTGAGGATGCCGACCACGGTGAACGGTTTGTCATCGTGCTTGACCAGGCTCACCACCGCCACGCCATGGGCCAGCACCAACTGATCGCCGAGCTTGTAGTGCAGCGCTTCGGCCACTTCGGCGCCGAGTACCACTTCGAACGGATCGGTGGCGAAGGCGCGGCCGCTGGCCAGTTCGAGGTGTTGCTTGCGGCCGTACTGGTAGTGCTCGAAATAGGATTCGTTGGTGCCCATCACCCGGTAGCCGCGATGGGAGTCGCCGAGGGAGATCGGAATCGCCCATTTCACCTGCGGGTTGGCGGCGAAGTGTTCGTAGCTGTCCCAACGGATATTGTTGGTGGCGTTGCCGATGCGGAACACCGAATACAGCAGCAGGTTGACCGAGCCGGAGCGCGCGCCGACGATCAGGTCGGTGCCGCTGATGGTGCTGGCGAAACTGTTGCGCGCTTCAACACGTACCCGCTCCACCGCCAGCAGCAGGCACACCGAAAGGGCGATGGCGAAGGCGGTGAGGATCGCGGTAAAGCGGCGGTTAGCCAGGCTGGCCATGGCTAGACGGAACAGATACATCTCAAACCTCTGCGGGCGTGGCGGCGCGATTGAGTTCGGCCAGCGACAGGTGACGGTCGAACAGCGGAGCCAGGCTCTGGTCATGGCTGACAAACAACAGGCTGGCGCCGGCCTCGCGGCATTCGGCGAACAACAGTTGCAGGAAGGCTTCGCGGGCGTCGTAGTCCAGCGCCGAGGTGGGTTCGTCGGCGATCACCAGCTCCGGCTGGCCGATCAGCGCACGGGCGGCGGCCACCCGTTGTTGCTGGCCGATCGACAGCGAGTCGGCGCGGCGCTCCAGCAGGGCGCTGTCCTTCAACCCCAGGTGCGCCAGCAACGCCGCGGCGGCCTGGTCGACACTGCCGTGGCGCTGCTTGGCCCGCTGCGCGCGCAGCTTGGAAAAGTGGCACGGCAACTCGACGTTTTCGCGCACCGACAGGAACGGCAGCAGGTTGAACTGCTGGAAGATGTAGCCGGTGTGGTCGACGCGAAAACGGTCGCGGGCACCGGCCGAGAGGTCGGTCAGTTCCTGGCCGAGCAGACGGATGCTGCCTCGGCCGGGTGTCTGCACGCCGCCCAGCAGGCCGAGCAGGGTGGTCTTGCCACTGCCGCTGGGGCCCTTGAGAAACAGGGTCTCCCCCGGTTCCAGGCGGAACGCGGGGATGTCCAGCAACGGCGGGTGTCCGGGCCAGTTGAAGCCCAGGTCGGACAGTTCGATCAATGCGTGGCTCATGGCTACTCAGAACTTCAGGGTGGCTGCTGTGACCGTCGCTTCCACACCTTGCTGGCCGCTCGGGCCGATCAGTTGTACCTGAATTTTCTGGGTGGCGGGGAAGGTCTTGAACACCTGGCTCAGGTCGAGGTTGCTCAAGGCCGTCGGCGTGGCGCAGGTGAACTGGTAGTGGGCGTGGATTTCGCTGTGGTCGTGATGATGCTCGTGGGCGGCCGCGTCTTTGTCGGCGGTGGCGTGGTCGTCATCGTCGTCATCATGCTCGGCTTCGGGCTTGTCGCCGAACAGCGGGCTGTTGAGTTCCTGGGTGCTGACCACGCAACCGGCGGCCTTGGGCAGGTTGAACAGGGCGGCTGGGTTTTCCAGCTGTTTGCGCACGGCGGCGACCTTGGCTTTGTCGGCGGCGCTGGTGGCCGGGTGTTCGAACCCCACCAGGTTCATCGCCGGGCTGTCCAGCTCAAGCTCCAGGGCCTGGCCGTCGAGCACTGCGTTGAGACGGCCGACCCCGTGTTCATGGGCTCCCAGACTGGCATGCTCATGATCATGCTCGTCAGCGGCGTGGGCGATAGCCAGTGGCAGCAGGGCAAACGGCAAAGCAAGCAGCAGACGGCGCATGGGGAAGCTCCAGAACATGAAATTTATGTTATGTGATCTTATAACAATAGTGTCGAGAGTTTGACCGTCCGCTTGGCGTTGCGCAAGCCGCATGGGAGCATGCCCGTCGGAAAAAATGCAGGAGTAGGGACGATGTTGCGGATTCGTGGAACTGTCGGCGACCTGCCGGTGGACTTGACCCTGGAGCTGGATGACGCTGATTGGGCACGCCTGCGCGCGCAGTTGCAGACGACGCCGGTGCCCAGTGCCACCGCTGCGCCGGTTGTTGCGGTCAAGCAGAACGATGACCTGTGGCAGAACGCCCAGGACCTGTTGCGCGCCGCCGGCCAGCTCAACGGGCTGGAATTGCTCGATCAACTGGAAGGACTGGCCGGCGACGCCGCGGCGGGCAAGCGCCTGCTGGTGCGCCTGCGCCATAGCGGCCAGGTCAAGGTCAGCAGCGGCGGTGATACGCCGCTCTATACCTGGATTGACCCGTTGTAGGAGCGAGCTTGCTTGCGAAGAGCGTCAACCACAACGCGCCCATCCTGAATGAATGCGGTGTCCTTGAGTTTTTCGCGAGCAAGCTCGCTCCTACAGGGCGATTAGTACAGCGCGGCGAACAGCTTGCGGCGGTACGCGGTCACCAGCGGGTGATCGTTGCCCAGCAGTTCGAACACCTGCAGCAAGGTCTTGTGCGGCAAGCCTTCGCTGTAGCTGCGGTTGCGGATGAACAGTTTGAGCAAGCCTTCCAGCGCGGCATCGTACTGCTGGCGTGCCAGTTGCTGAATGGTCAACTGATAGGCCGCTTCATCGTCCTGCGGGTTTTGCGCCAGGCGGCTTTTCAGGTCGGCGGGGTCGGGCAGGTCGGCGGCCTGGCGCAGGAAGGTGATTTGCGCCTTGGCGCCAGCGAGGGCGGCCTTGTGCTCGTCGCTCTTGACGGCGTCGAGAACGGCCTGGGCTTCACCCAATTCACCGCGTTCGGCCAGGCAGCGCGCGTACAGAATCAGCGCGCCGGCGTTGCTGTTGTCTTCGCCCAGCAGCGCGACCAGCACGGCTTCGGCTTCACTGATACGGCCCTCGGCAAACAGCGCCTGAGCCTGCTCCAGCGGGTCCGCCGCAGCCGGCGGCGGCATCTGCACGTGAGGTTCGAGCATCGCCCGCACCGCCGACTCCGGCTGCGCCCCGGCAAACCCGTCCACCGGTTGGCCGTCCTTGAACAGCACCACCGTCGGCAGGTTGCGAATACCAAAGCGCGCAACGATGTCCTGCTCGGCCTCGCAATCGACCTTGGCCAGCAGCAATTGGCCCTGATAACTCTCGGCGATCTTCGCCAGCATCGGCATCAACGCCTTGCACGGCGCGCACCACTCGGCCCAGAAGTCCACGAGCACGGGCTTTTCGAAGGAGTTCTGGATCACCGCCTGGTCGAACGTGGCGGTGGTGGCGTCGAAGATATACGGCGTGGGCTCACTCATGGGGCGTCTCGAATAAAGCGGGAATGGGGCAACTATAAGGGCTGGCGCCGCGAATGGTACAGGCTCACCTTGCGAAACTCCCAAGGCTCGGCCAAGTCCGGCAATGTCAGGGCATCGAGTATCGCCAGGCGCTGATAATCCGGATGCTGAAAGTCCCGCACCCGCGAGTCCGCCACCAGTGCTTCACGCCCGCGCGTGAGGAATTGGTCGAGCAGCGGCAGGTTGGCGCGGTCGTAGAGCACGTCGGCCACCAGGATCAGGTCGAAGCGGTCGGCCTCGGCGAAAAAGTCCGTCGAATAGCCCAGTTCAACCCCGTTGAGTTCGGCATTCGCACGGCAGGACGCCAATGCCAGTGGGTCCAGGTCGCAGGCCACCACTTCCAGCGCGCCGGCCTTGACCGCGGCAATCCCGGCGACGCCGGAGCCGGCGCCGAAATCCAGCACGCGCTTGCCCGCGACCCATTCCGGGTTCGCCGCCAGGTAGCGTGCGAGTGCCAGGCCGCTGGCCCAGCAAAAACTCCAGTAGGGCGGCTCATGCAGGATGCGCCGGGTTTCTTCGGGGCTGAAGGCGCGGTCCATGTTGTCGGCGTCGAGCAGCCACAACGCCAGGTCGGTGCCCGGCAACGGGCAGGGCACCAGCTGTGCGTCGCCGATCAGGGCGCTCAGCGCCCGTTGCAGGTCGAGCGGTGGCGTCATGGTGCCTTGACGAGTTGCAGGGGGCCGGTGGTCTGGGTGATGGCCTGGGTGATGCGTACTGCGGGCAGGTGCAGGATCAGTTGGCCGGACTGGCTGGCGCGCCCGCGCAGTTCGACCCGCGCACCGGCCGGGAACGCGTCGGGGCTGAAGCGCAGGCGGAAGGCCAGGGGCTTGCCGTTGCCGCTCAGCACGCTGCTGGCGAGCAGTTGTTGCGGGCGGCTGCGGTCGTCGATCACCAACAGCGCCATTTCGACTTCGGCGCCGGCGGGCACGTTGGTCAGGCTGCCGTTGATCTCACGCTGGTAGGCCGGCAGCGGGCCGAGGTCTTCGATGCCGGGGACTTTTTTCTCTTGCGCCGGCTGAGGCTGCGGCGTCGAAGGTTTTGGGGCTTCGCTGCTGCAGGCGACCAGAAAACCGAACAAGGTGAGTAAAACGAGTGGTCGTAACTGCATGTACGGCTCCAGAAAGGACAAAATCCGTGGCTTAAAAAACACGAAACATAATCGTCAGCCTATATACCGTAAAGGCTATGGCTTGTCTTGCCACGGGGATGCGCTACCATGGCCCTCCCTTTTTTTGTTGCCTGCCACCATGCACTGTCCCTTCTGCGGTGCCAACGACACCAAGGTCATTGACTCGCGTCTGGTCGCCGAGGGCGATCAAGTGCGTCGCCGGCGCGAATGCCTGGCCTGCGGTGAACGTTTCACCACCTTCGAAACCGCCGAACTGGTATTGCCGCGCCTGATCAAATCCGACGGCAGCCGCCAGCCTTTCGACGAAGACAAATTGCGCGCCGGTATGCAGCGCGCCCTGGAAAAACGCCCGGTGAGTGTCGAGCGGCTGGAGGCGGCGCTGGCGCATATCAAGCACAAGTTGCGCGCGACCGGCGAGCGCGAGGTCAAGTCCCTGGTGGTTGGAGAGCTGGTGATGGGCGAGCTGCAAAAGCTCGACGAAGTCGCCTATATCCGTTTCGCTTCGGTGTATCGACGTTTCCAGGACCTCAATGAGTTCCGCGAAGAGATCGACCGCCTGGCCCGTGAGCCGATCAAAAAATGAACCCACCGTCTGCTGAACAGGCCATCCTCGACGCCCATTACATGGCCCGCGCCCTCGAACTGGCGCGCAACGGCCTGTACACCACCCATCCCAACCCGCGTGTGGGGTGTGTGATTGTGCGCGATGGGCAGATCGTCGGCGAAGGTTGGCATGTACGTACCGGCGAGCCCCATGCAGAAGTGCATGCCTTGCGCGCAGCCGCTGACAAAGCCCGTGGCGCCACGGCCTACGTCACCCTGGAACCCTGCAGCCATTACGGCCATACCCCGCCGTGCGCCGATGCGCTGGTGAGTGCCGGGGTGGCGCGGGTGGTCGCGGCGATGCAGGACCCCAACCCGGACGTCGCCGGGCGCGGTATGCAGCGCTTGGCCCAGGCCGGCATCGAAGTGCGCAGCGGTGTGCTCGAAGTGGAAGCGCGGGCGCTCAATAAAGGTTTCCTCAAGCGCATGGAACACGGCCTGCCGTTTGTGCGGGTCAAGCTGGCGATGAGCCTGGACGGCCGCACCGCGATGGCCAGCGGCGAGAGCCAATGGATCACCGGCCCCGCCGCCCGCGCCGCCGTGCAGCGCCTGCGCGCCGAGGCCAGCGTAGTGCTGACCGGCGCCGACACCGTGCTGGCCGATGGTGCGCGCCTGACCGTGCGCGCCGCCGAACTCGGCCTGGACGCAGAAACCACCGCGCTGGCCATGTCGCGTCCGCCGCTGCGCGTATTGATCGACGGCCGCCTGCGGGTGCCGCTCAATGCACCGTTCTTCAAGGCCGGCCCGGCGCTGGTCATCACCTGTGTCACTGCGGAAAACCAGTTCCCCCGTGGCCCCGAGTGCCTGGTGGTGCCCGGTGTCGATGGCCAGGTCGACCTGCGCTCGGCGCTGGTGGCGTTGGCGGCCCGTGGCGTCAACGACGTGCTGGTGGAAGCCGGGCCAAGCCTGGCGGGCGCGTTCGCCCAGCAGGGCCTGGTGGACGAATACGTGATTTTCGTCGCCGGCAAGTTCCTCGGCTCAGCAGCCCGGCCTTTGCTGGACTGGCCGCTTGAGAAACTGGCCGACGCGCCCCAACTCAAGATCACTGAAATGCGCGCTGTGGGCGATGACTGGCGAGTCACTGCCATCCCTGTGCCAGCAGCGAGCGTATAATTCTGACCGGGCGCTCAAACGCCCGCACCGTTTTCCAGGAGAAGGCCATGTTCACCGGCATTATCGAATCCATCGGCAGCATCCGTGCCATGACCCCCAAGGGCGGCGACGTGCGCCTGCTGGTTGACACCGGCAAGCTCGACCTGGGCGACGTCAAGCTGGGCGACAGCATCGCCGTCAGCGGCGTGTGCCTGACCGTCGTCGACTTGCCGGGCAACGGCTTTGCCGCCGATGTCAGCCGCGAAACCCTGGACTGCACGGCGATGAGCGACCTCAAGGCCGGCAGCCCGGTCAACCTGGAAAAAGCCCTGACCCCGACCACGCGCCTGGGCGGTCATCTGGTCAGCGGCCATGTCGACGGCGTCGGCGAAGTAGTGGCGCGCAGCGAAAACGCCCGCGCCGTGGAGTTCCGCATCCGCGCGCCCAAGGAGTTGGCCAAATACATCGCCCACAAAGGCTCGATCACCGTCGATGGCACCAGCCTGACCGTGAACGCCGTGGATGGCGCCGAATTCGCACTGACCATCATTCCCCACACCCTGAGCGAAACCATCATGGCGTCGTACCAGCCAGGTCGCCGGGTGAACCTGGAAGTCGACTTGCTTGCCCGTTACCTGGAGCGCCTGCTTATGGGCGATAAGGCCGCAGAGTCTGACTCTCGACAAAAGCCTGCCAGTAACATCACCGAAAGTTTTCTGGCCGCTAACGGCTACCTGAAATCCTGACCAAGGGGGTGCCCTGTGGCGCTCAATAGCATCGAAGAACTGGTTGAAGATATCCGCCAAGGCAAGATGGTCATCCTGATGGATGACGAAGACCGTGAGAACGAAGGCGACATCATCATGGCCGCCGAGGCGTGCAAGCCGGAGCACATCAACTTCATGGCCAAGCATGCCCGTGGGTTGATCTGCATGCCCATGAGCCGCGAACGCTGCGAGTTGCTCAAGCTGCCGCTGATGGCGCCGCGCAACGGTTCCGGGTTCGGCACCAAGTTCACCGTATCGATCGAGGCCACCACCGGCGTGACCACCGGGATCTCCGCCGCCGACCGTGCGCGCACCGTGCAAGCGGCCGCCGCGAAAGACGCCAAGGCCGAAGACATCGTCAGCCCGGGCCACATCTTCCCGCTGATGGCCCAGCCGGGCGGCACCCTGGCCCGCGCCGGCCACACCGAAGCCGCCTGCGACCTGGCGCGCATGGCCGGTTTCGAGCCGAGCGGGGTGATCTGCGAAGTGATGAACGACGACGGCACCATGGCCCGTCGTAGCGAACTCGAAACCTTTGCCGCCCAACACAACCTCAAGATCGGCACGATTGCCGACCTGATTCACTACCGGATGATCCACGAACGTACCGTTCAGCGGATTGCCGAGCAGCCGCTGGACAGCGAACTGGGCCAATTCAACCTGGTGACCTACCGTGATTCGGTGGAAGGCGACGTTCACATGGCGCTGACCCTGGGCACCATCTGCGCCGACGAACCGACCCTGGTGCGCGTGCATAACATGGACCCGCTGCGCGACCTGTTGATGGTCAAGCAACCCGGGCGCTGGAGCCTGCGCGCCGCGATGGCCGCGGTGTCCGAGGCCGGCAGCGGGGTGGTGTTGCTGTTGGGCAACCCGGTGGATGGCGACGTATTGCTTGCTCATATCCGTGAAGCCGCCGAGCAGGCCCAGGTCAAAACGCCGACCACCTACAGCATCGTCGGTGCCGGTTCGCAGATCCTGCGTGACCTCGGCGTGCGCAAAATGCGCCTGATGAGCGCACCGATGAAATTTAATGCGATATCCGGTTTCGACCTGGAAGTTGTAGAATACGTGCCCTCCGAATAAAGGCTGGCGATTTTCGCCCCTTGTTCGCGGTTAAATCATCACTGAGGGACGCACTTTTCGCGTCCCGGCTCTTTAAGAGATTTGTCGAATGACCCTGAAGACCATCGAAGGTACCTTCATCGCCCCCAAAGGCCGCTATGCCCTGGTGGTTGGCCGCTTCAACAGCTTCGTGGTTGAAAGCCTGGTAAGCGGTGCCGTGGACGCCCTGGTTCGCCACGGTGTGAGCGAGAGCGACATCACCATCATCCGTGCCCCTGGCGCCTTCGAAATTCCACTGGTTGCGCAAAAAGTTGCGCAACGGGGTGAATACGCGGCGATCGTCGCCCTGGGCGCGGTCATTCGTGGCGGTACGCCGCACTTCGAATACGTGGCTGGCGAATGCACCAAGGGCCTGGCCCAGGTGTCCATGGAGTTCGGCGTACCGGTTGCATTCGGCGTGCTGACCGTGGATTCGATCGAACAAGCCATCGAACGTTCCGGCACCAAGGCCGGTAACAAAGGTGCTGAAGCTGCCCTGTCCGCCCTGGAAATGGTCAGCCTGCTGGCGCAGTTGGAGGCCAAGTGATTTCCGACGAGAGCGATCGTTTCAACCCGCGCGACCCACGCCCAGCCGACGCCGGCAAGCCGTCCAAGAGCGTCAAGCGTCGCGAAGCGCGTCAGCTTGCGACCCAGGCGCTGTATCAGTGGCACATGGCGAAAACCTCGCTGAACGAAATCGAAGCGCAATTTCGCGTCGATAACGATTTCAGCGACGTCGATGCCAGCTACTTCCACGACATCCTGCACGGCGTCCCGGCCAATAAGACCGAGATCGACATCGCGCTGGCACCGTGCCTGGACCTGACCCTCGACGAGCTGGACCCGGTTGAACTGGCCGTACTGCGCCTGTCCACCTGGGAGCTGCTCAAGCGCGTCGACGTGCCGTACCGCGTGGTGATCAACGAAGGCATCGAACTGGCGAAAGTCTACGGTTCGACCGACGGTCACAAGTTCGTCAATGGCGTGCTCGACAAGCTGGCCCCGCGCCTGCGCGAAGCCGAAGTGAAGGAACACAAGCGCTGATCCGCGCTTGAGTTCCCGATGGGCGAGTTTGAGCTGATCCGCAAATACTTCGCCGCCGCGCCTTGTGCGCAGGGCGGCGAGGGCATTGCCCTGGGGATCGGCGATGACTGCGCCTTGCTGGCGCTCCCCGCCGGGGAGCAGTTGGCAATCTCCACCGATACCTTGGTGGCCGGCGTGCATTTCGCCGACCCCTGTGATCCGTTCCTGCTCGGCCAGCGCTCGCTGGCCGTGGCGGTGAGCGATCTGGCCGCCATGGGCGCCGACCCCATCGCGTTTACCCTGGCCCTCACAACACCCGCCGTCGATGCCGATTGGCTGCAACGCTATGCCCAGGGTTTGAACGCCATGGCGCAGAGCTGCCGCGTGGGCCTGGTCGGCGGCGACACCACGCGCGGGCCGCTGAGCCTGACCATGACCGTGTTCGGCCGTGTGCCGGCCGGGCAAGCGTTGACCCGCAGCGGTGCGCGGCCGGGTGACTTGCTGTGTGTGGGCGGGGAATTGGGCAACGCGGCGGGAGCGCTGCCGTTGGTGCTGGGCCAGCGCAGCGCCGAGGCCGGCATCGCCGACCCGCTGCTGGCGCATTACTGGTCGCCGCAACCGCAGTTGGCCCTGGGCGTTGCCCTTCGGGGCAAGGCGACGTCCGCGATGGATATTTCCGACGGGCTCCTGGCCGATTGTGGGCATATCGCCAAGGCATCGGCTGTCAGCCTGCTGGTCGAGCGCCAGCGACTGCCGTTATCCAAGGCCTTGCTCGCGTTTGTCGGCGATGACGCGGCGCGGGTGGCGGCCTTGAGTGGCGGCGACGACTATGTGTTGGTGTTCACCCTGCCACCGGCCGGGCTGGCACCATTGCTGGCGGGCGGCTGGCCGGTGCATGTGATCGGCCGGGTCGAGGCGGGGCAGGGCGTGACGCTGCTCGACGCGAACGGGCGCGACATCACCCCGGCCGTTCGCGGTTATCAACATTTTCGCGAGACGCCCTGAGTCAGCATTCAGACCTGCATAGAACCGAGACGAAGGCCAATCGAGCCGATTGATCTTTATCAACGATAATTCAGCTTAAGCGTCTGTAGGAACGTGCTGTTACAATGCCCGCCTCTGTGAAATCTGAAATCAGGAGCACACGGTGCCCGTCGTTTTCGTCGCTGCTTCCAAGCTGCCTACCCCTTTTGCCATGTTCACCATGCATGGCTTCCTCGAAGAAGCCAACGGGCGCGAGCACGTCGTGCTCAGCCTGGGCGATATCGCCGATGGCGCGCCGGTACTGGGCCGCATCCACTCCGAGTGCCTGACCGGCGACGCGCTGTTCAGCCAGCGCTGCGACTGTGGTTCGCAACTGGAAGCGGCGATGCGCGCCATTGCCCATGAAGGCCGCGGCATCTTGCTGTACTTGCGCCAGGAAGGTCGTGGCATTGGCCTGCTGAACAAAATCCGCGCCTACGAGTTGCAGGACGGCGGCGCCGACACCGTTGAAGCCAACGAGCGCCTGGGCTTTGCCGCCGACCAGCGTGATTACGGCATCTGCCTGCCGATGCTGGAGCACCTGGGCGTGAAATCCCTGCGCCTGATGACCAACAACCCGCGCAAGGTCAAAGCCTTGACCGAGATGGGTATCACCGTCGCCGAGCGCGTGCCGCTGCACACCGGGCACAACCCGCACAACAAGCTCTACCTGGCGACCAAAGCCAGCAAGCTCGACCACATGATGGGCAACGAGCACCAGGGCGAGGTCGACCGCGCGTGACTCGAGGCCAGGTGAAACGGCGACTGTCCTTCAATTGGTGGCAGTACCTGGCGCTGGCGTTGCTGCCATTGTTCGTGATCAACCTGGTGTTCGCTCAGGCCGAACCGCTGTTGCCGGTGCTGGCCATGCCGTTCTTCATTGCCGGCGTGGCCTCGATGTTTCTCAGCCTGCGCTATTTTCATGGCTATAAACATGCGTTGATCGCCACCTCTAAAGCCCTCGACACCGCAGAAGAACCGGCGGCCTGGATCACCCTCGCCGCCCGTCGGCGCACGGCGTTGCTGATTGCCTCCGTGCCGGCCTGGATCGGTGCGCTGGCGGTATTCGTCGGCCTGGAAGCGGTGCCGTTGTTCCTGCTGGCATTGTCGACCCTGGTGTTGTTTTACCTCTACCGCATCCCGCGTCAATTGGGATGAAGCCTCGCTGGCTGGCGCTCCTGCTGCTGGCGTTCGCTGCCCAGGCCCTGGCGGTCGAGCGGGTGGTCAGCCTGGCGCCGTCGCTGTCGGAAATCGTGGTTGAACTGGGCGCTGCCGACCTGTTGGTGGGCGTGCTCGATGGCGGCGAGCGGCCAGCGGCGCTGGCGAAGGTCGCGTCGGTCGGGCGCTATGGGCAATTGAACATCGAGCGCTTGCTCAGCCTCAAGCCCGACCTGATCCTGCTCTGGCCCGGCAGCATCGGCCCGGCCCAGCGTGAACAGTTGCAGCGCCTGAATATCCCGGTCTACGTCGCCGAACCCCATAACCTCGAACAACTGACCCAGCAGGTCCAGGCCATCGCCGAGCAACTGGGGCGCGCCGACGCCGGCCGGCAATTGTCTGCGCAGTTGCGCCAGCGCCTGGCCGGGTTGCGCCAGCGCTATCAGCGTGCCGAACCCTTGCGGGTGTTTTACCAAGTGTGGAGCCCGCCTTTGTACACCGTGGGCGGTGGGCAGATCATCAGCGATGCGCTGAGTGTGTGCGGCGCGCGCAATGTGTTCGACGACCTCACGCTGCCTGCGCCGCAGGTCAGCGTCGAGTCGGTGCTGCAGCGCAACCCCGAGGTGATTCTGGCGGCGGATCAACCGCAGTTGGATGCCTGGAAAGCCTGGCCGCAGCTGGCGGCGGTGGCGCAGGGGCGTTTGCTGTTGGTGCCGGACAAAGGCCTGGAACGGCCGAGCGGGCAGATGTTGGAAGCCTTGGCGCGGTTGTGTCAGGTGATTGCGCCGAACCGCTGACGCAATCGCAGGCACGCCGACGTTTCTATCAGAGCGTCGGCGTCCAGGTCACGCCAACCCTCCACACCCGACCTTCTTCCCGATAGTCCTGATTGTTCAGGAACGCCGGATCGTCATAGCTGTAACGTGCCCGAGCGTAAGTCTTGTCCAGCACGTTATCGACTTTCAGCGACAACGCCACTTCCCGGCTGAGCGCCCAACTGCTGCGCAGCCCGAGCAAGGCATAACCGCCCAGGCGATTGCGATTGGCTTCGTCGTCGTAGCTGCTGCTGATCGCCTGCCAGCTCGCACCGACGCCGAGTTGATCGAATTGCCGATCCAGGTCCAGGTTCAGGGTGCGCCGCGCACGGCGGGCGAGGGTGTGGCCGCTGTCGCGGTCGCGCGGGTCGATCAGCGAAACGCCCAGGTTGCCCTGCCAGCCGAACAGCTCGTGCTTGAGCGCGGCTTCAAAACCATTGATCCGCGCCGCTGCGACGTTCTGCGGTTTGCCGCCGTCGAGAATGATCGCGTCGCTCAAGTCGGTGCGGTACAGCGAGGTTTCCAGGCGCGTGTGGTCGCCGAGCTGGCTGCGCCATTGCAGCTCGTAACTCTTGGAGGTCTCGGGCTGAAGATTCGGGTTGCTGTACTGCGTGTCCGGGTAATAGAGGTCATTGAAGGTCGGCGCGCGGAAGCCTTCGCTGTAGCTGAGCAGCACATCGTTGTCGGGGTTGATCGGCACGGAGAGGGTGCCGCTCCAGCTGTTCTGGCTGCCAAACTGTTGGTTCTGGTCATGGCGCAGGCCCAGTTCGGTGGAAAACCACTCGCTACGGAAACGATGCTGGACAAAGGCGGCGCGGTTCCAGCGGCTGTTTTCGGTAAACGTGGTGGAGCCGTGGAAGCGGTCTTCGTACCAGTCGCCGCCGAGGATCAAGCTGTTGCGCTCATTCAGGGTCAGGTCGTTCTGCCAGTTGACAGAGTCGCGGTAGGTGTTGAATACGCTGAAGTCATCGCTGAGGGTATCGCGCTTGGTGTCGCGGTTCTCGCTGTGGCCCAGTTCCAGGCGCGATTGCCAGCGTTCGCTGAGGCGGGCGTCGGCATAGCCGCTGGCGCTGCTCACGGCGTAGTCGGTGTAGGGTTTCTGGCCGACGCTCTGGCCGGTGGCGACGTCGTAGCGGCCGAAGCTGTTGTCGTACTCCGACTTGCCGCGGCTATCCAGCAGGTTGAAACCGGCTTCCAACGCGTCACTGAAACTGTGGCTGAGGTTCAGGCTGACGGACTGGTTGCGGTAGGCATCATGGTCGCCATCGCTGGGAAACGAGGTGTGTGTCGAGTTGATGCCGGCGCTTTCATCCAGGCTCGCGCCCAGGTTGAAGCGCGTGTGTTCGTCGCCGCCGGACAGCCCGAGGCTACGCTCCCAGCTCTGGTGGCTGCCGAAGCCCAGCCGCAGGCGCGGCTGCAGGCCCTGTTCGGCGTTGCGCCGGGTAAACACCTGGATCACCCCGCCAATTGCATCGCTGCCGTAGATCACCGAGCGCGAGCCGCGCAGCACTTCGACGCGCTCGATCTGGTCCACATTCAGGTATTGCAGGCCGCTGTCGCCGGAGGTGGCGTTGGCGATGCGCTGGCCGTCCACCAGCACCAGGCTTTGCGCGGACTTGGTGCCGCGCAGGTAGATGCCCGGCAAACTGCCACGGCCGCCGGTGGGCGCCACTTGCACACCGGGCACGCGGCTGAGCAGGTCGGTCAGGCTGGTCGGTTGCAGGCGGTCGATGTCGTCGCGGGTGAAGACGGTGTTGGCGGCGCTGCTGTCGTTGCGCGCCTGGACCTGGCGGTTGGCGCTGATGACCACGTCGGGGAGTTTCAGCGCGGCGTCGCGGCTGTCGGCGAGCAGGTCGTGGGCTGGCAGAAGCAGCAAGGGCAGGGCAAGGCGCAGGTGATTCATAGAGCGGTCCATAGCTTTTTGTAGGAGCGAGCTTGCTCGCGAAAAACCTGAGGACGCCGCGTGCATACAGAGTGCACGCGTCATCGTTGACGTTTTTCGCGAGCAAGCTCGCTCCTACAGAAGTCTCGGGGGGTTATAAACCCAGGAGTGTCATGCGTTCGCGGACCGACGCCTCGATACCCGCCTCGTCGAGCCCGCACTCGGCGAGCATCTGCGCCGGCTTGGCGTGTTCGACGTACACATCCGGCAAGCCCAGGTGCAGCACCGACTTGAGGATGTTCTCGCGCGCCAGGAACTCGCTGACCGCCGCACCGGCACCGCCCATGATGGCGTTTTCTTCGACCGTCACCAGCAGTTCATGGCCGGCGGCGATCTCGCGCACCAGTGCTTCATCCAGCGGTTTGACGAAACGCATGTCGACCACGGTGGCGTCGATCTTCTCGGCGACTTTCAGGGCTTCGGCCAGTTGCACGCCGAACACCAGGAACGCGGTCTTGCTGCCTTGGCGTCGCACAATGCCCTTGCCGATTTCGATCGGCGCCAGGTCTTTTTCGATCACCGCGTTCGGGCCGGTGCCGCGCGGGTAGCGCACGGCGGCCGGGCCGTTGTAGAGGTGGCCGGTGCTGAGCATCTTGCGCAGTTCGTTTTCGTCGCTCGGCGTCATCACCAGCATGCCGGGGATGCAACGCAGGTAGGACAGGTCGAAGCTGCCGGCGTGGGTCGGGCCGTCTTCGCCGACCAGGCCGGCGCGGTCGATGGCGAACAGCACGTCGAGGTGCTGCACCGCGACGTCATGCACCAACTGGTCATAAGCGCGCTGCAGGAAGGTGGAATAGATCGCCACCACCGGCTTGGCGCCTTCGCAGGCCATGCCTGCGGCGAATGTCACCGCGTGCTGCTCAGCGATGGCGACGTCGAAGTAGCGCAGCGGGAAACGCTCGCTGAACGCCACCAGGTCGGAACCTTCCTTCATCGCCGGGGTAATTCCCACCAGGCGCGGGTCGGCGGCGGCCATGTCGCACAGCCATTCGCCGAACACACCGGAGTACTTTGGCCCGCTGGCTTTTTTCGGCGCGGCGGCGGGGGCGTCCAGGGGGT
Source organism: Pseudomonas sp. Y39-6 (assembly GCF_023651955.1). Lineage (NCBI taxonomy): Bacteria > Pseudomonadati > Pseudomonadota > Gammaproteobacteria > Pseudomonadales > Pseudomonadaceae > Pseudomonas > Pseudomonas sp. Y39-6. Next base: position 6,297,250 of record NZ_CP069594.1, on the reverse strand, counting down.
CGAGCTTGGTGATCGCGTGGTAACCGATCGGGTCGACTTCCGCCGGGGCGAAGCCTTTGCCTTTCTTGGTGACGATGTGCAGGAACTGCGGGCCTTTGAGGTCACGCATGTTGCGCAGCGTGGCGATCAGGGTCGGCAGGTCGTGGCCGTCGATGGGGCCGATGTAGTTCCAGCCCAGCTCTTCGAACAGCGTGCCGGGCACCAGCATGCCTTTGGCATATTCTTCGGTGCGGCGGGCGATTTCCCACGCGCCGGGCAAGCGCGACAGCACTTTCTTACTGCCTTCGCGCATGCTGGCGTAGGTCCGGCTGGAAAGGATCTTCGCCAGGTAGTTGGACAGGCCGCCGACATTGCGCGAGATCGACATGTCGTTGTCGTTGAGGATCACCAGCATGTTGGCGTCCACTTCCGGCGCATGGTTCAGCGCCTCGAAGGCCATGCCGGCGGTCAGCGCGCCGTCACCGATCACCGCAATCGCCTTGCGATCGCTGCCTTGCAGGCGCGAGGCAATCGCCATGCCCAGCGCGGCACTGATCGAGGTGCTGGAGTGGCCGACGCCAAAGGTGTCGTACTCGCTCTCCGAGCGACGCGGGAAGGCGGCGATGCCGTCCTTCTGGCGCAGGGTGCTCATGCGCTCGCGACGGCCGGTGAGGATTTTATGCGGATACGCCTGATGGCCTACGTCCCACACCAGCCGGTCGTCCGGGGTGTCGAACACGTAATGCAGCGCGATGGTCAGCTCGATGACGCCCAGGCCGGCACCGAAATGCCCACCGGTCTGGCCGACCGTGTAGAGCAATTCCAGGCGCAATTCATCGGCCAGGGTTACCAGCTCGGCTTCACCCAGACGACGCAGGCCGTCCGGCGTGACAGCACGGTCGAGCAGAGGCGTGGACGGGCGTTTGCGGGGAATCTCTTGAAACGTCGTGGGCATCAGGCGAATCGTTATAGGTATAGAAGAGGCGGCAGTTTACCTCAAGCATCGCAAACTGCCCACGCAGAGCACCGAACTTGACCGATATGTGGCTGTAATGGCCGCGGTTATCAGTGACGACGTTCGACGATGTACCGCGCCAGGTCTCGCAGGGGCTCGGCTGCTGCGTCGAAAGGTCGCAGGGCGGCCAGGGCCTGGTCGCGCAGTTCCAGGGCATAAGCCTTGGCGGCATCCAGCCCGAGCAGCGCAGGATAAGTCGGTTTGTCCCGTGCGATATCGGCGCCCTGGCGTTTGCCCAGGGTGGCGGTGTCACTTTCTACGTCGAGAATGTCGTCCTGCACCTGGAACGCCAGGCCGATGGCCCCGGAGTAAACCTGCAAAGCCGCCAATTGCGCGGCTTCGGCACGCCCACTGGCCAGGGCGCCCAGGTGGACGGCGGCTTCGATCAGGGCGCCGGTCTTGTGCCGATGCATGTGTTCGAGGGCCTGTTGATCGAGCTTCTGGCCCACCGAGCCGAGATCGATGGCCTGGCCACCGACCATCCCGGCGGGGCCTGCGGCAACCGCCAGGGTGGTGACCATGCGCAAGCGGATCTCGGCATTCACGCTGCTCAAACTCGGGTCGAGCAATGCGCTGAACGCCAGGCTTTGCAGGCCATCGCCGGCGAGGATCGCGCAGGCTTCGTCAAAGGCTTTATGGGTGGTCGGCTGGCCGCGACGCAGGTCATCGTCGTCCATCGCCGGCAAATCGTCATGCACCAGGGAATAGGCGTGAATCAACTCCACCGCGCAGGCCGCGCCGTTGGCCTGTTCGGCAGGCGCGCCGAGGGCTTCGCAGGCCGCATAGGCCAGCAACGGACGCACCCGCTTGCCGCCATTCATCACGCTGTAGCGCATGGCCTCGTAGAGCCGTTTCATTTCCGGGCTTGGCGCAACAAACAAGGGCTCCAGCGCCGCATTGACCCGGGCTTGGCTACTGGCCTGATACGCGTCGATCATTCGGGCTGTTCCGCATCGAAAGGTTCTTCGGCCAACTCCCCGTCGCGTTCGAGCAACACCTGAACCTTCTGCTCTGCCTGCGCCAACGCGCTCTGGCAGTCGCGGGTCAGGCCGATGCCTTGTTCAAACGCCGTCAGCGAGTCTTCCAGCGACAACTCGCCGTTCTCCAGACGCTCGACCAGGGTTTGCAGGTCGGCGAGGGATTGTTCGAAATCGAGTGCAACTTTTTTGCGGGCCATGGCGGCTATTCCGGTAGACGGTAAACCGGCGCGACACTAGCAGACATGGGGGATGGGGGCAAATGAACGGGGCGACTGAGCCGATTGCGCGGTCGCCTGTTACTGCGCCGCCGCGGCGCGCAAATAGTTATACACACTGGCCCGGGAAATCTTGAAGTAGTCGCCGACGTAGTCGACAAAGTTACGCACATCCAGCAGGCCGTGCTCCCGCGCCTGCACCAGCACCTGGATGATTTCGCCACGGCCGAAATCGGCGGGTTTCAAATGATTTTCGGCGGCGAGGGTTTCGATGATCTCATTGAGTTTTTCCCGCCAATCGCCGCTGAACAGCGATTCTGGGCGCCCCTGGGACTGCTGGCCTACGGCAAAGCCGCTGATCAGTTTCTGCACTTGGGCCAGGGCGGTCACATCGAAGTTCAGGCACAGCAAGGCGCAGGGTTCACCGTTGGCGGCACGGGCGACGAGGGAGATCGAACGCAACTGACGGCTGTTGATCCCGGTCTTTTCATACGGCCCGACGGTGTCGGGTCCGGCAGCCAACTCAGCCAGGTCAGTGATCAGCGATTCATCCCCGACCTGACGTCGGGAAAAGCCATTGGCGATGTGGGCAATGCGCCCGGTGTGCAGGTCGTGTACCACGGCTTCCAGGTCCGGATAGAGCAGGGCGGCAATGCCGTCGGCGGTTGCCTTGATGAATGCGATATCGACCATGGGTTAACCGGGCACAGGAAAAAGGAACGGTGATTGTACGCAGGCGTCCGAACAGTTGTCAGTCCACGGCCCGCATGCGCTGCACCGCGAGGGTCGCCAGTGCGATGTCCTGAGCGGCTAGGCCGGTCAGGTCGGCGATGGTCAGGTCATCGTCGCGGAAACGCCCGCGTGCCTTACCGGCCAGCACATGGCCGAGGGAAACGTCGGCCTGGTCGCTGATCAAATGGGCCCGTACTGCGTGGCTCATTTCGCCATGGTCCAGGCATTGGGCACGGTCATCGGTCATGAGCACCCGTGCCCTCTGCAGCAGCAACGGGTCCAGTTCCTGTTTGCCTGGGCTGTCTGCGCCCAGGGCGACAATATGAGTGCCTGTACGCACCACGTCGGCCGGTACGATTGCCTGGGTCGACGGCGTGCAGGTAATCACCAGATTGCACTGTGCGAAAACAGCCTCAATGCTGTCGGCTGCTTGGGCTTTCAACCCAGCTTGCTGCAGTGCGTTGGCGAGGTGTTGTGCCCGCTCGGGAGCGCGTCCCCAGATCACCACACGCTCGATTCCCAGCAGTTCGCAGGTCCAGCGCGCCTGCAGTTGCGCCTGATGCCCGCTGCCGAGAATGCCTAGCGCGCTCACCCGTGCGGGCGCCCCGGCCCGTGCGGCCAAGGCACCGGCTGCGGCAGTGCGGCAACTGGTCAGCCAGCCTTCGTCGTTGAGGATGGCGCGGGTCTTGCCGGTGTGAGAATCGAACACCAGCACCAGGCCATTATTGGTCTCCAGGCCGCGGGAAGGATTCTCATAAAAGCCCATGGCCAGCTTGACCACAAACACCGAACCGTCTTTCGCGTAGCCGGACTTGATATGACAGTCCCCCGGCGGGTTTTCAAACAACAACACCCCCGGCGGCGGGGCCACGATGCGGCCGTCGGCGTGACTGATCAATGCCTGTTCCACCGCGTGCAGCATGTCTTGGCGCGACAGCGCGGCGCGCAATGCACTGAGTTCGTAAACCGCCAGTGGCACCGCGCTCATCACGCACGCTCCTGCGGGGGAACGCAGGTTTTAAGCTTGAAGTCCGAGAGTGTGGTCATGGCGCGCTCCTGAATATCAACGGGACGAAAGCGCGACACTAACCTGATTTATATTTATTGTCTAATTTGTACTTATCGTGCAATTCTGGTTTGAGTGTTTAAGCATCGCGTCAAACTCGACCAGCCCGGCCTGCATCTTCTGCAGTGCCGCCATCTGCAGCGCCAGCTCCTCCTGCTTGCGGGCAATCGCCTGGCTCGCGCGCGCCCAGGGCAGCGCGTCGCCCTGGTGCCCGTGCAAAATGGCCTGTAACTCCTTGAGCTTGAAACCCAGTTGCTGAGCACACTTGATCAACATCAGCAGCTCGACACTCTGCGCCGAATAGACCCGATACCGCCCCGCTCTCTGCGGGCTGGGAAGCAGGCCGATCGCTTCATAGTGACGAATCGCCTTGATGGTCGTGCCCGACAGTTGCGCCGCTTTGCCGATGAACATGAAAACGCCCTTTTCCAAATAATCCGCCGGCCCGCGTCAGCCAACGAGCGCGTTGCGCGGGCGTGGAACCCAGCACCGGCCCGAGCAACAAGGTCTTGGTCACCGTTATGCCGCAAAACGCCAGCGTCGTCTTGCGCATCTGATGAATACCCGGCATGCGGTAGAACCAGCGGTAATACCATGGCGGCGTATCGAGCGTCACCAGCAAGTGTGCGGTTCGGCCATGCAGCAGCTTGTCAGGAAATGCCTTGCCTGCACGGTACTTGAAGGCGAAGCCGGGTAGGAAAACTCTATCGATAAAGCCCTTCATCAACGCCGGAATACCACCCCACCAAATCGGCAAGACAAACGCCAAATGGGTGGCCCACAGGATATCTGCCTGGGCACCGAGCAAATCGGCTTCCAGGGCTTGAATGTCGGTGTAACCGTGATGCAGCACCGGGTCGAAAGCCAGCGTGCCCAGCCGTAGGACGCGTACTTCATGGTCGGCGTTTTTGGCCGATTGGATGTAGGTGTCCGCCAGTGCCGAACAGAAACTGGTGCTGGAGGGATGGCCGAGGATGACCAGAATGCGCTGAGCCATGGGGATGAGTCCTGAAACGGGGTTGCAGGGTAGGGGCTGCCGTATAGGGGAGAGTCAAGGGCAATAGCGCGATGCGGCTTGCCCCACGTTTTGCCCGGTTACTCATAAAACCCCGGTCTCAAGTGCTTGAGATTCGTCACCGATGAACAGCGGCTGGAACGTTTTGCTTGGCACGTAGCCGGTTATTTTTTTGTCATGTGTAAGGTTTTGAGGCGCATGTTCGGCGATGTGCATATTGATGTCGTTGGCGGCCTGCCGGCGTTTGCTACCAACGCTCTGGATCAAGTGCCCCGTGGTCTGCCGGCCCTCCTGCCGGGCGACAATCTCGATCAAGCAGTGGCGAAGTGCCAGGTCCCAGCAAACCTGTTCAATGGAATGCATGCGTTCCATCCCCTCGTGACGTGTGCGAATACTTTACCTGTATAAGTCTACATTCTAGACCTGTCGTCTATTGCTACATATCGTGTGGCTGTCGTTTAAACAAATTGGGTATACGCAAGGAAGTACGCATGACTATGGCAGAAGCAGTGTCGACAGGGGCATTGGTAGTGTTGGGGAGCATCCTGCTGGTGCTCCTGCTGCAATACTTGAGGCTGCGTGAACTCTGGAAAATGGCGCTTACCTGCCGCCGGAACGCGCGCTGGGGGCGGATCTATGAGGCTGAGAACCGGGAGTTGCGTTCTGCGCTGCGCGCTGAGAAGGCGCATATCAAGCAGTTGCAGAGGAAAGTCGGGCTTTTGCAAGGGGGGGTGACTGCGCAGGAGGAATAGGTAGAGAAGGATGTCTCGCTGATCACTTTTCAGACGAGAGCAGGAGCGTCAAAAACAATACCCGTTGGAGCCTATCCACCCAACCGCTGCGCTTGACAGGGATAGTGGCAAAGTGCGATTGAGGCTTTAGGATTTTGGGTCCGGGGCGATAACCTTTTTTTTAGCGCGCCCTCTTTTGAGCGCCGCGTAGCGACGGAGAATAGAACAATGGCAAGTATGGAAGCTCAACTGGAAGAGCAGTTCGATAAGGAAATGGCGTCGGTCAAACGCCCGAACCTGATGATTGTTGGTGGCACCGGTGTTGGAAAGAGCAGCCTGATCAATCATATCTTCGGCAAAACGATTGCCAAGGTCGGTACCGGGCAGCCTGTCACTCGGGGTTGTCATCGCTACGAAGACGCCAACATCCCTCTGGTCATCTTTGATACCGAAGGTTATGAGGTGACGGAAGGCAAACCCTCGACAGGCAACTTTCGGGAAAAAATCATCCCGGAGATCAAACAGCGCAAGTTCAAGGCGCTGGATGAACAGATCCATCTCATTTGGTACTGCCTCAGCGTAGCCAACCACCGGGTTACTGATTTTGACCTGGACAACTTGCGATTGATTACCGGTGAACTGGATATTCCGGTGGCTGTGGTACTCACCCAGTGCGATGCCGAACCCATCGACGATGAGGGCAACGGTGAGACTTCCCGGGCGTTTCGCAACGTGCTGCGCGAGCACGGTATTCATTGTGAGGTTTTCGAGACCTGTGCAAATAACCCCAGCCACGACCCAGAGCTGAAACTGGACCTCGAAAAGTTAATCGCCTGGTCGAGTGCATCACTCAAGGACGATGCGCTACGCCAGTCCTTCGTGGCTGCCCAGATCGCGTCGCTACCAGCCAAACGCAGCGAGGCGATGACCATCATCATGACCTACAGCGGCACCACCGCCGCCAGCGCCGGACTTAACCCGGTGCCGATGTCGGACGCGTTACTCATTGTGCCTCAGCAGATGGCGATGGCGGCATCGCTGGCCAAGCTCTACGGGTTTGGCTCGATGGGTGAAATGGCCGTCAGCCTGCTCAAGGGCCAGATCCTCAGCCTGGTGGGGCGTCAGTTGGCAGCCAGCCTGACCAAGATGATCCCCGTGCTTGGGCAGATCATTAACGCCGCTGTTGCCGGGGCGATCACCGGAGCGCTTGGCTTGGCCCTGGTCGAGGTCTATGAACGCGCCGTGGACGGCTACCTGAAGACAGGCAAGTCACCGGACTGGGCTCGCCTCTTTTCTAACGAGCAGTTCATGCAGGCGTTCAAGATTGCGCTGGGAAAATGGGGCAATCAAAAAGCTTGAAGCCACTTGGCGCACTCTGAAGGCCGTGGCGAGAGACAGATCTGTTTCTAGGCAGGCCTTCATCCCCTTTCAGCGGTTCAGGGTTTAGAGAGACATGGATCAGTTCGCGATCAACATCATCGTGCTGGGTAAAAGCGGCGTCGGCAAAAGCAGCTTCTGCAACTATCTTTTTGACCAGGTGGGTTTGTTTGAGACGGGAAGTGGCAAGCCCGTCACCTCCTGGGAGAAAAATTTTCAGTCGCACACCTTCGAGCACCAGGGGCACCTGTTGAATGTGTTCGACAGCGTTGGCCTGGAAGCTGACAACTATGAGCGATGGCTCCAACAGTTCGACCGTTTCATGCAGCAACATCGTGCGCGCCCGATGGAGCCGGAAACCTGGATTCATGGCGCCTTCTATGTGATCAACGCCAGCTCCGCACGGCTGGAACCGGTGGATGTGAATCTGATCAAACGGCTCGGACTGGATGCCAGGATTCCCCTGCAAGTCATCCTGACCAATGCCGACGTTGCGGGCGATAAGGTCGAGGCCCTCCAGCGAGAAATTCACCAACTATGCCCGGGTGTATCGGTGACGCCGCTGTGTTCGGTATCGGTACGTAGGCGTGGTGGTCAGTCGACGCAAGCCTTTGGTCGCGATGAAGTGCTTTCGCTCTACCTGGAACAGTCGCATGCCTTTCTCAGCAAGCGCCTGGCTGCGATGAGCTGCTTGAACTTCAAAGGTGTGCTTCGCCAAATGCGCGATACGGTCGTTGCCAAGATCGAAAAGGCAGACCTCAGCATCTTTAGAATCGCGGACCTCGATCTGGATACGGAAATCGAGTTGCCCGATTTTGATGAGGTGTTTTCCGATCTGAAAGGCTTCGATGACTACCTCTCATCCTTTGGTTTCATGGGGGACTGGGAGACCAGCGATGAGCTGGAAAACGCAGTGACCCGTGTGTTTGACGACTTCCAGCGAGAGATGGAGGGCCGCTTCAAAGAGATCGAAGACGGGTTCGAGTCCGATAGCCTCCTGCGCAAGGTGGGCGCGCTCTATGAGGCGGCAAAAATCATCCTGACCCTTAAATCGACCATGATTGAATGGCTGGATGATGGTTTTGGTCGTGTCCACGCAGAACTCGACAGGCTCTTCGTCAAATATGCCGAGGACGACAACTTCTTCGCCAGTCATCTAACGGGACGCGTCTTCATCAGGCCCAAACTGTTCGGCATTTTCTAAGCACGGGCTGCATCAGCGCTATTTAAGGAAGAGCATTAACCATGGGCTTCGATTCGATTTATGCGGTGCTGCCAGACCACGCGGCCGAGATAAGCCGCTTGCAGTACTTGTTGGCTGACGCACGGCTGCCGGTGGTTTCGGTGATCGGCAAATACAACCATGGCAAGAACGCCTTGCTCAACGCCCTCGTGGCGCGCGAGCAGTTCGCCGTGTCGGATGCTCGGGAAACCACCGTGTTGAGTTACGTCGAGCCTGAACGCCTGAGTTGAACCTGTCTTCTTATCGTGACGCCGCTCATGCTGGGCGGCTGCTTTTTTTTGCAAAGGAATGACGCTGCATGAATCGAATGTTTGTAAGCCCTTGGTTGTCGGTATCCCCCAACGGCCCGGTGACCTGTGCTCACCCCCGCGCACATGACTATGTTCATTTACGCCAAGGCGAAATGGATGGTGCCTGTGGACCTTACTGCGTGGCGATGACCTTGATCGCATTGGGCGTTATGTCCCGCGAGCAGGCTCAATCACTCGACAGTTACGATGGCCGAACCCGACTGGGTCGCTTTCGCGAAAGCCTACTGGCCTTCGGCGCCCTGGTGTCGGAAGGCACCGACGATTTCGATGTGAGCTGGCTGGTTGATGTGTTCAAGCACGCCGGGGTTGTGACCGAAGTGCTGGATGCAGCGCCGCGACGACAGACGACCATCCGCAATATTGCCGACGCCGTCGACAACCGCAAAATCCCGATCGTCTGTGTCGATTGGGACGACGGCCTGGCGGCGCATTGGCTGCTGGTTATCGGCTATCAGGGTTACCAGGCAAACGATGACGATGAATTACAAATCACCCACCTGCTGTGCCTCGACCCCACCAGTGACGCCCCACGGGTGTCACTCTGGAATGCAGTGATCGAAGTCTTCACCGAGGAGGGTAAATCGGTGAACGAAGGTCGTTACTACTGCCAGCACTGGGGCCCCAACGCCGCGCCGACGGCCTGCCGAATTGCTCAGAGTGTTTTGGTGGGGCTCGATAAAAAAGCCGAGTCCAACTATTTCTACTGAGTAAAGTGCGGGCGCCACAACGTCCATCGCAGCACCTAACGAAGCAAGCCTGCTTTTTCAAGCAGGCTTATCGTTGACGGCAGTTTTCTTACTTCTGCTGCGCCGTCAGCGCCGCATAACCATTCATCAAGTTGCGATAGTTCGGAATACGCTGGGACAACAGATTGCCCAGGCCTTCGATATCGTTGCGCCAGTCGCGATGCAGCTCACACGCCACCGAAAACCAGTTCATCATCTGCGCACCGGCCTGCGTCATCCGGCTCCACGCCGCCTGTTGCACCGTGGTATTGAAGGTGCCCGAAGCATCCGTCACCACAAATACATCAAACCCCTCCGCCAGCGCCGACAACGTCGGGAACGCCACGCACACGTCCGTCACCACACCGGCAATGATGATCTGCTTACGCCCGGTGGCCTTGATCGCCTTGACGAAGTCTTCGTTGTCCCACGCATTGATCTGGCCAGGGCGAGCGATGTACGGCGCGTCCGGGAACATCTCCTTCAACTCCGGCACCAGCGGGCCGTTAGGGCCTTGCTCGAAGCTGGTGGTGAGGATCGTCGGCAGGTTGAAGAACTTGGCCAGGTCCGCCAGGGCCAGCACGTTGTTCTTGAACTCGTTGGGCGAGAAGTCCTGCACCAGGGAGATCAGACCGGTCTGGTGGTCGACCAGCAGGACTACGGCGTCGTCTTTGTTCAAGCGGTTGTAGGTTGGCGTGCTCATGGTTGAATCCTTTTTTGTTTAAGTGGGTTGGGCGTTGCGTTCAACATGGGCACAGATTAATGGGCGGGACGTGGGGGATAAATCGGCTGGGAGGCGTCTTACTGTCAACTTAAAAGGGACAATTGGTTGAGCTACCCGCAGTATCGGTCCTTTTCACTTGCGGGATGTTTCCTAGAGAACTCCAGGAGCGGTATGAGGGTGTTCTTCAAAAGAGCGGGCGTCAGTGCTCTGCGTGATTAACGGTGTTCTATTCGAGCTCCACCTTTTTCAGGTGAAGCCAGGCTGTACTCACCTTCATCACAATGACCCCCAACAGCAGCAAGCCGGTGAGCGTCATGGCGAGCCCTTGCAGCAAGATGTTTGCCGGTACCTTATCGGCCACGACGCCTGTCAGCATGACCGAAACAAGAAAGGCCGCGCCTGTGCCGGTATCCAGCAATGCAATCACACGGGCATAGAAATCCCCAGCAACCTGCTGATAGATGCGCAACAGGCTCAGGGTAATGACCAGCCCCTCCGCCAGCCCCGTCACAGCCACCAACGGCAATGCCAAACCGAGGCTGTCGACTTTCGATACAACCCAGATAGAGGCACATATCAGGGTCAGACTGATCAACATCCATGCGCCATATTGCTGCCCGACACGGGGCCATGACGACAAAGTAAGTCCAGCCAGCATGCCGACACCATAGGCGCCGAACAGCAACCCGACATCGGCCGGTGGGCGCTCCAGCACCTGGACCACATAGACAAGCGCAAGAATCTCAAAACTGCCAAGGGCCAGCATCACCAGCATACTGGCCGTCATGGGCAGTATCAGGCTGGCTCCATAGCGTGAAACCGCCGTGCGCAAATCGCGCCAGATACCTACTTCATCGGCCTGCTCCCGCTTGACATGGGACGAGGGCAACAACACACACAAGACACTGGCGATGAGCAGCAGCACGCCAATTACCACAACCGCCACCCCATGCCCGTAGTGGCTGGCCAGCACGCCAGCCAACAGCGTACCGATGGCCATCCCTGACATGCGCGCGGCCATGATGATGGCGTTGGCAGCGGGTAGCCTATCTGCCGAAACCAGGCTGGGTAACAAGGCACTGGCACCCGGCACGAAGAACCGGTTGCATGTCGCCGCCAGGGCAGCAATGGCAAGGATCGGGATAAGCTGCCCACGCATCGCCGGCAGCAAGAGTGCCAGGATGATGAACAGACGCGCCACACAGGCCCAGACCAGTACCCGTTTGAGATCGGTGCGATCGGCCACTGCACCGGCCCATGCGCCGAACAGCAGCATCGGGATCAACTCGCATATGACCAGCAACATGATGTTGAACGCCGACTGGGTCAGATCGAATACCACGATCTGCAGCAGTACGATCAGCATCCAATCCGCCACCGAAATCACCCATTGCAGACCGGTCAAGAGCAAAAGACCGGCGCCATGTTTGTGTAGCAGCCGCTTCACCGCTGGTCTTCCACGGTCAGGTTTTCCTGCGCGAGCTTGTCCTGGTCGTGCTTGAGCACAAATCGATGCAGGATCATGCGAAGCAGTCGTCCGAGCCACTTGGGATTGGCTTGCATCCAGGCGTAACAGGCTTGCAGGCGACAGCCCATTTCGACTTTGCCCTGCTCGTTGGAAATACCAAAGTTAATGCTGCGCAGTCCTTTGCCGATGGCGTGGCGAACGATGTGGTAGCCCATTGCGCGGTGGATGGACAGGCGACTCGTTGCCTCCAGATCCACGCCGCAATAGGTGGATTCCAGATGGTCGCCCAGAACAAAACAGAGGTCGAACGCATCAATGCGTCCTTCCTTGCGCAGCAGCAACCACACCGCATGGTCGAGCTGGCTCATTTGCAGAAAGAAATCTTCGGTGACCATGATCTGGTCAGGCGAGTGATGTTTGCGATACAGCTGTAACCATAAGGCGTGCAAGCGCTGCGCTTCATCAGTCGACAGTGCCTGACCCTCGCGAATGTCGAGACAGTAGCCTGCCTTTTCAAGCGACCGCAGATCACGGCGTATGCTTTTGCGCTTGGGGTGCTGCTCCAGATACTGCTCAAAGTCTGTCCAGGGCAGCTCCAAATGCGCGCAGCTGTAGAGCTTGTCGAGCGCCTGCTTGTGGAGGTAGTCGGCTGTCGGAAAATCCCGCCCGACGAACAGTCGGACGCCGCGCTTGATTGACGCCCGCTCCAGCGCAGCCACCAGACCATATCGCAGGCTTATGGAATTCGCAGTGACCGCTAACATCAGCGGCAACCCCGTATTGACCGGCGTTCCCAGGGTTGTGACGCGCAATGACATCCCATATGGCAGATGAATCCGCCATAGGGTGGCTACAGCAGCGCCGACCAGTTCACCGTTTGAAATGGCCAGCGCATAAAGGTACTGGCATTCCAGGCCGCTGGCCTCCAGGGCAGCCATATACTCATGGCTGCAAAACTGATGAGGCTTGCACAGTTGATTCCAGGACGTTCGGTCAATCGTCGCAATCGAGTCCTTGATTTCAATATGTTCCGCCGCCCAAGTGGTGTCATTTGTGCTGGCCGGCAAGCCGACCCGCACCACCTGTTCCATGCGTGTCATATGCGACTTCCTGACCTAGTTCGCTGCCGCTAGCAGGCTCTCGCCCAATCGACTGGATGAATCATCGCAACCGAGCAGATTTTCCAGGCTTTGGGCAAACCTCTCGATTTCCGCGTCGGTGTGGTGCCGGTGCAGGATCAGCCGTATCAGTGCCTGATTGGGCTTGACCGCCGGATAGCGGAAGATCGGTACGCAGAAGCCTTGTTGCTCCAACTGCTCCCGAACTTGCTCGGCCTTGCTGTCCTTGCCGATCAACACGGAGGTGATGTAAGACGGTGTGCTATTGAGCTGCAGGCCACCGTCAAGCAATCGCAGGCGAAACGCCAGGCTTCTGCGCAGGAAGTCATCCATGATGGAAGGGTCGCGCTTGAGGCGCTCGATGATGGATGCCGCTGCGTCTGCCGTTGGCGGTTGAATGGCGGCTGTGAAGATCGACGTTCCACTCAGTACTTCAAAGGCGTCGATGTACTCCGCGTTGGCGCTGATCGCGCCGCCTTCCAGGCCTACTGATTTCGATAATGAGATCATGATGAAATCGGCGCGGCGAAGGTGCTGGAACTCTTCGTAGAAATTGCGCTGCGGCTCGCCATACACCATGAAGCCATTGGCGTCGTCGATATAGCTCAGGGCATTGAATCGTTCACACAGATCCAGGATCGTACCGATAGGCGCCACGCTCCCGTCGGAGGAGTAGACACTTTCGAAAACCACAATGGCCTTTCGATCTCCGATATTTTGCAGAACACGTTCAAGGTCGGCCACATCGTTATGCTTGAACGACAGCAGCGATTCGCCGTACTTAAGGTGCGCGGCGGCTTTCCAGAGACTCCAGTGGCAATCACGGTCAAAGATCAGCACGGCATCGCGGTTGTCAATGCCGCTGCTGGGGGAGAAATTGAACTTCGCTGTCATGGCATTGATGAAGCCAAGGTTGGCCAGCATGCCTGAGGCAAACGTGAGTGTTTTGTCTTTGCCATGATGCTCGCTGAGCAACGTTTCCAATCGGAAATGTGGCTCGCAGACACCCTGCGTCGCCCGCGACCCACCGGTGGAAAGCCCATAGCGTTTGACCGACTCACAGAACGCATCGAGCACTTGCGGGTCCTGTTGCCAGCCGAGGTAGTTGATCCCCGAAAAATTCACATACGGCAGGCCATTGCGCGTGATGCGCGAACCAGACATTCCTTCCATCAGGACCGGCTCGCGCAGGAACCCTTCTGACACCGACGACTCAACGAAGCGCTGAAAACCCCAGCGATCCACATTTGGTGATATTTCCATATGTCCCTCCTCTCATCCTGATTGCCAACACTTGATAGAACTTGACAAATTGCAAAAAATAAGCTTGTCGATTTTGTTTCAAGTGGTAGCGTTTAGTCGTCTCAACGATTTACGGCCGCATTCAGAAGCGCAATTATCGTTGCACCGAAATATCAAGTAACGATCAACAAGCCATCAAGATCGCATGAAGGAGTGACCTGTGAGTTTAGGACGAGTACTGATCGTCGAGGATGATTTCGATGGGGCTGAAGTACTGGAGGCCTATCTTGGCCGGGATGGATTCCAGACGCGACATGCAGCAGATGGCCATAAAGCCTTGGACTACCACGCGCGTTGGCGGCCGGATCTGGTGCTGCTGGACATCATGTTGCCGGGACTCAGCGGCAACGAGGTTTTGACTGCCATTCGCCAACACTCAGCGACCCCAGTCATTATGGTGACCGCTGTTGGGCACGAACCCAGCCGCATCAACTCCCTGCTGTACGGTGCTGATGACTATGTGGTCAAACCCTACAACCCAGGGGAAGTGGTTGCTCGCGTGCATGCGGTGCTGCGGCGTTGGCGTGGGGGTGGTCAGGGTCAGTCGACCTTGCTACGGCATAATCACTTGGTCATTGATTTGAATGCGGCACTGGCGACCATTGAAATCAATGGCACCAATCAACCCCTGGAGTTGACGCGCACCGAGTTCAATCTACTGTCCATGATGATGGCCGCGCCATCGCGCATGTACACACGTGCCGAGCTGCTCGCCAACTGCCTGCCCGAAAGTGATGCGATGGAGCGAGTGGTCGATGCCCACCTGTACAACCTGCGACGCAAGCTGGAGCGAGTAGGCATTCACGATGTCGTTCTGACGGTGCGGGGGCTGGGGTATCGCTTCAGCAATCCGGCATGAGCACGGCAAAGAACGGACTCTCCCGCCAACTCTGGTACTGGATCAGCCTGCGCATGATCGGCCTGGCACTGGCGGCCATGCTGGTGGTGGGGGCTGGCATGTGGTTACGCTTCTTCTCGTGGGAAACCAAACTGCGAAACGCACTGCCCGAGGCCGTGCGCCAGGAACTCAAGGTCCTGGAAGTCGACCATGCCGCCAATGCCGAGCGCCTGCGTGAAATCTATGGGCAATACCTCTATGGCGATTACTTCACGCCAGAGGTCCTCCGGGCGGATCTGCTGTGGTTCAGCGGGCTGGCGCTGATTGCGCTCCCCCTGATTATCGGCGGCGGCATCTGGGTCTCGTTGCGCCTGTCGCGCCAACTCAGCGCCGTTGCGATCTCGGCAATGCACATCGCTGGCGGAGACTTCCGGTCACGAGCAGGCAACGTGCGCGATGCCCCCGCAGCGCTGTATAGCTTGATGGCCGATTTCAACCACATGGCTGAGCGCCTGGAGCGGCAGGAGCGGGAATTACAGGCATCCAGCGCCGCCATCGCCCACGAGCTGCGCACGCCCCTCACCGCTGCCAAGGGGCGGCTACAGGGGCTGATCGATGGCGTATTCGAGGCCTCGCCGCAACAGTTGGTCATGATCATGCGACAGCTTGATCAGCTCAATCGGCTCATTGATGATCTGTACTTATTGTCGCTGGCCACAGCCGACCAGTTGCAGCTGATGCCCTCAAGCTTTGCACTCAAGTCCCTGATGGAAGAGCGAGTGGCTTGGGCGGCACCACGCTTGCAACAGCAACCGGTGAACATCGTCCTCGACTGTCCGGACGGTTTGATGTTGATCGCCGATCGCGACCGCTTAGGCCAGGTACTGTCGATCCTGCTCGACAATGCCCTGTGCTACGCAGCATCCGGGGGGTATCTGGCGCTGCGGGCCAGCAAGCGGCAAGACCGGGTGCTGCTCGACGTCGAGGATGCTGGCCCGGGCTTCGCGCCGGAGCATATCGAGCGCTCGTGCGACCGTTTCTGGCGTGCCGAACATTCGCGCTCTCGCCATGCAGGCGGCAGCGGGCTGGGGCTGTCGGTGGCAGTCGCTATCTGCCAAGCCCATAGTGGCAAGCTGAGTGTCCATAATCGTGCCGAGGGCGGCGGTCGCATCCATATCGAGTTGCCAGGCTGACTCAAGGCGAAGGCTGCGCCAGCCGAAAGCGGGCGCAGGCAAAACCTGGTCCGTTGTCCTTGACGAAGTCTTCACCGTTTCTTGGCGCGACCTTGAATCGAAGGCGGCTCACTACCGGGGTACTGAACCTCAAAGGATGAACCGCCATGAGCAAGCCCGTTTCTCGATACAAACACAAGCAACACATGACCAGCGCTGTCTCGGTTTTCATTACCGGCAGCCTCTGCTTGCTGATGCCGCTGAAAAGCCAGGCCCAGCAGCAAGTCGCTGACGTATCCACCCGCTTGTTTGGCGAAAAAACCGAGGTCACGGTGGGACTGGGTGCCGCCTATACCCCTCGCTATCTGGGCGCAAAACAATCGCGAGCCATGCTGGTGCCGACACTGAGTATTTATCGCGGCATTTTCTTTGCCGATTCCATGCGCGGCCTTGGCGCGGAATACCTGACTCAGAGCGGGTTTTACTCCAGCGTGGCAATCGGCTACGACTTTGGCCGTACTGATGAAGACAGCGTTTGGCGCCCTGGCTCCAAGCGACTCCAGGGGATGGGTGAAGTCACAGGCGCGACCACTGCCACGTTTCAGCTGGCACAGGATCTGACCTCCTGGCTGTCGATCAAGGGTGAAGCAGAGCTGCGCGTTGCTGGTTATAAGCGTGGTAATCGTTACCGGTTGGGCCTGGAAAGCACCGTACTGAAAACGGCAGGTGATGTGATTACCCTTGGCATGAACGTGCATGCCGGGGATAAGCGCTACAACCGCACCTACTTCGGGGTGAGCGATGCCCAGGCTTCCCGGTTCTCTCGTTTCGATGCCGACTCCGGCGTCTATGCCTACTCGTTGTCAGCGGACTGGCAACATAAATTCAATCAGCATTGGGCGATGTTGGTCGGGTTGAATGTCATGGAGTTCCGCGAAGAGGCGAACAAAAGTCCTGTGGTGGAAGAAAAAACCGGCGTCACCAGTTTTGCCTCATTGCACTATTCATTCTGAGGCGAATAGACATCCACCGTGCGCTTACGTAGACAGCTCATCCCGGCGCGGAGGCCAGGGTGCCGGAAACTGATTTGGTTGGCCTGCACCGTGGCGGCAGTCTTGTTATTGGTGGCGGGCGCTTGGCTGCTCATGAGCGAGCCGCCCATTTCAGTGCTGACGACACCGCTACAGCCTCCAAAATAATCTCAGACGCTCAAGGCAAGGTTGCGCCGTGGGCGTCTGTTCCGCAGACCGGTATTTGGCCGCACTTGATGAAATCTTGATTAAACCTTGAAAGACGATTGACGCGTGAAGAGCACACTTCCCTCCATGCCTCCTCTGGATCGGAAACTTCACACCATGTCACGACAGTGCAATGCAGCATTTGTGGTGGTGCTGCTATCAGGCTGCACTACGCTAATACCGCCGTATACAACCCCCGACAACAGCACCTTGCCTGCGCATTACCAGCAAGGGAGCGGTAAAAAATCCGAGGATGCCGCACTAACCTCGGCGGCCGATAAAACCTGGCAGAGCTATTTCCCCGATCCTCATCTACAGGCTTTGATCCGCCAGGCGCTGCTTCACAACCACGACCTGCGCAGTGCCGCTTTGCGGGTTCGGCAAGCACAGGCGGCCTACCGCATCGAGCGCAGCGCCCTGACGCCCACGGTTGCCCTGGGAGTCGATGCGAAACGCTCGCGCACGCCTGCAGATCTGACGGAAATCGGTCAGACCTCGACGGGCAACGAATTCAAGGCAGGTGTGGGTATCAGCAGTTGGGAGATCGACTTCTGGGGACGTATCACCAGCCTGAACGAAGAAGCCTTGCAGCAATTCCTGGCGACCCAGGCCGGGCATCAGGCAGTGACGATCAGCCTGGTGGCGCAGGTGGCCGACGCCTGGATTAGCCTTCGCGAGCTGGATAAGCGCCTGCACCTGGCTAATGTCGCTCAGGCCAACCAGAGCGAATCGCTGCGCATCTTCACACGTCGGTTCGAGATGGGGTCAGTGACCAAGCTGGAACTGACCCAGGTGCAGACGCTGCTGACCCAGGCCGAGGCATTGACGCTGCAACTGCAACAGCAACGTGACCTGCAACACAATGCCGTGAATCTGCTGGTCGGACAGGTTGACCTCGTCGATGCCAACTACAGGCCTGTCGCCGATCAGACCCTGGTCCAGCCCCTGGATGCCGGCCTGCCATCCGACCTGCTGATCAACCGCCCGGACATCGTCGCAGCAGAGCATCGCCTGCGTGCCGCCAATGCCCATATCGGCGCGGCCCGCGCGGCCTTCTTCCCGCGCATTAGCTTGACCGCTTTCGGCGGCCTGGCCAGCGCAGAACTGAGTGACTTATTCAGCGCAAGCAGCCGTGCCTGGAACTTCGCGCCAAGCCTGTCGTTGCCGGTCTTCGATGGCGGACTGAACCAGGCCAACCTGGATTTGGCGAATGTGCGCAAACACCTTGCCGTCGTTGAGTACGAGCAAACCATCCAGAGCGCCTTTCGCGACGTAGCGGATGCCCTGGCCAACCAGCACTGGCTGCAACAGCAACTATCAGTGCAGCAGCAAGCCGTCGAGATCCAGGAGGAACGCAGTCGGCTGGCGCTCCTGAGCCATGACCGTGGCCGCTCCAGTTTCCTGGAGGTGCTTGACGCCGAACGTGATCGTCTGCAGGCCCAGCAACAAGAGGTACAAGCGCAACACGCACTGCTACGCAACCGGGTGGCGCTGTATGCCGCACTGGGTGGCGGCTCACGGCATGTGCCGAACGCCCCGTTACTCGACCAGCCGTCATCCACCCTGTTTTCAGATATTGCAGAGGAATAACCCAGCCATGAGCGCCTCCATCAAGAAGAAAATCACCGCAGTTGCCATCGTGGCGGCCATTGCCGGTGCGACCTGGATCGGCTGGGACTGGTTCGATCAACGCGCTGTGCCGGACGGTCTGATGGTCAGCAATGGACGCATTGAAGCCACGGAGGTGGACGTGGCCGCCAAATTTAGTGGGCGCGTCGCGCAGATCCTGGCCGATGAAGGTGACGAGGTGCAGGCTGGGCAGGTGTTGGCACACATGCATATCGATTCGCTGCTGGCCCAGATGCGCGAGGCCCAGGCGCAATTGCAGCGGGCAGAACATGCCGTGAAGGCCACTCAGGCGCAGGTGAGCATGCGCCGCAGCGAGCAGGCCGCCGCCGAGGCTGTCGTGGTTCAGCGCCATACGGAACTGAATGCCGCCCAGCGTCGACTGGTACGCACCGAGGTATTGGTCAAGGACGGCGCCACAACAGGCCAGGAGTTGGACGATGACCGCGCCAGAGTGGCGAATACCGGCGCTGCGCTCAATGCCGCGCGCGCGCAGGCTAACGCCGCCAGATCGGCCATCGAAGCCAGCGACGCCGAAGTCACCGGCGCAACATCGACCGTCGCGGCAGCGCAGGCCACGGTCGAGCGCATCCAGTCCGAGTTGGACGACAGCACTCTCAAGGCCCCGCGCAGTGGCCGCGTGCAGTATCGCCTGGCCCAGCCCGGCGAAATGCTCAGCGATGGCGGCAAGGTGCTTAACCTGATCGACCTGTCAGATGTCTACATGAGCTTCTTCTTGCCCACCGAAGCCGCCGGGCAAGTGGCCCTGGGCAGTGAAGTGCGCGTCGTGCTGGACACCGCGCCGCACTTGCCGATACCCGCCACGGTCACCTTTGTCTCGCGCCAGGCCCAGTTCACCCCCAAATTCGTGGAGACAGCCAATGAGCGGCAGAAGCTGATGTTCCGGGTCAAGGCTCGGATCGACAAAGCATTGCTGAGCAAGTACCAGGATTATGTAAAGTCCGGCCTGCCCGGCGTTGCCTGGATCAGGACCGATCCTCAGGCCCAATGGCCTGAAGCCTTGCAGCTTAGGGACTTGCCATGAACAGCCTCGCTGAGCCCGTGGTTCGCCTGCGGGACGTAAGCCTGCACTACGGCAAGACCCAGGCGCTGTCGGGCATCACCCAGGACATCCCTGGCGGTTGCATGGTAGGGCTGATCGGCCCGGATGGCGTAGGGAAGTCCAGTCTGCTGTCGTTGCTCTCCGGCGCGCGTCGGGTACAGCAAGGCACAGTAGAGGTGCTGGGCGCCGACATCGCCAGCAAGGCCCACCGCGACCAGATCTGCCCGCGTATTGCCTACATGCCCCAAGGCCTGGGGAAGAACCTGTACCCCACACTGTCAGTGGAAGAAAACCTGCAGTTCATCGCACGGTTGTTCAGTCAAAACGCCAGCGAACGGCGCCGACGCATCGACGATTTGACCCGTAGCACCGGCATGTATCCATTTCTTGCGCGACCCGCCGGGAAGCTTTCGGGAGGCATGAAGCAGAAACTGAGCCTGTGCTGCGCTCTGATCCATGATCCCGACCTGCTGATCCTCGACGAACCCACTACGGGTGTCGATCCGCTGGCGCGCGCGCAGTTCTGGGAACTGATCGCCCGTATCCGTCGCCAGCGAGTCGGCATGAGCGTGATCGTCGCCACCGCCTACATGGATGAAGCTCAAGGCTTTGACTGGCTGGCAGTCATGGATGAAGGTCGGGTGCGGGCCACCGGCACGCCTGCCGAACTGCTCGCACGCACCCATTGCGATTCGTTGGAATCGGCCTTCATCAGTTTGCTGCCGGACGAGAAAAAGCAAGACCATGAGCCCGTGGTCATTCCTCCCTTGCAGACCGACCCGGATGATATCGCCATCCAAGCCCAGGGGCTGACAATGCGCTTCGGCGACTTCACGGCCGTGGATCACGTGAGCTTTCGCATCCGTCGCGGAGAAATCTTCGGGTTTCTCGGCTCCAACGGCTGCGGCAAGAGCACTACGATGAAAATGCTCACCGGCCTGCTACCCGCCAGCGAAGGCCGTGCCTGGCTGTTCGGCAAGGAGATCGACTCTCACGACCTTGCCACACGCAGTCGCGTAGGCTACATGTCGCAATCGTTCTCGCTCTATAACGAATTGACGGTAAAGCAGAACCTGGTCCTGCATGCCAAACTATTCCATGTGCCCGCCACAGAGATCGACGCTCGCGTGCAGCAAATGGCCGGGCGTTTTGAATTGCTGGACGTCATGGATAGCCTGCCGCCTAGCATCCCCATGGGCATGCGCCAGCGCCTATCGCTGGCCGTGGCGATGGTTCACAAGCCCGAACTGCTTATTCTGGACGAGCCGACTTCGGGCGTCGATCCGGTGGCGCGCGACAAGTTCTGGCGCTTGTTGGTGCAACTGTCGCGGCGCGACCACGTGACCATCTTCATCTCCACCCACTTCATGAACGAGGCCGAGCGCTGCGACCGCATGTCGATGATGCATGCGGGCAAGGTACTCGACAGTGATGCGCCAAAGCAGTTGGTGGAAAAACGCGGTGCCGCCAGCCTGGAAGAGGCCTTTATCGGTTATCTGATCGAGGCCGATAACAATGCCGCGCATGTGCCGGATGAGAGCGCTCCCACACAGCACGGCACGGCCGCAACAGCAGCCGAACAGGCTCAGTCGTTCAGCCTGCAGCGTCTACTCAGCTACGCCTGGCGCGAGTCGCTGGAACTGCGGCGCGATCCGGTACGCGCCACACTGGCGCTACTGGGATCGCTGCTGCTGATGTTTGTTATCGGCTATGGCATCAGCACTGACGTCAATGACCTGCGCTACGCCGTGCTTGACCGTGATCAGACCGGCCTGAGCCATGACTACACCCTGGCGCTCTCCGGTTCGCCGTATTTTCTTGAGCGCCCGCCGTTGCACAGTTACGCAGAGCTGGACCGACGCATGCAGACCGGCGAACTGAGTCTGGTCATCGAGATCCCGTCCGGCTTTGCCCGCGACGCGACGCTGGGGCACAACGCCCAGGTCGGTGCCTGGATCAACGGCGCCATGCCCAGCCGCGCCGAAACCGTGCAAGGCTATGTGCAGGGCATGCACCTGCTCTGGCTCACGCAAAAATCCCAGCGATTGAACGGCAAAACCTACACCAACCCGGTCGAAGTGCAGACGCGCTTTCGCTACAACCCGGACATCAAGAGCCTGCCCGCCATCGTCCCGGCGGTGGTGCCATTGCTGCTGTTGATGCTGCCGGCGATGCTGACCGCGCTAGCCGTGGTGCGCGAGAAGGAACTGGGCGCGATCATCAACTTCTACGTCACCCCTGTCACCCGCACCGAGTTCCTGCTTGGCAAGCAACTGCCCTATGTGGCGCTGGGAATGCTGAACTTCCTGTTGATGAGCGTGCTGGCGGTGACCGTACTGGACGTGCCCATGAAGGGCAGCTTTGCCACCCTGGCGCTGGCCACCCTGGTGTTTCTGGTGATCTCCACCGGCATGGGGCTGGTCGCATCGGCCGTCACGCGCAGTCAGATCGCCGCGATGTTCGCTGCGCTGATCGGCACGCTGGTGCCTGCCACCCAGTTCGCCGGGCTGACTACACCCGTTTCCTCGTTGGAGGGCATTGGCAAGCTGATCGGCGAAGCCTACCCGGCCACCCACATGTTTCTCATCAGCCGTGGCGTATTCGCGAAGGCTTTGGGGCTGGCTGATCTGCAGCAGTCCTTCATTGCTTTGTTGGTGGCCCTACCGCTGGTGATGGGTCTGGCGATTGCGATGCTGCACAAACAGGAGCGCTGAGATGAAACGCACTTTTTCCAATATCTGGCAACTGGGCGTCAAGGAGCTTCGCAGTCTGTGGCGCGATCCGGTCATGCTGCTGCTGATCGTCTTCAGCTTCACGGCGATGGTCTACACGGCCGCCTCGGCCATTCCAGATACCCTGAACAACGCACCGATCGCCTTCGTCGACGAAGATGATTCGCCCCTGTCGCAGCGCATCGCCACCGCTTTCTACCCGCCTCAGTTCACGCAACCAGAGCACATCAGTGTTGCCGAGATGGACGCCGGTCTGGACTCCGGCCGCTATACCTTCGTGCTGTACATGCCGCCCAACCTGCAGCGCGATGTTCTGGCGGGTCGTCCCGCGCAGGTGCAGCTCAACGTCGATGCCACACGCATGGATCAAGCCTTCAGCGGCAGCGCCTATGTCGAGCAGATCGTTACCGATGAGGT
The DNA here is from genome assembly GCF_023651955.1 of Pseudomonas sp. Y39-6. NCBI lineage: Bacteria > Pseudomonadati > Pseudomonadota > Gammaproteobacteria > Pseudomonadales > Pseudomonadaceae > Pseudomonas > Pseudomonas sp. Y39-6. Next base: position 6,274,163 of record NZ_CP069594.1, on the reverse strand, counting down.
CAAGACCTTCGTGCAGCGTTATCGCGGCAATTCGGCCCCGTCGGTGGAACTGGCGCTGCGCGCACGTTTCAACCCGGCGTTGGACAAGACTTGGTTCAGCAGCCTGCTGCAGATCATCGACAACATCACCATGCTGGCGATCATTCTGACCGGAGCCGCGCTGATCCGCGAACGTGAGCACGGCACTATCGAACACCTGTTGGTGATGCCGGTCACCCCCACGCAGATCATGCTGGCCAAGGTCCTGGCGATGGGCACGGTGGTGCTGGTGGCGGCGGCGTTGTCGTTGCAGTTCGTGGTACGCGGGTTGCTCGCCGTACCCATCGAAGGCTCGATCTGGCTGTTTCTGGTCGGCGCCGCGCTGAGCTTGTTCGCCAACACCGCCCTGGGCATCTATCTGGCCACCGTGGCCCGCAGCATGCCGCAGTTCGGCCTGTTGCTGATGCTGGTGCTGTTGCCGTTGATCCTGCTCTCCGGCGGCGCCACTCCGCGCGAAAGCATGCCCACGCTGGTGCAGTACCTGATGCTGGCCGCACCCACCACCCACTTGGTGCAGTTGGGAGAAGGCGTGCTGTACCGCGGCGCGGGGCTGGACGTGGTGTGGGTTCAACTTCTTGCGCTACTACTCATCGGCAGCGTGCTGTTCGCACTTTCGTTGCAGCGTTTTCGCCGGATGCTTGCGCAGATGGATGGAGGCTGATCCTCGCCCATCACATCGCCGGATGAGGTTAGGTGGCGTTAAACCCCATTGGACAGAGAAATACCTTATGGCCTCTGAATAGAGACGCTATCAGTTGATTTCTCGAATGGATAGGCTTGTTTCGGACAATTAAAAAGCCGGCTTGTGGCCGGCTTCTCGGGGACCGCCTCAGCTTGTTTTTGACAAACCTCACCAGCCTTCAAATCGCTCAGCCAACATCGCGTCTGGCTGAATAGTCGGGGCATCCGCGGGAGTTTTTCCGCATCGCCTGGCAGGGTGAATGGCCTAAAACCAGCCCCTGCCAAATGTGCGGCGCATGATACCCATATTCACCTCAGTTGCCCACCTCCGTATCCGATTTAGAGCCTTCCCAGCCCAGCAGGTGTTCATCCAGCGGCACGGGTGGGCGGCGGTTGTTGAGGGTGGACCACCAGAACACCCAGCCGACGATCTGGAAGTTCTGTTCGAAGCGCTGATCGAAGGTCAGGTATTCGTCGGGGTGTTCGCCGGCGTTGTGGCTGCGCATGCGCAGGCCGCCGCCGGGGCGGTTGTAGAGGTATTTGATGCGCAGCATGTCGTCGTGTTCGACGGCGTAGATTTCGCCGTCGATGATTTGAGTGCGGCCGCGGTCGATGGCGAGCGTGGCGCCTTGTTGGATGATGTCGACCATGCTGTTATCGACCATGTAGGCGCCGAGGGCGCGGTCGGGGTTTACGTTTAAGGTCTCGAGGGTGTGACGGGAGAGGCGGATGCGTTCGGTTGAGGTGAAGGACGGATGGAGGGCGATCTCCACATCGATTGTTTCCGGGGAACGGGCGGGGCCTGTGAGGTATTTGCCGCTTTCTTCGCGGGTGGGCAATGCTTTCCTTGCATCTTGAGCGTCCAACAGGAAGTTGGCCGGTGGGTGTTTAGGGCCTACACCGGCGTGCAGCCAGCGGCTGGAGACGCACAGCAGTTCTGCGATTTCGTTGAGTCGGCCCATGGGAACACCGCGTTTGAACCAGTTGTTCACGTGCTGAGGCGTGACGCCGCGGTTCTTGGCGAAGTCGGAAGCGGAAAGATGAACTTCCCGTAATAGCGCTTTTAAGCGATCACCTGATGTATTCATAAACGCTGAGTTTACTGGCCGGGAAAATAGATCAAATAAACTATGCGTTCAATTGCCGGTGTAGGTTTTTACTTAGTTGTAGCCTGATCTTTCGTTGGTGCTGCTTAGTTCAACATAGAGTGTTAATAATTGAACTTGGTGTTTAAATTTTTCCACAAAAAAAGCCCCGAATGATCGGGGCTTTTTGATTGCCGCAGCAATGAGGAGCCGGTATCAGCCTTTGTAGGCGGCGACCGACTTCATGATCTCGGCGCGGGCGGCATCTGCGTTGCCCCAACCGTCGATCTTCACCCATTTGCCTTTTTCGAGGTCTTTGTAGTTCTCGAAGAAGTGCTTGATCTGTTCCAGCAGCAGTGGCGGCAGATCGGTGTATTCCTTCACGTCCACGTACAGCTGGGACAGCTTGTCGTGGGGTACTGCGATGACTTTGGCATCGCCGCCGCCGTCGTCGGTCATGTTCAGGATGCCGACTGGACGCGCGCGGATAACCGAGCCTGGAGTAACCGGGTAAGGGGTTACGACCAGCACGTCGAGGGGGTCTCCGTCGTCAGCCAGGGTGTTGGGGATGAAACCGTAGTTGGCCGGGTAGAACATCGGGGTGGCCATGAACCGGTCAACGAACAGGCAGTCGCTGTCTTTGTCGATTTCGTATTTGATCGGCGCGTGGTTGGCCGGAATCTCGATGGCGACGTAGATGTCGTTCGGCAGGTCTTTGCCAGCCGGAATCTTGCTGTAGCTCATTGGGCGTTGCCCCCGTAGTTGGCCATGTACATGGCCGGATTGGCCTAAAAGTGGCGGCGATTATAGGCATATTCTGACGCCGATGCCATGCACCAGACGTCGTACAGTCATTCGCCTTGTGGCTGATAACGCGGGTCGTGCGCTTGCAGCTGCGCGAGGCGGGCCAGAGGGTCCTGGCGGTAAAAATGACTGAGTTGGGCGTACACCTGTGGATAACTTTCCACCAATAAATCTGGCGCACTGAAAAAATATTCGCTGGTGACCGCGAAAAATTCCGCCGGGTTTTCGGCGGCGTAGGGGTCGATGGCGGTTTCGGCGTCGGGGTTGGCGTCCAACTGGCGGTTAAGCTCATCGTAGGCGCCTTGCATCACGCGGGCCCAGTCTTGCACGCGCATGTCGTGGTGCAGGGGCGGCAGGCCGTTGGCGTCGCCGTTGAGCATGTCGAGCTTGTGCGCCAGTTCGTGGATCACCAGGTTGTAGCCTTCCCAGTTGCCGCTGGCCAGCACGCCGGGCCAGGCGAGGATCACCGGGCCTTGTTGCCAGGCTTCGCCGCTGTGCTCGCCGTCCCACTCGTGCTCGACGCCACTGGCATCGCGATGACGTTGCGGGCTGAGGAAGTCGTCGGGGTACAGCACGATCTCGTGGAAGCCCTGATACCAGTCGAGGTCGCCGAGGTTCATCAGTGGCAGTTGCGCCTGGGCAGCGAGCAGCAGGCGTTGTTCCTGGTGCAGCTCGACGCCGGGCAGGGCGGTGAGGTGTTTTTCGGCGAGAAACACCACGCAGGCTTCGCGCAGCCACTGGTCTTGCTCGGCGCTGATGCCGTCGAGGAAGGTCAGGTGCTCGCGCACCCGCTGCCAAGTGTCATCGGCAATCGGATGCTTGGCCAGCAGGCGCCGGCGACGCCAGGCGCTGAGGGACCACATCGCAGGTTACTGCGGCTTGGCTTCGGAAGACGCGCGACCAAAGCGGCTGCGGAACACGCTGATGATCATCGGCACCAGCGACAGCAGGATGATGAACACCACCAGCAGCGAGAGGTTTTTCTTGATGAACGGCACGTTGCCGAAGAAGTAGCCCAGGGTTACCAGGCCGCCGACCCAGAAGACGGTGCCCAGCACGCTGAAGCCGAAGAAGCGCGGGTAGGGCATTTTCGCGATACCGGCGACGAACGGCGCAAAGGTGCGCAGGATCGGCAGGAAGCGCGCCAGGGTCACGGTTTTGCCGCCGTGCTTGTCGTAGAAGTCGTGGGTTTTTTGCAGGTAGTCGCGGCGGAAGATTTTCGAGTTCGGGTTGCTGAACAGGCGTTCGCCGGCTGTTCGCCCGATCACGTAGTTGGTGCTGTCGCCGAGGATCGCCGCCAACATCAATAGACCGGCGAGCAAGACCGGGTCCATGCCGCCACCCGCCGCCACCGCGCCGGCAATGAACAGTAATGAATCACCCGGCAGGAACGGCATGACCACCAGGCCAGTTTCGCAAAAGATTACAAGGAACAGAATGGCGTAGATCCACAGACCGTAATTTTTTACCAGCAGGTCGAGGTAGACGTCGAGATGCAGGATAAGGTCAAGCGGGTTGAAATCCATGGATGGCACCTGTGTGAATGGCCCGACTCAGCAGGCCTGTGCGGAGGCTCGGGTAATAAGGCTACAAGTATTTGTCGCGCTTCTTACAACCCTGAAAGGTCGGCATTATACGGATTGAGAAGTGAAAAGAGTGTGTGGGTTTTGTAGCGGGGGATGTCATGGCACTCTGCTCCCAGAGCACCACCGAACCAAATGTGGGAGGGGGCTTGCCCCCGATGGGCGCGTGTCAGTTATAAATAGTCTGACGGGTCCACGGCTATCGGGAGCAAGCTCCTCCCACAGGAATTTTGGGGGGCTTGGGGGATGGGGTCAGTCTTCGCTGATCGGCAACACGTAGTTCTTGAACTCGCTGTCTTCGCGAAAACCCATCGACTCATACGTCTTCTGCGCCACGTTATTGTTGCTGCTGGTCGACACCCGCAGCCGCACTGCATGGGTTTCCTTGGCCATCTTCTTCGCCGCGCGCATCAGGTTGTCCGCCACCAGTTGCCGGCGCGCGTCTTCGGCGACATAGATGTCGTTGAGGATCCACACCCGTTTGAGCGACAACGAAGAAAAGCTCGGGTACAGCTGACAGAACCCGAGCAAGCGCTTGTCGTCGTCATCGGCCAGGGCCAGGTAGATCACCGATTCCTTGCGGCGCAGGCGTTTTTCCAGGAAGGCCCGCGAAGAGTCCGGGAACGGCAGCGCCCCGTAGAACTCGCGGTATTTGACGAATAACGGGGTCAACAGGTCCAGGTGTTCCAGGGTCGCTTGAGTGATCCGCATGCCAGGCCTCAACTTCCAGATGGTATATGACCACGCGAGCGGCCGTGACTCGATGCTGCCTAAAGACGTGAAAAAGCGCAATCGTGCGGGGATCAGTCGGTGGGCGGGCTGAGCAGGAAATTGCCTTTCACCAAGTCCGGGTCATCTGACTCGATGGTCTGAACCTGCGCCTCATCCTTGAGGTTGACCCCCGACAACTGCCGACGGCAGGCCTCCCGCATCAAGTACAGCAGGCGATGGGCCGCCATGCCATAACTCAAACCCTCCAGGCGCACGTTGGAGATGCAGTTGCGGTACGCGTCGGTGAGGCCAACCTTGGGGTTGTAGGTGAAATACAGGCCCAGGCTGTCCGGCGAACTGAGCCCCGGTCGTTCACCGATGAGGATCACCACCATCTTGGCGCCGAGTAGCTGGCCAATCTCATCGGCCACCGCGACGCGGCCCTGTTCCACCAGGATCACCGGTGACAAGGACCAGCCTTCGGCGTGGGTCTGTTCCTCCATGCGCGTGAGAAACGGCAACGTGTGTTTATGCACCGCCAACGCCGACAGACCATCGGCCACCACCACGGCCAGGTCGATACCGCCGGGGTTGGCCGCCGCATGGTCGCGCAGGGCCTGGGCCGACTCATCGCTCAGACGCCGCCCCAGGTCCGGGCGTTGCAGGTAGCTGTGGCGGTCGACGGCGGCGCTGTGCAGCAACAGGCTGTCACGCCCGCGTTCGGCGAGCTGAGTGCTGAGGCCGACGTGGTCGAAGGGCAGGTGGACCGCGTCCCGCGCCTGGGCGTGGGCGAATTGGAAGTCCAACTGTGCGCTGGTGGGGATGCTGGTGCCAGTACGGCCCAGGGCGATGCGCGCCGGGGTCAGGCGACGCAGTTCCAGCCACGGGTTTTCGGGTAAGTCTGGTTGCACGGGCGGCTCCTTCATCCCAATTGCGCCAAGGCGTGGCGAAACGCCGGTGGCAGGCTGTTGCCGAAGCGCACTTTGCCGTCGGCTTGCGTGAAAATGCCCATGTTCGCCAGCCACTGTTCAAACTCCGGCGCCGGCTTTAAACCCAATGTCTGGCGGGCGTACAGGGCGTCGTGGAACGAGGTGGTCTGGTAGTTGAGCATGATGTCGTCGGAACCGGGAATGCCCATGATGAAGTTGATCCCGGCCACGCCCAGCAGGGTCAGCAGGGTGTCCATGTCGTCCTGGTCGGCTTCGGCGTGGTTGGTGTAGCAGATGTCGCAACCCATCGGCACCCCCAGCAGCTTGCCGCAGAAGTGGTCTTCGAGGCCGGCGCGGATGATCTGTTTGCCGTTGTACAGGTACTCGGGGCCGATAAAACCGACCACGGTGTTCACCAGGAACGGCTTGAAGTGCCGAGCCACGGCGTAGGCGCGGGTTTCACAGGTTTGCTGGTCGACGCCGAAGTGCGCGTTGGCCGACAAGGCGCTGCCCTGGCCGGTTTCGAAATACATCAGGTTTTGCCCGAGGGTGCCACGGTTCAGGCTCAGGCCTGCTTCGTAGCCCTCCTGCAGCACGCTCAGGCTGATGCCGAAACTGGCGTTGGCCGCCTCGGTGCCGGCGATCGACTGGAACACCAGATCCAGCGGCACGCCACGGTTGATGGCTTCGATGGAGGTGGTGACGTGGGTCAGCACGCAGGCCTGGGTGGGGATTTCGTAACGCTGGATGATCGCGTCGAGCATCTCCAGCATGGCGCAGATCGAGGCGATGCTGTCGGTGGCCGGGTTGATGCCGATCATGGCGTCGCCGTTGCCGTATAACAGGCCGTCGAGAATGCTCGCCGCGATGCCCGCCGGTTCGTCGGTGGGGTGGTTGGGTTGCAGGCGGGTCGACAAGCGGCCGCGCAGGCCCATGGTGCCGCGAAACCGGGTGACCACGCGGATCTTCTGCGCGACCAGCACCAGGTCTTGCACGCGCATGATCTTCGACACGGCGGCGGCCATTTCTGGTGTCAGCCCTGGCGCCAAGGCGCGTAGGGATTGTTCATCGGCTGCGTCACTGAGCAGCCAGTCGCGCAGGCCGCCGACGGTCAGGTGGCTGACGGCGGTAAACGCCTGTTTATCGTGGGTGTCGATGATCAGCCGGGTGACTTCGTCGCTTTCATAGGGAATCAGCGCCTCTTGCAGGAAGTGCTTCAGCGGGATATTCGCCAAGGCCATTTGCGCCGCCACCCGCTCGCCATCGTTCTGTGCGGCGACGCCAGCGAGGAAGTCGCCTGAACGGGCGGGGCTGGCCTTGGCCATCACGTCCTTGAGGCTGTCGAAGCGGTAGGTCGATGCACCCACCGCGTGGGAAAAACTTGCCATACAGTGTCTCCTTGATGACGCGGGCAAATATGGGTAAGGCGCCCGCGTCGAGGTTTACGGCAGTCAGTGCAAGGCGGCCTCTGCGGCCTGGATCGCCGCGAACTCTTCTTCCGGCGTGCCTGCTACCAAGTGATGCCGGCTGTAGAAAGCAAAGTAAGCAATTAATACTCCATAGATGATTGCAGCGCCAATCACCACTCGCGGGTCGACCAGAAAGCCCGCCACCACGGCCACGCAGGCCAATACCAGGGCCACGCCGGAGGTAAAGATGCCGCCCGGCGTGCGGTACGGACGATCCATTTTGGGGCGACGGATGCGCAGGGTGATGTGCGCGGCCATCATCAGCACGTAGGAAATGGTCGCGCCAAACACCGCCACCAGAATCAGCAGGTCGCCCTGGCCGGTCAGCGACAGGCCGAAACCGATAATGCCGGGGATCACCAGCGCCAGGACCGGCGCCTTGCTTTTGTTGGTCTGGGACAGTTTGCGCGGCAGGTAGCCGGCGCGGGACAACGCGAAGATCTGCCGCGAATAGGCGTAGATAATCGAGAAAAAGCTGGCGATCAAGCCCGCCAGGCCGACCAGGTTGACGAAGCTGCCCATCCAGGTCGAGCCGCCATACGACAGCGCCAACGCTTCAACCAGCGGGTTGCCGGACTTGATCAGCGCGTAGGTGCCAGCGCCGCCCGGTGCAATCACCAGGATCAGCAGGGCAAAACTGGTCAGCACCACAATGGCGCCGATCAGGCCGCGAGGCAGGTCGCGCTTCGGGTTCTTGGTTTCTTCGGCGGCCAACGGTACGCCTTCGACTGCCAGGAAGAACCAGATCGCATACGGAATCGCCGCCCACACGCCGACGTAGCCGAATGGCAGGAAGGTGCTGGCGCCCTTGGCGTCGGTCACCGGGATGTCGAGCAGGTTGGCGACGTTGAAGTGCGGCACCATCGAGACCAGGAACACGCCCAGTGCAATGGCGGCGACGGCGGTGATGACAAACATCAGCTTCAAGGCTTCACCCACGCCAAAGATATGGATGCCGATGAAGATGATGTAGAACGCCAGGTAAATCATCCAGCCGCCGATGCCGAACAACGACTCGCAATAGGCGCCGATGAACACCGCGATGGCGGCGGGGGCGATGGCGTATTCGATCAGGATCGCGGTGCCCGTCAGGAACCCGCCCCAAGGGCCAAAGGCGCTGCGGGCAAAACCGTAGCCACCGCCGGCAGTAGGAATCATGGAAGACAGTTCGGCCAGGGAAAAGCACATGCACAGGTACATGGTGGCCATCAGCAATGTGGCGAGGAACATGCCGCCCCAGCCACCCTGGGCCAGGCCGAAGTTCCAGCCGGCGTAGTCGCCGGAGATCACGTAGGCAACGCCAAGGCCGACCAGCAGCACCCAGCCGGCGGCGCCTTTTTTCAGTTCGCGTTGTTGGAAGTATTGGGAATCGACTTTTTCGAAGTCGACGGAGGATCCAGTGGGTTCGCTAGGCATGGGAAAGTACCTTTCATTCTTATTGTTTTGGTCCCGACAAGTTGTCGCCGGGTAATGTAGGAGCGAGTTTGCTCGCGAAAAACTTCAGAGCACCGCGCAGAGCCAGGCTATCCGCGTAATCGTTGAGGTTCTTCGCGAGCAAGCTCGCTCCTACGGGGGCGGTTATCGCCCCGGCGGTGTTGGGTTAGAAGAAGCCCAATGGATTGATGTCGTAGCTCACCAGCAGGTTCTTGGTCTGCTGGTAGTGATCCAACATCATCTTGTGGGTTTCACGACCGACGCCGGACTTCTTGTAACCGCCAAACGCGGCATGCGCCGGGTACAGGTGGTAGCAGTTGGTCCACACGCGGCCCGCCTTGATCGCCCGGCCCATGCGGTAGGCGCGGTTGATGTCGCGGGTCCACAGGCCGGCGCCGAGGCCGAACTCGGTGTCGTTGGCGATCGCCAGGGCTTCGGCTTCATCCTTGAAGGTGGTGATGCTCACCACCGGGCCGAAGATTTCTTCCTGGAACACCCGCATCTTGTTGGTGCCCTTGAGCAGGGTCGGCTGGATGTAATAGCCGGTGGCCAGATCACCTGTCAGCTTCTCGACCTTGCCGCCGGCCAGCAACTCGGCGCCTTCGCCCTTGGCGATTTCCAGGTACGACAGGATCTTGTCGAACTGCTGCTCGGACGCCTGGGCGCCGACCATGGTGTCGGTGTCCAGCGGGTCGCCACGCTTGATCGACGCGACCTTCTTCATCACCACTTTCATGAAGTCGTCGTAGATCGACTCTTCCACCAGCGCGCGGGATGGGCAGGTACACACTTCGCCCTGGTTGAAGAACGCCAGCACCAAGCCTTCGGCGGCTTTCTCGATGAATTGCGGTTCGGCTTTCATGATGTCGGCGAAGAAGATGTTCGGCGACTTGCCACCCAGTTCAACGGTGGACGGAATAATGTTCTCGGCCGCGCAATGCATGATGTGCGCGCCCACCGGGGTAGAGCCGGTGAAGGCGATCTTGGCGATGCGCTTGCTGGTGGCCAGGGCTTCGCCGGCTTCTTTGCCGAAACCGTGGACCACGTTCAGCACGCCCGGCGGCAGCAGGTCGCCGATGACTTCCATCAGCACGTTGATGCCCAGCGGGGTTTGCTCGGCCGGCTTGAGCACCACGCAGTTGCCGGCGGCCAGGGCCGGGGCGAGTTTCCAGGCGGCCATCAGCAGCGGGAAGTTCCACGGGATGATCTGGCCGACCACGCCCAGGGGCTCATGGAAGTGATAGGCGGCGGTGTGTTCGTTGATTTCGGCGCTGCTGCCTTCCTGGGCGCGGATGCAACCGGCGAAGTAGCGGAAGTGGTCGGCGGCCAGCGGGATGTCGGCGTTGAGGGTTTCACGCACGGCCTTGCCGTTGTCCCAGGTTTCGGTGATGGCCAGCAGTTCGAGGTTCTGTTCGATACGGTCGGCGATCTTCAGCAGCACCAGCGAGCGGTCCTGGGCAGAGGTTTTGCCCCAGGCGTCGGCGGCGGCATGCGCGGCGTCCAGCGCCTTGTCGATGTCTTTGGCGGTGGAACGTGGGAATTCGGCGATGGGCTTGCCGTTGACCGGGGAAGTGTTGGTGAAGTAGTTGCCATCGATCGGCGCCACGAATTCGCCGCCGATGTAGTTGCCGTACTTGGCCTTGAACGAAACGATGGCGCCTTCAGTACCGGGGTGTGCGTAACGCATGGTGGGTATCTCCTGGCTTTTTATGTTTATTGGAGTGCAGCGCGGCAAGCGCTTGATAAAGCGTAGAGCAAAGGTCGGGCCACTGCCTTGCAAGCCAGTTAAATCAGGGGGTTGGCGAGAGCCAAAAAGTGCGGCTGTGCCAGCCTTGGTACAGTCTGTGTGACAGTTTGTGCCATGCACGGTACAACCTGTGACCGGTGGGTCGGCGCGGGATTGCAATGGCCGGGTGGCTGGGGGATGCTGGACGTTCTCACGCAGGGAGAATAATAAGAACATGCATCACGATCATTTCAGTCGCCATGCCCAGCAAGTCTTGACCGTGACCCGTGGGCAAGACCTTTCCCAGGGCCCCGGCAGCGACCCGTCCATCGCCCGCTCCTGGCTGCGTTGCCTGGAGGATTATCACCTCGACCCTGCGCTGAGCATCGCCCCCACCGTGCTCGAACATGGCCGTCTGCTGGAAAGCCGCGAGCGCCTGCAGCAGGTGCTGCACATCGCTGGCGGCGAGATGAACAGCCTGCATCAGCAACTTTCGGGCGCCGGTCACGCCGTGTTGCTCACCGACGCGCGCGGGGTGATCCTCAACTGCGTCACCGCGCCGTCCGAGCGCAAGATTTTCGAGCGCGCCGGGTTGTGGCTCGGCGCCGACTGGAGCGAGGCCTGCGAAGGCACCAATGGCATCGGCACCTGCCTGGTGGAGCGCCAGTCGTTGACCATTCACCGCGATGAGCATTTTCGCGGGCGCCACACCGGGCTGACCTGTTCGGCGAGCCCGGTGTTCGATCCCCATGGTGAGTTGCTGGCGGTGCTGGACGTGTCGTCGGCGCGGGAAGCGGTGTCGCGTCAGAGCCAGTTCCACACCATGGCGCTGGTCAACCTGTCGGCGAAGATGATCGAGAGTTGTTACTTCCTGCGTCACTTTGAACACCACTGGCTGCTGCGTTTTCACTTGCAGGCGGAGTCCGTGGGCTTGTTCAGTGAAGGGCTGCTGGCGTTCGACGGTGAAGGGCGCATTTGCGCAGTCAACCAAAGTGCCCTGAACCTGTTGGGGCAGATGCGTGGTGGCTTGCTGGGGCAGCCTGTGGAAGCGCTTTTCGAATGCACCCTGGATCAACTGCTGGGCCGCGCCAGCGCCAATGCCACAGCGAGTTGGCCGCTGCGGACGCGGGACGGTCGACATCTGTTTGCCGCGTTGCGCGGCCAGCCGCGCAGTGTGCCGGTGCCCGTACCGCCGCAGCCGGTGGTTGCCGCCAAGCCCGAGCGTCTGCTCGGTATCTGCCTGGGCGATTCCGCGTTGCAAAGCGATTTTCGCAAGGCGTTGCGCGTGTTCGAGCGTGATGTGCCGCTGCTGGTCAACGGTGAAACCGGTTCCGGCAAAGAGGCCTTCGCCAAGGCCGTACACCAGGCCAGCCAGCGTGCGGACAAGGCTTTTGTTGCGCTCAACTGCGCCGCCATCCCGGAAAGCCTGATCGAAAGCGAACTGTTCGGCTATCGCGGCGGCAGTTTCACCGGTGCCCGCAAGGAAGGCATGCGCGGCAAGCTGCAACAGGCAGATGGGGGCACGTTGTTCCTGGATGAAATCGGCGACATGCCCCTGGCTTTGCAAACCCGGCTCTTGAGGGTGCTGGAGGATCGCCTGGTAGTGCCCATCGGCGGCGAGCCCCAGGCGGTAAACGTGAGAGTCATCAGCGCCACCCACCGTGATTTGTTGCAGCGTGTGCAGGCCGGCAGCTTTCGTGAAGATTTGTACTACCGACTCAATGGCCTCGAAATCGGCTTGCCGCCGTTGCGCGAGCGCAGTGATAAGCCGCAATTGCTGGATTTTCTGCTGGCCCAGGAAGCCGGGGAGCAGACGATAACGCTCGATGCCGGCGCGCGTCAGGCATTGCTGGCGTTCGCCTGGCCGGGCAATGTGCGGCAGTTGCGCACGGTGTTGCGCACCCTGGTTGCACTGTGTGACGGCGCGTTGATCGGTGTCGATGATTTGCCGCCGATGATCCGCCCGGCGTCCTTGACTACGCCTGCTGCGGATGTCCCCCCGCTGTCGCTGCTTGAGGATGCCGAGCGCCTGGCATTGTTGAAGGTCCTGACGCAGCAGCGCTGGCATATGACCCTTGTGGCTGAACGGTTGGGGGTGAGCCGCAACACGTTATATCGAAAGTTACGCAAACATGGCATTGAACTGCGTTCGGCGTTGTAATTCGTAAGTTGTTGTCGAGTGTGTGGGCGCGGTTTTTAATTGTTGATTGTAGGGGGATTTACTGCTTTTGCTTTTGTGGGTTAATTGTTGAGAAAGTGTGTCCTGGCTGGTGCGGAAGTAAATGCATGTAATATTGTTTCGGTGGAACTGAGATAGATATTTTTGTCACCCAGTGAATGCAAGTTTTTATTGACTGACTAAGGTGATGATTATGAATGTTACAGGTGTTCCAACTTATACTACAGTACCGTCCAGTGACGTTTCAGCTGATGTTACTCAAGCTGCCAATAATACTGGATCGACCGGTAACCCGCGCAACGCCGCTTCGGCTACTTGGCAAAATGATCGCTCCGAGCTTACTTATGATGCTGAACGTTTGAACTCGGACACGCAGGTTCGTAGCAAAAGGGGAATTGATTTCGGACGTTTTTTCCGCAGGCCGACGCATAGCACTTCCCGCGTGCCGTCTGGGACGCCCGGTCAATATAATCAGGTTAATAAGGGACCGTTTTTCTCAAACCCACCTTCCACTCATGCATCTAATAAGCCCTTTCGAGATCTGATTAATAACAACCGGTTCGGGGGCTCTACCCTTCCTTCCAGGTCTCACCCCGTTCCCAAGACGTTTGGCGAGGTGGCGCAAAACCTCGTCACTGCCGATCGCCTGGTCAAGGCTGGCGTGTTCAAGACCGGGCCAGATCTGAAAACCGTGACACGGGACGCTTTCGTGAATGCCGCAGTCAACGGCTTGGTCAGTACGCCATTGAGTATTGGTACTTACGCAGGCTCCGTATGGAGTGGCGAGCAGATCAAGGGGGCGTTCAGCGCCAATACCCCCTTACTTCCTCCCGCGCACCAGCCCGCGCCGAGTCAACAGAACGGTGTGGCGGGATCGGCGCCGAGTCCTTCATCGCCGCAAGACCTGGCGTTGCACTTGGACAATGCAGAATTAAAACTGCTCTTGGTCAGTAATACGATCCAGGCCTATACCGAAGGGAGCGAGGGTCAAGCCTTGGATAAAAGCCCCGATTGGCCAACCGAGACAACTGCCCGACTTGATATGTTGGAAAAGCAATACAACACCGTCGAGTCGAACTTGGAATTAATCGCTAAGGAAAATGATTTTATATTCAGGCCCTTTAAAAGTGATACCGCCGCCACCGAGAAAGACCCTGTGCGCCGCCTTGAAACATTGGATCGACGCAATCAGGCTGTTTTAAACCAGATCTCCCGTATCAATACGGTGTTGGAGCCGAAGGGGCCGCCATCCTCGATGCAGTTTGTCTGATGCGGGTTATTAATTGACACCCCATAATGACCCCTCGTATACGCTGAGTCCGGTGCAGTCACGGCGGGTGACGGCACCGGGCTCAACGACCGCACTGCCGGCCGAATTCAGACGATTGAGCTGGCGTGTACCGCTAAAAGAGTGCGATTTCCCCCTCCCTGCGCTAACCTGCCTCGATGTTTTACGAGGTCGACCATGCACATTCATATTCTCGGTATTTGCGGTACTTTCATGGGCTCGATGGCGGTTCTGGCCAAGGAGTTGGGCCACCATGTGACGGGTTCCGATGCCAACGTCTATCCGCCCATGAGTACGCAACTGCAAGCCCAGGGCATCGAATTGACCCAGGGCTATGATCCATCCCAATTCGATCCGGTCCCCGACCTGGTGGTGATCGGCAACGCCATGTCTCGGGGCAACCCGGCGGTCGAGTACGTACTGAACAAAGGTTTGCCGTATGTGTCCGGCCCCCAATGGCTGGCCGACCATGTGCTGCAAGGGCGCTGGGTGCTGGCGGTCGCTGGTACGCACGGCAAGACCACCACCAGCAGCATGCTGGCCTGGGTGCTGGAGCACGCGGGCATGAGCCCGGGTTTCCTGATCGGCGGCGTACCGCAGAACTTCTCGGTGTCGGCGCGCCTGGGCGATACGCCGTTCTTCGTGATCGAAGCCGATGAATACGACAGCGCGTTCTTCGACAAACGCTCCAAGTTTGTCCACTACCGCCCGCGCACGGCGATCCTGAATAACCTGGAGTTCGATCACGCGGATATCTTCCCCGATCTGGCGGCCATCGAGCGGCAGTTCCACCATTTGGTACGCACCATCCCGAGTGAGGGCCTGGTGATCCACCCGACCACCGAGCCGGCCTTGCAGCGCGTCATCGACATGGGCTGCTGGACGCCGGTGCAAACCACCGGCGCGGGCGGGCAGTGGCAGGTCAGCTTGCTCAGTGAAGACGGTTCGACATTTGAAGTGCTGTTCGAAGGCGAGGCCCAGGGTGTGGTCGACTGGGACATGACCGGCCAGCACAACGTTGCCAACGCCCTGGTCACCTTGGCGGCGGCACGGCATGTTGGCGTGGTGCCTTCCATGGGCATCGCGGCCCTGAGTGCGTTCAAAAGTGTGAAACGACGCATGGAAAAGGTTGCCGATGTGAATGGGATTACCATCTACGACGACTTTGCCCACCACCCGACGGCGATTGCCACCACCCTTGATGGCCTGCGCAAGCGGGTCGGTGATGCGCCGATCATTGCCATTATCGAACCGCGCTCCAACTCCATGAAGCTCGGCGCGCACCGCGATGGCTTGCCGGAGAGCGTCAATGATGCGGACCAAGTGGTCTGGTACGCACCGGCCAACCTGGGCTGGGACCTGCCCGCCATTGCGGCGCTGTGTCACGTGCCGTCGACGGTCTGCGATTCGATCGAAGGCATCATTGAACACGTCAAGCAACAGGCCACGCCCGGCACCCACGTGGTGGTCATGAGTAACGGCGGCTTCGGCGGCCTGCACGGCAAATTGGCCGAGGCCCTGAAATGAGCGGGCCCGAGCGCGTGACGCTGGCGATGACCGGCGCATCCGGCGCGCCCTATGGCTTGCGCCTGCTCGACTGCCTGGTGCGCGAGGAGCGTGAAGTTCATTTCCTGATCTCCAAGGCCGCGCAACTGGTGATGGCCACCGAGACCGATGTCGCGCTGCCGCCCAAGGTGCAGATGATGCAGGCGTTCCTCACCGAGTACACCGGTGCGGCGGCGGGGCAGATCAAGGTTTACGGTAAAGAGGATTGGATGTCTCCGGTGGCCTCCGGCTCCGGCGCGCCGGCGGCGATGGTGGTGGTGCCGTGTTCCACCGGTACGTTGTCGGCGATTGCCACGGGCGCCTGCAACAATTTGATCGAACGGGCCGCCGATGTGACGTTGAAAGAGCGGCGCCAGCTGATTTTGGTGCCGCGTGAGGCGCCGTATTCGAGCATTCACCTGGAGCACATGCTCAAGTTGTCGAACATGGGAGTGACCATCTTGCCGGCGTCGCCCGGTTTCTATCACCAGCCGCAGACCATCGATGACCTGGTGGATTTTGTGGTGGCGCGGATTCTCAACCTGCTGAACATTCCCCAGGACATGCTCCCGCGTTGGGGTGAGCACCATTTGAGCAGCGATGAATAAGGCGCTGTTGGTGTTGCTGGCGTTGCAACTGGCGGGCTGCGCCACCGCGCGCACGCTGGATGCGGCGAAGCCTGGCGCGCCGGTGGTGTATGCCGGCACGCGGCTGGACCTGTATGCGATGAACGGCGGCTGTTGCGCGATGGACCGTTTTGGCGCCGAGGCGCCGAGCTATCCCGGCGTCGACCTGCCAGCCAGCGCGTTGCTCGATACCCTGCTGTTGCCGCTGTCGGTGTTGACGGTGTTGGGGGTAGGGTTCAACGCCACGGGTGGGCTGTGACTCCGCGCTCAGGCCCCATCTGAACCCACATGTTGAGCTGGCAGCTCGGTTGGCAGGGTTTATTTACCCAGCTTGCGCAACTCGTCCGATTCGACCACGCGCACACCATCTTGCTCTTCCAGCGCCAGGCGCCACATGGCGCGTGCCAGTTCGCACACTTCGATGCCGTGGTACTTGCCTGGAATCAGCCGTGACAACGGCCCGGCCAATTGCTCGGCCAGGCGCGGTTCGAGGCGCTCCCCCAGCAACAGCGACGGCCGCACGATGGTCAGTTGCGGCCAACCCTGGGCTTTCAAGGCGTCTTCCATTTGCCCTTTGATCCGGTTGTAGAAGATCGAGGATTTCGGGTCGGCGCCAATCGCGCTGATGACAATCAGGTGCCGCGCGCCCATTTCCCGCGCGCGCTTGGCAAAGGCCACGACCAGGTCCAGGTCGATCGCGCGAAAGGCTTCCTCGGAGCCGGCTTGCTTGATCGTGGTGCCCAGGCAGCAGAAGGCGATATCGACCTGGCCACGCAGTTGCGGCAGGACCACCGCCGGGTCGCCCACTGGGTTTTCCAGGCGTGGATGTTCGGCCAACGGCTTGCGGCTGGGCGCCAGCACACGGGTCACGGTGGGTTCGTTGAGCAGGCGATCGAGCAGGTGTTCGCCGGTCAGGCCAGAGGCTCCTGCGAGCAAAATATGCTGAGGCGTCAGGTACATGGTGTTTCCCCCTTTGTTACACGTTACAGCTTAGTTGCCTTTAGCTTCCTTGCTATTCATTGAGACGCTTTCGAGCGCCTTTCGTGCTTGCTGCTTGCGTAATAGTTGCCAATGGGCGATCACGCCTTTGGGGGCCCAGATCTGCGGTTCGGAGGCTTCGAAGTTGTCCGCCTGTTCGCGTTCGGTCACGTGCAGTTGCGCCAGCTTGAAGGCTTGCTGCAAGTCGTCGGTCTGGTTGAAGGCTTGGGCGAAAAGGGCATCGCCGAAGTAGGTGAAGTCGGCTTCCTCGGAACAGCCAAACGACACGCGGTCGGCGCGGGAAGCGGTCATGATCAAGGTGTGCTCGTCTTTCAGCGCGGGAATGAAACCGCCGGAGTAACACGCGGAAATCACCACGACCTTGTCGCGGTTCTTCAACGGCGTGAGTACTGCGGCGAGCTCATCGGCCGGCAGGTCGGCCAGCTCCATGCGCGGCTGATCGAGCACCAGTTCGCTTTCGTGGGTGCCGTGGCTGGTCAGGTAGATAAACACCAGGTCCTCCGGCCCGCTGCGTTCTGCCAGGGTCTGCACCGCACGGCGCAGGCTTTCGCGGGTAGCCAGCGGGCGGTCGGCGATATGGTCGCGGTGGTTGACCAGGCGAATCTGCCCGCGCGCACCGAAGCGGCTGGCGAGCATGTTGCTGACGTAATCGGCTTCGCGCAGGAACACGCTCTGTTTGCCGTCGCCGGCGAGTACCAGGGTGTACAGTTCCACGGCGGGGGTCGAAGGAGGCACGGCGGCGAGGGCAGCATCGAGCAGGCGGCCTTGGGCCAGCACGCCGATTTCCAACGGGTCGGGCAACAGCTTGCCGTCGGCGTCGCGCACGCGCATGCCGTTGACCCAGGTGCCGGCTTGCACGGTGCCGTCGGCGAGCACCAGGGTGCCGCGGCCCTGGTAGTTGTCGCTGTCGAAACCGCCGATATAGAAGCTGCCGTCGGTGAGGTTCAGGCGGCCTTCGCCGCTGAAGCGCCAATCGCTGAACTGGCCAATGTAGTGGCTGCCATCGACGCCGATCAACTCGCCCTTGCCGCCGAGGGCGCCTTCCTTGAACTGGCCGATCCACACGTCGCCGTCGGCGTTTTCGTAGCGACCCTTGCCGTTCAATTGGTTCTGTTTGAACTGGCCGACGTAGATGTCGCCGTCAGCGCTGTTGAAGGTGCCGTTGCCTTCCAGCTGGCCATCGACGAAGTGGCCGCTGAACTGGTTGCCGCTGTCGTCGTTGCGCTGGCCTTCGCCGTTGGGCTTGCCGTGGGCGAACTGGCCCTGGTATTGGCTGCCGTCGGCCAGCTCCAGGCGCCCGAGGCCGGAATACTGGTCGTCCTTGAATTCGCCGCGATAGGTCATTTGCCCCTCTTTGAGGGTGCCTTCGCCGTTGCGCCGGCCTTGCTTGAAGCCACCGACATAGTGGCTGCCCGCAGTGGTCAGGCTGCCCTGGCCGTCAAACAGGCCTTGCTGGAACTGGCCTTTATAGACTTCGCCGTTGCTGCCATGCCATTCGCCCTGGCCGTGCCACAGGCCTTTGTCGAACTGGCCGGCGTACCAACTGCCGTTGGGGTAGTCCACGCGGCCCTGGCCTTGCAGCAAGCCATTGACCACATCACCCCGGTAACGGCCGCCGTCGGGCAGGCGCGCATCGGGCGGCAACAGCGATTCGCCGTCTCCGCAAGCGGTGAGCAACAGGACAAGGGCAAGGGGAGCGAGTGGGCGCATAGCGGGATCCGGATAATTGAGCGCCGAGTATGCCGCAGCGAAGGAGCCATACCTAGTGGTCTGTTGGGGAATGATGACCTGTAGGAGCCGGCTTGCCGGCGAAGGTGGTCAACGAAAACGCGAGCATTCAGGGGGAATGTGGCGTCTGGGGGCTTTTCGCTGGCAAGCCAGCTCCTACAGGGAACAAGGAGGCGGTTACACGAAGCAGAGCGACAACGACTCGGCAATGTAAGCGGGTTTCTCCTGGCCTTCGATTTCCAGGGTGGCGGTGGCCTTGAACAGCCATTGGCCGGGTTTTTTCTCGGTGACGTCGGTGAGGGTCACGTTCAGGCGGACCTTGGAATTGACCTTCACCGGCTGGATAAAGCGCACGCTGTCCAAGCCGTAGTTGACCGCCATTTTCAGGCCTTCGGGCATGATCAGGATGTCTTCCATCAACTTGGGCATCAGCGACAGCGACAGGAAACCGTGGGCGATGGTGCTGCCGAACGGGGTTTGCGCGGCCTTGACCGGGTCGACGTGGATGAACTGATGGTCGCCAGTGGCTTCTGCGAACAGGTTGATGCGGGCCTGGTCGATGGTGAGCCAGTCGGAACGTCCCAGTTCCTTGCCGACATAATCTTTGAGCTGCGCTACGGGTACATAGGGCATTGCGTCTCTCCTTGGTTCATCGGTTTTTATTGATGTGCGAGAACCATGTTAGATCATCATGGGCAACCAGCCCGGTCAACCCACCATGCTTATGGCGAATGCCGGAGCATAGCGCGGGCATGCTTATAATGCGGGTGGGTCTTGAGGGGGGAAGGACGGATGCTATTACGCGGTCTGACATGGCTGGTGCTGTTTCAATTGATCGGCACGGCGATCAACCATTTGCTGCTGCCGGTGTTGCCGGGGCCGATCATCGGTCTGCTGCTGATGCTGGGTTACCTGGTGTGGCGCGGCGAAGTCGGCGAGCCGCTGAGCCTGGCGGCCAGCAGCCTGCTGCGTTACTTGCCCTTGCTGCTGGTGCCGCCGGCGGTCGGGGTGATGGTGTATGCCAAGGACATCGCCGCAGACTTTTGGGCCATCGTCGGTGCCTTGGTGTTGTCGCTGGTGATCGCCATGGGGTTCGTTGGCGTGCTGATGCAAAAACTGGTCAAGCGCCAGGCGCAGCAGGAGGAGCAATCATGACCTTCGACTGGCAAGGCGCATGGGCGGCGGTGATTCATCATCCGCTGTTCGGCATCGGCATCACCCTCGGCGCCTATCAACTGGTGCTCGCGGGCTTCGAGAAAACCCGCTGGATCTTCCTGCAGCCGGTGCTGGTGTCCATGCTGCTGGTGATCGGCGTGCTGCTCACCTGTGGCCTGAGTTACGCCGAGTACCGCAAGAGCACCGAGATCATGAGCATCCTGCTGGGCCCGGCGACCGTGGCCCTGGCGGTGCCGCTCTATCTGAACCTGCGTCGGATTCGTCAATTGTTCTGGCCGATTTTTACTACGCTGGTGATAGGTGGTGTGTTGGCCACCGGCCTGTGTGTGTTGCTGGGCTGGTGGTTCGGTGCCGAACACAGGATGTTGATGACCATGGCACCCAAGTCCGTGACCTCGCCGATTGCCATGCTGGTGGCCGAGCAGATCGGCGGCGTGGCCGCGTTGGCCGCGGTGTTCGTGCTGATCACCGGCGTGATCGGGGCGATGATCGGCCCGGCGTACTTGTCGCGCCTGGGCGTCCACAGCCCCGAGGCGCGCGGTATGGCGCTGGGCATGACCGCTCACGCCGTCGGCACGTCGGTGGCCCTGCAGGAAAGCGAAGAGTGCGGCGCCTTTGCGGCGCTGGCCATGAGTCTGATGGGCGTGGCGACGGCGGTGTTCCTGCCGCTGGCCGTGTCGGTGATTGTTTGAACCAGGGTTAAGGAAACCTTTATGAGTCTGGCGCTGTTCCCGCTCAACACCGTGCTGTTCCCTGGCTGCACCCTCGACCTGCAATTGTTCGAGGCGCGCTACCTGGACATGATCAGCCGCTGCATGAAAAAGGGCGAAAGTTTCGGCGTGGTGTGCATCTTCGACGGCAAAGAGGTGGGCGCGGCCCCGGATGGCTACGCGCTGATCGGCTGTGAAGCGCTGATTCGCGACTTCAAACAGCAGGATAACGGCCTGCTGGGCATTCGTGTCGAGGGCGGGCGGCGCTTCCGTGTCCGCGATGCCGAGGTGCAGAAGGACCAGTTGCTGGTGGCCGAGGTGCAATGGCTGGAAGAGCGGCCGGACCACGCGCTGGAAGAGGCGGACGCCGACCTGCAGGCCTTGCTCCAGGCCCTGGCCGAACACCCGATGGTGGCCTCGCTGGACATGGGCGCCGATGCCGACGGCCAGCAGGCCCTGGGCAATCAATTGGCGTATTTGCTGCCGTTCACCGAGGCCGACAAGATCGACCTGCTGCAGCTCGACGATCCGCAACAACGGCTGGATGCGATCCAGAGGCTGCTGGATGAACTGCAAGGTGAGCTGTTCACCTGATCTTCAGAATTGTCTGGTGCTGCTTTCAGACATTTCTGCGTTGCTCCCATCGCGCGGGCTGAAATAGTTTCCGATCACACAACCACTGATCAGGGGATGAACATGATTCGGCTAGCGCAATCGGAGCAGGCGGCCTGGGACGCTTTTTTTGTCAGCATTACCTCACAACTGCTCGCGCAGGATGCACAGCGCGGCCCGGAATACATCGCCGAGCGTGCCGCAGAAATTGCCGATGAAATGCTGCTGGAGCGGCGCGAACGTTGCGTTGAGCGCCGAACCGCGCCAATCGATTGGATCGGCCCGGCCAAGGGTCAGTAGGCATACCTGAGCAGGGCGTGCGAGGTGCCGCTGAAGGCGATGAAGCCGAGCACCGCCACCACGGCAGGCAATACCAGCCACCAGGCTTTCTGCGACATCGGCGGCAGCGGGCTGCGGTATTGGATTGCGCTCAGGCTCAATGCACACACGCTCATCGCCAGCAGCATTCCGGCGAGGATGTCGGTGGGCCAGTGGGCACCCAAGTAAACCCGCGACAACGCGATGAATGCCGCGGGGATGCAGCCCAGCAGCAGCCAGGTCAGGCGCAGGCGCGTGGGCTGCCCGCGCCCGGCCAATACCGCCAGCGCCAGGAAAAACGCGAATGCGCCGGAGGCGTGGCCGCTGGGCATGCTGAAGCTGGTCAGCGGGTCGGTGAGGATTTCCGGGCGACCGCGGGCAAAAAATAGCTTGGTGGCGGTATTGATCACCGCGGCCACGCCCAGCGTGATGCCGACAAACAGCGCGTGGCGCCATTGGCGTGCGAGTAACAACAGGCCGGTGAACAGGGCGCTGGCGACAAACATCTTCTTGAACTCGCCCAGTTGGGTGAGCCTCACCATGGTCTCGTCCAGCCAGGCGCTGCGATGCTCCTGCACCAGGGCGCTCAGCCCCTGGTCGAAGTCGTTGAGGTGCGGGTAGCCGATAAACAGGGCGATCAACAGGGTCAGGCTGGCGCAACCTATCCACCCTGTGGCACGGCGATGGCCGCGCAGGCTGCTGTTCAAGCTCAGCCCCAGCAACACCGCCAGGCATGCCGCGACAATTCCCGCCTCGGGCCAGAACCCCGCCGGCAATGGCAGGCGGAAAGCCGCGCCGGTCGCCCAGCCCGGCAGCAGGTACGCGACTGTCCAGCCGGCCGCCGCGAGAATGCTGACCAGGGCAAAGCGTGGGAACGGCATGTCGCACATGCCAGCCACCATCGGCAGCATGGGGCGCAACGGGCCGATGAAACGTCCGACCAGCAGGCTGGCGATGCCGTACTTGTGGAAGTAGGTCTCGGCGCCGTTCATCCATTCAGGGTGATGCCGCAGGCCGGGCAGGCGCCGGATGTTCTGGTGGAAATGGCGTCCCAGGAAGTAGGACACCCCATCGCCCACCAGGCCGCCGAGAAAACCCAGCAGCAGGGTTTCACTCAACGACAGCGCACCGTTGCCGGCCAGCACGGCAATGGCGAACAGCAGCACGGTGCCGGGCACGATCAAACCGGCAATGGCCAGGCATTCCACGCACGCCACGATAAACACCGCCGCCGCCAGCCATTGGGGGTTCAGGGTCAGCCAGCCGGTGATGCTATCGAGCCATTGGCCCATATTTCTTCACTCCCTCGTCACCGTTTCAAATCAAAAAATAGTCGCGGCCTTCGACCTGGCCCCGGCGCAGCGGGTTCCGCGTGCAATAAGGCGCATAGCCTGCATCGACGAAGCGGTACATCAAGTGTTCGTCCCGGCCGCCGGGAATGCCCAGGCGGGTGGTCTGGATAATGTGCGTCGGCACCTGGCCGACGTCTTCTACATAGAGCCGCTCCTGGTCGAAGCGCTTGGCATCCCACATCGGCACTTTCAGGCCCAGCGCCTTGCACAATAAGGTCTGGCCGGCGCAGAGCTTCTGCGAGGCGCGTGGCCTGCCATTGGCGTCCGGGTTGTTCAGCAGCATCTGCGCCAAACTGGCCGGGCCGGAGGTCTCATCGACCCAGGGATAGGCGGATTTGATCAATACTGCATTGCCCGGGCCCTGGGCACTGAAGTTCAGCGAATCGCCGCCACGGGCGTAGTACATATAGATATGACCGCCATCCAGAAACAAAGCCTTACGCTTTTCTGTGTAGCCCAGTGAGGCATGACTGCCTTTTTCGGCCACGTAATACGCTTCGGTTTCAATAATCCGCGCCGAAAGCCAGAGATCGCCGACCCGATGACGGATGATTTTGCCGAGCAATTCCCGCGCAAGCAGTTGCGCATCGCGGTCGAAGAAGCGGTCGGGCAGGGCGCTGGCAGGGAGTTGGGGGGTGAAACTCGACATGGCCTTCAGGGTTAATACGGCTAAATGTGACGGAATAATAACAACTCCCACCTTAATTACGGCTGAACCCCAGGTTTTTACAGTTCATTTCGACCATCCGCCCCTCACCGCTGTCAGTCGGGCGGCGTCACAGCTATAATCTGCCGCTTTCCTCTTTGCCAAGACTCCCTGACCATGACTGAGTCCGTTCTTGACTACATGACCCGCCTGGGTCGCGCTGCCCGTCAGGCCTCGCGGTTGATCGCCCGTGCGAGCACCGCGCAGAAAAACCGTGCCTTGCTGGCCGCCGCCGATGCTCTGGATGCTTCGCGCTCCGAGTTGACCGCCGCCAACGAACTGGACCTGGCCAACGGCCGCGCCAATGGCCTGGAACCGGCGTTGCTCGACCGCCTGGCGCTGACCCCGGCGCGTATCGACGACATGATCGAAGGCCTGCGTCAGGTGGCCAAGCTGCCTGACCCCATCGGTGAAATCCGCGATATGCGTTACCTGCCGTCCGGCATCCAGGTCGGCAAGATGCGCGTGCCCCTGGGCGTGATCGGCATCATCTATGAGTCGCGCCCGAACGTGACCATCGACGCCGCGAGCCTGTGCCTCAAGTCTGGCAATGCCACCATCCTGCGCGGCGGTTCCGAGGCGATCCACTCCAACCGTGCGATTGCCGCCTGCATCCAGCAGGGCCTGGCCGTGGCCGAATTGCCGGCCGAAGTGGTGCAAGTGGTGGAAACCACCGACCGCGCCGCCGTCGGCGCGCTGATCACCATGCCGGAATTCGTCGACGTGATCGTGCCGCGCGGTGGCAAGAGCCTGATCGAACGCGTCAGCCGTGATGCCAAGGTGCCAGTGATCAAGCACCTGGACGGCGTGTGCCACGTTTACATCGACATCGCCGCCGACATCGACAAGGCGATCCGCATCGCCGACAACGCCAAGACCCACCGTTACGCGCCGTGCAACACCATGGAAACCCTGTTGGTGCACGCCGGCATTGCCGATCGCGTGCTGCCGCCGCTGGCTGCCATCTACCGCGACAAGGGCGTTGAGCTGCGCGGTTGCGAGCGCACCCGTGCGCTGCTCGGCGCGGACGTGATCGAAGCCACCGAGCAAGACTGGTACACCGAGTACACGGCGCCGATCCTGTCGATCCGCATCGTCGACGACCTGGATCAGGCCATCGAGCACATCAACAAATACGGCTCCAAGCACACCGATGCCATTGTTACCGAGCATTTCAGCGATGCCCGGCGTTTCCTCACCGAAGTGGACTCCGCTTCGGTGATGGTCAACGCCTCGACGCGTTTTGCCGACGGCTTCGAGTATGGCCTGGGCGCGGAGATCGGTATCTCCACCGACAAGCTCCACGCACGTGGCCCGGTTGGCCTGGAAGGCCTGACCAGCGAGAAGTACGTAGTGTTCGGCGACGGGCATGTGCGCGCTTGATGGGTAAACGCATCGGGTTGCTCGGCGGCACCTTTGACCCCGTGCATATCGGCCATTTGCGCAGTGCCCTGGAAGTCGCGGATGCCCTCGCGCTGGATGAATTGCGCCTGACCCCCAATGCCCGGCCGCCGCACCGCGATACGCCGCAGGTGTCAGCGCAGCAGCGCCTGGAAATGGTGCGCCTTGCCGTAGCTGGCATACCGCCGCTGGTGGTGGACGACCGCGAGCTCAAGCGCGATAAACCGTCCTACACTGTCGACACCCTGGAACTGATGCGTGCCGAGTTGGCCGCGGACGACCAGTTGTTTCTGCTTTTGGGCTGGGACGCATTTTGCGGCCTGCCCTCTTGGCATCGCTGGGAGGAACTCCTCCAGCATTGCCACATCCTGGTTTTGCAACGCCCGGATGCCGACAGCGAACCGCCGGATGCCTTGCGCAACCTGCTGGCCGCGCGGTCGGTAAGTGACCCCTTGGCCCTGACCGGGCCGAACGGGAATATTGCATTCGTCTGGCAGACCCCGCTTGCGGTGTCCGCCACCCAGATCCGTCAACTGCTGGCCAGCGGGAAGTCGGTACGTTTCCTGGTGCCTGACGCGGTCCTGGCCTACATCGATGCGCACGGGCTTTACCGTGCGTCGAACTGAAAAGGCGCGCTTGAACGCACGAACAGTCGTGCAGCGAGCGCCCGAACATACGAGCAAAACGAGTTTTATATGACGAACAAAGACGTAAGCAAAGTTAAGCGCAAAGGCACCTTCAAGAGCGCGCCACTGCCGGTTGAAGCCCACGTTGGCCCGGAACTGGCTGGCGAAGAACTGGTGAAAGTCGCCGTGGCGGCCCTGGAAGACGTCAAGGCCCAGGACATCCAGGTGCTGGACGTGCGCGACAAGCAGAGCATCACCGACTTCATGATCATCGCCACCGGTACCTCCAACCGCCAGATCGGCGCGATGCTCGACAAAGTGCGCGAAGCCGTCAAAGCCCAGGGCGTGAAGCCGCTGGGTGAAGAAGGCAAGGGCGACAGCGACTGGGTGCTGCTGGACATGGACGACGTGATCGTTCACATGATGACCTCCAACGCCCGTCAGTTCTACGACCTGGAGCGTCTGTGGAAAGGCGCCGAACAGAGCCGTGCCGCTGATGGCAAGCACCACAGCCCGGAAGTGGGCCACGCGCACTTCGACAAGCTCAACAAAGACCAGGAATAAGGAACGGCTGTGCGCCTGCGTCTGATCGCTGTCGGTTCACGCATGCCCAAGTGGGTGGAAGAAGGCTGGCATGAATATGCCAAGCGTCTGCCCGCCGAGCTGTCGCTTGAGCTGGTGGAAATTCCGCTCAATACCCGGGGCAAGAACGCCGACGTGGCGCGCTTTATCCGTCAGGAAGGCGAAGCCATGCTGGCCAAGGTCGGTCCCAACGAGCGCATCGTCACCCTCGAAGTCCACGGCAAACCCTGGAGCACCGAGCAATTGGCGGTGGAACTGGATCGCTGGCGCCTGGACTCGCGCACCGTCAACTTCATGGTCGGCGGCCCCGAGGGGCTGGCGCCGGAAGTCTGCGCGCGGGCGGACCAACGCTGGTCGCTGTCGGCGCTGACGTTGCCGCACCCGCTGGTAAGGATCCTGATCGGTGAACAGCTGTATCGCGCCTGGACAGTTCTGTCCGGGCACCCTTACCACAAATAGTCTGCGCCCCTCCCGATGACTCAGCCGATCCGCATCAAGGACCACGAGAAAGACGCACGTCTGGTGCGCTCGCGCGTGGTTTTTGGCGCGATCATGGTGGTGACGTTGATCGGGGTGTTGATCGCGCGCCTGTATTTCCTGCAGGTGATCCAGTACGACTATCACTCCACTCTGTCGGAAAACAACCGGGTGCATGTGCAGCCGATTCCGCCGACCCGTGGCCTGATTTTCGACCGCAACGGCGTGGTGGTCGCGGATAACCGGCCCAGCTTCAGCCTGAGCATGACCCGCGAACGCTCCGGCGACTGGCAGCAGGTTCTCGATGTGATCGTCGACGTGCTGCAACTGACCCCGGAAGATCGGGCGATCTTCGAAAAGCGCATGAAACAGGGGCGTCGGCCGTTCGAGCCGGTGCCGATCCTGTTCGAGCTGACCGAAGAGCAGATCGCCCGGATCGCGGTGAACCAGTTCCGCCTGCCGGGCGTGGAAGTGGTGGCGCAGTTGGTGCGGCATTACCCGCAAGGGCCGCACTTCGCGCACTCCGTCGGTTATATGGGGCGGATCAACGAGAAAGAGCTGAAAAGCCTCGATCCGGTCAATTACAGCGGCACCCACCATATCGGCAAGACCGGCATCGAGCGTTTCTACGAGCCCGAGCTGCACGGCCAGGTGGGTTACGAAGAGGTCGAGACCAACGCCCGCGGCCGTGTGTTGCGGGTGCTCAAGCGTACCGATCCGGTGCCGGGCAAGGACATTGTGCTGAGCCTGGACATCAAGTTGCAGGAAGCGGCCGAGATGGCCTTGGGCGGGCGACGTGGCGCGGTGGTGGCGCTGGACCCGAGTACCGGCGAAGTCCTGGCCATGGTCAGCCAGCCCAGTTTCGACCCCAACCTGTTCGTGACCGGGATCAGCTTCAAGGCCTACGCCGAGCTGCGCGATTCCATCGACCGGCCGCTGTTCAACCGGGTGTTGCGCGGCCTGTATCCGCCGGGTTCGACGATCAAGCCGGCGGTAGCGATTGCCGGCCTGGACGCGGGCGTGGTCACGGCGTCGAGTCGCGTGTTCGACCCCGGCTACTACATGCTGCCTAATTACGATCACAAATACCGTAACTGGAACCGCACCGGTGACGGCTATGTCGACCTGGACACCGCGATCATGCGGTCCAACGACACCTATTTTTACGACCTGGCCCACAAGCTGGGGATCGATCGCCTGTCGGCCTACATGGGCAAGTTCGGGTTGGGTCAGAAAGTCTCCCTGGACATGTTCGAAGAATCCCCAGGCCTGATGCCGTCGCGCGAATGGAAGCGTGCGACCCGCCGCCAGGCGTGGTTCCCCGGCGAGACTCTGATCCTGGGCATCGGCCAGGGCTATATGCAGGCGACACCGCTGCAACTGGCCCAGGCCACGGCGTTGGTGGCCAACAAAGGCATCTGGAACCGTCCGCACCTGGCCCGCACCATCGAAGGCGAAAAGCCGGTGGATGAAAACCCGATCCCGGACATTGTGCTGCGTGACCCGTCGGACTGGACCAAGGTCAACCACGGCATGCAGCAGGTGATGCACGGCGCCCGGGGCACGGCGCGCAAGGCGGCGATCGGCGCGCAATATCGCATTGCCGGCAAGAGCGGTACGGCCCAGGTGGTTGCGATCAAGCAAGGCGAAAAATATGACCGTTCCAAAGTCCAGGAGCGCCACCGCGACCACGCCCTGTTTGTCGGCTTCGCTCCGGCGGACGACCCGAAGATCGTGGTCGCCGTGATGGTCGAGAACGGCGAGTCCGGTTCGGGCGTCGCCGCGCCGGTGGTCCGTCAAGTGATGGATGCCTGGCTGTTGACCGATGACGGCAAGCTCAAGCCCGAATATGGCGGCCCCCCTTCAAGCACCGAGGTTACGGCCAGTGAAGAGTAATTTTGACCGCATCCTCTCCAGTGAGGATGTGATGCGTCGCCGCGCGACATTGCTGCAGCGCATGCACATTGATGGCCCGTTGTTGATTCTGCTGCTGACCCTGGCCGCCGGCAGTCTGTTCGTGCTGTATTCGGCCAGCGGCAAGAACTGGGACCTGCTGATCAAGCAAGCGTCGTCGTTCGGCCTGGGCTTGTTGTCGATGGTGGTGATTGCCCAGCTGGAGCCGCGTTTCATGGCGCGCTGGGTGCCGCTGGGGTACGTCGCCGGCGTGTTGTTGCTGGTGGTGGTGGACGTGATGGGCCACAACGCCATGGGCGCGACCCGCTGGATCAACATTCCGGGGGTGATTCGCTTCCAGCCGTCGGAATTCATGAAGATCCTGATGCCGGCGACCATCGCCTGGTACCTGTCCAAGCGCACCTTGCCGCCGCAACTCAAGCATGTGGGGATCAGCCTGATCCTGATCGGCGTGCCGTTCATCCTCATCGTGCGCCAGCCGGATCTCGGTACATCGCTGCTGATCCTGGCGGGCGGTGCGTTCGTGCTGTTCATGGGTGGCTTGCGCTGGCGCTGGATTCTCAGCGTGCTCGCCGCTGCCGTGCCGGTGGCCGTGGCCATGTGGTTCTTCTTTATGCATGACTACCAGAAGCAGCGGATTCTCACGTTCCTCGACCCGGAGAGCGACCCGCTGGGCACCGGCTGGAACATCATCCAGTCGAAGGCGGCGATCGGTTCCGGCGGTGTCTTTGGCAAGGGTTGGTTGATGGGCACCCAGTCGCACCTAGACTTTTTGCCCGAGAGCCACACCGATTTCATTATTGCGGTGATGGGCGAAGAGTTCGGCCTGGTGGGCATTTGCGCGTTGCTGCTGATCTATTTACTGTTGATTGGGCGTGGCCTGGTGATCACCGCGCAGGCGCAGACGTTGTTCGGCAAATTGCTGGCGGGCTCGTTGACCATGACTTTTTTTGTTTACGTTTTCGTCAACATCGGTATGGTCAGTGGCCTCTTGCCGGTGGTTGGGGTGCCGTTGCCGTTCATTAGCTACGGCGGAACTTCGCTGGTGACATTGATGTCAGCGTTTGGGGTTTTGATGTCGATTCACACGCATCGCAAATGGATCGCACAGGTTTGAATAAGGTGAAGATGTCAATGCAAGTATTGCGCGGCTGGGCGACTCGGCATGCGTCCTGGATGAGCCTGATCGGGCTGCTGGGCGCCATGCACGAAGCGCAGGCCGGTGACTACGATGGCTCACCTCAGGTCGCCGAATTCGTCGGTGAGATGACCCGTGACTATGGCTTCGCCGGTGAACAGCTGATGGGCGTGTTCCGCGAGGCCCAGCGCAAGCAGGCGATCCTCGATGCCATCTCCCGCCCGGCCGAGCGCGTGAAGCAGTGGAAGGACTATCGCCCGATGTTCCTGACCGACGCCCGCGTGGCCCGGGGCGTGGACTTCTGGCGCCAGCACGAAGCCGCGTTGGCTCGCGCCGAGCAGGAATACGGCGTGCCTGCCCAGGTGATTGTCGCGATCATTGGCATTGAAACCTTCTACGGGCGCAACACCGGCAGTTACCGGGTGATCGATGCCTTGTCGACCTTGAGCTTCGATTACCCGCCCCGCGCTGAATTCTTCCGTAAGGAACTGCGTGAATTCCTGCTGCTGGCCCGCGAAGAGCAGGTCGACCCGCTGACCCTCAAAGGCTCCTACGCCGGTGCGATGGGCTTGCCGCAGTTCATGCCGAGCAGTTTTCGCGCCTACGCGGTGGATTTTGACGGCGACGGCCATATCAATATCTGGAGCAACCCGGACGATGCCATCGGCAGCGTGGCCAGCTACTTCAAGCGCCATGGCTGGGTGAGCGGCGAACCGGTCGTCAGCCGTGCCGACGTGAGCGGCGAGCGCGCCGATGAAGGCCTGACCCAGGGCATCGAGCCGGCCAAGACGGTCGGGGAGTTGCGGGCGCTGGGCTGGTCAAGTCATGATGCGCTGCGCGATGATATGCCGGTCACGGCTTTCCGCCTGGAAGGCGAAAACGGCCCTGAATACTGGATGGGCCTGAAGAATTTCTACGCAATCACGCGTTATAACCGCAGTGTGATGTACGCCATGGCCGTGCATCAACTGTCTGACATGCTGGTCCAAGCACGGGGCAACAAGTAATGCGGGCATCGCCGTTGAAAAAACCGCTCAAGCTGGTGGCGTTTGCCGCGTTGTCCTTGCTGGTTGTCAGTTGCTCCACCAGTCGCGCGCCGACGCAAAAGTCCGGCGGCACCGCTATTCGTTCCCAGCCGGGGCTGGACATCAACCGCGCGCATAAAGACGGTGCGCCGTGGTGGGACGTCGACGTGTCGAAAATCCCGGATGCCACGCCGACCCTGCACACCGGCCCGTACAAGGCCAACCCCTATACCGTGCTGGGCAAGAGCTACTTTCCGCTGCAGGACTCCAAGACCTACGTGCAGTCGGGCACGGCGTCGTGGTACGGGACCAAGTTCCATGGCCAGAACACCGCCAATGGCGAGGTCTACGACCTGTACGGCATGAGCGCGGCCCACAAGACCCTGCCGCTGCCCAGCTATGTGCGCGTGACCAACCTGGACAACAACCGCACGGTGATCCTGCGGGTCAACGATCGCGGGCCGTTCTATTCGGACCGGATCATCGACTTGTCCTACGCCGCCGCGAAGAAACTCGGTTATGCCGAAACCGGCACCGCGCGGGTCAAGGTCGAAGGGATCGACCCCGCGCAATACTGGGCCCAGCGTGGCAAACCGGCACCGTTGATGCTCAACGAGCCGCAAGCCGCGCAACCGCAAGTCACAGCCTCGACCGGCAAGATCGAGCAGTGGACGCCACCCGCGCAACAGCACGCGCCCGACACGGTCGTGGTGCCTCGCGCCGCACCGGGTGCTTCGGCTGCCGGTGGGCAATACCTGCAGGTGGGCGCTTTCGCCAACCCGGATGCGGCAGAGCTGTTAAGGTCCAAGCTGAGCAGTATGGTCAATGCGCCGGTCTTCATCAGTTCCATCGTGCGTAATCAACAGACCCTGCACCGTGTGCGTATGGGCCCGATCGGTTCGCCGAGCGAGGTCGCGCAAGTGCAGAACAGCGTGCGCCTGGCCAACCTGGGGCAACCCAGCGTGGTCAGCGCCGAATAAACCGTAAAGGATTGATGGTTCAGGTCCGTGCGCGGGCCTGGGCCCTGGTTGTTGGCTCGTTGAACAATAAAACCCAGGGGCAAGGGGTGAGCAGGCAACCGAACACGCGACAGACCGGTAACGGGCTGTCTGAATAAGTTTTGCCCGCGAGGGCAAGTTTCCATACGTAATTTCGAGAGACGGATGAACATCATCACCTTAGCCAAACGCACGTGCCTGCTTATCTCGCTGATCATCACCCCGGCCGCCTGGGCGGTTGAAATGGTGCCGGCTTCACCGCAACTGGCCGCCAAGGCCTGGGTCCTCATGGATGCCGCCAGTGGCAACGTGCTGGTGGAAAACAACGGTGACCAGCGCCTGCCGCCCGCCAGCTTGACCAAGCTGATGACAGCCTATATCGCGACCCTGGAAATCCGTCGCGGCCAGATCGGCGAAAACGACCCGGTGACCGTCAGCGAAAACGCCTGGCGCACCGGTGGTTCGCGGATGTTCATCAAGGTTGGCTCGCAGGTGACGGTCAGTGACCTGCTGCACGGCATCATCATCCAGTCCGGTAACGACGCCAGCGTCGCCCTGGCCGAGCACATCGCCGGCAGCGAAGACGCGTTCGCCGACATGATGAACAAAACCGTGGCCGACCTGGGCATGACCAACAGTCACTTCATGAACCCGACCGGTCTGCCGAACCCAGAGCACTACTCGTCGGCTCACGACATGGCGATCCTGGCGCGCGCGATCATTCGTGTCGACCCGGTCCACTACGCGATCTACTCCCAGAAGGAATTCTTCTGGAACAACATCAAGCAGCCTAACCGCAACCTGTTGCTGTGGCGCGACAAGACCGTCGACGGTCTGAAAACCGGCCACACCGAAGAAGCCGGCTACTGCATGGTGTCGTCCGCCGTGCGTGATGGCCAGCGCCTGATCGCCGTGGTCTTCGGCACCAACAGCGAGCAGGCCCGTGCGGCCGAGACGCAAAAACTGCTGACCTACGGTTTCCGCTTCTTCGAAACCCAGACCTTCTATCAGAAGGGTGCTGAACTGGCGACCGCGCCGGTATGGAAAGGCGCAACCTCGCAAGTCAAGGCCGGCCTGGCTGAAGACCTGACCCTGACCATGCCTAAAGGCCAGCTGAAAAAGCTCGCGGCCAGCATGACCATGAACCCGCACCTGGTTGCGCCAATCGCCAAGGGCGACGTGATCGGCAAGGTCGAAGTGAAGCTGGACGATAAAGTGGTACACAGTGCCGACCTGATCGCCCTGGATGCCGTCGACGAGGGTGGTATCTTCCGCCGCGTGTGGGATAGCATCCGCCTGTTCTTCTACAGCTTGTTCAACTGATAAGTGTGCACCTGCAAAGCCCCGTGTTGATCCGACGCGGGGCTTTGCCCGTCGCCACGGCTTACGCTTACGAGGCCGTTACGCCATGACCGATAAAGAAGTAAAGGCGCCAAAGATCGAATTCCCGGTGACGGATTATCCCGTCAAGGTGATCAGCGATACCGGTGTGGGCAACAAGGACAAGATTCTCGACATCGTGCGTAAACACGCGACGATCAACGACAACCGTGTGGATGAGCGTTCGAGCACCAACGGTAAGTACACCACGATCCAGTTGCACATCGTTGCGACCGGTCAAGACCAGCTTTACGACATCAACAGCGAACTGCGGGCCACCGGCTTCGTACATATGGTGCTGTGATGCCACAGGTCCTGGGCTTTCGCGAGCTCGGCCGGATGGACTACGAGCCCGTCTGGCACGCGATGCAGCGCTTCACCAACGAGCGCGGCACCTCGGCACCCGATGAGATCTGGCTGGTGGAACACCCGCCGGTGTTCACCCAGGGCCAGGCCGGCAAGGCCGAGCATCTGCTACTTCCGGGTGATATTCCGGTGGTGCAGGTCGACCGAGGGGGTCAAGTGACTTACCATGGGCCCGGTCAACTGGTGGCGTATCTGCTGCTGGATGTGCGCAAGCTGGGGTTTGGCGTGCGCGACCTGGTGAACCGTATGGAGGCTTGCCTGATCGAGCTGTTGGCCAGTTACGGCGTGAGCGCCGTGGCCAAGCCCGATGCACCCGGTGTGTATGTGGATGGTGCGAAAATCGCTTCCCTGGGGCTGCGCATTCGCCACGGTTGTTCGTTTCATGGCCTGGCATTGAACGTGGACATGGACCTGGCGCCGTTCCGGCGCATCAACCCGTGCGGTTATGCCGGGTTGGCGATGACCCAGTTGAGCGACCACGCCACACCGATTAAATTTGCCGAGGTAAGTGCCCGGCTGCGTGCGCAGCTCGTCAAACACCTCGACTATGCTGAGCAGACGACCCTTACGGGCGGAATCGACTGATTATGACTACTGATGCAGTGCAAACCATGATCCCGACGCTGGACGTCACCGAACGTCCGGCCCAGGCCCCGCGTGCCAAGGTGGAAGCCGGCGTCAAGCTGCGCGGCGCCGAGAAGGTTGCACGCATCCCGGTCAAGATCATCCCGACCACCGAACTGCCGAAAAAACCTGACTGGATTCGCGTGCGTATCCCGGTCTCGCCGGAAGTCGACCGTATCAAGGCGTTGCTGCGCAAGCACAAGCTGCACAGCGTGTGCGAAGAAGCGTCCTGCCCGAACCTGGGCGAATGCTTCTCCGGCGGCACTGCCACGTTCATGATCATGGGTGACATCTGCACCCGTCGTTGCCCGTTCTGCGACGTCGGCCACGGCCGGCCGAAGCCACTGGACGTCAACGAGCCGGAAAGCCTGGCCATCGCCATCGCCGACCTGAAACTCAAGTACGTGGTGATTACTTCTGTCGACCGCGACGACCTGCGTGACGGCGGTGCCCAGCACTTTGCCGACTGCATCCGCGAAATCCGCAAGCTGTCGCCGGACGTGATGCTCGAAACCCTGGTGCCGGACTACCGTGGCCGCATGGACGTCGCGCTGGAAATCACTGCCGCCGAGCCGCCGGATGTGTTCAACCACAACCTGGAAACCGTGCCACGCCTGTACAAGGCGGCGCGTCCAGGTTCGGACTACCAGTGGTCGCTGACCCTGCTGCAGAAATTCAAGCAGATGATGCCGCACATCCCGACCAAGTCCGGCCTGATGCTCGGCCTGGGCGAAACCGACGAGGAAGTGATCGAAGTCATGCAGCGCATGCGCGAGCACGACATCGACATGCTGACCCTCGGCCAATACCTGCAACCATCGCGCAGCCACTTGCCGGTACAGCGTTTCGTTCACCCGGACACCTTCGCCTGGTTCGCCGAGGAAGGTTACAAGATGGGCTTCAAGAACGTCGCGTCGGGCCCGCTGGTACGTTCCTCGTACCACGCCGATGAGCAGGCCAAGCTGGTCAAGGCTAGCCTGATTTCGTAATACAGATCTGCGCAACACCGCAGATCCAATGTGGGAGGGGGCTTGCCCCCGATGGCAGTGTGTCAGTCGCTACAGGTACTGGCTGATTCAGCGCTATCGGGGGCAAGCCCCCTCCCACATTTCGTTCCGCGTCATATAGGGAGAATCAGGGATGACCAGTCGACTAGCCGCCGCCGTACCTGCATTGCGTTCTGAAGCCACCATCGGCCTGATCGCACCCGCCGGCCCTGCCGCGCTGGACGTGGAAAAAGCCGGGCAATGGATGCGCGCCCGTGGCTATGAGCTACGCATCTTCCCCGGAGTATATGAACGCGACGGCTACCTGGCCGGCAGCGATGACGTGCGCTTGCGCGACCTGCACGCCGCCTTCGCCAACCCTGATATCGATGCGATCTTCTGCCTGCGCGGCGGCTACGGCACGCCCCGCCTGCTGGATCGCCTGGACTTCGACCTGCTGCGCGCCAACCCCAAGCCTTTCGTGGGTTACAGTGATATCACTGCGTTGCACCTGGCAATCAACCGCTATGCCGGTTTTGTGACCTTCCACGGCCCGATGCTGAATGCCGACCTGCTCGGCGACAAGCAGCCACCCACCGAGTCGTCGTTGTTCAACATGCTGCGTGGCCAGGTAGGTGCAGGCAGCGTGCTGGCGCACCCGGTGGCCTACCCATTGACCACGATCGAGCCCGGTATCGCCTGTGGGCGCTTGCTCGGCGGCAACCTGTCGATGATCGCGGCCATGATGGGGACGTCCTACGAAATCGATGCCGAGGGCATCATCCTGTTTATCGAAGACGTCAACGAGCCGATCTACCGCATCGACCGCTTGCTGACGCATCTGCGCCTGACCGGCAAGCTGGCTCAGGTAGCGGGTGTGTTGGTGGGGGACGTGGCGGGGGTGGATAGCACCGCGCTGGAGCGGCTGCTGAAGCAGACCTTCGAACCGCTGTGCATTCCGGTGCTGTCTGGCTGGCGCAGTGGGCATTGCGATCCGAACGTGACGCTGCCGATGGGCGCGCGGGTGCGGTTGGATGCGGGGGCGCAGCGGGTGGTGTTGGAGCAGGATGTGGTGTTCAACCGCTGAATCTGTCGTCTGCTAAACCGCTATCGGGAGCAAGCTCCCTCCCACATTTGACTGCATTTCAAAGGATGTACGCGGTCAAAATGTGGGAGGGGGCTTGCCCCCGATAGCGGTAGTCGCCATAAGCCGATCTAACGGTTCTGCAACGACTCCAGCAACTTCACCGTCGGATAACCATCCGCCGGCCAGCCCAGTGACTGTTGCGCCGCACGGATCGCCTTGCGCGTGTTGGCGCCGATAATCCCGTCCGGGTTGCCCGCGTCATAGCCATTGCTGCTGAGTGCGGTCTGCAGGTCGATGCGCTGGGAACGACTCAGCGGCAGTTCATCTTTCGGCCAATCGCCACGAATCACACCACTTCCGCCGAACCGTTCCGACAGCAGGCCCACGGCCAGTGCGTAGGATGACGAGTTGTTGTACTTGAGGATTGCGCGGAAGTTATCCAGCACCAGGAACGCCGGGCCACGGTAACCCGCTGGCAGCAGCAGGGCGGCGGAGAGCTGGTCGACGTTAGGCGGCATGCTCGCTCCCGGTGGCAGCTGGATGCCCAGCTTCAGCCAGTCGGCGACGGTCTTGCGCACGCCACCGTCGGCCAGGGTGTAATCGAAGTTGGCCGGCAGTTGTTTGACTTCGAAACCCCACGGCTGGCCTTTCTGCCAGCCGGAGCTTTGCAGGTAATGCGCAGTGGAGGCGAGGGCGTCGGCCGGGCTGTTCCAGATGTCGCGGCGACCGTCGCCGTCGAAGTCCACGGCGTGGGTGTTGTAGGTGGTCGGGATGAACTGGGTCTGGCCCATGGCGCCGGCCCACGAACCGCGCATCTGGTCGGCCTGGATATCGCCGTGCTGGATGATTTGCAGCGCCGCAAGCAATTGCGCCTGGGCAAAGGCCGGGCGCCGGCCTTCGTAGGCCAGGGTCGCGAGGGAACGGATCACCGAGTTATTGCCCTGGAACTGACCGAAGTTACTTTCCATGCCCCACACCGAGACCAGCGCCTGGCGGTCGACGCCATAACGTTGCTCGATGCTTTGCAGGATGTCGGCGTACTTGACCAATAGTGCCTGGCCATTACGCACGCGTACTGGCGACAGGGCGCCGTCGAGGTATTCCCACACCGGGCGGGAGAATTCCGGTTGGCTGCGGTCGGCGCGGATCACCGCCATGTCCGGGGTGACGTTGGCGAAGGCGATATCAAACACGGCTGGGGTAATGCCGGCCTTCAAGGCTTGCGCACGGAAACCGGCCTGCCATTCGGCAAAGGTCTGGGTGGGCTGGATGTCCAGGTTATCCACAGCCAGCGGGGCCACGACAGCGGGCGCTACGACCGGTGCGGTCGACAGTGTCGGCAAGGGTTGAGCATCTGCGGCGGTAGGTTTTTCCGCGCAGGCGACAAGCAGAATGAGGCTGGAGGCAGCGATCAATTGGCGAAGGTGCCAACGACGGGAAAGACTAGAGGGCATGCACAGGTCCAGGGATTACAAATCAAGTGCTGACCTTATCATGCCGGAGGGGCGCTTGCCTTCAGGCGGCCAGAAAGTAAGAAGCCTCCCAGCTATTAGACTGGAAGGCTTCGCGGCGGTAGCTGCCTTTGCCCTTGCCGGCGCGTTCCTGACGGCTGCGGAACAGTGGCTGGGCGATGATGGATTTGGCCTTGTTGGGGCCATGCTTAGATGGCTTTTTGCTCATGGTCGTTACTCTCTTCAGGTGGGATGCAGCGGTGCAAATCATCTGCCGAAGTCTGGCCGCTGTAAAGCCCGACAAGTTTTTTGAAATACAAATGCAGCCAACATGTGGGAGGGGGGTTGCCCCGTCCCGCATTGGTTTTGCGGTGTTTTTAAGCGGGGGGTTATTCGGCAGGTAATGTCAGGCGCTGGCCAGACATCAGCAGTGACAAACGGCTCAGGCTCATCCACGGCGAACCCGCCGCCTGGCCCTTGATTTGCGCATCGATGCGCTGGGCTTCGAGCAACAGTTGCGCCCAGCGTTGCGCCGAGTGCCGCTGCAGGGCTTTGCTCATCAGCGGTTTGCGCTTGTCCCAGACCGGCGGTCTGGCTTGGCTGAAGCATTTGTCCAACGGCGTGCCCTGGCTGTATTGCAGCGCAATATTGGCCAGTACCCGCAACTCGCGAGCCAGCGCCCAGAGAATCACCGGCGGTTCCACGCCTTCACCGCGCAACCCTTCGAGCATGCGCAGGGCGTGTGCAGGCTCGCCGTTGAGGATGGCGTCCACCAGCCCGAACACGTCAAAACGCGCGCTGTCAGCCACCGCGCCTTGCACGGTTTCGACGGTGATCTGCCCGTCTTCGGCCATCAGCTTGAGCTTTTCGATCTCCTGGGCGGCGGCAAGCAGGTTACCTTCGACCCGGGCGGCGATCAGTTCCACGGCGTCCTGCGTGGCCGACAGCC
This sequence comes from Pseudomonas sp. Y39-6, assembly GCF_023651955.1. Lineage (NCBI taxonomy): Bacteria > Pseudomonadati > Pseudomonadota > Gammaproteobacteria > Pseudomonadales > Pseudomonadaceae > Pseudomonas > Pseudomonas sp. Y39-6. The sequence continues at coordinate 6,235,459 of NZ_CP069594.1, read as the reverse complement.
CCGATTGGGACAGGCGCTGACGAATCCACTGCGGCAACTGATTGCTGTCCACCGGCCAGATCTGGATGAACTGGGTCTGTGCCCCTTCCACCAGCGCTTTGCCCCACTTGGTTTTCTGCGCGCTGCCGTCGAGCTTGGGCAGGCTGATCAGCAACACCGTGTCTTCGGCAGGCCGCGAACAGTACTCGATGAAGGCCGCCGCGCCCTTGTCGCCGGGCTTGCCCGACGGCAGGCGCAGTTCCAGCAGGCGTTTTTCGGCAAACAGCGACATGCTCGCGCCGGCTTGCAGCAGCGTGCCCCAGTCGAAACTGGCGTCGGCGCTGAACACCTGGCGTTCGTCGAAGCCTTGCTGGCGCGCGGCGGTGCGAATGGCGTCTGCCGCTTCCTGGCACAGCAACGGGTCATCGCCGCTGACGATATAGACAGGCGCGAGAGCACCTTGCAGGTGTTTGGCGAGTTGGGCGGGGGCGAGTTTCATAGGCGCGATGAACGGGGCGCCTGGGGCGCCCCGTCTGGCTTAGTCTACAGGGACTTCAACAGGCGATTGTTTCGGCGTGTTGTTTTCGTACTCTTGCGCGGCTTTCAGGGCGTCGGCGTCAGCCTTGGCCTTGTTGTCGGCGGTCTGTTGCAGCAGTTCCAGTTTTTCCGGCGTCAGCTGTTGCAGGCGCAGCATCACACGTTGGACCAGCTCACGACGCATTTCTTTGCGCACCTGGGTCATTTCCGAGTCCGAGCCCACCAGGTTGTTGCCATCGTGGCTCACGACCTTTTGCACTTCGATCTTGTCACCCATCAACGGCAGATGGTCGCGGCCCTGCATTTCAAACGTCAACGAAGTGATCAGCTCGATATCGGACGCACGGCCAGCGCTGGCGTAGCTGAGGTTACGCTGGGTTTCTTTCTCGTCGGCCAGGAACAGCTTGTAGGTCGCGCCGGTGTAGACGTGTACGCCACTGTTTTTCAGGGTGTCGCGCAGTTGCACAACGGTTTCGCCGTAGGCGTTGCGGGCGCTGACGTCCAATTCCTTGATGGTCAGTTCATTGGTGCCGGTACCGCGCAGCTGGAAGCCGCAAGCGCTCAGCAGCACAGCAAGGCCCATCACCAGCAAATTGCGTTTGATCATTTTATTGCTCCCCTTGAAACCATGCGGGCCTTATCGAGGCCCTGAAGGTTTAGTTCGGCGCAGCGCTCAAGCCCTGCGCCCGATCCGATTTAGCTGGCGACGATATTGACCAGTTTACCCGGCACGACGATCACTTTGCGGATCGTCAGGCCTTCGGTAAAGCGCAGTACGTTCTCGTTGCAGCGCGCGGCCGCTTCGACGTCTTCGCGGCTGGCGCTGGCCGGCATGTCGATCTGGCCACGCAGTTTGCCGTTGACCTGAATTACCAGTTGCAGCGTGTCCTGAACCAGCGCGCTGTCATCCTGCACCGGCCAGCGGGCGTCAATGACGGCTTCGCTGTGGCCCAGGCGGTGCCACAGTTCGTGGCTGATGTGCGGCGTGATCGGGGCTAGCAGCAGGGTGACCGTCTCGAGGCCTTCGTGAACCAGCGCACGCTCCTGTTCGGTGGCTTGCGGGGCTTTTTCCAGTACGTTCATCAGTGTCATCACCTGGGCGATGGCGGTGTTGAACTTGTGGTTCTGGCCCACATCCTGGCTGGCTTGCTTGATGGCCAGGTGGGTGCTGCGGCGAATGGCTTTCTGCTCGTCGCTCAAGGCGGCCACATCCAGCTTGCCCGGCAGGCCCTGGCTGACATGGGCATGGGCCAGGCGCCAGACGCGCTTGAGGAAACGGTGCGAACCTTCGACGCCGGAGTCGGACCATTCGGCGCTCATGTCCGGCGGCGAGGCGAACATCATGAACAGGCGGCAGGTGTCGGCGCCGAACTGGTCGATCATCGACTGTGGGTCGACGCCGTTGTTCTTCGACTTGGCCATCTTCTCGGTGCCACCGATTTCCACCGGCAGGCCGTCGGCGATCAGCTTGGCGCTGATGACCTTGGCTTTGCTGTCGCGCTCGAGCTCGACATCCGCCGGGTTGAACCAGGTGTAGCTGCCATTGGCTTCGCGACGGTAATACGTCTCGGCGATCACCATGCCCTGGGTCAGCAGGTTCTTGAACGGCTCGTTGGAACTGACCAGGCCTTCGTCGCGCATCAGCTTGTGGAAGAAGCGCGCGTACAGCAGGTGAAGAATGGCGTGTTCGATACCGCCGATGTACTGATCCACCGGCAACCAGTGGTCGGCCGCCGATTTCTCGACCAGGCCACCCTCGTAGTGCGGCGAGGCATAACGGGCGTAGTACCACGAGGACTCGACGAAAGTGTCCATGGTGTCGGTTTCGCGCTTGGCTGGCTGGCCGCATTTCGGGCAGCTGCACTCGTAGAACTCAGGCATGCGCGCCAAAGGCGAACCGGCGCCGTCCGGCACCACGTCTTCCGGCAGGACCACCGGCAACTGGTCTTCCGGCACCGGCACGTCACCGCAGGTTTCGCAGTGGATGATCGGGATCGGGCAGCCCCAGTAACGCTGGCGGCTGATGCCCCAGTCGCGCAGGCGGAACTGGGTGCGCGAGGCACCGAGGTTTTTCTTGATCAGCGCGACTTCGATGGCGTCGAAGGCGCCGGCGAAGTCCAGGCCGTCGAACTCGCCGGAGTTGATCAGTTCACCGTGCTCGCCGTAGGCGTCTTGCCACGGGGCCGGGTTGGTGTCGCCCGAGCTGGTGCGTACCACGGATTTGATCGGCAGGTTGTACTGGGTGGCGAATTCGAAATCGCGTTCGTCGTGGGCCGGCACAGCCATTACTGCGCCATCGCCGTAATGCATCAGCACGTAGTTGGCGACCCATACCGGCAATTTTTCGCCGGTCAGCGGGTGCTCGACGAACAGCCCGGTCGGCAGGCCTTTTTTCTCCTGGGTGGCGACGTCGGCTTCCGCCACGCTGCCGCCTTTGCATTCGGCGATGAACGCCTGCAGCTCAGGGTTGTTCTGCGCGGCCTGGCTGGCCAGCGGGTGTTCCGCGGCCACGGCGACGTAAGTCGCGCCCATCAGGGTGTCCGGACGGGTAGTGAAGACTTTGAGGGTGCCCGCTTCGCCGATCGAATCGACGTTGTACGGGAACTGCACTTCCATGCCCTTGGACTTGCCGATCCAGTTGCGTTGCATGGTCTTGACCTGTTCAGGCCAGCCCGGCAGGTCGTCGAGGCTCGACAAGAGTTCATCCGCGTAGGCGGTGATCTTGAAGTAGTACATCGGGATTTCGCGTTTTTCGATCAGCGCGCCGGAACGCCAGCCGCGACCGTCGATCACCTGCTCGTTGGCGAGCACGGTCTGGTCGACCGGGTCCCAGTTCACGGTACCGTTCTTGCGGTAGATCACGCCTTTTTCGAACAGGCGGGTGAACAGCCATTGTTCCCAGCGATAGTAGTCCGGCTTGCAGGTGGTCACTTCGCGGGACCAGTCCACCGCCAGGCCCAGGCTGCGCAGCTGGGTCTTCATGTAGGCGATGTTTTCGTAGGTCCACTTGGCGGGCGCTACGTTGTTCTTCATCGCGGCGTTTTCCGCCGGCATGCCGAAGGCGTCCCAACCCATGGGTTGCAGGACATTCTTGCCTTGCATGCGCTGGTAACGGGAAATCACGTCGCCGATGGTGTAGTTACGCACGTGCCCCATGTGTAGCTTGCCGCTGGGGTAAGGGAACATCGATAGGCAATAGAACGTCTCCTTGCCCGGCTGTTCACTGACTTCAAAGGACTTTTGCTCGTCCCAGAAGGTTTGGGCGGCATTTTCTATTTCACGGGGCTGATATTGTTCGTGCATGGCTACTTTTGAACTGAATAGGGGTGGCCTAATCCTCTTCGGTGCATTGTCCGAGCTGGCCGACACCATAAAGCGCCGCGTCCGTGCCCAAACCCTGCGGGAAGTGGAGTTACAGGAAGCGCCGTAGCATACATGACCCCACTCTATCGAGGGAAACCCTGATTGCGCGGTCGAGGCCGTCTGTCGCGGCGCCGGGCAGGCGCAGCCATGGGGGCTACGCTGTTTATTGGGGAGTGAGTCTTATCTTCAATGAGGTGAGGGGATGGTGGAATCGCAGCGAATGTTATCTAAACCGGATGTGTACCAAGGACTCATCGACCGTTTGGGTCGTGCATTGGATGCAGCAAGTACGGCGGGTCGATTGCGTGATGAGCAGCCCGTCGAGTTGGAACTGCGAGGCTTGAGCCACGCGGAGCTGGAACTGATCAAGGCTTACCTGGCAAGGAACGAACGTTCGGCTTTTACCGGCGTGGCGAGCACGCCGCCCAACGAGCCCGTGCGGTCGGCCAAGGTGGTGTGGCTCAAGGATGTGTCAGCCGCTCGCGGCCCGGAAAAACATCGGTCCGTGCGGTTCAAGTAATACATGCCCCTTAGTTTCCTGATCATCGCTGACACTGCTTCGTTCTTGTAAAGATTGTCGCTAAACCCCGTTACACCTTAGGCTTCGGGCATCTATGGAGATGCTCGATGCCTATTCGTTATTTCATCAAACAACTGCTGTTGCCGCCCGGCATTCTCTTGCTGTTGCTGGCCCTTGCCTGGTGGTTTCGCCGCAGCCGCCCGCGCCTGGCCGGCTGCTGCTTTGCCCTCGGCCTGGGCGGGATGTGGCTGATGAGCCTGCCGATCATGGTGGAGTGGGGCGCGCGCGCCCTGGAGACGGCGCCGCCGTTGGCCCGGGAGGACTGGTCGAGCCTGGCCCGGCGCGCCGATGCCATTGTGGTGCTGGGTTCGGGGCGCGAGCGTGGCGACCCGGCCTGGGGTTCGGACCAACCAACCGGCATCGGGCTGGAGCGTCAGCGCTACGCCGCGCGATTGGCCAAGGCCTCCGGGCTGCCGGTGCTGACCAGCGGCGGTTTGCATTACGGCACACCGCCCAGCGAAGCTGAGTTGATGGCGGTGTCGATGCGAGACGACTTCGATGTGGCGGTGCGCTGGAAGGAAGAGCGCAGCCGCACCACCTGGGAAAATGCGCAGATGAGTGCCGAGATTCTGTTGCCCGAGGGGGTCAAGCGCGTCGTGGTGGTGACCCAGGCCTGGCATATGCCGCGTGCGGTCTGGAGCTTTGAAAAAGCCGGTTTCAGCGTGGTGCCGGCGCCGGTCGGCTTCCTCGGCCAGGATAACGCCCGGCCGCTGGGCGGTTGGATGCCGGAGTTCAAGTCGGTGTGGCAGAGCGGGCAGTTGCTCAATGAGGCGGTGGGGCAGGTGGGGTATCGGTTGTTCTACCGATAGCACCGCAAATCAAAATGTGGGAGGGGGCTTGCCCCCGATTGCGGTGTATCAGTATCAAATCTACTGACTGACACACTGCTATCGGGGGCAAGCCCCCTCCCACATTGGGTTCGGTTTGATTCTGTTAGACGGTTTTGGACATCCGGCCTGCCAGCAGCGCCCAACCAAACAACACCAGGCACACCACGATCAGCGGCCACGAACGCCATTGCAGGTACGGCGTGAGGTTGTGCATCGGCACCACTTCGCCATAGAGGATGCCGCGCTCGAACTGCGGGATCTGCGCGGTGATCTGCCCATACGGGTTGATCAGCCCGGTCACGCCGTTGTTGGTGGCGCGGATCATCCAGCGGCCGGCTTCCAGCGCACGCATCTGCGCCATTTGCAGGTGCTGCAAGGGGCCGATGGAGGTGCCGAACCAGGTGTCGTTGCTGATGGTCAGCAGCAAGTCGCTCTGGGCCGAGAGGCTGGCGGCGAATTCCGGGTAGACCACTTCATAGCAAATGAACGGCGCAATCTGATAGCCCTTGGCCTGTAGCATCGCCTGGTCGGACGGGCCGCGGGCGAAGTCCGACATGGGCAGGTCGAAGAAGGCAATCAAGCCGCGCAGCATGTCCTGCAGCGGCACGTACTCGCCGAAGGGCACCAGCTTCTGCTTGAGGTAGGTGCCGTCACCTTCGCCCACGACGGTGATGCCGTTGTAGTAGCGCTTCTGGTGATGCACTTCCTGGCGAATCGGCACGCCGGTAATCAGCGCGGTGTGCCGTTCGGCGGCGAACTTGCCCATCATCCCGAGGTAGCCCTCGACGGACTCCTTGAGCACCGGCACGGCCGTTTCCGGCCATATCAGCAGGTCGACCCGCTTGGAGCTGAAGCTCATGTCGCGGTACAGCGCCAGTTGTGCATTGAGCTGCTCGGGGTCCCACTTCATGCTTTGTTCGACGTTACCCTGGATCGCCGCCACGCTCAGCGGGTCGCCGGACGGTGAGGTCCAGGCGTGATGCTTGAGGGCCAGGCCGATGGCCCAGGGCGCCACCAGCAGCAACAGGCCAGCGCCGATGAAGGCGTTGCGCTGGGTCGCCAGCAGGCGCGGCAGGTTGCACAGCAGGGCGGCGGTCAAGGCCAGGGCGAAGGAAATCAGCCACATCCCACCCAGCGGCGCGAGGCCGGTGAGGGGGCCGTCAAGTTGGCTGTAACCGGAGTACAACCAGGGAAAACCGGTCAGGAACCAGCCCCGGAACGCTTCCTGGCCGACCCACAGCGCCGCAAACGTCAGGGCATCGGCCAGTGGCGCTTCATTGCGCCGCAGCCAGCGCGCCCACAACCAGGCGGGCAGGGCGAAGAACAAGGCAATGGCGGCGGTGAACGCCAGCATCAGCAAGCCAGCCAGCAACACCGAAGCGCCGCCGAAGTGGTGGATGCTGTAGTAGATCCAGCTGGTGCCGGCGCCAAACAGGCCGAAACCGAAACACCAGCCACGGCCGAGGGCCTGGCGTGGGGACAACTCGCGCAGCCCGATATAGAACAATCCGGCCGCGACCAGCGCAAGCGGCCACAGATCGAATGGCGCCAGCGCCAGGGTGGTGATGGCGCCAGCCACCACGGCCAACAAGTTGCCGGGCCAGCCGGGAGCGATGAAACGGCGCATGTCAGTCCTTAACGGGCAATAGGTGTCAGGCGAATCAGATGAATCCGGCGGCTATCGGCATTCAGGATGCGGAAGCGATAAGCGCCGATCTCGGTGGTCTCGTTACGCTTGGGCAAGTGCCCGAACGCACTCATCACCAGGCCGCCGACGGTGTCGAACTCGTCGTCGGAAAATTCGCTGTCGAAGAACTCGTTGAAGTTCTCGATCGGCGTCAACGCCTTGATCAGGAAGTCACCGCTCGGCAGCGGCTTGATGTAGCTGTCTTCTTCGACGTCGTGCTCGTCTTCGATATCGCCGACGATCTGTTCCAGCACGTCTTCGATGGTCACCAGGCCGGCGACGCCGCCGTATTCGTCAATCACGATGGCCATGTGGTTGTGGTTGGCGCGAAACTCGCGCAGCAGCACATTCAGGCGCTTGGATTCGGGGACGAAGGTGGCCGGACGCAGCAGGTCCTTGATGTTGAAGCTGTCGCCGTTCTCCTTGAGGATCAGCGGCAGCAAGTCCTTGGCCAACAGGACACCCATGACGTCGTCATGGCTTTCGCCGATCACCGGGTAGCGCGAGTGCGCCGAGTCGATCACGGCCGGGAGGAATTCCCGTGGGGTCTGGGGCGCCTTGATGCTGATCATCTGCGAACGCGGGACCATGATGTCCCGAACTTGCAGGTCAGCCACCTGGATGGCGCCTTCGACGATGGCCAGCGCTTCGCTGTCCAGCAACTTGTTCTGATGGGCCTCGCGCAGCAGCTCCAGCAGCTCCTGGCGGTTTTTCGGCTCGTGGGCAAAAGCCTGGGTCAGTTTACCCAGCCATGACTTTTGCCCGTTGCTCGATCGGTCTTCGCTCATAGCGATTACTCTAAATCCTTTGATGTTTCAGTTGAGTGTTGATCAGTTTTCGTCATCTGCATACGGATCAGGGTGACCCAATTCTGCAAGCAACGATCGTTCCAGTGCTTCCATTTCTTCGGCTTCGTCATCGTCTATATGGTCGTAACCCAACAGATGCAAGCAGCCGTGGATGACCAGATGAGCCCAATGGGCTTCAAGGGCCTTGCCTTGTTCCTGCGCCTCACGCTCGACGACTTCGACGCAGATCACCAGGTCGCCCAGCAACGGGATATCCAGCAGTTCGTCGGGTACGTCGGCGGGGAAGGACAGCACGTTGGTCGCGTAATCCTTCTGGCGCCAGGTGTGATTCAGTTCGCGGCCTTCGGGTTCGTCCACCAGGCGGATGGTCAGCTCCGAGTCGGCGGTGCGCTGGCGTAGGGCCAGGGCGCACCATTGACGGAACTGCTCTTCACTGGGGGCGGGCGCGTCGGTTGCCAGTTGCAGGTCAAGCTCAAGCATCGCGGCGGGTGTCCTTGGCCGGGGCGTCGTCGCGGTGCTCGAAGCGCTCGTAGGCTTCGACAATGCGCTGGACCAGCGGGTGGCGGACGACGTCCTTGGGCATGAAGTGCGTGAAGCTGATCCCCGGCACGTCTTTGAGCACCTCGATCACCTGGGCCAGGCCCGACTTGGTGCCCTTGGGCAGGTCGACCTGGGTGACGTCGCCGGTGATCACGGCGGTGGAGCCGAAACCGATACGGGTGAGGAACATTTTCATCTGTTCGACGGTGGTGTTCTGGCTTTCGTCGAGAATGATGAAGCTGTTGTTCAGCGTCCGGCCGCGCATGTAGGCCAGCGGGGCGATCTCGATCACCTGGCGCTCGATGAGCTTGGCCACGTATTCAAAGCCGAGCATCTCGTAGAGCGCGTCGTAGAGCGGGCGCAGGTACGGGTCGATTTTCTGTGCCAGGTCGCCGGGCAGGAAGCCGAGCTTTTCGCCGGCCTCGACCGCCGGGCGCACCAGCAGGATGCGGCGCACTTGCTCGCGCTCCAGGGCGTCGACGGCACAGGCCACGGCCAGGTAGGTCTTGCCGGTACCGGCGGGGCCGATGCCGAAGTTGATATCGTTACCGAGAATTTCTTTGACGTAGCGCTGCTGATTCAAGCCGCGTGGGCGAATCATGCCCTTTTTGGTGCGCAAGGCCACGCTGGCTTCGGCCACCGGGTTGTTGGCCAGGTCTTCCACGGCCGATTCCTGCAGGTACAGGTGGACCGTTTCCGGCGACAGCTCACTACCCTTGGTTTCGCGGTAGAGGCGGCGGAGCAGGTTTTCTGCAGACGTGGTGTGCTGGGGTTCACCAATCAGCTCGAATTGATTGCCGCGGTTGCGGATCTCGATGCTCAGGCGTTGTTCGATCAGGCGCAGGTGCTCGTCGAACTGTCCGCACAAATTGGCGAAACGGCGAGCCTCAAACGGCTCGAGGAGAAAACGATGGGGTTCGATGGGTGCGTTCAAGGTCGCTTTTAGCCGCCCTTTGGCTGTTGAGGTGAAAGAGAGGATAACGCCACGCGCCAGTGTGCGAAAGCACTTATCCAACCCGATCCAGTGTGGGAGGGAGCTTGCCCCCGATAGCGGAGTGTCAGGCAGCTCATGTGCTGCTGATGTACCGCAATCGGGGGCAAGCCCCCTCGCACATTTATTACACCAGAGAGCCGCGCAACGAGTGCGGTTGCGCCGCATCGATGTGGACATCGGCGAACTGGCCGATCAGGGTCGGGTTGTCGCAACGGAAGTTGACGATGCGGTTGTTCTCGGTGCGCCCTTGCAGTTCGCCCGGGTCTTTTTTCGAGTAGTCGGTGACCAGGATGCGCTGGGTGGACCCGACCATTTGTCGACTGATCTCGAACCCCTGCTGGTTCAGGCGATGTTGCAGGGCGTTCAGGCGCTCTTTTTTCAGCTCTTCCGGGGTCTCGTCCAGCAGGTCGGCGGCAGGCGTGCCGGGGCGCTGGCTGTAGACAAACGAGTAGGAAAAGTCGAAACCGACGTCTTCAATCAGCTTCATGGTCTGCTGGAAGTCTTTCTCGGTCTCGCCGGGGAAGCCGACGATAAAGTCCGAACTGATGCAGATGCCCGGCACTGCCGCGCGTAATTTGCGCAGTTTGGATTTGTATTCCAGGGCGGTGTGGTTGCGTTTCATCGCCGACAGGATGCGGTCCGAACCCGATTGCACCGGCAAGTGCAGGTGCTTGACCAGCTCCGGCACTTCGGCGTGGGCCTGGATCAGGCTGTCGGAGAACTCCAGCGGGTGCGAGGTGGTGTAGCGAATGCGCTCGATGCCATCCACCGCGGCGACAACCCGGATCAGCTCCGAGAGGTCGGCCAGGCGCCCGTCGTGGGTCTGGCCGCGATAGCCGTTGACGTTCTGGCCCAGCAGGGTCACTTCACGCACGCCGTTTTCGGCCAGGTGGATGATTTCTGACATTACATCGTCAAACGGCCGGCTGACTTCTTCACCGCGGGTGTAGGGCACCACGCAGAAGGTGCAGTACTTGCTGCAACCTTCCATCACCGACACGTAGGCGCTCGGCCCATCGATGCGCGGCTCGGGCAGATGGTCGAATTTTTCGATTTCCGGGAACGAGACGTCGACCTGGGGCAGCTTGGTGAGGCGTGCGGCGTCGATCATTTCCGGCAGGCGGTGCAAGGTTTGCGGGCCGAAGACCACATCCACGTAGGGCGCGCGGTCGCGGATGGCTGCGCCTTCCTGGCTGGCGACGCAGCCGCCGACGGCAATCACCATCTCCGGGTTGGCCAGTTTCAATTCACGCCAGCGGCCCAGCTGCGAATACACGCGGTCCTGTGCCCGTTCGCGGATCGAGCAGGTATTGAGCAGGATTACGTCGGCATCTTCGGCGCGGGCGGTGACTTCCAGGGCCTGATGTTCACCCAGCAGATCGACCATGCGCGAGCTGTCGTACTCGTTCATCTGGCAACCGTGGGTTTCAATGTAGAGCTTCTTGGCCATGGGAATCGTCAACTGGTGGTAAAGAACCGCGCATTATAGGGGTCATGTCCATCGGTTCCTAGCACTGTGCATCGGGTGCCATGCTATAGTTCGCGCCCTCTTTTATATCCCCGATGTGTTCCCCGCCCACCATGACCAAACGTGAAGCTCCAATCTATAAGGTGATTTTCCTCAACCAGGGCCAGGTGTTCGAAATGTACGCCAAGCAGATCTATCAAAGTGATCTGTGGGGCTTCCTGGAAGTGGAAGAGTTCGTCTTTGGCGAGCGCACACAGCTGGTCGTCGACCCGGGCGAGGAAAAACTCAAGGCCCAGTTCGAAGGCGTGGTGCGCAGTTTTGTGCCGATGCATTCGATCGTGCGTATCGATGAAGTCGAGCGCCTGGGCACGCCGAAGATCAGCGAAGCGCGTGGCACGAGCAATGTCATGCCGTTTCCGATGCCGATGCCTGAGAAGTAGGGCGTTTGTAGCGAGGGCGCTGGCTCCCTCGTCACCGGTCGATCAGGGCAGGGGCGAGAACGGTGAGCGCCCATCCGCACTCTGCAGTTCCTGCAGATAATTGCGGAAGATCTGGCCCAGCACCTGGGTCGCCAGTTCCAGTTCATCGCGCTGCATGTGTTCGGCAACTTCGTCGGCGGTGTCCAGCGCGTCTTCGGCGCCGTTGACCGCGGCCATTTTCAGCACGATATACGCCTGGACGTTATTGGCCGGCACCCCTTCGCCTTTGAAGAACATGGTGCCCAGCTGGAATTGCGCCTGGGCGTGGCCCTGCAGCGAGGCTTTTTCGAAGTAGTTCAACGCTTTGTTGAGGTCGCGCGCGGGGTTCTTGCCGTCGTGGTAGTACTCGCCCAACTCGTATTGCGCCTGCGCATCCCCGCCGTCGGCCTGTTTCTGGCACGCGCTCAGGGCTTCGGCCTGGCTGTCTGGCTGGGTATTGAGGGTGCAACGACCCATCGCTGGGATTAACAACGAGTTGCCGCCTGCTTGTGCATGTGCCAGCAGCGGCTGAAGGAGCAACAGGCAGCCCAGGACCAGGGTGCGGCCGGTGCGTTTCATGGGAATCGACTTACCTCTGACGGGGCACGCGGACCCTCGGGGGTCCAATAAGCGCGCATTATGAAATAAGCAGACCTCTGCTTACAAAGTCTTTACTCGTTTTTCTGCCGGTTGGGCAAGTTATCTGCCGGATTGCAGGTGATTTCTCGAGAAAACCAGGAAAAGTCTGTAAGCAAAGTAGCAAATCTGACGCCGCCGGGGGCGACGTCAGAATGCTGTGCCGGTTATTTCAGGGCGGCGAAGGCGCGCTCGGCAGCGTCCAGGGTCAGTTTCAACTCGGCGTCGCCATGGGCGATCGAGGTGAAGCCGGCTTCAAAGGCGCTCGGTGCCAGGTACACGCCGCCGTCCAGCATCAGGTGGAAGAAGCGCTTGAACAGGCCTGCGTCGCTGCCCATCACGTCCTCAAAGGTGACGATATCGTCGGCGCCGCTGAAATACAGGCCGAACATGCCGCCTGCTTGCGTGGTGACAAACGGAATGCCGGCGGCATCGGCGCGCTGTTGCAGGCCGTCGAGCAGGCGGGAGGTGTAGTCGGTCAGCTCGGCATGGAAGCCCGGGCGGCTGATCAGGCGCAGAGTGGTCAGGCCGGCGGCCATGGCCAGCGGGTTACCGGACAGGGTGCCCGCCTGGTACACCGGGCCCAGCGGCGCGATGTATTGCATGATTTCGCGCTTGCCGCCGAAGCAGCCCACCGGCATGCCGCCACCGATGATCTTGCCGAAGGTGCTCAGGTCCGGCGTTACGCCGTAATGCGCCTGGGCGCCACCGAGGGCCACGCGGAAGCCGGTCATCACTTCGTCGAAAATCAGCACCACGCCATGCTTGTCGCACTGTGCGCGCAGGCCTTCGAGGAAGCCCGGGGTCGGCGGTACGCAGTTCATGTTGCCGGCGACTGGCTCGACGATGATGCACGCCACCTCCTGGCCCACTTCATTGAGCATCTGCTCGACGGCGGCGATGTTGTTGAACGGCAGGGTCAGGGTGTGTTTGGCGAAGTCTGCCGGCACACCGGCCGAGCTTGGCACGCCCTGGGTCAGCGCGCCGGACCCGGCCTTGACCAGCAGGCTGTCGGAGTGACCGTGGTAGCAGCCTTCGAACTTGATGATGCTGTCGCGGCCGGTGAAACCGCGGGCCAGGCGAATCGCGCTCATGGTGGCTTCGGTGCCGGAGCTGACCATCCGCACCATCTCCATCGACGGCACGATCGAGCAGACCAGATCGGCCATCTCGGTTTCCATCGAGGTTGGGGCGCCGTAGGACAGGCCGTGTTGCAACTGCTGGCGCACGGCGTCGAGTACGTCCGGGTGGCTGTGGCCGAGGATCATCGGGCCCCAGGAGCCGACGTAGTCCACATAGCGCTTGTCGTCTTCGTCGGTGACGTAGGCGCCTTCGGCATGCTTGAAGAACAGCGGCGTGCCGCCGACGCTCTTGAACGCACGCACGGGGGAGTTCACACCGCCGGGGATGTGTTTCTGGGCATCGGCAAACAGGGTTTCGGAACGGGACATGATCGGGCTCTCTAAACTGAAGATTTAAGAAGATCGTTGAAAGCGCGGGCGCGGCGCGTGACTTCCTGGGTGCTGTCGGCACCAAACAGGCCGTGTACCACGGCGAGCAAGTCGGCCCCGTGGGCCACCAGCGGTTCGGCATTCTCCAGGGTGACGCCGCCGATCACGCAGATCGGCAACTGCAGGCGCGCGCGGGCCTGGGCCAGCATTTCGAGGCTGGCGGCGGGGGCGCCGGGCTTGGTGCTGGAGTTGAAGAAGCGGCCGAAGGCGACGTAGCTGGCGCCTTCTTTCGCGGCCTGTTCGGCCAGTTCGATCTGGCTGTGGCAGGTGGCGCCGATGATCGCCTTGGAGCCCAGCAACGCACGGGCCGTGGTCAGGGGGCCATCGGTCTGGCCCAGGTGAACGCCGACGCCCAGGCGCGCGGCCAGTTCGGCGTCATCGTTGATGATCAGTTGGGTCTTGTAGCGCGAGCACAATTCGCGGAGTTTTTCCGCTTCACGCAGGCGCCGGGCCTCGTCGCTGCTTTTGTCACGGTACTGCAGCAGGGTCACGCCGCCATCCAGCGCCGCTTCGACGTAGGCGAGGAATTTGCCGGCCAATAATTGGCTGTCGGTAATGGCATAAAGGCCACGTAGTTTCATCGGGCAGGCCTCTTGGTGTTACGAGCAGAAATCCAGCGGCAGCCGGCGAGGCACGAACTGGCCCTGGCCGAGTTGTTCGGCGTCACGCAGGGTGCGCCAAGTGTAGTTGAGGGCCGATTGCACGGCGCTGACCAGGCCTTCACCCTGGGCGATCCGGCCCGCCAGCGCGCTGGCCAGCGTACACCCCGAACCGTGATAGCTGCCGGGCAGGCGCTGGCAGGTAAAGGTCTGGCGCGTGCCGTCGCGGCTGTACAGGCGGTTGTGGACTTGGTGCTCATCGCCATGGCCGCCGGTAATCAGCAGGTGCTTGATAAACGGCAACAGCTTTTCCGCGCATTCGTCCGCCGTGCCCTCAGGCAGTTCGGCAAGGATGCGTGCTTCAGGCAGGTTGGGCGTGGCGATCAGCGACAACGGCAACAGCCGCTCGCGCATGGCGTAGCCGACTTCGTCCTTGCCCAGGCTGCCGCCGCCGCCGGCGCGCAGCACGGGGTCGCACACCACCGGCAGGTGCGGGTGCGCCTGCAGCAGTTCGACCACGGTGTCGACCATCGCGGTGGAGCCGAGCATGCCCAGCTTGACCGCCGCCACTGGCGAATCGCTGAGCACGGCGTTGGCCTGGGCCAGCACCCACTCGCGGTCGAGCACGCGGAAATCACTGACGTTGACGGTGTTCTGCACCGTCAGCGCGGTAACGGCCGGGGCCGCATGGCAACCCTGGGCGAGCAGGGCTTCGATATCTGCCTGCAAGCCGGCGCCACCACTGGGATCATGGCCGGAGAGACAGAGGACAACGGGGCGAGAGCTGTAGATATTCATGGTGCGCGAGCTTACCACCAAACGCTTTTGGCGTGGCCGTCTGGCGATGGCTGAATTTTGCCCGGAACTATGTGGGGTTATGGCTGTTTGCTAGTATCGGATTTTAGTTGTGAAGTCCGCTGAAAGCCTTGTTCTAGAGCCTTTAGAAAAATTATATCAATGGTGTCTAATGGCCTTTAGCAGCTATGCTAAAGTGATTCGAAACAACTTACTGTATCGCCGGTATACGTCTTCTCAAAAGGAATGGGGGGCTTTTTGACATGACCGGACAGGTCACGCTGGGGCTCTATGCGTTATTTGCTGATTTTATTATTGTGCGGGCTACCGCTGCTCGCCGACGCCATTGAGTTCACCCAAGACACTCGAAGCCTGCCGCTGGGCCGGGCCATGCAAGTGCTCGAAGACCCGACCAACACCCTGACCATCGCTGATGTGAGCGCTCCCGCCGCTGCCACACAGTTCAAGCCCCACGACAAAGACACCCTCAACGCCGGCTATTCGCGCTCGGTGTTCTGGCTCAAGGTCAACCTGCGTTACCAGTCCAAGCCGCCTGAAACCCAGCGCACCTGGCTGCTGGAGTTGGCCTATCCGCCCCTCGACCACCTTGACCTGTACTTGCCCGACAGCACCGGCAACTATCGCCTGGCCGGTCGCACCGGGGACGCCTTGGCGTTCTCCAGCCGCGAGATTCGCCAGAACAACTATTTGTTCAAGGTCGACTTCACGCCGGGCGAAACCAAGACCGTCTACCTGCGCCTGCAAAGCGAAGGTTCGATCCAGGCGCCGCTGACGCTGTGGTCCAGCACTGCCTATCTGGAACAACAACCGCTGCGCCTATATGTATTGGGCCTGATCTATGGCGTGTTGCTGGGGATGCTGGTGTACAACCTGTTCATCTACCTCAGCGTGCGCGACACCAGCTACCTTTATTACATCTTCTATATCGCTTCGTTCGGTCTGTACCAGCTGTCGGTGAACGGTGCGGCGGTGGAGTATTTCTGGCCGAACAACCCCTGGTGGGCGAATGCCGCGACGCCGTTCATGATCGGCTCGGCGGCGTTGTTCGGCAGCTTGTTCGCCCGCAGCTTCCTGCACACCGCCCAGCACAGCCGCTGGATCAATCGCCTGTTGCTGGCGCTGGTGGCCTGTGGCGCGGTGGTGATGCTGCTCTCACTGATGACCAGCTACGCCCTCGCGCTGCGCCTGGCCACCGGCCTGGCGCTGGTGTTCACCGTGACTATCTTCGTCGCCGCCATCAAGGCCTGGTACTGCGGCCAGCGGGTGGCGCGTTATTTCATCATCGCCTGGTCGGCGTTCCTGCTGGGCGGCGTGGTCAACACCTTGATGGTGCTGGGTTACCTGCCGAATGTGTTCCTCACCATGTACGCCAGCCAGATCGGCTCGGCGATCGAAGTGGCGCTGTTGTCCCTGGCCCTGGCGGACCGCATCAACGCCATGCGCGAGCAACAGGCGCAGATCCTCTACGATGCGAGCCAGAAGCTCGAAGTGCTCAACCAGCAGTTGGCCCGCAGTAACCGGCTCAAGGACGAATTCCTCGCCACCCTGACCCACGAACTGCGCACGCCGATGAATGGGGTGATCGGCTCCCTGGAGTTGATGCAGACCGTGCCCCTGGACGACGACCTGGCGAACTACCAGCAAACCGCCGCCGGCTCGGCGCGGGACATGATGCGGATGGTCAATGGCATCCTCACCCTCACCGAGTTGCAGGCCGGGCGCCTGAGTGCCCAGCCCAGGGTGTTCAGCCTGCGCGGCGTGCTCGACACCTTGCGCCAGCAGTTCAGCGCCAGCGCCCAGAGCAAAGGCCTGGCCTTTTCCATCGATGTCGCCGACGACTTGCCCGATCGCCTGCGCGGCGATGCCGACAAACTCAGCCAGTGCCTGGATTGCCTGTTGGACAACGCCTTCAAGTTCACCCACGAAGGCGTCGTGCGTCTGCGGGTGGTCGGCGTGCCCCTGAGCGATGGCAGCGTGCGCCTGAGTTTTATCGTCACCGACACGGGCATCGGCTTTGCGTTCCTCGACGAGGCCACCCTGTACCAGCGGTTCTTCCAGCTCGATGGCTCGACGACCCGCGAATACGGCGGCCTGGGGATTGGTCTGGCGATCTGCCGGCAACTGATCGAATTACTCGGCGGGCGCCTCACCCATCATTCCGAACCGCGCAAGGGCAGTCGTTTTCAGCTGGAACTGGCGGTCACCCCGCTGCAGCCCGAGCCACGCCCGGCAAGCCCCGCGCACGCACGCACGCCTGCGCAGTGTGCGGTGCTGCTGGTGGACGACAACAGCGTCGGCCAGTTGGTGGTGCGCGGCATGTTGCTCAAGCTCGGTTATCGGGTGAAAACCGTCGACAGCGGGCCGGCGGCGTTGGCGGCGTTGCAGGGGGAAACCTTCGACGCAGTATTGCTGGATATACCGGAAGGCGGTTTCTCGTTGTGCTGTCAGATTCGCGCGTTGCCCGGCTGCGGCGAGTTACCGGTGATCGCCCTGAGCACCACGTTGAATGTGTCCGAACGCGAGCGCTGCCATGGCATCGGCATCACCGAGCGCCTGGTCAAACCAGTACGTTTCGACGCGCTGCAAGCGCTGCTGGAACGTCGGCTGCTGTGTCCGTCAGAGGGCGAAAGCGCCGGACATTCGGCGCGTATGCCACTTTTTTAAGCGAGATGACGGTGCTTAACTGAAATTCGGGCCGCAACTCCAGGTGGCCTTTTTTCCAGGAGGCCCGTCATGAACCTGCACCAGTTCGCCGAAACCCACGACGTCACCAACCAGCCGCCCTCCCTGGACGGCATCAACCTGTACCGCATCGATGTGCCGCTGCAAGACTGGTCGCACCGCTTCGGTGCCGGCTGGGCAGCACCGCGCTTCGATGCCTATGGCGCGTTGGCCGGTGGGCCGCTGATGGCGGCGGGGTTCTTGGCGAACCAGAACAAGCCGCAGTTCAGCAGCCATGACCGCTATGGTCACCGTGTCGACCTGGTGGAGTTTCACCCGGCCTACCATGAGCTGATGCACACCGCCGTCGAGCATGGCCTGCCGTCGCTGCCGTGGGCTCATCCACAATCCGGCGCCCATGTGGCCCGCGCTGCCCTGACGTACCTGCACAGCCAGGCCGAGGCCGGCACCGGCTGTCCGTTGACCATGACCTTCGCCTGCGTCCCGGCCCTGCGCCTGCAACCGGATCTGGCGCAGACCTGGCTGCCGAAAATCCTCAGCACCGACTACGACCCGCGCAACGTCGGCATCGCCCACAAGGCCGGTGCCACCATCGGCATGGCGATGACCGAGAAACAGGGCGGCACCGACGTGCGCGCCAACACCACGCGTGCTTACCCCGTGGGCGCGGGCGGTCCCGGCCAAGCCTATGAACTGGTGGGGCACAAGTGGTTCTGCTCGGCGCCGATGTGCGATGCGTTCCTCACTCTGGCCCAGACCGACAAGGGCCTCACCTGTTTCCTGCTGCCTCGGCACCGTCCGGACGACACGCGCAACCAGTTCTATATCCAGCGTCTGAAAAACAAACTCGGCAATTGCTCCAACGCGTCCAGCGAAGTGGAGTTCCGCGGCGCCCTGGCCTGGATGGTCGGCGAAGAAGGCCGTGGCGTGCCGACCATCATCGAGATGGTCGCCATGACCCGCTTCGATTGCATGGTCGGCTCCAGCGCCTTGATGCGCCAGGCGCTGACCCAGGCCAGCCATCATTGCGCCCATCGTTCGGTCGGCGGTCGCGTACTCAGCGAGCAGCCGCTGATGCAAAACGTGCTGGCCGACCTGGCGCTGGAAAGCGAGGCCTCGCTGGCCTTGAGCCTGCGCATGGGCCGCGCCCTCGATCATTTGGGCGATGAGCAGGAAGCCAAGTTCTCCCGGCTGGTGACGGCGGTGGGCAAGTATTGGATCTGCAAGCGCGCGCCGGCGATGATCAACGAAGCCGCCGAGTGCATGGGCGGTGCCGGTTATGTGGAGGACAGTATCCTGCCGCGCTTGTATCGTGAGGCGCCGGTGAATTCGACGTGGGAAGGTTCCGGCAATGTGCAGTGCCTGGACGTGCTGCGCGCCTTGTCCAAAGAACCGGGCGTGCTGGAAGCGCTGTTCGTCGAACTGGGCGACGGGCATGGCGACAGGCAGTTGGCGCGGCATGTCGAGCAACTGAAATCGGCGTTCATGGACACCCAGGATATCCAGTACCGCGCGCGGCAACTGACCGAGGACATTGCCGTAGCGTTGCAGGCCAAGTTGTTGCTGGAGGCCGGGAACGCGGCGGTCAGCGATGGGTTTATCGCCAGCCGTTTGGGCCAGTCGTCGGGACGCGTGTATGGCACCTTGCCACGTGGTGTGGATGTTGAGGCGATTGTCGCGCGGTCCACGCCACAGGCCCTTTGAATACACGCGGTCAACATGTGGGAGCTGGCTTGCCTGCGATCGCGGTGTGCCAGCCTCCCACAGGGACTGAGCTCTTCTTGAGTAGGCATGCCAATTCAAAGTTTGCGTCTGACAGGGATACAGGCAAGATAAAGGTCTGCAAGTCAGCACACAGGATGCTTACCGTGACCGAAGCTTTTGTTGTCGTTCAAACCGCCGAAGAAGCCGTGGACCGGCTGGCGGCTCTGCATGAGCGTGCTACCGGCGCGCTCAATCAGGCCCTCAAGCAATACCTCAAGGACCGCGTCGAGCCCGACGCCGAACAACGCGCGATGTTTCGTTACCCGGAGCTGCGCCTGACTTACCAATGCCATGGCGAAGTCCCACAGACCACCCGGGCGTATGCCAAGGTCCAACTGCCGGGGACTTACAGCGTCACCGTCACCCATCCGTCGGCATTCCGTAAATACCTGCTGGAGCAATTGGTGCCGCTGATGCACGACTTCACCGTGACGGTGGAAGTCGGCGTCAGCCAGCAGAATATTCCTTACCCGTATGTGGTCGAGCAGGGCGACGAACTGGCCGGCTCCGGCGTGACCGCCGCGACCCTGGCGCGGGTGTTCCCCAGCACCGACCTGTCGGCCGCCACCGATGGCATCGCCGACGGCCTGTACGACTGGGAAAACACCGACCCGCTGCCCCTGGCCCTGTTCGACGCGGCCCGCGTGGACTTTTCCCTGCGCCGCCTGGTGCATTACACCGGCAGCGATTGGCGCCATGTACAGCCGTGGATCCTGCTGACCAACTACCACCGTTATGTCGACCAGTTCATCCTGCATGGCCTGGAGCAACTGCGCAGCGACCCGCGTTTTATCCGCATGGTGTTGCCGGGCAACGTGATCATCGACAAGAGCATGGACCACGGCGAAGCGTCCGCCATTGCCGCAGGCGTGGTCTGGCACCGTTACCAGATGCCGGCCTACCACCTGCAGGCCACTGACGGCCACGGGGTGACGCTGGTGAACATCGGCGTCGGCCCGTCCAACGCCAAGAACATCACCGACCACCTGGCCGTGCTGCGTCCGCATTGCTGGCTGATGATCGGCCACTGCGGCGGCCTGCGCCAATCCCAGACCATCGGCGACTATGTCCTGGCTCACGCCTATATGCGCCGTGACGGCATTCTCGACCGCGTAGTGCCGCCGAACATCCCGATCCCGGCCCTGGCCGAAGTGCAGATGGCCTTGCAGCAAGCAGCGGCCAATGTCACCGGCGAAAAAGGCGAAGAGCTGAAAAAGCGCCTGCGCACCGGCACCGTGCTGACCTACGACGACCGCAACTGGGAACTGCGCTGGGCCCAGGAACGGCCGCTGATCAACCTGTCCCGCGCCGTCGCGGTGGACATGGAAAGCGGCACCATCGCCGCCCAAGGCTACCGTTTGCGTGTGCCTTACGGCACGTTGCTGTGTGTCTCGGACAAGCCGTTGCACAGTGAGATCAAGCTGCCGGGCTCGGCCAACGCGTTCTATGAGCGGGCGGTCAGCCAGCACTTGAAGATCGGCATCGAGGCGGTCGACCTGTTGCGCACCGAGCTCAACTCGCTGCACTCGCGCAAACTGCGCAGCTTCGACGAGCCGCCGTTCCGCTAAGCGGTTGGGATGGTCATTTAGCGGTCAGGCCACTAGCATTGTCGGTCCTGACCGTTAGATGTTCCTTCGCCATGTCCCGTCCCAGCCGTCCCGATTCGCGTCGCCCTGGCGTGAAAGCCCCGTATTCCGCAGCCCGTCGCGTCGCCAAGGCGCCACCGGCCGAGCCGAAGCTGATCCTGTTCAATAAACCGTTCGACGTGCTGACCCAGTTCAGCGACGAAGGCGGGCGGGCGACCCTCAAGGATTTTATCGACATCCCCGGCATCTACCCGGCGGGCCGCCTGGACCGTGACAGCGAAGGCCTGCTGCTGTTGACCAACGACGGTCAATTGCAGGCGCGGATTGCCGACCCCAAGCACAAGCTGGCGAAAACCTACTGGGTGCAGGTGGAAGGCGAACCTACCGAAGAACAACTGCAACGCCTGCGCGACGGGGTGGAGCTCAACGACGGCATGACCTTGCCCGCCGAAGCCCGGCAACTGGACGAGCCTGAGTTATGGCCACGCAACCCGCCGGTGCGTTTTCGCAAAAGCGTGCCGACCCACTGGCTGGAGTTGGTGATTCGTGAGGGGCGAAACCGCCAGGTGCGGCGCATGACCGCGGCGGTGGGGTTGCCCACCTTGCGCCTGGTGCGCGTGCGGATTGGCGATTGGTCCATCGACGGCCTGGAGCAGGGCCAATGGAAGGCCGTGCCGGCGCGCTTATAAGGCGCCGGACTCGATCAGGCCGATCACCACGCTCTTGATGACGAACGCGGCCACGCCCAGGCCCAGCACGAAGAACAGAATGAACGAGCCAAAACGCCCGGCCTTGGATTTCTTCGCCAGGTCCCAGACGATGAAGCCCATGAAAATGATCAGAATCGTGACCAGGCCGGTCATCATCCATTCTTCGAATAGTGCGGGGTCAATCGAGTTCATTGGTTTCTTCCGACAGGGCAGGCGGCAAGTATACGGCAGTGCTCGGGCTGGGCATTGACCTGCGTCGGTGCGTCGCAGGCAGACTTCACGGTTGAAACACAGGCTGAATGTGGGAGGGAGCAAGCCCACTCCCACCTTTGACCGTCACCGATCTCAAGTACGCAGGTGGGTCAGCGGCAGCTCGGTGCTGTTCAATACCTGGTTCAGCACAAAGCTCGAGCGCACGCTGGTCACGCCTTCGATCCGAGTGAGGTGGCCCAGCAGCAGCTTCTGGTAGTGATCCATGTCGGGCACCACCACTTTCAACTGATAGTCGGCATCCATTCCGGTCACCAGGCTGCATTCCAGCACCTGCGGCAGGGTGCGGATGGCGGCTTCGAAGTTCTCGAAGCGCTCGGGGGTGTGGCGGTCCATGCCGATCAGCACGTAGGCGGTGAGGCTCAGGCCGAGCATCTTGCGGTCGAGCAGCGCGACCTGGCGGGCGATGTAGCCGTCGTCCTCCAATTGCTTGACCCGGCGCGAGCAGGGCGACGGCGACAGCCCGATACGCTCGGCCAACTCCTGGTTGGAGATCCTCGCGTCGCGCTGCAATTCCGCCAAAATACTCAGGTCGTATCGGTCAAGTTTGCTCATGGGGCTGGCCTTTGTCGTAACTATTGCGGTGAATTATCCCTTAAGGGTTAAAAATTGCGCAAGCACTGTTTATTGACGCAATCTTCGCAATCATCTGCCGGGGCGCTGCGCCTATGATTACCAACAGAATCACCGCCTGGACATAGTCCACTGCAGCTCGCCCAATCAGGCCCGCTGCGGCCGCCACCCCAGCAGGGTTGAGCCGGCCTCCAGGCTGCACACTGTCCACAAGACGGCGTGAGGTGAGCCAACGTCATAAGCGTTGAGCCAGGACGAAGTTCTCAAGGGGCGGCCGACGGGCTGCCCCTTTCTTTTTGCCTTAAGAAAATAGTTCTCGTGACTGATAACCTGTTCCAGAACCGGGCGAGGCTTTTCCAGTCTCATTGATAAGCCCTAAACCGCAGTGAGGAAGAGCATGAAGCGCATCTGGCGAATGGCAGGTGTTGGTTTGTTGGTGGTCAGCGTCAGCGCGCAGGTAACAGCGGACGAGCGCGATAATTCACCCGAGCGGCCGCAGGGCGGCGGGCAGCATGAACGCGGCCCTGAAGGTGGCGGGCGGCCCGAGAATAATCAGCCGCGCCCGCAGAGCCCGCCGTCACGGCCCGAGAATAATCAGCCGCGCCCGCAGAGCCCGCCGTCACGGCCCGAGAATAATCAGCCGCGCCCGCAGATCGCGCCGCCTCGGCCTGAGAACAATCAGCCACGCCCGGAGAACCCGCATTTTGATCGCGGCGGCCCGAACGGCGGCGGTCAGGGGCAAGGCCGGCCCCAGGGCAATGAGCCGGGTCGCCCGGCACCGCAGCCACAACCGTCGAACAGCCTGCCGATCCAGGGGCGGCCCGATACGGTGCGCCAGACCCAGGAACCGCGTGAGGGTTACTACCGCGATATCCCGCGCCGCAACGACGGCAATCAACATTGGGAGGCCGGTGGCCCCGGTTCACGTCCAGGCAACGACGGCGGTTACCACAATGAGCGTCCCGGTGATAATCGCTGGCCAGGTCGCCCCGATGGACACGGCAACGGCTGGGGCCCCGGCCCGCAGTATCGCCCGGGGTATATGGTGGATCGTTTTCCCGAGCGTAATTACCGCGTGCCTTACCGTGGCCAGGATTATTTCTTCTCCGGCGGCTACTGGTATCGCCCGCAAGGCCCGCGCTATGTAGTGGTGGCGCCGCCGTATGGCATCCGCGTGCATTATTTGCCGGACTACGCGCGCGAAGTGTGGGTGGGCGGTGCGCTGTTCTTCCTCGCGGCGGGTGCCTATTACACCTACGAAAACAGTACCCAGCAGTACGTGGTGGTGGAACCGCCGACCGCCGTACCGGCACCGCAGCCAGCACCCCAGGGTAACGGTTATGACGTGGTGGCCTATCCCGCCAACGGCCAGTCACCGGCGCAGGTGCAGCAGGATGGTTACGACTGTTATCGCTGGGCGGTGCAGCAAAGTGGCTTTGACCCGCAAGCGGTCACTTACGCTCCGGCCCCGGCAGTGGTGCAAGCCTACCGCCAGGCCCAGGGCAACTGCCTGAGCAGTCGCGGCTATCAGGTGCAGTACTAGGCCTGGGCGCCACTCACCACATCCAACGGGTCGGCGTGTACCAGCACTTCGGCCCGCGGGTAGGCTTTGTGAATGGCATCGGCGGCCTGGTCGCTGATGCCGTGGGCGACAGACAACGTCAATTCCCCCGGCAATTCCAGGTGCAGTTGCACAAACCAGTGGTTGCCGGAAATCCGCGTGCGCAAGTCGTGGGCGCCCAGCACGCCGGGTACGCCACGCGCCAATTCCAGCATGTGCTGGCTGACGTCCGGCGGCAGTTCTTCGTCCATCAGCACGGCAAAGCTTTCCCGGGCGATCTGGATCGCGCTCCACAGAATGTAGGCCGCGATGCCCAGGCCAAACCAGGCGTCGATCTGATGGAAGCCGAAACCGGCCAGGATCAGCGCAATCAAGATACTGCCATTGAGCAGCAGGTCCGAGCGGTAGTGCAGCGAGTCGGCGCGCACGGCGCTTGAGCCGGTTTCCCGCACCACGTGGTGTTGCAGGACCAGCAGGGCCACGGTCAGCGCCAGGGACAAGATAATCACGCCAATGCTCAGCCACGGCGCGCCCACCGGCTCGGGATGCTTGATCCGTTCGAATGCCTGCAACGCAATCAGCACCGCACTGCCGGCGATAAACAGCGCCTGCGCCATCCCGGCCAGCGACTCGGCCTTGCCATGCCCGTAACGGTGATCGTCATCGGCCGGGCGCAGGGCGTAATGCACCGCCAGCAGATTGAGCAGCGAGGTCACGCCATCGAGTAGCGAATCGGTCAACCCGGCGAGCATGCTCACCGAGCCGCTGAGCCACCAGGCGATGGCCTTGGTCACAATCAGCACAGAGGCGACGCCCACCGACGCGCGGGTGGCCAGGCGCAAGAGCCGGGCGTGTTCGGGACTGCTGGTCATAAGCGGGTCAGATCCTTAGGCGGACGGTTGTAAGCCGAGGGCCGCCAGTTGTTGCACGCTGCCCTTGAACTGGATCATGCGCGGGTCGTCCAGCGGCAGCGTGCGACCGGTTTCCTGCTGGATGATGGTCTGCAGCTTGGCGGTGTCGACCTTGCCGTCGGCACCGATGGCTTGCTGCAGTTTCTCCGGGGCGACTTGTGCGGTCTTGCCCGGTTCGAAGTAGATCGCGCCGGTGGCGAAGTCGACGCCGAAGGCGATCAGGCCAGGGATCACGTAGAACAGCAGGCCCACGGCATCGAGCACGGCAATCGTCGGGTCGATCTTGCCGTCGATCTGGCCGCGGCGATCGGGATAGAAAATCGAACCGCAGGCCGTCAGTTGGCTCAGCAGAATGACGGCGAGGACACCGCCGATGACACGGGAAGCGATACGCATGGAAAATCTCCTGTCAGTCACTGTAGGAGCGAGCTTGCTCGCGAAAGACGTTAACGATACCGCGTGCTGCCTGAATGTGCGTGGTGCTCTGTGATTTTTCGCGAGCAGGCTCGCGCCTACGGGAGACCACCACCGGTATCCGACAGTTCGCCGTTATACTCGCCGCTCTGCTTTGGAGCCAGTATGAATTCGTTGCCGATCGATGATGTTTTACCCGCCCTGCGTGACGCCTTGGCGAATCGCCATGAAGCCGTGCTGGAAGCACCGCCCGGCGCCGGTAAAACCACCCGCGTACCCTTGGCCTTGTTGAATGAGCCTTGGCTGGCCGGGCAGACCATCCTGATGCTCGAACCCCGACGCCTGGCCGCGCGCGCCGCCGCCGAGCGCCTGGCCAGCGAGCTGGGGGAAAAGGTCGGTGAAACCGTCGGCTACCGCATCCGCCTCGACAGTAAAGTGGGGCCCAACACGCGCATCGAAGTGGTCACCGAAGGCATCCTCACCCGCCGCCTGCAGGACGACCCGGCGCTGGACGGCGTGGGCCTGCTGATCTTCGACGAATTTCACGAACGCAGCCTCGACGCCGACCTGGCGCTGGCCCTGAGCCTGAATGGCCGCGACCTGTTTCGCGATGAGCAGCCGCTGAAAATCCTGCTGATGTCCGCCACCCTCGAAGGCGAGCGCCTGGCCGCGCTGCTGGACAACGCGCCGATCCTGCGCAGCGAAGGGCGTATGTTCCCGGTGCAGATGCGCTGGGGGCGGCCGTACCAGGCCGGTGAATTCATCGAGCCGCGCCTGGTGCAGACCATCCTCGACGCTTTGCATGACGAAACCGGCAGCGTGCTGGTGTTCCTGCCCGGCCAGGCGGAGATCCGCCGGGTCAACCAGCAACTGGCGGACGCGCTCGGTGATCGCCGCGATGTGCTGCTCTGCCCGCTGCATGGCGAACTCGACCTGAACGCCCAGCGTGCCGCCATCGACCCGGCGCCCGCCGGCAAGCGCAAAGTGGTGCTGGCCACCAACATCGCCGAGACCAGCCTGACCATCGATGGCGTGCGCGTGGTGATCGACGCCGGGTTGGCGCGTGTGCCGCGTTTCGACCCCGGCAGCGGCATGACCCGCCTCGACACCCAGCGCATCTCCCGCGCCAGCGCCACCCAGCGTGCCGGCCGGGCCGGGCGCCTGGAACCGGGCGTGTGCTATCGCTTGTGGTCCGAGGACCAGCACGAAGGCCTGGCCGCCTATGGCAGCGCTGAAATCCTCGCCGCCGACCTCGCCGGGCTGGCCTTGCAACTGGCGCGTTGGGGCGTTGCGCCCGCGCAGTTGGTGTGGCTCGACATGCCGCCCGCTGCCGCGTATGCCCAGGCTCAGGACCTGCTGCAACGCCTCGGCGCCTTGAATGACGACAAACTGACCGCCCACGGCCAGAAGATGGCCGAGCTGCCGGCCCATCCGCGCATCGCCCATCTGCTGCTGCGCGGGCAGGATCTGGGGCTGGCGGCCACCGCGTGTGATGTCGCCGCGCTGCTGGGCGAGCGCGATATCCTGCGCGGGGGCGGCGCGGATCTGCACAGTCGCCTGGCGTTATTGTCCGGTGAAGAACGCGCGCGGGGCACTCAGGGTGGTGTTCAGCGCGCCAAGCAGTTGGCCCGGCAATATCGCGGCTATTTGCGCGGCCAGGCGACCCAGCCGGTGGCCGACCCCGAACACCCGCGTTGGCTTGGCGCGCTGCTGGCGTTGGCCTATCCCGACCGCGTGGCCCAACAACGCCGCCCCGGCGGTGCCGAATACCGCCTGGCCAATGGCCGTGCCGCCTTGTTCGCCGAGGCCGATAGCCTGATGAAACAAGCCTGGCTGGTGATTGCCGACCTGGGCAGCCGCCAGGGCCAGCGCGAAGAACGCATCTACCTGGCGGCGGATTTTGATCCGGCGCTGTTCGACACGGTCCTCGCCGAACA
Source organism: Pseudomonas sp. Y39-6 (assembly GCF_023651955.1). Classification (NCBI taxonomy): domain Bacteria; kingdom Pseudomonadati; phylum Pseudomonadota; class Gammaproteobacteria; order Pseudomonadales; family Pseudomonadaceae; genus Pseudomonas; species Pseudomonas sp. Y39-6. The sequence continues at coordinate 6,208,244 of NZ_CP069594.1, read as the reverse complement.
AGTACGCACCGTCGACCAATTGGATTGGGACGAGCGCGAAGGCGTGCTGCGCGCCGAACGCCAGCGCAAAGTCGGCGAACTGGTGCTCAGCCGCGAACCCCTCAGCGGCCTCGACGAAAACGCCCGCAGCCAGGCGCTGGTCAACCTGGTTCGGCGCAAAGGCCTGGAGCTGTTGCCCTGGACGCCGGAACTGCGCCAATGGCAGGCTCGCGTGATGTTGCTGCGCCAGCTGGACACCGGCACCACCAGCGAATGGCCCGACGTCAGCGACAGCGCCTTGCTCGCCAGCCTGGAGCACTGGCTGATGCCCTACCTGGGCAAGGTCTCGCGCCTCAGTCATTTCGCCAACCTGGATATTTCCAGCTACCTGCACAACCTGTTGCCCTGGCCGTTGCCCCAACGCCTGGACGAACTGGCACCGCACCATTTGAAAGTGCCTTCGGGTTCGTCGGTGCGCTTGGACTACAGCGAGCATCCGCCGATTCTGGCGGTGCGCCTGCAGGAATTGTTCGGCCTGGCGGATACACCGCGCATTGCCGGCGGGCGCCAGGTGGTCAAGTTGCACCTGCTGTCCCCGGCGCGACGGCCGGTGCAGGTGACCCAGGATCTGGCGAACTTCTGGCGCAGTACCTACGCCGAGGTGAAGAAAGATCTGAAAGGGCGCTATCCCAAGCATTACTGGCCGGATGACCCGTTGGTGGCCGAGGCGACGGCGCGGATCAAGCCCCGCAAGTAAGCGTGACCGCGATTCAAATGTGGGAGGGGCGGTTATTGCGCGGCGGGCAGCAGGAAGCGGGCGATGACCGGCAGATGGTTGGAAATGCGCAACGTATCCGCCTGGCGCACCTTGGCTTCTACACGCTTGATCCGCGAGCTGTAAAACAGGTAATCGACGGTGCGATCCGGCCCGTCCAGGCTCGGGTCATTCGGAAAGTGCGTCAGCCACTGCTCACGATCAATCCCGCTGGATTCGCTGTTGCTCGGGATCATCGGGTATTTGTCCCACAGCAGATGCAGTTCGCTGTCCGGTGAATACTGCCCGCGTTTACCGGCATCCAGGCGCAGGAATTGCCCCAGCGGCAGCAGATTGAAATCGCCACCGATCAACCACGGCGTACCGCGGCTTTCGAACTTATCCAGCAGTTTCACCGTGGCCTGGACTTGTGCTTGCACCGCACTGCGCCCGGGTGCGTCGCCCTCCAGGCGAGTGTTGAGCACCGCCAGTTGGCCGCCGTCGCTCAAGGGCAGATAGGTCAGCAGCAACGCCGGTTTGGGTTGGAACTGACGGCTGATGAAATCAGCGGGCGGTACGGGCAGTTGCAGGCGTTCGGCGTGTTCGATCTGGTAGCGGCTCAGGGTCACCAGCTTGCGGCCGACGCTGCCGAAAATATGCAGGTTGGGGATAAAGTCGGCTTTCCAGTCGAAGGCCTGGGCGCTGCAGGGGTAGAGATCGACGAGCCGCTCTTGCAGCAGCGCCACCTGATCCTGGTAGTGGGACGGCTTGGCGCCTTCGTCGAGTTCCTGCAACAGCAGGATGTCGGGCTGTTCGTCGCGAATCACCCGGGCCACTTCGTCGAGGCTGAAGGCCATGTCTTCGACGGTGGGGCGGTCGTCCGGGCCGCTGCCGTCGGCGGTGTCGTACCAGAACACGTAGTTCTTGCCGGCCAGGTACTGCACGTTCCAGGTCATCACCTTGAGCGCCTGCCCGGGCAGCAGGGTCGGCGCACGGGGCGCGATGCAGCTCACGGGCAGGGTTTGCTTGTCGGCGGGGCGCCAGGTCAGGCTGTAGATCAGGGCCGTCAGCAGGCCCGCGATGATCAGCAGGCCCAGCAAGGTGAGGCGCAATAAACGGGTCATCGGCTCGGCTTATAGCGTGTCAGGGGTGACACGGAGCATATCACCGCACGTCGGCGTCGCCACCGATCAGCATAAATAAACGGAACAGCACCACACTGGTAAACAGCTGCAGGAAGCTGTGCGCGCTGTCGATCAGCACGCCCAGCAACGGCGCGGGCTCGGGATACGCCGCCATGCTGGCGCCTTTGAGCAGCCACAGTGGCGTCATTACGCACAGCAGGCACACCAGGATTCGCCAGAAATGCCCGCGGGTCAGGCGCAAACTTTCCTTCATCGCCGCCAGTGCAGGCATGCCGCGCAGCACCAGCAGGTATTCGGCGAACGCCAGCACCACCATCAGCCACAGGCCCGGCAGGAAATACAGCGACAGCCCGAGCAGTATCAGCAGGGTGCTCATCGCCGTCAGCAGGGCGAAGCGCGGCCACAGCGTCAGGGCCATGGCCCACACATCCTTGGTGCGCGGCGATTCGCCACGGGTGCGGGCGTCGAGAAACAGGATCAGCGCCCCGGTGTACAGCGGATACACCAGCAACCCCACCACCACGCTGTAGCCGGGGAAGGCATCCGGGCCGAGCGTGTGGTCGAGCACCTGTTGCAGCAGGGCTTCGAGGATCACCAGCGGCAGGCACAGCTGGACGATGGCGCCCAGGTTGCGCTGGGTGAAACGGAGGGAGTCGCGCAGCACATCTAACGGATTCATCAGAGTCATCACAGGCCGAAAAAAAGCAGGGGCACACTTTAACCGATAGGTGCCGTGAGCAAGCAAACGTAAACCTTGAGTAAAGACCATTGAAACAACTGGTAACACCCCCATAACTAGCAGGACCGAGCCTGATCACAGGCCGGACCATGATTTCTACCGGCAATCTAACGAGGTCGCCATGAACAGCGAAGAGCAAACCCTGATCGATGGACTGTTTTCACGGCTGCAACAGGCCGAAACGGACTCAGCCCCCCGCGACGCGCAGGCCGAAGCGCGGATCAAGGAGCATATGACGCGCCAACCGGCGGCCGGGTACTACATGACCCAGTCAATCCTGGTGCAGGAACACGCGCTCAAGAACCTCGACGCGCAGAACAAGCAGCAGGCGCAACAGATCCAGCAATTGCAGGACGAGCTGCAGCGGGCCAAGTCCCAGGCGGCACAACCGGCGCCGAGCAGCGGTGGCTTTCTGTCGAGCATTTTCGGCGGCGGTTCCCGTGACGCGCAACCGCCACAGAGCGCTCCGGCCTCATCCGGCGGCGGTTGGCGTGAACCGGCTCGGCCGTCTTTCGGACAGCCTGCGCCGCAACAAAACTACGCTGCCCCACAGCAGAATTACCAACAGCCGCAACAACCCGCCGCCGCCCCCATCGGCAGTGGCTTTCTCGGTGGCGCCCTGAAAACCGCAGCGGGTGTGGCCGGTGGTGTGATGCTGGCGGAAGGTATCAGCAGCCTGTTCAACCACAACTCGCAACAGCCGCAAGTGGTGGAAGAAATCATCCGTGAAGTGCCCGCGCCTGCCAGTGACAACAGCAACTGGGGCAACGATGACCAGAAGTTTGCGGGCAATGACAACTGGGGCAGCAACAATTCCGATAGCTTCGCGGACAGTGATTATTCCGACAACTCGTCCTCCTTCGACGACGACGATTCCTTCGTCTGACGCATCCAGGCCGGGGCGCTTTGCCGCCCCGGGCTGATTTTTCCCGGAAACTTTCCCGTGGCTGGCATACTGGCAACCTTTGCGGACCTTCGCGTCCGGGGTCCAAGCGGCAGTCATGGGGAAGTGCGGTGAAGAAAATTGCAGTGTTCGCCGATGTACAAAACCTCTACTACACCGTGCGCCAGGCGTATGGCTGCCACTTCAACTACGCCGCCCTGTGGGCTGACATCAGCTCGCGCGGGCAGATCGTCGAGGCGTATGCCTATGCCATCGACCGTGGTGACAGCAAGCAGCAGCAATTCCAGCAGATCCTGCGCAACCTGGGCTTTACCGTGAAGCTCAAACCCTACATCCAGCGCAGCGACGGCTCGGCCAAGGGCGACTGGGACGTGGGTATCACCATCGACATCATGGACGCCGCCGCTAACGTCGACGAAGTGGTGTTGGCTTCCGGCGACGGTGATTTCGACATGCTGCTCGACCGCATCATCCACAAGCATGGCGTCGACGCCGTGGCCTATGGCGTGCCGGGGCTGACGGCCAACTCACTGATACGCGCCGCCAGCCGCTACGTGCCGATCGAAGGCGCGTTGCTGCTCAAATAAGCGCTGCGGTTCAATAGATAAATGCTTAGACGGAGTTGGAACAGGTTTGGAACGTATAGCGGTCATCGACTTTGAAACCACCGGCATCACCCCGAGCAGCCACTGCCGGGCCACGGAAATCGCGGTGGTCATCCTCGAACGTGGCCAGATCGTGGACCGCTACCAGAGCCTGATGAACGCCGGCGTGCGCGTGCCGGGCTTTATCGAACAGCTCACCGGCATCAGCAACGCCATGCTGCGCAGCGCGCCGCCGGCCGAGCGGGTGATGAACGAAGTCAACGAGTTCGTCGGCACCACACCGCTGCTGGCGCACAACGCCGCGTTCGACCAGAAGTTCTGGGACTTCGAACTGGGCCTGATCCGCCGCACCCGCCTGCAAAAATTCGCCTGCTCCCTGCTATTGGCCCGCCGCCTCATGCCTGCTGCACCCAACCACAAACTCGGCACCCTCAACAGCTACGCCCAACTGCCCCACACCGGCCAGGCTCACCGGGCCATGGCCGATGCGGAGATGGCGGCTAACCTGACGGCGCACCTGGCCGAGCAACTGCGACGGACCCATGGCTTGCGCGAGCTGTCCCACGACCTGCTGTGTACCTTGCAGAAAGTCCCGGCGGCGAAGATCAATGAGCATTTGAAGAAGCATCGCGGGTTCTGATAGAACAACGCCGTTCAAAATGTGGGAGGGGGCTTGCCCCCGATAGCAGTGGATCAGTCAGCTTATGTGTAGCTGACCCACCGCAATCGGGGGCAAGCCCCCTCCCACATTTTGACTGTGTTCATCCATCAAAGTGGGAAGGGCGGTGCGACGATTCGACTTGCCCCCGATGGCGTCAGAGCCCGCACTGCAGATTTGAACGCTGAACGATCAAGTCGACAATTTGCTCAAGGGTGGTGATGTGATCCCAATCTGCCTGCGTCGCGCGCAGTTTGAATTGCCACTTGATCTGCATGACAAAGCAAGTCAAATCGTCATCGATGATCTTGAAGTCATGGATGAAATCCGTTTGTTCCGTCACCTGGCTGCGGTCGATGAAGCCGATGATATCGACGAACAGTTGAATGACCTTTTCGCTGATCTCGGCTCGGGTCAGATTACTTTCCATTTCTTGCCTCGTAGGCACACTTACCAATACTGATTAGATCAAAGACAGCCAACCCCGCAGCCACGAAGGGAATGCCTCGCCCGATAATGCCAAATACCCTGACAGTTCCAAATGTTGCTTTCGCCATTCTGGCCACGGTTGGCTGCCTGATCAATGTACGAGGGAAGAAGCGCATTCCGATGAGGCTAGCCAGGTTCGTCGTTTTGCTGGAGCCGACTTGAACCCAAGTGCCCACGGCAATTTTGCTTATCGGTATGCCCGCCGCACCAGTGAGAACCGTTGCAGCCGTCAAGCCGTAGTGTTGCTTTGTACACTTCCAGAGTTCGTCAAAAGTAGTGCTCGGCACCGAGGATTCCGCATGAATGGGCTTGAGTAACTGATAACTGGCGCCATGGGTCCAGCCTGGCGAATTAGGCAAAGCCATGACTGCCGGGCAGCTTGTCATTGTGTTTCCCATATGAAACGCCATGCTTGAAGTTGAGCCGAAATCGATGCCCTTGCTTTCGAGCTCAAACTTGCTTCGCATGATTGCTGTATGAAGATCGCTTTCCTGCATGCCGTAGTCCCTGTACGTAAATGACAGGCGGATAGTAAGTTTCAGCAAAGGGCGATTGGTGGTTGGCGGGAAAAACCAGAAAGGTCCGACGAAGCAGTAGCGCTTAGCCTACTGACGTTTCAGAAGACCGCTAAAAGCCTCCACAAAGAACTGATGTTTTAGTGGCAAGCAAGACCAATCCCTTTCATTTGCGGGACGTTTCCTAGAGAATTCCACGGCCTTGCGCCCCTCGGATCAGGTAGCTAGTCTCGCCTCGTCATCGAATCATCGATGATCGGACGTGCAAGTCCGGTTCGCAAAGGTGCACTAGCGCCCTACATCTCAACGCCTGGTTTTTAGTGGTCGGCGTTTATCTGTTATGGCGGCTGTGCGCTGGAGACCTTCGGGGTCTGCCGGGTTTCCTTTGCCCCGGTCTTGCACACCTGCGTACAGCTGCCACCCTCATTCGCGTGCAAGCGAACGGTGACGGCCTCTTATTTCAGAGGAATTACACCATGGTCAAAGTCACCCCCGATCCACCAGACTTCTTGAGCGAAGACGCCCTGCTCAACCGCCGCGCCATCGACTACTACCTCAAAGCGTCCGCCCCGGATGCGCCCACCTTCATCCTGAATGACAACCTGAGCCTCGAAGATGCCCTCGCCCATGCGGCGGACTTGCTGCATTGCGCGGTGAAAACTGCGCACTTGCCGGGTGAGGCGATGAACGCGCAGCAGCGTGCGGTGATGCATTTGGTGGAAATGGCGAAGGGAGTGGTGGATCGGGCGCTGGAGTGTGTGCAACCTCGTTGAACCACACATAACGAATGTGGGAGGGGGCTTGCCCCCGATTGCGGTGGGTCAGCTACACATAAGCTGACTGATCCACTGCTATCGGGGGCAAGCCCCCTCCCACATTTTGACTGTGTTCATCCATCAAAGTGGGAAGGGCGGTGCGACGATTCGACTTGCCCCCGATGGCGCTGGATCAGCCACCACTTTTCCCATTCCCCTCCAACTGCCCCAACGGCACCCGCCGCTCTATCGCGCTCGACAAAATGATCGAGGTCTTGCTGAACCCGAACTTCGCTATCCGATTAATCAAACTCTCCAGCTCCGGCATGGTGCCTACCGCCGCTTGCATGATCACGCACGGATCGCCCGTGACCCGGTGGCATTCGGTCAGTTCGGGGATTTCGGCCAGGGCGTCGTACACCTTCTGGCTGCCATGGTTGGTCAGGCGCAGTTCGATCACGCACTGGATCGGCAAACCCACTTTGGACAGGTCCACCTTGGCCTGGTAGCCGGTGATGACGCCGCTGGCTTCCAGCTTGGCCACGCGCTCGGCCACGGCGGGGGCGGAGAGGTTGACCGTGCGCGCGAGTTGCGCGTAGGACGCGCGGCCGTCTTCGAGCAGGGCGCTGAGGAGCATGCGGTCGTATTTGTCCATGAAAAGGCTCCAGCGTCAGGTGGCTTTCGAAAGCATGGTTTATAGCCCTCATAACCATGCTTTGAAAAGTGTATGGGCGGTTTAAACAGGTTTTGTAACTTATGTTTATGCACCTGTCTTTTTAGAATAAGCCTCTCTTTTTCTGCCGCAGAGCTGCCCAATGCCTGGCCCACGTCGCTTTCCCTTACCGTTGATCGCCGCCTTTTTTGCGCTGTATGTGATTTGGGGGTCTACCTACCTGGTGATCCGGATCGGTGTGGAGTACTGGCCACCGCTGTTGCTGGCGGGGATTCGGTTCTGTACGGCGGGGGCGCTGATGTACGCGTTTTTGCGCTGGCGTGGAGTGCCGGCGCCGACGTGGGTGCAATGGAAGTCTGCCGGGATGATCGGGATTTTGCTGCTCACTTTCGGTAATGGCGGCGTCACGTTGGCGGAGCACGCGGGGGTGTCGTCCGGTGTCGCTGCGCTGGCCGTGGCGACCGTGCCGCTGTTCACCTTGCTGTGCGGTTATTTCTGGGGCGCGCGTAATACCCGTCTGGAGTGGGCGGGGGTGATCCTGGGCATTATCGGCATTGCCATGCTCAACATGGGCAGCACCTTGCAATCGAGCCCGATCGGCGCGGCTTTACTGCTGTTCGCCGCCGCTTCGTGGGCGTTCGGTTCGGTGTGGAGCCGGCAACTGCCGCTGCCCCAGGGCGCGATGGCCAGTGCGGCGGAGATGCTGGTGGCCGGTGCGGCCCTGTTGCTCGGCAGCGCGGTGTCCGGTGAGCACCTGCAAGCCATGCCGCCGCTGGAGGGCTGGCTGGCCCTGGCCTACCTGACGGTGTTCGGTTCGATCATCGCCTTCAACGCGTATATGTACCTGCTCAAGCACGTGCGTCCGGCTGCCGCGACCAGCTATGCCTATGTGAACCCAGCGGTGGCGGTGTTGTTGGGGATCGTGTTTGTCGGCGAGTCCATCGGCATCGAAGAGGCACTGGCCATGTTGGTGATCATCAGCGCCGTGCTGTTGATCAGCCTGCCCCAGTGGCGAAAGCCTGGGCCGAAAATAAGGTAAACTGCCGCGCATAACGCCTTTTTACCCGCTTAGGCGCTGAATTTCCCCTACGGTAACCACATGACTTTCGCCACCCTTGGCCTGATCGAACCCTTGCAGCGCGCCCTTGAGACGCTCGGCTACCAGACCCCGACGCCGGTGCAGGCGCAAGCCATTCCGGCGGTGCTGGCCGGCCGCGACCTGATGGCCGCTGCCCAGACCGGCACCGGCAAGACCGCCGCTTTCGCCGTGCCGCTCCTGCAACTGCTGACCATGGAAGGGCCGAAAGTCGCCGCCAACTCGGCGCGTGCGCTGATTTTGTGCCCGACCCGCGAGCTGGCCGAGCAGGTTCACGCCAGCGTTGCTGAGTATGCCCAGCACCTGCCACTCACCACCTACGCGGTGTACGGCGGCGTGAGCATCAACCCGCAGATGATGAAGCTGCGCAAAGGCGTCGACGTGTTGGTCGCCACGCCTGGCCGCCTGATCGACCTGTTTCGCCAGAACGCGCTGAAACTCAATCAGCTGCAAACCCTGGTGCTCGACGAAGCCGACCGCATGCTCGACCTGGGCTTCTCCGAGGAGCTGGCGAATATTTACCGCATGCTGCCGAAAAAGCGCCAGACCCTGCTGTTCTCCGCGACCTTCTCCGATGAAATCCGCACGCTCGCCGGGCAAATGCTCAACGACCCGCTGAGCATCGAAGTCAGCCCGCGCAACGTCGCCGCCAATACCGTCAAGCAATGGGTGGTGCCGGTGGACAAGAAGCGCAAGCCGGAGCTGTTTGTCCACCTGATGCGCAAGGGCCGCTGGAAGCAGGTGCTGGTGTTCGCCAAGACCCGTAACGGCGTGGACGCGTTGGTGGATAAGCTGCAGGGCCTGGGCATCAATGCCGACGGCATCCACGGTGACAAGCCGCAGGCGACCCGTCAACGTGCGCTGGACCGCTTCAAGTCGAGCGACGTGCAGATCCTGGTGGCCACCGACGTGGCGGCCCGTGGCCTGGATATCGAAGACCTGCCGCTGGTGGTCAACTTCGACCTGCCGATTGTGGCTGAAGACTACATCCACCGTATCGGCCGCACCGGCCGCGCGGGCAACACCGGCGAGGCGATTTCCCTGGTGTGCGCCGATGAAGTGAACATGCTGTCGGCCATCGAGATGCTCACCCGTCAGACCTTGACCCGGCATATGGAACAGGATTTCGAGCCGGAACACCGCGTGCCGGACACCGATGCCAGTGGGCAAGTGGTGAAGAAACCGAAAAAGCCGAAGAAGCCCAAGGCTTCCGGTGGTGGCGGCAAGCGCAACCTGGGCAAGTGGGTGGACAGTGGCGAGGTCGCGCCTGCCGAGCCGTCGATCAAGCCGGTGCGCAAGGTGCCGGTGTTCAACACCGGGCCGCGTAAGAAGAAGTGATTTTGCGGCGCTGCTGATGGCCTCATCGAGGGCAAGTCGAATCGTCGCACCGCCCCTCCCACATTTTGAATGTATTCACAGATCAAAACTGTGGGAGGGGGCTTGCCCCCGATGACGGCTTTGAATTCACCACAGATCTCAGCGCTTAAGCCACTCCAACATCCCCCGCCCGGCCGCTCTGCCACTGGCAAAACACCCCGTCAGCAAATACCCGCCGGTCGGCGCCTCCCAGTCCAGCATCTCCCCCGCACAAAACACCCCCGGTAATTGCTTGAGCATCAACCGCTCATCCAGCGCTTCAAACGGCACCCCCCCCGCCGTACTGATCGCTTCATCCATCGGCCGGGTTTTCACCAGGCTCAGGGGCAATGCCTTGATAGCCACAGCCAATTGCGCCGGGTCGTTGAAATGTTCGGCGGGTGCCAGCTCACGCAACAACGCCGCCTTGACCCCATCCAACCCCAACTGACTGTGCAGATGCTTGCTCATCGAGCGCGACCCACGCGGCTTGGCCAAGGCGGCCTGGACCTTGTCCAGCGGCTTGCTCGGCAGCAGGTCGATGTGCACCGTGGCGGCGCCATTGCGATTGATCGCCTCACGAATCGGTGCCGACAGCGCATAGATCAGGCTGCCCTCGATACCGCTGGCGGTGATCACGCATTCGCCGAGGCGCGGCTTGTCATCTCCCAGGCCGATAGCGACGTTTTTCAACGGTGCGCCAGCGAATTTGCTGACCATCAGTTCGCTCCAGGCCGACACCTCGAAGCCACAATTACTCGGCTGTAACGGCGCGCAGGGCACGCCTTTAGCTTCCAGCCGCTTGAGCCAGGTGCCGTCGGAGCCCAGGCGCGACCAACTGCCGCCGCCAAGGGCGAGCAGCACGGCGTCGCTGTGGATGGTTTTTTCGCCGTCCGGGCTGTGGATAAGTAAACCGCCATCCGCGCTCCAGCCCAGCCAGCGATGGCGGGTGTGGATAACCACGCCGTGGTCGCGCAGGCGCTTGAGCCAGGCACGCAACAACGGGGCGGCTTTCATGTCTGTGGGAAACACTCGGCCGGAGGTGCCGACAAAGGTGTCGATGCCCAGGCCATGAATCCATTCGCACAGCGCTTGCGCACCAAACGCACGCAGCAACGGCGCCATCTGCGGCGCACGTTCGGCGTAGCGTGACAGGAACGCCGGGTAAGCCTCGGAATGGGTGATGTTCATGCCGCCCACGCCGGCCAGCAGGAACTTGCGCCCCACCGAGGGCATGCCGTCGTACACGTCCACCCGCAGGCCCGCCTGGCTCAGGATTTCAGCGGCCATCAGGCCGGCAGGGCCGCCGCCGATAATGGTGACGTGTTGGGCAGGGGTCTGAGGCATGGGCAGGGCTACGGTCGCGTGAATAGGCCGAGCATTCTACCCGAGGACGGCGCAAGTTCCTGATCAAAAAACGTACAGCTTCCTACAGCCTATGCGGTTACTGGCTTTCAGACGTTTACGCTCAAGTTATCCACAGGCCGTTCCACAGGCATTGTGGGTAACGCCCATATTTCAATGACAACCTGATGACGTCCACACCCGTTGCGCGCTGTGGTGCAGGATGCCGTGGCGGCGGGCCAAGGCCACACGGTCTTTGCTGTAGCCGCCGCCGATCACGCCCATCACCGGAATGTCGCGGTCCAGGCAATGGCGCATCACGCTCTCATCGCGGGCGGCGACGCCTTCGTCCGTCAGCTTGAGGTAGCCGAGGGCGTCGTCCTTATGCACGTCGACGCCTGCGTCGTACAGCACCAGGTCCGGCTGGTACAGCGGCAGCAGGTAGTTGAGCGCGTCGTCCACCACCTTGAGATAATCGGCGTCGCCCATGCCCATGGGCAGCGGGATGTCCCAGTCGCTCTGGGCCTTGCGCGCCGGGAAGTTCTTTTCGCAGTGCAGCGACACGGTGATCGCGTCCGGCGTGTCGTGGAGGATGCGCGCGGTGCCGTCGCCCTGGTGGACGTCGCAGTCGAAGATCAGCACGCGGTTGACTCGGCCGCTGGCCAGCAGGTAATGGCTGATCACGGCCAGGTCATTGAAGATGCAAAAGCCCGCCGGGTAATCGTAGTGGGCGTGATGGGTGCCGCCGGCCAGGTGGCAGGCCAGGCCGTGCTCCAGCGCCTGCTCCGCCGCCAGGATCGAACCGCCCACCGCACGCACGGTACGCCGCGCCAGGGCTTCGCTCCAGGGCAGGCCGAGGCGCCGTTGGTCTTCGCGGGACAACTCGCCGCTCATGTAGCGTTCGATATACCCAGGTTCATGGGCCAGGGCCAGAATGTCCGCCGGGCACAGCGGTGGGCGCAGTAATTGGCTGTCCTGGGTCAGCCCGGTGGACACCAAGTGGTCACGCAACAGGCGGAACTTGTCCATCGGGAAGCGGTGGTCCGCCGGGAACTCGGGGCTGTAATCATCGTGGTAGATCAATGGCAAAGGCATGGGATTTTCTGACGGGAACCTGCGACGGATCTTAACAGCGCGGTACACTCACGCACATGGCAAGGGAGGGGGACCCATGGAGCCGATACTGGAATTGCACAGCGCACGCCTGGTGCTGCGCCAATGGCGCGATGCCGACCTGCCGGCGTTTGCGCACATGTGCGCCGACCCGCAGGTGATGCGTTATTTCCCGGCCCGATTGGACCGCCTGGAAAGCGCCGCGTTGATCGGCCGGATTCGTGGGCATTTCGCCGAATACGGCTTCGGCCTGTGGGCCTTGCAGCGCAAGGACAGCGGCGAGTTCATCGGCCTGACCGGGTTGCAGAATGTCAGCTTTGAAACCGCCTTCACCCCTGCGGTGGAAATCGGCTGGCGCCTGGCGCGTGAGCATTGGGGCCTGGGGTATGCCAGCGAGGCGGCATGGACCGCGTTGCGTTGTGGTTTCGACCGCCTGCAGTTGGACGAAATCGTCGCCTTCACCACCCAAACCAATCTGCCATCACAAAAAGTCATGCAAGCCATCGGGATGCATTACGATCCCCAGGCAGATTTTGAACACCCCAAGGTCGCGGCCGATGACCCGCTGCGCCCGCATGTTTTGTACCGCATCACCCGCGCCCAATGGTTGGACACGCTGCACGGATAAGCAGCCCGGAATGCCCCATAGATTGTAGGAGTTGCTCTATGAGCCAAGTATTGGAAGATCTGGTGGACTTGCTGACCCTGGAGCCGATCGAGGAAAACCTCTTTCGCGGCCGCAGCCAGGACCTGGGTTTTCGCCAACTGTTCGGTGGGCAAGTGCTCGGCCAGTCGCTGTCGGCTGCCAGCCAGACCGTAGAAGCCGAGCGGCACGTGCATTCTTTGCACGGTTATTTTCTGCGCCCCGGCGATGCCGCATTGCCGGTGGTGTATTCGGTGGACCGCGTGCGCGATGGCGGCAGCTTCAGCACACGCCGCGTGACGGCGATCCAGAAGGGCCACCCGATTTTTACCTGCAGCGCGTCGTTCCAGTACGACGAAGCCGGCTTCGAGCACCAGACCAGCATGCCTGCGGTGGTCGGCCCGGAAAACCTGCCGTCGGAGCTGGAACTGACCAAGCAGCGCGTCCACCTGATCCCCGAGCACATGCGCGACAAGTTGCTGTGCCCCAAGCCGATCGAAGTGCGCCCGGTGACCGAAAAAGACCCGTTCAACCCGCAGCCGTCCGACCCGGTCAAGTACGTGTGGTTCCGCGCCGACGGCGCCCTGGCCGACACGCCGGCGCTGCATAAGTACCTGCTGGCCTACGCCTCGGACTTCGGCTTGCTGACCACGTCGCTGCTGTCCCATGGCAAGACCGTGTGGCAGAAAGACATGCAGGTCGCCAGCCTCGACCACGCGCTGTGGTTCCACGCCGACCTGCGCGCCGATGACTGGTTGCTCTACGCCATGGACAGCCCGTGGGCCGGCAATTCCCGTGGTTTTTCGCGGGGCAGCGTGTACAACCGCGCTGGGCAACTGGTGGCCTCGGTCACTCAGGAAGGCCTGATCCGCCACCGTAAGGACTGGGCATGAGCCTGGCGCAGATTAAACATTGGGTGTTCGACATGGACGGCACCCTCACGGTGGCCGTGCATGATTTCGCGGCCATTCGCGTAGCGCTGGATATTCCGCCCGAGGATGACATCCTCACCCACCTCGCAGCATTGCCGGCGGATGTCGCGGCGGCCAAACATGCCTGGTTGCTGGAGCATGAGCGCGAGCTGGCGCTGGGTTCGGTCGCGGCACAAGGCTCGGTGGAACTGGTGCGGGAATTGGCCGGGCGGGGTTGTCGCCTGGGCATCCTGACCCGCAACGCGCGGGAGCTGGCGCATGTGACGTTGGAAGCGATTGGCCTGGCGGACTGCTTTGCCGTCGAGGATGTACTGGGGCGCGATGATGCGCCGCCCAAGCCCGACCCAGGCGGCCTGCTGAAACTGGCGGCGGCCTGGGATGTATCGCCCAGTGCGATGGTGATGGTGGGGGATTACCGCTTTGACCTGGATTGCGGCCGGGCGGCGGGGACCAGAACGGTGTTGGTCAACCTGCCGGAGAACCCGTGGCCCGAGCTGGCTGACTGGCATGCCGCAGACTGCGCGGTACTGCGCCGGATGATCCAGCCCGGGCAATAGAGCTCAAATGTGGGAGGGGGCTTGCCCCCGATAGCAGTCTGTCAGTTAAAAAATTGCTGACTGTTACACCGCAATCGGGGGCAAGCCCCCTCCCACAGGTTGAGCCGGTTTCTGCAGGTATTACTGAGTGAACAGTGCCTTCTGCCCTTCAGGCGAAGTGAAGATCCCATCGCCGTTATGCCCAACCCCCGGCACTTCCACCAGCTTCTGGGTCAGTTGCGGGTGGCGCTGCTTGAGGTAGTCGAAATAGTTGTGCCCGCGAATCAGGCGGTACGCGCCCTGGGTCTCGGCTTCGCAGCTTTTATCCAGCGCCGGGTGGTTCGGGTCGGTGTCTTGCCGGCCCAGCAGGTAGGTGATGTCACGCGACACATAGGCCTGTTCCAGTTGCTCGGCGCTTTGCCCCTTGGCATAGGCGGGCAGGTGTTGCATGCCGTACTTCCAGTCATTGAAGCCAGGGCAGTCGGCGACCTTGAACGGCACCGGGCGCTGCGGGCTGAAGTAGGCGTAGGACGACGGGTTGGCCACCACATAGCGCAGGCGGATGCCCGCGCTTTGCAGGCTCGGTTGAGCATGGCCGGTGAGCGCGAAGCGCTGCACCACCTGGCCGCCGCCGGAATGGCCGGCCACCACAATCTCTTTCAGTGCCGGGAACACGGTGCGGTTGCCCAGGTGCTCGATAATCTGGTCCAGGGCGCCGTAGGAACTGACCTGGCCGGGGCCCGTGGAGGGCTCGCCGGCCATCCAGTCATTGCCGTTCCAGCGCAGCACTTGCGGGGCCAGGTGATGGCGTTTCACGTCCGAGTCATTGAGAAACTGCGGCGCGACCACCAGCGTCGTGCCGCCAACCCCGGCATGTTCGGCGGCGTCTTCAGCGCTCTGCAGGTAGGTCTGTGCGTTGCGCAGGCGACCATGCACGATGATCAACGCACGGGTGACGTTGGGCAGGGGGTTACTCCAGTCCTGGCTCAAGCCGAGGCTGAGGTCGCCGGCCGGCAGGTGAAAGCGCTCGGGGCTGACCGCCTTGACCCCCTGCTCGGCGGCCCAGGTGGAGGCGCTGCAGGCGACCAGCACACCCAGCAGCATTCGCAATCGCGTATTCATTTAAAGACTCTTGGCCGCGAAGGTGTCGCATTGAGTGATCTGGCCTTGGGCAAAGCCGGTCTTGAACCAACGCACGCGCTGCGCCGAGGTGCCGTGGGTGAACGAGTCCGGCACGACACGGCCCTGGCCCTGTTGCTGCAAACGGTCATCGCCAATCGCGTTGGCCGCATTCAGCGCTTCTTCGATATCGCCGGGTTCCAGCCAGTTCAGGCGTTTTTGCGCGCGGTTGGCCCACACGCCGGCAAAGCAGTCGGCCTGTAGCTCCTGACGCACCAGCAGGCCGCCGTCGCCTTGCATCTGCCGGCCTTGCTGGCGTGCAGCCTGGATCTTCGACGAGATGCCGAGCAAGGTCTGCACGTGGTGCCCGACTTCGTGGGCGATCACGTAGGCCTGGGCAAAATCGCCGGCGGCCTGGAAGCGTTGCGACATTTCCCGGAAGAAATCCAGGTCCAGGTACACCTGCTGATCCGCTGGGCAATAGAACGGGCCGCTGGCGGACGTGGCGCCACCGCAGGCGGAATTGACCCGGCCACGGAACAGAATCAGTTTCGGGTTCTTGTAGGCCAAGCCGTTTTCCTGGAACACCTGGGCCCAGGTGTCTTCGGTATCGCCGAGCACCGCACGGACAAAGTCGGTTTGCTCATCATTGGCCGGCGGCGCCTGGCGCGACGGGGTGCTCACCGAGGGCGCCTGCTCCAACTGGCCGGTCAATTGGCCGAGGATCTGCAGCGGGTCCTGGCCGGTCAGCCAGCCGATGCCGACGATCAACACAATCGCGGTCAGGCTCAGGCCCTTGCCGCCGCCAAAACGCATGCCACCACCACCACCGCCACTGTCATCGCGGGCATCCACCACGTTGTCGCTGCGTCGGCCTTTTTTCCATAGCATGGGGCAATCCTCTGTGTGCTAAGCGTGATTGATTATGGTCGTGATTAACGGCAATAGCCTTCGCCGGTGGCGACGATCAGGCAGTTCTTTTTATCCGCCAGCCACTTCAACCCGGTTGCCGCACCGTCACCGGCGCGCAGCTGTTGCGGGCCATCGGGGCGGGTGAAGGCGATGCCGTCTTCGGCCGCTTCACCTTTGAAGGTGCCGGCGGCGTCGGCGTCGAGGCCGTATTGCATGGTAAGAAGGTAGTGGCCACGGCCGATGCTGTCGTCCTTGGCGATGGTCAGGTGCAAGCCTTCGACGCCGATCCATTTGCCGACCCAACTGTCGGTGGGTGGGGTTTGCGGTACCAGGGTCGCTTGCACGGAAGGCGGCGCCGGTTTGGCGGGCGCCTTGGACTCTTGGTTGCACGCGGCGAGCAGGGCAAGGGTAGACAGAAGAAAGACAGTTTTTTTCATAGCGGCAAGGCCTTGGTTAAAAAGTGTGCAACGCCGGGGCGAACGTGCAGCGTTGGACTCGATTGCAGTGATTTAGTGCGCTGTTCGCACTGTGTTTGGTTATGCTCTTGGGGCAGACGCATGCCCGACTGCTAGATTAACGGGTTGAGTACCACCGCGTTCAGCCCGCCACGCAAGAGAATTCAATGACTGTCAGCACCCCACTTTCCGGCGTCAACCATCCCTTCAAAGGCATTCTGCTGATTGTGGTGGCGACTTTTCTGTTCTCCAGCCACGACGCCTTGTCCAAATTCCTGGCCGGGTTCTACCCGATCGTGATGGTGGTGTGGGCGCGTTACCTGGTGCATACCTTGTTGATGGCCGGGATTTTCCTGCCGCAATCGGGCTTGCGCGTGCTGCGCAGCAAGCGGCCAGGGATGCAGGTGGTGCGGGCCTTGTGCCTGTTGGGCACCAGCCTGTTTTTTACCGCCGCGCTGCATTACATCCCGCTGGCGGAAGCCACCGCAGTGAACTTCCTCGCGCCGATCCTGGTGACGGCGCTGTCGGTGCCTCTGCTCGGTGAACACGTGACGCGTGGCCAATGGCTGGCGGTGATCTGCGGGTTTGTCGGGGTGCTGGTGATCATCCACCCGGGCGGTGAACTGTTCACCCCGGCGGTGCTGCTGCCGCTGTGCTCGGCATTGTTCTTCTGCTTCTACCAACTGCTCACGCGCATCCTCAGCCAATACGACACGCCCACCACCAGTAACTTCTTCGCCGGCCTGTGCAATACCTTGGTGATGAGTGCGATGGTGCCGTTCTTCTGGCAAGTGCCAACCCTGTGGCACGGCGTGTTGATGCTGGCGTTGGGCACCTGCGGGATGACCGCGCACTTGCTGCTGACCCAGGCCTTCCGCTTCGCGGCGCCGGCCTTGCTGGCGCCGTTCGGCTATTGCCAGATCGTGTTTGCGGGCGTGTTGGGCTGGCTGGTGTTTGCGCATACCCCCGACTTGACCACGGTGGTCGGCATCGGGGTGATCTGCATGAGCGGGTTGGCCGCTGCCTGGCAGCAGCGGCGGCGCTGAATCAGGCGTCGACCCTGGGAATCTTGCGCGGTGCCATGAAGTACATCCAGGTCAGCGCGATGAAGTACATCGCCGGGATCAGGGTGAACAGCACGGTGTAGTTGTTGTTCGTCACGGTCAGGATGTGGCCGACAATCTGGGTCATGAACATGCCGCCGATGGCCGCGCACATGCCGCCGAAGCCGAATACCGTACTCATCATGTGCTTGGGCGTGTAGTCCATCACCAGGCTCCAGATGTTGGCGGTCCAGGCCTGGTGTGCGCCAATCGCCAGGGAGATGGCGAACACCGCGACCCACAACTGGCTGGAACCGGCGGCCATGATCACCCCGATGATGCAGCAGGCGAACAGCAGCATCGACAGCAGCCGCGCCTTGATCGAATTCATCCCGCGGCCGATCAGGAACGACGACAGAATCCCACCGCCCACGCTGCCGAAGTCGGCGGTCAGGTAAATGATGATCAGCGGGATACCCATCTGCGTGACATTGATGCCCAGGTTGTATTGCTGGTTCAAGAACGGCGGCAGCCAGTACAGGTAGAACCAGAACACCGGTGCGGTCAGCGAGTAGGCGATGGCGAAGGCCCAAGTGCCGCGCATGCGCAGGATACGGCTGAAGGGGACGCGGGGCTGTTCCGGTTCGACTTCCCGTTGCACGTAGTCCAATTCGGATTGCTTAACCGTCGGATGCTCTTCCGGGTTGTAGTACTTCAAGCCCCAGAACAGCAGCCAGATCCCACCGAGTGCCGACATGCACAGGAACGCCGCTTGCCAGCCCCATACGTGCAGGATTAACGGCAGCAGCATCGGCGTCATCATCGCGCCGACGTTGGTACCGGCGTTGAAGATGCCGGTGGCCACTGCGCGCTCGCCGGCAGGGAACCACAGGCGGGTGGTCTTGACGCAGGCCGGGTAGTTGGCGGCCTCGGTCAGCCCGAGGATAAAGCGGCAAACCATGAAGCCGACGGCCGAGGTGGCCAGGCCGTGGGCGCCGGTAGCCACGCTCCACAGCAGCACCGCGCAGAAGAACACGCGCTTGACACCTACGCGGTCGATCAGTCGGCCTTGCAGCACAAAGCCAATCGCGTAGCCGACCTGGAACCAGAAGTTGATGTTGGCGTAGTCCATCGCCGTCCAGCTCATTTCTTTGGCCAGGATCGGTTGCATCACGCCGAGGGCGGCGCGGTCGATGTAGTTGAGTGTGGTCGCGAAGAACACCAGGGCCAGCATGCCCCAGCGAGTTTTACCGACGGCCATTGCACCGCGGATCTTGTCGCCGATGCCGGCGTGCGGGTTGGCCGGGCGCGCAGCCAGGACTGAGTTTTGCGAAGGCATGAGGGTTTACCCGTTTTTGAAATTTTTATGGTGTGTTCTGGGTTTTGTTACGGAATCGATGGTGCGCAGTGGCTAAAAAATCGTCAATTCGCCAATGCCCATTGTGTTCGATAATCGCCCTGAAAACTAACTGGTTCGTACATTTCAATTGCTGCATTAGGCTAGGGGGCGAATAATTTACTGTAAATAACAATTGCCGGGAGTCGCCCCATGCAACGTTCCATCGCCACTGTTTCCTTGAGCGGCACCCTGCTGGAAAAGCTCGAAGCCATTGCTGCCGCCGGGTTTGATGGGGTCGAGATCTTCGAGAACGACCTGTTGTATTACGACGGCAGCCCGCGGGAAGTCAGGCAAATATGCACTGACTTGGGCCTGGCCATCACCTTGTTTCAGCCATTCCGCGACTTTGAAGGCTGCCGCCGCGACCGTCTGGCGCGCAACCTGGAGCGCGCCGAGCGTAAATTCGACCTGATGCACGAGCTGGGCACCGACCTGGTGCTGGTGTGCAGCAACGCCTCGGCCGATTGCGTGGGCGATGAACGTATTCTACTCGATGACCTCAGCCTGCTCGCCGAACACGCCGGCCGCCGTGGCTTGCGCATCGGCTATGAAGCGCTGGCCTGGGGCCGGCATGTGAACACCTGGCAGCAGGTGTGGAACCTGGTGCGTCAGGTCGATCACCCGAGCCTCGGGGTGTTGCTCGACAGCTTCCACACCCTGTCGCTCAAGGGCGACCCGAGCGCCATCGCCGAGATCCCCGGCGACAAGATCTTCTTTGTGCAGATGGCCGATGCACCGATCCTGGCCATGGATGTGCTGGAGTGGAGCCGACACTTCCGTTGCTTCCCCGGCCAAGGCGAATTCGACCTGGCGGGTTTTCTCGCGCCGATCATCAAGAGCGGCTATACCGGGCCGCTGTCCCTGGAAATCTTCAACGACGGCTTCCGCGCCGCACCAACCCGAGCCAACGCGGCGGACGGCCTGCGCTCGCTGCTCTACCTGGAAGAGAAAACCCGCCAACGCCTGGCGCAAGAACGCCCTGCCGCACCGCTGGATATTCTCTTCGAAACCCCGCCCGCCAGCGAATACGACGGCATCGAGTTCCTTGAGTTTGCCGTGGACGAAAACCTCGGCGCCAAGCTCACCCAATGGCTGGAGCGCCTGGGCTTCGTCAAGGCCGGCCAGCATCGCTCCAAGAGCGTCAGCCTGCTGCGTCAGGGCGATATCAACCTGATCCTCAACTGCGAGCCCTACTCCTTCGCCCACAACTTTTTCGAGGCGCATGGGCCGTCGCTGTGCGCCACCGCGATTCGGGTCAAGGACAGCGCCAAGGCCCTGGAGCGGGCGGTGGCCTACAAGGGCCAGCCGTATCGTGGCCTGGTCGGGCCGAATGAGCTGGAATTGGCGGCGGTGCGCGCGCCGGACGGTAGCCTGATTTACCTGGTGGACCCAAGCGAAGGCGTATACGACACCGATTTCAATCTGCAACCGGGCGCTGCCACCAGCGGCGGGCTTTTGCGCATCGACCACATGGCGATGGCCTTGCCTGCCGACAGCCTCGACAGCTGGGTGCTGTTCTACAAGAGCTTGCTGGATTTCGAGGCCGATGACGAAGTGGTGCTGCCTGATCCGTATGGCCTGGTGAAAAGCCGTGCGCTGCGCAGCCGTTGCAGCTCGATTCGTTTGCCGCTGAATATTTCCGAAAACCGCAACACCGCGATTTCCCACGCGCTGTCGAGCTATCGCGGCTCGGGTGTGCATCACATTGCCTTCGACTGCGCGGATATTTTCGCCGAAGTGCGCCGGGCCAAGGAGGCGGGTGTGCCGCTGCTGGATATCCCGCTCAACTACTACGACGACCTGGCGGCGCGCTTTGATTTCGACGACGAGTTCCTCAGCGAGCTGGCGTACTACAACGTGCTGTACGACCGCGACGCCCAGGGCGGTGAGTTGTTTCATGTGTACACCGAGCCGTTCGAAGGGCGGTTTTTCTTCGAGAT
Organism: Pseudomonas sp. Y39-6; assembly: GCF_023651955.1. NCBI lineage: Bacteria > Pseudomonadati > Pseudomonadota > Gammaproteobacteria > Pseudomonadales > Pseudomonadaceae > Pseudomonas > Pseudomonas sp. Y39-6. Next base: position 6,187,140 of record NZ_CP069594.1, on the reverse strand, counting down.
TATCCAGCGCAAGCATAGCTACGCCGGCTACGGTGCGGCCAATGTGGCGGTGCGTCTGGCGGCGATGGCCAAGTCGCGCAGTGGTGCGGTACGCCAGGCACGGTTGTGACGGCAGGGCCGGTGCTTCCTTCGGGGCGCGCCGCGGCCCATAATCGCGGCCTGCACAATAAAAAAACGGCCGTGAGCGCACCATGACCTTGACTCCCGATCTCTCCGCAGTGTCAGACGCACCGCGCAAGAGTCGCAAGAACAACCCGGAAAAGACCCGCGAAAACATACTGCAAGAAGCCATTGTCGAGTTTGTTCAGCAGGGCCTGTCCGGCGCTCGCGTGGATGCGATCGCCGAGCGTATCCACACCTCCAAACGCATGATCTATTACTACTTCGGCAGCAAGGAGCAGTTGTACGTCGAGGTGCTGGAGAAGCTCTACGGCGATATCCGCAACACCGAATCACGCATGAACCTCACGGCCCTGGAACCGCGCGAAGCGATCAGTCGGCTGGTGGAATTCACCTTCGATCACCACGACCGGAACGTGGATTTCGTGCGTATCGTCTGCATCGAAAATATCCACAATGCCGAGTACGTGAAGCGCTCCGATTCAATCAAGGCGATGAACAGCAACATCCTGGACGCGCTGGGCACGACCTTGCGCCGTGGCGCCGAAATGGGGCTGTTCCGCGAGGGGCTGGAGCCGCTGGACGTTCACCTGCTGATCAACTCATTCTGTTTTTATCGCGTATCCAACCGCCATACGTTCAGTGAGATTTTTCAGATCGAACTGTCGGACAAGGCCGTTAAGCAGCGGCATCGACAGATGATTTGCGAGTCGGTGCTGCGTTACCTGCAAACCTGAGGTTGGCGCGGATTCACGGTGGGAGGGGCAAACTCCCTCCCACATTTGGATGCGGTTTCGGCCGTCAGCTCTTCATGCTCTGGAAGTGCGCCAACATCCTGTGTGCATCCGGCACTACGCCACTGAACAATTCGAACGCCTTCACCGCCTGAAATACTGCCATGTTGCCGCCATCCAGAGTGCGGCAACCCAAGGCGCGGGCGTTGCGCAGCAGTTCGGTTTCCAGTGGGAAATACACGATTTCCGCGACCCACAATTGCGCGTGCAGCAAGGCCGGTGGCACGGGCGTGCCGGGCAGTTTGGCCATGCCCATCGGCGTGGTGTTCACTAACCCGTCGGCCTCGGCCATGGCGTTTTCCAGATGGGTGCCGACCTGGGCCCGTCCCGGGCCGAAACAGTGTGCGAGGTTATCCGCCAGGTCCTGGGCACGGCTGGCGTCCACGTCGAAAATGCTCAAGTGCTCAACGCCTTCCGCCAGCAGCGCATGGGCCACCGCCGCGCCTGCGCCGCCGGCACCCATCTGGACCACGCGTCGCCGAACGACATCCTGCAAGTTGCGTCGGAAACCTTCGGCGAACCCCAGGCAGTCGGTGTTATGGCCGATGCGTTTGCCCGCTTTGAACACCACGGTGTTGACCGCCCCAATGCCCCGGGCCTCGTCGGACAATTCATCGAGTAAAGGCAGGATCGCCTGCTTGCACGGGTAGGTAATGTTCAACCCGGTGAAGTTCATCTGCTCGGCGGCCTGCAGCAGGTCGGGCAGGGCATTGATGTCCAGCTGCAGCGGTTCCAGGTCGATCAGGCGATATAGGTAGCGCAGGCCTTGGGCGTCACCTTCCTGTTCATGCAGGGCGGGCGTGCGGGAGGCCTGGATGCCGGCGCCGATCAGGCCGGCGAGGACGCGCGGTTTCATCGGGCTCATCCTTTCACCGTGCGGCTGAAATGTTCCAGGGCCAGGTGATAGCCGTGGCTGCCAAACCCGGCGAGTACCGCCTTGGCGATGGGCGACACGAACGAGTGATGACGAAACGGCTCGCGCGCATGCACGTTGGATAAATGCACCTCGATCACCGGCACTTCACTGGCCACCAGCGCATCGCGAATCGCCACCGAGGTGTGGGTCCAGGCCGCCGGGTTGATCACGATACCGGCGCAACGGGCGCGGGCGCCGTGAATCCAGTCGAGCAATTCGCCTTCGTGGTTGGTTTGGCGAAATTCGATGGTCAGCCCCAGTTGCTCGGCACTGCGGCCACACAGCGCGGCGATGTCGGCCAGGGTTTCATGGCCATAGGTGGCGGGCTCACGGGTGCCGAGCAGGTTGAGGTTGGGGCCGTTGAGCACCAGCACGATGGGCGGCATAAGGGGATCTCCACAGTTATTGTTCGTTGTGCGGATAAAATGTACTGAATGGTTAATTTGGTCAATCGATGGCGGTAGATGTGTTCGATTATCGAACCGTTAATCAGTGAGACCGGGCATTTCCAGGTGCTGCCATGAGTCGTTACAAGACCGTATTCGACGGTTTGCCCGCCGTTACTACGCTGTGAAAAACGCCCTGATCAAGGAGCCGGTTGTCGGGTGATGTATGGAAAAGTGTTACCCGGCGGAAAATAACCTAACGGATGGGTTAAGATGAAAATAGGCACATACAAAGGACATGTGATTGCGGTGTTTCTCAGGGATGAGCATTGCCCGCCTCACGTGCATGTCAGGGGAAAGCAATGGGATGCGCGTTTTCGTTTCAGCTTTCTGGATGGGCGAGTGGAGCTTTGGGATGTAGACCCCGAACGGCGGCGGCCACCCCCCGGGATTCTGGAGGGCATTCGCCAGACGTTGATGCAGCGACACGTCCTGGCTCGTGTACGAAGGATCTGGTGGGAAAAACTGCAAACGGTTTGCCTGGAGAACCATTCCTGGGATTGGGACGCCGACGAGGTGGTGCCGGGGTTGATCATTCGGCGTGGCGTCTATGTGATTGCAAACGCCCGACACGATGTGGCGGGGCAGCGAACCCTTTTGAATCTGGTCAGGGCGCCAGATTGTGTGGAGATTGATCTATGAAAATCGTAAAAGCCAAAACTTTGCCCGATGTACCGATCACTGAGGCCGATATCGATAAGGCCATAGTGCGGGGGCGCAAACTGAAGCGTGTGTACGCCAATGCCTGCTCGGTGCGTTACGAGGATGACTGCATCTCCATCGGCTTCAGCGATGGCAGTCGCATCATGTTGCCGGTGGCCGGTCTTCCGGAGTTCGAAGGGTTTTCCGCGCAGGACTTCGAGCAATTGGAGGTCGGCTTTGGCGGCAAGGCGCTGTGCTGTGAAGCCCGCGACCTGCATGTTTCCATCACCGGCCTGATTGCGACCAGCCAGCCCTTGATGGATCTGGCCGTGAGCCTGGTGGCGTCGCACAACGGCCGTAAAAGCAGCGCGGCCAAATCCGCCGCCGCCCGAGCCAATGGCAAGAAGGGCGGTCGGCCGCGCAAGGAACCGTAAGGGAGGTTATCGACGGGTCAACAGCACCCCGGACTCCATATGGTGCGTCCATGGGAACTGGTCGAACATCGCGCATTGGGTAATCCGGTGCGTGTCATGCAGTTGCGCAATGTTCGCCGCCAGGGTTTCCGGGTTGCAGGAGATGTAGAGGATGTTGTCGAAGCGCCGGGTCAGTTCGCAGGTGTCCGGGTCCATGCCGGCGCGCGGCGGGTCGACGAAGACGCTGCCGAATTCGTAGCTTTTCAGGTCGATGCCGTGCAGGCGTCGGAACGGGCGCACGTCGTTCAGCGCTTCGGTGAGTTCTTCGGCGGAGAGGCGCACCAGGGTGACGTTATCCACTGCGTTTTCATCGAGGTTGCTCAAGGCTGCGTTCACCGAGGTCTTGCTGATTTCGGTGGCGAGCACGTTGCGCACGCGGGTGGCCAGCGGCAGGGTGAAGTTGCCGTTGCCGCAGTACAGCTCCAGCAGATCGTCCGGGCGATCGCCGAGTGCGTCGTATGCCCAGTTGAGCATCTTCTGGTTCACCGCCCCGTTGGGCTGGGTGAAAGCGCCTTCGGGTTGGCGATAGCTGAAGGTGCGGCCACCGACGTCGAGTTTTTCCACCACGTAGTCATGGCCGATCACATCGCGTTTGCCCTTGGAGCGGCCGATGATGCTCACGTTCAAGTCGGCGGCCAGCTGGTTCGCGGCGGTGTGCCAGTGCTCGTCCAGCGGGCGGTGATAGCACAGGGTGATCATCGCGTCGCCGGCCAGGGTGGTCAGGAACTCCACCTGGAACAGCTTGTGGCTCAGGGCGGCGCTGGCTTGCCAGGCGGCCTTGAGCTGCGGCATCAACTGGTTGATGCGCTGGCTGGCGATGGGGAACTCGTCGATCAGAATCGGCGTGCGCTTGTCGTCCTGGGAGAACATTGCGTAGTGGCGTTCCCCCGCTTCGCGCCACAGGCGGAATTCCGCGCGCAGGCGGAAGTTCTGCAGGGGCGAGTCGAAGACCTGAGGTTGTGGCGCGTCGAACGGTGCCAGCAGGTCACGCAAGCGCGTGACCTTGTCTTGCAGTTGAACGGTGTAGCTTGCGGCGTCAAAAGTCATGCGTTGAACCAGCCCAGCTTGATCACAAACAGAATCGACAGAATCACCAGCGCCGGGTTCAGCTCACGGTAGCGGCCCGAAAGCAGCTTGATGGCGGTCCAGGCGATGAAACCGAAGGCGATGCCGTTGGCGATGGAGTAAGTGAAGGGCATCGCCAGGGCGGTGATCACCACCGGCGCTGCAACAGTGATGTCATCCCAGTCGATTTCCGCCAGGCCCGAGGTCATCAGCACGGCCACGAACAGCAACGCCGGTGCAGTGGCGAAGGCCGGTACGCTGGAGGCCAGTGGCGAGAAGAACAGTGCCAGCAGGAACAGGATCGCGACCACGACCGCGGTCAAACCGGTGCGGCCACCGGCACTCACGCCCGCGGCGGATTCGATGTAGCTGGTGGTGGTCGAGGTGCCCAGCAGCGAACCGGCCATGGCGGCGGTGCTGTCGGCGATCAGCGCACGGCCCATTTTCGGCATGTGGCCATCCTTGTCCATCAACCCGGCGCGCTTGGCCACGCCGATCAGGGTGCCGGAGTTGTCGAACAGGTCGACGAACAGGAACGCGAAGATCACGCTGACCAGGCCGATGTCCAGCGCGCCCTTGATATCCAGCTGTAGGAAGGTCGGGGCCAGGGACGGTGGCATCGAGGTCACGCCGCCGAACGGGGTCACGCCGAGCAGAATGGAGACAATGGTCACCGCCAGGATGCCGATCAGCACCGCGCCGCGTACCGCCAGGGCTTCCAGCGCGACGATCAGCGCGAAACCGAGGGCGGCGAGGATCGGTGCCGGTTGTTTCAGGTCGCCCAGGCCGACCATGGTGGCCGAGTTGCTCACCACGATCCCGGCGTTGTGCAGGGCGATCAGCGCCAGGAACAGGCCGATACCGGCAGCAATCGCCGAGCGCAGGGGCAGGGGGATGCTGTTGATGATCCATTCACGGATGCGGAAGATCGACAGCATGAAGAACAGCACCGCCGAAATGAACACCGCCCCCAGCGCCACTTGCCAGGTATGGCCCATGTGCAGGACCACGGTGTAGGTAAAGAAGGCATTGAGGCCCATGCCCGGCGCCAGCGCGATCGGGTAGTTGGCGATCAAGCCCATCACGGTCGAACCGATGGCCGCTGCCAGGCAGGTGGCGACGAACACTGCGCCCTTGTCCATGCCGGTTTCGCCGAGGATGCTCGGGTTCACGAACAAAATGTAGGCCATGGCCAGGAATGTCGTGATGCCCGCGAGGATCTCGGTTCGCACGTTCGTGTTGTGTGCTTTGAGTTGAAACAGCTTTTCCAGCATGCCTGCTCCCTGTGACGCTATGTTGCGTCGTTATTTGTTGACCTCTAAGTCAAAGCACAAATTGCGCCAAGCGCCTGTGGTTTCAGAGAGGATCGGAAAAAGCGGCGCATCATACCAGCAGCCGAGGCCGTGTGGCGCACGGGCTTGGCTTTGTGGCGCATGGCTGTGAATCATGGCCTTGAGGCATACTGCGCCGATGTTTAATTCAGGGTCATCGACAGCATGAAAAAAGCCAACCCGTGGAGTCTAGCTCTGATCGCTTGTATCAGCGCGTGGTTAGGCGCGGCACCGGCGTGGGGCGCGACTGCACCGGCCTTGAGCGAGGTGCGGGTGTTCAAGGTCGAGTCGGCCGGGTGTGTGGAAACGATTCCGGAGCGCTCCCAGAGCACACAGATGTGTACGCACCGTGGGCCTACCCAGGTGTCGGTGATGGAGGTTGGCCTGGGCAACAACCCGATGGGTCGCTTCAATGGCGCAGTACTCAACGGGCAACGCACTGCGGTGTGCCAGGTCGGCAACGTCAGCCAGGCCTGCAATGGCGCGGGCACGTTGATGGGCTACATCTATGTGTTCGACCTGAACGTCGAAGCCCAAGGCTGGTTCGAATACAGCAACACGTCGATCAACGCGCCGCGAAATACCTTGAATACCCAGCTCAATATCCGCTGATCAATGGCCCTGAACGTCACGGATATCCGCACCGGCTGGTGGTGAGGTTCAGCCCTTGGCTTCGTCCAGCGGCACATGCATGCGGTCGCGGTGAGCCAGGGTCGGGAACAGTTTGATCCACGTCCCGGTCACCACCAACGTGCCGATCCCGCCCATGACCACGGCGGGCACGGTGCCGAACCAGTGGGCGGTGATCCCGGATTCGAACTCGCCCAGTTGATTCGACGCGCCGATAAACAGGCCGTTGACCGCACTGACCCGCCCGCGCATGTCGTCTGGGGTTTCCAATTGCACGAAGGATGCGCGGATCACCATGCTGATCATGTCGGCGGCGCCCAGCACCACCAGCACCGCCAGGGAAAACCAGAACGAGGTGGACAGGCCGAAAGCGATGGTCGCCACCCCGAACACTCCGACGGCGGTAAACATCACACGGCCCACGTGTCGGTCGACCGAGAAGCGCGCCAACCACAACGACATCAACAGCGCGCCCACCGCCGGCGCCGAACGCAGCAGGCCCAGGCCCCAGGCGCCGGTCAGCAGGATGTCCTTGGCGAACACCGGCAGCAACGCGGTGGCACCGCCGAGCAGCACGGCGAACAGGTCGAGGGAAATCGCCCCGAGGATGTCCGGCCGGCTGCGGATAAAGCGAATCCCGGCCAGCAGCGAGTCCATCGTGGCCTTGGCCTTGTTCAGCGGCGTCTGGCGCGCGGGCAGGTTGAGGGTCAGCGTGCAGGCAATGAGGTACAGCACCACGGTCGGGCCATACACCCACACGCTGCCGAACGCATAGAGCAAACCGCCGAGGGCCGGGGCGACGATGGTTGCCAGTTGCTGGGCCGATTGCGACGAGGCCACGGCGCGCGGGAACAGCGTGCTGGGCACGATGCTCGGGAGCAGCGCTTGGGTGGTGGGCATTTCAAAGGAGCGCGCGGCGCCGAGCAGGAAGGCGAGGATAAAGATCATCTCGCGGGTCACATTGCCGGTCAGGCCGCCAATGGCCAGGGACACGGCAATCAGCGCCTGCACGGTCTGACAGATAGCCGCCACCTTGCGCCGATCATAGCGGTCGGCCACATGCCCGGTGTGCAGCATGAACAGCACGCGGGGAACGAATTCCACCAGGCCGACCAGGCCCAGGTCCAGCACGTTGCCGGTCAGTTGATAGAGGTTCCAGCCGATGGCCACGGTGAGCATTTGGAAGCCGCTGGCGGTGAAGATCCGCGCCAGCCAGAACGCGATGAAAGGGCGGTGGTGACGCAACAGCAACGCGGGTTCATTGGGCATCGGGAGTTCGGGCCAGCGCGGTAGGGAAACCCGAGATTAGCATCAAGCTGTAACAAACAGTTGCAGAAACTGCGCTGAGGCAAGCTGTCACGCGGCAAAAGACCACACAGGCCAATTACCAAAATGGGACTACTCTTTTGACTGTGATTGATCCAGATCAAAGCTATTTCAGGATTTGTTCTGGCGGCCGCAAGGCCTGACTCCCTACGTGGTTGGTAAAAAAAGAAACGAATTGAAATTCGCCACACTCCATATCCGTGGGGGCAGTGGATGCGGCCTCCAGCCAGCATTCGGTATTACCTGACAGAGGAAGACTTATGTTCGGTTTGGAGGCGCTAGATCTCGCCCGAATTCAGTTCGCGTTTACTATCTCGTTCCACATCCTGTTCCCGGCGATCACCATCGGCCTGGCGAGTTACCTTGCGGTGCTGGAAGGCTTGTGGCTCAAGACCCATAACGATACCTACCGTGACCTCTACCATTTCTGGTCGAAGGTCTTTGCCGTCAACTTCGGCATGGGTGTGGTCTCCGGCTTGGTCATGGCGTACCAGTTCGGCACTAACTGGAGCCGCTTCTCCGACTTCGCCGGCTCCGTCACCGGGCCGCTGCTGACGTATGAAGTGCTCACGGCCTTCTTCCTCGAGGCCGGTTTCCTCGGCGTGATGCTGTTCGGCTGGAACAAGGTGGGGCGCAAGCTGCACTTCTTCGCGACCGTGATGGTGGCCGTCGGCACGCTGATTTCGACCTTCTGGATTCTCGCCTCCAACAGTTGGATGCAGACTCCCCAGGGCTTTGAAATCATCGACGGCCGCGTGATCCCCACGGACTGGCTGGCCGTGATCTTCAACCCCTCGTTCCCCTACCGCCTGATGCACATGGCCACGGCGGCGTTTGTGGCGACGGCGTTCTTCGTCGGTTCTTCGGCGGCCTGGCATTTGCTGCGCGGCAAGGACAACCCGGCGATCCGCAAGATGCTGTCGATGGCCATGTGGATGGCGCTGATCGTCGCGCCTATCCAGGCAGTGATCGGTGACTTCCACGGCCTCAACACCCTGCAGCACCAGCCGGCGAAAATCGCCGCGATCGAAGGCCACTGGGAAAACATCGGCAACGAGCCGACGCCACTGATCCTGTTCGGCTGGCCCGACATGAAGGCGGAAAAAACCAAGTACGCGGTGGAAATTCCCTACCTCGGCAGCCTGATCCTGACCCACTCCCTGGACAAACAGGTACCGGCGCTCAAGGAGTTCCCGCCTGAGGACCGCCCCAACTCGACCATCGTGTTCTGGTCGTTCCGGGTCATGGTCGGCCTGGGTTTCCTGATGATCTTCACCGGCCTGTTCAGCCTTTGGCTGCGTCGGGGCGGCAAGATGTATACGTCCCGGCCGTTCCTGTACCTGGCGTTGTGGATGGGCCCATCCGGCTTGATCGCGCTTCTCGCCGGTTGGTTCACCACCGAGATCGGCCGCCAGCCGTGGGTGGTCTACGGGCTGATGCGGACTGCGGATGCGTCCTCCGGGCATAGCCTGGCGCAGATGAGCATCACCCTGGTGCTGTTCGTGGTGGTGTACTTCGCGCTGTTCGGCGCCGGTTTGGGCTACATGATGCGCCTGGTGCGCAAAGGCCCGGTGGCCCACGACGGCATCGAGCCAACCCACGGTGGCCCAGGCCAGAAACGCACACCGGCGCGGCCGTTGTCGGCGGCCGATGACGGCAGCGATGACGATCACGTCGACCTCCAGCATAAGGGGCATTGAGATGGGTATTGATCTTCCGCTGATCTGGGCCGTGATCATCATCTTCGGCATCATGATGTACGTGGTCATGGACGGTTTCGACCTGGGCATCGGCATCCTCTTTCCGTTCATCCCCGGCAAGACCGACCGTGACGTGATGATGAACACCGTCGCCCCGGTCTGGGACGGTAACGAAACCTGGCTGGTACTGGGCGGCGCGGCATTGTTCGGCGCGTTCCCGCTGGCCTATTCGGTGGTGCTGTCGGCGTTGTACCTGCCGCTGATGCTGATGCTCATCGGGCTGATCTTTCGCGGCGTGGCCTTTGAATTCCGCTTCAAGGCCAAGGACCACAAGCGTCACCTGTGGGACAAGGCGTTCATCGGCGGGTCGCTGGCGGCCACGTTCTTCCAGGGCGTCGCGTTGGGTGCGTTCATCGACGGCATCCCGGTGGTCGATCGCCAGTTTGCCGGTGGCTCACTGGATTGGGCGACGCCGTTCACGATGTTCTGCGGCGTGGCGCTGATCGTGGCCTACGCGTTGCTCGGTTGCACCTGGCTGATCATGAAGACCGAAGGCAAGTTGCAAGAGCAGATGCACGACCTGGCGCGGCCCTTGGCCTTCGTGGTGCTGGCGGTGATCGGTATCGTGAGTATCTGGACGCCGCTGTCGCACCCGGAAATCGCCTCGCGCTGGTTCACCCTGCCGAACCTGTTCTGGTTCCTGCCGGTGCCGATCCTGGTGCTGGTGACCATGTACGGGCTGATCCGCGCCGTGGCGCGCAACGCGCACTACACGCCGTTCCTGCTGACGCTGGTGCTGATCTTCCTCGGCTACAGCGGCCTGGGGATCAGCCTGTGGCCGAACATCATCCCGCCGTCGGTATCGATCTGGGACGCTGCCGCGCCGCCGCAAAGCCAGGGCTTCATGCTGGTGGGCACGTTGTTCATCATCCCGTTCATCCTGGGCTACACCTTCTGGAGCTACTACGTGTTCCGCGGCAAGGTCACCCATGAAGACGGTTATCACTAGGAGGGTCGTTTCATGTCCGGCAAACCTTCGTTGCACGAGATTGAACAGGCTGAGAAGCAACCGCTGTGGCGGCGCCTTGGTTGGTTGGCGATGATCTGGAGCGGCAGCGTGCTGGCCCTGTTCATCGTGGCCAGCCTGATGCGCCTGTTCATGAGCGCGGCCGGCCTGACCACGCACTGACATCCCATCCCGTTGCCTTGCGGCACGGTTTTTTGACCCTGCCCCTCTTTGGAGGGGCGGGGTCTTTTTTTATTTGCGCGCTTTGAGAATGACGAATTTGGGCGTGGCGGCCACTTGCTCGACGCCCCGGAACAGCCGCGCCAACTTGCTGTGATAACCCAGGTGACGGTTGCCGACTATATAAAGGGCGCCGCCGACCACCAACGCTTCGCGCGCCTGCTGGAACATGCGCCAGGCGAGGAAGTCGCCGACCACCTGCTGCTGGTGGAACGGTGGATTGCACAGCACCACATCCAACGATTGCGGTGCCTGCCCGGCCAGGCCATCGTCGGCGCGGACGATGACCTCGCGATCACCCAGGGCCGCTTGCCAGTTCTCGGCGGCCGATTGCACGGCCATGTAGGACTCGTCCACCAAGGTGTAATGCGCGTCCGGGTTCTGCAGGGCGCTGGCGATCGCCAGTACGCCATTGCCGCAACCCAGGTCGGCGACTCGCGCACTGCCAAGGCCCGTGGGCAAGTGTGGCAGGAAGGCGCGGGTGCCGATGTCCAGGCTTTCGCGGCAGAACACGTTGGCGTGGTTGAGCAGGGCGATGGCTGGAGTGTCCAAGGCGTAACGGGTGGGGTAGGGCGAGACGGCGGCCGGGCGCTCCCCAACGGTGGCGATCAACAGCCGCGCCTTTTTGACCGCGAGGGACGCGTGCATCGGCCCGATGTACTGCTCCAGCAATTCACCGGCGGCCCGTGGCAGATGCTTGACCATCGCTGCGGCGATAACTTCAGCGTCCGGCGCCAGTTGGCCCTGCAGGCGGATCAACTGTTCTTCGAGCAGCGCCAGGGTTTTCGGTACGCGGATCAGCACCCGGTCGAATGGCCCGACAGGCACTTGGCTGGCGGGGATGAACGACACCGCATCGAACGCCTTGCCGTTGCGCAGCAGGTTTTTTTCCAGGCCTTGGGCGGCGAGAAACGAGTCGCCGCTGGATGTCACCTGCACATGGCCCTCAAGGCTGGCGGCCAATGCGCCAAAGCTATCGTTAAGCACCAGCACGCGAGTTGCGGCGTTCGGTTGCTGTTCGGCCAGGTAGCTGAGCAGATACTCGTCGGCGGCGTCGAAGGCCTGCAGCGGATCATTGTGCTGCTCGGGTTGGCGGATCAGATCGAGCTGGGCGAACGGGCTTTCGAGCAGGGGCATGGCGGGGGAGGCTCTGGGTAATCGATGGGTGTTCGGCAGGCGCTGTGGCGGCCGGCGGAACCGTCTGAGTGAACTGCGAGGCGGCACCGAGGGGCTGCGTCAACACTCAGAGTTGGCCGTAAATGTTACTTTTTTTTTGGAGTGATTACATGCGGTGTTTCAAAGCGGGTTAAAACAAGCCTGCTTTCGAGGCACAGAGCACCGCAGCGATTTTGTTATTGACGCCCATTTTAGTGAAGATGCTTTTGAGATGAAAACCAATGGTGCGTTCCGACAGGCACAGTATGGCGGCGATATCGGCAGCCGTTTTGCCCAGGGCTGACCATTTGAGGATTTCTGTCTCCCGTGGTGTCAATTTGCAGGCCGAAGGCGCGTTGGGCTTGTCGGCATATTTCTGTGCGACCACCGCATGCATCGCATGACAGAGCCACAATACCTGGCCGGCCTTTTCGTACAGCTCTTCCGGGCTGACCTCGCCCTTGCTGCGTCCCAGAGTCAGCATGCTGAACACGCCCTGGAAATCGTGGACCGCCTGGGTCCATCCAAGATGCACGCCAGAGGACCGGGCCAGTTCCCACAAATTCGGCGCGGCGCCGAACACTTTTTCCTCCCAGACAATCGGTAGTACGCAACGTTTGCAGTGGGTGACAACCGGGTCTACGTCGAAAAAGTGGGCCTGGTCGTACAGGGAGTTCCATTCATTTGGGTAGTTGTTGAGGCAAATCGGTTTGCATGGGTGTGTGGGTCGTTGTGAACTCATCGTGAAGGAACAGAATTGGAAGCCAAGCTCGTAGGTTTTGTTGATGACCATTTCAAATACACTGGTGATCTTGTCCTCGCCTTCCAGTTTAGGGAGTCGTGTATTGCGCCAGTTGACCATCGGAAGCTCTCCATGGAGTTCTTTGTGACTTGGGTACGTCCTGGCCCCCAATGTTGCACGCAAATTAGTGTAGGACACGGACTACACTTGCAGCGGAAATTTTCGTTCTTGTTCGTCGTGTTCTAAGACTCTTTAAGCAGGTGTGCAACTTCCGTCCGCAACTTTTTGCGAAGGTTTGCCCTTTTTTAGTGGGTTTTAGCGTCTGTAATGCGTCACTGACAATCGCACTATGGGGCGATGTTGTGATGTGTCTTGGACTAATAGCCAAATGTTTAGTAGTGCAATTAAATAGCCATCAACTTGTGGTTTTTTTTGCTCTATTCACAATGCCACTACCGACTGCGGGTGTTTCCGCACGTGACTTTGGGGGACACTAGGGCACCTGTAGAACGGAGCTCCCCATGACGGCCAGTGCTGAGAAATTTACCCGCCAGACCCTGCTCGACGTGCAATCGCTGACCCCCAGCCTCTTCACCCTGCGCACCACCCGTGACCCGGGCTTTCGGTTCACCGCCGGCCAGTTCGTGCGCCTGGGGGTGACCAAGGCCGATGGCAGCACGGTATGGCGCGCGTACTCCGTGGTGTCGTCGCCGTTTGATGAGTACCTGGATTTTTTCTCGATCGTGGTGCCTGGTGGCGAGTTCACCAGCGAGCTGAGCCGTCTGCGCGTCGGCGATACGTTGATGGTCGAGCGTCAGGCCACAGGCTTCCTGACCCTGAACCGGTTTGTCGACGGTCGTGACTTATGGTTGCTGGGCACTGGCACCGGAGTGGCGCCGTTCCTGTCGATCCTGCAGGACTTCGAGGTCTGGGAAAAATTCGAGCGCATCATCCTCGTGTACAGCGCCCGGGAAGCCAGGGAGCTGGCCTATCAGTCGCTGATCCAGGGGCTGGCGCAGCGTGAGTACCTGGCCGAGTACGCCCACAAGCTGACCTATCTGCCGCTGGTCACCCGCGAGCAGCACCCCGGCGCCCTGCACGGGCGCATTACCACCCTGATCGCGAATGGCGAGCTGGAGCGCGCAGCCGGCGTCGCGCTGACCCCAGAGCATTCGCGCGTGATGATTTGCGGCAACCCGCAGATGATCGACGACACCCGTCAGTTGCTCAAACAACGCGATATGCAATTGAGCCTGTCCCGGCGCCCCGGCCAGGTGGCGGTGGAGAACTACTGGTAACAAAAAAGGCGCCCCTGGAGGCGCCTTCGTTCAAACCGATACGGCTTATTGCGGTTTGTCGTTCTGTGCCTTGAGCAGATCGCGGATCTCACCCAGCAACACTTCTTCCTTGCTCGGCGTCGGCGGCAGGCTGGGGGCCACGGCTTCTTCGCGTTTCAGGCGGTTGATGGCCTTCACACCCATGAAGATCGCAAACGCGACGATCAGGAAGTCGATCACGCTCTGGATGAACTTGCCGTAGGCCAGCACGACCGCCGGGACATCGCCCTGCGCAGCCTTGAGCGTCACCGCCAGATCAGCGAAGTCCACACCGCCGATCAACAGACCGATCGGTGGCATCACCACGTCGCCTACAAACGAGGAAACAATTTTGCCGAAGGCGGCGCCGATGATAATCCCGACGGCCATGTCGACCACATTACCTTTGACCGCGAAGGCCTTGAACTCACTGATCACGCCCATAGGTTATTCCTTGTTACAGATGAGAAGGGTGGAAGTCAGTGTAAGTCAGTCGTAGCGGGCTTGCCTGACACAACTGTTAACACTGTCGGTTTTTATCGACACATTAAATCGCAAATAGTTTGCAAAGTGCCATCAATCGCGCGCGAAATACCCGCGATTTCAGTGAGTTACCAGATTATTTTCTCAATCGACCCGTTGGGGTTTTTCTATTTATCTTCTGACTCGCGGGTCACTAGCCTCTGGCAAGCACAACTGAATGTGCATTAAAAAAACCAGAGGAAACCTCGATGAACAACCCAATGAGCCGCGCGCCCGTTCTGGCGCGACATGCGCTGGTGCTGGCAACCGTCAGCCTGCTTTCGCTGTCTGTGCAGGCCGCCAACCTGACCCGTGACAATGGTGCCGCCGTCGGCGACAACCAGAACTCGCAAACCGCGGGCGCCAACGGCCCGGTGCTGCTGCAAGATGTGCAACTGATTCAGAAGCTGCAACGCTTCGACCGCGAACGCATCCCCGAGCGCGTGGTACATGCCCGTGGCACCGGCGCTCACGGCACGTTTACCGTCACCGATAACCTCAGCGACCTGACCAAGGCCAAAGTTTTCGCCGCCGGTGAGGCAACCCCGGTATTCGTGCGGTTCTCGGCGGTGGTACACGGCAATCACTCCCCGGAAACCCTGCGCGACCCTCGCGGCTTCGCCACCAAGTTCTACACCGCCGACGGCAACTGGGACCTGGTCGGCAACAACTTCCCGACGTTCTTTATCCGAGACGCCATCAAGTTCCCGGACATGGTCCATGCCTTCAAACCCGACCCGCGCACTAACCTGGATGATGACTCGCGTCGTTTCGACTTCTTCTCCCATGTTCCCGAAGCCACCCGCACCCTGACCGAGCTGTACTCCGACTCCGGCACGCCGGCCAGTTACCGCGAAATGGACGGCAACGGCGTACATGCCTACAAGTTGATCAACGCCAAGGGCGAAGTGCATTACGTCAAGTTCCACTGGAAGAGCCTGCAAGGCATCAAGAATCTTGATCCCAAGCAAGTCACTGAGGTGCAGGGCCGTGACTACAGTCATATGACGAATGACTTGGTCACCCATATCAACAAGGGCGACTTCCCCAAGTGGGACTTGTACGTGCAGGTGCTCAAACCTGAGGAACTGGCCAAGTTCGATTTCGACCCGCTGGACGCCACCAAGATCTGGCCCGGCATACCCGAGCGCAAAGTCGGGCAGATGGTGTTGAACCGCAACCCGGCCAATGTCTTCCAGGAAACCGAGCAAGTGGCCATGGCCCCGGCCAATCTGGTGCCGGGCATCGAGCCGTCGGAAGACCGCCTGCTGCAAGGCCGAGTGTTCTCCTATGCCGACACGCAGATGTACCGCCTGGGCGCCAACGCCCTGCAACTGCCGATCAACGCGCCACGGGTCACCGTCAACAACGGCAACCAGGACGGCGCGATGAATTCCGGCAAGACCAGCACCGGCGTGAACTACCAGCCAAGCCGCCTGTTGCCACGGGAAGAGCCGCAAACCGCGCGCTACAGCCAGTCGCCGCTGGCGGGCAGTACCCAGCAGGCGAAGATCCAGCGTGAGCAGAACTTCAAGCAGGCCGGTGATCTGTATCGCTCCTACAGCAAGAAAGAACGTCAGGACTTGATCGACAACTTCGGCGGCTCCCTGGCCACCACCGACGACGAGAGCAAGCACATCATCCTGTCCTTTCTCTATAAAGCCGACCCGGAATACGGCGCCGGCGTGACCAAGGTCGCCAAAGGTGACCTGGCCCGCGTGAAAGCGCTGGCACAAAAACTCACCGACTAACCCCACCCCCCCTGTAGGAGCGAGCTTGCTCGCGAAGATCTGCCAGGCAACGCGTGCATCCAGGATGCACGCGTCATCGTTGACGTTTTTCGCGAGCAAGCTCGCTCCTACAAGGGTTTTGTAGAGGAGTTGAATCAATGCGTACCTTCATCGGCGCGCTGCTGGCCTGCTGGTCGCTGAGCGGGGTTGCCGGGCAGCCTGCGCCCAATGACGCAGCGGCGCTCAAGGCGCAATTGCAAGGCTACTATTTCGATGCCGCACGTCGCGGCGACCTGCCCATGCTCGATACCTTCATCGACGCCGGCTTCCCCCTCAATACCCAGGACGACAAGGGCTACACCGCACTGATCCTCGCCGCCTACCATGGCGAAAGCGCCTACGTTGAACGTCTGCTCGCCGCCGGCGCCGATGCCTGTGTGCAGGACAAGCGCGGCAACACCGCGTTGATGGGCGCGATTTTCAAGGGCGAGCTGAAGATTGCCCAGCGCCTGCTGGCCACCGACTGCAACCCCGACCAGCGCAACGGCGCCGGGCAGACCGCCGCCATGTACGCCGGGCTGTTCAAGCGTCTCGAACTGCTCGACGAATTGAAGGCCAAAGGCGCCGACCTGAATGCCGAAGACCCGATCGGCAACAGTGCTTCACGATTGGCCGGCGGTGAAATCCGGACCCCGGCGCCGCGCTGAGCTATCATCGCGGTTTTTCGGTTGGAGGTTCTCAAATGGCAAAGGCCAAGCGCATGTACGGCTGCACCGAGTGCGGCGCGACCTTTCCCAAGTGGGCCGGCCAGTGTACCGAGTGCGGGGCGTGGAACACCCTCACCGAAACCATGATCGAAAGCGGCGGCGCCGCGGCCCCCAGCGGCCGTGCCGGCTGGACCGGGCAACAGGCGCAGATCAAGACCCTGGCCGAAGTCAGCGTCGAGGAAGTCCCGCGTTTCTCCACCGCGTCCGGTGAGCTCGACCGCGTGCTGGGCGGTGGCCTGGTGGACGGTTCGGTGGTGCTGATCGGCGGCGACCCCGGTATCGGCAAGTCGACCATCCTGTTGCAAACCCTGTGCAGCATCGCCAGCCGCATGCCGGCGTTGTACGTCACCGGCGAAGAATCCCAGCAACAAGTGGCCATGCGCGCACGCCGCCTGGGCTTGCCCCAGGACCAACTGCGGGTGATGACCGAAACCTGCATCGAAAGCATCATCGCCACCGCGCGGATCGAAAAACCCAAGGTCATGGTGATCGACTCGATCCAGACGATTTTCACCGAGCAACTGCAATCGGCTCCGGGCGGCGTGTCCCAGGTGCGTGAGAGCGCGGCGCTGCTGGTGCGCTATGCCAAGCAGAGCGGCACGGCGATTTTCCTGGTCGGTCATGTGACCAAGGAAGGCGCGCTGGCCGGGCCACGGGTGTTGGAGCACATGGTCGACACCGTGCTGTATTTCGAAGGCGAGTCCGACGGCCGTTTGCGTTTGCTGCGCGCCGTGAAGAACCGCTTCGGTGCGGTGAACGAGCTGGGCGTATTCGCCATGACCGACCGCGGGCTGAAAGAAGTCTCCAACCCCTCGGCGATTTTTCTGACCCGTGCCCAGGAAGAAGTCCCCGGTAGTGTGGTGATGGCAACGTGGGAAGGCACCCGGCCGATGCTGGTGGAAGTCCAGGCGCTGGTGGACGACAGCCATTTGGCAAACCCGCGTCGAGTGACCCTGGGCCTGGACCAGAACCGCCTGGCAATGCTGCTCGCGGTACTCCATCGGCACGGCGGCATCCCGACCCATGACCAGGACGTGTTCCTTAACGTGGTGGGCGGGGTCAAGGTGCTGGAGACCGCGTCCGACCTGGCGTTGATGGCGGCGGTGATGTCTAGCCTGCGCAACCGGCCGCTGCCCCACGACCTGCTGGTGTTCGGCGAAGTTGGCCTGTCGGGCGAGGTGCGCCCGGTGCCCAGCGGTCAGGAGCGTTTGAAAGAAGCGGCCAAACACGGCTTCAAGCGCGCGATCGTGCCCAAGGGCAACGCGCCGAAGGAAGCGCCGCCGGGGTTGCAGGTGATTGCAGTGACGCGGCTGGAGCAGGCGTTGGATGCACTTTTCGAGTAGCCCGCAACAACCGCAGTACACATGTGGGAGGGAGCAAGCCCCCTCCCACCGGTGGTCAGTGCTCCAGCAGCGCGCCCAACTGCCGCTCCAGTTCTGCCTGATCCCCCAGGTTCAACTCGATCAAGCGGCGCAAATGGCTGATCGATTCCAGACTGATGTGCTCGCATTCAAACCCCAGGTGACCGTTCTGGTCATGGGTCAGCCTGACCTGCATCTGCACATCGGTATTGGCGTCCAGGTGGATATCCACATCGAACGACTCGGTGCCGATGCTGTGCCAGGGCGTCGGTTTCTGCACCAACAAGCCCTTCAGCGATAAGTCCACCAGTTGCACCGACCATTCCCGACCGTTCTGCCGGAGTTTGGTCTTGGCATCAAAGGCGATCCGGCGAAAACGACGGCGATCAGACGCATGCTCGGTCATGGTGAAACCCTCTGTGGATGAAGGGATTGTAGCCCTACGCCATTATTGAGGCTTTATTTCTGCTTTTTTTGCCGTGGGAAGGCTCTAGACCAACGTAGGGGGCTGGCCTTTAAGGCCAGTAGCGCTAAACTCGAGCTGGTTGTCCTTTCTGTCCACCCTGGCTGGAATACAAAAAATGAAAAATAATAATAGCCTGCTACGCCACTTACCCTGGCTGGTACTGGCCATAGTAGGTGCGTGCGCTTTGGGCGTAGTGGCCTTGCGCCGCGGCGAGGCGATCAATGCCTTGTGGATCGTCGTCGCAGCAGTGGCGATCTATCTGGTCGCCTATCGCTACTACAGTCTGTTCATCGCCAACAACGTGATGCAACTCGATCCACGACGGGCCACCCCCGCAGTGGTCAATAACGACGGTCTGGACTTCGTCCCGACCAACAAACACATCCTTTTCGGTCACCACTTTGCGGCGATTGCCGGTGCAGGCCCCTTGGTCGGCCCGGTGCTGGCGGCGCAAATGGGTTATCTGCCCGGAACCCTGTGGCTGATCGCCGGCGTGGTACTGGCCGGTGCGGTGCAGGACTTCATGGTGCTGTTCCTGTCTACCCGTCGTAACGGCCGTTCCCTGGGGGATATGGTCCGCGAAGAGATGGGCCGCATTCCCGGGACCATCGCGCTGTTCGGCTGCTTCCTGATCATGATCATCATCCTCGCGGTGCTGGCGCTGATCGTGGTCAAGGCCCTGGCCGAAAGCCCGTGGGGCATCTTCACGGTGATGGCGACCATCCCGATCGCGATGTTCATGGGCATCTACATGCGCTACATCCGCCCGGGCCGCATCGGTGAGATTTCGATCGTCGGCGTGCTGTTGTTGCTCGGTTCGATCTGGCTGGGCGGGCAGATTGCCGCCGACCCGGTCTGGGCCAAGGTCTTCAGTTTCACCGGCATCCAGATCACCTGGATGCTGATCGGCTACGGTTTCGTCGCGGCGGTACTGCCGGTGTGGCTGATCCTGGCCCCGCGTGACTACCTGTCGACCTTCCTCAAAATCGGCACTATCGTCGCCTTGGCCATCGGTATCCTGGTGACCATGCCCGACCTGAAAATGCCGGCGCTGACCCAGTTCATCGATGGCACCGGCCCGGTGTGGAAGGGCGGTCTGTTCCCGTTCCTGTTCATCACCATTGCCTGCGGTGCGGTCTCGGGCTTCCACGCGCTGATCGCTTCGGGCACCACGCCGAAGTTGCTGGCCAGTGAAGGCCACGCCCGGTACATCGGGTATGGCGGCATGTTGATGGAGTCGTTCGTGGCCATCATGGCAATGGTTGCCGCTTCGGTGATCGAGCCGGGTGTGTACTTCGCCATGAACAGCCCGGCGGCGATCGTCGGCTCGGACGTGGTCACCGTCGCTCAAACCGTCAGCAGCTGGGGCTTTGCGATTACGCCTGAGGCGCTGTCGGCCGTTGCCCATGACATCGGCGAAACCACCGTGCTGGCTCGTGCCGGCGGTGCGCCGACGCTCGCGGTGGGTATCGCGCAGATCCTGCACAGTGTGCTGCCGGGTGAAAACACCATGGCGTTCTGGTACCACTTTGCGATCCTGTTCGAAGCGCTGTTCATCCTGACGGCTGTCGACGCCGGTACCCGTGCCGGGCGCTTCATGCTGCAGGACCTGCTGGGCTCCTTCGTGCCGGCGCTCAAGCGCACCGAGTCCTGGACGGCCAACCTGATCGCGACCGCCGGTTGTGTGGCGATGTGGGGTTACCTGTTGTATCAAGGCGTGATCGACCCGCTGGGCGGCATCAACACCTTGTGGCCGCTGTTCGGTATCTCCAACCAGATGCTGGCAGGTATCGCGCTGATGCTGGCGACCGTCGTGCTGATCAAAATGAAGCGCCAACGCTACATCTGGGTGACCATGCTGCCGGCCGTCTGGCTGCTGATCTGCACCACCACGGCGGGCTTCATCAAGCTGTTCGACGCCAACCCGGCGATCGGCTTCCTGTCGCTGGCGAAGAAGTACAGCGATGCGCTGGCCAACGGCCAGATCCTCGCCCCGGCCAAGAGCATCGACCAGATGCAGCATGTGATCTGGAACGCCTACACCAACGCAACGCTGACGGCGCTGTTCCTGTTCGTGGTCTTCAGTATCCTGTTCTATGCGCTCAAAGTCGGCGTCGCCGCCTGGGGCAACAAAGAGCGCACGGATAAAGAAGCCCCGTTCCAGGCCGTACCGGACGCATGATCGAGGATTGCAGCCATGTTCAATGACATCAGTCGCCTCGGTAAATACCTCGGTCAGGCCGCGCGCCTGATGGTCGGCATGCCCGACTACGACACTTACGTCGAGCATATGCAAACCAAACACCCGGACAAGCCGATGATGGACTACAAGACGTTCTTCCGGGAACGCCAGGAAGCCCGTTACGGCGGCAAGGGTGGGCCCAAGTGCTGCTAAGTTGGTAAAACCGCTTTACCTGTAGGAGCGAGCTTGCTCGCGAACAACGCAAGGACACCACGTGCATCCAGATAGCACGGGTTATCGTTGACGTTCTTCGCGAGCGAGCGCGCTCCTACAGTTGTTTTTACCTCCCCATTTTCAGGAGAACTGTCTTTGTCCTCTCCCATTCCCGTCACGGTCCTCAGTGGCTTCCTCGGCGCCGGCAAGACCACGTTGCTGCGTCACCTGCTCAAAGCCGAGCACGGCTTGAAAATCGCCGTGATCGAAAACGAATTCAGCGACGCCGGTATCGACACCCAGCTATTGGGCAACGAGCCCGTGCAAGTCATGACCCTGTCCAACGGCTGTGTGTGCTGCACCATCCACACCGATCTGACCAAAGCCCTGTACCTGCTGCTGGAGCGCCTGGACAGCGGTGAAATCGCCTTCGACCGCCTGGTGATCGAATGCACCGGC
The DNA here is from genome assembly GCF_023651955.1 of Pseudomonas sp. Y39-6. NCBI lineage: Bacteria > Pseudomonadati > Pseudomonadota > Gammaproteobacteria > Pseudomonadales > Pseudomonadaceae > Pseudomonas > Pseudomonas sp. Y39-6. The sequence goes on along the minus strand of NZ_CP069594.1, from coordinate 6,165,538 downwards.
CTGGCCGACCCGGCCCCCGTGGCCCAGACCTTTTTCATCGATGAAGAGCTGCGCGAGCGCTACATCCTCGACGGCATCATCACCCTGGTGGACGCGGCCCACGCCGAGCACCACCTGACCCAAACCATCGCCCAGGCACAGATCGGGTTTGCCGACCGCCTGCTGGTGAGCAAGCGCGACCTGGTGGACGACGCCAGCTTCGATGCCCTCAGCCAGCGCCTGACCCGCATCAACCGCCGCGCGCCGATTCGCGTGGTTGACCACGGCGCCATCGACCTGGCCGAGCTGCTCGACGTGCGCGGCTTCAACCTCAACGCCGGCATGAACCTGCGCCCGGTCAGCACAGCGCCGTCCATCGACCGCATCTCCAGCCTGGTGCTGCGCACCGAACAGCCGCTGGATATCGACCGCCTCAGCGAGTTCATGAACGAGTTGTTGGAAGACCACGGCAAGCAACTGCTGCGCTACAAGGGCGTGCTGAACATCGCCGGGGAAGACCGGCGCATGGTGTTCCAGGGCGTGCTGAAGCTCTACGGCTTCGATTGGGATACCGAATGGGCCGAGGGCGAAACGCGGGAGAGTGTGATCGTGTTTATTGCCGATGAGTTGCCGGAAGACAAGATTCGCGAGGGTTTTGCGAAGGTCTATCAAGCCTAACTTGGAAATGCGATCAAAAATGTGGGAGGGGGCTTGCCCCCGATAGCTGTGTGTCAGCCATACATGTGTCGACTGACCCACCGCCATCGGGGGCAAGCCCCCTCCCACATTGGCCGGTATTCCAAATCCTGATCTGCATAAAAAAGCCCGGCTCAAGAGCCGGGCTTTTTATTCAAGCAACTGCAATCAAGCGCCGTACACCGGCAGCTTTTTGCAGATGGCCTTGACCTTCTCACGGACCGCGTCGATCACGGCGTCGTTGTTCAGGTCAGCCAGGATGTCGCAGATCCAGCCGGCCAGTTCCTTGCACTCTGCTTCCTTGAAGCCACGAGTGGTCACGGCCGGGGTGCCGAAACGCAGGCCCGAGGTGACGAACGGCGAACGTGGGTCGTTCGGCACGGAGTTTTTGTTCACGGTGATGAAGGCTTTGCCCAGGGCGGCGTCAGCATCTTTACCGGAGATGTCCTGCTTGATCAGCGACAGCAGGAACAGGTGGTTTTCAGTCCCACCGGATACCACGTCAAAACCGCGTGCGATAAACACTTCGGCCATGGCCTTGGCGTTTTTCACCACTTGTTGCTGGTAAGTCTTGAACTCAGGCTGCAGGGCTTCTTTGAAGCAGACCGCTTTGGCGGCGATCACGTGTTCCAGCGGGCCGCCTTGGGAGCCTGGGAATACCGCAGAGTTGAGCTTCTTCTCGATCTCGGCGTTGGCGCGCGCCAGGATCAGGCCGCCACGCGGACCGCGCAGGGTCTTGTGGGTGGTGGTGGTGACCACGTCAGCGAACGGCACCGGGTTCGGGTAGACGCCAGCGGCGACCAGACCGGCCACGTGGGCCATGTCGACGAACAGGTACGCGCCCACTTTGTCGGCGATGGCGCGGAAACGTGGGAAGTCGAGGATCTGCGAGTAGGCAGAGAAACCGGCCACGATCATTTTTGGCTTGTGCTCGACCGCCAGGCGCTCGACTTCGTCGTAGTCGATCAGGCCGTTGGCATCGATACCGTATTGAACGGCGTTGTACAGCTTGCCGGAGGACGAAACGCTGGCGCCGTGGGTCAGGTGACCGCCGTGGGCCAGGCTCATGCCCAGGATGGTGTCGCCGCCTTGCAGCAGGGCCAGGTACACGGCGCTGTTGGCTTGGGAGCCGGCGTGTGGCTGGACGTTGGCGTAGTCGGCGCCGAACAGTTGCTTGGCGCGGTCGATGGCCAGTTGCTCAACCACGTCGACGTATTCGCAGCCGCCGTAGTAGCGCTTGCCTGGGTAGCCTTCGGCGTACTTGTTGGTCAGAACCGAACCTTGAGCCTCCATTACCGCAGGGCTGGTGTAGTTTTCCGAAGCGATCAGCTCAATGTGCTCTTCCTGGCGCACGGCTTCTTGCTCCATGGCGGCGAAGAGATCGGCGTCGTACTTGGCAATGGTCAAATCACGGCTGAACATGGCGGTCCTCAAGGATCGGGGGGCAGAAAAGGAAGGCATTCTAACCTAATGGGTTTTAGATGGCATATGAAAGGACGTCATGTCGCGGACAAGTGGTGTTCATCTGACGTGGGGGGGACTGTACCGCCGCTATCGGGAGCAAGCTCCCTCCCACATTTGAATGTATTCACAAATCGAAGTGTGGGAGGGGCGGTGCGACGATTCGACGTGCTCCCGATGGGGCCAGCGGCTTCACCACAAACTCTCAGTCGAACATGAACAGCGCATCATTGCTGAACTGCGCCGCGAACCGATTCGGCGGCATCGGCCGCCCGAACAGATAACCTTGCACCTCATCGCAGCCATGCTCGCGCAGGAAGTCCAGTTGCTCATGGGTCTCCACGCCCTCGGCGATCACCGCCAGGTTGAGGCTGTGGGCCATGGCGATGATCGCACGGGCGATTTGCGCATCCTGCTCGCCGGACGGCAGGCCGTCGACGAAGGTGCGGTCGATCTTGAGCACGTCGATGGGGAATTGCTTGAGGTAGTTGAGCGACGAATAACCGGTGCCGAAGTCGTCCACCGCAATGCTCAGGCCGAGGTTTTTCAGGCTGGCGAGGATCTGCATGGCTTCGTTGACTTCGCGCATCAGGATACTTTCGGTCAGCTCCAGCTCCAGGCACGCCGGCGGCAGGCCGGTGTCCTCAAGGATGCTGGCGATACGCTCACCCAACTGACCATCGGAGAATTGCCGCGCCGAGATGTTCACCGAGACTTTCGGCACCCGCACCTTGTTCTGGTGCCAGCTCTTGAGCTGGCGGCAGGCTTCGCTGATCACCCAGTCGCCCACATCCACCACCAGGCCCAACTCTTCCAGCACTGGAATGAAGTCCCCTGGCGGCACCAGGCCACGGCGCGGGTGGCGCCAGCGCAGCAAGGCTTCGGCGCCGGTCAGGCGTTTGCCGTCGCCACTGAATTGCGGCTGGTAATAGAGCACGAATTCGTTCTGGTCGAGGGCGTGGCGCAGGTCGCTTTCCAACTCCAGGCGCTCCAGGGCGCTGGCGTTCATGTCGGCCTGGTAGAACTGGAAGTTGTTCTTGCCACGCTCCTTGGCGTGATACATCGCAGTGTCGGCGTTTTTCATCAACTGGCTCAGCTCGTTGCCGTCCTGCGGGCTGAGGGCGATGCCGATACTTGCGGTGACGAAAAACTCGCGGCCTTCCAGCACGAACGGTCTGACCAGGCTGGCGAGGATTTGCTCGGCCACGTGAATCGCGCGGTTCAGCGCCATTTCGCGGCTGATCCGCGGCTGCAGGAGCAGGGTGAACTCGTCACCGCCCATGCGCGCCACGGTGTCGTCTTCGGCCACGCAACCGAGCAGGCGGGTAGCCATCTCCTTGAGCATGCGGTCGCCGGCGGCGTGGCCCAGGGAGTCGTTGATCGGTTTGAAGCGGTCGAGGTCGAGGAACATCAGCACCACCCACGACTTCTGCCGTTCGGCCGACTGCAGTGCGGTGTGCAGGCGGTCCTGGAACAGCGTGCGGTTGGGCAGGTGGGTCAGGGCGTCGTAATAGGCCAGGCGGTGGATGCGCTGTTCGCTGGCCTTGCGCTCGCTGATATCGCTGAAGAAGCAGACGTAGCTGGCCAGGTCGCCTTCATCGTCGAACACGGCGGTAATGCCGACCCAGGCCGGGTAATGCTCGCCGTTGCGGCGCTTGAGCCACACTTCGCCTTCCCAGGTGCTGTGCTGGTGCAACTGCTTGAGCACATAGCGCAGGTGGGCTTCCTGCTGCTCGTCGACGGTGAGCATGTTCGGCAACTGGTCGAGCACGTCCGCCACGGCGTAGCCACTGACGCGGCTGAACGCCTCGTTGGCCTGCACGATATAGCCGGCCGGGTCGGTGATCAGGATCGCCGACGTGGAGTGCTCGAATACCGTGGCGGCCATGCGCAGGTCTTTCTCGGCGCGGCGCTGCTGGCTGATATCGCGGCCGACGCCGAGGATGCCCTCGAAGGCGCCGTGCTCGTCCCACACCAGCACCAGGCGCAGCTCGATCGGAACTTTACGCCCGTCGGCGCGCAGGCAGTCGAACAGGTACAGTTGGGTGTGGATGTCATCGCGCAGCTTGGCCAGCGCCTCGGCGTCGCCCAAGGCCCGGCTGACTTGCTCGACCAGGCTGTAGATGCCGGCCAATTGCTGCGGGTTGGCGATGATCGACTGCCAGCCATTCTTGAACACCCAGTCCACGTCATAGCCCAGCACGGCGTTGACCGAGGGGCTGATGTAGTTGAGGGCGAGGCGGCTGTCGGTGGAGCAGATCACGTCGCTGATGCTTTCGGCCAGCATGCGGTAGCGCTGTTCGCTGTCACGCAGGGATTCGCTGGCCTCGATCTGATCGGTAATGTCCTTGGCCACGCCGATGATGCGCGTGACCTGCGCGGTCTTGTCCCCGGCCAGGGCTTGCTCGCGGATATCGAAGCGGCGCCATTGATTGTTGCGGTGGCGAAAGCGCAACTGGCATTGCAGTTGGCTCGAATAACCGGCCTGGCGCTGCTGCTGGCGCAAGTCGTGGTAATGCTCGGCGTCCTCGGGGTGCAGCAGGATTTCCCAGAAGTACTCGCCCATTTGCTGCAATTCGGCCTTGTTATAGCCGAGGGTGTGGCCCAGGTGGTGGTTGCTGAAAATCATCCGCTGGCTGATCACATCCTGCACATACAGGTGATCGGGCACGGTTCGCACCACGTCCGACCAGAAACTTTCGCGCTCCACCAGCGACAGTTCGATCAGCTTGCGGCTGGTGATGTCGCTGATGCTGAGGATCACCGCCTTGAAGTCGTCGCGCTGTTCCGGCAGGCGCATCACCAGCCACAGGTATTGGTTGTTGCCGAGCACATCGTTGAGCTGGATTTCCAGTTCCAACTGGTTCTGTTGGGTCAGCACCGCCTCGAGCACCTGATAGCCGATGGCCGTGGCGTTGCGTGGGCAGTCATCGATCAGGCGTTCCCAGGCTTGCTCGCACGAGCTGACGTTCAACAGGCGCACCGCCACCTGGTTGACCTCGGTGACGCGCAGTTCCTTGAGCAACTGGCGACGCGCTTCGGGGTTGCCCTGCAGCCACCCGTGCAATTGCTCGCGCGTGCGGATCTTGGCCTTGTCGAAGAACGCGTTGAGCCCCGACAGGTCAAGCACGCACAGGGCCACGCCGGTGCCTTCGAAAATATCCTGATAACGCCGCCGACCTTCGTTCACCTGGCGCTGGCGGCGGCGCATATTCAACAGCACGATCACCGGCACCAACGAGAAGGCCAGGCCCAGCAGGCACTTGCCGATAAACGCCGGCAGCAATTGTTCCAGCACGGCGTTACGGTCGAAGAGGCCGCGCAGTTGCCAGTCGCTTTTGCTCAGTGGCGTGACCAGCACGCTTTTTTTCAACTCGTCCGGGGTCAGGGCGGCGGCCAATTGTGTCGGCATGCCGCTGTCACGGCTGACTACGTGGTGGTTCAGGCGATTCTCGACGGCCCACATCGGTCGCTGGCCCTGGCCATCCTGGCGGGTAAGGTTGGCCAGGTAGTTCGGCGCCAGGCGCAGCGCCCAGTACATTTTCGAATCGCCACTGGGCTGATGCAGCAGCAGATAAATGATGGTGCCGTTGTTGTCGTTGCTCAGGTAGTAGGGCTGGGAATGGCTGCGTTTGACCAGTTCCTCGAGGAAGTCGCTGTCCTGGCTGTCTTTGGCCGTGTCGCGGATTATCGCGCCGCTGGGGGCGAGCAGCGCGAAGCTGCGCAGTTCCGGCAGAGAGCGTTGCAAGCTGAGCATCAACGCCTGTTGCTGTTCGTCGTTGCGCGGCGGCTCGACCATCGGCAGCAGATTCAGCGCGATCTGTGCGCTCAGGGCCATGTTCAGGCTGATCTGTTCCGCCAGGTCGGCGCTGTAGTCGATGGTGTATTGCTGCTGGTTTTTCTGGTTCTGCTGCAGTTGGTCGAGCAGTTGCCAGAACAATAACGCGAGCAACATGAGGACAAGCGTCGCCAATGCGCCTTTGAGGGTGCCGTGCAGGGGCGCTCCCGGCGCTATGTGAGCGGCGCGCAGGGGAGTGGGCGGCGTGACGTTGGACAAACTGTGATCCTGCGGTTTGGCTGGACTGGCGCGCGACATGCACTATAAGCCGGACGCCCGGAGGGCGGCTAGCATGCCTTGACTTGTGGCAAAGTGCCAGTCCTGCCTGGCTGGACTGCCCTGGCGCATTCAGGTAGCTTTGCCGGTTACGCGGGGGCGTTCCAGCCCCAGACAATCAGGCTTTTTCCGCTCGCAGGCATTGATCAAGGTCAACGGCCCGCGCGGCGCATGGTCTGGCACGGGCTTCGCCCGCTCAATTCATCAGTCACTGACGCTAGGTTCACCATGGCTCAATACGTCTTCACCATGCATCGGCTGGGCAAAGTTGTTCCGCCGAAGCGGGAAATCCTGAAAAACATTTCGCTGTCTTTTTTCCCCGGCGCCAAGATCGGCGTGCTCGGCCTCAACGGTTCGGGTAAATCCACCCTGTTGAAAATCATGGCCGGCGTCGACACCGAGTTCGAAGGCGAAGCCCGCCCGATGCCCGATCTGAACATCGGCTACCTGCCGCAAGAACCGATCCTGGACCCGGCCAAGACCGTGCGCGAAGTGGTCGAAGAAGCCGTCAGCGTGATCAAGGACGCCCAGGCCCGCCTGGACGAAGTCTACGCCGCCTACGCCGAACCGGATGCTGACTTCGACAAGCTGGCCGCCGAACAGGCCAAGCTCGAAGCCATCCTGCAGGCTGGCGACGGTCACAACCTCGATCGCCAGCTGGAAGTCGCCGCCGATGCGCTGCGGCTGCCGGCGTGGGACGCCAAGGTCGAACACCTGTCCGGTGGTGAGAAGCGCCGTGTGGCCCTGTGCCGCCTGCTGCTGTCGGCTCCCGACATGCTGCTGCTCGACGAACCGACCAACCACTTGGACGCTGATTCCGTCGCCTGGCTGGAACATTTCCTTCACGACTTCCCGGGCACCGTGGTTGCGATCACGCACGACCGGTACTTCCTGGACAACGTCGCCGGCTGGATTCTCGAACTCGACCGTGGCGCCGGCATCCCTTACGAGGGCAACTACTCCGGTTGGCTCGAAGCCAAGTCCGACCGTCTGGCCGCCGAATCCAAGCAGCAATCGGCCCACGAAAAAGCCATGAAGGAAGAACTGGAGTGGGTGCGCAAAGGCGCCAAGGCCCGCCAGTCCAAATCCAAGGCACGTCTGCAACGCTTTGAAGAAATGCAGTCGCAGGAATTCCAGAAGCGCAGCGAAACCAACGAGATCTACATCCCGGCCGGCCCGCGCCTGGGTGACAAGGTCATCGAATTCAAGAACGTGTCCAAAGGCTATGGCGACCGCGTGTTGATCGACAACCTGTCGTTCTCCATGCCAAAAGGCGCGATCGTCGGCGTTATCGGCGGTAACGGTGCGGGTAAATCCACACTGTTCCGCATGCTGATGGGCAAGGAAACCCCGGACTCGGGCACCATCGAAGTCGGTGAAACCGTGCAACTGGCCTGCGTGGACCAAAGCCGCGAAGACCTCGACGGCAGCAAAACTGTGTTTCAGCAGATTTCCGACGGTTCCGACCAGATCCGTATCGGCAACTATGAAATCCCGTCGCGCACCTACGTCGGCCGTTTCAACTTCAAGGGCGGCGACCAGCAGAAGTTCGTCAAGGACCTGTCCGGTGGTGAGCGTGGTCGCTTGCACCTGGCCCTGACCCTGAAAGAGGGCGGCAACGTCCTGCTGCTCGACGAACCGTCCAACGACCTCGACGTTGAAACCCTGCGTTCCCTGGAAGAAGCCCTGCTGGACTTCCCGGGCGCCGCCATTGTGATCTCTCACGATCGGTGGTTCCTCGACCGCGTCGCGACCCACATCCTCGCGTATGAAGATGACTCGCAGGCGGTGTTCTTCGAAGGTAACTACACCGAGTACGAAGCGGATCGCAAGAAACGCCTGGGCGAAGCCGCTGCCCAGCCGCACCGTGTACGGCACAAGAAACTGGCCTGATTCGGGTCGGTTTGGAAAAGCGGAGCCTTCGGGCTCCGTTTTTTTTGCCCATTGCTTCCTGACGAACATCGATCAAATGTGGGAGGAGGCTTGCCTCCGATAGCGGTTTTTCAGTTGGTGCATGGCGCCGTTTTGAAATCCCCTTTTAGGTGCGATAAATGCCTGTTTTTCAGGTTTATTTATATCCAATGCACCATTTAAATTCACAAAGGCGACATTTTGCCCTGTCGCGGTGCGACATGAATTGATAAAGTCCGGCTCAATCGCCCTTAACGACAATAAATTTGCCGAGACTTTTCATGATCGAATCCGTTGAATCCTTCCTTGCCCGCCTGAAGAAACGCGACCCCGACCAGCCGGAATTCCACCAGGCTGTAGAAGAAGTCCTACGCAGCCTGTGGCCGTTTCTTGAAGCCAATCCTCACTACCTGACCTCGGGCATCCTGGAGCGCATCTGCGAGCCGGAACGTGCGATTACTTTCCGGGTGTCGTGGGTCGATGATCACGGCAAGGTTCAGGTCAACCGCGGTTTCCGTATCCAGATGAACAGTGCCATCGGCCCGTACAAGGGCGGCCTGCGCTTTCACCCGTCGGTCAACCTGGGCGTATTGAAATTCCTCGCCTTCGAACAGACCTTCAAAAACTCCCTGACCTCGTTGCCCATGGGCGGCGGCAAAGGCGGCTCGGACTTCGACCCCAAGGGCAAGAGCGACGCCGAAGTGATGCGCTTCTGCCAGGCGTTCATGAGCGAGTTGTACCGCCATATCGGCGCGGACGTGGACGTCCCGGCCGGCGATATCGGCGTGGGTGCCCGCGAGATCGGCTTCCTGTTCGGCCAGTACAAGCGCCTGAGCAACCAGTTCACTTCCGTGCTGACCGGCAAGGGCATGACCTACGGCGGCAGCTTGATCCGCCCCGAAGCCACCGGTTTCGGTTGCGTGTACTTCGCTGAAGAAATGCTCAAGCGCGATGGCCAGCGGGTCGAGGGCAAACGCGTGGCGGTCTCCGGCTCCGGCAACGTGGCGCAATACGCGGCGCGCAAGGTCATGGACCTGGGCGGCAAGGTGATTTCGCTGTCCGACTCCGAAGGCACCCTGTACGCCGAAAACGGGTTGACGGAGGAGCAATGGTCGGCGCTGCTGGAGCTGAAAAACGTCCAGCGCGGTCGCATCAGCGAACTGGCGGCCCGTTACGGCCTGGAGTTCCGCGCCGGTAAAACCCCGTGGGAACTGGCGTGCGACATCGCGCTGCCATGCGCCACCCAGAACGAACTCAACGCCGACGCTGCCCGCGCCCTGTTGCGCAACGGCTGCCTCTGCGTGGCCGAAGGCGCCAACATGCCGACCACCCTGGAGGCTGTGGATATCTTTATCGACGCAGGCATTCTGTTCGCCCCGGGTAAGGCGTCCAACGCTGGCGGCGTGGCGGTGAGTGGCCTGGAAATGTCGCAGAACGCCATGCGCCTGCTGTGGACCGCCGGTGAGGTGGACAGCAAACTGCACAACATCATGCAGTCGATCCACCACGCGTGCGTGCATTACGGTGAGGAAAACGGCCGGATCAACTACGTGAAAGGCGCGAATATCGCCGGCTTCGTCAAAGTCGCCGACGCGATGCTGGCCCAAGGCATCGTCTAGGTCTCGGCCTCGATGCGCAGCACTTCGATCAACTGATCGCCGACGGGGCGCTGCCACAGCACCTCGTCGCCCACCCGCGCCCCGAGCAGCGCCCGACCCAGGGGCGAACCCCAGTTGATCAGGCCCGCACCGGCATCGGCCTGGTCTTCACCGACCAACTGAATGCGCTGTTGCTCGTCCTGCTCATTGGCAAAGGTCACCCAACTGCCGATCTGCACCTTGTCGGTGGACACGGCCGGCGGCACCACCTGGGCACTCTGTAGCCGCTGGTTGAAGTAACGCAAATCCCGCTCAAGGTCGGCCTGGCGCTGTTTGTCGGCCTGTTCGCCCTTGGCGGATTCGACGCTGTATTCCTGCTGCAACTGCGCGACCTTGGCCTGCAACTGCGCCAACCCGCGCGCGGTGAGGCGATTGGGTTGCTCGCTGACCTGACGCTCGACCGGTGGGTCGGCCTGGGCGGCGGCGCTGTCTTCATTCACAAAAGCTCGGCTCATGACAGGCTCCCTCTATAGCGTTTGGGCCATGTTCGCCGCACTTAAGTTTCGACGAATGTCTGAAAGCGACCTATTGCGAGCGATAAGCCTTGGCTGCGTCGCGATCCTTCTCCTGCTGCCAGGCGCGCTCGCGCTCGTCCCAGTGATGATCTTTGTAATCGCGTAACTCCTCGTTTTCGCGCATGGCCTTGCACTGGCGAAAGCCATCTTCCCAGCCTTCGGCGTATACGCGGTCTTTCAGATAACGCGGCACATTCTTGCGAAACTCCCCGGTGATCACCCCCGCGGCCTGGCGACCACTGCTGCAACCGTCATCGAAGCCATCGGCAAACGCCGGTGGATAGCCCTTGGCCAGCAACTCCTGATGGGTCGATTGGCAACCCGACAACCCCAGCACCGCACACAGCATTACTGCATACCGCCACATTACTTGCTCCCTGGCCGTTTCACGGCTGATAGGGGAAGTTTAGAAGGGGATTCGTCGGGGGGATGTGAAAGGGGGGTGAGAAAGGTGTTGGGTGCTATGTCGTCTGATGGCTGGCCAGCGCAGCATGCTCAGCCAATTCTTGCTGGATAAACGCCGCAATCATCGCGCGGTACACCTGTTCGGTGACGTCGGGATTGGCGCCGACCGTGTGGGATAGGTCGCGTACTTTGCTGATCACCTGTTCGACGCGCTGTGGTGCCTTGACGCCGTCGGTGTCTTTTTTGAAGCGTGCCGCCTGGGAAACGTAGTGGCCGCGTTCGGCCAACAGGCTGACGATTTGCTGGTCGAGGCGGTCGATGTTGCTTCGGACTTCTTCAAGGGTGGTGCAGGTAACGGCCATGTTGAGTGAACTCCTGATTCTGGTTGGGCGTTGGTCAGTAGTGATACCACTTCATCTCAAGCATTACCTCATTCACCGGCGTCGACAAGTGGCTGTACTCGCGTTGGGCGCTCAGGCGCAGGCCGAGGTTGCGCGACAATTCCCACTGCTGGTTCAGGCTGATGCTGCGCCGTACTTCGCCATTGGTGAAGAAATCTCCCTTGGCTTCCAGGCTCAGGTTGCCCAGCGGGTTTTTCCACAGTACGCCGGTGTTGAAACCGGCGGCGGGGGAGATGGCTTCGCTGAAGTCGTTGTTGTGTTCCACGCGCACGGTGCCGAGGGCGAAGCCGAGCATGTCGTCGCGCAGTTGCCAGGTGCCGCCGGCGCCGCCGTTGACGTGGGCGACCAGGGTTTCATCGTCGTGTTTGCCCGGCACGCGTTCCAGGCCGCCGGTGACTTGCCATGACCAGGGTTGCAGCAACGCGTTGCGCGGAGTCAGGGAGCGGATGGTGGCCAGGTCCAGTTGCTGCAGTTGCCAGTGGTTGCCTTCGTACTGGCGCAGTTTCATTTGCAGGATCTCGATCTGCGCGCCGAGGGGGAAGCCTTCGGCGTTGTCGTTGAGGTCGTGGTAGGCCATGCGCAGGCCGTATTCGCCGAAGGCTTTGTCGCCACGCGTACCGATGCCGGCTTGCCAGGTGCGTGATTCATGGCCGGTTTCCGGCAGGCCTGGGGGCGTGATCTTCAGGTCGGGCGCGGGGTTCTGGTTGATCGCACGCAGCAGTTCGAAGCTGCGTTGGGAGCGTTCGGTGTCGCGCTCCAGGCCATTGGCGCGGTAGCGGCCGAGGCGGTAGGCGGCGTCGATGATCAGCGCCTGGCGCTCGCGCGGCAACGCTTTAAACGCAGGCGCCTGCAATTGTTTCTGGTCGTCGCTGACTTTCAGCACCCATTGCTGCTCGTCGCTGTCCAGCGGTTTGGCGCGTTCCAGCAACTCGCGCTCACGGGACGGGCGATAGTCGATCTTCTCGACCAGGCCGGCGTCTTTCACGGCCTTGACCGTGTCGGTGGGGATCGCAGTGAGCGGGAATTGCTCGGTCAGGCGCAGGCCGGGGCGGGCCACTTGCAGCAACTCCAACAGGCGGTAGGAGCAGTTTTCGTCGAAGAAGAAGTAGTCGAACTGGATCTGCTTGAGTTCCCACACGTGCTCGACCATGCGCTCGGTCTCGACCTGGGTCAGGTTCAGGCGGTATTCCCACAGGTCGCGGTTCTCCAGGCTGCGGTATTCGGAGAGTTTTTCCTGGTAGGGCACCAGGGCGAACAGGCCGGGGTAGCCGCCCATCAGGCCTTTCCAGGCGTAGAGGATGCTGTTGTCCGAGCCTTCGATGTACGCGCCGAAGTTGATCGCATAGCTGAGCAGCGCGGTGTTGTTGCTCTGCACGTCAGCCTGGTCGATGCGCAGCAGGGTGTGGCCGAACATCGATGAAGGGCTGTTGAGGTAGGCCGCCGGGAAGATCATCACCGCGCTATGGGGCGCGACGTCCTTGAACCATTGCTTGAATTCGTTGCAGCCCACGGCGGGCAGGTCGGTCAGTTGCAACCGGTCCTTGAGCCAGCGGGTACGTGCGGGGTAAACGCATTGTGCGTGTTTTTCACCCAGGCTGGCCGGCGCGTAGAGCGCGTCGACGGTGGCCTTGAGTTCGGCATCCGGGTGATGGGCGCCATCGGCGGCGAGGAAGAATTTTTTGTCGCTGACATAGCTGCGCCAGCCACTGACTTTGCCGGCTTCGTAATGGCCCAAGGACAACCAGAACGGATCGTTGGCCAATTGCTGCAAACGTTGATCATCAAGATGCGGCGCCGCATACAACGGGGCGCAGGCGAAGAGTGCCATCCAGGCAAGGCGTTTGAGCATAGGGGCAACTTAAGTCGGAAAAAGTGAGACCCAAGCGGGGAGGCGGGTCCAAAAATAAGACCCGCGCCTTGGAGGGCGCGGGCGGCTCGAGCTTAAGCCTGGGTTGCGTATTTCGCCAGGCGGGCATCACTTTTCAGTACAGCCAGGGTGTTGTTGTGGACATCGTCAGCGGTCACGTCGGCCTTGCTGAAGATTTGCTGGAAGTGCTCGTGGGTCACGGCAGCAAAGTGCTCGCGATCTTCTGGTGCAACGCCCAGTACCACGGCGTAGGTGGTCAGCGCCTCGCCATTGCCTTTGGCCATGTCTTCGGACAGCTCGTTCATCATGCCATTCATGGCAATCCACGATTTGCCGCCGTAGGTCAGGGCACTGTTGGTGCTGCAACCGTTGGTGCCCGAGGTCATGCCGAAGGTAGCGTTGCCCGAGGTGCCGTTGGTGGTGGACGCCAGGAAGTGCGCCGGCGTGCCGCGCTGGCCTTCGAACAGCATGTTGCCCCAACCGCAGTTCGGGCCACCGGGTGATTCAGCCATTGCGTTGAGGGAAACGACGGTGAAGAGAGTACCGAGAAGGATCCGTTTCATAGCTTTGTTCTCTTTGTGTGCAAACCAATGGACAAGGGTTCAGGCGCAGTAACGCGCCTTAGGGGCCGGTTATTAGTCCAGCCCGCGCAGTTTGGAGTTTAGGCAGGTTCCAGGGGTTCCGTGATTTTTAATAAAACAATCAGAGATATCTCGATTTTTTTGTAGGACGCAGCCCGTGTCTATGCTTTACCTCAGGCGCGCCTTGCCAGAGCGCGTAACAGAGAGCCAGAATGCCGCCATCTGCCCCGCCTGATGTAAGGAAGCCCGATGCCTGATCCTGTTGCTGCCAGCTTGCGTCTAGCGCCCGAAGCGCTGACTCGCCCTTTCTCCGCTGAACAGTTCAGCTTCTCGACCACCAATGATTTGGAGCCCTTTCGCGGTGTGCTTGGCCAGGAACGTGCGGTTGAAGCCTTGCAGTTCGGTGTGGCCATGCCACGCCCCGGTTACAACGTGTTTGTCATGGGCGAGCCGGGCACCGGTCGCTTTTCGTTCGTCAAACGCTACCTGAAGGCCGAAGGCAAACGCCTGCAGACCCCGTCGGACTGGGTCTATGTGAATAATTTCGATGAGCCCCGCGAACCCCGCGCCTTGGAACTGCCGGCAGGCGGCGCCGCGGCGTTCATCAGCGACATCAACGGCTTGATCGACAACCTGGTGGCGACCTTCCCGGCAGTGTTCGAACACCCGACGTATCAACAACGCAAAAGCGCTATCGACCGCGCGTTCAACCAGCGTTACGACAAGGCATTGGACGTGATCGAACGCCTGGCCCTGGAAAAGGACGTGGCGCTGTACCGCGACAGTTCCAACATCGCGTTCACCCCGATGCTCGACGGCAAGGCGCTGGACGAGGCCGAGTTCTCGCAGCTGCCGGAAGTCGATCGCGAGCGCTTCCACACCGATATTTCCGAACTGGAAGAACGCCTCAACGAAGAGCTGGCCAGCCTGCCGCAGTGGAAGCGTGAGTCGAACAACCAACTGCGTCAGTTCAACGAAGAAACCATCACCCTGGCCCTACAGCCATTGCTGTCACCGTTGTCGGAAAAGTACGCAGAAAACGCCGCCGTATGCGGTTACCTGCAAGCCATGCAGGTGTACTTGCTGAAAACCGTGGTCGAGCAATTGGTGGACGATGCCAAGACCGACGCCCAGGCCCGCAAGCTGCTCGAAGAACAGTACTGCCCGAGCCTGGTGGTCGGCCATCCGGTCAACGGCGGCGCTCCGGTGGTGTTTGAACCGCACCCGACCTACGACAACCTGTTCGGCCGGATCGAATACAGCACCGATCAGGGCGCGCTCTACACCACCTATCGTCAGTTGCGTCCGGGCGCCTTGCACCGGGCCAACGGCGGGTTCCTGATCCTCGAAGCCGAGAAGATGCTCAGCGAGCCGTTTGTGTGGGACGCCCTCAAGCGTTCCCTGCAGTCGCGCAAGCTGAAGATGGAGTCGCCGCTGGGCGAGCTGGGCCGCCTGGCCACGGTGACGCTCAACCCGCAGATGATCGCGTTGCAGGTCAAGGTGATCATCATCGGTTCCCGCCAGCTGTACTACGCGTTGCAGGACGCCGATCCGGACTTCCAGGAAATGTTCCGCGTGCTGGTGGATTTCGACGAAGACATCCCGATGGTCGACGAAAGCCTCGAGCAGTTCGCGCAGTTGCTGAAAACCCGCACCTCGGAAGAGGGCATGGCGCCGCTGACCTCGGACGCGGTGGCGCGCTTGGCCACTTATAGCGCACGCCTGGCCGAACACCAGGGGCGGTTGTCGGCGCGCATTGGCGACTTGTTCCAACTGGTCAGCGAGGCGGATTTCATTCGCCACCTGGCGGGCGACGAAATGACCGACGCCGGCCACATCGAACGTGCGCTGAAGGCCAAGGCCACGCGCACCGGGCGGGTGTCGGCGCGGATTCTCGACGACATGCTCGCCGGGGTGATCCTGATCGACACCGCCGGCGCAGCGGTCGGCAAGTGCAACGGGCTGACGGTGCTGGAAGTCGGCGATTCGGCGTTCGGCGTGCCAGCGCGGATTTCCGCCACGGTGTACCCGGGCGGCAGCGGCATCGTCGACATCGAGCGTGAGGTCAACCTCGGCCAGCCGATTCACTCCAAGGGTGTGATGATCCTCACCGGTTACCTGGGCAGCCGTTATGCTCAGGAATTCCCGCTGGCGATCTCGGCGAGTATCGCGCTGGAACAGTCCTACGGTTATGTGGACGGCGACAGCGCGTCCCTGGGCGAGGCCTGTACCTTGATTTCGGCCTTGTCGAAAACCCCGCTCAAACAGTGTTTTGCCATCACCGGTTCGATCAACCAGTTTGGTGAAGTGCAGGCGGTGGGCGGGGTCAACGAGAAGATCGAAGGTTTCTTCCGCCTCTGCGAAGCGCGTGGGCTGACCGGCGAACAAGGCGCGATCATTCCGCAGGCCAACGTAGCCACGCTGATGCTCGATGAGAAGGTGTTGCAGGCCGTGCGCGCCGGGCAATTCCATATCTATGCGGTGCGCCAGGCGGATGAGGCGTTGAGCCTGCTGGTCGGCGAGCCGGCCGGTGAGCCGGACGCAGAAGGGCAATTCCCCGAAGGCACGGTGAATGCGCGTGTGGTCGAGCGTTTGCGCGCGATTGCCGAGATGATCAGCGAGGAAGACTTGAAGGAAGCTGAGAAGGAACTGGCGCTGCACGCGCAGGCGGAAGCCAAACCGAGCTGATCGGTTAGCCCGCCACTAAATTGACTCCAGGTTGGGGGCCAACGCCCGTTGGTCTCTACAACCTTGGTTTATCGCGTTTTTCTTCTATTCTGAGCACTAGGGATATCCACCGGAGTCGCAGGATAGAAACAGTCTCGCCGTGCTTGAGGCTGAACGCCGATCTACCGAGGGTCGCCGCCATGCCGCGCAACCTTTGCCTGACCCGCCAGTGTCTGGGCCTGGGCACTCGCATCGAATGCTCCATTCGCCCTCTCGCGGGGGATAACGGGATGTGGACGTTGTTGTTTGCCGCTGGAATGACCGGTGAGCAGCCTTCGACCATCAAATCCCAGGGACCGTTTCCCGGGCCGTTCGTGGCCGAAACCTTCCTGCAATCAATCGTCGAAAACCTGACCCAGCAAGGCTACGAGCTGGCGCAGGAGCCGCAGATCTGGTGCCTGCATCTGCAGGCCCACCTGCGTCAGCTCAATAACGGGCAGGAATGCCTGGCCCTGTAGGCCCGGTTATTTGCCTTCGGGCTTGTCCAGCTTGACCTCGAAGCCGTATTGCACGGTGCTCAGGTTGGTACGCTGGTAGCTTTCCAGCTGGGTCGGCTGGCCGTAGAAGTAGTGCACATCAAACAACGCCGTGCCGTATTCCTCGGCGTGGTGGCTGACCCCGAGGATTTCCTTGAGGTAGTTGCCGCTGGCGTCCTTGGCATAGAAGCGCCAACTGTCGGACGGGAACTGCGCCTGGTCGACGATCAGCGCGTTGTCCTTGAGCGACAGGCCCTTGGGCAGCTTGGTCACGTCGATCGTGGCTTGGTCGATGCTGGCCAGGAACAGCGGAATCGAGCCCACCACAAACGCCGGGTTCTCCGGGAACAGGTTGAGGTCGTAGGTGAGTGTGCCGCGTGCAGGGTTCAGCTCGAAGGCTTCGCTCGGCAACTCGATGGGCTCGCCGCGCTCGCCTTTTTCATTGGCTGTGAAAAACGTCACCGGGGCTTCGTCGCTGTTGCGTTCGGTGCCCGCCAATTCGTCGTTGAAGGTGTAGGGGTGGTCAAACACGATATGCGCGGCGCTGGCATCTTCGACGGACTGGCTGATGGTCACGCTGTTTTTCAGTTGGTCCTCGGTCATCGTCGCGGTTTTCAGCCAACTGGCGGTGCTGTCGTCGTACACCGTTACCGCCATCGGCAAGGCTTGCACGGTTTTCTGCAGGCTGTTCTTGTCGAAGCGCAATACGGGCAGGTCGAGGTCCTTGCGGGTCAGCGTGGCCTTGGAAAAGTCCAGCACGTCGACCTGCAGCGTGTCGATCAGGCCATTGAAGTAGACCTTGGCGTAATGGCTGCTTTGCTGGTGTTCGAAGGCTTTCTGCTCGTCCGTCAGTTGTTTCTCAAACGCGTCCGACCAGGCTTTCTGCTTTTGCATCTGCGCCAGTTGTTTCTCGTAGAACGCCACCTGCGCGGCATTTTCGTTGATCGAGCCCGAGCGCGTGAGGAACTGCCCGGTACTGTCGCGGGCCTGCACCAGCAACGGGTCCGGTGATTCGTCGCCGACCTCCGCCGCCAGCGGTTCGTGGTTGGTCAGTTCGATCTCGGCGTAGTTTTTTTCCAGGCTCAGCAGGTTGAGGGTGATATTGCCCTCGGTGCGTGGGTGGCCGAGGTCTTTTTTCGACAGGTCGAACGTCAGCACCTTGCCCGGCGCGACCACCTCGACTGTACCTTTGAGGCTGACGGGCTGCGGCTGGCTCTTGTTGTCGGTCTCGATGCCGTCGATGAACGGGTAGGTCACCGTCAGGTCATCGGGGTTGGTCAGGTTGGAACTGCTGGGGCTCAACTGGATGCCGGGATCGGTTTCCGACCATTCCGGCTGGAAGGGGATGACTTTGCTGTTGCTCAAGGTCACCGACTGCCATTCCAGGCCGTGGGGGAACGGGAACTGGTCGGGGGTGTTGAAGTTGAACGGGAACACCGGCTGCAGATCGGTCAGGTAGTCGGAGTGGGAGGTCTTGCGCAGCACGAACAGGCCGTTGATGTAGGTGTCGACCAGGGCCTGGGGCGTGGGGTAGTGCTTGAGCAGGGCCAGGCTGTCTTCGCCGTATTCGGCTTCGATGGGCTTGCTGGCGAGCTTGACCCGCGCCCGTTCCAGCAACAACAGCGAACCGCCGAGGTCGGCGATGGCGTCGCGCAGTTTGGGGTCCTGGATACTGTCGAGCGACTGTTCGAACTGCTTGGTTTTCTCTTCGAGGGTGGTCTGCTTTTGCTCGTCGCTGGGAGAACAGCCACCGGCCAGCAGCAATGCCGCACACAGGCCGATGCTGGCCCAAGGGGAACGCACATCCATCATCTTGAGTTTTCCTGTCCGACGTCTTTGAGCCGAGTTGATGGCCTCGACACTAGCAGAAAAACGCTCTTACAGATGCCACTCAGGTCAGTTTTCTCGCGGTCACAGGTGTTGGGTAGCGGCTGGTATACTCGCCGTCATTTCTAACCACGCTGTGTGAGATTCAATGGAACGCTTTATCGAAAATACGATGTACGCCTCGCGCTGGTTGCTGGCGCCGATCTACCTGGGGTTGTCCCTGGGCTTGTTGATCCTGGCATTGAAATTCTTCCAGGAAATCATTCACGTCGTTCCCAATATCTTCAGCATGCTCGAATCGGAAGTGATCCTGCTGCTGTTGTCGTTGATCGACATGGCACTGGTCGGCGGCCTGCTGGTGATGGTGATGATCTCCGGCTACGAGAACTTCGTCTCGCAGCTGGACATCGATGAAAACAAGGAAAAGCTCAACTGGCTGGGCACCATGGACTCTTCCTCGCTGAAGATGAAAGTGGCCGCCTCCATCGTGGCGATTTCCTCCATCCACCTGCTGCGCATCTTCATGGATGCCAAGAACGTCGATCCGCAGCATTTGATGTGGTACGTGATCATCCACATGACCTTTGTGGTCTCGGCGTTCGCCATGGGTTACCTGGACAAGCTCACCAAGCACTGATCCCCCGCGCCGGCCTTACTGCCCGATGAAGTAGTAAGGCTGGCGATTGATTGCCATCTCCTTGATCACCGTGACCTTGCCGGTCAGTTGCTCCGTGTTATCCAGCAGCGCGACGTTGCCGGGGGCGGCGGCCAGGTAACTGCGCAGTTCGGGCTCGGTTTGCAGAATCGGCAAGTAGGCCTGCAGATAGAACACGCTGGCGCCATCGATGCGCTCGTTGGGCCGGAACAACGCGACCTTTTTGCCTTCGGCCTGTAGCGCCTGGATCTGGCTCATCACGGGCACGAAGGACTGTTTTTTGTCGGCCTTTGGCGCGAACCAGAAAGCAGCGCTCAGGTAGCAGGCGATGAGCACGGTGAACACGCCGCCAATCACGATTTTATGCCGCTTATACAGCGCCGGTTTGTGATCTTTCAGCCAGTGCAGCAGCACCTGCGCATATTCCGCAGCCAGTACGGCGGCGGCTGGCGTCAGCGCCATCAGGTATACGGTGCGCTTGCTGGAAGCCAGGGTCAGCAGGGTGAATTGCGCCACCAGCCAGACGCAGAAAAACAGACGGTAGCGGTTGCGCACCAGGCTTTTACGGAAGTGCCACAACCCCAGGTACACCAGGATATTCCACGGCAAAAAGGCTTCGGGCAGTTTGGCGATGTAGTAGTAGAAGGGTTCGTAGTGCCCGGCTTCGACAAACGAGCCGCTGAACCGCCCGACGCTGTTGGTCCACAGCACTTCGCCCACCGCCTGCAGCCCGCCGCGCTGGAACAGAAACCCCAGCCAGATCAGCAGTGGCACCAAGGCCAGCAGGGTAAACAGTGCCGGCCGCAGCCAGTCGCCGATGCGCAGGCGTTTGTCCATCCAACTGGTGCAGGCCAGGTACACAAAGATCACGATGCCCGGCATCGCCAGGCCCAGCACGCCTTTGCTCAGGGTGGCGATCACCATCCCGGCCGTGAACAGGGCCCACGCCCAGGCGGTTGAGCCCTGGCGCTCGGACGCCGGCCGCATGGCCTGGTAGAACGCCAGCAGCGCGGTGGTCACACCCAGGCTGAGCAATGCATCTTCACCGACGCCGCGCACATTGCTCCAGTAACTGGCCATGGTCGCCAGGATCAGCGCCGCGCAGAACGCCAGTGTCTTTGGCCGCCCGAACGTGCGGAGCATCCCGTAAAGCAGCATCACGCTGAACAACCCGGCGAACGCCGAGGCCAGGCGCACGGCCCCGGGCGTGCCGCCAAACAGGCGGATCGCGCCGGCGTCGAGCCACAGGCTCAGGGGCGGTTTTTCCAGGAACGGCTCACGGAACAGCCGTGGCACCACCCAGTCGTTGTCCAGGTGCATGGCCATGGCGATCCCGCCGACGCGGGCTTCAGTGGAGCCTTGCAGTTCATGGTTACCAAGGGCGAAGAAGAACAACAGGCCAGCAAGCAGGAGCAGCAGAGGAACGGGACGCGTCATGGGGGCTGGTTACCGGGGCAGGGGGCCGTTCGAGGGAACGGCTCGCAATCGGTGAGTATAGGGGGGCGATTCTTAATATTTCATGAATGGGTACGAGGTTTGTGCAGGGGGACCGGGGCGGTGGTTTATTTCCGCCCCGGCTTCATTGCGGATGGGGGTTATGTCGCTTTGACTTTAAACCGGCTCAACCCTTGTTGCATGGAGCTGGCCCGTTCCGACAGGTCGCGGGCAGCCACCGCGCATTGTTGGGAGTTGGCCTGATTCTGCTGGGTGACTTCGTCGATCTGCTCCAGGCCGATACTGGCTTGCTGCAAGCCGGACGCCTGTTCACTCGAGGCTTGGTAGATCAGCGACACCAGGCTGGAAACGGTGCTGGTGCCGGTGACGATGTTTCGCAACGAGTCGGCCGTGCGACCGGCGATGACCATGCCGCGCTGTGTCTTGGTCGACGAGTCGGCGATCAGCGCCGCGGTTTGCTGGGCCGCTTCGGCACTGCGGGCGGCGAGGCTCCTGACTTCATCGGCGACGACGGCAAAGCCACGGCCCAATTCGCCGGCACGTGCCGCCTCGATCGCCGCGTTCAAGGCCAGCAGGTTGGTCTGGGCGGCGATGTTGTCGATGGTGGTGATGATCGCGGTGATGTCTTTGCCCGAGTTGTCGATTTCGGTCATGGCGGCGATCAGTTCGCTCATCAGCTTGTCACTTTCCCCGGCGTCGGCGCGTGAGGCCTGGGATTGTTCGTCGGCCTTTTTCGCGTTGGCGGCGTTGTCGGTGGTCTGCGCGGCCATTTGCGTCATGACGGCACTGATCTCAGTGATGGACGACGCCGAGTTGGACGCACCATCGGACAACGACTGGCTCAACTCGGTGACCTGTGCGGAGCTGCCGGTGATTTGCGTGGCGCTGGCCTGCACCTGGGAAATCAAGGTGTTCAAGTTGCCGACCATTTTTTCCAGGGACTTGCCCAACGTGTCGTTGGGGGAAGACAAACGCACTTCCAGGTCCAGATCGCCTTCGGAGATACGTTCAGCCACACGGACCTGACGCTGCAGGCTTTCGGACATCTCGTTCAAGGCCAAGGACAACTGGCCGACTTCATCGTCGGATTTTTGCACCAGGCGACGCGAGAAATCCCCCAGGCTGATGTTGGCAGCCAAGGCGGCGGCTTCACGAATCGGCCCGACGATTTTTGCGGTGGCGAACCACAGCGCCAGCAATGCCAGTACCGAGATACCCAGGCCGACCGAGACCTGCCAGATACTGCTGCTGACGCCACGGGATTGCAGTTCCTTCTCCAGGGCAATCGCCTGGCTCATGACCACCGCCTTGGGCAGGTGGATCAAGATGGCCCAGGGTTTTTCGGTGCGGCCCAGGATGATCGGCATCTGTACTTCGATTTCCTGGGACTCCTGGTTGAGGCGACTGTCGCCCTGGCCTTTCTGCACATTGGCCAGCACCTTGTCCCAGGTGTCGGGTAGCAATGCCTTCAATGACTGGCCGATCAGTTCCGGCCGTTTACTGTCGGCGACCACCAAGCCCTGGTTGCTCAGGATCGACACCGAACCTTTGCCGCCGTAGAGGTCGGCGGACATTTGCTCGCTGAGTTTCTGGATAAACGAGATGTCGAAGTCTGCGCCGACCACGCCGTAAAACTTGCCATTGGCGGTGATCGGCACCGAGAGCGTGGTCAGCCACACATTTTTGCCTTGCACCACGTAGGGAAGGGGGTCGAGCACGCTTTCTTTCAGGGTGTCCCGGGGGCCGCTGTACCAGCCGCCCTTGAGCACGCCATTGGGGTGGCGGGCATCGGAGTCGTATTCGACCAGCGGTTGCACGGCGATATGGCCGTCCGAGCCGCGTGTCCAATAGGGCGTGAAGCGGCCGGTCAAGGGGTTGTTGCCGCCTTCGTTGTTACGAAACGCTTGGTCCTGGCCGTCCACCGCATCCGGCTCCCAGCACGAATACGTGCCGTTGAAGTCGGGGTTGTCCTTGAGCACGCTGAGCAACATTGTATTGATTTGATCGCGGCCCAGTGCCAGCGGGCTTTGCGCACTTTTACTCGCGCCCAGCGTATTGGCCAGCGTGCGTGCCGAGTCCAAGGCATTTTGCAGTTTCGCCCTGATCGCATTGGCACGGGACTCCGCCAGGTTTTGTACTTCGCGAATGGTGCCGCTTTCGATCAATGTTGAAACTTCGGTGCCCACGTAGGCTTGATTGGCGGTTGAGGAGTACAACCCATATAACACCAGGCTTGCGCAAGAGATTAACAGGCAGAGTCCGGCGGTGAAGCAAATCCGAGTCTGTAATGAGTTGAATTTCATGGTATTTCCTGCCCACGCTAGTAGTTGCCGACATAATTGGATGGCGGCATTTCAGTTTTTTTGTTCGCAAGGCTTACTGCTTGATCATGGGCTGCTTGAGCATATAAATGCAGTACAGCTGGGGCGTCGCTTAGTTCTGCTCGGACGCCTCATCGTCGAGCCAGAGACGTTCGGTGTTTTTAAAGCCATAACGCTGTGACGGTACGCGCGCAATGATGCGATCGGTTTGTTCGGGATCACTCAGATCGATTATTTTTGGGGTGATATAAATATTCAACACCGGCACGAAGAACAACTTAATCTTTGGCGTCAATAAAGAGTCGGGGTGTTGTTCGATCACCACGCCGATACTGCCACTTTTCAACTGAACGATAGACCCCACCGGATAAATACCCACGGACTTCAAAAACGCGCGGAACACCTCGTCGTCGAAATGCCCGTCCCATGTCGACATTTGCTGGATGGCGACCGCGGGGTCCCAGCCTTGGTTGTAGGAACGATCCGAGGTGATTGCATCGTAGACATCGCAAACGGCGGCCATTCGCGCAAAAAGACTGATCTGGTCGCCGACCAACTGATGGGGGTAGCCGCTGCCGTCCACCCGTTCATGGTGATGCAGGCAGACATCCACGACCATGTCGCACATCTGCGAAGTCGCCAGCAGGGTTTTCTCACCTTCCAGCGGGTGCGTGCGTATCAGTTGCAATTCGTCACCGCTCAAGCGCCCGGGCTTGTTGAGGATCGCGCCCGGTATGGCCATTTTGCCGATGTCATGCAGCAGGCCGGCCATCCCGACCCGGCGAATCAACACGGCGGGCAGGTTCAACTGGTTGCCCAGGGCAATCATCAGTGCACACACGGCGACCGAATGCATATAGGTGTAATCGTCGAGGCTTTTCAGGCGTGCCAGGCTGATGAAGGCATTGGGATGGCGGGCGATCGACGCGGAAATGTCGTCGACCAGTACGCTGATATTCTCCAACTCCAGGGCGCGGCCCATGCGGACATGGCTGAACATCTCGACCACGGCGGTCTTGGCGCGGGCACAGATTTCCTGGGCGGCAACAAGCTCGTCGTTCATGCGGGTGGGAGTGATCGTCGCCGCCGCGGGCGCAGGGGGCGGCTCTGCTGACTGGGGCGTCTCGGGTAGTTGCGCGCCGCAGCCCATGGCGCATTGGATATCCGCCTGCGCGTCGCGTGCGCGACCTTGCCAGAAGGGCCTGGCCTCGCCGCTGTCTGGCGCCAGATGATAGAGCTCATTACATTTCAACATGATTTGCCCTCTGTTGATTTTGTTCTTATTCGTTTCCTTGCAGCCTCCTTGGCTTGAGTGTTGTTGTCGTAGAGCGTCAGTTCGTGTTGACGGCTTTGATACGTGAGACGACGCGGCCGGCCAGGTCATCGGGGCGGAACTTGGCCAGGAAGTCGTCGGCCCCGACTTTCTTGACCATGGCCTGGTTGAAGCCCCCCGAGAGCGAGGTGTGCAGCACAATGTGCAGGTTGGCCATGCGCGGGTCGCTGCGGATCTCGGCGGTCAAGGTGTAGCCGTCCATCTCCGGCATCTCGATGTCGGAGATCATCATCAGAAACTCCTCATCCGGCTTGCGCCCTTCGTCGAGCATGGCGCGCAGGTAGTCCAGCGCTTGTCGGCCATCGTTCAAGGCCACTACCTCGACGCCCACGGTTTCCAGGCAGCGGGTCACCTGTTTGCGCGCGACCATCGAGTCGTCCACGGTCAACACCCGCAGGTGTCGCGCCTGCTGGGTGACTTCGTGATCGATTACGCCGCTGGATATTTCCTCGGACGATGGCGATATTTCTGTCAGCACCTTTTCAACATCGATGATCTCGACCAGGCGGTCGTCCGTGCGGGTGACGGCCGTCAGGTAATTGTTCTCACCACTGCCCTTGGGCGGCGGATGGATGTCTTCCCAGTTCAGATTGACGATGTGTTCGACCGCGTAGACGAGGAAACCCTGAACGCGATTGTTGTACTCCGTAAGTATTATAAAAGCGCTTTCCTGATCCTCGACTCCGGGCAGTCCCGTTGCCATGGCCAGGTCAAGAATAGGGATGCAGACACCCCGGATATTGGCCACGCCACAAATATTGTTATTAGACTTTGGTATCGATGATAACTTCGGGCAGCGGATAACTTCACGAACTTTGAATACGTTGATCCCGTACAGTTGGTGGTTGTTGAAGCGGAACAGCAACAGTTCGAGCCTGTTCTGCCCGACCAGTTGTGTGCGGCTGTTAACGGAGGCCAATACACCGGTCATACACACTCCTTAAACCTGGTTGAACAGCGCTGATGTCGTAATGACATTAGCATATGTAGGGGGATGTAAAATATATGTGAAAATAAAAGAATGCCAGGCTTGGTCGTTAAAGCGATATGAAGTCAGCTGAATGTCTTTTCGCACAGTTGTTTTAAATGCTTAGTTGGCTAACTTATTGTTTGTTATTGTTGAGAATGATTTAGATCGAAGGTTTTAGATGATCTGCAACATTCGATAGTTCATATAGCCCAAGTCGGAGTCGAGGCATGACCGCCGCTGATGATCCTTGCGGGTGCCGGGCACATCGATCTCGCGCATGCGTTGCAAAGGCACGCCGATGCATAAGTCGATGGGCCGCGTGTAAACAGAAGCGGGGTGTCTGAACCGTTCATATGTCTGTTTCGGCCGAACCCTGGCGATGGTCGAGAAGCGTCTAGTCCGGGCCTGAGAACCTGCTCCATTTGTTTACCTGTACGGACAAACATCGTGGACGGGGTCGCTGATTTTGCTTAGGGTGTGGCCATTCGATATTACTGGCAAGGTGGTCTGCATGCAGCGCGAACAGTTCCTGGCGCAACCTGAAATTGAGTCCTTCATCGCATGGCTTGAAGCGAACTTGCCGACGCTGACCTTCAAGCTGCGCTTCAAGTCGAGCAAATTCGTGCCTGGCGGTTTGACGGCTGATGTCCAGGGCATCGAGCAGGTGCTGGGGCACTATCGCTGGAAGGCAAGCTGGCAGGATGCTCACCAATGCTCGGTGGATTCACGCACCTGGGCTGAAACCCAACGCTCTCTCGGGCAACTTCGCGAATGGCTGACGAGTGCGGTCAAACAGGGGAATGACCAGCAAGCGCTTCAAGCCTGCCTGCAGATTCTTCGTTGGGGCGGTGTGCGGGGCGCCATTCCGTTTTTGCACCGGCTGGCCGCAAACGGCAAGCTGTCGAGCTATCTGCAAAAGATGGCCGGGCTGATGTCGCTCGATGGCAAAAATGACCTGGATGATCTCGATGCGATCAGCGTCGAGCGTTTCGATGCGGGCCTGACCAAGATTCATGCGTTGTTTGATTCGTCGGGCTCCCCCATCTATGACAGCCGCGTCGGCGCAGCGATAGGCATGCTGTATTCACTGTTTCGCCAGCAATGGACGGGGAGCGGCAAACCCTTGCTGGCTTTCCCGTCCGGAGCCGCTCGTGGCAGCCAGATCCGCAACCCCGGAGCATTTTTGAACGGCCTGGCCGCGCCTCAGTTCTCTTCGATCAGCTATGAGACATGGGCCCGCTGGCAAGTGCGGTTGGGCTGGATTATCCGCGCCGTGCTCGAGCGCACCGGCTGGTTCGCCGAGCAAGGCGCGCTGCCTGCGCGGTGCCATGCGTTCGAGGCCAGCCTGTTTGTGCTTGGCTATGACCTGCGGTGCTTTGGGTGGACGCCTAAGTCAGCCGTGCCGGTGGTTGACCTGCCGGAACCCGAAGAACGTGACAGCACGGGCTGGGTGCCGACGGGGAACCCTTTCAGTCAGGTCATCAACGACTATCTGCTGTTCCGTCGCCAGGGTGGAAAAAGCGATAAAGCCTCGTTCGTTGACTGGTTGTCGATTCATCCGCACCACGCGCGTCCGATCTCGCGGGCTACCGCTCAGGACTACTGTTTTGCGTTTTCGATGCAGGAGTTCGACCTCTTCGACCGCTCACTCGAAGCGCTGGAGCGGATTGTCGCCGGTGGCGAGGACGGCTTGCGTGCCGTCTTGGCGAGCGAGGTGCTGGAGCCTTTCACCTTGGGCGATGAGCGCGTCAGCGTGTGTCTGGTAGACGTCATGATCACGGGGCGGGCGTATCAGCGAGAGTCGACCGGTGACGCGCGCGTCGAGTCGATCTTGAGCGCCGGGTACGCCGGCACGAAAAACAGCGCAAACACACTGATGGCCCTGGGACGCAACGTGGGCAAGCACTTCGGTCTGTTGGACGACAAGCATTTGCCTACGCCGCTCTTCGAGCGTTTCTTCGGCGCATGTTCGCTCGAGGCGTGACGCTCACGACGTTGTGTGTGGGGCGGCCGATCACTCTGTTTGAGCGCATCGATGATCGCGCCGAGCTTGGCCTCAGCGACTGGCACCTCTGCGTGCTGTTCGATGAGGCGCCGCCTCTCGATCCGTCCGGCTTGAATCAGCGCGACCTGGCGGGTGACACGCCGCTGGACATGGCTTACCGGCTGAACCGCAGCGGCCTGATCGACACGCTGGAGTCACTCGGCGCCCAGGGCAACCCGCAGATTCGCGGCTGGGCCGGCCTGGGCAGCTTCATGCCCCACGACAAATACATCCACCTGCCTGCGCGATACGGCAATGTCAAAACCCTGCAAGCCCGCTACCGCCTGGGTGCCAGCCTCAATGACCGCGATGGGCTGGGGAACACGCCACTGCATTGGCTGCTGCTCAATGGCCACTTGAAGGCCGCGCGGTACTTCATCGACCGCGCCATGACGTTCGGTCTTGATCTGGGCGCGAAGAATCACCAGGGCAATACGCTGCGCAATATTGCTCTGCTCAACGGCCAGCATGAACTGGCACAGCGCTTACTCGCGGCCGAGATCGACAATTGCCTGCGTGCGCTGCGCCTCTGGCAGGACATGCGCCTCAATCATGCATCAACCACGGTCTCAACTCTTTGAGATTGGTGACCACGATCTGCTGGGCCTCGGGGTTGGTCGCCTGGTTGCGCGGGTCGACCTGATAGCGGCGCAAGACGTACTTCACCAGTGCCTTGCGACTGGACACCACCAGTTGCCCGTCGGTCATGCCGAAGTCGGTTTCGATGATGGCCTGCTGCGCCGCGTTCAAGCGGCCATCGGGGGCGAAGATGATCGGCACTTCGGTATTCCAGTCTTCGTCCAGTTCCCGTGTGTTCTGCGACGCGTCGAGCAGGTCCGGCTCACCGCGCAGGCGGCTCAGCACAAAGTCGCGGTACTGCCGATTCTTCTCGCAGTAAGCGCGCACATGCCAGCGCATCCCGGTGTACACCAGGGTGTGAGGGGCAATCAGGCGGATTTCCACGTTCGGGGTATTGAGCGATACGTACTCGGTCTCCAGGCGTAGACCGTCGCGGCATGCCGCGAGCAAGGGGCGCAGGATCTCTGGCCGGATCGGCCGGTCCGGCACTTCGAGCACCTTGGTATGGGCATATGCCAGGGCCAGGCCTTCGATGTGCGGCGCCCGTTCATTGTTCTGGTAAAGCAGGTGCAGGTAGGCACTGGCGCTGTCATCGATGAACAGCGGCTTGAAGTGTTTGCTCGGTACATAGCCCTTGCGTTGCTTGTCATATGTCAAGTTTCGGGGCGCATGTTCATTGATGTAGGTATTGATGTCCTTGGAGGCTTGCTGGCGGCTGATGCCGAAGCTCTGGATCAAGTGCCCCGTGGTCAGGCGGCCTTCCCACCAGGCGACGGTCTCGATCAAACGATAGCGAAGTGCCAGGTCCCAGCGCACTTGTTCGATGGATTGCTTGCGTTTCATACCTGCTCCATGTGCGTGAATACTTTACCTGTATAAGTCTACATTCTAGACCTGTCGTAAATCACTACATATCGTGTCGCTGTCTTCGGAATATCTCGAAGGGATGGAAGGATGTGAACATGAGTATGTCGGAAGTGGTTTCGACGGGGGCATTGGCGGTGATGGGGATCATCCTGCTGGTGCTGGTACAGCATTGTTTGAAGTTGAGCGAGCTTTGGAAAATGGTTGCCCATTATCAGAAGGATCTGCGTTTGGCGCAGATCTTGGACATGGAAAACCGCGAGCTGCGGTCGGCGTTGCGCGCCGAGCGAGAACACGTCGCGCAGCTGCAGCGCAAGCTGGAATTGCTGCAAGCGCTGCTCCCGGTCACAGAATAATCCGCAGTATCGCCATCCAGGAGAACCCATTCATGCCGATAAAACCCAGACCCTTCACCTTTGTGTGTGAAGACTGCAAGTGGAAGAAAACCATTGCGCCGCGCAGTGACGCGCTGATGCCCGGCGACTGGTTCGCGAGCTGTCCGAAGTGCGGCAGCACGGCCTTGAAAATGCGCGCGGCCGGGTGGCTGGAGGCAGCGCTGGCGGAGTGTGTGGCGCGGCGGTAGGCGTCGACAGCTACAGGCTGAACGCGTGGATCTTGTCGACGATCTGGCGTGAAGCCGTCCTGATTGCCGTTGCGGTATTGCCCGCGATATGCGGCGTCAGTTGTGCGTTGGCAATGCCTGCCAGCGGTGAGTTGAAGCGGTCCTTTTCTTGGGCAAAGGTATCGATGGCGACTGCTTTGATATGCCCGGGAAAGCGGGTCACGAACGCTGCCAGTTGGTCCTCGTCGACGATGCCACCGCGGGCGGTATTGATCAGGATCGAGCCCGGGCGCATCTGGCTGAACGCTGTACTGCCGAACAGGCCCCGTGTGAGCGGCGTGAGTGGTGTATGGATCGAGACGACATCGGCTTCGCCGAGCAACTGCGAGAGGGTTGGTCTTCGATCAAGCCCAAGGTCCCGTGCGACCTGATCGGTAAAGCGCTCCGAACCGGTGGCGATGACCTTGATGCCGAGTGCCCGCGCCTTGCGAGCGACCTGTTGGGCAATGCCGCCAGTGCCCACCAGCCCCAGCGTCAGCTCGGAGAACTCCTGGCCGGGAGGTAGGCTGCCCTTGGACCAGTGGCCTTTATGGGTTTCGGTGTTGTAGTGGCTGAGGTCCCTGGATAAAAACACCGCTTGGGCCACCACGTATTCAGCGACGGCCGTGGCGTTGGAACCTGGTGTGTTCAGTACCGTCACGCCAGTGCGCTCGGCCTCTTGCCGGTCGATGTGGTTAAGCCCCA
The DNA here is from genome assembly GCF_023651955.1 of Pseudomonas sp. Y39-6. Lineage (NCBI taxonomy): Bacteria > Pseudomonadati > Pseudomonadota > Gammaproteobacteria > Pseudomonadales > Pseudomonadaceae > Pseudomonas > Pseudomonas sp. Y39-6. The sequence continues at coordinate 6,135,393 of NZ_CP069594.1, read as the reverse complement.
CGCCTGCCTGGGCGATGGCGCGCAACGGTGTTGCCAAGGCAGGGGAGGCGGCGGCGCTGATCAGTTCGCCATCGAGGGGGATGTTCAGGCGCGTCTTGAACACGCTGTAGCCCCCGGCCTGGATTACCGCCGCGATGAAGGCGGACTTGTCGTGGCAATTGATCTGGGCGTATTGAATGCGCTCGCCGTAGTGGTTCCTGATGCCGTCCTGGTCGGTGAAATAATGAAGGTTCAGGGTGACGGCCAGCCCCAGTTCAAGGAATCGGTCGATTTCCTCAAATAGCAGCGGCGGGCCAGGGGCGTCCAGTATCAGGGTGGTGAATGCCATGCGCGTGATCCTCTTGAAAGAGTGCCTGAGTCCCTCGGCCACCTCGATGACGTCCTTGTTCGCACTCCACCATAGAGCGTGAAGCCGCGTTATTCACGTTCCAGGCATAACGGGAGCGTTGTCCGCGCTTCTGAGAGTGAGGCTCCTTTTGGCCGTAGCCGAAGCACTGCACTTCACACGCGTAGCAAAGACACTGTATCAGGGCGGTGTGCCACCTGGACGGTTGCGTGCGCTCAGCCGATCACCGTCTATACACCAGCGTATTGATACACCGTCGCGCTCCAATATTGGCTGCCATTGTGCTGTTGGCGGGTCCAACCGTCTGCGAGCAGGTGTTTGGCGATCATTCGATTCATCACGCCATGACCGAGCAGCAGAACCGGCCCTTCACCGGCGAGGGACTGCAGTCGTTGAGCGGCCGTGTTGGCGCGCAACCTTGCGGCGCCAGCGGATTCGATATTGCGTGAGTAACCGCACAGCCATAAGACCCGGAAGATAAATGCCCAGGTAAACGGCGATAGCCGCGGCAATCGCCAACGGCCATAAGGCAGTTGCGCTTCGCAGAAAAGCGCGTCGACGACAGCAGGCTTCAGCCCGAGCACCTCGACCGAGGTCAGCGCACGAGGCGCGCTGCTTGAAACAACCAGGGTGGCGGCTGCGGCGAGTTGCTGGCTGGCGTCCGGAGCCGGATGGCGGATGATTTCGGATCGGTTGTATTGCTCGATCCAGTCTTTCATCTCGAACATTGAGATTCTTTCGCGCGCGGCCATCTTGGGCTGGCCGTGACGCATCAGGATGATGGTTTTGCTCATCGTGTGTTTTCGTCCTTGTTTGGCTTAACCACGCCATGTTTCCGATACCACGCCACAGTGTCAGAAACGGTCTGCTCCAGCACTCGAAAACTTAGGCCAAGCTCCTGTTCGCTCTTGTGGTGGTTAAAACAGGTACGGTGCTCCTCTCGTATCAATAGGCGCAACGTCGCCATGCTCAGCAAAATAGGCTTGCCGGTAACGCGCGCGTAAACCTCCTGCACCGCCGCCAACAGGTACAGCGCGGGTACTGGCAGTTGCCGAACAGGGGTTTTGACGCCCGCGATACGCCCCAGCACAGGTACCAACTGGCGCATGGTCAAGTTGCGACCGGCCGCGAGGTAGCGCTCTCCTCGCCGCCCATGTTTGGCTGCGGCGATCTGGGCACATGCCACATCGCGGGCATCGACCACGGAGAAGGTGCCGGGGATCAGCCCGGGTAACTTGCCGTTGATCACGTCCTTGACCAATTGTCCGGAGGAGGTCGGGCCCATATCGCCCGGGCCCCACATCCAGCCGGGCAGCACCATGCAGGCATGCATTTGGGGATGGGTTTCAAGGAACGTCAAGACGATACGCTCGGCGAGGATCTTGCTGCGATAGTAGTCATCCGCATCGGCTTCGGCCCGCAGGCATGTCTCGTCGATAGAGGTGCCGGGGGCTCCGTCGAGCACGGCAATCGACGAGGTATGCACGAAGCGGCGGACCCCCGCGCGATAGGCCTGGTGAAGCAGGGCTTGCGTACCGGCGACATTGATCTTTTCGAGCGCTTCCCAGTGGCTGCCGCCCTTGTAGTTATCGCGAAAGAACGCTGCGGTATGAAACACCGTATCGCAGCCTTGCAACGATGTTGCGAACGCGTCGGTGTCGGCCATATCGCCAACGACCAGTTCCACGCTCGGCAGGTCGTTGAACTGCTGCTCACCCTTGGCCCGTGAGCGGACCAGGGCTTTGACGGCGTAGCCGTGTGCGACCAGTTCCCGCACCAGGTTGTTGCCCAGCAAGCCGGTTGCGCCAGTGACGAATGCATTGCGCATGGGGTCCATAGTCATACATTTCATTCCAGTCGTTTCGAAGGCCGGTAGATATACCGTTGAGGCTGCGCCTGAAAAACAGCGACTACTGCATAATGGCTTTGCATATATGCAAACCCTGGAGGATGGGAGGTATGGCGTTGCAGGCAAATTGGGACGATCTTCGTCTGCTGTTGGCGGTCTCGCGGCGTGGCAGTTTTCTTCAAGCTGGCCAGTTGCTGGGGATCGCGGCGTCTACCGTGTCCCGTCGCCTGACCCAGCTGGAAGCGGCCCTGGGTGAGCCGCTCGTTGAGCGCGGCGTTGAAGGCTGCTGGTTGACCTCGCGGGGCCAAGCCCTGGTGGACGTCGCGGTGGCAGCAGAGGCGGGCTTGAGGCGTCAGACGGCGGCGGAGTTGTCCGGGGAACACGCAGCGCTATGTGGCAGCGTGCTGGTCAGTGCCGGCGAGGGGTTTTCTTCTTGTGTGCTGGACGCCGCGAGCCGGTTTACGGCCCTGCATCCGCGCTGTTCCGTGGAGTTACTGGTCGCCACCGACTTTCACAAGATCGTCCGCGGGGTGGCGGATATCGCCATACGCACAGCGCACCTGGGCGAGCCATCGTTGATTTATCGACCCATCGGCAAGCTCGCCTATGGCGTCTTCGCTGAGGCCGGGTACCTGAAGCGATCTCCCGGAGTGACCCTGGCTACGGCGGTCAACATCGCCTTGCTTCCTCCGCTGGATATGTTGCCTCAAATGCGTGCCGCAAAGGCTGCGGGCCTGGACCGTGCGCAAATCAGCGTGAACTCGTTCGCCGTCCAACTGGAGTCGGTGCGGCAAGGCATGGGCGTGGCTGTACTGCCGCGTATTCTGGCGAAGGGCCTGACGGAGTTGTTCCCGGAGCTGGAACTTCCAGAGATGGAGGTCTATCTGGTAACCCGGCCTCAGGCGTTGAAACAGGCGCACATCAGATGTTTCTTCGACATTCTGGAGCAGGTATTGCTCGAAGTCCTCTGCGTCGGCACGCATCAAAGGGCGAGCTGACAACGTCGCAGTGCGGATCGCGAAGAGGCACCGCTGATGGTTCTCGTCCGTTTCAGTCGATGAGTTGTCTTGACGGAACATTTCGCTCATCCAGGCGGTTACGTAACCTGATCCCAGGTAAATGCCGTGAAGGGATCGGTTATGAAGAGTGTTACTCGCGCCTCTTTGCGAGATGAGAATGATCATGTGCAGCGCCAACGCTCGCTGAGCGTTCTGGCGGTGCTCGTCGTGTTGTTTCTCGCGGCGATGGACAGTACTGCTGTCAGCACGGTACTGGCGCAGATCAATGCGCAAATGCAGGACGCGACGCTCTATCCCTGGGTGGTCTCAGGCTTCCTGCTACCCCTGGCACTCATTGCCCCGCTGGCCGGCGCACTGGCGGATCGGTTCGGGGTTTCGTCGATGATGAAGGTCAGCCTGCTGATCTTCATCGCCGCGTCGGCGCTGGTTGCCGCTAGCCAGAGCATGGTCATGCTGATTGCCGGCAGAGCGCTGCAAGGCGTCGGGGCGGGTGGCATCATCGTTCTTTCCTACTCGATGCTGGCGTCGCTCTTCGACGGGCCCAAGCGTGCCAGCATGCAGGGCATGCTCAGCAGTGTCTGGGGGCTGGCGGCTGTGTTGGGCCCGGTTGCCGGTACGGTGCTGGGCAACACCCTGAGTTGGCGCTGGGTATTCTGGCTCAATCTGCCGCTGGGCTGTTTGGCATTGGCGGTGTTGTGTTTCACACCAGCTATCGGTCGAGGTCAATCGACCAGGACGGTAGACCCGATAGCGCAGGGCCTTTTGGCCATTGCTGCTTGTGCGGGGCTGTTCATGTTGAGCAGTCAGCGTCTGGATATGATCCCATACCCGATAGCGACGCTGGCGTTTGTGGTGCTCATCAGTCTGGTCGCGCTGATAGCTCGCGTGCGTCAGGTACCTGCCGGTAGCCCAGTGCCGTTTGGTTTCTTTGAACGGCCTGCACTGGGAGCGGTCATGGCGTTGGTGGTGATCTCCAGTATCGGCTTGTACGCCACGGTCAGCGTGTTGCCAATTGCCCTGAGCCATTCGCCGGGCAGCGCATTGTCGACCGGCGGGCTGATCATGCTGGCCGCGTTGGGCTGGGTAGGCGGTGCCACCGTCTGTGGCAAGCGTCTGGCGAATGTCGGGTTCAAGTCCATGGCTATCGTTGGGATGGCCATGCTGATGCTCGGTTGTCTGGGGGTGGCTGCGGGGTTGCACTGCTCGCAGTGGCTGCTGATGGGCATCGGTCAGATTCTGGTCGGGCTGGGTATGGGCTTTACAGCCACAACGACCCTGGTACTCGCACAGAACAGCGCCCCGCCTGATCAGTTGGGAGCCTATACCTCCACGGTGCAGTTTCTGCGCAACCTTGGCGCGGCGTTTGGCGTCAATGCACTGGTGGCTGTTGCGTTGTACCTGCCGCCAGACCAGTCCTACCCGGACACGTTCCTGTTGCTTGGTCTTTTGATGGCACTCGGTTTACTCTTTGCCTTCAAGCTGCCTGCGCGCGGTGGACCGCAGAAAGGGTAAGCAGAGTCGCAATGAGTTTCGTCGACCTGGATCACACCGCACTGGTTGTTGAACGGCAGTTAACCAAGCTGCCCGAGGCGGAGCGTCATGCTCATCAACACCCCTTCGGGCAGTTTGTGTTAGTCAAAAACGGTGTGCTTCATGGCAACGCCATCGAGCAACGCTGGTTGCTCAAACCGGGAATGGCGGTCTGGATTCCGCCACAGACCTTGCACTCGGGCGAGGCGTATAACCCGGTAGACCTCACGGTCTTGTACCTTGACCCTGACCTGTGCAAACACATCTCCCCGAGCGTCAAGCTGATCGATGCATCCCCGCTGATCATCGCCCTGTGCGAGCGGTTGGCCGAGCAGGGCACTCGACCGCTTTGCGAACAACGGCGCGCCTGCATGTTGCAGTTGTTGTTCGAGGAGATCGAAGAGCGGGTGCCCAGCAACATGGTCCTGCCTTTGCCGAGCGACGCACGGCTCAAGCGTGTGGCCGAGCAACTGATCGCCAGGCCTGGGATGCGCAAGAGCCTGACCGAATGGGGGCACGAGGTAGGCGCTACGGAGCGGACGCTGGCGCGGCTGTTTCGCAAGGATACCGGATTGCGCTACACGGACTGGCACAACCGCCTGCTCCTCGTGGAGGCATACCGCGGCCTGGCAGGCGAACACTCCAACGAGACCCTGGCGCAGCACCTGGGATTTGCGTCGGGGGATTCCTTTGGTCATTGGTTTCGGCGCATCACCGGCAGCAGCCCAGGCAAGGTGCGTAGCTCTTTGCAGGTTGCCAGCGCGTAAGTGCGGCCGCTGGCCCCATGAGCCCGCGCCCCTGAAGGGCGCGCGCTCATTTCTCGCTTGACCGCTCAACGGGCAAAAAAACGAGGCGCGCAAGGCTCATCCGGCGATGTACAGTCCGCCGTTCACGTGCAGTACTTCGCCGGTCATGAAACTTGAGCCGTTGCTGCATAGAAAGGCGATCACCGAGGCGATTTCGCTCGGTTGACCCAGGCGTTTGAGCGGGGTCTGCTCCACCGAATCGCTGCCGCGGCTCGCGATCAGGTGCTGGGTCATCGGGGTTTCGATGATCCCGGGGGACACCGCGTTCACCCGGGTCTGCGGCCCCAACTCCCGCGCCAGGGCGCGGGTCAGGCTCAGTAGGCCGCCCTTGGAGGCGCCATAGTGCGCGTTAGAGAACGCCCCCCGATGTGCGGCCACCGAGGTTAGGTTGACGATTGCGCTGTTGGCACGCAGTACCGGGATTGCCCGCTGGCACAGGTAGAACACGCCGTCGAGGTTGATGCCCAGCGTTTGGCGCCATTGCTCATCGGTCATTTGGCGAATCGGCTGCGACTGGTACAAACCGGCCGATGGCACCAGGAAGTCGATGCCGCCGAAGCGTTCGACGGCCAGTTGCACAGCCTTGGCCGAATCGGCAGGGTCGGCCGCATTCATCCGCAGGGTGGCGACGCGCTCGCCGCTGGCGTCCAGTTCCCGGGCGAAATCCGCCAGGCCGTCGCCGTCCAGGTCGGCGAGCACCATCGAGGCGCCGTACTGATAGAACAGCCTTGCCACTTCGCGGCCGATGCCACCGTTGGCACCCGTCAGCAGCAGGACGCGATTGTTGAAATCGTACATGGTCGTTGTCTCCGAAAGAGTGCCTGGGTTCATGGGCCGAGAATGCGCGCCAGATGTTCGTGTTGCAGGTCAACGCCGAGAAAACGACAGATCTGCACGATCTGGCCATAGATCATGTGTTGTCCATGGTGAACGCGGCAGCCGCGCAGCCGAGCCGCGGCCAACAGGGGGGTGTCGCCGGCGCGCATCACGGCTTCGCAGACCAGGGCATCAGCCCGCAGAGTGCTGGGGTCCAGCGGCAGGGCATCGTCGTCCTTGAGGCCCAGGGAGGTGGCGTTGATGATCACGTCGAAGTCCTGCGCATTGCCGTCGCTGATGCTTAGCTCGACCTTGGGGAACTGCGTTTTCAGGCGTTCCAACAGCGCTTCGGCGCGGGCAGGGGAGCGATTGTAGATCGCTAGCCGTGCCGGTTCCTGCCGGGCAATCGCTGCGGCGATCGACTTGCCGGCGCCACCGGCGCCCACCAGCAGCACGCGTTTGCCTTCCAGCCTATGACCTTGCTGATGCAGCCCGGCGAGCATGCCTTCGCCGTCGAAGTTGCCACCGATCAAGCGGCCGCTCTCGGGGTCGATCCGCACCGCGTTGACCGAGCCGACCTGACGTGCGGTCTCGGTCAGTTCGTCGCAGTATTCAACGATGCTTTCCTTGTACGGGATGGTCACTACCAGGCCGTGCAGATTGGCGATGCCGGATACGCCGAGCAGCACCTTGTGCAGGTTCGACCCTTGCACGTGCAGCGGCACGCAGACCAGGTCGAGGCCCTGGTTGGCAGCACTGTGGTTGATCACTTGCGGGGTTTTTACATGGGCGATCGGATCGGCAACGATGCCGATCAGTTGCGTCTGGCCACTGATGTGCATGGGAAACCTCAACGGTAGGAGTGGGTACGGGCGGTCGTGCCGAGGCGCTTCTCATAAAGAGCCGGGCCGAAAAAGGGATCGAGTGGAAGCTGGAATACCGCGGGGTGGGCGGTCGTGCCGAGGGCAGGAGGGGTGTCGGAGGTGCGGATCAATGAAGCCAATGCTTGTAACAGTGCGCTGATAGAACTCATGAGCAGTAACCTGTCTGACATATTTTATTGTTGTCTGACAGGATGGTAGAAGGCTTCGCTTTTCGGTGTCAAGGGTGCTGCCGGGAATCAGGCCTGCAGGTACATGTTCATCCGCTTGGCGGCATTGCGCAGATGGCGCTCGGCGGCTTCGCCGGCCAACACCGGATCACGGGCCTGGATGGCCTGGAAGATGGCCTGGTGCTCGTCCTGCACGTCCTGGATCAGCTCGTTGTAGATTTCGGCGGTGTTGCTGCGAGCTTCGCGAATCAGGCGCCGGACGCTGTGGTCGAGGTACTCGTTGAGCGATTTGAAATGCGGGTTGTGCGTGGCCGCGACAATCGCCTGGTGGAAGGCATAGTCTTCTTCGTCCCCCAGTTGATCATTGACCATGGCGTATTCCATACCAACCAGTGCCTGGCGAATCTTCTTCAGGTCTTCGGGGGTGTGGCGCAAGGCTGCCAGGCGCGTGGCGCCCACTTCAATGGTGATCAGGAATTCGAGGATATGCAGCAATGCGTCCCCTTCACCCAGCGAGACTGCTTTCAAGCGAAACGCATGGCGCTCGCCGCGCTTGGCGACGAAGGCACCCTTGCCTTGCTGAGTGGTGATCAGCTCTTCGAACTTGAGCTGCGACAAGGCTTCGCGCACCACCGCCCGGCTGACCGAAAACTGTTCGCACAGTTGCCGTTCGCTGGGCAGTTGATCGCCAGTGGCCAGCCGCCCGGATTGGATCTCGCCACTGAGCCAGTGAACGATTTCCATGGGCAGGGGCTGGTTGGGGTGCGCGTTGTCGCTTTTCATGGTTCGGTCCTCTGCCAGGGGGCAGCACGGGTGCGGGCATTGATGTGATGAGCTGTTGATAGTGACGGATTGAGCTGTGGTCTTACAAGTGTTTGAAAAAATAATCCAGGGTGGAGTTGTCTGTTTTAAAGGCCCGCAGGTGCATTTATAAAAAATAAATGCATAAAACGTGGTAGGAGTGCTTTGACTTCGCGGCAGGCTTGACGTAATTTTCGCCAACTGGTCAGACATGTGCTTGCTGATGTACTACCAGATTGCAAATAACAATAAAAATTCGAGGTTTCCATGCACACCAAGACCACGCTGCGTCTGCTCACCCTCGGCACGACCCTGTTCGCCGGTATCGCCTGCGCTGATCCTTTGAAAGTGGCGTTGGTCGAGACCCTGTCGGGGCCGTCGGCCGCCACCGGGCAAATGTTCCGCGCCGCCACGCGTTTTCAGATCGAACGGCTGAATGCCGAGGGCGGTTGGAACGGCGAACCGATCCAGCTCCTCGAGTTCGACAGCCAGGGGACCCCCGCGGGCGCCTCCGAGAAACTCAAGGCCGCCATTGGCAGCGGCGCGCAAATGATTGTCCAAGGGGCTTCGTCAGTGGCTGCCGGGCAGATCACCGAAGACGTGCGCAAGTACAACCTGCGCAATAAGGGCAAGGAGGTGGTGTTCCTCAACGTCGGCGGTGAAGCGCTTGAACTGACCGGCAGCAAATGCCACTTCTATCACTTCCGTTTCAACGGTAACGCACCGATCCGGGTCAAGACCCTGGTCGCGGCAATGAAAGAGGCGGGCACCCTGGGCAGCAAAGTCTATTCCATGAACCAGAACTACAGCTGGGGCCAGGACATGGAAAAATCCATCACTGAAAACGCCGCGGCTGGCGGTTATCAGTTGGTGGGTAAAAGCCTGCACGACACGCAGAAGGTGCAGGATTTTTCGCCCTATATCGCTCGCATCCAGGCCTCCGGCGCAGAAACCGTGCTGACCGGCAACTGGGGCAACGACCTGTTGCTGCTGATGAAAGCCAGCCGCGCCGCCGGCCTGAAGCTGCGCTTCGGCACGGCCTTTCTCGATCAGCCGGGCAACCTCGCCAACGCCGGCGATGTCGCGCTGGGGCACTACGTTTCCCACCCGTTCAACATTGAGGCGGCGGGCGAGCAGGGCGAAAAATTTGCCAGCGAGTATCAGGCCAAGACCGGGCACCTGCCAGCCTACATCGAGCCACAGACGGTATTTGCCTTGCAGATGGTCGGCAATGTGCTGAAGAAGCTGCCGGCCGAAGATGGCCGTCTCAATACCCGCAGTTTCGCCCTGGCCCTGGAACAGGCCAGCGACCGCAACCCATTGGGTGACGTGCGGATGCGTGCCGAGGATCACCAACTGCTGATGCCGTTCGTGGTGTCGGTGGTGTCGAAGGAGGCGCGCTACAAGGTTGACGGCACCGACATGGGCTTTGTGCCGATCAAGTCGTTCAGTGCCGATGAAGCCGCAGCGCCTGTCCAGGATGCCTGCCGGATGCAACGACCCGAGTGACGCCGCCTGGCGTGCCGAGCGGCACGCCTTCCTGCCCATCGCGAACGCTGGAGTCGCCTATGGAATTTCTCACAGTTTCACTGCTTAACGGCGTGATCTACGGCCTGCTGCTGTTTATGGTTTCCGCCGGCCTGACGCTGATTTTCGGCATGATGGGCGTGCTCAATTTCGCCCATGCCTCCTTCTATATGGTGGGCGCCTACCTGGCCTACACCCTGCAGAAGGTTGTCGGCTTCACGACTGCGGTAGTGCTCTCGACCGTGCTCGTGGGCCTGCTCGGCGTGATCGTCGAGCGCTTCTTCCTGCGCCGCGTACACAAACATGGCCATGCTCATGAACTGCTGCTCACCTTCGGCCTGACGTTCATCATTGCTGAACTGATCAAGTTGTTTTACGGCAACTTTTCCGTCGAATACCGAGTTCCAGAGTTCCTCAACTTTGCCGCCTTCCAGGTGTTCAGCACCGACTATCCGTTCTATCGCTTGTTGATGGGTGTGGTCTCGCTGCTGGTGTTCGGCCTGATCTACCTGCTGTTGACCCGCACTCGGGTCGGCATCGTGGTGCGGGCGGCGATTCATCGTCCACAAATGGCCGAGGCCCTGGGGCACAACGTCCCGCTGGTGTTCATGGCCGTGTTCGGCATCGGCGCGGCACTGGCCGGCCTGGCCGGGGCTCTGGCTGGGGCGTTCTACACCACCAACCCGAACATGGCCCTGGAGCTGGGGGTCATCGTGTTTGTCGTGGTGGTGGTTGGCGGCCTGGGTTCGATGGCCGGGGCCATGATCGCGTCGCTGCTGATCGGGCTGATTTCTTCGTTCGCAGTGGGTGTGGACCTCAGCCTGGCTTCACTCCTGGGTTTGCTGGGGGCAGGTGACTGGGCGCAGCAGATGGGCGGGTTGATGACCCTCAAGGTATCCAGTGTGGCGGCAACCATTCCGTTTGCGCTGATGCTGCTGATTTTGCTGATCCGGCCGTCCGGGTTGATGGGCGAGAAGGGGTAAACCATGAAACTGACGAATATCCTCCTGGCGGTGCTGTTGCTGGCCCTGCTGGTGCTGCCCGCCATCCTGCCGGCGGCGATGGTCAACGCGGCCATCCAGATGCTTATCGCGGCCTTGTTTGCCTGTGCCTTCAACTTGTTGTGCGGGCAGGGCGGCATGCTTTCGTTCGGTCATGCGGCGTACTTCGGCGTGGGGTCGTTCGCTACATTGCATGCGATGAGTGCGCTCAATGGCCAAGGCCTGCTGCCGACACCGTTGCTGCCGCTGATCGGTGCCATGGGCGGCTTTATCTGCGGCCTCTGCGCCGGTTGGTTCGCCACTAAACGGGCGGGCGTCTACTTCTCCATGATCACCCTGGCGCTGGCCGAGTTGCTGCATTCCCTGGCCCCGCATCTGAATACGCTGTTTGGCGGCGAGGCGGGTATTTCGTCCATGCGCGCCCCTGCCTGGGGCCTGGATTTCGGTGACGCGACCCAAGTGTATTACCTGACGCTGGGTTGGGTGGTGCTGTCGATTGCCTTGCTCTACGCCTTCACGCTGACGCCCATGGGGCGCCTGACGTTCGCCTTGCGCGAGAACGGCCACCGCCTGCAGTTCCTGGGCTACAACGTTCACCGCTTGCGAGTGCTGGTGTTTGCCTTGTCGGCGATGTTTGCCGGTATTGCCGGTGGCTTGCAAGCACTGAACCTGGAGTCGGCCAACTACGTGCTGTTCGACATGCGTTTTTCTGCCGAAGTGGTACTCAACACCTACATCGGCGGCGTCAACGTGTTCCTCGGGCCGGTGCTCGGCGCTGCCCTGATGACGTTCTTTGGCAACGCCGCCTCTGACCTCACGCAATCCTGGTTGCTGTATCAGGGCCTGTTGTTCGTACTGGTGATGATGTTCATGCCCAGCGGCCTGGCCGGGCTGGTGCTGTGCTGGAGTGCGCAGATCCGTCGGCGCGGTTGGCTGGCGATCGTCCCGGCGGCGTTCTCGGCGCTGCTTGGCGCTGGGGTGTTGAGCCTGGCGGTGGTGTTTTTGATCGAGACGTTGCAACGCGTATTCAGCCAGGACTATCAGGCCCTGTTGATGACGGACCAAGCCTGGCCGGCGATCAGCCTGTTCGGCCGCGAATGGCTGCCGGGCGCGCTGCTGACCTGGGCCACGCCGTTGCTCTTGGGGGGGGCCGGGCTGTTGGTCCTGAAACTGGCCCGCCACCAATGGCTGCGCCTGCTGGATGACGAACCGGTGGTCAACGCCGCCGCACTCAGGCCTCGGGTCGAAGGAGAACAACCATGAGCGATGCGATCCTGCAGTTACGCGATGTGCATAAGTCGTTTGGCGAGGCTCACATCATTCGGGGTGCGCAGCTTGAATTGCGTGCCGGTGAACGTCATGCGGTGATCGGTCCCAACGGGGCCGGCAAATCGACCTTGTTCCATCTGATCTCCGGGCAGTTGCAGCCCAGTAGCGGGCAGATCCTCCTGGGCGCGGAAGCGATCCAGGGCTACTCGCCACAGCACATCAATCACCTGGGGTTGTCGCGCTCGTTCCAGATCACCAACATTTTTCCCGGGCTCTCGGTGTTCGAAAACCTGCGCATCGCGGTGATGCGCAAGCACCGGATGCAATACCACTTCTGGCGCTCCGTCCAGCGTTACCCCGAGGTGCGCGAGCAGACTGAGCAATTGCTCGAACAGGTGCGGCTACAGGACAAGCAAACGGTGTGCGCGGCCGAACTCTCTTACTCCGAACAGCGCGCCTTGGAGATCGGCATGACCCTGGCCTGTGACCCTCGGGTGATCTTGCTCGACGAGCCGATGGCGGGCATGTCCCATGAAGAAACCGACTACGCCCTGAACCTGATCCGCGAGGTGACCCAGGGGCGTTCGCTGCTGATCGTCGAACATGACATGGACGTGGTGTTCTCCCTGTGCGACCGCATCAGTGTGCTGGTCTACGGCGAAGTCATCGCCACCGGTACGCCGGACCAGATCCGCGCAGATCGTCGGGTGCAGGAAGCCTACCTGGGTGAGGAGCAATGTGCATGAACCCTACTTCGCAAAACCTGCTGTCGATCAGCGACCTGCATGTGCATTACGGCAAGAGCCATGTATTGCATGGGGTCGATCTGCACATCGGTCACAACGAGGTGGTGAGCCTGCTCGGGCGCAACGGCGCCGGGCGCTCGACCACCATGAAAGCGGTCATGGGCCTGGTGCCGCCCAGTGCCGGCAGCGTGCAGTTGGCCGGGCGCGAGTTGACCGGGCTGCGCCCCTATCGCATCAGCCGTGCCGGCATCGGGTTCGTCCCGGAGGAACGTGAGGTCTTCGCCAACCTCAGCGTCGAGGAAAACCTGCGCATGGGCCAGCAAGCGCCCACCGACGGCGCCACTGCGTGGACCGTCGAGCAGATGTTCGAGTTTTTCCCGCGGCTGCGCGAGCGCCGTAACACTGGCGCGGGCAACCTTTCGGGGGGCGAACAGCAGATGCTCACCCTGTGCCGGTCGTTGCTGGGCTGCCCCAAAGTGCTGCTGATCGATGAACCCACCGAAGGCCTGGCGCCGAAGATTGTGGCGGTGGTCGCCGAGGCTATTCGCGAGATCCACCGACGTGGGGTTTCGATCCTGCTGGTGGAACAGAAGCTGACCATCGCGCTTAAGGTCTCGTCGCGAGTCTGCGTGATGGGGCATGGGCGGATTGTCTTCGAGGGCACGCCGCAGGCGCTGACCGACGATGCGAATTTGATGAAGGAATGGTTGGCGGTCTAGACCGACCGCCAGCATGTTCAACCCGGCAGGTTCGCCTGCCAATTTCCCCCCCGATTGTGTGGCAGCACGTGTGCTTGCCAGGGGGTTCTGCGTTTTAAATCCACCGGGAAAAACAATAAAAATGAGCCTGCCTAACTACATCACCGTACAACCCCTGCTGTTGCTCAGCGTCTTGCCGGGCCTGGTCCTGGCCCAGGAGCAGGGCTTTATCGAAGGTGCAACGGCCAACGTGCTGATGCGCAACTTCTACTTCAACCGTGACTTTCGCGACAGCGGTGCCGCCCAGGCCAAGAGCGAGGAGTGGGCGCAGGGCTTTCTGCTTAACGCACAGTCCGGCTACACCCAAGGCACCGTGGGTGTCGGCGTCGATCTGATCGGCCGTCTCGGGGTCAAACTCGACAGCGGCAGTGGGCGTGCTGGCAGCCTGTTGTTGCCGGCGGACGGCAAAGGCTCGGCGGATGATTTCTCCAGCCTGGGCGCTGCGCTCAAACTGAAACTGTCGAAGACCGAGCTGAAAGTCGGGGAGCTGCTGCCGAGCCTGCCCATCCTCCAGTACAACGATGCGCGGTTGCTGCCGCAAACCTTTCAGGGGGCGATGCTGACTTCGAAAGAAATCACCGGGCTGACCCTCAATGCCGGGCAGATGCGCTCATTCACTCAGCGCAACTCCAGTAACCGCGAAGACCTGTTTATTGATGGCCGCTCGTTCGCCACGTCCGACCGCTACAACTACCTGGGTGGCGAGTACCGCTTCAACCAGGAGCGGACCATGCTCGGCCTCTGGGGCGCAGAACTGGAGGATATCTATCGCCAACGCTTAGTCCAGTTCGCCCACAAGCAACCGGTCGGTGCCTGGACGCTTGGGACCACCGTCGGCCTGCTCGACTCCGAGGAACAAGGCCAGGCCAAGGCCGGCAAAATCGACAACCGCTCGTTCTACAGCACCCTCAGCGCGGCACATGGCGGGCACACGCTGATGGCCGCCTGGCAGCGCATGTACGGCGAAGACGGGACCATCTGGCTAAGCCCGACCACCACCGTGCTGCCCAGTGATATCCAGGTGCGCAATTTCGCCTCCGCCCAAGAGAAAGCCTGGCAGCTGCGATACGACTACAACTTTGCCGCCATGGGGGTGCCAGGGCTGACGACCTTCGTGCGTTACGTCAGTGGCGACAACGTACTGGTGGCGGGCAGCAACGACGGCAAGGAATGGGAGCGCGATTTTGACGTGTCCTATGTGATCCAGAGCGGCGCGCTGAAGAACCTGGGCCTGCGCTGGAGAAACGCCATGGTGCGTTCCAGTTTCGGTCCGTCAGTCGACGATAACCGACTTATCGTCAGCTACAGCCTGGCGCTGTTCTGATCGATATGCCGACTATTCCGGTAACAATTTCCTTTGACAGACCCCGCAGTGCGGGTTAGTTTTTCTGAGGTGGTCAGACAAGTTGTTTTAAATGTATGACCAGCTACAAAAATAAGTGAGAACCTCATGTCCTACTCAGATAGCTCAGCACCTGCGTCCGTACAACCACAGCCTGAAACGGCTGTTTTCCAGCACAGCGCCTATGCCGGCATCCATGACAAGGTGGTGGTGGTCACCGGTGGTGGCAGCGGTATCGGCTTGGCACTCGCCAAAGGTTTTGCTCGCAACGGCGCGCACTTGCTGCTGATCGATATCAACGCTCAAGCCATGGCCGACGCCAAGGGCGAGTTGCAGGAAGCCTTCCCCAATAGTCGAGTCGAATGCTTCCAGGCTTCGGTTGCTGACGAAGACGCGGTTGAAGCGGCCTTTGCCCACGCCAAGGCCTGTTTCGGGCGTATCGACGTGCTGCTTAACAACGCCGGCGTATCGATCAACAAACCGTCGCTCGATATCAGCCCGGCCGAATGGCGTCGGGCCGTCGAGATCAACTTCAACAGCGTGTTCTTCTGCGCCCAGGCGGCGGCCCGGCACATGATCGAGCAGCAGGCGGGCGTGATCATCAACACCTCGTCGATGTGGGGCGTGTCCCACTCCGCCGATCGCACGGCGTACTGCGCGACCAAGGCCGCCGTGGTCTCCATGACCAAGTGCCTGGCAGTGGAATGGGCCCGCCATGGCATCCGCATGAACGCCATCGGTCCTGGCTATACCCGCACACCGCTGGTGGAAGAACTGCAACGGGCCGGACGCCTGGACGTCGAGGCCCTGCGCAAGCGCACGCCGTTGCAACGCCTCGGTGAGCCGGGCGAGATGGCCGAGTTGGCGCTGTTCCTGGCGTCCAGCAGCGCGACGTTCATCACCGGGCAGATCTACGTGTCGGACGGCGGCTGGACCGCCAACGGTTTCTAGTTCGCCTTCGTTGTGGCGGCCCGCCGTGGCCCGTCGATTCGAGTTCTTTGTGGAGAAGTGAAATGCCGAAAAGTGTTGCCTTGTCGCCGGCCTCGCCGTGGGTCGAGCTCAGTTCCACCGATGCCGACTGGAAGCAGGCCGACCCTGCGTTGCTGGGCACGATGCTCAGCCAGTTGCACCTGATCCGCGCCTTCGAGGAGACCGTGCTGGAACTGGCCGGAGAAGGCCTGGTGCATGGTCCGGCGCATTCGAGCATCGGTCAGGAAGGGGGCGCGGTAGGTTCGATCGTTGCGCTGGGCGCGGCGGATGAAGTCAACGGCTCGCACCGTGGTCATCACCAGTTCCTGGCCAAGGCGTTGGTCTACCTGATGCCCGAGGGTATCGACCCGAAAGCGCCGGTCACTGCACCCATCCAGGATCTGCTGCAACGTACCCTGGCGGAAATTCTCGGCCTGGCCCAAGGGTTCTGCAAAGGCCGGGGCGGTTCGATGCACCTGCAGTGGGCCGAGGCCGGCGCCCTGGGGACCAACGCCATTGTGGGCGGTGGTGTGCCGCTGGCGGCCGGTGCCGCCTGGGCACACCGGCATGCCGGGACCGACACCGTGGCGGTCACCTATTTCGGTGACGGCGCGGTGAACATCGGTTCGGTGCTGGAGACCATGAACCTGGCGGCGGCCTGGAAACTGCCGCTGTGTTTCTTCATCGAGAACAACCTGTACGCGGTGTCCACCACGGTTGAGGAAGCCACTGCCGAGCCGCGCCTGTCGGCACGCGGGCTGGGTTTCAATATTCCGAGCTGGAAGGTCGACGGCATGGACCCGCTGGCGGTTTACCTGGCCATGCAGCAAGCCCTGGCGCACATGCGCGCTGGCAACGGACCGACCGTCATCGAGGCCGATGTGTACCGGTTCTTCCATCAGAACGGTCCGTTCCCCGGCAGCGCATTCGGTTACCGCAGCAAGGAAGAAGAGCAGAGCTGGCGCGCCCGTGATCCGCTGGAACGCCTGGCCCGCGAAATGAAAAAGCGCGACCTGATCGACGACGCCGGCCTGGCCGATCTGCGTGAAACCATCAAGCTGGCCATGGCCCAGGCGGCGGCTGAATTGCTTGAAGCCGACCCGGCGGGCAAACCGGGCAAGCGACGGATCCGTCCCCAGTTGTGGCCTTCGCCGGACTTTCGCGATGTCGGGATTCGTGGCGACCTCAGTGAACTGGCCACGGCCCGGACCTGTGAACAGGCGACCTATCGCGGCGGCCTGCAGCAACGCAAGTTCATCGATGCCATCGCCGACGTGATGAACCGGCGCATGGAAACCGATGACAGCATCGTGGTCATGGGTGAGGACGTACACCGTCTCAAGGGCGGTACCAACGGCGCCACGCGCGGCCTGAAAGAGCGTTTTCCGCAGCGCATCCTCGGTACCCCGATCAGCGAGAACGCCTTCTGCGGGCTGGGTGGCGGCATGGCGTTGGACGGGCGTTTCAAACCGGTGGTGGAGTTCATGTACCCCGACTTCATGTGGGTCGCCGCCGACCAGGTGTTCAACCAGATCGGCAAGGCGCGGCACATGTTCGGCGGGCAGAGTGACGTGCCGCTGGTGCTGCGCACCAAGATCGCCATGGGCACCGGCTACGGCTCGCAGCATTCCATGGACCCGGCCGGCATCTACGTCACCAACCCGGGCTGGCGCATCGTTGCCGCGTCCACGCCGTTCGACTACATCGGCCTGATGAACACCGCGTTGGCCTGCAAGGACCCGGTACTGGTGATCGAGCACGTCGACCTGTACAGCCACAGCGGCGAAGTGCCGGTGGACGACTTGGACTATCAGATTCCATTCGGGACCGCCGCCGTGCGCCGAGAAGGCCGTGACCTGACCATCCTCACGTACCTGAGCATGGTCGGACACTCCCTGGAAGCCGTGGAGCAGACCGGCATCGATGCCGAAGTCATTGACCTGCGTTTCCTCGACCGCGCCAGCTTCGACTGGGCCACGGTCGAGGCGAGTATTCGCAAGACCAATAATGTGCTGATCGTCGAGCAGGGCGCCCGAGGGACGTCCTATGGCGGTTGGCTGGCCGACGAACTGCAGCGCCGTTGCTTCGACTGGCTCGACCAGCCGATCCAGCGCGTGACCGGTGGCGAAGGCTCACCGAGTATTTCCAAAGTCCTGGAGCGCGCCGCCTGTGCCCGCACCGAGGAAGTGATCGAAGGCCTGCAACAGGTCATCCGTGAAAAAGGGGCACACCAATGAGCGTGAAGATGCTGGTTCCAATGGAAGTGGGGATTTGCTGCGTCGATCTCCCGGCCCTCAGCCGTTTCTATCAGGACGTGCTGGGTTTCACCTTTGTCGCACAGGTGCAAATGCCGGCCGCCGCCGCGCAGTTGGTGGGCCTGAGCGAAGGCGGCTACAGCGTGGTGCGTCTGCAGACGCCTTACGGTGAACGGATCAAGTTGCTGGCGCCTGAGCGGGCGCCGGTCCGGCCTGAACCGGGGCTGATTCTCGACCGGCAGAATGCGAGTTACCTGACGTTCATCGTCGAAGACATCGCCAGCCTGGTGGACGACCTGAAAAATGCCGGTGCGAGCTTCTGCGCCGAGGCTGCCCCGATCCAACTGCGCCCCGATGTGAAGGCGCTGTTCTGCCGCGACCCGGAGGGCAACGTGCTGGAACTGGTGGAGTACGCCGATATCGCCGCCTACCGTCCCGATCTGTTCAGCGACAGGAGCGCCTGATGGCCAAGCTCTTACATATGCCGGAAGTGTCGGCCAACGCCACCCACGCCGCGATCCAGAACTGGACCCTCAAGGAAGGCGACACCATCAGCGCCGGTGATTGCATTGCCGAGATCGAGACCGAAAAAGCCTTGGTCGAACTGGCCGCCGAGGAAGATGCGGTGCTGGGCAAGATCCTGGTCGAGCCGGGGCGCGAAGTGGAAGTGGGCGCGCCGATCGGGGTGCTGTTTGCCAGAGGCGAAACCGATGTCGACATTGCCGCGCTGTTGGCCAAGGCCGGTGCGCTGGCGGCGGCCAATGAGCCGGTGGTGGATGACGCGCCGGTGCTCCAGCCTCGGGCCGAGGTGACGACTGCGATTGACGCGCACAGCGGGCGGATCTTCGCCAGCCCTCTGGCCCGCCGCCTGGCAGCGGCCAAGGGGCTTGACCTGGCGAGCCTCAAGGGCAGCGGGCCGAACGGGCGCATCGTCAAACGCGACGTCGAGGCGGTCGCCGTTGCCGCTGCGGTGGCCGCACCGACGCCCGTGTCGACCGTCGACTTTGATGAAATCCCCCACAGCAGCATGCGCAAGACCATTGCCCGGCGCCTGGTGGAGAGCAAGGCCACGGTCCCGCATTTCTATCTTGATGTGGAATGCCGGATGGAACCTCTGCTGGCCCTGCGCGAGCAGGTCAACCGGACCGCAGCGAGGAAGATTTCGATCAACGACTTCATCGTCAAGGCGGCGGCTGTCGCCCTCCAGCAAGTACCGGCGATGAATGTGACCTGGACCGAGACGGCGCTGCACCGCTACCACCAGGCGGATGTCTGCGTGGCGGTGTCCACCGAGAGCGGCCTGATCACCCCCGTGGTGCGCAATGCCGACAGCAAGGCCCTTTCGCAGATCAGCGCGCAGGTGGCGGAGTTGGCCGGGCGCGCCCGCGACGGACGTCTGCGCCCCGAGGAATACCAGGGCGGCAGTTTCACCATCAGCAACCTGGGGATGTTCGGCGTCGAGCAGTTCAGCGCGATCATCAATCCACCCCACGCGGCGATTCTGGCGGTGGGTGCGACGCAGCAAAAACCGGTGGTTGAAAACGGTGAGCTGAAGGTCGGTGCGGTACTGCGTTGCACGTTGTCGGTGGATCATCGGGCCGTGGATGGCGCACTCGCTGCGCAATGGTTGGCGGTGTTCAAGGGCCTGATGGAAAACCCGCTGGGCATGCTGATTTGAGAGAGTACCCATGAGCGAAATGAAATTTGATCTGATCGTCGTCGGTGGCGGCCCCGGCGGTTACGTGGCGGCCATTCGCGCCAGCCAGTTGGGGCTGCGCACGGCGTTGGTGGAAAAGGCGCAACTGGGTGGGGTCTGCCTGAACTGGGGCTGCATTCCGACGAAGGCCCTGTTGCGCAGTGCCGACGTGTTGCGCCTGATCGGCAGCGCAGGCAGTTTTGGTATTGAGGTCGGGCCGGCCAGGCCGGACCTGAAGGCCATCGTCAAGCGCTCCCGCGATGTCGCCGCCCAGTTGCACCGTGGGGTCAGCGGGTTGATGAAAAAGCACCGCGTCCAGGTGTTCAATGGGCATGCGCGGCTGGATGGACCGCAGCGCCTGAAAGTCAGTGGGGAGCAAGGCGAGCTGAGCCTGAATGCGCCGCATATTATTCTCGCCACCGGGGCCCGGGCCCGAGTGCTGCCGGGCATGGAGCCGGATGGCAAGCATTTCTGGAGCTACCGCCAGGCGTTGGTGCCGGACAGCGTACCCAAGCGGTTGGTGATCATCGGCGGCGGTGCGATCGGGATCGAGTTCGCCAGTTTCTATCACGCGCTGGGCGCCCAGGTCAGCGTGGTGGAAATGGCGGAGCGGATCCTCCCGGTAGAAGACCACGAGGTCAGCGCCCATGTGGCGCAGGCCCTGGTTCGCGACGGTATCCGCCTGTACACCGGCTGTGCGCTGCAAGGTAGCAAGGTGGAGCAGGGCGCCGTGCAGTTGCGCCTCGAAGGCAACAGCAACGAGACGCTGCAGGCTGACGTGGTGCTGGTGGCCGCGGGCATTGTCGGTAATGTCGAGGAGCTGGGGCTGGAGGGCACAGGGGTCAAGGTGCAGCACACCCATGTGTTAGTGGATGAGTTCTGCCGCACGGGCGAGCCGGGTGTCTACGCCATAGGTGATCTGGCCGGGGCGCCGTGGCTGGCGCACAAGGCCAGCCACGAAGCTGTGATCTGTGTCGAGAAGATCGCCGGTCAGAACCCCCACCCACTGGACCCCCGCAGCGTGCCGGCTTGTACCTACAGCCACCCGCAAGTCGCCAGTGTCGGCTACACCGAAGCCCAGGCGCGCAGTGCCGGCAAGACCCTCAAGGTCGGCAAGTTCCCCTTCGCCGCCAACGGCAAGGCGATTGCCATGGGCGCCACGGAGGGCTTCGTCAAAGTGGTGTTCGACGCAGACAGCGGCGAGTTGCTCGGCGCGCATATGGTCGGCGAGGAGGTCACCGAAATGATCCAGGGCTACACCATCGCGCGAGGCCTGGAGACCACCGAGGCCGAACTGATCGAAAGCATTCTGCCGCACCCGACGATGTCCGAAGCCATGCATGAGGCCGTGTTGGCCGCCTATGAACGCGCCCTCCATTGCTGAGCACTGATCCACGAGCGATTGCCGAACTGTACGAGGTTGAGTCGTGTCAGTCCGGCAGGCGCCGGGAGCGTTCGGGGCTGCCTAGAAGTACGAGGAAAGACCGCGTGATGCTCAACGGCCTCAACCGATCGGAAGACCCGTCTTCGGTCACGCGTCATTCCCTATGTCGCGGGTTTGGGGCTCAAGGGTGGTGATGTTTGTATTCTTGGCTCACGCCGCCATACCCATACGCACTGGCCCTGCAATCGATGAGGTGGATGTTGGAGTGTGGATGCAGGTTGCCGATTTCCTCGGCCAATAGCGCGAAAGCCTCGCGCTGAAAGCGCGCCTTCTGCGCTTTGGTGTTTGTCTCATCGGTGATGGTGACCTCCAGGCGGAACGAGTTGTAACCCAGTTCGGCCAGCGAGCAACTGTTGATGAACCATTGCTCATGAGGCACGAAATGCACCATCACCAGCGTCTGCTCCGGGCGTTTCTCCAGCACGTCGCAGGTTAGCGCGGTGAGCTGGGAAACGATCCCCTGGACTCGCGCAAGGTCAGGTTGGCCAGAGATTTTGAGTGTGATGCCGGGCATGTTGGAGACCTCGTAGGACGTTAATGTCCGGCTCAGAGTAAGGAATGGGTTGAGTGCTGAAAAGCCGGAAGATATGATCGTATCCTTCGGAAAAACGGCAGGATGAGCATGCGCCCCTTTGACCTGGAACTTTTGCGAGCCTTCGCGGTTGCGATGGAGTCAGGCAGCCTCGCGCAGGCGGCGCCTAAGTTGTGTCGGTCGCAGTCGGCGTTAAGCGAGCAATTGCGCAAGCTCGAGGCCTTCACCGGGGTTACGTTGCTGGAGCGGGGTAAAAAAGGCGTCAGGCCGACACCGGCTGGCGAACGCTTATTGGTCCACGCACGCGACATGCTCGCCTTGAGTGAGCGTGCCCTTGAAAGCGTGCGTGGCGTGACCTTTGTCGGCGAGTTGCGGCTGGCCATCACCGACTACTTTCTGCCCAGCTCGATCGCCGACCTGTTGAAGAAACTGCGAGTGCGCTATCCGCACCTTCGCCTGCATGTGTCGGTACGCAAGAGCATGCAAATCGAGAGCGGGGCAGATTCAGGCGACTTCGATATCGGCCTTTCCATGCGAATTCTCGACGGGCGCAGCCTGCCTGAGGGCTTGCCGGTGCGACGGGAGGCGTTGCGTTGGGTGTCGGTCGCGGGGTTCGAGGCTGAGCGGGAGGAAAACACCCCGTTGCCACTTTTGGTACTGCCGCAGGGGTGCAGCCTGCAGCGCCTCGCCAGAGAGACCTTGGAGGCTCACGAGGTGCCTTATGTGGTTGCGCATTCGGCGTCCGGCGTCGCGGGGCTGCAATCAGCGTTATTGGCAGGTTTGGGCGTCGCGTGTCTGAATGCGTCCGCAGTACCGATGGGCGCGCAGGTCTGCCAGTCGGCGCACCATTTACCGGGATTGCCGGATGTTGAGTTCAGCCTGTTGCCCCCTCGTCCTGGCGAATCGCCCTTGGTCGGGGCCGTCAGGGAAATGCTTGCGAGCCAGTTCAGTTAATCGTCCGAGAAGCCAGCAGCGCCGCTAGGGCGCTACGGGGCGTTGCGAAATGCATGCACTGCGTCAGGGATTGGCACTGAGATTCGGGCCTGTCAGCCGGGACTCTTGAAAGGAAAAAAAGGAGTGACTATGCATAAAGAAATCTGGATGAAACGTTACCGCGTAAAGTTGATTGCCGTCGTTTGTCTCATCGTGGCTATCGCGTTGCTTGTTCTCGCGCGGCTTGACACTTATGGTCTGGATCGCAGAGCCAGCGAACCGTTTGCATTCGACGCAAATGGACTGCGCCTGGCCGGCACGCTCTGGCTGCCCGACCACGCAGCAACAGCGGCAGTGGTTCTGGTTCACGGGGATGGCCCCCAGGATCGCACGTCGCAGCAGGGTTACGATCCACTCATCAACGCGCTTCTCGATGCCGACATTGCGGTTGTTTCGTGGGATAAACCGGGCGTTGGGGATTCGCCGGGGAATTGGCTCAGCCAGTCGATGACGGACCGCTACGTGGACGTGCGCAGCGCGTTGTCTGCCCTGCGCAGTAAGTTGCCAGCAATCCCTGTCGGTGCGCTTGGGTTTTCACAAGCCGGCTGGGTACTGCCCCGCCTGGCGTCGGGGGATGCGGACTTTCTGGTGCTTGTCGGCGGCGCGGTATCCTGGCAACGGCAAGGTGACTATTACACGCGGACACGGTTGCAACGCACGGGGATGTCCGAGCCCGACATCGACGCAACGATGGCTCGGATCGCCGCCGCCGATGAGCGTTTGTTCGCCTCCGCGCAGGTGCCGCCGGTTGCCCTTCTGGACGGCATGAGTGCAGAGCGATGGGCGTTTGTGCGGCGCAATCTTCACGAAGATGCAACCGGTGCCTTGGAAAAACTCGACATTCCACTGCTTGCGCTATGGGGCGCGGACGATCTGAATGTCGATCCCGAAGCCAGCGCAGCCCTCTACCGAAAGGCGCTCGGCGGCAACCATCCCGCCAACCGGATTGAAGTCATACCGGATGCAACCCATGGGCTGCTCAAGGCGGCGGCTTACAACACGCAACTCACCAGTGAGTGGTCCTGGTTCACCACTGTCAGGTTCCTCATGGAAAGTCGCCATGCCTACGCCCCAGGTGCCCTTGAAACGATAAACGCGTGGGTTCACGCCAGAGCCAGCCAGTGAATGCACTGGCGGCCAGCGTTGGCAATCAATGCGTGCGGGCAACCACTCGACAAGCGATGTTGGAGCCTCAAGGCTCTTGAGTTTCGAGACGCCGTTTAAACGCGCCGAGCGCAGTAGTGATCAACGGGCCCATCACCGGGTCGGCGGCAATGCCCTCGGCGCTCGACTGGCTGGACAGGAGGTTAACCGTGATTGACGCTTGCTCGATGATGCTCGCCGACATCGTTTCCAGGACCAGCCGCAATGCCGCTTGCGCGTGGCTGGCTCTGGGCGATGCGTTGAACAGCGCGACAGGCTTGCCCGGAAACTCTTCACTGCTCACCAGCCAATCGAGCATGTTCTTGAATGCGCCGGGAATACCTCGAGCGTACTCGGGGCACGAAACCAACAGCCCATCCGCCTGCCCGATAATTGCGCGCAACGCCAAGACTGACTCGGGGGGATCCTCGAGCAGGTCCGGGTTGAAGTGAGGCAATTCAGCGATGCCTTCGTAATGTGCGACCTGTACCCCTTCGGGGCATAGATGCTCAACTGCGCGTAGCAAAATTGAGTTGGAAGAGGCCTGACGCAGACTTCCCGAGACAGCAAGCAAACGCACCATTTCAACACCGTTCGTGATTCGTGAGTCGGTGAAGTTTCGCACGAGCTGAGCTTCGTTCACCATTGCGGCATAGCCATCCAGCGCTCAGCGGGGAGCTTGGCGGCACCCGATGTTGAGGTCTCGACCTCTCGGTGCCGAGACCTCAACCACACTGAAGCCGGACGCAATATCCGGTTTTAGATCCAGCGTCGGAACAGCACGCTGGCGTTGACCCCGCCGAAACCGAAGCCATTGGACAGCGCATATTCCATGGGCAGGTGCTGGGCCTGGCCGCGAATCAGGTTCAGGCCTTCGGCAGCGGCATCCGGAGTTTGCAGATTGAGTGTTGCCGGAACTACCTGATCGCGCAGCGCAAGTACGGTGAAGATCGCCTCGATCCCCCCCGCAGCGCCCAGCAGGTGGCCAGTGGCGGACTTGGTCGAACTGATCGCAAGGCCGCTGTCTGTGCCGAACAGGGCTTTGATTGCCGCTAGTTCGCCTTTGTCGCCCACCGGGGTCGAGGTGGCGTGGGCATTCAGGTGCTGAACCTGGGATGCGTCCACGCCGGCTTGGCGCAATGCCTGTTGCATGGCGCGGCGGGCGCCGTCGCCATCTTCGGGCCCGGCGGTCATGTGGTACGCGTCGGCGCTGGTGCCATAGCCCACCAGCTCGGCGATGGGTGTGGCGCCGCGTGCCAAGGCATGTTGCAACTCTTCGATGACCAACAGGCCGGCGCCTTCACCCATGACGAAACCATCGCGGGCCTGATCGAAGGGGCGCGAGGCGCGCTCCGGAGTGTCGTTGTAATCGCTCGAGAGGGCGCGTGCGGCAGCGAAGCCAGCCAGGCTGACTCGGTGAATGGCCGCCTCCGTCCCGCCGCAGAGCGCTACGTCGATTTCCCCCGCGCGAATCATCCGTGCAGCGTCGCCGATGGCCTGGACGCCCGCCGCACATGCGGTCACCGGAGCCCCCAGTGGCCCCTTGAGACCATGACGGATGGAGACATGACCGGCGGCCATATTGCTGAGAAATGACGGGATGGTGAAGGGTGACAGGCGCCGTGGCCCCTTGCTGTCAGTCGTCCGCACGGCTTCGGCAATCGCCGGAAACCCGCCCACGCCCGAAGCGATGATGGTGGCGGTGCGCTCCTGCGCCTCTGGGGTTTGCGGCGCCCAGCCGGCCTGTGTCAACGCTTCATGGGCCGCTGCCAGGGCGAACAGAATGAAGCGGTCCATCTTGCGCTGTTCTTTGGGGGCCAGCAGTAGATCCGGATCGAAGCCGGCCTCCGGGTCTTGGATGCGGTCGGGAACCTGGCCACCGATGCTGATCGACAGATCGCCGATCAGCTCCGGTGGCAACCGGCGGATCCCCGACTGCCCTGCCAGCAGGCGTTGCCATATTTGCTCGACTCCGCAGCCAAGTGGGGTCAGCGCGCCCATTCCTGTAACGACGATGCGTTTGTTCATGATGATCCAGTTCTTTGTGCTTAAGGGAGGGGTAACGACATATGGACGTCACTATCATTATGAAAGTAACATGCCTGGCCACCAAATGTTCGAACCCCGTAAGGAACTGTCATGCAGCGCAAGACCCTCATTCATGCCGAATGCCCGATCGCCCGTAGCCTGGAACGGGTTGGCGAGTGGTGGAGCATTTTGATCATGCGCGACGCCCTGCATGGCCTGCGACGCTTCGAGGAGTTTTCCCGCAGCCTGGATATCGCCCCGAACATGCTCACCAGACGCTTGAACTCGCTGGTGGAGGCGGGCCTGCTCGAGCGTCAGCCTTACAGTCAGCGCCCGTTGCGCTACCAGTACGTGCCGACGGCCAAGGGCGAAGATTTCCGCGTGGTGCTCATGGCCTTCGTGGCCTGGGGCAATCGCCATTACGCGCCAGAAGGGGAAAGCGTGCAGATTGTCGAGCGGGAGACGGGGCGGCCGGTGCTGCCGGTGATGGCGGATATCGCCGATGGCCGTCTTGTGCCCTTGGACCAGTGCAGCGTGCAGGCCGGACCCGCGGCCAGCGCGGGCATGCGTCAGCGGTTTGGGTCCATGGCTGACCGGATTGAGTGAGGCGCCATGCAGCGGAGGAGTGCGGCACTCAAGGGCTGCCAGCGGTTAGAACTCACTGGCGCAGTTGTTTTGGCGAGGCGTTCAACAGGCGGCGCATGAGTCGCCGCAGGGCCGTGGCATCTTGGTATCCCACCTGCGCGGCGATAGATTCAACGGAGTACCTGCTGGTTTCCAGCAGCACGCGGGCTCTGTTCAATTGCACGCGTTGGATCAGATTGCGAGTTGAAAGACCGGTTGCTTTTCGAAGGTGCCGCGACAGCGTTCGCTCAGACATGCCGACGTATGCCGCAAGGCTCGGCACACTGGGCGGATGGGGCAGGCGTGCTTCGATGTAGGCGGTGAGGTTGGCGACCAGCGTATTGCCCTGGGCCATGATTGCCGGGTTGATGAAGGGGGACTGCAATTGCCGGCCATCGAGCAGCAGGGCCTTGCCCACCGCGTCGGCGAGTTCCGGCGACAGACGTCTGCGCAGCAGGTGCAGCATCAAGTCGGTTTGTGCGAAGGCTGCACCGGCGGTCGTCAGCGGCGGATCGCGGAGCACCATGACGTTGGGGTCGACAATGCAGTCAGGCGCCATGCTCGACAGCCAAGGGGCGAGCCACCAGGAAGTCGTCACCCGTCGCCCCGTGAGCAACCCGGCGGCATGCAGGAGAAAGACCGCCGAGCATGAGGCGGCAATCTCCTTGCCTTGATTCACATGTGTCTTCAGCGCTGGCAGGGCCTGAAGGACTACGTCTTCCTCAAGCCGCTGCAGCAGCACGTCGAAGTCGCTGATGCTGAGGCCCGGAATGACCCAGCAGGAGTTGTCCTCGACATCTGTGGTCAGCGCGTCAACCTGCAGCAGCATGCCTTGGCCCAGCGTAATCAACCCTGGCTGCGGCCCACACACGCGCCAGCGCGGCACGGCAAGGCCGCGGCGCTGCGCAAGTATTGCGGCGGTGCCGAGGATGTCCAGGGTGGCTGCGACGCTCGAGGCGAACGCCCCTGGAAAGACGAGGACAGTGAAATCGTACATTGTCCGATTATGCCCGAAAGAAGACGAATCGGTCACTTATCGAGGGAAGGGATAGCTGGCCCAATGGCGCCTCCAGTTAACCGCGAGGTTTCGCCATGCCAAACATCCTGATCAAGGTGCCTACCGGCGCATTCAACCTGCCACAGCGCCACCAGTTGCTTCGAAGCGTGAGCGACGTGGCGATGATTAATGAACACATGGGCGATGCCCCTCAGCAACGTATGTTGTGCTGGGTGTTGATTGAGGAAGTGCAGGCCGATCAATGGCTGTGCGGAGGCGTTGCTCCTCATGCCCAGGTTGTCCCGTGCATGGTCATCGTCAAGGTGCCCGCCGGCGTCCTTGATGCACCGATGCGCCAGCGCTACGTGAGTGAACTGCATGGCGCCCTACAATCGAACCTGGCGGCGGGGGATCAGCGCCGGTTGCTGAGCTCGATACAGATCGAGGAGGTTGTCGACGGAACGTGGGGGGCGAACGGTGAGATCTGGCATTTGGCCGACTTCACCCGTGCAGCCGGATACGGACATCTCGCTGACTAACGATAGGCGCCCGCCAGAAAGCGGGCACCTGTACGCTTATTCGTCCCCCGGTCGAACCGTCGGTTGTTTCAGTCCCTGTCGAGAAAAACGGTTGGCGGTAGTGTTGCGATTCGCGGTGGGGCAGGGGGGGATGCTCGTCTGCCGCCAGCTCGATGCTGAACCTGCGTCACATCCCTGACCGCACCGCGAGCCGCGTTCGATGTCAGTGCCGCGTAGGCCTGAAGTGCCGCCGACACTTTTCGCGCCCGTGCGGCGGGCTGCCAGGCTTGCCCTTCCTTGGCATCCATCGAGTGGTAACGCTGGTTCAACGTTGCCTCGTCGACCCTCAGTTCAACGGAACGGTTGGGAATATCGATCTTGATCACGTCCCCTGTTTCCACCAGGCCTATCAGTCCACCTTCCGCCGCTTCCGGTGAGACATGGCCGATGGACAGGCCGGAGCTGCCGCCCGAAAATCGCCCGTCGGTCAAAAGCGCGCAGGACTTGGCCAGCGCTTTGGATTTGAGATAGCTGGTGGGGTAGAGCATTTCCTGCATGCCAGGGCCGCCCTTGGGGCCTTCGTAGCGGATGACCACCACATCGCCAGGCACCACCCGGTCGCCAAGGATGCCAGCCACCGCCGCCTCCTGACTTTCGAAAACCACGGCTTTGCCTTCGAACACCAACATGGAGGGGGCGACGCTGGCTGTTTTGACGATACAGCCCTCCGGCGCCAGGTTGCCAAACAGCACCGCGAGGCCGCCGTCCTTGCTGAAAGCCTGTTCAGCGCATCGGATCGCGCCCGTTGACCGGTCTGTGTCCAGGTCATCCCAGCGCGCTGACTGACTGAAGGCTCGCTGGGTGAGGGCATTGCCCGGTGCGGCGCGGAAAAATGTCTGCACTTGCTGGTCTGGGCTTCGGGCGATGTCCCAGCGATCCAGCGCATCTTTCAAGGTGGGCGCGTGGATTGTCGGCAGGCTTGTGTCGATCAAGCCTGCGCGGTCCAACTCGCCAAGGATCGCCATGATGCCACCGGCGCGATGCACGTTCTCGATGTGTACATCGCTGCAGGCGGGCGCGACTTTGCACAGCCACGGGACTTGGCGAGACAGCCGGTCAATGTCGGCCATGTTGAACGCCACGCCGCCTTCGCGCGCAGCTGCCAACAGGTGAAGGACCGTGTTGGTCGAGCCGCCCATGGCGATGTCCAGGCTCATGGCGTTTGCAAACGCCGCGCGGTTGGCAATGTTGCGCGGCAACGCGCGTGCGTCGTCCTGTTCATACCAACGTTTGGCTAACTCGACAATCAGCCGCCCGCTCTGGCGAAACAAGCCCTCACGCTCAACATGAGTCGCCAGCACCGTGCCATTGCCGGGCAATGCCAGGCCAAGCGCTTCCGTCAGGCAGTTCATTGAGTTGGCGGTGAACATGCCGGAGCATGAGCCGCAGGTGGGGCAGGCGGCGCGTTCGACCGCGGCGACTTCCTCGTCGCTATAGGCGTCATCGGCGGCGATCACCATCGCGTCGATCAGGTCCAGAGACTGGCGCGTGCCTTTGATTACCGCCTTCCCAGCCTCCATCGCCCCGCCAGAAACGAACACGGTCGGAATGTTTAGGCGCATGGCAGCCATCAACATGCCGGGGGTGATTTTGTCGCAGTTGGAGATGCATACCAGCGCATCGGCGCAATGCGCGTTGACCATGTATTCAACGGCATCGGCGATCAGTTCCCGCGAGGGCAGTGAATAAAGCATGCCGTCATGGCCCATGGCGATACCGTCGTCGACGGCGATGGTGTTGAACTCCTTCGCCACGCCACCGGCCGCCATCACTTCGCCGGCAACCAGTTGGCCGAGGTCCTTGAGGTGTACGTGGCCTGGAACAAACTGCGTAAAGCTGTTGGCGATGGCAATGATGGGTTTGCCGAAGTCGTCATCGGTCATACCTGTGGCGCGCCATAGGCTGCGGGCACCGGCCATGTTGCGGCCATGGGTAGTGGTTCTCGAACGATAAGCGGGCATTGAGTCCTCCTGGGCTGACGGTATGGACTCAGGCTAAAGATCGGTTGGAAGGCTGTGAAATATATTATTTAATGCTTATTAAGTCTCTGGAGGTATAAGAAATGGATGTTCGCCAGCTCAGGCATTTTGTCGCTGTCGCCCAGACTTTGCATTTCAGCCTGGCAGCGCAACGCCTGTGCATGACCCAGCCGCCGTTGAGCCAGTCGATCATGGCGCTGGAGCGCGAAGTTGGTGCCTCGCTGTTTGTACGGACCAAGCGCAGCGTGGCGCTGACCCCGTTCGCCGAGCAATGGCTACCTCAGGTGCGGGCCGCGCTGGGGGCTATCGATGCGCTGGGTCATACAGCGCAAGCCATCCTTCGCGGCGATGCCGGCGGGTTGGAACTGTCGTTTGTCAGTACCGCTGACTACAGCATTCTTCCCGTGCTGGTCCAACGGTTCCGCAGCCTGTACCCGGCGGTGGAGCTTTCGTTGATGGAGGCTACCAGTGATCTTCAGATCGCTGCGCTGCTCGAGGGCAAGGGGCACGCAGGCATTGTCATTGCCAACCCGTGGGCCACGATCCCCGATCAATTGGCCTACCGGTCTTTGGTCGTCGAGCCACTGATTGCCGCTGTGCCGCAAGCGTGGATGGCGGACGGGCGCCTGGTCGATGTGGAGGGCCGGTTATCTTCGGACGCGATGATATCTTGCCCGCTGGTGGTCTTTCCCAGGCGTGCGGCACCGGCGTTCTATGACCTGGTCACCGGCTACTACGCCGCGTGCGGCGGTAGCCTGCATATTGCCCAGCACGCTATTCAGATGCAGACGATCATTAGCTTGGTATCGGCAGGCATGGGCATTGCGCTGGTGCCGGCGTCATTGCGCCATCTCGCTCGCTCGGGGGTGTGCTATCTCGCTTTGGAGGAAAATGCGCCACATCTGGAAACCGGCCTGGTGTACCGCCGCGACGATACGACACCGACGCTTGCCAACTTCCTGAACACGGCCAGTCAATTGCTCGAACTGGACATGAGTTGATCCGATGCAGCGGGCGAGTGAGGTTGTTAACCTGTGGCCGCATGGTTGGGCAATCAACGCCTGGGATTAAAGGGAATTAATACCGATGTGGTTTTTTCTTTCGTTTGCCAAGAGGCCAGATGAGGCGCCTGCTGAGCGAGCGCAGCCGTTTGAACATCCCAACGGCTTTCGCGAGATGACATCGTTGCGGGTTATCACGCCCGACCACCACGCGTTTTCGACCGCTGCCACCTGCGCAAACCAGCTGAAAGGATTTGAAATTGTTCAGGGTGATGAACACCTGCTCTTACTGGAAATCGATCATGGCGCCAGCGGCCAGACACACGATTTCCGTCCCGGGTTGCCGATGATTGTGAACTGGTGATGCATTGGCCTGGAGGCCCTGCTCTATCTTGATGATCTGGAGCCCACGGTGGTCGGCGCTGCCATAGACCGTGCGGTGGGTTACAACACGGGCAATGACGAATATCACCCGACGGCGGGGGATTTCCCTGGATGCAACATGACGCCGATGTACGTGCTAGTCCGTGCTCGATAGTTCGAAATTGGCGAATCCATAGAGTTTATTGGTGAGAGAGTCAATACCGCTGCTGGGCTGTTTGCATGTTTTTAGAGTGTGTTCAGCTGATGTTCAGAACTCGCATGCTAGTTGATTAGTTGAGTCAATAGGTCGCATGTGTTTAACAAGTTTTCACTGTTTTTGTCTGGATGGCGCAAAAAGCAAAATGCTAGCCTGCGAGTTTTTTGGGATAGCAGGTCCACATGAAAGTGCTAAAGGAAATGGCTGTAAAAAAGCCATGCTCATTTATTTTTATATTGACATTTCTCGTGTTTGCAGTACTGCAATACAAGCCTGCTGTGCTCAATTACACAACGCGCTTTGTCGATTTTGCTCAATATATGCTCGCGCATGGGGTGACGCTGTTTCCAATTGCGGATGATCTGCGGCCATATCCCGATTACACGGTGATCAATACGCTCCTTGTTTATCTGGTTTCTTTGCCGTTTGGTCGTGTATCGATTCTTTCAATGGGCCTTCCCTTCTGTGTTGCCGCGGCCTTGATGCTGGTGTTTGTTTACAAGCTCGGTGCATTGCATGAGAAAAAATGGGGCGCATATGGTGTTGTATTTGCCCTGTTCACCTGGTCATTTCTGGACGGCGTGAACTCCTTGGCACTGGATATATACCCCGCGCTTTTTACAGTGGTGTGTTTTTATCTGGCCTACACGGGAGAGGTATACAAACAACGTTTCCGCGTGCTGCTTGTGCTCGCAGGCCTTGCGCTGGGCTTTGCATTTCGTGGCCCCATTGGTCTGATCGGCCCCGCCAGTGTGGTCGCCGCTTATTATTTTTTGAGCAAGCAATGGCGCATGCTGGTTGTGTTTTGCTTGCTGGCAGGCTTGGTCCTGGCCACAGGCATTGCGGTGCTGACATGGGCTGCCTACCTACAAGGTGGAGACGCGTTTCTACAAGAGGTATTGATCATGCAAGGGCTGGGGCGGTTTGGCAGTGACCACGCGCCTCGTTATTACTTCTATTTCTCTGCCGGCTTGCTGACCTATGGCGTAACAGCTCTTATCGCTTTGAGCGTTATCGCCAAGAAGGGGAAGTGCTTTTTTGAACGCTCACCTGATCCAGCCACGAACATGCTCTTGTATCTCTCGGGCTGGCTCCTTGTGGTGATCGTACTGTTCACGATTCCAAGCTCCAAGAAGGCGCGTTACATACTTTCAATTACACCCGCTATTTCCTTGTTGGCTGCCTACGTCTTCGTGGATCGCAGCGCTCTCTTTGCAAGTATCCGAGACAAACTGCTGAGGTTTTGCTTAAACCTGCCAGTGGTTGGCCTGGGAGTGTTACTGCTTGCGTTTATTCATGGTCTGTATGCGGCGACTCCACTTCAGCCGAACTATCTCGGTGCGTCCATGGGGTTGATTGCCCTTGTTGCCGTTAGGCCCTGGATGGTGACACGTTTCAGCGTGCATCCACATCGTGAATTTGTGATTTTCTCTTTTGGTGCTATCGCCTTTCTCATACTGGACATGTTTTTCTTTAACTCTGTTACTTACCATTTGGAGTTGGCCAACGAGCCGACACCCAAGTTTTTGCCGTATTGGTTTTGGTGAGGTCTGAATCGCCCCGGGTTTTCTAGATACTCTCCAACCATCGCCGGATGGCTGGCAGCTATCACAAACCTTTGAGCAAGAGCTTAGGGAGAAAATGCTCAGACATCGTGATACGCGTCCTTGCACGTCCAGAGGGGGCGATCAAGTCAAGACAGTCGCACGACTGCATCCAGCGTCGTGCGACTTGTTAATGTCTCTGATATGACCTCTTTAAGAATATTCCGGAACCAAATAGAGCGGCCATCCATTTGATCAGTGCGCCTATACAACATCGAGATTTGCTCCATAGGCAGTTCGAAGGGCGCGGCGGTGACCTCAAGGCCGTAAAGCGGCGCCATGCAATAAGCCGTGATCTCGGGAACAGTTGCAATCGCCGGTACCGACAGCAATAACGGCGCAATTGACGCGTGCCTCGACACGCCTGCGACGATGTTGCGCCTGACCCCGGCAGCGCTGAGCACACTGTCCAAGTTTGTCGCGCCGTCGCCTTCCGCCGACACGATGACATGTTGGGCCTTCGCGTAGCTTTTGATGCTCAGCGGCAATGTCAGTTTTAGCTGCCTGGGGTCATAAAGGCAGACAAGACGTTGTTGGAATAGCAACTCACACATGTGCCACGAAGGTGGGTTTTCGTGAACGGAAACGCTGACGTCGTAAGCGCCCTGCTCTAAAAGTTGAACCGAATCGCGCTTCGTCGAGGCGACTGCCAATACGCGCGAGCGCGGTGCGAGTTCGCGGATTCGAGCCGCGAGGGCCCCAAGTAGTGCTACCTCGAAGTTGTCACACATGCCAATGCGGAATTCACCTTCCCATGTGGCGGGATCGAACACCCCTGGCGCCCGCACTGCGTGTTCGATGGTAGATAACGCCTTGGCGATCTCCGGTGCAATCGCGAGTGCCCTGGGCGTTGGCTGCAGACCTCGTCCAACACGTACAAACAACTCATCGTCCAACGTCTCTCGCAGGCGTCGCAGCGCGCCCGAAAGACCCGGTTGGCCAATAAATAGTCGTGCAGCGGCCTTACTGACACTTTTCTCCTCCATGAGCACGGAAAACACATGCAGGAGATTTAGATCGAGGGTCCGAAGGGTTGTCATTTACATCTCTCGCAGAGATAGATGCCATCACGAACAGCAATTTGTCAGATATGTATCGATCGGTCAATATCTCACGCATCGCACCCAGCCGTTGGTATGGAGCCTTGGCTTAGGCGTACTTGAGGACCAAATCGGATATAGGAACGTGACGTGATGAAAGTAGCAATTCTTGACGATTACCAAGGCGTCGCGCTGTCCACTACGAATTGGTCGGAAGTCGCAGCGAGGGCCGATCACAGTCTTCCAGGACCCATTGGCAGGCCGCGTTGCGGCAGGGCGTCCTGATCAGTGCGACGGGCGGCCGCGCGAGTGGCGCACCGGAACCGACCTGGGCCTTGATGATGTATCGATAAATCCTGCGGACAAACGAGTTTTGTTCGGCATGCCTCTCAGCCGCCGCTAAGGCTGTAAGCGCAACAAACCACATACCCCGAATTTTTGCTTGCCTGAGTTTTACCTCAGGTAACGGCACCCCGCTGCCTGGAGGATCATGTTATGAACGCCCCATCTATAGAGCTCAAGCAGGAAACTGAGGGCGCAGGCATGAGCCGGGGGCTTGTACTGTTACTTGCAGCAGCGACCGGCTTGTCAGTAGGCACCCAGTATTACAACCAGCCTTTGCTCGGACTGATTGCGGACGGCTTCGGGATAGGTACCAAGGTCAGTCTCGTCGCGATTGCGACACAGATTGGTTACGCGTTGGGCTTGGTTCTGCTGGTGCCACTAGGCGACAAGATCGACCGTCGACGGCTGATCCTCATTCAATGCATAGGGCTCACGGTAGCGACGCTTTGCGCGAGCGCGGCCCCCGAGCTGTATAGCCTTGCAATGGCGTCCATCATGATTGGGGTGTTCGCGACGATTGCCCAGCACATCATCCCGCTCGCATCTGAATTATCCCCGCCAAGCAGTCGGGAACGAGTTCTCGCATCAATCACCAGCGCGCTGCTTGTTGGGGTGTTGCTGGCTCGGGTGATCAGCGGCTTCGTGGGCGCCTATTTCAGCTGGCGCGCGATGTTCCTCTTGGGCGCTGTGCTTTCTCTGATGATGCTTGCAGGGCTCGCGGCGAAACTTCCAACCAGCCAACCGCAATCACGCGCTTCATACATTGAGTTGCTTGTTTCATTGTTTGGGGTCGTGCGCGATGGCGCTGAACTTCGCCAGGCCGCACTGGTGCAAAGCCTCGTTTTCTTCGGCTTCAGTGCGTTCTGGACAATTCTCACGCTCCTGCTGCAAGGCCCTGGGTTTGGGTTGAACAGTGGGACTGCGGGGCTCTTCGGCGTGGTGGCACTCGGCGGGGTGATGCTTGCCCCACTGGGGTTGCGCCTTGCTGGCCAGTACGCCGGTCACGTCGGTATCGGCCTTGTCGTGGCGAGCTTTGTCGTAATGATCGCGTTCGTGAATCTGGTGGGGCTTAGCGTCGGAGCCATTCTGATGACGACCGGTTTGCAGATGTCTCTTATCTACAACCAGTCGCGAATCCTCGCACTCGCCGGCACCGCCCGAGGCCGCTTCAACACCATTTTCATGGCTTCCCAATTCGCCTTCGGCGCCATCGGTTCCGCCGCAGGCAGCATCGGCTGGCAGTCCGGCGGCTGGACCGCGGTGATGGCCATGGCCTTGATCGCTTCCGCAGCTGCGTTGCTCGTGCAATTTACCCACCACTCAAAGGTTGGAGCGCGAGCGTAAAGACGCTTGCGGCGTACCTACCCTGGTCAATCTGGAGAATAAAGAAATGATTGAAGAGCACACTATCGGCGAATTCACACTAGTCACGTTACTGGACGGAGTTTTTCTATGCAGTACGGACATGATTAAAGCCGCGGCCTCGGAAGAGGGGGCTGCATTATTCAAAAGTGCAGGTCTCCCCGCATCGGGGCCGGTTCCTGAGCCGATCAACGCATTCCTTTTGAAGAAAAACGACGAGCTTTGGTTGATCGATGCCGGTTGTGGTCGCGAGTTGGGACCTCGCTTCGGAAAAGCATCGGCGGCGTTGCTGTCTGCTGGCTATGCGCTTGACCAGATTCAAGGCGTTATTATTTCTCATATGCATGAGGACCATGTTGGCGGTCTTATCAAAGAGGACGGTAGTGCGTTGTATCCCAACGCGACGCTCTTTCTTTCGCACGAGGAGTTGGCGTTCTGGACCGACCCGACGGCTCCTGAAAAACATCCTCAGATGTCGCAGGCTGGCCTGTTCAAATTGGCAAACTCGGCATTGACGGCCTATGCGCCACGTATCAAGGCACTACCTGCCGATGCACACGTCATTCCTGGCGTCAGCTTGATCCCACTTCACGGGCATACGCCAGGTCACAGTGGCATCCAGATTGAGAGCGGTGGCCAGCGTGTGTTGATCTGGGGAGATGTCATACATTCGACACTCTTGCAATTGCGCTATCCGCATTGGAGCATCGGTTTTGACATGGACCCAGTCCAGGCCCTCGACACGAGAGTTCGATTGCTGGAGCGGCTCGCGCAGGAGGACATGCTGGTGACGGGACCGCACGTAATGGGAATTGGACACGTCCACACCTGTTGCGCAGGCGGTTATGAATTGAAGCTGGTCAGCAGAACCTAAGTGTTCAGTTGCAGGCGAAGTTGCCCATCACCACGTGGAAGGTTCCTGACGTTTGAGACGTCTGGCTCATTGACCGTCGGGAACAATACACAGGCTATCCCATATCCCCATCACTTGAGTCACTGCGGCATCCAGCGTGGCATGTGGAAGACCATCGCGCGCCAATGTAGACAAGCCCAGAAGGAAACTGTCGAACACCGCGGCGAGGGTGTCTGGGGTAATGGTCGCCGGTAGCACGCCCTCCGCGATAGCACGTTCGATACAGGCAACCATGCCTGCGCGGGTTAAGCGCCTGGCCTGTGCGAGAGGTTCTGAAATGGCCTTGCTTTCGTCCGAGCAAGCGCTCATCAGGCCCAACGACACCAGACAGCCCTTGGGATGATCGGGCTCACATTGCATTTTCGCTGACCGGCGAAGGGTGAGTTCAATCGCCTCCTTGGGTGGCAGGGTCGTATCAAACAGGCTGTCGGTGACCCGACCGTGCGTAGTGAGGTAGCGCTCCATTACCTCGTTGAACAGGGCTTGCTTGGAGCCAAACGCCGCGTAAAAGCTCGGCGCGGTGATGCCTCCACCAATATTAGCCTTAAGCTGACTCAGGGATGTCGCATCGTATCCATGCTCCCAAAATAAATGCAGTGCCTGAGTGATTGCCAGGTCACGGTCAAACGTGCGCGGGCGTCCCATCTGTGCCATGTCGGATCTCCTCCAGAGTTACTTAAATACTAATCGATACATAAGTTATTGACTACCCTGCGGCCGCTCCCTATATTTATACCGATCAGTATATTAGTGGGAGTGATCGAATGACTACAGATGAGCCGCAGAGCGGGAAACTTCCGCTTGGAGCATTACTGGCACTGGCGATGACAGGTTTCATTTGCATTGTGACTGAGACATTGCCCGCGGGTTTGTTGCCCGAGATCAGCAGCGGGCTTGGTATTTCGGCATCTTTGGCTGGGCAGATGGTGACCGTTTATGCCTTGGGGTCATTGCTGGCAGCAATTCCGCTGACTATTGCCACGCAAAGCTGGCGCCGCAGGACGGTGTTGCTGCTAACAGTTGTCGGCTTCCTGGTATTCAATACCCTCACGGCGCTGTCTTCCCACTATTGGCTTACTTTGATTGCGCGGTTTTTTGCCGGCGTTTCTGCGGGACTGGCCTGGAGTCTCATTGCGGGCTATGCGCGACGGATGGTTGCTCCACAATTGCAGGGACGCGCATTGGCAGTAGCGATGGTGGGAACGCCCATCGCATTGTCGCTGGGCGTGCCTTTGGGAACCTGGCTGGGGGGATTCATGGGCTGGCGCATGGCGTTCGGATTGATGTCCGGGATGACCTTGCTGTTGATTGTCTGGGTGCTGATCAAGGTGCCGGACTACCCTGGCCAATCCTCCTCACAGCGCATGGCGTTGCGTCAGGTCTTTTTCACACCTGGTGTACGTTCGGTGCTGGGGGTCGTCTTCACCTGGATGCTGGCTCACAACATTCTTTATACCTACGTCGCGCCGTTTGTTTCCAGGGCTGGGTTGGCCGATGAGGTTGGTTTGGTTCTGCTGGTATTTGGTGTTGCCGCTTTGGCGGGCATCTGGATAACGGGGCGGCTGGTTGATCGGCATCTGCGCAAGACAGTGTTGGCCAGTCTCGCAACCTTCGCAGCCGTTTCGGTTTTCTTCGGCTTGTTTTCAGGCTCTGCCGTGGCGATTTATCTAGGTGTTTTTATCTGGGGCCTGACCTTTGGTGGCGCCGCGACGCTTCTACAAACCGCGCTTGCCGACGCCGCAGGCAAGGGCGCCGATGTTGCTCTCTCCATGAACGTTGTCGTCTGGAACAGCGCTGTCGCTGGCGGGGGACTCTTGGGTGGCGTGTTACTTGGCCAGTGGGGAGTGGGTTCCTTTCCCTGGGTGTTATTGATACTGCTACTCCTCAGTCTGGTCATTGCATCTAGAGCGCGGGTCCACGGCTTTGCGCAAGGTGACAGGCAGTCCAGCCAAGTGGTCGCTGGTCATTGATGTGTGGGCAGCATTGCGCTGCATGCTCAAGCTTCCAACGCATTACAACGAGTGAACAGCATGAATACGTGATTTAAGCCGCAGCGGCGACTTGCTATAGATTTACCGGACTTGGGCGAGTCTGAACCGCCCAAGACGAGGGTCTGGTTTTTTGCTTTAGTTTAGATACCGTTCCACTAGGCGCGCCCAGTAGGCAGCACCGATTGGCAAGTTTTTGTCATTGAAATCGTAGGCCGGGTTATGAACCATACAACCATCTTCGCCAACGCCATTGCCCAGGCGTAAAAAACAACCTGGCCGCTGCTCAAGCATGTAAGCGAAGTCCTCGCTGGACATGAGCTGATCGGCATGGGCAATCACATGCTCATCACCCACCAGTTCCCGTGCTACTTGCAGAGCAAATTCGGTTTGCGCTCGGTCGTTGTCGATCACCGGGTAACCTTCCATATAGTCGATCGTGGCCGTTGCTCCATAGCTGTTTGCTTGGGCGTGGACCAGTGCTTCGATGCGCTCTTTCAACTGGCTACGGACCCGCTTGCTGAACGAGCGGATGCTCAGCTCAAGGTAGGCGCTGCTGGAAATCACATTGTTAGCAACCCCCGCCTGAAGCAGGCCGACCGTGACTACAGCGGGTTCAACAGGGTTGATATTGCGCGCGACAATGGTCTGCAGCGACATGACGATGCTGGACGCCACCACAACCGGATCTACCGTAAGGTGTGGGCGAGCCGCATGGCCTCCGAGACCATGAATGGTAATCGCGACCTTGTCGCTCGCCGACATGAACGGTCCGCTTCTAAACAGGAAGGTGCCCGGAGCCTCGCCGGGGTGGTTGTGCATTCCGAACACGGCATCACAGGGAAAGCGTTCGAACAAGCCATCATTTACCATGCGTTGCGCACCGCTATCGAAGCCCTTCTCCTCTGCGGGTTGAAAATAGAGGTGCACCGTTCCGCGGAAGTTTCGTGTGCGCGCCAGATATTCAGCGGCCCCAAGCAGCATGGTGGTATGGCCGTCGTGGCCGCAGGCATGCATTTTTCCCTGATGGACACTGGCGTAAGGCAAGCCGGTCTGCTCGGTCAACGGCAGAGCATCCATGTCTGCTCGTATGCCAATGTTCTTGCCGGCGCCTACCGTCAGGCTGCCTACCACACCGGTCTCACCAACGCCTTCGGTTACGCTGAACCCCCAGGCCCGTAAGCGCTCTGCAACGAGTTTGGCGGTTTGAAACTCCTCGTAGGCCATTTCCGGATGCTGGTGAATATGGCGGCGAATACGTGTCAGTTCCTCAGCTTGAGGGCGTAAATCATCGACTTTGCAGTAGTGAGGTTCAGTCTTCATCACAGTAAGTTCCTAGCGGTGAATAATGGAGTGCAGGAGTGGCGTCAGTTGGGATGCATCCCCGGCTCCTACGGTTGAGCCTGGGCCGGTAAACGCAATGTCAACGTACAAAGACCGCCGATCACTAAAAGGACGGCCATTACGGCCATCCCCGCAGCGAACGAGCCGGTGAAGGTCTTCAGAGCACCGATGATGGAAGGACTGACAAAGCCACCGAAGGCACCGATGCTGTTGATCAGGGCTATGCCTCCAGCGGCGGCAGTACCTTTGAGGTAGCTGGAGGGCACAGCCCAGAACACGGCATAGGCCGAGTATGTGGATAGCGTTGCGAGGGTAATACTGCACAGCGCCAACGTCAGGTTGCCG
This sequence comes from Pseudomonas sp. Y39-6, assembly GCF_023651955.1. Classification (NCBI taxonomy): domain Bacteria; kingdom Pseudomonadati; phylum Pseudomonadota; class Gammaproteobacteria; order Pseudomonadales; family Pseudomonadaceae; genus Pseudomonas; species Pseudomonas sp. Y39-6. Next base: position 6,094,772 of record NZ_CP069594.1, on the reverse strand, counting down.
GAACTGAAACCGGTCAGCACTAAGCCGATTGCGCCCAGAAAGGCGGGTACTGCGCCGTGCCAGCGGCGCTCGCCCAGGCGGTCGGAACTCCGAGCATTGATCAGCATCGCGAAAATGGCGGCGCTGTAAGGGATGATTGAATAGAGCCCGATTTCGAAAATATTCTTTACGCCAGCGTCCCGCAGTATGCTCGGCAGCCAGAAACTGACGGTATACAGACCGCAGATCAGACAGAAGTAAATGAGGGCCATCAGGTAAATTCGCCAGTCTTTCAAGGCTGCAGCGAACGTATGTTGTTTTGACGCCTGCACCTGCTCCAGATCATTCGCCAGCAGCCGTTTTTCTTCTTGGCTCAGCCATTTGGCCTGTTCCGGCGAGTCACTCAAAAAGAAGAACGCCGCGATACCCAAAAGAATGCAAGGCGCCCCTTCGAGGATGAACATCCACTGCCATCCCGCCAAACCATGAATGTCGGCGAAAGTCCCCATAATCCAGGTCGACAATGGTCCACCGATGACGTTCGAGACTGGCCCTGCCAACAGGACGCACGCCATTACTTGAGCGCGACGCTTACCTGAAAACCAGAAGGTCAGATAGAGGATCATGCCCGGAGCAAATCCAGCCTCAAACACCCCTAGAAAAAACCGCAGGACATAAAAGGTAGTGCTGTCATGCACAAACAGCATCGAGGTTGAAGCCACCCCCCACAACAACATGATGCGACTGAGCGTCTTACGTATTCCTACCCGCGCCAGCCAGAGATTGCTCGGCACTTCGAACATTACATAACCGATAAAGAAAATCCCTGCCGCCAATCCATAAGCTGCATCGGTCAGACCGAATTCCTGCTGCATCGCAATCTTGGCGTAACTGATATTGACCCGATCTAAATAGGCGAGGACATAGCACAACAACAGAAAGGGCAATAGGCGCCAACTGATTTTGCGATACATCTTGCGTAGGGCGAGGTCATCGGGGGAGGTCGGTGTAATCAGTATTGCGGCCTGAGCCATAGTGAAGTCCTCACAAGTTCCGCATTTTTTTTATTGTGTCGATTAAATGAGCTTGGCATCGCCCAATTGACAGAAAGTATGGGGAGCGCAGAAACTTCAAACAATAGCGATCTTCGCTTGCGAGTGTTGACTTTAAGTCAACAGACAGGAGAGCCCTAATTGCAAAAAATCGGCCTTAATGAACGGCGACTTCACTATTTTTCAGAGGTCGCAGAAGCCGGCTCGATCCGAGGCGCAGCGGATCGTCTGAATATCGAGCCCTCAGTTGTCAGCCGGCAAATCCACCAGTTGGAAAGCGAGTTGGGGGTGCAACTCCTACAGCGCCACGGCAGGGGGATCGTCCCTACGGAAGCTGCCAAACTGGTGATCAACCATTGTCGTGAGCGGCGATCAAGCGAAGCATTGCTGCTGACTCAGATTTCCGAACTCAAGGGTCTGGAGAGAGGTGAGATTCACATTGTTGCGGGCGAGGGTTTCCGCGAGGAATTAGTCCGCTGGGTGCTTCAGGACTTCAGCCAGCAGCACCCCAAGCTGGTGGTTACGCTGGAGTTCGCCAATGCCGTCGACACAGTGCGGATGCTGGCAAGTGATCAGGCTCACATCGGCTTGGCATACCGTCCGCCTATCGATCCCGCCGTGCGTACGGTGATGTTGCGCAAACAGCCAATGTGCGTCATCACCTGGCCCGGCCATCCCCTTACCGAGAAGCCGCAGCCACTGGCATTGAGTGATGTTTGCCCCTATCCGGTGGGCTTGATGTCCAACGGCTTTGGCTTAAGCAATCTGGTTAAGCTGGCGCAATTCCACGATCGCATTCAATTCGAATCCAATCTGGTCACCAACTCAATCGCCACCCTCAAGAGCTATGTAAAAGCCCATCTCGGGGTGACCTTCCTGTCCTCGCACGCGGTAGCCAATGAAATCGCGGAAGGTACGCTTGTAGCGCTCAGGACCCGCAGCGAAGTATTCGAAAGTGCCGAGGCACACCTGATGGTCCGATCGGGTCGGCAACTGTCAGTTGCCGCTGAAAGGTTGTTGGCCATGTTGAAACAGAAGGCCGTTTTTGAAGTCTCTGAATAATCTTGACCCAACTGCCCCGAAAACCGGTGCATGAGTTTAAAAATGGAAGATTCTGGCCCTGGGCTAATGGTCGCCAAATCACCCGCGCGCTGCGTCTTGGCGCAGAGATAGTCCGTGTCTTTCGGTTTCACCGCTTTGAGCTGGCGGTCAGAGAGGCGGGGGCTTGGGCGCACATGAGGTGTTCCATGGCGTTAATTGGTGTTCCAAAAATGACCACTGGTACCATTTGGAGTACCCGGTAATGTGGGGTGGGCGGATGTCTAGGGGTACTGATGGCCTATAGGGATTTGATTTTGTTGGGTTTAAGGTGAAAAAAGACGTCTGTGGATGTCTTTAGATGATGAATTGGTGGGCCGGGGTAATTTGAATCGATTTGGTAATTTATTGATTTATAGTTTAAAGAGCTATTTTGATTTTTAGTTGGAATACCAATAGGAATACCGCGCTCCACCTGACCACCCGTTTGCACTCGATCTGACCAGCACGCTTCGTAAACATGATTGACAGTGACAGCCCATAGCTGCCGGTGGCGACAGGCAGAAAAAAGCCATAAACCGTTATCAACCCGTGGTACCCGATGGCGCTCGGGAGCTCACCAGCATGCATTTGCCTTAGTGCTCGCTGTATTGGTTATGCAGCCTTCCGGCGTATTCGTCCTAGGAGGGTTCAGCTTGGAGCCCTTGAATAGAGCCTCTTACTCGCTGCGACTTTGAGCCAGTGGTAAATTCCATCCCTTGATCAGCCCAGCGGTCACTCGCCTAATGGTCGAGGTAGTGTCAGCTGGACCAGTGCTACCACATCGGATAATTGGGTCGGTCGAGGTATCAAGCATGTGCACTGGTGGTTTTCTACCATGACCTTCTCTACGTCTTTCGCATGCCCGAATGTCCTCATGCCCTCAGGTAACCGTCCCGAAAATGGGGCGAGTGTCTTACCTGATTTTGAAACGTTGATTTTGCACTGCTGGACTCACCCCGTCCGTTCCAAAAAGCGCAAAGCTGGTAAAGTGCCACCCGCCAGATAGACGTGGTGGCGTCCTCGACGGACGTTATCGCTGCTGAGAATGCAACGGCTCATGCCGCGACTGAGCGGAGATGAATTGATCAGCAGAGTGCCGATCTGTCTGGGTTAATTAGGCGATTGAATTTTCTTGCAGTTTTCTGTGTACCTCATGTCCTGACAAGGATTGCACCAATGCAACTGACCCAAGCCCCAGCCCCCGGTGCCCGTGCACTGATCCGCGATGAAGAATGGATTATCCAGAGCGCCGACCAATGCAATCTTGGTGGCTGGCAGCTCTCCTGCATAGGCGTGTCGGAAACCGTGCGCAACCGTCATGCGCTTTTCCTCACTGAACTCGAAGGCGTCACCCTAATTGACCCAGCAAAGACTGAGCTGGTCTACGACGAGTCGCCCACATTTATTGCTTCGCGGCTGTTTATCGAGGCGCGTCTGCGTCAGTCGGCGCTGCAAAGCGAGTCGGTAGTGATTGGTCAGCATGGGGTCATGGATGCGTTGCCGTTTCAGTTGCAGCCTGCTCATCAAGTCTTGCAGCAGCTGCGCCCGCGCTTGCTCATTGCGGATACAGTAGGCCTTGGTAAAACCCTTGAGGCCGGCATCCTTACCGCCGAGTTGATGCGCAGAGGTAAAGCTCGCCGCATTTTGGTTGTTACTACCAAAAGTATGATGCGCCAGTTTCAGCAGGAGTTCTGGAACCGCTTTACCATCCCGCTCACCCGCCTGGACTCATCCGGTATTCAGCGCATTCGTCGCGATATCCCAGCCAATCACAATCCCTTCAACTACTTCGACCGCACCATAATCTCGGTCGATACCTTGAAGCGCGACAGCGAGTACCGGCACTACCTGGAAAGCGCCTGGTGGGATCTGATCATCATCGACGAAGCCCACAACGTTTCCTACAAGGGCAATCGTACCCAAAGTAATCGCTTGGCTGAGTTACTCTCGCAACGCTCCGATGCACTGATCTTGCTCACCGCCACGCCGCACAACGGCAAAAAAGACAGCTTCGCCAGCCTCGTGCGCATGCTCGACCCCACGGTGCTACCAGCAGGGGCCGACTACACCCGTGAGGATGTTGATCACCTCTTTGTTCGCCGTTTCAAGAAAGACGTGCGCGAGCAGATGACGCAGGAGTTCCCAGAGCGAGAAGTGTTTCGTTTGGCCTGCGCCGCAAGCCCGGCGGAAAACCTCGCCTTCGATGCCCTAGCCGAGCTCAAACTTAATAGCGACGGGACCGGTGCGCGCGACGGTGCCATGTTGTTCCGCACCGTGCTGGAAAAGGCGCTGTTCTCTTCCCCGGCAGCCTGCCTACAAACGCTGAAAGAGCGCATCCGAAAGCTCGAGGTAAAAGACGCACGCCATCCTGATCTTGAGGGGCTGCGTGATCTTCAAGTTCTGGTGCAGGCCATCAGTGCCGACAAATTCAGCAAATTCCAGCACCTCATCAGCCAGCTCAAACAAGGTCAGCACTGGCGTTGGGATGGCAAAGATCCAAGTGACCGCCTGGTGATCTTCACCGAGCGAGTGGAAACACTGAAATTCCTCCAGCTAGAGCTGCCCAAGGCCTTGGGGTTAAAAGACAACGCCGTAGCCATCCTGCACGGCCAATTGCCTGACCAGGACATCCAGCAGGCGGTCGAAGATTTCGGCAAAACCCATTCGCCCCTGCGCCTGCTGATTGCCTCGGATGTGGCCTCCGAAGGTCTTAACCTGCACTACCAAGCTCATCGGCTGATCCACTTCGATATTTCCTGGTCACTGATGGTGTTCCAGCAGCGCAATGGTCGTGTGGATCGATATGGTCAACTGCATGCCCCGAAAATCGGCTACCTGCTGACAGAACCTCGCCACGAGAGAATTCGCGGTGACTTGCGCTACCTGGAAATCCTGATTGCTAAGGACGTGCAGGCGGCGAAGAATATCGGCGATCCATCAGCCTTTATGGGGCTGTATGACGAGGAGCTGGAAGCCTTCGAAGTGGCCAAGGCCATTGAAGGCAACCGCACTGTCGAGGAATTCGCCGCGCTACTGGCTGGGGATGATATCGACCCTTTCGAAGCCCTGTGGGGCGCGAACGTACCCGGCACTGATAGCGTTGCGCCCGCCAGCACAGCAGTGCTCATGGTGCCCACTGCTGAACTCACCAGTCTGTTTAACGACAGCTACATTTACCTTCGCGATGCCTTGCGCTGGCTGGCGCAACAGTCGCCGCGCGAACATGCTGCAATCAAAACGGATGATGCCAGCCGCACGCTGAGCTTCCAGCCCAGTCGCGACCTTGCCCAGGTGCTCAAGCGTGATCTGGCCAGCGAAATGTGGCCGAACGATAATACCTTTGCCTTGAGCGCCGATAAGGCTGTGGTTGAAGAGGCCATCAAACAGGCGCGCGACACCAATGCCTGGCCGCAGCTGCACTACCTCTGGGCGCTCAACCCAATTGCCCAGTGGCTCGACTACAAACTTATGGCACTGTTTCGTCGCCAGCGTGCGCCGCTGCTGCGCGTTGCGAAGGGGCTGACCGCAGGCGAAGCCATCGTGCTGGTGCTCGCCCAGGTGCCCAATCGCCGGGGTCAAGCCGTGCTAGCCGAGTGGCTCGGTGTACAGCTCGATGCTGCTGGGCAGGTGGTAGGCGTACTCAGCCTGGCGGAAACACTACAGCGCACAGGACTCACCAGCACCGCGAAAGCCCAGGCCAACGATGGTCAGGCGCCCGACAGCCGTGCCCTGCAAAGTGCACTACCGGCGGTTATTCAGGCAGCTGAAAAACACATCAAACCGATCAAGCAGGCCTTCGATGCCAACTGCCGCCAACGTCTGGAGCGCGAGTTGGCCAAACTGCAAACCCTGCAGCTCAAACACAACGAACAGCTGGAAATCGATTTCGCCAAGGGTATAGAACAGGTCATCGCAGCCAAACGTAAGCAGAAAGAAAGCGCCACCGCAGACCTGTTCAGCAACTACCAACAATGGATTCGCGACACCCTGCAACTGGATGACCGCGCTCAGTTCACCGTTGTCGCCGCACTGATGGCTTAAGGAAGGAATACAGCATGAGTTTTGCCATCACCGGCCTCACCAATGCCAACGAGTTCTACAGCCAGCACTACCTGGACGAGATCCTCGAAAAAGACCTCAAGCCGCTGTTTGACCAATGGAAAGAGCAGGGCGCGCAAAGCCCCGTCGCTCGTCTGCGCACTGCTGCGGGCGCTAATGGTTACTTCCGTGCCCGCGAGCGCTTTCTGAATGAGCGCAAAACTAGCGAGCGCGCCAGCCTGTTTATTCACTTAGTGCAGCCTCTGCTCGCTGCCCTAGGTTACGAGCTAGTGCCTCAGAACCTTACGTTGGCCGAAGGCGAATTGCCGGTGCTGGCAGTATATCGCGATGCCAAGCACCAGCCGCTGTTGGTTGTTGCGGCAGCTATTGCCAATGCGGAAGACGACGAGAACAGCCCACTGCAATTGCTTGCGCCGGCGGCCAGTGAACAAGGCAAAGGTAAATATGCCCACAGCGATTGGGAGGAAACCCTCAGCAAACGCCTGTTTGCCGACGACCACCCGCCACGCTGGGTATTGCTGCTGCACCATGAAGAGTGGCTGCTGATCGAGCGCAGCAAATGGGGGCGCAAGGCACTGCTGCGCTTCAACCTGCCGGAACTGTTCGGCCCGCGTGATGACAAGCAATTCCGCGCTATGGCCGCGCTGCTGGGCAGCCAGTCGGTGCTTCCGGTGGAAGGCGGCGTGGCGCTGCTCGACAGCCTGGACGACAGCTCGCACAAGCATGCCTTTGAGGTATCCACTGATCTCAAATACGCCCTACGTGAATGCATTGAGCTGATTGCCAATGAGGCTATATGGTACAAACGCACGGTGGCCAAAGAGAAGGTGTTTGAGCGTAACGATACCGACCTAGCCGACCAGCTCAGTCGTGAAAGCCTGCGCTACATGTACCGTCTGCTGTTTATGTTTTATATCGAGGCGCGGCCCGAGCTGGGGTATGCGCCCATCGATGCCGAGGCCTACCTCAAGGGCTACAGCATCGAGCACCTGCGCGAATTGGAACAAACCCCGCTGACCACCAGCGAAGCTCAGGAAGGTTTCTATTTTCACGACAGCCTCAGGCAGCTCTTTGGCTTGATCTGGCAAGGCTATCCGCACCGGGATGCCAGGGCGAGTCAGCTCGACTTGGGTGGCAGTCATGATAGCTTGCTCGACAACGGCTTCACCATCGCGCCGCTACAAGGACACCTGTTTGACCCTACGCGCACACCGCTACTTGGTAGCGTGAAGCTGCGTAACTCGGTGCTGCAGAAAGTGATCGAGCTAATGTCATTGTCCCGGGGCGGTGGCAAGAGCCGTCGTGGGCGTATCAGCTATGGCACCCTCGGTATCAACCAGCTGGGTGCGGTGTACGAATCGCTGCTGTCCTTCCGTGGCTTTTTCGCCGAAGAAGATCTCTACGAGGTACGCCCTGACCCCAAGGGTAAGAAGGCAAGTACGGGCGACGAGAGCGAAGAAGACGATTCGAGCGAGAGTGATACGGACAGAGAGGAAGGCCTCGATACCCCCAGCGCCGCCGACAAGAAAAAAGATGCCGAGGTCAACCCGCTGGATGCGGCGTATTTTGTACCTGCTAGTAGCATCAGCCACTATACAGACGCTGAACGCTTGTTTGGTGGCAATACGAAGATTCATCCTAAGGGCAGTTTTATCTATCGCCTGGCCGGTCGTGCCCGCGAGAAATCGGCGAGCTATTACACCCCGGAAGTGCTGACCAAATGCCTGGTCGAGCATGCGCTGAAGGAGATTGTCCCCGGCAAGTCGGCAGATGAAATTCTGAAGCTCACCGTGTGCGAGCCGGCCATGGGTAGCGCTGCGTTCTTGAACGAGGCCGTCAGCCAATTAGCCGAAGCTTATCTGCAGGCCAAGCAGAAGGAGCTGGGCCGCACTATCCCGCACGAGCAGTACACCGAAGAAAAACAGCGGGTGAAGATGTTCATTGCCGACAGCAATGTCTTCGGTGTGGACCTCAACCCCATTGCGGTGGAGCTAGCCGAAGTCTCCTTGTGGCTCAACGCCATTTTCAAAGGCAGCCATGTGCCGTGGTTTGGCTTGCAGCTGTACAACGGTAACTCCCTGGTGGGCGCGCGACGCGAACTGTTTAGCACCGCCCAGCTCAGCCCGGGCAGGGGTGAAAACGGTCTGCCCGAACGCGACTGGCGCGCTGCCGCGCCGCGTGCTTTGCCACTCACACAAGTGCCCGCCGCTACCGATGTATACCACTTTTTGCTACCTGCTGAAGGCATGGGTATGGTCAGCGATAAGGTGATAAAGGCACTGAAGCCCGCGGCCTTTAACCAATTCAAACAATGGCGCAACGCCTTTACTGCGCCGCTGAGTAGCGATGAAATCAAACGGGTACAGGCGCTAAGTGTTGCCACCGAGCAGCTCTGGCAGCAACACGCCCAGGAGTTGGCCCGTGTGCGCGCCGCTACTTGCGATGAGCTGCATGTATGGCCCGACCTGGCCGCGAACCGCGCTCCGACTAGCACCGCGCAGAAAGATGCCGCCTACCAGCGGGAAATGCTTAGCGAAGCGCAGAAAAATGCCAGCCCATACCGTCGCCTCAAACTGGTGATGGATGCCTGGTGCGCCCTGTGGTTCTGGCCACTGGATAAAGCCAGCGAGTTGCCTAGCCGCGAACACTGGTGGTTTGTGCTGGAAACTGTACTGCTCGGCAATGCCAGCCTGAACAGTGTGTCGGCGGATGATCTATTCCCAGAAACCCACCCGCAGCAGGGGCTGGACTTTGCTCCCGAGCGTGACCGTTACGGCTATGTCGATATCGCCGCGCTGATCAACGCCTTGCCTCAACTGCAGGTGGCGCAGCAAGTGGCCGGCCAGCAGCACTTTATGCATTGGGCGCTGGAGTTTGCTGATGTCTTCAAGGATCGTGGCGGCTTTGATGTAGTGCTGGGTAACCCGCCTTGGATCAAGGTGGAGTGGAACGAGCAGGCGCTGCTCTCGGACTTTGATCCGCGTTTTGCCATTCGTAAGCTTAGCGCCAAGCAGACTGCGGATCAGCGTGAAGCGGTGTTTGCCGCCTTGCCGCACGCAAAGGCTGATTTTCTGGCTGAGTGCGTGGCTACAGAAGGTATGGGGCAGTTTCTCAACGCCGTACAGAACTATCCGCTACTCAAGGGTCAGCAGAACAATCTGTACAAATGCTTTCTGCCGCTGGTGTGGCAGATCGGTAGTGGCGTACAGGCGCTACTGCACCCCGAGGGGGTGTATGACGACCCCAAGGCGGGAGAGCTGCGCGCATTCCTATATCCTCGCTTGAAGGCGCATTACCAGTTCACCAATGTGAATCTGTTGTTTCAGGAAGTGATGATCTGGGTCCGATATTCCATCAACGTTTATGGGAGTGTTCAGAACGAGATTCGCTTCCGGACAATGGCCAACCTGTTCGCGACAGCGACGGTAGCGGCCAGCCTGGAACATACTGGCGGTGGCTCCGTTCCGGGTATTAAAAGGAATGAAGGTGGATGGAATACGGCCGGTCATGCCAGTCGAGTGATAGAAGTGGATGAAGCCTTGCTGGCTACCTTTGCTCAGCTCTATGACATTCCTGGGACTCCTGCATTGCAGGCCCGCTTGCCCGCGGTACATAGCCGTGAGCTGGTTGCAGTGCTGGAAAAATTTGCCTGCGTACCAAGAAGACTCGGAGATCTGCAGGGTAATTATGGCACCCTTGAAATGTGGCACGAAACTGGCGCGCAAAAGGACGGCACCATCTGCCGCCGTAACACCAGCGAACACGGTTTTGTCTCTGATCCCGCCGAGTTTGTGCTGTCCGGCCCGCATTTCTTTGTCGGTAATCCGTTCTACAAGACACCTCGTATGGTTTGCACAACTCCACGTGCTTATGATCCGCTCGACCTTGAATTACTACCTGACGACTACCTGGCGCGTACTAACTACCTACCAGCCTGCGACGCACAGGAGTACGCCCGTCGTGTGCCAAGGGTGAGCTGGGTGGAAGAGGGCGAGCGCGAAGCGAGAGCGGCGACAAGGTATTATCGCATGGCTTTTCGCGGCATGCTGTCCCAGTCAGGTGAGCGTACTTTGATTGGCTCAATTGCAGCACCGGGACAGGCGCATATTAACGGCGTGCAAAGCACCGTATTCAAAAGCGTTGAGCACCTGCTGTATCAAGCGATCTTTTCGTCGTCTTTGACCGCAGATTTCTTTATCAAAACCACCGGACGAAGCAATCTGCACTTTATCTGGGAGCAGTTTCCTATGGTGGAAATGCAGGCTGCTGCTGCGTTGAGAACCTTGACACTTAACTGCCTCACCACTCACTACGCTGACCTCTGGCGCGACTGCTGGCAGCCCGCTTTTCAGCAGGATTGTTGGGCCAGTAACGACCCGCGCCTGACGCAGGACTTCTTCACTCAGCTCACCCCCGACTGGCAGCGCAACTGTGCCCTGCGCAGCGACTATGCTCGCCGTCAGGCGCTGGTGGAAATCGACGTGCTCGCTGCCCAGGCACTCGGACTCACGCTTGACGAACTGCTCACCATCTACCGCGTGCAGTTCCCGGTGATGCATCAGAACGAGCGTGACACATGGTACGACGCTCAGGGGCGCATCATCTTCACCGTGAACATTGGGCTTGCGGGCGTGGGCCTGCAGCGCAAGGCCGGCAAGCGCGACGCCAACTGCACCGTGCGCCTGCCCGATGGCAGCACCAAAACCGGTCGTCTCGGTTGGGAAGATGTAAAACCCAAAAACGGTCAACCCCAAGTCCCCGACGGCACCGTCATCGAGTGCCCTATCCTTGACGACACCCAACCCGGCGGCCCAATACACCGCACCATCCAATACACCGCCCCTTTCACGCTGGCTGACCGCGAAGCTGACTATCACGTAGCCTGGGCGCATTTTGCCAAGGAGGCGAACCATTGCTAACCCTACTGGAGGACTCAGCAAGGCGGATATCGGACAGCTCAAAGTTCTGCTGACGGATTGTATGAGCAACAGATGTTGAAGCGTGATGGCGCGAGCCATCGTTATTTCGTGCGCTAGCCGCTAAAGCCTGGATACCAGCACACCGCTGAGCTACCACCATAAGGAAACGGATTTTGGCTACCCAAACCATCGAGCAGTTCTTCACCGGCAAGACCCTGGAAATTCCCGCGTACCAGCGTGACTACGCCTGGACGACCAGCAATATCGACGACTTGTTTGAGGATATCGAGGAAGCGATGGAGCTGGGCGGTGGCCACTATCTGGGCACCTTTATCTTGTCGCAGACTGGAAAGATGGCACCGGTGCGAGTGGTGGATGGTCAGCAGCGGCTTACCACGCTGACCATGCTGCTCGATGCTTTGGTTGATGCAGTCGATGAGTTGCCCATCAAGGAGCATTACCGCAGTACCTACATCACGCATCCTGTATACGGCCCCAAGTTCACCGTTCTTGGCAGTAACAAGTCATTCTTTTCTGCACTACTGAATGATGAGATGCCAGAGCCTGATTCTGATGGCCAGCAGCGCTTATTGGTTGCCTACCAGTGGATTCGCCAACGCATCAGAGCCATCAAGGTGCACCAAGGACAGGAAGCCATCAAGAGCTGGTTGCTGAGCATCAGCCATCTTGAGGTGCTTGAGTTCACCGAGGCCAATGAGGGTAAAGCCATTCGCATGTTCCAGTCGGTCAACGACCGGGGTGTACCTTTGGCGAAGATGGATATCGTCAAGAGTTTGTTGATCTATTACTCCAATCGCTTTCTGGATGGCGAATTGGATTCGATGATCGCTGATAAGTTCGGTGAGGCCTTCCGCAGCTTTAGCAAACTCAAGAAGCTCGCGGCGGAGCCGGGTTATCAGATTCGTCTGATCAATCGTGATCCGTTCCGGGAAGACGACGTGCTGCGGTATCACTATTTCGCGTTTAACGGCGAGCAACACGATGTGGAGTCCGGGGCGGATTACAACGCAACCTCTGAAACAGTTCTGGAGTCTTTCCTCAAGCCGGCACTCAAAGCCATGCGCGGCGACAAGGAGCGCTTAGCCAGGTTTATCAGTGATTATGTCAGTGATTTGGAGGTGTTCTTTAAAGGTCTGCTCGGTTTGGCTGAGGGGGGGCGAACCAACCGAGGCCTTTATCTGCTGCTGGTTGTTCAGGATCTCTCGGCCACGCTTTACCCGCTGATCATCCGCCTGTTCACTTCGAAGATGCTGGAGGTGCAAGTACCTAGCTATCTGAATTATTCGATGCTTGAGTTGATTGAGCTCGCAGACCTTCGTGTGTTTAAACTGCAGGGTACGAATCCGCAAGCCGACATGGCTGCTCTCATGCGAGCGTTTAGTCATTTAACCACTGAGGAGATTGCTGAGCGGTTGATCAATTTTTGTCAGCGGTTTATGCCAAGCGCTAAGTTCGAGTCGCGTTTGGCTGGGGAGGAGATGTTCCGAAACCCTGGGCTTGCGCGAGTTTTGTTGGAATCTGAGAGCGCAGCCAGAGTCGCCGTGGGTTTGCCACAGCTCGATATAGGAGACCTGGTCGAGATCAGTACTGCAGGTCTGACCATCGAGCATATTCTTCCGCAGGAGCCTTCCTTTGGCGTCCGTCTGTATGGTTTCCGCACTGAAGACGCCTATCTCGAGCATATCCATCTGCTCGGTAATCTCGCACCGCTTGAGAAGCGCATCAACAGTGCCTGCAATAACTGCTCAGCGGAGAACAAGATGCGCGATCAGAAATTGTACCGGTCTTCGCAGTTCAGGTTAATCCAGGGGGTGGCGGCCAAGAACGCTAGTGCCAATCCAGCCTTTTCCAAGGATGCGATCCTTGCCCGTAGCATCGAGATTGCCAAGTTCTCAGTGAAAAAATGGCCCCTCACTGAAGCTGATCTTGCCGAGTAAAAAATATGCAGCCACTTATCGTTTCTCAGCAAGTCACTCAGGGCGTCGCAGACTTTCTGCGCACCGCATTCCCGTCCACTACTACTGGTTTTGAGGGCTTGCTGGAGCGCTTTTTGGCTGAGCGCAGCAATATCTTCAAAGGGCCATATCTGACATTGCCACTGCCATTTCGCAAGCAGCTTAATGGCGGGTTACCAGCTTTTCCTTGGTTACCCGCCAGCTTTGTGCCCCATGCACATCAGGCCAAGGCTTTTGCGCGGCTGGCGGGATCAGAGGCTCAATCCACGTTGGTGGCAACGGGTACGGGGTCGGGTAAGACCGAGTGCTTTCTATATCCGATCCTTGAGCATTGTCGAGTGGCGCGTGCCGAGGGGCGGCGTGGCATCAAGGCGATCATCCTCTATCCCATGAATGCCTTGGCCAGCGACCAATCTGGGCGCGTGGCCAAGGAAATCGTTAAGGCCGCTGGCCTTAGTGGGATTCGTGCAGGCTTGTATGTGGGCGATGCACCGGCTGTAGAGTCGCAAACGGTCGCCGAATTGAGTGGCGGCAGTTATTCGGTGATTACCGACCGCAATGCCCTGCGTGAAAATCCGCCGGATATTCTGCTGACCAACTACAAGATGTTGGACTTTCTTCTGCTGCGTGCAGCAGATGCCCCTTTGTGGGCGCATCAGCAGCCGGACACGCTGCGTTATTTGGTGGTGGATGAGCTGCATACCTTTGACGGTGCGCAGGGTACTGATCTGGCCTGTTTGATTCGCCGTCTCAAGGGACGTCTGAAGGCGCCGCCGGGCCAGTTGGTGTGCGTCGGTACTTCGGCAACGCTGGGCGATGATGGCGTTAGCGATTTGCTGGCCTTTGCCGGTGATGTGTTTGGTGAAGTGTTGAATGACAGTGCGGTTATCGCCGAGGACCGCGAGTCGGTTGGGGATTATCTCGCTGAAGCCCTAGTTGAGTTCACCCAAAGCCCGCAGCCCAGTGATCTCGATACCTTGGCACCCGATAACTTTGACGACCTGCATGCCTATCTGGCGGCCCAAGCGCCTTTGTGGTTCGGTGAGCCTTGCTCGGTCACGCAGGCAGAGGATTTTGCTTGGCGCTGTGGCTTGGGTAAGGACCTGAAGAGCCACTTTGCCTTCCAGAATCTTTTGCGTGATTTGGAGCGTCTTGGACCAAAGTCCGTGTTGCTGGATGACCTGTTGGTACTGCTCAAGCGCCGTTTGCCGAGCTGCGATGATGAGCGCTTTGCGCTGCTTTGGTTGTCTAGCCTGCTGTCGTTGGTGGCGCATGCACGCCAGGATGCACATCAGAACTTTTTCTTGCAGGTAAAGGTGGAAATCTGGCTACGTGAGCTGCGCCGCATGGTGGCTGTTCTGGATGCTGAACCGCAGCTTCGGCATCACGATGACTTACGTAAAGCCGATATGGAGCGGCTGCATCTGCCGGTGATCCATTGCCGCGAGTGCCACGCCACCGGCTGGGGTTCTACGCAGCAAAAGATCAGCCCCAATCAACTCACTCATGATTTGCAGGCGTTTTACAGCGCGTTCTTCGCCGAGGATGTGAGTACCCGTTTTATCTTTCCCTCCAGTGCGGGGGCGAACCCAGCAGTGTTCGAGCGCAAGCAGGTATGCCCTGCCTGCGGCTCCTTGCATCAGGCATCACAAACCGAATGCTCACACTGTGAGGATCAGCCTTTGCTGGCTATAGATATTGCCAGCAACCTGCGTGAAGGTACGCGCAATGGCGCGAAGTACACCAAGTCGCACCATGATTGTCCTTTCTGTGCCGGTTATAAAACGCTGACAATTGTTGGTTCGCAAGCGGCCAGTCTGGCGGCGGTGATGGTGGGACAGTTGTTTGCAACGCGCTTCAATCCGGACAAGAAGCTGATTGCTTTCTCTGACTCGGTACAGGATGCGGCGCATCGTGCAGGGTTCCTTGCCGCGAGAACCTGGCGAATGAACTTACGCCCGGCGTTGGCGCAGGTAATTGCTGATGCCTATGCAGCTGGGCGACCTGTGACACTAGAAAATTTGCCAACAGCATTCGCGCAACGTTGGCGCACGGCGCTAGGTGATGGTCATTACATTGCTAACTTCCTGCCGCCGCAAATGCAGTGGCTACGTGATTACGAGACCCTGATGGAAGAGGGGGCGCTGCCTGAAAGCAGCAACCTACCTAGCGAGTTGGCGAGGGTGTTGCCTTGGGTCCTCAATGCAGAGTTTGGCCAGGATGCTCATATTGGTCGCACTCTGGTAGCGACGGGAACTGCATGCGTAGTGCCACTTGCGGGCAAGTTAGACGAAGCCGCTCAATGGCTGTTGCCACGTCTACGTGACACGCTTGAACCGTTAGCCGCCGCGCAGCTGGAAGAAGTTGTTGTTTTACTGCGCGGGCTACTGGAAAACATGCAGCGCATCGGGGCTTGGCGTGATCAGGAGCTAGGGTTTTATGCGCGAATGGGTAGCAGCCCTTGGGGGTATAAGAAGAATCCAAGCCAGTTCAAGCTTCTAACCAGCCCGCGGCCTCCGAGGTTTTTGACACTGGCAGAGTTTGGTCGCTGTGTCAGTATAACTAAGAGCCATGCCCGTTTGTTTAGCGACTGGGCGTTCAAGGCATTGCCTGCTTTGCATGATCTGGCGCTGGGTACGGATGCCTTGATTGCGCCGCTTTATCGGCTTGCTCTTGAGGCATTGGAAAGCGTTGGCTTAGCAGGTTTTGAGGAGGCTACCGAGAAGCCGGATATCCGTGTATGGGGGCTGGAGCCCTCTGCTTTCCACGTTATCTTGGGTGGCAAGGTGTGGCGGTGTGCCAGCTGCCACAGCACAACACTCTCTGGCCCAGAGGATGATTTTTCTGAGCAAGCGTGTCGCCGCGTCGATTGCCGGGGCGAGTTGCACGCACTAGATGTACCCGGTGATTTTTATCGCAAACTCTACCTGAATGCGGACATTCGGCGGGTAGTGGCGCACGAGCATACTGGTTTACTGCCGCGCGAAACGCGCGAGGCAGTAGAGCGCAACTTTAAATCCAACAGTGATCGCCCCGGGGGCATTAATGTGCTTTCCGCGACACCCACTCTTGAGATGGGTATCGATATTGGCGACTTGTCCAGCGTGCTGCAATGTTCGGTTCCTCCACAGCAGGCAAACTACATTCAGCGAGCCGGTCGGGCAGGGCGTAGCACTGGTAATGCGTTGCTGATGAGCATGGCGACCAGCAAGCCGCATGACCTGTATTTCTGGGATGACCCGAAAACCATGATTGCAGGTTCCGTGCAGGCACCTGGGATTTTCCTTAACGCCTCGGCGGTACTTGAGCGTCAACTTACAGCGTTCACTCTAGATTGCTGGGTGCATGAGAACGGGCGGGCGGCGCAGATCCCTCAGGAAATTCGTGGGGTGTTCACTGCGATCAATAATCAGACCAACAGCAAGTTTCCTTACCCTTGGTTGAGTCATGTGGAGCAGCACCAAGCGTCGCTTCTTGAACGGTTCTTGCGCTTGTTCAATCAGGGAGATATGTGCCCTTTGAGCGACGGTACGTGCCAATGGCTGGCTAATTTCATTCAGGGCAGCAACGGTGATAGCAGCCCGTTGGCGTATAAGATCGTCAACCGTTTGCAGAGCATTGCTAGTGATGTTGAAAGCATCAAGCGCAAGCGTGAGGCCGCAGTGAAGGAGATCGATAAGCTGCAGGCATTGACGGTGCGTGGTGAGGATCAGGAGCTGGAGTTGGCACGACTGCTTCAGGATCGAACTGCGCTTTCGCGTTTGATTGGCAGCATTGAGGGTAAGGCTACGCTCAATGTGCTGACTGATGAGGGCTTGCTACCCAACTATGCGTTCCCGGAGCAAGGTGTGCTGTTGCGCTCGATCATTGTGCGCGATTCAAAGGCCGGGACATCCGCTCCTGATCCTCTGACCTTCGAATATGAGCGTCCTGGATCAACGGCCATCACTGAGTTGGCACCGAACAACACCTTTTATGCCGAAGGCAGGCGGGTGGTGATCAACCAGATCGACGTATCTAAGATCAAGCCGGAGCACTGGCGTTTCTGTAGGCAGTGCTCCTATACCGAGCCGCTATCCTCAGGTGATCAACACTCTAACTGCCCACGCTGTGGCGATACGCTGTGGCGCGACAGTGGCCGGGTGCACGAGATGTTGCGTTTGACCACGGTGTTTGCCCGAACGCTGGATCGCGATAGCCGTATTGCTGACGACTCAGACGAGCGTCAGCGCGGTTTTTATGTGCGCCAAGCTTTGGTGGATAGCCCGCCTGATGCGGTGCGTCAGGCCTTTGTGATTGACGAGCAAACATTTCCTTTCGGCTTCGAGTTTCTCGATCGGGTGACTTTTCGCGAGGTGAACTTTGGCGAGCAGTCAGCGGAAGGCATGCCGATGGAGATCGGCGGGAAGGAAGTCAGCCGCCCTGGTTTTAGCATCTGCCCCGAGTGCGGCACCTTACAGCGCAAGCGCAAGGCCGAGGAGCTATATCGCAACCATTCGTCCTGGTGCGCGAAGCGCAAGAACCCCGAGGCGAGCACGCAGCAGTGCGTGTTCCTCTACCGCGAGTTCACTAGTGAGGGCATTCGTCTGTTTTTGCCCGAGGTGGGTTTTGCCGATACCAACGAGGCCCTGCTGAGCTTTGTGTCGGCTCTGGAGTTGGGGTTGGCGCGGCGGTTTAGGGGAGCAGTGGACCATCTGCGTATTGCTCTAGATATGCGTATGGCTGCGGGCTCAGATGCGCCGCGTTGTTATCTGGTGATCTACGACAGCGTGCCAGGTGGCACCGGCTATCTCAAGGAATTGATGCGCGCGCCCGAACCGCTGTTGGAAGTATTCGACATTGCACTGCAAGCCCTCAATACCTGTACTTGCAACCAGAATGCGGACACCGATGGCTGTTATCGCTGTGTGTACCGCTATCACAACAGCCATGATCGTAAGTCTATCTCGCGACGTACAGCACAGAAATTGTTGGGTGAGGTGATGCAGTACAAGGGAGCACTGAAGCCAGTTACCCATCTGGCCGACGTCCAGCCAGCTAACCAGTTACTGGATAGCATGCTGGAGAGGCGGTTTGTCGAAGCGCTGCGCCGTGAGCATGAAGGTGAGAAGTTCAAGCTGAGTGAGCTATTGTTCAAGGGCAAGGCGGGCTATCAGATACAGGCTGGCTCGCGTCGCTGGCGGATGGAGTTGCAGGTCAATCTGGGAGCCAGCGAAGGTGTGTTGATTCCGTGCAAGCCTGACTTCGTATTCTGGCCAGACGATGCCGCCGACGACCTGCCCGTGGCGGTCTTTGTTGATGGTTGGCAGTACCACAAAGACATCATTACTACCGATATAGCCAAACGTATGGCGGTGGCCAGGAGCGGGAAGTTCTCAGTCTGGACGCTAACCTGGGATGATGTCGAATGCGCTTTGCAAAACCAGGTATTACCTACGCCATCGCCTTGGGCAACTTTGCTTAATGATGATCCACAGCAGGTAGTGCAGAAGCTGTGCGCGGCACAGGGCATCGCAACACTCTCCAATTTCAAATCGCTGCCGTCCTTTAGCCAGCTGCATCAGCGTTTAGCCCATGGGCAACATCAAGCGCTCGGCAAATTGGCCGTCTGCCTGGCTGCGGGAATGTTGATGCCACCGGGTGACACTACTGCGCTTCAAGTCCTGCGCGAAGGGGCTTTCTGGCAGCGTTTGGATGAGCTGGGTCTGCTACCTGACCTGCAACTGCATAGGTTGAGCCTGCGTCAGCTCGGTACAGCCTGGATGCTGGCCATTGCCATGCACCCGGAGCATCTGAAGCAAGTGATGACGGGCAATGGCTCTGCAGACTCTGAGCCTGTTCTGGTTGGCGAGTGGAAAGAAGATGGCCTGCCCGAAAGCGAGCTGCAGTTACGCTGGCAGCAACTTTGGCAGGCACTTAACTTATTGTTGCCGCTGAGTCAGATTTGGGTTGGCAACGCTGAAATGCCAGGGTTACCTGCGCTGCAGGATTGTTCTGCGCTCAAAGCAAAATCCGGCGGACTGTCTGAAGCCTGGCAGGAAGCGCTGAGTCTAGCTGCACATGAAGTACAGTCTTGGGGCTTGGCTCTGGCTGGTCTGGACGTAACCGCCCCAGAAGTGGGCTATGAGTTGATGGATGAGAAAGGCCGCGTAATAGCAGAAGCCGAATTGGCTTGGCCAGATGTTCGTACCGCCGTACTACTGCCAGATTCTGGAGCAGTGGCTGCGCTTTTTGCTGGCCAAGGTTGGCATTCTTTTACCGCTGATGGCAGTGAGTTGCCTGATGAGCTGAGAACCCTTTTGATGGAGACACTGGCATGACGCTGGCACTCAAGATTGCAATGTCCGATGACTTTCTGAAGTCGTTTTCGGTAGTTCCACGTTCTCATCAGCAGGCGGTACTGACCTTCGTTGCAAAGTTTCGTCAGAACCCAATGGCGACCGGCATCAATTATGAGCGCATTCATGATGCCGCCGATCCGAACATGCGCTCGGTTCGGATCAACGACAATATGCGTGGAATCGTGCTTAAACCTGATGTGGGCAACGTTTACTGCCTGTTGTGGGTTGACCAACATGACGATGCCTATCAGTGGGCACGTCGCCATCGAGTCGCGATCCATCCGGATGTTGGCAGCATCCAGGTTTATGCAGTGCAGGAGGTGGCTAACACGAAAGCATCTGACGCCTCGGCCGAGGTGCGTGCAGTGGGACTGTTCGATGCCCTCAAGGATCGTGAGATTCGCCGGCTGGGCGTACCCGATGATCGGCTGGAAGCGGTGCGTGCCGTAACTAATGAAGGCGAACTTGAGGCGCTGGAAGCGCAATTGCCCGATGAGGCATTCGAGGCGTTGTATCTATTTGCTGCCGGCGAGCTTTTCGACAAGATCATCAGTGATCAGGCCGCGCCAGAGTCTGTCGACCCTGCAGACTTCGGGGCTGCGCTGGAGCGCGATAGCTCGCGTCGTCATTTCGTGGTACTGACTGATGACAGCGATCTGGAGGCCTTACTGGCTGCACCTCTAGAACGCTGGAGGGTCTTCCTGCACCCAACTCAGCGCAAGTTGGTGGAGCGTGACTGGAATGGTCCAGTGAAGGTGACCGGTGGTGCAGGTACTGGTAAAACTGTTGTCGCCATGCATCGCGCTGCAAGACTTGCTCGACAATATTCGGACTTGCCTGGTCGTCCGGTCTTGTTTACCACGTTCACCAAAACACTTGCCGAGGACATCCGCCAGCATTTGGCGCTGCTGTGCACCCCACAGGAATTGGAGAAAATTCAAGTGGTGAACCTGGATCAGTGGGCTTCCAGCCTTCTGCGTCGTTTTGGCTACCCACATAACCTGCTGTACAACGAAGGCGATCGTCGCCGTTTCTGGCAAGCAGCTCTGTCTGCGATGCCGACATCGGTTGATCTCAGCCTAACGTTCATGCGTGCGGAGTATGAGCGAGTGGTGCTGCCTCAAGCTTGTGAAACTGCTGAGGACTATATGCGTGCCAGTCGAGTCGGCCGTGGCGGTCAGCTCGGCCGTGCGATGCGTAAGTCTATTTGGCCGGTGTTTGCCGAATACCGTGCCCAGCTGCAAGCCGCCAATTTGCGCGAGCCTGAAGAGGCCTTCCGTGAAGCCTGTCAGTTGTTAAGGACAGAGCAGCCCGCACTCGGAATTCGGTCCATGGTGGTAGATGAAGCCCAGGACATCAGCAACGCAGGTTTTGAGCTTATTCGCACAGCCGTAGAGGAAGCTGAAAACGACCTGTTTATCGTTGGCGATGCTCACCAGCGTATCTACCGGCACAAAGTCGTACTGAGCCGGGTGGGCATTGAGGTTCGTGGCCGCAGCCGTAACCTTAAGGTGAACTACCGCACCACAGACGAAATCCGTCAATGGGCCTGTGCTCAGCTTGAAGGATGTGCTGTCGACGACCTGGACGGGAATGCGGATTCTCTGCGCGGTTACCGTTCGCTTACCCATGGTGATGTGCCGGATATCATTGAGTCGTCTTCCGTTAATGAGGATATGCCGCATATACAAACGATCCTTAAACAACTGCAGGACGATGGCATGGAGCCTCGACAGATTTGCATCACCGCACGTACTAACGAGGATCTGGAAAACATTGCTAGAGCTCTGCAGCAAGCCAATATTATTCACTTGAAACTAGATAACGCAACCTCGGACGATTCGGCACTATTGGGCGTCCGTCTAGCCACTATGCACCGCATCAAGGGGCTTGAATTTAGCGTAGTGATTGTTGCCGCCTACAAGGGAACCACTACTTATGCAGGGCAATTTAGCCGTGATGAAGATGCCGGGGTAACCGAAGACACTGAAACTTCTGAAAGATGTCTGCTGCACGTTGCTGCTACTCGAGCAAAGAGAAATTTGTTTCTCCTAGTGCGGCCCTCTGTTGGCTGAAGTCTCAGACCTATACAGCTAAAAATTAGCTGTATAGGTCGGCCCAGCATTACTGGCTAACACTGCGACGCCCGGCCAGCTTAAGCTTTGCAAGCCTCCTAAGGCTTGGGCATAAACCTACGTTTTCGCGTCCGATCACCTTTTCAATCCAGTCGAATTGGCTGTCTCGGACTTGCATTCTGGCGTGTTTCAGCGCTTGAAGCGTTGCAACGGCTAAGGCTTTATCTCCGATTGAAATACGCACGGGCTCGTAAGCAAGAATATCGACTGTTGTAATGAGTCGCAGTGTTTCAAAACGTTGGGAGGAAATTTGAGTCGCTTTTTTTTCATCAATGACTGCGGTAAACCCGTTGCTATGTGCAAGCGCGAGTGTCGCGGCTTCTCCGTCTCCGAGCGAGGCCGCTGTGGATCCGGATACCAAGTCGAAGAAGTGCTCTAATGCAATGCCAGAAAGCTCTTCTGTCTTTAAAATTTGATTATGGATTAGCTCCAAAAGCTGTTTCGGCTCAGGCCGGCCGTTTACCGTTCCTAGCTCAATCTCCCGTATTACATTGTCAGTGACAACAATAGGAGTCGGAACTGCTTGCAGGATTGCGCTTGCATAGCCGGTCGCCAGCAAGTTTATGATGACACTGGCGTCGAGAACGAGAATGCTATCTCGATCAGTGAGACAGCTTGAAAAGGTCATCAACCTCATCCTCTTCTGCCTCATCAAGCAACTCGCGTACTTTCGCCCTATCTAGCTTAAGCAAATCCGACATTTGCCCTTCGCTGATTAGATCCTTTTTCCAGGCATCGATAGCTAACAAAAAAAGCCTAGTTGATTGCGCGCCTTCCATAGGCGTGGAATCTTGAGCTATCGTGCCTAGTACCTGCTGGGCTTGGTCGTCGGTTATACCGCCATTATCCATGAACCAATCCCACGTTCCCTTTTTCGTCAGATCTAATTCTTCAAGCCTCATCACCATTGCCTGGCGTGAAATGCCAAAGAAACTAGCGAGCAGGATGATGTGCCGACGAGTGAGGTGGGTTGATCCAATGGTCACTTCCTTGAACTTTTCCATGACAGTGCGGGCAGGCGTCAGAAAAGCACTACCGAAAGCATTCGCGTAACGTTCTTCACGCGAGTTCTCATGCTTTTCGGCTTGATAGATCTCGGGCTGACGTCGCGTCGCTATAAAGTGCCCGAGCTCGTGGGCGCCAGTCTGGGTTTGACGATCCTTCCGATGTACTGCATTTATTAGCATACAGGCGCCAACGGCGTCGTCATAGGCAAATAGCCCAGACACTTTCGATTCAAGTCTCCGGCTATAGACACGAATTCCAAGTTGCATCTCTATGAGTGAAAACAGATCTTGGATGGGGCTCTCGCCGAGCCCTAGCCAGCTTCGGAGGCTATGAGCATCGTGCTCTGCTTGTTTGCGTACATCGCCTGGTAAGATGCTTTTTTCGGTCGGATAATTCGAGGTTTTCCGAACACCTAAAATGTTTTCAAGTTCTACTTCCGCCCTGACGAGATCATTCAACATCCGAGCAGCTTGGTCGATGCCTGCATCACCAGTGTCTGGGAGTGAGCGGAAGCGAGGAACAAGGTCCACATGGACCGCTTCTCGGCGTAGCAAAGAGTTAGCAGATACTCCATAACAGCGGCTAAGCATCTGGATCTCGTCAAGCTTTGCAGAGCGCTGTCCTTTTTCAATAGCCACAAGAGTGGTTCGAGCAAAGCCAACTGCTTTGGCCGCTGCGTCTTGGGTCATGGCCGCGGTTTCGCGCGCGACCTTTAGTCGTTCACCCAGTTCACCTGGGTTCAGTTCATAGTTTGGTTTGGTCATGATGCGCCATCTATCCACTTCCTCACGAACGACTCTGATCTCATATCGCTCGTGAACGCTGACCATTCCTTGGCATGTTGCTGCAAGAGCCTGTCAAGGTTCTGCGCCACGGCATGTGGCGACTCGGCCAGAGCTCGAGCCAGTTCGCTCGTTCTGCGGCGTTTGATCAGTTCGTACTGCGAAGATTCCCGAATCGAAGAAAGGTGCTCGAAATGAAGTACCCCTGCGATAGCGTATTGTTGCAAGGCTTCGGTAAAACTGGTGAATTCTTTTGCTGCGCCTGACTTCCAGGTCGGACTATCTAGGGATTCCCACACATAATTCGTTGGTGGCTCTTCCAATCCTGCAGCGTGAACGCTAAGGCGGCGAAGCATACACGCGGCGCATATGCCGCACTGTCTTCTTGCGCCTGAAACGGCTACCTGCCGGGATTGCTGCCAGCACGACCTGGTCGTTATCCAATTCACGTTAGGGCCACAGGTTTCCACAAACTCGCGCAGGGTCTCGCCTTTCGTCATCCAAAGCCTGGGAAAGGTGTACTGGAATCGGTAACCAAGAAGTGCTTCGATAAAGCGCTCCATCAGCTTGGTGAAGACGGGGTGATTTCGATAGTCCTCATACCCATGTGCAACAGGAAGGAGCACAGGTGCAAGTGCACCTTGTCCGCTTTCGGGGATGATGGCCATTGGAGCATCAATTAGATACGCCGCAACTGCCGATATGATACTGAATTTGAATCCGCGGCTGCGTGCACTTCTCTCAGCGCTTCTTGCATCATCAAGCTTGACTGAATATGGGATGGCCGTGAATGGAATCCTTTGGCGTTCCTTTTTTGAAATGTCGTGTTGTTTGCTCCCTATTCGAAGACGAATCAGGCGTTTACCTAGGCGCTTGCTCTCAAGCTCAGAGACCGCACGTGAGTCCATTCCATCACTGAAGGCAATGACAGCCTCTGCATCGGAAGGAAAAGCTATTTGGCCTTGCGGCGGTCTCTGTGCAGCTTGTTTTCGAGGTCCAAAATTGAAATGCCAGTCGTCTCCGGTCAAAAGGTTCAGTGCGTTGACGAGCGCTCGGTTTACCTTGTTACTCGACCACCGCTCAACGTCGTGTACTGGAGCGTGAACGATGAATCGACGGCCCCAATTCATGGAACTGCGGACAAGGTAGCGATCACAGAACTCAACTGCAGCTGATATGAGTAGTGCGTCATACGTTACGGGCTCCCATTTGTCATGGGATGAGAAGGATGCGAGAGCCTCGAGGTCGAACTCGATGTTCTTCTCGATGTAACACGGGATTACGCCGTTTCTTTTGCGGGCGCCAGGTTCAAGTATATCTACAGCTATTTCCTTAGGCGGGAAGGTGTTCATCACAACGATACCCCGTCATCAAGACCTTCCATCTTCCTCGGTGGAGCGATTCGTACGGGCTCTGGGCCCACAAGATCCAGACCGAGCTGGGTGCTCGATAGAGTAGAAATGGCATTCTGTAGTCTCTTACTCACGTGCTCTGCTCTTCGCTCGTTTGAGTCGCGAAGGTAGTGTTCTTCAATCGACCGTATGTTCGCGTGGCAGCGGTCTTTGGCGGCGAGGCCTACTGCCTCATGGAATGCTTCAATTCCAAATTTCCCTTCATGGATAAGGGCGATGCTCCATTCCACAAGATTCGTTCCAAAAACGGAGGCTGCTGCAAATGCTTTCGCATCTTCAAGTTGCGTAAGCGCGATTTCTCGAATTTCCAGAGAGTTATCACAACCGGTAAACACTGCTTTCAGGGCTTCCATCAGGAGCCACGAGACCTCCATTTTGAAGTCACTGGCAACTGCATGCTTCGTAGCCTCAGCTATCTGGGAGGCATCGTAGGTGTCTTTGTCCGCACGCTTTGCCAGTTCTTTCCATGGCTTTCGCAGCTTCAAGCTTCTATGTGGCCCATCGCTCATTTCGTCCAGCCCCCAGTGAATACCGGTTTTGACATTGTCAGATATTAGTACTAAAAATCTGACAATGTCAAAGGCGCAATTGGAAACAAGGATGTGCCCGATGATTTCGGTTTCTCAATAGAGTAGAAGCTGATTTTCGTCAGCGCATAGGACATGCCATTTATGCGCGGGGGGTACGGATGAGTCGGTAGCCTTCAATGCAAAACCAGTCTGAGTCTCTGAGCCCTTCGTACAGGGCAGTTTTCCAAGAGTTGGTGTCACGGGCGTATCGCGAACGAAATTGACCATCAAGATGCTGGCGAACCCCATCGGGGCCTGAGCTAGCTCCGACCTCCTCAAGCGAATAAGAGATATCTGCCATTTCACTGGCAGCTTGTGCAGCGTAGAGCTCACCGAGGCCCATAACTCGAAAATGATGATGCACGCGTTTTGTGAGCACTTCCGTGTGTGTTAAATGCTGGCGCAGGGGGCTGAGAATCACCGAATAGCGCCCGGCGCATCTCTTCTTCCGTCAATTCTGTATTCATAACATTTCTCAGAAGGGCGTTATGTACAACCATGCAGATTCTATCAGCGTGGTCGGACTCTGCATTATTCGTCGCTAGGTCAGACCTGAAGCGGTGCAGGGCCACCAGTCAACGTCGAGCGTCATCATCTGGCTGGCAGCTTCATTCGATGTATAGCTTATTGATACTGCATGCTTGTTTTATCACTGCTTCACATTTACGCTTTGTCCCGCCACGGTCAATCCCGTGGACGGGTGTCAGAACCTGAATTGTTCGAGGCGCATAGCGCCATAGCCAGCTATTAGGTGCTTACATAGGCTTAGCTGCTGCTTTTCTATGGCGGTCCGTGCGGGGCAGGCTTTGGCCTGGCCGGTTCCCTCGGACGCCGGTTTCTGACCCCCGTACGGTCCGCCACCCATTTCGTGTCAGAACGGCTGGGTGGACGGCTCCTTAACTGTCCGAGGAGATAAGGAAAATGACCTGTCCCCCTTTTAAGCTCGTGCGCCACCCCGGTCAAATGATTCAAGCTGCAAACCATCTCGGAGGATTCCGCGATGTTTGATCTTTCGCTTCTCATTGGCCTCCCCAAACCTAACAGCATCGATACTTCATCGCTTACCCCTGAAGATGCAGCGATTAAACTACGGCAGGCTGCAATACTTCGGCTTAATGGAGCACAGAGCGTCCTGCTTCATTTTCCACAGGATGTTGAGCTGGCGGTAGAGCTGTTGGACGACGCGGCTGTGTTGTTCGACAAGGCGTTTCGATGTTTGTCCGGTATCCCAGCTCAGCGCGTTCATCAACAGGTTGGTGAGTACGTCTCTGTCCCTTCAGCTGAAGGCTGTCCTGGTCTTCGAACACCATGGGGCAATGAATTCCGCCCGATGATTGAGGACGGCGTTCGGTGCGCTGAGACCTGGCTCGATGGTTCATCATTGCCGCTGTGGTGGGCACTGGCGCAAAATCGAAAGCATCATCGTCCAGGTGATCCCCAAGAAGCATTTGAAGCAGGTTTTCTGCTGCGGTTGCAGCAGACACTGATC
The DNA here is from genome assembly GCF_023651955.1 of Pseudomonas sp. Y39-6. Taxonomy (NCBI): domain Bacteria; kingdom Pseudomonadati; phylum Pseudomonadota; class Gammaproteobacteria; order Pseudomonadales; family Pseudomonadaceae; genus Pseudomonas; species Pseudomonas sp. Y39-6. The sequence goes on along the minus strand of NZ_CP069594.1, from coordinate 6,067,971 downwards.
ATGCGACGTGAGGCCGTCACTTCTCAATCAACCCGCTTTGATGCCTGAGTCTGTAATTGACGTTTGAGATTTGCTTTTCCCGCCAAACCCTCCGATCAAGCGATCTTTGATCGCGCCGATCGGAGGGTTCACTCGCTTTTCTCGAAGCTGCGGCGTTCCACCCTCCCATTTTCAATTTGACGAACGCCACACTTGCTTTCCCACGTCAGTAATTCCCTGCAACCTTTATCAAGCGCAGCGCCATTTCAGTGTATGTGCGGATCTTTTCGTTGGGCATGGATGTAGGAGTGGCGACAGCGGCGACGCTGGCGACAACCCACGTAGAACGTGGCCTGGAGCATGGCGACAATACTGGCGACAGTCGCCACTTTCTGAGCACTTCGGCAGTGACGCTTGACCGCTTTTTCGAGTGAGTATAAAAATTGGCGCACGGATCGCTGTCGTTGACAGCACCTGCCCAGGTAGCCAGAACCTTTAAGGCTACGCCACTTGTGTGGTGGTTCTCCCGAAGTGCGATTAGCGTCCGGCGGGTCGCACGGTCACTCCACAAGAGTGATGGATGCCTACTCGACTGATCTGCCCACTGCGGCAGACGATGGACCTTCCTCGCTGCACTGCAGCAACCTCACCTCTCGACGCACCTCGCTGCGCCAGACTGCGCCCGTCTCTTTCTTCTGGAAAGAGACGGGCGCTCGTATCACTGCTGCAATCCACGTCGTACAGGGCATTGCCGCAATTCTCCTCGTGACAATCGGCCTGACAAATCAGATTCGTCACCCTCCGCAACAGCACAGGCACTGGTGCTGCAGCCTATGGAAAGGCTGCACCTGACTGACAGTCAGGCATGCCCCAGGTGTCGATGTTGTTGCCTTCTCCCGCTCAGGATCTCCAGGTGCCGAACTCGTCAGTCGGCACAGCCTCTACCCGCCCGCATCTTCGGATGCGTCTAGGGAGGCCAGATTCATGGGGTCATGCCCTTGCTCCCGGTCGTAAGGAGCCGTTCGTTCCACGTCAGTGAACACCTCACAGGCTGCAGGGGCCTTGATCCCTGATAACACTCAACATCCGTGGCGGGACTACGTGAGGGCAACCAGCAATGAACGAGGAGAGGGCCCATGCAGCAGTTAGATCCGAAGCTTGAACTACCACGACCACCTCGACCGTTGATTGAGTCGAACCCCGTGCCCCAGCCTTATCCGGTGCAGGCACTGGGTGGGATTCTTGGGCCTGCGGTAGAGCGAATGGCGGACGTCATCGGCGTGCCCCAGGCGTTGGCTGCACAATCGGTGGTGGCTGCCTCGGCGCTGGCTACCCAAGGTCATGCCGGCTTACAGCTCGACGGGAGACATTATCCCCTGTCGCTGTACCTGATCACGGTGGCAGCTTCGGGGGATCGTAAAACGGCAGCAGACCGATCTGCATTGCTGCCAGCACGCCAATGGGAGCGCGAGCAGTGGAAGCGCTACCGCGAACAGCTTGCCCGGTACCGCGCCGCACAGCGCCAGATGCAGCGTATCAACCCTGCCGATCCCGACTCCGCGAACGGTGTCCCGCTCGAAGCGGAGCCCTCTGCACCCAGGCTGATTACCACGGACCCAACTATTGAAGCGCTGATCAAAGGGCTCTGTCATGACCTGCCTAGCATGGGGCTGTTCTGTGACGAGGGCGGACAATTCCTTGGCAGCAGCACCATGAGTCGGGACAATCGTTTGAAAGCGGTCACGACCTTGTCGTCGCTCTGGGACGGTAGCCCGATTGATCGTGCTCGCTCTATGGCAGGCGAAAGCCTACGGGCCTATGACCGACGCCTGAGCCTGCACCTGATGCTGCAACCGTATTTGGCCATGCAGTTACTCAGTGACCCGTTGCTGCAGGGGCAAGGCATTTTAGGGCGCTGCTTGATGACCTGGCCAATCAGTCTAGCCGGGCAACGTAGCTACCAGGCTGTCGACTTGTCTAAAGACGCCGCCCTCAAGCGCTATCATCACCGCCTTTCGGCTCTGTTTCATCAGCCTTGGTCACTTTCCGCTGACGGTGCCTTGCAGCTGTCAACGCTGAGCCTCAGTCCGCTGGCGCGTCGTCGCTGGATTGATTTGCATGATGCTATCGAAGCTCAGCTGGGGGAGTTTGGCGAGCTGGCCAGCGTACGGCCCAGCGGATCAAAGGCCGCCGATAACCTGCTGCGCGTCGCCGGCAATCTGGCAGTAGTGGAGGAGAGCAGCGTCGTGGAGGTCGACCATATCCAACGGGCATCCGCTTTAGTCGGCTACTACCTTACCGAGATCCAGCGCCTGACTGAGCAGGAGCCAGTGTGTCGGGTAAAGGAAGAAGCAGATCGGCTGCTGCGCTGGCTGCAGGTCAAGAATTGGAAACGCTTCAGTATTCGAGAGCTGAATCGCAACGGCCCCCGCTTTGCCCGTAAAAGCAGTCGCCATGCCACCAAGCTGTTAGTCGAGTTGCTTGATCATCAGTGGCTGATCACCGACGGCCACACCTTCGAGGTGCGCCATGTTCAATCTTGATGAAGCACTGCGCAACCATCTGGCTCAGCGCCAAAAGGAGCCGAAAGCGCGGGTTGTCGCCGCGACTGTCGCCACTTTGTCGCCACGCTCAAAGCGAAGCAGGACAAGGGTTGTCGCCGCTGTCGCCGATGTCGCTACCACCCGTAAAGCTATCACCCCGACGACAGCCATCATCCAATGCTTGAAAGAGGAGGGCGCGCATCTCTACGTCACCGACAACACGCTATGTTTTCGCCCGACTGATTGGGCCCAGCTCGCCATCGTGAGTGCGCATTGGCAAGCCCTCTTGCGTGTTCTCGCGGCAGTCGATCAGGAGCAGAAAAATGACTCGGGTCGGTAAGCGAGCGGGAAGAAATTTCGGCTTCGGTCGCCAGCTCAGCTATGCCGGACCGCAAGCACTGAAGGATCTGTTTGGCGACGGCCATTTCGCTACCGTCAAAGCCCATAGCGATCGCTGGCAGGCCTTCGTGAATTGGTGTCGATCCGAGGAAGGTCCAAGGCTCAATGACGCGCGGCAGATCGACCGTGACATCCTCATGCGGTACGCCACTTATGTGAGGGAGCAGGTTGATCAGGGCAACGTCGGCATTGCCACCGCGCAGAACCGCCTGTCCAGTGTGAACCGAACCATGGCCGCGCTGCGCGGTGATCAATACGTCAAAATCCCCAGTCCGAGCAAGGCGCTTGGCTTGCAGCGCTCAGGTGTGCGTAGTGAGGCCCCGCAAGGCCAAGACCGTGTCCAGATCGAGTTGATCGCACAGGCGTTGTCAGAGCGAGGCCAGCAATCGAGGGTGAGTGCCATTGTGCTTCTCGCCCGGGAGACCGGCATGCGCCTGCGTGAAGCGATTTTGGCGGACCTGCCCCGACTGCAACGTGAGGCCGGGCAACTGGGCAAGATCAACATCCAAGACGGCACCAAAGGTGGTCGATCAGGCGCGTCAGCACCGCGCTGGATCGCGGTCACTGATCAAATCCGTGGCGCCTTGGATAGGGCCTGGGAGGCTTCACCCAGTGGCAGTCGGAATTTGTTGGCGCCCGACGAAAGCTACAAAGACTTCATTCAGACAGTCGTGCGACCGGCGCGGGACCTTCTGCATGAGCATGGATTAAAAGGCTTTCATGAGCTGCGGGCGGCTTACGCTTGTGAGCGCTATGAGCAACTGACTGACTTCCCTGCACCCATCAATGGCGGTGGTATGCATCGAGAAGATCGCCAGCTCGATCAGCGTGCACGACAGCAAATCAGCCACGAGTTGGGACATAACCGCATCGATGTGGTGAGTGCCTACATCGGAGGTCGGCGATGACGGCGGAGTTCGACATAGCGCTGTTCCTACGCCCTGTGCTCAAAGGTGCTTATGCCACGCGGCAGCGGCATATTAGACAAGCAGAAAGGATGCACGAGGTGATTCGTGAGCGCTGGGGTTGCGCGACTCCCTGGTCCTGGAGAGAAAAGCACATGAGATGGTTTCTGGAGCACTATCTGCGATGCTCAGCTCCAGCTACCGTCTACTACTACGAATTAACAGCAGGGATGATCCGCCGGAGAAAAGCGAAATTCGGGGTTGTCTGATAGGCCTTTAGCGTGAGCCCCTGAGTATGGGAATGCGGAGCCTTCCCATACTCAGGGGCTTGGCCGAAGAAGCGCTGGCAAGCTCCACTACACGGATGGCATGAACTGTCGCCGTGATGTCAGCGTATCGGCACCACCTTGCGGTCCCTGGTTTGATTGATGGCCGACGCTGACAGGCTGCCGGTAGCCGCTTTCTGGATATGTTCACTCCACCAGGCCATCATCGGGCGCCGACGTTCGATGTAATCCGCCCGGTTGTAAGCGCTCCGAACTTCGTCCTTGTCGACATGCGCCAGCGCGACTTCGATTAGCTCCGGATCCCATCCATGCTCGTTGAGGATTGTGCTGGCCATGGAGCGCATGCCGTGGCTGACCAAGCGGTCCTGAAAGCCCATTCTTTTCAACGCCATATTGGCTGTCTGGCTATTCGCGTGGGTGCGCGGGTTTCTATCTGACGGGAACACATATTCCCTGTGGCCGCTATGGGGCTTAAGCGTATCCAATAACGAAAGTGCATGTTCGGTAAGCGGGATTATGTGCGGACGACGCTTTTTCATTCGCTCTGCAGGGATTGTCCAGATGCGTTTGTCGAAATCGATATCTGCCCATCGGGTGGTCGCCGCTTCGGAGGGGCGGGTCATGGTATGAAGCTGCCATTCGATCAGGCAGCGGGTCGTCCGCTTGATGCTAGCGTTCGCGATTTCCATCATGAGCTCCGGAAGCTCGTCAGGCGGTAGCGCGGCCATATTTTCTTTCTTGGGTTTCTTGAACACCGCTCGAATGCCGCTGAGAGGGTTGGCAAAGATCATTCCGGAGTTGACCCCGTAGGTCATGATCTCGTTAAGGCGCTGGCTCACTCGCTTAACGGTCTCGAGGCTGCCTTTGGCCTCAATTGGGCGAAGGAGCTTAATGACCAGCGGAGCATTCACTTCCGATAACGGTGTTGATTTCATGCTTGGAAATACATGCAGTGTGAGCGAGCGCCAGATGTCTTCGGCATATGCTGGCGTGACCGAGTCCTTCTTCAGTTCGAACCAGGCGGTAGCGACGTTCTCGAACGTGTGTTCCGTTTCCGCTCGTTTGGCTTCTAGCAGCTCATTGCGTTGAGCTTTGGGGTCGATGCCTAGTGCAAGCAGCTCTCTGGCTTCAACGGTCTTCTTCCTGGCTTGCGCAAGAGAAACCTCGGGATAGGATCCGAGTGCCATGTTGATTCGGTTCTTGGTTACGGGATGTCGGTAGTTGAAATTCCACTGCATCGAGCGATTGACCCTGACTCGCAGCTGGAGCCCGTCGCCATCGGTGAGGACGTAATCCTTGTCTTTCGGTTTGACCGCCTTGAGCTGGCGGTCGGAGAGGCGGGTGGTTTGAGCGCACATGAGAAGTACTCCATGACACCTTTTGGTATTCCCAAGATTAGCGCCGGGTAGCCGGGAATACCATTGGGAATACCAAATCGGCTGGAACTCAAAAAATCTAGAAAGCGGTCCCTAGCCCTGAAACCCCCGTATTTACTGGATTTAAGGCACAAAAAAAGACGTCCGTGGACGTCTTTAGATGATGAAGTGGTGGAGCCGGGGGGATTTGAACCCCCGTCCGCCAGTACTCCGCTGTCGGTACTACATGCGTAGCCGTGTCTATTAAGTTAACCCTCAGCGACCCGACGGGCAGGGTGCTTTGGGCGAGTTGTGTAAGTTTTAGCCGCTTCGTCCACAACGTACTGCACGGCGATTCTGTTCTATATGACAATCATTTTGGGTTTACAGACATCCCCTGATGATTGCTGGACCCGAAGGTACCAGGAGGGAAGGGCTAAGGCTGCTTACGCAGCGAGAGCGTATTCCCCGTAGGTTTCGTCATTGGCAACTATAGAAAGTTGCAACAGTGGATTTACGAGTTCTGTTACCAACTCGGCATGCACCTAAAGTTTCGCGACCGGCGTCGAATCCTAAACGGCCCCGTGCTTGTAACTCGTTGTTTCTTAGTGAGTGACAAGCCTGTGCAGTGTACGCCAAACGGTCACAGAAGGCCAACCCGAAGGTTGGCCATGAGCGTCGGGGTGTTACTGATTGGCGCCTTTGTCGCTGTTCTGTAGGTCTTGCAGGGCTTTGGACGTGATCTCTATGCACCTCTTGTCATCACCTGCTGCTTGGGCGGCTTTGGCTTGAGACACGGCGGTGTCGATTTCGCCGCTTTTGCCAGTGGTGTCGGTGGCGAGCAGGGCTTTGCCGTTGTTGATTTTGTCGAGATTAATCTGACAAAGCTGGTCGGTTTTTCCGGCGGCAAACGCCGGTGAGGCCAGCATCGCAGCGGCAATGAACACGCCAGCAAGAGCGGAATGCTTCATAAGGGTATCTCCTTGCGAAAAAGGGCTCGACGTTGCTGGCGTTCAAGGGCTGCCAGCGACATCACTGATGAGCCTCGATCGCCGAGGCCTATGCAGATGACTACGTCGCCGCGCAGGGGTTCTGTTTTTGTGCCGGATTAGTGCGCCCTCGGTCGGGTTACGCGGTCCACGAGGTAGACCAGCCCGTGGTAATCGATGCCGCCATGCTGGCTCAGGCCGATCTCGCAGGTGCGGCTGGTGGAGATGCCTTCGCTGCAATATTGCACGGCGTCTTTCAGCGAGCGCAGGGAGTGGGCGTTGAGTTCCGGGGTGGTGAAGCCTTTGTCGCCGGCAAAACCACAGCAGTGGATGCCTTCCGGGATCACCACGGTTTTCGCGCAGCGGCGGGCCAGGTCGATCAGGGCCTGGCTTTCCCCGAGGTGCTGGGTGCTGCAAGTGACGTGTACGGCGATCGGTGCTTCCTGCGGTATGAAGTCGAGGCGGTCCATCAGGTGCGTTCGGATAAATCGTACCGGGTCGTACAGGTCCAGGCGTGTTTCGCCCAGGTCTTGCACCAGGCGCAGGGTGCAGGGGCTGGTGTCGCAGTAGATCGGGTCGAGGCCGCCGCGGCTGGCGTGGAGCAACGCGCCGATCAGTTCCTGGCGTTTGTGTTCGGCCTGTTCGGCATAGCCCTTGGAGGCGAAAGGCTGGCCGCAGCACAGGTTGTCCTGGTTGTCGGGGAAGACGACTTGGTAGCCGGCTTTTTCCAGCAGGCCGCGGGTTTTGTCGTACAGCGACGTTTGCTCTTTATCGCCAGCCGCCGGGCCCATGGCGCGTGAGACGCATGCCGCGAGGTAGACCACGCGTGGCCGCTCATCGGTCACCGCCGGACTGAAGCGAATGGCTTTTTCCGGTTGCGGCATGGCGTTGGTCCATTGTGGGATTTGTCCCTTGGACAACTTGCTCACTGTGGCCGACAACTTGGCCAGGCGCGGCGCGCCCAACAGCATGCGTGCGCCGTTGGCGACGTGCAGGGTAAAGCGCGCGCCTTGCAGCGCAGTGGCGAAGTGGGTGGCCAACCATTCGGCGGTTTTCGTATGGTCGGCGTCGCGGGCCCGGAGTTTTTTCACCAAGTCGCCGGTGTTGATTCCCACAGGGCAGCGCTGGGCGCATAACCCGGTGGCGGCGCAGGTGTCGATGCCCTGGTAGTGGTAGGCCGTTTCCAGTTCAGTGGTGTCGATGCCGGCGCGTTTCTTCGCCTGGATATCGCGCCAGATCACGATGCGCTGGCGCGGGCTCAAGGTCAGGCCTTTCGACGGGCATACCGGCTCGCAGAAACCGCACTCGATACACTTATCCACAAGCTCGTCGGCGGCAGGCAGCGGCTTGAGGTGTTTAAGGTGGATCTGCGGATCTTCGCTGAGCACCACGTCCGGGTTGAGAATACCGTTGGGGTCGAGCAGGCGTTTGAGTTGCCACATCAGTTGATAGGCGTCGCTGCCCCATTCCAGCTCGACGAACGGCGCCATGTTGCGGCCGGTGCCATGCTCGGCTTTCAGTGAGCCGCCAAACTCTACGGCCACCAGTTGGGCGACGTCGTCCATGAACGCTTGGTAGCGTGCGACTTCTTCGCTGCTGTTGAAGCCTTGGGTGAACACAAAGTGCAGATTGCCTTCCAGAGCGTGTCCGAAAAGGATGGCTTCGTCGTAGTGGTGTTTGTCGAACAGCTCGATCAAACGGTTAACGCCGATGGCCAACTGCTCGACCGGGAACGTCACGTCTTCGATGATCACCGTAGTGCCGGTTTTGCGCACGGCGCCGACGGCGGGGAAGGTGTCTTTGCGGATCGCCCACAGGCGGGCGTTTTCCACCGGGTCTTCGGTGAAGTCGACCTGTTTTTCCACCGGAAACGCCGCCAGGGACGCCATGATCAGCGCCAGTTGCTCCTGAAGCAAAGAGGGCGATGCCGCACGGGATTCGATCAACAGTGCGCAGGCATTTTCCGATAGATGTTGTACGAAGGCGGGCATGCCGGGTTTGTCCTGCACCGAACGCATGCTGCGTCGGTCGAGCAGCTCAACCGCTGAGACCGGTTGGGTTTTCAGGACGGTCACCGCATTGCAGCAGGTCTCGACATCGGGGAATACGATCAGCGCCGAGGCTTTGTTCGGGTGGTCGATGACGGTGTCGTAAGTCACTGCGCTGATAAAGCCCAGGGTGCCTTCGGAACCCACCAGCAGGTGGCTGAGGATATCCAGCGGCTCATCGAAATCCACCAGGGCGTTGAGTGACAGGCCGGTGGTATTTTTCAGACGGTATTTGTGGCGGATTTTGGCGGCCAGTTCAGCGTTTGCCCGCGTCTCCCGCCCGAGTGTGGCCAGGCGTTCAAGCAGCGCGCCGTGCTGCTGACGAAATGCCGCGACGCTGGCGGCATCTTCGGTGTCCAGGCGGCTGCCATCGGCCAGCACCAGGCGAATCCCGGCCAGGGTATGGTAGGTGTTTTGCGCCGTACCGCAGCACATGCCGCTGGCATTGTTGGCGACGATGCCGCCGATTTTGCAGGCGTTGATCGACGCCGGATCCGGCCCGATCTTGCGCCCGAATGGCGCCAGCCAGGCGTTGGCCTGGGCGCCGATCACGCCGGGTTGCAGGCGGATCTGCGTGCCTTGCCCACGAATTTCGCGGCCGTTCCAGTTGTCCCCCAGTACGATCAGCACCGAATCGCTGATGGCCTGCCCGGACAAGCTGGTGCCCGCTGCGCGGAAGGTCACCGGAACATGATCGCGCTGGGCCAGTTTCAGCAGCGCCACGACTTCGTCTTCCGACTCGACGCGAATCACCAGCTGTGGGATCAGTCGGTAAAAGCTGGCGTCTGTGCCAAATGCCAAGGTGGAAAGTGGGTCGTCGAAGCGACGAATTTTCGGGATCAGCTGTGCGACGTCAGCAAGGAAAGCGGCAGGCAGACTCATTGGTCCTCCAGGATCAGCACCACCAGGTCCTTCGGACCGTGGGCGCCATAAGCCAGAACTTGTTCGATGTCAGCGGTCTTTGACGGGCCGGACACCAGCAGGGCATTGGTGGGCATGCCTTGGGCCCAGGCGAATTGCTGCTGGACCTGATAAAAGTTGTCGTAAATCTCGCTGGCCTTGAGCAGTGCAAAGTGTACCGGCGGCACCAGGCTCATCAGTCGCGGTTCTTCCCGCGTGGGCCACAGAATCAGGCTACCGGTGGCGGCGATGGCGCCGAGGGTCGTGGTCAGGCTGGCCGGTGTGTCATTAAACAGCTCGGCTTTCCATTCTTCCACAGGGCGGTCGTAGGCTTTGAGCTGCGGCAATTGCGGATGGTTCGACCAGTGCTCGGTGATGCGCCGCCCATGCTCGGTTGTCGGCGCGATGAGCAGGCTGGGCAGCTCGCGTTTTTGCAGCAGCTGCGCGAGTAAAGCTGGCCATTCGGCGCCGCGGGTCAGGTGGATCTCGGTATGCACCGCCTCCATCAGCTTGCGCAATTGTGCGATGCGCTGCTCTGGCGGGTAGGTGTAGATCTGTGTGACCAGGGTCTCATCGAAGTTGTCGGGCACTGGTGTTGTGCCCGTCAGGCTGTGACGCAATTTGCCGAGGATATTTTGCTTGGCGCTCATCAACGCGCTCCCTGTTTGGCCAAATGCTCGCGTGCCAGGTCATGCAGCGAACGGGCGGCGGGTTTAGGCGCGCTATGGTTTTGCGTCCATGGCCCGACGTTGTTCGGTACGAGGGCGCGCAGGCGCGTGGCGGCGAATGTGAACAGGCGGTACAGCGTCGGTGAGCTGTGGAGCTTGGCCCAGGCGTTCCAGATGAACCGCTCCTGGCGCGAATACTTGCTGCCTTGGCCGCGCATCACGGGGTGTGGGCTATCCGGCGCTTTTACGTTCTCTTCCCGCAGACGGCGCAGCAAGGCCGGGATCGGAATTTTTACCGGACACACTTCTCCACAAGCACCGCACAACGAAGACGCACTGGGATGGTCCGGTACTTTTGCCAGGCCGACCATATGCGGTGTGATGATTTTTCCGATAGGGCCGGGGTAGACCTCGCCGTAGGTGTGGCCACCGATTCGGGTATACACCGGGCAATGATTCATACATGCGCCGCAGCGAATGCAGTTGAGCGTCTGACGCAATTCGCTGTCGGCAAACGCCTGGCTGCGTCCGTTGTCCAGCAGCACCAGGTGGACTTCTTCGGGGCCGTCGAGCTCATCGGCCTTGCGCGGGCCGGAGATCATATTGACGTAGGTGGTGATCGGCTGGCCGAGCGCGGAGCGGGTCAGCAGCGACAGTAACGGCACCACGTCGCGCAGGTTTTCCACGACCTTCTCGATGCCGGTCACGGCGATATGCACGGGTGGCACCGTGGTCGACATACGCCCGTTGCCTTCGTTTTCCACCAGCAGCAGCGTGCCGGTTTCGGCCACGGCGAAGTTGACGCCGGAGACGCCGATATCCGCTTCGAAGAACTTTTCCCGCAGCACGCGGCGACCAATCTGAATCAACTGGTCGACATCCTTGGTGTACTCCACGCCGAGTTTTTCGTGGAACAGCGACGCGACCTGGCTGGCGTTCTTGTGGATCGCCGGCATGATGATGTGGGACGGCTTCTCATGGTCGAGTTGAACAATAAACTCACCCATATCCGACTCAAGGCATTCGATGCCTTGGGCGGCGAGTACGTGGTTCATCTCCATCTCTTCGCTGACCATGGATTTGCCTTTGATCACCTGCGTGGCTTCGCGCCGGCGGATGATCGACAGCACGATCGCATTGGCCTCTTCAACCGTTTCTGCCCAATGCACGGTCACGCCGTTTCGGGTCAGGTTGGCTTCCAGTTGTTCGAGCAGGTCGGGCAGCTTCGACAGGGCGCGGGCGCGCACCGCGTTACCGAGGGCGCGCAGGTGTTCGCGTTCGTGGGCGTCGCTGAAAGACGCCGCCCGTTTGCTCATCAGGGAATCCATCGCATTGCGAAAGTTGTTTCGCAGTTGCGCGTCGCCCAGTGCATGGTGGGCGCGGGTGCGGAAGTCTTCCGACACCTCGACGGTGGGAATCAGCGCGGCGTTCATCGTTCACCCCCGGTGCGTTGCCAGAGAAAGCTGGCCAGGTGTTGCCCGCGTAAGGCCGCCTGTTGTTTCTCCAGGGCGCCATTGATGTTCATCAGGCAACCGCAATCAGCACTCAGTACTTGATGGGCGCCGGAGTCCTGCAAGGCTCGGGTCTTGTCGGCCACCATTGCGCCGGAAATGTCTGGCATACGCACGCTGAACGTCCCACCAAAGCCACAGCATTCGCTTTCGTGGCTGTGGTCGACGCGTTCGACATTGCGCAATTGGGCAAGCAGTTCGCGGCCGTGAAGGTGGGTGTTCATTTCCCGACGCGCGGAGCACGACGTGTGCAGGGCGACCTTGACCGGCTCCCCGCTGTCGTTGAGTTGCACCTTGCACACGAACAACAGGAACTCCGCCAACTCATAAGTCCGGGCCGCGAGGGCCTGCACTTGTTTGAGGGTGTCGGGTTCGTCCTTGAAGAGGTCGGCGTAGTGCTCACGTAACATGCCGGCACAGGAGCCGGATGGCACCACCACCGGGTAGTCACCGGCGAACAGCGCCAGTTGCGCGCGTGCCACTTGTCGGGCCTGGTCGGTATAGCCCGAGGTGTAGGCCGGTTGCCCGCAGCAGCTTTGCCCTTGGGGATAATCCACGCAGATCCCTTCGCGTTCCAGCAGGTGGATCGCGTCCATGCCGGCTTCGGGATAAAACAGATCGACCACGCAGGTGCCGAACAGGTAGACCTTCTGCGGTTTTTCGTGGGGGTATTCGCGTGGCTCGGCCAGAGGCGGCGCGACACGGGTGGCATTCGGCACGGCGTTGTAAAAAAGCTCGCTCATCAGGCGCGTTCTCCGGGTGGTCCCGGTTGTCCGTCCGTCAGGGCCGCAGCGTGTTCAGCGGCCCGGCAGAAGGGTTGTGGAGAGCTGACGCCGAAATCGCGGTTCGGCGTCGGTTATTGCGTGATTACCTGTGGTCTCAATGCACCAGCATGCCGGTGAACCAGTAGGCCTGGGCCAGTGTGATCAGCCCGACGATGGTGGCGAAAAACAGGCTGTGCTTGAGGGTGAAGCGGAACAGGTCGGATTCCTTGCCGACCAGGCCGGTAGCGGCGCAGGCCACAGCGATCGATTGCGGCGAAATCATCTTGCCGGTCACGCCGCCGCTGGTGTTTGCCGCGACCAGCAGGACGTCGTTGACACCGATCTGGTGGGCGGTGGTGGCTTGCAACGAGCTGAACAGGGCGTTGGACGAGGTGTCGGAGCCTGTCAGGAAAACCCCCAGCCAGCCGAGGAACGGCGAGAAGAACGGGAAGGCTGCGCCGGTGCCGGCCAGGACCAATGCCATGGTCGAGGACATGCCCGAGTAGTTGGTGACGAACGCGAACGCCAGCACCATGCCGATGGACAGGATCGGCCAGCGCAGTTCGTAGAAGGTCTCTTTTAAAGTGGTAAGACCAGTTTTGATGTCGATCTTCAATACCAGCATCGAGATCAGCGCGGAAAAGAAAATCGCAGTGCCGGTCGCTGAAATCGGGTCCAGTTTGAATACCGCGGGGATGGCCGTCGGGTTGGTCACGATAGGCGCAACCTTGACCACCAGTTGGTCCAGGTGCGGGATCGCAAAGTTGAACACCCAGCTGTACATCGAGCCGCCTGCGGCGAACATCGCCTTGAAGGGCTTGAGGGTCCAGATGGTCACCAGCACGGTCAGGATCAGGAACGGCGACCAGGCTTTGAAGATTCGCCCCAGGCTGTAGGGCGAAGCGACAGTGCTGCGTGGCAGGCCGAAGCCGCCGGCGCTGGCGGTGACCGTTGCGCTGGAGGTCGCACCGGCAATCTGCGCGCCGGCGGTGCGCTTGGGTTGCCAGATTTTCAGGAACAGAGTCAAGGAAACCAGGCTGGCCAGGGCCGAGGTGATGTCCGGCAGTTCCGGGCCGATGAAGTTGGAGGTGAAGTATTGGGTGATGGCAAAGCTCAAGCCTGCCACCAAGGCGGCCGGCCAGGTTTCGCGCACGCCGCGCAGGCCGTCCATCATGAACACCAGCCAGAACGGAACGAACAGCGACAGCAGTGGCAATTGGCGACCAGTCATGGCGCCGATCTTGAACGCGTCGATGCCGGTCACTTGCCCGGCGACGATGATCGGAATCCCGAGGGCACCGAAGGCGACGGGCGCGGTGTTGGCGATCAGGCACAGGCCGGCGGCGTACAGCGGGTTGAAGCCCAGGCCGACCAGCAGCGCGGCGGTAATCGCCACGGGAGCACCAAAGCCGGCGGCACCTTCCAGGAAGGCGCCGAAGCAGAAGCCGATCAGCAGGACCTGCAGGCGTTGGTCGTCGGTGATCGACAGTACCGAGCTGCGGATGATCTCGAACTGGCCGCTCTTGACCGTCAGTTTGTAGAGAAATACCGCAGCGACGATGATCCAGGCGATGGGCCACAGGCCGTAGGCAAAGCCATAGCCGGCAGCGGCCAGTGCCATGTCTACCGGCATCTGGAAGGCAAAGATCGCCACCAGGATCGACAGCGCCAGCGTGATGCTGCCGGCGACGTGGCCTTTAAGGCGAAACACGGCCAGAGCCAGGAAGAAAAATACGATTGGAATAACGGCGGCCAGTGCGGACAGGCCGAGGCTGCCGAGCGGGCTGTAGAGCTGTTGCCAGGTTTGCATATGGGGTGGCCCCTAATTGTTGTTGGTCAGGCACATTTTAGTCGGCTTGGATAATTGGTAATACCAATTTACAGCCGCTGTTGGCTAGAGTAAAAGCCTAGGCAGGGATGTGTCAATTTGCCGCCTGCGAAACTTTGGTCTTAAGCGGGAGGGCGGGCGCTCTGATCGCATCAATCGAAGATGTTCTGATGGGTGCTGCAAGCGTTGCGATAGGCCAGAATAGAGGCCCCGGCGAGTGGTCGGGATCGTGGAGAGAGAGTTATGGGGTTTGATCAGGTGCGTCAGCGCCGTTTGTCTGACGATATTGTCGAGCAGCTTGAGGGCATGATCCTTGAGGGCACGCTGAAATCGGGCGAGCGCTTGCCGGCCGAGCGCGCGTTGGCTGAAAAGTTCGGCGTTTCGCGCCCCTCGCTGCGTGAGGCGATCCAGAAACTGGCGGCCAAGGGGTTGCTGGTCAGTCGCCAGGGCGGTGGCAATTATGTGTCTGATTCGTTGGGCTCGACGTTCAGCGATCCGTTGTTGCACTTGCTGGAAAACAATCCCGAGGCGCAGCGTGATTTGCTGGAGTTTCGCCAAACCCTCGAAGCGTCCTGTGCCTATTACGCGGCATTGCGCGCTACCGAAGTCGACCGTGAGCGGCTGACGGCAGCCTTTGAAGCGCTACAGGATTGTTACGCGCGCGACGATAAGGTCAGCCGCGCAGAGGAGGGGGCCGCGGATGCGCGGTTTCACTTGGCCATTGCCGAGGCCAGCCACAATGCTGTGCTGTTGCACACCATCCGCGGGTTGTTCGACCTGCTCAAGCGGAACGTGGTGACCAACATTGGCGGCATGTACCAGCAGCGCACGGAAACCCGCGATATGCTGATCAGTCAGCACCGGGACTTGTACCTGGCGATCATCGAGGGGCGGGCCGAGCAAGCGCGGGAAGTCTCAACACGTCACCTGTTGTATGTGCAGGAGGTGTTGGAGGAGGTACGTCAGGAAGTTCAGCGCGTGGCCCGGGCGGCGCGGCGCAAGGGCATGTAGCCAGGGGCGAAGCGCCCTAGGCTACAGCGGCGCAAGGATTATTCTTCCTTGCCCTTGTTGCGCACGGCGCGATGCAGTTCACGGTCGGAATCGCGCTCGCGCTCGGTGTCACGCTTGTCGTATTCCTTCTTGCCTTTGCCCAGTGCGATCTCGCACTTGACCAGATGCTTGCTCCAATACCAGGACAGGCAGACGCAGGCATAGCCTTTCTGCTGTACGGCGGCGGCGAGCTTGTCCAGTTCGCGGGCATTGAGCAGCAGCTTGCGTGTGCGTACCGGGTCGGCAATCACGTGCGTGCTCGCGGTGGTCAGCGGGGTGATATGACTGCCGAGCAGCCATGCCTCGCCATCCTTGAGCAGCACATAGCTGTCGACCAGTTGCAGCTTGCTGGCACGCAGACTTTTTACTTCCCAGCCGGCCAGGACCAGACCAGCCTCGAACCGATGTTCGATGAAGTAATCGTGTCGCGCTTTTTTATTCTGCGCGATGGTCCCTGTGGGGTGTTTCTTTTGTTTAGCCATAGGGGCGGCATTATAGGGCGTTGCGAGCGTGTCGGCTACGGTCAACCTGCGTGCTTGAGCGTGTTGGACGAATCCCGGACAATACCGGCAGTTCTTTGGTTTTTTTCTCTCGCGGATCGGGTTGTTCTTTCGCGATGTTTGCCGCTCAGCTGTGGAAATAACGCTCACATGACGACGCATATTCAACGTTCGGCCCTGCTGCCCTATCCGGCCCAGGTGCTTTATGACCTGGTCAACGACGTGGCGCGTTACCCGGAATTCCTGCCTTGGTGCTCGACCGCCGAGGTGCTGGAAGGCAGTGATGAGCACATGGTTGCCAGTGTCGGGGTGGCCAAGGGGGGGCTCAGCCAGCACTTTGTGACACGCAATGTCCTGGTGCCGGGCAAGTCCATTGAAATGAATCTGCAGGAAGGGCCGTTTACCCAATTGCATGGTGTCTGGGTGTTCAAGGCGTTGACCGAGAAAGCCTGCAAGATCAGCCTGGATCTGTCCTTCGATTATGCGGGGCCCATTGTGCGGGCGACGTTGGGGCCTTTGTTCAATCAGGCGGCCAATACCCTGGTCGACGCATTCTGTCAGCGAGCCAAGCAACTGCATGGTTGAGATTGAAGTGGTGTATGCCGGCGTGGATCGCCAGGTGTTGGTGGCGGTCGCGGTGCCAGCGGGTACGAGCCTGCGGGCTGCGGTGCAGGCGTCGGGGATTGCTACGCACTTTCCTGAGGTGAACCTTGCTGATTGCCCGTTGGGGGTATTCGGTAAGGCAGTGGTCGACCCCGATACCTGCACCGTGCAGTCAGGTGATCGTATCGAGATTTACCGCCCGCTGCTGGCCGACCCCAAAGAAGTGCGGCGGCTGCGTGCGGCCAAGGCGGCGTTGGTCAAGCAACAGCGTTCATAGGCCGGCGAATCTGCAGGCAACAAAAAGCCCGGCATGCCGGGCTTTTATCGAGCGCCGCAAACTTACTGCGGGCTGGTGTCCAGAGGCTGTGGCGTCGGGACTGGAACTGTTTGTACGCGGTCGACGTCTTTCTGGATCTTGTCGAGCAATGAGCCAGGCTTGGCCGGTACTTCGGATTTCGGCTTCTCGGCTTCCTGCGCAGGCGCAGTCACGTTGGTGCCGTTATCCTTGCCCAGCAAGGCTTCATCGCGGCTTACGCCGGGCATGAAATCGCCGGACAGACTGACCAGTTGATCATTGCCATTGAAGATGACGCTGACGCGCTCCTGTTGGCGTTCACCGCCCCCAGGCTGGATGCTGTAGAGATAATCCCAGCGATCGGCGTGGAAAGTGTCAGTCAGCAGGGGGTTGCCCATAATAAACCGTACTTGCCGTCGGGTCATTCCCGGGCGTAACTGGTCTATCATGTCCTGCGTGACGACATTGCCCTGCTGGATGTCGATTTTGTAAACCCCGGGGAATGAACAACCGGCGAGTGCGAGCAGTCCCACAAAGGTGAAACTGGTTAGCAAGAGCTTGGTGTTTTGCATCGGTGGGCGACTTCCACTATCTTGGCTGGGACAACGTAAACGCCGATCATACCCGTATTAAGAGAAGCTGCGAAGCAGCATCCGCGAGAAAGCTAACCATGGTTGAAAATAGCGAACTACGCAAAGCCGGTCTTAAAGTGACTCTGCCACGCGTCAAGATTCTACAAATGCTCGATTCTGCTGAGCAGCGCCACATGAGTGCCGAGGATGTTTACAAGGCGCTGATGGAGTCCAATGAGGACGTTGGCCTGGCCACGGTTTACCGCGTGCTGACCCAGTTTGAAGCCGCGGGGCTGGTGGTTCGTCATAATTTCGACGGCGGTCACGCAGTGTTCGAATTGGCTGATGGTGGTCATCACGACCACATGGTCGACGTGGACACTGGTGAGGTTATCGAATTCACCAACCCGGAAATCGAGCGGTTGCAGAAGGCAATTGCCGAGGAGCATGGCTACGAGTTGTCGGACCACAATTTGGTTCTTTACGTACGTAAGAAAAAGTAAAAATCGACGCAGATTCGCTCTGCGGAACGATTGAAGGCGACCCCCGGGTCGCCTTCGTGCTTTCTACAGAGAGAAAATTGCCGGTTCGGTCAGGCCTTCGCTGCCACCACCATTTTCTTCGCGTGGGCCAGGGACTCCTTGGTCAGGTCGATACCGCCGAGCATGCGCGCGACTTCCTCCACGCGTTCCGACTTGTTCAGCTTGGACACCGCCGTATGCGTCGCATCGCTGCCGCGTACTTTGTGTACAAACAAATGCTGATGCCCTTGGGCGGCTACTTGCGGTAAGTGGGTAACCGTCAGCACCTGGCCGCGATCCCCCAGGCGACGCAGCAGTTGGCCGACAATTTCTGCGGTCGGGCCACCAATGCCAACGTCTACCTCGTCAAAGACCAGCGTCGGAACCCGTGAGGTTTGGGCGGTGATCACCTGAATCGCCAGGCTGATCCGCGATAGTTCGCCCCCGGAGGCGACTTTTGCCAGCGCTTTGAGCGGCTGCCCTGGGTTGGCGCTGACCAGCAGTTCTACCTGTTCCAGGCCGTGGGGCTGCAGTTCGGCGCTGGTATTGCTGTGCAGTTCGATGGTGAAGCGGCCGCCGGGCATGCCGAGGCGCTGGATTTCCTGCTCGACCGCGCTGGCCAGGCTCGTGGCGGCTTGATGGCGCAGATCGCTCAGTTCGCGGGCCTTCTCTTGGTAATGGCGGGCGAAAGAAGCCAGTTCGTCGCCCAGGCGCTCAATGGACTCGTCATTCGCGTTCAGGGTTTCGATTTCATCCAGCAGCTTCTGCTGCATCGTTGCCACTTCAGTCGGCTGGATCCGATGTTTGCGCGCCAGGGTGTAGATGGTGTCCAGGCGTTCTTCTATTTCCTGCAGGCGTGCCGGGTCGGCGTCGAAGTGATCGAGGAAACGGTTCAGTTCGCCTACGGCTTCTTCTACCTGGATTTGCGCACTGGTCAGCAAGGTCGTGGCTTCATTCAGCGAGCCGGACGCATTGTTCACGCTGGACAGCCGATTGAGGCTGACGGTCAGTGCATTGAGCACATTGCCCGAGTCGCTCTCGCTGCATTGCTCCACCACCTGGCGGCAAATACCCAGCAGGGTTTCGGCGTTGGTGAGGTTCTTGTGTTCCTGCTCAAGCTGTTCCAGCTCGCTTTCGCCGAGGCCAAGGCTTTCGAGCTCTTCGAGTTGATAGCTGAGCAATTGGTGGCGTGCGCGTTGCTCGTCGCCGGAATTGGAGAGGCGCTCCAGTTCCAGGCGGGTCTGGCGCCAACGTTGGGCGGCGAGCTGGACCTGGCGGGCGAGGTCGGTGGCGCCGGCGTATTCATCGAGCAGGCGGCGATGGGTATCGGTTTTGAGCAGGGATTGGTGTTCGTGCTGGCTGTGGATATCGATCAGCAGCTCGCCCAGGGCCTTCAAGTCACCCAGCGGGCAGGGCGTGCCGTTGATGTAGCCACGGGAGCGGCCTTCGGCGGTGATGACCCGGCGCAGGATGCACGGCCCTTCATTATTAAGGTCGCGCTCGGCAAGCCAGGCTTCGGCTTCGGGGATGTCCGCCAGGTCGAAGGTCGCCAGGATGTCGGCCTTGTCTGCGCCGGGGCGTACCACGCCACTGTCGGCGCGGTCGCCCAGGGTCAGGCCGAGGGCGTCGAGCATGATCGACTTGCCGGCGCCGGTTTCGCCTGTGATTACGCTCATCCCGCGATCCAGTTCGAGATCCAGATGTTCAACGATGGCGTAGTTATGTACGGACAGGTGCACGAGCATGACGGCCGCTCCCAGGCTTTAGGTCTGGTTATTTATACAGTGTTTTGTTCCGGGCTGACAATCCTGGCGCTTAGCTCGATTTGCTTGCTTCGATGTTTTTTTTAGTGCGAAGAGGAATGAATAGGTCGGAATTGATCTGGATCAGATGAAAGACTTTTGGTGACGCCCGCACCCTTGAACCTGGAAATTGTGGCCCCATATACCGGAACAGAAGCGCGAGTTGAGTTCGCGCATGATTTTGAAAGGAGAAATCTATGGCTGACGAACAGACGCAGGATACGCAAACTCCAGACGCCAATTCGGCTGCCGGTGATGAGCTGGCGACTCGTGTGCAAGTGCTCGAAGAGCAATTGGCCGCTGCGCAGGATCAATCTTTGCGTGTTGCCGCCGATCTGCAGAACGTCCGCCGCCGTGCCGAGCAGGATGTAGAAAAGGCCCACAAGTTCGCGCTGGAAAAATTCGCCGGTGATCTGTTGCCGATCATCGACAGCCTGGAGCGCGGCCTTGAGTTGTCCAACCCGGATGACGAAAACATCCGCCCGATGCGTGAAGGTATCGAGCTGACCCTGAAAATGTTCCAGGACACCCTGAAGCGTTATCAGTTGGAGGCTGTCGATCCGCAAGGCGGCGAGCCGTTCAATGCCGAGCATCACCAGGCCATGGCGATGCAGGAAAGTCATGACCTTGAGCCAAACAGCGTGTTGAAAGTATTCCAGAAGGGATACCAGCTCAACGGTCGCCTGCTGCGTCCAGCAATGGTCGTGGTCAGCAAGGCGCCTGCACCGGTTTCACCTTCGATTGATGAGCAGGCTTGAAATACGCCGCAAGGCCCCCATTTATAAGTCAAGCGTTTAAGTGCTACCGCAGTTAGCCACCACTGCTGCGGCATCCAAATTCAAGTTTCGGGAGAGTAAATCATGGGCAAAATTATCGGTATCGACCTGGGGACCACCAACTCCTGCGTCTCCGTGCTGGAAAACGGCGTTGCAAAAGTCATCGAAAACGCCGAAGGCGCGCGTACTACGCCGTCGATCATTGCTTACGCCAACGACGGCGAAATCCTCGTCGGTCAGTCGGCCAAGCGTCAGGCGGTGACCAACCCGCACAACACCCTGTACGCGGTGAAGCGTCTGATCGGGCGTAAGTTCGAGGAAGAAGTCGTACAGAAAGACATCAAGATGGTCCCTTACAAAATCGCCAAGGCTGACAACGGTGACGCCTGGGTTGAAGTGAACGGCCAGAAAATGTCGCCGCCACAGATCTCGGCTGAAATCTTGAAAAAGATGAAGAAAACCGCCGAAGACTACCTCGGTGAAGCGGTGACTGAAGCGGTGATCACCGTTCCGGCCTACTTCAACGACAGCCAGCGCCAGGCGACCAAAGACGCCGGCCGCATCGCGGGCCTGGACGTAAAACGTATCATCAACGAACCAACCGCAGCCGCTCTGGCCTACGGCATGGACAAAGCCAAGGGCGACCACACTGTCATCGTTTATGACCTGGGTGGCGGTACCTTCGACGTGTCCGTGATCGAAATCGCGGAAGTTGACGGCGAGCACCAGTTCGAAGTGTTGGCCACCAACGGCGACACCTTCCTGGGTGGTGAAGACTTCGACATCCGTCTGATCGACTACCTCGTTGACGAGTTCAAGAAAGAAAGCGGCATGAACCTCAAGGGTGACCCTCTGGCCATGCAGCGTCTGAAAGAAGCTGCCGAGAAAGCCAAGATCGAGCTGTCTTCGGCTCAGTCGACCGACGTTAACCTGCCGTACATCACTGCAGACGCTACCGGTCCTAAGCACTTGAACGTGAAGATCTCGCGCGCCAAGCTGGAAGCGCTGGTTGAAGACCTGGTTCAGCGCACCATCGAACCTTGCCGCATCGCGCTGAAAGACTCCGGCATCGAAGTGAGTGCGATCAACGACGTGATCCTGGTCGGCGGTCAGACCCGTATGCCACTGGTTCAGAAGTTGGTGACCGAGTTCTTCGGCAAAGAAGCACGTAAAGACGTGAACCCGGACGAAGCTGTTGCCATGGGTGCTGCCATCCAGGGTGCGGTACTGGCCGGCGACGTGAAAGACGTATTGCTGCTGGACGTCAGCCCACTGACCCTGGGTATCGAAACCATGGGTGGCGTGATGACTGCGCTGATCGAGAAAAACACCACGATTCCTACCAAGAAATCGCAAGTGTTCTCGACGGCCGATGACAACCAGGGCGCCGTGACCATTCACGTGCTGCAAGGTGAGCGTAAGCAAGCGGCGCAGAACAAGTCCCTGGGCAAGTTCGACCTGGCCGAGATTCCACCAGCACCACGTGGCGTGCCACAAATCGAAGTGACCTTCGACATCGACGCCAACGGCATCTTGCACGTAGGCGCCAAAGACAAGGCTACTGGCAAAGAGCAGAAGATCACCATCAAGGCCAACTCTGGTCTGTCTGATGAAGAAATTCAGCAGATGATTCGTGATGCGGAAACCAATGCCGAGGCTGACAAGAAGTTCGAAGAGTTGGCGGCTGCCCGTAACCAGGGCGACGCACTGGTACACTCGACGCGCAAAATGATCGCTGAAGCTGGCGACAAAGTGACTGCCGAAGAGAAGACCGCAATCGAAGCGGCCTTGGTTGCCCTGGAAGCCGCAGTTAAAGGCGACGACAAGGCGGCCATCGAAGCCAAGGTTGAGGAACTGTCGAAGGTCTCCGCGCCGGTTGCTCAGAAAATGTACGCCGAGCAAGGTCAGCCAGCTGACGGTGCCGCGCATCAGGCAGAGCCTGAAGCCAAGCACGATGACGTTGTCGATGCCGAGTTCGAAGAAGTCAAAGAGCAGAAGTAATCTGCTTGGCCGGTTGACCGCTATCAAGCGGTGACTGGTAGGATGTCGCCGCGCGGGAGCTTGCTCCCGCGTTGGCGTGTCTGGGGTATGCGAATTTTTACAGCATGCGACAAGGCTCGGATGCTGGCGGTGTGATCGGGAATGCTCCTGCTTTCCGGCGACAGTCACCGCGTTTTTGGCCGGGTCCCTGGCTGAAAGCTGTTATGACCAGGATCGTTGAATTGACGTGAGTTGGGTCCGGGCCTGTATTGGGGCTCAACGAGTTCGGCAAGGCTCAGGAGGGTCTGGCTGAACGTCCTTAAGAGTGCAAAGACTTATGGCAAAGCGTGACTATTACGAAGTATTGGGTGTGGAGCGCGGTTCCAGCGAGGCGGACCTGAAGAAGGCTTACCGTCGCCTGGCGATGAAGCACCACCCGGACCGTAATCCGGATAACAAAGAATCCGAAGAAATGTTCAAAGAGGCCAACGAGGCCTACGAATGCCTGTGTGATCCCAACAAGCGTGCGGCCTACGACCAGTACGGTCACGCCGGCGTCGACCCGAGCATGGGTGGCGGCGGTGCCGGCTTCGGCGGCCAGAACTTCTCCGATATTTTCGGCGATGTGTTCAGCGACTTCTTCGGCGGTGGCCGCGGTGGTCAGCGTGGCGGTGCCCAGCGCGGCAGCGACCTGCGCTACACCCTGGAACTGAACCTGGAAGAAGCCGTGCGCGGCACCAGCGTCAATATCCGCGTGCCGACGCTGGTCAACTGCAAGCCGTGCGACGGTTCGGGGGCCAAGAAAGGCTCCTCGCCGATCACTTGCCCGACCTGCGGTGGTATCGGTCAGGTCCGCATGCAGCAGGGCTTCTTCTCGGTGCAGCAAACCTGCCCGCGGTGCCAAGGCCAAGGCAAGATCATTTCTGACCCGTGCGATGCCTGCCACGGTGAAGGGCGTGTCGAAGAGTACAAAACCCTGTCGGTCAAAGTGCCGGCGGGCGTGGATACCGGTGACCGCATTCGCCTGTCGGGCGAAGGCGAGGCGGGGACTCAGGGTGGCCCGACGGGTGACCTGTATGTGGTGATCAATGTGCGCGAGCACTCGATCTTCCAGCGCGACGGCAAACACCTGTTCTGCGAAGTGCCGATCAGCTTCGTTGATGCGGCCCTGGGCGGCGAGCTGGAGATTCCGACTCTGGATGGTCGGGTCAAGCTCAAGATCCCTGAGGGGACGCAGACCGGCAAGCAGTTCCGTATCCGTGGCAAAGGCGTGGCGCCGGTGCGTGGTGGCGGTGCGGGCGATCTGATGTGCCGTGTCACGGTGGAAACGCCGGTTAACCTGGGTCGTCGCCAACGCGAGTTGCTCGAAGAGTTCCGCAGTTCGCTGGAGGGTGACGACTCCCACTCGCCGAAAACCACGGGCTTCTTCGATGGCGTGAAGCGCTTCTTCGGCGACTTGTAAGGAATTGAGTATGCGACGTATAGCCGTAATGGGCGCTGCCGGGCGCATGGGTAAAACCCTGATCGAAGCGGTACAGCAGCGCTCGCCGGCCTCCGGCCTGACCGCGGCGATCGTTCGCCCAGGCAGTACGCTGATCGGCGCCGATGCCGGTGAGCTGGCTTCGCTGGGGCGTATCGGGGTGTCGTTGTCCGGCAATCTGGAGCAGGTGGCGGACGAATTCGACGTGCTGATCGACTTTACGCTGCCGGACGTGATGCTGAAAAACCTGGCGTTCTGCCGCAAGGCGGGCAAGGCCATGGTGATCGGCACCACCGGCTTGAGCGCTGAGCAGAAGCAGTTGCTGGTCGAGGCGGGCAAGGATATTCCCATCGTGTTTGCCGCCAACTTCAGCGTGGGCGTGAACCTGTCGCTCAAGCTGCTGGATCTGGCGGCGCGCGTGCTGGGCGATGAGGCGGATATCGAAATCATCGAGACCCATCATCGCCACAAGATCGATGCGCCGTCGGGAACCGCGTTGCGCATGGGTGAGGCTATCGCCGATGCCCTGGGTCGCGACTTGTCGAAGGTGGCGGTGTACGGGCGTGAAGGTCATACCGGCGCGCGTGCGCGTGACACCATTGGTTTTGCCACCGTTCGTGGTGGCGATGTCGTCGGTGATCACACCGTGCTGTTCGCCACTGAAGGCGAGCGCCTGGAAATCACGCACAAAGCCTCCAGCCGCATGACATTCGCCAAGGGGGCGGTGCGTGCCGCGCTGTGGCTGGATGGGCGTGCGCCGGGTCTGTATGACATGCGCGATGTGCTGGATCTGCACTAATCAGTAGCTAAAATGGGGCCTCGGGATTATCCTAAGGCCCCGTTTTTACCCGCTAAGCGACGTCCTGTCGCATTCTCCTGCCTTTAAGGCTCATTAGCGGTGGACCAAAACAGCCTTTTTCTGTAAGCTACAGCTTTAGTGTGTCCACTAAAAGCGCGCAGAATAATTCAGTGAAGAAGCGGGGTGACGTGTCCATACGTCACTCCGCTTTTTTACAACCTGCGATCGCCCTTTCAGGCTTTATTTACGGGAGGTCTTCTTGACTAAGCCAGCCATACTCGCCCTTGCTGATGGCAGCATTTTTCGCGGCGAAGCCATTGGAGCCGACGGTCAAACCGTTGGAGAGGTGGTGTTTAACACTGCCATGACCGGCTATCAGGAAATCCTTACCGATCCTTCCTACGCCCAACAGATCGTTACCCTGACTTATCCGCACATCGGCAACACCGGTACTACGCCGCAAGACGTCGAGTCCAATCGCGTCTGGTCCGCGGGCCTGGTGATTCGTGACCTGCCACTGGTTGCGAGCAACTGGCGTAGCACGATGTCGCTGTCCGATTACCTGAAAGCCAACAACGTTGTGGCGATCGCCGGTATCGATACGCGCCGCCTGACACGCATCCTGCGTGAAAAAGGCTCGCAGAACGGCTGCATCATGGTCGGTGAGAATATCTCCGAGGCTGCGGCAATTGCTGCGGCGCAAGGCTTCCCTGGCCTGAAGGGCATGGACCTGGCGAAAGTCGTCAGCACCCAGCAACAGTACGATTGGCGCTCCACTGTCTGGGACTTGAAGACCGACAGCCACGAGACCATCGACGCTGCTGATCTGCCCTATCACGTAGTGGCTTACGACTACGGCATCAAGTACAACATCCTGCGCATGCTGGTCGAGCGCGGTTGCCGCGTGACCGTGGTGCCGGCGCAAACCCCGGCCAGCGACGTCCTGGCGTTGCAGCCGGACGGCGTGTTCCTGTCCAACGGCCCGGGTGACCCTGAGCCATGCGACTACGCCATCAAGGCGATCAAGGACGTGCTGGAGACCGAGATTCCGGTGTTTGGTATCTGCCTGGGCCACCAACTGCTCGCTCTGGCCTCCGGCGCCAAGACCCTGAAAATGGGGCACGGCCACCACGGCGCGAACCACCCTGTACAGGACCTGGACACCGGCGTAGTGATGATCACCAGCCAGAACCACGGTTTTGCGGTGGATGAAACGACCTTGCCGGCCAACGTCCGTGCGACCCACAAGTCGCTGTTCGACGGTTCCCTGCAAGGCATCGAGCGCACCGACAAGAGCGCGTTCAGCTTCCAGGGCCACCCTGAAGCCAGCCCGGGCCCGAACGACGTAGCGCCGCTGTTCGACCGTTTCATCAATGAGATGGCCAAGCGACGCTGACTGAGCGGCCTGCGGGCGGCCCCGACTGTCGGTGGCCCCCGCAGGCTCTTCAAAGATTGTTCAAGACGGCTTGCCGACTGACCTGCGGATTTGAGTGACAAACCCATGCCAAAACGTACAGACATAAAAAGCATCCTGATTCTCGGCGCTGGCCCGATCGTGATCGGCCAGGCCTGCGAATTCGACTACTCCGGCGCCCAGGCCTGTAAAGCCCTGCGCGAGGAGGGTTACCGCGTCATCCTGGTGAACTCCAACCCGGCCACCATCATGACCGACCCGGCCATGGCCGACGCCACCTACATCGAGCCGATCAAGTGGCAGACCGTTGCCAAGATCATCGAGAAAGAGCGTCCGGACGCACTGCTGCCGACCATGGGCGGCCAGACCGCCCTGAACTGCGCCCTCGACCTGGAGCGCGAAGGCATCCTGGAAAAATTCGGCGTTGAGATGATCGGTGCCAACGCCGACACCATCGACAAGGCCGAAGACCGTTCGCGCTTCGACAAGGCGATGAAGTCCATCGGCCTGGCGTGCCCGCGTTCCGGTATCGCCCACAGCATGGAAGAAGCCAATGCGGTCCTCGAGACCCTGGGCTTCCCGTGCATCATCCGTCCGTCCTTCACCATGGGCGGCACCGGTGGCGGTATTGCGTACAACCGTGAAGAGTTCGAAGAAATCTGCGCCCGCGGCCTGGACCTGTCGCCGACCAAAGAGCTGCTGATCGACGAATCCCTGATCGGCTGGAAAGAATATGAGATGGAGGTTGTCCGCGATAAGAAGGACAACTGCATCATCGTCTGCTCCATCGAGAACTTCGACCCGATGGGCGTGCACACCGGTGACTCGATCACCGTTGCTCCGGCACAGACCCTGACCGACAAGGAATACCAGATCCTGCGTGACGCCTCCCTGGCGGTACTGCGCGAGATCGGCGTGGAGACTGGCGGTTCCAACGTGCAGTTCGGTATCTGCCCGAACACCGGCCGCATGGTCGTGATCGAGATGAACCCGCGTGTGTCCCGTTCGTCGGCCCTGGCCTCGAAAGCCACCGGTTTCCCGATCGCCAAGGTCGCGGCCAAGCTGGCTGTGGGTTACACCCTGGACGAACTGTCGAACGACATCACCGGCGGCAAGACCCCGGCGTCCTTCGAGCCGTCCATCGACTACGTCGTGACCAAGCTGCCACGTTTCGCCTTCGAGAAGTTCCCCAAGGCTGACGCGCGCCTGACCACCCAGATGAAGTCGGTCGGCGAAGTCATGGCCATTGGCCGGACCTTCCAGGAATCCCTGCAGAAAGCCCTGCGCGGCCTCGAAGTCGGCGTTTGCGGCCTGGACGAGAAGCTCGACCTGAGCAATCCGGAAAGCATGAGCGTGCTCAAGCGCGAGCTGACCGTGCCGGGCGCCGAGCGTATCTGGTACGTCGCTGACGCGTTCCGCGCCGGCATGACCGTCGAAGACATCTTCGGCATGAACATGATCGATCCGTGGTTCCTGGTGCAGATCGAAGATCTGATCAAGGAAGAAGAGAAGGTCAAGACCCTGGGTCTGGCCAGCATCGACCGCGACACCATGTTCCGCCTCAAGCGCAAAGGTTTCTCCGACCAGCGCCTGGCCAAGTTGCTGGGTGTGACTGAGAAAAACCTGCGCACTCATCGCCACAAGTTGGACATCTTCCCGGTCTACAAGCGCGTTGACACCTGCGCCGCCGAGTTTTCCACCGACACCGCCTACCTGTACTCCACCTACGAGGAAGAGTGCGAAGCTGCGCCGTCGGGTCGCGACAAGATCATGATCCTGGGTGGCGGTCCGAACCGTATCGGCCAGGGCATCGAGTTCGACTACTGCTGCGTACACGCCGCCCTCGCCCTGCGCGAAGACGGGTACGAGACCATCATGGTCAACTGCAACCCGGAAACCGTTTCCACCGACTACGACACTTCCGACCGCCTGTACTTCGAGCCGGTCACCCTGGAAGACGTGCTGGAAATCGTGCGCGTCGAGAAGCCTAAAGGCGTGATCGTCCAGTACGGCGGCCAAACCCCGCTGAAACTGGCCCGAGCCCTGGAAGCCGCTGGCGTGCCGATCATCGGCACCAGCCCGGACGCCATCGACCGTGCCGAAGACCGTGAGCGCTTCCAGCAAATGGTCGAGCGCCTGAACCTGCGTCAGCCGCCGAACGCTACCGTGCGCAGCGAAGACGAAGCCCTGCGTGCGGCCAGCAAGATCGGCTACCCGCTGGTGGTGCGTCCGTCCTACGTACTGGGCGGCCGGGCGATGGAAATCGTCTACGAAGAAGAAGAACTCAAGCGTTACCTGCGTGATGCGGTGAAAGTGTCCAACGACAGCCCGGTGCTGCTGGACCACTTCCTCAACTGCGCCATCGAGATGGACGTGGATGCGGTTTGCGACGGTACTGACGTGGTCATCGGCGCAATCATGCAGCACATCGAACAGGCGGGCGTTCACTCCGGTGACTCCGCGTGCTCGCTGCCGCCTTACTCGCTGCCGCTGCACATCCAGGACGAGATGCGCGAACAGGTCAAGAAAATGGCCCTGGAACTGGGTGTGGTCGGCCTGATGAACGTACAGTTGGCGCTGCAAGGCGAAGACATCTACGTCATCGAAGTCAACCCGCGCGCCTCGCGTACCGTGCCGTTCGTGTCCAAGTGCATCGGTGTGTCCCTGGCCATGATCGCTGCCCGCGTGATGGCCGGTAAGACCCTGAAGGAAATCGGCTTCACCAAGGAAATCATTCCGAACTTCTACAGCGTGAAAGAGGCGGTGTTCCCATTCGCCAAATTCCCTGGCGTGGACCCGATCCTGGGCCCAGAGATGAAGTCCACCGGTGAAGTGATGGGCGTGGGCGATACCTTCGGTGAAGCGTTCGCCAAGGCCCAGATGGGTGCCAGCGAAGTGCTGCCGACCGGCGGTACTGCTTTCATCAGCGTGCGCGACGATGACAAGCCACTGGTTGCAGGCGTGGCCCGTGATCTGATCAACTTGGGCTTCGAGATCGTGGCCACCGCCGGGACCGCCAGGCTGATTGAAGCGGCGGGTCTGAAAGTGCGTCGCGTGAACAAGGTGACGGAAGGCCGTCCGCATGTGGTCGATATGATCAAGAATGACGAAGTCACTCTGATCATCAACACCACTGAGGGTCGTCAGTCGATTGCGGATTCTTACTCCATTCGTCGTAATGCCTTGCAGCACAAGATCTACTGCACCACGACCATTGCTGCTGGCGAAGCTATCTGCGAAGCGCTCAAGTTCGGTCCGGAAAAGACCGTGCGTCGCTTGCAGGATCTACACGCAGGATTGAAGGCATGATCAAATACCCAATGACCGTTCGGGGCGCCAAGGCCCTGGAAGAGGAGCACGCCCATCTGACCAAGGTCGTACGTCCAAAGCTGAGCCAGGACATCGGTACGGCCCGCGAGCTGGGTGACTTGAAGGAAAACGCCGAATACCACGCTGCCCGCGAGCAGCAGGGTATGGTCGAGGCGCGGATCCGTGACATCGAAGGCCGTATGCAGAATGCGGTCATCATCGACGTCACGACCATCCCGCACACCGGCAAAGTGATTTTCGGCACCACGGTGGAAATCGCCAATGTCGAAACCGACGAAAGCGTGGTGTACCACATCGTCGGTGAAGACGAAGCTGACTTCAAACTCGGCAAGATCTCCGTCGGTTCGCCACTCGCCCGTGCCTTGATTGCCAAGGAAGAGGGTGATGTGGTGGTTGTGAAAACGCCCGGTGGCGTGATCGAGTACGAGATTGTTGAAGTTCGCCATGTCTGAAAGGCGGCGCCCGCTTCGTGCGGGCGCCATGCTTTGGCAGTTTGCCCAGATGCTGTGGGTGGGTGGCCTGTGGTTGTTGCATATTGGCGTGTTACCGGCGTTGGGCCTGATTGGCCTGGCGCCGTTGTTGATCGATGAGATCGATGGATTACTGAGTGCGCTGCTGGTGGGTTTTGCGGCGGCGTGCGTGACGCTTCAGGCGCTGGTGCTGATCAAGGCCGAAGGCTTGGGGAGTTTGTGGCGGGATATTCGCGGCCAACTGCTGTTGATGGCGCTGTATGCGTGTGCAATGTATTGCATCGTGCATGTGTGGCTGCCGGAAGCGTTGCGCTGGCAGCTATTCAGCTATCTTGTGCTAGGGTTTTCCGGCTTGGTGCTGGTGATGCAGCCGGCGCCTGGGTGGAGTGGCGGGGCGCGCGAAGCACGCCCGTGACCCTTGTTGTCATTTGAAGCGATGAACGTTCGACAGTTGCTTGTTGACGCTGAAGTTCTTGCGATACAGCAGTGCCATCTTGCCGATGACCTGAACCAGGTCTGCCTTGCCAACCTTGCACAGTTCTGCAATGGCGGCCAGGCGCGCTTCGCGGTCAAGGATGTTGACCTTGATCTTGATCAGTTCGTGATCGCCCAATGCGCGTTCAAGTTCGGCTAACACACCTTCAGTCAAACCGTTGTCGGCCACGATCAAAACTGGTTTCAGATGGTGGCCAATGGATTTGTACTGTTTCTTCTGCTCTTGAGTGAGCGGCATAATCTGACCCCTGCGTCTGATCTTGTAAAAAGCGGCGGCCAGTTTACCCGAGCGAGTCCGGGACCGCCCAGTTAATCACGACCCGTTTTATTTTCGAGGTGGCCCGTGGCCCGTTCCAAAACTAGCCTTAAGTGGCTGCAAGAGCATTTCAACGACCCTTACGTCAAAAAGGCGCAAAAGGACGGCTACCGTTCCCGGGCCAGCTACAAGCTGCTGGAGCTTCAGGACAAGGACAAACTGTTCCGTCCCGGCATGAGCGTGATCGACCTGGGCGCCGCCCCGGGTGGCTGGTCCCAGGTGGCCAGTCGTCTGATTGGCGGGCAAGGCCGGTTGATCGCTTCCGACATCCTGGAGATGGACAGCATCCCGGATGTGACCTTCGTCCATGGTGACTTTACCCAGGATGCGGTGTTAGCTGAGATCCTGCAGGCTGTGGGAAATTCGCAGGTGGACCTTGTGATTTCCGACATGGCCCCCAATATGAGTGGATTACCGGCTGTTGATATGCCGCGAGCCATGTTCCTGTGCGAGTTGGCGCTGGATCTGGCGGGGCGGGTATTGCGTCCGGGTGGTGATTTCCTGGTCAAGGTCTTCCAGGGCGAAGGTTTCGACGAGTACCACAAGAACATCCGCAAGCTGTTCGATAAGGTGCAGATGCGCAAACCGGACTCCTCACGGGACCGGTCTCGCGAGCAATATCTGCTGGCGCGGGGGTTCCGCGGTATCGAAGGTGCAGCGAGTGATGAGCGCCTTTGAAGGTTTGAGGGGAGTCGATAGGTTTTTTTATATCGCTTTCGTCACGAAGCTTTACGAATATTGTGTAGTCAAAGTTTCACAAAGGGTTACAGACGGCGCCTGCCAGAGTTGTAGGTAATGTAGTAAGTTAGGCCGGTGAATATCATGCGAAGCGCGCGCCAGTAGCGGAGCTTGCTTCAGAGGGTAGTTAATTGAACGATATGGCAAAGAATCTGATCCTGTGGTTGATCATCGCGGCTGTCCTGGTGACGGTGATGAACAACTTCTCCAGCCCTAACGAGCCGCAGACCCTCAACTATTCCGACTTCATCCAGCAAGTTAAGGATGGCAAGGTCGAGCGCGTAGCGGTTGATGGCTACGTGATTACCGGCAAGCGCAACGATGGCGACGGCTTCAAGACCATTCGTCCGGCAATCCAGGACAACGGTCTGATCGGCGACCTGGTGGATAACCACGTGATTGTCGAAGGCAAGCTGCCTGAGCAGCAGAGCATCTGGACTCAACTCCTGGTGGCAAGCTTCCCGATCCTGGTGATCATCGCCGTGTTCATGTTCTTCATGCGCCAGATGCAAGGTGGTGCAGGAGGCAAGGGCGGGCCGATGAGTTTCGGCAAGAGCAAGGCGCGCCTGCTCTCTGAAGATCAGGTGAAGACCACCCTGGCTGACGTCGCCGGTTGCGACGAAGCCAAGGAAGAAGTGGGTGAGCTGGTCGAGTTCCTGCGTGATCCGGGCAAGTTCCAGCGCCTGGGTGGCCGCATTCCACGCGGTGTGCTGATGGTCGGCCCGCCGGGCACCGGTAAAACCTTGCTGGCCAAGGCGATTGCCGGTGAAGCCAAGGTGCCGTTCTTCACCATTTCCGGTTCGGACTTCGTCGAAATGTTCGTCGGCGTCGGTGCCAGCCGTGTTCGCGACATGTTCGAGCAGGCCAAGAAGCACGCGCCATGCATCATCTTCATCGATGAAATCGACGCCGTTGGTCGCCATCGTGGTGCTGGCATGGGCGGTGGTCACGATGAACGTGAGCAGACCCTCAACCAGTTGCTGGTGGAGATGGACGGCTTTGAAATGAATGACGGCATCATCGTCATTGCCGCAACCAACCGTCCGGATGTGTTGGACCCTGCATTGCTGCGTCCAGGCCGTTTCGACCGTCAGGTTGTGGTGGGCTTGCCGGATATCCGTGGTCGTGAGCAGATTCTGAAAGTCCACATGCGTAAAGTACCCATGGGCGACGACGTGGCTCCGGCCGTGATTGCCCGCGGTACGCCTGGCTTCTCCGGTGCCGACCTGGCCAACCTGGTGAACGAGGCTTCGCTGTTTGCGGCCCGTACCGGCAAGCGCATCGTGGAAATGAAAGAGTTCGAACTGGCCAAAGACAAGATCATGATGGGCGCCGAGCGCAAATCCATGGTCATGTCCGAGAAAGAGAAGCAGAACACCGCTTATCACGAAGCCGGTCACGCTATCGTAGGGCGCGTCGTGCCTGAGCATGACCCGGTCTACAAAGTGTCGATCATTCCTCGTGGTCGGGCGCTGGGTGTGACCATGTTCCTGCCGGAAGAAGATCGCTACAGCCTCTCCAAGCGTGCGTTGATCAGTCAGATCTGCTCGCTGTACGGCGGCCGGATTGCTGAAGAGATGACCCTGGGCTTTGACGGTGTCACCACCGGTGCTTCCAACGACATCATGCGTGCCAGCCAGATTGCGCGGAACATGGTGACCAAATGGGGCCTGTCGGAAAAACTCGGTCCTTTGATGTACGCCGAGGAAGAAGGTGAAGTGTTCCTGGGGCGTGGCGGTGGCGGTCAAAGTGCCAGCTTCTCCGGTGAGACAGCCAAGCTGATCGACTCCGAAGTGCGCAGCATCATTGACCAGTGCTACGGCACGGCCAAGCAGATCCTCACCGACAACCGCGACAAGCTGGATGCCATGGCGGATGCGCTGATGAAGTACGAAACCATTGATGCCGATCAGATCGACGACATCATGGCGGGCCGTACACCGCGTGAACCTCGCGATTGGGAAGGTGGTTCGGGCACCTCTGGCACGCCGCCAGTGGTTCAGAACGAACGCCCTGAAAACCCGATCGGCGGTCCTGCAGCTGACCACTAAGGTTTGAAATGACTTTTGCGTCGTCCTCCACCCGGTTGCCTTGCGGCAGCCGGGTTCTTGATTTGGCCCATACGCATGTCATGGGCATTCTTAATGTAACCCCCGATTCCTTTTCCGATGGTGGTCGCTTCAATCAGCTCGATGCTGCGTTGCGTCACGCCGAGGCGATGGTGGCGGCGGGTGCGACCTTGATCGATGTCGGCGGCGAGTCGACCCGGCCCGGTGCTCGCGTGGTTTCTCCCGTGGAGGAACTGGAGCGGGTGGCGCCGATCGTCGAGCGCATCGCTCGCGAGCTGGATGTGATCATTTCCGTGGATACATCGACCCCGGCGGTGATGCGCGAAACGGCGCGCCTGGGCGCGGGGCTGATCAACGATGTGCGTTCGTTGCAGCGTGATGGCGCGCTGGACGCCGCCGCGGCGACCGGCCTGCCGGTGTGCCTGATGCATATGCTGGGCGAGCCCGGCACCATGCAGGACAATCCGCACTACGATGATCTGGTTGGCGAAGTGAGCGGGTTCCTGGCTGATCGCATTGCTCAATGCGCCGCCGTAGGGATCGCTGCCGACAAGATTATCCTCGATCCGGGGTTTGGTTTCGCCAAGACCCTGCAGCACAATCTAAGTCTGTTCAAGCATATGGAAGCCTTGCATGCCCTGGGTCGACCTTTGTTGGTCGGCGTTTCGCGCAAGAGCATGATAGGTCTGGCGCTGAATCGCCCGGTGGGCGAGCGGCTTTATGGTGGGTTGGCGCTGGCGGCACTTGCTGTGACCAAGGGTGCGCGTATCTTGCGTGTGCATGATGTCGCTGAGACCGTGGATGTTGTCCGCATGATTGCCGCAGTAGAATCGGCCGAATAAGAATGATGGAGCACTTATGACAAAGAAATACTTTGGCACCGACGGTATCCGTGGTCGGGTCGGCGAGTTTCCGATTACCCCCGATTTCATGCTCAAGCTGGGTTGGGCGGCAGGCATGGCGTTCCGCAGCATGGGCGCGTGCCGCATCCTGGTGGGCAAGGACACGCGTATCTCAGGCTATATGTTTGAGTCTGCGCTGGAGGCCGGTTTGTCCGCCGCCGGTGCCGATGTAATGCTGCTGGGCCCGATGCCGACCCCGGCGATCGCTTACCTGACGCGTACCTTCCATGCCGAAGCCGGCATTGTGATCAGTGCTTCGCACAATCCTCATGATGACAACGGCATCAAGTTCTTCTCGGGGCAGGGCACCAAGCTGCCGGATGAGATCGAGCTGATGATCGAAGAGCTGCTGGATGCGCCGATGACGGTGGTCGAGTCCAGCAAGCTGGGCAAGGTGTCGCGGATCAACGACGCCTCTGGCCGTTATATCGAATTCTGTAAGAGCAGTGTGCCAAGCAGCACCAATTTCGCCGGGCTGAAGATTGTCGTCGACTGTGCCCATGGTGCGACCTATAAAGTGGCGCCGAGCGTATTCAAGGAGCTGGGTGCGGAAGTGACGGTGCTGTCCGCCCAGCCTAACGGGTTGAACATCAACGAAAACTGCGGCTCCACGCATATGGAGCAATTGCAGGCTGCCGTCCTGGCCGAGCATGCCGACCTGGGTATTGCCTTTGATGGCGACGGTGACCGCGTGCTGATGGTGGATCACACCGGCGCCGTGGTTGATGGCGATGACTTGATGTTCATCATTGCCCGCGACCTGCATGAGCGTAACCGCTTGCAGGGTGGTGTCGTCGGTACGCTGATGAGCAATCTCGGGCTGGAGTTGGCACTGGGCGAGCTGGGCATTCCTTTTGTGCGTGCCAATGTCGGGGATCGTTATGTGATTGCCGAACTGCTGGAGCGCAATTGGCAGATCGGTGGCGAGAACTCCGGGCATGTCGTGTGCTTCCAGCACACCACCACGGGCGACGCGATCATCGCCGCGCTGCAGGTGCTGTTGGCGTTGCGCCGTCGCCAGGAAAGCCTGGCCCAGGCGCGTCAAGCCCTGCGCAAGTGCCCGCAAGTGCTGCTCAATGTGCGCTTTGCCGGTGGCGACAACCCGATCGAACACCCGGCTGTCAAAGCGGCCTGCGAGCGCGTGACCCTGGCAATGGCGGGGCGTGGGCGCGTGTTGTTGCGCAAGTCCGGCACAGAGCCGCTGGTGCGCGTCATGGTCGAAGGTGAGGACGAAACCCTGGTTCGCGGGCATGCCGAAGACCTGGCAAAACTAGTAACTGAAGTTTGCTCCTGAATTCGGCTTGCCAGTGATGGTGTGGTTGGGTAACATCTGCGCCCACTTTGACCGACGAGGTACAGCATGCGTCGCACTATGGTAGCTGGTAACTGGAAGATGCACGGTACCCGCGCCAGTGTCGCTGAGCTGATCAATGGCCTTCGTCACTTGGCCTTGCCGAGCGGTGTTGATGTCGCGGTTTTTCCATCTTGCTTGCATATCAACCAAGTGGTTGATGGCTTGAAAGGTAAGTCGATTCAGGTCGGCGCGCAGAATTGCGCAATGGAACCCATGCAAGGTGCGCTGACAGGCGAGATTTCGCCAAGTCAGTTGGTTGATGCGGGTTGTTCCTACGTGCTTGTCGGGCACTCCGAGCGCCGTCAGTTGATGGGCGAGCGGGATGGGACACTCAATCGCAAGTTCGCAGCGGCACAGGCTTGTGGCTTGATTCCGGTGTTGTGCATAGGGGAGACCCTTGAGCAGCGCGAATCGGGCAAGACTCTTGAAGTTGTCTCGCGTCAGCTGGGCAGCATCATCGAGGAGCTGGGTGTTGGTGCGTTTGCGAAGGCAGTCATCGCTTACGAGCCGGTCTGGGCCATTGGCACCGGGCTGACTGCAACACCGCAACAGGCGCAGGATGTGCATGCAGCTATCCGCGCGCAGTTGGCGGCAGAGAATTCTGAGGTCGCACAAGGTGTGCGGCTTCTATACGGCGGCAGCGTGAAGGCGGCCAATGCGGTCGAACTGTTCGGCATGCCGGATATCGATGGGGGGCTCATTGGTGGAGCTTCCCTGAATGCAGATGAGTTCGGTGCGATTTGTCGCGCCGCGGGAAACTGAAAAAATGCTGGAAACAGTCGTAGTCGTTTTTCATCTGTTGGCTGCCCTGGGCGTAGTTGCCCTGGTTTTGTTGCAACAGGGTAAAGGTGCGGATGCTGGTGCGTCTTTCGGTGCAGGTGCTTCAAATACTGTGTTCGGAAGCCAAGGTTCCTCTACCTTTCTTAGTAAGTTTACTGCTATACTTGCCGCAGGTTTCTTCATAACCAGCTTAGGGTTAGGTTACTTTGCTAAAGAGAAAGCTCATGTGCTGACTCAAGTAGGTTTGCCAAACCCGGCAGTGTTGGAAGTACCAAAAGCAAAACCGGCTTCTGATGATGTCCCGGTGCTTCAAGAGCAAAAGTCGGCTACTCCAGCGACTGACGTGCCTCCAGCTCAAGAGCAGAAGTAAGAAGGGTTGTAAACGCTGTATTGCCGAGGTGGTGGAATTGGTAGACACGCAACCTTGAGGTGGTTGTGCCCATAGGGTGTAGGGGTTCGAGTCCCCTTCTCGGTACCAATTATCAGGAGAGCCCGCTGTTGCGGGCTTTCTTGTAGGTGGAAGGTTACATTGACCCTGTAAGGGATCGGTCGTATACTTCCGCCCCAGCTTTGTCGCGGGGTGGAGCAGTCTGGTAGCTCGTCGGGCTCATAACCCGAAGGTCGTCGGTTCAAATCCGGCCCCCGCAACCAGTTTTAGCGGAGCCCCTTATTAAGGGGCTTTTTGTTAGCTGGACACTTTCAACGCCGCTATTCGACGGCGTTTCAAGGATGGGCGTTTCGCCCATTTTTTTATTTTGCACAGCATGCACATACATGCACGAGGGGGTTCAGGTGTCGAGCAAGCTAGAAGAGTTGCAGGCCTTGCTGGCCCCGGTGGTCGTGGCCCTGGGCTATGAATGCTGGGGTATTGAGTTTTCGGCTCAAGGTCGCCACTCAATGTTGCGCGTTTATATTGATAAAGAGGGCGGCGTGCTGGTGGACGATTGTGCCATTGTCAGCCGTCAGATCAGTGGTGTCCTGGATGTTGAAGATCCAATCGCCGTTGAGTACACCCTCGAAGTTTCCTCGCCTGGCATGGAACGCCCACTGTTCACTCTCGAGCAGTTTGCAAAATTTGCCGGTGGACAAGTGAAAATCAAGCTGCGATCTCCCTTTGAAGGGCGACGCAATTTTCAGGGCCTTCTGCGCGGTGTAGAAGAGCAGGATGTCGTGGTGCAAGTAGAAGACCATGAGTTCCTGTTGCCGATCGATATGATCGACAAGGCCAACATTATTCCCAGTTTTGACTGAGACGCGGATCCCGCGGATCCAATGGCTTGCGAAAGGCGAGGCGTACGATGAGCAAAGAAGTACTGCTGGTTGTTGAGTCGGTATCCAATGAAAAGGGCGTACCGGCAAACGTGATTTTTGAAGCGCTGGAGCTGGCCCTGGCCACTGCGACCAAAAAGCGTTTTGAAGACGAAG
This sequence comes from Pseudomonas sp. Y39-6, assembly GCF_023651955.1. Lineage (NCBI taxonomy): Bacteria > Pseudomonadati > Pseudomonadota > Gammaproteobacteria > Pseudomonadales > Pseudomonadaceae > Pseudomonas > Pseudomonas sp. Y39-6. Next base: position 6,030,124 of record NZ_CP069594.1, on the reverse strand, counting down.
TTGATCTGCGTGTGGAAATCAACCGCCACACCGGTGCCTATGAAACTTTCCGTCGCTGGACGGTCGTTGAAGAAGCCGATCTTGATGATCCGGCCATCGAAACCTGGCCGAGCAAGGTCGCTGAAACGCACCCTGGCGCCAAGGTCGGTGATGTTGTCGAAGAAAAGATCGAATCGATCGAGTTCGGCCGTATTGCTGCACAAACTGCCAAGCAGGTCATTGTGCAGAAGGTTCGCGAGGCCGAGCGCGCTCAAGTCGTTGACGCCTATCGCGAGCGCCTGGGTGAAATCATCTCCGGCACCGTGAAAAAAGTTACCCGCGACAACGTGATCGTCGACCTGGGCAACAACGCCGAAGCGTTGCTGGCCCGCGAAGACATCATTTCTCGCGAAACCTTCCGTGTCGGCGTGCGTCTGCGTGCGCTGCTCAAGGAAATCCGCACCGAAAACCGCGGTCCTCAGCTGATCCTGTCGCGTACCGCGCCGGAAATGCTGATTGAACTGTTCCGCATCGAAGTGCCGGAAATCGCCGAAGGCCTGATCGAAGTCATGGCTGCGTCCCGCGACCCGGGTTCGCGCGCCAAGATCGCGGTCCGTTCCAAGGACAAACGCATCGACCCGCAGGGCGCTTGCATTGGTATGCGCGGTTCGCGCGTCCAGGCAGTGTCGGGCGAGTTGGGCGGTGAGCGTGTGGATATCGTCCTGTGGGACGATAACCCGGCGCAGTTCGTGATCAACGCCATGTCGCCGGCTGAAGTGGCGGCAATTATCGTTGACGAAGATGCCCATGCCATGGACATCGCCGTTGGCGCAGACAATCTGGCTCAGGCCATTGGTCGTGGTGGTCAGAACGTGCGTCTGGCCAGCCAACTGACCGGCTGGACCCTGAACGTGATGACCGAATCGGACATCCAGGCTAAGCAGCAAGCTGAAACCGGTGACATCCTGCGCAACTTCATCGACGAGCTGGAAGTCGACGAAGACCTGGCGCAGGTGCTGGTAGATGAAGGCTTCACCAGCCTGGAAGAGATTGCCTACGTACCGTTGGAAGAAATGCTCAACATCGATGGCTTTGACGAAGACACCGTCAACGAGCTTCGCGCTCGGGCCAAGGATCGTTTGTTGACTAAAGCCATCGCTACTGAGGAAAAGCTGGCAGACGCCCATCCGGCCGAAGACCTGCTCTCGCTTGAGGGTATGGACAAGGATTTGGCGATGGAACTGGCGGTGCGCGGCGTAATTACCCGCGAAGACCTGGCCGAGCAGTCTATTGACGATCTGCTCGACATCGACGGCATTGACGATGATCGTGCCGGCAAGTTGATCATGGCCGCCCGAGCCCATTGGTTCGAGTAATTAGGCGCGGCCTGAGGAGAGAAGTGCATGACGCAAGTCACGGTGAAACAACTGGCCGATGAGGTCAAAACACCGGTAGAGCGCCTGTTGCAGCAGATGCGTGAGGCAGGTCTGCCGCACACCGCCGCCGATGAAGGTGTGAGCGATAGTGAGAAGCAGTCTTTGCTGACTCACTTGAAGAGCAGCCACAAGGCGAAAGTGGAAGAACCGCGCAAGATTACATTGCAGCGCAAAACCACCAGCACCCTGCGTGTTGCTGGTAGCAAGAGCATCAGCGTTGAAGTACGCAAGAAGAAAGTCTTCGTACAGCGCAGCCCGGAAGAAATCGAAGCCGAGCGCAAACGCGAACTGGAAGAACGTCGCGCAGTAGAAAATGCTGCTCGTCAGAAGGCTGAAGAAGAAGCCAAGCGTCGCGCCGAAGAAGAAGCGCGTCGCCAGCCTGCTGCTGCGCAACCTGCTGCCACTGATGCGGTCGCTGCTCCTGCTGCCGCGCCTGTAGAAGCTGTGCGTGAGGCCGCTCCGGTGGCCGCTGCACCAGCACCTGCTGCTGATGCGCGTAAACGCGACGAACCTCGTCGTCCGGACAAACCACGTGCCGACGATAACAGTCGTCGCGGTGGCGGCGGTGATGGTGAGCGCAAAAACGCTCCGCATCGTGCTTCGGTCAAAGAGAAAGCGCCTGCGCCACGCGTTGCCCCACGTACTACCGACGAAGAAAGCGACAGCTTCCGTCGTGGTGGTCGCGGCAAGGCCAAGCTGAAAAAACGCAACGCCCACGGTTTCCAGAGCCCAACCGGCCCTGTCGTGCGTGAAGTGAAGATCGGCGAGACCATCACTGTGGGCGATCTCGCCCAGCAGATGTCGGTCAAGGCAGCTGAAATCATCAAGTTCATGTTCAAGCTGGGCACTCCGGCCACCATCAACCAGGTACTGGATCAGGAAACTGCCCAACTGGTTGCTGAAGAGCTGGGCCACAAAGTGACCCTGGTCAGCGACACTGCCCTGGAAGATTCCCTGGCCGAGTCCCTGAAGTTCGAAGGTGAAGCCGTTTCCCGTGCGCCGGTCGTGACCGTAATGGGCCACGTTGACCACGGTAAGACTTCCCTGCTCGACTACATCCGTCGTGCCAAGGTTGCGGCAGGCGAGGCTGGCGGTATTACCCAGCACATCGGCGCCTACCACGTTGAAACCGATCGCGGCATGGTGACGTTCCTCGACACCCCTGGTCACGCCGCGTTTACCGCGATGCGTGCCCGTGGTGCCAAGGCGACCGACATCGTGATCCTGGTCGTTGCAGCAGACGACGGCGTGATGCCACAAACCATCGAAGCCGTTCAGCATGCCAAGGCAGCTGGCGTACCGTTGGTGGTTGCGGTGAACAAAATCGACAAGCCGGGCGCCGATCTCGATCGCATCCGTAGCGAACTGTCGGTTCACGGCGTGACTTCCGAAGAATGGGGTGGCGACACTCCATTCGTACCGGTCTCGGCGAAAGTCGGTACTGGCGTTGACGAACTGCTCGAAGCTGTTCTGTTGCAAGCCGAAGTCCTGGAACTGACCGCTACGCCATCGGCTCCTGGCCGTGGTGTTGTGGTTGAGTCCCGCCTCGACAAGGGCCGTGGCCCGGTGGCGACCGTTCTGGTTCAAGACGGTACCCTGCGCCAAGGCGACATGGTGCTGGTCGGTTCGAACTATGGCCGTGTACGTGCCATGCTCGACGAGAACGGCAAGTCCATCAAGGAAGCCGGTCCGTCCATCCCTGTCGAGATTCTCGGCCTGGACGGTACCCCGGACGCTGGCGACGAGATGAGCGTGGTTGCCGACGAGAAGAAAGCCCGTGAAGTGGCTCTGTTCCGTCAAGGCAAGTTCCGCGAAGTCAAGTTGGCCCGTGCTCACGCCGGCAAGCTGGAAAACATCTTCGAGAACATGGGCCAGGAAGAGAAGAAGACGCTTAACATCGTCCTCAAATCTGACGTCCGTGGTTCCCTCGAAGCGTTGAACGGCGCCTTGAATGGCCTGGGTAACGACGAAGTGCAAGTGCGTGTCGTCGGTGGCGGTGTCGGTGGTATCACCGAGTCCGACGCCAACCTGGCACTGGCTTCCAACGCTGTACTGTTCGGCTTCAACGTGCGTGCCGATGCTGGCGCTCGCAAGATCGTCGAGCAGGAAGGCCTGGACATGCGTTACTACAACGTCATCTACGACATCATCGAAGACGTCAAGAAAGCCCTCACCGGCATGCTTGGCAGCGACGTCCGGGAGAACATCCTGGGTATCGCCGAGGTGCGTGACGTGTTCCGCTCGCCGAAATTCGGCGCGATCGCCGGCTGCATGGTTATCGAAGGCACCGTTCACCGTAACCGTCCGATCCGTGTACTGCGTGAAGACATCGTTATCTTCGAAGGCGAGCTGGAATCCCTGCGCCGCTTCAAGGATGACGCTTCCGAAGTACGTGCCGGCATGGAATGCGGTATCGGCGTCAAGAGCTACAACGACGTCAAGGTTGGCGACAAGATCGAAGTCTTCGAGAAGGTTCAGGTTGCTCGCAGCCTCTAACTCGCGCACTTCAGGAGCCACGCCGCGTGTGGGCATGCAAATGCCCCGCGCAACGTCCGGACTCTAAACGCAACGCCCGGTCTGGCTTTTGTCAGGCCGGGCGTTTGCCGCTTTCAGACCCCACGGGTTTCACCGTGTGGCAGTAACAGGTAACAAGACATGGCAAAAGAATACAGCCGTACCCAACGTATCGGCGATCAGATGCAGCGCGAGCTGGCCCAACTGATCCGTCGCGAAGTCAAAGATCCTCGTGTTGGCCTGGTCACCATCACCGCCGTTGAAGTGAGCCGTGACGTAGGTCACGCAAAAATCTTCATTACCGTGATGGGTGAGGACAGCAGCGAAGAAATCGCGCAAAGCATCAAGGTGCTCAACTCGGCCGCAGGTTTCCTGCGCATGCAGTTGGCCCGCGAAATGAAGCTGCGCAGCGTGCCTCAGTTGCACTTCCACTACGACGAAAGCGTCGTGCGTGGCGCGCACCTGTCGGCACTGATCGAGCGCGCCGTGGCTGAGGATAATCAGCATCCGTCCACACCTGAAGACGCCAAGGAGTAAGCGGTGGCTCAGGTCAAACGTATCCGTCGCAACGTCAGCGGCATCATTCTGCTCGACAAGCCCATTGGCTTTACCTCCAATGCCGCCTTGCAGAAGGTCCGCTGGCTGCTCAATGCCGAGAAAGCCGGGCACACCGGCAGCCTCGACCCCCTGGCCACCGGTGTGTTGCCGTTGTGCTTTGGCGAGGCCACCAAGTTCTCGCAATACCTGCTCGATTCCGACAAGGGTTACGAAACCCTGATGCAACTGGGCAAGACCACCACCACGGCCGATGCCGAGGGTGATGTTTTGCAGGTTCGCGACGTGACCGTTGGTCGTGCTGATATCGAGGCTGCTTTACCCGCTTTTCGTGGGCAAATCAGTCAGATACCGCCGATGTACTCGGCGCTCAAGCGCGATGGGCAACCACTTTACAAGCTGGCTCGTGCGGGTGAAGTAGTGGAGCGCGAACCGCGTTCTGTTACTATTGCGCGCTTGGAATTGCTCGCCTGTGAAGGCGACACCGCACGCCTGGCCGTGGACTGCAGCAAAGGCACCTATATCCGTACCCTGGTGGAAGATATCGGTGAAAAGCTCGGTTGCGGCGCGTATGTCGCAGAACTGCGACGGACCCAGGCCGGCCCTTTCAGCCTGGCCCAGACGGTGACGCTGGAAGAGTTGGAAGCGGTACACGCCGAAGGCGGCAATGAAGCGGTCGATCGCTTCTTGATGCCATCGGACAGCGGTTTGCTCGATTGGCCATTGCTGCACTTCTCGGAGCACAGCGCGTTCTACTGGCTCAACGGCCAGCCGGTACGTGCCCCGGACGCGCCGAAATTCGGCATGGTGCGGGTACAGGATCATAACGGTCGCTTTATCGGTATCGGTGAAGTGAGCGAAGACGGGCGCATCGCGCCGCGTCGACTGATTCGGTCAGAATGACCGAAACCAGTTTGTGGTAAAAGCGTATCAGCCTTTACGCAAACTGGAACGAGGGTGGCTGTTAACAGGCACGGTCACTACTCATTTTTAGATACAGGGATTTGTCCCTGGCCTGTTGAAACTGCCCTTTGGGTGGTTTCCTGAAAAAAGGATTGCCTCATGGCTCTCGACGTTCAAGAAAAAGCACAAATCGTAGCTGACTATCAGCAAGCTGTTGGTGACACTGGTTCGCCAGAAGTGCAAGTTGCACTGCTGACCCACAACATCAACAAACTGCAAGGTCACTTCAAGGCCAACGGTAAAGATCACCACTCCCGTCGTGGTCTGATCCGCATGGTAAACCAGCGCCGTAAGCTGCTGGACTACCTGAAAGGCAAGGATCTGGGTCGTTATCAGGCTCTGATCGGTCGCCTGGGTCTGCGTCGCTAATAAGCGATTGCGCTAGAGGTTGGTTGTTTGCCGTGTGTCAGTGGGATTCCCGCTGGCCCATGGCAGGCTTCCAGCCTCAAGTTTTATCTGGATACACGTTTTACCCCTGGACAAGGGTTGGGCCGATTCCCGACATTGCCCAAGAATTTCGCAAGAAGACAAGTTCCCCAAGAGCCACAAAGAAGGTAGGACACCGTGAACCCGGTTATCAAAAAATTTCAGTTCGGTCAGTCGACCGTTACCCTCGAGACAGGCCGTATCGCCCGTCAAGCCTCCGGCGCAGTGCTGGTTACCGTTGACGACGACGTTACCGTACTGGTGACCGTTGTAGGCGCCAAGACCGCAGACCCGAGCAAGGGCTTCTTCCCTCTGTCTGTTCACTACCAGGAAAAGACTTACGCTGCCGGTAAGATCCCTGGCGGTTTCTTCAAGCGCGAAGGCCGTCCTTCCGAGAAAGAAACCCTGACTTCCCGACTGATCGACCGTCCGATCCGTCCGCTGTTCCCAGAAGGCTTCATGAACGAAGTGCAGGTTGTCTGCACCGTCGTCTCCACCAGCAAAAAGACCGATCCGGACATCGCTGCGATGATCGGTACCTCGGCTGCCCTGGCTATCTCCGGCATTCCTTTCGATGGCCCGATCGGCGCCGCGCGCGTGGCTTTCCACGAAAGCACCGGCTACCTGCTGAACCCGACTTACGAGCAACTGAAAGCCTCGAGCCTGGACATGGTCGTTGCCGGTACCTCGGAAGCCGTACTGATGGTTGAATCGGAAGCCAAAGAGCTGACCGAAGACCAGATGCTGGGCGCGGTACTGTTCGCTCACGACGAGTTCCAGGTTGTGATCAACGCCGTCAAAGAACTCGCTGCCGAAGCCGCCAAGCCAACTTGGGCCTGGGCTCCGCAAGCCGAAGCCACCGAACTGCTGGGCGCGATCCGTGCCGAGTTCGGCGAAGCGATCTCCCAGGCCTACACCATCACCGTCAAGGCCGACCGTTACGCTCGCCTGGGCGAGCTGAAGGATCAGGTCGTTGCCAAGTTGTCCGGTGAAGAAGGCCAGCCTTCTGCCAGCGACGTCAAAGCAGCATTCGGCGAAATCGAATACCGCACCGTTCGCGAAAACATCGTTAACGGCAAGCCACGTATCGACGGTCGCGACACCCGCACCGTGCGTCCGCTGAACATCGAAGTCGGCGTTCTGCCGAAGACTCACGGTTCCGCGCTGTTCACCCGTGGCGAAACCCAGGCCCTGGTCGTTGCGACCCTGGGTACTGCCCGCGACGCACAGCTGCTGGACACCCTGGAAGGCGAGAAAAAAGACCCGTTCATGCTGCACTACAACTTCCCGCCGTTCTCGGTGGGCGAATGTGGTCGCATGGGTGGCGCCGGTCGCCGCGAAATCGGTCACGGCCGTCTGGCCCGTCGTTCGGTTCAGGCCATGCTGCCAGCCGCCGACGTGTTCCCGTACACCATCCGTGTAGTGTCGGAAATCACCGAGTCCAACGGTTCCAGCTCCATGGCTTCGGTCTGCGGTGCTTCCCTGGCACTGATGGACGCTGGTGTGCCGATGAAGGCGCCGGTTGCCGGTATCGCCATGGGCCTGGTCAAAGAAGGCGAGAAGTTCGCCGTCCTGACCGACATCCTGGGTGACGAAGACCACCTGGGCGACATGGACTTCAAAGTAGCCGGTACCGCTAAAGGTGTTACCGCGCTGCAGATGGACATCAAGATCAAAGGCATCACCGAAGAGATCATGGAAATCGCTCTGGGCCAAGCCCTGGAAGCGCGCCTGAACATCCTCGGTCAGATGAACCAGATCATTGGTCAGTCCCGCACCGAACTGTCGGAAAATGCTCCGACCATGATCGCGATGAAAATCGACACCGACAAAATCCGTGATGTCATCGGTAAAGGCGGCGCGACCATTCGTGCGATCTGTGAAGAGACCAAGGCTTCGATCGATATCGAAGACGACGGCTCGATCAAGATCTTCGGCGAAACCAAGGAAGCTGCAGAAGCGGCGCGTCAGCGCGTTCTGGGCATCACTGCCGAAGCCGAGATCGGCAAGATCTACGTCGGTAAAGTTGAGCGCATCGTCGACTTCGGCGCATTCGTCAACATCCTGCCGGGCAAAGACGGTCTGGTTCACATCTCCATGCTGAGCGATGCTCGTGTTGAGAAAGTGACCGACATTCTGAAAGAAGGCCAGGAAGTGGAAGTGCTGGTACTGGACGTGGACAACCGCGGCCGTATCAAGCTGTCCATCAAAGACGTGGCAGCAGCCAAGGCTTCGGGCGCTTAAATACCCGCAGGCTTCACGCTGAAAAAAGGACTCTTCGGAGTCCTTTTTTTATGCGTGCAGGAAAATGCCGAAAAATCAGACGCTTAATCACAGCCAAAAGCCGCAACTTGCATGCAGGCACGCTCTGCTTCATGCAAATTGCACGAATCCGAAAATTCGCTCAATCTATAACTAATTGTTTTTAAAGGGTTTATTTGAAGAGTTCGACTTGGCACAGTGCCTGCAATAGTCCTGTTAATGCTGCAGCATCAAGGTTCACACACTGCAGACTTTTAATAAAACAGGAGTTACTCGTATGAAGAAGTTCGCTCTCGCTACCGCAACTGCTACCGCCCTGACCCTGGCCATGGCCAACGTTGCCTTCGCTCAAACCGCGCAGGCGCCGATGACGCTGGCAGCTGGCGAAATGACCAAAGCCAAAGAGTCCACCTCGGACACTTGGATCACCACCAAAGTCAAAGCTGACCTGCTGACCGAAAAGGGCATCCCAGGTTCGGACATCAAGGTTGAGACCAACAAAGGTGTGGTTTCCCTGTCTTCGACCGTTGCCATCTCTGACTCGCAGAAAGCTACCGCTGTCGCCATCACCAAGCGTATCAAAGGTGTGACCGCTGTATCCGCTGACGGCCTGCTGGCTGGCGGTGCGGTAAAAGCCGACAACATCGACAAATCCAAAGAGGCCACTTCGGACACTTGGATCACTACCAAGGTGAAGGCTGACCTGGTTACCGAGAAAGGCATTCCGGGTACCGACATCAAAGTCGAAACCAACAAGGGTGTAGTTTCCCTGTCTTCTTCCGTCGCAGTGACCGAAGCGCAGAAAACTACCGCGGTGAACATCACCAAGAAAATCAAAGGCGTGAAAGCTGTATCGGCCGATGGCCTGAAAGCAGAGTAACGCCCAACCAATCGCTGAACTAGGCGGCGGCGGCAACGAGTGAGTTAGATATCCACTCAATGCACCTCACGGGTTCATGCGACCGACCATAGGGATGTGGTCATTACAGGCCCCGGCACATGTGTCGGGGCCTGTTCTATTCCGGCCAGGAATGCTTTCGAAGTGGGCGCCAGCTTGCGCTGGCGCGTGGGGTCATTCGGCGTCCAGATGCATCTGCGTTACCACCCGGCCATCCTTCTCGGCCTGGCCCAGTTTGGCGTCGACGAAGTACACCCGGTCATCTTCCAGCTGCCCTTTGTCGACCAGGTAGTCCTTGATGGTGCTTGCGCGGTCCTGACCGAGCTGGCGCAACAGCACGTCGCTGCTGCTCCAGAACGTGATCACGCCGCCCTTGAGTTTGGCCGTGCGTTCATCGTCGCTCAGGTTTTTCCACTCCGCCGGTGGTTGTTGTTTCAGGCGGGTGCGGTAGATACCTTCGAGCAAGGGGGCTTTTTCCTTTTCCGGTACTTGCAGCAAGGACGCCTGGGCCGGAACCTTGTCGCCACGGCGCTGCAGGATCTTGTAGTAGTTATATTGGTATTCGCGCTCCAGGCGCTGCTCGGCGAGGAACTTGCCGTCACTGTCGGCCGCCGCCGTGCCTTCGATTTCCAGGCGCAGGGTAGGGCGTTCTTTGAGGGCCTTGGCCAAGGTGTTCAGGGCGCCCTCGGCGTCTTTGTTCAGTTCGCTGGAGCCTGCGGCGAACGAGACATTGCCGAGGTCTTCCGAACCGCCGCCGCTCACCAGCCCACCGATAAACTTGAACGGCGCCGTTGCCGCGCGCACCACCAGGTTGCGCAGGGTCTGCCAGACGATCGGCATCACGCTGAATTGCGGGTTGTTCAAGTCGCCGCTGATGGGCAGTTCAATCGAGATCTTGCCGTCAGAGTCCTTGAGCAGGGCGATCGCCAGGCGAATCGGCAGGTCTACCGCATCGGCACTGTCGACTTTCTCACCCAGTTGCAGTTGCTCGACCACCACTTTGTTCTCGGCCTTCAGTTGGCCTTTGGTGATCACGTAATGCAGGTCGAGGTTGAGGCGGCCCTTGCGAATCCGGAAACCGGCGAACTTGCCCGAGTAGGGCGTCAGGGTCGTCAGTTCGACACGTTTGAAGCTGGTGGCGATATCCAGTGCCGCCATCGGATCAAACGGGTTCACGCTGCCTTTGATGGTCACCGGTGCATAGCGATCCACCTTGCCCTTGATGTCGACAGCTGCCGGTTTGGCCTGGCGGCTGTCAATGGTGCCGATCTGCCCGTTGAGCTGTTGGATCGCGGTGGCAAAGTTGGGCGTGAGGCTGAAGTCGGCGAAGTTGGCCGAACCGTCGTTGATCGCGATCTGCCCGATATGAATACCCAGCGGCTTTTCTTTGCTTGCGGCCGGCTTGGCCGCCGACTTGGCGCCGCTGTCGGCCGGCTGTGGAATCAGCAGGTCGTCGACGTTGGTGGTGCGATCATCGTTGATCATGAAGCGCACATAGGGCTGTTGCAGGTTGACCTTGTCGATCGACAGGCTGTCGCCATGCTGGTAGTTCAGCCCTTCCAGCACCAGGCGCTGCCATTTGAGGAAGTCGCGGGTCTTGAGGGTGTCGAGGGTGTGCAACTGATCGACCTGCGCCCGGCCGGTGATCTGTAGGGCCAGCGGCTCGGTGCTTTTGAGGTTCACATCGAGGTTGCTGCCGAGCATGCCGCTACGCAGTTCCAGGCGGATGAACGGGCTGATATAGGACTGCGCGACCCGCAGATCGATGTCCTGGGTATTCACTTTCAGCTTGGCGCTGACCGGGTTGAGGTTGACCTCGCCGGTTGCCTGGATCTTGCCTTGCTTGCCCAGGCCGGTGTCGACCTTGAGGGTGAAGGGGCTGCCGTTGAGGCTGTCGAAGTTCTGCACATCGACGTTCAGCGGGCCGAGTTCCAGCGCGACCGCAGGTTTGGCCTGGCGGTCGGCCAGGTGCACCTGATAGTTGCGCAGTTGCACATCCTTGAGCAGCACTTGCCAAGGCTTGCTCGGCGCTGCAGGCGCGGCTTTGGGCGAGTCGGCAGCTGCTGGCGCGCTGGCCGCTTCCGGTGCCTTGGCCGGCTTGCCCGGCTGGCTGGCGAACAGTTTCTGCCAGTCCAGTTGGCCATCGGCTTCGCGGGCGGCCCAGGTTTCCAGCTTGTTGCTGCGGATCTTGCCGACCACCACCTGCTGCTTGGCCAGGTCGATCGTGGTTTCGCTGACGTCCAGGCGCTCCAGGCGCACCAATGGCCGGCCATCCGGCGCCTTGATGGCGAACGGCGCGATGCTGGCGGCGGTGTTGGTCAGGTTCAGTTCGGTTTCTTTGGCCAGGCTGAACGTGTAGTCCGTGCTGAAGTTGAGCACGCCGTTTTCGAGGACCAGGGGCAGGGCGTCGCGCACATAGGGCCACCAGGCTTTCATCTTGCCATCGGTGATTTTCAGGGTGCCTTTGGACGTGATCGGCACCAGACTGACGTTACCCTTCCAGTCGATCTGCCCGCCTTCCGGGCCGGCGGCGACCAGGGTCATGTCGGCATTGTCTTCCGGCAGGGTGCTGAGGTTTTTCAGCTCGAAGTCGAGTTTGTCGTAGAGGAACTCGATCGGCTCGCTGGGGCGCAGGTCTTCAAAGTGCAGATAACCGCCCGCCAGCTTGATCCGCTCGATCCGCAACGGGAACGGTTTGGCGTTGGGGTCTGCCGGTGTCGGTTCGCTGGGTGGCAGTTTGAACAACTGCGCCAGGTTCAACTGGCCGGACTTGTCGAACAGCAACTCGGTCTTGGGTTTGTCGAGTTGCACATCGGCCAGGTGCAGGGCGCGGGTCCACAGGCTGTCGAGCTGCAGGTTGGCGTAGAGCCGCTCGAAACCCACTTGTTCCTTGCCGGGATCGCCGATCTTGAGGCCCCACAGCGTCACTTCCAGGCTGAACGGGTTGAGCTCGATACGCTCGATGCGGGCCGGCACCGTGGCGTAGTTGGCCAACTGTTGGTTGGCTATGCGAAGGGCAATGCCGGGCAAAATCAAAAAGCCCAGCAAGCTGTACAGGGCAACGGCAGTCAACAAGGCGCCAGTGGCGCGAATCAATCCTTTGGGCATGGGGCGGCGCCATCTATGTCGAACAGGAGTGCCTTGGAGTATGGCACGGGTTTTCGGTTCCGAAGAGCCACCCTCTTTCAGAAAATTCCTATAACTGCAGGATCAGAGTCTTCAATGGAGGTTGCTGGTCTTGCGACGGAAAGTCGGCGCCAGGAGGCATGATTTGCCAGTCGCGCACCGGACGCCCGGCTTTCTCGGCGCAACGTAGCACCTGCTCACGCCAATCGTCCATGCTCACTTTTGCCAGGTTGTTGCAGCAGATCAGCACGCCGTCATCGGCGGTTGCCAACAGCGCCGGCTTGAGCAGGCTTTGATAGTCGCGCAACAGGTCGACGGTGCCGAAGGCGCTCTTGGCCCAGGCCGGCGGGTCAAGCAACACCAGGTCATATTGACGCGGTTCCAGGCGCGGATAGCCCGGCAGTTTCTGTCCGCGCCGCTGAGTGATCGGCAGGCCGGCCAGCTGGCGAATCGCCGGGAAATAATCGGATTGCACGAACGTCATGGGTGCCAGTTGCGGGTTGAGCAGGCCGTTTTCGCGGCCGACCGCCAGGTTGCCTTCGGCAAAATCCAGGTTGCACACGTCACGCGCACCGCCGGCCGCGGCGCTCAGGCCCACGCCACAGGTGTAGGCGAACAGGTTCAGTACGCTTTTGCCGGCACTGTGTGTCTTGACCCAGCCGCGGGTGTTGCGCAGGTCGAGGAACAGCAACGGGTCTTGCCCTGCATGGCGCCCGCGCACGCGGTAATTGAGGCCCCATTCGTGGCCGACCAGGTCCTGCAGCGCTTGCGGTGTGGCGCGGTAGACCGTGTCTTCGCGGTCGATCCGCGAGTTGCCACGGGAACGGTCGTTGTACACCAGCAGCAATTCCAGGCCCATGTACTGGCTGATCAGTTGATGCAGGTCCAGCAGGTCTGCGCTTTCCAGCGGTTGGTGGAAGCTCTGCACCAGCAATTGCGGGCCATAGCGGTCGATGGTCAGGCCACCGGCGCCTTCCTGGCTGCCGTGGAACAACCGGTAACAGTCGGTACCTTGGGCATGCAACTCGCTGATCAGGCCTTGACGATGATCGAGGGCGGCGCGCAGCGCCTGGTTCAGGGGAGACATGGAGCGCGCCTTGCTGGGTAAATGTGGGCGCGGAGTTTAGCAGTTATGGAGCGTCGCCTACATCAACCCCATCCGCCGATGCGCGCGCTGCACCGAGCCATTGCGCATCGCCCAACGCAGCACCGGCGCGCTGCGCTTGACCCCGGCACGCACCAGCTGGCGTTGCAGCGGGCTCGGGTGTTGCCCCAGCATGTCGGCGGCCCAGGCCGGCAGCAGGTCGATCCCGGCCTGCATCATCAGGGCGCCAAAGGGTTTGGCCAGGGTGCTGGGCGCCGGGGCTTCGAGCAGCAGGCGCAGCACTTCGCGGCTGCGCGCGTCGCACAACAATTGTGGACGGATACGCGCCAGATAATCCGCAATTTCTTCGCGTGAGCGCGGCACATTCCGCGCGCCCAGGCGTTCGGCGACCAGGGCGATTTCGTTGTAGTAACGATCCTGATCGCGCCCCGACAGCTGCGGGTTGCGATAACGCACGTGCGCGGCGAGGAAGCTGCTGACCTCCGCCACATGCACCCAGGTCAGCAACTGCGGGTCGCTGGCCGCGTAGGCGCGGCCGTCGGGTGCATGGCCGACAACCTGCAGGTGAATGGTGCGTACTTTCTCGATCAGCCAATCGGCGTCTTTGCGTGAACCGAAGGTGGTGCCGGAAATGAACTGCGACGTGCGGCGCAGGCGCCCGAGCATGTCCTGGCGAAAGTTCGAATGGTCCCACACGCCAGCCAGCGCCAATGGGTGCAAGGCTTGCAGCATCAAGGCGCTGATGCCGCCGATGAGCATGCTGCTGAAATCGCCATGCACTTGCCAACTGACCGAGTCCGGGCCGAACAGGCCGGGGTCGCCCTTGGGGTTTTCCAGGTCCAACTGGCCCAGCGACAAGCCGGTGAGGCTCATCAACTGGGTTTCGATACGGCTGCGGATAAATTCCATGGCGACGCGCGGGTTCCTATCGGTTCAGGCGTTTGTCGATCAGGCCGGCGACCACGCTGGGGTCGGCCAGGGTGGAGGTATCTCCGAGGCTGTCCAACTCGTTGCAGGCTATTTTGCGCAAAATGCGTCGCATGATCTTACCCGAGCGGGTTTTCGGCAAGGCCGGGGCCCACTGGATCAGTTCCGGTTTGGCAAAGCTGCCGATTTCCTTGCTGACCAGTTCGAGCAGATGTTTCTTCAGTGTATCGCTGGGCTCCACGCCATTCATCGGCGTGACGAACGCATAGATGCCCTGGCCTTTGACGTCATGGGGATAGCCCACCACCGCAGCCTCGGCGACCCAGTCATGCAACACCAGGGCACTTTCCACCTCGGCGGTGCCGATACGGTGGCCGGAGACGTTGATCACATCGTCGATGCGCCCGGTGATCCAGTAGTCGCCGTCTTCGTCACGCCGCGCGCCATCGCCGGTGAAGTAATAACCGGGGTAGGGTTTAAAGTAGGTGTCGATCATGCGCTGCGGGTCGCCATAGACACTGCGGATCTGCCCCGGCCAACTGGATTTGATCGCCAGCACGCCGCTGCCCGGGCCGTTGATTTCCTTGCCGTGCTCATCGAGCAGCACCGGCAGCACGCCGAACATCGGTTGGGTCGCGCAGCCGGGCTTGATGCGCTGGGCGCTGACCAGCGGGCTGAGCATGATGCCGCCGGTTTCGGTCTGCCACCAGGTATCGACAATCGGGCAGCGTTGTTCGCCGACGGCGTTGAAGTACCAGTCCCAGGCTTCCGGATTGATCGGCTCACCGACGCTGCCGAGCAGGCGCAGGCTGGCGCGGGAGGTGTTCTCCAACGGAGCGTGGCCCTCGCGCATCAATGCGCGCAGGGCCGTCGGCGCGGTATAGAAGATATTGACCTGATGCTTGTCGATGACCTGCCAGAAGCGCGAGCTGCTCGGGTAGCTGGGCACGCCTTCGAACATCAGCGAGGTGGCGCCATTGGCCAGCGGGCCGTACACGATGTAGCTGTGGCCGGTGACCCAACCCACATCGGCGGTACACCAGAACACTTCGCCGTCGCGGTAGTCGAGCACGTACTTGAAGGTCATCGCGGCTTGCAGCAGGTAGCCGCCGGTGGTGTGCAGCACGCCCTTGGGTTTGCCGGTGCTGCCGGAGGTGTAGAGGATAAACAGCGGGTCTTCGGCGTCCATCGGCTCGGGTGGGCAGTCATCGCTGGCGGCATCCACGGCCTGTTGATAGTTGAGGTCGCGGCCTTCGCTCCAGTTCACGGCGGCCCCGGTGCGCGCTACCACCAGCACGGTGCTGACGTTCGGGCAACTGGCCAGGGCCTTGTCGACATTTTGTTTCAACGCCACCGGCTTGCCGCCGCGCACGCCTTCATCGGCGGTGATCACCGTGCGGCAGTCGGCGTCGAGAATGCGGTCGCGCAGGGCGTCGGGTGAAAAACCGCCAAACACCACCGAATGCACCGCCCCAATCCGCGTACAGGCGAGCATGGCGTAGGCCGCTTGCGGAATCATCGGCATGTAGATGCACACCCGGTCGCCTTTTTTCACGCCACGGCTTTTCAGCACATTGGCCAGGCGGCTGACGTTTTGATGCAGTTGGCGGTAGGTGATGGTGGAAGACGCTGTCGGATCATCGCCCTCCCAGATGAAGGCCGGTTGCTCGGCGCGTTGCGCCAGGTGGCGGTCGATGCAGTTGTAGCTGACGTTCAATTGGCCGCCGGCAAACCATTGGGTGGCGCCGGTCTGGATGTCCGAGGTATTGACGGTGTGCCAGGGCGTGGTCCAGTCGAGAAAGCGCCTGGCCTGTTCGGCCCAGAACGTGTCCGGCTGTTCGATGGATTGGCGATAGAGGCGCTGATAGTCCTCTTGACTCAGTTGCGCAGCCCGGCGGACGGCATCGGCGATGGGAAACATGCTGATATCGAACATGAGCGATCCTTATTCTTGTTTTTGCGACAAGTCATAAAGATGCACCCAGTCGGGGGCGGGTTCAAGGCCGACGTCCGAATGGACGCCGGCCCTGTGTGACCGACATCAGCCGCGGTGACGACCGCGGAAGTAGTTGATCAGGCCCTGGGTCGACGCATCGTCGGCCAGGCTTTCTTCGGCGCCGGTCAGGCGGTTGTAGACGCCCTTGCCCAGTTCCTTGCCCAGCTCCACGCCCCATTGGTCGAAGGCGTTGATGCCCCAGATCACGCTTTGCACGAACACTTTGTGTTCATACATCGCGACCAGTGCGCCCAAGCGCCGCGGGCTGATGCGCTCGACCACCAGGGTGTTGCTCGGACGGTTGCCCGGGATCACCTTGTGCGGGGCCAGCTTCTGCACGTCGGCTTCCGGCAGGCCCTTGTCGCGCAGCTCGGCTTCGGCTTCGCTGCGGGTCTTGCCGAGCATCAGCGCCTGGCTCTGGGACAGGCAGTTGGCGTACAGCCACTGATGGTGGTCGGAGACCGGGTTGAAGCTGACGATCGGCACGATAAAGTCGGCCGGGATCAGTTGGGTGCCCTGGTGCAGCAACTGGTGGTACGCGTGCTGACCGTTGCAGCCCACGCCGCCCCAGATCACCGGGCCGGTATCGGTGGACACGGGTGTACCGTCCTGGCGCACGCTCTTGCCGTTGGATTCCATGTCCAGCTGTTGCAAGTGTTTGGTGATGTTACGCAGGTAGTGGTCGTAGGGCAGGATCGCATGGCTCTGCGCGCCCCAGAAGTTGCCATACCACACACCCAGCAGGCCGAGCAGCACCGGCATGTTCTGTTCGAACGGCGCGTTCTGGAAATGCTGGTCCATGGTGTAGGCACCGGACAGCAGCTCCTTGAAGTTCGACATGCCGATGGCCAGGGCGATGGGCAGGCCGATGGCCGACCACAGCGAGTAACGGCCGCCGACCCAGTCCCACATCGGGAAGATGTTTTCTTCGCGGATGCCGAAGGCCACGGCGGCCGCGTTGTTGCTCGATACGGCGATGAAGTGGCGATACAGCTCGGCTTCCGAGCCGCCCTGGGCCAGGTACCAGGCGCGGGCGGCCTGGGCGTTTTTCAGGGTTTCGAGGGTGTTGAAGGATTTCGACGAGACGATGAACAGCGTGGTCTCGGCGCGCAGCTTCATGGTCAGCTCGTGGAACTCGCTGCCGTCGATGTTCGCCAGGTAGTGGCAGCGCACGCCTTTGTGGGCGTAGGACAGCAACGCTTCGGAGACCAGCTCCGGGCCGAGGAACGAGCCACCGATGCCGATGTTCACCACGTCGGTGATCGGCTTCTCGGTGTAGCCGCGCCACAGGCCGTCGTGGATGCGGCCCACGAGGTCAGTGATCTGGTTCAACACCTTGTGTACGTCCGGCATGATGTTCACGCCGTTGACCGACAACTTGTCGCCCACTGGGCGGCGCAGGGCGGTGTGCAGGGCAGGGCGACCCTCGGACGAGTTCACCGGCTCGCCGGCATACAGCGCGTCGATCGCGGCTTTAAGGTCGACTTCCTTGGCCAGGTCCACGAGCAGGTTGCGGGTTTCGCTGGTGATCAGGTTTTTCGAGTAATCGAGGAAAAGCCCGCAGCTGCTCAAGGTGAATTGGGAAAAACGCTGAGGATCGGCATTGAACGCGTCGCGCATGCTGAAATCCTGCATGGCTTGGCGATGTTGATTGAGCGCTCGCCAGGCGGGCAGAGCGGTAACGTCATGAGGGGTGCGGTAGTACGCCATCGCTGCGGGTTTCCTTTTATTACGGGGACTGCCTTTAGGACACTTCAAAGCCCGAAACATCCAGTCTTTCATCAAGCAATGGGTTCCGGACAGCGCTAACCATAGCGCAGGGCGAATACATTAAACCTAGCGTGTCGATATGTCTTGGCTTTGTCTGCGCTGTGGCCGGTACTTTTTTATACCGGCGCATCAGGCTGGGCAACGGGCAGGGGGTCAGTCGAGGGTCAGATGCAGGTTGTCGATCAGGCGCGTCGCGCCCAGGTAGGCCGCGACCAGGATCACTACATCGCGATCCTCGACCGTGGCCGGGCGCAGGTGGACGCCTTGGCGCACTTCGAGGTAATCCACGCGCATGCCGGCGGCTTCGATCTGCTGAACCTGTTCGGCACGCAGTTTGGCGAAGTCGCGGTTGCCGCCTTTGATGGCGGCGGCAATCTGACTCAGGCTGCGGTACAACGTCGGCGCGACGGCCCGCTGCTCGGCGGTGAGGTAACCGTTGCGCGATGACAGCGCGAGGCCATCCTCGGCGCGCACGGTCGGTTCACCGATGATCTGGATCGGCATGTTCAGGTCATGGACCATGGCGCGAATCACGGCCAGTTGCTGGTAGTCCTTCTGGCCAAACACGGCCATATCCGGCTGGACCATGTTGAACAGCTTGTTGACCACCGTGGCCACACCTTCAAAGTGCCCGGGACGGCTGGCGCCGCACAGGCCTTCGGACAATTGCGGCACGCTGACGCGGGTCTGGCCGGTCATGCCGCTGGGGTACATTTCCTCGACGCTTGGCGCGAACAACAGGTTGCAGCCGGCTTGCAGGAGTTTTTCCTGGTCGGCGGCGAGGGTGCGCGGGTACTTGTCCAGGTCTTCGCCGGCGCCAAATTGCAGCGGGTTGACGAAGATGCTCGCGACCACGAAATCCGCCTGTTGGGCCGCCTTGGCCACGAGGGCCGCGTGGCCGCTGTGCAGGTTGCCCATGGTGGGCACAAAGCCGATACGTTTGCCGGCGCTGCGGGCATGGGTAACGGCGGCCCGCAGTTCACGTAGGGTTTTTACGGTGTTCATGCAGAGAATCCGTGTTCGGCGCCTGGGAAGGTCACGCCTTTGACTTCGGCGACGTATGCGCTCAACGCGGCGTGGATGCTGTCCTGGCCGGTCATGAAGTTTTTCACGAACTTCGGTACCCGGCCGCTCATCGACAGGCCGAGCATGTCGTGCAGCACCAGGACCTGGCCGTCGGTGGCCGACCCGGCACCAATGCCGATCACCGGCACTTTGACCGCATGGGTGATCTCCGCGGCCAGTTCGCTGGGCACGCACTCGAGCACGATCATCGCGGCGCCGGCTTGTTCCAGGGCGATGGCATCGGCACGCATCTGGCGCGCCTGGGCTTCGTTGCGGCCCTGGACTTTATAGCCGCCGAGGATGTTCACGGACTGCGGTGTCAGGCCCATGTGCGCGCACACCGGCACGCCGCGTTCAGCCAGCATGCGGATCGAGTCGGCGAGCCAGGCGGCCCCTTCGAGCTTGACCATGTGCGCGCCGGCTTGCATCAATTTGCCGGCGTTGTGGAAGGTCTGTTCGACGGTGGCGTAACCCATGAACGGCAGGTCGGCGATGATAAAGGCGCCGTCGTTACCGCGCTTGACGCTGGCGGTGTGGTACGCAAGTTCATCCGTGGTGACGGGCAGGGTGCTGTCATGCCCTTGAAGCACCATGCCGAGGGAGTCGCCCACCAGTAACACCTCGACACCGGCTTGGCAGCAGGCGTGGGCGAAGGTGGCGTCATAGCAGGTCAGCATCGTGATTTTTTCACCTTTGAGCTTGAGGCTCTGCAAGGTGGTCAGGGTAACGTCTGGCATGAAAAGGGTCCTCGTTCAGGCGCATGGAAACAGCGAGTAACGCGCGTGAGTCTTCGTTTATACAGGCGCACTTTCTTGAGAGCAGTGCTTATAAGGCCTGGATTGCGCCCTTTAGCGCCGGTTGGCGGCAGCGGGACGCCTATAGTCGTGAGGAGGACACGGGAAGTCAATTGCATGTGTTACCGCATTGTTACGACGGTGGTGTTACCGCTGTTACTGATGCGATTCAGCAGTGGCTGATCAACGCTGGGTGCTGAGCGCAGGCATGCGTTCCAGGCCGACAAACGGGCAGGCTGCGAGCAGGTCGCTGAGGCGCCGGCCATCGGGCAATTGCAGGGTGGCCGGGGCCAGTTCGGCCAGCGGGTACAGCACGAAGGCGCGCAGGTGCATCTGATAGTGCGGCACTTGCAGGCGTGGTTCGTCGATCAGGCGGTCGCCGAACAGCAGGATATCCAGGTCGAGCGTGCGTGGGCCCCAACGCTCAAGGCGCTCGCGGCCTTGGTCGTTCTCGATGGCTTGCAGCGCATCGAGCAGTTCCAGTGGCGCCAGGCAGCTGTCCAGGGCCGCGACCGCATTGGTGTAGCGCGGTTGGCCGGGGAGCAGGGAGTCGCTTTGATAGAAGGCCGACACCCCGGCGACGGTAGTGCCCGGCAATTGCGCCAACGCCTCGATAGCATTGCGCAATTGTTGCTCCGGGGCCGCCAGGTTGCTGCCCATGCCGATGTAGATGCGTTCCACGTTTATTCGCCTGCGGCGCCCGAGGCATCGGCGGCGCTGCGCTTGCGTTTGCTCCCGCTGCGACGGCGCTTCTTGGGCCCTTCGCCGACGCCATCGCCTTTGCTGCCGAGTTCACGAATCATCTCGCGGCGCTCGCTGTCATTGGCGTCCTGGTAGTCGGTCCACCATTCGCCCAGGTCGTCGGTCTGCTCGCCGGCGCTTTCACGCAGCAGCAGGAAGTCGTAGCCGGCACGGAAGCGCGGGTTCTCCAGCAACAGGTCGGCGCGCTTGCCACTGCGACGCGGCAGGCGTTCCTGCATGTCCCAGATCTCGCGGATCGGCAGGGTGAAGCGTTTCGGGATGGCGATGCGCTGGCACTGCTCGGCGATCAACTCGTGAGCGGCTTCCTGCATGGCCGGGATCGGCGGCATGCCACGGTCCTGCAGGCGCAGTACGCGTTTGGGCAAGGCCGGCCACAACAGGGCGGCAAACAGGAACGCCGGGGTGACCGGTTTGTTCTGTTTGATGCGCAGGTCGGTGTTGATCAACGCTTCGCTGATCAGGGTGTGGGTATACGTCGGGTTGTATTCCAGTGCTTCGGCGCTCGCCGGGAACAAGGGATCGAACAACTGCAGGTCGACGAGCATTTCGAAGGTATCGGCGGCGTAGCCCGAGAGGAACAGCTTGAGCACTTCTTCGAACAGGCGCGCCGAGGGGATTTCCCGCAGCATCGGCGCCAGTTCGCGAATCGGTGCCGCCGTGTGGCGCTCGATACCGAAGTTCAGCTTCGCGGCGAAACGCACCGCCCGCAGCATGCGTACCGGGTCTTCCTGGTAGCGCTGCGTCGGGTCGCCGATCAGGCGGATCAGGTTGTTGCGAATATCGTGTACGCCGTTGGCGTAATCGAGGATGCGCTCGCTGACCGGGTCGTAATACAGGGCGTTGATGGTGAAGTCGCGGCGCTGCGCGTCTTCTTCCAGGGTGCCGTAGACGTTGTCGCGCAGGATGCGTCCGCTTTCGTTGCGGGAAGACTGATTGGTGTCTTCTTCCTCATCGTTTTGCGGATGACCGGCACGGAAGGTCGCGACCTCGATGATTTCGCGGCCAAAGTGAATATGCACCAGCTTGAAGCGGCGGCCGATGATGCGCGCATTGCGAAACTCGGCGCGCACTTGCTCGGGCGTGGCGCTGGTGGCGACGTCGAAGTCCTTGGGTGTGATATTGAGCAACATGTCGCGTACACAGCCGCCCACCAGATAAGCCTGGTAACCGGCGTTCTGCAAACGTTCGACGATGTTCACTGCATAACGGCTGAACTGAGCGCGTTGCAGCGAATGTTGGCTGCTGTTGAGCACTTCAGGCGTGCTGCGTTTGTGTTGCGTTCGACGCAAGGGAGAACGGAATGACTGGAACAACTTCTTCAGCATGGGATGCACTGTTTGAAGGAATGTTCGGCCATAACGAAGAATGACCGCATGATGGGCCGGGATTCTAGCATTTAGTCGGGGGATGGTGTAGGAACAAGCTACAGGCCTTGCGCCATAAGCCTAAAAACGTCAAATACCGGAAACTACAAGGGGAGCCGAAGCTCCCCCAGAAGTAGTTGCGTGCTCTATTTTTATTATTGGTTTCGGGCTTTTTGTTTTTGTTGATCGCCCTCGCCATGAAGTGTGACCTTCATGACACTCCCAATCGGGAGTCAAGAGCAAACGGATTGCTTTGGTCGCTGTGTTGCTGATCTACGATCCAACCAGTTCAGGCTCTGCCTTAGGGCAGTTTTTGTTGTTCTCGGCCTGGTTGCGGGGCAAGCCCCAAATGCAACGCCTCTCCAAAAGAATCAGTTAGCTGCGCCTCCGCCGTGTTGTTTTTATTGTGCGTGAGTCGATTCGTCTTATTTTTATTGTCTTGTACAAAGCTTGTTATTGTTTTTGTACTAAGCATATAGCAGGGTGCGTGCCAACTTTTGCGCCGACCAGCAAAACCAGGGGGTTGAGGGATTTTTGGCTGTTTGGCGGCGAAAAAAAAGCCGGGGCTTCGTTACCGTAAGCCCCGGCTTTTGTTACGCGAAATATCCGCGGTAACAGTTTTTTCACATTGGCGGGTGTTACCTGTGGGCGCGCGCCCTCAGCTTTCGCTGGCCACTCCGGTCTTGCGCCGTGGAATACCCAGGCGTTGGCGCCGTTCCCACAGGCACTTGCGGCTTACGCCCAGCTTGCGCGCCAGTTCGGTCTCGGTCATGTGGTCCTGGTGCTCGAGGACGAAATGCTGGAAGTAGTCTTCCAGTGACAAATCTTCCGTCGGTTCATGGCTGGTATTGCCGGCGGCGCCCTGTTGCGGGGCCAGACCGATGAAGTCGTCGTCTTCCAGGTCACTGAGTTCTATATCGATACCCAGCAGTTCGGCGGAAATTTCCGGGCTCTCCGACAGAATCACCGCACGCTCGACCGCATTCTCCAACTCCCGCACGTTACCCGGCCATGAGTAGTGCCGAATCGCCTGCTCGGCGTCTGCGGCGAACCGCAGGTCGGTACGGTTGATGCGCGCGCTCTGGCGCAACAGGAACGCATTGGCGATCTCGTTGACGTCGGCACCCCGTTCCCGCAGGGCCGGCAGCTTGAGTGCGATCACATGCAGGCGGTAATACAAGTCTTCACGGAACTGGCCGATCTTGGCCAGGCTCTTGAGGTCGCGGTGAGTGGCCGCGATCAGGCGCACATCGACCTTCTGCGATTGCACCGAACCCACCCGGCGGATTTCGCCTTCTTGCAGTACACGCAGCAGGCGCGCCTGGGCTTCCAGGGGCAACTCGCCGATTTCGTCGAGGAACAGCGTGCCGCCGTCCGCCGCTTCCACCAGGCCCGCGCGCCCGGCGCTGGCGCCGGTAAACGCGCCTTTCTCGTGGCCGAACAGTTCGGACTCGATCAGGGATTCGGGGATTGCCGCGCAGTTCACCGAGATCATCGGTGCCTTGGCGCGCTTGGACAGGTTGTGCAGGGCGCGGGCCACCAGTTCCTTACCGGTCCCCGATTCGCCCTGGATCAGCACATTCGAGTCCGTCGGCGCCACTTTGCGGATCTTGCTGTACAGGTCCTGCATGGGTGGGCAGGAGCCGATGATGCCGATCTCGCCATTGCTGTTGTCGACGCCCGGCTTGTCGGCGCCGTTGGCCGCCTTGCCGGCGGGACGCTGTTCGGCCGTAGCGCTGCTGGCCGACTGGCGGTCACGCAGGATGCGGGCCACGGCCTGGAGCATCTCATCGTGGTCGAACGGCTTGGCGATGTAGTCCACCGCGCCCATCTTCATGGAGTCCACCGCCGAGCGCAGGCTGGCGTAGCTGGTCATGATCAGCACCGGGGTGCCCTGGCCGAGCTTGATCAACTCGGTGCCCGGCGCGCCGGGCAGGCGCAGGTCGCTGACAATCAGGTCGAACGTGGGAATACTGAACCGCTCTTGGGCTTCCTGCACCGAGCCGGCTTCGCTGACCTGGTACTGATTACGTTCAAGCAGGCGACGCAAGGCAGAGCGGATAATGGTTTCGTCTTCGACGATCAAAATGTGCGGCATTGATTCAATTCTCTCGACGGTCTCAGTTCACAGCGGACGTCGCTTCGACATGACGCGGCAAGGTCACCCGAATACGGGTGCCGCGTTGGCTTTCTGTGTCAGCCGGGCTGTCGATGGTGATTTGTCCATAATGCTCTTCAACGATGGAATAGACCAGTGCAAGGCCCAGACCGGTGCCTTCACCGGGGTCCTTGGTGGTGAAGAAGGGTTCGAACAAGCGGTCCTTGATGTTCTGTGGAATGCCGCTGCCTTCGTCCTCCACGATCAGGTCGACCGTGTGCTCGAAAGCCTCGCTCTTGACGCGTACCGCACTGCCGGCCGGGGACGCGTCGCGGGCGTTCGACAACAGGTTGATCAACACCTGCGCCAAGCGCTGGGAGTCACCGTCGACCCAGTGGTCCGGATCGCATAGGTTGAAGAACTGTACTTCGAAATTGCGCCGATTCAAGGCCAGCAGCCCAATGGCATCCTGTGCCACTTCGGCCAGGCACACCGCTTCGTCGTGGTTCTGATGGGCGCCGGCGTGGGCGAAGCTCATCAGTGACTGCACGATGCGCGACACGCGCTTGGTCTGTTCGAGGATCTGCCCGCTGATCTCGGTGATTTCGCCGTCTTCCTCGCGCTCTTCGCGCAGGTTCTGCGCCAGGCAGGCGATACCGGTGATCGGGTTGCCGATTTCATGGGCCACGCCCGCCGCCAGGCGACCGATACTGGCCAGGCGCTCGGAATGCACCAGCTTGTCTTCGAGCATCTGGGTTTCGGTCAGGTCTTCGACGAGCAACACCAGGCCGCTGTTACCGGGGGCCAGGGGCTCGTCGATCGCCGCCTTGTGCAGGTTGAGCCAGCGGGTCTGGCCGTCGAGGGCCAGGTGCTGCTTGTGCAAGTGTTCGTCGGGCAGGTTGATAAAGCCTTGCAGCAGTTCCTTCCACGGGTCGCCCAGGGTATTGAGGCGCGAGCCCACGACCCGTTGCGCGGCAATGCCGGTGAGTTCTTCCATGGCCTTGTTCCACATCAGAATCTCTTGGTCCTTGGCCAGGGAGCAGACCCCCATCGGCAGTTCCTGCAAGGTCTGGCGGTGATAGCGGCGCAGGGCATCGAGTTCGGCGGCCAGGCCAGTGAGGCGTGAGTGGTAATCCTCAAGCCGGCTTTCGATGAAGTGGATGTCTTCAGTGACGTAGTTTTCGCCGCTCGCCTTGTAGGGCAGGAACGTTTCCACCATGTCCTGCGACACGCTGGGGCCCATCAGCCCGGACAGGTTGGCTTCGATTCGGTCGCGCAGGCGGCGCAGGGCGTAGGGGCGGCGCTCGTCGAACGGTAGATAGAGGTCGCGCAGCGCTTGTTCGACTTCCTTTTGCGCGGCCTTGGCGCCCAGGGGCTTGGCCAGTTGCGTGGCGAACTCCTGGGGCGAGGCAGCATGCAGTTCGCGGCGTTGCGGGCGGCGCACGTTGTCCACCGCGCAGGCTTCGGCGGCGCTGGTTTCTTCCGGGCTGGCGTTGGTGAACAGCGAGATCAGGGTGAACATCAGCACGTTGGCGGCCAGCGAGGCGATCGCCGCCATGTGCCAGCTGGTGTCGTCGAGCACGTAGATCATGTTCAGTAGCGGGATGTAGAAACCCTGCAGGTTGCCGACCAACGGCAGCAACATGGTCACCAGCCACACCAGAATCCCAGCGAGCAACCCGGCGATAAAGCCGCGCCGATTGGCCGTCGGCCAGTACAGCACCGACAACACCCCCGGTAGGAACTGCAAGGTGGCGACAAACGCGACGATCCCCAGGTTGGCCAGGTCTTGCCCGGCGCCCAGCAGCAGGTAGAAACCGTAGCCGGCCATGATGATCGCGACGATCAGCGCGCGGCGGGTCCATTTCAGCCAGCGGTAGATATTGCCTTCGGCCGGCGGCTGGTACAGGGGCAGCACCAGGTGATTGAGCGCCATGCCCGAGAGCGCCAGCGTGGTGACGATGATCAGGCCGCTGGCCGCCGACAACCCGCCGACATAGGCCAGCAGCGCCAGGGCCGGGCTGTTGGCGGCGATGCCGACGCCGAGGGTGAAATATTCGGGGTTGGTGGTGGCGCCCAGTTTGAGGCCGGCCCACAGGATCAGCGGCACCGCCAGGCTCATCAACAGCAGGAACAGCGGCAAGCCCCAACTGGCGCTGACCAGCGAGCGCGGGTTGAGGTTCTCGGTGAACGTCATGTGGTACATGTGCGGCATCACGATGGCCGAGGCGAAGAACACCAGCAGCAGCGTGCGCCACGGGCCTTCCTGCAGCGGGGTGTGCAGCGCGGCGAGGGCGGTCTGGTTTTGCAGCAGCCACAACTCCAGCTGTTGCGGGCCGTCGAATACGCCGTAGAGCGCATACAGGCCGACGCCACCGATGGCGATCAGCTTGATCACCGACTCGAAAGCAATCGCAAAGACCAGGCCTTCGTGTTTCTCACGGGTGGCGATGTGGCGTGAGCCGAAGAAAATCGTGAACAGGCTGATCAGCGCGCAGAAGGCCAGGGCGACGCGATACTGCACCGGCTCACGGGTCAGGATGCTGATGGAGTCGGCCACTGCCTGGATCTGCAGGGCCAGCAAGGGCAACACGCCGATCAGCATGAAAATCGTGGTCAGCGCGCCCGCCCAGGTGCTGCGAAAGCGGAAGGCGAACAAGTCGGCCAGGGACGACAACTGATAGGTGCGGGTGATCTTCAGGATCGGGTACAGCAGCACCGGCGCCAGCAAGAAGGCCCCGGACACCCCGAGGTAACTGGACAGAAAGCCATACCCATACTGATAGGCCAGGCCCACCGTGCCATAGAACGCCCAGGCGCTGGCGTAGACGCCCAAGGACAAGGTGTAGGTCAACGGATGGCGAATGATCGCCCGCGGAATCATTCCGCGCTCACTGATCCAGGCGACACCGAACAGCGCGGCCAGGTAGGCGGCGCTGATCAGCAGCATCTGGGTGAGGCTAAAGCTCATCGGCATCTTTTTGGCTCTGCAGGATGAAAGTCACGACGATCAGGATCAGCCACAGCAGATAGGGGCGATACCAGGCGCCCGTGGCGTCGATCCACCAATCCATGATGGCGGGGGAAAACAGGTAGATCCCGACGACCAGCAGCAGGACCAAGCGATAGATGTACATGTTGGCCTCTGATTGAATAACTGCGGCGATGGTAACGGATGCCTGGCCGGCTGCAAGCGCCTTCAGCGCAACTGCGCTTCGGCCAGCGTGAGTGTGCGCGGGATCAACTGCGCATCCCAGTGGGCAATGCCCCAATCCAGCAGTTCCCGTGGGCTGGCGTGCAGCAGTTCGTCGCCGGGTTGCTGGCCGAGGGCGCGCAGGGCTCTCAACAGCAAAGGCGTGGCCTGGTCCGTGGTCAAGGGCGGGGAACGATAGGATTTGCCCAACTTGTTACCGTCCGGCTGGACGATCAGCGGCACGTGCAGGTAACGCGGTTGGCGCAGCCCCAATAATTCTTGCAGGTACAGCTGGCGCGGCGTGGAGTCGAGCAGGTCGGCGCCGCGCACGATGTCGGTAACACCTTGCCAGGCATCATCGAGCACCACGGCCAGTTGGTAGGCGTAGAGGCCGTCACGGCGACGGATGATGAAGTCACCCACTTCGCGGCCCAGGTGTTGTCGGAATTCGCCCTGTACGCGGTCGGTAAAGTGGTATTCCAGCTCCGGGACGCGCAGGCGGATGGCCGCATCGTGCTGCTCATGACCGGCATTACGGCACAAGCCCGGGTAGATCCCGTGGTAGGGCTCCAGCTGTTTGCGCGAGCAGGTACAGGCGTAGGCCAGGCCGTGGTTGAACAGGTCGTTCAGCACCTTGGCGTAGGCATCGTGCCGGTCGCTTTGTCGGACCATTTCACCGTCCCACTCGAAGCCATAGCTTTCCAGGGCATGCAGGATTGCCGCCTGGGCGCCGGGTTCTTCGCGGGGAGGGTCGAGGTCTTCCATACGCATCAGCCAGCGGCCATGGTTGGCGCGGGCGTCAAGGTAAGAGGCGAGGGCGGCGACCAGCGAGCCGAAGTGCAGGTGGCCGCTGGGCGTGGGGGCGAAACGCCCGATATAGGGAGAGGCTGTCATGGGCCGGATACTACTGGAAAATCGCTAAACGCCAGAAACAAAAATGGGGCGTTTGTACGCCCCATTCGTTCAGCTCGGCAGGGGTTACTTGCCGACCTGTTTTTCCTTGATTTCTGCCAGGTTCTTGCAGTCCACGCACATGTCGGCGGTAGGACGTGCTTCCAGGCGGCGAATACCGATTTCGATGCCGCAGCATTCGCACCAGCCGTATTCTTCGTCCTTGATCAACTGCAGTGTCTTGTCGATCTTCTTGATCAGCTTGCGTTCGCGATCACGGGCACGCAGTTCAAGGGCGAACTCTTCTTCCTGGCTCGCACGGTCGGCCGGATCAGGGAAGTTGGCTGCTTCGTCCTTCATATGGTCAACGGTGCGGTCGACCTCCTGCATCAAGTCTTGTTTCCACTTGTTAAGGATCTTGGTGAAGTGCTCGCGCATGGGCTCGCCCATGTACTCCTCACCTTCCTTCGTGACGTAAGGTTCGAAGCCGCTGAGGCCTGGGGATTGCTGTTGCTTTGCTTGGGTGGACATGAATAGACCGCCTCTCACTCTTCTAATCCATTGCGCAGGATTGCAACGTCACCGACACCTGCCGGCCCTGCGGCTGCAAGCGGGCGAACTTACCAGATAGATTCAGGGTGCGCCACTCCCGGTTGTCGAGGCCCATCACGCAGGGGTTGCAAACAGCAGCAACCCGCTGTGGCTGGGTATGAATCGTCTCGAAGGTTGATTTTAGTCGTTTTGCAAGCGCTTGCCGGGTTCATCGTGGACGGCCTGGCAGGCAATAGAGCATGTTTTACCGCGAGGGTTCGGTAGAATCGCTGTTTTTGTCCTCACCGTTAAGGAAGGCTAATGGCTCAGCCCTACAGTGCGCGCAGTCGCGCCATCGAACCTTTTCATGTCATGGCGTTGCTGGCGCGAGCCAATGAGCTGCAAGCGGCAGGCCATGATGTCATCCATCTGGAAATCGGCGAACCGGATTTCACCACCGCCGAGCCGATCATCCAGGCCGGCCAGGCCGCGCTGGCCAATGGCAAAACCCGCTATACCGCAGCCCGCGGCCTGCCGGAGCTGCGCCATGCCATCAGCGGTTTCTACCAGCAACGCTACGGCCTGAGCGTGGACCCCGAGCGCATCCTGATCACCCCGGGCGGCTCCGGCGCGTTGCTGTTGGCCAGCAGCCTGCTGGTGGACCCTGGTAAACACTGGCTGTTGGCCGACCCGGGTTACCCGTGTAACCGCCACTTCCTGCGCCTGGTGGAAGGCGCGGCGCAGTTGGTGCCCGTGGGTCCGGACGTGCGTTATCAATTGACCGCCGACCTGGTGGCCAAGCACTGGAACCAGGACAGCGTGGGCGCGCTGGTCGCATCGCCGGCCAACCCCACCGGCACCATCCTGACGCGGGACGAACTGGCGGGGTTGTCGAGTGCCATCAAGGCGCGTAACGGCCATTTGGTGGTGG
Source organism: Pseudomonas sp. Y39-6 (assembly GCF_023651955.1). NCBI lineage: Bacteria > Pseudomonadati > Pseudomonadota > Gammaproteobacteria > Pseudomonadales > Pseudomonadaceae > Pseudomonas > Pseudomonas sp. Y39-6. The sequence goes on along the minus strand of NZ_CP069594.1, from coordinate 6,000,538 downwards.
ACGAGATCTACCACGGCCTCACTTACGGCACCGAGGCGGCCAGCGTGCTGGAAGTCGACGATGATGCGTTTGTCCTGAATAGTTTTTCGAAGTATTTCGGCATGACCGGCTGGCGCCTGGGTTGGCTGGTGGCACCGCCCGATGCGGTCGGTGAGTTGGAGAAGCTCGCGCAAAACCTCTACATCAGCGCTCCGAGCATGGCGCAGTACGCGGCGTTGGCCTGCTTCACCCCGCAAACCCTGAGCATCCTGGAAGCGCGTCGTGCCGAGTTCGGGCGCCGTCGCGACTTCCTGCTGCCGGCCCTGCGCGAGTTGGGCTTCGGTATTGCCGTCGAACCGGAAGGGGCGTTCTATTTGTACGCCGATATCAGCGCGTTCGGCGGTGATGCCTTCGCGTTTTGCCGTCATTTCCTTGAGACCGAACATGTGGCGTTCACCCCCGGGCTGGATTTCGGTCGTTATCAAGCCGGCCACCATGTGCGCTTTGCCTACACGCAAAACCTTGATCGGCTGCAAGAGGCGGTAGAGCGCATCGCCCGTGGGCTGCGGAGCTGGCAGGGCTGATGCGCTTTCATCCTCCCCTCGAAGAGGCGCGGCTGATTCGCCGCTACAAGCGTTTTCTCACCGATATCGAAACCGTTACCGGCGAGTTGTTGACCATTCACTGCCCAAATACCGGTTCGATGCTCAATTGCATGGTCGAGGGCGGGCAGGTCTGGTTCAGTCGCTCCACTGACCCCAAGCGCAAGTTGCCCGGCACCTGGGAAATTGCCGAGACGCCTCAAGGCCGCCTCGCGTGCGTCAATACGGCGCGTGCCAATCAACTGGTTGAGGAGGCGTTGCATGCCGGGGTCATCACCGAACTCAACGGCTTTAGCGCGTTGAAGCGTGAAGTGCCTTACGGTCAGGAGAACAGCCGCATTGATTTTCGCCTGGATTACCCCGAGGGGGCGGCCTATGTCGAAGTCAAAAGTGTGACGCTGGGGTTCGATGGCACCTCGATTGCGGCGTTTCCGGACGCCGTGACCCAGCGCGGTGCCAAGCATCTACGCGAGCTGGCGCACCTGGCCCGGGATGGTGTGCGGGCGGTGCAGCTGTATTGCGTCAACCTGTCCGGGATCGAGGCCGTGCGCCCGGCCGTGGAAATCGACGCGGCCTACGCTGCCGCCCTGCGCGAGGCCAAGGCCGCGGGCGTGGAAGTGCTGGCGTATGGTGTGCGTGTCACGGCCGAGGAAATTTACGTCGAACGCCGCTTGGACGTGCTGCTCGGCGACTAGAGTTCTACCCACAGGCCCTGTTCGTCTTCGCGGCCGGGCAGGGCAGTGAGGCTTTGACCCGCGCAGGGGCCGGCGATGCATTCGCCGCTCTCGATCAGGAACAACGCGCCGTGGGTGGCGCATTGGATCAGGCTGGCGCTGGCGTCGAGGAAGTGATCGGGCTGCCATTCCAGGGGGACGCCGCGATGGGGGCAGCGATTGCGATAGAAGTAGGCGATGCCATCCCGGCGCACGGCCAACAGTTTGTGCCCGTCGATATCAAAACCACGGCTGCTGTTGGGGGCGAGGGTGTCGGAGGGGCAGAGAAACTTCATTCCAATCCTTAAGTGCCTTGACGTTCAAATGCAAACAATTATCAAATGCAGGCTTCGCCCGTTAGCTGACTGGGCGCTCAGTACGATGCCCGGCAAGAGGTATCTGTCACATCCATGAGTGTTTCAGCAGCCCCGCCCCTGGAAGGAAACCCTGTTATGCGCTTGAGTGCCAGCGCTATCGCGCTTGTTGTCGGACTGATGCTCAACCCTGGGGCGCACGCCTCGGAACTGCCGCAACGCTGGGTGAGTGCTGGCGGCGCGTTATCGGAGTGGGTGACGGCCCTGGGCGGTGAGTCGAAGTTGGTGGGCGTCGACACCACCAGCCAGCATCCGGCTTCGCTCAAGGCATTGCCGAGCGTCGGTTATCAGCGGCAGTTGTCGGCCGAGGGCATTCTCAGTCTGCGCCCGCAGGTCCTGGTGGGCACCGAGGAAATGGGGCCGCCGCCGGTGCTGGCGCAGATTCGCAACGCCGGGGTGCAGGTGGAAATGTTCTCGGCGCAGCCGGATTTGCCGACGTTGAAAGGCAACCTCGAACACCTGGGGAGGTTGTTGGGCAGTGAGGCCAAGGCCCATGCATTGTTTACCGCGTATGAACAGGCGCTTGACCGGCAGAAACGTTGGGTTGCCACAGCCCAGGCCACACACAAGGCCCCGGGGGTGTTGATGCTGCTCGGCAATGCCGGCGGCAAGCCGCTGATCGCTGGCAAAGACACGGCGGCTGACTGGATGCTGCGGCAGGCGGGCGGGCGCAACCTGGCGACCCACAGCGGTTATAAGCCGTTTTCCATGGAGTCGTTGGCCGGGTTGAGCCCCGAGGTGCTGGTGTTTGCCGACCGTGCGCTGACCGGCGAGGCGGCGCGTGCGGCCTTGTTCAAGGAGAACCCGATCCTGGCGTCCACGCCGGCGGCTAAACAGGCACGGGTGTTTGAGTTGGACCCGACGCTGCTGGTCGGCGGGCTCGGGCCGCGTCTGCCGCAAAGCCTGGTGCAGTTGTCGGCCGACTTCTATCCGTCCCAGGCCACGTCTGCCCCATGAGTACGCTGGTGAAACCCCGAACGCTGTTTATCGGCCTGACGCTGTTGTGTGTGCTGGCGATCTGGCTTTCATTGGCGCTGGGGCCGGTCAGCCTGCCGTTGCTGGATACGCTCAGGGCGGCCTTGCGCCTGATGGGCGTGCCGATCGAGGCCAGTGGCCTGGAGCAGGCGGAGCTGATTCTCGGGCAGATCCGTTTGCCGCGGACCTTGCTGGGGCTGGCGGTGGGCGGTGTATTGGCCTTGTCGGGCGTAGCGATGCAGGGGTTGTTTCGCAACCCGTTGGCCGATCCGGGGTTGGTCGGGGTATCCAGCGGCGCGGCACTCGGTGCGGCCTTCGCCATTGTCGGCGGCTCGTTTCTGGGTGGGTTGCCGGAGGTGTTCGGCCCATATCTGTTGTCGTTGTGCGCGTTTCTCGGTGGGTTGGGGGTGACGGCGCTGGTCTACCGGCTGGGGCGGCGCAACGGCCAGACCCATGTCGCGACCATGCTGCTCGCCGGTATCGCCCTCACGGCGCTCGCCAGCTCGGCGGTGGGCTTGTTTACCTACCTGGCCGATGACGCCACCCTGCGCACACTGACTTTCTGGAACCTGGGCAGCCTCAATGGCGCCAGCTATTCGCGCCTGTGGCCGTTGCTGCTGGTGAGCGCTGGCGTGGCGCTGTGGCTGCCGCGGCGGGCGAAGGCATTGAATGCACTGTTGCTCGGCGAATCCGAGGCCGCTCATCTCGGGGTCGATGTTGAGCGGCTCAAGCGCGAATTGGTGTTCTGCACCGCATTGGGCGTGGGCGCGGCGGTGGCGGCAGCGGGGATGATCGGCTTCGTCGGCCTGGTGGTGCCGCACCTGGTGCGATTGTTGGCCGGGCCGGATCATCGCGTGCTGTTACCCGCCTCGGTGCTGGCGGGGGCGAGCTTGCTGCTGTTGGCGGATCTGGTCGCGCGCCTGGCCTTGGCGCCGGCGGAGTTGCCGATCGGTATCGTCACCGCGTTGATTGGTGCGCCATTTTTTCTTTACCTGTTGTTGCGAGGGCGCGCCTGATGCTGCGAGTGGAAGGGCTGAGGATTCGTCGCGGTCGCAAAACCGTACTGGCGGATGTCACGTTGGACCTGTTGCCCGGCCAGGTGCTTGGCGTACTGGGCCCGAATGGCGCGGGCAAGAGCACGTTGCTGGGCGCGTTGTGCGGGGAACTGCACCCGGATCAAGGTCAGGTGTGGCTGGATCAGCACGAACTGAAAGACTGGAGCGGGTCGCAACGCGCGCAACGCCTGGCCGTGTTGCCGCAGGCTTCAACCCTGGATTTCGCCTTTCGTGTCGAAGAGGTGGTCGGCATGGGCCGCTTGCCCCATCAGACCGGGCGCGTGCGGGATGACGAGATTATCGATGCCGCGTTGCAGGCCGCGGATGTCGGGCACTTGAGCGGTCGCAGTTACCTGGCCTTGTCGGGCGGCGAGCGGCAGCGCGTTCACCTGGCGCGGGTGCTGGCGCAGTTATGGCCCGGGCAGGCGGGGCAGACGTTGCTGCTGGATGAGCCGACCTCGATGCTTGACCCTTTGCATCAACACACGACCTTGCAGGCGATACGCCGCTTTGCTGACCGTGGCGCAGCAGTGCTGGTGATTCTGCATGACCTGAACCTGGCGGCGCGTTACTGCGACCGGATTCTGTTGCTCGACGCGGGCCGCCCCCATGCGCTGGATACCCCGGCACAGGTTCTGCGGCCTGAGCCGCTCAAAGCGGTCTTCGGGCTGGATGTGCTGGTGCAGCCGCATCCGGAGCGCGGGCATCCGTTGATCATTGCGCGCTGAGGCTTTTTACCGGCAAAAAAAGACCCGGCAAGAGCCGGGTCAAATAACCGTGATTAGCCTGATGAGGAGATAATCTGAGAGTCCGAACCAATGGTCTTTCAGTTATCGGCTGGTCTCGCGACCAGTTGTGATAATCATAACTATTCTCATTTGAGAGTCAAGATTTGTTTTCACAGGCCCTTGTCCGGAATCTTTGTCCGCGGCGGGTGGGGTCGTCGATCTAATTCTTCTGGCGCGCCGAGATAGCATCCAATTGGCGGTTCAGCGCCTCCTTGCGTTCGGCTGGGATGTCGTTCCAATGCACATCCATCAATGCCCCTTCGATTGCATACAGCAAGACTTTCGAGGCACGGAAGCCACGCGTGCGAACGGCTCGATAAGCATCGACCGCGCCCAGGCGCCGCAGGTCTGACGCACTGTGGATGCCCGCCGCATGCAGCCATTGCGCCGAGGTCTTGCCAAGGTTTCTCAGGTGTTGCAGCTCATCGTTCATCGAGCCTCCTTGCGACGGCCGAATGGTGCGGTGGGTGTCGTGACCAGGCAAGCCTGAAAAGGAGTGTAGCGCTCAGTAGGAAAAGCGTAGTTCTTTGGTCAGGAATGGCGCAAAAGCTTATAAGGATGGCGTCGACGTTTTATTGCGGGCAGGCGCGAAGTCCCCGGTCCGTATTGCACGAGACCGGGGGCTTGGGAGGGCGTGTTACTTGGTGCGGTAGCGCAGGCGCGTGCCGAAATTGACCGACATGAGGATCTCGTCGGCCGTCAGTTCCGGCGGGAAGTAGGTGCCCGAAATCTGCGCATGGGCCAGGCTCGCGCCTTCCAATGAGCAGTCGCGCAAGTCCAGCCCGCGCAAATCGGCGGAACGGAAGTACGCATCGGTGAAATCCACGCCGCTGGCGTTCAGATCGCGCAGATCCAGCCCGCGGAAGTCGCCACCGCGCATGTCGATGACGCCGTCTTTGGGGCGTTCCTGGTTGAAACCGCGGATATCGTCTTTATGCAGAAGCGAATAGAGCGGGGTATCAAGAAGCTTGGGCTGACTCATGATAGCGACACCTGTTGGATTTATGGCGCCATTATAGTGCCACTATTGCTTGGCCGCTCGCCTAAGGTGACGACGCGACCAAGAAGTTTTTCTTACAGACCAGGCATGCGCTGGCGAATTTGCTCGACCAGTGCATCGAGGGTTCCGCTTTGATTGGTCTCGACGCGCTTGCTCAGCAACAGCTCTTCGGCTGTCAGCGGTTCGCGTTGGGCTTGCTGCTCTTCAATGATCGTCAATGTAGCGTCAGACGGATCGTTCTTGTCTGCCTGACGTTGTGCCAGCCAACTGGCGATAACGGCCTGCGGCGCATTGCAGTCCAGGATCAGGAACGGCGCGCCCGTCGCTTCGGCGACTTTGGCGGCGGCATCGCGTTGTGCGCGTTTCAGGAAGGTCGCATCCAGTACCACCGGGAACCCGGCGCGCAGCACAGTCTCGGCGATCTCGTTCAGGCGGGCGTAGGTTTTCGCGCTGGCGTCGGCAGCATAGATGCCGGCCTGGGGCGTGTTTTCCACCTGTTGTTCACCAAACAGGCGCTTGCGCTCCACGTCCGAACGCAGGCGAACGGCGCCCAAGGCTTCCACCAGACGCATGGCCACGTGGCTTTTGCCTACAGCGGAAACGCCGTGGGTAATCGCCAGGAAGCGCGACGGAATAATGCTGTAGCTCTCCGCCAGGTTGGCGTAGTTGCGGTACTGGCGCAGGGTGGTGGCGCGCTGCACCGGGCTCGCTTCGCTGGGCATGCTGAACAGCGCGACTTTGGCCCTGACCAGTGCGCGGTAGGCTTTATAGAAGTTCAGCACTTCCAGGCCCTGGTAGTCGCCGGTCAGTTCGAGGTACTGGCTGATGAACCGGCGTGCCAGGGATTTGAGGCCGCGGTCTTCCAGGTCCATGGCCAGGAAGCCGGTGTCGGCGTACACGTCGGTGAAGCGAAACGGTTCGTTGAACTCGATGCAGTCGAAGATCACCACGTGACCATCGATCAAGGTGGCGTTGCCCAGGTGGATATCGCCGTGGCACTCGCGGGTGAAACCATCGTGCTTGCGCTGTGCCAGCAGCGGCTTGAGGCGTTCGAAGCTGCTTTCGGCCCAGGCTTGCAGGGCTTCGAGTTGCAGCAGGTCGGCTTTGTCGCTGAGGAACGGGCGGATCTGATCGAAGTTCTGGCGTACCGGTGCCATCACCTCGTCGGGGGTGCCGGCCGGGTGCTCTTGCGGCACTTTCGGTGCGGTGAGGTGGAAGTGCGCGATCTGTTTGGCCATCTCGTCGATGTGCGCGCTGGTCAGCTCACCGTTGGCTTGCAAGGTGCTGAGCAACTGGCTTTGCGGGAATTGGCGCATTTTCAGCGCGTATTCGATGACCGGGCCGTCACCGCCCAATTGCGGCGCTTCGGCCGTGCCGGTGATCGGCAACACTTCAAGATACAAATCTTTGGTCAGGCGCTGGTTCAGGCGCAGCTCTTCGTTGCAGAAATGCCCGCGATCTTCCAGTTTGGTGAAGTCCAGGAAGCCGAAGTTCACCGGTTTCTTCAGTTTATAAGCGTAAGGGCCGGTCAGTATGACCCAGGAAATATGGGTCTCGATGACTTGGAACGCTTCAACCGGATGGGGGTATAAAGCCGGGTTCTGCAGGGCGGCAATCAGGGGCTGGCTCACGGGCGATCCTTCAAAGTCAGGGGAAATCATGGCGGGCATTATGGCTGCTGACGCCTGCTGTGCAAACCGCTGTCCGGCTCATGTTGATCATCGATAAAGTGCGTATAATCCGCCGCCATGACTCGAACCCGATCTCCCCGTTCCCGTAAAAAACCTCCTTCCCGCGGCCTGCGCCCGTGGCTGGGCTGGGCGCTCAAGCTCAGCCTGGTGGGTCTTGTGGTGCTCGCTGGCTTTGCGGTGTACCTCGATGCCGTGGTCCAGGAAAAATTCTCCGGCAAGCGCTGGACCATTCCGGCCAAGGTGTACGCCCGTCCGCTGGAGCTGTTCACCGGCCAGAAGCTGAGCAAGGATGACTTCCTCACCGAACTCGACGCCTTGGGCTACCGCCGCGAACCTGTGAGCAATGGTCCCGGCGCTGCGGCCGTCAGCGGCAATACCGTGGACTTGAACACCCGCGGCTTCCAGTTCTATGAAGGCCTGGAAAAACCCCAGCCGGTGCGCGTGCGCTTCTCCGGCGACTACGTGGCCGAGCTGTCCTCGCTGAATGGCTCGAAGCTGCCCGTGGTGCGCCTGGAACCGTTGATGATCGGCGGGATTTACCCGAAGAACCTGGAAGATCGCATCCTGATCAAGCTCGATCAGGTGCCGCCGTATCTGCTTGAAACCCTGGTTGCCGTGGAAGACCGCGATTTCTACAGCCACTGGGGCGTGTCGCCGAAGTCCATTGCCCGTGCGATCTGGGTCAACACCTCCGGCGGCAAAATGACCCAGGGCGGCAGTACGCTGACCCAGCAATTGGTGAAGAACTTCTACCTCACCAACGAGCGCAGCCTGACCCGTAAACTCACCGAGGCCATGATGGCGATGCTGCTGGAGTTGCATTACAGCAAGCAGGAAATCCTTGAGGCCTACCTCAACGAGGTGTTCGTCGGCCAGGACGGCCAGCGCGCGGTCCACGGTTTCGGGCTGGCGAGCCAGTTCTTCTTCGGCCAGCCGCTGTCCGAGCTGAAGTTGCATCAGGTCGCGTTGCTGGTGGGCATGGTCAAGGGGCCGTCCTACTACAACCCGCGGCGCAATCCTGAACGCGCGCTTGAGCGGCGTAACCTGGTGCTCGACGTGCTGGAGCAGCAGGGCGTGGCCACGGCGGAACAGGTTGCCGCGGCGAAGAAAATGCCACTGGGCGTGACCACCCGCGGCAAGCTGGCGGACAGCTCCTTCCCGGGCTTTATCGACCTGGTCAAACGCCAGTTGCGTGAAGACTACCGCGACGAAGACTTGACCGAGGAAGGCCTGCGCATCTTCACCAGTTTCGACCCGATCCTGCAGATGAAAGCCGAAGCGTCGGTCAACGACACCTTCAAGCGTCTGGCGGGGCGTAAAGGCTCCGACGAAGTCGAAGCAGCCATGGTGGTGACCAACCCGGAAACCGGTGAAGTCCAGGCCATGATCGGCAGCCGCCAGGCCAGTTTCGCCGGTTTCAACCGTGCGCTGGACGCGGTGCGGCCGATCGGCTCGCTGGTCAAGCCGGCGGTGTACCTGACGGCGTTGGAAAAACCGAGCAAATACACCCTGACCAGTTGGCTGTCGGACGACCCGCTGTCGGTCAAAGGTGCTGACGGCCAGGTCTGGACCCCGCAGAACTTCGATCGTCGTTCTCACGGTACGGTGTTCCTGTACCAGGGGCTGGCGCATTCCTACAACATCTCGACCTCGCGCCTGGGGCTCGAAGTGGGCGTGCCGAACGTCCTCAAGACCCTCGCGCGCCTGGGCATCACCCGTGAATTCCCGGCCTTCCCATCGATGCTTCTGGGCGCCGGTGCCATGACGCCGATGGAAGTGGCGACCATGTACCAGACCCTCGCCAACGGTGGTTTCAACACGCCGATGCGCGGCATTCGCAGCGTGCTGACGGCCGAAGGCGAGCCGCTCAAGCGCTATCCGTTCCAGATTCAGCAGCGTTTCGACGCGGGCTCCATCTACCTGATCCAGAACGCCATGCAGCGTGTGATGCGTGAAGGTACCGGTAGCTCGGTGTACAAGGTCCTGCCTTCCAACCTGACACTGGCGGGCAAGACCGGTACCAGTAACGATTCGCGTGACAGTTGGTTCGCCGGCTTCGGTCAGGATGTGCTGGCCGTGGTCTGGCTGGGGCGTGATGACAACGGCAAGACGCCGTTCACCGGCGCGACCGGTGCGTTGCAGGTCTGGACCAGTTTCATGCGCAAGGCCGATCCGTTGCCGCTGAGCATGCCGCAGCCGGACAACATCGTGCAGGCCTGGATTGATCCGCACACCGGCCAGGGCTCCGATGCCAACTGTCCGGGCGCGGTGCAGATGCCGTATATTCGCGGCAGCGAACCACCTCCCGGTGCCGCGTGCGGTGGCAGTGCCCCTGCAAGCGCGGAATCGGTGATGGATTGGGTCAAGGGCTGGATGAATTAAGCAAAGAGGGTTTCAAGTGAACAAGTGGTGGATTCCAGCTATTACAGCTCTGGCTTTGCTCGGCGGTTGCTCCAGCGTTCAGCGCGGCTCCATTCCCGTGGTGGACTCGAGCACAACCGTCTCCAATAACGATCGGATCTCGGCCAATGGCGGTTTCCGTCAGACCGTGACCAAGCGTCCTGCCCAGGCCGCGACCCGCGCCGTGCCGCAGGATTCGGGTGTGGTGGTGATGGTGCCGGGCGCCGGTGCCGCGACATCGGCGCCGATCAGCGCCGAGCCGTGGACGCCAGGGCCTAGCACGTCGGGGCCGATTGACTCCACGCCGGTCCAGGCCGCGCCGATCAACCAGAACACCTACACCATGCCGTCGACGCCAAGCGGCATTCCGTCGTCCTCCAGCGCGGGCGGCCTGTCGGCTGATGAGCAACTGGACGGCCCGGTACTGGCCTTGCTCACCACTGCCCAGCAACAGCAGGCTGGTGGCGACTTGAACGGTGCATCGTCGAGCCTCGAGCGCGCCCAGCGCGTTGCGCCGCGTGAACCGCAGGTGCTGTATCGCCTGGCCCAGGTGCGGATGGCCCAGGGCGATGCGCCGCAAGCCGAACAGTTCGCCCGTCGCGGCCTGACCCTGGCCAACGGCCGTCCTGACCTGCAGGCCAGCCTGTGGGCCTTGATCGGTGATGCGCGTGCCGCACAAGGCGACGCTGCCGGTGCCGCCCAGGCTCGGCAGAAAGCCAAGGTCAGCCTCTGATGGATGCGCGTTTTCCAGCGATTGCCGAACAGCTGTTGCTGATTGAGCGCGAATTGCGCCTGCAGGGCTGGTGGGACGAGGTGTCCCCCAGCGCCGAGGCGCTCAGCAGCGTCGAGCCCTTTTCGGTCGACACCCTGGACTTCCACCAGTGGCTGCAGTGGATCTTCCTGGTGCGAATGAAGCAGATCCTCGAACAGAACCTGCCGTTGCCAAATGCTTCCGGGATCATGGAGATGGCCGAGATGGTCTACACCGACCGGCCGCTGGAAAGCCAGGGTTTGCGCAATGCGCTGAAAAAGTTCGACCAATTGATCGTCGACGCTCGTTAATTGCCTGGCTGCCGGTTTTTCCGGCAGTCTTGCGCACATTTCTACCGCTTGACGACATTCAGGCGAGTTTTATCCCTCCTCAAAGCCCTTTCTTCTACGTTCTCATGCGCTTAGTTGGAAAAAAGCGCAATTATTGCTTGACTTGAAGGGCCTGAAACAGAAGAATCCAAAGTCCGCTGTATCGGGACTGCCAGAAGCAGGCCCGCTCAGCAGATCATGAGGCGCACATCCGCGCCGACCTGTTACACCCGCAACGCGTTACCTCGCGCTGGGTGGGAAGAGCCCGCAACACTTGGGACGATCCCAATACTTGCTCAGTCAGTGCTGACGTAGTCGGCGACCACCGTCGCTCATGCTCTGTTGAGAAGTAAACCTATTAAGACCCGTCGGTTTTTAACGGACGGTATTCTGGCGTTTTAGAGGTGAACAACGTGGAGCTTTTATCTGGCGGTGAGATGCTCGTCCGCTTTTTGCGTGACGAAGGCGTTGACTATATCTACGGGTACCCTGGTGGTGCTCTGCTGCACGTCTATGACGCACTGTTCAAGGAACCGGCTGTTACCCACATCCTGGTTCGCCACGAACAGGCTGCAACCCATATGGCTGACGGTTATGCCCGTGCCACCGGTAAAGCCGGCGTGGTACTGGTAACGTCCGGTCCAGGCGCAACCAATGCCATTACCGGCATCGCGACTGCTTATATGGACTCCATCCCGATGGTGATCATTTCCGGCCAGGTCGCTAGCACCATGGTCGGTACCGATGCATTCCAGGAAACCGACATGATCGGTATCTCCCGGCCGATCGTGAAACACAGTTTCATGATCAAGCATGCCTCGGAAATCCCGGAAGTCATGAAAAAGGCGTTCTACCTCGCACAGTCCGGTCGCCCGGGCCCTGTAGTGGTCGATATCCCGAAAGACATGACCAACCCGGCCGAGAAATTCGAATACGTCTTCCCGAAGAAAGCCAAGCTGCGTTCCTACAGCCCGGCCGTTCGTGGGCACTCGGGGCAGATCCGCAAGGCGGCAGAAATGCTCCTGGCGGCCAAGCGTCCGGTGCTGTACTCGGGCGGCGGCGTGATTCTGGGCGGCGGTTCCGCACCGTTGACCGAACTGGCCAAGCTGCTCAACCTGCCGGTGACCAACACCCTGATGGGCCTCGGCGCATTCCCGGGTACGGACCGTCAGTTCGTCGGCATGCTCGGCATGCACGGCAGCTACACCGCCAACCTGACCATGCACCACGCCGACGTGATCCTGGCCGTGGGCGCGCGGTTCGATGACCGGGTGATCAACGGCGCGAGCAAGTTCTGCCCGAATGCCAAGATCATCCATATCGACATCGACCCGGCGTCCATCTCCAAGACCATCAAGGCCGACGTGCCGATCGTAGGTCCGGTGGAAAGCGTGTTGACCGAAATGGTCGCTGCGCTGAAGGAAATCGGCGAGACGCCGAACAAAGAAGCTGTCGCCAGCTGGTGGAAGCAGATCGACGAATGGCGCGGTGACCGCGGTCTGTTCCCTTATGACAAGGGCGACGGCAGCATCATCAAGCCACAAACCGTGATCGAGACCCTGTGCGAAGTGACCAAGGGCGATGCCTTTGTGACCTCCGACGTGGGCCAGCACCAGATGTTCGCCGCGCAGTACTACAAGTTCGACAAGCCTAACCGCTGGATCAACTCCGGTGGCCTGGGCACGATGGGCTTTGGTTTCCCTGCGGCCATGGGCGTCAAACTGAGCTTCCCGGACAGCGACGTTGCATGCGTCACCGGCGAAGGCAGCATCCAGATGAACATCCAGGAGCTGTCGACGTGCCTGCAGTACGGCCTTCCGGTGAAGATCGTGTGCCTGAACAACGGCGTGTTGGGCATGGTTCGTCAATGGCAGGACATGAGCTACGGTAGTCGTCACTCCCATTCCTACATGGAATCGCTGCCCGACTTCGTCAAATTGGTCGAGGCTTACGGCCACGTCGGTATTCGCATCAACGATCTGAAAGATCTGAAGCCGAAGATGGAAGAAGCGTTCGCCATGAAGGATCGCCTGGTGTTCATCGATATTCAGGTGGATACCAGCGAGCACGTCTACCCGATGCAGATCAAAGACGGCTCTATGCGTGACATGTGGCTGAACAAGACGGAGCGTACCTAATCATGCGGCACATAATCTCCCTGCTTCTGGAGAACGAACCCGGCGCTCTGTCTCGTGTTGTCGGCTTGTTTTCGCAACGCAACTACAACATCGAAAGCCTGACCGTGGCACCGACCGAAGACCCGACCCTGTCGCGCCTGACGTTGACCACCGTGGGCCACGATGAGGTGATCGAGCAGATCACCAAAAACCTCAACAAGCTGATCGAAGTGGTCAAGCTGGTCGACCTGTCGGAAAGTGCCCACATCGAGCGCGAGCTGATGCTGGTTAAAGTCAAGGCCACGGGCGCCCAACGTGCCGAGATCAAGCGTACTACCGACATTTATCGCGGGCAGATCGTCGATGTGAGCGCCAGCGTTTATACCGTGCAATTGACCGGTACAAGCGACAAGCTGGACAGCTTCATCCAGTCGATCGGGACGGCCTCGATTCTGGAAACCGTACGCAGTGGTGTCACCGGGATTGCCCGTGGCGACAAAGTACTCAGCATCTAACCCAAATTAGTGAATGGCCTTAAGGCCTGGATATATAGAGGAACCTCATGAAAGTTTATTACGATAAAGATTGTGACCTGTCGATCATCCAGGGCAAGAAAGTCGCCATCATCGGCTACGGTTCCCAGGGCCACGCGCAAGCTTGCAACCTGAAAGATTCCGGCGTTGACGTGACTGTTGGCCTGCGCAAAGGCTCGGCCACTGTTGCCAAGGCTGAAGCCCACGGCCTGAAAGTGACTGACGTTGCTTCCGCCGTTGCCGCTGCCGACCTGGTCATGATCCTGACCCCGGATGAGTTCCAGTCCGCGCTGTACAAGAACGAAATCGAGCCGAACATCAAGAAGGGCGCCACCCTGGCCTTCTCCCACGGCTTCGCGATCCACTACAACCAAGTCGTGCCACGCGCTGACCTCGACGTGATCATGATCGCGCCGAAAGCCCCGGGCCACACCGTGCGTTCCGAGTTCGTCAAAGGCGGCGGTATCCCTGACCTGATCGCGATCTACCAGGACGCGTCGGGCAACGCCAAGAACGTTGCACTGTCCTACGCTGCCGGCGTTGGTGGCGGTCGTACCGGCATCATCGAAACCACTTTCAAGGACGAGACTGAAACCGACCTGTTCGGCGAACAAGCTGTTCTGTGCGGCGGTACCGTTGAACTGGTCAAAGCCGGTTTCGAAACCCTGGTTGAAGCCGGCTACGCGCCGGAAATGGCCTACTTCGAATGCCTGCACGAACTGAAGCTGATCGTGGATCTCATGTACGAAGGCGGTATCGCCAACATGAACTACTCGATCTCCAACAACGCCGAATACGGCGAGTACGTGACTGGCCCGGAAGTGATCAACGCCGAGTCCCGTCAGGCCATGCGCAACGCCCTGAAACGCATTCAGGACGGCGAATACGCCAAAATGTTCATCAGCGAAGGCGCTACCGGCTACCCTTCGATGACCGCCAAGCGTCGTAACAACGCCGCTCACGGTATCGAAATCATCGGCGAGCAACTGCGCTCCATGATGCCGTGGATCGGTGCCAACAAGATCGTCGACAAAGCCAAAAACTAAGTCGGATGCATCTAGAAAAAACGCGGCTTAGGCCGCGTTTTTTCGTTTGGGTGGCTGGTTCTGGTATAAAGCTGCATCGTTTGCGGGCGAACACTCGCCGCAAGTATCTGTCGAATTTTTTCACACCGTTGCAAGGTAAAGTCCATGAGCGAACGTCCCGAAGAGCCAAACCAGGCTTCTGACGCCGATAGCCTGCTACCGATCGATGAACATGTTGAAGAAGGGCATGACGCGGAAGGCCGCAAGGTCCGGCATCGTGGCATCTATCTCCTGCCCAATCTGTTCACTACGGCGAACCTGTTTGCCGGGTTCTACTCCATCATCAACTCCATGAGCGCCCAGAGCGCGCTGGCGGCGGGTGATGCGGTGAGTGCCAGCAAGTACTTCGGTTTTGCGGCGATCGCCATCTTCGTCGCCATGGTGCTCGACGGTCTCGATGGGCGCGTGGCGCGCATGACCAATACCCAAAGCGCCTTCGGTGCCGAGTATGACTCGCTGTCGGACATGGTTGCCTTTGGTGTCGCGCCTGCGTTGCTGGCGTTTGCCTGGGCCCTGGGTGACATGGGCAAGGTCGGCTGGATGGTGGCCTTCATCTATGTCGCGGGCGCCGCGTTGCGCCTGGCGCGCTTCAACACCCAGGTGGGGACCGCTGACAAGCGTTACTTCATCGGCCTGGCCAGCCCGGCTGCTGCGGGCGTGGTGGCGGGGATCGTCTGGGCGTTCAGTGACTACGGCATCCAGGGATCGAAGATGTCGTTCCTGGTGGCCTTGATGGTTGCGGCCGCCGGCATGCTGATGGTCAGTAACATCAAGTACAACAGCTTCAAGGAACTCGACCTCAAGGGGCGCGTGCCTTTCGTGGCCATCCTTGCGGTGGTGCTGGTGTTCGCCGTGGTCTTCAGCGATCCGCCGCGTATTCTGCTGCTGGTGTTCCTGGTGTATGCCGCTTCCGGGCCAGTTCAGTATCTGCTGCAACTGCGTCGGGACAAAACATTGCCTTAATGTAATTTCCCCCATACTCCGCAGTCTATTGGTGCATCAGTTCTCCAATGCTGCGGAGTTGCCATGTTAATCAAATTGCCCAAAGCGTCCGATTGTCATGAATCGGACGTCACTCCTGAGTCCTTCTACCTGTCTCGCCGTAGCTTGCTCGGTGGTGCGCTGGCCGGTGTTGCCGCCAGCAGCTTGCCGCGCTGGGCCAGCGCTGACGATGCCGCGCGGTATGCGGATGTCGAACCAGGCAAGGCGCCAGGCTGGTTTGCCGAAAAACTGCCGGGTACGAAATGGCAGGCGGTAACCGTCAAGGACGAAGCCATCACCCCGTTCAAGGACGCGACCCACTACAACAACTTCTATGAGTTCGGCACGGACAAGGGCGATCCTGCGGCGAATGCAGGTTCGCTCAAGACCGAACCCTGGAGTGTGGTGATCGATGGCGAGGTCGCAAAGCCGGGGCGTTACGCCCTGGAAGACTTCATGAAGCCGTATCAATTGGAAGAGCGAATCTACCGTCTGCGCTGTGTGGAGGCGTGGTCGATGGTCATTCCGTGGATGGGTTTTCCCATTTCGGCGTTGCTCAAGCAGGTTGAGCCGACTTCCAAAGCCAAGTACATCCGCTTCGAAACCCTCCAGGACCCCAAAAGCATGCCGGGCCAGCGCTCGAGTTTCGGCTTGATCGATTGGCCCTATGTAGAAGGGCTGCGCCTGGATGAGGCGATGAATCCCCTGGCGATTCTGGCGGTGGGGATGTATGGGCGCGAGTTGCCTAACCAGAATGGCGCGCCGTTGCGTTTGGTGGTGCCATGGAAGTATGGCTTCAAGAGCGTGAAGTCCATCGTGCGTATCAGCTTGGTAAGCGAGCAGCCGAAAACCACCTGGCAAAGTATTGCGGCGAATGAGTACGGGTTTTATGCGAACGTGAACCCGACGGTCGACCACCCTCGTTGGACTCAGGCGCGTGAGCGGCGCTTGCCGAGTGGCCTGTTCAGCCCGAATGTGCGCGAGACGCAGATGTTCAACGGTTACTCGGATGAGGTGGCGGCGCTTTATACCGGCCTCGACCTGCGGAAGAACTACTGATGCGTTTCCCGATCTGGCGCATCGGCGTGTTTATCGCCACCGCGGTATGGCCGTTGCTCTGGCTGTACGAAGCGTGGCGTTCTGCCTTGGGGCCGGACCCAGGCAAGGTGCTGGTTGACCGGCTGGGCTTGGGCACGTTGATCCTGCTGCTGATTACCCTGGCGATGACACCGTTGCAGAAGTTGAGCGGTTGGGCAGGGTGGATCGCGGTGCGGCGCCAGTTGGGGTTGTGGTGCTTTGCTTATGTGGTGCTGCACCTGGCGGCATATTGTGTGTTTGTCCTGGGGCTGGATTGGTCGCAGTTGGGGGTGGAATTGAGTAAGCGCCCCTACATTATTGTGGGGGCCCTGGGTTTCCTGTCTTTGTTGGTGCTGGCGCTGACGTCGAATCGCTACAGTCAGCGTCGGTTGGGCAGCCGTTGGAAGAAGTTGCATCGCCTGGTGTATGGCGTGCTTGGGCTTGGCTTGCTGCATATGTTGTGGATCGTGCGGGCGGATCTGAAGGAGTGGGCTATCTATGCTTCTATAGGTGCGCTGCTTCTTGTCCTGCGGATACCGCCGGTGATGCGGCGAATTCCGCGCCTTATTGCGAAAAAAGCACCTTCTGCAACAAAAGCGTAATTAACCCTTGACGGCAAATCCTGGACGTCTATAATTCGCCCCACTTCCGGCGCAGTCGAAACGGAAAACTCCTTGGTAAACAAAGAGTTACGCAAGATTCGACAGCGACCTGCTTCAGTTCATCGAAGCCTGGAAGGAGTTGGTAGAGCAATGTTGTTTGGCTCTATTAACGTTTCGATCTTCTCGGTCGAAAGCGGAGAAAAAGAGGTGTTGACAGCAGCGTGTAACGCTGTAGAATTCGCCTCCCGCTAACGAGAGATCGGAAGCGCAAGTGGTTGAAGTTACAAAGGAAACTTTGAAAACTTCTGAAAATAATCACTTGACAGCAAATGAGGCTGCTGTAGAATGCGCGCCTCGGTTGAGACGAAAGATCTTAACCAACCGCTCTTTAACAACTGAATCAAGCAATTCGTGTGGGTGCTTGTGGAGTCAGACTGATAGTCAACAAGATTATCAGCATCACAAGTTACTCCGCGAGAAATCAAAGATGTAACCAACGATTGCTGAGCCAAGTTTAGGGTTTCTTAAAAACCCAAAGATGTTTGAACTGAAGAGTTTGATCATGGCTCAGATTGAACGCTGGCGGCAGGCCTAACACATGCAAGTCGAGCGGTAGAGAGAAGCTTGCTTCTCTTGAGAGCGGCGGACGGGTGAGTAATGCCTAGGAATCTGCCTGGTAGTGGGGGATAACGTTCGGAAACGGACGCTAATACCGCATACGTCCTACGGGAGAAAGCAGGGGACCTTCGGGCCTTGCGCTATCAGATGAGCCTAGGTCGGATTAGCTAGTTGGTGAGGTAATGGCTCACCAAGGCGACGATCCGTAACTGGTCTGAGAGGATGATCAGTCACACTGGAACTGAGACACGGTCCAGACTCCTACGGGAGGCAGCAGTGGGGAATATTGGACAATGGGCGAAAGCCTGATCCAGCCATGCCGCGTGTGTGAAGAAGGTCTTCGGATTGTAAAGCACTTTAAGTTGGGAGGAAGGGCAGTTACCTAATACGTGATTGTTTTGACGTTACCGACAGAATAAGCACCGGCTAACTCTGTGCCAGCAGCCGCGGTAATACAGAGGGTGCAAGCGTTAATCGGAATTACTGGGCGTAAAGCGCGCGTAGGTGGTTAGTTAAGTTGGATGTGAAATCCCCGGGCTCAACCTGGGAACTGCATTCAAAACTGACTGACTAGAGTATGGTAGAGGGTGGTGGAATTTCCTGTGTAGCGGTGAAATGCGTAGATATAGGAAGGAACACCAGTGGCGAAGGCGACCACCTGGACTGATACTGACACTGAGGTGCGAAAGCGTGGGGAGCAAACAGGATTAGATACCCTGGTAGTCCACGCCGTAAACGATGTCAACTAGCCGTTGGGAGCCTTGAGCTCTTAGTGGCGCAGCTAACGCATTAAGTTGACCGCCTGGGGAGTACGGCCGCAAGGTTAAAACTCAAATGAATTGACGGGGGCCCGCACAAGCGGTGGAGCATGTGGTTTAATTCGAAGCAACGCGAAGAACCTTACCAGGCCTTGACATCCAATGAACTTTCTAGAGATAGATTGGTGCCTTCGGGAACATTGAGACAGGTGCTGCATGGCTGTCGTCAGCTCGTGTCGTGAGATGTTGGGTTAAGTCCCGTAACGAGCGCAACCCTTGTCCTTAGTTACCAGCACGTAATGGTGGGCACTCTAAGGAGACTGCCGGTGACAAACCGGAGGAAGGTGGGGATGACGTCAAGTCATCATGGCCCTTACGGCCTGGGCTACACACGTGCTACAATGGTCGGTACAGAGGGTTGCCAAGCCGCGAGGTGGAGCTAATCCCAGAAAACCGATCGTAGTCCGGATCGCAGTCTGCAACTCGACTGCGTGAAGTCGGAATCGCTAGTAATCGCGAATCAGAATGTCGCGGTGAATACGTTCCCGGGCCTTGTACACACCGCCCGTCACACCATGGGAGTGGGTTGCACCAGAAGTAGCTAGTCTAACCTTCGGGGGGACGGTTACCACGGTGTGATTCATGACTGGGGTGAAGTCGTAACAAGGTAGCCGTAGGGGAACCTGCGGCTGGATCACCTCCTTAATCGACGACATCAGCTGCTCCATAAGTTCCCACACGAATTGCTTGATTCATTGAAGAAGACGATAAGAAGCAGCCCGAAATTGGGTCTGTAGCTCAGTTGGTTAGAGCGCACCCCTGATAAGGGTGAGGTCGGCAGTTCGAATCTGCCCAGACCCACCAATTTTGTGTGGGAACCTGTAGAAATACGGGGCCATAGCTCAGCTGGGAGAGCGCCTGCCTTGCACGCAGGAGGTCAACGGTTCGATCCCGTTTGGCTCCACCACTACTGCTTCTGAAGTTTGAAAGCTTAGAAATGAGCATTCCATCGTGATGATGGTGAATGTTGATTTCTAGTCTTTGATTAGATCGTTCTTTAAAAATTTGGGTATGTGATAGAAAGATAGACTGAACGTTACTTTCACTGGTAACGGATCAGGCTAAGGTAAAATTTGTGAGTTCTCTTAATTGAGAAATTCGAATTTTCGGCGAATGTCGTCTTCACAGTATAACCAGATTGCTTGGGGTTATATGGTCAAGTGAAGAAGCGCATACGGTGGATGCCTTGGCAGTCAGAGGCGATGAAAGACGTGGTAGCCTGCGAAAAGCTTCGGGGAGTCGGCAAACAGACTTTGATCCGGAGATCTCTGAATGGGGGAACCCAGCCATCATAAGATGGTTACCTTACACTGAATACATAGGTGTAAGGGGCGAACCAGGGGAACTGAAACATCTAAGTACCCTGAGGAAAAGAAATCAACCGAGATTCCCTTAGTAGTGGCGAGCGAACGGGGACTAGCCCTTAAGTGGCTTTGAGATTAGCGGAACGCTCTGGAAAGTGCGGCCATAGTGGGTGATAGCCCTGTACGCGAAAATCTCTTAGTCATGAAATCGAGTAGGACGGAGCACGAGAAACTTTGTCTGAATATGGGGGGACCATCCTCCAAGGCTAAATACTACTGACTGACCGATAGTGAACTAGTACCGTGAGGGAAAGGCGAAAAGAACCCCGGAGAGGGGAGTGAAATAGATCCTGAAACCGTATGCGTACAAGCAGTGGGAGCCTACTTTGTTAGGTGACTGCGTACCTTTTGTATAATGGGTCAGCGACTTATTTTCAGTGGCGAGCTTAACCGAATAGGGGAGGCGTAGCGAAAGCGAGTCTTAATAGGGCGTCTAGTCGCTGGGAATAGACCCGAAACCGGGCGATCTATCCATGGGCAGGTTGAAGGTTGGGTAACACTAACTGGAGGACCGAACCGACTACCGTTGAAAAGTTAGCGGATGACCTGTGGATCGGAGTGAAAGGCTAATCAAGCTCGGAGATAGCTGGTTCTCCTCGAAAGCTATTTAGGTAGCGCCTCATGTATCACTGTAGGGGGTAGAGCACTGTTTCGGCTAGGGGGTCATCCCGACTTACCAAACCGATGCAAACTCCGAATACCTACAAGTGCCGAGCATGGGAGACACACGGCGGGTGCTAACGTCCGTCGTGAAAAGGGAAACAACCCAGACCGTCAGCTAAGGTCCCAAAGTTATGGTTAAGTGGGAAACGATGTGGGAAGGCTTAGACAGCTAGGAGGTTGGCTTAGAAGCAGCCACCCTTTAAAGAAAGCGTAATAGCTCACTAGTCGAGTCGGCCTGCGCGGAAGATGTAACGGGGCTCAAACCATACACCGAAGCTACGGGTATCACGTAAGTGATGCGGTAGAGGAGCGTTCTGTAAGCCTGTGAAGGTGAGTTGAGAAGCTTGCTGGAGGTATCAGAAGTGCGAATGCTGACATGAGTAACGATAATGGGTGTGAAAAACACCCACGCCGAAAGACCAAGGTTTCCTGCGCAACGTTAATCGACGCAGGGTTAGTCGGTCCCTAAGGCGAGGCTGAAAAGCGTAGTCGATGGAAAACAGGTTAATATTCCTGTACTTCTGGTTATTGCGATGGAGGGACGGAGAAGGCTAGGCCAGCTTGGCGTTGGTTGTCCAAGTTTAAGGTGGTAGGCTGGAATCTTAGGTAAATCCGGGATTCTAAGGCCGAGAGCTGATGACGAGTCATCTTTTAGATGACGAAGTGGTTGATGCCATGCTTCCAAGAAAAGCTTCTAAGCTTCAGGTAACCAGGAACCGTACCCCAAACCGACACAGGTGGTTGGGTAGAGAATACCAAGGCGCTTGAGAGAACTCGGGTGAAGGAACTAGGCAAAATGGCACCGTAACTTCGGGAGAAGGTGCGCCGGTGAGGGTGAAGGACTTGCTCCGTAAGCTCATGCCGGTCGAAGATACCAGGCCGCTGCGACTGTTTATTAAAAACACAGCACTCTGCAAACACGAAAGTGGACGTATAGGGTGTGACGCCTGCCCGGTGCCGGAAGGTTAATTGATGGGGTTAGCTAACGCGAAGCTCTTGATCGAAGCCCCGGTAAACGGCGGCCGTAACTATAACGGTCCTAAGGTAGCGAAATTCCTTGTCGGGTAAGTTCCGACCTGCACGAATGGCGTAACGATGGCGGCGCTGTCTCCACCCGAGACTCAGTGAAATTGAAATCGCTGTGAAGATGCAGTGTATCCGCGGCTAGACGGAAAGACCCCGTGAACCTTTACTATAGCTTTGCACTGGACTTTGAATTTGCTTGTGTAGGATAGGTGGGAGGCTTTGAAGCGTGGACGCCAGTTCGCGTGGAGCCAACCTTGAAATACCACCCTGGCAACTTTGAGGTTCTAACTCAGGTCCGTTATCCGGATCGAGGACAGTGTATGGTGGGTAGTTTGACTGGGGCGGTCTCCTCCTAAAGAGTAACGGAGGAGTACGAAGGTGCGCTCAGACCGGTCGGAAATCGGTCGTAGAGTATAAAGGCAAAAGCGCGCTTGACTGCGAGACAGACACGTCGAGCAGGTACGAAAGTAGGTCTTAGTGATCCGGTGGTTCTGTATGGAAGGGCCATCGCTCAACGGATAAAAGGTACTCCGGGGATAACAGGCTGATACCGCCCAAGAGTTCATATCGACGGCGGTGTTTGGCACCTCGATGTCGGCTCATCACATCCTGGGGCTGAAGCCGGTCCCAAGGGTATGGCTGTTCGCCATTTAAAGTGGTACGCGAGCTGGGTTTAGAACGTCGTGAGACAGTTCGGTCCCTATCTGCCGTGGACGTTTGAGATTTGAGAGGGGCTGCTCCTAGTACGAGAGGACCGGAGTGGACGAACCTCTGGTGTTCCGGTTGTCACGCCAGTGGCATTGCCGGGTAGCTATGTTCGGAATAGATAACCGCTGAAAGCATCTAAGCGGGAAACTAGCCTCAAGATGAGATCTCACTGGGACCTTGAGTCCCCTGAAGGGCCGTCGAAGACTACGACGTTGATAGGTTGGGTGTGTAAGCGCTGTGAGGCGTTGAGCTAACCAATACTAATTGCCCGTGAGGCTTGACCATATAACACCCAAGCAATTTGCGAACTCGAAAGAGACCAGATTGCGGTGTGTGAAGACGAAACGAACCGAAAGTTCGACTCTTACAAAACACCGAAAACTATCGCATACCCAATTTGCTGAAGCGAGGCCAGCTGGCCACGACTCAGTACCCGAATTTCTTGACGACCATAGAGCATTGGAACCACCTGATCCCATCCCGAACTCAGCAGTGAAACGATGCATCGCCGATGGTAGTGTGGGGTTTCCCCATGTGAGAGTAGGTCATCGTCAAGATTAAATTCCAGAACCCCTGTTTGCTCGCGCAGACAGGGGTTTTGTTTTGGGCGGTCGAAAAGGCTCAAGTGGCTCATCGGACGGCCTTCAGTGCTAAAGTCCATGCCTCGATTTTGCTTTTGCCAAGGAAGCCGTTATGCCGGATGCGATGCCTCTCAGCGCAGGATTCATGGTGGTTCACGGTAACCGCCTGGACGAACTGCGCAGCCTGGTGGTCAGTTGGATGCGCCGTTATCCCCTGGCCCCTCTGGAAAATGAAATCGCCCTGGTCCAGAGCAACGGCATCGCCCAATGGCTCAAGCTGGCCCTGGCCGAAGATCCGGAAGATGACGACATGGGCGGCTGCGGCATTGCTGCGGCGATCGACGTGCAACTGCCCGGCAGCTTCATGTGGCAGCTCTATCGCATGGTCCTGGGGCGCGACGAAATCCCGCCCAAATCCCTGCTCGATAAAGCCCCGCTGACCTGGCGCCTGATGCGCCTGCTCCCCGAGCTGATCAATCAACCGCACTTCGAGCCGCTGCAGCGCTTCCTCACGGACGACTCCGACCTGCGCAAACGCTACCAACTCGCCGAGCGATTGGCCGACCTGTTCGACCAATACCAGGTCTACCGCGCCGACTGGCTGGAAGATTGGGCCGCCGGCCGCCATCAACTGCGTAACGGCCGCGGCGAATCCAAACCCCTCGACCCCGCCAACTGCTGGCAAGCCGAGTTATGGCGCGCCCTGCTGCTGGATGTGGGCGAAGCCGGCATGGCGCAAAGCCGTGCCGGTGTGCATCAGCGCTTTATCGAACGGATCAATAGCCTTGAGCAAGCGCCGCCAGGGCTGCCTTCCCGAGTGATTGTTTTCGGCATTTCCTCATTGCCCGCCCAAGCACTCGAAGCGCTCGCCGGCCTGGCGCGCTTCAGTCAGGTCCTGCTCTGCGTCCACAACCCCTGTCGCCACCATTGGTCCGACATCGTGGCCGACAAGGACTTGCTGCGTAACGAATACAAACGCCAGGCACGCAAAGCCGGCATGCCGGTCACCATCGACCCGCAAACCTTGCACCAGCATGCTCACCCGTTGCTCGCCGCCTGGGGCAAACAAGGTCGCGACTACATCAGCCTGCTCGACAGCTACGACGATCCCAACAGCTACCGCGCAGCCTTCCGCGACGGCCGCATCGACCTGTTCAGCGACGGCGAACCGACCACACTGCTCAACCAGCTCCAGGACGATATCCTCGAACTGCGCCCGCTCAACGAAACCCGCGACCTCTGGCCCGCCGTCGATCTGCAGCGCGATACCTCGATCCGCTTTCACATCGCCCACAGCGCCCAACGCGAAGTGGAAATCCTCCACGACCAATTGCTCCAACGCTTCAGCGCCGATCCTGCGTTGCGTCCCCGCGACATCATCGTCATGGTCCCCGACGTCGACAGTTACGCGCCGCACATTCGCGCGGTGTTCGGCCAGTTGGACCGCAATGACCCGCGCTTCATCCCCTTCACCCTCACCGACCAGGGCCAACGCGGGCGCGACCCGCTGTTGATCGCCGTCGAACACCTGCTCAAGCTCCCCGACAGCCGCTTCCCGGTCAGTGAAATCCTCGACCTGCTCGACGTCCCGGCCCTGCGCGAACGCTTCGCCATCAAGGAGCGCGACCTGCCGACGCTGCATCGCTGGATCGAAGGCGCCGGCATCCGCTGGGGCCTCAATGCCGAACAGCGCGCCGGTCTCGGTCTACCCCACGAGCTGGAGCAAAACAGCTGGCGATTTGGTTTGCGCCGTATGCTGCTCGGTTATGCCGTGGGCACGGGTGTCGCCTGTGACGGCATCGAGCCCTACGACGAAATCGGCGGCCTCGACGCCGCCTTGATCGGCCCGCTGGTCGCGTTGCTCGACGCACTCAGCGACGCCCACCAAGCCTTGTCGCAACCTGCGGCTCCGCAAGAATGGGGCGAGCGCCTGCAACGCTTGATGCAGCTGTTTTTCCTGCCCAGCAGCGAACATGACGACTACCTGTTGGGCCAGCTCGAACAGCTCCGCGAAACCTGGCTGGAAACCTGCGAATCCGTCGGCCTGCAGGACGAGTTACCGCTCACCGTAGTCCGCGAAGCGTGGCTAGCCGGTCTCGACCAAGGGCGCCTGTCCCAGCGCTTCCTCGCCGGAGCTGTCAATTTCTGCACCCTGATGCCGATGCGCGCGATCCCGTTCAAGCTGGTCTGCCTGCTCGGCATGAATGACGGCGACTACCCACGCGCCCAACCACCGCTGGATTTCGACCTGATGGGCAGCGACTACCGCCCCGGCGACCGCTCACGCCGCGAAGACGACCGCTACCTGCTGCTCGAAGCCCTGTTGTCAGCCCGCGACCAGCTCTACATCAGCTGGGTCGGCCGCAGCATTCGCGACAACAGCGAGCGCCCGGCATCGGTATTGATCGGCCAACTGCGCGATCATCTCGCCAGCGGCTGGCAGCCAAGCCAAAGCGACGCACCGCTGCTTGACGCGATGACCCAGGAACACCCGCTCCAACCCTTCAGTGCGCGCTATTTCCACGCCGGTGACCCGCTGTTCAGCTACGCCCGCGAATGGCAGTTGCTGCACGAAGTCACGGATGCGCCGCCAGACAACACCGAACTGGCGGCCCATCGACAGGAAGAACCCCTGAGCCTCGGTCAGTTGCAGGACTTCCTGCGCAACCCGGTCAAACACTTCTTCAGCCAGCGTCTGAAAGTATTCTTCGAGGCTGCCGAAGTGCCGCTGGCCGATGAGGAACCCTTTGTCCTCGACGCCCTGCAACGCTACAGCCTGAGCGACAGCCTGCTGAACGCCGCGCTGAGCCAGCCCGATCATGTCGACCAGGCGCTCACCGCCCAGGCCCGTCGCCTGCAAGGCAGTGGCCTGCTGCCGATGGTCGGTTTCGGCGAGTGTCTGCGCAACGAACTGATCGAGCCCTTGCCCGGCCTGCTGCAACGCTATCAACAACTGCTGGCCCTCTGGCCCACTCCGCACACCGGCGCGGAACCGATCAGTTTCGAGCATCAAGGCATTCAGCTCGAAGGCTGGATCAGCGGCCTGCATCGGCGCAGTGATGGCGGATTGTTGAGCGTCACCACCATCCCCAACAGCATCGGCTCGATCAAGACCCGCAAGTGGCATCGGCTGATTCGCCCGTGGGTCAACCACTTGGTGGCCTGCGCCTGCGGCCTGCCGTTGAGTACCGCGCTGGTGGCCAGCGACGACACCTTGTTGCTGGCCCCGTTGGAACCCTCCAGCGCCCAGGACATCCTCGGCGACCTGCTGCTGGCCTGGCACGTCGGCATGGCCAAACCGCTGCCCGTCGCGGTTAAAACTGCGTTCGCCTGGCTCGGTCAGACCGACCCGGCCAAAGCCGCGGCGGCCGCGAGCAAAGCCTACGAAGGTGATGGCATCAACACCGATGGCGAACGCCGCGAAAGCCCCGCGCTGACCCGGCAATTCCCCGACTATGCGGCCCTGGTGGCCAGCGAAGCATTCGAAGGTTGGTGCGAAACCTTGTACCGGCCCCTGATCAACGCCGCCTGGCGATCACTCACTGGCGAGGAGGCCGGCGCATGAGCAGCAAACCCTTGGCCCTGGCCTTCCCGCTCAAAGGCAGCCAGCTGATTGAAGCCAGCGCCGGCACCGGCAAGACCTTCACCATTTCCGCCCTGTACCTGCGCCTGGTGCTCGGCCACGGTGGCGATGACGCCGGCTTCGGCCGCGAACTGCTGCCGCCGCAGATCCTCGTGGTGACCTTCACCGACGCCGCCACCAAGGAACTGCGCGAACGCATCCGCATCCGCCTGGCCGAAGCCGCGCGGTTCTTTCGCGATGAGATCCAACAGCCCGACGCCCTGATCGCCGAACTGCGCGATCAATACCCGCCTGCGCAATGGCCGGCCTGTGCCAACCGTCTGGACATCGCCGCGCAATGGATGGACGAAGCCGCCGTTTCGACCATCCACAGTTGGTGCCAGCGCATGCTGCGCGAACACGCCTTCGACAGCGGCAGCCTGTTCACCCAGACCCTGGAAACCGACCACAGCGACCTGCTCGGCGAAGTGCTGCGCGACTACTGGCGGCTGTTTTGCTACCCGATGCACGACGATGCGCTCAACTGGGTGCGCAACAACTGGGGTGGCCCGGCTGCGCTGATGCCACGGGTGCGCGCGCTGTTTGGCAGCGAACGGCCCAGCGGCGAAAGCCGCGAGCCGGCCGAGTTGATCACTGCGTGCCTGCAAGAACGCCGCGCCGCCCTGGTCGCCCTCAAGGCGCCGTGGCCGCAATGGGCCGACGAGTTGCGCGAGATCTGCCTGCAAGCCGTCGCCGCCAAAGCCGTCGATGGGCGCAAGATGCAAGCGCGTTACTTCGAACCCTGGTTCGAAAAGATCAGTGCCTGGGCCGCGGACGAATCCCTCGAACAACTGGACATCGGCACCGGCTTCACCCGCCTGACCCCGGACGGCATGGCCGAAGCCTGGAAGGGCGAGCCGCCGCACCACCCGGGCATCGACGCCATGGCCAGCCTCAAGGCCAGCCTGGATGCGCTGCCCACCCCCGACGCCGCCGTGTTGCAACACGCCGCCGCGTGGGTCGGCAAACGCTTCGAAGATGAAAAACGCCGGCGCGCCGAAATGGGCTTCGACGACATGCTGATCCGCCTCAACGCCGCCCTGCAAAGCGACGGCGGCGAGCGTCTGGCCAGCGTGATCCGCGAACAGTTCCCGGTCGCCCTGATCGACGAGTTCCAGGACACCGACCCGGTGCAATACAGCATCTTCGACAGCATCTACCGCATCGAAGAAAACCACCTCGACAGCGGCCTGTTCCTGATCGGCGACCCCAAGCAGGCGATCTACGCCTTCCGTGGCGCCGACATCTACACCTACCTGCGCGCGCGCCAATCCACCACCGGCCGGCATCACACCCTGGGCACCAACTTCCGCTCCAGCCACGCGATGGTCGAGGCGGTCAACCATGTGTTCCAGCGTGCGGAAACCGGGCGTGGCGCGTTTCTGTTCCGTAAGCCGAGTGGCGAAAACCCGGTGCCGTTCCAGCCGGTGCTGTCCCAAGGCCGCAAGGAGCAACTGCAGGTCGATGGTCAGACGCTGCCCGCGCTGAACCTCTGGCACCTGCCCACCGATCAGCCGATTTCCAACGCGGTTTATCGCCAGCAACTGGCGGCTGCCTGCGCCACACAGATTGTCGAATTGCTCAATGGCGGGCAGCAAGGCCGCGCTGGTTTCCTACACGCCGACGGCAGCTTCGATGGCGTGTTGCCGTCGGACATCGCCATCCTCGTGCGCGACGGCAAGGAAGCCCAAGCCGTGCGCGGCGAGTTGGCCGCCCGTGGCGTGCGCAGCGTGTACCTGTCGGACAAGGACTCGGTGTTCGCCGCCCAAGAGGCGCACGACCTGCTGGCCTGGCTCAAGGCCTGTGCCGAACCGGACGTCGAACGCCCGCTGCGCGCCGCGCTGGCTTGCGTCACCTTGAACCTGTCACTGCCGGAACTTGAGCGTCTGAACCAGGACGAACTGGCGTGGGAAAGCCGCGTGATGCAGTTCCGTGGCTACCGCGCGATCTGGCGCAGCCAAGGCGTGCTGCCGATGCTGCGTCGCCTGCTTCACGACTTCAAACTGCCGCAAACCCTGATCGCCCGCAGCGATGGCGAGCGCGTGCTGACCAACCTGTTGCACCTCAGCGAACTGCTGCAACAGGCGGCCTCCGAACTGGACGGCGAACAGGCCTTGATCCGCCACCTGGCCGAACACCTCGCGCTGTCGGGGCAGGCCGGTGAAGAACAGATCCTGCGCCTGGAAAGCGACGAGCAACTGGTCAAGGTGGTGACCATCCACAAATCCAAGGGCCTGGAATACGACCTGGTGTTCCTGCCCTTCATCTGCTCGGCCAAACCGGTGGATGGCAGCCGCTTGCCGCTGCATTACCACGATGCCAACGGCAAGTCGCAGGTGAGCCTGCGCCCGACCACCGAGTTGATCGCCCAGGCCGATGACGAGCGCCTGGCGGAAGACCTGCGTCTGTTCTACGTCGCCCTGACCCGCGCCAAACATGCGTGCTGGCTGGGCATTGCCGACCTCAAGCGCGGCAACAACAGCAGCTCGGTGCTGCACCTGTCGGCGCTGGGCTATTTGCTCGGTGCCGGCGCCGCGTTGGCGGAGTCCGCCGGCCTGGCGCGCTGGTTGCTGGACCTGCAGGCAGGCTGTGCCGCCGTGCATTACGCGCCGATGCCCGAAGCCCACGCCAGCGTTTTCCACCCGCCGCGTAACGAAGCCACGCTGCTCGCGCCCTTGCTGCCCAAACGCAAGGCTGCGGAAAACTGGTGGATCGCGTCCTACAGCGCCTTGCGCATCGGCGACAGCATGAGCGCCGCCAACCTTGAAGCGCCGGAAAGCCCGCAAGCCCAGAAGCTGTTCGACGACGAACGCCTCGACCCTGACGCACCACGTGAAGCGGCTGCGTCCGGCAGCGATATTCACCGTTTCCCACGCGGCCCTAACCCCGGCACCTTCCTCCATGGCCTGCTGGAGTGGGCGGGCGAAGACGGCTTCGACGTGACCCCGCAGGCTATCGAAAAGGCCGTGGGCGCGCGCTGCAACCGCCGCAACTGGGAAGGCTGGATCATCACCCTCAGCGGTTGGCTCGGTCATCTGCTGCAAACACCGCTGCCGCTGGATAACGATCAGGTCACGCTCAGTGGCCTGCAGCACTACCAGATCGAAATGGAGTTCTGGTTCGCCAGCCATAAAGTCGACGTGCTCGCCCTCGACAAGCTGGTGTGCCAGTACACCCACAACGGCGTCTCCCGCGTCGCAGCGGAACCGGTGTTGCTCAACGGCATGTTCAAGGGCTTCATCGACCTGACCTTCGAGCACGACGGCCGTTATTACGTGGCCGACTACAAATCCAACTGGCTCGGCCCCGATGATTCGGCCTACACCCAGGACGCCATGGAACAGTCGATCCTTGAGCATCGGTACGACCTGCAATACGTGCTTTACCTGCTGGCCCTGCATCGCCAACTCAAGGCGCGCCTGCCGGATTACGACTACGACCGCCATGTCGGCGGCGCGCTCTATCTGTTCCTGCGCGGCACTCGGGCCGCCAGCCAGGGGGCGTACTTCACGCGGCCGCCACGGGCGCTGATCGAGAGCCTGGACCTGATGTTCCAAGGCCAATCGTTACCGCCCAAGGCTGAGCCCGCCTGGGAACAAGGAGTGTTGCTATGAGCCTGTCGCCGTTACCGCTGGAGGCACTGATGCCCCTCAGCCGCGCCGCCGATCTGGTGCAACTGTTCGAACGTTGGGTCGAGCGTGGCTGGCTGCGCGCGCTGGATAAGGCGTTCGTCGGCTTTCTGCACGAACTCGACCCGCAGGCCGACCCCTTGGTGTTGCTGGCCGCGGCCCTGACCAGCCATCAACTGGGCCACGGCCATGTGTGCCTGGACCTGTTCGAGACCCTCAAGGCACCGGATTTCGCCCTGTCCCTGCCGCCGGAAGGCGACCTGCAAACCGGCACCATGCTGCTGCCGTCGCAACTGCTCGCGGGCCTGGACGGCGCGCATTGGTGCCACGCCCTGGCCGCCAGCCCCTTGGTCGCGTTGGCCGTCGACGGCAGCGAGGCCGCGCAAAGTCGCCCGTTGGTGCTGTCTGGCAAACGCTTGTACCTGCGCCGCTATTGGACCTACGAACGGCGCATCGACACGGCCTTGCGCCTGCGCCTGGCCACAGCAGAAAGCCTCGCCGCCGATCTGCCCCAGCGCCTGAACGGCCTGTTCGACCAAGCGCCGCCCGATGGCGTGATCGACTGGCAGAAACTCGCCTGCGCCCTGGCCACTCGCGGGGCGTTCAGTATCGTCACCGGCGGCCCCGGCACCGGCAAGACCACCACCGTGGTGCGCTTGCTCGCGCTGTTGCAGGCGCCGGCCGTGGAAGCCGGCAGCCCGTTGCGCATTCGTCTGGCGGCGCCCACCGGTAAAGCCGCCGCACGGCTTACCGAGTCCATCAGCCAGCAAGTGCTGTCGTTGAATGTGCCTGAGAACGTGCGGGAAAAAATCCCGACCCAGGTCACCACCGTCCACCGCCTGCTCGGCAGCCGTCCGGGCACCCGCCACTTCCGCCATCACCTGGGCAATCCATTGCCGCTGGATGTGCTGGTGGTGGATGAAGCCTCGATGATCGACCTGGAAATGATGGCCAACCTGCTTGATGCCTTGCCGCCCCACGCACGCTTGGTGCTGCTGGGCGACAAGGACCAACTCGCCTCGGTCGAGGCTGGCGCCGTACTCGGCGACCTGTGCCGCGACGCCGAGGCCGGCTGGTACAGCGCCGACACCCGCCGATGGCTGCAAGCGGTCAGCGGTGAAGACCTGGGCAACAGCGGCCTGCAGGAAGACCGCGACGGCAGCCATCCGCTGGCCCAGCAAGTGGTGATGCTGCGCTACTCGCGGCGCTTCGGCGAAGGCAGCGGCATCGGCCAACTGGCGCGTTGGGTCAACCAGCAGAACGCCGAAGAAGCCCGACGGTTACTGGCCGCGGGCAGCCACCGCGACTTGTTCTGCGTCAGCCTCAAGGGCGAACACGACCACGCATTGGAACGCCTGGTGCTGGACGGGCCGGGCGATGGCGCCGAGGGCTACCGTGCCTACCTGAACCTGCTGCACGCCGCGCGCCCGTCTCTCGACACCCCGCGTGACGACCCCGCCTGGACCCATTGGGCGCAACAACTGCTGCACGCCTTCGACGCCTTCCAACTGCTCTGCGCCGTGCGCAAGGGACCTTGGGGCGTGGAAGGGCTGAACCTGCGCATCACCGCCGCCTTGCGCAAAGCGCGGCTGATCGACGGCGACGAGCAGTGGTACGAAGGCCGCCCGGTGCTGATGACCCGCAACGATTACGGCCTGGGCCTGATGAACGGCGACATCGGCATCGCCCTGAAATTGCCCGAAAGCGCCGGTGGCCCCCACGTGTTGCGCGTGGCCTTCCCGCGTAACGACGGCCAGGGCGGCGTGCGCTTTGTGCTGCCCAGCCGGCTCAACGATGTGGAAACCGTGTACGCCATGACCGTGCACAAATCCCAGGGCTCCGAGTTCACCCACACCGCGTTGATCCTGCCGGACGCGCTGAACCCGGTGCTCACCAAAGAACTGATCTACACCGGCATCACCCGCGCCAAGCGCTGGTTCAGCCTGATCGAGCCACGCGGCGGGGTGTTCGAAGAAGCCGTGCGGCGCAAGGTCAAGCGCTTGAGCGGGTTGATGCTGGAGTTGGGGCATGAGCCCGGGAAACCTGACTGATCGGTCATTTGGTATTTCGGATTTGAGTGTCATATTTTTCTGAAAAAATAGCGGGACCCTTCGAGGCGTGGCCTCGCGGGGCTTTCCGCCGCTGTGCTATCGTTGCGGCATCACCCCTCGTTGACACCTGAGAGAATCGCTGCATGAACGTGGCTGTCTCGTCCACAGAGCATCGCTTGAGCTGGAGACGCATGTTACTGGTGGCCGTGCTGTGCCTGCTCGCGCCGCGTGCTTTTGCCCAGACGGCCAGCCCCGTGGGCATGGCCGACTCCCGTGCCCAGGCGGTGACCCAGGTGGTGCTGGGTATCCTCAGTTATGCGCGCTGGCCGGTGGAACCGGCGCAATTGCGCCTGTGCGTCGTCGGGCCGACCCAATACACCGACGACCTGGTCAAAGGCACCACCCAAGCCACCGGTCGCCCGGTGGTGGTGCAGCGCCTGCTGGCCGACAACCCCGATATCGTCAATGCCTGCGACGCTGTGTACATCGGCGAACTCAATACCGATGAGCGCAGCCGCTTGTTTGCGTCATTGATGGGCCACCCGGTACTGAGCATCAGCGAAGGCGGCGACCAATGCACCGTCGGCAGTCTGTTCTGCCTGCGGGTGGGCGATGAGCAGGTGTCGTTCGAGGTCAACCTCGACTCCGTGGCCCGCAGCGGCGTGCGTATTCACCCCAGCGTGTTGCAGCTGTCGCGCCGTCGAGCGCCTGCGTCATGAGATGGACGAAAGCGCAACCGACCCTGCGCTCGGTCATCGGCCGCGGGCACTTGATCCTGGCGTTGGTGGCGGTGACGCTGGCCAGTGTGTCCCTGACCTTGCTCGGGGTGCTGGCGCTGCGCGTGTATGCCGAGCACAACCTGCACCTGATCGCACGCTCCATCAATTACACCGTGGAAGCGGCGGTGGTGTTCAACGACCGTGCGGCGGCCACCGAAGCCCTCAGCCTGATCGCCTCCACCGAAGAAGTGGCCCAGGCCCAAGTCTTCGACGCCAACGGCCGGCTACTGGCGCAGTGGCTGCGGCCGGACACCGGGATGTTGTCCCGGGTCGAGCTGCAACTGGCTCATTCGCTGCTCGAACAGCCGATCAGCCAGCCGATCGTTCACCAGGGGCGCACCATCGGCAGCATTCACCTGACCGGTCACGGCGGCAGCCTGTTGCGCTTTTTGCTCAGCGGCCTGGCCGGGATTCTGATCTGCACCGTCCTCAGCGCCTGGGTCGCCGTGCATTTGGCGCGGCGCCTGTTGCAGGGGATTACCGGGCCGTTGCACAGCCTCGCGGCGGTGGCCCACGCCGCGCGCATCGAGCGCGACTTCGACCGCCGCGTGCCACGGGCACAAATCGCCGAACTCGACAGCCTGGGCAACGACTTCAATGCCCTGCTGGAAGAAATGCAAGCCTGGCAAAACCACCTGCAAAGCGAAAACGAAAGCCTTGCCCACCAGGCCAATCACGACAGCCTGACCGGCCTGCCCAACCGCGCGTTCTTCGAAGGCCGCCTGATCCGTGCCCTGCGCAGCGCCGCCAAGGCCAACGAGCGGGTGGCGGTGCTGTTTCTCGACAGTGACCGCTTCAAAGACATCAACGACAACTTCGGTCACGCCGCCGGCGATGCGGTGCTGGTGGCGGTTGCCACGCGCGTGCGCGCGCAATTGCGCGAAGACGACCTGGTGGCACGCCTGGGCGGCGACGAGTTCGCCATCCTGCTCTCGCCGCTGCACAAGGTGGAAGATGCCCAGCGCATCGCCGACAAGATCATTGCCAGCATGGACATACCGATCCCGGTGCCGGGCGACACCCACGTGTTGACCTCCCTGAGTATCGGCATCGCCATCTACCCCGATCATGGCGTCACCCCCGGCGCCCTGCTCAACGCCGCCGATGCGGCGATGTACCAGGCCAAACGGTTGTCACTGGGCGGCCAGCAAACGGCGGAGGCGGAGCTCCCCGTCGTCAACGTTCACCACAGGAGTTGATCCCTTGTTCTCGACTGCACGCGTTGTGTTTATCACCTTATTTGTGGCCCTGCTGGCCCTGAGCGGCTGCCAGACACCCCCTCCCAAAGGCCTGAGCCCGGCGCAAGTCGCCGTCCTCAAGCAACAAGGCTTCGAACTGACCGACGACGGCTGGGCGTTCGGCCTGTCGGGCAAAGTGCTGTTCGGCAGCGACGTCGAAAGCCTCAACGCCCCCAGCACGGTCATTGTCGAGCGCATCGGCAAGGCGTTGCTGGGCGTGGGCATCGACCGCGTGCGGGTAGACGGCCACACCGACGCCTCGGGCAAAGAGAGCTATAACCAGCAACTGTCCCTGCGCCGCGCCAAAAGCGTGGCCACGGTGCTGACCCGCGTGGGGATGAAGGAGGAAAATATCCAACTGCGCGGCCTGGGCAGCAGCCAGCCGGTGGCCGCCAACGACACCGCCGCAGGGCGCACCGAGAATCGGCGGGTGTCGATTGTGGTAAGTACCGACTAAGCGACTTCGCCCATTCCAATGCGTGAAATGCAATCAAATGTGGGAGGGGGCTTGCCCCCGATAGCGGTGTGTCAGTCAGCATGCATCTGTCTGACCGACCGCTATCGGGGGCAAGCCCCCTCCCACATTTGTACAGTGTTCGCTTAACTGCTCGGCGTCAGCGCCTGCGTCAAGTCATCCACCACCGCCTTGCCCATCTCACACAGATAATGCGCCGCCCAGGCGTATTGCTCGCCACGTACATCCATGGCGGCTTCCATCGCGAGTTTCTTGGCGTAGTAAAGCAGGGTAGAGGCGTGTTCCAGCGCTTCGCCGAGCGGCATGCCCGCGTTGACGCGGAACAGTGGTTTTTCGTTTTCGCCGTAGTCGCCGAAGGTGACGACGCCGAGGGTGGTGAAGGCAGAAAGCGGTGGGTCGGGGACGATTTTGGTCATGATCTATACCTGGGAGTTTTAGGAACCACCCATTCATGTCGCTAAACATGAAAGGGTGGCAGCTGTACGCAGGTTAGCGAACCGGACCCAGGACCCGGCAGACCCGAAGATCTCCCACGCACAGCCGCCATAACACGAGAACGAAGAGCACAAAGCTCCTGCCGTTGGGGGCTGTGTCCGGGTTCGGGTCGCTAAACCCGTTCGCTGATTTCAGCGAAGTACGGAGGCTAGTGACTCGAACCCTAAGGCGCAATAGGGTGGAGATTCTCTAGGAATCGTCCTGCAATTTAAAGCGAATCGTCGTTGCTGGCCCTTTAATCCGCAAACCGCATCTCCCGCGTCTCCCCCATCAACAACCCCCGATTCTGCTCCGTCACTTCCCTGATGTAGTCCCACAACAACGTAATCCGTTTCAACTTCCTCAAGTCGAGGTCATCGCTGGGATGCTCTGCGATTTATTTAGCGGGCGCCTTGAACTCCATTGAATAAGTCCAAGCTGAGGAGGGGGCCGTCTGTCGGATTGAGATGAGTAAAAGGCCATCAGTCGATTCCACATTGACATCATGAATGCACGTCACCGACACTCAACAAATAACCATCAAATCTATAAGGATATACCGTGATGAGAAAGCGTTCCTTCTTGGTTCCTCTGGCCACTCTGGCCGCAGCCGTAGCTACAGAACAGGCTTCCGCCCTAACTTCGCATGACATTGTCGAGCCCAGCTCGGAAGCCAAGAACACATTTCAAGCTGAAGCTCAAAGCGAGAACCTTACTGTTCGCGGAGGCAATGATCTGTTCTCGTTCGTCCTCAAGCGCGGGGATCAGGGACAACTGATGGCTTACCACAGTTCCCATAGCTCCCACTCTTCCCACAGCTCCCACAGCTCCCACTATTCGGGTCGATAATGGCTTTCTCTCAGATGATCGTCTTTGATGAGCGGCTTTATGATGCACAGGTTTTGCAGAAAGCTGCTTATCGGTCGATCAATGCTTTCACGGTTGATATCACATCCGATGAGGGACAGTTTATCTGTGTGTTGTCATCGAATATCGGCATGGACGAGCCGTCCTTTCTGTCTGCCATCCAAGAGTTCAAGAAGGATGTGCTCGACTATCAGTTACGCCACCGATTGGCAGTTGAGACGCAGCCGATCAAGAACCTGATCCTCGGACTGGCCTTTTCAAAAACCGGGCTTATTAGTGAGTAAATTCCAAAAGCTGGAATTCTACGCGCAGCAACGTTCTTATGAGTTGCTGCCCTTTAAGTTCGATCGCCTGAATGACCACGAGTACGTCATTACCAACATGGCAGGCGAATTTCATGTCATACCGGTGCCGATGTTGGAGCCGATCATTCGCAAGACACTTCCGCTCTCGTCAGAGTTGATCCCTTCGCTTCGGTCCAAGCAGTTCATTCGCTTCCCCAATGAGCAAGCACCACTTCAGCTCCTGGCACTAAAGATTCGCACGCGATTGTCCAGGCTGGCCGAGTTCACCAATCTGCATATCTTTGTAGTGACTCTTCGCTGCGACCATAGCTGTCCATACTGTCAGGTTTCAAGGCAGACGGAGAGCAAAGGCGAATTCGATATGACCACAGAGATGGCAGACAAGTCACTGGACTTCGTCTTTAGGTCTCCCAATCCAGCCATCAAAATTGAATTTCAGGGTGGCGAGCCGCTGCTGAACTTCGAGATGGTGAGGTACGTTGTTCTTGAGGCCAAAAAACGTAACATCAAGGAACGCCGTGACCTTCAGTTTGTCATTGCGACCACGCTTTCGCTACTGACCGATGACGTGCTCGACTTCTGTAAACAGCACAACATCGTGCTTTCATCTTCGCTCGACGGGCCAATGGAGCTGCATAATGCAAATCGCCCACGACCAGGCCGAGATAGCCATCAGCGTTTTGAGGAAGGCTTGAAGAAAGCCCGTGTAGCCCTCGGCTATGACCAAGTTTCCGCACTGATGACAACTACAGATAAGAGCCTGCCACGAGCACGCGATATTATTGATGAATACTTGCGCCTGGGCTTTGATGGGATATTCCTTCGCTCCCTTTCCCCTTACGGCTTTGCGATCAAGACCAAAAAATTCATGTCGTATGATACGGAGCGCTGGCTGGAATTCTACAAGGAGGGCCTTGAGTACATCATTGAGCTAAACAAGGTAGGCATACGATTTGTAGAGCAATATTCTTCACTCGTGCTGACAAAAATGCTGACATCAGGGGACCCAGGGTTCGTTGATTTGATGAACCCTGCGGGTGCTGGTATCGCAGCCATCGTGTTCAACTACGACGGATCGGTCTACGCCTCAGATGAAAGCCGTATGCTTGCTGAAATGGGGGATCATACGTTCCGTCTGGGTAACATTCTTGAGCACTCATATGAAGAAATCATTCTCTCTGATCAGCTTCTGGATGCACTGGAAAACTCTTTCACCTTAAGTGCTCCAATGTGCTCTGACTGTGCATTTGAACCTTACTGTGGGGCTGAGCCCGTCTACCATCACGCCATTCATAAGGACGTAGTAGCAAGAAAACCTGAGTCTTCTTTCTGCAAGAGAAACATGGGGATTTTCAAGCATCTTATTGAGCTGATGGGGCGTGATGAGCAAACAAAGCGGATTTTTATGGGTTGGGCCAACCGATGCTGAAACTCGGCGGAAAGATTATCCGTATCCACGCGGTTGATGTTCATAGGGACCTCACTCTGCTCAAGGTGTCGACCAGCCGAAATCTGCCCGAAGTCTTGCGATGGGAAATGGCCTACTTGGTTTCCGATCAACAGATCCCCCTAGGATTTGCGCACTACCTCTTGCTTGAGAAACATCGGCAGTTTGTTGAGGTGCTGCCTTCCGACTCTGATTACTCAATCTTACCGAATGACTACAGCTACATCGGTGATGGTGACATCATCCGGCTTTCAGCAGATCGTCAGAGCATTAGCGTACTGTTTCGAGCATCGTCGCCTCACAACAGCATTCTGGTCACTGAGCAATGCAATCATTACTGTCTTATGTGTTCACAACCACCTAAGGCCGCTGATGACTCGTGGATACTTGACGAAATCGAGAGTCTAATTCCGCTTATTCCAAAAGATACCCGCGAGCTGGGGTTTACTGGGGGCGAGCCGACGACCAA
Organism: Pseudomonas sp. Y39-6; assembly: GCF_023651955.1. Taxonomy (NCBI): domain Bacteria; kingdom Pseudomonadati; phylum Pseudomonadota; class Gammaproteobacteria; order Pseudomonadales; family Pseudomonadaceae; genus Pseudomonas; species Pseudomonas sp. Y39-6. The sequence continues at coordinate 5,962,352 of NZ_CP069594.1, read as the reverse complement.
TCGGGAGCGCTTCCTGAAGATCATCAGCTTGACCAAAAGTTATCTGCCAAGGACCGCAATCCATATTCTTTCGAATGGGCGCAGCTTCAAAGACCCAGCATTCGCTGAAAGGTATGCGCAGATTGAATTGCCCGACGCGATGATCGGAATCCCTGTCTATTCAGACGATCCGATGCTGCATGACTACATCGTCCAGGCCCAAGGCGCATTCGATGAAACCATTCAGGGCATTCTCAATCTGAAGCGCTTGGGCCAAAAGGTTGAGATCCGAGTTGTTATTCACAAGCTATCGGTGCAGCGCCTGCCTGAACTGTGTGAGTTCATCGCACGCAATCTGCTGTTTGTTGACCATGTGGCGCTGATGGGCCTTGAGATGATGGGCTTCACCAGGGCCAATCTTGATGAGCTGTGGATCGACCCGGTCGAGTACAAAGACACTCTCAGCAGATCGGTTGGCATTTTGGCCAAGTACGGTATGAATATCTCGGTCTATAACCATCAGCTGTGCTTGGTGAATTCAGACATTCAGCCCTACTACCGCAAGTCAATCAGCGACTGGAAGAATGAGTACGCGCCTGAGTGCCAGAACTGCGCAAAACAACGAGAGTGCGGGGGCTTTTTCGCATCAGGTGTTAAATTCGGCTACAGCAAGCACCTAACCCCATTTTGATTTTGGCCTCAGATGGCTAAGCCGCACAGCGTCCTCTATGTAAGCAGCGGGTTTACTCGCTTCGTTCGCGCAGGCGTTTTCGGGCAGTAAGTTCTGCGGAGTGGTCCTCAGAAATACTCAGGGCTCAAGGACCAACTCAAGTTACAAAACCTGGCAGCCCCCCTCAGACCTCGTCAGGATTTGCCCGCCTGAGTCCTCGCAGACTTACTGACTGGCAAACCGCATCTCCCGCGTCTCCCCCATCAACAACCCCCGATTCTGCTCCGTCACCTCGCGTATGTAGTCCCACAACAACGTAATCCGTTTCAACTTCCTCAAGTCCTCCCGGCAATACATCCAAAACTGCCGCGTAACCGCAATCTGCTCCCCGAGCACCGGCAATAGCCGTGGATCCTGCGCTGCCAAAAAGCACGGCAGAATCGCCATCGACCGTCCTTGCTGCGCTGCCACGTACTGCGCGATCACGCTGGTGCTGCGCAGGCTGGCGCTGGCGCCGGGGACTACGTTGGCCAGGTACAACAGCTCCGAGCTGAAGGCCAGGTCGTCGACGTAGCTGATGAACGGATGCTCGGCCAGATCCGTCGGGCGGTGGATGGGTGGGTGTTGGTCGAGGTAGTCCTGGGTCGCGTACAACTGCAACTTGTAGTCGCACAGTTTGCAGCACACATACGGCCCGTGTTCCGGGCGTTCCAGGGCGATGACGATGTCGGCTTCGCGCTTGGACAGGCTGATGAAGTGGGGCAGGGGCAGGATGTCGACCGAGATCGCCGGGTAGGTGTCGACGAAGTGGCTCAACTGCGGGGTGACGAAGAAGCTGCCGAAGCCTTCGGTGCAGCCCATGCGGACATGCCCGGACAGCGCCACGCCGGAGCCGGAGACTTGTTCGCAGGCCATGTGCAAGGTGCTTTCGATGGATTCGGCGTAGCCGAGCAAGCGCTGGCCTTCGTTGGTGAGGACGAAACCGCTGGTCCGGGATTTTTCGAACAGCAGGGTGCCGAGTGATACTTCCAGTGAACTGATGCGCCGCGACACGGTGGTGTAGTCCACCGCCAGCCGCTTGGCGGCGACGCTGGCCTTGCGGGTGCGGGCCACTTCGAGGAAAAACTTCAGGTCGTCCCAGTTCAGGGAACCCAGTGATGTGATGTTTTTTTGCATATTGGACCGGCTTTTATGTGCGTTCTTATTAGAAGTTTGCACATCTATACTCCAAAAACAGTCCGAACGCCTCATCCTCAAGGCGATTCAACGCCTTGGTTCTCTGCCTATAAATACAAATTGGAGACCACATGAACGCATCTGCCGATATTTCCGTGCAACAGGTCAAGTTGTTGATCAACGGTGAATGGGTCGAGTCCAAGACCACCCACTGGCAAGACATCGTCAACCCGGCGACCCAGCAAGTGCTGGCCAAAGTCCCGTTTGCCACCGCTGAAGAAGTCAACGCTGCCATCGACGCCGCCCATCGTGCCTTCCAGACCTGGAAGCTGACTCCGATCGGCGCACGCATGCGTATCATGCTCAAGCTGCAAGCCTTGATCCGCGAGCACTCCAAGCGCATCGCCGTGGTCCTCAGCGCCGAGCAGGGCAAGACCATTGCCGATGCCGAGGGCGATATTTTCCGTGGCCTGGAAGTGGTGGAGCACGCCTGCTCCATCGGCACCCTGCAAATGGGCGAGTTTGCTGAAAACGTCGCCGGTGGTGTCGATACCTACACCCTGCGCCAACCCATCGGCGTGTGCGCCGGGATTACTCCGTTCAACTTCCCGGCGATGATTCCGCTGTGGATGTTCCCGATGGCGATTGCCTGCGGTAACACCTTCGTCCTCAAGCCTTCCGAGCAAGACCCGCTGTCCACGATGCTGCTGGTGGAGCTGGCGCTGGAAGCCGGTGTGCCGGCCGGCGTGCTCAACGTGGTACACGGCGGCAAGGACGTGGTGGATGCGCTCTGCACGCATAAAGACATCAAGGCAGTGTCGTTCGTCGGTTCGACCGCCGTGGGCACCCATGTGTACGACCTGGCCGGCAAACACGGCAAGCGCGTGCAATCGATGATGGGCGCCAAGAACCATGCGGTGGTGTTGCCGGATGCCAACCGCGAACACACCCTCAACGCCTTGGTCGGTGCCGGTTTCGGCGCGGCGGGCCAGCGTTGCATGGCCACTTCGGTGGTGGTGCTGGTGGGCGCTTCCAAGCAATGGCTGCCCGATCTGAAGGCGCTGGCGCAGAAGCTCAAGGTCAATGCCGGCAGCGAAGCCGGCACGGATGTCGGCCCGGTGATTTCCAAGCGTGCCAAGGCGCGCATTCTGGAACTGATCGAAAGCGGCGTGAAAGAAGGCGCCAAGCTGGAGCTGGACGGGCGTGACATCCAGGTGCCGGGCTTCGAGCAAGGCAATTTCGTCGGCCCAACGCTGTTCTCGGGCGTGACCACCGACATGCAGATCTACACCCAGGAAATTTTCGGCCCGGTGCTGGTGGTGCTGGAAGTCGACACCCTCGATGAAGCCATCGCGCTGGTCAACGCCAACCCATTCGGCAACGGCACCGGCCTGTTCACCCAGAGCGGGGCGGCGGCGCGTAAGTTCCAGAGCGAAATCGACGTCGGCCAGGTCGGCATCAACATCCCGATCCCGGTGCCGGTGCCGTTCTTCAGCTTCACCGGTTCGCGCGGTTCCAAGCTCGGCGACCTCGGCCCGTATGGCAAGCAAGTGGTGCAGTTCTACACTCAGACCAAAACCGTCACCAGCCGCTGGTTCGATGACGACACGGTCAACGATGGCGTCAACACCACCATCAACCTGCGCTGATTCCGGGAGACGAGCATGAAGATTGCATTTATCGGCTTGGGCAACATGGGCGCGCCCATGGCCCGCAACCTGATCAAGGCCGGCCACGCGCTGAACCTGTTCGACCTGAACCAGGCGGTACTCAAGGAACTGGCCGAACTGGGCGGCAGCATCAGCGGTTCACCGCGCGATGCGGCCACCGGTGCCGAGTTGGTGATTACCATGCTGCCGGCCGCTGCCCATGTGCGCAGTGTCTGGCTGGGTGAAGACGGCGTTTTGGCCGGCATCGGCCAAGGCGTGCCGGCGGTGGATTGCAGCACCATCGACCCGCAGACCATCCGCGATGTCGCGGCGGCGGCAGCCAAGCAAGGGGTGGCCGTCGCCGATGCGCCGGTCTCCGGCGGCACTGGCGGCGCGCAAGCCGGGACGCTGACTTTCATGGTCGGCGCCAGCGCGGACTTGTTCGCCACCCTGCAACCGGTGCTGGCGCAGATGGGCCGCAACATTGTGCGTTGCGGCGACGTCGGCACCGGCCAGATCGCCAAGATCTGCAACAACCTGCTCCTGGGCATCAGCATGGTCGGCGTCAGCGAAGCGATGGCCCTGGGCGATGCGCTGGGCATCGACACTCAGGTGCTGGCTGGGATCATCAACAGTTCCACCGGGCGCTGCTGGAGTTCCGACACGTACAACCCGTGGCCGGGCGTGATCGAAACCGCGCCGTCATCGCGGGGTTATACCGGTGGTTTCGGTGCCGACCTGATGCTCAAGGACCTGGGGCTGGCCACCGAAGCTGCGCGCCAGGCGCACCAGCCGGTGATCCTCGGCGCTGTGGCCCAGCAGTTGTATCAATCGATGAGCCAGCGCGGGGAAGGGGGCAAGGACTTCTCGGCGATCATCAACAGCTACCGCAAGCCCAAATAGATACCGCCTGTGGCGAGGGCGCTTGCTCCCTCGCCACTATTTATTTATTGCGGTTCAGGCAAACACAAAATACTTACGCACCGTCTCGACCACTTCCCACGTCCCCTTCATCCCCGGCTCCACCACAAAGATATCCCCCGCGCGCAAGTGGATCGGCTCCAGGCCTTCTGGGGTGATCACGCAGTAGCCTTCCTGGAAATGGCAGTATTCCCACTTCACGTATTCCACGTACCACTTGCCCGGTGTGCAGATCCAGGTGCCCATGATCTTGCTGCCGTCTTCGCTGGTGTAGGCGTTGAGGTTGACGGTGTGCGGGTCGCCTTCGAGCTTTTCCCATTTGCAGGCATCCAGGACCGGCAAGGGGTGGGTGTCGCGCAGTACGGTGATGGGCTTGGACATGATGACTCCGAGGCAAGTGAACGAGAGTCGAACCCTATAGCGTCGCAGGCAGGGTCAATGGTCTGAACTCGACATCGGGATGCCCAGAAGCGCAGGCGAGCACCACTGCTCAGGCCATGTGCAGTTAATGTGGGAGGGGGCTTGCCCCCGATGGCTGCGGATCAGCTAGCACATGTGTCAACTGACACACTGCTATCGGGGGCAAGCCCCCTCCCACATTGACCCTCGGTGGCAGCGTCACTGTGGCTAGGCGACACTTTTGAGCGTAGATAAGCCGTTTCCTCGCATTAAGTGCGAAAGATTTCCCGCTTGTCGCAGGAATTCGCAAGAAAATTCACGGCTGGCCCTCGTATCATTCACTTCAGTCACGACCGAGAGCCTTGATATGAACCCAATAAAAACGTGGTGGGACATCAGCCCGCCCTTGAGTACGGCGACCCCGACCTGGCCGGGGGATACGCCGTTCCAGGAAGAGCGCGTGTGGCAGTTCGGCCCGGAGTGCCCGGTGAATGTCGGGCGCGTTACCTTGTCGCCGCACACCGGCGCCCATGTCGATGCGCCGCTGCATTACAGCGCGGACGGCGCGCCGATCGGCGAGGTGTCGCTGGACGTGTACATGGGCCCGTGCCGCGTGGTGCATTGCCTGGACAGCGGCGCGCTGGTGCAGCCGCAGCAGTTGCAAGGGCGTGTGGATAACTTGCCGGAACGTGTGTTGCTGCGCACTTATCCACAGGCGCCGCTGACCGAATGGGATGCGAACTTCACCGCCATCGCCCCGCAGACCATCGAGCTGCTCGCCAGCCTGGGCGTGCGCCTGATTGGTATCGACACGCCGTCCCTGGACCCGCAACAGTCCAAGACCATGGATTCTCACAATGCCGTGGCCCGTCATGGCATGGCGATACTCGAAGGCATCGTGCTTGATGACGTACCGGAGGGCGACTATGAACTGATCGCCCTGCCGCTGCGGTTTGCCCACCTCGACGCCAGCCCTGTCCGCGCAATCCTGCGCCCGCTTGTGGAGCCCGCACGATGAGCCAATGTCCCTTCTCAGAGGATTACCAGCCGCCGGAAGAATGGCATAACGCCGAGTTGAATTTTTCCGAGTCCATGAGCTACGGCGACTACCTGGACCTGGGCAAAGTCCTCAGCGCCCAGCACCCGCTGTCGCCGGACCACAACGAGATGCTCTTTATCATCCAGCACCAGACCTCCGAGCTGTGGATGAAACTGATGCTCCACGAGCTCAAGGCCGCCCGCGAACACCTGCGCCTGGGCGAGTTGCCGCCGGCGTTCAAGATGCTGGCGCGGGTCTCGCGGATCTTCGATCAACTGGTACACGCCTGGGCGGTGCTGGCGACCATGACCCCGTCGGAGTACAAGGCGATTCGCCCGTTCCTCGGCCAATCGTCCGGGTTCCAGTCGTTCCAGTACCGTGAGATCGAATTCATCCTCGGCAACAAAAGCCCGGCGCTGTTGCGGCCCCACGCCCATCGCCCGCAATTGTTGCAAGAACTGCAAGTGGCGATCGCCACGCCGTCGCTGTACGACGAGGCGATCAACCTGATGGTCAAGGCCGGCCTGACGATCGACCCGCAACGCGCCGAACGCGACCCGACGGCGGCGACGGTTCACGATGCCTCCGTGGAAGCGGCGTGGCGCGAGGTCTACCGCGACCCGAGCCGTTATTGGGACCTGTACCAGTTGGCCGAAAAGTTTATCGACCTGGAAGACTCCTTCCGTCAATGGCGCTTTCGCCATGTGACCACGGTGGAACGGATCATCGGCTTCCAGCCCGGCACCGGCGGCACCGAGGGCGTGGGTTACCTGCGCAAGATGCTCGACACGGTGCTGTTCCCCGAGCTGTGGCGAGTACGTTCCACGCTCTAAACAAAAAGCCCCGGATTACCGGGGCTTTTCATTTGGAATGCAATCAAATGTGGGAGGGGGCTTGCTCCCTCCCACAGGAGTATTACTGCGCGGCGGCTACCGCTTTCGCGTTTTTGACGCGCAAGCGGTAGGCAATGTAGATCACCCCCACCCAAACCGGCATCGCATACACCGAATCGCGAACGCCCGGAATCGCCAGCATCACGCTGATGATCATCAGCATGAACGCCAGGCACAGGTAGTTGCTGAACGGGAACCAGAAGGTCTTGAACGACGGCACAACGCCTTGCTCGGCCATGGCCTTGCGGAACTTGATGTGGGTCAGGCTGATCAGCGCCCAGTTGATCATCAGCGAGGCGACCACCAGGGCGAACAGCAACTCCAGCGCGCTGTGCGGCGCGACGTAGTTGACCACCACGCACAGCAGCGTCACCAGCGCCGAAATCGCCAGGGCCCGCAGCGGCACGCCTTGTTTGTTGAGTTTCATCAGCGCTTTCGGCGCGTCGCCTTGCTCGGCCAGGCCGAACAGCATGCGGCTGTTGCAGTACACGCCGCTGTTGTACACCGACAGCGCCGCGGTCAGCACCACGAAGTTGAGGATGTGCGCGGCGGTGTCGTTACCGATCAGCGAGAAGATCTGCACAAACGGGCTGCCGCTGTAGGCATCGCCCGACGCGCCGAGGGTCTGCAGCAGTTGATCCCACGGGTACAGCGAGAGCAGCACGGTCAGCGCGCCGACGTAGAAAATCAGGATGCGGTACACCACCTGGTTGATCGCTTTCGGGATCACTTTACGCGGCTCGTTGGCCTCGGCGGCGGTGATGCCTACCAGCTCCAGGCCACCGAACGAGAACATGATGAACGCCATGGACATCAACAACCCCATGCCGCCATTGGGGAAGAAACCGCCGTGGCTCCACAGGTTGCTGATCGACGCTTGCGGGCCGCCGGTGCCGCTGAACAACAGGTAGCAGCCGAGCACGATCATGCCGACAATCGCCACCACCTTGATGATCGCGAACCAGAACTCGGTCTCACCGAAGAACTTCACGTTCAGGGTGTTGATCAGGTTCACCGCGACAAAGAACACCAGCGCGCTGACCCAGGTCGGAATCTCCGGCCACCAGAACTGGATGTACTTGCCCACGGCCGTCAGTTCGGCCATGCCCACCAGCACGTAGAGTACCCAGTAGTTCCAGCCCGCCAGGAAGCCCGCGTAACCGCCCCAGTATTTGTGGGCAAAGTGGCTGAACGAACCGGCCACCGGCTCCTCGACGATCATCTCGCCGAGCTGGCGCATGATCAGGAACGCGATAAAACCGGCAATCGCGTAGCCGAGGATCATCGACGGCCCCGCCGACTTGAGCACGCCGGCCGAGCCGAGGAACAGCCCCGTACCGATCGCGCCGCCCAAGGCAATCAGCTGAATATGCCGGTTCTTCAGGCCACGCTTGAGGCCTACCGGGTTAATCATGTCATCCGCCATTAACATTCCCTTCTACTTGTTTTTCTCGGGGTTGATTGCACGCCGCGCCCAACCCCTCAGAAGTGCTGAGGGGTCAGATATTACTCTGCGTGAACTTTTCGTAATACAACTGAACGCCATCAAGTGCCTGATCCGCCAGCCATTGTTGGATGGATTCGACCATCGGAGGGGGCCCGCACACGTAGATATCGGCCGAACTGTCCCGCCATTCGGCCAGGTCGAAATGCTCGGTGAGGTAGCCACGCTTGCCGGACCATGCGGGCGGCGGGTCGCTCAGTACTTCGGTGTAGCGAAAATCCGCGAGCGTGGACGCGTAACCCTCGATGCGCGCCGCTTCGCACAGGTCCTCGGCGCCGCGCACGCCGTAGTACAGGTGGACCGGCCGTTCGCAGGCGTTGGCCGCCAGTTCATCGAGCATGCCCAGCAACGCCGACAACCCGGTGCCGCCGGCGACCAGCACCAGCGGTCGGCTGACATGGCGCAGGTAGAACGCACCCAGCGGCGCCTCCATCAGCAGCGGATCGCCGACCTGGCAACGTTCGCGCAGGTAGTTGCTCATCACCCCGTCGGGCAGCAGGCGGATCAGAAACCGCAGCTGATTGCCCGGCCGGTTGGCGAAGGAATATGCGCGCCAGCTGTCGGTGCCCGGAACCGCCAGGCGGGCGTATTGGCCCGGCAGAAAGTCCAGCGCCTGGTCCAGCTGCACTTGCAGGATCGCCGTGCCGGTCGAGACCTGCCGCACCTCGCTCACCGTGCCGCGCACCTGCACCGGCCCCGGTGCGTTGCACAGGCTGGAATCGAAGTCGAAGTAGAACGTCGCATCCGACTTCACCCGGGTCTGGCAACTGAGCATCTTGCGCTGTTGCAGGTCGCGGCTGGAGAGGGCGTCCTCGTCCACATAGTCCTGGCTGTATTCGCCGCTCTCGCAGCGGCCCTGGCAGGTGCCGCACACGCCTTCGCGGCAATCCAGCGGAATCTTGATGCCATTGCGCAGGGCCGCATCCAGCAGGATTTCATGCGCGCCCACCGGGAAAAACAGCGTCTTGCCGTCGGCAAAACTGAAGGCCACTTTGTGATTCATCCCCAGTACTCCGTGGGTTCATGTGTGAACCCTTGTAGGAGCGAGCTTGCTCGCGAAAAACTCAAGGACGCCGCGTGCATTCAGGATGCCCGCGTCATCGTTGACGTCCTTCGCGAGCAAGCTCGCTCCTACAAGGGGCGTTAGCCAGCGTTACAGGTGATAGAAATCCAGCACCGAGTTGATGGTGTCGTTGAGCAACAACGCGTGCTTGCGGGTGATCAGCCAGCTGTCGCCATGGGGCTTGAGGCGATAGGTCGCGTGGCCGTAGAACTGCTCCGACGTGGCCAGGCGATAGAACAGCGTGTGCCAGTTCAAGCGCACCTCCAGTGTGCCGTCCGCCTGCTCGGCGATACGCACGTTGTGGATCAGGTGCAAGGTGCGCGGCATGGGCGTGGCCGACGCCGCCTTGCCGGTGCGCAGGCGGAACACGCGGTCTTCCAGGCCCGAGCGGTTGGCGTAATAGATCAGCGACATTTCGCGCTTGGGGTCGCGGGTGTAGACGTGTTCGGAGTCCCATTGCGGCAGGTGGAATTCGCTCTGCGGGTCGAACAGCTGCACGTAGGCGTCCCAGTCCTGGGCGTCGCACAGCTCGGATTTGCGATAGAAAAATTGCTCGATCCGGTACTGCAATGGCGCATTCATCATTCCACCTCCCGCAGCTTCAGCGCGCGTTGGTCGAGGCCGTTGAGCAGGAACTGCTGCCAGTTGCGGTGCTGGTTGACGTACAAGCCTTCGTGGGTGAATTCGGTGCCGGTCATGGCGGGCTGGATGCCGAGGGCTTCGCTGTTCGGCGTTGGCCCGGTGGCCCAGCAGTGGCTGCCGCGTGAGATATCGCTCCAGCGCTCCAGGCGGCCCTGGAAACCGCGCTGGGCCTCGCGAAACTCCACCAGATCGTCCGGCGTGCCCATGCCCGAGACGTTGAAGAAGTCCTCGAACTGACGGATGCGGTTTTCCCGGTCGGCGTCGGACTCGTGCTTCACCCCCAGGCACTGGCTGATGATCTCGGTCTTGTTCCACGCCAACGGGCGGATGATGCGCAACTGCGAGCTGATCTGGTCGAGGAAGAACAGGCTCGGATAGATGTTCAGGTTGCGCAGGCGATGCATCATCCACTCGGCTTTTGGCTGGCCGTGTTCTGCCACCAGGCGCGGCATGATGGTGGCGTAGCCGGAGCGTACCGTGGGGTTGGGCATGTCGCTGAACAACAGGCTGTGGCCATTGTTGAAGGCGAACCAGCCGTCGTCGGTATTCGCGTCGCCGGCGCCGAGTTTGCTGTAGTCCAGCGTCGTGCCGGCCGCGGTGCCGTTCGCGGTATTGACCTGCTGGCGGTGCTGCACCGTGGCCACATAGTTGTAGTGGACGGTGCTGACGTGATAACCGTCCAGGCCGTTTTCGTTCTGCAGCTTCCAGTTGCCGTCGTAGGTGTAGGCGGACTTGCCCGGCAGCACCTCCAGCTCACCGGTGGCGGACTGGGCGACCATCATGTCGAAAAACACTTTGGCGTCGCCGAGGAAGTCTTCCAGGCTGTCGGTGCCGTTCACGTCCAGGCTGATGAACACAAAGCCTTTGTAGCTGTCGATGCGCGCCTTTTTCAGGCCGCGCGTGGCCTTGTCGAAACCTTCCGGGTATTCCCCCGGCGCCTTGACCTTCACCAGCCGGCCGTCGCTCTTGTAGCACCAGGCGTGGAACGGGCAGGTGAAGGTCGACTGGTTGCCCTTGCCGACGCGGGTGAGGGTGGTGCCGCGATGCTGGCAGGCGTTGACCAGCGCGTTGAGCTGGCCGTCGCCGTCGCGGGTGATGATCATCGGCTGGCGCCCGGCGCGCATCGTCACGAAATCGTGGTTATTCGCCAGTTCGCTTTCGTGGCAGGCGTAGATCCAGTTCTTCTCGAAGATCAGTTCCATCTCCAGGTCGAACAGTTGCGGCTCGGTGAACATGTCGCGGGCGATGCGGAACACTTCATCGGCGGGGCGGAAATCCAGGCAGCTGTCGATGAAGCTTTTCCATTGCTCGACGCTTCTTGCACCACTCATGGGACGCACCTTTTGATAATGGCTGAACGGGTCAGCCATTAAGCGACTGCGCCGAGGCGGCGGGCTATCCGCTTAATGGGCGAAGGCGGGCCGGATAGTTGGGCATGAAATACCCACGCCGGTGCAGGGCGGTGACGCGATGCGCTACTGTCATGCAGGGCGGTGCGCGCAGAAGTCGGTGGTTTATCCACATAGTCGAGCGTTGTTATCCACCCAGCAGCGAGACTGCCGCCGTGGCGCAGAACTTGCTGTCGATCTGTCACGACGCGCCGCCAGAGCGCGCAACCGCCTAACCGCCGTGGGTGCAGCCTGATGAGTAGCCATACACGCGATATCCGTATCGAACGCTTCGACTTGGAGGGCGCCCGCAGCTGGATGTCCGGCATCTGCGGGCCGCACCGCCTGGCGACGGCCACGCCCGAGCGCCTGCGTTTCCATCACAGCGCCAACGTGTTCAAGTCCCGCGCCACCACCTTGGGCGTGATCGAATACGGCACCGACGTGACCATCGACATCGAGGACGCCGAACACTTCAGCAGCTACAGCCTGAGCCTGCCTCTGGTAGGCGAGCAGGAGTTGAGCAAGAACGGCGAGCGCTTGAGTTCCAACCGCGATCAAGGCGTGATCATCTCGCCCAACGAGCACCAGGTGCTGGCGATTTCCGGCGATTGCCGCAAGTTGCAGGTGGTGATTACGCGGGCGGCGATGAGCGAGTCGCTGGAAGGGTTGCTGCAACGGCCGATCGAGGCGCCGCTGCGTTTCGAGCCGGTGATGGATGCGGTGGACGGCGCCCCGGCCTCGTGGTGGCGCATGGCGCGTTATTTCATCGCAGAGCTTGCGCGCAGCAGCGAGTTGTACGAGCAGGCGGCGTTTACCCGCGACCTGGAAAGCTCGTTGATCAAGGGCCTGATCCTCGCCCAGCCGAATAATTATTCAGAGGAATTGCGCGACGTGCTTGGCGTGAAGCTGCCGCACTACTTGATCCGCGCCCGCCAGCACATTCACGACAACGCCCGCGAAGCGGTGCATCTGGAAGACCTGGAAGCCGCCGCCGGGGTCTCGCGGTTCAAGCTGTTCGATGCGTTTCGCAAATACTTCGCGCTGTCGCCGATGGCTTACCTGAAAAAGTATCGGCTGGGGGCGGTGCGCCAGGAGATCCTCGAACACGGCTCCACCCGCACCATCTCCGAGATTGCCCTGGGCTGGGGCTTCACCCACCTGGGGCGGTTCTCGGCGGAGTATCGCAAGCTGTTCGATGAGTCGCCGAGCCAAACCCTGCAGCGTAAGCGCCTGCGCACTGTCTAAAAAACACCGCAGATTAAATGTAGGAGGGGGCTTGCCCCCGATGGCGGTGTGTCAGTCAGTAGATGTGTGGGCTGACACACCGCCATCGGGGGCAAGCCCCCTCCCACATTAGATCTGCAGTACCTGGGAGATTTCAGATCAGTTCTTCAACCAACTGCAAACAATGATTCAGCCCCGGCGACTGATCATTCACCCGCCGGCTGAGAATAATCGGCGAGGTCGCGGTGGCTTCCACCACCGGCGTGTAGCCGATGTCCGCGCGATGCAGCACCTGCACCGACGCCGGCACCAGCGTCACGCCCATACCCGCGCCGACCAGGCCGATGGCGGTCTGCAACTCGTTGGTCCACTGCGCCACCTTGAGGCTCAAACCGTGGGCGTCGAACAGCGCGATCACATGGTCGGCATAACTGGGCCGCGGGTTGCCGGGGTACAGCACAAACGGCTCGGCGGCCAATTGGGCGAGGGTGGCGGGCGCGCCCAGCAAGGCGTGGCCGGCGGGCAACACCGCAACCAGGCGGTCCTCGACCAGCACCCGCTGGACGATGGCCGGGTCATCGATGCGAATCCGCCCGAAGCCCACGTCGATCCGCCCGGCCTTGAGCGCTTCAACCTGCTGCAGGGTAGTCATTTCCGACAGCCCCAGTTCCAGTTCCAGCGCGTCGTGGTTGCGCAGCCGCCGAATCAACTCGGGCAGCACGCCATACAAGGTCGACGGCGCAAAGCCGATGCCCAGCCAGGTCTTCTCGCCCTGGCCGATACGCCGGGTGGTGTCGCAGACCTTGCCCAACTGCTCCAGCAGCACAGTGGCGTGTTCATAGAAAAACCGCCCGGCCTCGGTCAGCCGCAGCGGTCGGCCGCGCTCGAGCAGTATCACGCCCAATTCATCCTCCAATTGCTGGATCTGTCGGCTCAACGGCGGCTGGGCGATGTGCAGGCGTTCGGCGGCGCGGGTGAAGTTGAGGGTTTCGCCCAGCACCTGGAAATAGCGCAGATGTCGCAGTTCCATGACAGCTCCTTTGATACCTTGAAGGTATTGTGCGAGACCAATTCTATATTGGAAGCCAAGAAAAATGCGGCACAGAATCGGCTCAAATCTATAAAGAACCCAACGGGTATAGCCATGCCGATTTGTGCCATCGAGTCGATCGAAACCATCATCGTCGACCTCCCCACTATCCGCCCGCACAAGCTGGCGATGCACACGATGCAGAACCAGACCCTGGTGATCGTCCGCCTGCGTTGCGCCGACGGCATCGAAGGCCTCGGCGAAGCCACCACCATCGGCGGCCTGAGCTACGGCAACGAAAGCCCTGACAGCATCAAGATCAACATCGACCGCCACTTCGCCCCGCTGCTGATCGGCCAGGACGCGAACAACATCAATGCCGCCATGTCGCGCCTGGCGCGCAGCATTCGCGGCAACACCTTCGCCAAGTCCGCCATCGAAAGCGCCTTGCTCGATGCGCTGGGCAAACGCCTGCACCTGCCGGTCAGCGAACTGCTCGGCGGCCGCGTGCGCGATGCGTTGCCGGTGGCCTGGACCCTGGCCAGCGGCAACACCGAGCAGGACATTGCCGAAGCCGAGAAGATGCTCGACCTGCGCCGTCACCGCGTCTTCAAATTGAAGATCGGCGCCGGTGAGGTCAGTGCCGACCTGGCCCATGTGATCGCGATCAAAAAAGCCCTGGGCGAGCGCGCCAGCGTGCGCGTCGATGTCAACCAGGCCTGGGATGAAGCCGTTGCCCTGCGCGCCTGCAAGGTGCTCGGCGACAACGCTATCGACCTGATCGAACAGCCGATCTCGCGCAACAACCGCGGCGGCATGGCCCGGCTTAATCTGTCGAGCCCGGTGCCGATCATGGCCGACGAATCCATCGAATGTGTCGAGGACGCCTTCAACCTGGCCCGCGAAGGCGCGGCTTCGGTGTTCGCCCTCAAGATCGCCAAGAACGGTGGCCCGCGCGCGGTGTTGCGCACGGCCGCGATTGCCGAAGCGGCCGGGATCGGCTTGTACGGCGGCACCATGCTCGAAGGCGGCCTCGGCACCCAGGCCTCGGCCCATGCGTTTCTCACCCTGGACACACTGGCGTGGGGCACCGAGCTGTTCGGCCCGCTGCTGCTCACCGAAGACATCCTCACCGAGCCGCTGGTGTACCGCGATTTCCAGCTGCATGTCAGCACCGCACCGGGCCTGGGCCTGGCCATCGATGAAGAGCGCCTGGCGTTCTTCCGTCGTGACAACCACTAAGAGGCGCCTGCCATGTTGTTCCACGTAAAAATGAGCGTACACCTGCCCGTCGACATGAACCCCGAACGTGCCGCCAGCCTCAAGGCCGACGAAAAAGCCCTGGCGCAGCGCCTGCAGCAAGAGGGCAAATGGCGCCATCTGTGGCGCATCGCCGGGCTCTACGCCAACTACAGCGTGTTCGATGTCGACAGCGTGCAGGAACTGCACGACCTGCTGATGCAACTGCCGCTTTATCCCTACATGGCCATCGAAGTGAATGCGCTGTGCCGGCACCCGTCGTCGATCCACGCGGACGACCGCTGAGCCTGTTTTATCCCCAATAATTACAAGATGAGGATTGCACCATGTCCATCCGACTGTCCCAGACTGCCCATGCCCAACAGTTTCTCGAAGAAGCCAGCGGCCACCGCAGCGAAAGCGGCAACCCGCGCACCAAGACGCTGATTTACCGGATCCTGCGGGACACGGTGAACATCATCGAAGACCTGGAAGTCACCCCCGAAGAGTTCTGGGCGGCGGTCAACTACCTCAATGAATTGGGCCAACACCAGGAAGCCGGTTTGCTCGCCGCCGGGCTTGGCCTGGAGCATTACCTGGACCTGTTGATGGACGCCGCCGACGAAGAAACCGGCAAAACCGGCGGCACCCCGCGCACCATCGAAGGCCCGCTGTATGTGGCGGGGGCGCCGCTGTCGAAATACGAAGCGCGCCTGGACGACGGCCAGGACCCGGGCGTGCCGCTGTTCATGCGCGGCCAGGTACGGGACACGCAGGGCAAGCCGTTGGCCGGGGCGATTGTCGATGTGTGGCAGGCCAATACCGGCGGCACTTACTCCTGGTTCGACACCGCGCAGTCGGAATTCAACCTGCGCCGCCGCATCGAGACCGATGCCCACGGCAACTTCCGTTTTCGCAGCATCGTGCCGTCGGGTTATGGCTGCCCGCCGACCGGGCCGACCCAGCAGTTGCTCGATCAACTGGGACGCCACGGGCAGCGGCCGGCGCATATTCACTTCTTCATCTCGGCGCCGGGGCATCGGCACCTGACCACGCAGATCAACCTGTCGGACGACCCGTACCTGCACGATGATTTTGCCTACGCGACACGGGATGAATTGATTGCCGAAATTCGCTTCAGCGACGATCAGCACCTGGCGCGGGAACTGGGTGTGGAAGGGCGTTTTGCGCAGATCGATTTTGACTTCGAGGTGCAGCTTGCCGATGCGCCGCTGGAGCAAAAGCGCATGCAGCGCGTGCGTGCATTGGAAGATTGATCAACGCGGTCAAAAAATGTGGGAGGGAGCTTGCTCCCGATAGCGGCGGATCAGTAAGCATTTAAGTGACTGACACACGGCTATCGGGGGCAAGCCACCCTCCCACATTGTTTTGTGGTGTGGCTGACTATTTGCGCAGCACCAGGTCCAACACTTCATCGCGATCCTTGATCTTCTGCAACACGATCTCCGAACGGATATCCATCACCCCCGCCGTGCGGTTCAGGTGGTTCACGATAAAGTCCGAAAAGTGCTTGAGGTTGCGCGCCTGCACCCGCAGCACGTAGTTGCTGGCGCCGGTGATCACGTAGGCGCTGGCCACTTCCGGCCAGCCTTGCACCTTCTGGATAAACGTCTCGTGCCAGTCCTCCACGTCCTGGCGCACCGATAGGTGGACGATGGCCTCGAGTTCGATCCCCAACCGCTCGGCATTCAACACCGCCCGATAGCCGCTGATGATGCCTTCGCTTTCCAACAGGCGCAGACGGCGCAGGCAGGCGGAGGGCGACAGCGCGACTTTTTCCGCGAGTTCCTGGTTGCTGATACGGCCGTCCTGTTGCAGGAAATGCAGGAGGCGCAGGTCGGTGGCGTCGAGAATCATGCTTAGAATAAATCCGCGTGTTTTCGGTTGAACTTCGAATTTCCTACAGCTTAATTAGCCTGTTGCCCACAACTTTGCACGAAAATTCTCTAAAACTTCGCTCATTATTTACGGCATCTTCACTTATAAAAACCAGGACAGCCCATGATCACTCGAAGCCATTGCCAAGCCCTTGACGACCAGGACCGGTTGGCGCCGCTGCGCCACCAGTTCGCCTTGCCGCAGGGGGTGATCTACCTCGACGGCAACTCCCTCGGCGCACGTCCGGTGGCCGCGCTTGCGCGGGCGCAGCAGGTGATCGCCGAGGAGTGGGGCAATGGCTTGATTCGCAGCTGGAACAGCGCGGGTTGGGCGGACTTGTCCCAGCGCCTGGGCAATCGCCTGGCGCCGTTGATCGGCGCGGGGGAGGGCGAAGTGGTGATCACCGATACCACTTCCATCAACCTGTTCAAGGTGCTCAGCGCCGCCTTGAGCGTGCAGCGCCAACGCGCGCCGCAGCGCAAGGTGATCGTCAGCGAAGCGAGCAACTTCCCCACCGACCTGTACATCGCCGAAGGCCTCGCCGAACTGCTGCAACAGGGCTATTCGCTGCGCCTGGTCAACAGCCCGGACGAACTGCCCCAGGCCATCGACCCGGACGTGGCGGTGGTGATGCTCACCCACGTCAACTACAAGACCGGCTACATGTACGACATGCACGCGCTCACCACGTTGAGCCACGAGTGCGGCGCGCTGAGCCTCTGGGACCTGGCGCATTCGGCAGGTGCGGTGCCCATCGCCCTGCATCGGGCCGGCGCCGATTATGCGATCGGTTGCACCTACAAATACCTCAATGGCGGCCCTGGTTCCCAGGCGTTCGTGTGGGTCAACCCGGCGCTGGTGGACGTGGTGCGCCAGCCGTTGTCGGGCTGGTTCGGGCATACCCGGCAGTTCGCCATGGAGACGCGTTATGCACCGAGTGCCGGTATCGCGCGTTACCTGTGCGGCACCCAGCCGATCACCTCGCTGGCCATGGTGGAATGCGGCCTGGAGATTTTCGAACAGACCGACATGGCCAGCCTGCGCAGTAAATCCCTGGCCTTGACCGACCTGTTTATCGCATTGGTCGAAGCCCGCTGCGCCGCCCATGGCCTGGTGTTGATCACCCCGCGTGAACACGCCAGACGCGGCAGCCATGTGAGTTTCGAACACCCTGAAGGTTATGCGGTGATCCAGGCACTGATTGCCCGTGGAGTGATTGGCGACTACCGCGAGCCGCGCATCATGCGTTTTGGTTTTACGCCGCTGTACACCTGCTTTACCGAAGTGTGGGACGCCGTGGAAATCCTCGGTGAGATCCTCGACAACCGCACCTGGGACCAGGCGCAATTCAAAGTCCGTAACAGCGTCACTTGAATAAACACAGACAACAATGGGGGGAGGGAGCTTGCTCCCGATAGCGCTGTATCAGCGTGCGAATCCGGCGACCGACACACCGCCATCGGGGGCAAGCCCCCTCCCACATGGGGTCTGCGGTGTTCACCCACTGAGTGCCTGACGCAGGCTCAATGTGGGAGGGGGCTTGCCCCCGATGGCGGCGGGTCAGTCACCTAGGTCTCGACTGAAAGACTGCTATATGGGGCTGCGGTGTTCATCCACTGAGTGCCTGACGCAGGCTCAATGTGGGAGGGGGCTTGCCCCCGATGGCGGCGGATCAGTCACCTAGGTATCGACTGAAAGACTGCTATATGGGGTCTGCGGTGTTCATCCATTGAGTGTCTGACGCAGGCTCAATGTGGGAGGGGGCTTGCCCCCGATGGCGGCGGATCAGTCACCTAGGTATCGACTGAAAGACTGCTATATGGGGTCTGCGGTGTTCATCCATTGAGTGCCTGACGCAGGCTCAATGTGGGAGGGGGCTTGCCCCCGATGGCGGCGGGTCAGTCACCTAAGGTATCAACTGAACGACTGCTATCACCAGCAAGCCCCCTCCCACAGAGGATCTGCGGCAACAGACAAATCGTGCAATCACAACAATAAGGGGCACACCACGTGACCACGCCAAACGACGGCTTTGCAGAAATCACCCACCGCGAACTGGGCCTGAGGCGCCAGCTCACTTCCGGCCAGATGAGCATGATCGCCATCGGTGGCGCCATCGGCACCGGGCTGTTCATGGGCAGCGCCTATGCCATCGGCTATGCCGGGCCCAGCGTGCTGCTGAGTTACGCCATCGGAGCGTTGATCACCTTGCTGCTGATGGGCTGCCTGGCGGAGATGACGGTGGCCCATTCCACCTCCGGCTCCTTCGGGGCCTACGCCGAGTTCTACATCAGCCCGCTGGCCGGGTTCCTGGTGCGCTACGCCTATTGGGCGGCGATTGTGCTGGCGGTGGGCGCCGAGGTCACGGCGGTGGCGATGTACATGAAGTACTGGTTCGCCAACGTGCCGGAGTGGGTGTGGATCGTGTCGTTCTCCAGCGTGCTGATCCTGCTCAATGCCATCAGCGTGAAAACCTTCGGCAACTTCGAATACTGGTTTTCGACGATCAAGATCAGCGCCATCGTCGGTTTCATCCTCCTCGCGGTGTACGTGGTGTTCGGCTCCGGCAACCCGCAGTACGGGGTGCAGAACTACACGGCCCACGACGGCTTTTTCCCGCATGGCTTGAGCGGTATGTGGATCGCAGTGATCGTCTCGATCTTCAGCTACTTGAGCGTAGAGATGATCGCCGTCGCCGCCGGTGAAGCGGCCGACCCGGAGCAGGCGGTGAAGAAAGCCTTTCGCGCGACCATCGTGCGCCTGGTGGTGTTTTACCTGCTGACCCTGGCGCTGATGCTGGCCATCGTGCCGTGGAACCAGGCCGGGCAGACGCAGAGCCCGTTCGTCACAGTGATGCAGACCCTCGGCATTCCCGGCGCCACCGGGGTGATGAATTTCGTGATCCTGATCGCGGCGCTGTCAGCGATGAACAGCCAGCTCTACATCACCACACGCATGATGTTCAGCCTGTCCCGCGCCGGCTTTGCGCCCGCGTCCATGGGTGCGTTGAGCAAGAGCGGCATCCCGCTGAACGCCTTGTTGCTGTCCAGCTCGGGCATCGGCCTGGCGACCTTGCTTAACGTGGTCTACCCGGAAAGCTCGTTCACGCTGATGATGGCGATCTCGATGTTCGGCGCGATCTTCACCTGGTTCATGATCTTCCTGACGCACCTGTTCTTCCGCCGTTATCGCAAGCGTCATGGCGGGGCGAAGTTGTCGTTCCAGCTGCGCCTGTTTCCCTACAGCACGCTGCTGGGCCTGGTGCTGATGGGCGCGGTGATGATCACCACGTATTTCACCGACGCGTTCAAGATGACCTTGGTGTTCGGCGTGCCGTTCCTGCTGATTCTGTCGGCGGTGTATTACGGATTTTTCCGCAAGGGCAGGGCCAAGGTGTCGAGCAAGGCCCTGGCATAACCCGGCAGGTGTTCGAACGAGCGCGCGCATAACAGCAGCGTTCGACAGGCCCAAGCTTCTCGCAACGGCTGGGCCTTGACGCGCTGCGCCCACGGCCAGCGCGCCAGCGCCGCCTGGGGCACGATCCCCAGGCCCGCGCCGCGTGCGACCATGCGCAGCACGCCGTCAAAACCCTCGGCGCGGATCCGCGTGTGCAAGCGAAACCCCGCGTGCAACGCCTGTTCTTCCAGGTACACCGCCAGCGCGCTGTGGGCGGCCAGGCCCACATAGTCGTAATGCAGACTGTCGATAAAACTCACCGTACTTGCCGCCAACGGATGCTCCAGCGGCATGACCAGCACCAGCGGATCGTCGCGAAACGCCAGGGTCTGCAAGCCGTGGGTGTCCACCGCGTCGGAGATGATCCCGAGGTCTGCGGTGCCCTGGCGCAAGGCCTGGGTGATGCGCAGGCTGGGCAGTTCCTGCAGGTCGATGTCCAGGTTGGGGTGGTCGCGCAGGAAATCCGCGAGCAGTTCCGGCAGGTATTCGCTGAGGGCGGTGGTGTTGCACAGCAGGCGCACCTGGCCTTTGACGCCGTTGGCGTATTCCGCCAGGTCCTGTTGCAGGTGCTCGGCCTGTTGCAGCAACAGCCGGGCATGACGCGCCAAGGCCTGGCCCGCGGCCGTCGGCGTGACGCCACGGCGGCCGCGTTCAAGGCATTCAACCCCGAGCGCAGCTTCCATCGCGCGGATGCGCGCGCTGGCGGCGGCCAGGGACAAGTGGCTGCGGCTGGCGCCGGCGGTGATGTTGCCGGCATCGAGGACGTGCAGGTAGAGGCGCAGGTCGATCAGGTCAAAGTGCATGGCTGGAAGATTTCCTTTCGCTGGACTGGCGCTATCGCGAGCAAGCCCGCTCCCACACTTGGAATGCATTTCAACAGTGGGAGGGGGCTTGCCCGCGATGGCGGCATCAGCCTCATGCAAAACAAGAGGCAGCCTCAGTATATGGTGAATTTTCGCGCCCAGCGAAAAGCCCCACACTCGGCCGATGACAACCTTCCTCGCGTTCTACCAAAACCTCGGCCCCGCCCTGACCCTGCTGGTGATCGGCACCTTCCTGCTGGCCGGCACCGTCAAAGGTGTGATCGGCCTGGGCTTGCCCACCGTCGCCATGGGCTTGCTCGGCCTGGCTATGTTGCCGGCGCAGGCTGCGGCGTTGCTGATCATCCCTTCGACGGTGACCAACCTTTGGCAACTGGCCTTCGGCGGCCACTTGAGCGTGTTGCTCAAGCGCTTGTGGCCGCTGTTGCTGTTGATTGTCCTCGGCACCGGGTTGGGCACGCTGTGGCTGGGAATGGGCAGTGGCGCCGGGGTGGTGCGCGCATTGGGCGCGGCCTTGCTGGTGTATGCGTTGAGTGGGCTGTTCCTGCCCGCATTCAAGGTGAAGCCCGCGACCGAGCGTTGGTTGGCGCCGGTGTGTGGGCTGGTCACCGGCCTGATCACCTCGGCCACCGGCGTCTTCGTGATTCCGGCGGTGCCGTATCTGCAAGCGCTGGGGTTGAATCGCGATCAGTTGGTGCAGGCGTTGGGGCTGTCGTTCAGCGTGTCGACACTGGCGCTGGCGGCCGGGTTGGCCTGGCGCGGCAGCCTCGGCGGCGGTGAGATCAATGCCTCGCTGTTGGCGCTGGCGCCGGCCTTGTTGGGCATGTGGCTGGGGCAGGTGTTGCGCCAACGGATCAGTGCCGTGTTGTTCAAGCGGGTGTTTTTTATCGGCATGGCGCTGTTGGGCGCGCATCTGTTGATCAGTGGATAAAGGCAATAATAGAGTTTTATTCGTGATTTTCAGTCAAATGTATTTTGCCGCGCCAAGGCTTATTCCGCGCAAGGCACATCGATACCCTGCCTTCAGACATTTTTAATCTCAAGGCGCTCCCCCATGAAAAAAGTCCTGCTGCTCAACGGCGGTAAAAAATTCGCCCACTCCGACGGTCGCTACAACACCACCCTGCATGACGCTGCCGTGGCTGTGCTCGACCGTGGCGGTATCGACGTCAAGGTCACGCATATCGATGAAGGCTACGATGTGGCCGAAGAAGTCGCCAAATTCCTCTGGGCCGACGTGATCATCTACCAGATGCCCGGCTGGTGGATGGGCGCGCCGTGGATCGTGAAGAAGTACATCGACGAAGTCTTCACCGAAGGCCACGGCAGCCTCTACGCCAGCGATGGCCGTACCCGTTCCGACGCCTCGCAGAAATACGGCAGCGGCGGCCTGATCCACGGCAAGCAATACATGTTGTCGCTGACCTGGAACGCCCCGCAGCAAGCCTTCGACGACCCGAGCGATTTTTTTGAAGGCAAAGGCGTGGACGCGGTGTACTTCGCGTTTCACAAGGCCAATGAGTTCCTCGGCATGACGGCCTTGCCGACGTTCCTCTGCGTGGACGTCATGAAGCGCCCGGCCATCGACGCCGATGTGGCGCGCTACGAGCAGCATCTGGCGCAGGTGTTCGACCTCTCGGTGTAAGCTGCGCTGAACCGAGAAAGAGGACAGCCTGTGAAAGCCCGATCCGATGAGCTACAGATCTTCGTCAACGTGATTGAGTGCGGCTCGATTTCGGCGGCGGCGGAGCAGGTCGGGCAGACGCCGTCGGCGGTCAGCCGCACCTTGTCGCGCCTGGAAGCCAAGCTCGACACCACGCTGATCAACCGCACCACGCGGCGCATGGACCTGACCGAGGAGGGCAAGTACTTCTTCGAACAGGCCAAGGTGATCCTGGCGCAGATGGATGATCTGGAGGAGCGCTTGTCGTCGCGCCAGAAAAAACCGGCGGGGCGCTTGCGCATCAACGCCGCCGTGCCGTTCATGCTGCATGGGATCGTGCCGTACATCGCCGAGTTTCGCAGGCTGTACCCAGAGATCCAGCTGGAGTTGAACAGTGATGACTTGATCATCGACCTGTTGGAGCAGAGCACCGACATTGCGATTCGCATCGGCGCGCTGGCCGATTCCACCCTGCATGCGCGGTCCCTGGGCTGCACCCCGCTGCATATCCTCGCCAGCCCCGCTTACCTCAAGCAGTACGGTACGCCGACCACGGTCGCCGAGTTGGCCGAGCACACCTTGCTCGGCTTCACCCAGACCGAGACGCTCAACCACTGGCCGTTGCGCCACGTGGCGGGCGACCGCTGGCTGATCGAGCCCGGCATTGCCGCGTCCAGCGGTGAAACCGTGCGCCAGCTGGCGCTCGAAGGGCAGGGCATTGGCTGCCTGTCGAACTTCATGACCAGCGACGACATCGACGCCGGGCGCCTGGTGCCGCTGCTGGAAGCCTTCAACAGCGGTTATCGCCAGCCGATCCACGCGGTGTTTTACCGCAACTCGCAACTGGCCTTGCGCATCCAATGCTTCCTGGACTTCATCCAGGCCAAGCTGGCGCGGTACGCCTGCTGATTCGTGACCTGCGCGCAAGATTGAATTGGGCAACACGGTCTTATTCGCCAGGGATGGGGGCTTGATACTGGGCCCATCACTTACTCAGTCAGGAGAGACCTCCATGAACGTATTCGTTACCGGCGCCGCCGGATTTATCGGCGGCTCCATCGCCACCGGCCTGGTCAAGGCCGGCCACCATGTGACGGGCCTGGTGCGCAGCGCCGATCAAGCCGCCGAGATGACGGCCCTGGGCATCACCCCGGTCATCGGCACCCTGGATGACCGTGCGGTGTTGACCGAACAGGCCCGGCAGGCCGACGCGGTGATCAACGCCGCCAGCAGCGACCATCGCGCGGCGGTGGAAACGCTGTTGGCCGCCTTGAAAGGTTCGAACAAACCGTTCCTGCACACCAGTGGTTCGAGCATCGTCGGCGATGCATCGGGCGGCAAGGCCAGCGATGTCATCTACGTCGAAGACCACCTGCCGGAACCGACCGTCGACAAGGCCGCACGTGTCGCCATCGACAACCTGATCCTGGCGGCCGCCCAAGACGGGGTGAACTCGGCGGTGATCTGCAACACCCTGATCTACGGCCACAGCCTGGGCGTGAAGCGCGACAGCGTGCAACTGCCGCGCTTGCTCAAGCAGGCGCGCAAGAGCGGAGTGGGGCGCCATGTCGGCACGGGGCAGAACATCTGGTCCAATGTGCATATCGAGGATGTGGTCGCGCTCTATCGGCTGGCGCTGGAGAAGAATGTGCCGGGCACGTTCTACTTCGTGGAAAGCGGTGAAGCGGCGTTCATCGACATGACCACCGCCATCGCCGAAGCCCTGAACCTGGGCAAGCCGCAGGACTGGCCGTTGGCCGACGCAGAAGCCGAATGGGGCTATGAAATGGCCAACTACGGCCTGGGTTCCAACAGCCGGGTGCGCGGCAAGCATGCCCGTGAATTGTTGGGGTGGGTGCCCAAGCGCACATCGGTGGTGGAGTGGATTCGCCGCGAAATGGTCTGATGTCGGCGTGAGACCGTGGTGCACCCTTCGCGGGCAAGCCCACTCCCACATTTGACGGTGTTCACACCTCGATAACGGGTGCACCGATCAAACCATGGGAGTGGGCTTGCCCGCGAACGGGGTATCCCGGTCAATCTGCCCTGACGCTTCACTGGCCCCGCCGCCCGCATTTCCGTACCATTCCCCGCCTTATTCCCCGCAATGCCCGGTACCTCATGAACCTCACCCGTCTTCGCGCCGACGCCCTGGCCGGCCTCACCACGTCTTTTGCCTTGCTGCCCGAGTGCATCGCCTTTGCCCTGGTGGCGCATCTCAACCCGCTGATGGGGCTCTACGGCGCATTCATCATCTGCACCCTCACGGCATTGTTCGGCGGGCGGCCGGGGATGGTCTCTGGCGCCGCAGGGTCGATGGCGGTGGTGATCGTCGCGCTGGTGGTGCAACACGGCGTGGAGTATTTGCTCGCGACGGTGCTGCTGGGCGGGCTGATCATGCTGGTCTTCGGCCTGCTGCGCCTGGGCAAGCTGGTGCGGATGGTGCCGCACCCGGTGATGCTGGGGTTCGTCAACGGCCTGGCGATCATCATCGCCCTGGCGCAGTTGGAGCATTTCAAGAGCGGTGATACCTGGCTCAGCGGCACGCCGCTGTATGTGATGAGCGGCCTGGTGCTGGTGACCATGGCCATTGTCTACCTGTTGCCGCGCCTGACCCGTGCCGTGCCGCCCGCCCTGGTGGCGATCCTCGGCGTGGGCCTGGCGGTGTACCTGCTGGGCTTGCCGACGCGCACGCTGGGCGACATGGCCCACATCGCCGGTGGCCTGCCGAGCTTCGCACTGCCGCAGATCCCCTGGAGCCTGGATACCCTCGGCATCATCGCGCCCTACGCGTTTCTGATGGCAATGGTCGGCCTGCTGGAAACCCTGTTGACCCTCAACCTCACCGACGAAATCACCGAGAGCCGCGGCTACCCCGACCGCGAAAGCATGGCCCTGGGCGCGGCGAATATGGTCTCGGGCCTGTTCGGCGGCATGGGCGGTTGCGCGATGATCGGGCAAACCGTGATCAACCTCAGCTCCGGCGGGCGCGGGCGTTTGTCCGGGGTCTTGGCTGGGGTGATGATCCTGTTGTTCATTCTGTTTCTGTCACCGCTGATTGAGCGCATTCCGCTGGCGGCGCTGGTCGGGGTGATGTTCGTGGTGTCGCAGCAGACCTTCGCCTGGGCGTCGCTGCGGGTGATCAACAAGGTGCCGCTCAATGACGTGCTGGTGATCATTGCGGTGACCGTGATCACCGTGTTCACCGACCTGGCCACGGCGGTGCTCTGCGGGATCGTGATCGCGGCGCTGAACTTCGCCTGGCAACAGGCGCGTGAACTGTACGCCGATGAATATCTGGAAGCGGACGGCAGCAAACTCTACCGCGTGCATGGCACGTTGTTCTTTGCCTCGACCACGCCGTTTTTGAATCAATTCGACCCGGCCAACGACCCGGCCGCGGTGACGCTGGATTGCCGCCACCTGAGCGTTGTCGACTACTCCGCGATTGCCGCGCTGATGACCTTGCGCGAGCGTTACAGCAAGGCCGGCAAGCATCTGCGCGTGCTGCATTTGTCCGAGCGCTGCAAGAAGCTGCTCAAGCGCGCCAAGGTCCATCACGACTGACCGCAACCCCTGTAGGAGCGAGCTTGCTCGCGAAAAACCCGAGAGCGCCACGTCTATCCAGGCAACACGCGTCATCGTTGACGATTTTCGCGAGCAAGCTCGCTCCTACGGGAGGGCGAGGGTTTTCATTCATTACGGCCCGACCAGGTCTTCCAGTTCCTGGGCGCGGGTCTGGGTCATGTCCAGTACACAGGCGGAGCCGTTGACCTGATCGATGCTGCCGCCGGTGGCACTGCCGGCAAAGGCGCAATTGGCATCGCGGTATTTGATCCACAGGCGCTGCACGTCCTGCAATTGCTGCTTGCGCGCGCCTTCCTGGGCGGCGAGGGCGGCCTGGTAGGCAGTGTTCAGGCGTTTGTCCTGCACCTTGGCCTGCTGGGTGTTGCACTTGACCATGTCCACGGTCGTGTTGGCGCTGTCCATGCATTTCTTCAGTGCGGCGTTGTCGGCGGCCGACGCGCTGCCGCACAGGGCGAGCAGCAGGGCGCAGGCGGTGAGAGAGGTGCGGGTCATGATCGAGTGTCCTGGATGTTCGTGGGGGCGCATTTTAAGACTCAAGCGTGCGCGTTGAGTTTCCGGTCTTTTCTGAATTTGATGTAAGAACACCCCCCGAATTTTCATGCACGGCCGTTGGGCATGTCCCAACGCGACAGCGCTTATCTGTGGGCGAAAATTACTTTCATAAAAATTGAAAATGCTCCTCGGTAATGATTTATGAGTTTCACAACCAATTCGACGTGACCCTTTCCGAGGAGTACCGCATGGCCGCATCACCGGGCTTCGGGCTATTGGCATACGCCGCCATCGCCATCATTGCTTTGATCGTGCTGATTGCACGTTACCGACTCAACCCGTTTATCGTCATCACCCTGGTGTCCATCGGCCTGGCGCTGATGGCCGGGATGCCGGCGGACACCATCATGGGCTCCTACGAAGCGGGCGTCGGCAAAACCCTGGGGCATATCGCTCTGGTGGTTGCGCTGGGCACCATGCTCGGCAAGATGATGGCTGAATCCGGCGGCGCCGAGCAGGTGGCACGCACGTTGATCAACCGGTTCGGCGAGCGCAATGCCCATTGGGCGATGGTGTGCATTGCCTTTCTGGTGGGGCTGCCGCTGTTTTTCGAGGTCGGTTTTGTGTTGCTGGTGCCGATCGCCTTTACCGTGGCGCGGCGTGTGGGGGTGTCGATCCTGATGGTCGGCTTGCCGATGGTTGCCGGCCTGTCTGTGGTGCATGCGCTGGTGCCGCCGCACCCGGCGGCGATGATGGCGGTGCTGGCGTATAACGCCTCGGTCGGGCAGACCGTGCTCTATGCGATTTTGATCGGCATTCCCACGGCGATCATCGCCGGCCCGCTGTACGCCAAGTTCATCGTGCCGCGCATTCACCTGCCGGCGGAAAACCCGCTGGAGCGCCAGTTCATCGAGCGCGAGCCACGCAGCCGTTTGCCGAGTTTCGCCCTGACCATGGGCACCATTCTGTTGCCGGTGGTGCTGATGATGATCGGCGGCTGGGCCAATCTGATTTCCACGCCCGGCAGCGGTTTCAACCAGTTCCTGTTGTTTATCGGCAACTCGGTGATCGCGCTGCTGGTGGCGACCCTGGTGAGTTTCTGGACCCTCGGCCTGGCGCAGGGTTTCAACCGCGAGTCGATCCTCAAGTTCACCAACGAATGCCTGGCGCCGACCGCGAGTATCACCTTGCTGGTGGGCGCGGGCGGCGGGTTGAACCGGATTCTGGTGGACGCCGGCGTGACCAACGAAATCCTCGGCCTGGCCCACGCGTTCAACCTGTCGCCGCTGGTGATGGGCTGGTTGTTCGCCGCGTTGATGCGTATCGCCACCGGCTCGGCCACCGTGGCCATGACCACCGCTTCCGGGGTGGTTGCGCCGGTTGCGCTGGGCCTGGGTTATCCACACCCTGAATTGCTGGTGCTGGCGACCGGGGCGGGTTCGGTGATCTTTTCCCACGTCAACGACGGCGGCTTCTGGCTGATCAAGGAATACTTCAATATGACTGTGATCCAGACCTTCAAGACCTGGACCGTGTTGGAGACCCTGATTTCGCTGGTCGCCTTCGGTCTGACGTATGGTCTGTCCTGCGTCCTGTAACCCGGAGCCTCCATGGACATCCTCTACCAGATCCGCGCCCGCCAGGCGTCTTTCAGTGCCGGCGAAGGGCGTATCGCCAAGCTGATGCTCGATGACGTGGGCTTTGCCGCGTCGGCCAGCCTGGAGGCGTTATCCCAACGCGCCGAGGTCAGCACTGCCACGTTGTCGCGGTTTGCGCGCAGCGTCGGGTGCCGGGATTTGCGTGACTTGCGCCTGCAACTGGCCCAGGCCAGTGGCGTGGGCAGCCGCTTCCTCGACCCGGCGGGCAAGCCTGAGCAGTCGGGGTTTCATCGGCAGATTCTCGGTGATATCGAGGCGACGTTGCGCCAGCACCTGTCGGGGTTCGATCAGGCCGGCTTCGTCGACGCAGTCAGCCTGCTGGGCAAGGCGCGGATGATCCACGCGTTCGGCATGGGCGGCCCGTCGAGCCTGTGCAGCGAGGAGTTGCAAGTGCGTCTGGTGCGCCTGGGCTATCCGATTGCCGCCTGCCATGACCCGGTGATGATGCGCGTCACGGCGGCGACGCTGGGGCCCGAGCAGGCGCTGATCGTTTGTTCGCTCAGCGGCCTCACCCCGGAGTTGCTGGACGTGGTGGCCCTGGCGCGCAACTACGACACGCCCATCGTCGCCATCACCCTGGCCGGTTCACCCCTGGCCGGGCTGGCGGATGTGGTGCTGGCGCTGCAACCGGCCGAAACCAGCTTCATCTACAAACCCACGGCGGCGCGCTACGGCATGCTGCTGGCCATCGACCTGCTCGCCACCGAGCTGGCGCTGGCCATGCCGGACGACAACCAGGAACGCCTGCGCCGCATCAAGCTGGCCCTCGACGACTATCGCGGCGGGCCCGACAGCCTGCCGCTGGGAGACTGATATGCAGTACGACACGCTGATCCGCCAGGCGCTGGTCATGGATGGCCGCAACACGCCTGGGTATGTCGCCGATGTGGGGCTGCGCGACGGGCGTATCGAGGCGATCGGCGACTTGTCGGCCGCGCTGGCCACGCAGGTGATCGACGCCCGAGGCCGGGTGTTGGCGCCGGGGTTTATCGATGTACACACCCACGATGACACGGTGGTGATCCGTCAGCCGCAGATGCTGCCCAAGCTCAGCCAGGGGGTGACCACGGTGATTGTCGGCAACTGCGGTATCAGCGCCTCGCCGGTGAGTTTGCGCGCTGAGCCGCCGGACCCGATGAACCTGTTGGGCCCGCGTGAAGCGTTCACCTATCCGCGTTTTGCCGATTACCGCGCCGCCGTGGAACGCGCCCAGCCGGCGGTCAACGTCGCGGCGCTGATCGGCCACACGGCGCTGCGCAGCAACCATATGGACGACCTGCATCGCAGCGCCACTTTCGATGAAATCGCCGCGATGCGCGCGCAGTTGCGCGAGAGCCTGGAGGATGGCGCCCTTGGCTTATCCACCGGCCTGGCCTACGCCAGCGCGTTCAATGCCGAGACCGATGAAGTGCTGCAACTGAGCGAAGAACTGACGGCGTTCGGCGCGGTGTACACCACCCATCTGCGCAGTGAGTTCGAGCCGGTGCTGGCGGCCATGGACGAGGCGTTTCTGATCGGTCGGCATGCTCAGGTGCCGGTGATCATTTCCCACCTCAAATGTGCCGGTGCGGGTAACTGGGGGCGTAGTCCGCAGCTGTTGGCGGCGCTGGAGCAGGCGGCGAAAACCCATCCGGTGGGGTGTGATTGTTACCCCTATGCGGCGAGTTCTTCGACCCTGGATCTCAAGCAAGTCACCGATGCATTTCGCATCACCATCACCTGGTCGACAGCGCACCCGGAAATGGGCGGGCGCGACTTGCAGGCGATCGCCGCCGAGTGGGATGTTTCGCTGATGGACGCGGCCCGTCGCCTGCAACCGGCGGGGGCGGTGTATTACGGCATGGACGAAGCGGATGTGCGCCGTATCCTCGCGCATCCGCTGTCGATGGTCGGGTCGGATGGGTTGCCCGAAGATCCGTTCCCGCATCCGCGCTTGTGGGGCGCGTTTCCACGGGTGTTGGGCCACTTCAGTCGGGACGTCGGGCTGTTCCCGCTGCACACGGCGGTGCATAAGATGACCGGCTTGTCGGCGGCGCGGTTCGGCTTGTCGGAGCGGGGCGAAATCC
This sequence comes from Pseudomonas sp. Y39-6, assembly GCF_023651955.1. Lineage (NCBI taxonomy): Bacteria > Pseudomonadati > Pseudomonadota > Gammaproteobacteria > Pseudomonadales > Pseudomonadaceae > Pseudomonas > Pseudomonas sp. Y39-6. Next base: position 5,931,890 of record NZ_CP069594.1, on the reverse strand, counting down.
GTGTAGGGCACTGGGCCGACTTGGTGCTGTTCGATCCGCTGCGCGTGCGCGATGTGGCGGATTTCAAGGCGCCGCAGCAGGCGGCAGAAGGGATTGATGGCGTGTGGGTCAACGGCGTGTTGAGCTACAGCGACGGGCAGCCGAATGGTCAGCGGCCGGGGCGGTTCCTGGCGCGCAGTGGGGATTTGCGGGCTGGGTTTTCGACTCTATAGTGGGCGCTCTTACACACGGAGCGGTTGCCATGCACTTAGGAAAAGTCACCCCCATCCTGCGGATTTTCGACGAGGCCAAGGCGTTGGAGTTTTATGTCGACTTCCTTGGGTTCAAGGTCGATTGGCAGCATCGCTTCGAGGCGAATTTTCCGTTGTACCTGCAGGTGTCGTTGGGTGAGTGCGTGCTGCATTTGTCCGAGCACCATGGCGATGCATCGCCGGGTGCGGCGGTGCGGATTCAGGCGCAGGGTGTAGACGCCTATCAGCAGCAATTGCAGGGCAAGGACTATCGTTTTGCCAAGCCAGGCGTTGAAGAAATGCCCTGGGGTTCGCGGGAGATGAGCATCCACGATCCGTTTGGCAATCGGCTGGTGTTTGTCGAGGAAGGCGAGGGCTGAGGGGTAAATCGCAGGCAATAAAAAACCGCCTTAGTAGGGCGGTTTTTTTGTGCAAACCCGGTTTGCGGCTGGGGTTGCGATCTCACAGGAAGCACTGACGTGTTGGCGATACTACTGCCGCTTCGGGGCTTTATGCAAGGCCTGACGATAGGTGGTCTTTCACTTGAGCCCCGCAAAAAACAGCAACAACTTTTAAGGGGAATTGGCCGTTGCTTGTCACACCTTGGCGTAGGGGACTGAGCTAGTATCGCCCTCGTTCTGCGTTCATCGTGAGGTAGGTTGGCTGGGTTCGCGCGCTAATTTTGGACCGACTGCCACGGGCTAGTAATCCGTGCCGGATTCATGCAAGAGGACCATAAACCCAGCCGCCTCACAGGAGCACTGACGTGCGTCCAAAGGCTCACATGTTCCGGTAAGTGCGCTGGAGGTAAGGCCCAACTCATGGAGGGCCGAGTATGTCTAAGTTTGCACGACGTGCGTGGAACCTCGTCATGAATGCCTTGCGTGTTTATCACGCATGGACATTCCTGCGAGACAGCTTCGATGACCGCTAAGGTCTGAGAAGTGGAGCCGCCCCGGTGCAGACCGAGGCGGCTTTTTGGTTTTTACACCCGGAAGTGGCTGACCATCTGCTGCAACTGGCTGCCCAAGCGCGCCAGTTCCACACTCGACTTGGCCGTCTCGTCACTCGCGGTGGCGGTCTGTTCCGACACGTCACGCACGTTGATGATGCTGCGGCTGATTTCTTCGGCCACGGCGCTTTGCTCTTCGGCTGCCGCTGCGATCTGCTGGTTCATCGACTGGATGTTCGACACCGTGCGGGTGATGTTTTCCAGGGATACGCCGGCCTTGCGCGTCAGTTCGACGCTGCTGTCGGTGAGGCTGCGGCTGTTGTTCATCACCGCGGCCACCTGCTGGGTGCCGTTCTGCAAGCCGGCCACCAGGCCTTCGATTTCTTCGGTGGATTTCTGCGTGCGCTGGGCCAGGCCACGCACTTCGTCGGCGACGACGGCAAAGCCGCGACCGGCTTCACCGGCACGCGCCGCTTCAATCGCGGCGTTGAGCGCGAGCAGGTTGGTCTGCTCGGCCACGGCCTTGATCACGTCCATCACGCTGCCGATTTTGTTGCTCTCTTGTTGCAGATGGCTCATGGCGTCGGTGGAGCGCGCCACTTCGGCGGCCAGGCGTTCGATCTGGGCGATGGCTTCGGCCACCACTTTGTCGCCTGCGCGGGCTTGGCCATCGGCATCGGCAGCGGCCCGGGAGGCTTGCTCGGCGTTGCGTGCGACTTCCTGCACGGTGGCGGTCATTTCGTGCATGGCGGTGGCGACTTGATCGGTTTCGATCTTCTGGCTGTTCACACCGGCGCTGGTCTGCTCGGTCACGGCCGACAACTCTTCGGCGGCGCTGGCGATCTGGGTTACGCCGTCGCGAATGCCACTGATCAACTCGCGCAGGGTCGTGCCCATGCGCTGGATGCCTTGTTGCAGTACGCCCAGCTCATCGCGGCGGGTGACCTGGATATTGTGGCTCAGGTCGCCGGAGGCAATGCGCTCGACCACGGCCAGGGTTTCCTGGATCGGGCGTGTGATCTGGCGGGTGATCACCAGTGCCGCGACGATGCCGACCAGTAACGCGAGCAGCGTGCTGATCAATTGCAGGCTGCGGGCTTGGGCGCTTTCGGCGTCGCGGCGGGCGAGCTGGATGTCGTAGAGCTTATCGCTGATGGTGACGATATCCGCCCCTTGGGTGGTCATTTCGGCGCGCGCGGCGACGATATTGGCGTTAGCCGCCTTGTAGTTCTGCACCGCACTGCGATAGGCGCCGAGCGCGCTTTCCAGGGCGCTGAGCGCGACCTGTTGGCTGCCGCCGAACGCCGCGCCGAGGCCTTTCAAGCCGTTGATGGCTTTTTCGATCTGGGCGGCGGCGCGGGCTTCGGTGTCGGCGTTGACGTTGCCGGTGTAGCCGCGCACTTCGTAGCGGGCCAACTGGAACTCTTGTTTGGCATGAGTCACGGCCTGGTACTGGGTGAAGCGCTCGGGGTTGTCGGGCGTCTGCTGCACACTGCTGTCCAGTGCGTCGATCTGGGCGTTGGCGATGTCGGCCTTATCGCCCATGACCTGGCGCGCAGCATTGCCGGTACGGTAGGCCTCACGCATTTTGTTCAGCGATTGCTGATACGCCGTGATGACGGCTTTCTGCTCGTTGAGCAGTTTGACGTTGTCCGGGCTCTTGAAGCTGTCCAGGAGTGTTTGCTGCTGGGCGGCGAAGGCATCCAGGCTGGTTTGTACGTTCTGCGCCACGCTTTCATCGCCGTTGGCCAGCATGTATTGCAGGCGCACGATGCGCAGCTTGGTCAGGGAGGCGTTGAGCTGGGTGATGTCGCTCATCCAGTTGCTACGGTCGATCAGGCCGCCGAGGCTGGTCCAGCCGGTCAGCGCCAGGATCGAGGTGAGGACAAGCACCAGGCCGAAGCCCAGGCCCAGTTTGAGGTTGACGCTGATGTTACCGAACCAGCTGTTCATCGAGTGCTCCGCAAAAATGATGTTTGTCTGCTGGACGGTGTTGTTGTTTGAGCCAGCCAAGGTGTTTAGGCCATATCGGCGGGCGCAGGGGAAACTGAAACGATTAATTAGTCCGCGCGATGTACGGGACCCTGCATCACCGAGCATCGGCGCCAGGCAGGCATGACGTGGGCGGGGCTCATTCCGCACGCGCATTCTGTGCTAGTCTGCTGGCCCTTTTAGTTCTGGGCGGTGCGGGAAAACCGTGTTTTCAGCGCTGCCCTACAGCGGAGCCTCTTCATGTCCGAAGTTAATCTGTCCACCGACGAAACCCGCGTCAGCTACGGTATCGGCCGTCAGTTGGGCGACCAACTGCGCGACAACCCGCCACCGGGCGTGAGCCTGGACGCAATCCTGGCCGGCCTGACCGACGCGTTCGCCGGCAAGCCAAGCCGTGTTGATCAAGAGCAAATGGCCGCGAGCTTCAAGGTCATCCGCGAAATCATGCAAGCCGAAGCGGCTGCCAAGGCGGAAGCGGCTGCAGGCGAGGGCCTGGCGTTCCTGGCGGAAAACGCCAAGCGTGACGGCATCACCACTCTGGCTTCCGGCCTGCAATTCGAAGTGCTGACTGCCGGTGAAGGCGCCAAGCCGACCCGTGAAGACCAAGTGCGTACTCACTACCACGGCACCCTGATCGACGGCACGGTGTTCGACAGCTCCTACGAGCGCGGCCAGCCTGCAGAATTCCCGGTTGGCGGCGTGATCGCCGGCTGGACCGAAGCCCTGCAACTGATGAATGCCGGCAGCAAATGGCGCCTGTTCGTGCCGAGCGAACTGGCTTACGGCGCTCAAGGCGTTGGCAGCATTCCGCCGCACAGCGTTCTGGTATTCGACGTCGAGCTGCTCGACGTTCTGTAAGACCTGCTTTTGATTACCTGTAGGAACGAGCTTGCTTGCGACAAACGTCAACGATGACGCGAGCATCCTGGATGAACGCGTTGCTTGTGCGTTCTTCGCGAACAAGCTCGCTCCTACAGGGTTTTGCGCGGTCGCTCATGGGTGAAACTTGCCATTGAGTTCCGTCGCCGGGCGCAATGCTCGGGCATAGCAGAACAGAAACAGGTTGCGCACCACTTCCTTCAGTACACCGGGTTCACTGGAACTCAGGCCATTCACGTCCAGGTCGCCCTGGTCCTGCAGTTCGTTCAGCGCTTCTTCCTCCAGCACCGCACAGACTTCCCCGGTTTCCCGATGGAGGATGCGCAGGTAAGGGTGTGGGCGGTCCAGCCAGGCATCTATCAAATAAGTCATGTCGTTCTCCTTGATGGGTTTCAATGAGAATAATTCTTATTCGTAGAATAGCAAGTGCCTATTGGCGGTTTGCGGATTTTTCTGCGTGGGTCGTGCGAGGGATCAACAGCCAGGGCGAAACGCCATCCCGCGGCGGGCGCGGGATGGAAGCAGCAGGATCAGACCTTGCGGACAAACTCGGACTTGAGTTTCATCGGGCCGATACCGTCGATCTTGCAGTCGATATCGTGGTCGCCGTCGCACAGGCGGATGTTCTTGACCTTGGTGCCGACCTTGACCACCAGGGAGGTGCCCTTGACCTTGAGGTCTTTGATCACGGTGATGGTGTCGCCGTCCTGCAGGACGTTGCCTACAGAGTCTTTCTTCACGGTTTCATCGCCGGCCACTTCGGCCTCGCCAGTGGCGGACCACTCATGGGCGCATTCCGGGCAGATCAGTTGGGCGCCGTCTTCGTAGGTGAATTCGGAATTGCATTTCGGGCAGGGTGGCAACGTGCTCACTAAAGCTCCTTAAAGGTCAGGATGGCTAAAGTCGCACATTATATAGGGAATTGTAGGAAGACAGGGCGCGGTCTTGGATTGGTAATACAAACTAAATGTGGGAGGGGGCTTGCCCCCGATGGCGGTATTTCAGTCTAAGCATAAGTTGACTGATCCACCGCTATCGGGGGCAAGCCCCCTCCCACATTTGGTATTTCTAGTGCGTGCGCGCGACCGCGAACTCGCTCAGCTCGACCAGGGCGTCCCGGTATTCGCTGGCGGGGAGGGCGTCCAGGCACTTGATCGCACGGGCCACGTAGTCACGCGCCAGGTGGGCGGTGTAGTCCAGGGCGCCGGAGGCTTCCACGGCGGCGCGGATGCTTTCCAGGTCTTCGATCCCGCCTTTCTGGATCGCCTTGCGTACCAGGGCCGCCTGTTCCGGCGTGCCTTCGCGCATGGTGTAGATCAGCGGCAAGGTCGGCTTGCCCTCGGCCAGGTCGTCGCCGACGTTCTTGCCCAGGGTCTCGGCGTCGCCACGGTAGTCGAGCAGGTCGTCCACCAGTTGGAACGCCACGCCCAGGTGGTCGCCGAAGGTGCGCAGGGCTTCGGCCTGCTCGGCCGTGGCTTGGCACAGGGCGGCGGCGCTGTGGGTCGAGGCTTCGAAGAGCATCGCGGTTTTGCCGCGAATCACTTCCATGTAGGTTTCTTCGGTGGTGCTGGCGTCACGCACCTTCGACAACTGCAACACTTCGCCTTCGGCGATGATGCGCGTGGCCTGTGAAAGAATCTTCATCACCGGCATCGAGCCCAGTTCGACCATCATTTCGAACGAGCGCGAGTACAGGAAGTCGCCGACCAGCACGCTCGGGGCGTTGCCCCACATCGCGTTGGCGGTCTCGCGACCACGGCGCATGCCGGACATGTCGACCACGTCGTCGTGCAGCAGGGTCGCGGTGTGCAGGAACTCGATGGTGGCAGCCAGCAGGCGCAGGTCATCGCCTTCGCGGCCCAGGGCCTTGCCGCACAGCAACACTAATAAAGGACGCAGGCGTTTACCGCCCGCCGACGTAATGTAGTCGCCAATTTTGGAGACCAGCGGCACTTTAGACGTCAGCTGCTGCTTGATGATGCCGTCGACGGCGCTAAAATCGTCCGCGACCGCGCGGTAGAAAGCTTGGGGTTGCATCAGCGACAGTCGCTCCAGAAGGGTTGCGCGGCATGCTAGGACCCTGACCCCGCAGTGTCAAGGCGCGATAGACGGCCTCTTGCAACGTATCCGCGCCTTGCGTACAATCGCGCACCCTGAACTTCCTGGGCAGCACCTGCCTTACGCAATTGCATTCGGGACGTCCATCCCATGCAGCCATGCCAGCCAATACCTCTTCTTATAAAGCGCTGGGTGAGCAGGATTATCGGAGAAATACCATGTCGTACGCAGTAATTGTTACTGGTGGCAAGCAATACAAGGTCGCCCCAGGTGAATACCTGAAGATCGAAAAACTGGAACTCGCTACCGGCGACTCCGTGACTTTTGATCGCGTTCTGTTGGTCGCCAATGGCGATGACGTGAACATTGGCGCTCCAGTTGTTGCTGGCGCTACCGTTGTGGCTGAAGTGATCTCCCAAGGTCGTCACGATAAAGTCCGCATCATCAAGTTCCGTCGTCGTAAGCACCACATGAAGCGTATGGGCCACCGCCAGTGGTACACCGAGATCAAAATCACCGGTATTCAGGCTTAATTTCAGCCTAATTCCTCACTAGGAGAATTGACTCATGGCACACAAAAAAGCTGGTGGTAGTACCCGTAACGGTCGCGACTCAGAAGCCAAACGCCTTGGCGTGAAGATGTATGGCGGCCAGGTTATCATTCCGGGCAACATCATCGTGCGTCAGCGCGGCACCCAATTCCACGCCGGTTACGGTGTTGGCATGGGTAAAGATCACACTCTGTTCGCTAAAATCGACGGCGTGATCAAGTTCGAAGTAAAAGGCGCCTTCGGTCGCCGTTACGTGAGCATCGTCCCGAAGACTGACGTCGTCGCGGCATAATTACGTAGTTGCTGGAAAAGCCCTGTCTCGCGACGGGGCTTTTTCGTTTGTGGAGTGAGTCTCTTGCAAAGCTGTTTGTAATGAGCTCAAGCGCTGGATTTGCGGTCGTTGATTGAGGTCGCTGCGCTCATTTTTGCAAGAGTCTTATGTCTTGGTTTCTTAAGCTCGTCCGTGCGGCGAGAGGCGTTTTGTTATGAAGTTCGTTGATGAAGTTTCCATCCGAGTAAAAGCAGGCGACGGCGGTAACGGTTGCATGAGTTTCCGTCGCGAAAAATTCATCGAAAACGGTGGCCCCAACGGCGGTGACGGCGGTGACGGCGGTTCCATCTACATGATGGCCGACGAAAACCTCAACACCCTGGTGGACTACCGTTACACCCGGCACTTCGATGCCGAGCGTGGTTCCAACGGCGGCAGCACCGATTGCACCGGTAAAAAAGGTGAAGACATGGTGCTGCGCGTACCGGTCGGCACCACGATCATCGACTCCGCGACCCAGGAAGTGATCGGCGACCTGACCAAGGCCGGCCAGAAGCTGATGGTTGTGCAGGGCGGCTGGCACGGTCTGGGTAACACCCGTTTCAAGTCCAGTACCAACCGTGCGCCACGCCAGACCACGCCAGGCAAGCCGGGCGAGCAGCGTGACCTCAAACTGGAAATGAAAGTACTGGCCGACGTGGGCCTGTTGGGCCTGCCGAACGCCGGCAAAAGTACCTTCATCCGCTCGGTCTCGGCCGCCAAGCCGAAAGTCGCCGACTACCCGTTCACCACCCTGGTGCCAAACCTGGGCGTGGTCAGCGTCGACCGTTGGAAAAGCTTCGTGATCGCCGACATTCCCGGCCTGATCGAAGGGGCTTCCGAAGGTGCGGGCCTGGGTATCCGTTTCCTCAAGCACTTGTCGCGTACCCGTTTGCTGCTGCACCTCGTCGACATGGCGCCGCTGGATGACACCAGCGCACCGGACGCCGCCGAAGTGATCGTCAACGAACTGACCAAGTTCAGCCCGTCCCTGGCTGAGCGTGATCGCTGGCTGGTGCTGAACAAGTGCGACCAGATCCTCGAGGAAGAGCACGAGGAGCGCGTCAAGGAAATCGTCGATCGCCTGGAGTGGACCGGTCCGGTCTACGTGATCTCGGCCATCGCCAAAGAAGGCACCGAACGCCTGACCCGCGACATCATGCGTTACCTGGAAGACCGCGCCGACCGCCTGGCGGCCGACCCGGTGTTCAAGGCCGAACTCGCCGAGCTCGACCAGCGCATCGAAGACGAAGCCCGCGCCCAGCTGCAAGCCCTGGACGACCAGCGTGCCTTGCGCCGCAGCGGCGTGAAGTCGGTCCATGACATCGGCGACGATGATTGGGACGAAGAAGACGTGGATGATGAAGACGGTCCGGAAATCATTTACGTGCGCGACTGATTCGTTGCAGTAAACTTAAGCGCCGCTCACTCGAGCGGCGTTTTGGTATCTGGGGATACCTGCAGTCACGAATGTAGTCACGAATAACGTTATGGGCGGCGCTGGGTCGCGTCCCGCCCTCTAACTAAGGTTGAAGATGATGCGGAGCAAAGTGACAGGTGCGCAGCGCTGGGTCGTAAAGATCGGAAGTGCGTTGCTGACGGCGGATGGCAAAGGGCTGGATCGCGCAGCCATGAGCGTGTGGGTCGAGCAGATGGTGGCCTTGCATGAGGCCGGCGTCGAGTTGGTGCTGGTCTCGTCCGGAGCGGTTGCCGCCGGGATGAGCCGCCTCGGCTGGACCGCGCGACCCAGCGCGATGCATGAACTGCAAGCCGCTGCCGCCATCGGTCAGATGGGCCTGGTGCAAGCCTGGGAATCCAGCTTCGCCGAGCACGGCCTTCACACCGCGCAGATCCTGCTGACCCACGACGACCTGTCCGACCGCAAGCGCTACCTCAACGCCCGCAGTACGTTGCGCGCGCTGGTGGAGCTCAAGGCGATCCCGGTGATCAACGAAAACGACACGGTGGTCACCGACGAAATCCGTTTCGGCGACAACGACACCCTGGCCGCTCTGGTGGCCAACCTGGTGGAAGCCGACCTGTTGGTGATCCTCACCGACCGTGACGGTATGTTCGACGCCGACCCGCGCACCAACCCCGACGCCAAATTGATCTACGAAGCCCGCGCCGATGACCCGGCGCTGGACGCCGTGGCCGGCAGCGTCGGCGGCGCGCTGGGCCGTGGCGGCATGCAGACCAAGCTGCGTGCGGCGCGCCTGGCGGCGCGTTCGGGAGCCCACACGATCATCGTCGGCGGGCGCCTGGAGCGCGTGCTCGACCGCCTCAAGGCCGGTGAGCGCATCGGTACGCTGCTGTCGCCGGAACGCGGCATGCTGGCCGCGCGCAAGCAGTGGCTGGCCGGGCATTTACAGACCCGCGGCACCCTGGTACTCGACGATGGTGCCGTGGCGGCGTTGTCCCTGGGTCACAAGAGCCTGCTGCCGGTGGGCGTCAAGTTGGTGCAGGGCAGCTTCCGCCGTGGCGAGATGGTGGTGTGCGTGGCGCCGGACGGTCGTGAGATCGCCCGCGGCCTGGCCAACTATAGCGCGCTGGAAGCGCAGAAAATCATCGGGCAGTCGTCTGAGGCGATTGTCGGTCTGTTGGGTTACATGGCGGAACCGGAACTGGTCCACCGCGACAACCTGATTCTGGTTTAAACGAAAGGAATACACGATGCGTGTGATGAAGGGATTGCTCGGCCTGCTGTTGGCCATGCCGTTGCTGGCGTCGGCCGAAGAGATCGGCCAGGTGTCGACGGTGTTCAAGTTTGTCGGCCCCAACGACCGGATCGTGGTCGAAGCCTTCGATGACCCCAAGGTCGATGGCGTGACCTGCTACCTGTCCCGCGCCAAGACCGGCGGCGTCAAAGGCGGCCTGGGCCTGGCCGAAGACCGCTCCGAGGCGTCGATTGCCTGCCGCCAGGTCGGGCCGATCCGCTTCAAGGGAGAACTCAAGGATGGCGACGAAGTGTTCAAGGAACGCACGTCGCTGGTGTTCAAGACCATGCAGGTGGTGCGCTTCCTCGACAAGAAGCGCAATACCCTGGTGTACCTGGTCTACAGCGACCGCCTGATCGAAGGCAGCCCGCAGAACGCCGTTACCGCGATTCCGATTTTGCCGTGGCCGACCGCGCAGTGATCCGCAGGCGAGTTTTGTAATCGGCGTCTATGATTGCAGGCTTGCGGGTTGTAATCTCGAAGAGCCGCAATGCAAAGAACATGGGATATCTGGAGTTCGTCATGAGTGCTTTCCACGACCTGAAACTCAAAGCGTTGGACGGACAAGAGCTGCCACTGGCGCCCTTCAAGGGCAAAGTTGTGCTGGTGGTCAACGTGGCCTCCAAATGTGGCTTGACCCCGCAATACGCGGCGTTGGAAAACCTCTATCAGCAGTACAAGGACCAGGGGTTTACCGTACTCGGCCTGCCCTGCAACCAGTTTGCGGGCCAGGAACCGGGGACCGAGAAAGACATCCAGGAATTCTGCAGCCTCAATTACGGGGTGAGCTTTCCGCTGGGCAGCAAACTCGATGTGAACGGCCCTGAGCGTCACCAGTTGTACCGCTTGTTGGCGGGCGAGGGCGCCGAGTTTCCTGGGGACATCACCTGGAACTTCGAGAAATTCCTGCTGGGCAAAGACGGGCGGGTGCTTGCGCGTTTCTCGCCGCGAACGGCACCGGATGATCCGGCCGTCGTCCAGGCCATCGAAAAAGCCCTGAGCTGATCCCCTGACCTGTAGGCGTGAGCGTGCTCGCGAAAAATCCAGGCGCACCGCGTTGATCCAGTATGAACGCGTTATCGTTGACGATTTTCGCGAGCCAGCTCGCTCCTACAGGTGTCCGGCATTTCTAAGCCTTAATCACCCTGATCAATAGTGCTACTCAGCACGCTGCACGCGCCATATTATCGGCATCATAAAAACCGTCTTTCGTGGAGTGTTGCCATGCCTGTCCAAGCCTTGTTCAAACCGTTCCACCTCGGAACGCTGCAACTGTCGAGTCGTGTGGTAATGGCGCCGATGACCCGTTCGTTTTCCCCGGGCGGTGTCCCCAATTCCAAAGTCATCGAGTACTACCGCCGCCGCGCCGCGGCGGGTGTGGGCCTGATCATCACCGAAGGCACCGTGGTCGATCACCCGGCGTCCAACGGCTATCCCAATGTCCCGCACTTCTATGGTGAAGCGGCGCTGGCGGGCTGGAAGAAAGTGGTCGATGCCGTGCATGCCGAAGGCGGCAAGATCGTCCCGCAGTTGTGGCATGTGGGCAGCGTGCGCCGCATCGGTACCGAGCCGGATGCCAGCGTACCGGCCTACGGACCGATGGAAAAACTCAAGGATGGCAACGTGGTTGTCCACGGCATGACCCATCAGGACATCAAGGACGTGATTGCCGCCTTCGCCCAGGCGGCCAGGGACGCCCAGCGCATCGGCATGGACGGCGTGGAGATCCACGGCGCCCATGGTTACCTGGTGGACCAGTTCTTCTGGGAAGGCAGCAACCAGCGCAGCGACGAATACGGCGGCAGCCTGGCCAACCGTTCGCGCTTTGCCATCGAACTGATCCAGGCCATCCGTGCCGCCGTCGGCCCGGATTTTCCGATCATCCTGCGTTTTTCCCAGTGGAAGCAGCAGGACTACACCGCGCGCCTGGTGCAAACCCCCGAGGCTTTGGGCGAGTTTCTCAAGCCGCTGTCCGACGCCGGCGTGGATATTTTCCACTGCTCCACCCGGCGCTTCTGGGAGCCGGAGTTCGAAGGTTCCAACCTCAACCTGGCCGGCTGGACCCGCCAGCTCACCGGCAAGCCGACCATCACTGTCGGCAGCGTCGGCCTGGATGGCGAGTTCCTGCAGTTTATGGTCAACACTGACAAGGTTGCGCAACCGGCCAGCCTGGAGAAGCTGCTGGAGCGTTTGAACAACGATGAGTTTGATCTGGTCGCCGTCGGCCGTGCCCTGCTGGTGGACCCGGATTGGGCGGTGAAGGTCCGCGAACACCGCGAGGGCGACATCTTGCCGTTCAGTCGTGAGGCGTTGACGACCCTGGTGTAACGGGCCGGGCTCCCGGTGGTTGCCACCGGGAGCTGTTCAGTTGGAGCGGTCAATACTCTACTGACTTGCGCAGCTCCTGGCGGTGATCGGTCTTGTGCCCGTCTTGGCGCGCAGCCTGGTCATAAGTGGGCGGTGCTGCTCGAGACTGATCCAGCCATTGTTGCTGACGCGTCCACTCTGCGGTTGGCATGTTGATGCCATTGCGCACTCCCATTCCGTAAATTGCCATATCTCAGGGTCTCCATTGATCTAAGGGACCTGCGTTAGCAGCAGGTATCAATGATTGGTCATCCACCGTTCGCCGTTCCAGGGGGAAATATCGAGTAAACCTTGCGCAACCTATGGCAATCGGTGTGCAACACGGTCCGCTAGCTCGGGCGGGAGGCCGGGTAGACAGCGCCCGGCCTCCCGCCGGTTTTCAGCGCGTTGGGTTTTTCAAGGCCTATTGTCTTGTTGTTGGCCTATCCGGATTAACCGTAGTAGGCATCTTCCGCCGGTTCGGAATGGACCGCTGCATATTGCGTGGTGGCGTAGGATGCTTGACCGTCATGCGTTGACGGGCGGTCAGTGAACTGTGGGCGATAGCCGCCGCCGTTGTGCGGACGTTCCCATTGATTCTGCGGCGGCTGCCAGTTGTTTTCCGGGCGTGTGGGTTGCGGGCGATAGCCGTCGTTGTGCGGCGGACGCTGCCAGTCATTCTGCGGCGGCTGCCAGTTGTTTCCAGGGTGTGTGGGTTGCGGGCGATAGCCGCCGTTCTGTGGCGGGCGCTGCCAGTCATTCTGCGGCGGCTGCCAGTTGTTTCCAGGGCGCGTGGGTTGCGGGCGATAGCCGCCGTTCTGTGGCGGGCGCTGCCAGTCGTTCTGTGGCGGCTGCCAATCGTTTCCAGGGCGCGACGGTTGCGGGCGTTGCCACTGGTTGCCCGGACGTGCCGGCTGCGGGCGGTTCCAGCCGTGGTTCGCGTTATAGGGTTGTGGGTGTGACGGTCGTCCGTGATCGTTCTGGGCGCTGTTGGATGGGCAGGTGTCTGTCGGCCCTTGAGTGGGCGTGTTGAACGGTTGGAATCGCAGCGCCATTGATCCATTTATCAGTGTCGACATAGTGCTCTCTAATTAATGTGTCATCATGAATGACCTGCCTTTTTTGAGTGCGTCCAGAGACAGACACCTCTTCCTTGGCAGGTGTCATGTAGGTGGCGATAAATCGCGCGACGTTCCGGAAATATCCTGTTGTGGCGCGCCGACTCCGATGGCTTCAGGTAAAAAATCCTAATGTTGAAGCCGTTATTCAGGGGGAAGGCTGGAGGGAAGGCGAACTAACTGACGTTATTCGCAGATCGTTCAACGAACATAAGGCTGCGTTGGAGCAGCCAACGGTTCTGCGCACACATCGCGTAACTGGTTCTCGAACTGCTCGATGATCGCCGGCCAGCCCTGGTGACTGGCATGATGGCGCGCATTGAGGCGGGCCCTGCGCAAATGCTCGCGATCTTCCAGCAGCCAATTGGCCGCGTCGCAGAACGCTTCCTCATCGCCGGGCATCGCCAGCACGCCGTTGTAACCGTGGCGGATATGCTGGGTCGCGGCCGCCTGGTCATATGCCACCACCGCGAGCCCGGAGGCCATGGCTTCCAACACCACGTTGCCGAAGGTTTCGGTCAGGCTGGGAAACAGGAACAGGTCTCCCGAGGCGTAGTGTCGCGCCAGTTCTTCGCCGCGCTGGGTGCCGCAGAATATGGCGTGCGGCAGGTCGTGCTCGAGCAGCGCGCGTTGCGGTCCGTCGCCGACCACGATCAGTTGCAGGCGACGCTGTGGATAAGTACTGCGCAAGGCATCGAAGCAGCGCTTGAGCATGCCCAGGTTCTTTTCCTGCGCCAGGCGCCCGACGTGCAGCACTGCAATATCGTCATTGCCCAGGCCCCAGCTTTCGCGCAAGGCGTTATCGCGCTTGGCCGGGTGGAACAACTGGCTGTCGACCCCGCGCGACAACATCCCCAGGCGTTCGAAGTGGCGGCGCTCCAGCTCCAGGCGTTGGCTGGCGCTGGGTACCAGGGTCAAGGTCGAGCGGTTATGAAACCAGCGCAGGTAGTGCGTGACCACGCGGCTCAACATGCTCAGGCCGTACTGGTTCGAGTACTGCTGGAAATTGGTGTGAAAACCGCTGACCACGCTGATCCCCAAGCGACGCGCTGCACGTAGTGCCGACAACCCGAGCGGTCCTTCTGTGGCGATATACAGCACGTCCGGGCGTTGGCGTGTCCAGCGGCGCAGCAGCTTGTGCATCGACGACTGGCCCCATTGCAGGCCTGGATAGCCGGGCAGCGGCCAACCGCGGCACAGCAGCAATTCGTTGTCGCTGGGGCGGCTTTGGTCAATGCCTTGGCGCGGGCGCACCAGTTCGACCTGATGGCCGCGCGCGCGCAAACCCTCGCACAGGCGACCCAATGTATTGGCCACCCCGTTGATCTCTGGCGGGAAGGTTTCGGTAATCAGAGTGATGTGAAGCGAAGCTGTCGTCATGACCCACAGTGTCGCTGTGGGCTGTGTCGCCGATGTGTCATACAGATGATGGATTTATGACGGGCATTGGCGGCAGGCGGCAATGCGCCAATCCTTTAAGCACAGAGCCCTTCGGCTCTGTGCAGATCGCTGGCCTGGGGGGCTCAGAAGGTGATTTTAGACGGCGTGACATAGCTCGTATCTTGCACACCGAGCACTTTATTTTGCGGGCCGAATTCACGGTCGCCAGGGTTCAGAGTCCCGTTCGCGTTTGGGGGCACGCTGATCGAGCTACTGTCTGTTGGTTTTGTATTCTGGTCCCTGGATTGAAAGTCGGGAAGCGGGCCGGGCAGGCCTGGTGGTTTTGTATTCTGGTCCCTGAATGGAAAGTCGGGAAGCGGGCCGGGCCTGCCTGGTGGTTTTGTATTCTGGTCCCTGGATGGATAGTCGGGAAGCGGGCCGGGCAGGCCTGGTGGTTTTGTATTCTGGTCCCTGAATGGAAAGTCGGGACGCGGGCCGGGCATGCCTGGTGGTTTTGTATTCTGGTCCCTGGATGGAAAGTCGGGAAGCGGGCCGGGCCTGCCTGGTGGTTTTGGATTCTGGTCCCTGGATGGAACGTCGGGAAGCGGGCCGGGCCTGCCTGGTGGTTTTGGATTCTGGTCCCTGGATGGAAAGTCGGGAAGCGGGCCGGGCAGGCCTGGTGGTTTTGTATTCTGGTCCCTGAATGGAAAGTCGGGAAGCATTGGCCCGAACCTGGGTCCTGGTTTTGATGGCGGGACGCTGGGTGGGGTGCGGGGTGGCCCGCTGGGAGGCGGGTCGATCCTGAGTCCTGTGTTTGTTGGCAGGTTGGGAAGCGTGCTGATCATTGTGAGGCTCCTGTTGTCACGGGTTTGGTTGCCGACCTCGGTTGCCCCAAGGTCGGCTCAGGTTGTGTGGCCTCAAAAAACAATCAGTTCCGGCAACGGTCGACCGGCCAGCGTACCGTTATCGCGGTGTGTTCAACGCCGTCTCGGCACCTTGCTCGCGCACCCAGAACAACGTCGCCCCGGCCACCGCCGCCGGCATCATCAGCAGGTTGACCACCGGCACCAGCAGCACCAGGTAGACGCTGCCGCCGAAGCTCATGCTCTGCCAGCGTTTCTGGCGCAGCCAGGCGAGCATTTCGTTCCAGCCCAGCTTGTGGTTGTCGGCCGGGTAGTCGATGTATTGAATCGCCATCATCCACACGCCGAACAGCAGCCACAACGGCGCGGCGATCAGGTTGACCACCGGAATGAACGACAGGATAAACAGGCCGATGGCCCGCGGCAGGAAGTAGCCCAGCTTGCGCATCTCCCGCGCCAGGGTGCGCGGGACCATCGCCACCAGCTCGGCCCAACTGAACGGCGGGAAATCGTCGGTGCCACGCACCACCACTTCAACTTTCTCCGCGAGAAAACCGTTGAACGGCGCAGCGATGACATTGGCGAGCATGGTGAAGGTGAAAAACACCATCAACACCACCAGCACCACGAACAGCGGCCACAGGATATAGCTGAGGAAACTCAGCCAGCCGGGCAGCGTCGGCATCAACGCGTCGACCCACAGGCTGAACTGATGGCCGGCGAAATAGATCAGGCCGACGAACAGCACCAGGTTGATCGCCAGCGGCAGCAGCACAAACAGGCGCAGGCCGGGGCTCAACACCAGTTTGAGGCCTTCACGCAGGTATTGCGGACCGGAAAGAACAGGGGCGGGCATGGAGAACTCCGAGCAGAATGACGAACGCGCCGACCTTACCGGCTTTGCCTTCAGGACGAAAGCACGCGCAATGCCAGGACATCAGCAGAAACAAACGCGTCGATCAACTGGGCCTGCTGCATAGATACTGCCTATGAGCTGGATTGTTATTCCGTATTTCCTTAATCTTGCCCCCCTCTATACGCTGCACCCATTATTTTCAGGATCTGCGAGTTCAAGCCTTCCCCAAGTGCTTCGCGGTCCTTTTTTATTCCAGCCGCCTTGTTGTCCGGGCGGTCGACAGGAGCGAGTCATGTCTGATACCCGTCATTCGCGAGTGATTATTCTCGGTTCCGGCCCTGCCGGTTACAGCGCTGCCGTCTACGCTGCCCGAGCCAACCTCAAGCCACTGCTGATCACCGGCATGCAGGCGGGCGGTCAGTTGACCACCACCACTGAAGTCGACAACTGGCCGGGCGACGTCCACGGTCTGACCGGCCCGGTGCTGATGGAGCGTATGAAAGAGCACGCCGAGCGCTTCGAAACCGAGATCGTGTTTGACCACATCAACCAGGTCGACTTCTCGAAAAAGCCTTACAGCCTGACCGGCGACAGCGGCGTCTACACCTGTGACGCGCTGATCATCGCGACCGGCGCCAGCGCCCGTTACCTGGGCCTGCCGTCGGAAGAAGCGTTCATGGGCAAGGGCGTGTCCGCCTGCGCGACGTGCGACGGTTTCTTCTACCGCAACAAGCCGGTCGCCGTGGTCGGCGGTGGCAACACGGCCGTGGAAGAGGCGCTGTACCTGGCCAACATCGCCAGCACCGTGACCCTGATTCACCGTCGCGAAACCTTCCGCGCCGAGAAGATCCTGATCGACAAGCTGCACGCGCGTGTCGCTGAAGGCAAGATCATCCTCAAGCTCAACGCCACCCTGGATGAAGTCCTCGGCGACAACATGGGCGTGACCGGTGCGCGCCTGAAAAACAACGACGGCAGCTTCGACGAGCTGACAGTCGACGGCGTGTTCATCGCCATCGGCCACACGCCGAACACTTCGTTGTTCGAAGGCGTGCTGGACGCCAAAGACGGTTACCTGGTGGTGCAGGGCGGTCGCGAAGGCAATGCCACGGCGACCAACATCGAAGGCATCTTCGCCGCCGGTGACGTGGCTGACCACGTGTACCGCCAGGCCATCACCTCGGCCGGCGCCGGTTGCATGGCGGCCCTGGATGCCGAGCGTTACCTCGACGGTTTGCAGAACGCTTAGGTCTGAACCCGCTGAAATGAAAAAACCGGCGAAAGCCGGTTTTTTTTGCGCGGGATTTGATGATCCATCGCTATCTCAATTTGGTAATCCAATCACTGTGGGAGCTGGCTTGCCTGCGATAGCGGTGTGTCAGCCAACGTCTATGCAGGATTTACCGTCGCCATCGCAGGCAAGCCAGCTCCCACATTAAATCGGGTTTGCACGTTGGATCAGCGGCGAGTCAGTGGTTGCTGGTCAAACTTCACACCCGCCAACCCATGCGCGATCAACGCCCGAATATTGCCATGGTCACTGCCCTCAGGCGTGGCGACCACCGAACGGTAATGCTCGCCAAACGCCAACAAGGCGTGCTGGTCGCTCAACCCTTCCAGCAAGGCCAGGCCCAGGGTCTTGCACGAACCTTCGTTCTGCCCGGCGGCGTTTTCCACGGTGCCGTTGGTGAAGGCTTGCGGCTGGTAGTCGTAACCGGCGGCAACGAAGGCCAAGGTGTCGGCGAAGAGATGTTCGCCGCTGTCGAGGCTGGCGCGCAGGGTATTCAGGTCAGTCATGGGGTTTTCCTTTGGCGAACGCCGCCTGTTGTTCGGCGCTGGCTTCTTGCTGGTATTGGGCTTTCCACTCGGCATACGGCATGCCGTACACCACTTCACGGGCGTCATCGAGGCTCAGCGCGATCTGGCGCTCGTCGGCCTCGGCCTTGTACCACTTGGACAGGCAGTTGCGGCAGAAGCCGGCGAGGTTCATCAGGTCGATATTCTGCACATCCTTGCGGCTGTCCAGGTGTGCGACCAGCCGCCGAAAGGCGGCGGCTTCGAGTTCGAGGCGTTGTTGATCGGTCATAGGGCTCACGTAAATCCAGGGGTTAGCGGCTGGCCGCCAGGGTAATCGAAACCGATTCGGCAAAGCGCAGCGCGTGGGGCTTGTCCACTTCGACTTCGGCATACAGCACCGACTCGTTGCTCATCACCAGGTCCAGCAGTTCCTGGGTCAGGCGCTCCAGCAGGGCGAAGCGGTTGCCTTCGACGTGGGCGATGATCGCCTTGGTGATGGTGCGGTAATTCAACGCGTGGTCGATATCGTTGTCGCGCACGGCGTCCTGGGCGGCATACAGGATGGTCAGGTTGATCAGCACATCCTGCTTGTTGAGGATTTCATCCTCGTTGATGCCGATATAGGTGCGCAGGCACAGGTCCTTGACCCGGATGCGCGCCATGCCTGGTTGAAGTTGTGGCATTGCTACTTGCTCCGTCCAATCAGTTGCAGGAACTCCATGCGCGTGGTGTTCGACTCGCGGAACGCGCCGAGCATCACCGAGGTGTTCATGGTTGAATTCTGTTTTTCCACGCCGCGCATCATCATGCACATGTGCTTGGCTTCGATCACCACCGCCACGCCGGAGGCCTGGGTCACGTCCTGGATGGCGTCGGCGATTTGCCGCGTGAGGTTTTCCTGGATCTGCAGGCGCCGCGCGAACATGTCGACGATGCGCGCCAGCTTCGACAGGCCCAGCACCCTGCCGGTCGGAATATAGGCCACATGAGCCTTGCCGATAAAGGGCAGCAGGTGGTGCTCGCAGAGCGAGTACAGTTCGATGTCCTTGAGGATCACCATCTCGTCATTGTCGGAGGCGAACAGCGCACCGTTGACGATCTCTTCGAGGTTTTGCTCGTAGCCATGACACAGGTATTGCATGGCTTTGGCGGCACGCTTGGGGGTGTCGAGCAGGCCTTCGCGTTCCGGGTCTTCACCCAGGCCTTTAAGGATCTCGCGATAGTGGTGGGGCAGGGATAAGGTCATACAACATCCTCACAAACGGCTTACTTGATATGCCGCCCACCGTTGACGGTCAGGGTGGTACCGGTGACGTAGGGGTTGTCCAGCAGGTAACGCACGCTCTGGTAAATCACCTCGGGCCCGGGCTCGATGCCCAGTGCCGACTTGGCCAGTACCTGGGTACGGTAGGCCGCGTCGTCGCCTTCGTTGAACATCACCATCGCCGGGGCGATGCCGTTGACTTTGATCAGCGGCGCAAACTGCGCGGCAAACGACAGCGTGAGGCTGTCGAGCCCGGCCTTGGTGGCGCAGTAGGCGATGTGCTGGCGGCTGCCCTTGCGCACCACATCATCGCTGATATGCACGATGTCGGCGGGTGAAGAGCGATGCAGCAAGGGTGAACAATGCAGGTTGATCAGGTACGGCGCAAGCATGTGTACGCTGAACATGTCGGTAAAGGCACGGCTTTCGTCGCCTGGGGTTTCCGCGATCCAGGCCGAAGCGTTGTGGATGATCGCGCGCAGGCGTTGGGTATGACGCTTCAACTCGGCGATAAACGCAAGAATCCCGGCTTCGCTGGAGAAGTCGGCAAACACGCCGATCGCGCCACGCTCGCGTAGCGCCTGCACGCCGGGGCGTTCGCTGCGGTAGCTGAAAAGCACCGAGTGGCCCTCGTCGAGCAGGCGTTCGGCACAATGCAGGCCGACGCGCTGGCCGGCGCCGGTGATCAGGATCGGGGCGTTCGTTGCAGTCATGGGAGGCTCGAGTCGCTGGCAGGGTCAAATCATACCAGTGACGAGCCCCCCTGTACTCACGCCGCGGCTTCGCTGGCCTTGGCGCGTGGCGGCGAAGGGTGCAACCAGTTGGCCAGCAGGTGGGTCGAGAGTGGAATGAACAAGTAGACCATCAGCGGAGTGAGCGCCAAGGTGCTGACCAGCACGCGGCTGAACAGGTCCAGCCCGCCGAGCAATGGCCCCAGGCCGAAGTTGAACAGCAACGACACCGGGAAAAACGCCAGCCAGATCGCCACCGCCTGTTTCCAGCGCGGCGGCCGTGTACCCGCAGCCCCGAACCAGCCATCGATGCCACGCACGCGATGCTCGGACGGGTCGGCAAACAGCTCGCTGCCCCGGCTCAGCCACGCGCTGCGTGACGCGGAAAATTCCCAGGCATGCAGGGTTTTTTCGTCGGCGAAGCGGAAAATAATCTGAAATTCATCATCAAGGGGCGGTGGTGCGAGGACGCCGGAGCCCAGGTAGCCGGGGAAGTCAGTGGCCAGTCGCTCGCCTTCGCGCAGCCAGGCCATCAACTCTTCGTAGCGGCCCTTGGCCACGCGGCGCGCAACCATCAGGGTGACGGGTGAGGTAGACATTGTGTATCTCCAAATAGAACGGGTGCGCTGAACCGGGTAGGTGGCACACAGACGACGCTGCGGGGGTGTTGCAGCGACGCTTTATCGGTAAGCAAGGATTATTCCTGTTTTGCAGAAATACACCAGCAGCATTGGTCCATTAGGTACACACCTTGATATACATCGCGGTAAAGGCGTTAAATGGGACTCACTTTCAAACGGACGTTCATGACCTCTGATGCCCGAAATCATTGCTCCTATTCGCGAATCCATCGCCCCCAGCCCTGCCGATTCCGATGAGTTGTTTCCGATTCGTGACGTGTCGAGATTGACGGGCATCAACCCGGTCACCCTGCGTGCCTGGGAGCGGCGTTACGGCCTGATTCAACCCACGCGCACCGAAAGCGGGCATCGTCTGTACTCCAGGGCCGATATTCAAACGGTTCATCGCATTGTCGATTGGATCGAGCGTGGCGTGGCCGTGAGCAAAGTGGGCAAGATCCTTGCGCGTGACGATCAGCAGGCCGCCGCCGTGCGTGTCGAGCACGACACGGTCGAGCTAGGCGAATGGCCGCAATGGCAGGCGCGCCTGGTGCTGGCCGTGGGCGCGTTCGATGATCGTCAACTGGAGCAACTGTACAACCAGGTGATCGCCACCTACCCGCTCAACGTCGCGTTCCAGGACATCCTGATGCCTCTTTGGAACGACCTGTTGCGTCATCAGGGGCGCTTCGGCCAAGCCAGTGAATGGCTGTTCTTCGACAACTTCCTGCGGGTGCGGGTGTTGCAGCGTTTGCAACTGGCGTGTGCGTCGGCGGCGCCACGGGTGTTGCTCGCGGCCATTCCCGGCGAGTGCCGTAAATTGGAATTGCTGGTGGCGGGGCTGTTGATCGGTCGAGACGATCTGGCCGTGAAGGTGCTGGGGATGGGGCAGCCTTTCGATGAATTGACGCTGGTGTGTGAAAAGACGCAACCCGAGGCG
This sequence comes from Pseudomonas sp. Y39-6, assembly GCF_023651955.1. Taxonomy (NCBI): domain Bacteria; kingdom Pseudomonadati; phylum Pseudomonadota; class Gammaproteobacteria; order Pseudomonadales; family Pseudomonadaceae; genus Pseudomonas; species Pseudomonas sp. Y39-6. Next base: position 5,910,286 of record NZ_CP069594.1, on the reverse strand, counting down.
CTGGTCCTCTTCTCCAATTACTCACACACCCAAGCGTTGGCCGGGCGTTTGAACCGCCTGGCGTTGACCCTCGATTGCCCGCTGTTTCTTGCCGGTGCCGCGTCGGACTTGGCCCAGGCCGATCTGACGGGCTCCGCCGTTGGCTGCCTGGGCAATGAAGGACGCTTGATGCAACGGCGCTTGCAGCAATTTCTCAGCGGTAACCTGGATACCTGAAGATCAGGCGTGCATCTGCGGATGTACCAGGCGGTGCTGGTGCAGGATGAATTGGCGCAGGCGCTCGGTCTCATCCGGGTTGTTCTGGCCCAGGCGATAGGCAAACAGTCCCCGTGCGGTTTCTCGCTCCAGCGTGCCGCGTAGCGCAATGCGTTCATAGCCGGAAGGGCTGAACCACAGGGCAAAGGTCTTCGGCGTCTTGATCCGGCCACGGATCTCCACCAGCACACCCTTGAACGAAACCTCATGCACCCACAGCGCACTCGGGTTGCCCCTGACATTTTCCAGCGCCACTGGCGTTTCAAGAGCCAGGCGCCACGGACGAATCATCGGCCCGTCTTCAAAAATGCTCGGTACGCCCAGGCGTAAATGCACAGCATGAAACTCGTCTTCCACCAACTGCAGCGGGAAGGTGAGTTGCTGGTTGTCGAATTGCGCCTGGAGGGTGACGTGATCGTGGGCGGCCAGCCGAGTGAGCAAATCGCGAAGCTGCGCAGCGCCGTTGACGGTCAGGCTCGACGATGCATCCCGCAGGTTGAGTTGGGGGTTGTGCTGCATGTCCTGAATGAAATCCAACTCGTCCTGAGTCAGAAGCGCGTCGCGTTGCATTGATCTTGCTCAAGGGGGAGAGTGTTAAAACGCCATTATCCGCTCTAAAGACATCATTTTCTAAGTTTTGTTAGATCCGCTCGTCGCCTTGATCGCTGCCAGCTCGGCCTTGACCTGCGCCAACTCCGCCTCCAATTGCGCGACGCGCTGCTGGGCCTTGACCTGCAAGGTCACGTCCTTTTGCACGCCGACGAAATAGGTCTGCTTGTCGGCATGGTTGTACACCGTTGAAAGCGACAGCTCGTTCCAGAAGTGGCTGCCGTCCTTGCGATAGTTGCGCAGGATTTCCCGGCAGGCGCCGCCGCTGTCCAGTGCTTCGCGAATGGCCATCAGCGCCGGTTGATCACGGTCGCCGGACTGCAGGAAGCGGCAGTCCTGATACAGGACGTCGTCCAGGGTGTAACCGGTCAGGCGCTCGAATGCCGGGTTGACGTAGATCAGCGGTTTGTCCCGGCCTTCCCGCTCGGCCACGACAATCCCGTCGTTGGAAGCGTTGACGACCATTTGCAGCAGCTTGGCGTTAATCATTGCGCGGTCCCTGGCGTGTGCTTGAACTGCCAGTTTATGGCAAGTCTTGAATGTTGCACGGCACGCGCCGAAATATTTGCCCCAGCTGGTAATATCCCAGGCTTTCGCTCAATGACAGGATCAGTATTGATGAGAGTCGCCATTCTTTCCGGCTCGGTGTACGGCACGGCTGAAGAAGTCGCCCGCCACGCTGCCGGCATCCTTACATCGGCCGGCTTCGAGGCCTGGCACAACCCGCGCGCGACCCTGGCGGACGTGTTGGCCTTTGCCCCGCAGGCGTTGCTGGCGGTGACGTCCACCACCGGCATGGGCGAACTGCCGGACAACCTGCAACCGCTGTATTCGAGCATTCGCGACCAGTTGCCCGCAGCCTGGCGCGGTCTGCCGGGCGCGGTCATCGGCCTGGGCGACGCCAGCTATGGCGATACCTTCTGCGCCGGCGGCGAGCACATGCGTGAGCTGTTCAGTGAGTTGGGCGTGCGCGAAGTGCAGCCGATGCTGCGCCTGGACGCCAGCGAAAGCGTCACCCCGGAAACCGACGCCGAGCCCTGGCTGGCCGAGTTGATCACTGCCCTGCGCGGCTGACCGGGAACTCCCGCAACAACGCCAGCCAGGCCTGGGCGGCTTTCGACAGATAGGCGCCCTCACGCCAGACAAACGCGATGTCCCAGCGCAGGAAGTCGGGCGCCTTCAGCGTGAGGCGCACCACCCCGGGCCGCACCAGCCCGCGAGCGACCACGCTGGGCAACAGCACCACGCCTTGACCGGCCGCGACCAGGGCGGCGAGAAAATCCGCCTGGCCGCTGCGGCCTCCTTCCTTCGGCGTAAAGCCCACTCGCTGACACGCCTGCGTCAAGCGGTCGTTCAAGACAAAGCTGCGCTGATACATCAGGAACGGTGTGTCTGCCAATTCTTCCAGGCGCACCTGGGCGTTCTGTGCCAAGGGGTGGTTCATCGGCAGCAAGGCATCCAGCGGTTCATCGCAGAAGTCTTGCCAGGCGAATGCCGGGTCGCTGGGTTTCAAGCTGCCGCCCACTTCCAGCTCGCCGCTCAAAATCGCCTGCTCGATACTGCGGCTGCCGCCCTCCAGCAACTGGATGGTGACGTTCGGATAGCGCCGGCGGTACTCGGCGAACAAGTCGGCAAACAGCGTATCGCCGCCCAACTGCGGCAAGCCCAGGCGCAACTCGCCACGGGTCAGGTGCTGCATGTCGTCCAGCTCGCTGAGCAACTCATTCTGCAGGCGCAGCATGGCTTCGGCGCGTTGCAGCACAACCTGGCCGGCGGCAGTCAGGCGGATCTGCGAGCCGATGCGGTCGAGCAACGGCGTGCCCAGGCTGTGTTCCAGCTGTGCGACCTGTTTGCTCACGGCGGACTGGCTGATGTGCAGGGTTTTCCCGGCCTGGGTAAAACCGCCGCGGTGGATGACTTCGACAAAACTGCGCAGCTGTTTGAATTCCATGGGTACGATTCCAGTTTGGAATAGTTGGCAGTCTAACAATTCGCTGTGGGGATGGAAGCGGTCTCTCTAAAATGGAGGCCTACGAGGACCCAAAGCCCATGAAACGTTTAAGCTTCAAACACGTCGGCCGTCTGCTGACTGAATTGGTCGTGCTGCTGGCCATCTACCTGCTCGGTACGCAACTGGTGGCCTGGTTGGCGTGGCCCATCCCCGGTGGGGTGATGGGCCTGGGCCTGTTGCTGGCGGCTTTCGCCACCGGCCTGGTCAAGCCGGCGGCCCTGCAACTGGGGGCGGGCGTGTTGATGGCGGAAATGTTGTTGTTCTTTATTCCGGCCTTGATGAGCCTGCTGGACTACGGTGGCCTGGTGCGCAATGACGGTTGGCGGATTCTGCTGGTGATCGGCTTCAGCACCCTGGCGGTCATGCTGGTGACGGCCTTCACCGTGGAACTGGTGTGTCGCTGGAAGCTGCGCCATGAAGCTTGAACTGATGCCAGTGTTCTGGCTTGCCCTGACCCTGGGCGCGTATTTCTTCAGTCGCTGGATCTACCGTCGGACCGGGCGCTACCTGTTGTCGCCGCTGATCCTGGTGCCCGCGCTGCTGCTCGCGGTGGCCGTGCCGATGCACACCGCCTATGCCGAATACGCCAGCGACACCCATTGGCTGATGCTGGTGCTGGGCCCAGTGACGGTGGCGTTCGCGGTGCCGATCTGGCAGCAGCGACGTTTGCTGGCGCGGTATTGGTCGGCCTTGCTGCTGGGGATGCTGGCCGGCAGCGCGGCGTCCATCGGCACCTCGTTCGGCCTGGCCAAGGCGCTGGCGCTGGACAGTGCGGTGACGATGTCGCTGGTGCCGCGTTCGATCACCACACCGTTTGCCATGCCGATGTCTTCTGACCTCGGCGGCGTGCCGGAACTGACGGCGGTGTTCGTGATGTTCACCGGCGTGTTCGGCGCCATGCTCGGGGGTGTGCTGCTCAAGTGGCTGCCGCTGCGCACGCCTTTGGCACGCGGGGCATTGTTTGGGGTGGGCGCGCACGGCGCGGGCGTGAGCCGGGCCCATGAAGTGGGGGGCGAAGAGGGCTCTGTCGCAGGCCTGATGATGGTGTTGACGGGGCTGCTCAACCTGTTTGCCGCGCCTTTGTTGGCGGCACTTCTCTGACGCGACTTGGACAGATTTAAACTATTCTCATGGCTGACTCGTGCGGCCATCAAGCTGGCTGCGAAGGCAACTACCTGCGCCACGACGTCTGACTACACTGACCCTTCACTTAAAAAATAATAAGAAAGTGCGTCAAGGAGGTCGTTGCCGTGAGCCTAGCCCCCGTTGTATCGCCACAGAGTGTCAAAGATCAGGTCAGCGCCGCCGAATGGCAGACGCGCGTCGATCTGGCTGCGTGCTATCGCCTGGTCGCCCTGCACGACTGGGATGATCTGATTTTCACGCATATCTCGGCCAAGGTGCCGGGCACCGATGATTTCCTGATCAACCCCTATGGGATGATGTTTCACGAGATCACGGCGTCGAGCCTGATCAAGGTCGACCAGGCCGGCAACAAACGGATGGACAGCCCCTACGACATCAACCCGGCCGGCTACACCATCCACAGCGCGATCCACGAAGTGCGCCACGACGTGGAGTGCGTGCTGCATACCCATACGGCGGCGGGGGTTGCGGTGTCTGCGCAGAAGCAGGGCGTACTGCCGATCAGCCAGCAGTCCTTGTTTGTGTTGTCCAGCCTGGCCTATCACGCATACGAAGGCGTGGCGCTGAACCACGAGGAAAAAGCCCGTTTGCAGGCCGACCTCGGCGACAACAATTTCCTGATGCTGCACAACCATGGCCTGCTGACCTGCGGCGCGACCATCGCCGACACCTTCTTGATGATGTTCACCTTTCAGCGCGCCTGTGATATCCAAGTGCTTGCGCGCAACGGCGGGGCTGAATTGATCGCCATCGACCCGCAGATTCTCGCCGGGGCCAGGGCGATGGTGGCGGCTGTCACAAAGAGCGCCCAAGGTATGGGGGGCGCGCTGGCCTGGCCGGCGCTGCTGCGTAAATTGGACCTGCAAGATCCAGGGTATAAAAGTTGATGCCTCTCGCCGAAATTCCGCTCAGAGCCTGGCGCAAGTGCGGCCAGAGTTTTGTTTTTCGTGGCCACACCATTCGCTATTGGGTGGCCGGGCAGGGTGAGCCGCTGCTGCTGATCCATGGCTTCCCGACCGCCAGTTGGGACTGGCATTACCTGTGGCAGCCCCTGGCCCAGCGCAACCTGGTGATCGCCTGCGACATGCTCGGGTTTGGCGATTCGGCCAAGCCGCTGGATCACGACTATTGCCTGTTGGAACAGGCGGATCTGCAACAGGCGCTGCTCGACCACCTGCATGTGCGACAACCGGTGCATGTGCTGGCCCATGATTACGGGGACAGCGTCGCCCAGGAGTTATTGGCGCGGCATCACGAAGGCCGCTTCCAGATGGCCAGTTGCGTGTTCCTCAATGGCGGGTTGTTCCCCGAAACCCATCGCCTGGCCCTGGTGCAGAAACTGCTGCTCAGCCCCTTGGGCTGGATGATCGGTCGCACGTTTGGGCGCAATGCCCTGTCCGACAGCTTCAGCCAGATCTTCGGCGCACAGACCCGCCCCAGTGAGAGCGCCCTCGATGATTTCTGGAGCTTGATCGACTGTAATGACGGGCCGCGCATCCTGCATAAACTGATCAACTACATTCCCCAGCGCCGTCGCCTGCGTGAGCGTTGGGTGGGCGCCCTGCAACGTGGCGACGTGCCGCTGCGGGTGATCGACGGCGAGTTCGACCCGATTTCCGGCGCGCACATGGTCGAGCGTTACCGCCAGTTGGTGCCCCACGCCGACACGGTATTGCTGGCCAATATCGGCCACTACCCGCAGATCGAAGCGCCGGTGCAGGTGCTCAAGCATTACCTGGAGTTTCGACAGCAGATCGCGCACGCGCCGCCGCGCATGGCCTATTCCTGAAACAGGCGATCATCCTGCTGCCTTATCGCGCACCATTCAGCCGTGGCCGTATTTATTGTGACCGCAGGCGCCGTGCCTGACACTCGAGCCATTCCCATCGTCGCCATTGGAGTTCGGTATGAGTGAGTCAGTGCAGTTCCAGGATAAGGTCGTGATCGTCACCGGTGCCGGCGGCGGGTTGGGCCGGGCCCATGCGCTGCTGTTCGCCAGGCACGGGGCCAAAGTGCTGGTCAACGATCTCGGCGGTTCCACCCAGGGCGAGGGCGCCAATGCGTCGGCGGCCGACCGTGTGGTCGCACAAATCCGCGAAGCCGGCGGTATCGCCGAAGCCAACCATGATTCCGTCACCGACGGCGAGAAAATCGTACAGAACGCCCTGGATGCCTTCGGCCGTATCGACGTGGTGGTGAACAACGCCGGTATCCTGCGCGACAAGACCTTCCACAAAATGGACGACAGCGACTGGGACCTGGTTTACCGGGTGCATGTCGAAGGTGCCTACAAAGTTACCCGCGCCGCCTGGCCGCATCTGCGTGAACAAAGCTATGGGCGGGTGATTTTTACTGCGTCCACGTCGGGCATCTACGGCAATTTCGGGCAGTCCAACTACGGCATGGCCAAGCTCGGCCTGTATGGCTTGACCCGCACCCTGGCGCTGGAAGGGCGCAAGAACAACATCCTGGTCAACGCCATCGCCCCCACCGGCGGCACGCGCATGACCGAAGGCCTGATCCCGCCGCAGGTGTTCGAGCGCCTCAAGCCGGAACTGGTCAGCCCGCTGGTGGTGTACCTGGGCAGCGAGGCGTGCCAGGAAACCTCAGGCTTGTTCGAAGTGGGCGGCGGCTGGATCGGCAAGACCCGCTGGGAACGCAGCCTGGGTGTGGGCTTCGACCCGGAAGCCGGGTTCTCGCCGGACGACGTGGCCGCGCACTGGCAACAGATCTGTGACTTCGAAGGCGCGGTGCATCCCAAGGACACTATCGAGGCTTTGAAGGAGATGATGGCCAATTTGCAGAAGTTCAGCCTCTGATCATTGCCGGATACACCTTCAATACTGCGGGGCGCTGACGGCGCCCCGCTTTTTTTCAGGCATAAAAAAGGCCGCTGCAAAGCAGCGGCCGAAGTAAGACGTTGGATCAAGGAGCGACAGACTCAACGTCAGTGAACACCGGTAACAGATTGAATACAGTAGCCAATCCGTCGAATTTCAGCTGTTCTCCCGAAGGTGGGAGCGGGCCGTTTGCCCTGAAAGCCAGGCAAGAATAGAGGGTTGTAACAAAATGAGTAATAGCGCTTCAGGACAAGGACTGTTACGGATATGACAACAGTCACCCCCTGGCGCCATCCACCGGCCTGATAACCCGCCATCCATGGGGCGCATGCCCCCGCGCAGAGCCGCGCCAGAGCGGCGTTAATCCTTTCGGGCGACAACACGAATACCTCCTTGGTGCGCTTATCGCTCCCGAAGGGCGGCAGTAGGGTGGGGCCTTCTGTCACTCACCGGGGAAGACGCATGACAAAAACAACAATGCGCGCCATCTTCACGCCGCAGGCGCTGGCCGCCGCGGTTGCGTTGGGATGCTGTGCCCAGGCACAGGCTGTTTCGTTCAACATCGGCGAGATCGAAGGGCAATTCGATTCCTCGCTGTCGGTCGGCGCCAGCTGGGGCATGCGCGATGCCGACAAGAAACTGGTGGGCGTGTCCAATGGCGGCACGGGGCAGGCTTCCACCGGGGATGACGGGCGACTGAACTTCAAGAAGGGCGAGACCTTCTCCAAGATCTTCAAAGGCATCCACGACCTGGAACTCAAGTACGGCGACAGCGGCGTGTTCGTGCGCGGCAAGTACTGGTACGACTTCGAACTGCAGGACGAAGACCGCGAGTTCAAGCAGATCAGCAATCACCATCGCGACGAAGGTGCGCGCTCCTCCGGTTACGAGCTGCTGGATGCGTTCGTCTATCACAACTATTCCATCGCCGACCTGCCGGGCAACGTGCGCGTCGGCAAGCAGGTGGTGAGTTGGGGCGAGAGTACGTTTATCGGTAACTCCATCAACAGCATCAACCCCATCGACGTATCGGCCTTCCGCCGCCCCGGCGCCGAGATCAAGGAAGGGCTGATACCGGTCAATATGCTGTTCGCCTCCCAGAGCCTGACCAACCAACTGACGGTAGAAGGCTTCTACCAGTTGAACTGGGAAAACACCGTGCTGGATAACTGCGGCACGTTCTTTGGTGGCGACGTGGCGGCCCACGGTTGCAACGGTAACTACACGGTCGGCAGCCCGGCGATTGCGCCGTTGCAACCGGTGGCCGCAGCGTTCGGCCAGGGCTTTGAGGTCACGCGTGAAGGCGTCGTGGTGCAGCGCGCCAAGGACCGTGATGCCCGCGATGGCGGCCAATTCGGCGCGGCCTTGCGCTGGCTGGGCGACGACACCGAGTACGGCCTGTACTTCATGAACTACCACAGCCGCACGCCGACCGTCGGCACCCTCACCGCCAACACCAACCTGGCCACCATCGGGCGCATCGTCAACACCGCCAACGCCATTGCGCCAGGCACCGGCTCGGCCCTGGCCCAGAGCACCATGCTCGGCCGTGGCCAGTACTATCTCGATTACCCGGAAGACATTCGCCTGTACGGCGCCAGCTTCTCCACCACCCTGCCCACCGGCACGGCCTGGACCGGGGAAATCAGCTACCGCCCGAATGCGCCGGTGCAACTCAACACCACCGACCTGACCCTGGCCCTGATCAACCCGATTGCCGGCAACACCGCCTCGCCGATCCACAGCTCGTTCGGCGCCGACAATGCCGGTTACCGGCGCAAGGAAATCACCCAGATCCAGAGCACCATGACTCAGTTCTTCGACCAGGTACTGGGGGCCGAACGCCTGACCCTGGTGGGAGAGGCCGCCTTCGTCCACGTCGGCGGGCTGGAAGCGAAAAGCAAACTGCGCTACGGCCGCGACTCGGTATACGGCGCCTATGGTTACGGTGGCGACACCGACGGTTTCGTCACGGCCAATTCCTGGGGTTATCGTGCCCGCGCCATCCTCGACTACAACAACGTGTTTGCCGGGGTGAACCTCAAGCCCAACCTGTCCTGGTCCCACGACGTCAACGGCTACGGCCCCAACGGCCTGTTCAACCAGGGCGCCAAGGCGATCAGCGTCGGCGTCGATGCGGACTACCGCAACACCTACACCGCCAGCCTGAGTTACACCGACTTTTTTGGTGGCGACTACAACACCCTGACCGACCGCGACTTCCTCGCCCTCAGCTTCGGCGTGAACTTCTGATTTGGCTTAAAGAAGGACAAGACTCTATGCGTAAGTTAATTGCTGTGATGGCCCTGAGTGTGTTGGCCGCCAACGTCATGGCGGCCGTGTCGCCCGAAGAAGCCGCCAAGCTCGGCACCAGCCTGACCCCGGTCGGCGCCGAAAAGGCCGGCAACGCCGATGGCTCGATCCCGGCCTGGACCGGCGGCATTCCAAAAAATGCCGGTGCGGTGGACAGCAAGGGCTTCCTCGCCGACCCGTTCGCCAATGAAAAACCGCTGTTCGTGATCACCGCCGCGACCGTCGACAAATACAAGGACAAACTCTCCGACGGCCAGGTGGCGATGTTCAAGCGTTACCCCGAGACCTACAAGATCCCGGTGTACCCGAGCCACCGCACGGTCAACCTGCCGCCGGATATCTACGAGTCGATCAAGCGCAGCGCGCTGAACGTGCATGCGATCAACGACGGCAACGGCCTGGAGAACTTCACCGGCAACCGCTACTACGCGTTCCCGATCCCCAAGAATGGCGTGGAGGTGCTGTGGAACCACATCACCCGTTACCACGGCGGCAACCTGCGGCGCATCATCACCCAGGCCACCCCGCAGACGAACGGCAGCTACACGCCGATCCGCTTTGAAGAAGAAGTCGCGGTGCCGCAGGCGATCCCGGATATCGACGCCGCCAAGGCCGCCAACGTGCTGAGTTTCTTCAAGCAATCGGTAACGGCCCCGGCGCGGCTGGCGGGCAACGTGCTGCTGGTCCACGAGACCCTCGACCAGGTCAAGGAACCGCGCCTGGCCTGGATCTACAACGCCGGCCAGCGCCGTGTGCGCCGGGCGCCGCAAGTGTCCTACGACGGCCCGGGCACCGCGTCCGACGGCCTGCGCACCACGGATAACTTCGACATGTTCTCCGGCGCCCCCGATCGCTATGACTGGAAGCTGGTGGGCAAGAAAGAGATGTACATCCCCTACAACAGCTACAAGCTCGATTCGCCGAACCTCAAGTACGACGACATCATCAAGGCCGGGCATATCAACCAGGACTTGACCCGCTATGAGCTGCACCGCGTGTGGGAAGTGGTCGGCACCGTCAAGCCGAGCGAACGGCACATCTATGCCAAGCGCCACATGTACATCGACGAAGACAGCTGGCAGGTCGCGCTGGTGGATCACTATGACGGCCGCGGCCAACTGTGGCGTGTCGCCGAAGGTCATGCACAGTTCTACTACGACCATCAGGTGCCGGCCTACACCGTGGAAACCCTGTACGACCTCATCGCCGGACGCTACATCGCCCTGGGCATGAAGAATGAGGAGAAGAGCAGTTTTGTGTTCGGGTTTGCGGCCAAGGCGGCGGACTACACGCCGGCGGCGTTGAGGGCTTCGGGCGTGCGTTGATGCCTGTTTGAAATGCAATCTTAATGTGGGAGGGGGCTTGCCCCCGATAGCGGTGGATCAGCTACAGAGAGCTGACTGATCCACCGCCATCGGGGGCAAGCCCCCTCCCACATTGGGTTTTGTGCATGGCTATTAATCACTGCGTTGAATACTTCTTCAAGAATCGCCGAGCACGGGGCTAGGGTAGGTGTCAGGTTGCATAACAATAAAAACGCAGGATGCAGCAATGACCGCCATGACACGCTGCCTGGACCGTCCTGGATTCATGCCACGGCTGTCCGCCCATCATCTGTTGCGCCCGCGCCTGGCCGAGCCGTTGTTGGCGGCGCAGGCGCGGGTCAAGTTGCTCTGTGCCCCGGGCGGCAGTGGCAAGAGCGCGTTGCTCGCCGAGTGCGCCTTGCAGGCGCCGGCGGGTTGTCAGGTGTACTGGCTACCGCTCAATGGCGTGCCGCTAAGCCCGCTGGATTTGTGCCGGCGCCTGGCGCACAACCTGGGCCTGGCGTTTACCGATGAAGCCACGCTGTTGCAGGATCTCAGCCGCTGGCAGACGTCGGCGTGGTTGTTTCTCGATGATTTCAGCCGTCTGCCCGCGCCCGAGCTGGACGCCTTGCTCGACCGCCTGCTCAGCGCCAGCCACCCGGCGCTGACCTGGTGGCTGGGTGCGCGGCGGCGCCCTGGGTGCAACTGGCCGCGGCTGCTGCTCGACGATGAGCTGCTGGAATGCAGCGCGGCCGAGTTGATCTTCAGCGCCGAGGAAGTCCAGGCCCTGCTCGGCGAGGCGCCGGGTCACAGCGTCGAGCGCGTGATGCGGTTCAGCGCCGGTTGGTGCGCCGGGGTTCGCATCGCCTTGCTCGGCGACGGCCATCCCGACAAGACCTTGCTCGACTACCTGCAACACGAGCTGTTCAGCACCTTGCCGGCGGAACTGGAGGAAGCCTGGCGGGTGCTGGCGCATTTGCCGCGTTTCAATGCGGGCTTGTGCGAGCACCTGTTCGGCTTTGGCGATGGCGCTCAGTACCTGCGGGACTTGCAGGCGCTCGGCGCATTTATCCAGCCCTGGGACGATGCCGCCGACTGGTTACAAGTCTTCGCGCCGCTTGCGCAGTTGATACGGGATGAGCCCTGGCCGGCCAAACGCTCCTGGCACCGACGGGCCTGCCAATGGTTCAGCGCCGAGGGCGACTGGCAAGCCGCGTTCGAGCAGGCGCTGCTGGCCGAAGAATACGAAGTGGCCGTCAGCCTGTTGCAGCACTTCAGCTTCGAAGACCTGTTCCGCCAGCAGAATGCCGTGCTGTTGTTGCGCCTGCATGAACAACACGGTGACGAGCTGATGCTGTGTTCCGCGCAGTTGGTGGGGCTGGTCACGGCCGCGTTGCTGTTCGCCGGGCGCTTCGAGCAGGCCGCGTTGTGCATCGGCCAACTGGCGCGTTTCGCCCCGCAACCGTCGGCGCCGCAGCAACGCCTGTTGTTGGCGCGCTGGCAGGCGCAGTGGGGGTGGTTGCTGCATCTGGCGGGTGATGCGCAACGTTCTCGCGAGCATTTCCTCGAGGCCTTGCAGGCGTTGCCCGACAGTGCGTGGACATCACGTCTGATGTGCCTGTCGGGGCTGACCCAGCAAGCCTTGCTGCGCGGTGAGCTGGAGGCGGCCCAGACCCTGAACCGCGAAGCGCTGTGCCTGGCGCGGGCCCATGGTTCGCTGTTGCTCGAAGCCCTGCTGGAGCTGGATCACGCGCAATTGCTCGAACAGCGCGGCGCGCCGTACCGCGCGCAAAACCTGTTGGAGCAGGTGCAGGCGATGTTGCTCAAGCAGCGGCTGAAGGCTGGGCCGCTGGTCGGACGTATCGCCTTGCGGCGTGGGCATCTGGCCCTGCGCCAGGGGCAGGACGCGTTGGCTGCCGAGTGCTTCGAGACGGGCTTGAGCATGTGCCTGCACAGCCAGGACAAGCGCGTGTTGTATGGCTATCTGGGCCTTGCGTTGTTGGCGGCCAATCACGGTGATTACGCCCAGGCCTTTATCCAGTTGCGCGAGGCCGAGCGCCTGATGCAGCAGCGCCAGGTGCCGGACACGGTGTACCGCGCGGTGTTGCTGCTGGTCAGCGGGCACTTCTGGTTGCAACAGGGTCGCGCCGAATTGACGGTGGCAGCGCTGCGCCGGGTGCTCCGCCATTTCCGAGGGCCCGACGCCAAGCAGGCGCCGCCGGCCACGCTGGAATTGATCCCGCGTCTTGAATACCTGCTGGTGTTGGCCGAGGTCAAACTGGGTGTCGCCGATCAACCGCTGGCGCGGCTCAACGCACTGCTGGACGCTTCCCGCCAACGCGGCATGCTGTGTCTGGAGGCCGAATTGCACCTGGTGCTGGGTGAAGTGGCCTGGCAACTGGGCGAACCGGCGGTGGCGCGTCGTTCACTGCAACACGGCCTGGAACTGGCAGGGCGTTGCCAGGTGCAGCAAGCGATCCGCGAGCTGCGTTTACGCTCGCCCGGGCTGTTGAGTGAGCTGGGCCTGGAACCGCAGGCCTCGCCGACCGGCACGGCGGACAACCCGCTGAGCCAACGCGAGCTGGAAGTGCTGCAACTGATCGCCCTGGGCAACTCCAACCTGGAAATCGCCGACCGCTTGTTTATCTCGCTGCACACCGTCAAGACCCACGCGCGGCGCATCCACAGCAAGCTCGGCGTGGAGCGACGCACCCAGGCGGTGGCCAAGGCCAAGACGTTGGGCTTGATGGTTTAAGCGCAGAACGCCTGACGGTATTCGCCGGGCGTCGCGCCCATGGCCTGGCGAAAGCGATGGGTGAAGTGGCTGGCGCTGGAGAAGCCGCACATCAACGCGATGTCACCCACGGGCAGGCTGCCGCTGCGCAGCAGGTTCTGCGCGCGGGCCAGGCGCCGAGCCAGCAGGTATTGATGGGGCGGCAGGCCGAAGCTTTGGCGGAACATCCGCGCAAAATGGTATTCCGACAGCGCACACATCCCGGCCAATTGCCCGAGGCTGATGGGGTCGTCCAGGTGCTGGTCGATGTAGTCCACCAACAACCGCCGCTGATGCGCCGCCAGCCCGCCTTTCAAACGCAGCCCGTCGCGCGCGCCGACTTGGCTGAGCAAGGTGTGGCTGAGCATTTCATGGGCCAGGCTGCTGGTCAGCAGGCGTTCGGCGGGCTCGTGCCAGTTGAGGGCGATCAACTGGTGAAAGCGTCGCGCCTGGCTGGGGTCTTCGAGGAAGGTGCTTTCCTGCAGTTGCAGCGCGCGCGGTTCGCGGTCGAGCAGGGTGATGCAGCCCAGGGCGAATTGCGCCTGGCTGAAATACACGTGGGCCAGGCGGATGTCGCCGTTGATCACCCAGGCCGACTGATGCTCGGCCGGCAGGATGCACAACTTGTCGGGCCCGCCCTTGGTGCCCGGCTGGTCGCGACGAAACGTGCCGGTGCCGCCGCCGATGTAGCAGGACAAGGTGTGATGGCCGGGCGCCTGGTAGTCCTGGGAATCGTGGTGGTTGCTCCACAACGCCGCAGACAAGCCGTCACCGAGCTCGGCGCAGGCTTCGAGGCGAGCGTGGGGCGAGCGGTTGAGGGCTTGAAAGACTTGCAGGGATTCCAGCGTTGACATGGTGTGTACTCTCCGACGCCTTGCATCCTACTCCGAGCCGCTGGCGCTGTGAGCCTGCCGTGCGACAAAAGCGCAAGAATCTGCAAGCGCCGGCCAGGGCTTGAAGGCGACACTGTGGCTCAACCAGCGGAGCCTGTTATGAACCTTTTCCTGTATTTACTCACCGTGCTGATCTGGGGCACCACCTGGATCGCCCTCAAGTGGCAACTGGGTGTGGTGGCGATTCCCGTGTCGATTGTCTATCGCTTCGCCCTGGCGGCGTTGGTGTTGTTTGTGCTGTTGCTGCTCAGCCGCAAGTTGCAGGTGATGAACCGGCGCGGGCATCTGATCTGCCTGGCCCAGGGGTTGTGCCTGTTCTGTGTGAACTTCATGTGTTTTCTCACGGCCAGCCAGTGGATTCCCAGCGGGCTGGTGGCGGTGGTGTTTTCTACGGCGACGCTGTGGAATGCCCTGAATGCGCGGGTGTTTTTTGGCCAGCGGGTCGCGCGCAATGTGTTGATGGGCGGCGGCCTTGGCTTGCTGGGCTTGGGCCTGTTGTTCTGGCCGGAGCTGGCGGGGCACACCGCGAGCCCGCAGACCTTGCTCGGGCTGGGTTTGGCGCTGTTGGGGACGATGTGTTTTTCGGCTGGCAATATGCTTTCGAGCCTGCAGCAGAAGGCGGGGTTGCGGCCGTTGACTACCAATGCCTGGGGCATGGCATATGGTGCGGTGATGTTGGCGACCTATTGCGTGGTGCGCGGTATTCCGTTCGAGATGGACTGGAGTGCGCGGTATGTCGGGGCGTTGGGGTATTTGGTGATTCCGGGGTCGGTGATTGGGTTTACGGCGTATCTGACGCTGGTCGGGCGTATGGGGCCTGAGCGGGCGGCGTATTGCACGGTGTTGTTTCCGGTGGTGGCGCTGAATGTGTCGGCGTTTGCTGAGGGGTATCAGTGGACTGCGCCGGCGTTGGTGGGGTTGGTGTTGGTGATGGTGGGGAATGTGTTGGTGTTTCGTAGGGTTAGGGTGGTTCAGGCGGGGGAGGCGGTGTTCAGGGCGAAGCAAGTCTGAGGTGGGAAGGGGGGTTAAGGTGGGAGGGGATTGCTTTAGGTGGGAGGGTGTTGCTTTAGGTGGGAGGGGGCTTGCCCCCGATAGCAGTGGGTCAGCTACAAATAAGTGACTGACCCACCGCTATCGGGGGCAAGCCCCCTCCCACATTTTCAGCATTTCAGTATTTCAGTATTTCAGTATTTATTGGGTTTGGTTGGGGGATCTGGGTTATTTGAGGCCTAGGCGTTTGGCCATGCGGCCTAGGTTGGCGCGGTCCAGGCCTAGTTCGCGGGCGGTGCTGGCCCAGTTGTGTTGGTGGCGTTCCAGGCAGGCGTTGATGACTTGGCGCTGGTAGTGTTCGGTGGCCTGGCGCAGGTCGCCGCCGGCGATGGCGGTGACTTCGGGTGGTGGGGCGATCGGCGCTGCGCTGACGTCGGGCAGGTCCAGGTCTTGGGCGCTCAGGCTGAGAATCTTCGGACGTTCGCGACAGTTTCCCAGGGCTTTCAGTGCGCTGCGTCCGATCAAATGTTCCAGCTCGCGCACATTGCCCGGCCAGTTGTAGGCCAGCAACGCGGCTTGGGCGTCGCTGGTCAGGCGCAGGCTGCCCAGGCCCATGCGCGAACGGTTCTGTTCGAGAAAGAACCCGGCCAGCAGCAACACATCGCGCCCGCGTTCGCGCAGTGCCGGCACTTGCAGCGGGTAGACGCTGAGGCGGTGGTAGAAGTCGGCACGGTAGCGGCCGTTGCGCACTTCTTCGGCCAGGTCGCGGTTGGTGGCGGCGATCAGGCGCACGTCCACTTGATGTTCCTTGTCCGAGCCCAGGCGCTGCAGTTGACCGCTTTGCAGGACGCGCAGCAGCTTGGCCTGCACCGTCAACGACAGCTCGCCGACTTCGTCCAGAAACAACGTGCCGCCGTTGGCCAGTTCGAATTTGCCCCGGCGCTCGTTCAGCGCGCCGGTGAAGGCACCGCGCACGTGGCCGAACAGCTCGCTTTCCACCAGGGTTTCCGGCAGGGCGGCGCAGTTGAGGCTGATCAGCGGCTTGTCCGCACGGGACGATGCGGCGTGGATCGCCTGGGCTACCAGTTCCTTGCCGACCCCGGTTTCGCCGGTGATCAACACGGTGAGGTCGCTGCCGCCCACCAGGTTGATCTCTTCGACCAGGCGCTTGTGGGGCTTGCTCTGGCCGATCATCTCTTTGTGCTGCTGGCCGCTGGCCTGGCGGTAGATCTCGGCACGCTGGCGTTCGTCTTCGGCGCGCAATGCCAGATGTTCAATGCGTTCGGCGACGTTGACCGTGGCGGCGGCGAGGCTGGCGAAGGCTTGCAGGGCGTCCAACTCGACCCGTTCGAAGCGCTCGGTGTCGAGGGCGTCCAGGGTCAGCAGGCCCCATGGTTTGTCATCGACATACAGCGGGCAGCCCATGCAGTCGTGAATTTCGAGGTGCCCGTGCAGGCCGTCCACCAGGCCGTCGTAGGGGTCGGGCAATTCACTGTCGCTGTCGAAACGCGTCGGGCCGGGGCTGCCGAGCAGCACGGCGAAACGCGGGTGTTCGCTGACCTTGAAGCGTCGGCCCAGGGTATCGGCGCTCAAGCCGTCCACTGCCAGCGGCACCAGCGACTCACCGTCCAGGCGCAACAGCGCGGCGGCGTCGCACGGCAGCAGGGCGCGCATGGCTTGCAACAGGCGGCGGTAACGCTCGCCTTCGGGCAGTTCGCGGGACAGGTCGGCGACCAGGGGGAGCAGGGTGGTGAGCAGCGATTGCGCAGTCATAATGACTCCTTGTAGTCCTTATGACTATAAGGCGTAGGAGGTCATACTGACTACTGGTAATTTAACTTATTGAAATTAAACGATTTATTAGTTGGCATGAATACTGAGTACTCCAAGGCAATCAGTAAAGAAGCCCAGGAGGCTCCATGCTTAGTGCCCAAGACCGTGCCATCATCAAATCCACCGTGCCCCTGCTGGAAAGCGGCGGCGAAGCGCTGATCACCCATTTCTACCGCATGATGCTCTCCGAGTACCCGGAGGTGCGCCCGCTGTTCAACCAGGCGCACCAGGTCAGCGGCGACCAGCCCCGTGCCCTGGCCAATGGTGTGTTGATGTATGCACGACATATCGACCAGTTGGATCAACTGGGTGATCTGGTGGCGAAGATCATCAACAAACACGTGGCCTTGCAGATCCTGCCGGAACATTACCCGATCGTGGGAGCCTGCCTGCTGCGTGCGATTTCCGAAGTGTTGGGCAGCGAGATTGCCACTCCCGAGGTGATGAGCGCCTGGGGCGCGGCCTACGGTCAGTTGGCGGACATCCTGATCGGCGCCGAAGCTGCGATCTATGATGAGAAAGCCCAGGCACCGGGCGGCTGGCGAGGTGCGCGGCCGTTCAAGCTGGTCAAGCGCGTGGAGGAAAGTGCCGAAATCACTTCCTTCTATTTCGCCCCGCTGGACAACGGCCCGATCCTCGCCGCCGAGCCCGGTCAGTACATTGGTATGACGCTGCTGCTCGATGGCGAAGAAGTGCGCCGCAACTATTCCTTGTCGGCCCTCAGCGATGCCGGCCAATACCGCATCAGCGTCAAGCGTGAAGCCGGTGGGCGGGTGTCCAACTACCTGCATGATCAATTGCAGGTCGGCGCGACGATCGACCTGTTCCCGCCAGCGGGCGAGTTCACCCTGGCCGCCAGCGATAAACCGCTGGTGCTGATCAGCGGCGGGGTGGGCATCACGCCAACACTGCCGATGCTCGAAGCGGCCCTGGCCACCCAGCGTCCGGTGCATTTTATCCACTGCGCGCGTAACGGCGGGGTGCATGCGTTTCGGGAATGGGTCGACGCCCTGGCGGCCAAGCATCCGCAGCTCAAGCGCTTCTACTGCTATGACGAGGACGATGGCGTGAGCCCGGCAGGCGACACCGTGGGCCTGCTGAGCCAGGAACAACTGGCGGCGTGGTTGCCTGAGCAGCGCGACCTGGATGCGTACTTCCTCGGCCCTAAAGGCTTCATGGCCGCAATCAAACGCCACCTCAAGGCCTTGGGCGTACCCGAAAAACAAAGCCGCTACGAATTCTTCGGCCCAGCCGCCGCCCTCGAATAACCCCCCACACACCCACACACCCACACACCTGTAGGAGCGAGCTTGCTCGCGAAGAACGTCAACGATAACGCCTGCATCCTGGATGACCGCAGCGTCTTTAAGTTCTTCGCGAGCAAGCTCGCTCCTACAAGTGGCATATTAAACGCCACCTCAAGGCCTTGGGCGTACCCGAAAAACAAAGCCGCTACGAATTCTTCGGCCCGGCCGCCGCCCTCGAATAACCCCCCACACACCCACACACCTGTAGGAGCGAGCTTGCTCGCGAAGAACGTCAACGATAACGCCCGCATCCTGGATGAACGCGGCGTCTTTAAGTTCTTCGCGAGCAAGCTCGCTCCTACAAGTGGCATATTAAACGCCACCTCAAGGCCATGGGCGTACCCGAAAAACAAAGCCGCTACGACTTCTTCGGCCCCCCCACACACCCACACACCTGTAGGAGCGAGCTTGCTCGCGAAGAACGTCAACGATAACGCCTGCATCCTGGATGACCGCAGCGTCTTTGAGTTCTTCGCGAGCAAGCTCGCTCCTACAAGTAGCGTATTAAGCGCCACCTCAAGGCCTTGGGCGTACCCGAAAAACAAAGCCGCTACGACTTCTTCGGCCCCCCGCCGCCCTCGAATAACCCCCCCACACCCCCACACCCATACACCTGTAGGAGCGAGCAAGCTCGCTCCTACAAGTGGCGTATTAATCCGCCGTTAACCCCCTTCTGTTTAAACCACTCTCTGTGTGTAAACTTGCCGCCACAGGCACAACCAAACAAAGGGATACGGAGATGAGTGACGAATTGCGTTTAGGCAGGGAGCGGCGCTTTCTGGTGTTGCTGGGCATCATCTGCCTGGCGCTGATCGGCGGTGCGCTGTACATGCAGGTGGTGTTGGGCGAAGCGCCGTGCCCGCTGTGTATCCTGCAGCGCTATGCCTTGCTGTTGATTGCCGTTTTTGCGTTTATTGGTGCGGCTATGCGCAACAAAGGGGCGATCACGCTGTTTGAAGGGTTGGTGGTGCTCAGTGCCTTGGGCGGTGTGGCGGCTGCCGGTCACCATGTGTACACCCAGTTCTTCCCTGAGGTCAGTTGCGGCGTGGATGTGCTGCAACCGATCGTTGACGGCCTGCCCCTGGCCAAGGTGTTTCCGCTGGTCTTCCAGGTCGACGGCTTCTGCAGCACGCCGTACCCGCCGGTGCTCGGCCTGTCGCTGGCGCAATGGGCGCTGGTGGCGTTCGTGCTGACGGTGATCCTGGTGCCCCTGGGTATCTATCGCAATCGCCAACGCAAAGCCTGAGCCATTCATTGAAACGCCCCGGCCTTTCTTAAAGGAAAACCGGGGCGTTTTTGTTTGTAGGGATTTTTGAAGGGACAGTGACGCGGGACAATTTTGACGGCGCGCAGTGTGCGACATGTTGTCACACAGGCGCTGTCGCAGGGCGTTTCCGAGCCGTCACAACGCCGCGTGAATTTGCCCATGGCCGTTAATGTGTGCTGTCAGTTCATCGTTTGAGCAACACCGCGAATAGCGCGCCGTTCGCGGCTTTCGGTGGTCAGCGAGTGCCCTGTTTTATGGGGGCTTGGAGCGCTTTTTCAGGCCCTTACGGCGGGTAAGGGGTGTGGCAGTTTGCCCTATAACACGGCATTTTTTGTGGTTTTTGTTGAGAATCCAACGCGATAAGATCGCGAACCTTTGCAAAATAGGTGAAGGATTATTGCTGGAATCGATAAAAATTATTTCTTTATAAGACATGGTTTATACATCGCTAGCTAACTACAATCGCCCGCACTGAATGTCCGGTGCTGTTCAATATTTGAGCATTGGAGCGGTCGAGGGGCAGATGGATGGCTCTGTGCGACCCCAGGTTCCGGCAGCCTTTCAACTATCCGCACCAAATGGAATTGGTCTGTAACAAGGCCTTTAACCACGAAATCGAATAAGAACTCACCGCAGGTCCGCGAACCGTCCAATTAGGGCGCACGGGCAGGCTCTTATTCAATCGAAGAGAAATGCCAACCCTTGGCAGGGTGAAGTGTTGGCGATCAAAACCCAACTGCATTGCGCAAGCTGCTTTAGAGGTCGTGAGATGAGTAAAAACAGGTACCCCCGATTACTAGGCTTTTTGCCGCTGCTTGGCATGATGTTAATGCTGGGAGGCTGCAAGTGGTCCTTGCTCGACCCAAAAGGACAGGTCGGTCTGGATGAACGCAACCTGATCATCACTGCCACCCTGCTGATGTTGCTGGTCGTGGTCCCTGTGATCATCATGACCTTCGCCTTCGCCTGGAAATACCGCGCGTCGAACACCAAGGCGACTTACGCGCCGAAGTGGTCGCACTCCACCAAGATTGAAATCGCGGTGTGGCTGGTTCCGATCCTCATCATCATTGCCCTGGGTTATGTGACCTACAAGTCCACCCACGCGCTGGACCCATACCGTCCGCTGGACTCCGAGGTCAAGCCGATCAACATCGAAGTGGTCGCGCTGGACTGGAAGTGGCTGTTCATCTACCCGGACCTGGGTATCGCCACCGTCAACAAGATCGTGTTCCCGGAACATACCCCGGTTAACTTCAAGATCACCTCCGACACTGTGATGAACTCGTTCTTCATCCCAGGCCTGGGTGGCCAGATCTACGCGATGGCCGGCATGCAGACCAAGCTGCACCTGATCGCCAACCAGAAAGCTGAAATGGACGGCATCTCCGCCAACTATAGCGGCGCAGGTTTCACCGGCATGAAATTCAAAGCGATCTCGACGAGCCAGGAAGAATTCGACGCCTGGGTAGCCGAAGTCAAGGCCGCACCTAAACAGCTTGATCAAGCTGAATACGAAGCCCTTGCCAAACCAAGCCAGAACAACCCAGTCGCGCTGTACTCCACTTACACGCCTGACCTGTTTCAGAAAGTCGTCGACAAGTACGAAGGCATGAAACCAGGCAAGCCGGTCAAGCACGAGAAGAAAGAAGTGGCTGCGGTTGAAGGTTCTGACACGGGCTCGCATTCAACTGCTGGGGCAGAGGAGTAAACGATGTTTGGTAAATTAAGTTGGGATGCGGTCCCGTTCCACGAGCCGATTGTGATGATTACCATCGCCATGATCGCGCTGGGTGGTCTGGCACTGGTTGGGGGTATCACTTACTTCAAGAAGTGGACCTACTTGTGGACTGAGTGGCTGACTTCGGTCGACCACAAGAAAATCGGTGTGATGTACATCGTCGTTGCCATGGTCATGCTGCTGCGTGGTTTTGCCGACGCCATCATGATGCGTACCCAGTTGGCCATGGCCACTGAGGGCGCGCCAGGCTACCTGCCGCCTGAACACTATGACCAGATCTTCACCGCTCACGGTGTGATCATGATCATCTTCATGGCGATGCCTTTCTTCACCGGCCTGATGAACCTTGCAGTGCCGCTGCAGATCGGTGCCCGCGACGTTGCCTACCCGTTCCTGAACTCCCTGAGCTTCTGGCTGCTGGTGTCTGGCGTGGTGCTGATCAACGTGTCCCTGGGCGTCGGCGAATTCGCCAAGACCGGTTGGGTTGCGTATCCGCCATTGTCGGGCCTGAAATACAGTCCGGGCGTGGGTGTGGACTACTACATCTGGGCGCTACAGTTATCAGGGCTCGGGACGACGCTGACGGGGGTCAACTTCCTGGCCACCGTGCTGAAAATGCGCGCCCCTGGCATGAAGATGATGGACATGCCGATCTTCACCTGGACCTGCACCTGGGCCAACGTGCTGATCGTGGCTTCGTTCCCGATCCTCACCGCTACGCTGGCACTGCTGTCGCTTGACCGTTACCTGGATTTCCACATTTTCACCAACGAACTTGGTGGCAATCCAATGATGTACGTGAACCTGTTCTGGGCATGGGGTCACCCTGAGGTGTACATCCTGATCCTGCCAGCGTTCGGTATCTTCTCCGAAGTGATCTCGACCTTTACCGGCAAGCGCCTGTTCGGTCACCACTCGATGGTCTACGCCTCCGGTGCGATCTCGGTACTGGGCTTCATGGTGTGGCTGCACCACTTCTTCACCATGGGTTCGGGGGCCAGCGTCAACGCCTTCTTCGGCCTGGCGACGATGCTGATTTCGATCCCGACGGGGGTGAAGCTATTCAACTGGCTGTTCACCATCTACCACGGCCGTCTGCGTATGACCAGCCAGGTCGTGTGGACACTGGGCTTCATGGTGACCTTCGCCATCGGCGGTATGACCGGCGTACTGCTGGCCATCCCGGGTGCTGACTTCGTGCTGCACAACAGCTTGTTCGTGATCGCTCACTTCCACAACGTGATCATTGGCGGTGCGGTATTCGGTTACATCGCTGGTTTCAGCTTCTTCTTCCCGAAAGCGTTCGGCTTCAAGCTGCACGACGGTTGGGGCAAGGCTGCATTCTGGTTCTGGATCTCGGGCTTCTTCGTCGCGTTCATGCCGCTCTATGCACTGGGCTTCATGGGCATGACCCGTCGTCTGAACGCCACCACCAACCCTGAGTGGGTGCCGTACCTGTACGTCGCCATGATCGGTGCGGTGCTGATCGCGGTGGGTATCGCCTGCCAGCTGATCCAGCTGTATGTCAGCGTGCGTGATCGCAAGCAGAACATGTGCGAGTCGGGCGACCCATGGAACGGCCACACCCTGGAATGGTCGACTTCGTCGCCACCTCCGTTCTACAACTTCGCCGTGATTCCTACCGCGAACACCATCGATGCGTTCACCGAAGCCAAGGAAAACGGTACTGCGTACCAGCAGCCTAAGCACTACGAACCGATCCACATGCCAAACAACACCGCCACTGGCGTGGTGATGGGTGCGCTGTTGACCGTGTTCGGTTTCGCGATGATCTGGCACATCTGGTGGCTGGCAATCGTGAGCCTGGTGGGCACCATCGGCTACTTCATTGTCCACGCTGCACGTGATGATCAAGGCTACATGGTGCCGGTCGAAACGATCGAGCGCATCGAAGCCGAGCAGCACGCTCGCCTGGTGGCCGAGAAGAAGATCCCGGCCAACCGTGTAGAAACCTCGTTGGAACAGGCTTAAACCATGTCGAACTTAGTGACCAATGCTGGACACGCCCATGTCGATGACCATGGGCACGATGACCATCACCACGACTCGGGCCCGGTAACCGTCTACGGTTTCTGGCTCTACCTGATGACCGACTGCATCTTGTTTGCGTCGATCTTCGCGGTGTACGCGGTACTGGTAAACAACGTAGCGGGTGGCCCGGCGGGCCACGACATCTTCGAACTGCCTTACGTGCTCGGCGAAACCGCCTTGCTGTTGTTCAGTTCGATCACCTACGGCTTCGCCATGTTGTCCTTCTACAAGGGCAACAAGCAGGGCGTACTGACCTGGTTGGGCCTGACCTTCCTGTTCGGCCTGGGCTTCATCGGCATGGAGATCAACGAGTTCCACCTGCTGATCTCCGAAGGCTACGGCCCTAGCCGCAGCGGCTTCCTGTCGGCGTTCTTCACGCTGGTGGGGACCCACGGTCTGCACGTGACATCTGGCCTGATCTGGATGGCGATGATGATGTATCAGGTCAATAAACACGGCCTGACCAACACCAACAAGACTCGCCTGAACTGCCTGAGCCTGTTCTGGCACTTCCTGGATGTGGTCTGGATCTGCGTATTCACCGTCGTCTACTTGATGGGGACCCTGTAATGGCTAATGCACACTCCCATGACAGCCATGATGCGAGTCACGGCAGCGTAAAGACTTACGCTATCGGCTTCATCCTGTCGGTCATCCTGACCCTGATCCCGTTCGGCCTGGTGATGTACCCAACCTTGCCGAAGTCGATCACCTTGATGATCGTCCTGGCGTTCGCGGTGATTCAGGTCCTGGTTCACCTGGTGTACTTCCTGCACCTGGACCGCTCCGAGGCCCAGCGCGAGAACGTGATTGCGTTCGTGTTCGCAGGCCTGGTGATCGTTCTGCTGGTTGGTCTGTCGCTGTGGATCATGTTCAGCATCCACACCTACATGATGGCGAAGTGAGGTAAGACCCGATGTCGCTTAAGCACTTTATCCAAATCACCAAACCGGGGATCATTTTCGGTAACGTGCTTTCTGTGGCAGGCGGCTTCTTCCTGGCCTCCAAGGGACATGTCGATCTGGCCATCTTCCTGGCCGCCATGATCGGCACGTCCCTGGTGGTAGCTTCCGGTTGTGTGTTCAACAACTGCATCGACCGCGACATCGATATCAAGATGGAACGCACCAAGAATCGCGTGCTGGTCCAGGGCCTTATCTCCCTGAAACTGGCACTGCTGTTCGCGACCGTCCTGGGTGTTGCCGGCGTGGTGTTGTTGTACAAGGTGGCCAACCCGTTGGCGGCGCTGTTTGCCGTGATCGGCTTTGTCATCTACGTCGGCCTCTACAGCCTGTACCTCAAGCGCAAGTCGGTTCACGGCACGCTGGTGGGCAGTCTGTCGGGGGCGATGCCGCCGGTGATTGGTTATGTGGCTGTGACCAATAGCTTCGACATGGCCGCGCTGGTGCTGCTGGTGATGTTCAGCCTGTGGCAGATGCCGCATTCCTATGCCATCGCGATCTTCCGTTTCAACGACTACCTGGCTGCGTCGATTCCGGTTCTGCCGGTCAAGCGCGGCATCCAGGTGGCCAAGAAACACATCCTGCTGTACATCCTGGCCTTCCTCGTGGCGACCTTGATGTTGACCTTCAGTGGCTACGCCGGCATGAGCTACCTTGCCGTCGCCGCCGCCATGGGCATGTACTGGTTGTACATGGCCTGGACCGGTTACAAGGCGGTGGACGACACCGTCTGGGCACGCAAGCTGTTCGTGTTCTCGATCTTCACCATCACCGCGCTCAGCGTGATGATGTCCCTGGATTTCCAGGTGCCGAGAGAGCTGTTGCTGACCTACGCGCCCTGAGTGGTTCCAAGCAGTGAACAAGCCCCGCCTTCGTGAGAAGTGCGGGGCTTTTTCTTGGGCGCGGGATTAAATCGGCCGGCGCCTTTCTCGTCATACCTCACTGTACGAGCTGTGCGAATCCATTACCCGCGTACAAGGAGTTGTCACCATGGTCAGCGTTAGTCGTCGGTCCCTTCTCGCCTTGGGCGCGGCCTTGCCCTTGCTGGGGCGCCTGGACTGGGCAGTCGCCAGCCCACCACCGGCAAAGGCTGAGAAGGTACGGCTCAACTATAACGAAAGCCCCTACGGCCCCTCGGGCGCCGCCCGCGAGGCGATGCAGGACGCGATTGCCACGGCCGGGCGTTATCCCTACGGCCACATGTACGCCCTGGCCGCGTTGTTTGCCCGGCAGCAGGGGATTGCCGAAGCACAGGTGGCAGTGTTTTCCGGCTCCATGGCTGCGCTGCGCTACGCGGTGTTGGCGTTTACCGGCGAAAGCCGCGGC
Source organism: Pseudomonas sp. Y39-6 (assembly GCF_023651955.1). Lineage (NCBI taxonomy): Bacteria > Pseudomonadati > Pseudomonadota > Gammaproteobacteria > Pseudomonadales > Pseudomonadaceae > Pseudomonas > Pseudomonas sp. Y39-6. The sequence continues at coordinate 5,884,664 of NZ_CP069594.1, read as the reverse complement.
CTGGTGATGGCCACGCCGTCCTACGAGGTGCCGCGCCAGGCGGCCGAGGCGAGCGGGGCGCCGGTGCAGGAAGTGAGCCTCACGGCCGAGCACGCCCACGACATTCCCTCGATGCTCGCCGCCGATCCCCAGGCGGGCATGCTCTACCTGTGCAACCCGAATAACCCCACCGGTACCCTGACGTCCACCGAGGCCATCCGGCACGCGCTGGCGAACAAACCCCAAGGCAGCGTGCTGGTGGTGGACGAGGCGTACATCGACTTCGCCGACGCTCCCAGCTGTGTCAGTTGGGTCAAGGAACACGACGACCTGCTGGTGTTGCGCACCTTCTCGAAAATCTACGGCATGGCCGGCGCGCGCGTGGGCCTGGCGATCGGCGCCCCGGCGTTGCTGGCGCGCCTCGCGGTGTTCGGGGGCGACAACGTCCCTGCCGGCAGCGGCTTGCTCGGCGCGCAGGCCAGCCTCGAAGACGTCAACCTGTTGCCGCAACGCAAGGCCCTGAACGCGCAACAGCGCGAGGAGACCGTCGCCTGGCTCAAGGCCCGCGGGTTCACCTGCACGCTGTCGCAGAGCAACTGCTTCATGATCGACGTGAAGCAACCGGCGGAGCAAGTGATCGAGAAACTGGCCGCGCAAGGTGTGATGATCGGCCGCGTATGGAAGAGTTGGCCGCAGTGGGTGCGGGTGACGGTGGGGAACAAGCACGAGATGGAGCGGTTTCGCGAGGTGTTTGCGGCGCAGGTCCAGCGCAGCGTTTAACCCAATACAAAACCAATGTGGGAGGGAGCAATCCCCCTCCTACATTGGGTTCTGCGGTACTACTGCTGCGCGATGCTGTACCCATCGAACGCGGTCTGCTGCTGCAACGCCGTGATCACGCTCTTGCGGCTCAACGGCTGTTCGGCGCCGGCGTTATCCACAAAGCTCTCGACTTCCAGCTCGGCGTCATCGCCTTCACCCACGAAGCTGAAACCCAGGAACTCGAACGCTTCACGGTCGACATTGAGCTTCGAGCGCGGCGTGCGCAGCGGCAGGGTGACGCTGATGCCATCCTTGCTGATCACAAACACTTCGGCGTCTTTCTTCGGCCGCGCGGCCTTGCCCTTGCCGGCGCTCGGGTTGCTGATGGCCTGGTGGGACTGGTTCAACACCTTGAGGGCCAGGCCGTAGACCAGCTCCTGAAACGCCGGGTCGTCCTTGAAGCTGGACAGGATGCGGCTGATCGAGAACTTGCTGCTCAGGTCTTCCAGGGCGATGTTGTCGGCGGCTTCGGCGTCCTTGAGCTGCTTGAGTTGGCCCATCAGGTCGTAGGCCTTGTCGTCGTCGAAGGCATCGTGGGCCTGGCGGATGGCCACGCGCAACTCGCGGATCTGGTCGCTTTCCTTGGAGGTGTGGAACGCGTCCAGCACCATCTCGCTGATGATCTTGGCCGCTGGCACATGCTGTGAAAGATTGATGGCGTTTTCGTATTCAGCTTTGGATTGCAAGGCGACTACGGATTCTTCGGCGGATTCAGCGGTGTAGGAATCGGGCATTGAAATTTCACTACTTCAGTAAACAGGGACAAAAAAGCGTCGGGCATTTTCGGCGGGGAGGGGGGGCAGGTCAAGGCAGCACAATGCCCTTATTGCGACGCAACGCGGCCAGCGCCCGCAAAACAGACCTACGGTCAACCCGCATGCTCAACAGGCTGCCGATGACCATGCCGCCCGCCCAGGCGCCGCTCGACAGTATCGACGGTGCCAGCGCCAGTGTGCTTCCCTGCAGAAAAGCGTCGGATGTTTTCAGGCGCGGACCAGGGCAGTCGGCTTCAACAGGTATTCCCCGTTAATAGTGATAACGACACATCAAGACCTGAGTCTCATCATCCTCTATGCCATAGACCAAGCGATGTTCGGCGGTGATTCGCCGAGACCAGAAGCCACTGAGGTTGTATTTGAGTGGTTCGGGGCCGTCTCTTCAAGGGCATTGAATTCCGATAGCGAGATCATCACCACGGGCTCACCTTTTTGCCGGGTGAGCAGCAACGGGATGTGATCGTCATTGACCCGATCCATTGTCTCGGAGAGATGGGCACGGGCATTGGTGTAGTTGATTGTTTCCATGGGTATGTCCTCGCTTGATGGTACGAAACGTCCAGAAATACGTACATGTGTTCAAGGGTTTCCTTATCAACGGTCAATGGGTGGCACCCTTACGGTTTGAGCCTGACCCACATCAAAACCCCGCAGCGCCAAACCCGTTACAACACAAAGGTCTGATGAACCCATAAAAACGACAACGGACCTGCGCCGAGGGGGCTTCCCCACGCGAGGTCATTAAAGGACTAATGCAATGGCGCTTTCTCTGTCACGCCTGGCCTTGCTGGGAGCGACGTTTGGTCTGACGCTACCCCTGCACGCCAATTCCGCCGATACCGCACTGATCGAACACGGCAAATATGTCGCGCAATTGGGCGACTGCATTGCCTGCCACACCGCCAAGCCAGGCAACACGATGGCCGGCGGGCTGGAGCTGAGCACGCCGATGGGCACGATCTATTCGAGCAATATCACGCCGGACCGCGAGACCGGTATTGGCGCCTACAGCTTCGAACAGTTCGACCGGGTCATGCGTGAAGGTGTCACACCTGCGGGTATGAACCTGTACCCGGCGATGCCGTATCCGTCCTACGCCAAGATGAGCGAGGAGGACATGCGCGCCTTGTACGCCTACCTGATGCAAGGCGTGGAACCCGTGCGGCAGGCCAACCTCGAGGCGGACATGGGCTTCCCGTTCAACCAGCGCTGGGGCCTGGCCTTGTGGAACTTCGCCTTTCTCGACAAGCAAGCGTTCCAGCCCGACCCCGGCCGTGACGCGCAGCTCAACCGTGGCGCGTATCTGGTCCAGGGCCTGGGCCACTGCGGCTCCTGTCATACCCCGCGGGGCATCGCCTTCCAGGAAAAGGCCATGAGCGACGACGGGCGCGGCGGCCAGCATTACCTGGCCGGCGAAACCGTCGAGCATTGGCGCGCCCTGAGCCTGCGCAACCTGTGGACCGTGGAAGACACCGTGCAACTGCTCAAGACCGGGCAGAACCGCTTTGCCACCGTCGCCGGCAACATGGCCGATGTGATTCACCACAGCACCCAGCATTTCAGCGACGACGACCTGACCGCGATTGCCCGCTATCTGAAATCCTTGCCGCCCGGCCCGGACGATCTGCCGATGCCGTCGGTGGCCCGCGCACCGGCCGCGCCGCCCGCCGACCTGTTCACCAGCCGTGGCGGCCTGGGTTATATGCAGTTCTGCAGCGACTGCCACCGCAGTGATGGCGCGGGGGTGAAAGGCTTGTTCCCGCCATTGGCCGGCAACCCGAGCATCGTCTCGAACGACCCGACATCCCTGCTGCACATCACCCTCACCGGTTGGGAGACCGCACAAACGGCCACTCACCCACGGGTCTACACCATGCCCGGGTTTGCCCGGCTGACGGACCAGGAGGTCGCCGAAATCCTCAGTTTCGTTCGCACGCGCTGGGGCAACCAGGGCACGTCGATCAGCGCCGCGCAGGTCAAGACATTGCGCGATCAGCTCAACCCGGCCACGACCGACTCCTCCACTTTCGAAACCCCGCGCCTGGCCGACCTGCTCGCGGCGCCGAACGCCGACCAGGTGGTGCGCGGCATGCGCCTGCACCTGCAAACCAAGGCATTGCTGCCCGACAACGTCGGCAACGCGCTCAATTGCACCAGTTGCCACCTCAACGCCGGCACCGTGGCGGACGGTTCGCCCTTCGTCGGTGTGTCGGCCTTCTTCCCCAGCTATGCACCGCGCGCGGGCAAGGTGGTGAGCCTGGAAGAACGCATCAACGGCTGCTTCCGGCGCTCGATGAACGGCAAACCGTTGCCGCCGCAATCGGCGGATATGCAGGCGATGGTCGCGTACTTCGACTGGATGAAGAACAACACCCGCCCCGAAGACAAGGTGGCCGGGCGCGGTGTAGGCAAGGTCGACCCGGCGATCAAACCGGACCTGGCCAATGGCAAGGCGGTCTACGCCAAGCAATGCGCGGTGTGCCATGGCGACAACGGTGAGGGCCTGGCGCGTGCCGACGGCGAGCGGGTGTACCCGCCGCTGTGGGGCGATCAGTCGTTCAATATCGGCGCCGGCATGGCACGCACCTACACGGCGGCGGCGTTCGTCAAACGCAACATGCCGATCGGCTTCCACGAGCAATTCCCGTTGGGCCAGGGCGGTTTGTCCGACCAGGAAGCGGTGGACGTCGCAGCGTATTTCTCGGGGCAACCTCGCCCGGACTTCCCGGACAAGGTCAAAGACTGGCCCAACGGCGGCAAGCCGGTGGATGCGCGTTACTAGTCCAGTTGCTTGAGGCACGCCTGGAGGATGTCCAGGCCTTCCTCCAACACCACCGGCTCAATGGTCAGCGGTGCCAGTAAGCGGACGATGTGCCGCGACTTGCCGCTGGGCATCAGCAGCAAGCCGGCGTCCCGCGCCAGGCTCAGCAACTGGCTCAGTTGCTGGGGCGCGGGCGTGCCGTCGGCGTGGGCCAACTCGATGCCACGCATGGCGCCGACGCCGGTCAGTCGGCCCAGGTAAGGCGACAGGCGTTGCGCGCGCCAGGTTTCGTAGCGGCGCAGGATGGCCTCTTCCTGTCGCGTGCCCCAGGCCTGCAACTGTGCATCCGTCATCACCTCCAGGGTGGCCAACGCCGCCGCGCAGGCGATGGGATTGCCCGAATATGTGCCGCCCAGCCCGCCTTTGGGCAGGTTGTCGAGTAATGCCTTGCGCCCCACCACAGCACCCAACGGCACACCGCCGGCGATGCTTTTGCCGAGCAGGATCAAGTCCGGCGTTATGCTCAGGCGCGAGAAGGCAAAACGTTGCCCGGTGCGGCCGAAACCGGACTGGATTTCATCGACGATCAGCAGGATGTTTTTCTCATCGCAGAAGCGGCGGAGGGCCTGGGCGAACGCGATATCCAGCGCGAGGAAGCCGCCTTCACCCTGCACCGGCTCAATGATGAAGCAGGCTACATCGTCGACGTCGATTTCCACGCTGAACAAGCGGTCCATGGCCTTCAGCGCTTCGGCGCAGGTCACGCCGTTGTCGGCGCTGGGGTAGGGCAGGTGATACACCGGGCCCGGCAGGACACCAACTTTTTGCTTGTAGGGCGCGACCTTGCCATTCAGGTTGAGGGTGGCGAGGGTGCGGCCGTGGAAGGCGCCGTCGAAGGCGATCACCGCGGTGCGGCCGGTAGCGCCGCGCACGATCTTCAGGGCGTTTTCCGCGGCTTCCGCACCGCTGTTGGTGAGCATCCCGCTGACCGGGTAGTCCACCGGGATAAATGCACTCAGACGATCCATCAGCTCGATGTAAGGCCTGTGCGGAGCGGCGTTGAAGGCGTAGTGGGTCAGTTGGGTCGCCTGCTGGCGAATCGCCTCGACCACCGCCGGGTGGCAGTGCCCGAGGTTGAGCACGCCGATGCCGCCGACAAAGTCGATGTAGCGCTTGCCCGCGGTGTCCCAGACTTCGGCGTTCTTGCCGTGGCTGAGGCTGATGGGGTGGACGATGGAAATCGACTGGCTGATGGTTTCGCGGCTCATGAATCTCGGACTCGGCAGTGGCGGGCGTCTTTTTATCTAAGCCGTGAGCCGGGCCGGGCCGCAAACGAAATAAAGTCGCCGGGTCATTCCAAATCGGAAGGAGCGCTTGCCAAGCAGCCGTTCGGGGCCACAAACCCGCGCATTCATTCCGAGACGATGTCCTTCCCCGCCGCCTTGGAGCGATACAACGCCTGATCGGCCCGCGCCATCAGGGCGTCGGGGCCTTCACCCGCATGACGCTCCACCACCCCCAGGCTCAGGGTGATTTTGAAGTCGCCCACGGTGGGGACTTCGCTCATGCTTTGGCGAATGCGCTCGGCCAGGTTTTTTGCGCTCTCCAGGGTGCTTTTGGGCAGCACCACCACGAACTCATCGCCACCCCAGCGCGCGAGCAAGTCACCGGGGCGCACGCAGGCCTCCAGGCTCTCCACGACGCTCATCAGGGTCTGGTCGCCGACGCCGTGGCCGTGTCGATCATTGATCGGCTTGAAGTCATCGATATCCATGGCGACCAGGGCCAACGGCAGGCGAAAGCGTTGGGCGCGCTCACATTCTTCCAGCAGCACTTTCTCCAGGCGATAACGGTTGGCCACGCGGGTCAGGGAGTCACGCTCGGCCAGGGAGCGGTTCTCGTCCAGTTGCAACTGCAGTTGCTGGTTGACCCGCGACAACTCGCGTGTGCGTTCGGCAACCAAGGCTTCAAGGGATTGGTTGCGCCGTTCGAGCTGTTCGATCGCGCACTTGCGCGTATTGATGTCGCGATGGGCGCCGACCATGCGCGCTACCGAGCCGTCGAGATTACGCGCAACCACATAGCCGCGGTCTTCGATCCACAGGTAGCTGCCGTCTTTTTTGCGGCAACGGTATTCGATTTGGTAATAGGGCGAGCGACGGTTGATGTAGTCATCGAACACCGTCATCACGCGGGAGTAGTCGTCGGGGTGGATGATGTTCTCCCAGGTGAACACGCTGTTCTCCAGGGAGTGGCGGGGGTAACCGAGCATTTCGTACCAGCCCGGGTTGCGGTAAACGAACCCCGTATTCGCGTTCCAGTCCCAGACCCCGTCGCTGACCAGTTCCATGACGGCATGCAACATGTCGGCATTGAGGTCAGTTGACGGTTTGTTGCCGGCTGTATCGTCCATGTGCGCGCTCCCTGCGTGGGCCTCAAGGCCGGTCAAATTGACGCCGATACTCCGTGGCTGGCGCTACTGTACAACGGGGCTTGCACGCTTTGAATAGAGCGACTGTGCAGCTGTCGATGTGCGGCGATGGGCCATTATTTCGGCGCCCGCATCCTCGTCGGTGCCTTCCCGTTGGCGTTGTGCTGGTAAATGGCCTCGGGCTGGCCTTGCTCGTTGAAAAATACCTGGCCGATCCCCGCCGAGTTCCACAAGCGTTCACCGGCTTCGGCGTGTTCCGGGATATGCGGCACCACCTGCATGGTGCGGCGGCGGGTGAACCAGTTGAGTGGGGAGCGCGGCGAGTAGAGCCAGCGGTTGAGGCGGTCGAACCATTCCAGCAGGCGCGGCGGGAATTCGTTCTTGATGCCGCTGCTGGTGATCTGCCAGAGCTTGGGGCCGGCGTTGCGATGGCGGATCAGCACTTCGTAGACGAACGAGTAATGCACGTCGCCCGAGAGGATGACGTAGTTACCCGGTGTGCGGGAGTGGCGGAAGATATTCAGGATCACCTGGGCGGCGCCGCGATGCGCCATCCAGTTTTCGGCGTCGACCAGCAGCGGGTAGCCGCACCAACTGAACACTTTTTGCACGGTCTCGATCAGCTTGACGCCAAAGATCGGCGCGGGGGAGACGATGATTGCCGACGGGTGGTCCAGCAGCGCTTGTTGCAGTTCGCTCAAGGCTTCCCAGTCCAGCAGGCCGGACGGTTGCTTGAGGTTGAATTCGCTGCGCCAGCGGCGGGTGCGGGTGTCGAGCACCACCAGCGCAGGGGTGGTCGGCAGCACGTAATGCCACTGTTGGAAGGCCAGCAGCGTGTCGAGCAGTTGATCCTGCGCACTCGCGTTCAGGTGGTTGTGCTGTGCCTGGGCGACAAGCGCCTGGGTCTGGTTGATCAGCGGGCCAAATACCTGCGGCTGGTTGCCCCAGCCTTGGCACAGCAGGTAAGCCAGCAGCGCGTTACCGATGATGCGTTTGGAGAACGGATGGCCGTAGGCGGTTTCTTCCCACTGCGCGCTGAGGTTCCAGTCGTCGGTGATGTCGTGATCGTCGAAGATCATCAGCGTGGACAGATGGGCAAACACCCGCGCGGCGCCGGGCAGGCCGTTGCGGAAGCGATCGATCTGCACCTGTTCGCGGGCATAACGCTGTTGCGCGTCGGCGCTCAGTTGCGGCGGCTGTGGCGCGATCAGCGTCCAGGGGGTGGGGGACCAGACCAACAAATACATGGCCATCGCTTCGGCGAAGGTCACCAGATGATTGTCGGCGGTGCTGCTGGTGAAAATCGGCTTCTTCACGCCGCCGAAAAAACGCTCGCGCAAGGTCTCGTTGCTGTCCAGCGCGGGGAGCAGTTCGGCCCGTTGGTAATAACTGGCGTGATGCCCGTAGAGGCTGGCGCTGTCGTCCACCACGGCGCCTTCCAGGTATTCGTCGAACAGCCCCAGGCGCGCGATCAGCCCATGAATCGCCCGCAGCATCGGCCCGGCGACATCGTCGGCGTACACCTGGTCGCCGCTCATCATCAACAATGCCGGGCGTTGGGCCGGGGTCTGGGCGTCGGCCAGCAGGCGATCGACGCACAGCAAGCCTTCGTCCGCCGGGTGATGGGGCTTGCGGCAGGAGCCGTGGACCAGTTGATGAATACGGCTATGCAGCACGAAACTCGGCGATTGCGCGTCGCAATAGAGCAGGTGCGCTGCCCAGTGGGCGATGCCGCGCCCGTCGATCAGCAAGTCGTAGCCGATCAGCGCGTCCTGGGGCAGGGCCTCGTCCAACGGGATGTCGATCAAGTGGATAAAGGCCTGGCGCCCCACCGGCACGATTTGGCACTGGCCTTGGTCCAGCACGATGTCGCGGCTCTGTCCGGCGACGTGCAGCCTGAGGGTCAAAGGCAGTTGCCGTGTCCCCACCAGCCACATTACCAGGCGCAGGGGTTCAAGGCGCCGCAGCAGCGGGCCGGCGAGGACGTCGGGCAGGGTGCCGGCGTGAGGCATAGGGTTGAAAGCTCCGCGCAGGGTGATCACGAAGGTTAACCCGGCGGATGTCAGTATTGTGTTAAGGCCGGGCGGATCGAAAGGAGGAAGAGGCAGCAGGTCGGCAGCCTCTGGTTGGGCGCCTCAGATGATGTTTCCCCGACCCAGGCTGTCCAGCCCGCTCACGGCGCGGTCTTTTTTAGGCGACTGCTCGCCATTGACGTCAATGGCCGCTCCCTGAGGAGGCGTTTTTGAGGGGGAGTGGTGGTCTACCTGTGTGTTCAAGTAGGTCGGCAGAAACGAATTTTCGAAGTTCAGATGGCTGTAGAAAATATTCATCACGGTTTCCTCTGTAAGTTCGGTTTGCGGCGAACACTGTCGACGCGAACCGAACTTACAGCGGGTAAGAAGGCAGTCGCTATAAACCTATTGAGTCAAAACGAGACTACTCAGGAGTGGGAATCTTCATTCACCGTGGGCACCGTAAATCGGAGCCCACTGCCAGCCCGTCGTGACGTTGAGCAAAGCGATATCGCGAAGCTATCAATGCATCGACGCGCCCTGCCGGGTCAGTGCGGTTTGTACGCATTCGAGCAGATGTTCGGTGCTCCACGGCTTGGGCAGGAAGCGTACCGATCCCCCCAGCTGCGCCGCCAGCCCGGTGTTGCCGGACGTCAGCAGCACCGGCACCGACGGCCAGCGATGGGCCACCACTCGACTCAGGTCATAGCCGTTGAGTAAACCAGGCATCTGGATATCACTCACAATCAGGTCCACCGGGTCATCGGCCCGCTCCAGGTAGATCATGCCTTCATCCGCCGAAGGAAACGAGGTGACATGTGCGCCGAAATCCTCCAACACGTCCACCATTAACGCGCGAATGATTTCGTCGTCTTCCAGCACTAAAATCGATGGCTGAGCCATGATCCTTACTCCACCATCAGGGTTCAGTAGGGTGGAGTGGGGCGGAGCGGATTAGGTTCGATCCGATATGCGCTGAGCGATGGATGGTCGTTTTGCGCGTCTAGGTTGCGCATTTGCCGGGTGCTGCTGCACGATACGGGCGCTTTTCCACCCACTCCCGGTCCGCTTGCTTGAGGCCGAATTGCGACGACGGGGTTACCGCCGCTGCCGCAGTTACTGGCTATGCGGTCTCGGCGGCCTGGTACTGGGGCTGATCACCGGCCTGTGCGGCCGCAAAGCGATTGTTGCCACCACGGTTGCGGTCGAGAGTGTGGTCCTCAGGCACCTGGCCCATCAACTCCACACATTGCGTGACATCGACCCGCTGGCCGTGGCCGCGATTGCCACGATCGTCGAGGAGGAACAGCACCACCATGATCACTCTGCCGCGCAGATCGAGCGGGACGACCCGTGGTTCAGGGCGCTGGCGCCGGTGGTAACAGCGTGGACCGAAGCGGTGATCTGGATGGGCATGCGTTCCTGACAAACCGGCATAATTACCCGTATCACCCGATGTGGAGCCCTTATGAAATACCGCGCGTTACTGACCTTCGTCCTGATCCTCAACACCGGCGCAGCCTTCGCCGCCGGCGATGCCGAAGCGGGTGGCAAGCTCTTCGCCAAAACCTGCGGCGGCTGCCATAGCATCGGCGAGGGCGCGCGCGGCGGCTTTGGCCCCGAACTCAACGGCATCATCGGCAGGTCAGCCGGCACCACTCCCGACTATCAGTATTCAGATGCGATGAAAAACTCCGGGGTGGTCTGGACCCGGGAAAAACTCGCGGCCTATATCGAGGCGCCGAAGAAGGTGGTGAGCGGCACGCGCATGATCTTCTGGGGTATCAGCGATCAGGAAAAGATCGACAACATCCTGGCCTACCTGGCGACGTTTCAACCTGAGTGATCGCCTGACCCCATGTGGGAGTTGTCGAGCCCCGGCGAGGCTGCGATGGGATCACCGCGTGACACCTGCCAGACCGCAGCGCCTGCATCGCAGCCTCGCTGGGGCTCGACAACTCCCACATAAAACCTGCGTCGTTCTGAAGCCCTTACACCGATAAGGACATCCCCTCAAATGTGGGCGCGGTGCATCAGCCTCGCCCCAAATACCTGCAATACCAAACCACCCCACCCACAACCGCCCCCACAACAGTGACCCCGTTCCCCACCAACCAAATCCCAAAGTTCCGAGTCTGCTCCGCATCCCCCTCATAAAACGGCCCAAAGTACGCCGCCACCGCCATCACCACACCGTTAAACACCCCAACAGCGACGGCAACCACCAAAAACACGAACACGACCGCCTTACATACCTTCATATAACCCTCCAAAACCATATTTCCCTGGAGTCGTGATAATCCGAGAACGTCCCTTCGATCGAGAACCCCAACTGAATTCGCGGGTAGCTCAGCCAATCCGTCAATCGCCGTCCATTCCATAAATCAATGTGGTCACCACTGCGATTGCCAAACGTCTCATTCCTCCTGCGCCAAGGTCTTTTTTTGCCCGCTGATCACGCCAGCAGGTGCTTGGAAATGATCCGCGAGATTTCAACAATCGAAGTCTTCCCCGTGAACTCGAATTTCACTTTCCCCAGCGACGAAAAGTAAATCTCCAACTCCGAATCCAGATCGAACGTCCCGGAGGTTTCCACCGAATACGCCACGATGTTTTTGTACGGCAGCGAGGTGAAGTCCTTCTTGCTGCCGGTAATCCCCTGCACGTTCACCGCGATGATGCGCTTGGTGGTGAAGACCACGCCGTCGCGCATGGCTTTGTAGGCATCGATCACTTCTTCGCCGTCCAGCAGCAGGGCGGCGACGCGTTCGGCGTATTCGTTGTTTTGCTTGAGTTTGAAGAAGCCTTTGTTGTTGAAGTCGATCATGTGCCTGTCCTGGGTGAGTGAGCCGGTAATCGCCAGCCGGTGTATGACGTTTTGCTCGTGGATCTGTATCTAACGCCCTGCTTTTCAACGCCCTACCATGGCGCCTGACACTGCAACGTCGGCGAAGGATTTCACGCCGGCAGAATAAAAATCCAGGAGCTAAACAATGCCCGATATGTCCAGCTTGCTTGCCTACGCGCTGATCTCACTCGGCATGGTGCTGACGCCCGGGCCGAACATGATTTACCTCATTTCCCGCTCGATTTGCCAGGGACGCATGGCCGGGATGATCTCCCTGGGCGGGGTGGCGTTGGGGTTTATCGTTTACATGCTGTGCGCGGCATTGGGTATCACCGCATTGGTGATGGCGGTTCCCTTGGCGTATGACGCGCTGCGGCTCGGCGGTGCGTTGTACCTGGTCTACCTGGCCTGGCAGGCGGTCAAGCCGGGTGGTCGTTCGCCTTTTCAGGTGCGGGACCTGCCCCTGGATAGCCCGCGCAAGCTGTTCATGATGGGCTTTGTGACCAACCTGCTGAATCCTAAAGTCGCGGTGATGTACCTGTCGTTGCTGCCTCAGTTCATCGACCCGAACGGCCACGGCAGTGTGCTGACGCAATCCCTGGTGCTGGGCTTTACGCAGATTTTCATCAGCGTGAGCGTCAACGCAATGATTGCCATGATGGCGGGTTCCATCGCGGTGTTTTTCGTCACCCGGCCCGGTTGGCAGGTGGTGCAGCGCTGGCTGATGGGCTCGGTGCTGATGGGCTTGGCCGTGCGGATGGCGGTTGAAGGGCGGCGCTAACCGGGCATGCGCTTTTGGCCGCAGCCGGCACGCTGATCAGCGATTCACAGGATGTCTTTCAAATAGTCCTTGAGGGTGGTTAGCGGCGTGGGCAGTGCGTCGAGTTGATGGACGTTTTGCACGTCAGTCGCCAACCGCCGCAACTCCCGCCCCAGCACCGTGTGGGCGCCGCCCAATGCCTCCAGCGCCTGCACCACGCATTCCTCGATCTTGCGTTGAATCGCAGCCAAATCCCGCTGCCGTACCAGTAACCCAAACACTTCCCGCTCGTACCCGTCCATCACCAGATCGTCACGCAAGACCGGGCTGCCGCCGTCGGTCTCGTACACCAGTTTCAGTGCGAAGAGCGCAACCGCTTCCAGCGTCAATTCCATGGTCTCGCTTCCTCGGGTTTTGGTGGGGAGGGCGATGATCACTGTTCTGCGCCGGAAAAAAAAGACCCACGCGTCAGCGCTCCAGGATCAGCTCCACGCGGCGGGCGCGTGCAAAACCTAGATCAAGCGATAGGTGGGATACCGACCCGAAGTGGCCGCCCGAGAGGGGCTGCTTTCGATTGTGCAGAACGGACACATTTCTATGGTTCCCCAAACCGGGAGAAATCGGCTAAAAGCAGTCCGTCAGATTCGACCAGTAAATCAGGGGCGATTCAGACCACAGTTAGAACGATTATGCTTCGGGCGCTTAAATATGGATTTCCAATCCTGTGCCGGCCGGCAAGCCTCCAGTGATTTATGTCCGCGTGGCTCATGACACTAACTGCATGGTCATTGCGCTATATACCTTCAGCCCCTGCAGATCGCTGGCCCTTGCCTGAGTGCAACCCAGTTTGGCCAGCCAACGGTGTGCAGGGTTCTTGTCCAACGCAACCGCGTGCAGCGCTACAGGTGTAAGGCCTAATCCAATCAGTACTTGAGGGCCTTGTTCACTGACCAACAGGAATTCGTCCGCGCCCACGCCAACTGCCCGGTCCAGCCCGGCATAGAGGTTGCGCTTCCAATCAGTGATGTGCGACTGCCAACGGGCAAAATTGCCTCCCCCTTTTTGGCGGTACTCGTCGCTCTGCAACACGGCAAGCGTGTCGACTGAATGCAGGGCCAGGTAGGCCGGGCAATCGCCGCTCAAGGCTTTGAAACGCTGCGAGGAGCTGAATCCGCTCACCGAGATCAGCGCTGGCAGTTTTTCCAGGCTGTAAAACGCATTCCACTCAGCTTCGCTGGCGGGGTCAGCGTAGTTGCATTCGACTGTATAAATCATCATGTCACTTCGTTGGTTGATGTTTAATCATGCTAGTGACACGGTAATGATCCATAAAACGACTTTTCGGCACTCTTCAGTGATTAAACATCAAGGTGGAGGCCTTGACTTGAACCAGGAATGCCCATGCGTCGAAAGCTCCCGAGTAACGCTGCCCTGATGGCCTTTGAAGCCGCAGCCCGGCATGGCAGTTTCGCCCGTGCCGCAGACGAGTTGGCCCTGACTGAAGGCGCCATCAGCCGGCAGATAGGCCGTCTGGAGGCGTTTCTGGGGGTCACGTTATTCGAGCGTGTTGGCAACCGCGTGCGGCTCTTGCCCAACGGTGAGCGCTACGCGGCCCAAGTGCGCGAACTACTCGACCGGCTCGACAGGGACAGCCAGTATTTGATGGGCCAGCCCAGCGACGGCGCCAGCCTGGATATCGCCGTCAGCCCAACCTTTGCCCTGCGCTGGCTAATTCCGCGGTTGGCCGGCTTTGGCCAGCAACACCCGAATATCTGCGTGCACCTCTCGGAACGTATGGAACCGTTCGTGCTCGCCGGCAGCGGTTTTGATGCCGCCATCCATTTTGAGCACCCGGCGTGGACGGGCATGCAGACGCACCGCCTGTTGAACGAAGTGTTAATTCCGGTTTGTCACCCTGGCCTGCTGAAGCCGGGCAAGCAGGCAACGGCTCTGGATTCATTGCCGCGATTACACCGACGACAGAACCCGGATGCCTGGCAGCGTTACGCCCAGCAAACCGGGATTGTCCTGAGCAACGCCGCGATGGGCGCGCGCTACGATTTGCATGCGATGCTGATCGAAGCCGCGCTGGCGGGGCTCGGCGTGGCACTCGTACCGCGCCTGTACGTGGAAGCCGAACTGGCGCAAGGCCGGCTGGTCGCGCCATGGCCACAAGAGAAGAATGTCGCCAAGGCCTTTTGCCTCGTGCTACCCGAACCGCTTGAACTGAGCCGCGCGCCCATCCAGGTATTTGCGCGTTGGCTGTTGGAGGAAGCGCAGGTGACGTAGGGGACGCGGTGGGGCCTGTACCGGATTGGTTCAGACGCTGAGCGACTCAGAACTTCACATTGAAACCGGCATGCATCAGCGTGGTCGATGGCCACGCTGGGCATCAGGTCGAAATTCACGGTATCGCGGAACGCTTCATTGATCCGCGCGCCATTGAGATAAACCGCCAGCCCCTTTGGAGTTCCTTATTCCTGGCGGGATAAATGCGTCAACGTCTGTTTGCAAAACCACGACCTATTAGTAGGGAGTTAAGACTTTTGGATGAGTTGAAGGGGCGTGCAATGTGTTTTTTTGATTTTGTGTAATAAGGAAGAGGGGGTTAGTTGGTTTAATACAGTAGTCGAGGTTTTATTTTTATGGAGGTGTAAATGCCGTTGCGGTCTACATTGATAGACGCCCGTCATCAGGCACAGAGTTTTGGACAGATTTGTGGGGCTCCCGTCGGACCTTAACGTGCCATGACGTTGACGATTACATGCAGGATGAAGGCGGGTCCATAACAAGGCTGGCCCTGTTCATCTTCGATACGCCAGATCGACGTGAGTGTGCAGGTCTCCCTTGGGGCGCCGAACTCCACGCTGATACGTACCGGCTGGCCGGGCAGGGTGTCGGCGATGGGGATTTCGTTGTTCAGGCTGCGCAGGTGGGTGTCCATCACCACTTCCAAGGGAACGCCGGACGCGCTGCGGCGAGCGATTACGTATTCGCCGTCGACCCGTACCAATTTCCGACCGCGCCACGGGCGGGCGCCAAGGTTCTGGATCTCCCAGGTTTTCTGAAACGTCTCACCGGGCAGCACCACGGTCTGGTCTGGGGTGGTGACATCCGCGTTGAAGACAGCTATGTCGCTGGGGTCACGCAGGCCGGTGGCGCGATTAGTGGTTGCCATTGAACAGGCATCGCCCGGTGCGCCAGCCAGGTCGGCGAAGTAGCGGAATAACAGCAGCGGCGAAACCTGCAACGCCTTGGCCAGTTTGATCAGGGTGCGTACTGAGGGATCTTGTGAGGCTCCGCCGGTCAATCCGTAGAGGTAGGTTCGGGAAATGCCGGCTTCTTTGGCCAGGGCTGTCAGGGGCTTTCCCAGTTCTCGGCTGCGTCGCATAACCAAGGCTCGAAGCGTATCGCGTGTTCTGATGTTCATATTCGAGTGTTGATCTCCGGTCCTTGGTGATAGTCGTCACGTTGTTCGCCAAAAAGGACAACCTGCTCGCCGCTACGTATATCGAGCGATGCACACTTGCGACCTGCTAGCGACGTGGTGAAGGACATGGATAGGTCCCTTTTGGGTTGGCTACATCCAGTGTCGTGGTTTCTCGCATGCTTGCGAACCTTGTGTGTGTTGCATTCCTTTACAATCATCTTTGGATATAGCGATGACTCAAATAAAAACGTGCTGTGAATCCATTGTTCGATCAGGCTTCGGCATCCTGCAAATGTCTGATGCCATGCTGCAGGACTACAAAAAAATTGTTGATGGATATTCAGCAATCTCTCAGGCCACTAAAGATTCATTTTCCTTTGTTCAAACGCTGCTAAATTTTTCCCGCTCGCAACCATCAATTTAAATAGTGCCATAAACGTCCGCACACCAAGTTCGGTAATCAACCGATTCAACTTCTCTAATATTCTAGCGGGTTCGAACATCCCATGCTTCTAAACTTCAACGCTCTTTACCTCGAAGGCTTGCTTTTGGGCATGGGGCTGTTCGCCGCGCCTGGTCCGAAAGACACCTTGGTCATCCGCCAAGGTGTGGGCCGGGGTCCGATCTGGGCCGTGGTTGCTATCTGCGTACTCGCCGATGTCCTACTGATCGCTGTTGGCGTCGCAGGGTTGGGTTCATTGCTGGGAAGTCGGCCGGGTGTGGTGGCGCTGTTGCTGCTGTCCGGTGCGGCGTATTTGCTTTGGTTTGGCGGTCAACGCTTGCTGGCCTGCCTACGTAACCAGTCCATGCCCAACACGCAAGGCGGTCACTCGCAACGAGGCTTGCTGCGCACCGCACTGGTGCTCGGGTTTGCCAATCCTTACGCCTGGCTTGATACCGTCGTGCTGATCGGCTCGATCGGCGCAGCCAAACCCACCGGCCAACAAGCACTGTTCGCGAGTGGCGCGATGACGGCATCGTTGGTGTGGTTTGTGATACTGGCGCTGGGATGTCAGCGTTTGACGCGGCTGTTCCAGGCGCCAGTGGTGTGGCGCTGGTTGGATGCGGGTGTGGCGGTGTTGATGGTGTACCTGGCCGGGATGTTGATCACTGATTCAGTGGGTGTCTTTCAGCAGGTAATCGGGGTCAGACTCTGAAGAGTCCAAAGGGCTGCGAACGCCTCAATGTCGTCTTTCACCAGGTCGGCTTGGGCGTATCGCGCTGGAGAAAGAGTAATCTGCCGGTTGCGATAGGCAGAAGTCGGCCAGAAGCGGACGCTTAGTGCAGAAAATAAATCTGTCCCCCCCTTTTATTGCAAGCAGACACTGGAACAGTCCATGACAGCAGGGCGGCTCATTAGGCTGCACGCGCCCGTAGCGAATGGTCAGGTGCTTTCTGCTTCTGACAGGGCCTTGGCCACTACGGCAGGTAAGCTTCCGGGCGCCCTTATACGCATTTGCTTGTTCAAATTAAAACGACCGAACACAACCGTGATGTCAGAAACCGAGACGTCAAACTCTCGGGCGAGAAACTTAACCATATGGTCAGTCGCCCTGCCTGCTACGGGTGCGGCGGTGACGCTGATCTTGAGTTGACTTCCTTTCGCCTTGCCGATGGCATCCTTTTTGGCGCTCGGAGTTCCAAGTATGTTCAGAACTAAAGTCTCTCCATCCCACCCACAAAACGAGGACATCTCAAAGCCACGGCCGGATGATTTCTTTTTGGTAATCGCTTTTGCTTTCTTCACATGGATCCTACGTAGGTCGGATAAAAATGCCTAACTATAAATAGACATCAATGGGTGCATAACATTTTTGGGCGGACGTGCGCTGCCGCTCTGGAGTGCAGTATTTACGAGGAGGGCGGAAGTAAAAACGGTTAGACACCATTGCAGCAATTCCTTTTGCGAACGGTGTTTAACAGTGTCGAGGGTAGCGCGGGGCTTGGAGGAAAGACAAGAGGGCAGCAGCCGTAGCACCGGCGCTTGGGGAAAAGACGAACGACTGCTTCTTGCCCGTCCCGGCCTATTGCGACCGGCAGAAGTCGACCCAAGCGGGCTTCTACACTCTCTGATTGAATAAGCTATCGTCCACCGCACGATACTGATCAACACTCGGACTTGAACGAATGACAGACAATCCTTTTCGTATTCCAACAGATGCTGAAATTGCTGACGCAGAGAGCAGGCTCAATTTTCGCTTTCCCGATGAATATATCCGCTTCCTGAAAGGTGGCAGCGATGTCGCAAACGCCGCATTTGAACCCGCGGTGATTTTGGGAGGATGCAGCCATCTGGATATCTTTGAAATTACCGAAGCCGCCTGGGCCCAGGGCCTGCCTCGGGATTGGTTGCCTTTCATTGAGGACAACAGCGACTACTTCTGCATATCGCAGGCTGGTGTTGTTCGATACTGGTCCCACAACGGAAGTACAGACGAAAGTTGGCCAACCTTTGCCGCCTGGTTCGAACAGGTCTGTATAGCCCTTGAGTAGTGTATGTACGATATCTGCGATCCATACCAGGTGTCCGCTGCTGGCCCAGAGTAAGTAAAAACGCTTCGCCAAAATTGAAGTGGGCGCATCTACGTTAAATCTGAAATTTTGAACGGCAGTCAGCGAAGGCGAATCTTTTATTCTGCTTATGATCAAGGATGAATAAACGTCGTTTCAATTAGGAGGTCCTGATGGCCACTGCACATGTTTTCATCGCCGTCAGCCTGGACGGCTTCATCGCCCGGCCAGATGGCGACATTGATTGGCTTTTGCAGCGTGATGATCCGACTGAAGATCATGGCTACTGCGCCTTCGTTGCCGACAAGGATGTAATCGTGATGGGGCGAGGCAGCTATGAGAAGGTGCTGACCTTCGACACATGGTTCTACGACCGGCCCGTCGTGGTGCTGTCTGAACAACTGGCCGGTACGCCGGTGCCCAAGGCGTTGAAGGGCAAGCTGCGCTTCTCAAACCTCGCACCAGGGGAGCTGATGGCCGAACTGGCGAGGCAAGGCATGCATCGTGTCTATGTCGATGGCGGGCAGTTGGTGCAATCCTTCCTGCGCGATGGGTTAGTCGCCGATATGGTGATTACCACTGTTCCCGTACTGATCGGATCGGGAAGGCGATTGTTTGGGGCCCTTCAGCAGGACATTGACTTGAAACTGGTATCCAGCTGCAGCTTTCCTTCGGGGTTGGTGCAGTCTACCTATCGGTTGACGGTATGACCGGTTCGCGAGGGTGTTCGATCTAGAGCAATGAGGGGAAAGGGGCGGGCGGATTTATTTGCCGAGGCCGATTCTCGAACGTTGGCTTTTCTTCTGGCTGGCAGTCAGTTAATGGTCGACTTCTACCGGATATGACAGGCAGAAATCGGCCAGTAGCGGACATTATTCGCTCTATGGATAATCCGACGAGCTACTTATGACTTTGAGCGGAGAAACCCATGGAGCTTCATGAGCAATTGGATCAGGTCAAGGACGCCAATACCTTTCTGGCTTTTGCCCACGCCCTGGCGGAAGACAAATCGAATGGTGACTGGGAAAACGGGACGATAGAAGCCTTCCTAGACGGAGCTATTGCATGGGCCGAGGACAGTAATTTTGGCGTCGATCAGGGGCTTCAAGGCTCCAATCCTTGGCGGCAATTCGCTAATTTTTTGTACTGCGGAAAAATATACGAGTAAACAGGTGAAGTGTTTATTCGCTTTAAGCGTTGCGTCTAGGGGGTAGCCGAACGGGCTCGGCTCCACCTCACGATCGACCGATTCTGGTCGGTCACCGCCAATTTTAACTGGCTGTATTGGGTCGAAAGCGGCCCATTCTGACGGCGAATATCTGTCTGAACGTTTCGGCTACTATAACTTCTAGCCGCTGGGCGCCATTCAAGCTTCGGGATATTGTATGAAAACTGTCGACGCAAACCGCCTGAAGATCTGGCAGGCACTTTCAGAGTTTTTTCTCGATACCGAGATCACCGACGCGACTTTTGACTATGTTGCTCGCGTAGTCCTGGAGACAGGCTATTCGCCCCAAGAAATTCACAGCATCCTTTGGAATGAAGTTTTCCCTGTGCTTGAAGGAAACCTCAAATCCATTGCAGGTGAATGGGCGGGATGGACAGATGAATGGCTGTTAGAGCATTTGTCGGTATGTGAGGTCTCTACGAACAAGCTGGTTGACAGCGGCATTATTAAAGAAATCAGAAGATGCTGGGGGCAAGTGGCAGCCCGGCTTCCGCTCGCATATGCCTGACTCGACTTCATTAATGCTCCTAGTGGCTACGGGCTCCTAGCGACCGTTGCTCTGGTTTGCCATCCTTGTCCTTCCACACGTGGAGGACATGTCATGAGCATCATCGCTACCCGCAGCCGTCAGCCCTGGAACAAAGGAAAATTGGTGGGCCAGCCCCCCCCGCTACAACTGAGAGATATCTGGGCCATCCGAGTAAGGCTTCAAATTGCGGAAAGAACCAGGGAGCTGGCTCTCTTCGATCTGGCCATCGACAGCAAACTTCGAGCTTGCGACTTAACCATGCTCCGCGTGCGCGACGTCGTCCATGGCGAGCACGTATCATCACGAGCCATGTGATGCAGCAGAAAACGCAGCGGCCAGTGCAGTTCAAGATTACTGAACAAACACAGTCCATCTATCCACTCGCCAATACGCTCGTATCGTCAAAGGCTGGGTGAAGGCCGTTGGCCTTGATCCAGCCATGTATGGCACTCATGAGATGATACGTAAGAAGGCATCACTGATCTATCGCAGGACGAATAACCTGCAGGCGGTTCAACTGCTGCTCGACCTGTACGAAGACCTGAACGGCAAACACCGCGACATCGCCCTGGCGATCCATCAACTGAGCGAACTGGGCGTACTCCTCACCGCCAAATTGCTCGATCGTGAAACGCCTTGCCCTGGCCAACCCGCCCAACAAGCCGTCTCAGGCCACCTGCAACGGCTTGCCGCGATCAATTGACCCCAGGCCAGCTCTCCACATATTCAATAGTGAAGTCCGGATAGGAATCGACGATCTGGATCTTGTAGTCGGGGTAGCTGTCGACGATTTGCCATTTGCCAACAGAGTCCGGCCAGGAAACCACCTTCTTTACCTTAAGGTCGGGGTACTGATTCACCACTTTCACCTTGTAGTCGGGATAGCTGTTCACGAACTGGATCTTGCCGTAAATCTTCGACACATCGACCGTCGTACCGGCGTGAGCGCAAAAAGTGCAGGTCAACAGCAAGGAAGCGAGGGCAGCTTTGAACATGAGCATTTCATCCTAAAAAATCGAAGCCTCCAGTCTATCGATATCCACGCGGGCCGTTTCAACTCACCTGCCCGATTGCTGGCGGCGTCATCATACGGCACATACAACGGCTCGGCGATCTGGCTTGTGATGGCTTTGGTCAACCCCCTCAGCCTTGCCGACTGCGCGATTGAGCTCAAGCGCCATCGATGGCGTCGAGCTGCTTGGCAGCGTGAAGGCCCACGCCTTATCGCTCTAAAGCGATCACTGTAGTCCGCTATCCAAATCTAGCGGTTCGGAATTCTATTTCGCGGGAAGAAAGTGACCAGCTACTCGTTTTATACTTGGCCGGTTCAGGCTTGCTCATGCAGTCATTTCACCAGCCAGCCCATAAAGTGAGAGAAGCTGAATTCAACTCAAATCTGTCACCTTGATTGAGCGCCCATAGCTTTCCAACAAGGCTGTCATCAAGTACCACCTCTTCAGCTGTCTCGATCAGATGCCGTGTATGCAGTTTTTTTTGAAGCCTAACGCTTCTGACCATGGATCAACCTACCAATAAATAGTCCGAAGATCGGCATGATAATACTGGAACGCGGAGATGACCGCTCTGGGGCTATTTCAGCCGGTTCCGACAGGCAACTATTGGCCGAATGCGGCCTATTCCGAATCCCCGCTCTCGCCCCATAGCTGCTGGTGGTGATCGCCCGCTTTTGGCCGTAAACCATTTCGAGTGAAGAGAATTAACTCGTCTGATTTTCACCTGTGCAGCTAGATCAAGGAGGGATTTTAACGAATGCGTCGTTAGGGATATGGGCTCTTATCGCTTGCTCGATTTTGCGTTATGCCATGCAGCTGCATGGCATAACGATAGTGGCTGGTGAATGCGATGCGCTCACGCCCCTAAACAATGCGGCACGCGGGAGTTGCGTTACAGCGCTCGCACTGGAATGCAGATGTCGCAACTAAACTCACCGGTGTGGGGGTCAAGT
This sequence comes from Pseudomonas sp. Y39-6, assembly GCF_023651955.1. Lineage (NCBI taxonomy): Bacteria > Pseudomonadati > Pseudomonadota > Gammaproteobacteria > Pseudomonadales > Pseudomonadaceae > Pseudomonas > Pseudomonas sp. Y39-6. Next base: position 5,862,611 of record NZ_CP069594.1, on the reverse strand, counting down.
GCCGTGGTCGCAGAAAACATCTCGAAGCAAGGCCTATCGTCGCATTGTAGTCCGCTGGACGGCATCCATTCACGCGTCAGCCACATCCAGGCGTTACCTAAAACCTCAGCTTTCCCTTTGAAACTCGCTACGGCATAACGGCCGCCCGGCAGAGTTAGAATATCTACCTGGCCGCTAGCAACAAAATGAGCGGGTACTTCGACGCACGCGTCATAGCGGCACTTGTTGGCTGGAGTGAGAGACGGGTCGTCATGACCTATGCCATAACACGTTTCATCACTGAGGCCATTTGAGTGCATCCACGGCGCAATGGTGCCGCGCCAAAATTCGCCGATGGCGGGCCCATATGGTCCGATCAAACGTTGATACGCGACGCGTGCTTTTGGTAAATCAACGATACGTACATCCATGGCACAAGTTTCCGTTAGCCGATAAGAGACGTCAGATTCACCGAGCGCGGGCTCGCCTTCCTGATGGATATTGCTGAAGACCTGATCAGGATTGCTCTCTTGGTTGCCTGGTTGCTGTCCGATCGCGGACGCCTGCATTTTCAGCCGCTGAAGAGTCGTGGAGCGCCAGGTCGATGGCGTGCAGCCGAACTTGAGTTTGAAGGCTCGCGCAAACGCTTCACCCGAATGGAAGCCGGTGGCCAACGCTGTTTCAAGTACTGTTTCATGGCTACCACAGGACAGCCGGAAGGCCGCCTTCTCGAGCCGTCGACGCTGTGCATAGCTGCCAAGCGTTTCGCCCATCCATGCGGCGAAAATTCGATGAAAATGGAAGCGCGAGAAATTGGCGATGTCGGCTAACTGCGCGCCATCTAACGGCTGATCGAGGTGAGCATCGATGTAGTTGAGTACACGATTTATCCGTCGCGCGTACTCAGCGCGGGATACTTGCGCAGAAGGCTTGGTCGTCATGTTAGCTATTCTAAAAATCACCGTTCATGTGGCTGTTGAGCCGTTGAGTTCCTGCGATAACCGCAGCGCGTTCTTCGTTTCTTTCTCGGCAGCGTGCAGCTCCAGCGTAGGCCAATCTGTAGCAAAGGTATCGAGTTTGAACTGTTGGCAGAGCGCTTAAAGCGTCATGTCAATCCACGGAGACAGCACAGGACCAGGCACTTCGACGGTCATCGGGTTTGTGAAATAACGCCACCCATGTATTGATTTAAATCGCGAAAATCCTTAACGCTCCATGAGTGCGGCGATAGCTTTACTCCATTCTCTCGCAAGGTTTTTGGAATTAAGTCGCCATTTGGGCGAAGTATTATCGAAGACACAATCACGCCCGGATAATCATTTAATCGTTTTTTGAAAGCGAGCGTTGTTAGATCAGGCGTCGGCGGATTACTTTTTTTAGCCAGCGGTCCTGTTGCTTTGAGATCCATTCCATGGCACATGCTGCATCGCTGTAGATAGAGATTTTTTCCATTAGCATTATCCGCGAAGGATAGTGATGTTTGAGTCAGCGACAACATTCCTAGCGAAGCGATGAGCAATACTTTCATTGTTTTTATCTTCCTTGATGGGACCGGCGTTGATTGGACGCGATTGGGCGCGCGGGAAAGATATCAGCCATCGCGTCGGCGCACACGGTCATTTCTGATGCCCATTAAACCAACACGTTTTCCCGGAGGTAATCGGGGGTAGACCCCGGTTGTTTCCTGCATCTGGGGGAATCGGCGTCCCCGACCGACCTAACGGAAATTTTTCGCCACAGATACTGACTTTCAACCCCAATCGCTCCTGCGCTAACTTTCTCCCCGTCGCTTCCAACCCAGCGACCGGACTTGAGAATCCGAGAAACAATAGGCTCACTATATTAGGAGCTTAAGCAATGAGCGTTTCTGACAGGCCATACCCTCACAACCCCACCACCCACACCTCCGCCCATCCAGGAGGTGCCCAATGATCAACCCACCCCTCAACAAAACCCTCGGTGTCATCACCTTTTCCACCTGTGGCAAGCAGCCCAACCTTCACCGACTATTCCGCGTGAACGCCGGCGTGCCCATCCGCGATGCGTTGGAGCACGCCTCCGAACTTCTCCACTGTTCAAAGCTGCTGGCGTTGGATGCGGCCATGGACACGGGCGCGGATCGTTATGCCTGGGCGGCGCATTATTTGGGGGAGATGGCGAAGGCGGTGGTGGATGATTTGGCGAATGGGATGTTGGCCAATGGGGTGACGGAGGAGGGTGAAGTGGCAGGTAGTTAGTCTGGTGGTTTGAGGGTGTTGCGGCTGACGCTATCGCAGGCAAGCCAGCTCCCACAAGGGGCTGTGTTTCAAGTTGATGTTGCGCTGGTCGGGGATTTTGCTGGTTGCCCACTTTTCGACAGGCGAAAAAAAAGACCTTGAATTTCAAGGTCTTTTTTTAAGATGGTGCCCCGAGGGAGACTCGAAGAGTAGGTTAAGTATTTGATTAATATTTATAAAAGGGCATGTACACTTTTTAATATGCGGGGAAGTGTACGTGCGAGTGATTTGCATTAGTGGAGCTTGGTGGATGGAAGATTGCCTATTTCGCCTTTCTGATTTCCGACGAGATGCGTGTTGTGTGAGTTGTTGTTAACAAAGCAATCGGATTTGGCGGAGTCTGGTCTGCCGCTATAGGAAACTTTCGACCCAAGCCGGTCAGTCGTGTCAGGCAGAAAACGGCTAGGAGCAGAAGTTCGAGGATGTTCCCTAAATGGCTCAGGTTCGGAGCTGGGGGGCACGCCTTTTTGCGCAGCCTTGCGCATGCGATCCATCCGCGGCTTCATGTAGAAGCACATGAAGAACGCGATGGCTAGGCCCGCCGGTAGCGAGCGGCTGAAAGCCAGCCACCAGGTGTCTGCGAACGAAGCGTCGAAGGGGTGGCCCACAGCAGTCACGGCAAAGGCAATGATGGTTTCGATGAAGCAGGCGGTGATGGCGGAGACGACCAGCTTGCGCGCCACCCAGCTCATGCCGCCGATGACCTTATCCACCCCTTTTTCCAGCGCGCCAAGGCACACCAGCACGAAGGGGAGCACTACCAGGGTCGTAAGGAAGCCTCGGCCCCAACGCGCCAGGAACTCAGGAGTGAAACCGAGCGTCGCCCAGGTCATGATGAAGCTGAGTATTAGCGCGACCGAGGGCAGCAACACTAGGTCGGGAAGGATGGCGCGCAGGGACGGTCGGGTGGTGCGATTGGATTTCATAGAAATAGAGGGCATCGACTGGATATCGTTGATAATCTCAACAGTATAACAATAATGTTTAACTCATCAACGAGTAGACCCATGAAGAAACTGACGACATGCCACGCCCCAACTGACGACACTGCGCGCACGACCTTCGTCTCGCTGATGACGGTCTTCGGTACGGCCCAGCAGCTCCTCAGGGATCGCATGCGCGTTGAGCAGGTCGACGGACTCGGGCCGCTGCACATGAGAATCCTGTGCCTGTGCTTTGAGCAGCCTGGCGGCACGCAGCAGCAGCTTGCCAATCTCACAGGGCGCGACAAAGGCCAGGTGGCCCACCTCATCCATGCACTGGAGGCACGCGGCCTGATGGTACGAAGGGCAGACGCCGGGGACGGTCGCCTCCTGCGCATGAGCGTGACGGCCGCGGGTGCCACCGAGGTGCAACGTTTCATGGCCATCGAGACCGAACTCGCCCATCACCTCTTCGGCGAGCTGGCTGCGGACGAGGCCGAACAACTCCAAGCCTTGGCCCGCCAGCTACTCCTGCGCGCCAGGGCTAGCTCTGGCATCGCTTGAGGCCGCCGGGCGCGGAAGGGCCAGGTGTCGGGAATGTCTTGTGGGGAAGGACGCACGGCCTTATCACTAACGACTGCTGAGCTGAAGGGTTGAATCGCCCCCAATTTCGTAGACACATCGAGTGTCTACCTCTGGCCAATGCGGCGAGTTACCACTGGCCAGAGCTGGCCGCTTTCTGGCGGTCGCAAACGGCCGGTATGGGTTGAGCTGCCCATTGTTTGGGCAGCTATCTGCGAATAGCTGCCAATCGGTTCCGTTTCAGACAATTGCGCATGCCAGCCTCCAGAATAGGCCGCGGAAGTAATATGTAACGTTCCCAAATCCGGAGTAATGCCTTCAGCGATCTACCCGGCAAGAGAACTGCGGCAATCGTATTGCCGTCCCTCAGTCTCAGCTAAGTTTCGCTAAGTATCTTCCCCCCTGCGCAAGTTCAGCGCCGCTCAGGAGAGGCTACCCGCACATGAATCCCGAAAAATCCGGATGGCTCAACAAAGTACCCGAGGTGACGCTGTCATTCTGGGTGATCAAGATTCTGTCCACGACGGTGGGTGAAACCGGAGCGGACTTTCTGGCCGTGGATGCCGGTTTGGGCGCTGGTTGGACGAGCATCGGTATGGCCGTCTTGCTAGCGCTCGCGTTGTGTTTCCAACTGCGTACCAAGGCCTATTCACCCCGGATCTACTGGTTAACCGTGGTGCTGGTAAGCATCGTCGGGACACAGATCACGGACATCATGACCGACATGCTCGACATCAGCCTGTACACCAGCACGGCGGTCTTTGCCGTTCTGCTGACGATCAATTTCCTGGTCTGGTACCGGGTGGAGCACAACCTGTCGATCCGCGAAATCGTAACCCCGCGACGGGAGCTTTTCTACTGGACGACAGTGCTTTGCACCTTTGCTCTCGGCACAGCAGCGGGCGACCTAGCTACTGAAGCGCTGGGCCTGGGCTTCACCCTCGGCGCCGTGATTTTCGGTGGGCTGATCGCCACCACCCTGGTGGCCTGGCGCTTGGGCGGCAATGTCGTGCTTACCTTCTGGATCGCCTACATCCTTACCCGTCCGTTTGGCGCCTCCCTCGGCGACTTGCTGACCCAGGCCAAAACCTACGGCGGCCTCGGCATGGGCGCCGCCTGGACCAGCGCTATCTTCCTGTGCGTCATTGTTCTTCTGGTTGCGGTCGCGCAAATCAGCATTGGCAACCGCAAAAACGTCACTCAGTAACCCTTCAAAAGCCAATCAAGGATTTGTCATGCGTCCACTTCAAAATGTCATTCGCCACGTTGCCATCGTCTCGTCGATCTTTTTACTCAGCGTCGCCGCCGGCTGCTCGAAACCTGCGGACAAACCCGGTGCCGGCACGCCGAACACATCGGTGAGCGCATCCGCCCAGTCCGGTTCAAAACTGGGCGATCTGTCCGAGTTCCGCACCATCGCCACCGATGTCGCCGCGCTCGTCGATAAAAATGACCTGCCGGGGGCGAAAACCCGCATCAAGGATCTGGAAACGTCCTGGGACTCCGCCGAAGCTGGCATCAAACCCCGGGCTGCAAGTGACTGGCATGTGCTGGACAAAGCCATTGATCGGGCACTCGACGCCCTGCGCGCCAGCACACCGAAGCAGGGCTATTGCAAGGCTTCGATGGATGATCTGTTGAAAGCCTTCGACTCCATGAAGGGCAAGCAGTGACCGACAGCCGCACATTGCGTTGATCCGGCGACGGACAAACGCCGGCCCAGATGCTTCAATACAGGCGCGACGGTCATGATCGGCGCGCCTTTTTCTGGAGTGATAAATGCGGATATTGCTGGTCGAAGATGACCCTATGATTGGGGATGCCATTCAAGGCGCGCTGAACGATGCTAGCTACGCCGCAGACTGGGTAAAAAACGGACTCACCGCCCTTGCAGCACTGGAAACACAAGCTTATGACATGGTGCTGCTGGATCTCGGCTTGCCCGGCAAAGACGGGCTCGATGTCCTCGATGGCATTCGTGGACGCAACAACCCGGTACCGTTGCTGATCATCACCGCAAGGGATGGACTCGATGATCGCCTGCGCGGCCTCGACGGCGGCGCGGACGACTTCCTGCTCAAACCCTTCGCCATGGCGGAGTTACTGGCACGCATGCGAGCTGTTTTACGCCGCAAAGGCGGCAGTGCCCAGTCAGTGCTGGACAACGGTGTAGTGTCGCTGGATCTGCTATCCAAACAAGCGGCTACTGCCGAAACCCCCGATATTCAACTCTCCAGCCGCGAGTTCGCCCTGCTACAGGCCCTATTAATAAGACCTGGTGCCATTCTCTCGCGCAGTGAGCTGGAAGACCGTATTTACGGCTGGGGTAATGAAGTGGAAAGCAATGCGGTGGAGTTTCTGATTCATGCACTGCGGCGAAAACTGGGGAACCATGTCATCAAGAATGTCAGGGGAATGGGATGGATGGTTTCAAAAAGCGCTTGAATGACTCGGTACAGGTGCGTTTGTCTGTAACGCTGTCGCTGGCCATCCTGATCGTGGCGGTACTGGCAGGTTTTTTCGCTTTTGTCTCTGCGATTAACGAGGCGCACGAAATGCAGGACGAGACCTTGCGTCAAGTGGCCATCCTTTTTGATCGGCAAAAGATGACCTTTCACTATCCTGTGGTTGAACAGGTAGTTGGCGACGACGAAGAGTCCAGGGTTATCGTCCAATACCTGACCGACAGCAGTAAAGCGACCGGCAGTGATGACGCAACAACACCGTTGCCCTTCCCGGCAAGACTAGCCGATGGCTTGTCGACCTTGAGCGTGGCAGGCGAAAATTTTCGCGTGCTGGTTAGAACAATGGTCGGTGGCGAACGCATCGTTGTCGCCCAAGAAGCTGACGTGCGTGAAAAAGAGGCGCGAAAAAGCGCTTGGCGTAGTCTGTTGCCGTTTCTCATTCTGTTTCCGGTGCTGTTGCTGGTGGTGAGCGATCTGGTACGCAAACTATTCCGTCCCATAGCAACCCTCTCGGACGAAATCGATCAGCGCGACGAACAGGCGTTGCATCCTATTGACGATAACCACCTGCCAACCGAGATCCGACCTTTCGTCGTGGCCATCAATCGATTGTTGATGCGCGTTGCGCAGTCCATGGAAGCCCAGCGTCGCTTCATCGCCGACGCAGCCCACGAACTACGTTCCCCGATGACGGCCCTCTCACTACAAGCCGAGCGACTGTCGGCCATAGAAATGTCGGCGGCGGCCTATGAACGTTTGTTGCCATTGTCTCGGGGAATTGAACGCAGCAGAAAATTGATCGATCAACTGCTGGCCCTGGCGGCAGCACAATCAAGCTCGGATCGATCACAGACATCAGTTTCAGTCCATGAAGTCTATCGACGGGTACTAGAGGACTTACTGCCGCTAGCAGAGCGCAAGCGCATCGATATCGGTGTTGAAAGCATCGAAGACGTACAGGTCAATATCAACGCAATGGATCTGTTAATCCTGGTCAAGAATCTGGTGGATAATGCTATCCGTTATACCCCCGTTGGCGGACGAGTCGACCTGACGGTCGAGTTGGCGCAGGAAACAGTGATCCTTCAAGTCAAGGACTCAGGCCCAGGCATCAGCGCAGAAGAAAAAATGCTGGTGTTCGATCCGTTCTACCGCAGTTTGGGAACCGATGAGGCAGGCTCCGGGCTGGGTTTATCGATTGTAAAGGCGATAGCCGATCGTGCGGGGGCGCACATCCGATTGAGTTTTTCGGATGAGATGAACAAGAGCGGGTTATGTGTTTCGGTCTGGTTTAAAAGAGGTAAAACGTGAAGCTTTTGTGCTGGATTGTGAAGCGCCTCCAATGTCCTGGAAACCATAACGGGCAGCTATGGGCCGACTTCTGCCGGGGGCATCAGACAACAGTCGACCCAAAACAGCCGGGCGCGAGGTCTAGCAAACGAGTGGCGATTCATTATTTACAAGGCACATGCGCATGCATCGTGTTCCGCTGGCGGATCAAAAGCAATCCTGGCCTTGTGGAGACGCTCGTATATACAGTCAACACCTATGCGCCAACCCTCTGGCATCAGCTCTTTGAGCCCCAAGCCGCCGTTTATCCTGCTGGCATCCAGAAATCTACTTTCATCCAATGTGATATGTACGATAGCCAGGCTGTACCTCAGTACGCGTGCTACGCCGTCAATCGGCCAACCTGCTTTGAACAGCCCAACACCCGCGTGCAATAAAAACTTTCGTGGCACTACATGCTCCCCCCTACCCGGGCCGTTCTTTCCGTGCCCTTTAGGAACGAAGCCATCCCAAATGAAATATATAAATATATTTGTGTTCGGCGGAGCCTCTTCAGTTAATACCCGTCGAATGTATCTAGCGAGGCGAAGATAAGACCGTTCCATTTTTTCTTCGGTATCCGTGACCTTTTGGTATCTCCATTCTTGCGCAGCACACAACGTCGCAAGCTCAGACTTGATATCCCCGTACTCCACAGCAGGGAGAAAGTTTTCTAGCAGCCACCCAGCCAGCGCGCCAGCGGCACTAAACAGCGACGCATTGGGTGCGCCATCAAGCACCTTAAATACAACGTTGCGCTGTTTTACTGCCTCTCTTCCGATGGGCGAGAGAAAATTAATGGCTCGTGTATCGCCATATCCGCCTTCCTCGTGAGTCTCCCAGAGAAAAAGTGCCGTCTCAAAAACCTTGCGAGTATATTTCTCACGCCCTGACATCGGCCGCGCAGACTCTATTTTCCTCATATACGTCGGGGTAAGGGTGAGAAAACCATGGATATGCAGGTTACTGACCACTCCGTTTCTCTCGAGTGCGTCCATCAATGAGCGGGCAGCACTGTAGCCTAGCTTGAGTCTGCGCTGTAACAACGAGATGGAAGCCCATTGCTCGGCGACGAGGACGTCCTCGGCCGCAGCCATGAGGTCAGGCGAGTGATCAGTTGGGGATGCATTCATGTGTGACGCTCCTTGCGTACAATTTCATTTTGGAGACAAACCTACCGTTTCTGCATGAGCAGCAGTAACAGCCTCCACGGCCTCCTAACATTTCGATTTTTGAAAATAAATTTGTTCGGTCGCTTGCATTGATTTGAGCGAATGGCTTCTGGCCCAAAACAAAGAAATTGCCTGGCATGCCTCGATAGGCGAGGTAACGGTCAGTCGAATTGACCCGCTGTTCAGGGCTCAGATTTGACGTGGCAGCGTATAAAAAAGCGCTTTCACCGCTCAATGTATGGCTAGTCAGGCCGAGTCGACTTTTTCAACACAATCGGTCGTTTTCTGCCTGCCATTACTGGCCGCCTCGGGATGCTTTTTCCTTTGGATTGGTGAGCTGGCTGACGTCTGTAATACATCGTGGCTGGAGGTTGGACTTTTGGGCGCGAACAGAACTTCTTACGATTGAAACCACGGTTTTCCAAGGCGTAGGGCAATCAACTGTATGGTTAGGCGGTAGTAATAGCGCGTCGCTTCTGCTAGATCACCCATCCTGTGATCCAGAAACCATAGGAGATGCTTCCGTTGCCAAGTCCATGGATTGTTCCGTTGCCAGCGCTCGGCAACTGCCGTTTGGATGATCTTCGCCTGACGAATATGGCGTTGGCGCGTGGTGTGCGATCCGGTCAGGACGCCCGCTAGGAACAGCTCCATATCGAATGGCTTGCTCATGCTCGACCGCCAATGTAAGCCGATACCACGTCGATACGGCCGTGCCCGAGTTCATAGCTGATTCGTACGCGAGCCTCTTGATCGAGGTGTTGGTCGATCTGGTAGCAACGGCCTCTGTTGATAGGCGCAGGATGCTTGGTGATTTGCTTGTAGCGTTCGCACGCATAGGCCGCCCGGAGCTCATGGAAGCCTTTGAGGTTGTGCGTATGGAGGATGTCCCGTGCAGGACGGACGATTTCGTGTTGGAAGTCGAGGTAGCTCTCGTTCGGTGCCAGCAGGTTGCGGCTACCCTCGGGAGATACCTGTTCGGCAAACCTCAGCGCGTCACGAATGTGATCATCCACCATGATCCAGCGAGGTGCTGTTGCACCGCCGCGGCCACCTTTGGTGCCGTCCTGGATGTTGATCTTGTCGTAGTGTTCGGCTTCACGCTTGAGTCGTGGTAGGTCGGCCAGAATGGCTTCGCGCAGACGCATGCCAGTGGCACGTGCCAATTGTGCGATGGCGGCGGCACGCGGATGCTGTTCGCAAAGCGCTTCGAAGATGCGCATCACTTGCTCACGGTCTTGCCCTTGGGGAACTGCCGTGCGAACCGTGGTCCGCTGCATGCCTAACGTCTGGCTCGGACTTGGCACTTTCACATATTGATCACCGCGAAGCGCAGCCATGGTTCGGTTGACGCTGGACAGTCGATTTTGTGCGGTGGCGATGGCGATATCGCCGCGCTCAACCAGGTGACGCAGATGCTCCGCGTAATCCATCAAGGTCTGCCGATCAATCTGCCGCGCATCGTTAAACCCCGGGCCATCCTCCGACCGACACCACCGCACAAAGGCCTGCCAACGATCACTGTGCGCTTTGACGGTCCCGTAATGCCCGCCGTCAAACAGATCTTTGAGAGCCTGCGGCCCGGCATAGCTCAGCTGCCGACCATAGCCAAAATTACGTCCATCCCGTCTACCGACCAACGCCATGACCAAACCCCTCTTGAAACCAAACCCTTGAAGCCTTCCCCCACGTCATCCCGCCAAGAATGCTGAGTGTTATCAGGGATCAAGGCCCCTGCGACCTGTGAGGGTTGTCCACTAACGCGGGACTGGCGGCTCTTTACGACCGGGAGCTTGGGCATCTCATGATCTGGCCTCCTGAGCACTTCCAAAGAAGTGGGCGGGTGGAGGCTGCACTGGCTGACGAGACCGGCGCCGCGAGATCTTGAGTTGGGTGAAGGCAGTGATGCGATGACCGGTGCATGCCTGACTGTCAGTCAGGTGCAGTCCATTCCCTGGGCTGCGGCACCATCATCTGCATTGCTGTTGCTGGTGACTTCGGTGTTTGTCACGCCAATTGTCACGAGGGGGAATGCCGCAAAGCCTTGTCCGAGGTGGGCTGCAGCAGCGGTAGGCGCGCCCGTCTCTTTCCGGGGGAAAGAGACGGGCGCAAGTTGGCGCAATGAAATGGCCAAGCGGATAAGTTGCTGCAGGGCAGGAATGTAGATGTATGAATTGCCGCAGTGGGCACGCTGGTAGAAGTAGGCATCCTTCACATCGCTGTGACCGTGCGAGCCGCCGGACGCTAATCGCACTTCGGGGGAGAACCACCACGGTGTGGCGTAGCCTTAAAGGTTCTGGCTACCTGGGTTGCTGTCAACGACAGCGCTTGCACGATCTTTTCTACGCTCGCCGATAGACAGGGTCAAGGCTCGATTTTTCGAGAACCCTGCAGCTGCAAATGACATCAGCCGTCTATGGAAATCCGTGGTTTCCAGAAGACGATTGCGGTGGCTTTTGAATTTTTAAGTGAGGTCCATCCAAACAGGGCGGCTTTGCAGCCCTGTTTGGATGGACCCGCGTGGAAGGCGAAACTGCGTGACCTGTTATCGCTGAAATGCGCCACGCTCATCTTCCAGGGCGCTGATGTCGCGGCCAACCGCGTTGACCCCGAGAAGCACCGAGGCCTTGTGCGACAGGAACTGATTAACCCTCGTATCAAACTGATCCCGCAGGCTCGCCGTAATCCCGTCCCTGAGCGCATCGAGATAGTCGGCATACCACTGCATCATGATCCGCCGTTGCGTCAGGTACAGCGCTTGGTTGTACTCCCCAGCAATGCCGCCCTCGACATGCGCCAGCTGACTTTCGACATGGTCTTTCAACCACCCATGTTCCCGCAGCAACGTACTTGCGGTGTGACGAACGCCATGGCTGACCATTCGCCCTTTATAGCCAATCTTGGCAAACACCAGATTGATCGTGTTCTCGCTGATGACGGGCCGCTTCTCTCCACTCCCCGGAAAAAGATAGCGACTGCGTCCCGTGCATTGGTGCAGCTTGATCAACATGGCGACCAGTTGATGGGGCAGAGGACTAACGTAGTCTCTGCGCATCTTCATGCGCGCCGCAGGAATGGTCCACGTACCTTCTTCAAAATCGATTTCATCCCACGTCGCATAGCGAACCATACCGGGTCGACTCGCCGTCAGTATCGCCATCCAAGAAGCGATCCTCGACGGCAGCCGGCTGGTGGTCTTGCTCAGCGCTTGGAGAAATTCCGGCAATTCGCTTTCACGTAAATGCGGATAGTGCTCAGGGGGAGGAGGGGCCAACGCAATGGCGTGAAGTTCTGAAGCTGGATTGTGTTCGCACAACCCCCGCGCAATCGCCTGACTGAAAATCTGCTTGAGCCAAGTCCGAGCCTTGTCCGCCACATTGAACGCCCCGCGCTTTTCGATGCTGGCCTGCAACTTCGCGCAGTCGGCGCGAGTGATGTGCTCCAGCTGAATCTCGCCGAGTGCCGGCAGCAGATCCTTGTCGAGGTAGTCGCGAATCTTCTTTAGCGTCGCACGGCTGCGACCAGAGTCGGCCTTGAACTGGTACCAGTACTCCGTAGCCCGCCGGAAGGTGTTAAGCCCAGCCTCCCGTTGCTGCTGCTTGTCATCCCGTCGCTTGGCTCCAGGATTGATATCGTCCTTGAGCAGCTTGCGGCATTCAGCAGCCCGTTCTCGAGCTTCCTGCAAGGAGATGGTCGGATAGACGCCGAGCGACATCCGCGCCGGTCGACCACGGTACGTATACCGGAAATGCCAGTACTTGCGCCCGTTCGGCTGAACCAGAAGGGCAAGACCCGAACTATCACCCAACGTATATTGCTTGTCGGTCGGCTTGGACGCTTTGATCTGCAAGGCGGTGAGGGGCATGGCTGTACACCTCCGGTTCTCGAACTGGAATCTGTACAGGAAATGTACCAAAAGGAGGCTGGCTTGCAAGAGATGGGGATGGAACCCCTGAGACCAAAAAGCCCGCAGTTAGCGGGCTCTAGGGGTGTTCCGTAGACGCTGGTAGTCGTCTATGTACTGCAAATGGTGCCCCGAGGGAGACTCGAACTCCCACTCCTTTCGAAAACGGATTTTGAATCCGCCGCGTCTACCAATTCCGCCATCAGGGCTCAATGGCGGCGAAGTATAGAGATGAGATTACCGTTGGTCAATCACGTTTCATGGTCAATTTTGACTATTTCCGCTAGACTTCCCGGCCCTGCTAGACGAACCCCATCATGCGCGTTGCTGACTTTACTTTTGAGCTCCCTGATTCGCTGATCGCCCGCCACCCTTTGGCCGAGCGTCGCGCCAGTCGACTGCTGACCCTGGACGGGCTCAGCGGTGCCCTCGCACACCGTCAATTCACTGATTTGCTTGAGCATTTGCGCCCGGGCGATTTGATGGTGTTCAACAATACCCGGGTGATTCCGGCGCGGCTGTTTGGCCAGAAAGCTTCCGGCGGCAAGCTGGAAATTCTGGTGGAGCGGGTGCTGGACAGCCATCGCGTGCTGGCCCACGTGCGCTCCAGCAAGTCGCCGAAACCGGGTTCGACTCTGCTGATCGATGGCGGTGGCGAGGCCGAGATGGTGGCGCGTCATGATGCGTTGTTCGAGCTCAAGTTTGCCGAGGAAGTGTTGCCGCTGCTGGAGCGCGTCGGCCATATGCCGTTGCCTCCTTATATAGACCGCCCCGACGAAGATGCGGACCGCGAGCGCTATCAGACGGTGTATTCCCAGCGCCTCGGTGCCGTCGCGGCGCCGACGGCCGGGCTGCATTTCGACCAGCCACTGCTGGATGCGATCGCCGCCAAGGGCGTCGAGAGCGCGTATGTGACCCTGCACGTGGGGGCCGGCACGTTTCAGCCGGTGCGTGTGGATAACATCGAAGACCACCATATGCACAGCGAATGGCTGGAAGTCAGCCAGGACGTCGTGGACGCGGTCAACGCGTGCAAGGCGCGCGGCGGGCGGGTGATTGCCGTGGGCACCACCAGCGTGCGTTCCCTGGAAAGCGCGGCGCGTGATGGCGTGCTCAAGCCGTTCAGCGGCGACACCGATATCTTTATTTACCCAGGCCGGCCGTTTCATGTGGTCGATGCGCTGGTGACCAACTTCCATTTGCCGGAATCCACGCTGTTGATGCTGGTGTCGGCATTTGCCGGTTATCCGGAAACCATGGCTGCTTATCAGGCTGCCATCGACAATGGATACCGTTTTTTCAGCTACGGTGATGCGATGTTTATCACCCGTAATCCGGCGCCACGCGGCCCAGAGGAACAACTATGAGTCGTATGTCGTTTGAATTGCTGGCCACTGACGGCAAAGCCCGTCGCGGTCGTCTGACCTTTCCGCGCGGTACGGTAGAGACCCCGGCGTTCATGCCGGTCGGCACCTACGGCACCGTCAAAGGCATGCTGCCGCGCGATATCGTCGCCACCGGCGCCGAAATCATCCTCGGCAACACCTTCCACCTGTGGCTGCGCCCGGGCACGGAAGTGATCAAGAAGCACGGCGACCTGCATGACTTCATGAAGTGGCAAGGCCCGATCCTCACTGACTCGGGTGGTTTCCAGGTGTTCAGCCTGGGCGCCATGCGCAAGATCAAGGAGGAGGGCGTGACCTTCGCCTCGCCGGTCGACGGTTCCAAAGTGTTCATGGGCCCGGAAGAGTCGATGCAGGTCCAGCGCGACCTGGGCTCCGACATCGTGATGATTTTCGACGAATGCACGCCGTACCCGGCCGATGAAGACGTCGCGCGGGTTTCCATGGAGTTGTCGCTGCGTTGGGCCCAGCGCTCGAAGAACGCCCACGGCGACAACACTGCGGCGCTGTTCGGTATCGTCCAGGGCGGCATGCATGAAAGCCTGCGCAAGCGCTCGCTGGAAGGCCTGGATAAGATCGGCTTCGACGGCCTGGCCATCGGCGGTCTGTCGGTGGGTGAGCCCAAGCACGAGATGATCAAGGTGCTGGATTACCTGCCGGGCCTGATGCCCGCTGACAAACCTCGTTACCTTATGGGCGTTGGCAAACCGGAGGATCTCGTAGAGGGTGTGCGCCGCGGTGTGGACATGTTCGATTGCGTGATGCCAACCCGTAATGCCCGCAATGGGCATCTGTTCATCGATACAGGCGTGCTGAAGATCCGTAACGCGTTCCATCGCCATGATGATTCGCCGCTGGATCCCACCTGTGACTGCTATACCTGCCAGAACTTCTCCCGTGCTTATCTGCACCATCTGGACAAGTGTGGGGAAATGCTGGGTAGCATGTTGAATACCATCCACAATTTGCGTCATTACCAAGTCCTGATGGCTGGTTTGCGCGAGGCTATTCAACAGGGTACATTGGCCGCCTTCGTCGATGCCTTCTATGCCAAGCGCGGGCTCCCTGTGCCGCCCTTGGACTGAGTTTTCCGACCCTAAGATTCACTATTTGCAACTGGAGTGCTAAATGAGCTTTTTTATCTCTAACGCCATGGCTGATGCCGCTGCGCCTGCTGCTGCCGGCCCTATGGGCGGTGGTTTCGAGTGGATTTTCCTGGTCGGCTTCCTGGTCATCTTCTACCTGATGATCTGGCGTCCACAGGCCAAGCGCGCCAAAGAGCAGAAAAACCTGCTCGGCAGCCTGCAGAAAGGTGACGAAGTCGTGACCACCGGCGGTATCGCGGGCAAGATCACCAAGGTTTCCGATGCTTTCGTGGTTCTGGAAGTCTCCGACACCGTCGAAATGAAGTTCCAGAAGGGCGCCATCGCCGCCACGCTGCCTAAAGGCACGCTCAAAGCGATCTGAGTAACAACTTTTACCAATCGACGGGGCGCGCAAGGCGCCCCGCGTTATAAGCGGGCGGCGTGATGCTGAACAAATACCCTCTGTGGAAATACCTACTGATCCTGGCGGTGCTGGCGATCGGTTTTATTTATTCCGCTCCCAATCTCTATCCTGATGACCCTGCGATCCAGATCTCTGGCGCCAGCACTTCGCTGAAGGTCAATCAGGCTGACCTGGAACGCGCGAGCAAAGCGCTCACCGATGCGGGCATCCAGGTCAAAGCGGCAACGTTGGCAGCTGATGCGAAGGGCGGCTTGTTGCGCCTGACCAAGCAAGAAGACCAATTGCCGGCCAAAGACGTCGTGCGCAAGGCCATGGGTGACGACTACGTTGTCGCGCTCAACCTGGCACAGACCACGCCAAAATGGCTGCGCAGCATTGGCGCGCACCCGATGAAGCTGGGTCTGGACTTGTCCGGTGGTGTGCACTTCCTGCTGGAAGTCGACATGGACAAAGCCCTCGACGCGCGCCTGAAAGTCTACGAAGGCGACGTGAAGAGCCTGCTGCGTAAAGAGAAGTTGCGTTATCGCAGCCTGCCGCAGCTCAACGGTGCCATCCAGCTGGGCTTCTCTGACGAAGCTTCCCGCGAGCAGGCCCGTGCGCTGATCCGCAAGAACTTCAACGATTTCGACATCGTACCGGCCG
Organism: Pseudomonas sp. Y39-6; assembly: GCF_023651955.1. Taxonomy (NCBI): domain Bacteria; kingdom Pseudomonadati; phylum Pseudomonadota; class Gammaproteobacteria; order Pseudomonadales; family Pseudomonadaceae; genus Pseudomonas; species Pseudomonas sp. Y39-6. Next base: position 5,846,427 of record NZ_CP069594.1, on the reverse strand, counting down.
ACCTCAACGGTCAACCTGTACTGCGTCTGGCGATGACCCCGGCCAAGCTGGCGGAAATCCGCGAATACTCCATCAAGCAGAACTTGACCACGGTGCGTAACCGCGTCAACGAGCTGGGTGTGGCCGAGCCGATCGTTCAGCGCCAGGGCGCCAACCGCATCGTGGTTGAGCTGCCGGGCGTGCAGGATACCGCTGAAGCCAAGCGTATCCTCGGCAAGACCGCCAACCTGGAATTCCGTCTGGCCGCCGAGCCGGGTGCTTCCAAAGCCACTTCCGAGACGTTCGAGTTCCGTGAAGGCAACCGCCCTGCGGCGCAGATCGAGCGTGGCTTGATCATCACCGGCGACCAGGTGACTGACGCCAAGGCCGGTTTCGGCGAGCACGGTACGCCTGAAGTGAACATCCGCCTGGATGGCCATGGTGGCGAACTGATGAGCCGCGCCACGCGCAGCAACGTCGGGCGCAGCATGGCGGTGATCTTCATCGAGCAACGCCCGATCACCACCTACACCAAGCAAATGGTCAACGGCGTCGAGAAAGACGTGCCGGTGCAGACCTTCAAGGAAGAGAAGAAGATCATCAGCCTGGCGACCATCCAGTCGCCGCTGGGTGCTCAGTTCCGCATCACCGGCCTGAACGGTCAGGGCGAATCGTCCGAGCTGGCCCTGCTGCTGCGTGCCGGTGGCCTGGCAGCGCCGATGTACTTCGCTGAAGAACGCACCATCGGCCCGAGCCTGGGTGCCGACAACATCACCAAGGGTATCGATGCGGCCTTGTGGGGCATGCTGTTCGTGTCGCTGTTCATCATCGCCATCTACCGCTTCTTCGGCATCATCGCCACCGTGGCCCTGGCGGGCAACATGGTAATGCTGCTGGCCTTGATGTCGTTGCTGGGCGCTACGCTGACCCTGCCAGGCATCGCCGGTATCGTCCTCACCATGGGGATGGCGGTGGACGCCAACGTGCTGATCTTCTCGCGGATTCGTGAAGAGATCGCCGCCGGCATGACCGTGCAGCGCGCAATCAACGAAGGCTTCGGCCGGGCATTTACCGCGATTCTCGACTCCAACCTGACCACATTGCTGGTCGGCGGGATTCTCTTTGCCATGGGCACCGGCCCGGTCAAAGGTTTTGCGGTGACCATGTCCCTCGGTATCTTTACCTCGATGTTCACGGCCATCATGGTGACCCGCGCAATGGTCAACCTGATCTTTGGCGGGCGTGACTTCAAGAAGTTGTGGATTTAAGGGGCTGCCATGTTACGTACAATCAACTTCATGGGCGTTCGCAATATTGCGTTCGGCGTCACCGTGCTCCTTACCGTTCTGGCGTTGTTCAGCTGGTTCCATAAGGGCCTGAACTACGGTCTGGACTTCACCGGCGGTACGCTCATCGAGCTGACCTACGAGAAGCCGGCCGACGTGACTCAGGTGCGCGAAGAGCTGGTCAAGGCCGGCTATCACGAAGCTATCGTGCAGAGCTTCGGTGCGACCACCGATCTGCTGGTGCGGATGCCGGGCGAAGACCCGCAACTGGGTCACCAGGTTGCCGAGGCCTTGCAGAAGGTCGGCGGTGATAACCCGGCGGCGGTCAAGCGCGTCGAGTTCGTCGGCCCGCAAGTGGGTGAAGAGCTGCGCGACCAGGGCGGCCTCGGCATGCTGATGGCGCTGGTCGGCATCATGATCTACCTGGCGTTCCGCTTTCAGTGGAAGTTCGGTGTCGGCGCCATTGTCTCGCTGATCCACGACGTGGTCGTGACCGTGGGTATCCTGGCGTACTTCCAGATCACCTTCGACCTGACCGTGCTGGCCGCGGTGCTGGCGATCATTGGTTACTCGCTCAACGACACCATCGTGGTATTCGACCGGGTTCGCGAGAACTTCCGCGTACTGCGCAAGGCGACGTTGATCGAGAACATCAACATCTCCACTACCCAGACCCTGTTGCGCACCATGGCGACGTCGATCTCCACCTTGCTGGCGATCGCAGCGTTGATGATCTTCGGTGGCGACAACCTGTGGGGCTTCTCCCTGGCGCTGTTTATCGGCGTTCTGGCGGGCACCTACTCGTCGATCTACATCGCCAACGTGGTGCTGATCTGGCTGAACCTCAACAGCGAAGACCTGATCCCTCCGGCCGCGACTGGCAAGGAGGTCGACGACCGCCCTTGATGGGTGGTTGTTGATCTGCTGTTACAAAGAAGGCGCGAGTATTGAACTCGCGCCTTTTTTTTTGCTCCAAGGCTGGGTATAGCGCGGATCTTTCGGTCCGTTTGTGATGGTCAGGAGGTTCAACGTGAACAAGTCGTTACTGGTTGGTGCGGTATTGGGTGCTGTCGGTGTGACTGCCGGGGGTGCTGTTGCCACCTACAGCCTGGTAAAAAGCGGCCCTGAGTATGCGCAAGTGCTGGCGGTGCAGCCGGTGAAAACCCAGATTAAAACCCCGCGCGAGGTCTGCAAGGACGTCGCCGTGACCCGGCAGAAGCCGGTGCAGGATCAACACCAGATCGTCGGTACGGTGGTCGGTGCGCTGGCCGGTGGCCTGTTGGGCAACCAGATCGGTGGCGGTAACGGTAAGAAGCTGGCCACCGTGGCCGGTGCGGTCGGTGGCGGTTATGCCGGTAACAAGGTGCAGGAAGGCATGCAGAACCGCGATACCTACACCACCACGCAAACCCGTTGTAACACCGTCAACGACATCAGCGACAAGGTCGTCGGTTATGACGTGCGTTACACCTTGGATGGCAAGGAAGGTTCGGTGCGTATGGATCGTGACCCTGGTGGCCAGATCCCGGTCGATAAAGAGGGGCGTCTGATCCTGGGCCAGAACCAGCAATAACCCCGGGCCTGGCACAGTTCACAATGTGGGAGGGGGCTTGCCCCCGATGGCGGTGTGTCAGTCAGCCTATCTGTAGCTGAAACTCCGCTATCGGGGGCAAGCCCCCCTCCCACAGTTGGCTTGTGGTGTTGCTGGTATTTAAGCTCACACCAAATTCCAGGCATAAAAAAGCACCCCGAAGGGTGCTTTTTTGTGCTCGCTCGCTTAGCGCTTCAGCGAAGCCGGCAGGTGCGGCTGGATCGCCGTCAGCACTGCCTTGAAGCATTTGGTGTTGCCGGCTACCACGTGGCCTTTCTCCAGGAAGTCATGACCGCCGGTGAAGTCGCTCACCAGGCCGCCGGCCTCTTGGATCAGCAGGGCGCCCGCTGCCATGTCCCACTCGGACAGGCCCGATTCCCAGAAGGCATCGAAACGACCAGCGGCGACGTAGGCCAGGTCCAGGCTGGCTGCACCGGCGCGGCGGATGCCGGCGGTCTGGCCAACCAGGGCGCGGAACATACCCAGGTAGTTGTCCAGGTTGTCCATCTGGTCGTCACGGAATGGGAAGCCGGTGCCCAGCAGGGCGCCGTCCAGGCTGGTGCGGCCGCTGACGCGCAGGCGACGACCGTTCAGTTGGGCGCCACGGCCACGGCTGGCGGTGAATTCTTCCTGGCGAACCGGGTCCAGCACAACGGCGTGTTCCAGGCGGCCACGGTATTTGCAGGCAATGCTCACGGCAAAGTGCGGGATACCGCGCAGGAAGTTGGTGGTGCCATCCAGTGGGTCGATGATCCACAGGTAGTCTTCGCCTTCGCCGCTGCCTTTGTGCAGGCCGGTTTCTTCGCCGAGAATGCCGTGGGTCGGGTAGGCCTTGCGCAGGGCGTCGATGATTTTCTGTTCGGCGGCGCGATCCACCTCGGATACATAATCCTTGGCGTCTTTTTCGTCGACCTTGATGGTATCCAGGCGCTCGATGGAGCGGAAGATCAATTCACTGGCGCTGCGGGCGGCGCGCAGCGCGATATTCAGCATGGGCTGCATGGATGTGTCACCTAAGGTTGTTAAAGAAAGCCGAGCATTCTAGCAGAAACTTTCTTCAGGTGAAGGACGGCGTGAGCTTTCGTGGCATAACCTTAGGCTGTTCTGTAAGATTTGCTCCCCTTTCCCGTGTCCGAGAGCGCCTCCCTTGCTGCAAAACATTCGTGTCGTCTTGGTCAATACCAGTCATCCCGGCAATATCGGCGGGGTGGCGCGAGCCATGAAAAACATGGGGCTGACGCGCCTGGTGCTGGTCGAGCCGCGCGTGTTCCCGCACCACGAGGCCGATGCCCGCGCATCCGGCGCCAATGACATCCTTGAAAAAGCCCAGGTCGTCGCCACTTTGGAAGACGCATTGGTCGGCTGCAACCTGGTGCTCGGCACCAGCGCCCGCGACCGGCGCATCCCCTGGCCATTGCTCGATCCGCGTGAATGCGGGACCAAAGTGGTGGAAGAGGCCGCCGGCGGCGCTGAAATCGCCCTGGTGTTCGGCCGTGAAGACTCCGGCCTGACCAACGAAGAGCTGCAGCGATGTCATTATCACGTGCATATTCCATCAGACCCGGAGTTCAGCTCGCTGAACCTCGGGGCGGCGGTGCAGGTGTTGAGTTACGAAGTACGCATGGCCTGGCTGGCCGCTGAAGGGCAGCCGAGCAAGGTTGAGAAGGATGAAGTGGCGTCGACCAAGAGTGGCGAGTTGGCCACCATGGACGAGCTGGAGCGGTTCTATGAACACCTGGAGCAAACTCTGGTGGCCATCGAATTCCTCGATCCGGAAAAACCGCGGCACTTGATGGCGCGCCTGCGTCGTCTGTACGGACGCAGCTCGGTCAGCCGGGCGGAAATGAATATATTGCGTGGCATCCTCACGGAAACCCAGAAAGCGGCCCGTGGCGAGCTTCTTAAGCGGAAGGATTAAAAATGTTCGAGCGTTTGCGAGAAGATATCCAGAGTGTTTTCCACCGTGACCCGGCGGCGCGCAACGCCTTTGAAGTACTGACCTGCTACCCGGGCATGCATGCGATCTGGATTCATCGCCTGTCCGGTGCCTTGTGGGGCATGGGCTGGAAATGGCTGGCGCGGGTGGTGTCCAACTTTGGGCGCTGGTTGACCGGCATCGAGATTCACCCGGGCGCCAAGGTCGGCCGCCGCTTCTTTATCGACCATGGCATGGGCATCGTGATTGGCGAGACCGCCGAAATCGGTAACGACGTGACCCTGTACCAGGGCGTAACCCTGGGCGGCACCAGCTGGAACAAGGGCAAGCGTCACCCGACCCTGGAAAACGGTGTAGTGGTCGGGGCGGGCGCCAAGGTGCTGGGTCCGTTCACCGTGGGGGCAGGGGCCAAGGTCGGCTCCAATGCGGTGGTGACCAAGGCGGTGCCGCCGGGCGCAACCGTGGTCGGCATTCCGGGGCGCATCATCGTCAAGCCGGAAGTCGGCGATGAGCAGGAAGCCAAGCGCAAGGCCATGGCTGAGAAGATCGGCTTCGATGCCTACGGCGTCAGCGAAGACATGCCCGACCCGGTGGCCCGTGCCATCGGCCAGTTGCTCGACCACCTGCAGGCGGTAGATGGCAAGCTGGACGGCATGTGCGGCGCGCTGAAGGAGTTGGGCAGTAACTATTGTGCGAAAGACCTGCCTGAGCTGCGCGAAGAGGACTTCGCCGAGATCAAAGACGAAGCCGCCACCAAGGCTGGCTGAAGCCTCACGATCACCAAAAGTCCCCTGTGGGAAGGGGCTTGCTCCCGATAGCGGTGGGTCAGTCACCCATACATTGACTGGTCCTTCGCCATCGGGAGCAAGCCCCCTCCCACAGGTTGTTCTCCATTGGTCTTGGAATTCCTGCTTGACCGCTGTTCCTTCTGTTCGTCCCCACCCCATCCTGCTATTATTTGCGCGCCCTTTTTACGGGTAATCCTGACTAAAGTACTAGGTCTTATAGTTGACTTAAATACTCGGGAATAGCATACTTGCTCCCATTCTGAAACACCTTGGTACTTGTCCATGAGACTGACTACAAAAGGCCGATACGCGGTGACCGCCATGCTTGACTTGGCTTTGCACGCGCAAACTGGGCCGGTGTCCCTGGCCGATATCTCCGAGCGCCAAGGCATTTCCCTGTCCTACCTCGAGCAACTGTTCGCCAAATTGCGCCGCAGCAATCTGGTCTCCAGTGTGCGTGGGCCGGGTGGCGGCTATCAACTGTCCCGCGACATGCAGGGCATCCAGGTGGCCCAGGTGATCGACGCGGTCAACGAATCCGTCGATGCCACCAAATGCCAGGGTTTGGGTGATTGCCATGCCGGCGACACCTGCCTGACCCACCACTTGTGGTGTGACTTGAGCCTGCAGATCCATGAGTTTTTGAGTGGTATCAGCTTGGCTGATCTTGTGACTCGCCGTGAGGTGCAAGAAGTAGCCCAGCGTCAGGACCAGCGCCGTTGCAACACCAAGGCGCCGCGTCTGGACAAGATTGAAGCGTCCGCCGTCGAGTGACAGCCGAAGAGCTAACGGCACGCCAGCCAGCCTGATTTAGGAGAAAGTCCATGAAATTGCCGATTTACCTTGATTACTCAGCGACCACCCCGGTTGATCCGCGTGTCGCGCAAAAGATGAGCGAATGCCTGCTGGTTGACGGAAACTTCGGCAACCCGGCGTCGCGTTCCCACGTATTCGGCTGGAAAGCCGAAGAAGCGGTTGAAAACGCTCGTCGCCAAGTCGCCGACCTGGTGGGTGCAGATCCACGCGAAATCGTCTGGACCTCCGGTGCCACCGAATCCGACAACCTGGCAATCAAGGGCGCCGCGCATTTCTACGCGACCAAAGGCAAGCACCTGATCACCACCAAGATCGAGCACAAGGCGGTCCTCGACACCATGCGCCAACTGGAGCGTGAAGGGTTCGAAGTCACCTACATCGAGCCGACCACCGACGGTATCGTGACGCCGGCGATGATCGAAGCGGCCATGCGTGAAGACACCATCCTGGTTTCCGTGATCCACGTGAACAACGAAATCGGCACCATCAACGACATCGCGGCCATCGGCGAGCTGACCCGCTCCAAAGGTGTGTTGCTGCACGTCGACGCGGCTCAGTCCACCGGCAAGGTCGACATCGACCTGTCGAAGCTGAAAGTCGACCTGATGTCGTTCTCGGCGCACAAAACCTACGGCCCCAAAGGCATCGGCGCCCTGTACGTGAGCCGCAAGCCTCGCGTTCGCATCGAAGCCACCATGCACGGCGGCGGTCACGAGCGCGGCATGCGTTCGGGCACCCTGGCGACTCACCAGATCGTCGGCATGGGCGAAGCGTTCCGTATCGCCAAGGAAGAAATGGCTGCCGAAAACGTGCGTATCAAGGGCCTGAGCGATCGCTTCTACAAGCAGGTCGAAAACCTTGAAGAGCTGTACATCAACGGCAGCATGACTGCCCGTGTACCGCACAACCTGAATTTGAGCTTCAACTACGTCGAAGGCGAGTCGCTGATCATGGCGCTCAAGGACCTGGCGGTTTCGTCCGGTTCGGCCTGCACCTCGGCCTCCCTTGAGCCGTCCTACGTGCTGCGCGCCCTGGGCCGCAACGACGAACTGGCGCACAGCTCGATCCGCTTTACGTTTGGCCGTTTCACCACCGAAGAAGAAGTCGACTACGCCGCGCAGAAAGTCTGCGAGGCCGTCACCAAGCTGCGCACCTTGTCGCCGCTGTGGGACATGTACAAAGACGGCATCGACATTTCCAAGATCGAGTGGGCGGCACACTAACTATAGAAGCCGCCACCCCAGCTCTGTAGGAACGTGGCGGAAAACGCAGACGTTTTTACAGGGTTCCAGAGCGGCCCTGATGAGTGAGGATTCAGTACCATGGCTTACAGCGAAAAGGTCATCGACCACTACGAAAACCCGCGCAACGTCGGCAAGATGGACGCGGAAGACCCTGATGTCGGCACCGGCATGGTCGGCGCTCCGGCGTGCGGCGATGTGATGCGCCTGCAGATCAAGGTCAACGAACAAGGCATCATCGAAGACGCCAAGTTCAAGACTTACGGCTGCGGTTCGGCCATTGCCTCCAGCTCCCTGGCGACCGAGTGGATGAAAGGCAAGACTCTGGATGAAGCAGAGACCATCAAGAACACTCAGCTGGCCGAAGAACTGGCCTTGCCGCCAGTGAAGATTCACTGCTCCGTGCTCGCAGAAGACGCCATCAAGGCGGCCGTTCGCGACTACAAGCAGAAGAAAGGCTTGATCTAAAGCATTTGGCGACGAGTAAGGAGTCAACGATGGCTATCAGCATGACAGAAGCGGCTGCGCGGCACGTGCGACGCTCCCTGGATGGGCGCGGTAAAGGTGAGGGGATTCGTCTGGGTGTTCGCACCACGGGCTGTTCCGGCCTTGCCTATGTGCTGGAGTTCGTCGACGAGGTAGTGGCGGAAGATCAGGTGTTCGAAAGTCACGGCGAGAAAGTGATCATCGACCCGAAAAGCCTGACCTACCTGGACGGCACCGAACTCGATTTCGTCAAGGAAGGGTTGAACGAAGGCTTCAAGTTCAACAACCCCAACGTGCGCGGTGAATGTGGCTGCGGCGAAAGCTTCAACATCTGAGGCTACTTGTGGGCACTCCTTGTCATTTCGCTTTATTCGAGTTGCAGCCGAGCTTTCGGCTGGACCTCGAGCAGCTTGCCACGCGCTACCGTGAATTGGCGCGTGGCGTGCATCCGGACCGCTTTGCCGACGCTTCCGAGCGTGAACAGCGCCTGGCGCTGGAGCAGTCGGCCAGCCTCAACGAAGCCTATCAGACCCTCAAAAGCCCCCCCAAGCGCGCGCGTTACCTGCTCGCGATGAACGGTGGTGAGTTGCCGCTGGAAGTCACGGTGCATGATCCGGACTTTCTGATGCAGCAGATGCAGTGGCGCGAGGAACTCGAAGACTTGCAGGACGAAGCCGATCTGGCGGGTGTCGCAGTCTTCAAGCGGCGTCTGAAAGTGGCCCAGGATGAGCTCAACGAAAGCTTCGCAGCCTGTTGGGACGATGCAGCGCAACGTGAGCAGGCCGAACGCCTGATGCGGCGCATGCAGTTCCTCGACAAGCTCTCCTACGAAGTGCGCCAGTTAGAAGAGCGCCTCGACGATTAACCCAGCGCTGCCCCTGTTGCACGCCTGAAAGACAGATAAGACCTGATTACCATGGCCCTACTGCAGATCGCCGAACCCGGCCAAAGTCCTCAACCGCACCAGCGTCGCCTGGCGGTCGGGATTGACTTGGGCACCACCAATTCCCTGGTCGCCGCCTTGCGCAGCGGCCTGTCCGAGCCGTTGCCCGATGCTGATGGCCAGGTGATCCTGCCGTCGGCGGTGCGCTATCACGCCGATCGCACCGAAGTCGGTGAGTCGGCCAAGCTGGCGGCGTCCACCGACCCGTTGAACACCGTGCTGTCGGTCAAGCGCTTGATGGGTCGTGGGTTGTCCGACGTCAAGCAATTGGGCGATCAACTGCCGTACCGCTTTGTCGGCGGCGAGTCGCACATGCCGTTCATCGACACCGTCCAGGGCCCGAAAAGCCCGGTGGAAGTGTCGGCCGATATCCTCAAGGTGCTGCGCCAGCGCGCAGAGACCACCCTGGGCGGCGAACTGGTGGGGGCGGTGATCACCGTGCCAGCGTATTTCGACGACGCCCAGCGCCAGGCGACCAAGGACGCGGCGAAACTCGCAGGCCTGAACGTACTGCGCCTGCTCAATGAGCCGACCGCGGCCGCCGTGGCCTATGGCCTCGACCAGCAGGCCGAAGGCCTGGTCGCCATTTACGACCTGGGCGGCGGTACCTTTGATATTTCGATCCTGCGCCTGACCGGCGGGGTCTTCGAAGTGTTGGCCACCGGCGGCGATACCGCCCTGGGCGGCGATGACTTCGACCATGCGATCGCGCGCTGGATCATCAGCAGTGCCGGTTTGTCCGATGACCTGGACCCGGGCGAGCAGCGCCATCTGCTGCAAACCGCCTGCGCCGCCAAAGAAGCCCTGACTGACGCGGCCTCTGTTGACGTTTCCTACGGCAATTGGTCGGCCAAACTGACCCGCGAAGCCTTCGATGCGCTGATCGAGCCGATGGTTGCCCGCAGCCTCAAAGCCTGTCGCCGCGCTGTGCGTGACTCCGGCGTAGAACTCGAAGACGTGGCTGCCGTGGTCATGGTCGGTGGTTCGACCCGCGTGCCGCGCGTGCGCGAAGCCGTTGCCGAAGCGTTCGGTCGTCAGCCGCTGACAGAAATCGACCCGGATCAAGTGGTGGCCATCGGAGCCGCGATCCAGGCCGATACCCTGGCGGGCAACAAGCGCGACGGTGGCGAACTGTTGCTGCTCGACGTGATTCCGCTGTCCCTGGGCCTGGAAACCATGGGCGGCCTGATGGAGAAGGTGATTCCGCGCAACACCACCATCCCCGTCGCCCGCGCCCAGGACTTCACCACCTACAAAGACGGCCAGACGGCCATGATGATTCATGTGCTGCAGGGCGAGCGCGAGCTGATCAGCGACTGCCGCTCCCTGGCGCGCTTTGAATTGCGCGGTATCCCGGCGATGGTCGCGGGCGCGGCGAAGATTCGCGTGACCTTCCAGGTCGACGCCGATGGCCTGCTCAGTGTGGCTGCGCGTGAATTGGGCTCGGGCGTTGAGGCCAGCATCCAAGTCAAGCCGTCCTACGGCCTGACCGACGGCGAAATCGCCAAGATGCTCAAGGATTCGTTCCAGTATGCCAGTGACGACAAGGTCGCCCGCGTGCTGCGCGAGCAGCAAGTCGATGCCCAGCGCCTGCTCGAAGCGGTGCAGGGCGCTCTGGATGTCGACGGTGAACGCCTGTTGGATGCCGAAGAGCGCATGGTTATCGACCTGCAGATGCAGGAGCTCGCCGAATTGATGAAAGGCTCCGATGGCTATGCCATCGAGCAGCAGACCAAGCGCCTGTCGCAAGTGACCGATGCCTTCGCTGCCCGCCGCATGAACCAGACGGTAAAAGCCGCCCTGGCGGGCCGCAACCTGAATGAAATTGAGGAATAATTGATGCCGCAGGTCATTTTTCTGCCACACGCCGAGCATTGCCCGGACGGTATGGTCGTGGAGGCTGAGACCGGCAAGTCCATCCTCGAAGTTGCCCATGACAACCACATCGAGATCGAAAGTGCCTGCGGCGGTGTCTGCGCTTGCACCACTTGTCACTGCATCATTCGCGAGGGTTTCGACTCTCTGGAAGAAGCTGACGAGTTGGAAGAAGACTTTCTTGACCGTGCCTGGGGCCTGGAGCCGACTTCTCGCCTAAGCTGTCAGGCCAAGGTCGGGACCGAAGACATCACCGTCGAAATTCCGAAATATTCGCTCAACCATGCGGCCGAAGCGCCGCATTGATTCAAGGAAGTGTCATGAGTCTTAAATGGGTTGATGTGCAAGAGATCGCTATCCTGTTGGCCGATGGCAATCCGGATATGGATCCCTACTCGCTGAACTTTGTCGCTTTGCGTGACATGGTCATGGCTTTGCCTGGGTTTGACGATGAGCGCGACCGCGGCGGTGAAAAGGTCCTGGAAGCGATCCAGACTGCCTGGAACGAAGAACAGGACTGACGCCTCCTTTACGCAGTTAGGCAATACCCAAGAACCCGCGTATAATTCGCGGGTTTAATTTTTCGCAAATTACCGTTTCTGGAGTTACACCATGGCTGTTCAACGTACTTTCTCCATCATCAAGCCTGACGCTGTTGCAAAAAACGTCATCGGCGAGATCACCACTCGTTTCGAAAAAGCCGGCCTGAAGGTTGTAGCCTCGAAACTCAAGCAACTGTCCAAGGCTGAAGCTGAAGGCTTCTACGCTGAGCACAGCGCTCGTGGCTTCTTCGGCGACCTGGTTGCCTTCATGATCTCCGGTCCTGTTGTCGTTCAGGTTCTGGAAGGCGAAAACGCTATCGCTCTGAACCGTGAGCTGATGGGCGCTACCAACCCTAAAGAAGCAGCTGCCGGCACCATCCGTGCTGATTTCGCTGATTCCATCGACGCCAACGCTGTACACGGTTCGGACTCCGAAGCCGCTGCTGCCCGCGAAATTTCGTACTTCTTCGCAGCTACTGAAGTAACCACTCGCTAAGCATTGGCTTAAGAGTGAAGGTGAATCCATGACTACATCGACTGTAAAAACCAACCTGCTGGGTCTGACTCAACAGGAAATGGAAAAATTCTTCGACTCGATCGGGGAGAAGCGTTTCCGTGCCGGTCAGGTAATGAAATGGATTCACCACTTTGGCGTCGATGATTTCGACGCCATGACGAACGTCAGCAAGGCCCTGCGCGACAAGCTCAAGGCTATTGCCGAGGTCCGTGGTCCCGAAGTTGTCAGCGAGGACATCTCCAGCGACGGCACCCGTAAGTGGGTGGTGCGCGTGGCGTCCGGCAGCTGCGTCGAGACCGTCTACATTCCCCAGGGCAAACGTGGCACCTTGTGCGTTTCGTCCCAGGCAGGCTGTGCCCTGGACTGCAGTTTCTGCTCCACCGGCAAGCAAGGCTTCAATAGCAACCTCACCGCCGCCGAAGTCATCGGCCAGGTGTGGATTGCCAACAAATCCTTTGGCAGCGTCCCGGCGACCGTCGACCGTGCCATCACCAACGTGGTGATGATGGGCATGGGTGAGCCGCTGCTGAACTTCGACAACGTGATCGCGGCCATGCACCTGATGATGGACGACCTGGGTTACGGCATCTCCAAGCGCCGTGTGACCCTGTCGACCTCCGGCGTGGTGCCGATGATCGATGAGCTGTCCAAGCACATCGACGTCTCCCTGGCGTTGTCGCTGCACGCACCCAATGACGCATTGCGTAACCAATTGGTGCCGATCAACAAGAAGTATCCGCTTAAGATGCTGCTTGAATCTTGCCAGCGCTACATGTCGTCCCTGGGCGAAAAGCGCGTGCTGACCATCGAGTACACCTTGCTCAAGGACATCAACGACAAGGTCGAACACGCGATCGAGATGATCGAGTTGCTCAAGAACATCCCGTGCAAGATCAACCTGATTCCGTTCAACCCGTTTCCCCATTCTGGCTATGAGCGGCCGAGCAACAACGCCATCCGCCGTTTCCAGGATCAACTGCACCAGGCCGGCTTCAACGTCACCGTGCGTACCACCCGTGGTGAAGACATCGATGCCGCCTGTGGCCAATTGGTAGGACAGGTGCTGGATCGCACCCGTCGCAGCGAACGTTATATCGCCGTGCGCGAACTGAGCGCCGCCGACGATGTGCCGCAAAGCGCCGCGACTCGAACCTGAGAGAGGATCTCTATGCCCTTGCGCCTTGCGCTGCTTTTGCTTGTTACCGGTCTCGCGACCGGTTGTGTTTCATCGGGCTATGACAGCCCTTTGCAAACCGGCAAGGGCCGCGAAGAGGCGCGAGTGGCTTATGTGCAACTGGGCTTGGGTTACCTGCGCCAGGGCATGAGCGAGCAGGCCAAGGTGCCGTTGAAAAAGGCCCTTGAACTGGACGGCGACGATGCCGAGGCCAATGGCGCACTCGCCCTGGTGTTCCAGGTCCAGGCCGAGCCTGAGTTGGCCGAGCAGTATTTCAGCAAGGCCCTGGCTTCCCGTCCTGCCGATCCCCGGTTGCTGAACAACTACGGCAGCTTCCTGTTCGAGCAGAAACGCTATGACCAGGCTTCCCGTTATTTCCAGCAAGCCAGCGCCGATACCCTCTACCCAGAGCGGTCGCGCGTGTTCGAGAACCTTGGGGTGGCCTCCAAGCGTCTCGGCCAGCGTGACATCGCGCGCCAACACCTGGAAAAAGCCCTGCACCTGAACAGTCGCCAGCCTCGCGCTTTGCTCGAAATGGCTGAGTTGTCTTACGAAGACAGGCATTATGTGCCGGCACGTGACTATTACGAACGTTTTAGCCTGCTCAGCGGGCAAAATGCACGTAGTCTATTGCTCGGTGTGCGCCTGGCGACGGTTCATGAAGAACGCGACACGGCCGCACGTTATGGCCAGCAACTCGAACGACTCTATCCCGGTACGCCGGAATATCAGCAATACCTGTCGGAGCAATGATGAAAGCGGCGCACCCGGAAGTTGTAGCAGCTAATCGCGTAAACCCAGGCGACACCTTGCGTCAGGCCCGCGAAAGCAATGGTTGGTCGCTGGCGGAAGTGGCCCTCAAGCTCAATTTGACCACCACGTCACTGGGCAACCTGGAAGCCGGCGCGTTCGACAAGCTGCCTGGGCATACCTTCGCCCGCGGCTATATCCGCGCCTACGCCAAATTGTTGGGTATCGACCAGGCCATCTTGGTCCAGCAATTCGACCAGGTCACCGGCACCGACTCCCAGGGCAGCAACGTCCATGGCCTGGGGCGCATCGAAGAGCCGGTGCGGGTGTCCCATACGATCCTGCGCATCGTCAGCCTGTTGCTGCTGATCGCCGTGATTGGTGGCGGTTTCGTCTGGTGGCAGGACCAGGCCTCCCAGCGCACCAAGGACCTGACCAGCAACGCCATGGAGCACGTCGAAGTCGAAAGCGCCGACGGCACCACGCAGATTCACCCGTTGGACGAGCCGGAAGACCAGGCTGTCGCCGAAGGCCAGGCTGCGCCCGAAGCGCCAGTGACGGCCGAGCAACCCGCGGCGGAATCGGCCCCGGCGGCCACCACTGCTGCGGTGCCGGCTCCAGCCGTACCGGCGCACGCCCCGGTCGTACCGGCTGCACCGGCGCACACTCCGGCGGCGCCTGTGGCGCAAGCCACCGCCCCGGTCGCTCCCGTGCAGGCGCCAGCGCCTGCCGCCGCCCCGACGGCCCCCGCGATTTCGCCGCCGACCACTCCCGTGTTGATCGCCGGTGACGGGCACGTACAAATTACCTTCGTTGCTGACTGCTGGACGCAACTCAGCGATGGCAATGGCAAAGTGCTGTTTAGCGGTCTGAAGCGTAAGGGAGATACGCTCGACCAGGGCGGCAAGCCTCCTTTGACGCTGCGTCTGGGCTTTGCCCGTGGCGCGCAAGTGGCCTACAACGGCCAGCCTGTCGACGTAGCGCCGTTCACCAGTGGCGAAACTGCTCGCCTGAAGTTGGGACAATAGTCATGCACGGCGAATCTCCAATCAAACGTCGCGTATCGCGCAAGATCTGGGTCGGCTCGGTGCCGGTGGGTGGCGACGCCCCCATCGCGGTACAGAGCATGACCAACAGCGACACCAACGATGTCGCTGCCACCGTCGCCCAGATCAACCGTCTGGAAGCCGCCGGCGTCGACATCGTGCGGGTTTCCGTACCGGATATGGATGCCGCCGAAGCCTTCGGCCGCATCAAGCAACTGGTCAAGGTGCCGCTGGTTGCCGACATCCACTTCGACTACCGGATCGCTTTGCGCGTGGCCGAACTGGGCGTCGATTGCCTGCGCATCAACCCGGGCAACATCGGTCGCGAAGACCGTGTGCGCGCAGTGGTGGATGCTGCCCGTGATCGCGGGATTCCGATCCGCATCGGCGTCAACGCCGGTTCCCTGGAAAAAGACCTGCAAAAAAAATACGGCGAGCCGACCCCGGCCGCGCTGGTTGAATCGGCGCTGCGCCACGTTGAACACCTTGAGCGTCTGAACTTCCAGGACTTCAAGGTCAGCGTAAAGGCCTCCGACGTGTTCATGGCGGTAGAAGCCTACCGCCTGCTGGCCAAGGAAATCGTGCAGCCGCTGCACCTGGGTATCACTGAAGCGGGCGGTTTGCGCTCAGGCACAGTGAAATCTGCGGTGGGTCTCGGTATGCTGCTCGCCGAAGGGATTGGCGATACTATCCGCATCTCCCTGGCGGCAGACCCGGTAGAGGAAGTGAAGGTCGGTTACGACATTCTCAAATCCCTGCATTTGCGTTCCCGTGGCATCAACTTCATTGCCTGCCCGAGCTGCTCGCGGCAGAACTTCGACGTGGTGAAAACCATGAACGAACTGGAAGGGCGCCTCGAAGACCTGCTGGTGCCGCTGGATGTCGCGGTGATCGGTTGTGTGGTCAACGGGCCGGGTGAAGCCAAGGAAGCCCATATCGGCTTGACCGGCGGCACGCCGAACCTGATTTACATCGACGGCAAGCCGTCGCAGAAACTGACGAATGACAATCTGGTGGATGAGCTCGAAAGACTGATCCGCCAGAAAGCGGCCGAAAAGGTCGAGGCTGACGCTGCAGTTATCGCGCGCGGCTGATCCAGCGAATTTAAGGAATAGATGTGAGCAAGTCTCTGCAAGCCATTCGTGGCATGAACGACATCCTTCCGGAGCAGACGCCGCTGTGGCGCTACTTCGAGAACACCGTTGCGCGTCTGCTGGATAACTACGGTTACAAACAGATCCGTATGCCGATCGTCGAGTTCACCGAGCTGTTCAAGCGCTCCATCGGTGAAGTGACCGACATCGTTGAAAAAGAGATGTACACCTTCGAAGACCGCAACGGTGATTCCCTGACCTTGCGTCCGGAAGGCACCGCCGCGTGCGTGCGCGCCGTGCTCGAGCATGGCCTCACCGGCGGTGGCCAGCCGCAGAAGCTGTGGTACATCGGGCCGATGTTCCGCCACGAGCGCCCGCAGAAAGGCCGTTATCGCCAGTTCCACCAGATCGGCCTGGAAGTGTTCAACCTCGACGGTCCGGACATCGACGCCGAACTGATCGTGCTGACCTGGCGCCTGTGGGGCCTGCTGGGCATCCGCGATGCGGTCAAGCTTGAACTCAACAGCCTGGGCACCAGTGAGTCCCGGGGCCGCTATCGCGTCGCCCTGGTCGAGTACCTGTCTGCCCACCTGGACAAGTTGGACGAAGACAGCCAGCGCCGTCTGAAAACCAACCCGTTGCGCGTCCTCGATACCAAGAACGCCGACACGCAGGCCGTGCTGGTCAATGCGCCGAAGATGGCCGATTACCTGGACGACGAATCCCGCACCCACTTCGAGGGGCTCAAGGCGCGCCTGGAAGCCGCCGGGATTCCTTACGTGATCAACCCGAAACTGGTGCGCGGCCTCGATTACTACAGCAAGACCGTGTTCGAGTGGGTCACCGACAAGCTCGGCGCCCAGGGCACCGTGTGTGCCGGTGGCCGTTATGATGGCCTGGTCGAGCAGATGGGCGGCAAGCCGACCCCCGGCGTGGGTTTTGCCATGGGTATCGAGCGCCTGATCCTGCTGCTGGAAACCCTGGAACAGGTTCCGGAAGAAATCTCCCGTCAGGTGGATGTGTACCTGTGCGCCTTTGGCGAGGCCGCCGAACTGGCTGCCCTGGCCCTGAGCGAAAAAGTGCGCGACCAGTTGCCGAACCTGCGCCTGCAGATCAATGCCGGCGCCGGCAGCTTCAAGAGCCAGTTCAAGAAGGCCGACAAGAGCGGTGCGCTGTACGCGCTGATCCTCGGCGATGACGAATTGGCCCAGCAAGTGATAGGTTTCAAACCCCTGCGTGGCCAGGGCGAGCAACAGAACATTGCCTTTGATGCGCTCGCCGCGCACTTGGCCACCTGCGTCGTGCAGGGTTGAAGCTGTCGAACAGCCGAATTTAGCGATTAAGGAGTGTTGGGGTGTCGAGTACTGATGATGAGCAGCTGGCCGAGTTCAAGGACTGGTGGCAGCGTAACGGCAAGCCCCTGGTTACCGGCGGCCTGCTGGCTTTAGTGGTGGTGTTCGGCTGGCAAGCCTGGCACAAGTATCAGGCCAACCAGTCCCAAGGCGCCTCGATCCTCTATCAGCAATTGCTGGAAAGCACGCTGACGCCGAGCGGCAAGCCCGATCCTGCGCAAGTGGCAGACCTGGCCGGCAAGCTCAAGAGCGAATTTGGCGGTAGCACCTACGCCCAATACGGCAGCCTGTTCGTCGCGAAAGTCGCGGTCGACACCGGCAAGCTGGATGACGCCGTCGCCGAACTGAAGGCCATCGCCGACAAGCCGACCAACCCGACCCTGGGTGAAATCGCACGTCAGCGCCTGGCTCAGGTATTGGCGGCACAGAACAAGGCCGACGAAGCACTCAAACTGCTCGACGGCGACGCTGACAAGGCATTTGTAGCCACTCGCGAAGAGCTCAAGGGTGACCTGTTGGTCCAATTGGGTCGTACCGACGAAGCCAATGCTGCGTACAAAAAAGCCAAGGCGGCGCTGTCTGATGAAGCGGCGGTCGGTGGCTTACAAATCAAGCTCGACGACTTGGCCAAAGGGGATGCGTGACGTGATCCGTTGGAAACATGCAGCATTGCTGGCTCTGGCCGTTCTGGCCGCGGGTTGCAGCAGCAACAGTAAAAAAGAACTGCCTCCGGCCGAGCTGACCAGCTTCAAGGAAGAAGTGGTCCTGCAAAAGCAGTGGAGCCGCTCCATCGGTGACGGTCAGGGCGAAACCTACAACATGTTGGTACCGGCAATCGACGGTGACAACATTGTGGCCGCTGACGTGACCGGCGTGGTGATCTCCATGGATCGCATGAACGGCGACGTGAAGTGGAAGAAGGACCTCGAACTGCCTGTATCCGGCGCCGTCGGCGTGGGTTACGGCATGGTCATGCTCGGCACGCTCAAGGGCGAAGTTGTGGCGCTGGACTCCAGCACCGGTGAAGAGAAATGGCGCGCTCGCGTGACCAGTGAAGTTCTCGCACCGCCTGCCACCAACGGCGACATCGTCGTGGTGCAAACCCAGGACGACCGTGTGATCGGCCTCGACGCCAGCACTGGCGCCCAGCGCTGGTTGTACGACAGCACCCCTGCGGTGCTGACCCTGCGCGGTACCAGTGGTCCGGTTGTGACCAATAATCTGGCCGTTGCGGGCCTGTCGACCGGTAAAGTGGTCGCCCTGAATACCCAGAACGGCGTGCCGATCTGGGAAACGCGTGTGGCGATCCCGCAAGGTCGTTCGGAACTGGATCGCGTCGTCGACATCGACGGTGGCTTGCTGCTGTCCGGCGAAACCCTCTACGTCGCTACCTACCAGGGCCGTGTCGCGGCACTGGACCTGCAAAGCGGCCGCGTCAACTGGCAGCGTGATGCTTCCAGCTACGCCGGTGTCGCCCAAGGGTTTGGCAGCGTCTACGTAAGCCTGTCGTCCGGCACCGTTGAAAGTGTCGACGAACGTTCCACCACTGCGCTGTGGAGCAACGACTCTCTGGCCCGCCGTCAACTGTCGGCACCGGAAGTGTTCTCCAGCTACGTAGCGGTAGGCGACTTCGAAGGCTACCTGCACCTGCTGAGCCAGGTAGACGGTCGCTTTGTGGGTCGCGAGCGCATCGACAGCGACGGCCTGCGTGCGCGTCCGCTGGTCGTGGGTAACATGCTTTATGTGTTTGGCAACAGCGGCAAGCTGGAAGCCCTGACCATCAAGTAAAGGTTTGACTATGCTTGGGGTTACCCCCAGGCGGCCCTGCTTCATTGCTTAATGTAGGAGCGAGCTTGCTCGCGAAGGACGTCAACGCTCACGCGGGTTTCTGGATAAACGCGGCGTCCTCAGGTTTTTCGCGAGCAAGCTCGCTCCTACAGGAACCAGTGTCGGGCAGGGTATGTGGCATTTCAAATGCCGCCCCGAGCACCAGCCGCTGCCTTGCAGCGGCTTTTGTATTTTCTGAAATAACGAAGTGGAGAGCCGCATGGTTCCCGTAATCGCCCTGGTGGGCCGACCTAACGTCGGCAAGTCCACCTTGTTCAACCGCCTGACCAGGACTCGCGACGCCATTGTCGGCGACTTGTCCGGTCTGACCCGTGATCGCCAATACGGTGAGGCAAAGTGGCAAGGGCGCTCCTACATTATTGTCGACACCGGTGGTATCTCCGGTGACGAGCATGGCATGGACGAAAAGATGGCCGAGCAGTCGCTGCTGGCCATTGAAGAAGCCGATGTCGTGTTGTTCCTGGTGGACGCCCGCGCGGGCTACACCGCTGCCGACCAGATGATCGGCGAGCACCTGCGCAAGCGCAACAAGCGTTCCTACGTGGTCGCCAACAAGATCGACAACATCGATCCTGAAATGGCCCGTGCCGAATTCAGCCCGATGGGCCTGGGCGACGCGATCCCGATCGCCGGTGCCCACGGTCGCGGCATCACCCAGATGTTGGAAATCGCCCTGCGCGACTTCCCTAAGGATGACGCCGAGGAAGAAGAGGGCGAAGAAGAGGTCGTCGCCGAAGGTGAGGAAGCCAAGCGCATTCCGGGCCCGAGCGAAAAAGACGGTATCAAGATCGCCATCATCGGCCGTCCCAACGTCGGCAAGTCGACCCTGGTCAACCGTATGCTCGGTGAAGACCGGGTCATCGTGTATGACCAGCCCGGCACTACTCGCGACAGTATCTACATCCCGTTCGAGCGTAACGACGAGAAGTACACGCTGATCGACACCGCCGGTGTGCGCAAGCGCGGCAAGATCCATGAGGAAGTTGAAAAGTTCTCCGTGGTGAAAACCCTGCAGGCGATCAAAGACGCCAACGTGGTGATCTTCGTGATGGACGCCCGCGAAGGCGTGGTGGACCACGACCTCAACCTGCTGGGCTTCGCCCTTGAGGCTGGTCGGGCGCTGGTGATCGCGATCAACAAGTGGGACGGCATGACGCCGAGCGAGCGCGATTTCGTCAAGATCGAACTGCAGCGTCGTCTGTTCTTCGTCGAGTTCGCCGATATCCACTTTATCTCGGCACTGCACGGTACCGGCGTGGGCAACCTCTACGCGTCCGTACAGAACTCGTTCAAGTCCGCGGTCACCCGCTGGCCGACCAACCGTCTGACTCAGATCCTCGAAGACGCGGTCGGCGAGCACGCACCGCCGATGGTCAACAACCGCCGGATCAAACTGCGTTACGCCCACTTGGGTGGTGCCAACCCGCCGATTATCGTGATCCACGGTAACCAGATCGAGAAGGTGCCTAAATCCTACGTGCGTTACCTGGAAAACACCTACCGCCGTGTCTTGAAGCTGGTCGGTACGCCGATCCGCATCGAGTTCAAGGGTGGCGAGAACCCATACGAAGGCAACAAGAACACACTGACTGACCGTCAGGTGAACAAGAAGCGTCGTTTGATGACTCACCACAAGAAGGCCGACAAGAAGCGCCGCGACAAGCGCTGATTCCGACCTCGCAAAAAGGGCTCTTTACGGGCCCTTTTTTGTGCGCGGTGGTTTGCGCCTTGACCCGATGCAGTTGGCAGCTTAAAACTTGGGGTTCACCTGCAGGGGCCTCCGATGATCAACAGCAAGCTGCCAAATGTCGGCACGACCATTTTCACCACCATGTCGCAACTCGCTGCCGAAACCGGCGCGCTCAACCTGTCCCAGGGCTTCCCTGACTTCAATGGCCCGCAGGGTTTGCTCGATGCCGTGGGCAAGCATGTCGCCAGCGGCCATAACCAATACGCACCGATGACCGGCCTGCCAGCCCTGCGCCAGCAAGTGGCGGCCAAGATCGCGCGCAGCTATGGCGCCACGGTCAGCCCTGACAGCGAAGTGACGATCACGCCCGGAGCCACGGCGGCGATCTTCTGCGCGATCCAGGCGGTGATCCGCAGCGGCGATGAGGTCATCGTGTTCGACCCGTGCTACGACAGTTATGAGCCTTCGGTCGAGTTGGCCGGCGGTCGCTGCGTGCATGTGCAACTGAACCTGGAAAACTTCAGCCTCGACTTTGAAAAGATCCAGGCGGCGTTGTCTGCGCGCACGCGCATGATCATCCTGAACACGCCGCATAACCCCACCGGCGCACTGATCAGCCGTGCCGAGCTGGACCTGTTGGCGGCCTTGATCCGCGACCGCGATATTTACCTGGTCAGCGATGAGGTCTACGAACATCTGGTGTTTGACGGTGTGCCTCATGTCAGCGTGCTGGCCCACGAAGAACTGTATCAACGTGCGTTCGTGGTCAGTTCCTTCGGCAAGACCTATCACGTCACCGGCTGGAAAACCGGCTACGTGGTCGCGCCACCGGCACTGACCGTCGAATTGCGCAAGGTGCATCAATATGTCAACTTCTGCGGCGTGACCCCGCTGCAGTACGCGTTGGCAGACTTCATGGCCGAACACCCGGAACACGTCGAAGAACTGCCGGCCTTTTACCAGGCCAAGCGCGACCTGTTCTGCGACCTGTTGACGCCGTCGCGTTTCAGCTTTACCCGGGTCACCGGTACTTACTTCCAACTGGTGGATTATTCAGCGATTCGCCCAGACCTGGATGACGTCGCCATGTCGTTGTGGATGACCCGCGAGCATGGCGTAGCGACGATCCCGGTTTCGGTGTTCTATCAGCATCCACCCCAAGGCCAGCGCCTGGTGCGCCTGTGCTTTGCCAAACGCGAGGAGACGCTGCAACAAGCAGCTGAGAAACTATGCGTGATCTGAATGCACTACCCGACCTGAACATCGCCCTGGTCCAGACCAGCCTGGCCTGGCACAACCGCCAGGCCAACTTCGATCACTTCGAACTGTTGCTGGAACAGGCCCGTGGCGCTGACCTGATCATCCTGCCGGAGATGTTCACTACCGGTTTCTCCATGGACTCGGCCACCCAGGCCGAACCGGAAAATGGCCCGACCCATCGCTGGCTCCAGAGCCAGGCGGCGAAGTACAACGCGGTGATCACCGGCAGTGTGATCATCCAGGCCGCCGACGGCAGCCACCGCAACCGCCTGTTATGGGCGCGGCCGGATGGCGAGGTGCTGCATTACGATAAGCGCCACCTGTTCCGCATGGCCGGCGAGCACAATCACTACACGCCCGGCGAGCGCCAGGTGCTGTTCGAGATAAAGGGCTGGCGTATTCGCCCATTGATTTGCTACGACCTGCGCTTTCCGGTGTGGAGTCGTGACGCCCAGGATACCGACCTGCTGCTGTACACCGCCAACTGGCCGGGGGCGCGACGCCAGCATTGGAACCGGTTGCTGCCAGCGCGGGCGATCGAGAACCTGTGTTATGTGGCGGCGGTGAATCGGGTGGGTACCGACGGCAAAGGCTTCGCTTATACCGGGGATAGCCAGGTGCTGGATTTCCAGGGTGAGAGCCTGTTGAGTGCGGGGGAGGCGGACGGGGTGTTTACAGTGTGCCTCAAAGCGGATGAATTGGCGGCTTACCGCAGCAAATTTCCGGCGAACCTGGATGCCGATACTTTTCAGTTTGTCTGACAGACCGCTATCGCGGGCAAGCCCACTCCCACATTCGAGTCGAACACGGTCAAAATGTGGGAGTGGGCTTGCCCGCGATGAGGCCCCAACAGACCACACACATCCAAAGCCCAACAAAAAAGGCCCCTGAGTTCTCACCCAGGGGCCTTTTGCATGTCAGCGCTCAGTGTTTACGCCGCTTTCGCTTCCAGATGGCTCAACGAGCGGTTCAGGGCGCTGAATACCGCCTTGAAGCTGGCCGTGGTGAAGTTTTCATCAATGCCCACGCCATGCACCGGACGCTCACCGTTCACTCGCAGCTCGATGTAGGCCGCAGCCTTGGCGTTGGTGCCGGCACCGATCGCGTGTTCGTTGTAGTCCATGATTTCCACACCAATCGGCAGGCTGGCGACCAGGGCTTCGAGCGCGCCGTTGCCCTTGCCGTGCCAGCGCAGGTTGGTTTCGCCCTGGCCTTTGCCCGAGACTTCCACTTCCACGGTGCTGTTACCGTTTTCTTCCTGCAGGCGATGGCTGACCAACGCGTAGGGCGTGTTGGCTTGCAGGTATTCACGCTGCAACAGCGCGTGAATCTGCGAAGCGCTCATCTCCAGGCCCACGCGGTCGGTTTCGGCCTGAACCACTTGGCTGAACTCGATCTGCATGCGACGCGGCAAGCTGATGCCGTATTCCTGCTCCAGCAGGTAGGCGATGCCGCCTTTGCCCGACTGGCTGTTCACCCGGATCACCGCCTCGTAGCTGCGGCCGATGTCGGCCGGGTCGATCGGCAAGTACGGCACTTCCCACAGGGCGTCGGGTTTCTGCTGGGCGAAGCCCTTGCGGATTGCGTCCTGGTGGGAGCCGGAGAATGCGGTGTGTACCAGGTCGCCGACATACGGGTGACGTGGATGCACCTGGATCTGGTTGCATTCCTCGACCACTTTGCGCACGCCGTCGATGTCGGAGAAGTCCAGCTCAGGGTTCACGCCCTGGGTGTAGAGGTTCAACGCCACGTTGACCAGGTCGACGTTACCGGTACGCTCGCCGTTGCCGAACAGGCAGCCTTCGACACGGTCGGCGCCGGCCATCAGGCCCAATTCGGTGGCAGCTACGCCGGTGCCACGGTCGTTGTGGGTGTGCAGGCTGATGATCACGCTGTCACGACGGTTGACATGACGACCGAACCACTCGATCTGGTCGGCATAGATGTTCGGCGTGGCGCATTCAACGGTGGCCGGCAGGTTGAGGATCATCTTGTGCTCGGGCGTCGGGTTCCACACCTCGATCACTGCGTCACACACTTCCTTGGCGAATTCCAGCTCGGTGGCGCTGAAGGTCTCTGGCGAGTATTCGAACGTCCACTGGGTTTCCGGCTGCTGGGCGGCGTATTTGACGAACAGTTTGGCCGCGTTGACCGCGATGGCCTTGATCCCGTCCTTGTCCTGGTTGAACACGATGCGACGGAAGGACGGCGAGGTAGCGTTGTACAGGTGGACGATGGCTTTTTTCGCGCCGCGCAGGGATTCGAAGGTGCGCTCGATCAAGTCTTCACGGCCCTGGGTCAGCACCTGGATGGTGGTGTCCTCGGGGATGTGGTTGCCTTCGATCAGGGTGCGGACGAAGTCGAAGTCGGTTTGCGAAGCGGCCGGGAACGAGGCTTCGATTTCCTTCACGCCGACGGCGACCAGGGTCTTCCAGAAGCGCAGTTTTTTCACTGCATCCATCGGTTCGATCAGCGACTGGTTGCCATCACGCAGGTCGGAGCTGCACCAGATCGGCGCGGTGGTGATGGTTTTCGACGGCCAGGTGCGGTCCGGAATATCGATGGTCGGAAACGCGCGGTACTTCGAAGACGGGTCTTTGAGCATGCTCATCGGGAAATCCTTTGGTGGAGGGGCCGAAAAAGGGCGGCCTGCCGGAAAATTGTTATGGGGTATAAAACAAGGGACGAGGCAGATCGATTCAGCCTGGCAGTCGTGCGCTGACAAGGCACAGGCTGCGGTGCTGGCGGAGCAAAATGAGTGTGTGAGAGGTTTTCATAAGCTCAACCCTAACCGCCGGGGTGAAAGATGGCAAGTAGTCCAGAAAAATTGAGATAAGTTCTTCTGTGGGCGTAGGAAACGAGATTTTATGCTTGGTAAATAGTCTGTGGCTGGTTTTAATTGCGCAGCCTTTATCGGCTGCGCAATCGAGTCGGTCAAGGTTGAAATGCGCCGATAAAGATCGCGGGATCCACCCGTGCATCGTTCAGGCTGACATTCCAGTGCATATGCGGCCCGGTCGCGCGACCCGTCGCGCCGACCTTGCCCACCACCGCGCCGCGTGCCAGTTGCTGGCCCGCGCTGACATCGATCTTCGACATATGGCAGAACATGCTGATAAAGCCCTGGCCGTGGTCGACGAACACGGTGTTGCCGTTGAAGAAGTAGTTGCCGGTCAGGATCACCTTGCCCGCCGCCGGGGTCTTGATCGGTGTGCCGGCGGGGACGGCGAAATCCAGGCCTGAATGCGGATTGCGTTCTTCGCCGTTGAAGAAGCGACGCACGCCGAACTTGCTCGACAGCGGCCCGTTGACCGGTTTGTCCAGCAGCAGGTTGCTTGGCAGATTAGGGCTGAAACTGCGGTAAGCCTTGATCTGCACCGCCAGCTCGGCCTCGATGCGCTTGAGTTGCGCCGGGGCGGGGTTGACCTGGCTTTTGTTCTTCAGGGTGATGCGCTGTTCCGGGTACTGCTTGTAGCCGACGATAAACGGCAGGTTGCGCCCGCCGCTGCTGATGCGTTCGTTGCCCGGTTTGACCGTCAACGGAATGCCGACAATCGCCAGCCAGTTGGCCTGCTCCTTGACCACCAGGACCGGCTTGCCCTGGTAGGTGGCTTTCGGCGCGGTCGCCGCGGGGCCCAGGTCGACGACGGCCACACCGCCGGGCACCGGCTTGTTCAAGGCCCGGATGATGAAGCTGTCGGCGTGGGCGTTGACGGTCAGGCACAGCAGCATCAACAGGCTGAAAAAACGTGGCATCGATCAATCCAATAACGAAAGGGTGACGGGTGTCAGGTGGTTGTCTTCCACCCGCACTTGCAATTGGCCTTCACCGAGGCGCGCAGTCAGGCGCTGGCCGGTGTGGGTCTGCGCAGCATTGCGAATCGCCTGGCCGTGCTCGTCGAGCAGGATGCTGTAGCCGCGGCCGAGAGTCGCCAGCGGGCTGACCACTTGCAGCGTCTGCACCTGGCTTTGCAGTTGCAGGCGGCGCGCCTTGAGGCCTTCGCGCATGGCGCGGGGCAGGCGTTCGGCGAGGCTGTCCAGGCGTTGGCGCAGCAAGGCCAGTTGGCGCCCGGGGTGTTGGCCGGCGAGGCGGGTTTCCAGGCGGATCAAGCGTTCGCGGCGGGTATTGAGGCTGCGTTCGAAGGCGCGGCGCAGGCGCATGTCCAGGTCGTCCAGGCGCTGGGCCTGTTGGCGCAGACGTTCGCCGGGGTGGCGCAGGCGGCGGGCCATGCCTTCGAGGCGCAGGCGGTCGTGGTTCAGCCGGTTGCGCATCAGCATCACCAGGCGGCGGTGCAGGCTGTCGACCTGGCGCACCAGGTTGCTGGCGTCCGGAGCGAGCAGTTCTGCGGCGGCAGACGGTGTCGGCGCGCGCACGTCGGCGACAAAGTCGCTGATCGACACATCAGTCTCATGGCCGATGGCGCTGACGATCGGCGTCACGCACGCATCCACCGCGCGGGCCACGGCTTCTTCGTTGAAGCACCAGAGGTCTTCCAGCGAGCCGCCGCCACGGGCCAGGATCAATGCGTCGAAGCCACGCGCATCGGCCAGCTTCAGCGCGCGCACGATCTGCGCCACCGCTTCGCGACCTTGTACGGCCGTGGGGATCAAGGTGAGCTGCACCTGCGGCGCGCGGCGGCGGAACACGCTGATGATGTCGCGGATCACCGCGCCGGTCGGCGAGCTGATAATGCCGATGCGCTGCGGATGGGCCGGCAACGCCACCTTGCGGTCGGCGCTGAACAGGCCTTCGGCGCTGAGTTTTTCCTTCAGCGCATCGAAGGCCAGGCGCAGCGCGCCATCGCCGGCGGGCTCGACGGTGTCGAGGATCAGTTGATAGTCGCCACGGCCCTCGAACAGCGAGACCTTGCCGCGCACTTTCACCGCCAGGCCGTCCTTCAAGGCCTGGCGCACCCGCGCGGCGTTCTGCCGGAACAGCGCGCAACGCACTTGGGCGCCGCTGTCCTTGAGGGTGAAGTACACATGGCCGGACGCCGGGCGGGCGAGGTTGGAGATCTCGCCTTCGACCCAGATATTGGTGAACACGTCTTCCAGCAACACCCGCGCACGGCCGTTGAGTTGGCTGACAGTCAGGACCTCGCGGTCCAGGCCCAAGCGGGCGAACGGATCTTTAATCATGGAAAGGGATCTTTAATCATGGGCGGCAGTTTATAGGCATTCGCGCAAGGTTTGGCAGAATTGCTCCACCAACGCGCTCGGTGTGTGCGGGCAGGCCAGGGCTACGGTACTCAGGCAGTCCGGGTCGGCCAGGGGTAAAAAATGCACGGCGGCCGGGGCGATGTCCTGCATCGATTTTGGTAACAAGGCAATACCGAAGCCGGCCTGGATCAACTGCAACTGCGTGGTCTTGCGCGACATGACCCGTGCGGCCTTGGGGAAAAATCCGGCACGCATGCACAACTCGGCCGACAGATAGCTCAGCCCGCCGCGCTGGGGGTGGGGGACCGAGATAAACGCTTCGTCCTTGAGTCGGGCCAATTCGACCGGTGCCTGGCAGCGGGCTAGCGCGTGGTTCGGCGGTACGGCCAGCAGTAACTGCTCACTGTATAAAGGCAGCACACGCACGCCTTCGCGCTGGCGTAGCACCGGCAGGCGCAGTAGGCCGACGTCCAGGCGACCGTCGGCAATTTCTTCGAGTTGGGCTTCGGAGGACAGTTTGGCGATATCCATCGATACGCCGGGGCAGCGCTCCAGCCAGGTGCTGATGCCGCGCAGCAGCGCGCCGCTCATCGGCACGGTGCTCGAATGGCTCAAGCGCAGGGTGCCGACCTGGCCGTTACCCACTTGCGTCGCCATCTCGCTGGCCTTGTGCAGTTCACTCAGCAGGTTGCGCGCCCGCGGGTAGAAGGCTTCACCGGCGGCGGTCAGCCGAGGCTGGCGCGCGGTGCGTTCGAACAACGGGGTGTGCAGTTGGTTTTCCAGTTCTTTGATCTGCCGGCTCAGGGCCGATTGCGCGACAAACAGGCGCTCGGCGGCGGCGCTGAAGCTGCCGCTGTCGGCGATTTCGACGAAGTAGCGCAGTTGGCGGGTGGAAATCACACGTCATGCCTTTTCGAGATGGGTAGAGGGCTTTGAAGATATTAGTCGCAACTCTCACCGATGGCTAAAGTGATGGACATCTCTTTCAAGGAATTACCCATGAGCCCGGTTGAGCTGATGAGTCAGTGGTCGTTTGGCGGTACAGATTGGCTGGTGATCGGCCTGGGCGTTGCCGTGGCCTATATCGTGTTTGGCATCGCCGGGTTCGGTACGGCGCTGGTGGCGGGGCCGATCCTGCTTATGTTCATGCCGCTGTCGAAGATCATCCCGCTGCTGGTGTTGCTGGATTTCATCGCGGCCTTCGGCAACCTGCTGCAATCGCGACGGGATGTGAACAAGCCGGAGCTGTTGCGACTGCTGCCGTGCATGGCGATCGGTTGCACCCTGGGCGTGGTGTTTTTGCTCAACCTGCATTCGGATCTGTTGCTGTTGTTGATGGGGCTGTTTATCAGCGCCTACGCGATTTACACCTTGGCGGTGAAGGCCCGGCCGGCGCAACTGGCGGCGGGCTGGGCGGTTCCCATGGGCACCGTCGGCGGTTTGTTCGGTGCGTTGTTCGGCAGTGGCGGCTTTCTATATGCGATCTACTTGAGCAGTCGTTTGCCCAAGGACGCCGCGCGCGCCACGCAAAGTGCGTTGATCAGTTGCAGCACCGTGGTGCGCCTGAGCCTGTTCCTGATCGCCGGGGTGTATGCCGACATGCCGCTGTTGCTGCTGGCGGTTTGCCTGCTGCCGGCGATGGCCCTGGGGTTGTGGTGTGGGCGGCGGCTGACGTTGCGCATGTCCCGTGAGGCGTTTGTGCGATTGGTCACGTGGCTGGTGCTGGCCAGTGGCATTGCCTTGATTGGGCGGTACCTGAGTACTTGACCTGTGTCGGGCAGGGATTAAGCTGCCTGCCTTCAGGGCTTCTTCGCGAGCAAGCCCGCTCCCACAGTCGATCGCATTGCAAGGTGGGAGCCGGGCTCGCCCGCGACGGCGCCAGACGTCATACCGCAGGGCTCCCATGAATTCCCAAAGCATCCTTGTCCCGAAAATCTCCACCTTGCCCGTCCACGAACCCCGTGCCCGGGCGATCGTGCGCTGGCTGGTGCGCAAGAACATCATCAAGGAAGAGCTGACCACCTGCGGGCGCACCGGCAACCGCATGGCCTACGCCCTGGCCGACGGCGCCCGCGCCGTGGTGCTGCACCCGGATGCGCTGCCGTTCAACGAACCCGTCAATGGCCTGGAAATCATCTACAAGCGTTGCATCTATACACCGGCCAAGGGTTTTCTCGAAGAAGCCGGCTGCCCGGAATGCCTCAAGGAAATCGGCGAGGCGCTGTTCGACAGCCTGGAAGAGTGGATGCCCGGCCACACCGACAACTTCACCTGCCCGCTGTGTGGGCATGAGGATGACATCAACGGTTTTCTGTTCCTGCAGGAATGTGGGTTTTCCAACCTCGGATTCATCTTCAACAACTGGGCGGAGGCGGGGTTCAAGCAGAGCTTTATCGACGAATTTGCCGATTGGTTGGACCAGAAGATCAGTTGGGTCAAGGTCGAGTTGTAGGCTGCAAGCTCAACCCTTTGTAGGAGCGAGCTTGCTCGCGAAAATCGTCAACGATAATCCGGGTAGTCTGGTTAAACGCGGTGTCTTGGTGTTCTTCGCGAGCAAGCTCGCTCCTACAGAAAAGCAGCATCTTTTCTCCATCTATCAGTATTACCAAGTTTGTCAGAGTTTTACGTTGAGACCTGAGGGGTGTCTGAGTATAATGGCGCGCTTCCATTTTCCCGCTCGGGAGCCCCCGCGATGCTGCGTATCAGCCAAGAAGCTCTGACATTCGACGACATTCTCCTAGTGCCCGGTTATTCCGAGGTGCTTCCTAACGAAGTCAGTCTCAAGACCCGCCTAACCCGTGGCATCGAGCTGAATATTCCCCTGGTTTCCGCTGCCATGGATACCGTCACCGAAGCCCGTCTGGCCATCGCCATGGCTCAGGAAGGCGGTATCGGCATCATCCACAAGAACATGACCGTCGAGCAGCAAGCTGCCGAAGTGCGCAAGGTCAAGCGTTATGAAGCCGGGGTGGTGAAAGATCCGATCACCATCGACGCTGACGCCACCGTGCGCGACCTGTTCGAACTGACCCGTCTGCACAACATCTCCGGCGTGCCGGTGCTGCACAATGGCGACCTCGTCGGCATCGTCACCTCCCGTGACGTGCGTTTCGAGAACCGTCTTGAAGTCACCGTCCGCGAAGTGATGACGCCTAAAGAGCGTCTGGTCACGGTCAAGGAAGGCGCCAACAAGAACGACGTGCGCGAATTGCTGCACAAGCACCGCATCGAGCGCGTGCTGATCGTCGACGACAAGTTCGCCCTCAAGGGCATGATGACCGTCAACGACATCGAAAAAGCCAAGGCTTACCCGCTGGCCAGCAAGGATGACCAAGGTCGTCTGCGCGTCGGCGCGGCAGTCGGCACCGGTAAAGACACCGGTGATCGCGTAGCGGCCCTGGTTGCTGCCGGTGTGGACGTGGTGGTGGTCGACACCGCTCACGGTCACTCCAAGGGCGTGATCGACCGCGTTCGCTGGGTCAAACAGAATTTCCCTGAAGTCCAGGTGATCGGCGGCAACATCGCCACCGGCGCTGCCGCCAAGGCCCTGGCCGAAGCGGGCGCGGATGCGGTCAAGGTCGGTATCGGCCCTGGCTCGATCTGCACCACGCGTATCGTCGCCGGTGTGGGCGTGCCGCAAATCAGCGCCATCGCCAACGTCGCCGAGGCCCTCGAAGGCACGGGCGTTCCGTTGATCGCCGACGGCGGTATCCGGTTCTCCGGTGACCTGTCCAAGGCCATCGTCGCCGGTGCTTCCTGCGTGATGATGGGCTCGATGTTCGCCGGTACTGAAGAAGCCCCGGGCGAGATCGAACTGTTCCAGGGTCGTTCGTACAAGGCTTACCGCGGCATGGGTTCGCTGGGCGCCATGTCCCAGGCGCAAGGTTCTTCCGACCGTTACTTCCAGGACTCTTCGGCAGGCGCCGAGAAACTCGTTCCGGAAGGCATCGAAGGCCGTGTGCCGTACAAAGGCACCCTGAGCGCGATCATCCATCAACTGATGGGCGGCCTGCGTTCCTCGATGGGCTACACCGGTAGCGCCAACATCGACGAAATGCGTACCAAGCCAGAGTTCGTGCGGATCACCGGCGCCGGTATGGCCGAATCCCACGTCCATGACGTGCAGATCACCAAGGAAGCGCCAAACTACCGCGTAGGTTGAGGCTTCCAGCATAAAGTTAAGTAACCGGGGCTGTCTTATTCAGCCCCGAGTTGTTTCTGATTCATTAGACGAGACTGATCTCATGGCCCTCGACATTCACGCCCACCGTATCCTGATCCTCGATTTCGGTTCCCAGTACACCCAACTGATCGCCCGTCGCGTGCGTGAAATCGGCGTGTACTGCGAACTGCATCCGTTCGACATGGACGACGCAGCGATCCGCGAATTCGCACCGAAAGGCGTCATCCTCGCCGGCGGCCCCGAGTCGGTACACGAAGCCAACAGCCCGCGCTGCCCGCAAGCCGTATTCGACCTGGGCGTGCCCGTGTTCGGTATCTGCTACGGCATGCAGACCATGGCCGAGCAGTTGGGCGGCAAGGTTGAAGGTTCCGAGCTGCGTGAATTCGGTTATGCCCGTGTCGACGTGGTCGGCAAGAGCCGCCTGTTGGACGGCATCGAAGACCACGTCGACGCCGACGGCCTGTTCGGCCTCGACGTGTGGATGAGCCACGGTGACAAAGTCACCAAGATGCCGCAAGACTTCCACATCCTGGCCAGCACCCCGAGCTGCCCGATCGCCGGCATGTTCAACGACGAGCGTGGTTACTACGGCGTGCAGTTCCACCCGGAAGTGACCCACACCAAGCAAGGCGGGCGCATCCTGTCGCGCTTCATCCTCGACATCTGCGAGTGTGAAGCCCTGTGGACCCCGTCGAAAATCGCTGAAGACGCCATCGCCAACGTGCGTGCCCAGGTCGGCACCGACAACGTCCTGCTCGGCCTGTCCGGCGGCGTTGACTCCTCCGTGGTTGCTGCGCTGCTGCACAAGGCCATCGGTGATCAACTGACCTGCGTATTCGTCGACAACGGCCTGCTGCGCCTGCACGAAGGCGAGCAAGTGATGGCCATGTTCGCCGAGAACATGGGCGTCAAGGTGATCCGCGCCAACGCTGAAGATCAGTTCCTGAACAACCTGGCCGGCGAGTCCGACCCGGAGAAGAAGCGCAAGATCATCGGCCGCACCTTCATCGACGTATTCGATGCCCAGTCCAACAAACTGGACAACATCAAGTACCTCGCCCAGGGCACCATCTACCCCGACGTGATCGAGTCGGCCGGCGCCAAGAGCGGCAAGGCCCACGTGATCAAGTCCCACCACAACGTGGGTGGCCTGCCCGAGGAAATGAACCTCAAGCTGGTCGAACCGCTGCGTGAGCTGTTCAAGGACGAAGTCCGCCGTCTCGGCCTGGAACTGGGCCTGCCCTACGACATGGTCTACCGCCACCCATTCCCGGGCCCGGGCCTGGGCGTGCGGATCCTCGGTGAAGTGAAGAAGGAATACGCCGACCTGCTGCGTCGCGCCGACCACATCTTCATCGAAGAACTGCGCAAGGCCGACTGGTATCACAAAGTCAGCCAGGCGTTCGTGGTGTTCCAGCCGGTGAAATCGGTGGGCGTGGTCGGTGACGGCCGTCGTTACGCCTGGGTCGTGGCCCTGCGTGCGGTGGAAACCATCGACTTCATGACCGCCCGTTGGGCACACCTGCCTTACGAACTGCTGGAAACCGTCAGCGGCCGTATCATCAATGAAATCGAAGGCATCTCGCGCGTGACGTATGACGTGTCGAGCAAGCCGCCGGCGACGATTGAGTGGGAATGATTGGACGTCCGGCATTGTCCGGCACCATCTAGCAAGAAATACCCTGGAGCCCGCGTAATTGCGGGCTTTTGGCTTTTTGGGTCTGGTAAATTCGGGTAGTGTTCTGCATCGCCAAGCACGGTGTTTATGTGGCATGGTACGGGGTACTGACTGCATCTAATTCCATGCTTTAAGCTCAATACCATGTCCTTTTCCTCAGTGATGGCATGGTATCGAGTTGGCTTAAAGGCCCGGTTTTACTGGGGGCCGACCCCATTTTTCCGCGCTTTTCAGAGCATGGTATTTTTTCATGGAAATAGTGGAAGCCATGCTCACCGATACCAAACTTCGAAATCTCAAGCCCCAGAACAAGCTCTACAAGGTGATTGACCGTGACGGCTTGTACGTGGCCGTCACCCCGGCCGGCTCAATCTCCTTTCGCTACAACTACTCTATCAACGGTCGGCAGGAGACCATCACCTTCGGTCGTTATGGCGGAGGGGGAATCACTCTGGCAGAGGCTCGCGAGCTGCTAGGGGAGGCGAAGAAGATGGTCGCCGCTGGGAAGTCTCCGGCAAAGGAGAAAGCGCGTGCGAAGGCGCGCACGAAGGGTGCCGAGACTTTTGACGCTTGGGCTGAAAAATGGCTGCGCGGTTACCAGATGGCGGACTCGACGCGAGACATGCGTCGATCAGTCTATGAGCGTGAGTTGAAGCCGAAGTTTGGCAATCAGAAGCTGGTCGAAATCACCCATGAGGATCTGCGAGCGCTGACGGATGCCATAGTGGAGCGGGGTGCCCCTGCAACCGCCGTCCATTCACGGGAGATCATGCTGCAAGTCTTCCGTTGGGCCATTGAGCGTGGTCAGAAGGTTGAAAACCCGGCAGATCTGGTACGGCCTGCCAGCATCGCGAAATTTGAGCCACGTGACCGTGCGTTGACGCCCGATGAAATCGCACTGATGTACCAGTACATGGACAGAATCGGTACCGCGACTTCGGTTCGTGCTGCGGCAAAGCTCCTTCTGCTGACGATGGTGCGCAAGAGCGAGCTGACCAACGCAACGTGGGGTGAGATCAATTTCAGCGAGGCGCTGTGGACGATCCCCAAAGAGCGGATGAAGCGACGTAACCCTCATTTGGTGTTTCTGTCCCAGCAGGCATTGGACTTCTTCATCGCGTTGAAAACCTTGGCAGGAGGTTCAGACTACGTTTTGCCGTCACGCTACGACTCTGATTTGCCGATGAGTGCCGCTACGATCAATCAGGTACTGACGCTCACCTATCGCCTTGCCCAAAAGGAAGGGGTGCCCCTAGGCAAGTTCGGTCCCCACGACCTGCGGCGCACGGCCAGCACGCTGTTGCATGAGGCGGGCTACAACTCCGACTGGATCGAAAAGTGCCTCGCACACGAGCAGAAAGGCGTGCGCGCCGTTTACAACAAGGCCGAGTACCGGGATCAGCGTCGTGCGATGTTGCAGGATTGGGCCGATATGATTGATGAATGGACGCTTAAGAAACTGCGAGAAACGAATAGGTAGTCTGCATGGTCATCTCTCATGCCAGCAAATCGCTTAGGGGGAAATTGCCCTGCGCTTAAGCAGCGGCTTTCATTGGTGCCGACTAGTTATTTGCGTTTGATATGACCAGTCACAGGTATGGCTGATGGGTGAAAGTAATAATTCACGGTTGACTGCTAACGACCAAAAGCAATTCGTCATCGTATGCAATGCCAAGTGTGTACTGCTTCAGCTGATACGAATCGGCGGGACGTGTCTCATGGCCGTAAAGTAAATACATCTGTCATAATGCGCAGGCCAAGAATGATCCCTTAGAACCCTTCTTAGGCTTCTGGTTTTATGTTTTTTCGTGCTAGGGAGTGGGGAGATTGAGAAAAGATAAAATAACCATTGAAGACATTGATGCCTTTGATGATTACAAAATGGAGTATGTTTGGGAGAGGACGAAGCTTGATATGGAGTCAATAGATGGATGGCTCTATTTGGGTGCTGACGCCAGCAACCCTAGTTTCGCAAAACTAGGTCTGACCATGGGGGATCTAATATCAAGATCCTACAGCTCAGGAAATCCGAATTATTATTTATTCTGTGCATTTAAATGCAGACACGACATATCGTTAAATGAGCTAAAAATCGTAGAGAATAATGTATTGAATCGCTTAGAGAATCTCTATAGATATAGCGATGGCAGTACCAAGAGAATGAGATTCTATGAGTCTAGAATCCTTTCTGAATGTTTTTGTGATGTAAACTTTATAGACTTCTTTCAAGATTTGCACTATGAGATCTATGAAAATTATAGAGGCTACTTCGTGATATCTGGCATGGATGATGGTTTTGGCGGGACTGATGGCGAATTCGTCGATTGTTTGTTTAGCCCTACGTTAAGTGATCCCCATTTCTATAGAAAAATGATTATTCAGTACTGATTGATATGTCAGTTGTCGACCTCTTTCATGTGGGTAGCGCGATAAATCCTTCGTTCGCTATGGTCCTTTAGTGGACGGGGGCTGACTGTATTTAGTCGGCCAATTGCTACCTTTTACATAGGTGGCAACGGCCGTTTCCAGTCTATCGCTACTGGAGAAGATAGTATGGACTGCCAGCTAGCGTCCTTACGGCTGCCTACGACCAGAGGGGATTATGGTCTCTTCTTTGTCGATCCGCATGTCTCGCGCTTGATTCAAGGCCCCAGGGAGTCTAGTCATTTGCCGTAATTACTTTCCCACAACGTATATTGGCATCCAATTTTTTGGGAAATTTTGGTCGTTCCAGGCTTTCGAAAATTTCTGCTGTCCCCAGAAATCTTCTGTTACATAAAATACAGCGTAGAAAACGCGATAGTCACTATCTCCGGTATAGCCTTTCACATCTGCCGCAATTTGTTCGATTGTAGATTTCAGTTTCTGTTCGTCAGCAGCGTATTTATATTCTACGGCCGCATATAGCTCGGGGATTAATATGTCTGGGTAATATTCTTTGGCTGTTTTTATAAAATTGCTCTTTGGGGATTTTGAGCTTGCAAAGACAACGTTTAGGGTTGACTTTACCGCTTTGTATACATCGACCTCTGATTTTGGTTCTAATTTGTTTTTTGAAATGATGACGGCTGTATTTTTAAGTATCGTTTCTAGGTATTGTAGGCCAGTTATTCTTTCATACTGATCTTCACTTGATTCTGTAAATTCAAAGGATGATAAGAATTTACTCGTTTTAGCTATGAATACACTGTATGGCTCACCCGAGCCATAATGATCTATCTCAAATTCATCTCGATGATTTAGACTTGACGGATTATTGCCAAATATTTGGAGGTATGTGTTTAGATAGTGATTTAGATTTTTATTGTCTAAGTAGCAGATGATGTTTAGGTAGATGCTCTCTAATGTTTCCTGAAAAGGTCTGACGAACTCGTCCTCTGCGTCAAGTAAATACTGCGGTGGATTATTTTGGTCTTTATTTGGCGTCCAATTGCTCCAGTCGATTTGATGGTATGCGACTCTTGCTTCAAGTTGTCTGGATTCAGACATTAATCTTTTTATGCGGTTTTCTAAGTATTCCAATGGGCGCTCCGTGATAGGTTGTGTATAACGCTGTGGGACATGTTTCAAGAATTTTACGACGCTCCGTGGAGCGCCCTTCAGGGCGGTACGGTCAACAATGCGTGCATTTTAAAAGGCGACCTTACGCTGTCGGAAGTCGAAAGCTATCAGGGATTGAGCGAAGTGCCTTGGAAACTGCTTGGCGCTCGATCTCTAGTCTGCGAGCAATTTCTGACTGATTGAAGCCGAATTTCTGCAACACGAGGATTTGCTTTCTCCGGTCTGTCAACTTCATGTCCACCATTAGTCGAGCGAGATTTCTTAGCTGAGCTTCGTCCGCTAGATGTAGTGTTTGGCTAAGCATGTACTGAAAGATATACGCGTCGATGAGCTCGTCACCTGACTTTGCCTTAGGTTCTGCTCGTATCGCGCATTGTCTGCTCAATCTGGCCAGCTCTAGGTCGAACTGCGCTACAGATCTCATTGCTTGCCTGTAAGCCGGATTCCAGCGTCCATCTGGTGTCTTTGGGCGGTGGGTGGTGCAGTACAGGTTGCTCAGGCGTAGGTGTTCATCAAGGTCACGCTTACCTTCACCTTCTGCGAACAATGCTAGCTCTGCTCGCGCGCCACAGAATCTACAAAACCCCTTTAAGCGTTGACCGTTCAAACCGTCCATATCCTTGGTATACGGCTGCTTGCGCTTACATGCCAACACCAGTTCTATCAACGTCTCAAGCGTCGCAATGAAGCAGCGATCATCCCCCGACTGCTTGTCGTGAGTCAGAACAAAAGCTCGTAGCAGCTGACGCTGTAGTCGGACCATAGCGGCAATGCCAACAAGCTGGATAATCGCGCTGAACGCTACATTCGTTCCTGCCCCGGGTATATGGCCCTGATAACGCGATGGAAGCGTTTCGGCATATGACGCCACGGCAGGGTCGATAAGCTCTTCGACCAGACGAACGATCGGATAGCGTTTAGATGCTGTGGAGTAGGGCTCCCAGCGATCAAGGAATCGGTGAAGGGCCTCTGCGACGGAGGCATCACACCCCTCCCAAGTAGCTATGGTCATTTGTTTTTTCATGTCAACCATTCTAGCCAATCATTCTGTCGAAGCAATAGGCACCTAAAGGCACGATCAGGCACACATTCGCTGTGACTGATAGGGCCTAGCTATGCATTCATCGAGCAAAAAACTAATCGACAAAAAGACACTCCTGGCGATGATCCCGCTGTGTGAGCGCACGATCTATAACTTTGAAATGAAGGGTAAATTTCCACGTCGAATTGCGGTGAGTAGCCGCAAGGTCGTATGGGATTTAGCCGAGGTAGAGGAGTGGATTGATACATGCAGGGAGTCCGGCCCCGCTCCTAGGCCAGGAATGGCAGTCTGAGCGGTGGGGCTCAGGCCTGAGACAAGGTCGACATCGCGTCCTTACTCAGAAACTGCAAACGACCTTGTAGAGCTGAAAAGCGCAAGTTTACAGCTTGCGCTTTTCAGCTCTGAGGACGAAGCGCAGATGTACCACGATAGGACGAGAGCCGGTTTTTTTTCGTTGCTCGTCGACTCCCAAGGTGAAAAGCGCCAGTCCTCTCATCGTTTGGCTGATATGCCAAAAGTGCTCAGTTTGTTGGACAAAAAACGTGACACGTGGATGTCCCAAGCAGAGTTCATCCGACCCAATCGGCGAGTCGTTAATCTTCTGCGGCTTGGCCTGCTGTTCGCCGACCTTGATACCTACCGCATCCCTGCACTGGCTGGCCGCGACCCTGAAAAATTGGCCGCCTCAGTGTTGTATTTTTGTGCCGAAGAAGGCGTGCCCGCGCCGTCCATGCTGATCTACAGCGGCCGGGGGATACAGGCCAAGTGGCTGCTAGAGGGCACGATTCCGCGCCAAGCCCTGCCCCGCTGGAACGCCTGCCAGCGGTATCTAGTGGATCGCCTCGCGCATATCGGGGCCGACCCGATGGCCAAGGATGCAAGCCGGGTATTGCGCACCGTTGAGACGGTCAACAGCAAGAGCGGCGAAGTCTGCCGCGTGGTGCATGTCACGAACGGCATTGATGGCCAGCCGATCCGGTACAACTTCGAGTACATGGCCGAGGCATTGCTACCCACTGCCCGGTGGACTATCGAGCAGCAGCGGCAGGGACAGGGCCAGCGGCGCGCCACGAAAAAGCCTTTCCTTTTGGTGCCCGGCGGCAAGGCCGACAATCTGCGCGGTTTCTCGGGCCGCCAACTCGCTTGGGATCGCCTCGAAGACCTGCGCAAGCTCGCCGAGCTGCGCGGCGGCGTCGTGGAAGGCCAACGGATGCAACACCTGTTCTGGCGGTTGAACTTCCTGTTGCTTTCCGGTGCAACCAACAGCAAGCAGATGTACCACGAAGCGGCCGCACTGGCCCGCGAGCTTGATCCGCAGTGGAATAGCCGCTCGAAAGAGCTTATGACCCTGTTCAGCAAGGCTAAAGCCTACGAGGCCGGGGAGAAAGTCAGCTTTGGCGGCAAGGACTACGCGCCGCTGTACACGCCGAAGAACGACACCCTTATCAACCTGTTCGGGATCACTGCCGACGAACAACACCAGCTCAAGACCATTGTCAGTCGGGTCGAGGCTGCAGAGCGGGATAGGAGGCGCCACGAGCTTCGTAGGCGAGCTGCCGGTTCAGTAGACCGACAAACCTACCTTGATACCGCTAAAGCCAAGCAAACACAGGCACAGGCTCTAAGGCGCGAGGGGTTGAGCGTACGGGCTATCGCTAAGCTAATGGGTGTATCAGTTATGGCAGTGTCCAGGTACATAAACACGTCGGAGATTCAGTGTACCAAGTCCGTCCGTATTACTAATGGCGAAGCCCCCGCGCTTTGACGGCGGCCCGTCCAGTCTGATGGTCCAAGTGTTCAAAGTCCGTGCGTATTACTAATGGCAGAGCTTTCCGCGCGTTGGATCAAGGCTGTCTGGGGTCGTCGTTGTGATGGAGTGCCAGTAGGGTGCTGGTCCGAAGTAATAAGGCGGCTCGGATTTTGAACTTAGGGGGAGATTACGGTTACGTGCGGGTGGTCTGAAAGGGTGAGCTGAGACAAGTCCGTACGTACTACTTGGATATGGTGGCCCCGGGAAACAAACCCCCGCACTCTGGCGGGGGATTGTAGGGTCAGCGGTTGACGGAGGAGTCGAGCCTTTGGGCTTCCTGCGCCGCTCGGATCGCCGTCAGAATTTGCTGGGCTTGAGCAGCATTGCTCTTGCTACCCAA
Organism: Pseudomonas sp. Y39-6; assembly: GCF_023651955.1. Lineage (NCBI taxonomy): Bacteria > Pseudomonadati > Pseudomonadota > Gammaproteobacteria > Pseudomonadales > Pseudomonadaceae > Pseudomonas > Pseudomonas sp. Y39-6. Next base: position 5,806,439 of record NZ_CP069594.1, on the reverse strand, counting down.
TAGAGGGAGGCGATTCAGATGTTGCACTCCAGAAAACATGTAAAAGGAAGCCGAAAGGGCCAGCGGGCTAACTTGAAGCTGCAACGCGGTGCATTGTCGATCCAGTCTATCGAGCAATGGCCCGTAGCCTTTGCTTCGCAGCCAACGGCCGAACGCCCACATGCCAATGGCTAAGGTGGAGGCGAGCACTACGAATCCAGCGAACATTAGAATGCTATTCATGATTATTTCTCCGGGTGGTCGTTGCTTGAGGTTATGCTCGAAACGACGAGGCGGCCGGAATTCGAGCTGGTGTTCGTATCTGGTCGAATGACGTTGGATTCCATGCCTGCGGTTTCCCCAGTTGGTTCTGCGGACGTGGGCGAACTGGAGTCAATGGGAGCTGGCTGTAGAAGATCAGCACCAAGCGACGCTGAGTGGGCATTCTCCATGCCTGGCACTGTCAGCGAGGCAATTACGCCAAGCGCTTTTGCACCACCATTGGCCGCTTGGGACAGTGCGCTGCCGGAACTAACAGCTCCCCCTTTCGATGTTGCTTTCTGATCATTGTCACCGCCGCTCTGTGCGGCCTTCCCGGCCTGCTTAGCGGTCTGCTGGACGATGTCGTTGGACGTAGCCGATGGGGTAGCTGCACCACCGCCGATCTTCGCACCTGCGGAGCTCGCCGCCTTGGCCGCTGCGCCGCCGCCAGTGCTAGACCCTACGCCGGGGGACGTAGCTCCACCTACTGGCGAGGCAGCACCAGCGGAGCTTGCACCGGTAAAACTGGAGTTGATCGCCCCTGCCAGACCGCCGCCGCTGATGCCTCCGGCACCCGCTGCACCGGCAGCAGCAGGTGCTGCCGCCCCGGCCGTGGCGATGGTTGCGATTGCCGCCGCTGCACCGGCAGCACCGGCGGCCGCCATACCACCGATGGCTGACCCGCCACCCATCGACGTGCCGCTAATCATGCCGCCGATCAGGTCGGGAATAGTCTTTGTCAGATAGCAGCACACCAAGGCCAGACCGACCATCGTCATCAACGACGCTTCGTCATTGGTGTAGGCGGCCAACCACTGCTTGGCCGACTGGACGATCAAGCCGACGATTAGCGTTAAGACGAACAGCTTGGCTCCTATTGCGACGGTGAAGCGCATTGGGGCGATCGCAAAATCACGCGTCCATTGTGAGCCGCCAAAGCCAAAGAACAGCACCGAAGCATTGATGATGACGTAAGACTCTACGAGCGTTACGAACATGAATGCAGCGATGAAGGCGAAACACGCCAATACAAGGATTGCGCATACTGCGATCAGAAGTCCTTTGGCCGGAGAAAACACTGATATGCCCTTTACCATAGTGCGGCCAAAATCCAGTGCAACCGCCAGCATATCGCCGGGTTCTAATGCACGCCCGAGGCCGCTCGCAGACGCAGCCGCATCGCGGAAACTATCGACAATGGCAGATGACCACTCCACCGAGTACCTCATAACAGCAAGGAAGAAGCCGACCACCAGGACGAAGCGCAGCAGCTCGCCGACAATCTCGCCGAAGTCGGCTTGTTTCATGATCAGAGGTATGAACGTCCAAATGAATTGAATGGAGGCCAGCAGCCAGAATAATCTGATCGCATAGTCATACAGCTTTCCTGACCACTGGTGCGACTGCTGCAAAACGAGGTCGAGTAGGCCCTGCACCGATGTGTCGGCATGGGAAAGGTCGGTCGCGGCCATAGCATCTCCGCTCACGAATGAACTCGCCAAGACGAGGAACAATAGTAGGCGAGTATCCATAGCTAGTACCCCTTAACGCCGCCGCGAGTATTCGGGCGTGCTTCAAACGAGGTATCAGCGTCACTCTGTCGCCGTTGGTGCTCAGTCACCGAGGTACATTCGCTGTTGCTTTGAACTGCCAAGGTGACCATAAAAGCGGTTAGTGCTGAGCCGGAGCAGATCAACGCGATAAGCCATTTTGAAATAGTCATTCTCAGTACCCCTTCACGCCACCACGTGTGTTTTCACGTGCTTCAAACTGCTGTTCCGTTGCCTCGCCCTCAGCCTTTCGATCAACCTGCTGAGCCATGTAGTTGCCCTGCATGTTGATTTGTGTGGCCATCAGATCGCGCAGCTTCTGCAACTGCTGGACATTTTGTGAGGCTATTTCGTTACCTGCCTGAATCGCCTGCATCCGGCCCACGGCTGACTGTGAACGTGAAACCATGCGCGCGAGCTGAGCGTCTTCAGACTCGAAAGCTCCTGTATTTAAATCCGCTGCTTTCATTGCCGTTTTCACGTTGTCACGACCCTGCACGGACCACTTTTCATAGCGATCACGGCTCGGAGCTTCTGCCGAGTTCGCAGCTTGATTCAGGTAAGACTCGAAGCCTGGGAAGGCCGTGTTGAATTTCGAATCCATGTCCTGGATTTGTCGCCCTAGGGCTTGCGAGCGGTTGTAGATGTTGGCCACATTTTTTAGATCGGCCGCGATGCTGCCAAACATCGAATTCGGCAAGCTCGTGCCTTGCGACACCATGTTTTGGTACTGCTGAATCTGCGTTTGCAGTTGCTCAGCGGTATTCAATGCCGTGTTGACCTGCTCGACGTACTCGAACATCTGCTGATAGAACGTCGAGCAGTTCGAGCAATAGATTGCGTAAGCAGGGGCAGGGGAGATGCATACCATCCCTACAAAAACGGCTCCGACAATCCTGGCGCTGTTGGCCATTTGGCGAATAAGTTTCCGGAGCGGATAAACGGTCGTTTTGTGCGAAGTATCTGCTGACAGCGTTCTGTCTTTGATGGGCTTTGAGATTATTTGACGCATATGTCGACCTCAATCAGTCACTATTATTCGTGCTTGATCGTGCCCCGATATGCCGGTCGCATCGATGGAATGATTGGCTATTTAGGTTGACATGCAAGATGTCGACGGGCGGCGAATGTCGATAAGGTTTCCCAGAAAACTCTCAAAGAACCGACGGAATGTGATTTTCAGTCAGTCGGCTTCGCATGCCGGTGGAGGGGCCAATCTTTGCGTCCTTAATGGCCGTATACAGCTTGAGAGAGGTGAAGTCGCTGAAACTCTCGGGCATCCACCAAAGTTAGATCAGGTCGTCACGATTGTTGCCGCTGCTAGGATCATGCCTGAACCCAGGTTGACGCTTTGACATGGTGCCTGGCTGTATTGTCGCGCCAGACTGCTTTTGTTCTACCAGTGGCGTCGTAGGAAGTAGTGTCTCGTCTGCAACGCTTGGTCGCTGATTTCCGCGCTTGGTCGGCGTGCGGATGTATTTTCCGACGTATCGGGCGAACTGGCTGTAGCTCAGACCAGTGTTATCTCCGCCGTGGTTCTCGTACACGACCGTCACCGGCCACCCGGCCTGGATCAGGCTACGGAAATCCTCAAGACGGGCTAAAAATGCTACTCGGCCTGCGCCTGTAGGCCCTTCTTTTGGTGTTTTTGTCATTGCAGACTCCGCCTAAAGCATGGTTGCGCAATTATGCGCATAAAATTGCACATCTGACATGCGTAATCTAGCGTAGACATGCGTAAGCATGCTTACAATCGTTCCTAATGAGCTGTTCGCATAGATACGCATATGTTTGCGTCTATCTGGACGGCAAGATGTGTGTTGTACGGGTACGGGCAAGCCCGAACCCATCCAACACCGCCCCTTATTCGCCTGCGGCTCAACGGCATCTTGCTCTGCGAGGCCCTAGCCGCTGCCGCGTCTAAGAGCTGAAAAGCAACAACAGGAGCACAAGCCATGACAGAGGGCACCAAAGGGAAGGCCCCACCTCGACGGCGTGGAAAGCCGATAGAGGTGTGGGTGACTGACGAGGAAAAGGCGGCCATCACCGAGCGCGCCGAAGAAGCGGGCATGTCCCGTTCGGGCTACCTGCGGGCACTCGGACTGAACACGCCCATACGGTCGGTCGTTGACCTGAAGGCGGTGGCTGATCTATGCAGAATTAACGGCGACTTGGGGCGGGTTGCCGGTTTGTTGAAGCTGTGGCTTGCGGAGAAAAACGGCCTGGGAGCCAGCTCCATCGAGGTTGAGCGGATGATGGTCGAGTTTCGTGAGTTGCAAGCAGGTATTCGGGGAAAAATGAGCGCTGTCGTTTTTGCTCGAAAGCGTTAGGGCTGACGCCTGGAATTCTTTGGATTGTGCAATCCAATTCAGTATTGTCAGTAGCTAGAGTTGTGCCTTGCCTGACCATCGACCATCGACCATCGACCAGGGACTTTTCTTGCCGCCCTAGAGAGCAGCTAAGATAGGGGGGCAGGGGCGAGCATCTGAAACACCTACTACAGAACTCCCCATGAAGCGCGACTCGCTTCACAACTATCGTTGAAATTCCAATCCCGCTCCCACGGAGGGCTCATGAGCGCATCGTCGATACCACTGGAAAGCGAGGTAGCGGCCTGGCTCGTACACCTGATCGAAAGCGAAGGTTTGCATGACGCTATCGCTGGAAAAGAGGCCTTGGTGTCAATAGCCGAAGGCGTGCGCCAGGCCCACTTCATTCCTTCATTTGGTATTGATTATAGATCCAGATTAGCCTCCGCAGAGGCAGCTGAGCATGTGCTCAATCAGCTTACATTGCTAGAAATCATCTCTGTCAATATGAGCATTTCTCTTACAACTGGAGAGGTGCTTCGCCCGGACATTCTTTGCTTCAACCCGGAGTCAAGAACGCTGGTTGTATTCGAGATTAAGAGAGCGGCAGAGACTGAGCGCCAGACAGTCACTGAGCTGGGAGGCTATGAGCAGGAGTTGAGAAACCTTCTGCCATTTGTAGGTGACTACGATATCTGTTTCGTGGTGGTAGCCACCGAGTGGTCGACCCTTTTGAACCACGCGGTGGGTGCATTGAATGCTTGGTCGGGTAAACGATGCCTCGCCCTCAAGCTGGCTCTCGATGTACCCGGCAAGGATTTAAGTCTGAGTTGCCACCTCCCGGAAGCTTGGCACCTAACCGGAAGCCTTGCGCTTGCTCCCGAAGCTTTGCAGACCATTAACCTGTATTTGACAGAAGACGACCCAGACATGGACGAAAACTGGCCGCCGAGGTCAGTCATTACCGCCATGGATGTGATAGCTCGCGCTGGTGATCGAGCTGGGTCTCACGGCTTCATGATGCTCTGGAAAGATGTCAACGGTATGGGGAGAGGTGTATGGGGCTTAACCCTTTGCGGCATTGATCCATACGCGATGTATGCATGGTGGAGAGACCATGGCCTTCCTCAGCGCGATTCCGACATCGCTCTCTTTTTCGATAAAAATCTAGACGATGTGCCCCGTCTAGTACCAGGCTCCGTTTTTGCACACGTCGATGAGGCAAAAGCTCTTCTTTGTGATCGCTACGATCTTGAGTTTGGCGATGCATTTAGCTGGGATATTCAAGTCAAGGCTCTCCGCATGCAAGCCCTGCCGAGACGATTCGAGTTTTGGGGCAGTCTCGGACAATACGCCCAGAAGTTTGTTTGCAATCCAAGCGTTCGCGACCGGTATATGCCATACATTGGGCACAATTATCTGGATTGGACAGATCCAGATGTAGCACTTCCGCTTATCCAAAACCTCGCGCAAGGCACTCCATTTTCAGGGGGACAGATACGTTGTAGCGACGCGTTCAAGACTGGTATCGCTATCGGAACCCTCATCCTCGCTCTAAGGAATGCAGCGGCCAGCGAAGCTGCGGCGTTGAAACTAGAGCCGTTCGTTTGCTGGTCTCAATACGAGGCGCTTCGCTACGCGATTGAAATGCAGCAGATCAGTATCGGAACTGATGATATTGAGGAGCCCATTCCTACCCTGACGAATAATCCCCTGCAAAGGCTACATTCTGCGGAAGCGATGAGGCTCTGGATTTTTTCCCACCTTCTAGGTGATGACCATCCTTTTCATCAGCATTGTTTTGAACTCGGGTGTAGCGGGCCATTTCTGTTTGGTGACTTGGCATTACGACTTGGCTATCAGCTTCCCCAAGAGCCCCGAGGGCACATGCTTGGTGAGCTGCGTGAAATCATGAAGCAAGCGATCCCGAAGGTTGCGGCCAGCGTGGGATACCAAGTCCGCAGTGAAGCGTACAAGGAGTTTGCAGACTATCTATCTCCCTATCTTGATATTGGATCTTGTCACGACAAAACGTCAGTGGTGAGCGCGGTCGATGCGATTCCCGATGATGAGCTGATCGCTGAGTTTCCCAAGCAGATTTTGAAAGGTATCGACAGCATTATCCCTGTGGTTTTTCACCAGTCAAAAGCGGTTCCAATCTCTGCAGTTGACTGGGATTGGCTCAAGGCAGGAATTCGATCTTTGTACGATGCCGGTAACTATCACGGCGCAGTCATCCGCCAACTGGATGGAACCATTGGGACTGGATGCGTCGACAGGGGCATGACTGGCTTGCTAGTCCCTATTTCAGACCCAAACGAGGAAGTGTACTTCTATGACAATCTCGCAGGGCACGCCATCATGGCGAAAATCACGTGGAAGAAGCTGATTGAAACGGTTACTTCCGATTAACTTGGGCTAACACGGCGGCCTGCCCATTCCAATAGATGACCAGCAGGAACAAGCCGAGAGTGGATATTTTTAGTGACTAAAATAAGTCTGTCTTCTTCTGTTCGTTCCTTTTGTTTGATGGGGTTTGTATGATTCGCAAGGCGTCGGAACTTCTTGAAGAATTCATTGCGGTCGAGAAAAGAAAACTCGATGGCTTTCATATGCCTCACATGCCGACTCTGGGCGCTGCGTATGAAGAAATCACGAAGCAAGGTATATATCAAGATTTTGCTATTCCCAGGCACTTAGATTTACATGTTGTTTCAGGTTTCATCTCGGTTGGAGGTGAGATGTTAGCTGAGCAAGTCGATTGTATGTTGGTGCATGGGGAGGGGGAAAGATATGGGCTTACTCAACAGCATAAATACGATATAAATAGTGTGCTTTGTATCTTTGAAGTCAAGAAGAACTTGCGGAAGGCTGATTACGTTGACGCTATGCAGCATTTGGCCAAAATCAGAAGAAAGTTTGCTGATAATTTCGAAGATCGATTGATTAACGAAGGGTACAGGCCAGATATCACCAATGCGCGGCGACGTTTCTCTCAGTTGACTGGCAAAGTGGGGCCTGAGGAATATCTCGATATCCATAAATTATCAAAAGCCGATGGGATATTGTTTTATGCGCTTGTTCAAGAGTCATTGTCGCCAATTTCGATCATTCATGGATACGAAGGGTATAACACCGAGAGCGGTCTTAGAGCTGCTTTTTTAGATATTCTGGAAGATGCTTGGAAAAGCGGAAGTGGCTGGGGGGTGCCAAGCATTCCTACACTTGTCACATCGAATAATTTTTGTCTCGTGAAAGGTGGTGGCAATCCTTTTCTAGTTATGCAAAATAAAAATGAGTGGGTGCCGGTGTTTTCTACCAGGCATAACTCGGCAAAATTGATCTTAGAGTTGATCTGGTCAAAAATTGGCGAGTACTTTAATGCCAGAATGCCTTGGGATGATGGCCTGCATATGGATAGTGTCCAACCTCTGTTAATTGCAGAGGCAAAGGAGGTTGGTGAGGCAGCAGGTTGGGCTTATAGAACAGTAGAGTTTAAGGAAAAACATATGGTGAGGGGCGATGATGATTTTTGGGCGCCTTCGAAGATAGATAAGCCTGAAATGTCTGCAATAAACATAATGGCGATGCAAGGAGGGTATCTTCCCTTGGATGACGGCATGAGTGAGTATCTGAGCCGAAATCATGGTGTGACCATTGAGCAATTGACTGAGGCTTTAGTGAATACTCGGCAGTTTATGCGAGATGATGGATACATCAGGCCAATACATCCAGAAACCTATGTAATCACAAATGACGATGAGACAGGGTTCGTTGCATCGGAGATGGAGCGTTTTGATTTGTGGTGCGCAGAGAACGAAATTGAGCCTCACTATATGTCAATTGTTTTAGTGGGCGAATAAGTAAGAGTCCGCTAGTGGTCGGTAAAATTCACACCTGCAATATCGGCCAGAGTCGGATGGTTTTGTAGTGGCCTGGGCCGGCTATTTTTGAGGCTTGATGGTATCTACGATCTAGAGGTGATTCATGAAAGACTGTACTCACGATGAGGCAATGGTAGAGCTTTTCCGGACCGACCCGTCGTATGCGGTTGAGCTGCTGGCCGAGGTTGTTCGTGATGGTAATGCGGATGAGTTGGCCATCCTAGAGCGCCAGCTATTGACAGCCTTTGCCACTAAGGAATCCAACCCAGCGTCTTGATGGTAGTGAACAAGGGCGCGGTTAGGCGTCCTTGTCTATATAGTTGTACATTTCTATTTTTGAGCGAATCACTCAGAGCGTGTTAGCTTCTGCCAAGCCCTGACAGATTCGTTCGAAGCCTCAATCAATATCAGTCGACGCTCAATGTAGTCCACGATAAGTCTTACTCCATCGATAGTCGGCGTTGAGGCCCAGAATAGCGCCTCATCTACTAATCGATGCCAGCCGTAAAATATGCTGAGGCCTATGCCTAAGCCGTTTGCCCATTCACGTAGTTCGTTACTTCTGAGTTCCCGTTGGTTAGACGAGGCGAGCACAAAACCTACCTCTCGCACTCCTTTTGAATGGCAGGCTCGACCAAAAATGAAAATATCAGATTCGCTCACTGGTTTATCCCGAACCTCAATGGATTTTTCCCAAGATCCATCTATGGCGCGAATTGCTACGTCTCCAGGGTAATGCCTGCTTGGGTCATTTATTTTGCCGCTTTCCACGCGGTCAGGGCCTGCGAATAAGTCAAAGATCCCAGCGGCTGCAGCCTGTGCACGCCTTCCCCCTTCGGAATTACTTGAAACCAAAGCATCAATTGCGGATGCCAAGCTAATTTGGTCAGCAATGATATCTGTTTGAGCGATATCATAAATGGTGTGATAGTTTTTTCTAACAACTATGAACGAGCGAAGTGCTTCTCTCGCTTCATTTGAGTTTGATTGCTGAAGTTCGGTGATGAGTTCTAGCATGTAATTGAATGCTGGTGCGGCGCGGGGGTGTATCGGGGTTCCATCATTCAGATACGACATTCTGAAATATGGCTGGTTGTTTAATGGCTCTCTTCCATTTACTCCAATATTTATGCCGAGTTCTGCGGAGAGAGGAACAAGCACGCTGTGACAAAGAGTCCTTGCTGAATACGAATTCTTATTGTCTGGGGAGTGTCTGGGCTTTATGAATCGCCCCTAGTTTCGTAGACACCTCCAAGCCTTAAAATGAGGCCCATTAGGAGGTGCCATGAGCAACCAGCGTTATCCCGAAGAATTCAAAATCCAGGCGGTCAAGCAAGTGACCGAAAAGCAGCTTCCTGTCTCGGAGGTGGCTGCACGATTGGGTGTGTCTGTGCACAGCCTCTATGCCTGGGTTAAGCGCTACACCAAGCCTCAGGAACAGCGCGTTGAGGAGGATGATCAGAGCGCTGAGGTTCGTCGTCTACGTGCCGAGCTGAAACGGGTGACGGAGGAGCGAGACATCTTAAAAAAGGCCGCCGCGTACTTTGCCAAGGAGTGCGGCTGAAGTACGCCTTTATTAAGCAGCAAGCGGGTCATTACGCGATTCGACGGCTTTGCCTGACGCTCAAGGTTCATCCCAGCGGCTACTACGCGTGGCTATCAGAACCAAAATCTGCGCGAGCCAAGGACGATCAGCGACTGCTTGGATTGATCAAACACTCCTGGCTGGAAAGCGGTGGCGTTTATGGCTATCGAAAGATCCATGATGACCTGCGAGAGGTTGGTGAGAGCTGTGGCCGTCACCGGGTGGCTAGGTTGATGCGCCTTGAAGGTTTACGTTCTCAGACTGGGTATCGACGGAGGCCTGGAAAATACGGCGGTAAGCCAGCCGTTGCCTCACCGAACTTACTGAAGCGCCAATTCGATGTCAGAGAACCCAACAAAGTTTGGGTCACAGACATTACCTACATCCGAACATATGAAGGCTGGCTGTATTTGGCCGTGGTGCTCGATCTGTTTTCACGCCAGATCATTGGTTGGTCAATGAAGTCGCAGATGACCAGCGACGTAGCCATTGATGCACTGCTGATGGCGGTTTGGAGACGTAAGCCGAAGCAAGAGGTGATGATCCACTCGGATCAAGGCAGTCAGTACAGCAGCTCAGACTGGCGAAGCTTCTTGAAAGCTAACAACCTGGTAGCCAGCATGAGTCGTCGAGGTAATTGCCACGACAACGCTGTGGCGGAGAGCTTTTTCCAGTTGCTGAAGCGGGAACGGATCAAGCGTAAAATCTACACTACACGCCAGGATGCTCGAGATGATGTGTTCGATTACATCGAGATGTTTTACAACCCAAAACGACGCCACAGTTTCAACAATCAGCTGTCACCGGTAGAGTTTGAAAAGCGTTACGCAGCGAGCCTTGAGAGTGTCTAGAAAGCCCGGGGCGATTCATTATGGCGAATAGGTCAACAGTGTCGGAGGATGCTTTAGCAAGAATAGACGTACCTAAAAAGGCTATGTGTGTTGCTGAACCACCAACTTCGCATAGGCGCGAAAGCTCCTCTATTTTAATCAGCCACCCGTTGTTACATGCATTGGGGCCTGTGGCCGATGAAGCTTCAGCTCTAAGTATTAGTTCCGCATTTGAGTTAGAAATTGCCATCTACGCTTTCCATTAGCTCCAAAAGGTCTCCTGGCTGACAGTGGAGAGCAACGCAGAGTCTCGCGATCGTACTGAGGCGAGTGTTGTAAGTAGGGCGCGCCGCCAAGGACTGCAGGGTTGAAACAGATAATCCCGACGCCTCAGCCAGTGTCTGGTACGTCATTCGGGTACCGGTACGCTGCCGATGAGCCTCCATGGCTTCGCGCAATCGTATGCGAAGCGTAAAAGTTGTATTGACAGTACAATTTTCTTGTGTCACAGTACGTTCTCAGTATGGCACCCGTGCCACTGCCTATTTTTTAAGGCCATAGCATCCCCTATGTTAAAAACTATTTCACTATTTTCGGGTATTGGTGGCCTCGATTTTGGCTTTGAAGCTGCGGGATTCGAGACGGCTGTGGCCCTTGAGTTAGACCGCACCTCCTGTCGCACCATGCGCCTCAATCGTGACTGGGCTGTCATAGAGGCGGACATCAATAACGTCTCGTCTCAGCAAATCCTAGAGGCAGGAAAGCTCGCAGTAGGTGAGGCTGACGTTCTCATCGGTGGGCCGCCCTGCCAACCGTTTTCCAAAGCTGGATACTGGTCAAAAGGAGATTCTCTCCGTTTGAATGATCCTCGCGCTGATACATTGACTGGGTATCTGCGTGTTCTCCGCGATACGCAGCCGCGAGCTTTCCTTCTCGAAAACGTAGGAGGACTTGCATATGCCGGTAAAGACGAAGGTCTACAATACATCCTTACCGGTATCGATCAAATCAACCGTGAGGTTGGAACTCGTTATCACGTAAGCTGGCGAGTAATCAATTGCGCAGAATATGGTGTGCCCCAGACACGCGAGCGTGTCTTTCTGGTCGGATCTAGGGAGGGCCGTGAATTCCGCTTCCCGGAAACAACCCACGCTAAGCCAGAAAATCTCAGCTCTGATCTATTTTCGTCTAAGGAGCCTTTCCGCACTGCTTGGGATGCGCTCGGCGATCTACCGGCACCCTCTACTGAAGAGCTTAAAACTCTTCGTCCCGGTGGCAAATGGGGCGAATTACTTCCGACCATACCTGAGGGCCAAAACTACCTCTGGCATACGGATAGGGGTGGAGGTCAGCCGCTGTTCGGATGGCGAACACGCTACTGGAGCTTCCTATTGAAGCTGTCAAAGAGGCTTCCTTCATGGACGGTGCAAGCTCAACCTGGCTCTGCAATCGGCCCCTTTCACTGGGACAGCAGACGTTTAAGTTTTGCAGAGCTTTGTCGCCTGCAAACGTTTCCTGATGACCTTCGAGTAGACTGCGGTCGTACGGAGATGCAGAGGATGCTGGGTAATGCTGTTCCTTCGCTGATCGCCGAAATTCTCGCGAGAGAGATCCGAGTTCAACTTTTGGATTCTGCCCTTGCGGGGCCTTTGACCCTTCTCCCGCCACGGAGAACCAGCGTTCCCAAGCCAGAGCCTGCCTGTCCGGTGCCTGAAAAATACCATTCGCTGTTAGGTGTACACCTAGCCCACCCCGGCACGGGGAAAGGAAATACTGCAAGGTTGCGTTCGTCTGTCCTGGCGTCGGACGCGTGATATTAATGTTAAATGGCTTTTTTCATGGTATTTCTTCTGTTAGAAGGTTGAATCCTCTGGTTTTATTGGGTTTTTGCCTTCTGTTAATAATAGAGTGGGAATGATTGGATGTCCGGCACCATCTAGCAAGAAATGCCCTGGAGCCCGCGTAATTGCGGGCTTTTGGCTTTTTGGGTGTGGCAACTTCTGGCAGCTTTGTGCATCCCGCTAGCAAGCGGAACCGGTGGTTTTCAGAGTGTGTTCCTATTGGATTGGCTGTTGTAAGCCGAAACTCAATGTCAGGCGCTCGATATAGTCCTCCAGGGTCCCTTTCAATCCGATGGCCTTGAGATCGATCTTTTCCAATGCCAAGAGCTCCAGAAACGCTCTCATGTCGGTCTGAATGCTTTTTGGTAGCGCGATAGGCTCATCTGTCAATTGACCGCTCAGATTCAGAACGTCATTTCGATGTTTCTTGATGTTCTTGCTGTCGACCTGCTCGCCTGCCTCCTTTCGTGCTGACAAATCGAGCCATGCCTGGGCCTTGAGCGGGATCAGCCGGTCGGCGCCGATGAAGGTCAGTACTTCATTGCTCTGCCGACCCTCAAGGACGAAGTGGTAGTAGGGGGTATTGAGCAAGATGGCGGACAGGCTTGATACCGATTCGTCTGTGGGAATAGGAGTCAGGGTTGCGTCCGCCGGGAACTCGATACCCTCGGGTGCGCGCGAGAACAATTCGATCTGGACGGGATAAGCCTCATCCTCAGGGTTCTGGAACCGGTAGAAAACAGGTCGCTGACCGTCAACCCCACCAACCTGCCGGATGGTGTAACGTCCGGCACGTATAAAGGCCCAGAACGCCCCAGCAAAATCGGCGTTGAGCGCTTCAATAACCAGCACGATGTCAAGATCTTTGGTCGCGCGGAACGATTGGCCCGCCTCATCCATTGTGAGCCAGGAGGCAACGCCGCCAATCAGCACATAGTGATCACGAAAATCGCTGAAGTGTTGCCCGAATACGTCTAGTCCTCTGATTTTAGCCAAGCCACTGCCTCCTTAAGTTCGTCTAAAGCCAACTGGACACGTTCGTCCGGGATGTTTTCCAAGCTCAGAAGCAATGACGCTTCATCGGCGATGTTTTTTCCTTCCTTCAGGCTTCGATAAGCCCATATTTCCACCCATGCCCGGGTCTCATCCACCGAGTCGGTGACCTTGAATGCCTGCTCCTCGACGAGGGTGTCGAACTGCTTTTTGGTCATTCCGAAAATCGGTTGGACGGGACCCGCCAGCATCGTGCATTTGGCCAGAGCGGTCTCGCCAGCAAGAAATACACCGTTGCCTGTATGAAGCACTCGGTCGATCGCAACCTTCCGTTTAACGGGAGAGCGCATAAAGCGGCGAACATTTTTGAAGACCTCGGCCGGAGGTGCACCGAACGAATAGCAGTTTTTGAATCCCTGACTTTGTGCAGGATGGACGATGCCAAGCTTCAGCATCTGATCGATCACTTTGGCAAGTGTGACGCGGCTGTATTTGAAACCGTTCATGATGCCGTTGGAGTTGAAGATCGTGTCGCTGTCCCATCCTTCATACAGGCGAGCCAAGACCATCGCTTGTGCTGCGGGAAGAAGAGTGGACACGTCTTTCTCGTTTCGGCGTGTCCGAACGCTCTCGCGCAGGTCCATCGCCAACTCTGGGACGAACATCTGATAGCCAGGCTGGATGAAGTTGATGTTGTTGGCGATCAGGCTACGCCGCTCCGGTACCGACAGTGACTGGCATACATACACAACCACCTTGTCCGTGGCTTTTTGTACCTGGGCGATGTGCTTCCCTAGCGTTACGGCACCCGGGTACTTATTTTCCACTGGAAGCAGTAGGAGCATCGGTAGCTTCTGTTTCGCTTTCGGCCCTACCATAAGGACCAGATAGACGAGCTTGTAGGCATCCTTGATGTGAAAGGGGATTTTCAGGCCGGAGGCTGCTTGAAGATGCGCCTCCAAGCCTACTGTGGATTCGAGATAACCCTTAATGTCATCCAGTAAAACCGGCATTTCGCGTCACCTTGTTAACCATTTATTTACACTGTAAACAGCAATGGTTAACAAGTCAAAAAAGCGGTTAACATCGTGATCGAGTTACCCATCCCGGCCAATTCGTGCCGGTTTTTTTCGTTCTGGGCCCGATTCTGATAGAAGGTTTGCCTTGCCGTCGTGGAGCGTATTTCACCGACCTTCAGGCGCATCTTTGATAGAGCTCGACTTCAAAACGCCTCAGCGGGAAGCCGGGAGGGCGGGCAACATCATATGAAAGACATATCGCAAGACGAAGTGGACTGGTCCCCCATGGCACGGCGTCCACGTTCGGCTGAGGTCACCGAATCGTCGCGATAGCGGCCCGCGGCCACGTTTGAGCTTCGCTCGGCCTTAGCGCCGCGCAATATCCGAAAAGTAGAACTTATCCAACGTATGCCGCGACTCGGTGTACTCGAACTGCCGCCCGTCCTGCAGAAACGTCTGGTTGCTTACCACGATCACATGGCTTTGCCCCTCGAGGTCGAGGTGTGCCTGGTCGTCTTTGCCGCGGGGCAGGGCTTCGATGGTGCGTTGGGCGTAGCTGATGTGCAGCTGCAACGTCTGTTCGATGAAGGCGTAGATCGACTGCTCGGCGATGGTGCGGTCCAGGCCGGGGATCAGGTCGGCGACGAAGTGGTTGATGTCGAGGATCACCCGTTTGCCGCCGATGCGCCGCACCCGTTTGATGCGGGTGATCAGGGTGCCGGGTTCGGCCTCGATATGCTGCAGCAGTGAGCCTTCCAGCGGGAACTGGGTGAATTCGACGACGTCGGTGTGGACGTCATCGCCCAGGTCGGCGTGGGTTTCGTGGAAGCTGACGATGCCGCCCAGTTGGAACTCGATGGGGTTGGGCGATAACACAAACGTGCCTTTGCCATGGATTTTCTGCGCAAACCCACGCTCCTGCAGCTGCTCGATGGCCCGCCGCACGGTGCCACGACTGGCCTGGTAGGCATCCATCAGTTCGGTTTCAGAGGGAAGACGGGTGCCGCGTTGCAGGCGTTCGGTGGTGATGTTGGCAAGCAGATCGGTATAGATCTGGTTGTATTTGCTCATGGGGATGGCTCTGTGCCGCGTTTGCGTTCAAGGCAGGAACCTTAGTGGCACGGCTGGGGTTTGTCCATTGGGCCCACGGAAATCTGTGGGCTGTGGCGGGGCCTGATCCAGAAAAAATAGACAATATGTAACTCGTACAGACGAGTTGTTGCTTTAACTCGTCTGTACGAGTACTTTTGCCTTCGGCGTGCTGCCAATGACTGCCCCCCAAATAAAAAAATTAAAGTGGAAACCAAGCATGAGCCACGACTATTCGAACATCGCCCGCGAAATTCTCGAGCACCTCGGGGGCCGCGACAATCTTGAGCAAGCCGCCCATTGCGTGACCCGCCTGCGCCTGGCGCTCAAGGACCCGAGCCTGGTCAACGGCAGCGCGTTGAACCAAGTCGACCTGGTCAAGGGCTCGTTCTTTACCGGTGGGCTGTTCCAGGTGGTGATCGGCCCCGGCGAAGTGGAAAAGGTCTACGCCGCCCTGCGCGAACAGACCGGCCTCGCCGCCGCCACCATCGCCGACGTCAAGAAGAAGGGCGCCGACAAGACCAACGCCATGCAGCGTCTGGTGCGGGTGTTCTCCGATGTGTTCATGCCGATCCTGCCCGCGTTGATCATCGCCGGCCTGTTGATGGGCGTGAACAACCTGATGGGCGCCAAGGGCATGTTCATCGAGGGCAAGACGCTGCTGGAGGCCTACCCGAACCTGGATGGCCTGTGGAGCCTGATCAACCTGATGGCCAACACCTCGTTCGTGTTCCTGCCGGCGCTGGTGGGCTGGTCGGCGGCCAAGCGTTTTGGCGGCAGTGAAATCCTCGGCATCGTGCTTGGCCTGATGCTGGTCCACCCGGACCTGCTCAACGCCTGGAACTACGGCAAGGCGGTGGCCGGCCTCGATGGCCAGAGCCTGCCGTACTTCGATATTTTCGGTTGGTTCAAGATCGAGAAAGTTGGTTACCAGGGGCAGATCCTGCCGATCCTGATGGCGGCGTATGTGATGAGTGTCATCGAGAAATGGCTGCGCGCGCGGGTGCCAAATGCCATCCAACTGTTGGTCGTGCCGATCACCACCATCGTCGTCACCGGCGTGCTCGCGCTGGCGATCATCGGCCCGGTGACCCGTCACCTCGGCATCCTGATCACCCAGGGCGTGGTCACCCTGTTTGACCTGGCGCCGATGCTCGGCGGGGCGATTTTCGGCCTGTTGTATGCGCCGCTGGTGATCACCGGCATGCACCACATGTTCCTGGCGGTGGACCTGCAACTGATCTCCACCCAGGGCGGCACGTTTATCTGGCCGATGATCGTCATGTCCAACCTGGCCCAGGGCAGCGCCGCGCTGGCGGTGTTCTACATGGCGCGCAATGCGCGGGACAAAAGCATGGCCTCGACTTCCGCTGTCTCCGCGTATTTCGGTATCACTGAACCGGCGATGTTCGGCGTGAACCTGCGCTTCAAGTTCCCGTTTTATGCCGCGCTGCTGGGCTCGGCACTGGGCAGCATTTTCCTGTCGCTGAACAAGGTGCAGGCCTCGGCCATCGGGGTCGGCGGCTTGCCCGGGTTTATCTCGATCGTGCCGCATGCCATCCCGATGTTTGTGATCGGGATGGTCATCGCGATGGTCGTGCCGTTTGTTCTGACCTGTGCATTGAGCATGAAGATCGTGCGGCCTGGGTATCGCGTTGCCTGAATTACCGCGTTCGCGAGCAAGCCCGCCCCGCAGTTGAATGCGTTCCCCCTGTGGGAGGGGGCTTGCTCCCGATGAGGCCCGAGCGGCGGGTACACAATTTTACTGAAGGAACCCACCATGCAAAACTGGCAACACTCGGTGATCTACCAGATCTACCCCAAAAGCTTTCACAGCCACGCGGGTAACGCCACCGGTGACCTGCTGGGTATCGTGGACAAACTCGACTACCTGCAATGGCTGGGCGTCGACTGCCTGTGGATCACCCCGTTCCTGCGCTCGCCGCAGCGCGACAACGGCTACGACATCAGCGACTACTACGCCATCGACCCGAGCTACGGGACCATGGCCGATTGCGACCAACTGATCAGCGAAGCGGCCAAGCGCGGCATCAAGTTGATGCTCGACATCGTGGTCAACCACACCTCCATCGAGCACGAGTGGTTCCAGCAGGCGCGCAGCAGCCTCGACAACCCGTACCGCGACTTTTACATCTGGCGCGACCAGCCGAACAACTGGGAATCCAAATTCGGCGGCTCGGCCTGGGAATACGAAGCGCAAACCGGCCAGTACTTCCTGCACCTGTTCGATCACACCCAGGCCGACCTGAATTGGGACAACCCCAAGGTGCGCGCCGAGGTGTTCAAGCTGATGCGTTTCTGGCGCGACAAAGGCGTCGGCGGTTTCCGCCTGGATGTGATCAACCTGATCTCCAAGCCCGCCGATTTCCCCGAGGACGCCAGCGACGGTCGGCGTTTCTACACCGACGGTCCGAACGTACACGCGTACCTGCAGGAAATGCACCGCGAAGTCTTCGCAGGCCATGACCTGATCAACGTCGGCGAGATGTCATCCACCAGCCTGGAACACTGCATCCGCTACTCGCGGCCGGAGTCCAAAGAACTGTCGATGACCTTCAACTTCCACCACCTGAAAGTCGACTACCCGAACCTGCAGAAGTGGGTGAAGGCCGACTTCGATTTCCTGCAGCTCAAGCAGATCTTTTCCGACTGGCAACTGGGCATGCAGGCCGGCGGCGGTTGGAACGCGCTGTTCTGGTGTAACCACGACCAGCCACGGGTGGTCTCGCGTTTTGGGGATGACGGTGAGCATCGTGTGGTCTCGGCCAAGATGCTCGCCACGGCGCTGCACTTCCTGCAGGGCACGCCGTATGTGTACCAGGGCGAGGAGTTGGGCATGACCAATCCGGGCTTCGACACGATCGAGCAGTACCGCGATGTCGAAACCCTCAACATCTACCGCCTCAAGCGCGATGCCGGTGAGTCCGAGGCGTCGAGCATGGCGGCGATCATGCAGAAGTCGCGGGACAACGGGCGCACGCCGATGCAGTGGAATGCCCGCCAGCATGCCGGTTTCAGCAGCGGCGAACCGTGGATCGGCATCCCGGCCAACGCGGCGCAGATCAACGTCGACAGCCAACGGGATGACCCGGATTCGGTGCTGCATCACTACCGCAGCCTGATCGCCCTGCGTCGCCAGGAACCGCTGATTCAAGACGGCGTTTACCGCGAACTGTTGCTGGGCCACCTCCAGGTCTGGGCCTACCTGCGCGAAGGCCATGGCGAGCGCCTGCTGGTGCTGAACAACTTCTACGGCAAACCCTGCGAAATCCAGCTGCCCGATCACGTCCTCAACGCCGCTACCCGACAACGCCTGCTGATCAGCAACTACCCCGATTGCCAGGTCAGCACGGGCCCGCTGCTGTTGCGGCCTTACGAATCCTTTGTGCTGCACCTCAAGGACTGACGGCTGGAACGTCGTTGCAACTGCCCCGCGCGACGCGAAGCAGAAGGTCAATTCCCGGTGTGGGAGCACCGGGCGCTTCACACAAACATAATAAAAATATCGGAGTACTTCATGAAAACAACAATAAAGCTGGGCCTCGTTGCATCGTGTCTGAGCTTGCCGTTCGGCGCTCAGGCCCTGGAGTTTGCCGGTTACTTGCGTAGCGGCGCGGGGACGTCGACCGGCAGTGGCAAGCAGCAATGCTTCCAACTGCCGGGCGCGCAATCCAAATACCGGTTGGGCAACGAATGCGAACAGTACGCCGAACTGGAACTGCGCCAGGACCTGCTGACCCTCGACGACGGCTCCGTGCTCAGCGTCGACGCCATGGCTTCGCTCTACAACAAGTACGACCGCGCGCTTAAATTCCAGGGCGAAGACAACGGCTCGGCGCGCATGCCGCAGATGTATGCACAGTGGTCCAACCTGCCCAGCCTCAACGGCGGCTCGCTGTGGGCGGGGCGGCGTTACTACAAGCGTAACGACATCCATATCTCCGATTTCTACTACTGGAACCAGAGCGCCACGGGCGGCGGCATCGAGGATGTGCTGATTGGCGACCTGAAATACAGCTACGCGCTTTCGCGCAAGGACAACCTGTACCAGAAGGAATACGCCACGCGTCACGACTTCAACGTGGCCGGCTTCAAGACCAACCCCGGCGGCGAGCTGGAACTGGGCTTGAGCTACATCGAAAAAGCCGGTGGGCGTGATGCCAACAGCGGTTGGGCGCTGACCGCGCAACATGTGCAAAAACCTTTCCTTGGCGGCAAGAACAAGTTCGCCCTGCAGTATGGCGAAGGTCCCGGCACCGGCCTTGGCTACACCGGCAATACGGCCCTGGATAACAGCAGCAAAAGCTACCGCGCCGTGGAGTTTTTCGACTGGCAGGTGACCCCGCGTTTCGGTGGGCAGATCGAGGCCGTGTACCAGAAAGACATTCGCCCCGGCAGCCAGGACCAGACCTGGATGTCCATCGGTGTGCGCCCGGCCTATGCCATCAGTGAGCAGTTCAAACTGGTCACCGAGCTTGGTCATGATCAGGTCGACGCCACCGGCGGTACGCGCAAACTGAGCAAATTCACCTTCGCCCCGACCTGGTCGCCCAAGGGCCCGGATTTCTGGGCGCGCCCGGAAGTGCGTCTGTACTACACCTATGCGAGCTGGAACGCAGCGGCCAAACGCGCGGCGAATGAGCTGGCGGCTGGGTCGGCGTTGTCTGACACCGGCGCCTACGGCACCGCGCGGCATGGCTCGAACGTCGGTGTGCAAGTCGAGTACTGGTGGAAGTGAATCTTCGGATGTAGACAGGCTTAAATGGGGGAGGGGCAAGCCCTTCCCACATTTGATCTTTGTCACCTCGGGATTTGTATCCACCCAATGATTTTTACAGAACAAAACAGCAGGTGAAGTCATGACCGCAACTCAACCCCTGGAATTGCTTGCGCCCTTGTCGGGCGTGCTGCTGGCACTGGACAAGGTCCCCGACCCGGTATTCTCCAGCCGTCTGATCGGCGACGGCCTGTGCATCGACCCGACCTCGCAGACCCTCTGCGCACCGTTGGCCGGGGTGATCAGCAATATCCAGGACACTGGCCATGCGGTGAGCATCACGGCTGACAATGGCGTCCAGGTGCTGCTGCATATCGGCCTGGACACCGTGAACCTGGCGGGCAAGGGGTTCAGCCGTTTGGTCGGGGAAGGCCAGCGGGTGGAGGCCGGGCAGCCGTTGATCGAGTTCGACGCCGACTACGTAGCGCTCAATGCCCGGAGCCTGTTGACCTTGATGCTGGTGGTCAGCGGCGAGCCGTTTGCGCTGCTGGCGTCGGACAGCGGCCCGGTCACACTGGGCCAGCCGCTGGTGCGCCTGTCGCCAGGCGAGGCGGCTGAAACCGAGGACGAAGAGGAGGGCGACGCACTGTTCTCCAAACCGTTGACGTTGCCCAATGCCAACGGTTTGCACGCGCGCCCGGCGGCGGTGTTTGCCCAGGCAGCGAAGGGGTTTGACGCCAGTATCTACCTGCACAAGCAAACCCAGAGCGCCAACGCCAAGTCGCTGGTGGCGATCATGGCACTGCAAACCGTGCAGGGCGACACCTTGCAGGTGAGCGCGGCGGGAGAGGATGCCGCCGCGGCGATCAAGGCGTTGGTGGCGCTGTTGGCCGAGGGGTGCGGCGAGAGCGTCGCGGCGCCGGTCGAGGACGTCGAACCGCGTGTGTCGCTGGCGTCCGCGAACGTGCTGCGGGGCGTGTGTGCGTCGCCGGGCTCGGCGTTTGGCCAGGTGGTCCAGGTGGCAGAGCCGGCGCTGAGCATTCCCGAAACGGGCGGCGGCGAAGCACTCGAACGCGCGGCGTTGGACCGTGGCCTGCACGCCGCTACCGAGGCCTTGCAGAGCTTGCAGGCCAAGGCGGTCGGCAGTGCCCAGGCGCAGATCTTCCGCGCCCATCAGGAACTGCTCGAAGACCCGACCCTGCTGGAGCAAGCCCACGACCTGCTGGTCGTCGGCAAAAGCGCCGCCTTTGCCTGGAACAGCGCCACGCTCGCCACCGCCCAACTGTTCCAGGGCCTGGGCAATGCCCTGCTCGCCGAACGTGCGGCGGACCTGGCCGACGTCGGCCAGCGCGTGCTGAAACTGATCCTCGGCATTCACGACCGCGCCTGGGAACTGCCCGAGCGCGCGATCCTGATCGCCGAGCAACTGACGCCGTCGCAGACCGCCAGCCTCGACACGCACAAGGTGCTTGGGTTCGTCACCGTCGGCGGCGGGGCGACCAGCCACGTCGCGATCCTCGCCCGGGCGCTGGGGCTGCCGGCGATTTGCGGGGTGCCGCCGCAGGTACTGGCGTTGGCCGACGGTCGGCAGGTGTTGCTGGACGCCGACAAGGGCGAGTTGCACCTGGACCCGGACCTGGCCGAGATCGAGCAATTGCAGGCCACCCACCGGGAGCAAATAGCGCGGCGCCAACGCGACGTCGCGCAGGCACGCCTGGCGGCCATCACCCGCGATGGTCATCACGTCGAAGTCACGGCCAACGTCGCGTCGCTTCAGGAGGTCGAGCAATCCCTGAGCCTGGGCGGCGAAGGCGTGGGGCTGCTGCGGTCAGAGTTTCTGTACCTGGACCGCCATCGCGCACCGAGCCCCGAGGAGCAAGCCGGCACCTACAACGCCATCGCCCGCGCCCTGGGCCCGGAGCGCAACCTGGTGGTACGCACGTTGGATGTCGGCGGCGATAAGCCGTTGGCCTATGTGCCGATGGATGCCGAGACCAACCCGTTCCTGGGCTTGCGCGGTATTCGTTTGTGTCTGGAGCGCCCCGAGTTGTTGCGCGAACAGTTCCGCGCGATCCTCGCGAGTGCCGGGTTGACGCGGCTGCACATCATGCTGCCGATGGTCAGCCTGCTCTCGGAGCTGCGCCTGGCGCGCACGATGCTTGAAGAGGAAGCGTTGGCGCTGGGGCTCGCCGAGCTGCCGAAGCTGGGCATCATGATCGAAGTGCCGTCCGCGGCCTTGATGGCGGACGTGTTCGCGCCCCATGTGGACTTTTTCTCCATCGGCACCAACGACCTGACCCAGTACACCCTGGCGATGGACCGCGATCACCCGCGCCTGGCCAGCCAGGCCGACAGCTTTCACCCGGCGGTGCTGCGTCTGATCGCCACCACCGTCAAGGCCGCCCATGCCCACGGCAAGTGGGTTGGCGTGTGCGGGGCGCTGGCGTCTGAAGCGTCGGCGGTGCCGGTGTTGATCGGGCTGGGGGTGGACGAGCTGTCGGTCAGCGTACCGCTGATCCCGACCATCAAGGCCACCGTGCGCGAGCTGGACCTGGCGGACTGCCAGATCATCGCCCATCAAGTGCTCGGCCTTGAAGAAGCCGCGCAGGTGCGCGAGGCCTTGCGCCTGTACCACGCGGCCACCGTTGAAACCTCACCTGTCGTGGAGCACTGAGCATGTTCGAGAAATTGCAGCGGGCGTTCTGGAAAGCCCTGACCCCGGACTTGATCGCCGAAACCGTCGCGGCGCCTGTGCCGGCGGCGGAGAACCTGTTGTCCGCCGATGTGCTGAATGCCCTTGGTGGCGCGGATAACCTCCAGTCGCAACAACGCGTGGCGCTGACGCGGGTGCGTGTGCAACTGCGGGATGCGGCGCGGGTGGATGCGGCGGCGTTAAAGGCAGCGGGAGTGTCGGGAGTGATGGTGCTGGCGGGTGGCGCGGTACATCTGCTCACCGGCCTCCAAGGCCAGTAGCGATTCAAATGTGGGAGGGGGCAAGCCCCCTCCCACATTGGGCGGTGGTGTTTGGGGGCTTCGGGTTTACAGCTGCGGGTTCTCTTCCGGCGGCTTGGTCTTGTTGACCCCTGGCACATGCAGGTTGCCTTCGACTACCTGGTTGCCTTCCAGCTGTGGCTGGGTCACCCAGGTGAGGATGTCGTAGTAGCGCCGGATGTTCGCCACGAAGTGTACCGGCTCGCCGCCCCGTGCATAGCCGTAGCGGGTCTTGCTGTACCACTGCTTCTGCGACAGGCGCGGCAGCATTTTCTTCACGTCCAGCCACTTGTTCGGGTTCAGGCCGTCCTTCTGCGCCAGCTTGCGTGCGTCGTCCAGATGCCCGGTGCCCACGTTGTAGGCGGCCAGGGCAAACCAGGTGCGGTCCGGCTCGGCGATATCGTCGTCCAGCTCGTCCTTGATCTTCGCCAGGTACTTGGCGCCGCCCATGATGCTTTGCTTGGCGTCCAGGCGGTTGGACACGCCCATCGCCTGGGCGGTGTTCTGGGTCAGCATCATCAGGCCGCGCACGCCGGTCTTGGAGGTGACCGCCGGTTGCCAGAGTGATTCCTGATAGCCGATGGCGGCCAACAGGCGCCAGTCGACCTTTTCTTCCTTGGCGAAGGTCTTGAAGTGTTTCTCGTACTTGGGCAGGCGCTGCTGCAAGTGCTGGGCGAAGGTGTAGGCGCCCATGTAGCCGAGTACATCGACGTGCCCGTAATAGCGATCTTTCAGGCGCTGCAAGGTGCCGTTCTTGCCGACCTTGTCCAGGTAGCTGTTGACCTCGTTGAGCAGGCTGTTGTCTTCGCCGGCGGCCACGGCCCAGCTTTGGTTGCTGGCATCGCCGAGGTCGAACGCCACGCGCACGTTGGGAAAGTAAACCTGGTTCATCGCCACTTCGTTGGAGTCCACCAGGGTCAGGTCGATCTGGCCCTCGTCGACCATGCGCAGCAGGTCGACCACTTCAACGGCGTCGGATTCTTCGTATTCGATCGCAGGGTTCTGCTTTTTAAGCTCGGCCAGTTGTTCGGCGTGGGTGCTGCCCTTGAGCACGATGATCTTCTTGCCCGCCAGGTCTGCCGCGTTGGTGGGGCGCGACTGGCCGTTGCGGTAGATGATCTGCGGGGTGACTTCCAGGTAAGGGTGGGAAAAGCGCACCTGCTGCTTGCGTCGCTCGCTGCTGACCAAGCCGGCGGCGGCGAGGACCGGGCCGTTGGGTTTGCCCAACTGGCCGAACAGGTCGTCGAGGTTGTCGGCGGTCTCGATTTCCAGCTTCACCCCCAGGTCGTCGGCAAAGCGCTTGACCAGTTCGTATTCGAAACCGGTTTCACCGTTGCGGTCCTGGAAATACGTGGCCGGGCTGTTCCGGGTAATCACCCGCAATACGCCATCCTCCTTGATTCGCTCGAGCGTGCTGGGTTTATCAACACAGGCGCTGAGCATCAGGAAGAGTCCGGTGGCGATGAGCCATTTGGCGCATCGCGGGCGCAAAGCAGTTGGGGAGAACATCTGCGCAGTATACGCAAACGGCCCACGGCGCCATATCTCGACAGCGGGGGACTTGTCTGCTAGCCGCCTTGAAACTGTGCTGCAGCCCGCAGAAACGTGGCTTGGAGAGCGATTGTGACGGTTAAAATAACTGTGCCCGCCGCCCCGGATAACGCCCCGGCACCGTGCAAACCCAGCCAACTGACGTTCGGCAGCGGCCAGCGTTAGTGTTTCGGGTGCCGTTGACGACGGTTTACGTTAGAATGCACGGCCTCAAAGCACACCCCTTCCCGAGGCTGTCCCGAAGATGTTGATCCTGCGCGGCGCTCCTGCCCTTTCTGCCTTTCGCCACAGCAAACTCCTTGAGCAACTGAGCCAGAAGGTTCCAGCTGTTACAGGCCTGTATGCTGAATTTGCTCATTTCGCCGACGTGACCGGCGTCTTGACCGCCGACGAACAGCAAGTGCTGGCACGCCTTCTGAAGTACGGCCCAAGCGTTCCCGTTCAAGAGCCGACTGGCCGCTTGTTCCTGGTTCTGCCGCGGTTCGGCACCATCTCGCCCTGGTCGAGCAAGGCCAGCGATATCGCCCGCAACTGCGGCCTGGAAAAAATCCAGCGCCTGGAACGCGGTATTGCCTTCTATGTCGCGGGCCAGTTCAGCGAGGCCGAAGCCGAGCTGATCGCCGGCAGCCTGCACGACCGCATGACCCAGATCATCGTCAGCCAGCTGGAACAGGCCGGTGCTCTGTTCAGCCACGCCGAGCCCAAGCCGCTGACCGCGATTGACGTGCTCGGCGGTGGCCGCGCCGCCCTCGCGAAGGCCAACACCGAGCTGGGCCTGGCCCTGGCCGAAGACGAGATCGATTATCTGGTCAACGCCTTCAACGGCTTGAAGCGCAACCCGCACGACATCGAACTGATGATGTTCGCCCAGGCCAACTCCGAGCACTGCCGTCACAAGATCTTCAACGCCAGTTGGGACATTGACGGCGAAAGCCAGGAAAAAAGCCTGTTCGGCATGATCAAGAACACCTACGTGATGCACAGCGAAGGCGTTCTGTCGGCTTATAAGGACAACGCTTCGGTCATCGTCGGCAGCGTCGCCGGCCGTTTCTTCCCGGACCCTGAAACCCGCCAGTACGGCGCGGTGCAGGAGCCGGTACACATCCTGATGAAAGTCGAGACCCACAACCACCCGACCGCAATTGCCCCGTTCCCGGGCGCAGCCACCGGTTCCGGCGGCGAGATCCGCGACGAAGGTGCCACCGGCCGTGGCGCCAAGCCCAAGGCCGGGCTGACCGGTTTTACCGTGTCCAACCTGCAGATCCCGGGCTTCGAACAGCCGTGGGAAGTGCCCTACGGCAAGCCGGAGCGCATCGTCACCGCGCTGGACATCATGATCGAAGGCCCTCTGGGCGGCGCCGCGTTCAACAACGAATTCGGCCGTCCGGCGCTGACTGGTTATTTCCGTACCTTCGAACAGTCCATCACCACCCCGCGTGGCGACGAAGTGCGCGGTTACCACAAGCCGATCATGTTGGCCGGCGGCATGGGCAACATCCGTGAAGAACACGTCAAGAAAGGCGAGATCCTGGTCGGCTCCAAGCTGATCGTGCTCGGCGGCCCGGCGATGCTGATCGGCCTGGGCGGCGGCGCGGCTTCCTCCATGGCCACCGGCACCAGCTCGGCAGACCTGGACTTCGCTTCGGTACAGCGCGAAAACCCAGAGATGGAGCGTCGCTGCCAGGAAGTCATCGACCGTTGCTGGCAGTTGGGTGACAAGAACCCGATCAGCTTCATCCACGACGTCGGCGCCGGCGGTTTGTCCAACGCCTTCCCGGAACTGGTCAACGATGGCGAGCGTGGCGGCCGTTTCGAACTGCGCAACATTCCAAACGACGAGCCGGGCATGGCCCCGCACGAAATCTGGAGCAACGAGTCCCAGGAACGCTACGTCCTGGCCGTCGGTCCTGAAGACTTCGCGCGCTTCCAGGCCATCTGCGAACGCGAGCGTTGCCCGTTTGCCGTGGTCGGCGAAGCCACTGCCGAGCCGCAACTGACGGTCACCGACAGCCACTTCGGCAACAGCCCGGTGGACATGCCGCTCGAAGTGCTGCTGGGCAAAGCCCCGCGCATGCACCGCTCGGCGGTACGTGAAACCGAGCTGGGCGATGACTTCGACCCAAGCACACTGGAATTGGCCGACAGCATCGAACGCGTGCTGCACCACCCGGCGGTCGCGAGCAAAAGCTTCCTGATCACCATCGGCGACCGCACCATCACCGGCCTGGTTGCCCGTGACCAAATGGTCGGCCCATGGCAAGTGCCGGTGGCCGACGTTGCCGTCACTGCCACCAGCTTCGACGTCTACACCGGTGAAGCCATGGCCATGGGCGAACGCACGCCGCTGGCCCTGTTGGACGCTCCGGCGTCGGGCCGCATGGCCATTGGTGAAACCCTCACCAACATCGCCGCGTCCCGTATCGGCAAGCTGTCCGACATCAAATTGTCGGCCAACTGGATGTCCGCTGCCGGTCACCCCGGCGAAGACGCGCGCCTGTACGACACCGTCAAGGCTGTCGGCATGGAGCTGTGCCCTGAACTGGGGATCACCATTCCGGTGGGCAAGGACTCCATGTCCATGGCCACCCGCTGGAACGACGAAGGCGTGGACAAGAGCGTCACCTCGCCGCTGTCGTTGATCGTCACCGGTTTCGCGCCGGTCACCGACATCCGCCAGACCCTGACCCCGCAACTGCGCATGGACAAGGGCACCACCGATCTGATCCTGATCGACCTGGGCCGTGGCCAGAACCGCATGGGCGCCTCGATCCTCGCGCAAACCCATGGCAAGCTCGGCAAACACGCGCCGGACGTCGATGACGCCGAAGACCTGAAAGCCTTCTTCGCCGTGATCCAGGGCCTCAACGCCGACGGCCACCTGCTGGCCTACCACGACCGGTCCGACGGTGGTCTGTTGACCAGCGTGGTCGAGATGGCCTTCGCCGGTCACTGCGGCTTGAACCTGGTGCTCGACAGCGTTGCCGAGGACGCCTCTGAACTCAACGGCATCCTGTTCAACGAAGAGCTGGGTGCGGTGATCCAGGTGCGCCAGGACGCGACGCCAAACGTATTGGCACAGTTCAGCGCCGCCGGCCTGGGCGATTGCGTGGCCGTGATCGGCCAGCCGATCAACAACGGTCAGATCGACATCGTCTTCAACGGCGACACCGTGTTCGAAGGCCAGCGCCGTCTGCTGCAGCGCCAGTGGGCCGAGACCAGCTACCAGATCCAGCGCCTGCGCGATAACGCCGACTGCGCCGAGCAGGAATTCGACGTGATCCTGGAAGAAGACAACCCGGGCCTGAGCACCAAGCTCAGCTTCGACGTCAACCAGGACATCGCCGCGCCGTACATCAAGAAAGGCATTCGCCCACAGGTTGCCGTACTGCGCGAGCAGGGCGTCAACGGCCAGGTGGAAATGGCGGCCGCGTTCGACCGCGCCGGCTTCAATGCGATCGACGTACACATGAGCGACATCCTCGCCGGTCGCGTCGACCTCAACGAGTTCAAAGGCCTGGTGGCCTGCGGCGGTTTCTCCTACGGCGACGTGCTGGGTGCCGGTGAAGGCTGGGCCAAGTCGGCCCTGTTCAACAGCCGTGCCCGCGACGCGTTCCAGGGCTTCTTCGAACGCAACGACAGCTTCACCCTGGGTGTGTGCAACGGTTGCCAGATGATGTCCAACCTCCACGAACTGATCCCGGGCAGCGAGTTCTGGCCGCACTTCGTGCGTAACCGTTCCGAGCAGTTCGAAGCCCGTGTCGCCATGGTGCAGGTGCAGGAGTCCAACTCGATCTTCCTGCAAGGCATGGCCGGTTCGCGTATGCCAATCGCCATCGCCCACGGTGAAGGCCATGCCGAGTTCGCCAGCGAAGAAGCCTTGCTCGAAGCCGATGTATCCGGTTGCGTCGCCATGCGTTTCGTCGACAACCACGGCAAGGTCACCGAAAGCTACCCGGCCAACCCGAACGGCTCACCGCGCGGGATCACCGGCCTCACCAGCCGCGACGGTCGCGTCACCATCATGATGCCGCACCCGGAGCGTGTATTCCGCGCCGTGCAGAACTCGTGGCGCCCGGAAGAGTGGAACGAAGACGGCGCGTGGATGCGGATGTTCCGCAACGCGCGCGTGTGGGTGAACTAAGGCGGTGTACAAGCTCAGCTTCTTCGTGCCCGGCAGCCATGTGGAGGCGGTGAAGGCCGCCGTCTTCGCAGCCGGCGGCGGGCGCATCGGCGACTACGACAGCTGCGCCTGGCAAGTGCTGGGCCAGGGCCAATTCCGTGCGTTGGACGGCAGCCAGCCGTTTCTCGGGCAAGTCGGCCAGGTTGAAGTGGTTGAAGAGTGGAAGGTTGAGCTGGTGGTGGCGGATGAGCTGATCGTGGCTGTTGTGGCTGCGTTGAAGCTGAGCCATCCCTATGAGACACCGGCGTATGAGGTGTGGCGGTTGGCGGATTTCTGATTCGTTGATTGCATGAACGAGAAACCCGCTGGGCCAGTTTGGTCAGCGGGTTTTTTGTTGGCTGTAAGGACCTCATCGCGGGCAAGCCCGCTCCCACATTTACCCGCATTCCAGCGTTGGAACTCGGTCAAATGTGGGAGGGGGCTTGCCCGCGATGAGGCCAGAACAACCACTACCTCTCTTAAACCCTGGCGCCGACCTCATGGCCGCTGACCAGTCGCTCCAATACCTCACTCAAGCCCGAGGCCTTGTCACCAATCAGCAGGTGCCAAACACCGCTATCAAGTTGGCTGATGCCTTGGCAACCAAGCGCCGTCAGTTGAGCCTCGGACACCACCGAATCATCCCCCAACTCCACCCGCAACCGGGTCATCGCCACCGCTTCCAGCTGGCGCACATTCCCCCGGCCGCCCAATGCGCTCAGCCATTGCTCGGCTTCCTGCACATTGACCGCGACCGGTTTATCCACCGGCGCGCCCGCCACAAACGCTGGCATCGCCAGGCGAATCTCATCGGCAATGCTGTCGGCCATCGGCCCGACCACCACCTGCAAACTGCCGCCGTTGCCCGGCCGCACCACGGCCATCGCGCCGAGGGCTTTCAACTGTGCATCCACCGCTTTGTTGCGGTCGACCATGTCCAGGCGCAGGCGCGTGGTGCAAGCCCCCACGCTGAGCAGGTTGTCCGCCCCTCCCAGCGCGTGGATGTAAGCCGTGGCGCGCTGGTTATCGCTCATCGCTTCGGCCTGCGCCACCGGGATATCTTCGCGGCCCGGTGTCTTCAGGTTGAAGCGGCGGATGCAGTAGCTGAACACGCTGTAGTAAATCGCCGCATAAGCCAGGCCGACCGGTACGACCAGCCAACCGTTGGTGGACTTGCCCCAGCCCAGCACCATGTCGATAAAGCCGCCGGAGAAAGTAAACCCGAGGTGGATATCCAGCAGGTTGGTGACCGCCATCGACAGCCCGGTCAGCAGCGCATGCAGCAGGTACAGGAACGGCGCGAGGAACATGAAGGCGAATTCGATCGGCTCGGTCACGCCGGTCAGGAACGAGGTCAGCGCCATCGACAGGAAAATCCCGCCCATCACTTTGCGTCGTTCCGGCAGGGCATTGCGGTACATCGCCAGGCACGCGGCGGGCAGGCCGAACAGCATCACCGGGAACATGCCGGTCATGAACTGGCCACCTTTCGGGTCGCCAGCGAAGTAGCGGGTCAGGTCGCCGGTCACCACCGCGCCGGTCACCGGGTCGGTAAAGCTGCCGAACACGAACCACGCCATGTTGTTGAGGATATGGTGCAGGCCGGTGACGATCAGCAGGCGGTTGAACACGCCAAACACGAAGGCCCCCAGGCTGCCGCTTTCCATCAGCAACACGCCGAAGCTGTTGATGCCGTGCTGGATCGGCGGCCAGATCAGGCCAAAGATCACGCCCAGGCCGACCGCGCTGAACCCGGTGACAATCGGCACGAATCGCCGCCCGCCGAAGAACGCCAGGTACTCCGGCAGCTTGATGTCCTTGAAGCGGTTATACAGCCCGCCCGCCATCAGGCCGCTGGCGATCCCGGCGAGCATGCCCATGTTGATGGTCGAGTCCATCACCTTGAGCGTCGAGATCATCACCAGGTAACCGATGGCCCCGGCCAAACCGGCCGTGCCGTTATTGTCGCGGGCAAAGCCCACGGCGATGCCGATGGCGAAGATCAGCGCAAGGTTGGCGAAGATCGCCTGCCCGGCGTCGTGCATCACCGCGATGTTGAGCAGGTCGGTGTCGCCCAGGCGCAGCAGCAGGCCGGCGATCGGCAGGATCGCGATCGGCAGCATCAGCGCACGGCCCAGGCGTTGCAGGCCTTCGATAAGGTGTTGGTACATGGCGTGTCTCCCTTTTCTTGTTGTTGTCAGCTCAGCGGCCAGTGGTGTTGACAGGCTTGGCGTACCGCCTTGGCGCTGCTCAGGTCGAGCAGGCCCAGGCTCAGTTGCCGGCATTGCGCCGCGTCCAGGTGGCGGACGCGGTCCTTGATTTCGCCGATCTGCGGCGGGCTGACCGACAGCTCGCTGACCCCCAGCCCGACCAACACCGGCGTCGCCAGCGGGTCGGACGCCAAGGCGCCGCACACGCCGACCCAACGCCCGTGTTTGGCCGCGCCCGTGCAGGTCTGGGCGATCAGCCGCAGCAGCGCCGGGTGCAGCGCATCGACCCGCGCGGCGAGGCCGGCGTGGTCGCGGTCCATGGCCAGGGTGTACTGGGACAGGTCATTGGTGCCGATGGACAGGAAGTCGGCATGCCTGGCCAGTTGTTCGGCCATCAGCGCGGCGGCGGGCACTTCGATCATCACCCCCAGTTCCGGGCGTTGGGTCAGTTGCAGCTCGACGCACAGTTCATCCAGGCGTTGGCGGATCTGCAGCAGTTCGTCGACTTCGCTGACCATCGGCAGCAGGATGCGGCAGCGTGCCAGCGGGCTGACTTGCAGCAGTGCGCGCAGTTGCTGGTCGAGCACGTCGGGGCGCACCTGGGCCAGGCGAATGCCGCGCAGGCCCAGCACCGGGTTGGCCTCGACCGGCAGCGGCAGGTAGTCGAGCTGTTTGTCGCCGCCCACGTCGATGGTGCGGATGATCACCGACTTGTCGCCCATCGCATCCAGCACGGCTTGATAGGCCTGACGCTGTTCCTGTTCATCCGGCGCGGTGCGGCGGTCGACGAAGAGGAACTCGGTGCGCAGCAGGCCGATGCCATCGGCGCCGTTTTCAAACGCCACCTGGGCCTCGGCGCTGGAGGCGACATTGGCGGCGACTTCGATG
Organism: Pseudomonas sp. Y39-6; assembly: GCF_023651955.1. Classification (NCBI taxonomy): domain Bacteria; kingdom Pseudomonadati; phylum Pseudomonadota; class Gammaproteobacteria; order Pseudomonadales; family Pseudomonadaceae; genus Pseudomonas; species Pseudomonas sp. Y39-6. The sequence goes on along the minus strand of NZ_CP069594.1, from coordinate 5,774,562 downwards.
GTCATGCCATCGCGGGTGTTCGCTGGCAGTCGGGCCTGGGTCTGTTGTTCCTGGCGACGCAGGTTCTGTGTTTCGCGAATCCGCTCGACTTCGGCGTGGCGCGTCGCGCTCGGTGTCAGCTCCAGGCGACCGTTGGCCGCGTCGAGCACCACGCGTTGGCCTTGGGGCACATCGAGCACTTCGGCGCCCAATGCCACCACGCACGGCAAGCCTTTCCCGCGGGCCAGGATCGCGACATGGGAGGTGGCGCCGCCCTCGGCCATGCAAAGGCCGGCGGCGTGTTGCGCGCTCAGTTGGAGCAGGTCCGACGGCGTCAGCTCGTGGGCGCTGACAATCGCCCCGGCAGGCAACTCGACGTGCCACGCTTCGCCGAGCAGCACGCGCAGCACCCGTTGTTGCAGGTCGCGCAGGTCGTTGGAGCGCTCGGCCAGCAACGGCTTGCCCAGGCCCAGCAACACCGCGCATTGCGCCTGGATCGCATCGCGCCAGGCGTGGGTCGCGGCGCTGCCGTGCTCGATGGCGCGGGTGGCGGTGTCCAGCAGGGCGGGGTCTTCCAGCAAGGCGAGGTGGGCGGCGAAGATGTCTTCTTCTTCGGCATTTCGGCGTTGGCGGGCGAGGTCCAGGGTGGTGCGGATTTCGCCGCGCACTTGCTCAAGGGCCGCGTCCAGCCGTTGCAACTGTTCGTCGGCGCAGTGGTTGCCGGTATCGGCCGGCAACTCGATCGTGCTCAGGCGGAACAGCGGCCCGCACACCAGGCCCGGTGCCGCACAAACACCTTGCAACACACCGACCTCGGTATTCGCGCGGCGTGGAGCGGCCGCCATCGGCGTGTGAGGTTCTTCGCCGATGGCGACAGACAGCGCGGCGACCAGCGCCTGTAACGCCGCCGCACAATCCTTGCCGCGACAGGTGACACACACCTCATCGCCCTCACCGATGCCCAGCCCCATCAGGCCGATCAAGCTGTCGCACGCCGCCGACTTGCCGGCGAAATGCAACTGCGTCTGGCTGCTGAACGCTTGTGCGGTCTTGCGGATCAATGCCGCCGGACGCGCATGCAAGCCGCCGCGATGGGTGATCCGCACGTTGGCGCTGGCTTGCGCGACGGAGTTATCCACAGCGGTTTGCAGCGCGGCGCCGGAACGCAGCGCCACGCGCGCCAGCGCTTCACCGTGTTTGACTGAGCGCAGCGGCAGCGGTGTCAGTTCGAAGCGCTCGCTGTTGGTGAGAATGATCAGGCTGACCAGGCTTTTGCACTGGCGCGCAATCCGGTCCAGATCGAACTGTATCAGCGCCTGGCCCTTGCTCACCTGCGCACCGTTCTTCACCAGCAGGGCGAACCCTTCGCCGTTCAACTCTACGGTGTCGATGCCCACATGCATCAACAGCTCGGCGCCGTTCTGCGCGCGAAGCGTCAGCGCATGCCCGGTGCGCGCGACATGGATGATCTCGCCGTCGCACGGTGCGTACAGGCTATCGTTCAGCGGATCGATGGCCAGGCCGTCACCCATGGCGCCGCTGGCGAATACTTCGTCGGGGACGTTGCCCAGGGCCAGCACCGGCCCGCTGAGGGGGGCGCCGAGGGTCAATGCATTATTGTTGTTGGACATGGGCACGGTACTCATCAGGAAATCGCGGCACGCCACTCAGTGGGTGCGGGTCACTTTGCTCAGGTGGCGCGGCTGGTCCGGGTTCATGCCACGGGCGAGCGCCAGGCCGGCGGCCATGACATAGAAACTTTGGATGGCCAGGATCGGGTCCAGGCTCGGGTGTTCGGCGCGGCTCAGCGGCAGGTCGCGTTCGGCGATATCGTCCGGCGCGGCCAGCAACACGCGGGCGCCGCGTTGGCGCATATCGGCGGCCAGGCTCAACAGGCCGGCTTGCTCGGCACCGCGTGGGGCGAATATCAGCAGCGGGTAGTTGTCGTCGATCAAGGCCATCGGCCCATGACGCACCTCGGCGCTGCTGAAGGCTTCGGCCTGGATCGCCGAGGTTTCCTTGAGCTTGAGCGCGGCTTCCTGGGCGATGGCAAAACCGGCGCCTCGGCCGATGACCATCAACTGCTGGCAGTCGCGCAGGGCGTCGATGGCGTTCGTCCAATCCTGTTTGGCCGCCTCGCGCAGGCCATCGGGCAACGCACGGCAGGCGTGCAGCAGGTCGGTTTCCTGGTTCCAGTGGCCGACCAACAGCGCGCTGGCGCTGAGGGTCGCGATAAAGCTCTTGGTCGCGGCCACGCTGAGTTCTGGCCCGGCGCACAGCGGCACGTGGAATTCGCAGGCGGCTTCCAGGGGCGAGTCTTCGGCATTCACCAGCGAGATGCTCAAGGCGCCGCGTTGGCGCAGCAGGCGCAGGCTGTCGACCAGGTCCGGGCTCTGGCCCGACTGAGAGAAGCCGAATGCGACCTGGCCGCTGACCTTCAACGGCGCGTGCAGCAGGGTCACCACCGACATCGGCAACGACGCCACCGGAATGCCCACGTGCTGCATGGCCAGGTAGGCGAAGTAGCTCGCGGCGTGGTCGGAACTGCCGCGAGCGACAGTCATCGCCACGTGCGGCGGCTGACGGCGCAGGTGCTCGGCGATGTCTTGCAGGCGCGGGGCCAGGCGTTGCAGCTGCGCCGCGACCGCGTCGCTGGAGGCGAGGGCCTCTTCAAGCATTTTTGAAGACAATGGTTTCTCCTTCGACCATGACGTCGGTGAGGTGCAGGGAGCGGTCCAGGCGCACGCAGTCGGCAAAGCTGCCGGGTTGCAGGCGGCCGCGTTGTTCCAGGCCCAGGTAGTCCGCCGGAAATTGCGACAGGCGTTGTGAGGCTTCGCTGATGGGCAGGCCGATCTTCACCAGGTTGCGCAGCGCCTGATCCATGGTCAGGGTGCTGCCAGCCAGGGTGCCGTCGGCCAGGCGCACGCCGCCCAGGCATTTGGTCACGGTGTGGCTGCCCAGCTTGTATTCGCCGTCGGGCATGCCGGCGGCGGCGGTGGAATCGGTGACGCAGTACAGGCACGGGATCGCGCGCAGGGCCACGCGCATGGCGCCGGGGTGTACGTGGAGCAAATCCGGGATCAATTCCGCGTACTGCGCGTGGGCCAGCGCCGCGCCGACGATGCCGGGCTCACGGTGATGCAGCGGGCTCATGGCGTTATACAAATGCGTGAAGCTGGTGGCGCCGGCGGCGAGGGCGGCGACGCCTTCTTCATAGCTGCCCAGGGTGTGGCCGATCTGCATACGCACGCCGCGTGTACTGAGGGCGCGGATCAGGCGGTCATGCCCGGCGATTTCCGGGGCGATGGTGATCACCCGGATCGGCGCCAGGCGCAGGTAGGCTTCCACTTCTTCCATCAATGCGGTGTGGGCGAAGTTGGGTTGCGCGCCGAGTTTGCCCGGATTGATGTAGGGCCCTTCCAGGTGTACGCCGAGGACCCGGGCGCTGCCGCTCGGGCGTTGCGCGCAGAAGCTGCCGAGCTGGCCGAGCACGCTGGAGATTTCATCCACCGGCGCGGTCATGGTGGTGGCCAGCAGCGACGTGGTGCCAAAGCGCACGTGGGTGCGGGTGATGGTTTCGAAGGCGTCGGCACCTTCCATGATGTCTTTGCCGCCACCGCCGTGGACGTGCAGGTCGATAAAACCCGGCAGCAGGTAGGGCAGATCGTTGTCGGCCGGGTCGCAAGGTGCGCCTTCAATGGCGATCACCTTGCCGTGTTCATGCACCAGGCGGCCGCGAATCCAGCCATGGGGTGTGAGGATATTGTCTTCGGACATGGGCAGTTCTCTAAGGCCGCAGTGCGCGGCAAAGGCCTATCGACGCAGCTCGGCGACAAAGTCGTAGTAGTCGTTGCGGCAGTAGGTGTCGGTGATTTCGATCGGTGTGTTGTCGGCGGTGTAGCCGACACGGGTCATCAACAGCATGGCGGTGCCGGGGGCGATGCCGACCAGCGCGGCGAACTCGTCCGAGGCATTGATCGCCTGGATATGCTGCAGGGCGCGCACGATGGGTTTGCCGATGCCTTCGAGGTACTCGTAGAGGGACTGGCCGATGGCTTGCGGGTGCGGCAGCACCGCGGCGGGCATGGTGGTCATTTCGATGGCCATCACCGTGTCGTCCGCCTTGCGCAGACGCTTGAGCCGCGCCACTTTGTCGGTCGGCGACAGGCCCAGGCGGATCAGCTCTTCGTGGGTCGGCGCGCTGATGTCGCGTTCCAGCCACTGGGAGCTGGGCACAAACCCCTTGAGTCGCAGCATCTCGCTGAAGCCCGACAGGCGCGACAGCGGTTGTTCCAGGCGTGGCGTGATAAAGGTGCCGGAGCCTTGGCTGCGACGGATCAGGCCTTGGGCAAACAAGACTTCCAGCGCCTTGCGGGCGGTGACGCGCGAGATGCTCAACTGCTCGCTGAGGGCGCGTTCCGACGGCAGGGCCTGTTCGGATTTCCATTGGCCGGCGTGGATCGCCGCTTCCAGGTTGCGGGCCAGTTGCAGGTACAGCGGCGTGGATTGCTTGTCGTCGGGACGCAGCGTCAGGATGGGGTTCATCTGTCAGGTTTCCGATGCGGTTATTAGTGTGTTGTCGCCCGGTATTGGCCGGAAACTAATACCACTTAAATACCATGTCAATGCTGCCAAAACGCTTCGGCTCCTGGTTTCAGGGCGCATTAACGGTGTCTGGTATCAAGTGGTATTAGAGAGGTCTTTAAGGCGCGCAGAGCTGCGCAGCCTGCGGGGTGAATTGGTATTCACCGGCAGGCGCTGTCGAGGGCAGGAAACTTTTTTTAGTTAATTGACCGAGGGGCGAAGGTTACGGGCGGATCTCGACCAGGGTGCCGTCCTTGACCAGGTTCCAGACTTCGCGCATGTCGACGTTACGCATGCCGATGCAGCCGTCGGTCCAGTCCAGGGTGTGAAACCACTGCTCCGGGTACTCCGCGGTGTCGGGCGTGCCGTGGATCATGATCATGCTGCCGGGGTTCACGCCTTGGCGGCGGGCACGGGCCGAATCGCTGATATTGGGGTAGGAGATGTGCATGGACAGGTTGTAGCGGTCGCTGGTTTTGCGCCAGTCGATCCAATACAAGCCTTCCGGCGTGCGACGGTCGCCCTCGATCAGCTTGGTGCCCTTGGGGTTTTTGCCCAGGGAGATACGGTAGGTCTTGAGGGGTTTGCCGTCGTTGATCAGTTGCAACTGATGGGCGGACTTGAGGACCAGAATTTTCTCGACCGTTTTGCCGCCCAGGGTTTCCAGGGTGGTGGCTGAGGACAACGTGGCGAACGACAGGCAGAGCAAAGCAAGCAACCAACGCATTAAAACGATTTCCCTTGGACGACGATCTGCCGGTTTGTTATTGGGCGGGCTGGGACAGCGGCGGCACAGCTTCGTTGCGCACCGGGAACGACCGTAGGCGACGGTCGGCGAAGAAGTATTCTAAGGTACGCCCGACTGTGCGGAAAGCCAGCTCGGACCAAGGGATATCGGCCTCGTCGAACAGTCGCACTTCCAGGCTTTCGGGGCCAGCGGCGAAGTTCAGGTCAATCAGCTCGGCGCGGTAGAACACATGCACCTGGCTGATATGCGGCACGTCGATCAGGGTGTAGAGGCTCAGGTTGCGTACATGGGCGCAGGCTTCTTCCATGGTCTCGCGCATGGCGGCCTGTTCCACGGTCTCGCCGTTCTCCATGAAACCGGCGGGCAGGGTCCAGTAACCCAGGCGGGGCTCGATGGCGCGGCGACACAACAACACTTGATCGCCCCACACCGGCACGGTGCCGGCGACGATATTGGGGTTCTGGTAGTGAATGGTATGACAGTGATCGCATACAAAACGCAGGCGTGCGTCGCCTTCGGGAATGCGTTGGGTGACCGGTTTACCGCACTGGCTGCAGAAATTCATGCTGGGGTTCCTGGAAAGTCTGCCTATCTTGGCGTGGGCGGCAGGGCCCTGCAAGTTGTCGTTTCGCGACAGCCCTTCGGTTTTGGGGTTGGGCGCCCGCGCGCTTTGGTGCATGATGCAAAGTAGCCAACAGACCGAGATGACTCATGCTGGACGAGCTACTTCGCCGGGTAAGCAATCACACACCGCAACGGCTTGAGACCGACGGGCGTTTCCCCGAGGCCGCCGTGCTGGTGCCGATTACCCGCAGTGACGAACCTGAGCTGATCCTGACCCTGCGCGCCAGCGGCCTGTCGACCCATGGTGGCGAAGTGGCCTTTCCCGGCGGGCGTCGCGACCCCGAAGACCCGGACCTGATCTTCACCGCCCTGCGCGAAGCCGAAGAAGAAATCGGCCTGCCGCCTGGCCTGGTCGAGGTAATCGGCCCGTTGAGCCCGCTGATTTCCCTGCATGGCATTCGGGTCACGCCCTACGTTGGCGTCATCCCGGACTACGTCGACTACCTGGCCAACGACGCCGAAATCGCCGCCGTCTTCAGCGTGCCCCTGGAGTTTTTCCGCCAGGACCCGCGCGAACATACGCACCGCATCGATTACCAGGGCCGCAGTTGGTACGTGCCGAGCTATCGGTTCGGCGAATACAAGATCTGGGGGCTGACGGCAATCATGATCGTCGAGCTGATCAATTTGCTCTATGACGATGCCAACATCAGCCTGCACCAGCCGCCCAAGAGCTTCATCCATCTATAAGCCATCGTTTAAATGGCCAGTCGTGAGGACATATCATGAAATACCGCCTGGGCGACGCCCGCGTTGAGACGCACCCACACAGCTGGGTGGCGCCGAATGCCACGCTGGTGGGCAAGGTCAAGCTGGAGGAGGGCGCCAATGTCTGGTTCAACGCGGTGTTGCGTGGCGACAACGAACTGATCCTGATCGGCAAGAACAGCAATGTGCAGGACGGCAGCGTGATGCACACCGACATGGGTTACCCGCTGACCCTGGGCACCGGCGTGACCATCGGCCATAACGCCATGCTGCATGGCTGCACCGTCGGCGACTACAGCCTGATCGGCATCAACGCGGTGATCCTCAACGGCGCGAAGATCGGCAAGCACTGCATCATCGGCGCCAATTCGCTGATCGGCGAAGGTAAGGAGATTCCCGATGGCTCGCTGGTCATGGGCTCGCCGGGAAAAGTCGTGCGCGAATTGACTGACGCGCAGAAGAAGATGCTCGAGGCCAGCGCTGCGCACTATGTGCATAACGCCCAGCGTTATGCGCGGGATCTGGTCGAGCAGGAAGAATGAAGCCGCCAGAACGCCCCGTCGCCTCGCCGTGCGTGAGCATTTGCGCGCTGGATGACGACGACATTTGCACCGGCTGCCAGCGTACCGTGGAAGAAATCACGCGTTGGAGCCGCATGGACAACGCCGAGCGTCGGGTGGTGTTGGGGTTGTGTCATGAGCGGGCGCTGGCGGGTGGGTTGGTGTTTATGGCGTCCGGTAAATCCGCTGGCTGAACCATCGCTATCGGGGGCAAGCCCCCTCCCACATTCGACCGCGTTTAATCTGTAGGAACGCGGTCAAAATGTGGGAGGGGGCTTGCCCCCGATGGCGCCATCCCAGACGACATCCCTGTAATTGTGTACCCTGTGCGGCATTACCCACAGGTCCATCCCCCCATGCTCTTCCTGATCGCCTACATCAGCAGCGTCGTGCTGATCAACTTCGCCTTCTCCACCGCGCCGCGCCTGGATGTGATCTGGTCCGCCTGGGGCGGCCTGGTGTTTATCCTGCGCGACATGGTGCAAACCCGCTTCGGCCACGGCGCGATTCTTGCCATGCTGGCGGCGCTGGCGCTGTCGTATATCACCTCCGACCCGTCCATCGCGCTGGCCAGCGCCACTGCGTTCGCGGTGTCCGAGTGCATTGACTGGCTGGTGTTCAGCATCACCAAGCGCCCGCTCCACGATCGCCTGTGGATAAGTTCGGCGCTGAGCATTCCCCTCGATACCTTTATCTTTTTCGGCTTGATCGGTGCGCTTACGCCTGCCGTGGTGGGCACCGCGCTGGCGTCGAAATTCGCCGGGGTCACGGCGGTCTGGCTGATCATGGCCTGGCGTATCCGCAAACGTGCCGTCGCCAACTGAAGCCAATCTGTGCAGTTCATGTAAAATGCCGGCCTTTCTCCCCATGATCCGCTCCCCTGAGGACCTGAGATGACCCGAATCGGAACTCCATTGTCGCCAACCGCGACCCGCGTTTTGCTGTGTGGCTGCGGTGAGCTGGGCAAGGAAGTGGTAATCGAACTGCAACGCCTGGGCGTTGAAGTGATTGCCGTGGATCGCTACGCCAACGCGCCGGCGATGCAGGTGGCTCATCGCAGCCATGTGATCAACATGCTCGACGGCGCGGCCCTGCGTGCGGTGATCGAGGCGGAAAAACCGCACTTCATCGTGCCGGAAATCGAAGCCATCGCCACCGCCACCCTGGTGGAGCTGGAGGCCGAAGGCTTTACCGTGATCCCGACCGCGCGCGCCGCGTCGCTGACCATGAACCGCGAAGGCATCCGGCGCCTGGCCGCCGAAGAGCTGGACCTGCCGACCTCGCCGTACCACTTCGCCGATACCTTCGAAGACTACAGCAAGGCCGTGCAAGACCTGGGCTTCCCGTGTGTGGTCAAGCCGGTGATGAGTTCGTCGGGCAAGGGCCAGAGCCTGCTGCGCAGTGCCGACGACGTGCAGAAAGCCTGGGATTACGCTCAGGAAGGCGGGCGTGCCGGCAAGGGTCGGGTGATCATCGAAGGCTTTATCGACTTCGACTACGAAATCACCCTGCTGACCGTGCGCCACATCGGCGGCACGACCTTCTGTGCGCCGGTCGGCCACCGTCAGGAGAAAGGCGATTACCAGGAATCCTGGCAGCCTCAGGCCATGAGCCCGATTGCCCTGGCGGAATCCGAGCGCGTGGCCAAGGCCGTCACGGAATCCCTGGGCGGCCGCGGCCTGTTTGGCGTGGAGTTGTTCATCAAGGGCGATCAGGTGTGGTTCAGCGAAGTGTCGCCACGCCCGCATGACACCGGCCTGGTCACCTTGATTTCCCAGGACTTGTCGCAGTTCGCCCTGCACGCGCGCGCCATCCTGGGCCTGCCGATCCCATTGATCCGTCAGTTCGGGCCTTCGGCATCGGCGGTGATCCTGGTGGAAGGGCAATCGACCCAGACCGCTTTTGCCAACCTCGGCGCGGCCCTGAGCGAGCCGGACACGGCGTTGCGTCTGTTCGGTAAGCCGGAAGTCAACGGCCAGCGCCGCATGGGCGTGGCGTTGGCGCGGGATGAGTCGATTGAAGCGGCTCGCGCCAAGGCGACTCGTGCGGCTCAGGCGGTTGTTGTAGAGCTCTAAACCGCGTCGTGCCTATCGGGGGCAAGCCCCCTCCCACACTTAACCGCGTTTAATCTGTAGGAATGCGGTCAAAATGTGGGAGGGGGCTTGCCCCCGATAGCGATCTATCAGGCAACCTTGTTCAAATCGTTATCCCGCGTCTCTTTCAAGCACAGCACCGCAATCAAGCTCAGCAACGCTGCCGCCGACACATACCCGCCGACATAACTCAGCCCGCCCATCGCCACCAGCTTGGTCGCGAAGAACGGTGCCGCCGACGCGCCGACGATCCCACCCAGGTTATACGCCGCCGAAGCGCCGGTATAACGCACGCGGGTCGGGAACAGTTCCGGCAGCAGCGCGCCCATTGGGGCGAAGGTCACACCCATCAGGAAAAGCTCCAGGGCCAGGAACAGCGCCACGGCCCAGGTCGAACCGTGGGTCAGCAACGGCTCCATGGTGAACCCCGACAGAATCGCCAGCAGCGCACCGACAATCAGCACCGGCTTGCGCCCGAATCGATCGCTGGCCAAGGCTGCCAGCGGCGTCGCCAGGCCCATGAACAGCACGGCAAAACACAGCAAGCCGAGGAATGTCTCGCGGCTGTAGCCCAGGGTCGAAACGCCGTAGCTCAGGGAAAACGCCGTGGTGATATAGAACAGCGCGTAACACACCACCATCGACGCGGCACCCAGCAGCACCGGCAGCCAATGCTGGCTGAACAGTTCCACCAACGGCACTTTTACCGGCGCTTCCTTCGCTACCGCACTGGCGAATACCGGGGTTTCATGCAGCTTCAGCCGCGCATACAGGCCGACCATCACCAGCGCTGCGCTGAGGATGAACGGGATGCGCCAGCCCCAACTGCGGAACTGCTCGTCGTTCAGGTTCATGGCCAGGATCAGGAACAGGCCGTTGGCCGCCAGGAAGCCAATCGAAGGACCGAGTTGCGGGAACATGCCGAACCACGCGCGTTTGCCCTTCGGCGCGTTCTCGGTGGCGAGCAACGCCGCACCGCCCCATTCCCCGCCCAGCCCCAGGCCTTGGCCGAAACGCAGCACGCACAACAGAATCGGTGCCCAGGCGCCGATGCTGTCATACCCCGGCAGCAAGCCGATCAGCGTGGTACACACCCCCATCAGCAGCAGCGAAGCCACCAGCGTCGATTTGCGGCCGATACGGTCGCCAAAGTGGCCGAACAGCGCCGAACCCAGCGGGCGGGCGATGAACGCGATGCCGAAGGTCAGGAACGACGCGAGCATCTGCGCCGTGCCGGAGGTCTGCGGGAAGAACACCGGGCCGATCACTAGCGCGGCCGCAGTGGCATAGATATAGAAGTCGTAGAACTCGATGGCCGTGCCGACGATGCTGGCGGTGGCGACGCGGGCGGTCGAGTTGGTCGGGGCGGCGGTCGCAGCCTCGTTATAGGTGGTGCTCATGGCGGTATCCCTGAGGGGCAGTGCGCGTTTGGACGCGGATTATTATTGGTCGAACACCCATGGATCAGGGTTGTGGGCGGAGCGGCTCGGGATGAGAGCGGACACCGGTCGTACAGGGCAAGGCAGTGCCTGGACGCGGTCCGTGCGGATAGCACGCGGTCGGGCGCGGCTTGGGTAAGCCGACCCGATTATAGGAAGGGGGTTGCGCATCCAACAAGGGGGAAAATCTGATCGTCTGCACACAGTGGATCAGTGTGTTCCGTCAGCGAGGCTACGTGGCAACCGGCACGCGGCTGGTGTGCCAGATCAGCACCTTGCTCACGCGGTTGTCTTCGGTCTCGAGGATTTCCAGGCGGTAGCGGCCGATCTTCAGGCACACCGCGCAATCGGGAATGGTTTCCAGCGCTTCGGTCACCAGGCCGTTGAGGGTCTTGGGCCCGTCGCTGGGCAGGTGCCAGGCCAGGCTCTTGTTCAATTCGCGGATCGAGGCGGTGCCGTCGACGATGTAGCGGCCGTCCGGTTGCGCTTCGATATGCGGGTTGTCGGCACTCTGTTCGCTTTCGAATTCGCCGACGATTTCTTCGAGAATGTCTTCCAGGGTGACGATGCCCAGCACTTCGCCATACTCGTCCACCACCATGCCCAGGCGCCGCTGTTGCTTGTGGAAGTTCAGCAGTTGCAGTTGCAGGGGCGTGCTTTCCGGGACGAAGTAGGGTTCGTAGCAGGCCTCGAGCAAGGTCTCCTTGGTCAGGCTGGCATCCGGTAGCAGGTGCTGGATCAGCCGGGTGTTGAGCACGGCTTCGACCTGGTTGATGTCGCTGTGGAACACCGGCAGGCGGGTGCGCTGGGAGTTGCGCAGTTGCTCGAGGATCGCGTCGAGCGAGTCGTCCAGGTTGATGCCGTCCACTTCGCTGCGCGGCACCAGGATGTCGTTGACGGTGATGTTGTCCAGCGCGTGGATGCCGGGCATGCCGGGCGTGCGACGTTCATCTCCCTCTGGCTCGGGTTCGTCATCATGGTCGGGCTGCGGGTCGTCGCTTTTTTTCACCATGCCCGGCGGGCGGGCAAAGGGGCGCAGCAACAGCAGGCTGATGCCATTGAGCAGCCAGGCGAGGGGGTAGATAATTTTCAGCGGCACGCCCAGCAGGGCATTGCCGAAGCCCAGCACCGCTTGCGGATGGCGGGTGGCCAGGGCGCGCGGCAGGTAATCGGCCAGCACCAGCAGGATCGTGCAGGAAACCAGCCAGCCCAGCCACGCGCCGTTTTGCGCCCAGGCATAGATCGCCAGCAGGGTGCAAAGGATCACCACGCCAGCACGGCACAGGGTGTTGCAGAGGATCATGCTGTGGCGTGGGAAGTGCAGGCGGGCGGCGGCTTTGTCGCCCTGGCGGGTACCGGGGCGCAGGGCCAACAGGTGTTGTTGTGCGGCTTCGATGGCGGTAAACAGCGCCGCCCACAAAATCAGCAAGGCGATTACCGCGAGCATCGGCCCTAAGGGCAAGTTGTCCATGATCGCTGCCCGTCAGATATGCAGGATGTATTCGCGAACCAGCTTGCTGCCGAAGTAGGCCAGCATCAGCAGGCAGAAACCGGCCAGGGTCCAGCGGATCGCCTTGTGCCCGCGCCAGCCAAGGCGGTTGCGGCCCCACAGCAGCACACTGAACACCACCCACGCCAGGCACGCCAGCAGGGTTTTATGCACCAGGTGCTGGGCGAACAGGTTCTCGACGAACAGCCAGCCAGAGATCAGCGACAGCGACAGCAGCGTCCAGCCGGCCCACAGGAAGCTGAACAGCAGGCTTTCCATGGTTTGCAGCGGCGGGAAGTTCTTGATCAGGCCCGACGGATGCTTGTGCTTGAGCTGATGGTCCTGCACGAGCAGGAGCAACGCCTGGAACACCGCGATGGTGAACATGCCGTAGGCCAGGATCGACAGCAGGATATGCGCAAGGATGCCCGGCTCTTCGTCGATCACCTGCACCGTGCCGGTGGGGGCGAATTGCGCCAGCAGCACCGTCAGCATGCCCAGGGGGAATAGCAGCACCAGCAGGTTTTCCACCGGGATGCGTGCGCAGGCGATCAGCGTGAGGGCGATCACTGCGGCGGCGATCAGGCTGGCGGCGCTGAAAAAATCCAGGCCCAGGCCGACCGGCGTCATCAAGTGGGTGAACAGGCTCGCGGCATGGGCGAGCAGGGCGAGGACGCCAAGGCCTGCCAGCAGGCGAGTGTCGGCCTTGGCGCCTTGCGCCAGGCGAGTGCCTTGGTAGAGGGTCGCAGCGGCATATAAAAAGGCGGCGGCGAGACTGGGTAGCAAACTGGGTGACAAAGGGAGCATAAATCCTGTTAGGCAAGCCCGAAAGGCGCTGAGTTTGGCATACACCTGCGTTCCACGAAAGACTTCAGGGCCAGACAGCGGGTGTGCATGGGCGCAGTCTTCGCTATAATCCGCGACCTGCCCACGCCGCAGGCTCGCCGAGCGCTGTTTTTAATAGCGATTTATCACAGCCTGGGCCGCCATTACCTCGGTCTACCATAGGGCCTGAAAGGATCGCGCATGTTTGAAAACTTGACTGACCGTCTCTCGCAGACGCTGCGCCATGTAACCGGCAAGGCCAAGCTGACCGAGGACAATATCAAAGACACCCTGCGTGAAGTACGCATGGCGTTGCTGGAAGCCGACGTGGCCTTGCCTGTGGTCAAGGACTTCGTCAACTCGGTCAAGGAGCGCGCGGTCGGCACCGAAGTGTCCCGCAGCCTGACGCCGGGCCAGGCTTTTGTGAAGATCGTCCAGGCCGAGCTCGAAAGCCTGATGGGCGCGGCCAACGAAGACCTGAACCTCAGCGCCGTGCCGCCGGCCGTCGTGCTGATGGCCGGTCTGCAAGGTGCGGGTAAGACCACCACCGCCGGCAAGCTGGCGCGCTTCCTTAAAGAGCGCAAGAAAAAAACCGTGATGGTGGTGTCGGCCGACGTGTACCGTCCGGCGGCCATCAAGCAGCTGGAAATGCTCGCGGGCGAAGTGGGCGTGACCTTCTTCCCGTCCGACCTGAGCCAGAAGCCGGTCGACATCGCCAATGCGGCGATCAAAGAAGCCAGGCTGAAGTTCATCGACGTGGTCATCGTCGATACCGCCGGTCGCCTGCACATCGACGAAGAGATGATGGGCGAGATCAAGGCGCTGCATGCCGCGATCAACCCGGTCGAGACGCTGTTCGTGGTCGACGCCATGACCGGCCAGGATGCGGCCAACACCGCCAAGGCCTTTGGTGACGCACTGCCGCTGACCGGCGTGATCCTGACCAAGGTCGACGGCGACGCCCGTGGCGGTGCCGCGCTGTCGGTGCGCGCCATCACCGGCAAGCCGATCAAATTCATCGGTATGGGCGAGAAGAGCGACGCGCTCGAACCGTTCCACCCTGAACGTATCGCTTCGCGTATCCTCGGCATGGGCGACGTGCTCAGCCTGATCGAGCAGGCCGAAGCGACGCTCGACAAGGACAAGGCCGATAAACTGGCCAAGAAACTGAAGAAGGGCAAGGGCTTCGACCTCGAAGACTTCCGCGATCAGTTGCAACAAATGAAGAACATGGGCGGCCTCGGCGGCCTGATGGACAAGCTGCCGAACATCGGCGGTGTGAACCTGGCGCAAATGGGCAATGCCCAGGGCGCGGCAGAGAAGCAGTTCAAGCAGATGGAAGCCATCATCAACTCCATGACCCCGGCCGAGCGCCGCGACCCTGAGCTGATCAGCGGTTCGCGCAAGCGTCGGATCGCCATGGGCTCCGGCACCCAGGTGCAGGACATCGGTCGCTTGATCAAGCAGCACAAGCAGATGCAGAAGATGATGAAGAAATTCTCCGCCAAGGGCGGAATGGCCAAGATGATGCGCGGCATGGGCGGTATGTTGCCCGGCGGCGGCATGCCGAAAATGTAAAGTATTCGAGCGGGAGCATGCTCCTGCTCCGACCCACAGGGATGTGGGATCTCCAGCAAACCCGCCGTCTGGCGGGAGCTGACTTGCCGTTTTAACCGACGGCTCTATAGCAGATCTGAATGGCACGCTGATAGGCGCCAGAAAAAGACATTTGCAAAAGTCCGGATATTCCTTAGAATATGCGGCCTTTCGGGCACCTATGCCCGCTGTGCATTTAGATTTGCAGCACCGACTACAGGAACGATGTTCACATGCTAACAATCCGTCTTGCCCTTGGCGGCTCCAAAAAGCGCCCGTTTTACCACTTGACCGTAACCGACAGCCGCAACCCGCGTGACGGTTCGCACAAGGAACAGGTTGGTTTCTTCAACCCTGTTGCTCGTGGTCAAGAAGTTCGTCTGTCCGTGAACCAAGAGCGCGTAGCCTACTGGCTGAGCGTTGGTGCACAGCCTTCCGAGCGTGTTGCCAAGTTGTTGAAGGACTCGGCTAAGGCCGCAGCCTGAGCAATATGAACGCGACGCCAGCTGTTGCTGATGATTTGATCGTTATCGGCAAGATTTACTCTGTTCATGGCGTTCGCGGCGAAGTGAAGGTGTATTCCTTTACTGATCCGACTGAAAACCTGTTGCAGTACAAAACCTGGACGCTCAAGCGCGAGGGGAATGTGAAACAGGTCGAGCTGGTCAGTGGACGCGGGAACGATAAGTTCCTGGTCGCAAAGCTCAAGGGTCTTGATGATCGTGAAGAAGCTCGTCTTCTGGCCGGTTATGAGATCTGCGTGCCGCGCAACCTGTTCCCTGAATTGACCGACGGCGAGTACTACTGGTACCAGCTGGAAGGTCTGAAGGTTATTGATCAACTCGGGCAATTGCTCGGGAAAATCGATCATCTTCTGGAAACCGGCGCCAATGATGTAATGGTGGTCAAGCCTTGCGCTGGCAGCCTGGATGATCGCGAACGCCTGTTGCCCTATACCGAGCAATGCGTGTTGGCCGTCGACCTGGCCGCGGGCGAGATGAAGGTGGAATGGGACGCGGACTTCTAAGCGTGGCTAATTTGCGCATTGAAGTGATCAGTTTGTTTCCCGAGATGTTCTCCGCCATCAGCGAGTACGGCATCACCAGTCGGGCGGTGAAACAGGGGCTCTTGCAGCTCACCTGTTGGAACCCGCGAGACTACACGACGGATCGACATCACACTGTGGACGATCGCCCATTTGGCGGTGGCCCGGGCATGGTGATGAAGATCAAGCCCCTGGAAGACGCGTTGGCTCAGGCCAAGGCTGCCGCCGGGGAGAAGGCGAAGGTAATTTACCTGTCCCCTCAAGGCCGTCAGCTGAAACAGGCGGCGGTACGCGAACTGGCGAATGAGGAAGCACTGATCCTGATTGCCGGTCGCTATGAAGGCATTGACGAGCGTTTCATTGAAGCTCATGTCGATGAAGAGTGGTCGATTGGGGACTATGTCCTGTCTGGCGGTGAGCTGCCGGCGATGGTCCTGATAGATGCGGTTACACGACTGCTGCCTGGAGCTTTAGGGCATGCGGACTCCGCGGAGGAAGATTCCTTCACGGATGGTTTGCTGGATTGCCCGCACTACACCCGACCGGAGGTGTATGCGGATCAGCGTGTTCCCGACGTATTGCTAAGTGGCAATCACGCACACATCCGGCGTTGGCGTTTACAGCAGTCCCTTGGTCGGACCTATGAACGACGCGCCGATCTTCTGGAAAGCCGCTCGCTTTCTGGAGAAGAGAAGAAGCTGCTCGAGGAATACATCCTCGCGCGGGACGATAGTTAACAACGTATCGATGGTAGGTCCATTGACTTACCTTAGGAGCACAGCATGACTAACAAAATCATCCTTGCACTCGAAGCAGAGCAGATGACCAAAGAGATCCCTACCTTTGCCCCGGGCGACACCATTGTCGTTCAGGTGAAAGTGAAGGAAGGCGACCGTTCGCGTCTGCAAGCGTTCGAAGGCGTGGTAATCGCCAAGCGTAACCGTGGTGTGAACAGTGCTTTCACTGTTCGTAAAATCTCCAACGGTGTTGGCGTAGAGCGTACTTTCCAGACCTACAGCCCGCAAATCGACAGCATGGCTGTTAAGCGTCGCGGTGACGTGCGTAAAGCCAAGCTGTACTACCTGCGTGACCTGTCCGGTAAAGCAGCTCGCATCAAGGAAAAACTGGCTTAAGTCCAGCTTCCCGATGCAGAAAAAAAGCAGCCTGCGGGCTGCTTTTTTTGTGCCTGGGATTTATTGACGGGGCCGGGTCGGCGGCGCGCCTATCGCAGGCGGGCCAGCTTGCACACTTGATCATTAGTGGTCATAAAATCGATGCACGACACAAATCCAATGTGGGAGCCGACTTGCCTGCGATAGGATCTACCAGACACCTCCGTCATCTGCCTGAGCCCCCATGCCCGCCATCGACCACCCTCTGATTGACCGCTTCCTCGACGCCCTCTGGCTGGAAAAAGGCCTGTCGGACAACACCCGCCAGGCCTACCGCAGCGATCTGGTGCTGTTCAACGGCTGGCTGCAGGAAAAAAACCTCGAGCTGATCAATGCCGGCCGGGAGTTGATCCTCGATCACCTGGCCTGGCGCCTGGAGCAGAACTACAAGCCGCGCTCCACAGCGCGCTTCCTTTCCGGTGTGCGTGGCTTTTATCGCTACCTGCTGCGGGAAAAGCTCATTGCCCTCGACCCGACGTTACAGGTCGACATGCCGCAATTGGGTCGGCCATTGCCCAAGTCCTTGTCGGAAGCCGATGTTGACGCCTTGCTCGCCGCCCCGGACTTGAGCGAAGCCATCGGCCAGCGCGATCGTGCCATGCTCGAAGTGCTGTACGCCTGCGGCCTGCGGGTGACCGAGCTGATCAGCCTGACCCTCGAGCAAGTCAACCTGCGCCAGGGCGTGCTGCGGGTGATGGGCAAGGGCAGCAAGGAGCGGCTGGTGCCGATGGGCGAAGAAGCGATTGTGTGGGTCGAGCGCTACATGCGCGATGCGCGCGGCGAACTGCTCGGTGGGCGCCCCAGCGATGTGCTGTTCCCCAGCCAGCGCGGTGAGCAGATGACCCGCCAGACTTTCTGGCATCGCATCAAGCACCAGGCCAAGGTGGCGGGGATCGGCAAGAGCCTGTCGCCGCATACTCTGCGCCATGCATTTGCCACGCATTTGCTCAACCACGGCGCGGATTTGCGCGTGGTGCAAATGCTCCTTGGCCACAGTGACTTATCCACAACCCAGATCTACACCCATGTGGCACGGGCGCGCTTGCAGGATATGCACGCCAAGCACCATCCGCGAGGCTGAAAACCGCCAAATTATCCCGCCACGGGCTGCCCTGCGGCCCAACTGTGGTAGGCTTTGCCGGTTAGCAAAGGGGACGGCGTGACTTGTGATTACAGTGCCGTGTTTCCAGATCGGTGTTCGACACACCCGTCCCTGCATCTGCCTTCAGGAGTTCCCATGCGCTTGACCCAGATTATTGCCGCCGCAGCCATTGCGTTGGTTTCCACCTTTGCCGTCGCCGATGACGCTGCCGAGCAGACTATTCGCAAGAGCCTGGCCAACCTGCAACTCGACACACCGATCGAAAGCATCAGTGCCAGCCCGATGGCCGGTCTGTACGAAGTCAAGCTCAAGGGCAGCCGCGTGTTGTATGCCAGTGCCGACGGCCAGTACATTGTCCAGGGCTACCTGTTCCAGTTGAAGGACGGTAAGCCGGTCAACCTGACCGAGAAAGCCGAGCGCCTGGGCGTGTCCAAGCTGATCAACGGCATTCCGGTTGCAGAAACCGTGGTCTACCCGGCCATCGGCGAGACCAAGACGCACATCACCGTGTTCACCGACACCACCTGCCCGTACTGCCACAAGCTGCACGCCGAAGTGCCGGCGCTGAACAAGCTCGGTGTGGAAGTGCGCTATGTCGCGTTCCCGCGTCAGGGCCTCGGTTCGCCGGGCGACGAGCAGTTGCAGGCGGTCTGGTGCTCGGCCGACAAGAAAGCGGCGATGGACAAGATGGTCGACGGCAAGGAAATCAAAGCGGCCAAGTGCGCCAATCCGGTTTCCAAGCAGTTCGCCCTGGGCCAGTCCATTGGTGTAAACGGTACACCGGCCATCGTTTTGGCTGACGGCCAGGTGATTCCGGGCTATCAGCCGGCACCGCAAGTTGCCAAACTGGCGCTGAGTGCCAAATAAACCAGCATCGTCGAACCTTTGACGATCATGGCCCTTTGATAAGTCGATGGGCCATTAATTGAAAGCCGCGGTTGTGCGGCTGTTTTCCACGGCCGACCTCGCGTCGGCCGTTTCATGGGGAGTTCTTCAGTGAAACCGGTCAAAGTAGGCATCTGTGGGTTAGGGACCGTCGGTGGCGGCACCTTCAACGTACTTCAGCGTAATGCTGAAGAAATTTCCCGCCGTGCAGGGCGCGGGATTGAAGTGGCGCAAATTGCCACGCGTTCGCCAAAGCCTCAGTTCGAAACGACCGGTATTGCGATTACCAACGATGTCTTCGCCGTGGCGACCAACCCAGAAATCGATATCGTCATCGAGCTGGTGGGCGGCTATACCATTGCCCGCGAGCTGGTGCTCAAGGCGATCGAAAACGGCAAGCACGTGGTCACCGCCAACAAGGCGCTGATCGCCGTCCACGGCAACGAGATCTTCGCCAAGGCGCGTGAGAAGGGCGTGATCGTCGCGTTCGAAGCCGCGGTGGCCGGTGGTATCCCGGTGATCAAGGCGATCCGTGAAGGCCTGTCCGCCAACCGCATCAACTGGGTGGCCGGCATCATCAATGGCACCGGTAACTTCATCCTCACCGAAATGCGCGAGAAGGGCCGCACCTTCGAAGACGTGCTGGCCGAAGCCCAGGCCCTGGGTTACGCCGAAGCCGACCCGACCTTCGACGTTGAAGGCATCGACGCGGCGCACAAACTGACCATCCTTGCGTCCATTGCCTTTGGCATCCCGCTGCAGTTCGACAAGGCCTACACCGAAGGCATCACCCAACTGACCACCGCCGACGTGAATTACGCCGAAGCCCTGGGCTATCGCATCAAGCACCTGGGCGTGGCGCGCTGCACCGCGGCCGGTATCGAGTTGCGCGTACACCCAACGCTGATCCCGGCCGACCGCCTGATCGCCAACGTCAATGGCGTGATGAACGCCGTGATGGTCAACGGTGACGCCGCCGGTTCGACCCTGTTCTACGGTGCCGGCGCCGGTATGGAACCGACCGCTTCGTCGGTGATCGCCGACCTGGTGGACGTGGTTCGCGCCATGACCAGCGACCCGGAAAACCGCGTGCCGCACCTGGCCTTCCAGCCGGATTCGCTGTCGGCCCACCCGATCCTGCCGATCGAGGCGTGCGAAAGCGCCTACTACCTGCGCATCCAGGCCAAGGATCATCCGGGCGTACTGGCCCAGGTTGCCAGCATCCTGTCGGAACGTGGCATCAACATCGAGTCGATCATGCAGAAGGAAGTCGAGGAGCAGAACGGCCAGGTGCCGATGATCCTGCTGACTCACCGCGTGCTCGAGCAGCACATCAACGATGCCATCAAAGCCCTGGAAGCCTTGCAAGGCGTAGTGGGCCCGGTGGTACGGATTCGCGTCGAACACCTGAACTAACCGATTTGTTCCAGGGGCCCCGTGTGATCGGCGGCCCCTGTTCGAGAATGTTTTAGAGGAGCCAGTCATGCGTTACATCAGCACCCGCGGCCAGGCACCGGCCCTGAATTTCGAAGACGTCCTGTTGGCAGGCCTTGCCACCGACGGCGGCCTGTACGTGCCGGAAAACCTGCCACGCTTCACCCAGGAAGAAATCGCTTCCTGGGCCGGCCTGCCGTATCACGAACTGGCGTTCCGGGTGATGCGCCCGTTCGTCACCGGCAGCATTCCGGATGCGGATTTCAAAAAGATCCTGGAAGAGACCTACGGCGTGTTTTCCCACAACGCCATCGCGCCTCTGCGCCAACTGAATGGCAATGAGTGGGTTTTGGAGCTGTTCCATGGCCCGACCCTGGCGTTCAAGGACTTCGCTCTGCAACTGTTGGGGCGCCTGCTCGATTACGTGCTGGAGAAGCGCGGCGAGCGCGTGGTGATCATCGGCGCCACTTCCGGTGATACCGGCTCGGCGGCCATCGAAGGCTGCAAGCACTGCGAAAACGTCGACATCTTCATCCTGCACCCGCATAAGCGCGTGTCGGAAGTACAGCGTCGGCAGATGACCACCATCTTCGGTGAAAACATCCACAACATCGCTATCGAAGGCAACTTCGACGACTGCCAGGAAATGGTCAAGAACAGCTTCGCTGACCAGAGCTTCCTCAAGGGCACGCGCCTGGTTGCGGTGAACTCGATCAACTGGGCGCGGATCATGGCCCAGATCGTCTACTACTTCCACGCTGCGCTGCAGCTGGGCGGGCCGGCGCGTTCGGTGTCGTTCTCGGTGCCGACCGGCAACTTCGGCGACATCTTCGCCGGCTACCTGGCGCGCAACATGGGCCTGCCGATCAATCAGTTGATCGTCGCCACCAACCGCAACGACATCCTGCACCGCTTCATGAGCGGCAACCAGTACGTCAAGGAAACCCTGCACGCCACCTTGTCGCCGTCGATGGACATCATGGTGTCGTCGAACTTCGAACGCCTGCTGTTCGACATGCACGGCCGCAACGGTGCGGCGATTGCCGGCTTGATGGACACCTTCAAAAGCGGTGGCGGTTTCAGTGTCGATGAAGAGCGCTGGACCGAAACCCGCAAGCTGTTCGACTCCCTGGCCGTGGACGATGCACAGACCTGCGAAACCATCGCAGAAGTCTATGCCCAGACCGGCGAACTGCTCGACCCGCACACCGCGATCGGCGTGAGGGCTGCACGCGAATGCCGTCGCAGCCTGGATATCCCGATGGTGATCCTCGGCACCGCGCACCCGGTCAAATTCCCGGAAGCGGTGGAGAAGGCCGGCGTTGGCAAGGCGCTGGAGTTGCCGGAGCATCTGTCCGACCTGTTCGAGCGTGAAGAGCGTTGCACCGTGCTGCCGAATGACCTGAAGGCGATGCAGGGGTTTGTCAGCCAGCATGGCAATCGCGGTAAGCCGCTGTAAGGCAAACTGCCGGCGCCCTGGCGCAGACAAAAACGCCGCTTTCCCTTCCGTGGGTCAGCGGCGTTTTTCGTTTCAGGCAGGCCCGGGTTGCTGAGCGTTATGAGAGTAGTTTCTGCGCCACGACAATCACGGTGCCGACAGCGGCGTAGAAACCCGTGGCGATACCCACGGGGTACCAGAAAGTCTCACAGGTTATCTTCAAGGACTCTGCGTTGAGCTTGCCTCGCTCGGCATGCATGCGTGAAATCTCGGCATAGATGCGAGATACGTCAGCATGCATCTTCTCCATCGACGCTTGTTGTTCGTTGTGTTCCACCATCATGTTCATCCTTAGCAATAAGGGCCTTTGACATGCACTTCTAGCTGCGTGACAGCGTGATCAGCGCTTACCGAATATAGGGTTCACCCTCGGCCGCGCTGCAGGGCGAACCCTGAAACGGCCGCCCATTGCGTAAGCAGTTATGTGCGGCCGTTTTTTCGTTGTCATGTTGCAAGCGCATGCTGGATCAAGTCACTCCCTGACGGCTCCATAAACACGAAAAAGCGAACTTTCCTACGTTACAAACAGTCACTTAGGAGAGAGGCAACCCCCATTGAAACGATTGTTCCCGAACTATTGAGTGGTGATCGAAATGGAAAGTATCAGCCTATTGCTCGAAGAAGCGCTGAGCCCTTATCAGGTTACGCTGACCACCGCTGGTGTGCAGGGCGAGTGCCTGGTAACCGTAAAGAATCCTGCTGGTGCCATCGTGGTCGAGCGTGAAGTCGACCGGGCGCAACTGACCGACAAGCGCGTCCTGGTGGATGTCGTGGATTGCTTGCTGCGCGATCTGAAAATCGCCGAAGGGCGCCTGGAGCCCTCGGTCATCGCTGCCTTGCGCAATGCGGCCCAGACCCGCAGCAGCGCCCTCGCATGAAGAATTGTTTATCCGCGGAAACTTCCTACGGCGTGGCCGGTCAGATTTAGTAACAGCAAGAGCAGACATTGTGCTCCGGTGTTTGTGACTTGCTGTACTGGTCTTTGTAGGCCACGTTTAACCCCGAAGTGTCTCCCCACTCTTCGGGGTTTCTTTTTGCCCGCGATTTATCACGGGGTGGGCACTTCTTCATAGAATCGCGAATGGTCCAGCAGGTATTGCTCGCGCAGGGCCGGGTCGAGCCATGACGCGTAGGAACGCAGCAACTGCGCCTGCGGCAGGTCGCCCAGCAACTGGTTGATACGCGCCATGACCTCGCGCCCCTCGGGCGTATCCGAACAACCGATATGGATGTGCTGATAGGGCGCGGTGCCGGCAATCGGATAGAACGCCAGCCCTTCGGGATCGATACCTTGCTGCAATGCGTGATAGCGAATTTCGGTCCAGTAACCCAGTACGCCTTCCAGGCGTCCCAGGCGCTGCATTTGCAGCAGGCTGCCCAAGGCGTCGGTGCCGTAGTGCATCACTCGATTGTGCGTGTCGCCTTGCTGCAACATGCCGTCGATGAATGGCCCGTAGCTGCGCTCGGCGATGATGCCCAGGCGTGTGCTCTTGTCTCGTAGCATCGCGTCCAGGTCGACCTTGCCTTGCACGATAAAGGGCGCCAGGACTTCACGGTTTTGCTGGCGGACGACCACGCCATTGCTCACCACGGGAAACGCCTGGCCGGAATACACAATCCATTGGGTCCGCTCCGGCGTCCACAGCAGGGTAGGGTCGCAGGTGAGGGAGGGCGCCTGGAGCATCTGCATGCCCCGCGCACGGTTGACGTGCTGGACCTGGTGCTGATACTCCGGCAGGTGCTCCATCAGCATCGGCAACAATTCGTCGATGGCGCCCTGGCCTTTTTGCGGGCCTTCGAAGATCGTCAGCGGCGGCAGGTCGCGAACCAGCCAGATCAAGGTCTGCGCCGCCTGGGTCGGTAGCGGCAATAGCCCCAACAAGGGCGCGCACAGGTGCAATAGCCAGCGGCGAGTCATTATCTTGAACGCGCCATCAGATCGCCCCTTGCTCACGCAAGCGGATGATGGCCGCTGCGTCATAGCCCAGCTCACCGAGTACCACGCTGTTGTGTTCGCCCAGTTGCGGCCCCACCCACTCGCAACTGCCAGGGGTGTCGGAGAGCTTGGGCACGATGCCTGGCATCTTGAAGTCCTTGCCGTCGGGCAGTTGCGCCTTGAGGAACATTTCCCGCGCCAGGAATTGCGGGTCCCCGAGCATGTCTTCGGCGCTATAGATGCGGCTGGCCGGCACCTCGGCCTTGTTGAGCTGCTCGACCACCTGTTCCAGCGGCAGCGAATTGACCCAGCGATCAATCACGCCATACAGCTCGTCGCGGCGCTCGTCACGCCCGTCATTACTGGCCAATTGCGGGTCGTTGGCCAGATCCTCACGGCCGATGGCGGACATGAAGCGCTTGAAGATCGCATCGCCGTTGGCGCCGATCTGCACATGCTTGCCGTCCGCGCTGGTGTGGATCGAGGACGGAGTGATGCCGGGCATGATGTTGCCGGTGCGTTCGCGGATGAACCCGAACACATCGAACTCCGGGATCATGCTTTCCATCATGGCGAAGATGGCCTCATACAGTGCTACATCCACCACTTGGCCCAGCCCGCCGTTGACCTCGCGGTGACGCAACGCCATCAGCGCGCCGATCACCGCCCACAGAGCGGCAATGGAGTCGCCGATGGAAATCCCGGTGCGTACCGGCGGGCGGTCTTCAAAGCCGGTGATGTAACGCAGCCCGCCCATCGATTCGCCGACCGCGCCAAACCCCGGCTGGTCTTTCATCGGGCCGGTCTGGCCAAAGCCCGAGAGGCGCACCATCACCAGCTTGGGGTTCAGCGCGTGCAGGGTGTCCCAGCTCAGGCCGAGCTTTTCCAGGACGCCGGGGCGGAAGTTCTCGATCAGGATGTCGGCGTCCGCCAGCAACTGCTTGAGGATGGCCAGGCCGTCGGGGTGCTTGAGGTTCAGCGTCAGTGATTTTTTGTTGCGTGCCTGTACGAACCACCACAGCGAGGTGCCTTCGTACAGCTTGCGCCATTTGCGCAGCGGGTCGCCGCCGTCCGGGGATTCGACCTTGATCACTTCGGCGCCGAATTCGGCGCAGATGCGTGAAGCGAACGGGCCGGCGATCAGGGTGCCGAGTTCGATGACTTTCAGGCCGGCAAGCGGTTTGGCGTTAAACGACATGAGGAACCTTTCATACGCAGCACAGTGGTGTAATGCCTTTTAACATAGGCGAGTCGCGCAGGGATAAGGATGATGCAGCGCAGGATTCGTTGAATAGCCCTACCATCGGTTAGACTGCCCGCCTTTCCCTGTCTCTAGAAGCCCGTTCATGGCCCAGCCGTCCACGACCTACAAGTTCGAACTCAACCTCACCGACCTCGATCGCTCGGTGTACGAGAGCGTCAAACAGACCATTGCCCGCCACCCTTCGGAAACCGAAGAGCGCATGACCGTGCGTCTGCTGGCCTACGCCCTTTGGTACAGCGAGCAGCTGTCGTTTGGCCGTGGTCTGTCAGATGTAGACGAGCCAGCCCTGTGGGAAAAAAGTCTGGATGATCGGGTTTTGCACTGGATCGAAGTCGGCCAGCCCGATGCCGACCGCCTGACCTGGTGCTCGCGTCGTGCCGAGCGTACCAGTCTGCTGGCTTACGGCAGCCTGCGCGTGTGGGAAGGCAAGGTGATTCCGGTGGCGAAAACCCTGAAGAACGTCCACATCGCCGCCGTGCCGCAGGAAGTCCTCGAGACCCTGGCCAAGGACATGCCCCGCGTGATCAAGTGGGACGTGATGATCAGTGAAGGCACGATCTTCGTCACCGATGATCGTGGCCAGCATGAAGTGCAACTGCAATGGCTGATCGGCGAGCGCGGTTGAGCTAGCGCTTGTAGCTTGCCGCTAATATTTCCCCTACAGAGAATTTCCCAGCGTCCCATGCGTATCGATCCCCGCCCGTTGCCTGCTGTCCTGCCGTTTCTCGGTGAATTGCCACCGCTGTTGACCCGCCTCTACGCTGCGCGCGGGGTGCGCTCGGAGGCTGAGCTGGACAAGAGCCTGGCGCGGTTGATCCCTTATCAGCAGCTCAAGGGCATCGACGCCGCGGTAGACCTGCTGGTGACAGCCTTGGAGCAACGCCAGCGCATCCTGATCGTCGGCGACTTCGACGCCGATGGCGCCACTGCCAGTACGGTGGGCACCCTGGGCCTGCGCTTGCTCGGTGCGGCCCATGTCGATTACCTGGTGCCCAACCGTTTCGAATACGGCTACGGCCTGACGCCAGAAATCGTCGCCGTAGCGCTGCAGCGCGAGCCGCAGTTGCTGATCACCGTGGATAACGGCATCTCCAGCGTCGAAGGCGTGGCGGCGGCGAAAGCGGCGGGGCTCAAGGTGCTGGTCACCGACCACCACTTGCCGGGGGATGAGTTGCCGGCGGCGGATGCCATCGTCAACCCGAACCAGCCCGGCTGTGAGTTTCCGAGCAAGGCGTTGGCCGGGGTCGGGGTGATCTTTTATGTCTTGATGGCCCTGCGCGCCCGTTTGCGCAGCCTGGGCTGGTACGAGAACACGCAGCAGCCGAACATTGGCGAGTTGCTTGACCTGGTCGCCCTGGGCAGCGTCGCCGACGTGGTGCCGCTGGACGCCAATAACCGCATCCTGGTCCACCAGGGCTTGGAGCGTATCCGTGCCGGTCGCGCGCGGCCGGGGATCAAGGCGATCCTCGAAGTGGCCAAGCGTGACCACGCTCGCCTCACGTCCACCGACCTCGGGTTTATCCTCGGGCCACGGCTCAATGCCGCCGGGCGCCTGGACGATATGAGCCTGGGCATCGAATGCCTGCTCACCACGGATTTCGCCGCTGCACGGGAAATGGCCGCGCAACTGGACGGCATGAACCAGGACCGCAAATCCATCGAACAAGGCATGCAGCGCGAGGCCCTGGCCCAGCTCAAGGACTTGCCGCTGGAGTCGATGCCGTATGGCTTGTGCCTGTTCGACCCGGAGTGGCACCAAGGTGTGATCGGGATTCTGGCGTCGCGCATGAAAGAGCGCTATTTCCGTCCGACCATCGCCTTTGCCGACGCCGGTGATGGCCTGCTCAAGGGCTCAGGCCGCTCGGTGCAGGGCTTTCACATCCGCGATGCGCTGGCGGTGGTGGCGAGCCAGCATCCCAACCTGATCAGCAAATACGGCGGTCACGCCATGGCGGCCGGCCTGACATTGCCCGAGGCGAATTTCCCGTTGTTTGCCCAGGCCTTCGATGCCGAAGTGCGTCGGCAACTGCGCGAAGAAGACTTGACCGGCCGGCTATTGTCCGACGGCACCCTGGCGGTGGAAGAGTTTCACCTGGAGCTGGCGCGCGCGCTGCGGCATGCCGGCCCCTGGGGGCAGCACTTCCCCGAGCCGTTGTTTCACGGGGTGTTTCAGTTGGTCGAGCAGCGTGTGGTGGGGGAGCGGCACCTGAAAGTGGTGCTCAAGAGCGAATGCGGCTCCGTGAAGCTCGATGGCATTGCGTTTGGGGTTGACCGTGAGGTCTGGCCGAACCCGACCGTGCGTTGGGTGGAGTTGGCCTACAAGCTGGATGTGAACGAGTTCCGTGGGCAGGAAACCGTGCAGTTGATGATTGCGCATATCGAGCCGCGCTAGTTCCAACCCCAATGTGGGAGGGGGCTTGCCCCCGATAGCGGTATGACTGACCTATCGCTATCGGGGGCAAGCCCCCTCCCACATTAGGTTTTGCGCACAGCGCAGGATTACTCGGCCTTGGCCTGGTGCTTGACGATGATATCCACCAAACGCTTGGCCAGCGCCGGGTAGTTCTCATCGAAGTGGTGCCCGCCCGGCAGCTTGATCGCTTCGCCGACGGCGGTCTTGTCGGTGCAGCCGCTTTCGTCGACCTCTTCGGCACCGTAGATGCACACCACCTTGGCCGCTGGCAGCTTGGCCATTTCCGGGCCGGTCGCGGCTTCTTTGCCGGCGTTGCCCAGCCAACCTTCCACTTCGATTTCAAAGCTGCCGGTGCGTGCGAACGCCAGCAGGATGATTGCGTCGACGCGCTGCTGCTCGCTTTCCGGCATGCGGTTGTAGATGGCCGGCAACACGTCGGCGCCGAACGAATAGCCGGTCAGTACGAAGCGCTTGGTGCCCCATTTCTGCCGATAGTGCTGCATCAGCTCGCTGAGGTCCTTGGCGCTTTGTTCCGGGGTCTTGTGCTGCCAGTAGTAGCGCAGGGTGTCGATGCCCACGACCGGGTAGCCGATTTTGGCCATTTCACCGGCCACGTCGCGGTCGAGGTCACGCCAGCCGCCGTCACCGGAGAGGAACAGGGTCACGGTGTCCTTGGCCTGGCCAGCCGGGACTTCCACGACCGGAATCGCCAGGCCGCCGTTGTCCGAACCGACCAGTTGCTTGCGCAGTTCGTTATTCAGCACTTGTGGGTAGTGAATGTCGTAGTCGCTGATGCTGGTGGTGGCGCGGGGGGTGTCGCGCACGAAACTGGCGCTTTCATCGTCAGGGTTGTCGTTCCACGCCACCAGCCAGTTGCCGTGAGCGGCGGTTTTCGGCAACGGGTCTTTGCAGCCTTCCTGCACCAAGGCGAAGCCGACGGAGATGGCATTGGCCTTGTCGTCGTTCTGTGTGGCCAGCCAGCGCCAGGCGAGGGCGGCGCCAGGGCCGATGCCACTGACCAGCGTCGCAGGGCCCTTGAGCTGGCTCAGGGCGCCTTGCAGTGCCTGTTGCTGCTGCGTGCAGTCATCCTTGGGCAGGATCACCTGCACGATCTGCGCCTTGCCGCCCTGGCTGAGGGCAATCAGTTGGCTGTCGGTCAGGGTCTCGTCGGCCATCACCGCCACGGCCACGCGGGCTTTGGGGGTGCCGGCCGGGGTGACGCGGGTCATCACCGAGCCATCGGCCTGGGGCAGTTGCTCCAGGGTCGGCTGTGGGGCAGGGCGGTTCCAGTACCAATAGCCGCCACCCAGGACCACGGCGAGCAGCACCACAAAGGCTAATACATACCGCCAGGAGCGTCGAATCATCAGCGTTTCACCAATCCAGTCAAGCCGCCTGCGATCAGGGCGGCGGTATCGGCCAGTGCCACCAGCGGATCAAGTCCTGCGGGCACGGCCATGTAACGGGGTTCCCAGTCAGGCTGGAACTTGTCTTTGAAGCGGCGCAAACCTTGGAAGTTATACAGTTGCTCGCCACGGCGGAACACCATCGAGCCCAGGCGTTGGGTCAGCGGTGCGCCACGACGCGGTTGCAGGCCAGACAATGGCACCATGCCGAGGCTGAAGCGAGCATAACCGTGGCTCTTATAGTGTTGAATCAGGCCGACCATCATGAATTCCATGGTCAGCTTGGGCGCATCGGGGTGGGCGCGCATCAGGTCGAGGCTGGCCAGGTCGTGGCTGTAGGTCTCGAGCAGGTTGGCGAAGGCCACCGGGTGCCCTTCGAAGCGAATGATCGCGATGCGAAAGTGCTTGAGGTAGTCGTCGCTGAAGCGTCCCAGGGAAAACCCCTTCTCCCGCACGTTCTTGCCGGTCAGCCAGGCGTCGGAAATAACCTTGAGTTCGTCCATCGGCGCCGTGCCCGGTTCGTGGATCTCCAGGGACAAGCCATCCCGGGTGCCACGGTTCCAGGTGTAGCGCAAATCCTTCATCTCTTTGCCCTTGGCTTCCAGGTCAAAGCGTTTCAGGTCGACGCGGGCTTCTTCGCCCAGCTTGATCGCGGTCAGGCCGATGTCCATGTAGTACGGCAGGTTTTCCGCGCGTACCTGGTAGAACACCGGGCGCGCATGGTGGATGTCGCACAGGTCGCGGAACTGCCAGATCATCTCGGCGCGGGGTTGGGTCGGGCCGATCGGGTCGTACAGGGCTACCAGGCTGCGCCCGCGACGGGCGTACATCAGGAAGGCTTCGTCGTTGGGGTGGAACAGCAGCGCCTTGTCGCCGGTCAGCGCCAGGCCGCCGTCGGGTTGCGATGAGGCCATCAGGATCTTGGTGGCGCGTTCCAGTTCTTCGGCTGTCGGCAGGTGGATCACCGGGCGCGCGGTACGCAGCAGCCAGGTCAGCGACACGATCACCAGCAGCACCGCAGCCCCCAACAGCGAGCGCAGGCCGCGCGGGGCGTTGGCGTCGAGGGTGAACTGCCACCACAGTTGGTGGCTATACGGGACGTCTTGATAGGCAAACAGCAGCAGCCAGATCGAAGCCCCCAGCACGCACACGCTGGCTACCAGATACAGCGGCGAGAACGGCAATTCGGTCAGTCGGCTGGCGCGGTAGAAGGAGCGGCGGAAGATCGCCAGCAGCACGGCGGTCATAGTCATCAGGCTGGCTTCTTCCCAGTCGAAGCCCTTGAGCAGCGAGAGCAGGGCGCCGGTCAGCAGCAGCACCATGGTCAACATCCAGGCCGCCGACAAGCGTCGACGCAGGCCTTGGGCCAGCAACAGACACAACACGCCGATCAGGCTCGCGCCAAAGTGCGAGGCGTCAATCAGGCGGTGGGGAATCAGGAAGCCGATGTTTTCCAGGCGCGAGTCGATCTCCGGCGTGGCGCCGGAAAACAGCAGGACCACGCCGGACAAAAAAACCAGTACGGCCAGCACCGGCGCGGCGAAGCCCGACGCCACGCGCAGGCTCTGCTGGGTCTGGAACAGGCGCTGGGCCTCGTTGACCAGCAGGAACACACAGGCGATCAGCAGCGGCAGCACCACATAGATCATGCGGTACAGCAGCAGGGCGGCGGCCAATGGCGCGGCGCCGAGCTTGTCGGCAAAGGCCGCGAGCAGGATCGCCTCGAACACCCCGACGCCACCCGGCACATGGCTGAGTACGCCAGCGGCCAGCGCCAGCAGGTACACCAGCAGGAACGGGCCGAACGGTGGCGCTTCCGGCAGCAGCATATAAAGGACGGTGGCGGCAGCGGCGACGTCCAGCGCGGTGATGATCAGTTGCAGGAACGTCAGGCGTCGACCGGGCAGGCGCAGGGTGCGGCGGCCGACCTTGACCAGCAGGTTGTCCGCGTAGGGCTGTTCCGGCAGGCGACGGCGATAAATCCCGATGCACAGCGCGGCCGACAACAGCAACACGACGCCGGCAATCGCCCCCAGCAAGCCTTGCGACACATGCAGGGCAGTGGACGCGGCGGGCAAGTTGCTCAAGGTGGCCAAGGCCGCCAGCGGCGGCAGGGCGCAGCCCAGGGAGAGGCTGGCGAACACAGTCATGCGGGCGACTTCCGAAGCCCCGATGCCATGGCGCGCATATAAACGGTAACGCACCGAACCGCCCGAGAGCATCGACAGGCCAATGGCGTTGCCGATGGCAAAGGCGGTAAAGCCGCCGAGGGCGAGGGTCTTGCGGGGCAGTTTCACCCCGGCATAGCGTGCGCCGGAGAACTCATAGCCCAATAGAATGACGAAGCCGGCGATGGCGGCGACGAACGCGCCCAGCAACGCCGGTTTGGGTACTTCCAGGATCGAGTCGTGGAGGGCGTAGAGATCCAGTTCCAGCAGCAGGTGTCGGCAGGCGATCAGGGCGATTGCGAACAGCAACAGCGTCACGGCCAGCCCGATGGGTTGCCGATACTTGCTTAACAGATCCAGCCAGCGCAAACGGGTGGGAGTGATCGGTTGTGTCGCTGTGACAGGGTCTTGTGGTTCAGACGAGTTGGCGCGCATCAATCACCTCGTGGATTGTGCGCGACAGGATGGGGGTATCCAGCCAAGTTACCAATCCCTATGGACAAAATAATTACAAATATTAACGCGGATCACCGGATGCGGCGACTGCGGCCATTGGTCGTAGAAGGATCAAGCATAGCGTGCGATGAAATGGACTCCACGAAACGTCTAGGGTTTCATGAAAGATGCCATGTCATTGTTTCAGAAGAACTTTTTTGTCAGATACAAAAAAGGCCACTCTTTCGAGTAGCCTTTTTTGATGTTTGGTTGCGGGAGCCGGATTTGAACCGACGACCTTCGGGTTATGAGCCCGACGAGCTACCAGACTGCTCCATCCCGCGTCTGTGGCCGGCATTCTACAGCCCAGCGGCGGAGTGTCAACCGTTAATGGTCCGTTGGGTCAAATAAGTGCAAATTGGCCGTTGAATCTCAACGAAATGCGCTAAGTGCGCGCTCGGGCAAGGTTTTTTGTCGGACAATCGTCCACGCCTGACGCGGGCAGGCGCAAAAAAGCCTTAGCGCAAGGTCGCAACAGACTGGCGGAACAGCAGCAAACTCATCGCGATAAATGTCACGCCCATCACCAGGACCGTCACGAACTCTTTCCACACGATATCGAGGCCCGCGCCTCGATACACGATCGCCTGCATGAAGCTCACATAGTGCCGCGACGGGAAAAACCACGTCACGTACTGGACCCATTGCGGCTGGCTCTCGATGGGCGACATGCCGCCCGACAGCATCATCATCGGCATGACGGCCATCATCATCAGCAGGGCAAATTGCGCCATGGTGCGGGCGAGGGTGCCAAGAAAGATGCCGATCGCTGCCGTGGCGAAGATATAGATGAGGGTGCCGAGCAGCAGCACACCGCGCGAGCCGGCAATCGGAACGTCGAGAAGGCCCTCGACCACGAACAACAGGGAACAGATGAAGCCGATGAAGATCACCAGCCCGCTCGACCACACTTTGGCGAGCGCTATCTCGAAGGCCGTCAACGGCATCACCAACAAGTGCTCGATCGTGCCGTGCTCGCGCTCGCGCAAGAGCGCCGCGCCGGTCAGGATAATGATCAGCATCGACAACTGATCGGCAAGGCCGA
Organism: Pseudomonas sp. Y39-6; assembly: GCF_023651955.1. Lineage (NCBI taxonomy): Bacteria > Pseudomonadati > Pseudomonadota > Gammaproteobacteria > Pseudomonadales > Pseudomonadaceae > Pseudomonas > Pseudomonas sp. Y39-6. Next base: position 5,742,054 of record NZ_CP069594.1, on the reverse strand, counting down.
CGATCGCGCGGAACCAGGATTGTGTGCCGTTGGCATTGAAGGCGCGGCGCACGACGAGATCGGAGGGCAGCCCGGTGGTTTGCTGCGCCTCCTGTCGGTAGCGCGTGACTTCGTCGGTCACCATGTTCTGGATATAACCCGACCCCAGGGACGCCTGCTGGACCGCGGTGGCGTCTGCGTTGACCTGGACTTCGATATCGCGGCCCTTTCGCACATCCGCTTCAAAGTGCGGAGGAATCACGATGACGAGGGTGTAAAGGCCGTTGTCCATGCCGCGATCGATGTCGGCGGCGCTGATCATCTTGGCTGCCTGGAAGTACGGCGGATAGAACAGTCCGGCAATCGATCGCGACAGGCTGGAGTGGTCCTCGTCGACGATCGCCACGGAGGCATTGTTGACGGTCTCGCCGGCTCCGGTCGACTGCATATAAATGCTGAGGCCGAAGGAATAGATGATGAAGAGGATCATCATCAGGTCCTTCGAGAGGGTGCGCAGATCTTTGACGCCGAGCCAGAAAATGTTGGAGAGACTCTGCATCTTATTTCTCCTGTTTGCGCAGGAGCAGCGCGGACAGCAATAAGAAGGCCGGGCAAAACAGGCTCAGCGCGAGCAGGTCGGTCACCATGTCGGTGAAGCCAAGCCCCTTGGTGAACGCGCCGACACTCATGTGCATGTAATAGCTCGTCGGCCAGAGGTACCCCATGAGGCGCGCGCCGCCCTCCAGCGTCGAGACGGGCTGCATCATGCCGGAGAACTGCATGGTCGGCAGCATCGACAGCACCGCTCCGGCGAACACCGCTGCGACCTGGCTTGAGGTGAACGTCGAGATGAACAGCCCGTAGCCGGTGGCCGCCGCCACATAGAACAGCGCGCCCAGGGTCAGCGTGAGGCCGTCGCCCTTGAGCGGAACATCGAAGAGGAACCGCACGGTCACGGTCATGATGAAGAAATTGATCATGCCGACGCCAATATAGGGCAGTTGTTTGCCGATCAGGAACTCCAGGCGCGTCGTGGGCGTGGCGTAGAAGTTCGTGATCGTGCCGATCTCCTTTTCACGGGCAACGCTGACGGCTGTGAGAATGGCGAGAAACATCATGAGCAGCATCGCCGGCACGGCCGGCCCGATTGCATAAATGCTCTCGGCCGTCGGGTTGTAACGGTTGCGGATCACGATGCTGGTCGTCGGTTTCTTGCTCGCTACGTCGCTGGACTGGCGCTTTCTCTCTTCGGCGAAGAGGTTGTGCGCCGACTCGACGTAACCCTCGATGGTGGCGGCGCGCGAGGTGTTGGCGCCGTCGATCCAGGCCGATACCTGCCAATCCGAGTCGCGCTTTACCAGGCGCCCGAAGCCAGGTGGGATTTCGATGGCCAGCGTGATGTCGTTCGACTTCAGGCGCCTTTGCATTTCGTCGACACTGTGGATCGGCGTCTTTTCGGTGAAATATCGGGAGCTCGAGTAGTTGGCGAGATAGGCTCTGCTCTCCGGCGTGTCGTCGTGGTCGAACGCCGCATAGGTGAGGTTGGTCACATCGCTGGAGACGCCGAAGCCGAAGATCAACAGCATGATGAAGGAGCCGAGGAAGGCGAAGGCGAGCCGCACCGGATCGCGCATAAGCGACAACGTCTCGCACTTGGTAAAGGCCAGGAGGCGGCGCAGCGGCATGAAGGTCGAGCGGCTGGGCGACAACGCCGCTGCATCGCGCTGGGTCTGCGCCTCGGCATCCGCCACGGAGGGCGCGGGCGCAGCGGGCTCGGCATCCTCGATATAGGCGATGAACGCCTCTTCGAGATTCGCGCTGCCCTTGGCGGTAATGACGTTTTGCGGTGTGTCGCAGACGAGGACGCGACCTGCGTGCATCAATGAGATGCGGTCGCAGCGCATGGCTTCGCTCATGAAATGCGTGGAGACGAAGATCGTGACATTGCGGGTTCGCGAGAGATCGCCGAGCAAACGCCAGAATTCATCGCGTGCCAGCGGATCGACGCCCGAGGTCGGCTCGTCAAGGATCAGCAACTCGGGGTCGTGAACGATCCCCACGGCCAGCGAAAGGCGCTGTCGCACGCCGAGCGGCAGCGAGTTCGCTTCGGTGTCGGCATAGTCGACAAGGCCGACATCGACCATGAGCTGGGCGATACGCGCGTTAGCGTGGTCCGCGGCCAGATGAAAAAGGCGTGCATGAAGACGCAGGTTTTGCCGCACGGTGAGTTCGCCATAGAGCGAGAACGATTGCGACATGAAGCCGACGCGCTGGCGGACCGACAGGTCGTTGGCATCGACAGGTTTGCCGCAGACCTCGGCCTCTCCCTCGCTCGGCGCCAGGAGTCCGGTCAGCATCTTCATGGTGGTGGTCTTGCCGCTGCCGTTCGAGCCGAGGAAGCCGAAGATTTCTCCGCGCTCGATGGCGAAGCTGACGTTATCGACCGCGGTGAAACTGCCGAAACGGCGTGTCAGATTCCTCGCAACAATGACCGGCGCCTCGCTGCCTGGTTGGCGCGGCGGAATGACGAAGCGCTGCGCCGTCGATTTGTGCCCCGGCTGCAGGGCGGCAAACACCGCTTCGATGTCTTGTTGGCCGGTCTTCTCGCGCAGCTCATCCGCGGTGCCGCAGGCAAGCACGCGGGCGTGATCCATTGCGATGAGCCAATCGCATTGGCCGGCCTCGTCCATATAGGCGGTGGAGATGACGACACTCATCGTCGGTCGCTCGCGCCGCAGTTCGCTGATCAGGTCCCAGAACTGTCGACGCGACAACGGATCGACGCCGGTCGTCGGCTCATCGAGAATGAGCAGGTCGGGGTCGTGAATGAGCGCGCAGCACAGGCCGAGCTTTTGCTTCATGCCGCCCGACAGCTTTCCGGCCGGCCGCTCGAGAAACGCGAGTAAGCCAATCGCCGCCGCCAGGCGCCGGGTGCGTGCGTCACGTTCCGATGCGGACAGGCCGAAGAGGGTGGCGAAGAAGGCCAGGTTTTCGCGGACGCTGATCTCCTGATAGAGGTTTTTGCCGAGCCCTTGCGGCATATAGGCAATGCGTGTGCAGACGGAGCGGCGGTGCCGGGCATTGCTCATGCTGCCGCCGAGGACCTCGACCGATCCGGTCTGCATCTTCCGCGCACCGGCGATCAGGCCGAGCAGCGTGGACTTGCCGGCGGCGTCAGGGCCGATGATGCCCGTCATCTGGCCGCTCGGCAGTGCGAGCGAGACATTGTCGAGCGCTAGAACCTTGCCATAGACATGGCTCGCGTTGGAAACCTCGGCAATCAGCGCTGCGCGAGTCTCCATTATCAATCCTCGGCGTCGACAGGATCAGCCTGAATGCGCTTTTGCAGGGTGTCCGGCCAATTGGGCGGGTTCGGATCGAGGCGCACATAACCGATGCCGCGGGTGCCCGTTTTCACTTGGTTGAGGTGGCGCGCGATGAGGCTCGGCGGGATGCGCAGCTTGACCCGGAACATAAGCTTGTCGCGTTCGCTGCGCGTCTCGACCTGCTTGGGCGTGAACTGCGCGTCCGGCGACACGAAACTCACTTTGGCCGGCACGGCGAAGTCGGCACCGTCGAACACAATTCGCGCGGCCGACCCGATCGTTACGCGCATGGCCTGTTCGGAGGGGAGATAAATCTCCATGTAGATTTCGGACAGGTCGATGATCGTCAGCACCTTTCCGCCCGCCGAAACGACTTCCCCGGGGTTGACGAGACGATACAGAACACGCCCCTGCACGGGCGCCACAAGAATGGTGTCGGCGATCTGGGCGTCGGTCTGATTAACCAGGGCTTGTGCGGCCACCACCGAACGCTCGCGCGCGGTCACGGTCCGCTGCGCGGCGTCGAGAACGGCGCGCGCAGAATCGCGTTCGCCCTGCGCCTCATCGCGGTTGTCCTCACTGATCGCCCCGGTGACGATCAGCTTGAGGGCGCGGCGCAGCTTTGCTTCCTTGAGGGTCAGTTCTGCCTGCCGTTGCACGACAGTCGCCTTTGCCTCGAGCATCGAGGCCTCCTCGGAAGCCACGTCGGCGGCATATTTGGCGCGTTGCGCTTGCAACTCCGTGGTATCGAGGCGGGCGAGCACCTGGCCTTCGGCGACGAGGTCGCCTTCCCGGGCCAGCACCTCGCGCACGCGTCCGGCCAGCTTCGCGGCGATGTCGATTTGGTCGGATTCGATGCGGCCGTTCCCGGAGACAATGCCCTCGGGCAACTTGCCTTGCTGGCTTTGCCACCAGTACCAGGCGCCACCGGCGCCGGCTGCCAAGACGATGACAAGGATCAGAACAATCCTTGTGACACGCCGCCAAGACCACTTTGCATCGTTACTCGGGATGGCCGTCATGATCCGATCCTTGAGTGGGGAGGCGTGAAGATCGATTGAGGCGTACACCAGCACCTGTCAGGCCGCGAGACGCAAACGCGAGCGCGTTATTTCATCCGTGGCGGCAGGTGAATTCCGATGCTTGCCCATCCGGGTAAACGTTACCAACCAAGGGCTGTACATAACGTTGATTTTTATCAAGCAATCGAGCCGAAACCGGGCGCGGCCATCGCCCTCAGTCTCAGTCATTAAAATCAGCACAAACGAAAACACCGCCGCGACGGTGAGGTCGTGGCGGTGTTTGACGTGTACTTAAAACTGGTTGCGGGAGCCGGATTTGAACCGACGACCTTCGGGTTATGAGCCCGACGAGCTACCAGACTGCTCCATCCCGCGTCTGTGTGTCGGCATTCTACAGCGCAACGCAGGGGTGTCAACCTATGAATCGAAGAAAAGCGCTTGTGCTTCAATCGGTTAGCTCTCCATCACAGCCAGGTTGAGCCTTCGGGGCCAGTCTGGCCGAGGGTTTCAGCTCTATTGGCAGGTTAAATTCGATTGAGAAAATAAATTCATCTGAGAATTTTCCTACCGCTCAAGCGGAAGATTCAAACTACTGGTGCTATATACAGGGGTGAGTGCGATACTGCCCATCCGTTGGATTGCTCCCCTTCTTATATATGACGCAGCGCAAAATCATCCACGTCGACTGTGATTGCTTCTACGCCGCCATCGAGATGCGCGATGACCCGAGCCTGGCGCAAAAACCGCTGGCCGTCGGCGGCTCGGCGGATCGGCGCGGGGTGATCGCAACCTGCAACTACGAAGCGCGGGCCTATGGGGTGCGTTCGGCGATGTCATCACGCCATGCCTTGAAGCTCTGCCCCGACCTGACCATCGTCAAGCCGCGCATGGATGCCTATAAGGAAGCGTCGAAGGAAATCCACGGCATCTTTCGCGACTATACCGACCTGATCGAGCCGCTTTCCCTGGATGAGGCTTACCTGGACGTCTCCGACAGCCCGCATTTTGGCGGCAGCGCCACGCGTATTGCCCAGGACATCCGCCGCCGGGTCTCGAATCAATTGCATATCACCGTGTCCGCCGGTGTGGCGCCCAACAAGTTTCTGGCCAAGATCGCCAGTGATTGGAAGAAACCCAACGGCCTGTTTGTGATCACCCCGGACCAGGTCGAAGACTTTGTGTCGATATTGCCGGTGAAAAAGCTGCATGGCGTGGGCAAGGTGACCGCCGACAAGCTGGCGCGCCTGGGGATCGAAGACTGCCTGCAGTTGCGCGAATGGAACAAGCTGGCGCTGGTGCGCGAATTCGGCAGTTTTGGCGAGCGACTGTGGAGCCTGGCGCGTGGGATAGATGAGCGCGAGGTGCAGAACGACAGTCGTCGGCAATCGATCAGTGTGGAAAATACCTACGATGTGGACCTGCCAGATCTTTCAAGTTGCCTGGCGAAACTGCCTGAACTGATGGAAACCCTGGCTGGACGCATCGCGCGCATCGACAGCAGTTACCGCGCGGGGAAGCCGTTCGTGAAGGTGAAGTTTCATGACTTTACCCAGACGACCCTGGAGCAGGCGGGGGCAGGGCGGGACCTGGAGAGTTATCAACAGCTGATGACCCAGGCGTTCAATCGCGGTGGCAAGCCGGTGCGGTTGCTGGGGATTGGGGTGCGGTTGCTCGACCTGAGCAGTGGCAATGAACAACTCGAACTCTCCTGGTAGAACCCGGAAACCAAATGTGGGAGGGGGCAAGCCCCCTCCCACATTTAGATCTACAGCGTTTTCGAGGGCTCAGCGTGCGCCAGGATCCGCGACGAGTCGCCCCGCGTCCTTGGTCAGCGCTTGCAGGAATTCCTGCTGCAACTCCGGATCATTGTGGGTCAGTTCGATCAGGCTCTGCTCCAGTTCGCTGGCTTCTTCCTCCAGGCCCAGCTCCGACAGGCGCTTGACCCGGTGGACCCACTGGCTGACTTCGTCGTCTTCCAGGTCGTCGTAGATCAGGCCGTGGGCTTCGAGCAACTTGCCGCGCAGTGTGTGGCTCACCGCCAGGGTCGAGTCCGAATGTACGTCGTCCTGGCCATCTTCCACGCTGATCTTCAAGGTGCTGATGCGGTTCAGATCCTGCTCGGCAAACGGGCTGTCCAACAGGTTCAGGCGCAGTACGCCGTTGCGGTCGGTGGTCATTTCATACACTTGCCTGCCGGCGGTGACCTGCACCGGGCGTTCGCTCCAGGGCAGGCTCGAATACTCCACGCGCTTGTCGCGCTGGACTTCATCGATACCCGCCAGGTTCTGTTGCGCACGCCCGTGGGATTGCACGTTCATGAACGGGTTGATGCCGTCGATGCCGTAGCTCAGCCAATCGTGGGTCATGCTGGTCGGCAGGTTGCCGAGGGCGAAGATATTCGCCACGTTGGCGCCCGCGCCGGCCACCAAAGCGACCGCGCCCAGCGGCATCTCATAGAGTTTGCGCCAGGGTTGGTAGGGGGTGTAGCGGTCGTAACGACGGGTGACTTCGAATTCGGTGACCTCGAAGGTCTTCTGCTCGTGAATGCGAACCCGACGTTGCGGCAGCTCCAGCACTTTGGGTTCGCCTACATCGATCTGCAGGCTGTGGTCGAGCAACTTACGCTCGACCCGCTCCTCGTGCTCACTGCGTTGCGACATCTGGTTGGCGCAGCCGCTGACCAGCAGGGCGCCGCACAAGGCGGCGCCCCCCAGGGCTCTGGTGTTTCGCTTGAACATGACTTCTCTTGATCTGGTTTTCAGCGACGAATACGCGCCTGAAGGAAAGACAGCACGTCAGCCACCGGCAACGGTTGGGCTTCGGCTTCGGTCCGGCTTTTGTATTCCAGATTGCCATCGGCCAGGCCACGGTCACTGACCACGATCCGGTGCGGGATGCCAATCAGCTCCATGTCGGCGAACTTGATGCCCGGGCTGGTTTTCTTGTCGCGGTCGTCCAGCAACACTTCGAAACCGGCGGCCGTCAGTTCGGCATACAGTTTGTCGGTGGCTTCACGGACTTGCTCGGTTTCATAGCGCAGCGGCACCAGGGCCACCTGGAACGGCGCCAGGGCGTCACTCCAGATAATGCCTTTCTCGTCGTTGTTCTGCTCGATGGCAGCGGCAACCACGCGCGATACGCCAATGCCGTAGCAACCCATTTCGAGGGTGATCGGCTTGCCGTTTTCGCCCAGCACTTCGCACTTCATCGCCTTGCTGTACTTGTTGCCCAGCTGGAAGATGTGCCCGACTTCAATGCCGCGCTTGATTTCCAGGGTGCCCTTGCCATCCGGGCTCGGGTCGCCGGCGACCACGTTACGCAGGTCGGCTACGGTCGGCACCGGCAAGTCGCGTTCCCAGTTCACGCCGAAGTAGTGCTTGTCGTCGATGTTCGCGCCGATACCGAAGTCGCTCATCAGCTCGACCGAGCGGTCGATGATGATCGGCAGCGGCAGGTTCAGTGGGCCCAAGGAGCCGGCACCGGCGCCAATGGCGTCGCGCAGTTCGGCATCGGAGGCCATGACCAGCGGGCTGGCCACGCCCGGTTGCTGGGCGGCCTTGATTTCGTTGAGCTCGTGGTCGCCACGGATCACCAGGGCGATCAGCTTGCCGGCTTCCTCGGCGTGAACGATCAGGGTCTTGATGGTCTTTTCAATCGGCAGATTGAATTTTTCCACCAGGGCCGCGATGGTCTTGGTGTCCGGGGTGTCCACCAGGCGCAGTTCTTCAGCCGGGGCTGGACGGGCGGTTTCCCGTGGCACGGCTTCGGCTTTCTCGATGTTCGCCGCGTAGTCGGAACCGTTGCTGAACACGATATCGTCTTCGCCGGACTCGGCCAGTACGTGGAACTCGTGGGAGCCGGCGCCGCCGATGGAGCCGTTGTCCGCTTCAACCGGGCGGAATTTCAGGCCCAGGCGCGTGAACACGTTGCAGTAGGCGGTGTGCATGCGGTCATAGGTGACCTGCAAGGACGCCTGGTCGGCGTGGAACGAATACGCGTCCTTCATGATGAACTCGCGGCCGCGCATCAGGCCGAAGCGTGGGCGGATCTCATCACGGAACTTGGTCTGGATCTGATACAGGTTGAGGGGCAGCTGTTTATAGCTGCTCAACTCGTTGCGCATCAGGTCGGTGATCACTTCTTCATGGGTCGGGCCAGCGCAGAAGTCGCGGCCATGACGGTCCTTGAAGCGCAGCAATTCAGGGCCGTACTCTTCCCAGCGCCCGGATTCCTGCCACAGCTCGGCCGGTTGGGTGCTCGGCATCAACACTTCCAGAGAACCGGCAGCGTTCATTTCTTCGCGAACGATGGCTTCGACCTTGCGCATCACCTTCAGGCCCATGGGCAGCCAGGTGTACAGGCCAGAAGCCAGCTTGCGGATCATACCGGCGCGCAGCATCAGCTGATGGCTGATCACAACCGCGTCGGAAGGCGTTTCTTTCAGTGTGGCGAGCAAATATTGACTGGTACGCATGGTAGGCCGTTGTCGGTTGCTTGGACTTGAAGTGACTTGGGATTGTACGGGCGCAAACTGCCGCCGTACAGGCATCAGGACGCAGAGCTGTTTGTAGGAGCGAGCTTGCTCGCGAAGATCGTCAACGATGACGCGGGAAACCGGGATAAACGCGGTGTCTGTGACTTCTTCGCGAGCAAGCTCGCTACAGCTACAAGGGGAGGCTCTGTCAGTCTTCTGCCGGTGGATTCAAGCGAATCCGTCGGCTTTCCTGGAACCAATGCAGCGCAATCAGCAGCAACGTCGGCACACCCAGCACGCAGGTGATCAGGAAGAAGTTGTGATAACCGAACTTCTCCACCATCACCCCCGAATACCCGCCGATCAGGCGCGGCAGCAACAGCATGATCGAACTCAGCAGCGCGTATTGGGTGGCGGAGAACTTGAGGTTGGTCAGGCTCGACAGGTAGGCGACAAACGCCGAGGTGGCAAGGCCTGAGCTGAAGTTGTCCAGGGAGATGGTGAAGATCAGCATCTGCAGGTCCGGGCCCATGTCAGCGAGCATCACGAACAGCAGGTTGGTGCCGGCCGAGGCGATGCCGCCGATGAGCAGGATCGGAAGGATGCCGAAGCGCACAATCAACAGGCCACCCATGCCGGCGCCGACCAGGGTCATGATCAGGCCGAAGATCTTGCTGACCCCGGCAATCTGGTCCTTGGTAAAGCCCTGGTCGATATAGAACACGTTGGCCATCACGCCCATCACGGTATCGGACATGCGATAGGTGGCGATCAGCCCAAGCAGCAGCAGCGCCTGCCAGCGATAGCGCAGGATGAAGTCGTTGACCGGCGTCAGCACCGGCGCCAGGCCTCGGCGGCCCATGGCCGACAGGCACAATGTTGTCAGGGTGATGTAGAGGATGGCGCGCAGGAAGGCGCGGTCTTCCATTAACAGTTCCCACAGGCTGACACCGTGGAACAGCACGCTGGCGAAATCGGTGTTGTACAACTGGGTGAACGTCGCCGGCACCGACACCAACAGCACGATCAGCACAAACACCGACACCAACTGATGCACGAAACTGTAGCGTCCAGCCTGCAACTGGGTGCGCAGTGGCACATTGGGCTCGCGCATGAACAGGGTGGTCAGCAGCGCCGGAATCATCAGCACGCCGAACAGCACATAGGTGCCGGTCCACGCCGAGTGTTTATAGTTGAAACCGGTAGAGCCGAAACCTTCGGCAAAAAACAGCGCGCCGGCCGTGGCGAGCAGGGCGGCGATGCGGTAACCGGACATATAGCTGGCGGCCAGGGCAGCCTGGCGGCTGTCATCGGCGATTTCCAGGCGATAGGCATCGACTGCAATATCCTGGGTAGCCGAAGCGAAGGCGACGATCACCGCAATAGCGATCAGCCAGGACAAGTGTTTCTGCGGGTCGCAGAAGCCCATGCCGATCAATCCGAGGATCACCAGCGATTGGGCGAGTACCAGCCAGGAGCGACGACGTCCGAGTTTGCCCAGCAGCGGCAGGCGCCATTGGTCGAGCAATGGCGACCACACCCATTTGAAGGCATACGCCAAACCGATCAGGCTCGCATAGCCGATGGTCTCGCGGGCCACACCGGCCTCACGCAACCATACCGAAAGCGTCGAGAACACCAACATGTAAGGCAAGCCGGCGGCAAAGCCGAGCAACAACAGCACTAACGTCGAGGGGCTGGCATAGGCGGCGAGCGCGGCGCGCCAGGTTTTACGGGGCATGGGCTGGAGTCTGCCTCAGATTCACGGAAACAAAGCGCGCACTCTAACCGCTGTGCTCTACCGGGCGCCAGCCATGACGCTGAATATCCACGCGATTGTTCAGGATAGCGACACCTTCGTTGCGTAAACGCGCACGTTGTTCGTCGCCTGAGGCGCTGCCCGCCGGCAGGCTTATCCGACCGCCGGCACCCAGCACGCGGTGCCAGGGCAAGCGGGTATCGTCGGGCAGTTGGCTCAGGGTGCGCCCGACCCAACGCGCCGCGCGCCCCAGCCCGGCGAGGTGGGCCAGTTCGCCGTAACTCACCACGCAACCTTCGGGGATTTGCGCCAGCGTCAGGTACAGCGCGGTGCGGCGCATCTCGGCAGGGCTTTGCGGGGCTTCGGCGGGTTGCTTCACGGTGGATATATCCGTTCAGATCGTCGGTTTCTTGTAAGAAACGTCTGTAAATATGCAGATGAGAACTGAACTCAACACAATTCATTGAGTCAGTCCTAGCTATCTAACACGATAACGCCCCTATTTCGCCAATCCTGAGCCCCTTATCTGCTTATGTTGTCCAGAACCCTGCTGTGCCTTGCTGTTTTCAGCGCCTCCACCCCCTTGCTCGCCGACACCGTCTGGTTAAAGAACGGTGACCGCCTGTCCGGCAAGATCAAGCTCTTCGACGGTGGCAAGCTGCTGATCCAGACCGACTATGCGGGGGCTATCCCGGTGGATTGGAAACAGGTGAAAACCCTGGAGAGCGATCAGGAGTTGTTGGTCAAGCAGGATGCCTACACCGGTGAGAAAGCCAAATCCTTGCAGGCTGCGGCTGATGGCAAAGTGGTGCTGGCCAATGGCGAGGCGCCCAAGACCGTGGAACTGGCCAGCATCCAGCAGATCATCAAGCCCAAGCCGGTGATCGAAGACCTGGTGTGGAAAGGCAATGTCGACATGGCGCTGGACTACAGGCGCGCCGAGAAAGACACCAACGACTACGACATCGACTTCAAAACCTCCGCCCGCCACGGCCAATGGCGCCACACCGGGCAGGGCGAGTACAACCGCGAGTTCCAGGACGACGTCACCACCACCGACAACTGGTCCCTGGAATACGACCTCGACCGCTTCATCACCGAGCACTGGTTCTGGCAGGGCCGCTTGACCTACAAGCGCGACAGGGTCGAAGACCTGTCCCGCCAACGCACTGTCGGCACCGGCCCGGGCTACCAATTCTGGGACGATGAGCTCGGCGCGTTCTCCCTGGGTTCGTTGGTCAACCGCACCGATTACGAATATTCCGATGGCGGCAAGGACAACTTCTATTCCCTGGCCATGAAGTGGGACTACAACCGCTACCTGATCGGCAAGACAGTTGAATTCTTCACCTCCGGCGAGTTGGGCAAGCCTATCGGCGGGCCGGCCGAGTATGCCCTCGATGCGGAAATGGGCCTGCGCTACAAGGTCACCGAGTGGGCGTCGCTCAATCTCAAGGCCGAGCGTGACGTGATCAGCGGCGACTCGGAAAGCAGCTTGAGCAAGACCCGCTACACCGCAGGGTTTGGCGTGGCCTGGTAATCCGCTTCGTGCCCGCTGGCAACCTGCGCGGATATTGATTACCTTGGCTTGAGATCCATTCCCATACGCTATGGGCGACTGAATTCCCGAGGAGTCATACGTTGAGCGCGCACGTTGCCAAGAACGCCCGAGAGCTGCTGCTCAAGGAATACCGTGGAGCCCTCTCCACATTGTCCAAAGCCATGCCTGGCTTTCCCTTCGGTTCGGTCGTGCCGTATTGCCTGGACGAGCAAGGCCGGCCGTTGATCCTGATCAGCCGAATTGCCCAACACACCCATAACCTGCAGAAAGACCCCAAGTGCTCGCTGCTGGTCGGCGAGCGTGAAGCGGATGACGTGCAGGCAGTGGGGCGCCTGACCTACCTGGCCGAAGCCGAGCAATTGCACGACGCCGCCGCGATTGAAGCGGCCGCCGAACGCTACTACCGCTACTTCCCCGAATCGGCCAATTATCACCAGGCCCACGACTTTGACTTCTGGGTACTCAAGCCGGTACGTCACCGCTATATCGGCGGCTTTGGCGCGATTCACTGGCTTGACCGGTTGACCCTGGCCAACCCGTTCGCCGGCCCGGCCGAGCGCAGCATGGTCGAGCACATGAACGCCGACCACTCCAAGGCCATCGCCCATTACGTCGGGTTGGCCGGTTTGCCCACCCACGAGCCGGCGCAACTGGCCGGGATCGACAGCGAAGGCATGCACCTGCGCATAGGGCATGCGCTGCACTGGTTGCCGTTCGCCGAGTCTTGCAACACGCCGACACAAGTGCGCGAGGCCCTGGTTTCCTTGGCTCATGCTGAGGTCTGGCCGAAAAAAAGCGTCGCTGAAGCTTGAATTCACGAAATGGCGACGTCATCTAAGGTGGACTGGCAAGGCAATCTTGCGTTGAGGAAACCATTTGATGCGCCCTTTTTTATTGCTCTTTCTGCTGTTCCCGGTGTTGGAGCTGTTCGTATTCGTAAAAGTCAGTGGTGCGATCGGGTTTTTCCCGGCACTGCTGCTGATCATTCTCGGCTCGATGCTCGGCGTTCTGGTGCTGCGCGTCGCCGGTCTGGCCACGGCGCTGCGTGCCCGTGAAAGCCTGAATCGCGGCGAATTGCCTGCACAAACCATGCTCGAAGGGCTGATGATGGCCCTGGCCGGTGGCCTGTTGATCCTGCCAGGCTTCATCAGCGATGTGCTCGGCCTGGTCATGTTGCTGCCGTTCACGCGCAAGCTGCTGGCGGGCAAGATGCGCCAGCGCGCCGAAGAGGCTGCGATTCGCCAACGGGCGTTCGCCGACGACCTGCAACCCCGTGGCGGCCCGGCTCCGCGCCAGCCGTTGGGGCGAGAAGGTGATGTGATCGAAGGTGAGTTCGAGCATCGCGACAGCAAATAACCGCTTCACTGGCGCGGCCCCTTCGGGGGCTGTGTTGTTTTTAAGGGCTGGCAGACGCAAAAAAATTCATCGCCGGCCCCTTGTAATAAGCTGATGCGCCCTTATGTAACGGTCACCGCAAGGTTTCTGGTGGCGACACCAGACAGACTTCCGCGTTTCGCCCAGCGAACCGCGACCGGCCCCGCCGGATTTAACCTGCCGGTACTGACACCGGCCGATGAAAAACACAATTAGGAGAGATCGACAATGAGCAAGCTTCGTCCTCTGCACGACCGCGTCGTTATCCGTCGCAGCGAAGAAGAAAAGAAAACCGCTGGCGGTATCGTTCTGCCAGGTTCGGCTGCTGAAAAAGCCAACCACGGTGTGATCGTCGCTGCAGGCCCAGGCAAGACTCTGGAAAACGGTGAAGTACGTGCGCTGGCCGTTAAAGTCGGTGACAAGGTTGTATTCGGTCCTTACTCCGGCAGCAACACTGTGAAAGTCGACGGCGAAGACCTGCTGGTCATGGCTGAGAACGAGATTCTCGCCGTTCTGGAAGGCTGATTTCCCCGCTCATTTTCCCGTTACTACAAAGTATTTAAGGAATATCGATAATGGCTGCTAAAGAAGTTAAATTCGGCGATTCCGCCCGCAAGAAAATGCTCACCGGTGTCAACGTCCTGGCTGACGCAGTAAAAGCGACCCTGGGCCCTAAAGGCCGTAACGTGATCATCGAGAAGAGCTTCGGCGCTCCGACCATCACCAAGGACGGCGTTTCCGTCGCCAAAGAAATCGAACTGGAAGACCGTTTCGAGAACATGGGCGCGCAGCTGGTCAAAGACGTTGCCTCCCGTGCCAACGATGACGCAGGCGACGGCACCACCACCGCTACCGTTCTGGCTCAGTCGATTGTCAACGAAGGCCTGAAAGCCGTCGCTGCCGGCATGAACCCGATGGACCTGAAACGCGGCATCGACAAGGCGACCATCGCCATCGTCAAAGAGCTGAAAAACCTGTCCAAGCCATGCGCTGACACCAAGGCTATCGCTCAGGTGGGTACCATCTCCGCCAACTCCGACAACTCCATCGGCGACATCATTGCCGAAGCCATGGAAAAAGTCGGTAAAGAAGGCGTGATCACCGTTGAAGAAGGCACTGGCCTGGAAAACGAACTGTCGGTTGTAGAAGGCATGCAGTTCGACCGTGGCTACCTGTCCCCGTACTTCGTCAACAAGCCAGAAACCATGGTTGCCGAGCTGGAAAGCCCGCTGATCCTGCTGGTCGACAAAAAAATCTCCAACATCCGCGAAATGCTGCCGGTGCTGGAAGCCGTTGCCAAGGCCGGCCGCCCACTGCTGATCGTTTCCGAAGACGTTGAAGGCGAAGCCCTGGCGACTCTGGTTGTGAACAACATGCGTGGCATCGTCAAGGTTGCAGCCGTCAAGGCTCCAGGCTTCGGCGACCGTCGCAAGGCCATGCTGCAGGACATCGCCGTTCTGACCGGCGGTACCGTTATCTCCGAAGAGATCGGCCTGAGCCTGGAAAGCGCCACCCTGGAAAACCTGGGCAGCGCCAAGCGCGTGACCATTTCCAAGGAAAACACCATCATCGTCGACGGTGCTGGCGTAGACGCCGACATCCAGGCGCGCATCACTCAGATCCGTGCCCAGGTTGCCGAAACTTCCTCGGACTACGACCGTGAAAAACTGCAAGAGCGTCTGGCCAAGCTGTCCGGCGGCGTTGCAGTGATCAAGGTTGGCGCTGGCTCCGAAGTTGAAATGAAAGAGAAGAAAGCCCGCGTTGAAGACGCCCTGCACGCAACCCGCGCAGCCGTTGAAGAAGGCGTGGTACCTGGCGGTGGTGTTGCACTGATCCGCGCCCTGGAAGCCATCCTGGACCTGAAAGGCGACAACGCCGATCAGGACGTGGGTATCGCTGTACTGCGTCGCGCCGTTGAAGCACCGCTGCGTCAGATCGCTGCCAACAGCGGCGACGAGCCAAGCGTTGTGGTTAACGCTGTGAAGAACGGTAAAGGTAACTTCGGTTACAACGCGGCAACCAGCGAATACGGCGACATGATCGAAATGGGCATCCTGGACCCTACCAAGGTGACTCGTTCGGCGCTGCAAGCAGCTTCCTCCATCGGCGGTCTGATCCTGACCACCGAAGCAGCTGTTGCTGAAGCACCGAAGAAAGAAGGCTCGGCTGGCGGCGGTATGCCAGACATGGGCGGCATGGGTGGCATGGGCGGCATGATGTAAGCCAGCCTTACCCGGCGACTGAAAAACCCCGCCTGCAGCGATGCAGGCGGGGTTTTTTTATGCGGGTGCGTAATAAGGGAGGGAGGTAACTGAAGTGGTTGGCCGGTCTACGTATTCAATGCACGCACTTCTGACACCCTGACCTTCGATGGCCGATAGAGCATCAGGCAGTACAGCCCCAGGCAGATCAGCCAACAGAAAATCGCCGTCCACACGTTGTGGGAAAAGAAGTGCGCGCCCTGTGCCATGCGGCTCACGGAAAACACGCTGCCCAGCGCCACGGCAAAGATGAACGCCTTGCGTGCCATCCGCGGCCGGCGATCCCGTAGCGCAAAGAACCAGGCGAACAGGGCGAACCCGGTTGCCGCATGCCCGCCGGGCCAGCAGCGCCCAGGTTTATCGGTGGGCGGGCGAGGGCTCAGCAGTTCGCTGTAGGTTTCCTGGCCACCGAACTCCTTGAGGCTCCACGGGCATTGCACGGCGGTGACGGTTTTCAATGGCGAGACGAACGCCGTGGCCAGCCCCAGGGACAACACCAGGCAGCCCAGTTCGCGGCGGTACGGCTTGAGGCGCTGGAGGATAAAGGTACCGGCAAACCCCAGAATGGCCAGCACCGAGAACAGGATGACCAACTGTTTGGCGCGGTCATGCAGGATGTCTTCGAGGAAGAAGCTGTAACGCCCGATGAAGCCGCCATCCGCAGCGCTGTAGAACTGCTTGGCGAGGTCCATGTCCAGCGATGTCAGCTGCAGCAATAGCATCAGCAGCGCAGCACCGGCGGGGATGCCCAGGCACAGCCAGAAATTGAGAGGTTTGGAAACCGGAACAACAGGAGGGGATTGCATGGTAAACCCTGATAAAAAAGTCCCGTACTCGGCTGTACGGGACGTTTTGGTTAGCGCGTGCTTAATGCCGGGGCCTCTTCCTTGGGCGCTTTCCAGCTCAGCAGTTGTTGTTTGAAACCATAACTGGCGGCCTGGTAATAGGTGATCGCCCGCAGGATCAGCGGGTCATCGCTGCCGACCCGCAACTCCTGGCTTTCACCCAGCGCCTCGTCGTGGCGACGCAGGCCCTGGCGTGGGCTGAGAATCGCCAGGTCTTTGCCGTCGAACAGCCCCAGGTGCTGGTAATTACCCACCACGACCCGAGGGGGCAATGGGTTGTCCTGCAACAGGTCGCGGCCAAAGAAGGTCGATTCATAGCTCAGGTTGATCAGGCCCAGCAGGGTCGGCGCCAGGTCTATCTGGCTGGCCAGTTGCGCCGATTCCCGTGCGTCGATCAGCTTCGGCGCATAGATGAACAGTGGAATCTGATAGTTGGTGATGGGCAGGTCTTCCTTGCCTGCACTGCCGGCGGTGTGGTCGGCGACGAAGACGAAGATCGTGTTATCGAACCATGGCTTCTGACGCGCCGCTTCCAGGAACTGGCCGATGGCATGGTCGGTATACTTCACCGCGCCGTCGCGGCCATTGCCGGATTTGATATCGATGCGCCCGTCCGGGTAGGTGTAGGGGCGATGGTTGGAGGTGGTCATCAGTTGCAGCAGGAACGGCTGCTGCTTGGCGTAGTCGGCATCGGCCAGCTTCAGGGTCTGTTTGTACAGATCCTCGTCCGCCATGCCCCACGCATTCTTGAACGAAATTTCCGACTCGGGCACGCTGCTCTGGTCTACGACGCGATAACCGTTGCCGCTGAAAAACGCGTTCATGTTGTCGAAATAACCGCGCCCGCCATACACAAACACGCTGTCGTAACCGATGGCCGTGAGTTGTTGCCCCAGGCTGGCGAAGCCGCTCTCCCGACCAATGCGCTTGACGATGGAGCGTCCCGGCGTCGGTGGGATGGCCAGGGTGATCGCCTCCAGGCCACGGTCGGTGCGGGTGCCGGTGGCGTAGAAGTTGTTGAAGTACAGGCTTTGTTGACGCAAGGCGTCGAGATTCGGCGTGAGGTTGCGTCCGTCGCCATTGCTGCCCATGTATTTGGCGCTGAAACTTTCGATGGTCACCAGCACGATGTTGGGTTTGCGCAGCGTGCCCGGGTGGGTGATGGCACGGCGGATATCCAGTGGGTCCTGGCCGATGAAGCGCGCATTGGGCTCGCTGAGTTCGGCGCGCAACTGCTTGGCCACGATTTCGGTTGGCAGGCTCTTGTAGAACTGTGAGTAATCCAGCTCGTTGTTACGGAACGCGGCGAAAAACTGATACGGGCCATTGCTCGCCAGTTCGTTCTTGTAGGCATTGCCACCTTGGGCGCGTGGGCTGTCCTGGCTGATCAGTTGCAGGCTCAGGCCCGCGACGACCAACAGCGCCAAGGCATTCAACAGACGGCCGCGCATGGGCGGCAGCGGGGCGTTCATTGCCGCATTGAATGGCTTGCGCAGGGCCAGGCTCAGCACGACAGCCAGCATCGCCAGCAAACTGAGCAACTTGCCGATGGGATAGGATTCCAGCAGGTTGTTCAGTACTTCGTCGGAGTACACCAGGTAGTCGACGGCGATAAAGTTGAAGCGCACGCCGAACTCATCCCAGAACAACCATTCGGCCACCGAGGTGAACAGCATCGCGAACAGGCTGACGGTGAGCACCGCCTGCAGGAACCAGCGATGGCCGCGGCGACGCCACAGCGCGGGCGGGCACAGCAACAGGTACAGCCCCAGAGGAAGGGCGGCATAGGCTAGAAAGGCCAGGTCATAGAGCAGGCCCACACCAAACACCGGCAACAGATTGCCGCCGACTTCACTCAGGTGAGTAATGAGCAATACGCTACGTGTGAGCAGGAAAATAACCAGCCAGGCACCGGTTACCAATAGCAAATAGCGCATAGGCGCTGTTTTGAAAAAACCCATGTACAGCTTCCTTATATCGATGCGCGCGATGTTCACCCCGCTACTGTAGTGAGTTTGTGAAGCTATAGTGAAAAACTCGTTCAACTCTTTAGTCGGTTGAAATCGTTTATCTGCCTAGCGCTCAGCTCTATCCCTGAGCCCTACTTGGCCTTAAGCTGCGCGGGCCAACACACGGCTGGCACGAAAGTACGGAGACACTGCCCATGCGAATTTTATTGGTTGAAGACAACCGCGATATTCTGGCCAATCTGGCCGATTATCTGGGGCTCAAAGGTTACACCGTGGACTGCGCGCAGGACGGCTTGTCGGGCCTGCACCTGGCTGCCACCGAGCACTACGACCTGATCGTGCTCGACATCATGCTGCCTGGCATCGATGGCTACACCTTGTGCAAGCGCCTGCGCGAAGATGCGCGCCGCGATACGCCGGTGATCATGCTCACCGCCCGCGATCAGTTGGATGACCGCCTGCAGGGCTTCAAGTCCGGAGCGGATGACTACTTGCTCAAACCGTTCGCCCTGTCGGAACTGGCCGCGCGCATCGAAGCCGTGCTGCGCCGCGCCCACGGCGGCGGGCGCCGTGCCCTGCAGGTGGCCGACCTGCATTACGACCTCGATACCCTGGAAGTCACCCGCGAAGGGCGCCTGCTCAAGCTCAACCCGGTGGGCCTGAAGCTGCTGGCGGTGTTGATGCAGAAAAGTCCCCATGTCCTGCGTCGGGAAATTCTCGAAGAAGCCCTATGGGGGGATGATTGCCCCGACAGTGACAGCCTGCGCAGTCACGTCCACCAGTTGCGCCAAGTGATCGATAAACCTTTCGCCAAGCCATTGCTGCAAACGGTACACGGTGTGGGTTACCGCCTGGCCGAGGGTCGTGATGGAGTTTAAGCAAAGCCTTGCCCAGCGGATCATCATCGCCTTTGCCTTGATGAGCGCATTGGTGGCGGGCGCCTTCGCGATGGGGATCATCGCGACGGTGCATCTGGTGGAAGAGAAGCTGATTTCGGCAGGGTTGGGCGGCGACTTGCAGCGCCTGCTGCTGATGGACAGCGTCGAGGACTGGAGCCACCGACCCGAGCCGGACCAGCTGTTCTATTTCAGCGGCGGGCGCGGGGATTTCGAGCTGCCCAAGGACCTGCGGCACCTGGAACCGGGTTTTCATGAAGTGTTCCGCGAGGCGTTGTCGTACCACGCCATGGTCGAAGTGGTCGATGGTCGGCGTTACGTGCTGCTGCAAGATCAGAGCGATTTCGAAGAGCGTGAGCGCGTGCTGTTCGCGGTGGTGCTGGTGGGCTTCGTGCTCAGCCTGGCGCTGGCGGTCTTCCTCGGCTGGGTGCTGGCCCGCAAGGTGATGGCACCGGTGGTGCGCCTGGCGCGCCAGGTGCGTCATCGTGACCAGTTGCTCGGCCTGGCGCCGCCCCTGGCACCGGATTACGCCGCCGATGAAGTGGGCGAGCTGGCTGTGGCCTTCGACGCCACATTGGGCCGTCTGCGCCAGGCGCTGTCCCGCGAGCAGTTGTTTACCAGTGATGTGAGCCACGAATTGCGCACGCCGTTGATGGTATTGGCCAGTTCCTGCGAGCTGCTGCTGGAAAACCCGGCCATCGACGAGCGTGGGCGCAACCAGGTGCTGCGCATCGCCAGGGCCTGCGAAGAAATGCGTGAACTGGTGCAGACCTTCCTGATGCTGGCACGCGCCCAACACAACGACGCCACCATGTCCCCCCGGGTAACCCTCACCCAGGTGGCGGATGATTTGCTCGGCCTCTGGCGTGAGCCGATCGAGCAAAAAGGCCTGCAACTGATCTACCAGCCGGGCAACCCCCTGGATACGCGCTATAACACCACCTTCCTGCATGCGGTGATGGGCAATCTGCTGCGTAATGCACTGCATTACACCGAGCAGGGCTTTATCCGGCTCACCCTGGAACCGAGTGGTTTTGTGGTGGAAGACTCCGGCGTCGGCATTCCTGAAGACAAGCGCGAAGCCATGTTCGAGCCCTTCGTGCGCGGCAGCGAAAAACGCGGTGAGGGCCTTGGCCTGGGGCTGTCGCTGGTGCAGCGGATCTGCGAAAACCAAGGCTGGAGCGTCAGCCTGAGCACCATGGAGCCCAATGGTTGCCGCTTTCATGTCCAGTTGAGCCAAGTCAAACCCTGACTTGCCGTGCTACCGCTATGCTGGCAACGATCAGTGTAATTCGTCGAAGATGGCCCTGTGCCATCAATCGTGTCGGTAAAGTCTTGAAATGTATGAGTCTGGACAGGACAAGTTTTTCACAACGAGTTGACCTATTGATCACAGTTTGCAACCTAAGGTCGTAGGCATCAGTAAACGGAGACGTAAGATGCCTACCCCGATCAAGCTCGAATTTTCCGATAAGTACGACGAAGAGCATGCACAGAATTATTTGCTCAAACATCAGGATAATTTAGCTCGCCGGCTGTCCCACAAACGTGACGAGCAGTTGGCGCGCGGTGCGCTGGCCATGGCCGGTGAACCTGGCCTGGTCTTGGACTTGCCTTGCGGGGCGGGGCGTTTCTGGCCGTTGCTGGCGGAAAAACCCAACCGGGTGATCATCGGCGCCGATAATTCGGAGTCGATGTTGAAGGTCGCGATGGTCGCCCAGCCAGCGGATGTGGTCAAACGGGTACGCCCTTTGCAGACATCCGCCTTTGATATCGATTTGCCTGATAACGCGGTCGACAGCATCTTCTGCATGCGCCTGATGCACCACATTGGTGAGCCTGAGCACCGCTTGGCGATATTGCAGGAGTTTCATCGTGTTACCCGCGACAGCGTGATCATCTCGCTGTGGGTGGATGGCAACTTCAAGGCCTGGAAACGCAAGCGTGCTGAAGTAAAACGTCGTAGGAAAGGTGAGCAGGAAGGTTACCAAAACCGGTTCGTGTTACCGGCTGCTACTGTCGAGGCAGAGTTTGAGCAGGCCGGTTTCCGAGTTCAGGAGTCCCTGGACTTTATTCCGTTCTACGCCATGTGGCGGGTATACGTATTGCGCAAGAGGTAACAGGATGGCAGTTGAGTGCGTAGCAGGCAGTCATGTAGCTCCCGAAGAGCGATTTGAGTATTTCTGGCGCCAGCAGGGCGAGTGGGTCGAAGAGCCTAATCGTCGGCGTGGCGGTGAAAGTGGCGTGCAGCGTGTGATGGGCCCCACCGGGCGTTTGCTCTACAGCAAACGTCAGACCGGGCATATCTACCGCAGTTTGCTGCATCCGTTTGGGCGCCCGACGGTGTTGCGCGAACGGGATGCTCTCAAAGGCCTGCGCGCGCTGAATGTACGGGTACCGGAGATGGTGTTCTGCGAGGCGCGTCGTGATCCGCAACACCAATGGAAAGCATTGTTGGTGACGGCTTCGCTGGACGGTTTCGACGAAATCGAAAAATGGTACGCCGCCGGTGGCCGTGAACAGTACGGCGAAGCGGTACACGAGCGTGTACTCAAAGAGGTGGCGGCGACATTGGCGCGCATGCACAAAGGTCGCTGGCAACACGGTTGCTTGTACATCAAGCATATCTTTGTGCGCGTCACGGGTGAGCCCGACTCGGCCAACGTGGAAGTCGCGCTGCTGGACTTCGAGAAATGCCGCCAGCGCCTGACCGCTTATCGAGCCGCCTCCCATGACATGCTGCAACTGCGCCGCCATTCGTCGTGGAGCGATGGCGACTGGGCAAAACTCAGCTACTTTTACGAGACGGCGTTTGGCAGCGCTATCAAGGGTTTAACCAAATGAAGCTAGAAATAGCTCGAGGTCTGTTTCTGGTCGGGGCGTTGGGCATTGCTGCCCTGGCCCTGGCTGCATGGGAACAGCCTCGGACACAGGTCCTCAGTGCGGTGCAAGGCAGCGGGCAATGCCTGCTGCCGCGCATCGCCAAGGCGAGTGCGACGGTCAAGCCCGATCATGACCTGCTGCTGTTCATGTTCGGGATGTCTCGAGGGATGGGGCCACAAAGTTGAAACGATCGAAACCACCCAAAAAGGGCCTTGTGAAACGAGGCCCTTTTTTTTCGTCGGCGATTTGGCCGTCGGGCGCAGCGTTGGCCGAGCCTGACCGTCAGACCAGATGCAGATGGTTATCCCAAAGCCCGGCCGGCAATTCCAACGGTGTTGCGCTCAGCTGTGCCTGGCGGCAGTCATAGAACCGGCAGCGCCCCTGGCCGGAGGTCACGACAAACCCATCCGCCACCGCACCCACGCCCGCACAGTCCGGCAACGGCCCATCCAGGCGCAGCTCGCCACTGTCCATGTGCCAGATAAACAAGCGGTTGCCGCGCGGTGCGGTCAACGCGACCAGGCGCAATTCGCTGTGTACCGCGACGCTGGCGGTGTAGTGCGCCATCGCCTGTAACTGCTCGTCGGCCACCGCAAACGCCATGAATGGCTGCCCCGGCCGCTTGATCGCGAGCAACTCGGAGCGCTCCTGGGACGGCCCCATGAACTGCTGCCCGGTAAGGATGGTGCCATCGCTGGCGATGCCCATATGGCGCACGCTGTTCATCTGCTGGCCGAGGGTTTCCTTGCTGATCAGGCTGCCGTCGCGTTGCATCAGCACCAGGCTCGGTTCCATGGCGTTGAGGTTCATTTCCACGCGGCTTTCGGCTTCGGTGCGGATGCCGCCGTTGGCCACCACCAGGGTTTCGCCGTCGGGCATCCACGCCACCTGGTGCGGGCCGATGCCATGGGTGGAAATCTCGCCGCTGTGCACCAGCCGTTCGCCTTCGAACCGGTACACCCCGAGCAGGCCACGGCCCGGATCGGAGGTGTCGTTTTCGGTGGCGTACAGCCAGTCGCCACTTTTATGGATTACCGCGTGGCCATAGAAGTGGCGGTTTGCATTCGCGGTGATGGTTTGCAGCAGCGCGCCATCACGCAGGTCGATCAGGTAACTCTCGGTGCCCGGGCGACGGGCGACAAACAGCGCGATCGGCAGCGTCGGGTGGTTGATGATGTCGTGGCAGCGTTGGCCGACCTGGGTGGCGAACACCCGCTGGCCGTCCAGGCGATAACCGACAGCATAGTGTTTGCCGTCTGCATCATCCCGCGCCGAGAGCAGCAGCGGGCCCTTGTCTTTCTGCTTGAACAACGTCCAGCCGCCCAGCGTGAGTGCGCCGAGCAACGCGCTGCCAATGGCCAAAGCCTGTCGCCTGAGCATCATCAGTCACCGTCGTTGGCGTTGAAGCCCAGTTGGATGCCCAGCGCCTTGGCCAGCTCGCCTTCGTGCAGGCGGTGGACGACGTTGAGGCTGTCGTAGAGATCGTTGAGCTGCTGGCGTCCGGCGTCATCGGCGAGCAATTCGTTGAGGGTGCGCTGGTTGCTGGCGAACAGTTTCAGGGATGCGGCATAGGCGGCATCGATCTTCTCGGCCAGGGCCTTTTGATCGGCCGGCAACAAGCCACGCAGGCCTTTGTTGTCGACGCCGACCCACACGGTCTGGGCCGCGGCAAGGCTGGCTTCCAGGCTTCGCAGGGACGACTGGCTGCGCCACGCGTCGGCCTGGAACGGCTGCGGGATGCCCTTGGTCTGGCGGCCCATCGGCGTGCCGAGTTTTTTCTTCAGGGTGTCCAGTGCGGTCACTTGTACGCGCAGCAGGTCGGCAATGGCCTCGTGGGAATCAGCGTAGCGCTGGTTGGGAAACTTGCTCATCTGCGCGAGCATGCCGTCGGTGCTGTTCCAACTGGCCAGGATCTCTTCGGCCAGGGCTTTCTGGCGCTCGCCGATGGCCGTCAGCAGCGGGCAGTAGCGGGCTTTCTGCGCGGCGTCGGCGATATCGGTCTTGGCGTCGTAGAGGATGTATTCATAGGCCGACAGGCCCTGCACCACCACGCTGGATTTGGCCAGGGCGGCCGCATCGATCTGCGGCTGGGCGGCGACCAGTTGCTCGACCTGACGACCCACCAGGTTTTTCTTGTCCGGCCAGAACTGCACCTGCCACGAACGGTTACCCTCGGCCAGCGGGCCGATCAGCAGCGGTTGCAGTTCGGCCCAGGCTTTTTGGGCGTGAAGGAAGTCGGCGCGAGCGGTGTCCAGGCTTTCCTTGCCCTGGCAGTACGCCAGGGCGCTGACGGCCAGTTGACGGTCGGCTTCCACCCAGCGGCTGTAGGTCGGCAAGATCACTTGCTTGGCGATGGCGGCCGAGGTCACCGCTTGCGGGTCTTGCGGCGAGCAGGCACCGAGCGCGAGGGCGGCCAGGCTGGTGAACAACAACTTGGGACGGAACATGTCGAGCTCCCTTCTGTAAGTGGGGCGAAGCTTATAAAGAGTTCAGGAACGCCAGCAGTGCAGCGCGCTGCTCGGCATTGAAGGACAACACATGCTGCTGCGCCGCTTGTGCTTCACCGCCGTGCCAGAGCACGGCTTCCAGCAGGTTGCGGGCGCGGCCGTCATGCAAGAACTGGGTGTGGCCACTGACGGTTTGCGTCAGGCCGATGCCCCACAACGGCGGCGTGCGCCAGTCGCGGCCACTGGCCTTGAATTCGGTGCGGTGGTCGGCCAGGCCGTCGCCCATGTCATGCAACAGCAGGTCGCTGAAGGGGCGAATCACCTGGTTGGCCAGTTCAGGTTCGGCAGCATTGGTCGCCGTGGTGAACGACGGCGTGTGACACCCCTGGCAACCGGCCTGGTAGAACAGGTTCTTCCCGGCCAGCACCTGTGGTGCGTCGACGTTGCGGCGCACGGGCACCGCCAGGTTGCGGGTATAGAACAGCACCAGGCGCAGGATGTTATCGCTGACTTCCGGCTCGCCATCGGGGCCATTGCCGTTGGGCGCCTGTTTGCAGGCGACCTGGGCGTCGGTGCAGTCATCGACGGGTCTCAGCGACGTGGTGAGGCCCATATCCCCCGAAAACGCGTGAACGTTCTGTTGATTGAGGTTGGGTTGCCCGGCTTTCCAGCCGAAACGTCCGAGCACGGTTTTTTGCCGGGCGTCATCCCAGACCCAGTTCGCGCGGCCGACGATGGCGTCTTTGTCGGCGGTCTTCGGGTCGGTGTTGCGCAAGATATCCGCGTCGGCAATCGCTTCGAGCAGGCCCAGGCCGATCATCGGCGGGGCGATGCGTGCGGAGAAGCGTGTGTCCGGGTGCATCGGGCCGTAACCGAGTTGGGTGATCTGCAGGTTGGGCTTGCGCAGTTCGACGACGCTGCCGTCCGTGAACGTGACGTTGACCGGTGTGTAGTCGACCCGCACCTTGCCCTCCGGCGTCA
This sequence comes from Pseudomonas sp. Y39-6, assembly GCF_023651955.1. NCBI lineage: Bacteria > Pseudomonadati > Pseudomonadota > Gammaproteobacteria > Pseudomonadales > Pseudomonadaceae > Pseudomonas > Pseudomonas sp. Y39-6. The sequence goes on along the minus strand of NZ_CP069594.1, from coordinate 5,716,276 downwards.
CGCCGGGTACGGCCATGTCCTGCAACTGCCCACCGTAGACCGGCTCGGGCACCACGCCGAGTTGCTCGATGAGCTTGGCATACGGCGGCGCATCCGGGATCGACAGGCGCACCAGCATCGACACGGCGTTCTGCGCGTCGGCCAGCGGCGGGTGGCCACGGCCGTCCTTGATATGGCAGTTCTGGCAGGCATTGGTGTTGAACAGCGGCCCCAGGCCGTCGCGCGCGGTGGTGGTGGAAGGCGCGATCACCCAGGGGCTGCGAAAGAAACTGTTGCCGACGCTGAAATCCAGGCGACGGGTTGGCGACAGGTTGGCCGAGGGCAGGGAAAAGGCGTTCTGGCCGTGTTTGTTCACCGTCGTTGCCCCGCCGGCCCGCGCTTCCCCCGGCTCAGCCTGGGTAAACCGGGGGGCGTCGTCGCAGGCAACCAGGCTCATGGCCATCAGTCCTGCAGACAGGCGAAGAAGCGAACGGAGCATCGAGTTTCCTGAGCAAAGGCGGAAAATAAGGTCGCAAAGTCTAACAGGGCGGGGCGGTTTGAATAAGAGCAATTATCGTTTGATGGCATCCCGGTCCATTCCCGCTAGAATGACCGCACATTTTTTTCTGGAGGTGGCCAATGCAGGCTCTCGACGCTTTGCTCAACCGTGTTTCCGTGCCGCGCCTGCTGGAACCGGCACCGACCCAGGAGCAGCGTGATGTGCTGTTCGCCGCGGCCATGCGTGCGCCCGACCACGGCCAGTTGCGTCCTTGGCGGTTCCTCACCGTGGAAGGCGCGGCCCGTGAGCAGATGGGCACGTTGCTGGTCGAAGCCGCCCGCCTGCAAGACCCCGACGCGCCGCAGGCCGTCCTCGACAAGGCCCAGAACGGCCCGTTGCGCGCGCCGCTGGTCGTAGTGGTGATTGCCCGCCTGCAGGAACACTTCAAGGTGCCGAAATCCGAGCAATTGCTGGCGGCGGCTTGTGCCGCCCATGGCATCCTGCTGGCGGCCTACGCCCAGGGGATTGGCGCGGTGTGGCGCACCGGGGACTTGTCCTACTCGGCCCATGTGGCCAAGGGGCTGGGACTGAAAGAGGGCGAGGAAGTCATTGGCTTCCTCTACCTGGGCACCCCGCAGAACCCGCCGCGTACCGCGCCGAAAGAGGATGTAGCGGCGTTTGTCACGGCCTGGACCGGCCTGTAGGAGCGAGCTTGCTCGCGAAAAACTCAAGGACACCGCGTTCATCCAGGATGCACGCATGATCGAGGATGTAGCGGCGTTTGTCACGGCCTGGACCGGCCTGTAGGAGCGAGCTTGCTCGCGAAAAACTCAAGGACACCGCGTTCATCCAGGATTCACGCATGATCGTTGACGTTCTTCGCGAGCAAGCTCGCTCCTACAGCGAAAAACTCAAGGACACCGCGTTCATTCGGGATGCACGCGTGATCGAGGATGTAGCGGCGTTTGTCACGGCCTGGACCGGCCTGTAGGAGCGAGCTTGCTCGCGAAAAACTCAAGGACACCGCGTTCATCCAGGATGCACGCGTGATCGTTGATGTTCTTCGCGAGCAAGCTCGCTCCTACAGTGTTGTTTACACCCTGAACTGGTCCATCAACTTCATCTGTTGAGTCGCCAGTGCATTGAGTTGGCTGCTGATTGCCGCCGACTCGGTGGCCTGGCCGGTGAGGGTTTCGGTCACGGTGCGGATCGCCGACACATTGCGGTTGACCTCTTCGGCCACTGCGCTCTGTTGTTCGGCGGCGCTGGCGATCTGCAGGTTCATGTCGCTGATCACCGTCACCGCGTCGCTGATCTTGCCCAACGCCTGCACGGCCTGATGGATCTGTCCGGCATTGCTCTGGGCCTGCTGTTGGCTCGAATGCATGGTCGCCACCACTCCACGGGTGCCGCTCTGGATGCGTTCGATCACCTGGCGGATTTCCTCCACCGAATCCTGGGTGCGCTTGGCCAGGTTGCGTACTTCGTCGGCCACTACCGCAAACCCGCGCCCGCTTTCCCCGGCGCGTGCCGCTTCGATGGCAGCGTTGAGCGCCAGCAGGTTGGTCTGCTCGGCAATGCTGCGAATCACTTCCAGCACTGAACCGATCTGCTCGCTGTTGACGGCCAGTGCTTCGACTTCGCTTACGGCCTTGCTGACTTCGTCGGCGAGGGTGGTGATATCGCGGGTGCTCTGCTCGATGATCGACATGCCTTCGCGTGCCGACTGATCGGCCCCGCGCGCCGCGCTGGCGGCGTTGGAGGCGCTGTTGGCGACGTCATGGGCGGTGGCGCTCATTTCATTGGACGCCGTGGCCACCTGGTCGATCTCGCGGAACTGCACCTGCATGCCTTCGCTGGTCTGGCGTGCAATGGCCGAAGACTGGTCCGCCGTGCCACGGGCTTCGCTGATGCTTTGCTTGATCTGCGCGATGGTCGGTTGCAGCTTGTCGAGGAAACGGTTGAACCAGGTCACCAGTTCGCCCAGCTCGTCTTTCTTGGAGTAGGCCAGGCGCTGGGTGAGGTCGCCGTCGCCGCTGGCGATGTCCTTGAGCATGGCGGCCACGCTGTTGATCGGCCGGGTCACGCCGGTGGCGGTCAGCCAGACCAGCAGCAGGCCGAGCAATGCGGCGACGGCCGCGACCAGCAAGGCCTTGAGCGTGCCGCTGGCCTGGGCCTTGTCGAGTACGGCTTGCAGCTTGACGTTGTCGGCCAGCAGTACCGCCTTGGGCAGCTTGATCACTATGCCCCAGGACTTGGCGTCGGCAAGCGGTTTGACCGGGTACACCGCGCGGATGGTGTTGTCCTGTTCGAGAATCGTGCGGTTGTCGCTGCCCAGCAGTTGCACGATCTCTTTGCCTTCGGCGCCCAGGGTGTCGATCAGGTTCTTGCCGACCTTGGCCGGTTCGCCACTGTAGGCGGCGATCAAACCGGTGCTGGAGAGAATCTCCAACTGCGCCATACCGTTGAACAGGTCTTTCTGCGCGGCATCGGTGCTGGCTTGCAAGGCATTGAGGGCAATGTCGACGCCCAGGACGCCGATGAGTTTGCCGTCCACCAGCAACGGCAGGGCGATGGTGGTCATCAGTACAAGCTTGCCGCCCACCGTGTCTTCATACGGGTCCAGCAGGCAAGCGCGACGGGTGTCCCGTGGGCAGGTGTACCAGATGTTGTAGGGGGTGCCGTTGAGGTTGAGGGTGGTTTTGTTCAGGTCCTCTTCGACCATGATGGTGTTCAAGCCTTCGCCGCCGGCGCGGCTCCAGTAGCTGGAGAAACGGCCTTTATCGTTGGAGACACGCGCCTTGTCGTCGACAAACTCACTGTCCTTGCCATCCAGCGCATTGGGCTCGAACGACATCCATATCCCCAGCACCTTGCTGTTGCGTTCAAACGCGGTTTTCAGGCTCTGGTTGAGTTCTTCACGCAGCGCGCCGGGTTCGAGGGAGCGCTTGGCGGCCAGGGTGCGCAGGTCTTTGACCTGGTCGGCGAGGGCGGTCAGCGCCACCAGGCTGTCGCCGAAGGTTCGCTGCAGTTGTACCGCCTGTTCGGCAGCCTTGGCTTGCAGCAGTTGTTGCACACTGGCGGTGAGCATCCGTGAGCTTGAGTCGCTGACCAGCGCATTGTTCTGCGCGGTATTGTAAATATTCATGCCGACCACCAGCGCAATCACTCCCAGCAGGCAGAGGCCGGACAGCAGCACGATTTTCAAGCGGATGGAGAGGGTATCGAACATAGGTTCACTCACGGATGGGCTTGTTGGTATGCGAGCCGGGCCAAGTCCATTCGGCGCCTTATCCGGAGCATCGGCGTAGCCAGGGGTTTCATGAGAGGGAGGCGATGAACGGTAGGAAAACGCCTACATCCCGCGTTATACGGGGCGTGCAAGCCGTTCCGGGCGGGACCATATCCACAGGTTGCCCAGGCTCATTCCGGCGATGGTCAGGTAGATCGGCCAGCCGTGATCGAGCGTCAGCAGCATCAGTAGGGCACAGAGCAGCATGCTGACGGTGGCGCTGATTTTGGCGCGGCGCGCAATGATCTTGCCGTTGCGCCAGTTGAACAGGATCGGCCCGAACAGGCGGTGGTTTTCCAGCCAGGCGCTGAGGCGCGGCGAGCTTTTGGTGGCGGCCCAGGCAGCCAGCAGGATGAATTCGGTGGTGGGCAAACCCGGCACGACAATCGCCACCAACCCGATACCCAGGCTGACGTAGGCCAGCAGGCCGAAGAGGAGCCGGGCGATTCTCGAGGTGGATGGGGATTTGCCGGTCATGGGTGTGTGCAAGTCGGGGAAAACAATTATTCAGCTTGGCGTGAGATCCAAGTGTGGGGGGGGCGTGTCAGCCACCACTTTCATGGCTGACCCATCCCTATCGGGAGCAAGTCGAAACGTCGCACCGCCCCTCCCACCGAATACGCATTTCAATCGAATATCAGGCCAGCTCAGGGGCGGAAGCGTATGCCTGTTCGAGCAACACCGTGAAGCGCATAAACGCATTGAGCGCACCTTTTTCCACATCGGCTTCTTCTTCGGCGCTGAATTCCAGGCCGTCGAGGGTGCGGGTGAAGCGCTTCCAGCCGTCGGCGCGGCCGCCGGCCGGCTCGCCGAGGTGGCGGGCGCCGAAGGTTTCGCTCAGGCCCAGGGCCACGGCGCGCTTGATCAGGAACGCCGCGCCCAGCTTGGAGCCTTCGGAGACGAACAACCACCCCAGGGCTTCGGCTTGGCTCGGGTTCTGCACGGCGCCGGGGACGGCGGCCGGCACGTCAGTGTCCAGGTCGGCCAGGTCCAGTCTGGCGGCGTCGGCGCGGCAGCGCTCGGCCAGGTCGGGGACGATCTTGATCAGCGCGGCATCGTTGTACAGCGCCACCAGTTCCGATTGGAACAGGTACTGCGCCACCACGAAGCGCGCGAAGTTGGGCTGGGTTTCAAACGGCGCGTGCGCCTTGACCAGCGCATCGAGCCGGGTGTGCGGCTCGCTGGTGATCTGGTTCAGGCGCTGGGAGCGCAGGCTTGGGCGTTCTGCGGAAGGCGAAGCGGTCATGACAAAGTCCTTGTGAAGGGAGCGCCGTGTTGCCCTGAGGCATGGCTGGGCGGTTAGTAACTAGACGAACAAGAAGACGCGGCACAGTAAAAAATCCTCACCTCGCCGGTGATTGATTCCGGCGAGGCGAGGCGGATTGATCAGATGTCCCAGATCACATTGATCGCAAAGTTGCGACCGGGCTGGGTCAGGCGGTCGAGGTTGGCCGGGCCGGTGACACCGGCTTCGCCGACGCTGTCGTAGCTGCGCACGTCATCCCAGTTCCAGTACTTCTTGTCGGTCAGGTTGTAGAGGCCGGCGTTGAGGGTCACGTCGTGGGTGACTTTATAGAAGCCGGTCAGGTCGAGGATGCCGAAGCCTGGGGTCTTGAACGGGCCGTTGGCGCTGTCGCCGTCGGGCGCGAAGAAGGTCTTGCTGTCGACACGGTCTTGTTTCTTCACCAGGGTCCAGCTCAGCAGGCCACCGTAGTTGTCCTGTTCGTAACCCAGGCCGAATACGCCTTTGAGTGGGTTGACGCTGTTCAGTGGCTCGCCGCTGTCGTCGTTGCGCCCGTAGGCGTAGGCAATCGACCCCTGGGTATACAGGCCCTGAGGCGCCCCGAAGGCGTCGAGGTTCAAGCGGCCCTTGGCTTCCGCGCCCTTGATGGTTGCGCGCTTGATATTGACGGCCTGGAACTGTTCGACGGTGCCGCCGACGACCGCGTTGTCTTCGTCGATAAAGTCGCGGTACTTGTTGTAAAACACCGCGATGTCGAAGGAGCCTGCGGCGAACTTGCCGCGAATCCCGGTTTCGATGCCTTTGCTGGTTTCCGGCTTGAGGTCGGGGTTGGGCTCGACGGTGTAGCCCAGGTTCAGGTTTTCAAAGCGTCCGTACAGCGCCTTGGCCGAGGGGGTGCGGAAGCCTTCGGCGTATTGGCCAAACAGGGTGTAGTGATCGGTCAGGGCATACGTCAGGCCAAACTTGGGGGTGACACGGTGCCAGGTTTTTTCCTTGTCGCTCACCGGGTATTGGCCGGTCGGGTTGACGGTACTGAGGAACGCTTGAGTCAGCTTGGGTTTGAGCTGGGTGTAGTCATAACGCAGGCTGGGCAGGAAGGTCCATTTGTCCCAGGCAATCTGGTCCTGGGCAAACAACGAATAGGTGTTGATGGTCGGGTCGGGGAAGTCGCTGGCCTTCTTCACGCTGTCGCTGGCCGTTGGGCTGGGCGCGCCAATGGCTGTGCAACCGGCGCCGACGGCAAGGCAAGTGGCCGCGCCCTCGCGGGAGCCGGTGACTTTCTGCTGCTTGAGCGTGGTGCCGTAGGTCACTTGGTGATCGGTTTCGCCGACGCTGAATGCCTTGTCCAGCTGGGCATCGAATACCCACTGTTTTTCTTCATAAAGCGTGTCGCGGGTGCGCAATACCCGACGGCCGGCCTGGTAGATTTCTGCGGTGCTCTGGTCGGTCTTGGCGATCTGGTAATTGAGGCTGGTCTTGATGCGATCGGTCACGGGCGAGTCGAGGGCGAAGGTGTTTTCCAGGCCGAAACGTTCGCGGGTGATGGTGTCGTTGCCTCGGCGATCACGGTAGAGATTGAAACCTTGACCACCGACGAACGGGCCACCCACGGCATTCTTCAGGTTGACGTCGCGATCGTCCTTGTACTTCTCGTAAGTCAGGCCCAGACGGTTGTCATCGCCATAGTTCCAGCCCAGTTTGGCCAACACGTTGGTGGTGCGCGCCTCCTCGGGGTTGGCGCCGGTGCGGGCCAGGCCGGTGGCGTTGTTGCCGTCGTAGGCTTCGGTTTCATGGCCGTTGCGCTGGCTCAGGTGCAGCAAACCGTCGACGTCCTGTACGCGACCGGCGACGGTGGCGGAGGTCAGCCAGCTCTCGTCGGCGGAGCTGTAGCCGGTCTTGAGGCGGGCGCCGACGTCCTGGCCGGGCTTGATGATGTCGTCCGGGTCGAGGGTGAAATAGCTCACCGCGCCGCCGATGGCGCTGCTGCCGTACAGGGCCGACGCCGGGCCGCGCAGGATTTCCACGCGCTTGACGATTTCCGGGTCGACGTAGTTGCGACGGGTCTTGGCGTAGGGGCCGTTGAAGAAGTTGTCCGGCACTTCCACGCCATCGACCTGGGTGAGGATGCGGTCGCCGTCGATACCGCGAATGTTGTAGCCCGCATTGCCGGCACGGGTGCCGGCGCCACCGACCGAGACGCCGGGCTCGTAACGCACCAGCTCGCGGATCGTGTTGACGTTCTGGCGGTCCAGCGTTTGGCGATCATGCACGCTGACGGTGTTCGGTACGCTGTTGACGTCCTGCTCGTTACGGGTGGCGCTGATGGTCACCTGTTGCAGGTTGAGGACACCGCCGGCAGCGCGCTTTTCCAGGACGATGTTGCTGTTGCCGAGTTTGCGGTAGCCCAGGTTGGTCCCCACCAACAAGCGCTCCAGGGCTTTTTCCGGCGACAGCGCACCGCGCACGCCAGGGGACGACACGCCCTGGCCCAGCTCCGCCGGCAGGCCGACTTGCCAGCCGGTCACGGCGGTGAAGGCATTGAGTGCCGAAACCAGTGGCTGCTGTTCGATGCTGAAGCTGTAGTTGCCGTGGCTGCGGGCGGTCGGTTCGGCGGCGGCGACCGTCAGCGGGGTACCGGCCAGCAGGAGGGCGGCGGTCAGCAAGGACAGCACGGGTGAAGAAGACCGGCGATTGAAACGAGAGGACATCGAGAGCGCTCCGGAAGTACGAGTCTTATAGTTGCGCACTGGTTCAAATAGGAATCAGTTGCATTGGCTAAGACGAGACGTACAGCCGAGGTCTATCGAGTAAAAATAATTCTCATTTAGTTCAGGATCACCAAGGCCGGGTATTCAGAGAGCTTGGCCGAGGTGATGTGGGCCAGGGAACGCACTACGTCCAACGGTTGGTCGAGACGGTAGTTGCCGGTGACGGCGACGCTGGCGAGTTGGTCGTTGGTGTTGACGATCCAGCCGGGGTAGTAGCGGCGCAATTCGGCGAGCACTTCGCTCATCGGGCGGTTTTCGAAGATCAGCCGGCCCTGGACCCAGGCCAGGTCCTTGTTGGCGTCGAGCCTGGCGGGTTGACCGAAGCCCTTGGGACCGATGCGGATGCTTTGCCCAGCGCTCAGGCGCACGCGGGCATCGTCGAAGGTGTTGCTCAGGTCGACGTCGCCGCGCTGCACCTGCACCTGCGCTTCGCCGTTGAGGTAGCGCACGGCGAATGCGGTGTCGCGCACGCTGGCGCGCACCGGGCCGGCGTCGACTTCCAGGGGCAGGCCGCGGTTGGGCGTTACCTCGAAAAACGCTTCGCCTTGGTAGAGGCGGGCGATGCGCTGGTGATCCCGGGTGGTGCTGGAGAATGCCGAATCGGTGTTCAACAGGACGTTCGAGCCCTCATCCAATTGCAGGCGCTGGCGCTCACCCACCACGGTGAGGTGGTCGGCTTGCAGACGTACCGGCAGGTTGCTGAAGCTGAACAGCCCGAGCATCAACACGGCGGCGGTGGCCAGTGGTTTCCAATGCGGTTTGATACGGCGCCAGGCCCCGGGTTTGCGCGGTGCGGCCAGCGCGACGGCGGCGCTGTGGACGGGCGCCCCGCCCCAGGCGGCCTGGGCTTTGCCGAAGGCACGGACGCGTGCCGGATCGCCGGCCAGCCAGGCTTCGAACGCGGCCTGCTGCCCGGGTTGCGGGCACTGCAAGGCGATCAGCCAGTCGAGGGCCTGGTCCATCGCCGGGTCTTGCAACACCTCATGAGCCAGCGCGTGGGGGCGCAGTTTATTCGGGTCGGTCACGGTGTGCCTCGGGTCTTCGCCACGTTCTATTTATCTTTCCTACAGCCTGGGTCGACATTTCTGTCGGGTGAAGCTTAAGGCTGATCCAGCCGTTCGGCCACACCTACACAGATGGCCATGATCAATTTCAGTTCCTTTTGCACCGTGCTCAAGGACACTTCCAATTGATCGGCAATCTCCTGGTAACTGCAACCGTGCAGGCGGCTGAGGATGAAAATCCGTTGCTGGCGGGCACTCAATTGGCCGAGGCTGATGCTCAGGTGCTCAAGCAGTTGCTCGGCCTGGGTCGCGTCTTCGGGCGTGCTGATGGGGGCGGCGACGCTTTGCAGGACGTCCAGCGGGACATCTTCCTGCAGTGTGCGCGCCTGTATCCTGCGGGAACGCAAGTGATCCAGCGCGAGGTTGCGCGCGGTCTGGTAGACGAAGGGTTCGAGGTGATCGATCGGCCGCTCGCCCAGGGCCCGGGTCACGCGCAGGTAGGTTTCCTGCAACAGGTCCTCGGCGGTGCTGTGGTTGTTCACCATCCGCTGCAAGGTGCGTAGCAGAATCACCCGTTGGGTGAGAAAGACTTGGTTGAAGCGAGATTGGCTCACAGCGATACCGGACCGATTTGTAGTTAATGATAATGCGTATCATCAGCACAAATGGCAAGTGGCTGTTTCTCTGGGCCTCTACCGATCAAATGTGGGAGCGGCTTGCTCCCGATTACGGAATGTCAGTCAACACATGCATGACTGATACACCGCCATCGGGAGCAAGTCGAACCGTCGAGCCGCCCCTCCCACAAAAGATTATTCGGCGTTGCAGAGCGCCAGGCAGTTGTCCAGCATGCGGTTGGAGAAGCCCCACTCGTTGTCGTACCAGGCCAGCACTTTCAGCAGTTTGCCGCTGGACTTGGTGTGGTTGGCGTCGAAGATCGACGACAGCGGGTTGTGGTTGAAGTCACTGGAAACCAGCGGCAGGGTGTTGTAGCCGAGGATCTTCGAGTGCTGGCTGGCTTCCTTGAGCAGCGCGTTGACTTCCTCGGCGGTAGCGTCTTTCTTCAACTGCACGGTCAGGTCCACCAGCGATACGTTGATCACCGGCACCCGCACGGCCATGCCGGTCAGCTTGCCCGCCAGTTCCGGCAGCACCAGGCCGACCGCTTCGGCGGCGCCGGTCTTGCTCGGGATCATGTTCTGGGTGGCCGAGCGCGCGCGGTAGGGGTCGGTGTGGTAGACGTCGGTCAGGTTCTGGTCGTTGGTGTAGGCATGGATGGTGGTCATCAGGCCGCTTTCGATGCCCAGCTCGCGGTGCAGCACCTGGGCCACGGGTGCCAGGCAGTTGGTGGTGCAGGAAGCGTTGGAGATGATCTGGTGGGATTGACGCAAAATGTCATGATTTACCCCGTAGACCACGGTGGCATCCGCGCCTTTGGCCGGGGCAGAGATGATCACCTTGCGCGCGCCGGCGCTAATATGGGCAGCAGCCTTGGCCCGGTCGGTGAACAGGCCGGTGCATTCGAACACCACGTCGATATTGTGCGCAGCCCAGGGCAGCTCGGCCGGGTTGCGAATGGCACTGACGGCGATCCGGTCACCATTGACGGTCAGGCTTTCCTGATCGTGCGCGACCTCTGCATCGAAAGTACCGTGGACGGTGTCGTACTTGAGCAGGTGGGCATTGATCGAGCTGTCGCCCAAGTCATTGATCGCGACGATCTGCAAATCCTGGCGATAGCCTTGGGTATACAGTGCGCGCAGGACATTGCGGCCGATACGGCCAAAACCATTGATTGCGATTCGAAGAGTCATTGAAGAGTGCCTGTCGTCGATTTGTTGTAAGAATTACAAGATTATTCGCATAAAAATAGAAAACAAGCCTTTTTAGTGGCAATATTTTGTTCAATCTACAACGAGTGACCTGAATCAACTGGTCCGATGATCCAAACGACTCTCTGCCATCCCATGTGCCGCGGGCGTTTGATCAGCATAGACACTCAGGTCGCCACATCCGTTAGCCTGGAGTTCTACACATGCATCCCCGCGTTCTTGAGGTCACCGATCGGCTTATCGCCCGCAGTCGTGCAACCCGTGAGGCTTACCTTGCGCTCATTCGCGGCGCCGCCAGCGACGGCCCGATGCGCGGCAAGCTGCAATGCGCCAACTTTGCCCACGGCGTGGCCGGTTGCGGCACCGAAGATAAAAATAGTCTGCGTATGATGAATGCCGCCAACGTGGCAATTGTTTCGTCATATAACGACATGCTCTCGGCGCACCAGCCGTATGAACATTTCCCGGACCAGATCAAAAAAGCCCTGCGCGAAGTCGGCTCGGTCGGCCAGTTCGCCGGCGGCACGCCCGCCATGTGCGACGGCGTGACCCAAGGCGAGCCGGGCATGGAGCTGAGCCTGCTCAGCCGTGAAGTCATCGCCATGTCCACGGCGGTAGCGCTGTCCCACAACATGTTCGACGCTGCGCTGATGTTGGGCATCTGCGACAAGATCGTCCCCGGCCTGATGATGGGCGCCCTGCGCTACGGCCATCTGCCGATGATCTTCGTTCCTGGCGGGCCAATGCCGTCGGGCATCTCCAACAAGCAGAAGGCCGACGTGCGCCAGCGCTACGCCGAAGGCAAGGCCAGCCGCGAAGAGCTGCTGGAGTCGGAGATGAAGTCCTACCACAGCCCCGGCACCTGCACCTTCTATGGCACCGCCAATACCAACCAGTTGCTGATGGAAGTGATGGGCCTGCATTTGCCCGGCGCCTCGTTCGTCAACCCGTACACGCCGCTGCGTGACGCGCTGACCCGCGAAGCCGCGCATCAGGTCACGCGCCTGACCAAGGCCAACGGCAACTTCACGCCGATCGGCGAGATCGTCGACGAAAAATCCATCGTCAATGCCATCGTTGCGCTCAACGCTACCGGTGGTTCCACCAACCACACCCTGCACATGCCGGCCATCGCCATGTCGGCGGGGATCATCCTGACCTGGCAGGACATGGCCGACCTCTCCGAGGTGGTGCCGACCCTGTCCCACGTCTATCCAAACGGCAAAGCCGACATCAACCACTTCCAGGCGGCGGGCGGCATGTCGTTCCTGATCCGCGAACTGCTCGAAGCCGGCCTGCTTCACGAAGACGTCAACACCGTGGCCGGCAAAGGCCTGAGCCGCTACATCCAGGAACCGTTCCTGGTCGACGGCGAACTGATCTGGCGCGACGGCCCGATCGAAAGCCTCGACGAAGCCATCCTGCGCCCGGTGGCCCGCGCGTTCTCGCCCGAAGGTGGCTTGCGCGTGATGCAAGGCAACCTCGGCCGTGGCGTGATGAAAGTCTCCGCCGTGGCCCCCGAGCACCAGGTTGTCGAAGCCCCAGCGGTGGTGTTCCAGGACCAGCAAGATCTGGCCGATGCGTTCAAGGCCGGTCAGTTGGAAAAAGACTTTGTCGCGGTGATGCGCTTCCAGGGGCCGCGCTCCAACGGCATGCCCGAATTGCACAAGATGACGCCGTTCCTCGGCGTGTTGCAGGACCGTGGCTTCAAAGTGGCGCTGGTAACGGACGGGCGCATGTCCGGCGCGTCGGGTAAGATCCCCGCCGCGATCCATGTCAACCCCGAAGCCCAGAGCGGCGGGCCGCTGGCACGGGTGCGCGATGGCGATATCATTCGTGTGGATGGCGTCAAAGGCACCTTGGAGCTTAAGGTGGACGCCGAAGAATTTGCAGCGCGCACACCTGCCACGGGCCTGTTGGGCAATAACGTGGGGGCCGGTCGCGAGCTGTTTGCATTTATGCGCTTGGCCGCAAGCTCCGCAGAGCAAGGCGCCAGCGCCTTTACCTGTGCCTTGGAGACGCTTAAGTGAAGCTTGCGCTGGTCGGTGATATTGGCGGTACCAACGCCCGGTTTGCGTTGTGGCGGGATCAGGCACTGCATTCGATCCGGGTGCAGGCCACCGCGGATCATAAAAGCCCTGAGGACGCGATCAAGGTCTACCTCAAGGAAGAAGGCCTGGCGATCGGCGACGTCGGCGCGGTGTGCCTGTCGGTGGCCGGGCCGGTGAGCGGTGATGAATTTAAATTCACCAACAACCACTGGCGCCTGAGTAAGACTGCGTTTTGCAACACCTTGCAGGTGGATGAACTGCTGCTGGTCAATGACTTCTCGGCCATGGCCCTGGGCATGACCCGCTTGAAGCCCGACGAATTCTGCGTGGTCTGCCCTGGCACGCCGGAACCGTTGCGCCCGGCGGTGGTGATCGGTCCGGGCACCGGCCTGGGCGTCGGCACCTTGCTCGACCTGGGCGGCGGCCGTTGGGCCGCGTTGCCGGGGGAGGGCGGCCATGTCGACCTGCCCCTGAGCAGCCCGCGGGAAGCCCAGCTGTGGCAGCACATTTACAATGAGATCGGCCATGTCAGCGCCGAAAGCGCCTTGAGTGGTGCAGGTTTGCCACGGGTGTATCGGGCGATCTGTGCGGTGGATGGTCACTCGCCGGTGCTGGATACGCCGGAAGCGATCACGGCGGCAGGCCTGGCCGGCGACCCGGTGGCGATGGAAGTGTTGAACCAGTTCAGTATCTGGCTGGGCCGCGTAGCCGGTAACAACGTCCTGACCACCGGCGCACGGGGCGGTGTGTATATCGTCGGCGGGGTGATCCCGCGGTTTGCCGACTTCTTTATCCACAGCGATTTTGCCAAGAGCTTCAGTGACAAAGGCTGCATGAGCGACTATTTCAAGGGCATTCCGGTATGGCTGGTGACGGCGCCGTATTCCGGGTTGACCGGGGCGGGTGTGGCGCTTGAACAGGCATTCGCCATGTAGGAGCGAGCTTGCTCGCGAAGAACGTTGACGATAACGAAGCGCATCAGGTGATACGCGGCAGCCTCAGGATTTTCGCGAGCAAGCTCGCTCCTACAGCATGGCCATAACAACAAGGAGGACCCCGTGAGCGTAATCAGTAAATCGATTCTCCTCGTCGACGACGACCAGGAAATCCGCGAATTGCTGCAAACCTACCTCAGTCGCGCCGGTTTCCAGGTGCGTGGCGTGCCGGACGGTGCGGGGTTCCGTCAGGCGATGGACGAGGCGCCGTGCGACCTGGTCATCCTCGATGTGATGTTGCCGGACGAAGACGGCTTCAGCCTGTGTCGCTGGATTCGCCAGCACCCGCGCCAGGCGCAGGTGCCGATCATCATGCTCACCGCCAGTTCCGACGAAGCCGACCGTGTGATCGGCCTGGAGCTGGGCGCCGACGACTACATCGGCAAGCCTTTCAGCCCCCGCGAGTTGCAGGCGCGGATCAAGGCACTGTTGCGCCGCTGCCAGTTCGGCCAGGAGCGCGGCGGCAATGGCGACGTGTTGGCGTTCGATGAATGGCGCCTGGACACGATCAGCCACCGACTGTTTCACGTCGACGGTGAAGAGGTGATCCTCTCCGGGGCCGACTTTGCCCTGCTCAAGCTGTTTCTCGACCACCCGCAACAGATCCTCGACCGCGACACCATCGGCAACGCCACCCGTGGCCGCGACCTGATGCCGCTCGACCGGATCGTCGACATGGCCGTCAGCCGCCTGCGCCAACGTCTGCGCGATACGGAAAAACCGCCGAGGCTGATCCGCACCGTGCGCGGCAGCGGTTATCAACTGGCAGCCAGCGTGGTTGCCGGCAGTGTCCACTGAACACCTGAGCGAACGTCGCCGCCGCTTCCCGGTGCCGCGCTCGCTGCTCGGGCGCATGCTCCTGCTGACGCTGCTCGCGGTGCTGTTCGCCCAGGCGCTGTCCAGCGTGATCTGGGTCTCGCAATTGCGCGCCACCCAGCTCGAAGGCCTGGTCACCAGCGCCCGCAGCCTGGCGCATTCGATGACGGCCAGCGTGAGCTATTTCCGTTCGTTGCCGGTGGCTTATCGCCCGTTGGTCCTCGACCAATTGCGCAGCATGGGCGGCACTCGGTTTGTGGTGACGCTCAACGACCGCCCGCTGGACATGGCGATCTTGCCGCAGACCCCGCGCAAGCAAGCGGTGCTCAAGGCGGTCGATGAAGTGTTGCGCCAGACCTTGGGCGCCGATGTGCATATCTCGGTGGAATTCGTCAGCGCCGAAGACCTGCGCATCTTCAATGCCGGGTTGAAACTCGATGAGCTGCCACGCTCCTGGGCGCATTACGCGCTGACCCTGGAACCGGTGAACCCGCCCGTGCTGGTCACCCAGATCCAACTCGCCCCCGGCGAATGGCTGTACATCGCCTCGCTGTTGCCCGAGCCGTACACCAGCCTCGAAGAACAAGGTCTGCCGTCGCAGCAAGTGTGGTTTATCGTGCTGACCAGCGGCTTTTTGCTGCTGTTCATCGGCCTGTTGGTCCACTGGCAGAGCCGGCCGCTCAAGCGCCTGGCGCGGGCGGCGCGGGACATGTCGCTGGGCGCCGACGTGGAGCCGGTGGCCGAAGGCGGCGGCAGTGAAGTGGTCGAAGTGGGGCGCGCCTTCAATGCCATGCGCGAGCGCATCAGCCGTTACCTCACCGAGCGCAGCCAGTTGTTCAGTGCAATTTCCCACGACTTGCGCACACCGATCACACGCCTGCGCCTGCGGGTTGAATTGCTTGAAGATGAAAACCTGCAAACCAAATTCGGCCGCGACCTGGACGAGTTGGAGTTGCTGGTCAAAGGTGCGCTGCAATGCGTGAAAGACACCGACATCCACGAAAACATCGAGCCGGTGGACCTCAACCATGTGCTCGACTGTCTGGTGGAACCGTACCTGGCGCCCAACGGCAACGGCCGCGTGACCCAGCATGGGCGCGCGTTGGCGCCGTACCCGGGCAAGCCGCTGGCGCTCAAGCGCTGCATCGGCAACCTGATCGACAACGCATTGAAATACGGGCAGAACGCCCATTTGCATATCGAGGACGATGGCGCGGAGTTCATCCTGCACGTCGACGACGAAGGCCCCGGCGTGCCGGAACAGCGCCTGGAGCAAGTCTTCGAACCGCACTTCCGCCTCGCCGGCCAGCAGCAGGGCTACGGCCTGGGCCTGGGCATCGCGCGCAACATAGCGCACAGCCATGGCGGCGAAGTGAGTTTGCAGAATTTGCGCGAGGGTGGCTTGCGGGTCACCTTGCAACTGCCCCGCACCCTCGACTAAGCAGCGCCGCCGATCAAATGTGGGAGGGAGCTTGCTCCCGATAGCGGTGCAACAGTCAGCTTATCTTTAGCTGACTCACTGCCATCGGGAGCAAGTCGAACCACCCCTCCCACATCTGATCGGCAGTGAATCACACGCTCTGACGCAACCTGGCCAAATCCCGCAGCGGCGGCGCACCAAACAGCCGGCTGTATTCGCGGCTGAACTGCGACGGGCTTTCATACCCCACCCGATACCCCGCCGCGGAGGCTTCCAGCCCTTCGGCAAGCATCAGCCGCCGCGCCTCCTGCAAGCGCAACTGCTTCTGGTATTGCAGCGGGCTCATCGCGGTGATGGCCTTGAAGCGGTGGTGCAAGGTCGAGACGCTCAGGTTCACTTCCCTGGCCAGGTCATCGATGCGCAGCGGTTGTTCGTAGTTGCCATTGAGCCATTTGATCGCCTGGCTGACCCGATGACTCTGACTGTTGGCTACGGCAATTTCATACAGCCGATAGCCCTGCGGCCCACGTAACAAGCGGTAGAGAATTTCACGGTTGATCAACGGCGCCAGCATGGCGATGTCTTTGGGCGAATCGAGCAAGCGCGTCAAGCGCAGTACGGCGTCGAGCAGTTGGTTGTCGAGGCGGTCGACGTACATCCCACGCGCAGTCGGGCGCGATGGCACGCCCATCGGTCCGGCTTCTGCGATCAGGGCGGTGAGCTGCGCCGGGTCGATGTTGATGCGGATCGACAGGTTCGGGTCTTGCGCGGTGGCATCGATGATCCGCCCGGCCACGGGCATCGACACCGAAAACACCAGGTAATTGAGCGGGTCATAGGCGAAGATTTCATCGGCCAGGCGCACTTCCTTGCGGCCATTGGCCAGGATGCACAAGGCGGGCTCCACCAGCACCGGGCTGAAGTCGCGCGGGGTGTTGTGGCGGTTCAGGAACAGTGACGTGATCGCCGTACCGTAGGAGCCGTCTTCCCAGGTATGCCGACGCACGATGCTGGCCAGTTCGGCGCGCTGTTTTTCCATCTCGGCATCGAGGGGCACGGGCTTAGGTTCGGGCGACGACATAGGGCGTCCTCTGCAGGCTTCTTTGATGGGCTCAGCTTAGCGGTGGCGGTGCAAACCGTGTTATGTCGATTCTGCTCGATCCTTGCCTGATCCTGCGAAGCTGCGTGAATCAGGCAAGCGCGGCGGTTGTCACGTCCCTGAAACAAGGCGTTTGCCGGTGGAATAAAACCGGCGGGCAATCGTCCTGTCTACGCTTTTCGCAGGATTGTGCAATAAGCCGGCAGGAATCGACTAACCGCGCCTCGACCCGCGCCGTTATCTTTGATCCTGTGGCAACACACCCTCACAGTGTTTGCCGAGCATCACTTCTCAACGGGAGAGTCGAACATGTCCACCCCCATTCCCGCGAGCCATATGGCCTTTATCCGCGCCCGTAGCGGCTGCAGCACCGAACTCGGTGCTCGTTTGAGCAGTTTGATCGAACCGGGCCGTCAGGCTCAGGGTTGCCTGCAATTTTCGTTGCAGCATTCCCAGGTCGACCCCGATGTCTGGCTGGTCTCGGGCCTCTGGAGCAGCGAGCAGGCGATGAGTGCCTACTTCAACTCGCCAGCCCTGATGATCTTCACCGAGCTGTTGAACGACGCAGTCGTTCGCAGCATGGATTTCCAGACCTTCACCGATGCATCCGCCGCCAGTGCTTACGGCGAGTACCTGCAACTCGCCGGTTAGGGTTTAGAATGGCCGACTTTCCATTGGCCAGGACCTGCAACATGGCACGTAAACAATTTGCCCACCACGAAGCCGTTTCCGCCGTAGTACCGGGCGAAGGGGGCTACAGCGCCGCCGTCGCCGTCAAGGCACTCGATGGCATGGGCGCACCGCAGTTTCACAAGATCCTGGATGGACAGAAGTTCAAGACGGCATCCGATGCCGATGATGCGGCGACGCTGCACCTTGAGTTGTTGACCGACGTCGACGCAGAAGGTCAGTTGACCTGGGCGACTGCCACAAACTAACGCACGCCGCTGATCTAATGTGGGAGGGGGCTTGCCCCCGATGGAGGTGTGTCAGTCAGCCTATCTGTAGCTGAAACACTGCTATCGGGGGCAAGCCCCCCTCCCACATTTTTTATTGCATTGCAGTCAGGCTTGGGTGACGCCTGGGCGATACATTTTGAACAGCGCCTCGGGGCCCAGTTGGAAGTAATCCGCCGGGCCGCCGCCACGCAGGATCGGCTCGGCGGCGGCGGTGTCGTAGATCCCATCCTTGAGCAGCCACTTGGCAATATGCACCGCGACCACCTCGCCCAGCACCAGCCAGCTGGGTACCAGCACATGGTCGGCACGCTGCAACTGAATGATCTGCGTGACCTTGCACTCGAACGCCACCGGGCTCTCGCCCACCCGTGGCACGCCGACGATCTTCGAGGCCACCGGCGTCAGGCCGGACAACTCGAACTCATTCACCTGCGGCGGCACGGCGGCACAGCTCTGGTTCATCTGCTCGGCCAACGGACGGGTGGCCAGGTTCCACACAAACTCGCCGGTCTGTTCGATGTTGTTCAGGCTGTCTTTGCGCCCGACACTGGAAAACCCGATGATCGGCGGAATGTAGTTGAACGCATTGAAGAAACTGTAGGGCGCCAGGTTCAGGTGGCCCTCACTGTCGTGGGACGAAATCCAACCGATCGGTCGCGGGCCGACGATGGCGTTGAACGGGTCATGGGGCAGGCCGTGGCCCTTGGCGGGTTCGTAGTAGTAGCTGTCGTCAGACATGGCTGGGGTTCCTGCTGCGCTTCTCTGGGAGGCCGTCATAGTGCAAGCCATGGCGGCGAATTTCCATCGACCCTATGGAATTTTCATTCAGCGCCCACCTATTTTTCACAGCGTCCCGTTCAGTCTGCGCGCGCGGTCGACACCCCCTATAAGTCGGCCCATTGATAGATTGAGCTTCGGAGCCTTCCACTGCATGAACAAACTTCCTCAGATCACCCTGGCGTTCTGGGTCATGAAAATCTGCGCAACCACCCTGGGCGAAACCGCCGGGGATTTGCTGTCGATGACCCTTAACGTCGGTTACGCCATCAGCTCGATGATCCTGATCAGCGTGTTCCTGGTCACCCTGGTGACGCAACTCTGGTCGAAAGCCTACAACCCGGTGCTGTACTGGATCGTGATCCTGTCCACCAGCACCGCCGGCACCACCATGTCCGACTTCATGGACCGCAGCCTCGGCCTGGGCTACGCCACGGGGTCGATGATCCTGATCGTGATCCTGATGATCATCTTCGCGTTGTGGCACCTCAGCGGTGATTCGCTGAACGTGAACAAGGTGCAGACCTTTCGCGGCGAGTTGTTCTACTGGATGGCGATCCTGTTCTCCAACACCTTGGGCACCGCCCTCGGCGACTTCCTTGCCGACGATTCCGGGCTCGGCTTCGCTGGTGGCGCGTTGTTGATCGGCTCGACCATCGCAGTGGTGGTGGCGCTCAAGTACTTCACACGGATCTCGTCGGTGTTGCTGTTCTGGGTGGCGTTCGTGTTGACCCGGCCGTTTGGTGCGACCCTGGGCGACTTCCTGACCAAGCCCCATGCCAAGGGCGGGCTGGACTTCGGCACCATCGGTTCGTCGGCGGTGTTGGCGGCGGTGCTGGTGGTGATGATTATCGGGGCGTCGTATGCGCAGCGGCGCTATGTGCGGCGCGAAGTGGCAGAGTTGTCCTGATTCCACATGTGAGAGGGGGCTTGCTCCCGATGGCGGTGGGTCAGCTTGAGACAAGTTGACTGATACACCGCGATCGGGAGCAAGCCCCCTCCCACATTCGTGACTGCGTTCGGCGGTTAGTTCGTGGTGATCCGCGAGTGCTTGCGGGTGTCTTTCATGGTCACGTAGACCACCAACGACACCGCGATACATGCGGTCACGTACCAGTAGTAGCCGGTTTCCATGCCGATGCTCTTGAACCACAGCGCGATGTATTCAGCGGTGCCGCCGAAGATCGATACGGTCAGCGCATACGGCAGGCCCACGCCCAGCGCGCGGATTTCGGTGGGGAACAGCTCAGCCTTCACCACCGCGTTGATCGAGGTGTAGCCGCTGACGATGATCAGCGCCGCCATGATCAGGAAGAACGCGCCCCACCAGGTCTGGATGGTGTGCAAGGTGGTCAGGATCGGCACGGTGAACAGCGTGCCGAGGATGCCGAAGGCGATCAGGATCGGACGGCGGCCGACTTTGTCCGACAGCGCGCCGACCAGGGGTTGCAGGCACATGAACAGAAACAGCGTCGCCGCCGAGATGGTGGTGGAGTCGGAAATGCTCATGCCGACGGTGTTCACCAGGTACTTCTGCATGTAGGTGGTGTAGGTGTAGAAGGCCAAGGTGCCGCCCATGGTCAGGCCGACCACGGTCATCAGTTCCTTGGGGTGGCGCATCAAGGTACGCATTGCGCTTTCCTTGGCTTTTTCCTTCTTGGTGAACGACTCGGTTTCTTCCATGCCGCGACGCAGGTACAGCGCGACCACTGCACACAGGGCGCCGATGGCGAACGGGATACGCCAGCCCCAATCGTACAGTTGCTCGGTGGTGAGCACTTGTTGCAGCACGATCAGCACCGCCAGGGCTATGAGCTGGCCGGAGATCAGGGTCACGTACTGGAAGCTGGAGAAGAAACCGCGACGCTCCTTGGTCGCCATTTCACTCAGGTAAGTGGCCGAGGTGCCATATTCGCCACCCACCGACAAGCCTTGCAGCAGACGGGCGAACACCAGCAGGATCGGTGCGCCGACGCCGATGGTTTCATAACCCGGGCTCAGGGCGATGATCAGCGAGCCGAAGCACATCAGCAGCACCGAGGCCATCAACGCGGCCTTGCGACCGGCGCGGTCGGCATACAGGCCCATCAGCCAGCCGCCGATCGGGCGCATCAGGAAGCCCACGGCGAAGATCGCAGCGGTGTTGAGCAGTTGGGCGGTGGTGTCGCCTTTCGGGAAGAAGGCTTTGGCGAAGTACAGCGAGAACGCCGCGTAGACGTACCAGTCGTACCACTCGACCATGTTGCCGACCGATCCGCTGAAGATCGATTTGATGCGGCTGGTGGTGGTGCGTTCTTTCGCCGGCGCAGCCGCCGACCCCAGAGGCAAAGTATTGGAGTTATCCATTGAAGGAACCTTCAGATAGTTGTTTTTATGGAGCGTGCCTGAGCACAGCCTGACTGGGGCTATAGCAGGAACTGTGCCAGGTGGGGGAAGGCCCGATCTAGAAGGGTTTGCAGCTTTTTTTGAGCGGAAAGCCGCCGATGGTTCTGGGGTGGATGAGCGGAAATCCGCTTATGACGTGCCTGCGATGGCGTCTTTGAAAACACCACAAAGAACGCCCTAGAGAAACATCTCGCGCACCAACCCATGCCGCTGCATTTTCTCGTTGAAGGTGCGCCGGGGCAGTTGCAGCTCGGCCAGTACCGCCTTGATATCGCCTTTGTGTCGGGTCAGTGCGGCTTTCAGGCAGTGGGCCTCGAAGGCTTCCTGTTGCGCCGCCAATGATTGCCCGGCCTCGATGCCTTCGGGCTCCGGTTCGCCCAGCCCCAGCACCTGGCGTTCGGCGACGTTGGCCAGTTCGCGCACGTTGCCCGGCCAGTCATGGCTGAGCAGGCGCCCCAGTTGCGCGCCACTCAGCGGTTCAACGCTGCGGCCCAGGCGTTCGGCGGCGCTTTGCGCAAAGTGATCGAACAGCAGCGGTATATCTTCACGGCGCTCGCGCAGGGGCGGCAGGCGCAGTTGTGCGACGTTCAGCCGATAGGCCAGGTCTTCGCGAAAACGTCCGGCGCGGGCTTCTTCCAACAGGTCCGGTTTGGTCGCAGCGATGATGCGCAGATCGACGTGGATGCTCTGATTGGAGCCCAGGCGCTCTAACTTCTGCTCCTGCAACACCCGCAGCAATTTGACTTGCTGGGCCAGGGGCATGCTTTCGATTTCATCCAGAAACAGCGTGCCGCCGTGGGCGTATTCCAGCTTGCCGATACGCTTGCCCTGAGCGCCGGTAAACGCGCCGCTCTCGTGGCCGAACAGCTCGGCTTCAAACAGCTGCTCGGGGATTGCCGCGCAATTGAGCGCGACAAAGGCTTTCTTCGCCCGCGGGCCGAAGTCGTGCAGGCAGCGGGCGACCAGTTCCTTGCCGCTGCCGGTCTCGCCGCGGATCAGCACATTGACCGGCAACGTCGCCAGGTCGAGCACCTGGCGGCGCAGGTTCTGCATGCTGCGGGACACGCCCAGCAGGCTGTTTTCCAGTTGTGTCCGATAATCGGCCTGTTGATGCAGGCGGCGGTTTTCCAGGATCAGCCTACGTTTATCGAGGGCGCGACGCAGGCTGTTGAGCAGGGCTTCGGGGCTGAAGGGTTTTTCCAGGAAGTCGTAGGCCCCGTCGCGCATGGCCTCGACGGCCATCGGCACATCGCCATGGCCGGTCAGCAGGATCACCGGTAAGTCGGCGTCGCGCCGCCGCACTTCGGCCAGCAGTTCCAGGCCGCTGAGGCCGGGCATACGCACGTCGCTCAACACCACCCCGGGAAAGTCCTTGGGCAGTTGCGCCAGGCAGGCCTCGGCGCGACTGAACAATTGCACGTCAAATCCCGACAGGCTCAACCATTGCTCAACGGCTGTGCGAATGCTGGCTTCGTCATCGACCACAATCACCGCATTCAACATAGCTCCGGCGTCTCCAGCGCGATAGGCAGGGTCAGGGTAAACACCGCGCCGTCGCCACGGTTAGCGACGCACAGGCGTCCACCCAGTTCATGCACGATAGCGTAGGACACCGCCAGCCCCAAGCCGAGTCCATCACCCACGGGCTTGGTGGTGAAGAACGGGTCGAACACGCTGTTCAGGTGTTCTTCGGCGATGCCGCCGCCGCTGTCGCTGACGGTCAGTTGCCACAGTTGCTCATCGGCGTGCAGGCGGATTTCCAGGCGTTTGCGCGGCTTGTTGGCCATGGCGTCGAGGGCATTGCGCAACAGGTTGATCAGTACCTGTTCCAGGCGGATCGCGTCGCCACGGACCCAGGCGGGGCGGGTCAGGTCCAGCACGGTGCCGATGCCTTCATCGCGCAGGCGCGCGTCGAGCAGTTGCAGGGCCTGGTCGACCACACTGGCAAGGTCCAGGCGCTCGCGCAGGCCGCTGGGGCTTTTGCGGGCGAAGGTCTTGAGGTGGCCGGTCAGCGCGGCCATGCGGGTGAGCATGTCGTCCAGTGGTGTGAGCGCCTTGTAGGCATCTTCCACGCGGCCATGGTCGAGCAGCAGGCGCAGGGTCGCCAATTGCATGCGCTGTGCGGTCAGCGGCTGGTTGATTTCATGGGCGAGTGCGGCAGACATCTGCCCCAGCGCCGCCAGCTTGGCCGATTGCACCAAACCATCCTGGGCCGTGCGCAGGGCCTGGGTGCGCTCCTCGACAAGCTGTTCGAGCTCTTCGCGGCTGCGCTGGCGCATGCGGGCCAGGCGCCAGCGCTGGGTCAGGAACAGCACCAGGAACACCAGCGCCAGCCATGAACCGGCGGCGGCGAGGCCGGCGTTGCGTTGGTCTTCGAAGGCGAACTGGGGTTTGCGCAGCAGGTGCAAGGTCCAGCCTTCGCCCTTCAGCGGCAGGGATTCCCAGATGTACCGGGCGTTGCCGTCGGGGCCGTTGACGCGCATCAGGTGGCTGTTTTCGTCGAAACGCTGCAGGGTCTGGGTCTCCAGCGATTGCAGCTGTTTCTTGTCGTACTGGCGGGTGGCCGTGAGTTCGGCGAGGTCGCTGGCCGACAGCGGGCGCAGGTTGCGATAACGCCAGCCCGGCTGGTTGGCAATAAACACAATGCCGCGCGCATCGCTGACCAGCAGCAGGTCGTTGCCCTGTGCCCATTCGCGCTCGAGTTCGGGGAACTCCAGTTTGACCACCATCGCGCCGAGGAACTGCTCGTGTTCATCGAGCACCGCGCTGGATAGGAAATACCCCGGCACGCCGGTGGTCACCCCAACCGCATAAAAGCGCCCGGTGCCCTGGCTCAGGGTCTGCCTGAAATATGGCCGGAACGCATAATTGTGCCCGACGTAACTGCTCGGCAGCTTCCAGTTGCTCGCGGCCACGGCCAGGCCGGTGCGGTCCATCAGTTCCAATGTGGAGGACTGCGCGGCGTTGTTGATACGTTCCAGTTTACGGTTGAGCAGGTCCTGGGTCGCGGCATCCAGCGGGCTTTTCAACGCGCTGATCATTTCCGAATCCAGTGCCAGCACGGCGGGCAGGGCGCGGTAGCGTTCGATCAGGGTGTGCAGCGAGTTGGCGTACAGCGCTAATTGCTGATTGGCACGGGCGGCATCGTCCACCAGGGCCTGGCGTTCAGCGTGGCGGGTGGCCAAGGCAGCGGCCAGCACCGCACCGGCGATGATCAACAGGGAGTAGAAGGTCAGGCGCAGGGGGCGAGGGATCGCGATCATACGGAGATGAACAGCTGCAATTAGGGGGGAGCACCATAGCATGCGCGATAAAAAAGGCGACTGGGCTGTGTAGCCGCAGTCGCCTTTATCGGTGCGAAGAAGCGCTTACTGCACTTCTACCGCCAGGCTTTCACTGATCTTTTTCTGCCAGATGGCAGGACCGGTGATGTGGACGGATTCGCCTTTGCTGTCCACCGCAACGGTGACCGGCATGTCTTTCACTTCGAACTCGTAGATCGCTTCCATGCCCAGTTCGGCGAAAGCCACCACGCGCGACTTCTTGATGGCTTGCGCCACCAGGTAAGCAGCACCGCCTACGGCCATCAGGTACACGGCCTTGTAGTCCTTGATCGCTTCGATGGCGGTCGGGCCGCGCTCGGATTTGCCGATCATGCCCAGCAGGCCGGTTTGTTCGAGGATCTGACGGGTGAACTTGTCCATCCGCGTCGCGGTGGTCGGGCCGGCAGGGCCAACCACTTCGTCGCGCACCGGATCAACCGGGCCGACGTAGTAGATGAAGCGACCCTTGAGGTCCACTGGCAGGGTTTCGCCCCTGTTCAGCATCTCGACCATGCGCTTGTGCGCCGCGTCGCGACCAGTCAGCATCTTGCCGTTGAGCAACACGGTTTCGCCCGGCTTCCAGCTCTGCACGTCTTCCGGGGTCAGGGTGTCGAGGTTGACGCGACGGGCCGACGGGCCGGCTTCCCAGACGATTTCCGGGTAGGCGTCCAGCGGTGGCGCTTCCAGCGATGCCGGGCCCGAACCGTCGAGCACGAAGTGCGCGTGACGGGTGGCGGCGCAGTTGGGGATCATGCACACCGGCAGGGAGGCGGCGTGGGTCGGGTAATCCATGATCTTCACGTCGAGCACGGTGGTCAGGCCACCCAGGCCCTGGGCGCCGATGCCCAGTTGGTTGACCTTCTCGAACAGCTCCAGGCGCATCTCTTCGATACGGTTGGAAGGGCCACGCTTTTTCAGCTCGTGGATGTCGATGGATTCCATCAACACTTCCTTGGCCATCACGGCGGCTTTCTCGGCGGTGCCGCCGATGCCGATGCCGAGCATGCCCGGTGGGCACCAGCCGGCGCCCATGGTCGGAACGGTCTTGAGCACCCAGTCGACGATCGAGTCGGACGGGTTGAGCATGGCCATTTTCGACTTGTTCTCGGAACCACCGCCCTTGGCGGCCACGTCCACTTCCACGGTGTTACCCGGGACGATGGAGTAGTGGATCACCGCCGGGGTGTTGTCCTTGGTGTTTTTACGCGCGCCCGCCGGGTCGGCGAGGATCGAAGCACGCAGGACGTTTTCCGGCAGGTTGTAGGCGCGACGCACGCCTTCGTTGATCATGTCGTCCAGGCCCATGGTGGCGCCGTCCCAGCGCACGTCCATGCCTACGCGCACGAACACGGTGACGATACCGGTGTCCTGGCAGATCGGGCGGTGGCCGGTGGCACACATGCGCGAGTTGATCAGGATCTGGGCGATGGAGTCACGGGCTGCCGGCGATTCTTCGCGCAGGTAGGCTTCGTGCATTGCCTGGATGAAGTCAACGGGGTGGTAGTAGGAAATGAATTGCAGGGCGTCGGCAACGCTCTGAATCAGGTCGTCTTGCTTGATCACGGTCATGAGTCGCGCTCCTCTATAAGGGAACATTCAATAAAGGTGGCTTCAGTGGGGTGTATCGGTCGGCTGAAACCACCTTTCCAAGGCACGCCGAGTGATGCTGGCGCGACGCTAAAAAGGCGCGGCAGTATAACCCGGCACGGTGGCCGATACACCCGACTATGGTCAAACTCTGCCGGGCGTGATTCCCTGTGTAGGCTTTTTTGATCCGAGACCTTGTATGCCTGAACTGTACGTCGGCGAACGCCACTGGTCGGTCTCCACCGGCAGCAACCTGTTGGATGCCCTGAACCAGGCCGGCGTTGCCGTGCCCTACAGTTGCCGCGCCGGCAGTTGCCATGCGTGCCTGGTGCGTTGCCGGGGCGAGGTCGAGGATCAGCAGCCCGACGCCCTCAGCCCGGCGCAACGCGAGAACGGCTGGCGCCTGGCCTGCCAGTGCCGGGTGACGGCGGACCTGCACGTCGAAGCGTTTGACCCGAGCCGTGACGGCGTGCCGGCCGCGGTGGTCGGCGTGGAGTGGTTGAGCACGCATGTGCTGCGCCTGCGCCTGCAACCGGAGCGCGGCCTGCGTTACCGGGCCGGGCAGCATCTGGTGTTGTGGGCGGGGCCGGTGGCGCGCCCGTATTCCCTGGCCAGCCTGCCCGAGGAAGATCCGTTCCTGGAGTTTCATCTCGACTGCCGTCAGCCCGGCGCGTTCAGCGATGCCGCTCGACAGTTGCGCGTCGGTGACCGTCTGCGCCTGGGCGAACTGCGCGGCGGCGCTTTGCAGTACGACCCCGACTGGCAAACCCGGCCACTGTGGCTGTTGGCGTCCGGCACCGGCCTGGGCCCGTTGTGGGGCGTGTTGCGTGAGGCGTTGCGCCAGGACCACCAAGGCGCGATCCGCGTGATTCACCTGGCCCACGATGCCAGCGGTCACTACTTGGCCGAGCCCCTGGCAGCGCTGGCCGAGCGCCATCCGAACCTGACGGTGGAGCTGTGGACGGCGGCGCAGTTGACCCCGGCCTTGGCGCAACTGCGGCTGGTTTCCCGGCAAACACTGGCCTTGCTCTGCGGGCATCCGGCCAGCGTCGAGGCGTTCTCCAAGCGCCTGTTCCTGGCAGGGCTGCCGCGCAATCAACTGTTGGCTGATGTGTTCCTGTCCAGGTCGATCAGCGGGTGCTGATGACGTTTCCACAGGCAAGCCCATCACTGTGAGCCGCAAAGCAAAAAGCCCCGCCATTCACAGGGCGGGGCTTTGTTTTTTCAGCAGATCACTCAGACCATTGGGTCGCCAACGTGCAGGATCTTCATGCCGTTGGTGCCGCCGATGGTGTGGTAGCTGTCGCCCTTGGTCAGGATGACCCAGTCGCCTTTCTCCACCACGCCACGCTTGAGCAGTTCGTCGATGGCCGCCTGGCTGACTTGCTCAGGCGGCAACGATGCCGGGTCGAACGGTACGGTGTAGACACCACGGAACAACGCCGCGCGGGCCTGGGTTTCGCGGTGCGGGGAGAACGCGTAGATCGGTACCGAGGAACGGATACGCGACATGATCAACGGCGTGTAGCCACTTTCGGTCAGGGCGATGATCGCTTTGACGCCAGGGAAGTGGTTGGCGGTGTACATGGCGGCCAGGGCGATGCTCTGGTCGCAGCTTTCGAACACTTTGCCGATGCGGTGGCTGGAGGTCTTGCTGGTCGGGTGCTTTTCGGCACCGATGCAGATACGCGCCATGGCCTGGACGGCTTCCAGCGGGTACGGGCCAGCGGCACTTTCAGCCGAGAGCATCACGGCGTCGGTGTAGTCGAGCACGGCGTTGGCCACGTCGGACACTTCGGCGCGGGTCGGCATCGGGTTCTGGATCATCGACTCCATCATCTGGGTCGCCACGATCACCGCTTTATTGTGGCGGCGTGCGTGCAGGATGATTTTTTTCTGGATACCGATCAGCTCGGCATCACCGATTTCCACGCCCAGGTCGCCACGGGCAACCATCACCGCGTCGGACGCCTTGATCAGGCCGTCGAGGGTTTCGTCATCGGCCACGGCTTCGGCGCGTTCGATCTTCGCCACCAGCCAGGCAGTACCACCGGCTTCGTCGCGCAGTTTGCGCGCGTATTCCATGTCGGCAGCGTCGCGTGGGAAGGACACCGCGAGGTAGTCCACTTCCATTTCGGCGGCGAGCTTGATGTCGGCCTTGTCTTTTTCAGTCAGGGCCGGCGCCGTCAGGCCACCACCGCGACGGTTGATACCTTTGTGATCCGACAGCGGGCCGCCGATGATCACGGTGCAGTTCAGCTCAGTGACGCTGGCGGTGTCGACTCGCATGACCACGCGACCGTCGTCCAGCAGCAGTTCGTCGCCGACGCCGCAATCCTTGACCAGGTCCGGGTAGTCGATACCCACGACGTGCTGGTTGCCGTCGGTCAGCGGGTGGCTGGTGGAGAAGGTGAACGTGTCACCGATCTTCAGCTCGATCCGTTTGTCGGTGAATCTGGCGATGCGGATTTTCGGGCCTTGCAGGTCACCCAGCAATGCGACGAAGCGACCGTGTTTGGCGGCCAGGTCACGCACCAGCTTGGCGCGAGCCTTGTGCTCGTCCGGGGTGCCGTGGGAGAAGTTCAGACGGGCAACGTCCAAACCAGCCAGAATCAGCTGTTCGAGGACTTCCGGCGAGTTACTGGCCGGGCCAAGGGTGGCGACGATTTTGGTACGACGGACGGACATGCACAGACTCCTGAGTTCAAGCGCTGAGGAAGGCTACTATGCTCTTTGGTTGTAGTCATTGTTCGTTTGCACTACTTATCGGCGATTCGCTTTTCGCTCCGGTTGAATAGCTGAACAACCTTGAAGATTTTTGACGAGGGGTCGATACACTGCACAAGACAGGAGAACCCTCATGCGAATTTTGCTCATTGCTGCCCTGGCCGTCAGTGTTGTCGGCTGTACCCGCTGGTCGATGGACCACCATTTGAACAACGCCTACCGTGCGTATGGGGTTGGTGACTGCGAGCGCGTGACCCTGGAATTGTCCCAGGTCGACCGGGAAAGTCGCACCCGGCGCTATGTGCAGCCGGAGGTCTCGATGTTGCGCGGGCAGTGCCTGGAGCGACAGAAGTTGTTCGTCGACGCGGTGCAAACCTATCAGTTCATCATCAACCAGTACCCGTCCAGCGAGTACGCCTACCGGGCCCGTGCGCGTCTCGACACCCTGCAACAACTGGGGCACTACTCCGGCGCGAGCGTTGCGCAGCCACGTCCGGCGTCGTTGTGATGGTATTTGTCGTTGCGTCGCTGGCCCGTTGCCAGTCTTAGGCTATTCTTTGAATGTCCGTTTGTACAAGTTTGTGTCCAAACGGATGGAACACTTGGGATTGGCAGGCTGTAGAGTGGCAAAGCGCTAGCTGTTGTCGCACCGATCTCCAGGGAGAGCGGGGTGTTTAGCCCGTTCCGAATCACTGGCGTGGCCAGAGTTATGGCCAATGGATGGCGATATCATCATGTTTACCGACCGACGAATTGAGCGGCATCAATTGTCTTGTTTCCTGCAAGTGTTCAACCGGCTTACGGATAAGCCCATTGGTTACTTGGGTAACGTATCCGCAGAAGGACTGATGTTGATCAGTCAATTGCCGATGATGGTCGACGTGGCGTTCGAGCTGCGCTTGAAGATTCCCACGGTCGACGGTGATTTCCAGGCAGTTGATTTCACGGCGACCTGTTTATGGAGTCACGAGGACATCAATCCCCAGCATTACGACTCGGGTTTCAGCGTGGCTGAGGCGCCTGCCGAATACGGCCAACTGATCAATGCCTTGCTGCAGTATTTCAGCTTTGACCCCTTACAGGCGTCCGCTTAGACATAGCGCGCAGTCGCCCCGGCTTGGGTGTGGCGACCCAAGCCGGGGGGTGCGCTGTTTTCACAGAACGCCGGCTTTTTTCCAGCCCAGGTAACGTGTCACCAGGGCGGCGCCCAACTCCGAGGGGCGCGTATCCAGTACCGACAACCCATGGGCGTTCAGGCGGTCATGCAGTTCGTCGCGTTGATTGAGGTAGTCGACGGTGCCGCTGTAGGCCAGCGCTTCGGGCAGGGTTTGCACCGGCGAAAGGCGCAGTTGGTCGAGTACTTCTTCGCGCAGGCTGGCGACCAGTACCCGGTGTTGCCGGCTGATGCGTTTGACCGCGGTCAGCAGTGCCTCATCGTCCTCATCTCGCAGGTTACTCACCACGATCACCAGCGCCCGGCGTTTCTGCCGAGCCAGCAACTGGTTGGCCGCGGCTTCGTAGTCGGCCGCGCGTCGCGTGGTGTCGAGGTCGTAGACGGTGTTGAGCAACAGATTCAACTGCCCGGTGCCCTTGACGGGCGCCAGGTAGCGCGGCTGGTCGCAGGCAAAGGTGCATAGGCCGACTGCATCGCCCTGGCGCAAGGCGACATAACTGAGCAGCAGGCAGGCATTGAGCGCGTGATCGAAGTGGGACAGCTCTGCGTCCTGGCTGCGCATGCGTCGACCACAATCGAGCATGAACACGATCTGCTGGTCGCGTTCGTCCTGGTATTCCCGGGCGATCGGCGTGCGTTGGCGTGCGGTGGCTTTCCAGTCGATCTGCCGCAGGCTGTCGCCCTCGCGAAACTCGCGCAGTTGATGAAACTCCAGCCCCAACCCCCGGCGCTGGCGTTGACGCACGCCCAACTGGCTCAGCCAGTTATCCACACCCAAGAGCTGCGCGCCATACAGACGGGCGAAATCCGGATAGACCCGGGTGGCATCGCTGACCTCAATAAAGCGCCGCGCGGACCACAACCCCAAGGGGCTGGGCAGGTGCAGCTCGCAGCGACTGAAACTGAAGTGCCCACGCCGCAGGGGGCGCAGCCGATAGCCCAGTTCGCTGCGTTCGCCGGGGCGCAGTTCGATCGACTGCGGCATGTGTTCCAGGCTCAGGCCGTCGGGGACGTGATCGAACACCTGCACCGTCAGCGGTTGTGGGTAATCGTGTTCAAGCGTCAGGCGAACTTCGCCCCAGCGCCCCAATGCCAGGCTGCCGGGCATCTGCCGTTGTACTCGCGCGGACGGACGACGGCGCAGGCGCATCGCGTCCAATAGCGCCAGCAACAACAGCGCCAGCAGCAGACCCCAGGCCACCGAATGCAGGCTGTCGGGCACCGGGAGCTGCAACGCCTGTGCGGCGCCCAGCAATATATTCAGGCCCAGCAGCACGCCGAGCCAGATCAACAGCAGACGGGTCGGCTTCATGGATGGGTCATTGCCGAGGTGCCGAAATCTGGTCCAGCAGTTGCTGGAGGACCTGGTCCACTTCCAGTCCGTCGATATCCAGCTCGGGGGCGATGCGAACGCGATGACGCAGCACCGCCAGGGCGCAGCCCTTGATGTCGTCCGGGGTGACGAACTCGCCCCCGCGCAGCAAGGCGCGGGCACGGGCGCCGCGCACCAGGGCAATGGATGCGCGTGGGCCGGCACCGATGGTCAGCCCCGGCCAACTGCGGGTGGCCCGTGCCAGGCGCACGGCGTAGTCGAGCACTTGCTCATCCAGCGCCAGTTCGCTGGCGATCTGTTGCAGTTGCAACACGTCCTCGGCTTGCAGCACGGTGCGCAGGGGTTGTACGTCGAGCATGTCGGCCCGGGATGAGCGCGTGACTTCGCGAACCATCTCCAGCTCTTGTTGGGAGTCGGGGTAGTCCATCCGCACCTTGAGCATGAAACGGTCCAGTTCGGCCTCGGGCAGCGGGTAGGTGCCTTCCTGCTCGATGGGGTTCTGGGTGGCCAGCACCATGAACGGTTGGCCGATGGGCAGCGCTTCGCCCTCAAGGGTCACTTGGCGCTCCTGCATGGCCTCGAGCAAGGCGGCCTGGGTCTTGGCTGGCGCGCGGTTGATCTCGTCGGCCAGCAACAGGTGGGTAAACAACGGCCCCTTGCGCAGCTTGAACTGCTCGGTGTGCAGGTCGTACACGGCGTGCCCGGTGACATCGCTGGGCATCAGGTCCGGCGTGAACTGGATGCGCGCGAAGTCGCCGCCGAAGCAACGGGCCAGGGCCCGAACCAACAAGGTCTTGCCCAGGCCGGGTACGCCTTCAAGCAGCACGTGGCCGCCGGCGATCAAGGCGGTGAGGACGTCGTCGATCACCTGGTCCTGGCCAATCACCGCCTTGCGCAGCTCAACGCGCAACGCCTGGGCTTGGCGGCTGGCGTGTTGCAGGGTTTCGGTGGTCAGGGCAGTGGCCGTTGGAAATTCGCTCATAGTGCATTCCTGAGAGTTTGCAGGCACGCCACCTGGCGGCTGAAATCGGCGCTGGAAAGCCGTTTTGCCGCAAGTGGGCCAAGGGCCTGGCTGATCACGTGAGAGGGTTGGCGCGTCAGGTGTTCAAGCACCTGCCACTGGTCTGCGGTGTTTAGGTGTTCAAAGCCAGGGTGGCGCCGCCTTGCGGCGCGCAGGATATCGCGCTGCAAGGCGTGCAACAGGGCGCCCTGGCCGCTGCGGCGCAGCAGGAAGTCGGCGCTGGCCTGCAAGTGTTCCTGCAGTTGTCGGCGAGCTCTGGGCGCTGGCGCGTGGATCGGGCCTTGGCGCATGCCGGCCTGCCAGAGCGCCAGAGCGATCAGCGCGGCGAGCGCCACCAGCGCCTGGGGGAAATAGCGCATCAACAAGGTGAACAGGTCGTCCACGTCGCTGTTGAACAGCAGGGTCACGTCGGTGCCCTGGTTGAGGTACCACAGCAGCCAGGCGTTATCGTGTTGGCCGATTCCCGGGGTTTTCCATAAGTCGCTGTCGGTGACGACTGTCACACGGCCTTGCCCGAGATTGAGTTGCATCAGGTGGCTGGACCTGGCGCTGTTGGCGGAAAACTGGGCCAGGTGCTTGGGGTCGGTGAGATTGAAGTCGGTATCGAAGCTGAAATACGCCGGGGCGGTTTCATTGTCGACATAGAGCTTGGTCAGGTCCGGTTTTTTCTGTTTGCGTGCCGGAGCGGGTTGCTCGGATTCGTCGCTCAAGGTCTGCTGGATATGCAGGCGGTCGAGCAGCAGGTCGCCGCTTTTAGCGGTTTCTTCATCCCACAGCGCTTCGGCCACCACCAGCAGGTGGCCACCGGACTTTGCCCAGTCCAGCAGTTGATCCACCTGGCGCGGGGTCATGTTGTCGCGTTCGCCCAGCAGCAACAGGCTGCGGCCTCTGGGGGGCAGATCGGAGAGCCGTTCAAGGCCGCTGGCATGTTCCACCGCCAGGCCTTGCTGGCGCAGAAAGTGTTCGGCCGCCAGGTAGGGATTGCCCAATGCTTCGGGTGAAGGGCCGCGATCCACCACTTCGTCATAAGGCATTGCCTTGTGCCACACATACAGACCGCCCGCCCCCAGCAGGCAAGCAAGCAGCAACCCCACCCACAGCAATGGCCGCTTCATCGGGCGACTCCCGAGCTGAACAGGGCGCGCCAATCGTTGCACAACTGCTGCTGTACCACCGTGGGCGGAAGGCGGTGCCCGTAGGCGAGGTTTTGCCAGTGCCGGGTCAATTCGTCGCTGAATGCCAGCAATTGTGGTTGTTGCAAGCGTTGAACGCGTTCCAGGACCTGGCCTTCGGTGTCGGCGGTTTTCAGTGGCAGGTTGAAGTCGTGCAGCAACCGGCTGAGCAGCCCGCGATACAACAGGCCCAGGGCTTCCCTGGGGTGGTTGGACCATAGTCGCTCGGCGGCGCTGGCAATGTCATCGGGCAGGGTTTCGGCGCCCAGCTCCAGGCCGAACAGTTGGGTGGGTGTCGGTTTGGCGAGCTTGGGTTGGCGTGGCCCGCGCCGGCTGACAAAGGTGCGCAGCCACTCGCGATAACGCCAGGCGAGCAACGCCACGCCGCCCGCCAACAGACTCCACAGCAGCACCTCCAGGCCTTGGGCGAGGTGCTTGAAGGCGTCGCTGTTGAAGTTGTCCAGCAGTGCTTGCAGCCAGGCCGGTAGTTTGCCCTCACCGCGTGCCTGGGGCTTGGTGTTGGGTTTTTCGTCAGCAAAGCGATAGCGCGTGACGGTTTCCGGATTTTTGAACGGAGGCTTGTCCAGCAGCGCCTTGATCGATTGGCTGGCGGATTGGGGGGTGACTTGCCGGGTGGGGGGCGAGTCATCGGCCATCGCGGGTCGGCCCAGCGGCAGCAGCATCAGCCCGATCACCAGCAGTAGCAACGGGGCCGCGCTGCTCAGGCGCTGGCGCAGGCGGCGAAAAACCAGCTCAAGGTCCCACGCTTCCAGCACGGTGCGACGGTTGAGGTAGAGGCTGAAGCCACAGGCGACGTAGATCGGTTCCCAGAACACCAGGACCAGCGCGTAGAAGGCGTTGCTCAGGTGTTCCAGCCACAACCCCTCCGGGCCGGTTGCCAGGGCCAGCCGTTGCCAGTCCCAATCCAGCTCAACCTGCTGGGGGATGAACAGATAGAACAGCGCCATGCAGCCGAACCACAGGCCTATTTCCAAGTGTACACCGAGCGTGGTCAACCAGCGGGCCGCGCCGGCGTTGTGTTGTTGCAGCACGCCCAGGCGTTTTTGGCGTGCCTGGCCATCCAGGCCTTCGAGTTGGCTGACCGGCATCAAAAAGCTGCGGCTCAGGCTCAGTCGCCGCCAGGTCAGGCTGGCCAGGAGTTGGCCCTTGAGCAGGCGCGGCCAGTGACGCACGGCCTGTTTCAGGCTGGGCGTCTCGCCAAACAGGGCCTTGGACAGGATATACAGGGGCAGCCGGTCGAAGGCCGGCTTCAACCACCAGAACACAAACAAGGCCGTGGACGGGTATTGCCACAACAGAACGCTAAGCGCGATGAATATCGGCAGGCTCACCAGCGCCCAACTGGCCATCAGCAGCAGTCGGTGTTCCTGGGCCATTAACACGCCCAGGTCTATGGCTTCCCATGATGTTCGCGGGCGAATCACTACGCTGGCATCACTCAGGCGCATGGCGAGTCCGTCCGGCAAGGGTCAGGTAGGCGGCCACCAGTAGCCAGAGCCCCGCGCCCACCAGGTATTTGACCCAAGGCGCGATCGCGGTGGTGGAAGACCAGTAGGCTTCGATAAATGCTGCGATCAGCAGGAACAGCATGACGCCGCAGAGCATCTGCACGCTTTTACGTGCCGCCAGCCGCAGGGATTCACCGCGTGTCAGGTGCCCCGGAGCGATCAACGCCCAGCCCAACTGCAAGCCTGCCGCGCCAGCCAGGGCAATTGCGCTGAGTTCGAAGGCACCGTGGCCGATGACAAACGACCAGAAGGTCTGGCCGTAGCCGATTTCAGTGAGGTGCCCGGAGATCGCACCGATGATCAGGCCGTTGAATATCAGAAAGAACACGCTGCCCAGGCCGAACAGCAAGCCCGCGGCAAAGGTCTGGAAGGCGATGCCGATGTTGTGCATCACGTAGTAGCCGAACATCATCCAGTCTTCACTGGATGCACGTTCGGCGACGCGGCCCAGGCGACTGGCGTCCGGGTCGTACATGCTATGCATCTCGGCCACCTGCTGGGGGCTGACGACGCTGTAGATCAGTTCGGGAAACAGATACACCAGCAGCGCAATACCCACCAGGCTGCCGAAGAACAGCAGGCTGGCGATCAACACGAAGCGCCACTGTTCACGCACCAGCCGGGGGAAACCGGCCAGCAGGAAAGCCAATACGTTCGCACCCAATTGGCTGCGGTGGCGATACAGCTGTTGGTGGCCGCGCAGGGCCAGTTGTTGCAGCGGGTCCACCAGGTAACTGCTGTAGCCGCGCTCCTGGGCCATGGCCAGGTGCTGGCACAGGCGTCGATACTGATGAGGGAAATCAGCCAGCTCAGCGGCCTTGGCCTTGCCTTGTTCCATCTGCGTCAGTTGTTCGGCGAACGCTTGCCATTGGGGCTGATGACGGCTTTCGAACAGGCTCTGTTTCATGTCGGCCCCAGCAAGCCACGGGCCACGCCGTTGAGCTGCTCGACAGCGCGAGCCGGGGACACCTGCAGGGGCGTGGCGAGGATCGAGGCCAGTTCCTGTACTCGCTCGGCGGACAGTTCGCCCTGGCGCTCGGCGAAATTGAGGATGGCGCGCTGTTCGCTCAGGTCCAGGGCAAATGGCAGGCGCAGGGCAGGGGCCTGCGGCACCTTGGGGCGTGCCAATGGCAGTTCGCGGTAGACCACCAGCGTGCCGGCCGCCAGATCACCGAGCCGTTTGAAGTTAGGGTGCTGCAGGCAACTGATGGCGCCGAGAAAGTAGCCGAACGGCAGCATATCGACAAAGCGCAGCAGGTTGCGGATGAGTGAGGCCGACCAGCCGATGGGCGTGCCGTCATCCTGTACCACGCGCATCCCCATGACCTGCTTGCCCGGCGAGCAGCCCTGGTTGAGTACTTCAAACAGCACCATGTACCACCAACTGACCAGGAACAGCAGCAATGAGCCCAGCCCTATGCCGATGTTGCCGAGCAGGGCCAACGGAACCAGCAGGATGCCCATGAGCAACCCGCGCACGCCCAGGTCGAAGGCGAAGGCCAGTGCACGTGGCAGCAGGCCAGCCGGGCGCAAGGGCAGGTCGATGCCCTCCGGGGTCTCGATCTGGTAACGGGTATCCAATGGAGCTGATGGCATCGCGATCCTTGGCAGCGCAGAGCGGTTGGAAGACACGGATGCTAGCAGTGTCGGCGATGGAAGCAACCATTCAAGGTTTTGCTGGATGTTTATACAGTTGATCTGGCGCTGGCCTCAGGCACCTTCCAGCGCCTAGACTTCGTCGATCTTCAGCACAGGAATAGCCCGTGACCACTCTTTTCTGGTACGACTATGAAACCACCGGCATCAACCCGCGCAGCGATCGCCCCCTCCAGGTCGCCGGTATTCGCACCGATGTCGACCTCAACGAGGTTGGCCCGCCGGTCAACCTGTATTGCCAACCCAGCGACGATATCCTGCCCCATCCGGCGGCCTGTGCGATCACCGGCATCACCCCGCGCATGCTGGCGGAAAAGGGCTTGGCCGAAGCCGATTTCATGACGCGGGTGCATGCCGAACTGGCGGTCCCCGGTACCTGTGGGGTGGGTTACAACACCCTGCGGTTTGACGATGAAATGACCCGTTACAGCCTCTATCGCAATTTCTTCGACCCTTACGCGCGTGAATGGCAGGGCGGTAACAGCCGCTGGGACTTGATCGATGTGATGCGTACCGCCTACGCGCTGCGCCCGGAGGGAATCGTCTGGCCCGAGCAGGATGGGCGTGTCACCCTCAAGCTGGAGCGTTTGACCGAGGCCAACGGGATCGCCCATGGCCAGGCTCACGATGCGTTGTCCGACGTGCGCGCGACCATTGCCCTGGCCCGATTGGTCCGTGAAAAACAGCCCAGGTTGTACGACTGGCTATTCCAATTGCGCAGCAAGCAACGAGTGATGGACCAGGTGCGGCTGCTGCAACCGATGGTGCATATCTCCGGGCGTTTTTCGGCCGAGCGCCATTTCCTCGGCGTTGTACTGCCCCTGGCCTGGCACCCGCGCAATCGCAACGCGTTGATCGTCTGTGACCTGGGCCTTGATCCGCAAGGGCTGCTGGACCTCGACGCCAATACCTTGCGTCAGCGCCTCTACACCCGTCGTGATGATCTGGCCGCAGGCGAGTTACCGGTACCGCTCAAGTTGTTGCATATCAACCGCTGCCCGGTGGTGGCGCCATTGAATGTGCTGCGGGCGCAAGACCGTGAACGACTGCAATTGGATATGGACGCTTATCAGGCGCGGGCGCTGCGGCTAACTGACGCACAGGAAGTTTGGCGCGACAAGTTGGCGGAGATTTATGCCGAGGAAGATTTTGCACCGAGTTCGGACCCGGAGCAGCAGCTCTATGATGGTTTTATCGGCGACCGCGATCGTCGTTTGTGCGAACAAGTCCGCGCGGCAGAGCCGGCGCAA
This sequence comes from Pseudomonas sp. Y39-6, assembly GCF_023651955.1. Lineage (NCBI taxonomy): Bacteria > Pseudomonadati > Pseudomonadota > Gammaproteobacteria > Pseudomonadales > Pseudomonadaceae > Pseudomonas > Pseudomonas sp. Y39-6. Next base: position 5,678,385 of record NZ_CP069594.1, on the reverse strand, counting down.
TTGGCGCGGCAGCAGTGGCCCTTTGATGATCAGCGTTTGCCGGAATTATTATTTCGCTACCGTGCGCGCAACTTTCCTGCAACCTTGAACAGCGAGGAGCAACAACGCTGGAAACTTTTCTGTCAGCAACGCTTGTCAGATGGCGAATGGGGTGCACCCAATACCTTGGAGGCATTTAAACGTGCTCGTATTGAATTGGCTGTTAGTGCCACGCCGTTTCAGCGTCAGGTGCTGGATCAATGGCAGGAGTATGCTGACTCTTTAGCCGTTCGGTTCAATCTGTAATCAGGCAATTGCAGATTATTCAGACAATAAAAAAACGCCAGCAAGCTGGCGTTTTTCGTCTGTCGCGTATCAGGCAAGAGCCTGGCGAGGCTTAGCCCAGCAGGGTAGCCCAGCCTTCAACCACATCACCGCCCCACTTGGCTTTCCACTCTTTCAGCGTCTTGTGGTTGCCACCTTTGGTTTCAATCACTTCGCCGTTGTGCGGGTTTTTGTATTGCTTGACCTTGCGGGCACGCTTGGTGCCGGTAGTTTTCACTGCGCCGCGCGGTGCTTTAACTTTAGACTCTGGGTCCAGCAGCGCGATGATGTCACGCAGGGATTTGGAGTATTCACCCATCAGGGTACGCAGTTTGCCTTCGAATTCCAGCTCGGTTTGCAGTTTGTCGTCTTGGGACAGATTCTTCAAACGGGCTTGCAGCTCTTTGATAGCTTCTTCGGTGGCACGGTATTCGTTGATCAGGGACATGTGGACTACCTTATGTAGAGCGCTGATTGACAGGGATAGTGGCCCAATAATAGTCAGGCTATTTCCCCAAGTAAACATTTAAGGGAACATTTATGTGAATTACTTTGAATGTTTGTGGCAAATCTATGCAAACGAGTTAATTAGTAGCGGGTATGGGCAAAGACTACCTGCTTAATTTCCGCTAACTGCCTGAGCGTGCCGATGCACATGCATATAGCGGTGGTAAAACCCTACGTTATTAAGGGGTGTGGTCAAGGTGAGGGCAGAATAAGCGTCAACGGATACTGCAGTTTTTCTGCGTAATCGCTAGAATGACCGCCTTTGCGAAGTTCTGGAGTTCCCCCCTAATGCACACTTTTCGGCTGGTGATCGCTTGCCCGGACCGGGTTGGCATCGTTGCCAAAGTCAGTAACTTTCTGGCCTCCCACAACGGCTGGATCACCGAGGCGAGCCATCACTCGGACAATCTCAGCGGTTGGTTCTTCATGCGCCACGAAATCCGTGCCGATACGCTGCCCTTTGGCCTTGAGGCGTTTCGCGAGGCGTTTGCGCCGATCGCCGAAGAGTTTTCGATGATCTGGCACATCAGCGATACCGAGCAGAAAAAACGTGTGGTGTTGATGGCCAGCCGTGAATCGCACTGCCTGGCGGACTTGCTGCACCGCTGGCACAGCGACGAGCTGGACTGTGAGATCGCCTGCGTGATCTCCAACCACGACGACCTGCGTAGCATGGTCGAGTGGCATGGCATCCCGTACTACCATGTGCCGGTCAACCCGCAGGACAAGGAACCGGCGTTCGCCGAGGTGTCCCGTCTGGTCAAGCAGCATGAAACCGACGTCGTGGTGCTGGCGCGCTACATGCAGATCCTGCCGCCGGAACTGTGCCGCGAATACGCCGGCAAGGTGATCAACATTCACCACAGCTTCCTGCCGTCGTTTGTCGGTGCCAAACCGTACCACCAGGCTTCCCTGCGTGGCGTGAAGTTGATTGGCGCAACGTGCCATTACGTCACCGAAGAACTGGACGCCGGCCCGATCATCGAGCAGGACGTGGTGCGTGTCAGCCACAGCGACAGCATTGACGACATGGTGCGCTTCGGCCGTGACGTCGAGAAAATGGTCCTGGCCCGTGGTCTGCGCTATCACTTGGAAGACCGCGTGCTGGTACACGGCAACAAAACAGTCGTGTTCTGATCAACGCGTTTTGATTGAAGAATGAAGGGCCTGGGCGTTAAATCGTCCCAGGCCTTTTTTCATTGATCTGCCCAGCAGGACAAGCCCATGACCGATCCACTCGATAAAGCTACGTCCAGGGCGCCCGCTACGTTGGGCGAGGGGTGTCTGAGTCGCTATGACCCGGATGAGCTGGAGGCCGAGGATGGTACTGACTTTCCTGGGGCAGCCCAATTGTGGGACGAGTTGCAGAAACGGCCGGCGTCCCCTGAAACAGACGCTTGAGCAGCGGCCTGCCGAGCATCAGCAGAAACACCGGCCCACCGGCCAGCAGATAGAAATAGTAGGTCACCGCCCGCCAGATCAGAATCGCCGCCGCTGCGCTGGATTTGCCCAGCCAGGGCGCCAGCAAGGCCGCTGACGTCAACTCCGCCGCACCGGCCCCGCCGGGCATAAGGCTGAACTGGCCCGCCGTCAGCGACAGCATCTGGATCAGGAAACTCCAGGCCCACTGCACATCGCCTCCCAACCCTTGCACCGCAAGGTAAAGCACGCTGTAGCGCAGTATCCAATGCAGGCTGGTCAAGGCAAACACGGCGGACAGGGTGCGCCACGGCAATTTCAGCGTTTGGGTAAATGCCGCCAGGAAGCGCAATACTTTGCGCGCCCAGCGCCGGCGAGTCGCGGTGCTTACCTTGCATCGCTGGAGCAAGGTGCCGCTCAGGCGTATCAGGCGGCGATGAAAGCGCACCAGCAGCACAGCGCTGAACACTGCGCCCACCATCGATGCCGCACTGAGCCCCAACAGCCACTCCAGGCGTGGGCTGAGGCTGTGGAACACTGCGTACAACGCGATCCCCACCAGTGCGCAGAAAAAAAACAGCAAGTCGCTCAACTGATCCATGGCGAACACCGCGCTGCCATGGGCCGGACGTATGCCGTTGCGCGCCAGCAGGACCATCAGTGTCAGTGGCCCGCCGCTACCTCCGGGCGTGGCGCACATGGCGAATTCGGTCGATATCACCACGCCCAGGCTGTTGAGTCGCCCCAGTTGGCCGCGTTGCTCGCCCAGTAATAAGCGGATACGCACGCTGTTGATCAGCCAGCACAGGATAATCATGCCGAACATCAGCGACAGTTGGGGCAGCGGGAATTGCTTCAGGCGCGTAACGGTTTCGCCACCTCCCAGCCACACGGGAATCGCCAGCGCCAGCAGCAGGCCCAGCAGCAGCCAGATCACCCGGCTCATGGCTGGGTGGCCAGCCAAGCGGCCTTGGTCAGTGGTGTGCGTCCGGCGTTGAGCAGGCGTTGTAGGGTTTCAAGCCAGTAGCGGCGGGAAAATTCGTGGCGCATGTCCACCGGGTGCAGTCCCAGGCGAATCACCGGGGCCGCCTGCCAGCGCTGTTCCCGTCGGTCGCTGAGACACTTGGACAGACCTCGGCGCCAGGCACTGCGCGCACTCCACACCAGCCCCGGGGCGTTGACCGGCGTGAAGTCGGGTAGCCGGTACAGATGCTGCGGGTCGCTGGTGTAGGTCAGCGGCAATTGGCGCAGTGCCTCGCGGGTGCCGCGGCTCATCAGCCAGGCGGGAGCGACAAAGCCTTGCAGCGGCCAGTCGTAGCGACGGAATACCGCGATGCCATCGCTGATACGCTGCAGCGCCTGATCCTGGCGCAGTTGGTAGAACTCACCCTCATGGGTATACAGGCGCCGCATGAACCAGGCTTTGGGGGTGCGCGGAGCCGGTTGATCGTCGCAATGGTAGTAGCCGTGCAAGGTCAGCTCATCGCCCTTGGCCACGCGGCTGTCCAGCAGGCGGCGAAAGTCGTCATGGGCGGTCAGGGCGTCATGATGATGAAACTCCGGCACCACCAGCCAGGTGATGGGCACGCCGCCCAACGCGTCGACGGCTGCGACGAATGGGCGGTAGTCGGCCCAGGTCTGCGGCGCTACATCGTGCAGCACCAGCAGCACCGAACGCTCATCCATGGGCAAGCATCGGCTTGTGGCTGCCCAGCACCGCATAATAGTGCGTCAACAGGCTGTCGACGACCGTCTCCCAGGCGTAATGCTGTTCGACATGACGCCGAGCCTGCGCGCCCAGGCGACGGCTGTCGGCACCGAACAGCTCGCGCACCGCATCGGCCATGGCCCGTGGATTATTGGGCGTACACAGTAGGCCGCAGCGCTCGTCAATGATCTCGGTAAATGCGCCGGCCGCCACGGCGACCACCGGTATGCCGCAGGCCATGGCCTCCAGTATTACCAGGCCGAAGGTTTCCTGATCGCCGCCATGCAGCAGCGCGTCGGCGCTGGCCATCAGCCGGGCGACATGCTGGGCGGGGCGGAACCCATCGATCACGGTGACGTTGTCCGGCACACTGGCCGGCATGCCGGAGCCCACCAACAGCAAGTGGTAGTTGTCCCCCAGGCGTTTCATGCAGTTGAGCAGCAGCGGCAGGTTTTTTTCCTTGGAACCGCGCCCGGCGAAGATCAGCAGCCGGGTATCCGCGGCGATCCCCAGTTCGGCGCGCAAGCCCGGGTCGCGGACGTCCGGACAGAACGTCTGCAGGTCGACCCCCAGCGGCTGCACGAAGACATTATTCACCCCAAGCCCGATGAGCTTGTCAGCCATCACTTGGCTGGGCGCCAGTACCCGGTCGAAATTCCCATAGAGTTTGCTGACGTAGGCTTCAGCGTTCGGGGTAAACCACGACCCCATGCGGTTACTCACCAGCAGCGGCAGATCCGAGTGATAAAAACCAATGACGGGCACATCCAGTTGGCGTCGTGCATCCAGCGCCGCCCAGGCGGTCAGGTACGGGTCGCCGACTTCGATCAGATCGGGCTGTAAATCGTGCAGGACATTTCGCCAAGGCGCGAGCCGAAGGGGGAAGCGGTAGCCTTTGCCGAAGGGGAGGGCGGGGGCCGGCACCTTGAATATCCCATCCCGTTCGCTCAAGTGCGCGCCGGGGACCAACAGGCTGTGGCGAATGCCGGGCTTGAGCGTCAGACGCCGGTGCTTGGCGTCGAGATAAGTGCGTACGCCACCGCTGGCGGGGGCGTAGAACATGGTGATGTCCGCGATATGCACGATGAACATTCCTCCGATCCGTAGCTCTCCTTACGTGGACCTGAGGTAATGATAGATGTTCGATCGGAATTGGGGGCGCGCGCGCTCAAGTTGATAAAGGTCAATGTGGGCGCAAGGCGGACCTGTGCTCCCACAAGGTTCTGTGGTGTCGGTCAGATACGGAAACTGCCCACCAGATGCTTCAGCCGTGCCGCCTGCTGTTCCAGGTCGGCGCAGGCGCGCAGGGTCGATTGCAGGTTTTCCACGCCTTCTTGATTGAGTGTGTTGATCTCGGTGATGTCCATGTTGATCGACTCGACCACCGAGGTCTGCTCCTCGGTGGCGGTGGCGACCGACTGGTTCATCCCATCGATCTCGCCGATGCGCTGGGTCACGCTGTTCAAGCGTTCGCCGGCCAGGTTGGCGATTTCCACGCTGTCGAGGCTGTGGCGCTGGCTTTCGCTCATGGTACTGACCGAATCCCGGGCGCCGACTTGCAGCTCCTCGATCATCGTTTGCACCTGTTGTGCCGATTCCTGGGTGCGGTGCGCCAGGTTACGCACTTCGTCGGCCACCACCGCAAACCCACGTCCGGCTTCCCCGGCGCGCGCCGCCTCGATGGCGGCGTTGAGCGCCAGCAGGTTGGTTTGCTGAGAGATGCTGGTGATCACTTCGAGGATTTGCCCGATATTCACCGTTTTGCTGTTAAGTGCTTCGATGTTGCTGCTGGAAGCGCTGATCATCGCGGACAACTGAGTCATTGCCTTGATATTGCGTTCAACCACCTGCTGACCGTCTTCGGCCAAGTGCCGCGCATCGCTGGCCTGGTTCGAGGCTTGTGCGGCGTTACGCGCGATTTCCTGGGCGGCGGCCCCCAATTGGTTGATGGCCGCGGCGACGCTGTTGGTGCGGTTGGCCTGCTCGTCGGAGTTGATCATCGACGAGTTGGACGCGCTGACCACCCGCAGGGCGACTTCATTGACCTGCCCGGTGGCCGAGGACACTTCGCGGATCGACGTATGAATCCGCTCCACGAAGCGGTTGAACGCATTACCCAGGATGCCGAATTCGTCGTGATTCTGGATGCTCAGGCGACGGGTCAGGTCGCCCTCGCCATCGGCGATGTCCTGCATGGCGCGAGTCATCACGTGCAGCGGTTGCATCAGCACTCGGATCAGCATGCCGAGCAAGGCGATGATGATTACCACGGCAATGATCGTGGCGATGATCGCCGAGGTGCGGAATTCGCTGAGCATGGCGAAGGAGGTGGCTTTATCCACGGAAATACCAAGGTACCAGTTCACCGACGGCAGGCCCTTGATCGGCGTAAAGGTCACGATGTTGTCCTTGCCGTTGGCCTCGACTTCACTGAAGTCGCTGCTGATCTTCGGCGTGTGTTTCGGGTAGACGTCGGCCAGGGTTTTCATCACCAGGTTTTTGTCCGGGTGGACCAGCACCTTGCCGTCGGCGCTGACCAGGAACGCGTAGCCCATGCCGCCGAAGTTCAGCGCGCCGATGTTGTCCACCAGGGTTTGCAGGCTCAGGTCGCCGCCGACCACGCCGATGCTCTGGCTGCCCTGGGCGCTGGGGGTCGCGATGGAAATGATCAATTGCCCCGTCGCGGCATCGATATAGGGTTCGGTCAGGGTCGAACCATTGCTGCTCTGGGCGCCTTTGTACCAAGGACGAACGCGTGGGTCGAAACCGTCCGGCATCTTGGTGTCGGGGCGGATAGTGAACGCGCCCTGGCTGTCGCCCACGTAGGTTGCCATGAACGAGGAGGTCAGGGCTTTCTGTTCCAGCAGGCTGGCGACCACCTTGGGGTCGGGATTGATCGCAATATTTTGTGCCGCGTTTTCCACTAGGACAATGCGCCCGGTGAGCCAGGTTTGAATGTTGCTGGCAGTGACATCACCCATTTCATGCAGGTAATTGTTGAGATCTTCGCGAATTGCGTTGCGTTGCAGGTAGTCGTTATAAAGCGTAAACAGCGCGAAGGCGGCGATGACGATAAGGGAGGCAGCAAGCAGGATTTTGTGGCTGAAGCGCAGGTTTTTATTCATGGCCTGAAGGGTCCGCTAAGGTCTTAATATCCAAAACGCGTCCTTATGGGATGCGCAGAATGGTAGCGTCAAAAAAGGTGTGATATTTCTGGCGATAGCCCTGTGAGGTCCCTGTAGGAGCTGTCTGACCTGTTTTTAGACTTTGTGGGTCTTACATTGATGTGTATCGACCTTGCGGCACGAAAGATTAACCATAGGTGACGAAATGCCTGACTCCACGCAACTCCTTATCGGCGCCGGCCTTGATGGCCAGCCCATCGCCCAGGCCATGCGCCTGGCCAATCGTCACGGGTTGGTTGCCGGTGCCACGGGCACTGGCAAGACCGTCACCCTGCAACGCCTGACAGAAGCGTTCAGCGATGCGGGCGTGGCGGTATTCGCCGCGGATATCAAGGGCGACCTTTGTGGTCTCGGCGCTGCGGCCAACCCCCAGGGCAAGGTGGCCGAGCGCATCGCCGGCATGCCTTTCCTGAATTACACGGCCAAGGCGTATCCGGTCACGCTGTGGGATATTCACGGTGAGTCCGGTCATCCATTGCGTACCACCATCAGTGAAATGGGGCCGTTGCTGCTCGGCAGCCTGCTGGAGCTCACCGACAGCCAGCAGTCAGCGTTATATGCCGCCTTCAAGGTGGCGGACCGCGAAGGCCTGTTACTGCTGGATTTGAAGGACCTCAAGGCGCTGCTCAATCACTTGCGCTACCACCCGGAACTGCTGGGTGAAGATGCGGCGCTGATGACCACCGGCTCCAGCCAGGCGCTGTTGCGGCGCCTGGCGGTGCTGGAGCAGCAGGGCGCGGAAGCGTTGTTCGGCGAGCCGGCGCTGCAGCTCGAGGATATTTTGCAACCCGCCAGCGATGGTCGCGGGCGTATCCACCTGCTCGACGCCAGCCGCCTGGTCCACGAAGCCCCCAAGGTGTACGCAACCTTCCTTTTATGGCTGCTGGCTGAACTGTTCGAGCAGTTGCCTGAACGCGGCGATGCCGATAAGCCGCTGCTGGCGCTGTTTTTCGACGAAGCGCACTTATTGTTTGCCGATACGCCCAAGGCCTTGCAGGACCGCCTCGAACAGGTGGTGCGGTTGATTCGCTCGAAAGGCGTGGGTGTGTATTTCGTCACGCAATCGCCCGGGGACTTGCCTGACAGCGTGTTGGCGCAACTTGGCTTGCGTATCCAGCATGGCCTGCGCGCATTCACCACCAAAGAGCAGAAATCACTGCGCGCGGTGGCGGACGGTTTTCGGCCCAATCCGACATTTGATGCGTTGTCGGTCCTGACAGAGCTGGGCACCGGTGAAGCACTGGTGGGCACTTTGCAGGAAAAGGGTACGCCGGAAGTCGTCCAGCGCGTGTTGGTCGCGCCACCGCAATCGCGGATCGGCCCGCTCAGCGACGCCGAACGCGCCGCCCTGATTGCCAGTTCGCCGTTGCAGGGCCGCTATGACAAGCCGATTGACCGCGAATCGGCCTATGAAGTGCTGATGGCGCGCAAGGCGTTGGGCCCGGCCGAAGCCGAAGAAGCCAAGCCGGTGAGCGAAGAGCCGAGCTTTACCGACAGAGCCGGCGCATTCCTCGGGACTGCGGCCGGCAAGGCGCTCAAGTCAGCCATGCAACAGGCCGCCAATCAGGTGGGGCGCCAATTGGTGCGGGGCTTGCTGGGGTCGTTGCTGGGCGGCAGCAAGCGTAGATAGCCGATCAGGCTTTGGGCTTGGCGTGCGCGGCGAGGCGTTCCAGCGCCGCGCGTAAACCCGGATCGCTGATGCCGTCGGCCGTTGCCTGAATGGTTTCGGCCGCATTCGCCGATAAATCCATGGTGTGCCCCGCCGCGCCTTGCGGAACGGTCGGCGGTTGCACCTTGAATTGGATACGCGTCAGGCTGGCAAACTCATCAAACGCCATCAATTGTCGCTGCAAGCGTTTTTGCTGATAGCGCAAGCGTGTCGCCCAATGGCCGTCTGTGACAATAAGCAGCAGGTTGCCCTCGCGCCACGAGGCGACATGGCAATGTTCCCGCGCTGCCGGTTGCAATTGGCTTTCAACCAGGCGTTGCAGGTGGCCCAGGCGTTGCGCATGGCTGAAGATGGCTTTCAACGGCTTGGCTTCGCGAAGCAACACGCTGGGCGCGCGGGCTGTAAGAGGGCGAAACGCCATGATCAGACACCTTAAGTAACAGAGCCGCCATCTTAGCAGAAAGCGCCTGTGGACCCCCAGGCAATGCATTGGCGGGGCTTTATCTGCGAAATCAATGCACTCCATGGGTTGAAGTTCCGGTAAAAGCCCTTATTTTAAATGAGCCCTCTCACGGGCTCATGCCTGCATTGGGGAACAACGCCACTTTCCTCACCCACGATTCCGGGTAGAATGCGCGTTCGCATGCGCCCGTGAGGGCCGCTCGGGCCACTCACGGTGCGCCCTCCATCCCTATGTGTGGAAGAACCTGCCGATATGTTTGCGCCTTTGTTAAAGAAACTTTTTGGAAGCAAGAATGAGCGCGAAGTCAAACGCATGCTCAAGACGGTGCAGCTGGTCAATGCCTTCGAAGAGCAGATGGTTGCCCTTTCGGACGAGCAATTGCGCGCCAAGACCGAAGAGTTCAAGGCCCGCATAGCCAAAGGTGAAACCCTCGACAAGTTGCTTCCCGAAGCCTTCGCGGTCGCCCGTGAAGCCGGTAAGCGTGTCATGGGCATGCGCCACTTCGACGTCCAGCTGATCGGCGGCATGACCTTGCATGAAGGCATGATTGCCGAAATGCGTACCGGTGAAGGCAAGACCCTGGTGGCGACCCTGGGGGTTTACCTCAACGCGCTGTCCGGCAAGGGCGTGCACGTTGTGACGGTGAACGACTACCTGGCCCGCCGTGACGCCAACTGGATGCGCCCGCTGTATGAATTCCTCGGCCTGACCGTCGGCGTCGTGACGCCGTTCCAGCCGCCGGAAGAGAAGCGTGCGGCCTATGCTGCCGACATCACCTACGGCACCAACAACGAATTCGGTTTCGACTACCTGCGCGACAACATGGCGTTCAGCATGGAAGAAAAATTCCAGCGCGAACTCAACTTTGCCGTGATCGACGAAGTCGACTCCATCCTCATCGACGAAGCCCGTACCCCGCTGATCATCTCCGGCCAGGCCGAAGACAGCTCGCGCCTGTACACCGAGATCAACAAGTTGATCCCGCGCCTGGAGCAGCACATCGAGGAAGTGGAAGGCGTGGTGACCAAAGAAGGTCACTTCACCATCGACGAGAAGACCCGTCAGGTCGAACTCAACGAAGCCGGTCACCAGTTCGTCGAAGACATGCTGACCCAGATCGGCCTGCTGGCCGAGGGCGAAAGCCTGTACTCGGCCCATAACCTGGGCCTGCTGACCCACGTGTATGCCGGCCTGCGCGCGCACAAGCTGTTCCATCGCAACGTCGAATACATCGTCCAGGACGGCCAGGTCGTCCTGGTTGACGAACACACCGGGCGTACCATGCCGGGTCGTCGTCTGTCCGAGGGCCTGCACCAGGCCATCGAGGCCAAGGAAGTGCTCAACATCCAGGCCGAAAGCCAGACGTTGGCTTCCACCACCTTCCAGAACTACTTCCGTCTGTACAACAAACTGTCCGGCATGACCGGTACGGCCGACACCGAAGCGTTCGAATTCCACCAGATCTACGGTCTGTCGGTTGTGGTCATCCCGCCGAACAAACCGCTGGCGCGTAAAGACTTCAACGACCTGGTGTTCCTGACCGCCGAAGAGAAATACGCGGCGATCATCAACGACATCAAGGACGGCATGGCCCAGGGGCGTCCGATCCTGGTGGGTACCGCGACGATCGAAACGTCTGAGCACGTGTCCAACCTGCTCAACAAGGAAGGCATCGAGCACAAGGTCCTCAACGCCAAGTTCCACGAAAAAGAAGCCGAGATCATCGCCCAGGCCGGTCGCCCCGGCGCACTGACCATCGCCACCAACATGGCCGGTCGTGGTACCGACATCCTGTTGGGCGGCAACTGGGAAGTGGAAGTGGCTTCCCTGGACAACCCGACTCCCGAGCAGATCGCCCAGATCAAAGCCGACTGGCAGAAACGCCACCAGGCGGTGCTGGAGTCCGGCGGCCTGCAGGTGATCGCGTCCGAGCGTCACGAATCGCGCCGTATCGACAACCAGCTGCGTGGTCGTGCCGGTCGTCAGGGTGACGCCGGTTCCAGCCGTTTCTACCTGTCCCTGGAAGACAGCCTGATGCGTATCTTCGCCTCGGATCGGGTGAAGAACTTCATGAAAGCCCTGGGCATGCAGTCCGGTGAAGCGATCGAGCACCGCATGGTGACCAACGCCATCGAGAAGGCCCAGCGCAAGGTCGAAGGCCGCAACTTCGACATTCGTAAGCAACTGCTCGAGTTCGATGACGTCAACAACGAACAGCGTAAAGTGATCTATCACATGCGTAACACGTTGCTGGCCGCCGACAACATTGGCGAGACCATCGCCGATTTCCGTCAGGACGTGCTCAACGCCACCGTCAGCGCACACATTCCGCCACAGTCCCTGCCAGAACAATGGGATGTTGCCGGCCTGGAAGCCGCGTTGAAGAGCGACTTCGGTGTCGACTTGCCGGTTCAGCAGTGGCTGGACGAAGACGATCACCTGTACGAAGAAACCCTGCGCGAGAAGCTGATGACCGAGCTGCTGGCCGCGTACAACGAGAAAGAAGAGCAGGCGAGTGCCGAAGCGCTGCGCACTTTCGAGAAACAAATCGTACTGCGCGTGCTGGACGACCTGTGGAAAGACCACCTGTCGACCATGGATCACCTGCGTCACGGTATCCACTTGCGTGGCTACGCCCAGAAGAACCCGAAGCAGGAGTACAAGCGCGAGTCGTTCACGCTGTTCTCCGAACTGCTGGATTCGATCAAGCGCGATTCGATTCGCGTGCTGTCCCACGTTCAGGTGCGTCGCGAAGACCCGGTCGAGGAAGAAGCGCGCCTGCGTGAGGAAGCCGAGGCACTGGCGGCGCGCATGCAGTTCCAGCATGAGGAAGCGCCAGGTCTTGAAGCGCCTGAGGTCTTGGGCGAAGAGGTCGATGTGGCCCTGGCTCAGACGCCGGTGCGCAACGAGCAGAAGCTGGGCCGTAACGAGTTGTGCTGGTGCGGTTCGGGCAAGAAGTTCAAACACTGCCACGGCGAAATCAACTAAGATTTTCGCCTGACGCTGCAACACCCCGCGCCGCGACCGGCATCAGCCGTCGCGGCGTTTTGCCATTAATTCCCACCGTCGAACGCGACGGCACAGACATCATCTATTTTTAAGGAGCGCATTCATGGCTGTTGGTCTTGGTCCTTTGCCCACATTGCACCCGGTTGCCGGTTTTGAACTCGGTATCGCTTCGGCCGGCATCAAACGCCCGGGGCGCAAGGATGTCGTGGTGATGCGCTGTGCTGAAGGCTCGACCGTCGCCGGTGTGTTCACCCTCAACGCCTTCTGCGCCGCGCCGGTTATCCTGGCCAAGCAGCGCGTGGCCGGTCCGATTCGTTACCTGCTGACCAACACCGGCAATGCCAACGCCGGCACCGGCGAGCCTGGCCTGGTCGCCGCCGCGCGGACCTGCGCCAAACTGGCACAACTGGCCGGCGTCGACGCCAGCCAGGTGCTGCCGTACTCCACTGGAGTGATCGGTGAGCCGCTGCCGGTGGAAAAAATCGAAGGCGCCCTGCAAGCCGCGCTGGATGACCTGTCTGTGGATAACTGGGCGGCCGCCGCCACTGGCATCATGACCACCGACACCTTGCCCAAGGGCGCGAGCCGTCAGTTTGTGCATGACGGCGTGACCATCACCGTCACTGGCATCAGCAAGGGCGCGGGCATGATCCGCCCGAACATGGCCACCATGCTTGGCTACATCGCCACCGACGCCAAAGTCTCCCGCGACGTGCTGCAGCGCTTGATGCTGGACGGCGCCAACAAGTCGTTCAACCGCATCACCATCGACGGCGACACCTCCACCAACGATTGCTGCATGCTGATCGCTACCGGCCAGGCCAACCTGCCCGAAATCACCTCCACCAGCGGCCCGCTGTTCGCCGCGTTGAAGCAAGCGGTGTTCGAAGTGTGCATGGATGTGGCCCAGGCCATCGTGCGTGACGGCGAGGGCGCCACCAAGTTCGTCACGGTTGAAGTCAACGGCGGCGGCAACCACCAGGAATGCCTGGATGTCGGTTACACCGTGGCGCACTCGCCGCTGATCAAGACCGCGTTGTTCGCCTCCGACCCGAACTGGGGCCGTATCCTCGCCGCCGTCGGCCGTGCCGGCGTGCCGGACCTGGACGTGAGCAAGATCGACGTGTTCCTCGGTGACGTGTGCATCGCCAGCCGTGGCGCCCGCGCCGAGAGCTACACCGAAGCCCAGGGTTCGGCGGTGATGCAGCAGGAAGAAATCACCATCCGCATCGAGCTGGGTCGCGGCGAGTGCAGCGAAACCATCTGGACCACGGACCTGTCCCACGAGTACGTGAAGATCAACGCGGAATACCGTACCTGAAGCCCGGAGGATAAACGCGGTGAAACGAGTGCATGTAGCAGCAGCGGTGATCCGCGGCGTCGACGGCAGAATCCTGCTGGCGCGCCGTGCCGATACCCAGCATCAGGGCGGCCTCTGGGAGTTTCCCGGCGGCAAGGTGGAGGCCGACGAGTCGGTCGCCACGGCGCTGTCCCGCGAGTTGCAGGAAGAGCTGGGCATCCAGGTCACCACGGCGCGACCGTTGATCAAGGTGCAGCATGATTACCCGGATAAGCAGGTGTTGCTGGATGTCTGGGAAGTCTCGGCCTTTACCGGCGAGCCACACGGCGCCGAAGGTCAACCCCTGGAATGGGTCGCGGCGCGTGACCTGCTCAACTATGAGTTCCCAGCGGCCAATGCGCCGATCGTTGCCGCCGCACGGTTGCCCGGCGACTACCTGATCACACCGGGCGAGCTGGAAACCGCGCCGCTGTTGCGCGGTATCCAGAAAGCCATCGCGGGCGGCATCAAGCTGGTGCAACTGCGCGCCCCTAACGGTTACGACCCCAAGTACCGTGACCTGGCGGTAGACGCCGTGGGCCTGTGTGCCGGCAAGGCGCAACTGATGCTCAAGGGCCCGTTCGAATGGCTGGGGGATTTTCCCGCGGCCGGTTGGCACATGACCTCGGCGCAACTGCGCAAATACGCAAGCAAGGGCCGCCCGCTGCCGAAGGATCGCTGGTTGGCGGCGTCTTGCCATAACGCCGAGGAACTGGCGCTGGCGGAATTGATGGACGTGGATTTTGTCACGCTGTCGCCGGTGCAGCCGACCCAGACCCATCCCGATGCCCGACCGTTGGGTTGGGAACAGGCGGCAGAGCTGATCCGCGGGTTCAGCAAGCCGGTGTATCTGTTGGGTGGCGTTGGGCCTGCTGAGCGCGAGCAGGCATGGGATGCCGGCGCTCAAGGTGTGGCAGGGATTCGGGCGTTCTGGCCGCAAGATTGATCTAGCGTTTGCTGGCCTCATCGCGGGCAAGCCCACTCCCACATTGGAAGGTGTTCACAAATCCAAATGTGGGAGTGGGCTTGCCCGCGATGGCGCCAGACCAGACACCTGATAATCAGTGGGGTTTGGCCGCCGCCTGCCACAAAATCTCCGCCACACCCTGGCGCTTGGCAATTACCCGCGCCGCCACAAACAGCAAATCCGACAGCCGGTTGATATACGCCAAAGCCACCCCCTCCAACGGTTCAACCGCATTCAGGTGCTGACAGCGGCGCTCGGCACTGCGTGCTGCGCTGCGGCACACGTGGGCCTGGGCGATCAGCGCTGAGCCACCGGGCAAGATGAAGTTCTCCAGCGCCCCAACCTCTTCGTTCCAGCGATCAATCGCTGCCTCCAGCCGATTCACCTCTGCCGCGTTCAGCGCTTTGTACACCGGCATCGCCAGCTCGCCGCCGAGGTCGAACAGACGATGCTGGCAAGGCGTCAGCACTTCGATCACGTCCTTCAGGTGCGGATGCTTGCCGCTTTGCTCTTCAAGGCCGGCCAGCAGCAAGCCCAGCTGACTGTTCAACGTGTCGACTTCGCCGATGGCTTCCACCCGCGGGTGGTCCTTGGGCACGCGGCGACCGTCGCCGAGCCCGGTTTCACCCTGGTCGCCGGTACGGGTGTAAATCTTCGACAGGCGAAAGCCCATGATCAGTGCTCCAGTTGGGTAAGTTCAGCGGGGGACAATTGGCTGCCGGCCAGGGGCAGGCGCAACGTGAAACAGGTGCCTTGGCCCAGGGTGGAATGCACTTCCATCTGCCCTTTGTGGTTATTGGTGATGATGAAGTACGACACCGACAACCCCAGCCCGGTGCCCTGGCCGATTTCCTTGGTGGTGAAGAATGGCTCGAAGGTGCGTTTGCGCACGTTTTCGCTCATGCCGATGCCGTTGTCTTCGACCTGGATCTCCGCCCAGGGCGGGTTGAGGCGGGTGCGCAGGATGATGCGCCCCGGCTCGCGGTCGTCTTCGCGTTGGTGAATGGCCTGCGCCGCGTTTTTCAGCAGGTTGAGCAGCACCTGTTCCAACTCGTTGGCGGTGCCGGGCACCGGGCCGAGCTGCGGGTCGAACTGGCGGATGATCGCCTGGCCCTTGAAGTCGAAGCCGATCGCCAGGTCAAAGTCGTTGCCGGCGATTTCCACCGCCTGGTCGATTAGCGCCGGCAAATCACACGGCGCCATCTGCCGATTGCTGCGCCGGCTGAAACTGAGCATGTGGGTGACGATTTTCGCCGCCCGCGCGCCGGCCTGCTGGATACCGTCGAGCAATTGTGGGACTTCGCGGCTTTGCAGGTAACGGTTGACCGTCTGCAGTTCGATGCCCACTTGTTCGGCGTGTTCCAGGTTCTTGGGCAGGTCGGGGGACAGCCGGCGGCGGATGTTCTGCACGTTATGCAGGATCGCCCCCAGCGGGTTGTTGATTTCATGCGCCATACCCGCAGCAAGGCCGCCGACGGAGAGCATCTTTTCCGACTGCACCATCATTTCTTCCAGGGACAGGCGCTGGGTGATGTCATCGATCCGGATCACCACACCGCGCCCGGCGCCGCCCATCAGCGGATAGAACGTCAGGGCGTAATGCTTGGATTCATCGTCCTTGACCCAGGTGACACGCTCGATGCGCTCCACCGTGTGTTGCTCGACCGTGGCCTTGATCTGCGGCAGGTAGGGTTTGAGCGGCTGGAAAGCGAGGTAGATCGGCTGGTTCAGCGCTTCATCCAGGCGTGTGCCGGAAAGTGCGGTGGCTTCCTGGTTCCACTGGGTGACATAGAGCTGTTCATCCAGGGCGATCAGCGCCGAGGGCATCGAGTCGATGATGCTGTTGAGATAGTTCTGGAAACCGGTGAGTTTTTTCTCGATCTTGCTGCGCACCTGGACTTCCAGCTCCAGTTTGCGGTTGGTGTGGCGGGTTTCTTCGGCCAGGCCCTGTGCCTGGTCGTAGGCCGCCTGGGACTCATCGCGCGCGCGCTTGAGCTGCTGCTCGCGGGCCTCGATGCGCGACAGCATGGTGTTGAAGGCTTCGGCCAGGCTGCCGATTTCGTCATGGTTGCCACGGCCGGCGCGCAGGGCGTAGTTCTCTTCGCGGGTGACCTGGCGCGACAGCTCTTCCAGCTCATGGATCGGCCGGGTGATCAGGCGTTTGATCTGCCGGGCGATGACCAGCCACAGCAGCACGCTGAAAATCAGGATGCCCAGGCTCGCCGTCAGCGTGCCGGTATAGAACGCCACCGGTAGCTCACTGCTGGCCACCAGCAACAAATGCCCGGAAGGCTGGCCGGGGCGGGGCAGGGTGATGACTTGGTTACTGCGAAACTCGGTGAGGCGCCAGGCTTCGATATCCCGGTAGTTGCCCGGCAGGTGCAGGCGGTCGCCGTGTTGCATCTGTGCCAGGCGGTTGCCCTCGGCGTCGTACAACGCGGCTGCGCGCAGCGGCGAATAGCTGGTCAGCTCATTGAGCAGGGCGTCGGCCTTGGCCGGAGACTCAAGGGCTTCGGCGGCAAGCGCCGGGTTGGACACCAGCCGGCCAATCGCCTGCAGCGCCTGGGGCGCCATGCTCTCCTGGGAGATCCAGTAAGCGGCGCTGATAAAAGTCAGGTTGGCCACCAGTAACACAGTGGTCAGCAACACCAGCAGGGCGGCCAGCAGTTTCTGCCCTACCGGTAGGTTTTCAAGACGCTGGCGCAGTGGCATCAGGGGTTTCACAGGTAATAGACGAGTGGGCAGGGTAGCGCGTGCCTCAGTCGCGGGGCAATCCGCGTGCAACCAGCTGGTCGACGAGGCGCGTGTACACCTGTTGCAGATGCGGCAGCGTCAGCCGATGCCGAGCGGCGGCCTGGCAGGCGTAGCCCAGCAGGTAGCTGATTTCGGTGCGCCGCGCGCTGGCCACGTCCTGGTACATCGAAGAGTAATTGGCCGCCGTGGCCTGGATCACCCGTTCCACTTCCGTCTGCAGGTCCTGCGCCGCTGCCGGTTGGCCGCAGCATTGCAGCAGCTCGGTGAGTTCGGCGCACAAGGTTGCGACTTCGCACTGATGGGCTTGCAGGCCGCCATTGCGGCATTGGTACAGCACGGTCAGCGGGTTGATGGCGCAATTGAGTGCGAGCTTGCGCCACAGGCGCGTAAGAATGTCGCTGCTCCATTCGTGAGGGATGCCGGCGGCGCGCAAGTCGTCCAGCCACACCGGGGCCGTGGGGTGACTGGCGTCCCCCAGCCAGGTGTAGCCGTGGCCGGCAAACACCACGCGCCAATCGCCGTCGCGAAACGCGCCTTCGGTGCTGGAGGCAAAAATGCAGCGGGCCTGGGGATACTGCGCGGCGACGGCGTCCTGGCTGCCCAGGCCGTTTTGCAGCAGGATCAATTCGACGCCGGGCGCGAGGCGCGATTGCAGGTGTGCGACGGCGCTTTGGGCATCGTAGGCTTTGCACGCCACCAGCAGGCGATGGATCGGCTCGGGGCTGTCAGGCGTTTCGCCGAGTACCGGGTAAGTGTGCGCTACGCCGTGCTCCACCAGGGTCAGCCCGTCGGCCGCCTGATAGCTGGCCAGGCGTGCCGCATCGCGCAGGATCAGCTTCACCGGCAGGCCGGCGCGGGCCAGGCGGGTGGCCCACAGCGTGCCGAGGCTGCCGGCGCCGAGAATATGCCAGGTGGTCGACATCAGTTTGTGCTCCGTAGGGTCGCTCACAGCGAATGGGGCGAAAGAACCGCTATAATGCCCCGGCATTTTAGCTTGGGCGCGCTCCATCTCTACTGAGCCCGCCCCTTATATTGGAGAAATGACATGCCTTCGTTCGACGTGGTATCCGAACTGGACAAACACGAAGTCACCAACGCCGTCGAGAACGCCGTCAAGGAACTGGACCGTCGCTATGACTTGAAAGGCAAGGGCAGTTTCGAATTCAAGGAAAAGGAACTGACCGTCAACCTGACCGCTGAAGCCGATTTCCAGCTGGAAGCGATGATCGAGATCCTCAAGCTCGCCCTGGTCAAGCGCAAGATCGACGTGCAGTGCCTTGAAGTCAAGGACGCCTACGCGTCCGGCAAGCTGATGAAGCAGGAAGCCGTCCTCAAGGAAGGCATCGACAAGGAACTGGCGAAGAAGATCGTGGCGCATATCAAGGACGCCAAGCTGAAAGTCCAGGCCGCCATCCAGGGTGAGCAGGTGCGCGTCACCGGCAAGAAACGTGACGACCTGCAAGAGGCCATCGCTGCCCTGCGCGCCAAGACCTTCGAGATGCCGCTGCAGTTCAATAACTTCCGCGACTGATGGCACTTTGGGGAACCTGCGGCCGTTTTTGACGTCCCACGCCCCAGAACCTGCGCCTGCCATTGAGCCCTTCGGGGCTCAATTGCGTTAGTGGGCACAAAAAAACGCCGTACATCCGGCAAACAGGAGAATGTAGATGGATTTGAACGCTGAAGTGGATCACCTGATCAAGACCTCCCAGTCGTGGATCCCGATGATCATGGAATACGGCAGCCGGGTATTGCTGGCCGTGATTACCCTGGCCATCGGCTGGTGGCTGATCAACCGCCTGACCCACAGAGTGGGGCGTTTGCTGGCCATCCGTAACGCGGACCTGGCGCTGCAGCACTTCATCACCAGCCTGGCGAACATCGTGCTGAAGGTCATGCTGATCGTCAGCGTGGCCTCGATGATCGGCGTGGAAACCACCTCGTTCGTCGCCGCCATCGGTGCCGCGACCCTGGCCATCGGCCTGGCCTTGCAGGGCAGCCTGGCTAACTTTGCTGGTGGCGTGCTGATTCTGTTGTTCCGCCCGTTCCGTATCGGTGACTGGATCGAAGCCCAAGGTACGTCCGGTACCGTCGACAGCATCCAGATCTTCCACACCGTGCTGCGCACCGGCGACAACAAGACCGTGATCGTGCCGAACGGCATCCTCTCCAACGGCATCATCACCAACACCAACCGTCAGCCTACCCGCAAGGTGGTGTTTGATGTGGGGGTGGACTACGAGGCCGACCTGCAGAAAGCCCGCGAAGTGTTGCTGGAGCTGGCAAAAGACCCGCGTGTATTGGCTGATCCGGCGGCAGTGGCTGTGGTTTCGACCTTGGGCGACAGTTCGATCACGGTGTCTTTGCGGTGCTGGACCAAGACGGCGGATTATTGGGACGTGATGTTCATGTTCAATGAACTGGCACGTGATCGCTTGAAAGCGGCGGGGATCGATATTCCATTTCCGCAGCGGGTTATTCGGGTGATGCAGGAAACAGCGGCGAAGTAATGAAAGGCATTTGCACTTAACTTGGCTGATAGGTCACGTTAAGTGCGGGAACGATACTGTCGTTAGTTAGCTTGCTAGTTATTTTACTGCTGAAATAATATTGCAATAAAAAAGCCGCTCCCTTGCATGCAGGGGAGCGGCTTTTAATTTAAGGCCGAAGCCTTAAGTCATCGTTGTAATCGAACGGGCAATTACAAGATGTTCAGCGGGTATTGCGCGATCAGACGCAGTTCGTCGAGCGACGCCGAACCGTAGTACACGCCGTCAGACGAGCGATAAGTCGCTTGGCGTATACGCAGGCTCAGGTCTTTCGCTGGGCCGCTCTGGATCACGTATTTGGCTTCGATGTCGCGTTCCCACTCTTTGCCGTTCGACGTGGTGCCAGTGTTGGCGCCGCTACCGTTGACGTAACGAGTCATGAAGCTCAGGCCTGGCACGCCGAAGGTGGCCATGTTCAGGTCGTAGCGAGCTTGCCAGGATTTCTCGTCTTCAGCGTTGAAGTCGGAACGGGCGATGGAGTTGGCCAGGAAAACCGTGCCGCCGCCGTCTACGCCGTAACCGTAGTCACCGTCACCGCTAACTTTCTGGTAAGCGAGGGTAAAGGTGTGAGCCTGGTAGGTGTAAGCGCCTTGCAGGCTGTAGGCACGGTTATCCAGCTTGGTGGTGTTGTCTTTTTCTGCGCGTTGCAGACCGGCGCCGTCGCTTTTGGTGCTGTAGATGTTGAAGTCTACGGCCAGGGACTGATCGGCGCTCAGCGCGTGGGTCCAGTTCACGTTGGCGTAAAGTTTCTTCCAGTAGTCTTCTACTTTCGAGTAGTAGAGGCTGGTAGTGAACTCTGGGGTCCAGGCGTAAACACCGCCCAGGAAGTTGGCATCACGCAGGCCACGGCCGGTAATCGGCTCGGAGCTGGAGATACTGTCCTTGTAGGTATGGTCTTGGGCGACGATCGAGGTGAAGTGACCGGCTTCAAGCTTCAGGTCTTTGATCTCGTTGCTGGTGATCGAGATACCTTGCGGCAACTCAGGCAGCAAGCGGCTGTCATCAGAGGCGAATACAGGCGCTGTGGTGTATTGATCGCCGGCTTTCAGCACGGTATTGGAGACGCGGAATTTAACTGCGGCGCCGCCTTTGGAGTAGTCGTCTTGCGAACGACCATCCGAACCTGTTGGGAACAGACCAGTGCCAGCACGGCCCTTGCCGCTATCGAGCTTGAGGCCCAGCAGGCCGATGGCGTCGACGCCGACACCGATGGTGCCTTGGGTGAAGCCCGATTGGTACAGACCGTTGAAACCAAGACCGGTTTCTTCGCTGCGGCTTTGGCCGGAGTCATTGTTGCGTTTGTCGCGGCTGAAATACAGCGCACGGGTATTGATACTGAAAGTGCTGTCTTCAACGAAGCCCTTGGCATCGTCTTGGGCAGACGCCATTGCGAACTGCGAGGTGCCTGCTGAAACAGCCAGGGCGATCATGCTCCACTTCATCACGCGCATCGTGATTTGCTCCTTTGGTTTTAGGAAGAGTACTGCCGTCCCACCTGTATTTTTATCTGGGCGGCTCTTTCTTTTTTTGTGTCCGCGTAAAGTTATATCACGCTGACTCTAATGACGATACTTACCCATCTTTCCTTTCAGCTTCTTTACGAGGCTGTCGTGAATTGCTAGGTCCATGTCGCAAATTCACAGTCCGAATGTTACCGAACTGACAACTTCAATGCTGTTTTCAAACCCTTTTCTAAGTTTGAATGCATCCTTGATACGCATTGACTCGCTAGTGTTCTTATCGCGAAACACCCGCTTCCCGAAGGGTGCCGTTGCCGACGATGTGGGTGTGAATGCAACAAGCGCGCCCAAACCGGTAACTGAATGTCATTTTTTCGTGAAAAGCCTCACTGCACTGTAAAAACCGCATAAACACGGGCCTCTCAAGCCGTTCAGTTTGTCCTTGACGGCCATGCATTCCATTGATTCGGTGGTGCATGAATCCTGTACCTGCGCGAAACGTTACCGGTTCACCCTCATGGGTGGGTACTTGGCGGATCTCTTTGAAGCACAAGTGGGTCATTTTGGTGCACTCCGATGAGTCCCGATTCAGCGTAGCTCAATTATTCGCCTGCCTCGAAAAGGGGCAGGTTTTTTATCGGGATGCGCGTTGGCGTCTGTATTCGAAGTGAAGCCGTCGGCGTTCGAAGGTATGCTGGGCGCCAGAATCTGACCTGCCGAACGGAGTGCCCGCGGTGTTCGCCTTAGATCAACGCCTGCAACAAGACACACTGACCATCGGGGACTTCCCGTTGTGCCGCCTGCTGCTGTCCAATGACTCGAATTACCCTTGGTTTATTCTGGTACCGCGCATAAACGGTATCAGCGAAGTTTTTCAATTGTCTGTCATAGATCAACAAAAACTGTGGAATGAAACGACAACCCTTGCGCAATTGCTGAGTGAAGGTTTCGGCGCCGACAAGATGAATATCGGCGCGCTGGGGAACGTTGTCAGCCAGTTGCATGTGCATGTGATCGTGCGCAAGCGCGATGACATGGCCTGGCCTGCGCCGGTCTGGGGCAAGCATCCGGCCCGGCCGTATACTGAAGAACAGGTGGCAGCGATCCGTGCGCGGTTGCGCGAGCTGTCACCTGCCGACTTCATCTTTAGCCAGGACTGAACCATGGATCTGCAAGACCGCGTGACCGACCTGGAAAGCCGCCTGGCCTTTCAGGACGACACCATCGAAACCCTCAACGACATCCTGGTCACCCAGCAGCGGGCGGTCGAACGCCTGCAACTGCAGATGACCGCGCTGCTCAAGCGCCAGGAAGAAATGGGCGGCCAGTTCGAGTCGTCCGAAGAAGAAGCTCCGCCGCCTCACTATTAATAGCCGCGCAATAAAAAACCGCGATCCAGCTTGTGCCGGATCGCGGTTTTTTTTGCCTGGCTTGGAATCAGCGACGCGGCAACGCGGCGATCACATCTTCTGCTTGCAGGCCTTTGTCGCGGTTCATGACGGAGAATTCCACACGCTGGCCTTCGACCAGGACGCGATGGCCTTCGCCACGGATGGCCCGGAAGTGGACGAAGATATCGTCGCCCGAATCGCGGGAAATAAAGCCGAAGCCCTTGGACGTGTTGAACCACTTGACGGTCCCGGTATCCCGATTGGTCATGTCGTAGTTTTGCGACGCGGCCGCAGGGGACGAACGGTAGAAGCTGATGGCCAGGTGAAGAACGATGGCGACCAGCGCAATCACCAGGCTGAGCAGGATGGCCGGGTGGCCGCCGACTTCAGGCATGGGTGCCAGGAGGGTGAGGGTTTGTACGACAACAGTCAGCACCAGCAGCGCGCTGACCAGGTTTTGCAGTTGATGACGCGTGCCTTTGTTCCAGTAAGGGATCACTGGCGCCAGCGTCAGGTTAAGAAGGCCGAACAAGGCCAGGTACAGAGCGTCATGTTGTTGCAGGTAGGGCAGGCTTTCAGGCTGCAGGCTCGGGATAAAGGACAGCAGCAAAGCTGCAACGCCCGTTAGCAGGTGGACGATTTTCAACATTTTGATTAACTCACGTTAAGACGGATCACAAGGAAGAGCTGACTGGCACGGTTCGCTTCTGAACAATGGGAGGCGTTGGGCACGTGCGCGGGTATCAGCCTATGCGCTGGCCGAAGAAAATAACGGCAGCGACACGCTGCCTATTTAACAGCAAAGGCTGTGCCTACTCAAATCAAGCATTTCCGGGCGTTGCAAGGGGCGGGGCATTTCTGCGTCAAACGCTTGTCCTAGACAGTTGCAGGCGTTTTGCCTGCTGTCGGGGAAATTTTCTGTCGCGCCTAAAGCCTTCACCGTCGCGGGCCAGCGAGGCCGCGCAGGGCGATTTGCCGCACGTCGCCTCGGTGCGTCGGGCTGCACACAGTGGGTACTCTTGCTAGAGTGATCCGGCACCTGATCAATGAATGCTGTTCAATTGAAGGGGATAAACATGGCAATCGATATCGGTATCAGTGAAGAAGATCGCAAATCCATCGTCGACGGGCTTTCGCGCCTGCTTTCCGATACCTATGTACTGTACCTGAAGACCCACAATTTCCACTGGAACGTCACGGGCCCCATGTTCCGCACGCTGCACTTGATGTTCGAAGAGCAGTACAACGAGCTGGCGCTGGCGGTGGACCTGATTGCCGAGCGCATTCGTGCCCTGGGCTTCCCGGCGCCGGGTGCCTATTCGATCTATGCGCGTCTTTCTTCGATCAAGGAAGAAGAGGGCGTGCCCAGCGCTGAAGAGATGATCAAGCAACTGGTGGCGGGCCAGGAGGCGGTTACGCGTACCGCGCGCGGTATTTTTCCGCTGCTCGATAAAGTCAGCGACGAACCGACGGCCGACCTGTTGACCCAGCGTATGCAAGTTCACGAAAAAACTGCGTGGATGCTGCGTTCCCTACTCGAAAACAAGTAAACACCGACCTCGGGCGGCGCCGCCCTGGCGCCGCTCGCTTGTTTCTCCGTGCTTCCTGGCGTTGTCCTACGACTATCAACTCCCCGTCTTCTGGCTGCCCCCCGTCGTCCTGCTGTTTGATAGGCCCACCGTCCAATGGGAGAAGCCCATGGACTGCTGTTTGGCAATGGAGTGTCAGGTGTATGTCGCGTGGAGTGGGTAGTAGAGTGATGGAGACCTGTGGTTTTCATAAGATAAACGTCGACCCCTTTGTCAAAGGGTTCGATATGGGG
The DNA here is from genome assembly GCF_023651955.1 of Pseudomonas sp. Y39-6. Taxonomy (NCBI): domain Bacteria; kingdom Pseudomonadati; phylum Pseudomonadota; class Gammaproteobacteria; order Pseudomonadales; family Pseudomonadaceae; genus Pseudomonas; species Pseudomonas sp. Y39-6. Next base: position 5,653,840 of record NZ_CP069594.1, on the reverse strand, counting down.
CTGGCGCGACCGTTGTCCCGATCGGTAAGGCTCAATGGGTTTTCCACTTGCCTGCGGCTGGAACAGATCTACTGGAATATCCTCACGGAAATAGCCAGGCTCAATGCCTGTTCAGTCAGTGCGCTGTTGTCTTATGTCGATCGGGAAGTGCATTTGCGCTATGGCGGCGTGAAGAACTTCAGCGGGCTGGTCAGGGTGGTCTGCGTGGTTCACGTATTGAAAGGCCGCGCTTGCCTGTCCAATCCCGAGTAATCCGGGGGTTCCGGGGCTGGCCCGGCGTTCAGGCGGGCCGGGCCTCGGGCAGAAAGCCGGCTGCGCTGCCTCGATTTACCAGATATAATCCCGCGCTTTGCCGCTGCAGGCGCTTTCTGCGCAGTGGCCTCTATCCGGAGGCCGGCGCGGCACAGTAACGATCTGATCGCCGAGACATCTCCATGCCCATGTACGACTATCAATGCGCTTCCTGTGGTCATCAGTTGGAAGCCATCCAGAAGATCAGCGACGCGCCGCTGGTCGATTGCCCAGCTTGCAAGGCGCCTGAGCTTAAAAAGATGTTGTCCATGCCGGGCTTCCGCCTGAGCGGCAGCGGCTGGTACGAGACCGACTTCAAGACCGGCTCGAAGAAGAATCTGGCGGGCGGCGACAAAGCAGACTGAGTTGAACTCTACGCGCAGGCTCCTGCATTATCCGTCCCCTGACTTATGTACGGTGACTGAGGCCAAGCCTGCCACCGAATTTCGAATTACGAGAAGTGAAACCACTACCATGATGCGCAGCCATTATTGCGGCCAACTGAACGAGACCCTGGAAGGTCAGGAAATCACCCTTTGCGGATGGGTTCACCGTCGCCGCGACCACGGCGGGGTGATCTTCCTCGATATCCGTGATCGTGATGGTCTGGCCCAGGTGGTGTTCGACCCGGACCGCGCCGAGAGCTTCGCCGCCGCCGACCGCGTGCGCAGCGAATACGTAGTGAAGATCACCGGCAAGGTGCGCCTGCGTCCGGCCGGTGCGGTGAACCCGAACATGGCGTCCGGCGCGATCGAAGTGCTGGGCTACGAGCTGGAAGTGCTGAACGAGTCGGAAACCCCGCCGTTCCCACTGAACGAATATTCCGATGTTGGCGAAGAAACCCGCCTGCGTTATCGCTTCCTGGACCTGCGTCGCCCGGAAATGGCCGAGAAGCTGCGTCTGCGCTCGCGCATGACCACCAGCATCCGTCGCTTCCTCGATGAAAACGGCTTCCTCGACGTTGAAACGCCGATCCTCACCCGTGCCACCCCGGAAGGCGCGCGTGACTATCTGGTGCCGAGCCGTACCCACGCCGGCAGTTTCTTCGCCCTGCCGCAATCGCCGCAGCTGTTCAAGCAACTGCTGATGGTGGCCGGCTTCGACCGTTACTACCAGATCGCCAAGTGCTTCCGTGACGAAGACCTGCGCGCCGATCGCCAGCCTGAATTCACCCAGATCGACATCGAGACCAGCTTCCTCGATGAAAAAGAGATCATGGGCATCACCGAACAAATGATCCGCAACCTGTTCAAGGAAGTGCTGGACCTGGAATTCGGCGAATTCCCGCACATGACCTTCGAAGAAGCCATGCGCCGCTACGGTTCCGACAAGCCTGACCTGCGTATCCCGCTGGAACTGGTGGACGTGGCCGACCAACTCAAGGACGTCGACTTCAAGGTGTTCAGCGGCCCTGCCAACGACCCGAAATGCCGCATCGCCGCCCTGCGCGTGCCTGGCGGTGCGAGCATGCCGCGCAAGCAGATCGACGACTACACCAAGTTCGTCGGCATCTACGGTGCCAAGGGCCTGGCGTACATCAAAGTCAACGAGCGTGCCAAGGGCGTTGATGGCCTGCAGTCGCCGATCGTGAAAAACATCCCGGAAGCCAACCTCAATGTGATCCTCGATCGCGTGGGCGCAGTCGACGGTGACATCGTGTTCTTCGGCGCCGACAAGGCCAAGATCGTCAGCGAAGCCCTGGGCGCGCTGCGGATCAAGCTGGGCCACGACCTGAACCTGCTGACCTGCAAGTGGGCACCGATGTGGGTCGTCGACTTCCCGATGTTCGAAGAGAACGACGACGGCAGCTTCAGCGCCTTGCACCACCCGTTCACCGCGCCGAAGTGCTCGCCGGAAGAGCTCGAAGCCAACCCGGCGGGCGCTCTGTCCCGGGCCTACGACATGGTCTTGAACGGCACTGAGCTGGGTGGCGGTTCGATCCGTATCCACCGCAAGGAAATGCAGCAAGCGGTATTCCGTCTGCTGGGCATCAACGAAGCCGAACAGGAAGAGAAATTCGGCTTCCTGCTCGACGCCCTGAAGTACGGCGCACCGCCCCACGGCGGCCTGGCCTTTGGCCTGGACCGTCTGGTGATGCTGATGACCGGCGCCCAGTCGATCCGTGAAGTGATCGCCTTCCCGAAAACCCAGAGCGCTGCGGACGTCATGACCCAGGCGCCAGGTGTCGTGGATGCCAAGGCACTGCGCGAGCTGCATATCCGCCTGCGCGAGGCGCCAAAGGCTGAGTAAGGCCGCTGCGTGAAAGCGCGATAAGGTTTTACGCAGTCAAAAAGGCGCATCTTCGGATGCGCCTTTGCGTTACAAGGGTTGTATCCCGCCTGGGGCGGGGTTGATAAGGTTTCTAGAGAATTTCGGAGTTGTGTTATGGCTGGCCATTCCAAGTGGGCGAACATCAAGCACCGCAAAGAGCGTCAGGATGCCAAGAAAGGCAAGATCTTCACCAAGTGGATTCGCGAACTGACCGTCGCCGCCCGCCAAGGCGGCGGTGACCCAGGCTCCAACCCGCGTCTGCGCCTGGCGCTGGACAAGGCCCTCGGCGCCAACATGAGTCGCGACATCATCGACCGCGCCGTGGCCCGTGGCGCCGGTGCGGCCGATACCGACGACATGGTCGAGCTGACCTACGAAGGCTACGGCCCGGGCGGCGTGGCGGTGATGGTCGAGTGCATGACCGATAACCGCAACCGTACTGCCGCGGCGGTGCGTCATGCGTTCAGCAAGTGCGGTGGCAACCTCGGCACGGACGGCTCGGTGGCCTACCTGTTCGAGCGCAAGGGCCAGATTTCCTTCGCGCCGGGCGTGGATGAAGACGCGTTGATGGAAGCCGCGATGGAAGCGGATGCCGATGACGTGGTGACCAATGAAGACGGCTCGATCGATGTGTTCACCTCGTTCGCCGGGTTCTATGCGGTGCGTAACGCGCTGGAAACCGCTGGTTTCAAAGGCACCGACGCAGAAATCGTGATGCTGCCGACCACCAGCGCCGAACTGGACCTGGACGGCGCGCAGAAAGTGCTGAAGATGCTGGATATGCTCGAGGACCTGGATGACGTGCAGAACGTCTACTCGAATGCTGACATTCCAGAGTCGGTCGCCGAGCAGCTAGGCTGACGGACGATGTGGATCTAAATGTGAGAGGGGGCTTGCTCCCGATTACGGTGTGTCAGTCATTTATGAATCGACTGAACCACCGTAATCGGGAGCAAGCCCCCTCCCACATTGGATTTTACCTGTATCAAAAATTGTGTTTACCCGACCTGCAGGCGTTATGACTTTAATTCTAGGTATCGACCCCGGTTCGCGCATCACCGGTTTTGGTGTGGTGCAACACACCCCGCGCGGCTGCGTGTATGTCGCCTCGGGCTGCATCCGCACCGGTGCGGGCGAGTTGGCCGAGCGCCTGCAGATCGTCTATCGCGGCGTGCGTGAAGTGATCCAGACCTACAAGCCGGTGACCATGGGGATCGAAAAGGTGTTCATGGCCAAAAACGCCGACTCGGCTCTCAAGCTCGGCCAGGCCCGTGGCGCCGCCATCGTCGCCGGTGCCGAGGAGGCCATGGAAATCGCCGAGTACACCGCCACCCAGGTCAAGCAGGCCGTGGTCGGCACCGGCGCGGCCAATAAAGAGCAGGTGCAGATGATGGTCATGCACATGCTCAAACTCACCTCCAAGCCGCAGATCGACGCCTCCGACGCCCTGGCCATCGCCATTTGCCACGCGCATACCCGTTCCAGCCTGCTGCCTCACGGCCTGGGGGCGGCACGTAGTCGTGGCGGGCGGCTGCGTCTCTGATAGCATCGGCGCAATCGTTATTTGCGGTCAGGCCTCGATCTGACCCCCAAGCTTTAAGGATCTGAACCGTGATTGGACGCTTGCGCGGCACCCTGGCTGAGAAACAGCCGCCGCACCTGATTCTGGATGTCAACGGGCTGGGGTATGAGCTGGAAGTGCCCATGACCACCCTGTATCGCCTTCCGTCGGTTGGCGAGCCATTGACCCTGCATACTCACCTTGTGGTGCGCGAAGATGCGCAACTGCTCTATGGCTTCATTGGCAAGCGTGACCGCGACTTCTTCCGCGAATTGATTCGCCTCAATGGCGTAGGGCCGAAACTGGCCCTGGCGCTGATGTCGAGCCTGGAAGTGGATGAACTGGTACGCGCGGTGTCGGCCCAGGACACCTCGGCGCTGACCAAGGTGCCGGGGGTCGGCAAGAAAACCGCCGAACGCCTGCTGGTGGAGCTCAAGGACCGTTTCAAAGCCTGGGAAGTCGTGCCGAGCATGTTCGCCCTGGTGCCGAACCAGCCGAACCAGCCGGCGGCCCAGGTGGCCAGTGCCGAAAGCGATGCGGTCAGCGCGCTGATTTCCCTGGGCTACAAGCCGCAGGAAGCCAGCAAAGCGGTGTCGGCCATCAAGGACAAGAACCTGAGCAGCGAAGACATGATCCGCCGAGCCCTGAAGGGAATGATTTAAGTGATTGAAGCTGATCGTCTGATCGCGGCCACCGGCCCCCGTGACCGTGAAGAAGTCCAGGACCGCGCCATCCGCCCCCTGAGCCTGGCCGACTACATCGGCCAGCCCACCGTGCGCGAGCAGATGGAGTTGTTCATCCAGGCTGCGCGTGGGCGCAGTGAATCCCTGGACCACACCTTGATCTTCGGCCCGCCGGGGTTGGGTAAAACCACCCTGGCCAACATCATCGCCCAGGAAATGGGGGTGTCGATCAAGTCCACCTCCGGCCCGGTGCTGGAGCGTCCGGGCGACCTCGCGGCGCTGCTGACCAACCTCGAACCGCACGACGTGCTGTTCATCGACGAAATCCACCGCCTGTCGCCCATCGTCGAGGAAGTGCTGTACCCGGCGATGGAAGACTTCCAGCTCGACATCATGATCGGTGAAGGCCCCGCGGCCCGCTCGATCAAGCTCGACCTGCCGCCGTTCACCCTGGTGGGCGCGACCACGCGCGCGGGCATGCTGACCAACCCGTTGCGAGACCGTTTCGGCATCGTCCAACGTCTAGAGTTCTATAGCACCGCAGACCTGGCGACCATCGTCAGCCGTTCGGCCGGCATTCTCGGCTTGCCCCTGGACCCCGAAGGCGCGTTTGAAATCGCCCGGCGGGCGCGGGGTACGCCACGGATCGCCAACCGCTTGCTGCGACGCGTGCGCGATTTTGCCGAAGTGCGAGCCAAGGGCCATATCACCAAGGCCGTGGCCGACCTGGCGTTGAACCTGCTGGACGTGGATGAACACGGCTTCGATCACCAGGACCGGCGGCTACTGTTGACCATGATCGAGAAATTCGACGGTGGCCCGGTGGGCGTGGACAGCCTGGCAGCGGCCATCAGTGAAGAGCGCCATACCATTGAGGACGTGCTGGAGCCGTACCTGATCCAGCAGGGCTACATCATGCGTACACCAAGGGGCCGGGTGGTTACCCGCCATGCCTATTTGCACTTTGGGCTAAACATTCCGTCACGATTGGGCGAGATGCCCGTGCTAGACGAATTCCTCGATGCAGTGGACGATTAAAAAGGTCACTCGGGTCGATTTATTCAAGGTTTGTGCTGTCCTAGTGGCTGGCGTCGTCATTCAGTCGTTAGAAATGTTTCATAGAATGAAAAAACAGTTGCCCAGCCGGATTGGCAACCTGAGGAGTAAGCACTAGAGTATGCGCGCGCAAAACGGGGATCAGTCGTTCGCACATCGCTGTCGCGTTTATTACGAGGACACCGATGCTGGCGGCATCGTGTATTACGTCAATTACCTCAAGTTCATGGAGCGGGCTCGAACCGAGCGGCTACGGGAGCTGGGCTTTGCCCAATCCCAGCTGGCAGGGGAGGACCTGTTGTTTGTCGTGCATTCCAGCGAGGCGCGTTATTACGCGCCGGCGCGATTGGACGATGAGCTGCTGGTCAGCGCTGAAGTAATCGAATTGAACCGTGTCAGCCTGCGCTTTAAACAGCAGGTCAGGCGGGCTGCGGATGCAACGCTGCTCTGTGAGGGGCAGTTCCTGGTGGCGTGTGTGCGCCCCAATAGTTTGAAACCTCGGGCCATTCCCGAAACTCTACGTGCGGCCTTTGCCGCCGTGAGCGGCGCGGGTAAACAATCAAAGCAGGAGATTTAGCGTGGAACCTACCGTCGTCGACCATTCCTCCATGTGGAGCCTGGTCAGTAATGCCAGTGTTGTGGTTCAACTGGTGATGCTGATCCTGTTAGCCGCATCGGTTACATCCTGGGTCATGATTTTTCAGCGCAGCAACCTGCTGCGTGCCGGTCGACGTGCCCTGGAGAGCTTCGAAGAGCGCTTCTGGTCGGGTATCGACCTGTCCAAACTGTATCGCCAGGCCGGTAGCAACCCTGACCCGGATTCGGGCGTCGAGCAGATCTTCCGTGCCGGCTTCAAGGAGTTCTCGCGCCTGCGCCAGCAGCCGGGCGTCGATCCGGAAGCGGTCATGGAAGGCGTGGCCCGTGCCATGCGCGTGGCCATCTCCCGCGAAGAAGAGAAGCTGGAGCAGAGCCTGCCGTTCCTCGCCACCGTGGGTTCCGTCAGCCCGTACATCGGCCTGTTCGGTACCGTGTGGGGGATCATGAACTCCTTCCGCGGCCTGGCCCAGGCCCAGCAAGCGACCCTGGCCACCGTGGCCCCGGGTATCGCCGAAGCCCTGGTTGCCACCGCGATCGGCCTGTTCGCTGCGATCCCGGCGGTTATCGCCTACAACCGCTTTGCCGCGCGCGGTGAGACCCTGATCAGCCGTTACTACACCTTCGCCGACGAATTCCAGGCGATCCTGCACCGTAAAGTGCACACCAGCGAAGAATAAGCAGGTACTCCCCGATGGCTTTAATCACTCGAGCACGAACCAAGCGCAAGCCGGTCGCCGAGATGAACGTAGTGCCTTACATCGACGTGATGCTGGTGCTGCTGGTGATCTTCATGGTGACCGCGCCGATGCTCAACCAGGGTGTGAAGGTTGATCTGCCCAAGGTTTCCAGCGAAGCCTTGCCCCAGGACAACAACACCCAGGTGCTGACGATTTCGATCAAGGCTGACAAGACCTACTACTGGAACCTTGGCAGTGAAGTCGATACGCAGAAACAACAGGACAAGGCCCTGACCTTGCCGGCGATGACCGATGCGGTGACCAAGATCATTCGCTCCGGCAACGAAGGCGGCAAGCACACCCAGGTGTTCATCCGCGGCGACAAGTCGGTCGACTACGGTTCCGTCATGGGCGCCATGGGCGGGCTGCAGAAGGCCGGCGTCGGTAACGTTGGCTTGATTACCGAGGCGCCCTGATGCACCAACAGCGAGAGCCGTCCGCCTCGGAAAGCTACTTCTGGCCTAGCGTCTGGGCAATTGCCCTGCACGTCCTGGTGTTTGGCATGCTGTTCGTCAGCTTTGCCATGACCCCGGACCTGCCGCCAGCCAAGCCGATCGTGCAGGCGACCCTGTATCAGCTGAAATCGAAAAGTCAGGCCACTACCCAGACCAATCAGAAGATTGCGGGTGAGGCCCAGAAGTCGGCTGCGCGCCAGACTGAAGTCGAGCAGATGGAACAGAAGAAGGTCGAGCAGGAAGCAGTGAAGGCTGCTGCGGAACAAAAGAAAGAAGAGGCGGCTCAAAAGGCCGAGGAATCGAAAAAGGCTGACGAAGCGAAGAAGGCTGACGAGGCGAAAAAGGCTGATGAAGCCAAGAAAGCCGAGAAAGCTGCCGAAGCTAAAAAAGCCGAAGAGAAACAATTGGCTGATATAGCCAAGAAGAAATCTGAAGAAGAAGCCAAAAAAGCTGCCGAAGAAGAGGCCAAGAAAAAGGCCGCTGAAGACGCCAAGAAAAAGATAGTCGAAGACGCGAAGAAGAAAGCCGCCGAAGACGCCAAGAAAAAAGCTGAAGCAGACGAGGCGAAGAAGAAAATCGCCGACGACGCGAAGAAGAAAGCTGCCGCCGATGCCACCAAGAAAAAGGCCCAGGAAGCAGCGCGTAAATCCGCCGAAGAGAAAAAGGCCCAGGCCTTGGCAGATTTGCTCTCCGACACGCCGCAGCGTCAGCAAGCCTTGGCCGATGAACGTGGCGATGAAGTCGCGGGCAGTTTCGACGACCTGATTCGGGCGCGGGCAGCAGAAGGCTGGACACGTCCGCCTTCGGCACGCAAAGGCATGACAGTAGTGCTGCAGATCGGCATGTTGCCGGACGGTACGGTGACTTCGGTCAGCGTGGCCAAGTCCAGTGGTGACGGTTCGTTCGACAGTTCGGCGGTCGCGGCGGTCAAGAATATTGGCCGGTTGACCGAGATGCAGGGAATGAAACCAAGCGACTTCGCTCCCTATCGTTCATTCAAGATGACATTCACACCTGAGGATTTAGCCTTGTGAGAAACCTTCTTCGAGGAATGCTTGTCGTTATTTGCTGTATGGCAGGGATAGCGGCGGCGGATGAAAAGAACATCCTGGTCACCAGCGGTAGCGATCGGGCCACCCCGATCGCCGTTGTACCGTTCGGCTGGCAGGGCGGCAGCGTGTTGCCGGACGACATGGCCCAGATCGTCAGCGACGACCTGCGCAACTCCGGTTACTACGCGCCGATTCCCAAAGGCAACATGATCAGCCAGCCGACCCAGGCCAGCGAAGTCATCTTCCGCGACTGGAAAGCCGTGGGCGCCCAGTACCTGATGGTCGGCAGCATCGTGCCGGCCGGCGGTCGCCTGCAGATCCAGTACGCCTTGTTCAACGTGGCGACCGAGCAGCAGGTCTTGACCGGCAGCGTATCGGGCACCGCCGAACAACTGCGCGACATGGCCCACTACATCTCGGACCAGTCGTTTGAAAAGCTCACCGGTATCAAAGGGGCTTTCTCGACACGTCTGCTGTATGTAACGGCCGAGCGTTTCTCCGTAGACAACACGCGCTACACGCTGCAGCGTTCCGACTATGACGGCGCGCGCGCTGTGACCTTGCTGCAATCGCGTGAACCAATCCTGTCGCCGCGCTTCGCGCCGGACGGCAAGCGCATTGCCTACGTGTCCTTCGAGCAGAAGCGTCCGCGCATCTTCGTCCAGCACATCGATACTGGCCGTCGTGAGCAGATCACCAACTTCGAAGGCCTCAACGGTGCGCCAGCCTGGTCGCCGGATGGTTCGCGCCTGGCTTTCGTGCTGTCCAAGGACGGCAACCCGGATATCTACGTGATGAACATGGCTTCGCGCCAGATCAGCCGCGTGACCAGCGGTCCTGGTATCAACACCGAACCGTTCTGGGGTAAAGATGGTTCGACCATCTATTTCACCTCCGACCGTGGCGGCAAGCCTCAAATTTATAAAACGAGCGTGGGTGGCGGTGGCGCGGAACGCGTGACCTTTATTGGTAACTACAACGCCAACCCTAAGCTTTCGGCTGATGAAAAGACGTTGGTGATGATTCACCGTCAGGATGGTTTCACTAATTTCCGGGTTGCGGCCCAGGATTTGCAGCGCGGAACCGTAAAAATCCTTACAGATACCAACCTAGATGAGTCAGCCACTGTTGCGCCCAACGGCACCATGGTAATCTACGCCACCCGCCAGCAGGGCCGGGGAGTCTTGATGCTCGTGTCCATTAATGGACGCGTAAGGCTCCCGCTTCCTACCGCACAAGGCGAAGTCAGAGAACCATCCTGGTCCCCTTACCTGAACTGACGCGGCGCTACATGATTTGCTTAACACACTGGGGTTCATTAGGAGTTTCACGATGGAAATGCTGAAGTTTGGTAAGTTTGCTGCTCTGGCTCTGGCTCTGTCCGTAGCCGTTGGTTGCTCGTCTAAAGGCGGCGACAATGCCGGTGAAGGCGCAGCTGTTGATCCAAACGCTGGTTATGGCGCCAACACTGGTGCAGTTGACGGCTCCCTGAGCGAAGAAGCTGCTCTGCGCGCAATCACCACTTTCTACTTCGAATACGACAGTTCGGACCTGAAACCAGAAGCCATGCGCGCTCTGGACGTTCACGCGAAGGACCTGAAAGCTAACGGCGCTCGCGTTGTTCTGGAAGGTAACACCGACGAACGTGGTACTCGCGAGTACAACATGGCACTGGGCGAGCGTCGTGCGAAAGCCGTTCAGCGCTATCTGGTACTGCAAGGTGTTGCTCCAGGCCAACTGGAACTGGTTTCCTACGGTAAAGAGCGTCCAGTTGCTACTGGCCACGACGAGCAGTCCTGGGCTCAAAACCGTCGCGTCGAACTGCGTAAGTAATTCGTCATGCGAACGTGCCGTCGTGCTCTAACTGTATTGGCTCTCAGCCTCGCGCCGCTTGCGGTGTGGGCTGCGGTTCCTGTGGAAGATAGCAACTCAGGCTATAACAATAGCGGGAGCAGTTATCCGCCAGCAGGTTATGGCACGAACGGCGCCTATGCTGGGGGGGCGGCTACGTCCGCTCCCTCGGCACAGGGCGAACTGTTCAACCAGTTGCAACGCATGCAGGATCAATTGTCGCAGCAACAAGGCGCCATTGAAGTTCTGCAGAATCAAGTGAACCAGCTGAAGCAAGAAGGCCTGGAGCGATACCAGGATCTTGATCGACGCATAGGAGCCGGCGTTACACCTGCCGCTACTCCTGATAATTCTTCTGCCGGTGGCGCGCCAAGTGCCGCCGCCGGTGGTGCTGCAGCAGGGGCCGCCGCCGCAGCCCCTGCCGCCAGCAGCGAACCGGGTGATCCGGCGAAGGAAAAACTGTATTACGATGCAGCCTTCGACCTGATCAAGGCCAAGGATTTCGACAAGGCCAGCAAGGCCTTCACCGCATTCCTCGGTCGTTACCCAAACAGTCAGTACGCGGGCAACGCCCAGTACTGGCTGGGTGAGGTAAACCTGGCAAAGGGTGATCTGCAGGGGGCGGGCCAGGCATTTGCCAAGGTCAGCCAGCTGTACCCCAAGCACGCCAAGGTGCCGGATTCGCTGTACAAACTCGCTGACGTAGAACGCCGCCTGGGTCACACCGACAAGGTCAAAGGCATTCTGCAGCAGGTCGTTGCCCAGTATCCGGGGACTTCCGCTGCCCAGTTGGCTCAACGCGACCTGCAGCGCTTGTAAGCGATGCTGTCCGTTTAGAAGAAACCCGCGCCTGGCGCGGGTTTTTTCGTTAGAATCCACGCCCTTTTATGAAACACGCTTCCTGGGGTTTACGCGTTGGCGGAATTCCTTGAAGTGCCTGACGGAGGCGGACAGCCTGTTTAGCTGTTACGCCCGTGGCGACTATGCAAGACACATTACGCATCACCGAAGTTTTTTACTCGTTACAGGGTGAAACGCGAACGGCCGGCCTGCCCACAGTATTTGTGCGCCTGACCGGTTGCCCCCTGCGTTGCCAGTACTGTGACAGCGCCTACGCCTTCAGTGGCGGCACCGTGCGAACCCTTGAAGACATCCTTGAACAGGTTGCCGGTTACCGGCCGCGCTACGTCTGCGTGACCGGCGGTGAGCCGTTGGCGCAACCCAACGCCATCCCTTTGCTCAAGCAGCTGTGTGACGCCGGTTACGAGGTGTCCCTGGAAACCAGCGGCGCCCTGGATATTTCCGCGGTGGACCCGCGTGTAAGCCGAGTGGTCGATCTCAAGACCCCTGGCTCCAAAGAGGCACATCGCAACCTCTACGAGAACCTGGACCTGCTGACGGCCAACGACCAGGTCAAGTTCGTGATCTGTTCCCGCGACGATTACGACTGGGCGAGCTCCAAGCTGATCCAGTACGGCCTGGATCGCCGCGCGGGCGAGGTGCTGTTCTCTCCAAGCCATCACGACCTGAACGCACGCGACCTGGCCGACTGGGTGGTGGCTGATAACCTACCGGTCCGTCTGCAACTGCAACTGCATAAATACCTTTGGAACGACGAGCCAGGACGCTGAAATGACTGAACAACCGATTGATCAAAAACGTGCGGTAATCCTGCTGTCCGGCGGCCTCGACTCCGCCACGGTGGTGGCCATGGCGCAGGCTGAAGGCTACACCTGCTACACCATGAGCTTCGACTACGGCCAGCGCCATCGCGCCGAGCTGAACGCCGCTGCCCGCGTCGCTCGCGACATGGGTGTGGCCGAGCACAAGGTCATTGGCCTGAATCTCAACGGCATCGGCGGCTCGGCGCTCACCGACAGCAGCATCGACGTGCCGGAAGCCCCCAGCGAAGGCATCCCGATCACCTACGTCCCGGCGCGCAACACCGTGTTCCTGTCCCTGGCCCTTGGCTGGGCGGAAGTGCTGAATGCGCGCGATATCTTCATCGGCGTCAACGCAGTGGATTATTCCGGCTACCCGGACTGCCGCCCAGAGTTCATCGAGTCGTTCGAACGCATGGCCAACCTGGCGACCAAGGCTGGGGTAGAGGGGCAGGGCTTCCGTATCCTGGCGCCGCTGCAAAACCTCAGCAAGGCCGATATCGTGAAGGCTGGCGTAGGGCTTGGCGTCGATTATTCGCTGACTGTTTCCTGCTATCAGGCAGACGATGACGGCCGTGCTTGTGGGAAATGCGACAGCTGCCGACTGCGTGCAGAAGGCTTCAAAATGGCCGGAATTACGGACCCAACGCGTTATTTTTGATTTATTTAAAATAAGGTGTTGAATAATCCTTAGAAATCAGTATTATACGCGCCACAACACAGCGGGTCGTTAGCTCAGTTGGTAGAGCAGTTGGCTTTTAACCAATTGGTCGTAGGTTCGAATCCCACACGACCCACCATTTTTGGCGGTTTAGAAAATCCGGAAGGCCCACGCAAGTGAGGATTTCCGGGTTTTTTTTTGCCTTGTGAAAAGCCCGTGCAAGCTGCCAAGTCCCACCACATGCAACCCGCCTTCCGATGCTGAAAGGCGACAGCGTGCTGATCCTAAAGTCGCGTCGACCTACTCCACCCCCATCAAGCCGCCCAGACGGCCCTTGACGACCTTTTGCAGGAGCAAGGCCAGCGTCTCGGTGGCATAGGGTTTCTGCAGCAGTACAAAACGCTTGGCTTCTTCTTGGGCAATGCGCGCGTATTCGTCGTTGTAGCCGGTGGTGAGCACCACCGGCAGCCATGGATAGAGCGTTTCGATCGCGTCGAGCAGTTCCAGGCCGCTCATGCCGGGCATGGAGATGTCGGAGAACACCACCTGGAAACTTTCCGGGTTGGGGGCCAGGGCTTCCAGTGCGCTCTTGGCGTCCGGCACCCACAACACGTGAAAGCCCATCTGTTCCAGGGTCTGCGAGGTGTAGAGGCCAACGTCAGCATTGTCCTCGACCATCAGCACGCACAAGTTCGAGATGATCGGTACGCGATGGTTGTCCTGGGCGGTCGGGATCGTGCTGGCCTCGACCTTGGGCAGGTACAACGTAAACTGGCTGCCTTTGCCGCGTTCGCTCTGCACCAGAATCTCCCCGCCCGACTGTTTGGCAAAGCCGAACACTTGCGACAAGCCCAGCCCGGTGCCTTGGCCGATGCCTTTGGTGGTGTAGAAGGGTTCGAAGATGGCGTCGAGTTTTTCTGGCGCAATGCCTGATCCGGTGTCGCTCAATGCGATGGTCACGTAGTCGGCGACCCGCCCCGGGTGGGCGCGCACCGACGGCAGCCAGGCGGCTGTCGCGACCTGGATGGTCAAGTGGCCATTGCCGGCCATGGCATCCCGCGCATTGACCACCATGTTCACCAGCGCGGTATCGAACTGGCTTTCATCGGCGTTTATAAAGCAGGGCTCATCCGGCACTTCGATGGTGACCTTGATCCGCGAGCCAGTCAGGCTGTCCATCATCTCGCCCACCCGCAACACGCTGTCGCCGACATTGAATACTTCCGGGCGCAGGGCCTGGCGGCGGGCGAAGGTCAGCAGTTGCGCGGTCAGGCGGGCGGCGCGGTCGACGGTGCTGGCGATGGCATCGATGTATTTGATGCGCCGCACTTCACTCAGGGATGGGGTCTTGAGCAGGTCGGCGCAGGATTTGATTACCGTCAGCAGGTTATTGAAGTCGTGTGCGACGCCGCCGGTGAGTTGGCCAATGGTTTCCAGTTTCTGGGATTGGCGCAAGGCATCTTCCGACAGGCGCAGGGCGTCCTTGGCTTCTTCTTCGGCCTGGATATCCCGGCCCACCGCATGGATGTAATCGCTGTCGGGTACGGCGGTCCAGGCGATCATGCGATAGCTGCCATCCTGGTGGCGGTAACGGTTCTTGAAGTTGGGGAAGTTCTTGCCGTCTCCCAGGCGGCTGACTGCCGATGCGGAGTCGGCCAAGTCGTCCGGGTGAACCAGGGCCAGCAACTGGCTGCCCACCAAGTCGTGTTCGGCGTGGCCGAGCATGCGAGTCCAGGCTGGGTTGACGGCGGAGATCACGCCGTCGAGTTGGGCCACCAGCATCAGGTCCGGGGACAGGCGCCAGATGCGGTCGCGGTCGCGGGTGCGTTCCACCACCCGTTGTTCCAGGGACTCGTTGAGCTTGCGCAGTGCTTCTTCGGCTTCACGCAGGGCCGTGATGTCGCGGGATACGCAGAGGATCTGTTCCGGCCGGCCGTTACTGCCCAGGATCGGGCTCACCTGTACATGCCACCACTTCAGGTTACCGGCCAGGGTCTGGGCCGGGCCGATAAAGCTGGCGCTTTCGCCGTTTCTGGCGGCCTGTACGGCGGCCTTGGCGTCTAGGTTGCCTTGATCCTGCCAGAAATCGGGCCAGGAGCAGCCACGGATGGTGTTGAAGTCACTGACCTCCATGATGTTTTGGCCGCCTTCGCTCATGAACGTGAGGCGGGCATCGAGATCGAGTACTTGGATGCAATCGTTGATGCTGGCCAGTACGCGCTCGGTGAACGCTTCGTTTTGGCTCAGGCCGGAGGTGGCCAGTTCGCTGACCTCAGAGCCCATCCCGACGGTGCTATTCATTTGAGTTTGGCCGAGCGGGTTAAATGGCCTTCATCATGTCATTAAGATACCTCCCCCCACCAGCGACTTCCTTGCGCACTGCACTGCTTTTGCTGTGGGAAGGCATTGGATAATGCCGGCACGTTTTGTACATATTCCTACGAGCGATCGCGCGGTATGTGTGGCGTTGACTTACAGCTCCTGAGTCTGCGCGATGCGGCAAAGAGGCGGTTTTTTTGATGTGGCTCTTTGCCACTTATTTCGGCTTTAATGCTGTCAATACGCGGCGTATCTTGGCTAGATTGGAGGCTAAGCTTTCAAGACATGGACTGTCATGACTACGCTAACTCCGATCATCGCTAGCAATCCCCTCATTGTTCGCGCTGTAGCCACACCGCTCGCCATTTCGGCGAACACTGTCGATGTCTTGCCGGTGCGACCTGCGTCGGTGGTCAGCCTCGGTAATCCGGCTGCCGATGTCGTTGATATCTACTCCCGAGACGGGCAGATGCCGGGTCGGGAAAGTGTGCGGGCCTGGGAAAATAGCAGCCAGGACGCAGTCAGCAAGATCATCAACACCCGCTTTAACTCGACCTCCACGGCCAGTCGCTACAGCGGCTTGGGGGCAGCATTGGTGGCGCAGTTCGCCAAAGGCGGCGGCGCGGACATTTCACAGTCGGTGCTCAACACCACGGCCGACCGGGCCGGGAGCGATAAAGGCTTGCTGACCGGTCTGGCGGACTTCAAGGCTTCCCTCAAGCAGGCCGTAGACAGCTCCAACCCGATGCGCCCTTCAGAGGTCGACAGCTTTTCTTACAATGTGTCGCAAAAAAACCAGGTTAATGGCCGCAGCAGCGCGGATCGCAGTGTCACCCAGAACCAGCAATCGGTGCTTTCGGCGAGCTTCCACAAAGGCCTTGATGGTGGGAAACCGCCGGTGTTTGATGGCAGTCGCGAATCGCAGAATTACCTGTATGTGCACGTACAGGACAGGGTCAGCAGCACCGCGAGCTTTGCCTATACAGACAGCCAATTGACCCGTGCTTCCGTCACACAGTCGGCTTCCCAGAATACCCACACGCAGAAGTATGTGATGGCCAACCTGGTAGAAGACACCGTGGTGCCGAAGGAAGGCTCATCCAAGCGTGACTACTTGGCGCTGCTCGAACACGCGGGCAGGGAAAGCAAAAAATCCAAGGATGCGCTGGAGCAGTCGACGTTGAAGGATGCATTGGCGAAGATGCATGACTCAGTCCTGTTGCAGGATGATCCGGATGTGCTGATGCGCTGAGGTTCATCGTGGTCAACGCGCGAAGCCCCAGTGATGCGCCTTCGCGTTTTTTTTTGCCCGACAGATGCGTCGCGCCGTGCCAGATTAGGCTTTTGAATCCATTCGATATTCTGTAGCCTTGCGCAGCTTCACCTTAACCCGTGCTTGATGACATCATCACTTCGTCCGGCGGCGCCTGAAGGGCTCCAGAGCCGGTGGTACACTCGACTTTCGCGCAACGGCGCCTGCAGGTCTTGCGAACATGACGCAAATTTCCGAACGCCTTCTGGTTCAAGCCCACCTCGACGCCAAGCAGCCCAAGGCCCTCAGTGCCGAGGAAGAGGCTAGCCTGCGTACCGCCATCGCCGCCGAGCTCAAAGCTCAGGACGCGGTGCTGGTCGCCCACTTCTATTGCGACCCGGTGATTCAGGCCCTGGCCGAAGAAACCGGCGGCTGTGTCTCCGACTCCCTTGAAATGGCACGCTTCGGCGCTGCTCACCCGGCCAAGACCGTACTGGTCGCCGGTGTGCGTTTCATGGGCGAGACGGCCAAAATCCTTACCCCCGAAAAACGCATCCTGATGCCGACCCTGGAAGCCACGTGCTCCCTCGACCTGGGCTGTCCGGTGGAGGAGTTTTCCGCGTTCTGCGATCAACACCCCGAACGCACGGTGGTGGTGTATGCCAACACCTCGGCGGCGGTCAAGGCGCGGGCGGACTGGGTGGTGACTTCCAGTTGCGCGCTGGAAATCGTCGAAAGCCTGATGGACAACGGCGAGACCATTATCTGGGGGCCGGACAAGCACCTGGGTACTTACATTCAGCGCCAGACCGGTGCCGACATGCTGCTGTGGGACGGTGCGTGCATCGTCCACGAAGAGTTCAAGTCCAAGCAGCTGGAAGACATGAAGGCGCTGTACCCGGACGCGGCGATCCTGGTCCACCCGGAATCCCCGACCTCGGTGATCGAACTGGCGGATGCAGTGGGTTCCACCAGCCAACTGATTGCCGCCGCTCAGCGTTTACCGAACAAAACGTTCATTGTCGCCACCGACCGCGGCATTTTCTACAAGATGCAGCAGCTGTGCCCGGACAAGGTCTTCGTCGAAGCGCCTACCGCCGGCAACGGCGCGGCGTGCCGCAGTTGCGCGCACTGCCCGTGGATGGCGATGAATACGCTGGAGCGCACGCTGCAGTGCCTGCGTGAGGGCAGCAACGAGATCTTCGTCGAGCCTTCGGTGATCCCGCAGGCGGTGCGCCCGCTCAAGCGCATGTTGGACTTCACCCAGGCTGCGCGCCTGAAGCTGGCCGGCAACGCCTGACCCGGTCGAACATGTGGGAGGGGGCTTGCCCCCGATAGCGGTAAATCAGTCGATGTATCTGGAGACTGACACTACGCTATCGGGAGCAAGCCCCCTCCCACATTTTGATCCGCACCAGCAGGGCGTTATTTTTTCCGCTTCGGAACCTGCACCAACTGCGTGTCGGAGTAGATGTCGTGCCAACTGCGTTTCTGCTTGTCGAACAGTGACCAGATAAACCCCAGCCCCACGCACAACCACGATGCAATCGACACCACAAAGCGCAACAGCGCCTGCCACAGGCTGATCCGCGAGCCGTCGGCGTTCTGTACGCGCACGCCCCACACCTGCATGCCCAGGGTCTGCCCGGAATGGGTCCAGAACTTGGCGAAGAAGCCAAACAGCACGAAGAACAGAATCGTCGACAGCAGCGGGTCGCCGTCCAGCGCGCCGGATTCGGTGAGGGTACGCATTTTGGCTTCGCCCACGAACGCGATCCACACCAGCTTGTAGAGAAAGGCCGTGACAATCAGTAGCGCCGTGCAGAGGAGGAAGTCATAGAACATCGCTGCCAGACGACGGCCCAGGCCAACGGCGGGGAATTCGCCTTGGGGGCTCAGCAGGGGTTTGGACATGGCCGGCTCTCTGAAGAAAAAAAGCATTTTACGGCGCAATGCCCTTACCGCGCCCATAAAAAAGCCCCTGATGTCACCATCAGGGGCTTTTTGTCGCAGGAGGGATCAGCCTTCGGCGATCACTTCGTCAGCCTGCATGCCTTTCTGGCCTTGCACGGCGACGAAAGACACTTTCTGGCCTTCTTTCAGGCTCTTGAAGCCGTTGCCCTGAATAGCGCGGAAATGCACGAACAGATCCGGACCGCTTTCTGGAGTGATAAAACCAAACCCTTTCTCGTCGTTAAACCACTTGACGGTACCGCTCTGACGTTTATCCGACATTTTCTTATTTCCTTGACGCTAAAAATGAATGACAGCCCCTTTCGCATGAAAGAGTACTGGGCTGGGTTGCAGGAAAGTAAGAGACGTCGAACGGGTTGTAGCAAACTTTGGCTACTGCCCAGGTCCAGGTTCCAAGCGACCCATGCAAACACAGTGAGCAAACTCTACGTCAACTAATGGAGAAAAAACAAGCCCTGCGCAAAGCCCAGGTTTTGCTCGGCTTTGTGGCACTTGGGGGAACAATGGGCGGACGACTTATTCGATAGAAATGGTCACTTGTTATAGGTTGACCCCTATAACAATGACTATCGTCAATGCACTGTTTTATGGCGGTTGCGTTACAGATTAGTGCGCGTTAACGCAACCGCGTTACTTATAGAAACAATCAATCAGCCACGGTAGTACCGTTGCGGCACAAATGGCATTTTACTTACACGAAGTGGCACCTTTTTCCCACGCACCAGTGCAGAAACTTCGGTATCCAACGCAGTGAACGCGCTGTCCAGGTAGGCCATCGCCAACGGGCCGCCGAGGCTCGGGCCAAAGCCGCCGCTGCAGACGCTGCCGACCACGGTGCCGTGTTCGTCGACGATTTCCGCACCTTCACGCACGGGTGTACGCTCCTGAGTCAGCAGGCCGACACGTTTGCGGCTCACACCGGCTTGCTGCTGGGTAAAGATCCGGTCGGCGCCGGGAAAGCCACCGGCACGAGCGCCGTCGGCGCGACGGGCCTTGGAGATCGCCCAGAGCAGGCTGGCTTCGATCGGGGTGGTGTCGGTGTTCATGTCGTGGCCATACAGGCACAGGCCGGCTTCCAGGCGCAGCGAGTCGCGGGCGCCCAGGCCGATGGCCTGGACTTCGGTCTCGGCCAGCAGGCTGCGGGCCAGGCTTTCGGCGTGGGCGGCGGGCACCGAGATCTCGAAGCCGTCTTCACCGGTGTAGCCGGAGCGGCTGACGTAGCAGTCCACGCCCAGCAGGCGCAGGGATGTGAATTGCATGAAGGTCATCTTGGTCACTTCAGGGGCCAGGCGTGCCAGCACTTTTACCGCTGCCGGGCCTTGCAGGGCGAGCAGGGCGCGTTCTTCGAACAGCGGCTCGATGCTGCACTGGTCGCCAATCCTGGCACGCAGGTGCGCCAGGTCCTGGTCCTTGCAGGCCGCGTTGACCACCAGGAACAGCTCGTCGTTCCCCAGGTTGGCCACCATCAGGTCGTCGAGAATACCGCCCTGCTCGTTGGTGAACATGGCATAGCGCTGCATGCCTACGGGCAGGTCGATGATATCCACCGGCACCAGGGTTTCCAGGGCCTTGGCGGCATTGGCGCCGGTCAGGCGGATCTGGCCCATGTGAGACACGTCGAACAGCCCGGCCTGATCACGGGTGTGCAGGTGTTCTTTCATCACGCCCAATGGGTATTGCACCGGCATGTCGTAGCCGGCGAAGGGCACCATGCGCGCGCCGAGTTCGATGTGCAGCGCGTGCAACGGGGTTTTCAACAGGGTTTCGGTGGACATATTCAGCTCCTGAAAAACGTGCGGACGCGCTTCTAAGCGTCAGCACTCGATAATGTTGACCGCCAAACCGCCACGGGCGGTTTCCTTGTATTTGCTTTTCATGTCGGCGCCGGTCTGGCGCATGGTGCGGATGACCTTGTCGAGGGACACAAAATGCTGCCCATCGCCGCGCAAGGCCATACGCACTGCGTTGATGGCTTTGACCGAGCCCATGGCATTGCGCTCGATGCAGGGCACTTGCACCAGGCCGCCGATCGGGTCGCACGTCAGCCCGAGGTTGTGTTCCATGCCGATCTCGGCGGCGTTTTCGACCTGGGACACGCTGCCGCCCAACACTTCGCACAGCGCTCCGGCGGCCATCGAGCAGGCCACGCCGACTTCACCCTGGCAGCCAACCTCGGCACCGGAGATCGACGCGTTTTCCTTGTACAGAATCCCGATCGCGGCGGCGGTGAGCAGAAAGCGCACTACGCCGTCTTCACTCGCGCCGGGGATAAAGCGCATGTAGTAATGCAGCACCGCCGGCACAATCCCGGCCGCACCGTTGGTGGGCGCGGTGACCACGCGCCCACCGTTGGCGTTTTCTTCGTTGACCGCCAACGCGTACAGGTTGACCCAATCGAGTACCGACAACGGGTCGCGCAGGGCCGACTCCGGGTTCTTGCACAGCTGGCGATGCAGGGCGGCGGCACGACGCTTGACCTTCAAGCCTCCCGGCAAGATCCCTTCATTGCGACAGCCAGCGTCCACACAGTCCTGCATCACCTGCCAGATCTTCAGCAGGCCGTTGCGGGTTTCGGCTTCGGGGCGCCAGGCACTTTCATTGGTCAGCATCACCTGGCTGATGGACAGCCCGTAGGTGGCGCAATGACCGAGCAAGTCCTTGGCGCTCTTGAACGGGAAGGTCAGCGGCGTGGCGTCTTCGACGATCCGGTCGGCGCCGGCAGCGTCTTCATCTACCACAAAGCCACCGCCCACCGAGTAGTACTCGCGGCTGCGGATCTGGATGCCGGCGGCGTCGAAGGCACGGAAGATCATGCCGTTGGGGTGATAGGCGAGGGGTTTGCGAATCATCGCCAGGTGTTCTTTCTCGTTGAACACAATGCTGTGTTCGCCGAGCAGGTTCAAACGGCCGGCGCTGCGCATCTGTGCCAGGCGCGTGGCGACGGTTTCTGTGTTCACGGTGTCCGGGTGTTCGCCTTCCAGGCCGAGCAACACGGCCTTGTCGCTGCCGTGGCCTTTGCCGGTGGCGCCGAGTGAGCCGTAGAGTTCCACCTTGACGCAGGTGGTGGCGCTCAGCAGGTCGTCACGGCGCAAGCCCTCGACAAAGCGCGCGGCGGCGCGCATCGGGCCGACGGTGTGGGAGCTGGAGGGGCCGATGCCAATCTTGAACAGGTCGAACACGCTTAACGACATGAGTTGTTCTCCAGGTTCTTATTATTCTTGAGGTCATACGCGGTCAAGTGTGGGAGGGGCGGTGCGACGATTCGACTTGCCCCCGATGAGGGGGTGTCAGTCACCAGATCTATCAACTGACACTCTGCCATCGGGAGCAAGCCCCCTCCCACATTCTTGACCAGGTTATGCGTAGCTCTCGATCGAAGGGCAGGCGCACACGAGGTTGCGATCGCCGAACACGTTGTCGACCCGGCCGACCGGCGGCCAGTACTTGCCGTCGATCAACGACGCCAGCGGGTACACCGCTTGTTCACGGCTGTAAGGGTGGCTCCATTCGCCCACCAGTTCCGCCGCGGTGTGCGGGGCGTTTTTCAGCGGGTTGTCGTCCTTGTCCAAGGTGCCGTTTTCCACCGCGCGGATTTCTTCGCGGATGGCGATCATCGCGTCGCAGAAGCGGTCCAGTTCTTCCCTGGATTCGCTTTCGGTCGGCTCGATCATCAAGGTGCCGGCCACCGGGAACGACATGGTCGGTGCGTGGAAGCCGAAGTCGATCAGGCGCTTGGCCACGTCATCCACGCTGATGCCGCTGCTGTCTTTCAACGGGCGCAAGTCCAGGATGCATTCATGCGCCACCAGGCCGTTGCTGCCGGTGTAGAGCACTGGGTAGTGCTCTTCCAGGCGGCGGGAAATGTAGTTGGCATTCAGGATCGCCAGCTGCGAAGCGCGCTTGAGGCCCGCGCCGCCCATCATGCTGATGTACATCCAGGTGATCGGCAGGATGCTCGCGCTGCCGAACGGCGCCGCGCACACCGCGCCTTCCTTGCGTGCCATGGCCGCGTGGCCGGGCAGGAATGGGGCCAGGTGGGATTTGACGCCGATCGGGCCAACGCCCGGGCCGCCGCCGCCGTGGGGGATGCAGAAGGTCTTGTGCAGGTTCAGGTGCGAGACGTCGCCGCCGAACTTGCCCGGCGCGCACAGGCCGACCATGGCGTTCATGTTGGCGCCGTCGATGTACACCTGGCCGCCGTTGTCGTGAATGATCCCGCAGATTTCGCGGATACCTTCTTCGAACACGCCGTGGGTCGACGGGTAGGTGATCATCAGCGCGGCGAGGTGGTCGCGGTGCTCGATGGCTTTGGCGCGCAGGTCTTCGATGTCGACGTTGCCGCGCGCGTCGCAAGCGGTCACCACCACGCGCATGCCGGCCATGTGGGCGGTGGCGGGGTTGGTGCCGTGGGCCGACGACGGGATCAGGCAGATATCGCGGTGCTGATCGCCACGGCTCTGGTGATAGGCGCGAATCGCCAACAAGCCCGCGTATTCGCCCTGGGAACCGGCGTTCGGTTGCAGCGAGATGGCGTCGTAGCCGGTGGCCGCGCAGAGCATGGCTTCCAGGTCGGAGGTCAATTGCAGGTAGCCGGCGCTTTGTTCGGCCGGGGCGAACGGGTGCAGGGCACCGAATTCGGCCCAGGTCACCGGGATCATTTCGCTGGCGGCGTTGAGCTTCATGGTGCAGGAGCCCAGCGGGATCATGGTGCGGTCCAGCGCCAGGTCCTTGTCGGCCAGCTTGCGCAGGTAGCGCATCAGCTCGGTTTCCGAGTGATAACGGTTGAACACCGGGTGGGTCAGGATCGGCGACTGACGCAGCAGCGCGGCCGGCAGGCTGCCTTCGACCTTGGCGGCGAAGTCCGGCAGAGCTTTACCGTCGGCAAACAGTGCCCACAAGGTTTCGATATCGGCCTGGGTGGTGGTTTCGTCGACCGACAGGCCCAGACGTTCGGCGTCGACCACACGCAGGTTGATGCGCTGGGCGCGGGCCTGGTCGTGCAGGGCGGCGGTGCGGGTGCCGGTGTTGAGGGTCAGCGTGTCGAAGAAGTGTTCTTGCTCGACTTTCAGGCCCAGGGCGCGCAGGCCGTTGGCCAGGATCGCGGTCAACTGGTGAATGCGCTGGGCGATCTGGGTCAGGCCTTTGGGGCCGTGGTACACGGCGTACATGCTGGCGATGTTGGCGAGCAGGACCTGGGCGGTGCAGATGTTGCTGGTGGCTTTCTCGCGGCGGATATGTTGCTCGCGGGTCTGCATGGCCAGGCGCAAGGCCGGCTTGCCGAAGCGGTCGACCGAAACACCGACCAGGCGGCCCGGCATGTCGCGCTTGAACGCATCCCTGGTGGAGAAGTACGCCGCGTGCGGGCCGCCGAAGCCCAGCGGGACGCCGAAGCGTTGCGCGCTGCCGATGGCCACGTCGGCGCCGAACTCACCCGGCGGGGTCAGCACGGTCAGGGCCAGCAGGTCGGCGGCCACGGCCACCAGGGCGTTGGCGGCGTGGAAGCGTTCGGTCAGCTCGCGATAGTCGAACACGTCGCCGTTGCTGGCCGGGTATTGCAGCAGGGCGCCGAAGAACGGGCTGACATCGCTCAGTTCGCGTTCATCGCCCACCACCACGTCGATGCCCAGCGGCTCGGCACGGGTGCGCAGCACGTCGAGGGTCTGCGGGTGGCTGTGGATCGAGGCGAAGAAGGCATTACTGGCCTTGTTCTTGCTCAGGCGCTTGCAGAAGGTCATGGCTTCGGCGGCAGCGGTGGCTTCGTCGAGCAGCGAGGCGTTGGCGATCGGCAGGCCGGTGAGGTCGCTGATCAGGGTCTGGAAATTCAGCAGCGCTTCCAGGCGGCCCTGGGAAATTTCCGGTTGGTACGGGGTGTAGGCGGTGTACCAGGCCGGGTTTTCGAGGAGGTTGCGCAGGATCGGCGACGGCGTGTGGCAGTTGTAGTAGCCCTGGCCGATGTAGGTCTTGAACAGTTGGTTCTGGCTGGCGATGGCTTTGATCCTGGCCAGGGCCTCGGCTTCGCTCAAGCCATCTTCCAGGCCGAGCACGCTGGTGCCCTTGATGCTTTCCGGGATCACACTGGCGCTCAGGGCTTCCAGGGAGTCGAAGCCCAGGCTGGCGAGCATCTGCTGCTCATCTTCCTGGCGCGGGCCGATGTGGCGGGCGATGAATTCGTTGGCGGTGCTCAAGTTGATCGTCATGGCGCGCTCCTCAGGCTTCGGCGGTGGCTTTGATCAGGCGGTCATACGCATCCTGATCCAACAGCGTAGTCACTGCGTCGGCATCGGCGGGTTTAAAGCGGAAGAACCAGCCTTCGCCCATCGGGTCTTCGTTGACCAGTTCCGGGCGGCCCTCCAGCTCGGCGTTCACTTCGAGCACTTCACCGTCCAGGGGCATGTACACGCCGCTGGCGGCTTTGACTGACTCGACGGTGGACGCCTCGGCGCCTTTTTCGTAAGCCTGCAACTCTGGCAGTTGCACGAAAACCACATCACCCAGCGCATTTTGCGCGAATGCGGTGATACCCACGGTGACGCTGCCGTCAGCTTCGGCGCGCAGCCATTCGTGATCTTCAGTGAAACGCAACTCGCTCATGGAAACTCCTCGGGGCCAGATTCGTCTGGTGGACGGGATTGGAATAATGGGGAGTTGCTTAGCAATATCGCGGCCAATGTCATTAAGTGTTTATAAATCAATGACTTGATAAAAATGACGAATGCGTTGCCGGCTGAGGTTGTAGCGATTTCGCTACAGTTCGGCGCTGGAAAAAAAGCCTATGTGGATCAAAGCCTTGCATGGCGCGCAAAAAGCAGGGTTGTAGCGATATCGTTACGCTGTAGCGCTTTCAGTACAGTTGATGTCGTTCTTAGACCCAATTGGGAATGCGAGCCCTGTAGGCGCGAGCTTGCTCGCGAAGATCGTCAACGATGATGTGGGAAGCCTGGATGAACGCGGCGCCCTTGGGTTTTTCGCGAGCAAGCTCGCTCCTACAGTGGACAGCGCCCAGATCAGGGTTTGTTGGGGATGCCGTATTTGCGCAGGCGATGGGCGATAGCGGTGTGGGAGGTTTGCAGGCGGCTCGCCAACTGGCGGGTCGAGGGGTAGCTGGCGTAGAGCTTCTCCAGCAGGCTGCGTTCGAAGTCTTCCACGGCCTGTTCCAGGCTGGTGATTTCGCTGTCGCTCTGACGTGCGACCGAGGTGCCGGCGATGTCCAGGTCGCCGATGTCCACCAGGCTGCTTTCACAGATGGCGGCGGCGCGGAAGATCACGTTCTGCAACTGCCGCACGTTGCCCGGCCAGCGGTTGCCGAGCAAGGCCGGGTAAGTGCCTGGGGCCAGGCGGCAGACCGGGCGCTGGATCTGCGCGCAGGCCTGCTGCATGAAGTAGCGCGCCAGCAGCAGGATGTCCTGGCCGCGCTCGCGCAGGGGCGGCACTTCGACATTGAGGACGTTGAGGCGGTAGAACAGGTCTTCGCGAAAGGTGCCCTCGGCGACCATCTTCTCCAGGTCGCGGTGGGTGGCGCTGAGGATACGCACGTTCACCTTCACTTCGCGGTCGCCGCCTACCCGGCGAAAGCTGCCGTCGTTGAGAAAGCGCAGCAGCTTGGCCTGCAGGTACGGCGACATTTCGCCGATCTCATCGAGGAACACCGTGCCCTGGTTGGCCAGTTCCATCAGCCCCGGCTTACCGCCGCGCTGGGCCCCGGTAAAGGCGCCGGGGGCGTAGCCGAACAGTTCGCTTTCGGCGAGGTTTTCCGGCAGCGCCGCGCAGTTCAGCGCCAGGAACGGCGCACTGCAGCGTGC
This sequence comes from Pseudomonas sp. Y39-6, assembly GCF_023651955.1. Taxonomy (NCBI): domain Bacteria; kingdom Pseudomonadati; phylum Pseudomonadota; class Gammaproteobacteria; order Pseudomonadales; family Pseudomonadaceae; genus Pseudomonas; species Pseudomonas sp. Y39-6. The sequence goes on along the minus strand of NZ_CP069594.1, from coordinate 5,627,620 downwards.
GCTGATGGCGTGGCAAGCCCGCGCCACCAGCTCTTTGCCGGTGCCTGTCTCGCCCTGGATCAACAGCGGCGCATCGAGTACCGCGACACGCTGCGCGCGCGCCTTGAGGGTGCGGATCGCCGGCGACTCGCCGAGCAGCGCATCGAAACCTTCGGCATGGTCGTGGTGCAGCGCCGACAATTGTTCGCCGATGCGGTTGGGCTGGTAGAGGCTGAGCAGGGCACCGGCATCGGTGATCGGCGTCGCCTCCAGCAGCAGGGTCTGGCCGTTGACGCTGATCTCGCGCAGAGGCAAGCGAAAGCCTTGCTCCAGCAAGGTGTCGAGCAAGGCCGGATCGTTGAACAGTTCGCTGATGCTTTCGCCGGCCGGTTCGCGACCGTACAAGGCGATCAACGCCGGGTTGGCCAGCAGGATCTTGCCCGCGCTGTCCAGGGCCAGCACCGGGTCGGTCATGGCCGCCAGCAGGGCGTCGAGTTGCAGGTGGCGGCGTTGGCCGGGGAGGATGTCCACCACGGTCACTGCCTGCACGCCGTTGACGCTGAACAGCGCGTCCCGCAGCTCTTCGAGGACTTCGGCGCTCAGGGTCGGCGCGTCGATGTAGACGTTGGGCGGCACCATCTCGACCGCGTCCAGGTTGAGATTGCGCCCACCGAGCAAGGCCAGGACTTCCTGGGTAATGCCGACGCGGTCGATGAAGCTGACGTGGATACGCATGGGGCGGCTGACAATTCTGGGGAACGAGAGGCGGCAAGTATGCCAGACAGGGGGGGAGATCAAAAATGGGGGAGGGGCGGTGCGACGATTCGACTTGCCCCTCCCACATTTGGACCGAGTTATGCGAGGTGTTCGGGTTTGACGGGGTCGCCGGGCTTCACATTCAACTGATGCCGCACATCTTCGAACATCGAGTCGTACTGCTTGTGCATCTCGCCATTGAGTGTCGCGATCTTCGGCATCCCGTACTTCTGCGCGATATTCATCGCGTGCCGGGCAAAGTCGAAGGCCTGGTCCTTGGGCAGGAAGAATTCTTCCTTGAGGTCCTTGCCCTGCACCGACCCATGCAGCGTGAACAGCATCCCCTGGCCTTCCTTGGGATGCTGGCTGATTTCATAGTCGATGCACAGGTTGTAGCTGTAGTCGTCTTTGTTCAGCGCGTGACGTTCGATATGCAAGTGCCCGGGTGCAAAGGTAGCCATAGGCATTTCTCCTCAACTTCACAGATAACGGATGCCAGGGGTCGCTGTGCTGACACGGGTGCCGGCGGTGCCCTGGACGATGGCTTCGATGTCCGAGAGTGAACCGATCACCGCGGTTTTGCCAGTCTGGCGGGCGAACTCGCAGGCCGCTTGGACCTTGGGCCCCATGGAACCGGCGGCGAAACCGAGTTTTTCCATGTCGTCCGGGTGGGCCTGGCTGATAGCCTTCTGGGTGGGTTTGCCGTAGTCGATAAACGCCGCGTTGACGTCGGTGGCGATCACCAGCAAATCGGCTTCCAGTTGCGAAGCCAGCAGCGATGAGCACAGGTCTTTGTCGATGACCGCTTCAATGCCGCGCAGTTTGCCGTCTTCGCCATACATCGTCGGGATACCGCCACCGCCGGCGCAGATCACGATGCTGCCTTTCTCCAGCAGCCATTGGATCGGGCGAATTTCAAAGATGCGTTTCGGCCGCGGGCTGGCCACCACGCGACGGTATTTATCGCCATCCGGGGCAATGGTCCAGCCTTTCTCAGCGGCGAGTTTCTCGGCTTCGGCCTGGGAGTACACCGGGCCGATCGGTTTGCTGGGTTTTTTGAAGGCCGGGTCGTTGGCGTCCACTTCAACCTGGGTGAGCAGGGTGGCAAACGGGACTTCGAAGTCCAGCAGGTTGCCCAGTTCCTGTTCGATGATGTAACCGATCATGCCTTCGGTTTCGGCACCGAGCACGTCCAGCGGGTACGGCGAGACGCTGGTGTAGGCCGCTGCCTGCAACGACAGCAGGCCGACTTGCGGGCCGTTACCATGGGCGATCACCAGCTCGTTGCCGGAATGGATCTTGGCAATCTGTTCGGTGGCGATTCGGATATTGGCGCGTTGGTTGTCCGCTGTCATGGGTTCACCACGGCGGAGCAGGGCGTTACCGCCCAGTGCAACGACGATACGCATAATGCAATCCTTCTAGAGTTCAGCGTGTGAACACAGGACTAAGTGTGGGAGGGAGCTTGCTCCCGATGGCGGGCTAACATTCAATACTTGTGTCGACTGATACACCGCTATCGGGGGCAAGTCGAATCGTCGCACCGCCCCTCCCACATTTTGACCGTGTTCCTACAGTAGACGTTGTGTCGAAATCAGATATCCGCCAACGCCGACACCAGGATCGCCTTTATGGTATGCATGCGGTTTTCCGCCTGTTCAAAGGCAATGTTGGCCGGGGATTCAAACACCTCTTCGGTCACTTCCACGCCATTGGCCAGGTTCGGATAACGCGTGGCGATGTCCTTGCCGACCTTGGTTTCGCTGTTATGGAACGCCGGCAGACAGTGCATGAACTTCACCCGGGGGTTGCCCGAGGCTTTCATCATCTTGGCGTTGACCTGGTACGGCAGCAGTTGCTCGATACGCTCGTCCCACGCTTCCACTGGCTCACCCATGGACACCCAGATATCGGTGTGGATGAAGTCCACGCCCTTCACCGCTTCAAGAGGGTCTTCGGTGATGGTGATGCGCGCGCCGCTTTCTTCGGCAAAGGCCTGGCACTGTTTGATGAAGTCTTCGTGGGGCCACAGGGCTTTCGGCGCGCCGATACGCACGTCCATGCCCAGCTTGGCGCCGATCATCAGCAGCGAGTTGCCCATGTTGTAGCGTGCGTCGCCCAGGTAGGCGTAGCTGATGTCATGCAGCGGCTTGTCGCTGTGTTCGCGCATGGTCAGGGTGTCGGCGATCATTTGGGTCGGGTGGAATTCGGCGGTCAGGCCGTTGAACACCGGCACACCGGCGAACTTGGCCAGTTCTTCGACGATTTCCTGCTCGAAGCCACGGTATTCAATGGCATCGAACATCCGACCGAGGACGCGGGCGGTGTCTTTCATGCTTTCTTTATGGCCGATCTGCGACGACACCGGGTCGATGTAGGTGACGTGGGCACCCTGGTCGTGGGCCGCGACTTCGAAGGCGCAGCGGGTGCGGGTCGAGGTTTTTTCGAAGATCAGCGCGATGTTCTTGCCCTTGAGGTGCGCGCGCTCGGTGCCGGTGTATTTGGCGCGTTTGAGGTCGCGGGACAGGTCCAGCAGGTAGTGCAGCTCGCGGTTGGTGTGGTGCATCAGCGACAGCAGGCTGCGGTTGCGCATGTTGAAAGCCATGGTGGATCTCCTTGTGTTCAGGTTATCCCCTTGGCCGACGCCTTGTGGGCGGCGGCCAAGGCCTGGAAATTAATAGTCGATAGGGTCGCGGATGATCGGACAGGTCATGCAGTGGCCGCCGCCACGGCCACGACCGAGTTCACCGGCACTGATGGTGATGACTTCCACGCCGGACTTGCGCAGCAGGGTGTTGGTGTAGGTGTTGCGGTCGTAGCCGATCACCACGCCAGGCTCCAGGGCCACGACGTTGTTGCCGTCGTCCCACTGCTCGCGCTCGGCGGCGAAGCTGTTGCCGCCGGTTTCGACCACGCGCAGGGTTTTGAGCTTGAGGGCGGTGGCGACCACGTCGAGGAAGCTTGCGTCTTCACGGCGCACATCGATGCCACCGGGCTTGCTGTCGTCCGGGCGCAGGCTGAAGGCGACGATCTGGCTGACCACTTCGGGGAAGATGGTGACCAGGTCGCGGTCGCAGAAGCTGAACACGGTATCCAAGTGCATCGCGGCGCGGGATTTCGGCAGGCCGGCGACGATGACGCGCTCGACGGCTTTGTGCTTGAACAGGTTCAGCGCCAGTTGGCCGATGGCCTGGCGCGACGAACGCTCGCCCATGCCGATCAACACCACGCCGTTGCCGAGCGGCATGACGTCACCGCCTTCGAGGGTGGCGTTGCCATGGTCCTGGTCCGGGTCGCCGTACCAGATCTGGAAGTCGGCGTTGGTGAACTCGGGGTGGAATTTGTAGATGGCGCTGGCCAGCAGGGTTTCCTGGCGTCGCGCCGGCCAGTACATCGGGTTCAGCGTCACGCCGCCAAAGATCCAGCAGGTGGTGTCGCGGGTGAACTGGGTGTTCGGCAGCGGCGGCAGGATGAAGCTGGAGTGGCCGAGGAAATCGCGGAACATCTCGATGGTCTTGCCACCGAAGCTGTCCGGCAGGTCATCGGCCGACACGCCACCGATCAGGAACTCGGCGATTTTGCGCGGCTCCAGGCTGCGCAGCCACGAGCCGACTTCGTTGATCAGGCCGAGGCCGACCTGGTTGGCGGTGATCTTGCGTTCCAGAATCCAGTCCAGGGCTTCGGGGATGGCGACGATATCGGTCAACAGGTTGTGCATTTCCAGCACATCGATGTCCCGTTCGCGCATCTTGGTGACAAAGTCGAAATGGTCGCGCTTGGCCTGGGCCACCCACAGCACATCATCGAACAGCAGTTCATCGCAGTTGTTGGGGGTCAGCCGCTGGTGGGCCAAACCTGGGGAGCACACCATGACTTTACGCAGTTTGCCGGCTTCGGAATGTACGCCGTACTTCACTTTTTCCGTGGTCATTACAGATCCTCCAGTGAGCAACAATTACATAGTCAGGAAGCCGGCGTAGAGGCCATAGGCAGCCACCAGGGCGCCAACGACCACCGCAGCGAAAATCAGCTTCTCGACGTTGGTGAAAATCGGTTTGCCCAGTTCATGCTTGGCCTTGGCGAACAGGATCGCGCCAGGGGCATAGAGCAGGGCGGAGAGCAGCAGGTATTTGGTACCGCCGGCATAGAGCAGCCAGACCGCATAGATCAGCGCGATCGCGCCGATGATCAGGTCCTTTCTGCGCTCGGCCGGGGCGTTTTCGTAGGTCTCGCCACGTACCGCCAGCAGCAGCGCATAAGCTGCCGACCACAGGTAAGGCACCAGGATCATCGAGGTGGCGAGGTAGATCAGCGACAGGTACGTGCTGGCGGAAAACAGGGTAATCACCAGGAACACCTGGACCAGTGCGTTGGTCAGCCACAGGGCATTGGCCGGCACGTGGTTGGCGTTCTCGCGGCGCAGGAACTCCGGCATGGTGTGGTCCTTGGCGGCGGCGAACATGATCTCCGCACACAGCAGCACCCACGACAGCAGCGCGCCGAGCAGCGAGATGACCAGGCCGACGCTGATCAACACGGCGCCCCAGTGGCCCACGACGTGCTCCAGCACGGCCGCCATCGACGGGTTCTGCAGCTTGGCCAGTTCCGGTTGGGTCATGATGCCCAGGGACAGCACGTTGACCAGCATCAGGAACAGCAGCACGGTGATAAAGCCGATCACGGTGGCCTTGCCCACGTCGCTGCGTTTTTCGGCCCGCGCCGAGAAGATGCTTGCGCCTTCGATGCCGATGAACACCCACACGGTGACCAGCATCATGTTGCGCACTTGGTTCATCACGCTGCCCAGGTCCGGGTTTTTCAGGCCCCAGATGTCAGCGGTGAAGATGTCCAGCTTGAACGCGAATACGGCGATCAGCACGAACAGCACCAGCGGCACGACCTTGGCGACGGTGGTCACCAGGTTGATGAACGCCGCTTCCTTGATCCCGCGCAATACCAGGAAATGCACGGCCCATAGCAGCACCGAAGCGCCAATCACCGCGGCCGGGGTGTTGCCCTCGCCAAAGATCGGGAAGAAGTAGCCGAGGGTGCTGAACAAGAGCACGAAGTAGCCGACGTTGCCCAGCCAGGCGCTGATCCAGTAACCCCAGGCGGACGAGAAGCCCATGTAGTCGCCGAAGCCGGCCTTGGCGTAGGCATATACGCCGCCGTCGAGATCGGGTTTGCGGTTAGCCAGGGTCTGGAACACAAACGCCAGGGTCAACATGCCTACAGCCGTAATCACCCAGCCAATCAGGACGGCGCCGACATCGGCGCTGGCCGCCATGTTTTGCGGCAGAGAGAAGATCCCGCCGCCAATCATTGAACCCACGACAAGTGCAACCAGTGCGCCAAGTCGAAGTTTTCCGGCAGATTCAGACATTGTATGACTCCAATGCAGGAGAAGAGAGACCACAGAATAATTCCGTGCGCTAATCAAACAGCTGACTTAGATCACATCATTGGCACATTCCATTGTGAATTAATGACTTAGAGTGAAAATGCCGTGCGCGCGATAGTGCCGCCAAGACGCTCGTCATAGAGCCTCTATGCGCTTTTTTATTGTTAAGGTTTCCTGATTGCCGGGACGTTTCAAGCTAGTCCCTTTTGGTGAATGTGCAAACTTTTTCCGGGCCGGCTTGGCAAGACGCTCAAAACCTTAAAGTTCAATACTTATTTAATTTATAAATTTGACTAAACTCTATTTTTTGACATGCCTTTGGGTTATTAGAGCCTGCGTTTTATTCGCGATATCTGATAAACGCTAACGCGCCTGCGTAAATTAGTTGAGTACACGGTGGTTCTTTTAATTCTGGAGAATTCATGTCGCAATCGTCTGAAAAGCTTCGACTCAGCGCCTTGATCGCCCTGGTGGTGGGCTCCATGATCGGCGGCGGGATTTTTTCCCTGCCACAAAACATGGCCGCGCGCGCGGAAGTCGGCGCGGTATTGATCGGCTGGGCGATCACCGCCGTGGGCATGCTGACCCTGGCATTTGTGTTCCAGACCCTGGCTAACCGCAAACCCGAGCTGGATTCCGGGGTGTATGCCTACGCCAAGGCCGGCTTTGGCGACTACATGGGCTTCTCGTCCGCCTGGGGTTACTGGATCAGTGCGTGGATGGGCAACGTCGGCTACTTCGTGTTGCTGTTCAGCACCCTTGGCTATTTTTTTCCGGTATTCGGTGAGGGCAATACGCCAGTGGCCATCGGCTGCGCCTCGGTGTTGCTGTGGGCCGTGCATTTTCTGGTGATGCGCGGGATCAAGGAGGCGGCGTTCATCAACCAGATCACCACCGTGGCCAAGCTCGTGCCGCTGCTGATGTTCGTGGTCATCGCCGGCGTGGCGTTCAAGGCCGATGTCTTCACCGCCGACATCTGGGGCCTGGGCAAGCCGCATTTCGGCAGTGTGATGAATCAGGTGCGCAACATGATGCTGGTCACGGTGTTCGTGTTCATCGGCATTGAGGGCGCCAGCGTGTACTCGGCGCGGGCGCAGAAACGCTCGGACGTGGGCCGGGCCACGGTGATCGGGTTTCTCGGTGTGCTGGCGTTGCTGGTGCTGGTGAATCTGCTGTCCCTGGGGATCATGAGCCAGGCGGAACTGGCGCAATTGCAGAACCCGTCCCTGGCCGGCGTGCTGGAGCACATCGTCGGTCCCTGGGGCGCGCTGCTGATCAGCATCGGTTTGGCGGTATCGCTGCTGGGCGCGTTGTTGTCATGGGCGCTGCTCTGCGCGGAAATCCTCTACGCCACGGCCCATGACAAGACCATGCCGGCCTTCCTGAAAAAGGAAAACGCCAATCAGGTGCCGGTCAATGCGCTGTGGCTGACCAATGTGATGATCCAGATATTCCTGGTGATCACGCTGTTTTCCGAAAGCACCTACACCACCCTGATTTACCTGGCTTCATCCATGATCCTGGTGCCTTACCTGTGGTCGGCGGCCTACGCGGTGTTGTTGAGCGGGCGCGGGGAAACCTACGAAGGCGCCCAGCGCCAGCGTCTGAAAGATCTGCTGGTGGGCCTGATTGCATTGGGCTACGCGGTGTGGCTGCTGTACGCCGGGGGCCTGAAGTACTTGCTGCTGTCGGCGTTGCTGTATGCGCCGGGCGTGGTGCTGTTTGCCCTGGCCAAGCGCGAGCAGGGCCTGCCGTTGTTTACCCATGTGGAAAAAGGCATTTTCGCCTGTGTGATTGCGGGCGCGGGGTTGGCGGCGTATGGGCTGTATAGCGGGGTGTTGTCGTTATGAGCTGGGTGGCTTGATCGTGTGGGCCTCATCGCGGGCACGCCCGCGATGGCGGTCTCAGGTCACCAGCGAGGCCGGTGCGACCCCAATTCCCCTGCCGGCAAATCCCACTGCAACGGTGTGCCGCTGATGGTCAGCGGCGCGAGCAATCGGTGCGCCGGTCCCCAGGCGGTTTGCTCCACCACCAGCCCCTGGTCTTCGAGGGCTTCGGCCCGCAATGGCGGTTGCTCCAGAACCGGCCCGGCTTCCATCAAGCATTTTGCCGTGCGCGCCAACGATAATTGCGCCGAGCCGCCACGGCCGGACGCCAAGCGCTCGCGCAGGGCCTGGATCGCGCTGGCCGCCATCAAGTAGCCGGTGGCGTGATCCAGCGCCTGCAACGGCAGCGGCACAGGTTCATCCGTGTGTTTCCAGACCATGCCCGCGTCGGCGATGCCGCAGCTCATCTGCACCAGGCTGTCGAAGCCCCGGCGATTGCGCCACGGGCCGCTCCAGCCATAGGCGTTGAGGCTCACGTCGATCAGGCCGGGGGCGAGCTGTTGCAATGCGTGGGCGGTGTAGCCCAATTGCTCGAGGGCATCGGCGCGGTAACCGTGGAACAGGATGTCGGTGTCTTTGAGCAACCCTTCGAAAACCTGGCGGTCTGCGGCGGTTTTCAGGTCCAGGCGCGCACAGCGTTTGCCCAGGGTCATTTCCGGCACTACGCCCGGCTCGTTCCAGGTCGGCGAGTCGATGCGCAGCACGTCCGCGCCCAGCCCGGCGAGAAAACGACTGGCCACGGGGCCGGCCAGCACGCGGGTCAGGTCCAGCACTTTGAGGCCGGCCAGCGGGCGGGCCGCCAAGCCGCGCCAGGGCCTGTTGGCGGCGGGTTCAAAAGTTTGGCGCTGAACCAGGTGCTCGGCATTCACCGCCAAGCCTTGGGGATGTTGCTGCCAGGCCTGCCACGACCGCATCTGCGCGGCACAACCGCCGGCATCGACAATCGCCTGCTCCAGCTCGGCAGCGTTCCACGCGGCGACCTTGCTCGCCATCTCGGCACGGTCAGCGACGTGGCCCAGCACCCGCTCGGCAGCCGCACGGTGATGCGGCGCGTTGGTGTGCAAGCGAATCCAGCCGTCGGCGCTGGCATAGTCACCGGCCACCGGGTCCCACAGTGGCGGTACTTGCCAGCCTGTGGGGCGGATCGAAGAAGAGAACCAGAAAGACGCGAGGCGTCGGTCCACGCTCACGCTGGGCAAGCGCCCGGTCTGTTGCAGGATGAGTTGGGCAACCGCCTGGCCGGCGGCGCCGATGCTGGCGCAGGCCAGGTCGCTGACGGCGAAGATCGACGGCAGGGCGCCGGCCCCGGTCGAGGTCAGCGGGGTGCGCGGTAGATCGAGTGCGGCTTGGATGGGAGTCAGCAGGTCAGTCATCGAAGGCCCTCCATAAGAGAAGGGCCACTATAGAAGATCATCACACCGGTGTGACAACCCCCGGCGTCAATGGCAGGTCGATGCTGGCGCTGAAACCGCCGTCGGGATGATTGACCAGGATCAGGTTGCCGCCATGCCGTTCCGCTGCGCGCCGTGCAATCGCCAGGCCCAGGCCGTGGCCCTGCGCCGTTTGGCCGGGGGCGCGGTAGAACGGCTCGCCCAGTTGGCTCAGGTGCTCGGCTTCGACGCCGGGGCCGTGGTCGCGCACGCTGATCAGAATGCGTTCGCCCAGGCGGCGCGCCTGCAACTCGATCGGTTGGCCGGGCGGGTTGAAGCGCTGGGCATTGCGCAACAGGTTATCCACGGCGCGTTCGATCATGGTCGGCCAGCCTTTGAGGCGCAGGTCGGGATCGGCGCTCAGTTGCACCACTTGGTCCGGCGCGCTGAGTTGGGCGTCCTTTTGCAGGGTCTTGAGCAGCGGGATGAGGTCGACGTCTTCGGCACTGGCGTTGTCGGCATCGACCCGGGCCAGCACCAGGATTTCGCTGATCAGCGCTTCCAGGCGGTCGCACTCGCGGGTCAGGCGCGGCCAGAGTCTTTCCCGTTCCTCGGGGCCGGCCCGCTCGGCCAGGGCCAGGGCGATACGCAGGCGGGCCAGGGGCGAGCGCAGTTCGTGGGACACGTCTCGCAGCAGCTGGCGCTGGCTGCCGATCAGGCTCTGCAAGCGTGCGCCCATGCGGTTGAAGTCGGTGGCGAGTACGCCGAACTCATCGCGGCGGTTGGCCAGTTGCGCCAGGCTGTTCTGCTGGTAGGTGGCCTGGCCGAGGTCGTGTACCGCGCCACGCAGGCGGCTTAAGGGGCGGGTGATGGACAGCGTCACCAGCAGGCTGAACAGGGTCAGCACCACCAGGGCAATCGCCAATGCGCTCAACGGCCACATCAGGCTGCTGCGGTGCCAGGCGTCCAGCTCCGGGTGGGGGATGCGATAGATCAGCAGGTAGGTGTCGCCGGTCTTTTCGCTGGTGTACTCGGCGGTCAGGCGCCGCCAGGGCAGGTGGCCGTCCTTGCTGTCGTTCTGCCGGGCTTCGAAGGCGGCGGCGCGGCGCGGAAAGGTGCCGCGGACCACGGGCTCGCCGCTTTCGTTGAGTACTTGCACGTCAATGTGATACTGACGCTTGCGCTGTTGCAGCAAGTCTTGGGCGGCGTCCTCGCCCTGGGCTTCGTAGAGTTGGGTCCACTCTTCGGCCAGGTTATTGAGGCCGGGGTGGCGGCTGAGAATCCAGGCGTCCTGGTTGAGCATATGCCCAAGCAGGATCGACAGCCCGGCAACCAAGGCGATAGCCAGCCAGAAACTGGCCAGGATGCGCCAGAACAATGAACGCACAGGAAACCCTCAAACAGGAAAAGCCCAGCGGCGCGAACCGCTGGGCTGGGGCAGTGAAGCTAACGCATTATTGCGCTTTTTGCGGCTGCTGCGCTTTCCAGGCCTGGAATTCCTTCCATTCGGCGCGGCGTTGTTCCTGTTTCTTGACGATCTCGTCGAATTTCTTCTGCTGGTCAGGCTTGAGTACGGCACGGATATCGGCCTGGGTTTTCTGCTTGCCGGCGGCGATTTCATCTTGCATGGCTTTCTGCTCAGCAGCCGGGAGTTTGTCCAGGTACTTTTTGACCAGGTCTTTGCGAGCCTGCCATTGGTCACCCATCAGCTTGCCAATTTGCTCGCGCTGTTCCTTGCTCAAGTCCAGCTGGCTGAGCGGGCCACCTTTGCCACGCGGACCGTGTTCACCGCCGTGGCCTGGGCCACCCATCATCATGTGGCCTTCTGGGCCGCCCATCGGGCCTGGGCCTTCGGGCATTGCCGCCATGGCAACGGTGGGCAGGGCAGCGGCGAACATCAGAGCGATTAGGGTCTTGCGCATGGTGATTCTCCTGTCTCTATTCCGGTGAGTCCGGATGTGAGTAGATTACGGAGATCAAGGTCAGCGGCGGTCAGGTGTGGGTAAAGCTTGGGTAAAGAGGGTTTTGGCGGCGCCTGACAAAACCCTTGGGAACGAGCAGATCAACGGTGGGATCAGTGTGGCGCGGGGTTCAGAGGCTGTAGTAGTAGCCGCGGCTGCGCAGCGCCACGATCCGTGGCCGGCCATCCGGGTGCGGGCCGATCTTCTTGCGCAGATTGCTGACGTGCATGTCGAGGCTGCGATCGTAGAGGGTCAGCTTGCGGCCGAGGGCGATCTGCGCCAGTTCCTGTTTATCCAGCGGTTCGCCGGGCTGGCGCAGCAAGGCTTCGAGCAGGCGGCTTTCGGAGACGGTGAGGGTGAATTCCTGATTGTCGATGCTGACCACGCCGCGCACCGGGCTGAAGCACAGGTCGCCCAGTTCCAGCTGGGTCGACACGGCAGCCGGGTGGCTGCGGCGCAGCACCGCGCGCAGGCGGGCAGTCAGTTCCCGCGGGTCGCAGGGCTTGGCCAGGTAATCGTCGGCGCCCAGTTCCAGGCCGAGGATGCGGTCCAGCGGCTCGCCCCGGGCCGACAGCATCAGCACCGGCAACTCCGGATGGTCGTTGCGCAATTGCTTGAGCAACTCCAGGCCGCTGCCGTCGGGCAACATCACGTCGAGCACCACGGCCGCCGGGGCGCTGTCGGCCAAGGCTTTGCGGGCGCTCAAGCCGTCGTGGCAGGCGCGCACCTGGAAGCCTTCCTGGCCCAACCAACTGGTCAGCAGCTCACAGAGCTCCTGGTCATCATCTATCAGTAACAGCTCGCTCATGACTCACTCAATTTAGCCATTGTCGACGGCGACGGTGCCCACCGCTGGCGAAGATCCCGCACAGCAAGGCGATCAGCGCGACGGCCGCGCCGGTGACAAACCACTGCTGCTGTTCGGTCAGCCATCGGGTCAAGCCGCCGCCCTGTGCCTCTTTGAGTTGCTGGGCCAGGCGTTGGTTCTCTTGGCGCAAGCGACTCAATTGGGCACTTTCACGCGCAGCATCCGTGGTTTGCAGTTGCTTGCTCAGTTCTTCACGCAGCCGTTCGCTTTCTTTCAAGCGTTGCTGCAATTCGGTGATCTGGCTGCCGGCGCTCAAGGACAGGGGCGTAGAACTGCCGGTGCTTGAGGTTTCTTCAGCGTGGGCCGTAGCCCCGATCATTAACACTGCCAACAGACACAACTGACGTAAGCGCATCGGAACTCCTGATTCCACACGAATATTCAGAACGTTGTCGGCAGGTTACCCAGAATAATGAGCAATTAGGAGTGCGCCGAACCGAATTGGTTCGGCGCGACCGAGGTCAAGGCAGGACTTGCTTGAACGGTTTGATCACCACGTCCGCGTAGACGCCGGCCGCTACATACGGATCGGCCTTGGCCCAGGCCTGGGCATCGGCCAGGGACGCGAACTCGGCAACGATCAGGCTACCGGTGAAACCGGCGTCGCCCGGGTCGTTGCTGTCGATCGCCGGGAGCGGGCCGGCCAACACGATGCGGCCTTCGGCCTGCAGTACTTTCAGGCGCTCGACGTGGGCCGGGCGCGCGGAGAGGCGTTTTTCCAGCGAGTTGGCAACGTCGGTGGCAATGATGGCGTAGAGCATGTCAGTCCTCGGTTTTCGGCGAAGTGGGGTCGGTGTCATGCAGGTGGCGCGACAGGTAGATGCCTTGGCCGACCAGGAACAATACGGTCATGCCCAGGCTTCCGAACACCTTGAAGTCGACCCAGTAGTCCTGGAAGGTGAAGGCCACGAACAGGTTGGCGGCGCCGCAGAACAGGAAAAATACGATCCAGGCCATGTTCAGGCGCGTCCATACCGGCTCCGGCAGGGTCAGGGCGTGGCCCATGATCCGCTTGATCAACAGGCGGTCGCCAACGAAGTGGCTGCCGATAAACGCCAGGGCGAACAGCCAGTTCACCACCGGGGCTTTCCATTTAAGGAAGGTTTCGCTATGGAAGGCCAGGGTCAGGCTGCCGAAGACCAGGCAGGCGACGAGGGTCAGCCATTGGCTTTTTTCGAGTTTGCGCTGGGAGATGAAGATGGCGCCGTAGACCACGATGGAGCTGATGATCAGCACGGCGGTGGCGCTGTAGATGCCTCCGAAGGTCAGTTCATGGCCGGCGAGATCGATGACCTTGGGGTCGAGTTTGTAAACGATGAAAAACAGCAACAGCGGGATGAAGTCGATGAATTGTTTCACAGTAAGAGCCAGAAGCTGGATGTGGCGGCATAATAACAAACATCCTTGGTAGCGAAAGCGCCACCTGACTTGAGGTTACACACTTCCGTGAATGTTGATTTGCACTGCCACAGCACGGCCTCCGATGGCGCCCTGGCGCCCGCGGTGCTGGTTGCGCGTGCGTTTGAAAAAGGCGTGCGAGTCCTGTCGTTGACCGACCACGATACCCTCGAAGGCCTCGACGAAGCCCGCGAAGCCGCCCAGGCCCTGGGTATGCAACTGGTCAACGGCGTGGAATTGTCCTGCACCTGGGGTGGCGCCACCATTCATGTGCTTGGCTACGGTTTCGACCAGAAAGCCCCGCCGCTGGTGGAGGCCATCGCCCAATTGCGCGATGGCCGCTGGCTGCGCTCCGAAGAAATAAGCCGCAAGCTCGGCCTCAAAGGCATGTCCAACGCCCTCGACGGCGCCCGGGCCATCCAGCAGGAACTGGGTGACAGCGGCAACGCACCGGCCCGGCCGCATTTCGCCGATTGGATGGTGCGCGAAGGGTTTGTCAGGGACCGCGCCGAAGCCTTTCGCAAATGGCTGGGCGCCGGCAAGCTGGGCGACGTCAAGCAGCACTGGCCGACCTTGGACGACACCGTCGAGACCCTGCGGGCCTCCGGGGCCTGGGTCAGCCTGGCACATCCCTGGCATTACGATTTCACCCGCAGCAAGCGTCGCAAGCTGATTGGCGACTATATTGGTGCGGGCGGCCACGCAATTGAAGTGGTCAACGGGCATCAACCCGCCGAACAGGTTGGCAGCCTGGCGATTCTTGCCCGCGAATTTGGTCTGCTGGTCAGCGCCGGCAGTGACTTTCATGGCCCAGGCGGCTGGTCCGAGATCGGCGAATATCGCCCGGTCCCGGAAGACTTGCCGCTCTTGTGGGGGCGATTCAAGCATGACCCCATTATTGCCACCGTCTGAACAGGTAGAGCACGTGAGTCAATTCTTCCAGATTCATCCGGAAAACCCTCAGCCACGCCTGATCAAGCAGGCTGTGGAGATCATTCGCGCCGGTGGCGTGGTGATCTATCCAACGGATTCGTCCTACGCCATCGGTTGTCAGATCGGCGACAAAAACGCGGTCGAGCGTGTCAGACGCCTGCGTCAGTTGGACGACAAGCACAACTTCGCGCTGATCTGCAGCGACCTGTCCCAACTGGGCCTGTTCGCCAAGGTCGACACCGGCACCTTCCGCCTGCTCAAGGCCCACACGCCGGGGCCGTACACCTTTATTCTCAACGCCACCCGCGAAGTGCCGCGCCTGCTGCTGCATCCGAAGAAGCGCACCATCGGCCTGCGCGTGCCGGAACACCCGATCGCCCTGGCGCTGCTGGCCGAGTTGGGCGAGCCGCTGATGAGCGTGTCGCTGATCATGCCCGGCGCCACCGAACCGCTGGAAGACCCCTACGAAATGCGCCAACTGCTGGAAAAACACGTCGACCTGATCATCGACGGTGGTTTCGGCGGTGGCAAGGCATCCACCGTGATCAACCTGGCCGACGGCGACCCCGAAGTGATCCGCGTCGGCTGCGGCGACCCCGCGCCGTTTATGGCCGAGGCCTGAATGTCGGCCGTGGAAACCGTCGACAGCCAGGCCGGCGCCCAGCAGGAACTGCCGTTTGCCATGGTGTATGGCCAGGCGGTCATGGAAATGCCGCTGGACCTGTACATCCCGCCGGATGCCCTGGAAGTGTTCCTCGAGGCCTTCGAAGGCCCGCTGGACTTGCTGCTGTACCTGATTCGCAAGCAGAACATCAACATCCTCGACATCCCGGTGGCGGAAATCACCCGCCAGTACATGGGCTATGTCGAGCTGATGCAGTCGGTGCGCCTGGAACTGGCCGCCGAGTACCTGGTGATGGCCGCGATGCTCGCCGAGATCAAGTCGCGCATGCTGTTGCCGCGCTCGGAGACGATCGAGGCCGAAGAGGACGACCCGCGCGCCGAACTGATCCGACGCCTGCAGGAGTACGAACGCTTCAAGGCCGCCGCCGAAGGCATCGACGGCCTCAGCCGCGTGGGCCGCGATGTGGTGGTGCCCAAGCTCGATGCGCCGGAAGCCCGGGCGCGCAAGCTGTTGCCGGACGTGAGCCTGGAAGAGTTGCTGATGTCGATGGCCGAGGTACTGCGCCGTGGCGACATGTTTGAACACCACCAGGTCAGCCGCGAGGCATTGTCGACCCGCGAGCGCATGAGCGATGTGCTCGAACGCCTCAAGGGCGGCGGTTTTGTGCCGTTTGTCGAGCTGTTCACCGCCGAAGAGGGGCGCCTGGGGGTGGTGGTGACCTTTATGGCGATCCTTGAGCTGGTCAAGGAATCCTTGGTCGAGCTGGTCCAGAATGAGCCTTTTGCGGCTATCCACGTGCGGGCGCGAGCCGAATAACGAGCTGAATCGATGAATCTGACTGAACCCCGCGAACTGGCCCCGCTGCTGGAGGCCTTTCTTCTGGCCTCGGGTAAGCCGCAATCCCTGGAGCGCCTGTTCGAACTCTTTGAAGAGGCCGAACGTCCTGAACCGCCGGTCTTCAAGAAAGCCCTGGAGATCCTGCGCAAGTCCTGCGACGGCCGCGCCTTTGAACTGCGCGAAGTGGCGTCGGGTTATCGCCTGCAGATACGTGAGAAGTTTTCCCCATGGGTCGGCCGCTTGTGGGAAGAACGCCCGCAACGTTATTCCCGGGCGATGCTGGAAACCATGGCGCTGATCGCCTATCGCCAGCCGATCACTCGCGGTGAAATCGAGGACGTGCGCGGCGTGGCGGTCAACAGCCATATCGTCAAGACGTTGCTGGAGCGCGAGTGGATTCGCATCGTCGGTTACCGCGACGTGCCCGGCAAACCGGCGATGTTCGCCACCACCAAGGTGTTCCTCGACCACTTCAACCTGAAAAACCTCGACGACCTGCCGCCCTTGGCCGAATTGCGCGAGATGGAAACCGAGCCGGAACTCGACTTCGACGACGCCCCGGTCCCGGCGAGCCTGCAGGAACTGGCCGATGCCACGGCCGAGCCGGAAGAACCGAAGGACGAAACCAGTTTCCATACCTTGTTGCTGGAACTGGACGACATGGAGCAGGGGATCAAGACCGACTTCGATGACTTGCTGCGTGATGGCGCGGCCGAGCCCGAAAGCCAGGTGAATGTTGAAGTCGAGCCAGAGCCCGAAGCGGAACCTGAGGAAGACATTCTCGGCGTCGCCCAAGCCCGCGAAAAACTTCTGGCCGCCGTCGCCGCCCTCGAACAGCCGCCGCTGAGCGACGAAGAGGACGAAGCCCGTGCCCTGGCCGAAGCGATCGAGGCCGAGCGCCGCCAGCTCGACGACTGACGCCCACCTTGTAGGAGCGAGCTTGCTCGCGAAAAACCCAAGAACACCGCAGACAACCAGATTCCCCGCGTTATCGTTGACGATTTTCGCGAGCAAGCTCGCTCCTACAGCCGGTGGGCACCACCGGTCGGCGGAAAAACCACCGACTCGGCACTTATCGACTAGCCTCTGATGCGCAACGCGCGCCATGCGCGTATGATTCGCGACCCTTTGCCGATGTATTCGGCCAAAGCCCCGCTTTCAACACTCTTCAGGCCACGCCTGAATCGACCCACCGGGAGGTGCTTAAGATGAACGATAAAGACCAGAACGACAGCCAGGAAATCGGCCCAGCAGGCGAAAAACTGCAAAAGGTGCTGGCGCGTATCGGCGTGGGCTCGCGCCGCGACGTCGAAGCCTGGATCACCCAGAAGCGCATCAAGGTCAACGGCGTCGAGGCCACCCTTGGCCAGCGCGTCGACCTGCACGATGCAATCACCATTGATGGCAAGGTCATCAAGCGTGAAGAGGCCGCCGAATCGGTGCGCCGCGTGATCATGTACAACAAGCCCGATGGCGAGATCTGCACCCGTGACGACCCGGAAGGCCGTCCGACCGTGTTCGACAAGATGCCAAAGCCCAAAGAAGGCCGTTGGATCAACATCGGCCGTCTCGACATCAACACCACCGGCTTGCTGATGTTCACCACCGACGGTGAGCTGGCCAACCGCTTGATGCACCCGTCCTACGAGATGGACCGCGAATACGCCGTGCGTGTGCGTGGTGAAGTCGATGACGAGATGATCGAACGCTTGAAAGCGGGCGTCGTCCTCGAAGACGGCCCGGCCAAGTTCACCGACATCAAGCAAGCACCCGGCGGCGAAGGTTTCAACCACTGGTACCACTGCGTGGTGATGGAAGGTCGCAACCGTGAAGTGCGTCGCCTGTGGGAATCCCAGGGCCTGGTGGTCAGCCGCCTGAAGCGCGTGCGCTTCGGTCCGGTGTTTCTCAACTCCGACCTGCCGATGGGCCGCTGGCGCGAAATGAGCCAGTACGAAGTCGACATCCTCAGCGCCGAAGTCGGCCTGACGCCGGTCGCGATGCCGCAGATGAACGCCAAGAGCAAAGACAAGCTCGAACGCATGCAGCGTAAATCGTCGCGCCCGGTGGCTCGCACCGAACGCGTTGCCCGCACCCTGCGCCCGGCGCTGGATGCACCGGCTACCGGCGGGCGGATTTCCCGTGAGCCGCACATTGAAGGCGAGCGTCGTCCAACCGCGCCATCGCGTCAGGAAGGCGAACGTGCGCCACGCACGCCGCGTCCTGCCGGCCGTGGCGAAGCGCCAAGCGGTGGTCGCGGTAATCGCGGTGAAGCCGGTCGCGGTGCGCCCGCAGGTCGCCCGGCCGACAACGCCAGCACCAAGCGCCCAGCCAAGCCCGCGCCGAACAAGCGCCCAAGCCTGAAACTGGTGGCGGACGAGCCGTCGGGCAAGCGCCGTGGCGCGCCGGCCGGTTCCGGTCAGCGCCCGGGTTTTGGTCGCAAGAAACCGCAGTGATGTAAGCGCTGCATAAAAACGCCAACCCTCGGGTTGGCGTTTTTTTTGGATCTGCATTTGCAATGCCATCAACTGTGGGAGGGAGCAAGCCCCTCCCACAGTTGGATCTGATCAGAACGCAAAGGTGCCATCGAACACCGGCTTGTCATCCAGCGCCAACACCCCGCTGGCGAAGATCAAATCCAGGTGATGACTGCCTTTCTGCCCGCCACCCAACCCAAGGTGCAGGCCGCAGTGACGCTCTTCGAACCCGGCGTTGCGCGCATACAGATCCTTGACCCCTTCATTGGTACCGATCCCCAGTTCCTCCACGCGGCGGTTCGATGGGTTGGCGTTCAGGTACTTGTTGAAATCGTCCGCCAGCCCCGGGACGTCGCTGGCCACACTGCAGATGGTCGAGTTTTCGATCCACAGCTCCAGCGGTGATTGCAGCACGCCATATTTGCGTGCGAAGGGGATGGTGCTGAGGAAGGTGCCGACAAACCGCACCTGGCCGTTGATGGCTTCGCTGTGGGTGGCGATCTCGCCGGGGGCCAGGTCGTGGTTGCCGATGCCGTTGATATTGGTCCACTTTTTGATGCTGCTCAGCGGTGCTCGCAGGCGTGAGCCGTGTCGATCGCTGAAGCTCAGCACCGAGGCCTGGGACATGCGCCGGATCAGCGTGGCGTTGAGGTCGGCGATGCGTTGCGGCTCGACGCTGAAGGTGTCGTAGAAGTAGTCGCCGTAGTCCTTGAACAGCAGGGATTTTTTCCAGTGCTCGGCCATTACGCCATGCAACGCGCGGATAAAGTCCGGGCCTTCGGCGCGGGGGTTGGGCAGGGTCGAGGCGTCGTAGAAAAACAGGTACAGGTCGCAGGTTTCGATGGCTTCGGCCAGGGTGTCGCTGGCGGCCAGGTCCAGGCGCTGCACCTGGAAGTTGAAGCGGGCGGCGCTGCCGAGGCTGATCGCCTGGGCAATCGCCTCGTAGCGTTCGGTATGGCCCAGCAGCACAGTCGGCCGGCTCAAGCCGCTGAGGGCCGGATGGTGGGCCAGGTAGTAGAGAAAGTGTTCGACGGCGCGGGCCTTGTCCATGACGGGTGTCCTTGTGTGCCTTGGGTAAGGGGGCAGGCGCAGCGCACTGCGCCTGCCGGATGCCTGCCGGGGGTTAGAACGGCCACATCGCGGTGCCAAAAGGCACCACGGCATCGGCTTGCATCATTTCAACGGCGGCCTCATGGGTCGGCGCTTCAAACCAATCGTCGAGTTGCAGTTCGGTTTCCAGGTCGTTTTCCAGTGCTTGCATGGTGTATCTCCTAGAGGACGTTGTTTGAGAACGGCTTACCCGCGGGCTTCGCAGGGCAAGTGAAAGAACCTAGGTGAGAGTGTTTCGGAATGCAAAAATTTTATTGACACGGTCTCATTTGGATTTTTTGTTCTGTTTTTGGCGCGCCATTTTTTCCCCATGCAAAACAGCGCACTGGGGCAGGCGAGTGTTCGGATATGTCCTACCGCCAATTTTTTGTGAACTGACAGATACTGGCTGGGTGTAACGCCGATTTTCCGCGTTGTAACGATTGATTTACGCAAAAGGCCTGCGGTACCGGGCCGGCACCGCGCTGTAAGGAATACCTGACAGATTGTCGCGGATGCTCGCCAGGGCCGTCCGCAAGCGGTCGAGCGGTGTACAATGCGCCGCGTTTTACTGTGACCCCCTTGCGTAACCGCGCAAAAGGCCAAGACCTCAGGGTTAATCCACCCTGATCACTCCGCCTGGCCACGAGCCAGACGGGTTCGATTTCGTCACAGATAAAAACAAACAGGTGACGCATGACCGATAGAACGACGCTGTATTCCTGGTGCCTGCGCTGGGGTTTGAGCGGCGCTGCTTGAGTCGCACATCAAGGCAGCAACCTGCATTCAACATCATCAAACCTTGCGTGAGAGCCTTTTCATGAGTGGACCCGATTCCTCTTCAGGCGAACTGAAACGTGGCCTGAAAAACCGTCATATCCAGTTGATCGCCCTCGGTGGCGCCATCGGCACCGGCCTGTTCCTGGGCTCGGCCGGGGTGCTCAAATCCGCCGGCCCGTCGATGATCCTGGGCTATGCCATCTGCGGCTTCATTGCCTTCATGATCATGCGCCAACTCGGCGAAATGATCGTCGAAGAGCCGGTAGCCGGTTCTTTCAGCCACTTTGCCCACAAATACTGGGGCGGTTTCGCCGGCTTCCTGTCGGGCTGGAACTGCTGGATTCTGTACATCTTGGTGGGCATGTCGGAGCTGACGGCTGTCGGCAAATACGTGCATTACTGGTGGCCGGAGATTCCGACCTGGGTGTCGGCGGCGGCGTTTTTCGTGTTGATCAACCTGATCAACCTGGCCAACGTCAAAGTCTTCGGCGAGGCCGAGTTCTGGTTCGCCATCATCAAGGTGGTGGCCATCGTCGGCATGATCGCCCTGGGCAGCTACCTGCTGGTCAGCGGCAGCGGCGGCCCGCAAGCCTCGGTGAGTAACCTGTGGGAACACGGCGGCTTCTTCCCCCACGGTGTCGGTGGGTTGGTGATGGCCATGGCGCTCATCATGTTCTCCTTCGGTGGCCTGGAAATGCTCGGCTTTACCGCGGCCGAAGCCGACCAGCCACGCACTGTGATTCCCAAGGCGATCAATCAGGTGATCTACCGCATCCTGATCTTCTACATCGGCGCCCTGGTGGTGCTGTTGTCGCTGACGCCGTGGGACAGCCTGCTGGCGACCCTCAATGCGTCCGGCGATGCTTATAGCGGCAGCCCGTTCGTGCAGGTGTTCTCGATGCTCGGCAGCAACACTGCCGCGCATATCCTCAACTTTGTGGTGCTGACCGCCGCGCTGTCGGTGTACAACAGCGGCACCTACTGCAACAGCCGCATGCTGCTGGGCATGGCCGAGCAGGGCGACGCGCCGCGGGTGTTGGCGAAGATCGACAAGCGCGGCGTGCCGGTGCGCTCGATCCTCGCCTCGGCGGCGATCACCCTGGTGGCGGTGCTGATGAATTACCTGGTCCCGCAACACGCGCTGGAACTGCTGATGTCGCTGGTGGTGGCCACGCTGGTGATCAACTGGGCGATGATCAGCTTCTCCCACTTCAAGTTCCGCCAGTACATGAACCGCACCGGCCAGGTGCCGTTGTTCAAGGCGCTGTGGTATCCGTATGGCAATTACCTGTGCCTGGCGTTCGTGGTGTTTATCCTGGTGATCATGTTGATGAGTCCGGGGATTCAGGTCTCGGTGTATGCGATCCCGGTGTGGGTGGCGTTCATGGGGCTGTGTTACTGGATCAAGAACAAGCGCCGCGCGGATCAGCGTCTGGCGACGGCCGCGCTGGAGTAACCCTTCGATGCTGTTGAGCAAACCCGGCCGCGTGCCGGGTTTGTCGTTTGAAGGGATGGGCGGGGCGCATTCGCGTATCCTTGGGCTCCCCTTAGAGGAACCCGTTGCTCATGCTGGTGATTTCCAACAACGTCCACTTGCCCGACGCCGAGATCGAGCTGACCGCCATTCGCGCCCAGGGCGCCGGCGGGCAGAACGTCAACAAGGTGTCGAGCGCGGTGCATCTGCGCTTTGATATTCCGGCCTCGTCGTTGCCGGAATTCTATAAGGAGCGCTTGCTGGCACTGCGCGACAGTCGGATTACCAGCGACGGCGTGCTGGTGCTCAAGGCCCAGCAATACCGCACCCAGGAACAGAACCGCGCCGATGCGCTGGAGCGCCTGGTGGAGTTGATCCTCAGCGCCACCAAGGTGGAGAAGAAACGCCGCCCGACCAAACCGACCCTGGGCTCGAAGAAACGCCGCCTCGAATCCAAGACCAAGCGCGGCAGCATCAAGGCCGGGCGCGGCAAGGTCGACTTCTAGGCGTCGCGCGCCTCGCGGGCCTTGGGTGCTTGCCGGTACAGGTAGACACTCAGCAGCAACCCGACCAGGGCGGCGAGGGCGGCGAACAGGAAGATCGACGCAAAGCCAAAGCCGGCCGCCACGGCCCCGGCCAGCGGGCCGGTGATCCCCAGCGACAGGTCGATGAACAGCGAGTACGCGCCCACCGCCGAACCCCGGCTGGACGCAGGCACCAGATTGACCGCCTCCACTCCCAGCGCCGGAAACACCAAAGAAAAACCGAAGCCGCTCAACGCCGCGCCCGCCAGTGCCCACGGCGCATCCGGCGCCAGCCACAGCAGCAGCAAGCCCAGCACCTCCACCGACAGGCAGGCGATCGCCACGCGAAAGCCGCCGATGCGGTTGATCAAATTGCCGAACAACAGGCGCGCGCCGATAAAACTGGCGCCGAACAGGCTCAGTGCCCACACCGCGTTATCCCAATGCTGGGTGGTGTAATACAAGGTGATGAAGGTGGCGATGGTGCCAAAGCCGATGGAGCCCAGCGCCAGTGCGCAACCGTGAGGCAATACCCGGCCCAGCACATTCATGAAAGGCAGGCGCACCCCGGCGACAATCGGTGCCGGCTCTTTGCGCCACGCCAGCAGCAGACCCAGCGCCGCCAGCAGCAGGATACTCACGCCCATGCTCCACAAGCCGAGGTGACGCACCAGCAGCACCCCCAACGGCGCGCCGACCGCCAGGGCGCCATAGCTGGCGATGCCGTTCCACGAGATGACCTTCGCCGTGTTCGCCGCCCCCACCCGGCCAATGCCCCAGCCGATGGCGCCCGAACCTACCAGGCTTTCGGCACTGCCCAGCACCAGGCGGCCGATGAGCAGGCTGCCCAGGCTCAGCGCCGGCAGGCTGGAAAACCACGCCGCGAGCAACATGAACACGCCGCTCAGGCCGCAGCCCGCCAGGCCGATCAGCACGGCGCGCTTGCTGCCCAGGTTATCGATGATGCGCCCGGCATACGGCCGGCTCAGCAGGGTGGCGAGGTATTGCACACTGATCACCAGCCCGGCGATCACCGCGCCAAAGCCCAGCTCACTGTGGACATAGCCCGGCAACACGGCCAGGGGAATGCCGATATTCAGGTAGCCGATAAAGGTGAACAACACGATGGAAACAACTTGCAGCGTGACCGCCATGGGGCGCTGGGTATCTGGCATGGGAAGGGTCCACTGTCGCAGCAGGTAAAGATAGGCTGCTAATGATACCGATGCTTTGGCCCGCGCAGGGCAGTAAAAAGCCAATACGTCGGTCTAAACCGTGTCAGGACCGGGCAGGAGCGAGCAATTGCGTGGTGACCAGGGCGGCCAAGGCGTTTTCCTGGGTGCCGAAGCGCTTGAGCAGCAGGGCCTGTTTGTCCGCGTTGAGGCGGTTCCATACGTCGACCATCTGCAGGGCAGTGTCGAGTATGGCGGCGTTGGGGCTATCGGAGTGGTTGTCGGTCATGGCGGGTATCTCGGGAATTTCAGGCAGTGTGGAAAGCGCTCAAAGGTGCGCTTTCCACACGGTCTGGTACGGCGTCAGTCCTGGCTTTCGCGGTCGACTGGTTTTGCTTCTTTGGCCTCAGGCTGCTTGTCGCCGGCCTGCTGCGGTGTTGGCTGCTCTGTTGGGTGCAGGCTTGGGAAGGGGAGATTAGGTATCTCGTGCATCGTCGTCGCTCCTCGCAAAGTCTGTTTTTTCAATCGCAGGTGATTCCGCGCTCTCAAAAAGCCTTGGCAGGATACAGCACTGTAAATGACAAAAAGACTTTTATATCGACGGATGGACAAAGCGTCATCGTTAAAGCACAAGTGACCAGACGTCGCACCACTAGAACGGCACTTTGCCCAGGATCATGTCGCGGTACATCACGAAATCCCCGAGCAGGCTGTAGAACGGATGCTGGAAGGTCGCCGGGCGGTTCTTTTCGAAGAAGAAGTGGCCCACCCAGGCGAAGCCGTAGCCGGCGATGGGCACCGCAATCAGCAGGCCGAGGGCGCCTTTGCCCAGCACATACGCCAGAAGCCCAATCACCAGCGTGGTGCCGATAAAGTGCAGGCGCCGGCAGGTGCTGTTGCCGTGTTCTTTCAGGTAATACGGGTAAAACTCGGCGAAGCTATTGAATTGCTTGGTATTTCCCACGGTGGTCGGCCCTCTGATTGTTATGCCGTCGAACAGTTGTTCGGCGGGGAGCTTATTTGAGTCTAGAGTGATCAGTGGTAACAGCCAGTGACATTAGATGCCACTTTAGTATCCTTGCCTTCCTGGCTGCGGTTTCAGCCTGCTTTATTAAGAAGACGCCATGAGCGAACGAACAACTTCTGCAAGCTGGGCGATGGGGATAGTCAAGGCACTGGAAATGGACGGCCTGGATTGCCAGGTGTTGTTCAAACAATTGGGCCTGGACTATGCCGCCCTCAACGACCCCGATGCGCGCTTTCCGCAAGACTCCATGACGCGGCTGTGGCAGCGTGCCGTGGAATTGTCGGGCAACCCCGCGATTGGCCTGAACATGGGCAAAGTGGTGCGCCCGGCGTCGTTTCACGTGACCGGTTACGCGCTGATGTCCAGCAACACATTGGCGGAAGGCTTTATGCGCCTGGTGCGCTACCAGCGGATCATCGCCGAAAGCGCTGACCTGAGTTTCCGATTATTACCCGAAGGCTATGCGCTGATTCTGACAGTACATGGCGATCACCTGCCGCCCACCCGGCAAAGCGCCGAAGCCTCGCTGGCCTGTGCGCTGGCGCTGTGCGGTTGGTTGACCGGGCGTACCCTGCAACCGCGCAAGGTGCTGCTGCAAGGTGAACAACCCGCCGACCTCGCGCCCTACAAACAGGCGTTCCATGCGCCCCTGGAATTCAACGCAGCCTATGACGCGCTGATTTTCGAGCGCGCCGACATGGAAGCGCCGCTGCCCACCGCCAATGAGGCAATGGCGCTGCTGCACGACCGGTTTGCCGGTGAATACCTGGCGCGCTTCTCCGAAAGCCGTGTGACCCACAAGGCGCGGCAGGTGCTGTGCCGCCTGTTGCCCCAGGGCGAACCCAAGCGCGAAGTGGTGGCCCAGACCCTGCACCTGTCCCAACGCACGTTGCAGCGACGTCTGCAGGAAGAGGGCACCAGTTTCCAGACCCTGCTGGACGACACCCGCCGCGAACTCGCCGAGCAATACCTGGCGCAGCCGAGCATGACCCTGCTGGAGATCGCCTATCTGCTGGGCTTTGCCGACCCGAGCAACTTCTTCCGCGCCTTCCGCCGCTGGTTCGACGCCACGCCCGGCGAGTACCGCGCGCGCTTGCTGGATGCGTCGACGGTCAGTGACGCCAGAACGCCGGGATGCACAGAACAAAGACTGTAATGATTTCCAGCCGGCCGAGCAGCATGCCCAGCGCCAGGATCCACTTGGCCGCGTCCGGCAGGCTGGCGAAGTTGCCGGCCGGGCCGATGGTTTCGCCCAGGCCCGGGCCGACCCCGGATACCGTGCTGGCGGCGCCGGTCAGCGCGGTCATCCAGTCCAGGCCGAGCAGCGACAAGGCCAGGGCGATCATGCAAATGGTGATGGCGAAGAAAAACGAGAAGGTCAGGATCGAACGCACGATCTCTTCGTCGAGGCGGTGGCCGTTGTACTTCTGCTTGATCACCGCGCGCGGGTGAATCAACTGGTTCAAGTTGGCCTTGAGCAGGATATAGGCGACCTGGAAGCGGAAGATCTTGATCCCGCCCGCCGTTGACCCCGAGCAACCGCCGATAAAACCCAGGTAGAAAAACAGCATCAGTGAGAAATTGCCCCACAGGCTGTAGTCCCCCAGTGCAAAACCGGTCGTCGTCACCACCGACGTCACGTTCAGGGCCACATGGCGCAGCGCATCCAGCCAGTGCAGGTTGGTGGTCCACCAGTACCAGGTGCCGAGCACCAGCCAGGTCACCAACAGCAAGGCGAGCAAACCCTGCACCTGCTGATCCTTGATCAACGCCCGACGGTTGCCGCGCAACGTGGCGACGTACAGGGTGAACGGCAGGCTGCCGAGGATCATCACCACCACCGCCACCCAATGCACCGCCGGTTGTTTCCAGTGCGCCAGGGACTCATCGGAGGTGGAAAACCCGCCGGTGGAAATCGCCGACATCGCATGGTTGATCGCATCGAACAAGCCCATCCCGGCCCACCAGAACGCCAGGCTGCCGAGGATGGTGATGCCCACATACGCCGCCACGATCAGCCGCGCCACCATGTGCGAACGCGGCATGACCTTTTCCGAGCGGTCCGAGGACTCGGTCTGGAACAGGCGCATGCCACCAATGCGCAGCAGCGGCAGGATCGCCACCGCCATGCCGATAAAGCCGATCCCGCCGAGCCAGTGCAGCAGCGAACGCCACATCAAAATGCCGGGCGACATGGTGTCCAGCCCGCTCAACACCGTGGAACCGGTGGCGGTGATGCCGGACATGCTTTCAAAAAACGAGTCGGTGTAGCTGATGTTCTGCGTCAGGAAAAACGGCAGCGCGGCGAAGATGCACACCACCACCCAACTGCTCACCGTCAGCAGGTACATGTCCCGGGGACGCAGGTGGATATGTTCCGGGCGACCGGGAATCACCAGGGCCAGGCCGGCGATAAAGGTAATCAGGCTGGCCCACAGGAACGACGGCAGGTCGCTGGTGCGTTCGAAGATCACCAGGATGGCCATCGGAACGACCATGGCGATCGCGAGGGTGATCAGGAAGATGCCGATGATGAAGCCAATGATGCGAAGGGTCGGCAACGCCATGAAGTCTGCTCGGGTGACAGGGGAAGG
The DNA here is from genome assembly GCF_023651955.1 of Pseudomonas sp. Y39-6. Lineage (NCBI taxonomy): Bacteria > Pseudomonadati > Pseudomonadota > Gammaproteobacteria > Pseudomonadales > Pseudomonadaceae > Pseudomonas > Pseudomonas sp. Y39-6. The sequence goes on along the minus strand of NZ_CP069594.1, from coordinate 5,600,472 downwards.
GCGCCATTCTACCTGGGGTGCAGGGCATGTAAACCTTGGCCGCCGATCGGCGGCGCGTAGCTATGTAGCGCATGGTTCAGGGGGCGCTTAGGCACGATGGGCCGGTATGTTTCCTATTCGAGAGGCCACCATGCCGTCTGATTTATTGTTATCTGCACCGCCAACTGTCAAGGACGCACCGCAACAGGTTGCGTTGCGCGAACAGTTAATGGCGCTCGACCGCCAGATTGCCGAGCAGTTTCAGTCGCCACCGACGTTCCATTCATTTGTGCAGCATGCGTTCGAGCAAGCATTCCCGACCTTGACGCCCAGCCTCGATGTGCGCCACGCCTTCATCCGACTGCCGGAGACGTCCATCCCGCCAGCGACGTCAGAGGCGCAACCGCCCACCGAGGCCGAGTTGCTGCCCACGCTGTTCGATGCGGTGGTGCAACGTATCACCGCTGACCAGCCAGCGAGTTATGCGGGGCGCATGGCGACCCTGCATCGACTGCCGGCGACGGGCGAAGCGCTGCTGCCCTTGAGCGGTATCACCCCGGCCGGGCTGGATAAATTCCTCGACCGCCTGGTCGCCGAGCTGACCGCTTCTTACAGCGCTTTCGTGCAAGCCTTCTGGACGCGCGCGCGCAGCCTGACCGATGCGCGCACGCAGAAACAATGGTTGGTGCAAACCCGTATCGAACTGCTGAAAACCGAAGTGGCGCTACTGGCTGCCGACCGCCTGCTCAGCCCCGCCGACCAGGACCTGTTCGCCCTGGTACTGCGTCACCCGCACGCCCAGGCACGACAGGCGCTGCGCGCTGACCGGCCGTGTGTCTACGCGGTTGCCCTCAAGGGAGCTCCCGGCGCTGCGGACCTGACCTTGCGCGGCGCCTTTGTGCTGACCTCCAGAGACCCGGAACAAGCCGTGGTGAGGGCGCAGGAGGCGGTCGAGCCGGCCCGGGTGCGCCCCGTGGACCCAAGCATGAACGTCGGCACGCTGCTGCTGTTTCTGCCGGACTCCGGGCTTGAAGCGTTTGACTCCCTGGCCAGCCTGGATCGGGAGTTGCATCGGCGTTTGAACCACCCCGTCGAATTCGCCGCTGTGCTCGCTGGCCTGGCGGTGGCGGATCAGGCGCAAGGCTTGGCCCTGCATCGTCAGCTCAAGGCCACGGGGCAGGTGGTCTACCATGAACAGCTCGAGTCGCCGTTCGTTGAGAGTGTCGAGGCGCAATGCCGGTTGATGCTCGACAACTTCACCTCAACCCTGTCGCGCTACCCGTCACCGGTCGACCCCATCGAAGTGGCCGAGCTGCCGCAGGTGCTGGACCGGGTCACGGACCCCGCTCGCCTTTTCAGTGCTGGCGGGGTGTTGTGGGGCCGCGAAATCAAGCGCGGGCAGGCGCAGCTCCGAACCTTTCTGCACGACGCATCCCCCGCCGATAAACAGGCGTGGCGCGCCGCGATGGCCGATTATTACGAGCTGCTGTCGCGCCTGCCGGACGCCGAGGGCTTGCCGTCGCTGGCGCAATTCAGTGATAAACCGACGCTGCTGGCATACGCCAACCAACAGCTGCGCATTCGCCTCAAGGCTGACTATGCACTGGACATCGACCCCGACACTGTCCGCGTGCACACCAAAGAACCGTTCGTGCCGGCGACTGTCGTGGTTCCGGGCGCGCCTGCTCCGGCGCCGCGCGAGCCCGGTACAGCGTTGTTCCGGCAGCGAAGCCGCACGCTGACCGAACTGGCCCTGGAGAATCTCGGCGGGCTGGATTTCAACTTCACGCACTTTTCCAGGCTCAGTGAAAACACGCGCAAAAAGCCTGATGAAGCACTGCTCCCCGAAGATCTGGAGGCGGCCCCGGCCTATGACGGGCTGACCCTGCAACAGGTCAAGGATCTGGTGCGCGCGGTCAATGTCGGACAAGGCTACGACACCTTTCTGAAGGACCGCCTTATCACCTCACCGGCTGCGCTCGCGCAAAAACACACCTATGGCCAAGTCATGCGGCGGCAACTGCGTCTCGACGCCATCGAGGCCAAGATCCACGGCGACTTCCTCCCGGACCGCCTGGCCCGTGGCTTCAATTGGGTGCGGGCGGTGCTCGATGCCCCCGTCGACAGTGATCGGCGCGAGCGCATCGACGGGCATCGGATTCTCGTGCAGCACTTGAAACTGCGCGGTCAGCGCGTGCGCGGGGTACTGCTGTTCGGCACGGCCGCCGCCGGGGTCGGCTCGATCGTTGTGTACACCCCGCAGGCGCCCGACGGTCGCGTGTTCCACGAGTACGCCAAAGACCGCCTGATGAGCGACTTCATCATCAACAGCAGTTGGCGCGCCTACCTGCTGGGGCGCGTGGAGCGGGCCTTCGAGCCTCACGTCCGCGCCGTGCTCAGGGGCCGCGGCGACGTGTCGATGGTGAGCCTGAGCCGGATTGCCGACGACTTCTTCGAGGAGGCTTATGAGGCTGAAGCGAACTGCGTGATCAACGACGCCGCCGCGCAAGCGAAGAGCACCCGGCAAGTCGACATTGAAACCGGCCTGAACGTCGCAACCGTGGCCTTCGACGTGCTGTCCGTGGTGCTGCCGGTCAGGATCATGTTGCCGATCGGTTTGGCACGCAGCCTGTTCTCGGTGTTCAACGCCGTCGAGGCGCTGGACCTGGGCGACCGCGCCGGTGCCGCACAGTCTTTCGTGCGCTCGCTGGGCGAGCTGGTCGGTGCGCTGGTGGACGGCGCGGTCGGCGCCCGCGCACCGGTGGCGGGCTCCCGGCCAAGGGCGTTGCCGGCGGAGATGGCGCTGGGGAAAAAGCCCGACGGCGTGGCGCCGTTGGCCGGATGGGAAGGCCAGGGCGTGTATCACGCGCCCTCGAACGCCGCGGGTGCCCAGCACTACTTCCTCAATGACGGTGGGCGTTGGTACTCGATCCTCGATGACGGCGACAAAGCCGCCTGGCGGCTCAGGGACGCACGCAAGCTGACGCAATATCACTACGCGCCGATTCGGCGGAATGCGTCGGGGCAGTGGGAAATAGGTTCCCATCCGCTAGCCGGACTCAAGGGCGGCAACGCGCCGGAGCGTGCCCTCAGGGACCTTTACCCTCGGCTGGATGAGGTGCAGGCCAGACGCGTGTTTGAGTCGTTCAACTTCCCGGCGGGGCGCGAAATCGAATATCGGCTGGCCCTGGTCGAAAACCTGCGGCTGAGGCTCTCCACGGCGGCCTTCGAGACCTATCTGAACGTACCGCTTCTGCGGTTTCAGTGGCGTCTGGACGGGATTGATCTGCCAGACCTGCCGGTGGTGGCGACCCGCCATCCGCCGCCCGCCGAGCTGCCACCGAGCCTACCGACGCCACCACGCGCCAGTACCCGTGTCGCGGCGCCCGAGGCCACGGTGGTGCGTCCTGCAAACGAACAATTCATCGAGTGGGGCAGAACCCTCGATGTGGCCGAACTCGAGGTGGTGGATGCGACGCGGGGCATCTATCGGCGGGTTGCCGGTGATCCGCAGTGGCTGGGGCAGGAATACATCAAGATGGACCAGCGCTATTTCGCGATTTTGCCCCGCGACCCCAGCGCGCCCAACGACGTATTGATTCGTGACCCGAGGCGGCCGGCCATGCATTTCCTGGATCTGGAAAACCTGCTGCTCTCCGGCATTTACAATCAGCCCCGACAGGTGAAGTTTGCCACCGGTGACGGGCTGTGGGTCGTCGCCAGTGGCGTGGCCTTGAAAAAACTGGTCACCGCCTATGTGCGCGAGGCGTTTGCGCTGTTGACCACCCGCAGCCAAGTCGAACTCGCCCAGATCCTGTTCAATCGGGCCAACCCGGGGGGCTTGACCCAACTGGGCCTGCGCTCGCTGATACGCACCCTGCGGGACTGGCAGTTCTGGCTGCCCACGGCGCAGGGGCGGTTGGCCGATCCGTTTTCGTTGCTGCCGCCTACCCACACGCTCAGCGACGGCAGTTGGCTGTTACCGACCGCGCCCGGGCATTACCGCCGCCTGGACTTTCGTCCGGAGCCCGTCGCGGTGCCGCTGTTCAACGCGCTCCCGCCCGGCTCGGCCGGCTGGTTGCGGAGCTTGATGAGCGAGGTGGTGAGCGGCTGTCGCTACGGCGTGCTTGGCGGCTATGACGTTGCCGGCGAGCTGCTGTTCCGGCGTGCGGGGGATGTCAGGCTGTATTGGTTGAGAACGCGGCGTGTGGTCGGTGAGCGGATTGCCGCCGACGCGCAGGTTGCGCCCTACCGCAGCTTGATGGATGAGCCGACGCGAACCCTGGTCGCCCAGGCTGAGGCCAGTCATAACCTGGTACCGCTGATCGGCGGCATCCAACTGACGACGCCCATCGCGTCGCCGCAGATTTTTATCATTCGGGTGTAATGCCTTCGACTGCGGGCGTAAAAAAAATGCCCCGAGCGAGTCGGGGCATTCTTTATGGCACTTAGGCGTCGGCAGTGATCAGAACTCGTGATCAGCGCTATCCGGGTTCAGGTCGCTGATCCCCAGCTTGCCGGCAGCCGCTTCGATCGAGCCGGTCTGCTTGACCAGTGCGGCGATGGCGTCCCGCACGATCTGGTTGCCCGCGTCGTTACCCGCAGCGATCAACTGGTCGTAGTGCTCACCCTTGTTGGCGTGGTCAACCATGACCTGGATCTTCGCTTCGGTCGCCGCCATGTCCGCTTTCAACGCGGCGTCGGCGGCCGGGTCGGCCTTGGCCACCAGGGATGACAGGCTGGCGCCGGTCATTTTGCTGCCGTCAGTGCGGGTGTACTCGCCCAGGTAGACGTTGCGGATGCCCTTGGCGTCGTAGAAGTGCGAGTTGTGGGTGTTGTCGCTGAAACAGTCCTGCTCGTCTTCCGGCGAGTTGGCTTCCAGGGACACCTTCATGCGCTCACCGGCCAGTTCGCCGAGCGACAGGCTGCCCATGCCGAACAGCATTTTGCGCAGGCCGTCGGTGGCCGGTTCGGCCTCCAGCGTGGCGCGGTAGTTGTCTTCGACGTTGGGTTTCCAGTTGCCGACCATTTCTTCCAGGTCGCTGACCAGCAACTGCGTCACGGCGCGCAGGTACGTGCGGCGGCGCTCGTTGTGGCCACCGGTTGCACCGTCGCCGGTCATATAGTCCGACGCAGGCCGGTTGCCGGCGCCCGGGCCGGTGCCGTTCAGGTCCTGGCCCCACAGCAGGAATTCGATGGCGTGGTAGCCGGTGGCGACGTTGGCTTCGGAACCGCCCAGCTCATTGAGGCTGGCGAGTTTTTCCGGGGTGATGTCCTTGACGTCGACCTTGTCTTCGCCGACCTGGATCTCGGTGTTGGCGATGATGTTGGCCGTGGCGCCAGGGTTGCCCAGCGCGTGCTCGTAGGATTTGTCGGTGTAGTCGATCAGGCCTTCGTCCAGGGGCCAGGCGTTCACTTGGCCTTCCCAGTCGTCGATGATGGTGTTGCCGAAGCGGAACACTTCGCTCTGCAGGTACGGCACGCGCGCGGCGACCCAGGCGGTACGGGCGGCTTTGAGGGTCTCGTCGTTCGGGTTGGCGAGGAAGGTGTCGATCGCGGTTTGCAGGGTTTTCGCGGTGGATTCGGCATCGCTGTACACCGCGAACACCATGTCAGCGTAATGCGCGACCACGGCCTTGGCGGCGGTTTCGTCGACCTGGCCGGCAGAGGTGGCAGCCGCCGGAGCGGCAGTGCTGGCGGCCGGGGTCGGCGCCTGGGGCGCGGCGGCCTTGTCTTTACCTTCGCCGCAACCGGCGAGCGAAATGGCAATGGCCAACAGACTGGCGGTGGCCAGGGGCATACGAATCATGGCGAACATCCTGCATCGGTCGTTGATAGGGCGCGCGGGGGCCGCGCAAAACTGCAACATAATGCGAAAGATTTGCATTTTCTGTAAAGGGTTATACGAGGGAAATCTCAACTATCGTTTGGTCGTGTCAGAGAATGGCTGCGTTATTGCGCTCGGCCTGCTTCAAATACGCCGCCAACTCCCGTGCCGGCAACGGTTTGCTGTAGTGGTAGCCCTGACCTTCATGGCAGCCCTCGGAGATGATGTAAGCCTCCTGTTCCGCGGTTTCCACGCCTTCGGCGATCACCTGCATGCCCAGGCTTTTACCCAATTGGATAATCGCGCGCACGATGGTGGCGTCGTCGTCATCGTCGAGCAGGTCCTGCACGAAGCTCTTGTCGATCTTGATCTTGTCCAGCGGCAGGCTTTTCAGATAGCTCAAGGATGAATAGCCGGTGCCGAAGTCATCGATGGCGATCAGCGCGCCGGAGCGGCGCAGGCTCAGCAGGTGCTGGGCGGCGGTGCTGATGTCTTCCATCAGGCCGGTCTCGGTCACTTCCAGTTCCAGGCTGCGCGGTGGCAAGCGATAGATCTGCATCAGGTTATTCACCACCCGTGGCAATTCGGTGTGGTGCAGTTGCACGGTGGACAGGTTGACCGCCATGCGCAGCTCGGTGAAGCCCTGGTCGTGCCATTCGCGCAATTGTCGACAGGCCTGGTCGAGCACCCATTCACCGATCGCGATAATCGTGCCGTTCTGTTCCGCCAGGGGGATGAACAAGTCTGGCGGCACCAGGCCGTGTTCCGGGTGCTGCCAACGGATCAACGCTTCGACGCCGACCACGCGGTGGTCGCGGTAGCTGATCTGCGGTTGGTACACCAGGTAAAACTGATTGCGGCTCAAGGCGTCGCGCAGGTCTTTCTCCAGTTCGCGGCGTCGGCGCATTTCACTGTCGACACTGGCGATATAGAACTGATAGCGGTTGCGCGAGCGGCTCTTGGCCAGGGTCATGGTCTGTTCGGCTTTTTGCAGCAGTTTCTCGGTGCTGTCGCCGTCTTCCGGGAACAAGGTGATGCCGATGGTGGCGCGCAGACGAATCTGCTCGCTGTCGAGGGCAAACTCCGCTTCCAGGTCATCGAGGATGCTTTGCGCCAGTTCGGCGGCTTCGTAGGGCTGATCGATATCGGCCTGCACCAGGGCGAACTGGTCGCCGCCGAGGCGGGCGAGGGCGCCGAGGCGGCCGCTGTGGGCGCGCAGGCGATCGGCCAGGGCCAGCAGCAGTTTGTCGCCGGCCTGGTAGGTGAACTGCTCGTTGACGCTTTTGAAGTCATCCAGGCCCACGCACAACACGGCGACGCGGCGCTGCCGACGGCCGGCGTCAATCAGGATCTTGTCCAGTTGCTCCTGCAGTTTCTGGCGGTTCGGCAGGCCGGTGAGAAAGTCGTACTGGGCCATGCGCAGCAGGCTGGATTCCGCTTCATGGCGCAGGTGGGTGTTGCGTTCGATGGATTCGAGCAACTGGTTGGCCGTATTGATCCACAGCCCCAGTTCATTGCGTTCGTGGCCCTTGAGCTGGGGGATCTTGTGTTCGCTGGGGCGGTCGGGGTTGATCGAGGTCAGGTGCTCGATAATCCGCGACAGCGGCTTGGTCAGCAGCCAGTGATACACCAGGTACAGCACCAGGCCCATGGCCAGTGCGCGCAGCACCCCGGAAATAAAAATGATCACCGAGCTGACAATGAAACCCTTGCCGTAGGTGGCCGTGTCGAGTGTGATGCTCAGGTCGCCGTAATACTCGCTATAGGGGCCTTTGCCGACCAGGGCGGTGGTGAACGTGCGCTCCTGGCCGAGAATCAGGTCGGTCAACCAGCGGCTGGAGGATTGCTGCAAGGCGCGGTTTTTTTCCGCGAGCATGGTTTCGTTGGGATGGCCGATGGAGGCCATGCGGACCGCGTCGTCCTGAAACAGACCTTCGATCACCTGCATGCCCATCTCGCGGTCCAGGCTGTAGACGGCCTGGGTCGAGGGGTCGCGAAACATGTCGAGGATGCGCTGGGCATCATCGGCCACGGCCTGGCGCGTCTTGTAGGCATCGAAAACGATCTGCGCCACGCTCAGCGCCACGCCCACGATCAATGCCGACAGCAGCACAACCCGTAGCAACTTCACCGACAAGCTGTTTTTGAGTTCCAGCTTCAAAGGGGCATTCCTTGTCTCATGCGGGTGGCCTTCAATATGCCATGAGTATTGGCAATCTGGTGATGGCAGTCAAAGGAACATTGCGGCGCGATGCTCCATGACGCCATGGTGGGCCGGTCTGTTGCAGGCGGGGTCGTCAGGCGAGGGGGGAATTCAAGTGATGGCGGACTGATTTTGCTCCGCCACCGTTCACGCTTTCCCAATCAGAATTTGATTTGCTGCTGTTGATTCGTTGCGCTGCCGGCAGCACTCGTTGCGTTTTTCAGAAGGTCTTTTGCGACATTCATGGCCATACCGGCGGCTTGTTCAGCCAACGGCATTAGCACGGGGGCGAGTGCTGCGGCTGCGGAGGCTGCTGCTCCTAATCCTGCTGCGCCTGCGATCATAAGTTAATTCTCCGACGTTGAATGAAAGGGACATTCCTCTCACTGCCTGGGTGGCAATTTCCGCGCAGTTGGTTCCGTCATGCCCGGCTGGCGCCGCCGTCGAACGCACAAAAAAAAGCCCGGCAATCGCCGGGCTCTTTTTACTGCAAGGGGTGCTTAGGCAGTGAAGGCCTTGCCTTCGAACTGCTCAGCCACGAACTTCCAGTTGACCAGGTTCCAGAACGCTTCCACATACTTTGGACGGGCGTTGCGGTAGTCGATGTAGTAAGCGTGTTCCCAGACGTCGCAGGTCAGCAGCGGGGTGTCGCCGCTGGTCAGCGGGTTGCCGGCGCCGATGGTGCTGGCCAGGGCCAGGGAACCGTCAGCCTTTTTCACCAGCCAGCCCCAACCGGAACCGAAGGTGCCGACGGACGTCTTGGTGAATTCTTCTTTGAACTTGTCGAACGAACCGAACGCAGCGTTGATGGCCTCAGCCAGTGCGCCGGTCGGTTGACCGCCGGCGTTTGGCGCCAGGCAGTTCCAGTAGAAGGTGTGGTTCCAGACCTGAGCGGCGTTGTTGAAGATGCCGCCCGAAGAAGACTTGACGATTTCTTCCAGGGTCTTGCCTTCGAACTCGGTGCCAGGCACCAGGTTGTTCAGGTTCACGACATAGGTGTTGTGGTGCTTGTCGTGGTGGTATTCCAAGGTTTCCTTGGAAATGTGCGGCTGCAGGGCATCGTGTGCGTAGGGCAGCGGCGGCAATTCGAAAGCCATGATGATTCTCCTAATCAGGTCAGTTGCGGTGAGCGCAAGGCCGATCACGGGCGGCCAAACAAGCGCCGGGGAGTTTGTACTCTTTGCGGCGCAGGGTCCGGATCATAGCACCCGGGGTGTGGCAAAACCACGCAACAACTGTGTGGGATAGAGGTTCCAGAGCGTTTTGGAATATTCATCATGCGCTGATCAATTGATAGGCCACGCTGAACATCATCCCCGCCACCAGAAGGTCGAGCAGGCGCCACGTCGTCGGACGTGCCAGCCACGGCGCCAACCAGGCGGCGCCGAGCGCCAGCGTGGCGAACCACAGGAACGAAGCGCTGGCCGCGCCGGCCACGTAGGCGCCGGGTTCGGTCTGTTGGGCGCCCAGCGAGCCAATCAGCAGCACGGTGTCCAAGTAAACGTGGGGGTTGAGCAACGTCACCGCCAACGCGCTGAGCAACACGGCGCGCAATGAGCGCACCTTGAGGGCGTCGCCTTGGTCGAGGCTCTGTTTCGAACAGGCCCGCCGCAGCGCGCAGGCGCCGTACCACAGCAGGAACGCGGCACCGCCCCAGCGGGCAATCCCCAGCAGGATCGGGCTTTGCGCCAGTATCGTTGCCAGGCCGAATACCCCGGCGGCCACCAGCAGCGCATCGCAGACCACGCACAGGGCCGCCACCGGCAGGTGGTGTTCACGACGCAGGCTTTGCGCGAGCACAAAGGCGTTCTGGCTGCCGATGGCCATGATCAGCCCCAACGCGACCAGCAGGCCGTTCATATAGCTTTGCCACATAGTTGAAGATCCTTGCTCAAGCCGAAACGATGCTGGCTATCTTCCCTGGCATAGCTGTATAAGAAAAACCAATATTGCTGATCGCTCATTAGAGAAACTGATGTTCGACTATAAATTGCTCTCCGCCCTGGCGGCGGTGGTGGAACAAGCCGGCTTCGAGCGCGGTGCCCAGGTGCTGGGGTTGTCGCAATCGGCGATCTCCCAGCGTATCAAGCTGCTGGAGGCACGGATCGGCCAGCCGGTGCTGGTGCGGGCCACGCCGCCGACGCCGACCGATATCGGCCGGCGCCTGCTCAACCATGTGCAACAGGTACGGCTGCTGGAGCGCGACTTGCAAAGCCAGGTGCCGGCGCTGGATGAAGAAGGCATGCCCGAACGCCTGCGCATCGCGTTGAATGCCGACAGCCTCGCCACCTGGTGGGCCGAGGCCGTCAGCGACTTTTGCGCCGAGCAGCATTTGCTGCTGGACCTGGTGGTGGAAGACCAGACCGTCGGCCTCAAGCGCATGCGCGCCGGTGAAGTGGCGGCCTGTATCTGCGCCAGTGAACGCCCGGTGGCCGGGGCGCGCAGCCTGTTGCTGGGCGCCATGCGCTATCGGGCGCTGGCGAGTCCGGCGTTTATCGCACGGCACTTCCCCAACGGTGTGCGCGCCGATCAACTGGCGCGCACGCCGGCCTTGGTATTCGGCCCGGACGATTTCCTGCAACACCGCTACCTGGCCGCGCTCGGGGTGGACGGCGGTTTCGAGCACCATTTGTGCCCGTCGTCCGAAGGGTTTATCCGCTTGGCGGAAGCCGGGCTCGGTTGGGGCCTGGTGCCTGAACTGCAGGTCGGCGACCAGCTGCAAAGGGGCGTATTGGTCGAGTTATTGCCAGATAAGCCCATCGATGTGCCGCTGTACTGGCATCATTGGCGCAGTGGCGGGCAACTGCTGGGTTTGTTGACCGACCATCTGGCCCAGGCCTGTGGTCAATGGTTGGTGCCGTTGGACTGATGGCGGGCGTCAAGGCAACAGCGATGAAAAACGAAAGAACACGGAGTAATACATGAAGATTCTGGTCACCGGCGCAAGCGGCTTCATCGGCGGGCGCTTTGCGCGTTTCGCCCTGGAGCAGGGCCTGGACGTGCGGGTCAACGGGCGGCGCGCCGAAGGTGTGGAACACCTGGTACGGCGCGGTGCCGAGTTTATCCAGGGTGATTTGAATGATGCCGACCTGGTGCGCGAACTGTGCCGCGATGTCGAAGCCGTGGTGCATTGCGCCGGCGCTGTCGGGCTGTGGGGGCGCTATCAGGATTTCCATCAGGGCAATGTGCTGGTGACCGAGAACGTTGTCGAAGCCTGCCTCAAGCAACGGGTCGGGCGCCTGGTTCACTTGTCGTCGCCATCGATCTATTTCGACGGCCGCGACCACCTGGGGCTGACCGAAGACCAAGTGCCCAAGCGCTTCAAGCATCCCTATGCCGCCACCAAGTACCTGGCCGAGCAAAAGGTGTTCGGTGCCCAGGAATTCGGCCTCGAAGTCCTGGCCCTGCGCCCGCGTTTTGTCACCGGCGCCGGCGACATGAGCATCTTCCCGCGTCTGTTGAAAATGCAGCGCAAGAACCGCCTGGCCATCGTCGGCGACGGCCTGAACAAGGTCGACTTCACCAGCGTCCACAACCTCAACGAAGCGCTGCTCAGCAGTCTGCTCGCCACCGGCTCGGCGCTGGGCAAAGCCTACAACATCAGCAACGGCACCCCGGTGCCGGTGTGGGATGTGGTGAACTACGTGATGCGCCAGATGGACTTGCCCCAGGTGACGCGGTATCGGTCCTACGGTTTGTCCTACAGTATCGCCGCGTTGAACGAGGCATTCTGCGCGCTGTGGCCCGGGCGCCCGGAGCCAGCGTTGTCGCGCCTGGGCATGCAGGTGATGAACAAAGATTTCACCCTCGACATCAGCCGCGCAAGGCATTATCTCGACTATGACCCCAAGGTCAGCCTGTGGACCGCGCTCGACGAGTTCTGCAGCTGGTGGAAGGCCCAGGAACCGGGGCTGAAGTAAGCTCACAAGCAGCAACACATCGGGAACCGAATTCAGGGTTCCAGGTCGATCAGTGCGGTAGGACAGCGGTTTATACTGCCGCCGCTCGGCTTTTCAGATAGCTATCTCACCGATTCAGGGTTGATTCATGCGTAACGATGCCAACGACGATTTCGACAATGTTCCCAGCCTGCGGGCCGACTCCTTGGACGATGATGATTTCGTGCCGACCGCCGCCACCTCCGTGCGTTCGCGCAATACCCCTGTGGTCAAGGTCAAGAGTGTCAGTACCGGGCCGCTGTGGGCCTTGGTCGGCGCGCTGCTGATCGCCTTTGCCGGCCTGGCCTGGTGGAGCTTCCAGCAGATCTCCCTGATGGGCCAGCAACTGGTTGCCACCCAGGAAAGTTTTGCACGCATCAGCGAAGAAGCGGCGGGGCGCCTGCAGGATATTTCCGGCAAGTTCGTGGCCAATGAGGCCAGCGTGAACAACGGCAGCGAAGCGCTGAAACTGCAGATCAAGCAGCTGGAAACCCAGTTGCTGGAGCAGGGCAAGCAGCAAGTCGGCGTGGCCGGCCAGGCCACCGAACTGGATAAGCGCCTGGCCCAGATGACCGCCAGCACCACCGACCTGTCGAACGCCAACGCCAAGCTGCAAGGCCAGGTGCAGGCGTTGACCGACGCCGTGGCCAGCCTCAAGGCGGCACAAGGTGAGGCCGCCAAGCGCGATGCCGAGATCAGGGAACTGGTCGCCGACGTGGCGGCCCTGAAGAAACAGGGCAACCCCAGTGCAGCCATCGCCCGTCTTGAACAAGACCTGGTGGTGCTAAAGAGCGCGCAGGACAACCAGCCGGGCAATAGCGACGCGCCGACCAATAAAGAGTTCGATGTGTTCCGCATCCAGACCACCCGCAATATCACCACCTTGCAGAGCCAGGTGCAGAACCTGAATCAGCGCATCAATGCGCCGGCCGCGGTCACGCCGATCGGTCAGTAAAGGGCTTGGGGGAAATGTCACCATCTGGTGACATTTCCCTGGTCCTTCGTTACATGTGCTCACCTCGCCCTTGTTTAGACTCCGGTCATCCCACAAACAATAATAAGGGCTCCCCATGACCACCCAACCACTGCCTGCCAGCAGTTGGCTGAACGCACCTGCCCACCACGCCTGGCTCGCCAGCGAAGGCCAGCGCCTGCTGTCATTCGCCAAGGCTTCGCGCCTGCCCGACGGGTTCGGCAACCTGGACGATAAAGGCCAGTTGCCGGCCGATGCCGTTGCCGAGACCATGAACACCGCGCGCATGACCCATAGCTTCGCCATGGCTCACGCGATGGGGTTGCCCGGTTATGCCGGGCTGGTCGAGCATGGGGTAGCCGCCCTCAGCGGCGCGCTGCGCGATAACGCGCACGGTGGCTGGTTCGCCGCGCCCCACGCTGTGGATGGCAATACCGGCAAGGCTGCCTACCTGCACGCTTTTGTCGCCCTGGCCGCCAGTTCTGCGCTGGTCGCGGGCGCACCCGGCGCACAAGCCCTGTTGAACGACGCGATCCAGATCATCGAGCAGTTTTTCTGGAGCGAGGAGGAGGGCGTCATGCTCGAATCCTTTGCCCAGGACTGGAGCGGCGTCGAGGCCTATCGCGGCGCCAACAGCAACATGCACGCGACGGAAGCGTTCCTCGCCCTGGCCGACGTCACCGCCGACACACGCTGGCTGGACCGCGCGCTGCGCATCGTCGAGCGCGTGATCCACACCCACGCCGCCGGCAACCAGTTCATGGTGATCGAGCACTTCGACGCCCAGTGGACACCCTTGCGCGGTTACAACGAAGACAACCCCGCCGACGGCTTCCGCCCCTATGGCGTGACCCCCGGCCACGGCTTCGAGTGGGCGCGGTTGCTATTGCACCTGGAGGCTGCGCGCCTGCGGGCCGGGCTGGCCACGCCGGACTGGCTGGTGACCGACGCCAAAGGCCTGTTCGCCAGCGCCTGCGACTGCGCCTGGGCCGTGGATGGCGCCCCCGGCATCGTCTACACCCTGGACTGGAACCAGCGCCCGGTAGTGCGCGAACGCCTGCACTGGACCCACGCCGAAGCCAGCGCCGCCGCGCAGGCCTTGCTCAAACGCACCTTCGAGCCGCATTACGAAACCTGGTACCGGCGCTTCTGGGAGTTTTGCGACAGCCATTTCATCGACCGTACCCACGGCAGCTGGCACCACGAACTCAGCCCGCACAACCAGCCCAGCAGCAAGATCTGGGGCGGCAAACCGGACCTGTACCATGCCTGGCAAGCGGTCCTGCTGCCGGCGCTGCCGTTGGCGCCGAGCATGGCCAGTGCGTTGGGTTCTGGGTGCTATGTCACCAAGTGGTGACATTTGTGCATCCCTTTGTTACCTGCGCTTAAAAATTCCCTGTTTAAACTCCGTGCAGCGCAAGCTCCAGACTTGCATGCATAACAACAAGAAAAGGTACTCAGATGAACGCGATTAATCGCCTCGCCGTCGCTATTTCCATTGCCTCGTTGTTTCCCCTCAGTGCATTTGCCGCCGACTCGAAAGGGACGGTTGAAGTTGTGCATTGGTGGACCTCGGGCGGTGAAAAAGCGGCAGTAGATGTCCTGAAGGCCCAAGTTGAAAAAGACGGCTTCACCTGGAAAGACGGTGCTGTCGCAGGTGGCGGTGGCGCCACGGCCATGACCGTGCTGAAAAGCCGCGCGGTCGCCGGCAACCCACCCGGCGTAGCCCAGATCAAAGGCCCGGACATCCAGGAATGGGCATCTACCGGTCTGCTCGACACCGACGTCCTCAAAGACGTGGCCAAAGAAGAAAAATGGGACTCCCTGCTCGACAAGAAAGTCTCCGATACCGTGAAGTACGACGGTGACTACGTTGCCGTTCCGGTGAATATCCACCGCGTGAACTGGCTGTGGATCAACCCGGAAGTCTTCAAGAAAGCCGGTATCACCAAGAACCCGACCACCCTCGAAGAATTCTACGCCGCCGGCGACAAGCTCAAGGCCGCTGGCTTCATCGCGCTCGCCCATGGTGGCCAGCCTTGGCAGGACAGCACCGTGTTCGAAGCGGTCGTTCTGTCGGTGATGGGCGCCGATGGCTACAAGAAAGCCCTGGTTGACCTGGACAACGGCGCGCTGACTGGCCCGCAAATGGTCAAGGCGCTGACCGAGCTGAAGAAAGTCGCGACCTACATGGACGTCGACGGCAAAGGCCAGGACTGGAACCTCGAAGCCGGCAAAGTCATCAACGGCAAGGCCGGCATGCAGATCATGGGTGACTGGGCCAAGTCCGAGTGGACTGCCGCGAAGAAAGTCGCCGGCAAAGACTACGAGTGCGTAGCCTTCCCGGGCACCGACAAAGCCTTTACCTACAACATCGACTCCCTGGCGGTGTTCAAGCAGAAAGACAAAGGCACTGCAGCCGGTCAGCAGGACATCGCCAGAGTCGTGCTGGGTGAAAACTTCCAGAAAGTGTTCAGCATCAACAAGGGTTCGATCCCTGTGCGCAACGACATGCTGAACAAAATGGAATCCTACGGTTTCGACTCCTGCGCCCAGACCGCAGCCAAAGACTTCCTGGCTGACGCCAAGAGCGGCGGCCTGCAGCCAAGCATGGCGCACAACATGGCCACCACGCTGGCCGTGCAAGGTGCGTTCTTTGACGTCGTGACCAACTACATCAACGACCCGAAAGCCGATCCGGCCGACACCGCCAAGAAACTCGGCGCTGCGATCAAGTCGGCCAAGTAACGGTTGACCGGATGGGGGAGCCCTGGCCCCCATCCGGTACGTTCCTGTAGTCCTTTTCCTCTGTATTGGATTTTCCCATGAGTTCTGTTGCTGTGTTCAGCAAAGCCTCGCCGTTCGATGCCCTGCAGCGCTGGCTACCCAAACTGGTGCTGGCGCCAAGCATGTTCATCGTGTTGGTGGGCTTCTACGGTTACATCCTGTGGACGTTTGTGCTGTCGTTCACCACGTCGACGTTCCTGCCGAGCTACAAATGGGCGGGCCTTGCGCAGTACGAGCGGTTGTTCGACAACGATCGCTGGTGGGTCGCGAGCAAGAACCTGGCGCTGTTCGGCGGGATGTTCATCGGCATCACCTTGGTGATCGGTGTGACGCTGGCGATTTTCCTCGACCAGAAAATCCGTCGTGAAGGCTTTATCCGCACCATTTACCTGTACCCGATGGCGCTCTCGATGATCGTCACCGGTACGGCCTGGAAATGGCTGCTCAACCCGGGCATGGGCCTGGACAAACTTCTGCGGGACTGGGGCTGGGAAGGCTTCCGTCTCGACTGGCTGATCGACCCGGACCGCGTGGTCTACTGCCTGGTGATCGCTGCCGTGTGGCAAGCCTCCGGTTTCATCATGGCGATGTTCCTGGCCGGCCTGCGTGGCGTCGATCAATCGATCATCCGTGCCGCGCAGATCGACGGTGCAAGCCTGCCGCGCATCTACTGGAGCGTGGTGCTGCCGAGCCTGCGTCCGGTGTTCTTCAGTGCGGTGATGATCCTGGCGCACATCGCGATCAAGAGTTTCGACCTGGTGGCGGCGATGACCGCAGGCGGACCGGGCTACTCGTCCGACCTGCCGGCGATGTTCATGTACTCGTTCACCTTCAGTCGCGGCCAGATGGGCATGGGTTCGGCCAGTGCAATCCTGATGCTCGGTGCGATCCTCGCGATCATCGTGCCGTACCTGTACTCCGAGCTGAGGACCAAGCGTAATGACTAGTCTTGCCGCAAAACCTGCCATCAGCCTGAGCCGCATCGCGATCTATGCGGTGCTGATCTTAGCGGTGCTGCTGTACCTGGTGCCGCTGGTGGTGATGTTGCTCACCAGCTTCAAGACCCCGGAAGACATCAGCACCGGCAACCTGTTGAGCTGGCCGACCGTGGTCACCGGCATCGGCTGGGTCAAGGCCTGGGCCACGGTGGATGGCTACTTCTGGAACTCGATCAAGATCACTGTGCCGGCCGTGCTGATTTCCACCGCCATCGGTGCGTTGAACGGCTATGTGCTGTCGTTCTGGCGCTTCCGTGGTTCGCAGTTGTTCTTCGGCCTGTTGCTGTTCGGCTGCTTCCTGCCGTTCCAGACCGTGCTGCTGCCCGCGTCGTTCACTCTCGGCAAGATGGGCCTGGCCAGCACCACCACCGGCCTGGTGTTTATCCATGTGGTCTACGGCCTGGCGTTCACTACGCTGTTTTTCCGTAACTACTACGTAAGCATTCCGGATGCGTTGATCAAGGCGGCGCGCCTGGACGGTGCAGGTTTCTTCACCATCTTCCGTCTGATCATCCTGCCGATGTCGACCCCGATCATCATGGTCTGCCTGATCTGGCAGTTCACTCAGATCTGGAACGACTTCCTGTTCGGCGTGGTGTTCTCCAGCGGCGACTCGCAGCCCATCACGGTGGCGCTGAACAACCTGGTCAACACCAGCACCGGGGCCAAGGAATATAACGTGGATATGGCGGCGGCGATGATCGCCGGGCTGCCGACCCTGCTGGTCTATGTGATCGCAGGCAAGTATTTCGTGCGCGGCCTCACGGCCGGCGCGGTCAAGGGGTAATCATGGCTACGCTTGAACTTCGCAATGTAAACAAGACCTATGGCGCCGGCCTGCCCGACACCTTGAAGAACATCGAACTGTCGATCAAGGAAGGCGAGTTCCTGATCCTGGTCGGCCCGTCGGGGTGCGGCAAGTCCACGCTGATGAACTGCATCGCGGGCCTTGAGACCATCACCGGCGGCGCGATCATGATCGGCGACCAGGACGTCAGCGGCATGAGCCCCAAGGATCGCGACATCGCCATGGTGTTCCAGTCCTACGCGCTGTACCCGACCATGAGCGTGCGTGAAAACATCGAGTTCGGCCTGAAGATTCGCAAGATGCCCCAGGCCGATATCGACGCCGAAGTGGCGCGGGTGGCTAAGCTGCTGCAGATCGAACACCTGCTCAACCGCAAGCCGGGCCAACTCTCCGGCGGCCAGCAACAGCGCGTGGCCATGGGCCGGGCCCTGGCGCGTCGGCCGAAGATCTACCTGTTCGACGAACCGCTGTCCAACCTCGACGCCAAGCTGCGCGTCGAGATGCGTACCGAAATGAAGCTGATGCACCAGCGTCTGAAAACCACCACCGTCTACGTCACCCACGACCAGATCGAAGCGATGACCCTGGGCGACAAAGTGGCGGTGATGAAGGACGGCATCATCCAGCAGTTCGGCACGCCGAAAGAGATCTACAACGATCCGGCCAACCTGTTCGTGGCGAGCTTTATCGGTTCGCCACCGATGAACTTCATTCCCCTGCGCCTGCAGCGCAAGGACGGCGGCCTGGTAGCGCTGCTCGACAGCGGCCAGGCGCGTTGCGAGCTGCCGCTGAGCATGAGCAACGCCGGCCTGGAAGACCGTGACGTGATCCTCGGCCTGCGCCCGGAGCAAATCGTGCTGGCGACGGGGGAGGGCAACGGTGCGTCGAGTATTCGTGCCGAAGTCCAGGTCACCGAGCCGACCGGCCCGGACACCCTGGTGTTCGTGCAGCTCAATGACACCAAGGTCTGCTGCCGCCTGGCACCCGATGTGGCGCCGCAGGTGGGCGAGACCCTGACCCTGCAATTCGATCCGGCCAAAGTGTTGCTGTTCGACGCCAAGACCGGCGAGCGCCTGGGCACCGCTGCGTCGCTGCCGGCACAGGATCGTGCCGACAACGTGGCCCAGTTCAAGGGTCGCTGAATTAGGTAAGTTGTTGTTTTTATTAAAAAAATGTAACCCGCGTTAGATAAAAACAGTTTAATAACAATAAAGACGAGGATGTAGGGATGAAAAAGCAACACAACAACACCCGGCTGATCTGCCAATTGTCAGCAGTGGCAGCCCTGGTCCTGTCCGCCAATGCGATGGCGGACGACGCGTTCAGCGCCGATTCCAAATGGATGACCGGCGATTGGGGCGGCGAGCGGACCAAGCTGATCGAGCAAGGTATCGATATCAAGGCTGACTACGTCGGCGAAGTCGGTGGCAACCTGAGCGGTGGCTACAACAACGACAAAACGGCGCGTTACGCTGACCAGTTCGGTCTGGGCGTGGCACTGGATCTGCAAAAGTTGTGGGGCTGGGATAACACCCAGGCCAAGATCCAGCTGACCAACCGTAACGGCCAGAACATCTCCAACGACCGTATCGGTGATCCGCGTGCCGGCACCTTGAGCTCGTCTCAAGAAGTGTACGGCCGTGGCCACATGGTGCGTCTGACCCAGTTCTGGATTCAGCACCAGATGTTCGACAACAAGCTGGACGTGAAGCTCGGTTACTTCGGTGAAGGCGAAGACTTCAACACCTTCCCGTGCGACTTCCAGAACCTGTCGTTCTGCGGCTCTCAGGTCGGTAACTACGTCAGCACCTGGTACAACTGGCCGGTCGCCCAGGCCGCGATCCGCGTGAAGTACCACATCACGCCTGAGCTGTATGCGCAGATCGGTGCGTACAACCAGAACCCGTCGCAGTTGGAGCACGGCAACGGCTTCAAACTCAGCGGCAGTGGCACCAAGGGCACCGTGATCCCGGTGGAATTGGTCTGGTCGCCGAAGGTCAATAACCTGCCGGGCGAATACCGTGTGGGTTACTACAAGAGCGCCGCCGATGCCAGCGACGTCCGTGAAGACGTCAACGGCAACGATGCTGCCACCACCGGCGCGGCCTACCGTACCCACAGCAGCAAAAAAGGCTATTGGTTCGTTGCGCAACAGCAACTCACTACCCATAACGGCGACGCGTCCCGTGGTCTGAACATCGCGGCCAACGCCACGTTCCACGACAAGGACACCAACACCGTCGATAACTACCAGTCGATCATGTTGGTGTACAAAGGGCCTTTCGACGCGCGTCCAAAAGACGACGTGGGGATTGGCGCTGCTCGTCTGCACGTTAACGACGACGTGAAGAAAAACGCCGAACTGCTCAACGTCGCCAATGGCGTGAGCGACTACGACAACCCACTGTACGCGCCGCTGCGCAGCACCGAGTACAACTACGAAATCAACTACGGTTTCCACGTCACCAACTGGCTGACCGTGCGTCCCAACCTGCAATACGTCGTCCACCCGGGCGGCGTGGATAAAGTCGACAACGCGCTGGTGGCCGGTCTGAAAATTCAGTCGGTGTTCTAACGCTGTTGCGATAAGCTCCTTCTCTCTGTGCGCATTTGCGGGTAGCCATGGCTATCCGCTTTTTTTTGGATTGCACTGTGAAGATATTCAGGACCGTGGCACATGCATGAGCATCCGCTGCAACGCTTTTTCAAATCCCTGCGCGAGCGTCCGGTGTTCGCCTGGGAGCGCTTCCAGACGCGCGATGTGTTGGTGATCGACCATCCGTTGTGCCAGGCGGTATTCAGCCGCCAGGGCGCGCAATTGCTGCATTTTCAGCCCCGTGGGCAGAAACCCTGGTTGTGGTGTGCAGCCAAGTGGCCACAAGTCGGTGCCATTCGCGGCGGCGTACCGGTGTGCTGGCCGTGGTATGGCCGGCATCCTAGCGAAAATGCGTGGCCGTCCCATGGCTGGGCGCGGCTGATCGATTGGAAACTGCTCGACAGCAACACCGACGACGACGGCGTGCGCCTGCACTGGCAGTTGCAGTTGTGCGACTGGCAGGTGGACTTGCACGCGCACCTGGGCGAAACCCTGGAGTTGCGCTTGTGTACCGAGCATCAGGATGAGCTGCCGTGCCAACTGAGCCATGCGTTGCACGCTTACTGGCGGATTGGCAATGTCGGTGAGATAGCGCTGTCTGGGCTCGACGGGGCGCTAGGTTATGACCAGCTCAATCGCCAGGCTTGCCAGCAGGAAGGCGAGTTGCGCGTGGAAGGCGGGTGTCAGCGCGTGTTCCAGCATGAGGGCGAGCTACACCTCAAGGACCACGCCTGGCAGCGCGAATTGTGCATCGACACCGGCGACAGCGCCGACACCGTGGTGTGGCACCCAGGCAGCCGGCCGTTGCTGGGGGTGAGCTTCAACGAGGCGTCGGGGTTTGTATGCGTCGAGTCGGCGATGGCCGGGGCCAGCCTGGCGCCGGGGGAGCGGGCGCATCTGAGTTTGCAGGCCAGGGCTGGGGTTTAGCGCTGTTGCTGATACCGTCTTCGCGAGCAAGCCCGTTCCCACATTTGAAGCGTATTCCAAAGTAGGACTCGTCAAAATGTGGGAGCGGGCTGGCTCGCGAAGAGGTCGGGACTGCTGGAGGCATTGTCTGCTTCAGTTGAACTCATCGCCAACCGGATACCGGCTGTCATTCAAGCTCTCTTTGATCTTGCGCAGGTGCGGCTGGAAGTCCACGCCACGGCGCAAGGTCATGCCGGTTGCCAGTACATCCAGCACCGTCAGTTGGATGATCCGCGAGGTCATCGGCATATAGATGTCGGTGTCTTCCGGCAGCGGAATGTTCAGGCTCACGGTGCTGACCTTGGCCAGCGGCGAGTTCTCGGCGGTCACACCCAGCACCGATGCGCCGTTTTCCCGGGCAATACGCGCCACTTCCACCAGCTCGCGGGTACGCCCGGTGTAGGAGATGATCACGAACAGCTCGCCGGTGTGCGCCACCGAAGCAATCATGCGTTGCATCAGCACGTCGGCATGGGCGGTCACCGACAGGTTGAAGCGGAAAAACTTGTGCAACGCATCCATGGCCACTGGGGCCGACGCGCCGAGGCCGAAGAAGTGGATCTGGCGCGCCTGGATCAACAGGTCCACGGCCTTGCTGATCAGGTTCGGGTCGAGGGCCTGGCAGGCGCTGTCCAGAGAGGCAATGGCGCTGCCGAAGATCTTTTGGGTGTAGGCCTCGGGGTCATCATCGGCCTCCACCGCACGGCTGACATACGCCGCGCCGCTGGCCAGGCTTTGCGCCAGTTGCAATTTGAGTTCAGGGTAACCGCTGACGCCGAACGAACGGCAGAAACGGTTGACCGTCGGTTCACTGACCGAGGCGGCTTGGGCGAGGGCTGCGATCGAGAAGCGGGTCGCCTGCTGTGGGTTGAGCAGGATGACCTCGGCGACTTTTTTCTCGGCCTTGTTCAATTCTTCGAGGCGGTTCCGGATCTGTTCCAGAAGATTTCGCACGCGGTCCATACAGTGTTTCCTTGGGGCGACGATGCAAATAAAGGGTGGTCACCAATCGACGAGTGGCCCTTTGCGGTGGCCTATCCTACTTAGGGTAGCTGAACACCACCACTCGGAATGCGTATTTCGGGAAAATGTTGTGGTTATTACTACATTTTTCCTTGAGTGATGCCTTGAAAAAAGGTATTTGTAGCTTAACTTGATAAAAGAACAAACATCATGCCTTCGATAACGGTAGAACCCTGCACCTTTGCCCTGTTTGGCGCGTTGGGTGATCTGGCGCTGCGCAAGTTATTTCCTGCCCTCTATCAACTCGATGGTGCCGGGCTCTTGCACGACGACACGCGCATCCTGGCCCTGGCCCGCGAAGCCGGTTCCGAGCAACAGCACCTGGCGCATATTGAAACAGAACTGCGCAAATACGTCGGCAAGGAACTGGACGAAGCCATCGCCCAGCGTTTCCTGGCGCGCCTGACGTATGTTCACGTCGATTTCATGAACGCCGACGACTACGTGGTCCTGGCTGAAAAAGCCGGCACCGGGCAGCGCCTGATCGCCTACTTCGCCACGCCTGCGGCGGTGTACGGGGCGATCTGCGAAAACCTGTCCAAGGTCGGCCTGGCGGACAATACCCGCGTGGTGCTGGAAAAACCCATCGGCTCGGACCTGGAATCTTCGCGCAAGGTCAACGACGCTGTCGCACAGTTTTTCCCGGAAAACCGCACGTACCGCATCGACCATTACCTGGGCAAAGAAACCGTTCAGAACCTGATCGCCCTGCGTTTCGCCAACAGCCTGTTCGAGACCCAGTGGAACCAGAACTACATTTCCCACGTGGAAATCACCGTGGCCGAGCAGGTTGGCATCGAAGGCCGCTGGGGTTACTTCGACAAGGCCGGGCAGCTGCGGGACATGATCCAGAATCACCTGCTGCAGCTGCTGTGCCTGATCGCCATGGACCCGCCGGCCGACCTGTCCGCCGACAGCATCCGTGACGAGAAGGTCAAGGTGCTCAAGGCTCTGGCGCCGATCAGCCCGGACGGCCTGACCACCCAGGTGGTACGCGGCCAGTACATCGCCGGCTACAGCGCCGGCAAGCCGGTGCCGGGTTACCTGGAAGAAGAGAATTCCAACACCCAGAGCGATACCGAAACCTTCGTCGCCCTGCGCGCCGATATCCGCAACTGGCGCTGGGCCGGGGTGCCGTTCTACCTGCGCACCGGCAAGCGCATGCCACAAAAGCTGTCGCAGATCGTCATCCACTTCAAGGAACCGTCCCACTACATCTTCGCCCCCGAGCAGCGCTTGCAGATCAGCAACAAACTGATCATCCGCCTGCAACCGGACGAAGGTATTTCCTTGCGCGTGATGACCAAGGAGCAGGGCCTGGACAAGGGCATGCAACTGCGCAGCGGTCCGCTGCAACTGAATTTTTCCGACACCTATCGCAGCGCGCGGATTCCCGATGCCTACGAGCGGTTGTTGCTGGAAGTAATGCGCGGCAATCAGAATCTGTTTGTTCGCAAAGATGAAATCGAAGCCGCGTGGAAGTGGTGTGACCAGTTGATCGCCGGGTGGAAAAAATCCGGTGATGCGCCCAAGCCGTATGCGGCGGGTTCCTGGGGGCCGATGAGCTCGATTGCACTGATCACGCGGGATGGGAGGTCGTGGTATGGCGATATCTGAATTGAAACTGCCTCAGGGCGTCACTGCCCATGAGTACCGTTCGCCGGCGTTGCTGGCCGATGGCCTGGCCAACGACGTGGCCGAACAACTGCGCGCCGCCATCAGTGCCCGTGGCGAAGCGACCCTGGTGGTGTCCGGCGGCCGCAGCCCCGTGGCGTTTTTCCAGAACCTGGCCAAGCAGGGTCTGGACTGGTCCAAGGTCACCGTCAGCCTGGCCGATGAGCGCTGGGTGCCGGTGGAGCACGTCGACAGCAATGCCGGCCTGTTGAAGAAGTACCTGTTGCAAGGCCCGGCAGCCAAGGCCAAGTTCCTCAGCCTGTACAGCGCCGCCGCCAATCTTGAAGACGCCGCCGAGCAGGCCGATCGCCTGCTGGCCGAACTGCCAGCCATTGATGTGCTGGTACTGGGCATGGGCGACGACGGCCACACCGCGTCGTTGTTCCCCAACAGTCCGAACCTGAGCGAAGCCCTGCAGGCCGACGGTACCCGCCGTTGCTGGCCGATGCTCGCGCCGACCGTACCACGCCAGCGCCTGACCATGAGTCGCGCGCTTCTGGCTACGGCGAACTACACCGTACTGTCGATTTCCGGCAGTTCGAAATTGACCACGTTGAGCGCCGCGCTGGCCAGCAACGACGTTGCTGCCATGCCGATTCGCGCATTTTTGCAACCTACATTAGAGATTTACTGGTGCCCATGAGCCAAGGATCAGCCGCTATGAAAAGCCCTCAATCGACCGTGTCCATGGCGGATAAAGTTGCCCTGATCGACAGCCTCTGCGCCAAGGCGCGGATCCTGCCGGTGATCACCATCGCCCGTGAACAAGACATCCTGCCACTGGCCGACGCCCTGGCAGCCGGTGGTTTGACCGCATTGGAAGTGACCCTGCGTTCCGAGTTCGGCCTCAAGGCCATTCAGGTCCTGCGCGAGCAACGCCCGGAGTTGTGTACCGGCGCCGGTACCGTGCTCGATCGGCATATGCTCGAAGCCGCGGAGGTTGCCGGCTCGCAATTTATCGTCACCCCCGGCATTACCCGCGACCTGCTTGAAGCTTCGGTCCACAGCCCGATCCCATTGCTGCCGGGCATCAGCAATGCCTCCGGAATCATGGAAGGCTATAGCCTGGGTTATCGCCGCTTCAAACTGTTCCCGGCCGAAGTCAGCGGCGGCGTCGCAGCCATCAAAGCCCTGGGCGGCCCGTTTGGCGAAGTGAAATTCTGCCCGACCGGCGGCGTCGGCCCGGCCAATATCAAGAGCTACATGGCGTTGAAAAACGTGATGTGCGTGGGCGGTAGCTGGATGCTCGACCCGGAATGGGTCAAGAACGGCGACTGGGCGCGTATCCAGGAAGTCACCGCCGAGGCACTGGCGCTGCTGGACTGAGCTGATTCATCGAATCGTTGTTGCTGTGCTTAACGGCATTTTTGCGGTGCGCTTGGTCGGCGGACCGCTTTTTTTTGCCTGCGCAAAACCTTGAGACCCACACATCTTCAAATGTGGAAGGGAGCAAGCCCCCTCCCACATTTTTCAGTCCGCGCTGAGTGCGGTGATGGCGTTGATCAGTGCATGGATGTCTGCGGTTGATGTCGCCAACCCCGGTGTCACCCGGATACAGGTGCCGAACGCCGCTCCACTGCGGGTAGTGGTAAACAGGTTGTAGTTGCGGATCAGCGACTGCAAGGCTTCGGTGGCGTTGCGGGTGAAGGCGACCGATTCGGGGTCGGCGTCGATCAGTTCGGCCAGTTGGCGGCGGATCTCGACGTTTTCGCCCTGCTCGAAACGCTGGCGCACATGCACCGCGTTACTGCGGTTGATAAACGCGACGTGCTCGAGGTACTGCGCTTGCACCGCGCGGCTCATGCGCCCGAAGTAGCCGTTTTCCAGGTTGATCGGGCCTGGCTCCAGTGCATAGCGGTCGGCGATGGCCTGCCAGTGCGCTTCGTTGGCTGCATTGCATGGCATGGTGCGGGTTCCTAGTGACGAGGCGCGGGTTTGCCGTGTTTGGCGCGCAGTGGCTCCAGCAGTTCGGACAGGCCGTTGTGGTCGATTTCCTGCATCAAGGCCAGCAACCCGCCCAGCTCGCCGTGGGGGAAACCTTCGCGGGCGAACCAGTTCAGGTAGGGGCCGGGCAGGTCGGCGATGATCCGTCCCTTGTACTTGCCGAAGGGCATTTCGCGGGTGATCAGCAGTTCGAGTTTTTCGGGGTTCATGACGGCTCAGGCGTTTGCATCGAGGTCTTGGAAAATACAGGCATTCTGCATGAAGGCCAAATGACAGATCATGCAAATAACGCATGTACAGATCGTTCAATTATTTTTAACTTATTGAAATATAAAGAAAAAGTTGTTTTTTAAAACCTGGCACGGGCGCTGCAATCATTAATGCAACCTTTCTCAACCCACATAAGGAATTGAAAAATGACTGATATCAATAAAGAGTCCATCTCCGTATTGAACGACCTGATCGAAACCAGTATCGACGGTCAAAAAGGTTTTAAAGAGTGCGCTGACGACATCAAGCATCCCGAACTCAAAGCGCTGTTTGCCAAGCGCTCCGCAGACTGCGCCACTGCCGCCGCCGAGCTGAAAACCGCCGTGCGTGCCCTGGGTGGCGACCCGGAACAATCCGGCAGCGTGGCCGGCGCCCTGCACCGTGGCTGGGTCGATGTGAAGTCGATGGTCACCGGCAAAGACGAAGAGGCTGTGTTGAACGAAGCCGAGCGCGGTGAAGACCACGCCCTCAAGGCTTACAAAGCAGCGATCGAGAAGATCACCCAGCACAACCTGGTGGGCATTCGTGACTTGGTTGAGCGCCAGTACCACGGCGTACAACGCAACCACGATCAGGTGAAAGCCTTGCGTAACCAGGCTCGCGCTCAGTCGTGAGTCGCCGCTGAATAAAAAATCCCCGCCGATGCGGGGATTTTTTATGGGAATTGATCAGCCGATGGTGATGGCTGGCAGTTCGGTCAATGTCACGACCTGTTGCTTGCGTGGCGCGAGGATTTCCGCTTCGCCATCCACCACCAGCTCATCGCGCTGATTGAACACGCGGGTGGCAATACGCACGCGGAACTTTGGCAGCTTTTCGAGGATTTCCAGACGCACGGTCAGGGTATCGCCGATTTTCACCGGTTTCTGGAAGCTCATCTGTTGGCCGATATAGATCGTGCCCGGCCCAGGCAGCTGACAGGCAACCGCCGCGCTGATCAGGGCGCCGCTGAACATGCCGTGGGCGATTCGCTCCTTGAACATGGTCGCCTTGGCAAATTCCGCATCCAGGTGTACCGGGTTGTGGTCGCCGGACATCGCGGCGAACAGTTGGATGTCACGCTCTTCGACGGTCTTGCTGTAGCTGGCGGTCTGGCCGACTTCGAGGGCTTCGTATGGGGTGTTGGTTACCTGGGTCATCTAAAGGTGCATCCTGTGGCTAATCGATAATTTAATTGGCTGATTTTAAACGAAAAATTATTCGCAGCGAGTCGGCCTGCGCGAGGTCAGGGCCTGGTCGAGCCACGTCAGCACATCCGCGGTGACTTCGTCGCGGTTGGTTTCGTTGAACAGTTCGTGACGCGCCTGCGGGTAGATATTCAGTTGCAGGTTCTGGCAGCCGGCCTCACGCAGGGCATGGGCCAGTCTTTTCAGACGCTTGCCTTCACTCACCGGATCACATTCGCCGCCGATCACCAGGATCGGCAAGCCCGGATCGATCTGCGCGAGATTGGACGCTTTGCTGATTTGCTGCAAGCCGCCCAGCAGGTCGATCCACAGTTGGTTGGTGCAGCGGAACCCGCAAAGCGGGTCGTGGCGGTAGCGGTCGACTTCGTCCGGGTCACGGCTGAGCCAGTCGAAAGCCGTGCGGTTGGGCTTGAACGCTTTGTTGAACGAGCCGAACGACAGGAACTCGATCAGCGCACTGCGGCCGCGCAAGCCCTGGCGCAGGCGTTCGGCACGGGCGATCAGCCGCGCGGCGCGGTACAGCGCCACCGGCTGGAAATTCGAACCGCTGAGAATCGCCCCATGCAGGCTGGCGCTGTGGTGCAGCAGGTAAGCCTGGGCGATATAGCTGCCCATGCTGTGGCCCAGCAAAATGATCGGCACTCCCGGCAACTGCTGGCCGATGTGCTGGTTGAGGCTGGCCAGGTCGCCCACCACCTTGTTCCAGCCGTCCCGCTCGGCGAACAGGCCCAGCGTGCCCTCGTCGGCGGTGCGACCATGGCCGCGCTGGTCCAGGGCAACCACCCCGTAGCCCGCCCCACATAACGCTTGGGCCAGGCGCGCATAGCGACCGCCATGCTCGGCCATGCCGTGGGACACCATGATCAACGCCTTCGGCGGCGTGTCCGGCAGCCATTGATTGACGTACAGGCGGCTGTGGTCATTCGCGGTCAGCCAGAAGGTGGTGTGGTTCATGGCGCTTCCTTTGCTCGGGGTCATTGCAGTGTATAGCCCATCCTCGGCCAAGCGGCTGATCAGTACAGACCCTTGTAGGAAGATTCACGCTATCAATGACGCTATTGCCCGTATTTGCCTGTTTGGCCATAGCTGCTAACGTCCCCGAAGCTCCGCTTTTTATAGCAGCAGAAAAGCGGCCAGGCACATTCAGGTAAGAGGACAAGAATAATGCAACCTGATTTCTGGAATGACAAACGCGCGGCGGGCGTTCCCAACGAGATCGATCTGACCGCCTACAAGTCGGTGATTGAAGTCTTCGAGCGTTCCTGCAAGGCCTTTGCCGACCGCCCGGCGTTCAGCAACATGGGCGTCACCCTGACCTACGCCGAGCTTGAGCGCCAGAGTGCGGCGTTCGCCGGCTACCTGCAGCAGCACACCGACCTCAAGCCGGGCGATCGCATCGCGGTGCAGATGCCCAACGTGCTGCATTACCCGGTGGCGGTGTTCGGTGCGCTGCGCGCCGGGCTGATCGTGGTCAACACCAACCCGCTGTACACCCCGCGCGAGATGCGTCATCAGTTCAAGGACGCCGGCGTGCGCGGCCTGATCTACCTCAACCTGTTTGGTTCGCGGGTGCAGGACGTCTGCACCGACACCGAGATCGACTACCTGATCGAAGCCAGGATGGGTGACTTCATGCCAGCGGCCAAGGGCTGGCTGGTCAACACCCTCGTCGACAAAGTGAAGAAAATGGTCCCGGCCTATCACTTGCCGCGCGCGGTGTCGTTCAAGCGCGCCTTGCGCATGGGCGCAGGGCAGGGCGTGACGCGCCACCCGGTGAGCCTCGATGACGTCGCGGTGCTGCAATACACCGGCGGCACCACCGGCCTGGCCAAGGGCGCAATGCTCACCCATGGCAACCTGGTGGCGAACATGCAGCAGGTACGCGCCTGCATGTCGCAGACCGGCGAGGATGGCCACCCGCTGATCAAGGAAGGCCAGGAGGTGATGATCGCGCCGCTGCCGCTGTACCACATCTATGCGTTCACCGCGAACTGCATGTGCATGATGGTTTCCGGCAACCACAACGTGTTGATCACCAACCCGCGTGACATCGCGGGCTTTATCAAGGAGCTGAAAAACTGGCGCTTCACCGGCTTGCTCGGGCTCAACACGTTGTTTGTGGCGTTGATGGACCATCCCGGCTTCAAGAGCCTGGACTTCTCCAGCCTTAAACTCACCAACTCCGGTGGCACGGCGCTGATCAAGGCCACCGCCGAACGTTGGGAGCAACTCACCGGTTGTGCGATCGGCGAAGGGTATGGCCTGACGGAAACGTCGCCGGTGGCCAGCACCAACCCGTATGGCAATCAGTCACGGCTGGGTACCGTAGGCATCCCGGTGCCGGGGACGGCGATGAAGGTGATCGATGATGAAGGCGCCGAGCAGCCCCTGGGCGAACGCGGCGAGCTGTGCATCAAGGGCCCGCAGGTGATGAAGGGCTACTGGCAGCAGCCGGCCGCCACCGCCGAGGCGCTGGACGCCGAGGGGTGGCTCAAGACCGGCGATATTGCCGTGATCGACGAAGATGGATTTGTACGCATCGTGGATCGCAAGAAGGATTTGATCATCGTCTCGGGTTTCAACGTTTACCCCAACGAGATCGAAGACGTAGTGATGGCTCACCCGGCGGTGGCCAACTGCGCGGTGATCGGCGTACCGGACGAGCGCACGGGGGAGGCGGTGAAGCTGTTTGTGGTGGCGCGTGCCGAAGGCGTGAGCCTTGAGGAGTTGAAGAACTACTGCAAGACCAACTTCACGGGGTACAAGGTGCCCAAGCACATCGTGTTGCGTGAGTCGTTGCCGATGACGCCGGTGGGCAAGATCCTGCGGCGTGAGTTGCGCGACATCGCCTGATGTGAAATGCAGTCGACAATGGGGGAGGGGGCTTGCCCCGATGGCAGTGAATCAGTCACCAGATGTGTTGGCTGATCCACTGCTATCGGGGCAAGCCCCCTCCCACATTTGTCTGTGTTTATCCCGTTAAGCCCTGTTCTAGAGCCATTTTCAAGCGTATAGAATTTTTGCTCTAAAAATGACTATTAGTTATTCATGAGTCATGTTTATGACTGTAGGGCCCTCTTTTGGCTCTAGTCGGCCCTTGGCAAAGCTGCTACTCTCGGCGCGCTTTGTGACCTCTCGGCCTGCTTAAACGCGCCAGACTCACCTAAAAAACATACACCAATAATAATCGCATCAAATGCGATGATGAATTCGCGTCGCTGAGGAGTGGGCTTCCATGAACGTAGACTTTTGGAAGGATAAGTACCCCGCCGGGATTGCTGCAGACATCAATCCAGACGAGTATCCAAATATTCAGGCGGTACTGAAACAGTCCTGCCAGCGCTTCGCCAACAAACCGGCTTTCAGCAACCTGGGCAAGACAATCACCTATGGTGAGTTGTACGAATTGTCCGGCGCTTTCGCCGCGTACCTGCAACAGCATACCGATTTGAAGCCTGGCGATCGAATCGCCGTGCAACTGCCCAACGTCCTGCAATACCCGGTCGCCGTGTTCGGTGCCATCCGTGCCGGCCTGATCGTGGTCAACACCAACCCGCTGTACACCGCGCGGGAAATGGAACACCAATTCAACGACTCCGGGGCCAAGGCCCTGGTCTGTCTGGCCAACATGGCGCACCTGGCTGAAAAAGTCGTGCCCAAGACTGCCGTCAAACACGTGATCGTCACCGAAGTCGCCGACCTGCTGCCGCCGCTCAAGCGCCTGCTGATCAACAGCGTCATCAAGTACGTGAAGAAAATGGTCCCGGCCTATCACTTGCCCAAGGCGATCAAGTTCAACGACGTGCTGGCCAAGGGGCACGGCCAACCGGTCAA
This sequence comes from Pseudomonas sp. Y39-6, assembly GCF_023651955.1. Lineage (NCBI taxonomy): Bacteria > Pseudomonadati > Pseudomonadota > Gammaproteobacteria > Pseudomonadales > Pseudomonadaceae > Pseudomonas > Pseudomonas sp. Y39-6. The sequence goes on along the minus strand of NZ_CP069594.1, from coordinate 5,569,465 downwards.
CGATGTCAGCCCGGCCAGCAGCGACGTGGCGGTGCTGCAATACACCGGCGGCACCACCGGCGTGGCCAAGGGCGCGATGCTGACCCACCGCAACCTGGTGGCGAACATGCTGCAGTGCAAGGCGCTGATGGGCTCCAACCTCAATGAAGGCTGCGAGATCCTGATCACTCCGCTGCCGCTGTACCACATTTATGCGTTCACCTTTCATTGCATGGCGATGATGTTGATCGGCAACCACAACATCCTGATCAGCAACCCGCGCGATCTGCCGGCGATGGTCAAGGAGCTGTCGAAGTGGAAGTTCAGCGGCTTTGTCGGCCTGAACACGCTGTTCGTGGCGCTGTGCAACAACGAAGGTTTCCGCAAGCTGGACTTCTCTGCGCTGAAAGTCACCCTGTCTGGCGGCATGGCCCTGCAACTGGCCGCAGCTGAGCGCTGGAAGGCCGTGACCGGCTGCGACATCTGCGAAGGCTACGGCATGACCGAGACGAGCCCGGTGGCGACGGTCAACCCGATCCAGAAGATCCAGATCGGCACCATCGGCATTCCGGTGCCGTCGACCTTGTGCAAAGTCATCACCGATGACGGCGTCGAGCTGGGCCTGGGCGAGGTCGGCGAGTTGTGCGTCAAAGGCCCGCAAGTCATGAAGGGCTACTGGCAGCGCGAAGACGCCACCGCCGAGATCCTCGACAGCGAAGGTTGGTTGAAGACCGGTGACATCGCGATCATCCAGCCGGACGGCTACATGCGGATTGTCGACCGTAAAAAAGACATGATTCTGGTCTCCGGTTTCAACGTCTACCCCAATGAACTCGAAGACGTGCTGGCGACCCTGCCGGGCGTGCTGCAGTGCGCGGCCATTGGTGTGCCGGACGAGAAGTCCGGGGAGCACATCAAGATCTTCATCGTGGTCAAGCCGGGCGCCACCCTGACCAAGGACCAGGTGATGGAGCATATGCGTGCCAACGTCACCGGCTACAAGGTGCCCAAGGCCGTGGAATTCCGCGATGCCTTGCCGACCACCAACGTGGGCAAGATCCTGCGTCGCGAATTGCGTGATGAAGAACTGAAGAAACTGGGCCTGAAAAAGTAAACCAGGCCTAAATGTGGGAGGGGGCTTGCTCCCGATAGCGGTGGTTCAGTCACCTAATGCGGTGGCTGACACTCTGCTATCGGGAGCAAGCCCCCTCTCACATTCTGACCGCATTCCTACAGGGTGAATGGCGCGAAGCTGACGCCAGCACCGGCTGGGCGTACATCCTTGAGGAACGAGTCCTTGTCCGCGCTCAGCTCCAGGGTAATCTCTGGCTTGCGCTTGCCCGCATTGCGCACCACCAAGCCTTCGAGCTTTTCACGCAGGAACACCGTCGGCACCTTCAGGTGCAGCAACTGGTCAGTCTCGGCGTTGTGCAGCAACAAGTGAATCCACTCGTACTGGCCCACCGCGATCCGCGCCACCGGCAGGTCGAACCACCAGATGTTGCGTTTGCGGTCCAGGTCGGTGAAGTGGCAGTTGTTGACGCCGAGTACGGCACCGCCCAGTTCCTGGTTTCTGCGGGCGATGGCCTGTGCTTTATTGAGTTTCATAACCTTCCTACGGGATCTGTTATTCAGCGTTGTAGCCTGAATGTGCCGGGCATTCTCGTGGGTTGGCCGCAAAACATAAAGCCAAACCTGCTGCCGGCGATGAAATGCCCGCGTAAAAATAATTGAAACTCTGCCGAACGGCCCTGGGTCAATCTCTAGGTAATGACCAAAACCCCTCGATTGTTCCAGGAGAAATACCATGAGCAGCACATCGGATAAGGTAAAAGGCGTCGCCAACGAAGCAGTCGGCAACATCAAGCAAGGTGTCGGCAAAGTGACCGGCAACGACAAGCTGCGCGCTGAAGGGGTGGTCCAGGAAAAGAAAGGCGAAGTGCAGAAAGCCGTGGGTGATATCAAGGATGCGGTGAAGAAAGCGATCAAGTGACCCTGATTCGCCGCTTGTATTACCCAGCCCGACGGCCATCCACGGATGGCCGTTTTTGTGTCACCTGAAGTGGTTAATCTTTCGAAATTGTTTCAAGGTCGCCAAATAGGCTACCTTGATGTAGAAAACGGCCCCTGAGTCGCCCACGAACCTGACTTTTTGCGGCGAAAGGAGACGCTATGATTTTCCCGGTACTCGATGGTCTCAAGCTGCACCAAGTGCTGGTACGCACGGTCAAGGAATTCGTCAACGACGAGATGTCCACCTACGCCTCGGCACTGGCCTACCAGATGCTGTTCTCGTTGTTTCCGTTCCTGCTGTTTCTCATTGCATTGATCGGTTTCCTGCATTTGCCGGACTTCTTCACCTGGCTGCGCCTGCAGTCGGAACTGGTGTTGCCGCCCCAGGCCCTCGAGCAGGTCAACCCGGTGATCGACCAGTTGCAGCAGTCCAAGGGCGGCCTGCTTTCGGTGGGTATCGTGATTGCCCTGTGGACCGCGTCGGCCGGCGTGCGCCTGATGATGAGCGCGATGAACGCCGCCTACGACGTGATCGAAGGCCGGCCGATCTGGAAGCGTTTCCCGCTGTCGGTTTTCTACACCGTCGGCATCGCTGGCATGTTGCTCGCCGCCGCCGCGCTGATGGTGCTCGGCCCGCAGGTCATGGAATGGCTGGCAGGGCAGATCGGCATGCAGGAATTCGTGGTCACGCTGTGGACCATCTTGCGCTGGCCGCTGATTGTGATCCTGCTGATGTTCGCCGTGGCCCTCATGTATTACGTGATGCCTGACGTGCAGCAGAAATTCCGCTTCATCACCCCTGGCTCGGTGCTGGCGGTGGTGGTGTGGATCGTCGCGTCCCTGGGCTTTGGCTACTACGTCAAAACCTTCGCCGACTACAACGCCATGTATGGCAGCATCGGCGCGATCATTGTTCTGCTCCTGTACTTCTATATTTCCGCCGCCGTGTTGTTGCTGGGGGCGGAGATGAATGCCGTGATCGAGCACATGTCGGCCGAAGGCAAAGACCCGGGAGAAAAGACATTCGATGAAAACACCCATGCCGGTGAAAAAAAAGCACGTCTCCGGTCTTGGCCGAGACCATTCCAAGCCCACTCCCGATGAAGTCTGATTGATGATCCGTGAAATCCTGAAAATGGGCGATGAGCGCCTGCTGCGTATCGCCCCGCCGGTTCCGCCGGAAATGTTCGACAGCCCCGAACTGTGGCAACTGATCGATGACATGTTCCAGACCATGGAGCACGTCGGCGGTGTCGGCCTGGCCGCGCCGCAGATCGGTGTTGACCTGCAATTGGTGATCTTTGGTTTCGAGAGCAGCGAACGCTACCCGGAGGCGCCGGCCGTACCGCAGACGATTTTGATCAATCCACTGATCACGCCGCTCAGTCCGATCATGGAAGAGGGCTTCGAAGGCTGCCTGTCCGTGCCCGGCCTGCGCGGCGCGGTGGACCGTTACCAGCAGATCCGCTACGAAGGTTTCGACCCCAAGGGCGAACCGATCATCCGCATTGCCGATGGCTTCCATGCGCGGGTGGTGCAGCACGAGTGCGATCACCTGATCGGCCGCTTGTACCCGTCGCGGATTACCGATTTCAGCAAGTTCGGGTTCATCGAGGTGATGTTCCCCGACATGGACCCGACGGCCGACGAGTAGCCTCCTGACACAACGCAACGCCAACCTCAGCTCCCGCGGGAGGTTACAAGGCGCGTTCCAAGCCCATCGCGATCATCGGCTTGTTGCGCTTGTAGCGCACCAACCGTTCGCTGAGGGACTGCGGCAGCACGGTATCCTGGGTGAAACCCATGCGTTGATACCAGCCTTCCAGGTCCGGATGACACATCAGCCAGACCGTACCCTCCCCATCGGCCACCGCTTGACGAATCAAGCGCGCCGCCAGCCCCTGACCGCGATAGGCCGGGTCGACAAACACCCCGGTCAGCCATTGCCCGCCCACCACTGGCGTCAGGCATAAGCCGGCGACGATCTCGCGGTCCCGCGCCACCCATAGACGTCCGCCCTTGAGTGCCTTCATCGGCGAATCGTGGTGACGATAAAACTTGTTCAGCAGCGGCCACAGGGGCTCTGCCAGCGGTTCGATGTGCAATTCGGGCATGGTGTTCAGGCAGGCGTTATCCAGGGCCGGGGATTATAAGCGCCTAATGTGCGGCAATAGGTGGTATACCCATTGTTACATCCCCTGTAAGTGGAGCATGCATCATGGCCAAAGGTATGGATTCAAAGAAAGCCGCGAAGAAGAAACCGGCAAAGACCGCCGATGAAAAACGCGCTGACAAGAAAGCCAAGAAATCCGAGACAGGGCTGTTCGGTCACTGAGTTGAACGTGTAGAAGCCTACGATCTGCAAGATGTTCCCGCCTTACCGCACAGAGCAGGACACACCTGCTCTGAGCTGTCGATGCCCAACTAGCGTGATGGCACCCAGTGCCGGGAAATCAACGTCCTGGCACACGGCGTTACTGCGCGACCGAATGGCCCCATTGGCCGGGTCGCTTAGATCGCGGCCAAGGTCTCTTTCACCGATTGCGCTTGTGGCTCTGCCGTTTTCACGGCTACCTGCTGCTCTTGCTGTTGCTTCAGACGATCAGCCACTTGCTTGGCGATTGCATCCTGTTTTTCCTGCGGCATTGTCTGCACCTCCGCCTCGGTCAACCCCTGCTCCTTGAGCAACTGTTCGCGAATGCGTTCGGCCGGGGTTTTGCTCATGTAATCGGTGAAGTCTGCGCGCGCCGCACTCGTGGTAGAACCGGCTGCGGGCACATCCGTGGTCGCCGGGGTGGCGGCCGTTGAGGCCTGCAACTGCACGCGGGTCTTGGCGAAGGCTTCGTCGATGCGGTCGGCGGCCTTGTCCAGTTGGGTCTGCGCGGCGGGTACGCTCACACTTTGCTGCGCCGTTTGCAGGGCACCGCTGTACAGCGTGCTGGCGGCCGCGTTGGCGGGGTCCATGTCGGGGCGCTTGAGCTTTTCGACGGTCGACAAGGCTTGAGTGTTGTTGTTAATCAGCATGATCGGTCACCTATGCAAATGTTCGATGCGTCAGCTGGAGCAAATAGCGTGCCGGGTGCTAATCCCAAGGTTTTATGGGCGCTGGCGCGGCCATCGCGGCAAACATTGTCCCGTCGACGGCCAAGCGTTGCCGTCAATGGGCGATGTTTTCCAACGCCTGGTGGCATATGGCACCCCTGGACATTCGCTGATTAATCGCACAAGGGCTCAGTCGATGATGGGGTTAAGCGCCCGTAAGATTCAACTCACCCTGGGTGACCTTCAGTGGTTCTTCGCCCTTGGGCACCTTATGAGAGGTGAAAGAGAATGTCGCAGCGAGGTGCCGAAGTTCCAGATCGATCTTCGTGAGGTGGAATTTCCCGCTGCTGGGCTGGTAAGTCCATGGGTTCGGTCCAAGCGCATGGTAGTAATAGACCTGAACCTTGCCTTTTTCTTGGGCAACATCATATGAGCCAGGCTGGATATCTTTAGCTAATTGAAAGCTCATCAGCCGCTGGCCTTGATTGCTCTTGGCGTCTATAAAATTAGCTTCAGGAAACTCGTGAAATTGGATGTCTTCGGATGTGAAGTTTCCAATGGGATCGTTGATGTTCGCTGTTACCAAGCCATCTGCAGGCTGCGATTTCAGGGCCCGTGACCGATCGTTATCCATGAGCGGATGCCTCCGAGAGGTTATAGGAATTGGGAGCGCCCAATCACTTCGCTGTCAGTCAAACGTCGGTAACGGGTAGCGTCTACTGTCAATGTTGACAGGTAGGCCGCAGTATCCGATGGGTGGTACGAAGCGAGCGTTTTGCTGTCGCAGGCCCCGGTGCGGCGCAGTACGTTGAGTTCTTTTACGTTGTTGTCCTTGGGCTTAGTCATGGCCGTCGAGGGCGAAGGTCTTAAAGCCGGCATGCTGGCCAAGGCGCTGGTAATACGCGGCAACTGCCGGGTAGGACGGGCGCTCCATCGGCGTCATCTGCCAGCGGTGAACCGAGAGGCCGATGAGGATGTCAGCCAGGGTGAATTCGTCGCCAGCCACGTAGGCACCGGTCTTTGCCAATTGTTGTTCCAGCAGGCCCATCTTGTCGTGCCAGGCTTGCACGCCCGCCTTGATGCGCTGCGGGTCCTGATGGTCGGGGCTGTTGCGCACCAGGGCCTGGAAGGCATAACCCCAGGACGGGTTGAGTTCGGTGGCTTGCCAGTCCATCCACTGCTCGACCCGGGCGCGGGGGGCGGGCTCGAGAGGCAGCAGGTCGTGGCGTTGGTAGAGGTTCACCAGGTAGCGACAGATGGTGTTGGACTCCCACAGCACACCGTGGTCGTCGATCAGCACCGGCACTTGGGCGTTGGGGTTCAGGGCAAGGAATTCGGCGGATTGGGTCGGCTTGAAGCCGATGCCCCAGTCTTCGCGCACATAGTCGATGCCCAGTTCCTGGCAGGTCCAGAGCACTTTGCGCACGTTGATGGATGAAGCGCGACCCAAGATTTTCAGTGAGTGTCCCATGGTGCTTCCCTGACAGTGGAGAACGCTCAATCTAGCAGGGGGCGGACATTACGGCGATGCCTTCAAGCGGGCACGGTTAAAAATGTGTGTGGGGCCATGGCTTTGCCCACTGGCAATACGCTCAGCTCCCTCAACTGACGAATTGCCAAGGCCACATCGCAATGTCAGCCGCGTCCTACGTGCTCTCCCGCACCTGCAACTCAAACCCCATGTCCACCACCGGCTTGGCGATCTTGTTCCCCGCCATGACCGTCAGCAGATGCTCCGCCGCGCGCCGACCGATGGCCTCGCGCGGCGTGCTGATGCTGCTCAGGCGCGGCACCATGAAGGAGGAGGCGGGCAGGTCGTTGAAACCCAGCACGGCCACGCGCCCCGGGACGTTGATGCCGTGACGCAGGGCTTCGAGCAGCGCGCCCTGGGCCAGGTCGTCGTTGCCGAAGAAGATCGCATCCACATCCGGATGGGCCGCCAGCAACTGCAAGAACAACTCGCCGCCCAGGCCCACGGAGGAGGGGCGTGGCGTCAACAGTTCCAGCGCCGGGTCGTACAGCCCGGCCTGTTGCAACGCACGGCGGAAGCCTTCGCCGCGCAGCAAGGTGCGTTGGTCCAGTTGCGCGCCGATATACGCCAGGCGCTTGCGCCCACGGGACAGCAAATGCGCCGCCGCCGTCTCACCCGCCGCCAACTGCGAAAAGCCCACGCAGTTCACGCCAGCGTTGGGGTCCAGATCCATCATGTACACGCACGGCACATTGCTGGCCTCGACCATCCGTCGCGCGCTTTCGGTCCGATCGAACCCGGTCAGCAGCAAACCCCGCGGCTGGTAGGCCATGTAGTTGCGCAGCAAAGTCTCTTCTTCGTCGCGGGAATAGTGGGAGTTGCCGATCAGCACTTCAAAGCCCTTGGGCCGCAGCACCTGGTGGATCGCTTCGAGGGTTTCGATAAACAGCAGGTTGGACAGCGAGGGCACCAGCACCACCACCGAATGGCTCTGGGCCGAGGCCAGGGCGCGGGCGGCGGGGTTGACCACGTAGTTCAACTCGGCGGCGGCCCGTTGCACTTTTTCCACCAGTTCGGTGGCCACGGTGCTGATGCCACGCAAGGCGCGGGAAGCGGTAATCGGGCTGACGCCGGCCAGGCGGGCGACTTCATTGAGGGTCGGGCGACCCGTGGTGCGCGTATTTTTATCGTTCTTGGAGGTCATCAGGCGGCTTGCCAAACAAAAATCGAGGCACTAAGGTAGCGCTGTCTCCAAACGGCTGCAAATGCTTGAATGCTGGGTTGCCTGATCCAGTTCAAATGCTTGGAGCGGATGCACGCGTCACTCCATAAAAAAAGACAAGACGGCGCGGGAAAAGCCTGTTTTTGCACTAGCCTTACAGCGTGCAAAGGTAGCGCTATCTGCGTCCTGAGGTGTTTCATGAGTCAACCTGTTACCGCCCTGGTCATCATGGGTGTCGCCGGCTGCGGCAAGACCAGCGTCAGCGAGGCCGTGTGCCGCCTGAACGGTGCCACCGCCATTGAAGGCGACAGCTTTCACCCCGCCGCGAACATCGAAAAAATGAGCGCCGGCCACCCCCTCGACGACAACGACCGCGCCGGCTGGCTCGACATCCTGTGCGATGAGTTACGCCGTTCGCTCAAGGCCGGCGAACACCCGGTCCTCACCTGTTCCGCACTGAAAAAGAAATACCGCGACCACCTGCGCGAAGCCGCGCCGGGCCTGGGCTTTGTGTTTCTGGAACTGAACCGCGAAGTCGCCGCCGACCGCGTGTCCCATCGGCCCGGGCATTTCATGCCGGCAAGCCTGATCGACAGCCAGTTCGCCACCCTTGAGTCGCCCATCGGCGAGCCGCTGACCCTGGCCCTCAACGCCAGCGAAGACAGCGTCGAGGCGTTGGCCGAGCAAACCCATGCGTGGTGGTGCAAACACGGTTTTGAACCCGCTCATTAATTTTTGTGTCGGAAAAGATAGCGCTATCTCCGACAACAAATTCAACACCCGCTTTAATAACAACAACAAACAGGAGAGACCCCCATGTTTGGCATGTCCCACGAGTCCTACCTGCTGCTTGATGCAGTGGTCACTATCATTGGTCTGATCTTCTTGATCACCAAGTTCAAGGTTCACCCGTTTATCGCGTTGATCATCGCCGCCGGCTTCCTTGGCCTGACCTCGGGCATGCCCGTGGACAAGATCATCAAGGCCTTCCAGGACGGCTTCGGCGGGGTGCTCGGCTTTGTCGGCATTATCCTCGCGCTGGGTACGATGCTCGGCAAGATGATGGCCGAATCCGGCGGTGCCGATCAGATCGCCCAGACCCTGATCCGCGCCTTCGGCAAGGAAAAGGTCCAGTGGGCGATGATGTTCGCCGCGTTCCTGGTGGGTATCCCGCTGTTCTTCGAGATCGGTTTTGTGTTGCTGATCCCGCTGGTGTTTATCGTCGCGCGCCGTACTGGCGTGTCGCTGATCAAGATCGGCATCCCACTGCTCGCCGGCCTGTCGGCGGTCCATGGCCTGGTGCCACCGCACCCGGGCCCGCTGCTGGCCATCGGCGTGTTTGGCGCGGACATCGGCAAGACCATTCTGTACGGCCTGATCGTCGCACTGCCGACTGCCATCATCGCCGGCCCGATCTTCGGTACGTTTATCGCCAAGTACATCCCGGGCAACCCGTCCCAGGAACTGATCGACCAACTGGCCCGCGAGTCGGAGCACAAGACGCTGCCGAGCTTCAGCATCACCCTGATCACCGTGTTGCTGCCGGTGTTCCTGATGCTGCTGAAAACCTTCGCCGACATCGCCTTGGCCGACGGTCATGTGGTGCGCAACTGGATGGACATGATCGGTCACCCGATCAGTGCCTTGCTGCTGGCGTTGCTGCTGTCGCTGTACACCTTCGGTCATCGCCAGGGCATCCACTCCAAGCAGATCCTCAAGTTGCTCGACGCCAGCCTGGCGCCGACCGCCGCGATCATCCTGATCATCGGTGCCGGTGGTGGTTTCAAACAGATGCTGGTGACCAGCGGCGTGGGCGACGTGATCGGCCATATGGCGGTGAACGCGCAGATCAACCCGATCCTGCTGGCGTGGCTGGTGGCGGCGGTGATTCGGGTGGCGACCGGTTCGGCGACAGTCGCGACCATCACTGGCGCAGGCATCGTGGTGCCGGTGGTCGGCATGATTCCGGGGGTTAACCGCGAGCTACTGGTGTTGGCGACGGGGGCGGGTTCGTTGATCCTGTCTCACGTCAACGATGCGGGGTTCTGGCTGGTGAAGCAGTACTTCAACATGACCGTGGCCGAGACGTTCAAGACCTGGACGGCGATGGAGACCATCTTGTCGGTGGTGGCACTGATTTTCATCATGTTGCTGTCGTTGGTGGTGTGACAGCGACCGCGAATACCGCTTGTCGTAACTGGTACTTTTCACAGGTCCGGGTTTTTTCTGAATATGAGGGAATGAAACCCCAAATGTAATTCAGAAAAGGAAATGGCCATGACCAAGGAAAATGAACCCACGCAGGCACTGCCGCCTCAAATCCAGGCGCCGGCAGCCAATACGACTGTCCCTAGCCCTGTCACCATCTCCGGGTTAGTACCCCTGGAAGGTGCCACGGTAACAGTGGAGGACTCGACTGGTAAGTTGGGAGTTGCCGTTGCTATCGGACATAATTGGTCGCTCACCGTCGTTATGACTCCGGGCGCCCACCACATCTCGGCTTATGTTTCTTTTCCGGTGGTTTCAGGTAGTACCGAGCGAAAATTTGTCGTGAAGTAGTCTTTCAAGATAATGGGGCATGAATGCCCCATTACAGTTCGCAGTCAGACTCCAGTCCTGGGCACCAAGCCATCCGCCCTGAACATCCCGCGAATCCCGCGTACCGCCTGGCGAATCCGGTCCTGGTTCTCGATCAGCGCAAAGCGCACATGGTCGTCGCCATATTCACCAAAGCCAATCCCCGGCGACACGCACACCTTGGCTTCCAGCAGCAGCTTCTTGGCAAATTCCAGCGAGCCCATGGCGGCATACGCTTCGGGGATCTTGGCCCAGACGTACATCGACGCCTTGGGATTCTCCACCATCCAGCCCAACTCATGCAGGCCTTTGACCAGTACATTGCGGCGCTGGCGGTACTGCTCGGCGATGTCTTTCACGCACTGTTGGTCGCCTTCCAGCGCGGCAATCGCCGCCACTTGCAGCGGGGTGAAGGTGCCGTAGTCGTGGTAGCTCTTGATCCGCGCCAGGGCGTTGACCAGTTCTGCGTTGCCCACCATGAAACCAATGCGCCAGCCGGCCATGTTGTAGCTCTTGGACAGGGTGAAAAACTCCACCGCAATGTCCTTGGCGCCCGGCACCTGCATGATCGACGGGGCTTTCCAGCCGTCGTAGACGATGTCGGCGTAGGCCAGGTCATGCACCACCAGCACGTCGTACTGCTTGGCCAGGGCGATCACCCGCTCGAAGAAATCCAGCTCCACGCACTGCGCGGTCGGGTTGGACGGGAACCCCAGGATCATCATCTTCGGCTTGGGAATCGAACCGCGAATCGCCCGTTCCAGCTCGGCGAAAAAGTCCACGCCCGGAATCAACGGCACCGAACGCACCTGGGCGCCGGCAATCACGGCACCGTAGATATGAATCGGGTAGCTCGGGTTGGGCACCAGTACGGTGTCGCCCTGGTCCAGGGTGGCCAGCATCAAGTGCGCCAGGCCTTCCTTGGAACCGATGGTGACGATGGCTTCCGACTCGGGGTCGATATCCACTTCATAACGGTCCTTGTACCAGCGCGAAATCGCCCGGCGCAGGCGCGGAATGCCTTTGGAGGTGGAGTAGCCGTGGGTGTCTTCACGCTGGGCGACGGTGACCATTTTTTCCACGATATGTGGTGGGGTCGGGCCGTCAGGGTTGCCCATGCTCAAGTCGATGATGTCTTCGCCGCGCCGACGCGCAGCCATCTTCAGCTCGGCAGTGATATTGAAAACGTAGGGGGGGAGTCGATCTATGCGCGCAAAGCGGCGCGGCAAACCTTGGTCGGCCATTGTTGCCTCGAAAGTACGTAAGCGCCCGGAACCGTCCGAGCGACGTCGGCCACTGCGGTGGCCTGCGGGGCAGACAATACGGTTGATGATGGCCAGTTGTCCAGATGCGTAGGAAAAATTTCTACATGCAGTGCAATCCGGATATACCCCTATACTCAATACGGGTTTGTTCTCTCATAAGAAGGAGACTGTTCAGATGGATCAGCAGACGCAACAACCGTTAGAGCCGCGCATGGAAGAGGGCAAGGCCCTGGTGATCGCCGGGGTGCAAGGGCATTATTCGAAGGCCACCACCGGGGATATTCCCAAGTTGTGGGGCGTGTTTGACGAGAGCGTCAAGTACATCAAAAAGCGTTTGGGCGGCTTTACCTACGGGGTTTGTCATAACCCCAGACACGATGAGTTCGACTACATCGCAGGGGTTGAAGTCCCCGCCAAGGGCGATGTGCCGAGCAATTTCGAGTTCATCGAAATCCCGCCGCATCACTATGCCGTGTTCGCGCACTACGGCGAGGTACACGCGTTGCCGCAGACCTACGAGCGGATCATGTTCGAATGGTTGCCGCATTCCGGGTACAAGGTTGCCGGCGTGGATTTCGAGCGGTACAGCGCGGATTTTGATGTGAGAAAGGGCCTCGGCACCGTGGAGGTCTGGCTGCCTGTGGAAGCAAAGGCCTGAAACGCCGGCCGAAGATGATGGCGACTCTTCGGCCGTTTTTCCTGCGCGGGTATGCTCATGATCCAGCGTGCCCCCAAGCGTTGGTCGCTGTCATCTCTACGTGACATCTACTGCGGCTCCAAGCCCCGACTCAAACGGCGCTCATACCCGACCCGCCCTTTGTACGCCTCCCCGCGATCCACCCAGCCCAGCCCCAGGTACAAGCCCATCGCCGCGACATTGTGCGTGTCCACCGACAACTCCAGCGCCTTGATCTGCGGCCAGGCCTGAAGCGCCGCCGCGGGTAGCGCCTGCAGGCAGGCTTTGCCAAATCCCCGGCCCTGTTGGCTGCGATCCACCTGTAACGCGTGCAGCGTGGCGCTGTGGGCATCGGCCCAATGGGGCAGGCATGGCGGGCATTTGAGCAGGAGGAAGGCCACGGGCACATCGTCGGCCAGCAGCGCAAAGCCTTTGATGCCGGGGCTGGGGTTGACCAGCAGGGTGTTGAGTGCGCAATACATGTCGCCGCAAAACGGCAACTGCTCAGGGTGAACTTCGATCGCGCCGACTTGCTGTGTTTGCACAGCGTTCAGCGCCTCGTAGGCGACAAGGCGGGTTTGCATCGGGGCGTCCGAACGGCTGCAAAGAAGGGCGCAGTCTATCGGGTTTGCACGCTGCGAGATTTTTTTCAGCGCGCTGTCGATCGGGCGGCGGGCCATTCGACTAAGGGTGTCTCTGAAGATTTTCACCCCCCAGGAGTATCGCCATGAACACTGCAATCCACACCCTGATCAAACAATGGAAACAAGCCGTCGTCGCCAAGGACATCGATAAGATTGTCAGCTTTTACGCCGACGATATCATCGCGTTCGACGCGGTTAGCGCCCTGCAGTTCAAGGGCAAGGCGGCCTACCGCGCGCACTGGCAGGCGTGCATGGAAGTCTGCCCCGGCCCCGGTGTGTTCGACTTCCATGAGTTGCATATCGTCGCCGCCGACAACAGCGCCTTTGCCCATTGGCTGGCTCACTGCGGTGGCACCGGCCCGGACGGCGTGCTCAAGACCTGCTGGATGCGCGTCACCGTCGGTTACCAGCGTGTCGACGGCCAATGGAAGGTGGTGCATGAGCATTGGTCGGCCCCCTTCGACATGGCCACCGGCGTCGCGCTGTTCGACCTGAAACCTTGAGCCCCGCGAACTATAGTCAGTAGTCCGAAAACGGAGAACGCCATGAAATACCTGTGCCTGATCTACAGCAACGAACAGGTGCTGCACACCGCGCCGGACAGTCCGGCCGACCCGGAGTGTTTCGCCTACGCGCAGTCCGTCCAAAAGAGCGGGCGCATGCTCGCCGCCGAGCCGCTGGAGTCGGTGAGCACCGCCACCACTGTGCGTATGCGCAATGGCAAGCTGTCGATCACCGACGGGCCGTTTGCCGAAACCAAGGAGCAGCTGGCCGGGTTTTACCTGATCGAAGCCCGGGACTTGAACGAAGCGCTCCAGGTCGCCAGCGGCATTCCGGCGGCCCGGGTCGGTAGTGTGGAAGTACGCCCCGTGCGCCAATTGAATCTCTGAACACAAAACACCCATAAACAGGAGGTTTACCCATGAACACTCAACCTGCCGAATGTGAAAGGTCCATCAAACCTGGGGGCGACGCGCCCAATCGCCCGGTGACCCAGGATCTGCCCGATTGACCCCTCCGATCGAGACGATTTACCGCCGCGAATCACGGCGCGTGCTGGCGACGCTGATTCGCTTGCTCGGCGATTTCGACCTGGCCGAGGAAGCGCTGCACGAGGCGTTCCTGGTCGCCATGCAGCGCTGGGAGCACGACGGCGTGCCGAGCAATCCGCGGGCATGGCTGGTCTCGACCGGGCGCTTCAAGGCCATCGATCGCCTGCGCCGCCAGGCCCGTTTCACCCCGTTATTGCAGGCGCAGGCCGATGCGCTGGCAGCGGCCGATTGGGACGACGAAGACGTGGAAGACGACCGCCTGCGCCTGATCTTCACCTGCTGCCACCCGGCGCTGGCGGCTGACGCCCAAGTGCCGTTGACCTTGCGTGAAATCTGCGACCTGACCACCGAAGAAATCGCCCGCGCCTTTTTGGTTCCGCCGGCCACCATCGCCCAGCGGATCGTGCGGGCCAAGGGCAAGATCCGCGAGGCGAAGATTCCCTATCAGGTGCCGTCGCTGGCCGAATTGCCCGAGCGCCTCGACAGCGTGCTGCGTGTGATTTACCTGGTGTTCAACGAAGGCTACTCGGCGTCGATGGGCGCGGATCTCACGCGCGACGACCTGACCCGTGAAGCCATCCGCCTCGGCCGTTTGTTGCTGGAGTTGCTGCCGGAGCCGGAAGTCATGGGCTTGCTGGCATTGATGCTGCTGCACGAGTCGCGCCGCCCGGCGCGGACCTCGGCCGGCGGCGAATTGGTGCTCTTGGACGAACAGGACCGAGCATTGTGGGATGCGTCCCTGATTGCCGAAGGCTGTGCGCTGGTGGAGCAAGCGCTGACGACCCGGCGCTTTGGGCCCTATGGCTTACAGGCGGCGATTGCGGCGGTACATGCCGAAGCGCCGAGTGCCGAGCACACCGACTGGCCGCAGATTGTCGGGCTATACGATGTGTTGCTCCGCACCGTGCCGTCGCCCGTGATCGAACTGAACCGCGCAGTGGCGCTGGCCATGCGCGATGGGCCGTTGGCCGGGTTGCAACAGGTGGAGGCGATTCTGGCGCGGGGCGAATTGCTGGACTATCACCTGGCGCATTCGGCGCGTGGCGAATTCTGCCGACAATTGGGGCGGCTGGACGAGGCGCGGCTGGCGTATGAAAAAGCCCTGTCTCTGACCCGGCAAACCCCGGAAAAGCACTTCCTCGCACGCCGCCTGGCCAGCCTGACCCCGATCTAGCGTCCAACGCATTTCCACTGTGGGACCACCAAGCGCTGCCTGCTCTGGACGAACTCAATCGAGCATCTGCCCCAACAACCAACTCCCCGCAGGCCCCGGCGGATATTGCCGCGACCACAGCGCATCCACCGCCACCGAGCGCGGCCAACTGCGCACGCTCAGTTCAATCAGCCCGGCATTGCCAAAGCGTTCCACCAACCAGCGCGGCAGTGCGGCCCAGCCAAAACCGAGCTGGGCCATTTCCATCAGCATCAGAAAACTCGGCGCCGACCAGACGCGGCCCATGGGGCGGGTTTCATTCGGGTTGATGATGCTCGCCAGGCGCAGCTCACGGTGTTGCTGCAACACCTGTTGGTTGACGCTTTCCAGGCTGGCCAAGGGGTGCGTGGGCGCGACGAACAGGGCAATTTCCGTGCGCTCCTCCACCGGCGAACGGCTCAGGTCGGGTGGGTAAACCTCCTGGGCCTCCACCAGGGCAATCTGGGCCCGGCCACTTTGCACCAGGGCTATCAGGTCTTCGCACTCGGCGATCAGCCATTCCAGTTCCAGGTCGGGGTAGCGTTGCTCAAAGGCCTTGAGCGCAAGTTCGAAGCGCTCCGACTGGTAGGTGTCGGACATCGCAATCGTCACTTTCGCCTCCAACCCTTGGGATAGCTGACTTGCCGCCAACGCCAGCCGACTGCTCGCCTCCAGCACCTGCTCGGCGCGTTGCAGCAGCACGTGGCCAGCGGCGGTCAGCGTCGGCTTGCGGCTGCTGCGGTCGAACAGCAGCACATCGAGGTCAATCTCCAGGCTCGCCACCGCCGCGCTGACGGTGGACTGGCTCTTGCCCAGCTTGCGTGCCGCCGCAGAAAACGAGCCTTGGGTCGCGGCCTGAACAAAGGCCTGGAGCACTTCATGGGAGGCCATGACTATCGCCTTTATCGATGGTTATTGGTTATGAAGTATCGATACAAAACGCAATGATGGCAACACAGTCACTCACGGAGCCGGGGCATGAACCCTACCAAGTCGATTACTGAACGTGTGTGCCAGGCCATCGGTTTCGAGGCCCTGGCGTTGTTGATCTGCACGCCGTTGCTGGCGTGGATCATGGACAAGCCCGCGGTGGAAATGGGCATGGTCACCCTGGCAATCAGCCTGATGGCGCTGACCTGGAACGTGATTTTCAACGGCCTGTTCGACCGCCTCAAGGCACGCCTGCAACTGGCCAACAACGGCTGGACCCGGGTGCTGCACGCCTTGCTGTTTGAAGGCGGGCTGGTCCTGATGTGCGTGCCGTTGATTGCCGCGTGGCTGAACATCAGCCTGCTGCAGGCGTTTATTCTCGATATCGGCGTGTTGCTGTTTTTCCTGCCGTACACCTACGTGTACCACTGGGGCTACGACGTGATGCGCGAAAAGCTCTTACAGAAACATGCCGCCCGAAGCCTCGATCCGCTGGCCGGTGATCCAGTGGCTACCGTCCGCCAGCAGGCTGGCAATGGCCCCGCCGATATCATCCGGTAACCCGGCGCGGCCCAGGGCGGTGTTATTGGCGACCATCGCGTTGAGGTTGGCGTTGTCGCGCACGGCACCGCCGCCGAAGTCGGTTTCGATGGCGCCAGGCGCGAGGATGTTGACGCTGATACCGCGCGCGCCGAGTTCTTTGGCCTGGTAGCGGGTCAGCACTTCCATGGCGCCTTTCATCGCCGCATACGCGGCATAGCCGGGCAGGCTGAAACGGGCGAGGCCGCTGGAGATATTGAGGATGCGGCCACCGTCACGGATCAGCGGCAGCAGTTTCTGGGTCAGAAAAAACGGGCCTTTGAATTGAATCGCGACCAGTTGGTCGAACTGCGCTTCGCTGGTCTCGGCAAAGCTGGCGTGGATGCCGATACCGGCGTTGTTGATCAGAAAGTCGAAATCATCCCGTGCGAAAACACGCTTGAGCACGCCGCCGACGGCTTCGACGAACGCGTCGAAGGTGGCGCTCTGGCTCACATCCAGTTTCAGCATGGCGGCGCGGCCACCCCATTGTTCGATCTGCTCGACCACTGCCTGGGCTTCATCCGCCTGGCTGTGGTAAGTGCCGATGATATCCACGCCTTGTGCGGCCAGGCGCAACGCGGCGCTTCTACCCAAGCCGCGGCTGGCGCCGGTGATCAGTGCGATTTTGCGGGTCATGGTGCAGTCCTCTGAGGTGATCGTGGGAATGAGTGTATTTGTCCGCCTGTAACGTGATAAACAGCGGTAAAGCGAAATCACTGGCCGGAAAAGGCGAACAATCCCATGAACAAACTGGAGTTGCTGCGCACCTTCGTGCGCGTCACCGAACTGTCGAGTTTCACCGGCGCCGGCGAGAGCCTGGGCCTGCCGCGCTCCACGGTGTCCGAGCATGTGCAGGCACTGGAAGAACTGCTCGGCGCGCGCCTGCTGCAGCGCACCACGCGCAAGGTGCAGGCGACCCAGGACGGCCGCGTGCTGTATGAACGCAGCAAGGACTTGCTTGCGCACATGGAGGAACTGGAGGGCTTGTTTCGCCAGGACGAAACACAACTGACCGGACGCATTCGGGTGGACCTGCCGACCATGATGGCGCGGGATTTGATCCTGCCGCGCCTGCCGCATTTCATGGACGCGCACCCGTTGATCGAGCTGGAAATCAGCGCCACCGACCGTCAGGTCGACCTGCTGGCCGAGGGGTTCGATTGCGTGCTGCGCGTCGGTGTGCAGCCGGACCAGTCGGTGGTCGCCCGGTTGTTGTGCAGCATGCCGATGATCAACTGCGTGAGCGCAGGCTACCTGCAACGCTATGGCGTGCCGCGGACGCTGGCCGACCTGGCCGACCACCACTTGGTGCATTACGTGCGCCCGCTGGGTTCGCGCTCGGCGGGGTTCGAATACCTGCAGGGCAACAAGGTACAGCGCTTGCCCATGGCCGGGCGGGTCACGGTCAACAGCACCGATGCCTACAAATCCGCCTGCCTGGGCGGTTTCGGGATTATCCAAGTGCCGGCCCTGGGCATTGGCGATCAGTTGGCCAGTGGCGAACTGGTGGCGGTTTTGCCGGAATACCCGGCGCCGCCGTTGGACGTGTCCCTGCTCTATGCCGGGCAGCGGCATTTACCGCTGCGGGTGCGGGTGTTCATGGACTGGTTGGCGGCGACGCTGCAAGCCCAACTCTAACGCCGCGCCGACAACTGCTGCGGGGCCAGGAAGGCGTCGTGGAAGTAGTCCCGGAACGCCTGCATCGCCGGGGTAAATGCGCGCTCGCGGTGCCAGGCCAGGCCGACGCTCATGGGCGTCACCGGGTCGGTCACGGTCAGGGTTTCGATGCGCTTGCCTTCCAGGGACCAGGGCCGATGCACCAGGTCCGACAGGATCGCCACGCCGCTGCCATTGGCGACCATGCTGCGCACTGCTTCCACCGAACTGGTGCGCAGCCGCACCTTGGGCGTTTGCCCGGCCTGTTCCCAGTAGCGCATGGCGCTGTGTTCGGCTTCGTCGACGGTCAGCAGGATGTAGGGCTCGCGGGCCACGTCCGCCAAGCTGACGGCGCCGCGTTCGCACAACGGGTGATGGCTGGGCAGCCACAGGCGGCGTTCGGAGTTGAAGAGGATTTCCGACACGATATCCGCGTGGGTGAGGTTGGCGGTGAGCACCACGGCCATGTCGAACTGGCCGTCGAGCAGGCCGTGTTCGATGGCCTGGCGCTCCTGCTCGAACACCTCGATGGTCACGTCCGGGTGCCAGTGTTCCATGCGCTGCAGATGGTGCGGCAGGAAGTAACCGAGCACCGTGTAACTGGCGGCGACCCTTAGCACGCCGCTGGCGCGGTAGTCGGGCAATGGGCTGTTCAGCGCGTCGTCGACACTGCGCACGATCACATAGGCGCGGTTGAGAAAGTGCCGCCCGGCGTCGGTCAGGTTCATGCCCTGGGCCGAACGCACGAACAATTGCACGCCGAGCATCGTCTCCAGTTCCTTGATCGCCGTGGTCACGGCCGATTGGGAGATGTTCAGGTGAATCGCCGCCTGGGAAATCTGGCCGATCTCGGCGGTGGCGACGAAGTAGCGGATTTGGCGCAAGGTCAGCGACATGGCGATATCTGTTTTTCAGAAGATAGGCCATCTGATAATAGATCTTCCCAAGGGGTCAAGCCGCAGCCTACTTTTCAGCATCACCTTTGGCGGAGCGACTTTTCATGCAGGCAGTGGATTTCAATTCAGACATGGGCGAAGGCTTCGGCCCCTGGACGATCGGCGATGGCGTCGATGCCGAACTGATGGCCTACATCAGCTCGGCCAATATCGCCACCGGCTTCCACGCCGGCGACCCCGGCACCATGCGCCGCACCGTCGCACGCGCCAAGCAACTGGGGGTCGCCATCGGTGCCCATCCGGGCTTTCGCGACCTGGTGGGCTTCGGTCGCCGCCATATCAACGCGCCGGCCCAGGAGTTGGTGGACGACATGCTCTACCAGCTCGGCGCCCTGCGTGAAATCGCCCGCGCCCAGGGTGTGCCCCTGCAACACATCAAGCCCCACGGCGCGCTCTACATGCACCTGGCCCGCGATGAAGACGCCGCGCGGTTGTTGGTGCAAAACCTGCAACTGATTGAGCCGACACTGTTGCTGTACTGCATGCCGAATTCGGTGATCTGGCGCATTGCCAAGGAACTGGGGCAGCCGGTGGTGCGTGAGTTCTACGCCGACCGCGAGTACGACCTGAGCGGCTCCATCGTGTTCACCCGCACGGTGCGCGCCCTCGACCCTGCCACCGTCGCGGCGCGGGTCCTACGGGCTTGTCAGACGGGTCTTGTACGCACCGTAGAAGGCGAAGACCTGTTTATCGAATTCGATTCCATCTGCCTGCACAGCGACACCCCCGGCGCCCTGGAATTGGTCGAAGCCACCCGTGAAGCCCTGGACCAAGCAGGCATTGCGGTCAGAACACCCGAATAAGATCGACCCCATACTTTTTTGCCTGCCTTTCTATAACGATTCCAAGAGGAACAGACATGGCTGAAACGTCCCCCATCCGCTACAGCTTCGGCGCCGACGAACACCTGTTCGCCGAGGTCAGCGACAGCATGTCCCTGGAGGCTTTCTTCAAAGGCATGGCCGTGACCCGCGCCGTGGAACGCCTGGCGTTGGACGGTGTGCTGGATGTGTGCCTGGCCAACGCCTCCTTCCAGATCCGCTTCGACCCGGACCGCATTGCGCCCCATGTGCTGCTCGACGCGGTGCAAAGCGCCGAAGCCCAGGCCGTGGCCGAACGCACCTTGCACACGCGCATCATCGAAATCCCGGTGCTCTACAACGACCCCTGGACCCACGAAACCCTGATGCGCTTTCGCGATCGCCATCAAGACCCCAGCGGCACCGACCTGGAATATGCGGCGCGGATCAACGGCCTGGCCGATGTCGACGCTTTCATCGCGGCCCACAGTGGCGCGCCGTGGTTTGTGTCGATGGTCGGCTTTGTCGCGGGCTTGCCGTTCATGTTCCAGATGGTCGAGCGCGAGCGGCAGTTGCAGGTGCCCAAGTACCTGCGCCCGCGCACCGACACGCCGAAACTGACCCTCGGCCATGGCGGCTGCTTTGGCTGCATCTACTCGGTGCGCGGAGCCGGCGGCTACCAGATGTTCGGCGTCACTCCGGCACCGATCTACGACCCGGCGCAGCAGTTGGCCTACCTCAAGGACCACATGGTGTTCTTCCGGCCGGGCGACATCGTGCAGTTCAAACCGATCGACCGCGAGGCCTACGACCTGGCCGTCGCCGAGGTGGACGCAGGACGTTTCGACCTGCGCATCCGCCCCCTGGAATTTTCCTTGGATGCGTTTCTCGCCGACCCCATCGGTTATCCGAAAACCCTGCAGGAGGCGCTGGCATGATCAAGGTGCTCAAACCCGGCCTGGCGACCTCGGTACAGGACCTGGGCCGCGAAGGTTATTACCACCTGGGTATTCCGCCGTCGGGCGCGCTGGACCAGTACGCGCTGAGCGCGGCCAACCATTTGGTGGGCAACCCGCCGGGCGCGGCCGGCCTGGAATGCACGCTGATCGGTCCCGAGCTGGAGTTTCGCCGGGACGCCTTGGTCGCCCTCAGCGGCGCCTTGATGGCGCCGCGCCTGGACGGTGAAGTGGTCCACCAGGACACCGCGTTCCAGGTCCGCGCCGGGCAGGTGTTGCGCTTCGAATTTCCCCTGGCCGGTGCGCGTACCTATCTGGCGGTCGCCGGCGGCATCGACGTGCCGTTGGTGCTCGGCAGTCGCTCGACCTACACCCTCGGCGCACTCGGTGGCTTTCACGGGCGGCGATTGCAGGCGGGGGATGAGTTGCCCATCGGCGAGCCCAGTGGGCAGGGGCGGGCGGGCAACAGCTTGCCGATGGCCTTGCGCCGGGCAGTCGGTGGCGATGTGACCTTGCGCGTGGTGCCCGGCCTGTATTACGAACGCCTGACGGCGGCGGCGAAAAGCAGCTTTTTTGCCGAGCCGTGGACGGTGGGGTCCGAGGCGGATCGTATCGGCTATCGCTTCAAGGGCGGCAGTGCGTTGAGCTTTCAGCCACGGGAGCAGCCGTTTGGCGCGGGGTCCGATCCGTCGAACATCGTCGACAGTTGCTACCCGATCGGCTCGATCCAGGTGCCGGCCGGGCTGGAGCCGATCGTGCTGCATCGGGACGCGGTGTCGGGCGGCGGCTACGCGATGATCGGCACGGTGATCAGTGCCGACCTGGACTTGATCGGGCAGATGCAGCCGAACCAGCGGGCGGGGTTTGTGGCGGTCAGCCTGGAGCAGGCGTTGGAGGCGCGGCGGGTGTACAAGAAGCGCCTGAAGGCAATGACCGGGCTCTTCAATACCTGAAACACCACCCAGCAAAATGTAGTGGGCCAGCAGAGTTTGGTGAACAGCCAGTAGAGCAGCATCGCCACCCTGGTCACTGCCACACCGACCAACAATGTGGGAGCGAGCAAGCCCCCTCCCACATTGTTGACCGGCGCTGGGTCAGAAGAGTTTGGTGAATAACCAGTACAGGCTACCCGACAGTAGAATCGCTGCCGGCAAGGTCAGCACCCAGGCCATCAGCAAATTGCGGATGGTCTTCATCTGCAAGCCGCCGCCGTTCGCCACCATGGTCCCCGCCACGCCGGACGACAACACATGGGTGGTCGACACCGGCAAGCCGAACATATCCGCAGCGCCGATGGTCAGCATCGCCACGGTCTCGGCCGAGGCGCCTTGGGCGTAAGTCATGTGCGTCTTGCCGATTTTCTCGCCCACGGTCACCACGATGCGCTTCCAGCCGACCATGGTCCCGAGCCCCAGGGCGATGGCCACGGCGATCTTCACCCACAGCGGAATGAAGCGCGTGGAGTTGTCGATCTGTTGCTTGAACAGTTGCAGCTTGCCTTGGGTGTCGGCGTCGAAGTTGCCGATCTTGGCCTTGTCCATCAACCGAATGGTTTCGCTGGTCAGGTACATGTCGTTACGCACGTTGCCTACGGCTTCGGCGGGGACTTTAGCCAAAGAGCCGTAGCCTTTGACTTCATCGCCGATCTGGCCGGCGAGGGCGGCGAGGGCCGGGATCAGTTCGGGTGTGGCGTCCTTGGTCCGCACGTAGGTCGAGAGGATGGGGCGCGGGTCGCCCGGCAGCGCTTGCGGCGCGCTTTTCATCAGCGCGACCTGGGTCACTTCGGCCACCGCGGCAAACTGCAACGATTGTTCGGCGGGCATGGCGCGGTTCAGCGCATACGCCATCGGCAGGGTGCCGACCAGGATCAGCATGATCAGGCCCATGCCTTTTTGCCCGTCGTTGGAGCCGTGGGCGAACGATACACCGGTGCAGGTGAGGATCAGCATGCCGCGAATCCACCATGGCGGTGGGGTGTCGCCTTTGGGCGCCTTGTACAGCGCGCGGTTTTTCACGAAGGCGCGCAGGGCCAGCAACAGCAGGGCGGCGAAAGCGAAACCGATCAGCGGCGAGAGCAGCAGGGCGTAACCGATCTTGATCGCCTGGCTCCAGTCCACGCCGCTGGTGCCATCACGCCCGTGCATCAAGGCATTGGCCACGCCGACGCCGATGATCGAACCGATCAGAGTATGGGAGGACGAGGCCGGCAGGCCCAACCACCAGGTGCCGAGGTTCCATAGGATCGCCGCGATCAGCAGGGCGAAGATCATCGCGAAACCGGCCGAGGAACCCACCTGCAAAATCAGCTCGACCGGCAGCAGGGCAATGATGCCGAACGCCACTGCGCCGCTGGAGAGCAGCACCCCGAGGAAGTTGAAAAAGCCCGACCACACCACCGCGAACTGCGGCGGCAGCGAGTTGGTGTAGATCACCGTCGCCACGGCGTTGGCGGTGTCGTGGAAACCGTTGACGAATTCGAAACCCAGGGCGATCAGCAGTGCCACGCCCAGCAGCAGGAACGGCGTCCAGGTGGTGACCAGCGTGCCCAGTTCGTGCATGTCGCGCATCAGGCTGTAGGCAGTGAACAACAGGCCCATCGCGAGCACGGCAAAGAACATGATCACCGTCAGCAGGCCGGGTTTTTTGTCCAGCCTGGGTCGGGTATCAACGGATGACGTATGCGTTGAAGCTGTCAGGGAAGGGGTGGCCATGCAGTAACATCCAGTGTCGGAAAGGATGTCGCCCATGATCATTGCAGAATATTACAGAGATGCTGCGATAGATCAGTGTTTAGCGGATTGGATCGGCCGTTGGTCTACAAACGCACAGATTTTTTGAGCGCATGTGAGGGTCAGTAGTCGTTGCGTTTCCTGAAGGCCCAGCGCCCGGCAATCAAGGTAAAGGTCGCGACCAACGCCACCAGAATCCAGAAGCCTTCCGGGTCTTGGGAAAGCGGCACGCCGCCTACGTTCATGCCGAAAAAGCCGGCAATGATATTGATCGGCAACGCCAGCACCGTGACCACCGTCAGCGTAAACAGCGTGCGGTTGCTTTGTTCGTTGAGGTTGGCGGCGATTTCTTCCTGCAACAATTTGATGCGTTCGCCCAGGGCCGTCAGGTCGTTGATGATCAGCGCAAACTCCTCGGTGGATTTGCGCAGCTCCTTGACGTCTTCCTTTTGCAGCCACTGCGGCGGGCGGTTGAGCAGCCGCAGCAACGAGCCGGGCTCCAGCGCCAGCAGGCGTTGCAGGCGCACCAGCACCCGGCGCATGGCGCCCAGCTCGGCGCGGTTGGTGGACAGGTGCGAGGAGAGCAATTGGTCTTCGATGTGGTCGACGCTGATGCTGGTCTTGCGCACGATCTGCGTCAGCACCTCGCCCTGGTCGCGCAGCAAGTGGACCAGTAGCTCCAGCGGCGAGCGGAAGTGCTCACCGGCCTTGACCGACGAACGCAACTTGTCCACCGAGTGCAGCGGTTGCAGGCGCGCGCTGATCAGCAAGTGACTGCGGGCGCAGACCCACAATGTGGAAATATCCGACGAGACCATGCTGCTGAAGTTGAACACCACGTCGTTGACCACCGCGAGCAAGGCAGAGTCGACGTGTTCGATACGGGTGGAGCGCGAGCCTTCGTGCAAGGCTTCGAAGAATTCTTCCGGCAATTGCAGATGCGCCAGCATCCAGCGCTCGCATCCGGCATGCGCCAGGTTCAGGTGCAGCCATAGAAACTCCTGCGGGTCTTGCGGTTGCTGCAAGGCCTGGAGAGCGGTGGCTGAATCAATCTGCTCACCCTTTTCGCCTGGGCGGAAACGGAAACCGTAAAGCAAGCCAAACAGATCGGAGTCCTGGTGGCTGTGGTCGATGCTGTGGTTCATGGAGTCTCGCAGAGAAAGGACCTGTAGGACGTTTCACAGGTTCGCGTGAGCGAATCATTGCAAGGATGCTTGACAGTTTTGTGACAGTTTTCGACTTATTTCGCCTTGATGACATTTTATTGACCGGCTATCGAAATGAGCTCAAGAAGTGTCTAGATCGGCCGATTCAGGGCGCAAGAACCGCTGCGGATGACGGCGCCTTCGACGACAGGGATGTCATGACGTATTTGCACCTTTTCCTTGTTTCGAGGCTTTTCCCGATGACTTTTTTGCGAACATCCCTGCGGGCACAGATTTTGTCGCTGCTCGGCGGCAGCCTGCTGGCGATGCTGTTGATAGCCCTGGCCTGTTTCAACTTCCTTTCCAACGGGGTGCAGAGTTACCGCAGTTTGCTCGACGGGCCGTTGCTCACTTCACAGTTGATCGATGAGGCCAACCTGCAATTCAAGGTGCAGGTGCAAGAATGGAAAAACGTGTTGTTGCGCGGCAAGCAGCCGCAGGACCTGGAGAAATATTGGGGCCAGTTCCAGGATCGGCAGCGCGATGTACAAGGCATTCTCTCGCGGCTGGTCACCCAGACCGCCAGTGACCCGGCGCTGAGCCAGCGTATCCAGAACCTGCGTCAGGAACACCAGCAGCTCGGCGTTGCCTACCAGAAGGGCCGCGATGCCTACTTGGCCGCCGGCGCCGACCCGAGCGCCGGAGACACCGCGGTCAAGGGCGTGGACCGCGCCGCCAGTGAACAGATGAGCGCGCTGGTCAGCGACCTGCGTGCCCAAAGCACCCAGCAATCCCAGGTCATCAGCGCCCATGCCGAGCGCACGGTGATGGTGGGGCTGGCGATCATGTTGCTGTCCGGCGTATTGATCGGCCTGTTCAGCCTGTGGTTGATCAACCGCAACCTGATCCTGCCGATCCGTGGCTTG
The DNA here is from genome assembly GCF_023651955.1 of Pseudomonas sp. Y39-6. NCBI lineage: Bacteria > Pseudomonadati > Pseudomonadota > Gammaproteobacteria > Pseudomonadales > Pseudomonadaceae > Pseudomonas > Pseudomonas sp. Y39-6. Next base: position 5,543,652 of record NZ_CP069594.1, on the reverse strand, counting down.
ATCGACTATGTGAGCCAGCTGAGTCACGGCCGTTTTGCCGAGCGTGTCGCCAGTCGTCGCCAGGACGAACTGGGGCATCTGGCGGAGGCCGCGAACACCTTGCGCGACTTCTTGGCCGAAACCTTCAGCCGCCTGCAGCGCAGTGCCACCGATCTGGTCCACGCCAGCGGTGAGTTGAATTCGATCGCCGGGCAAATGGCGACTGGTACCCACGAACAATTCAACCGTACCGACCAGGTGGCCACGGCCATGACCGAAATGTCGGCCACCGCCCAGGAAGTGGCGCACCACGCCGCCAGTGCGTCCCGCGCGGCCGATGACGCAGACCAATCGGCCCGCGAGGGCGGCGAAGTGATGAAAGTCACCATTGCCACCATCGGCCAGATGCGTACTGAAATCCTCAACACCGGCACCATCATCCGCCGCCTGGAAACCGACAGCGTGCGGATCGGCAAGGTGCTCGAAGTGATTCGCGGGATCGCCGAGCAGACCAACCTGCTGGCGCTCAACGCCGCGATCGAGGCGGCACGGGCGGGCGAGGCGGGGCGCGGGTTTGCGGTGGTGGCCGATGAAGTGCGCAGCCTGGCGCAACGCACGGCGGCGTCGATCATCGAGATCAATCAGATTATCCAGGCGGTGCAAACCGGCGCGGTCGACGCGGCCGAGGCGATTGTCACTGGCCAGTCGTGCAGCGATGACAGCGTGGAAAAAGTCACTCAGGCCGGCGCGATGCTGGCTCACATCACCCAGGCCGTCGAAGCGATTCGCGACATGAACCGCCAGATCGCCACGGCGGCCGAGGAGCAGACGTCGGTGGCCGAGGATATTTCGCGCAATATCACCCAGATCACCACCGTGGCCACCGCCAACCTCGACAACGTGAAGCGCACCGAAGCGGCGAGCCAGAATCTGCGTGGTTTGTCCGGCGAATTGAACGAGGTGACGGCGCGACTGAGCGCTTGATCAAGCGCCCATAAAAAACCGCGCCACCCGAAGGTGGCGCGGTTTTTTCAGGGTTTGACTCAGGTGTCTTGCTTGTCTTCGAGCACGGTGCCGGTCTTGGCGTCGAGTTTCACTTCAAAGCGCTTGCCGGCGGTGTCGGTCAGTTCAACTTCGTAGACCAGGACGCCGCTGTTGTTGTGGTCCAGCTCGGTGTCGGTAATCTGGGCGCCGGCGTGTTTGGCCACGGCGGCGGCGTTGAGCTTGTCGAAAGGCATCACGGCACCGGATTTGAGCAGACCTTCGATATGATCCGGGCGGACATCGGCCTGGGCCAGGCCGGCGGCCAGGGTCAGGGCGGTCGCGGCAAACAGAGCAGTCAAGGTTTTCATGGTGTGTATCCTTTTTCGGTGAGCTGTTTAAGTGGCGCCAGATTAACCGGCGCAACTTAATTCATCCTTAATGGCACACTGACTCGCTCAGTATTTGTGGTCGTTCAGCAGGTCCTGCACGCTGGACGACGGCCAGCGCTTGTAGAACTTCAGCAGTTCGGCGGCGCGGTTGGTGAAGATACCGTCGACGCCGGCGTTCATCACTTTCTCGAAGTCCACAGGTTCATCCACGGTGTAGACGTGTACCAGCAGGCCCTTGTCGTGGGTCAGCTTGTTCATTCCAGGCTTCACCAGGTCGGTGTAGCTCTGGTCGCCAAGGGCGGTCAGCTCCGCCGACGGGCCCGTGCCGATGGCGCCGAGGCTCTTGGCTTCGTCGACCCACTTTTCGAACTCGGCGGCGTCCTTGGGCTCTTGCTTGGCGTAGTAAGCGGCCTTGGTCGCTTCGCCGGATTCGGCGAAGGTTTGCTTGGATTTCGGCTCGATGCTGCCTTCACCCACCCACAGCAGCAGGATTTTCGGGGTGTTGGGCATTTCTTTCTGCAGCTCTTTCAGGCTGGCCGTCTCGAAGGTCTGCAGCACCACGCGCCCTTTGCCCTGGCCGACCCCGGTGTTGCTCTTGCCCAGCTTGGAGCCGGCGGAGCTCAACCAGCCTTTGTCCAGCAGCTTGTTTTTCAGGTCGGCTTCGATGCCCGGGAATTGCTTGGGTTCTTTGGTTTCGATGTACAGGCCCGGTTTGTGCTGCGGGTTGCCTTCGGCGATCTTGATGATGTCGTCCAGGCTGAGGATTTTCAGGCCGACGAAGCCCGGGCGGGCGCGGTCCGGGTAGGCGGCGTTGAACCAACTGCCGGCGTCGAGGGTTTGCAGTTCTTTCCAGGTGAACTCGTTGGCCGGGGCGTCTTTGCGCTCGGGGAACTTGGTGGCCACGTCGGTGGTGCGTTGCAGGTTGTTGTCGTGCAGGGCGAACAGCACGCCGTCCTTGCTGCGCTGCAGGTCCAACTCCAGGTAGTCGGCGCCCAGGTCGCGCGCGACCTTGTAGGCTGCGGCAGTGGACTCGGGGGCGTCGTAGGACGCACCGCGGTGGGCGATCACCGCAGGGTAGGGAATGCCTTCGTTAGTTGCCAATTCAGCCGGGCTGATCGGGTCGGCAGCCTGCGCCTGGCCAAGGCCAAGCATCAGGGCGAGCAGCAAGGCACTCTTGGTGAACGTGACAGGCATATGTGGAGTCCTTTCGTGGAGGGAGCTTTGAGAAGGCTTCCTTTTTAACAATTGATAACGAAAGGCGCTATCACCAAACCGACATTAACGTGTGTGCGCGCCAATTTTCTGGGTTTTTTTTGCGTGGCTTTGCAGTACTCTTGCCGCGAACCGCCCCGTAAGAGGGCAGTACTTTCCGCCACGCGTGTAAACCATCTTTCCAGTCCCTGTGGGACTTTTCAGTGAGGTTTACCATGCGAATCACCTCCGAGCTTATCTGCCAGGCCGCCGACCAGCTTCACGGTTTTGTCGGCCTCAACCGCAAGACCGGCCAGTACATCGTGCGTTTCAGCGAGGACTCCTTCGGTATGGATGTCGCCGATGACGGCATCATCCCCACTGCCGAATTTGTCTGGCTGCCGGCCCCCGAGCACGTCATGACGTTGTCCCGTGAGCGTCTGCAGCTGCTGCTCGATCAGAACATCGACGACCGCATCAACATCACCGAGCCGCTGCGCGTGTACATGCGGCGTGTGGAGATCCCGCAGATCAGTGCGTTGCGCAGTCTCGTCAGCTAGCCTGAGCGGCGTTTTGGCATCGATGAAGATCAACGGCGGGAGGGCTTCTGGCTGCCGTTCAGTTCTGGAATGTGTAGGCCCGCTCCACCTTGCATACGCGGGTGTGAAACGCCGAGTACCAAGTGGAACGCCCCTGCTCGCGCACCGCCCGATGCTCGGCCTGTTGTTTCCAGGCGAGGATGTCGGCTTCGCTGCGCCAGTACGATACGGTGATCCCCAGGCCATCCTCCCGCGCCGACTCAACCCCGAGAAAGCCCGGCTGCTCGCGCGCCAGTTCCAGCATGCGCGTGGCAGCCTCAGCGTAACCGTGGTCACCGGCGGTGCGCAGTGAGCTGAAGATCACTGCGTAGTAAGGCGGAGCGGGGGTGTGGGCAATCATACCGAGGTCTCCTGGCAGGCTTTGAGCAGAGCGATCACCAGCGGCGGCGTGACGCCCCTGAGGGCGGCGCGTTCGGGTTGGAACAGCGTGGCGACAAAGAACGGATGGTCCAGCAACTCCACCGCGCGCAGGTCGCCGGCCGAGTCGTGGCCGCAGGGGATCAGAGCACCGTCCAGCAGCGCGCTGGCGAAGTCGGGGTTGATGCCGTAGCGGCAGCGATAACCTTCGTGGATATCGCGTGTGCCGTAGGCGTCGGCGATGCGCGTGTAGGCGGCCAGGCGCACGGTGTCGGTGGCTTCCACCAGAGAACAGCTCAGTGGCGCGATCACCGCACGTGGGGCGTTGGGGGCCAGTTCGCCATGTTCGGCATCGGCCCAGCCCAACACATTGCGGGCATATTCCAACACCGCGTGTTGAAAACCGCCGCAGGTGCCGAGGAAAGGGCGCCGCTGCTCGCGGGCAAAACGGATCGCACGCAGTGCGCCGTCGATGTCGCGGTACGGGCTGGCGGGCACGCACCAAAAGCCATCGAAACCCTGCAGCGCGGAGGTGGTGTTGAGGGTGTCGGTCTCCAGCCATTGCGTGCGAACCGTCAGGCCCAAGGCGTCGGCGGCCTGTTGCAGCGCCACGGGAATGGCCTGGTGTGCAATGACATCGGGGTTGTAATCGCCGATCAGGGCGAGGTGCAGCGTGCTGGCGTTCATCTTAGGCATCCCCTGGCTTGTTGTGTCCTGGCGCGCACTATAGATTGGCGTTCACGCAATCAATATTGGCGTTTTCCCACATGTTCAATGCACTCACGCACTATCGAATCGATTACCCCGACCTGTCGCTGATCCTCGCCCTGGTGCGCGGTGGCACCCTGGCGCGGGCCGCCGCGTTGTTGCGGGTGGATGTGTCGACGGTGTTCCGCGCCGTGCGGCGCCTGGAGGCCGCGCTGGGCCAGACGTTGTTTGAAAAAAGCCGCTCCGGTTACCTGCCCACCGGCCTGGCCAGTCATCTGGCGCAACAGGCCGAACGCGCCGAACAAGCCCTGGAAGCGGCGCGGGTCGGCGTCGAGCAAGGCGGTGAAGTGATCAGCGGCACCGTGCGCCTGACCTGCACCGACTCGGTACTGCAAGGCTTATTGTTGCCGGCGCTGGCGCAGTTCATGCCGGATTACCCGGCGCTGACCCTGGAGCTGAGCACCTCCAATGACTTCGCCAACCTCAGCCGCCGCGATGCCGACATCGCCTTGCGCCTGACCCGGACACCGCCGCAGCATCTGGTCGGACGTTGCCTCGGCACCGTGAGGTATCAGGTGTGCGCGAGCACAGATTTTGCGCGGCAGCACGCAGGACGCGAGCTGGCGGAGCTGGCCTGGATCGCACCGGATGATTTCCTGCCCGATCATCCCACCGTCGTCTGGCGCCGCGCGCAGCTGCCGGGTGTGCGTCCCGGCTATCGCTGCAACAGCATGTTGTCGGTCACCGAACTGGTGCGGGCAGGGCTGGGCGTGGCGGCGCTGCCGGATTTCCTGTTGGATGAACACCTGCAACCGCTGGGCCCCGCGTTGGCGGGGCATGACACGGCGCTATGGCTGCTGACGCGCCCCGATTGCCGGGCATTGCGCTCGGTGGTGACGCTGTTTGATCAACTGGGGCGGCATGTCCGACTGAGCCCCTGAGACCGGCGGGCATGGGGTGCTTAAGGTTTTCGCACAAACTGCGCGTGCATTTCACACGTCAGGGTCTCGATGCGCTCGGTCAGTTGCTTGGTCATTTCCGTCAGCCGAGTGTTCTGCTCCAGCAGTTCCAGCAGCTGTTTGCTGGTGTTCTGCGCCTCGGCCTGGCGCTCGGCATTGGCGACGGCCAGCGCTTCACGGTGCTGCGCGTCGGCGTCGGACTGGGCTTTGTCGCGCGCGGCCTGGCGTGTCTGGGCCAGCAGAATCAGCGGCGCCGCGTAGGCCGCTTGCAGGCTGAAGGCCAGGTTGAGCAGGATGAACGGGTAGACGTCGAAGTGCGTGATGCCGCTGACGTTGAGCGCAATCCACACGGCCACGATCAAGGTTTGCGCACCGAGGAACATCGGCGTGCCGAAGAAGCGTGCGAAAGCCTCGGCCTTGAGGGCGAAGGTGTCGTTGCCAAAGGTCGGCGCCAGGTGCGCGTGGCGTCGATGGAAACGCAGATGATCGACGGGGACGGCTTTGGGGTTGTCGGGGGTTGGGCTCATGGCAAACTCGGGTCATCAATGTTTAAGACAGGCGGCCACTATAGCCTTGGCGACCTGTCTTACGCATGAATAACCCGAGGACGACCTGGGGTGCCTACGAGATGCCGTATGACCGCCTCAGGCGGAATGGGCGACCGCGTAGTTACTCGCATTGACCCGGTTGCGCCCGGTGTCCTTGGCGGCGTACAGCGCGCGATCCGCCGCGTTCAGCCAGGTGGCGGCATCGGTGAAGATCCGTTGGAAATCGGCGAGGCCGATGCTCAGGCTCACGCGCAACTCGGGGATCTGCGGGTTGCGATAATTACTGAAGTTTTCGCGGATACGCTCCATCACCCGTGCGGCTTCTTCCAAGGGCATTTGCGGAAGAATCACACAGAACTCATCGCCCCCGTAGCGTCCAGCCAGATCGTTTTCGCGCAGGTTGCGCCGTATCTCCAGGCTCAGTTGGCGCAGTACGGCATCGCCGACGATATGGCCGTGAGTGTCATTGATTTGTTTGAAGTGATCGATATCGATCAGCGCGATGGTGGCGTGGCTTTGCTGTTGCCGGCACTTGTGGAACTTGAGGTGCAGCAGATCTTTCCAGGAACCGTGGTTGAGCAGGCCGGTGAGGCTGTCGGTGCGGCTCAGGGCGCTGAGGGCGCGTTTGTGTTCCGACAGTTTGATCGCCAACTCGTAGCAGACCATGCCGATGGCCATGGGGTACAACGTCAACATCGGCAGGCAGGTGTAGACCTGCAGCAGGCTGACGTCGGGGTTGAACCGCACGCCGAACAGCGCCCATGCCACCCCGATCCCCACCCCTTGCGCGAGCAAACCGCGCAGGAACAGGCGCTTGCCGCCGGCGGCGAAGTTGTTCATGGTCATCATCGAGAGGATGGTCACGGCCGTCAGCGGCGTGAACTGGGCAGCGGCGGCCCAGAAACCACCGCACAACGAGTCATACAAAATGTTGCGCTGTTCGGCGTGGTAGGGGAAGGGTGAGCGGATTGACAGTTGGTACGCCACATGTGCCCACGCCAACCCATTGAACAGCAGGAACGCCCACACCCAGCCCGGCATCGCGAGCGGGTACAAGCCGCCGATGACACTGATGCAGCCGATACCCAGGCCGATGATCCTTGGCTTGTAAATACGCCTGGCAAATGAAAGCCCTTTGCCTCGTCTGTTTTCCATAGATTCCCAGGTCAGCTCTTTTTCACAGATTCAGCCGCGCGCGTGTGCAGGGATAACCGTTGATCGGATAATGTGTGTGAATATTGTCGATTATTCATGTAGGAATAATCAGTGTCCTTCCAGGCCATTCGCGCAAAACAGAGGGCAAATAGGCCAAAAACGACCAGGTATGTCGCGTCTGCAACGGTCGTTTACTGCGGGCGGCGAGTATCGGCGTCGTAGCAGGACAGAAACATATCGATTGCCGACTCGATCACGCGGGCTTGGTCGGCGGCGTCGAGGGTGGGTTGGCCGAGGGTGATCTGCGGCCAGAAGGCGAATGCCTTGAGCAGGCTTTGAATCTGGTGCGCGGCGAAGGCCGGGTCGGCACACGTGAGCCGGCCGTCTTCCTGGGCGGCGCGCACCCATTGAGTGAAACCTTCTTCGCGCATGCTCAAGCGGTTGACCATGTCCTGGGCGCGTTCCGGCGAGTGAATGGTGGCGGCGATGGCGACCCGGGCCAGGTCGAGGAAGTTAACGTCCGACATCATCTTCATCTTCGCTTCCAGCAACCCGCGCAGTTGTTCACGCAACGGGCGGTCGCCGGCGTAGCTCACGTCGAGTTGCGCGACGCTGCTGGCCCAGAGTTGGTTGAGAATTTCGGCGAACAACTCTTCTTTGCTGGGGAAGTGGTTGTACACCGTGCGCTTGGAAACGCCGGCGGTGGCGGCGATCCTGTCCATGCTGGTGACCTCGAACCCATTGACCCGAAACTCTGCGATGGCGGCGGCCAGGATGGCTTCGCGTTTGCGTTGGGTGAGGCGTTGAGGCGCAGTCATGAACAGTGATCGACTCTAAAAGGAAAATTACACTCGGTAGTTTACTTGCTCCGGGTTTTGTTGCAATCTTGAAACTACACTGTGCAGTGTAATTCCATGAGCGGTCCGTAGGAGTCACCTTGTAATGGCCACGATTTCAACCCGTCTCGATCCCTCGCCTGTGGTACGCAAAGCTGCCGAACAGGAGCAAGGCACCTTCAGTAACCATGCTCCCGTACAGCGCGCCGGCTTCGGCAGAACCTTGCGCATTTTCTGGAAGATGCTGTTTCACAAGCCGCGCAGTACGCGGCCGGTGGGGGAGATTCCGGTACATTCGCTGACCCGCGAACAGCTGTCGGCCGCCCCCGACCACAGTGTGTTCCGCCTGGGGCATTCCACCGTGCTGCTGAAAATGCGCGGCAAATTCTGGCTGACCGACCCGGTATTCGCCGAGCGCGCTTCGCCGTTCAGTTGGGCCGGCCCCAAGCGATTCCATGCCCCGCCGATCAGTCTCGAAGACCTGCCGCCGTTGGAAGCGGTGATTCTTTCCCACAACCATTACGACCATCTCGACCGCAAGGCCGTCATCCAACTGGCCGACAAGACCCGCTACTTCCTTGCGCCGCTGGGCGTCGGCGACATCCTGGTGAAGTGGGGTGTGGACGCCGGCCAAGTGCGGCAGTTGGATTGGTGGCAGGGCAGCGAAGTCGATGGCATTCATTTTGTCGCCACTCCCGCGCAGCATTTTTCCGGGCGTGGTTTGTTTGATAGCAACCAGACGCTGTGGTGTTCCTGGGTGATGATCGATGGCGCGCGTCGCGTGTTTTTCAGCGGCGACACCGGTTATTTCGACGGCTTCAAACGCATCGGCGAACAGTACGGGCCGTTTGATCTGACGCTGATGGAAACCGGTGCTTACAACGTCGACTGGCCCCATGTACACATGCAACCGGAGCAAACCCTGCAGGCGCACATCGACCTCAAAGGCCGCTGGCTGCTGCCGATTCACAATGGCACCTTCGATCTGGCCTTCCATGCCTGGCACGAGCCTTTCGACCGTATCATGGCGTTGGCGTGGGAGCGTAACGTGTCGATTACCACACCGGCCATGGGGCAGGCGTTCAGTTTGAGCCAGCCCGCGCGAGGTGTCGCGTGGTGGTTGGAGGTGGAGGTTCAGAGCGGTAAGGAAGCGCTTGTGAACTGACGGTTGGGAAAAACGGAAAAAAAGGAATTTTCAAGGTGTTGCAGGCCTACGACAAACGCCAGATGAGAGTGCGATGATCTCGGGAAGGTCAATTTCCGGGAGTCGGCTCTGATGGACAATAAATGTGGGAAGTCTTTGCTATCGCCTATGTCTTGTCGGCGGGAAGCGTTTTTACCCCCCTCTGCGGAACCGGTTTGTTTGGCGCAGGCGCCCTCCAACGCTCACATCGAAACGGGGACCACGACGGCACTGGGTATCGGCTACGTCCCCGATGCACATCTTGGTGCCGGCGTTGTAATCCCTGGCTATAACGTGCCGGCCCTGCCTCTGAAACCTGTGCGCGACCCCGCGCTGTCATTGATCGCCTTGAGTGGTGTCGAGCCCACTGAATCGGGCAAGGTGGAAGCTGCCTTGGTGCAACACTCCAGCAATTGCGCCGTCCCCTACACGTTGGCGGGCACTCGCGTGGGGTTCGCCGACCGCCTTGTGCGTGGCAATGATCAGGAGCCGATTGAACACAGCGCATCCTTCCTGGAAGCGTTGGGCTTCCTGCGTCAGGCCGGTGCCCAACTGGTGGCGGTGCCGGCAGAGCGGGCTGATGACGGCCTGCGCTTCACCCTGCATTCGCGCAATGAAATCGATGAGCGTGTGAGTGAGTATCGGCTGGATGCGCTGGTGTCCGAGAGCCATAGCGCTGCATTCCATGCCGCGTGCTGGAGTGGCTACCCGAGCCTTGGTGAGCCGCTGGGGGACGGGGTGACGCTGTGGTTCTATGGCGCACAGTGGTCGAAAGACTCGCTGAAGGTGCTGGTGCAGGGCTATCGCAACGCCCGTGGCCTGACTAATGGGTAGGCAAAGCTACCAACTGCGCTGAACAATCCCACGGTTTGAACAACCTGCGTCGCGCAGCCTGGAAGGAGGGGGGTTTTTAGACTGGTGTACGGATCAATGTGGGTCCTTCATCACTTCTTACGCCTTCCGGGAGGTGCTTCATGTTGGGTATTGGTTATGGCATGGGTGTGTTTGTTCACCAGGTGCAGCGAGTGCTGCCTGCGCAGTCTTCATCGGGGGCTTCAGCGCCGGTTCCCCCGGGAACGGAATACGCCAGTGTGCGTGAGCTCGGCGAGCAAATGGCCCGACCGGGTGGGCTCACTTCGGCGAATCTGGTCAGTTACCTGCAGGAGCGCATTCATAAGCTGGACCCCAAATTGAGTTCGATCATTGAACTGAACCCCGAGGCCTTGCAGATCGCCCGCGAGCTCGATCTGGAGCGCGCCAATGGCAAGGTGCGTGGCCCGCTGCATGGCATTCCCGTGTTGCTCAAGGACACTATCGAGACGGGAGATACCCAGCAAACCAGCGCTGGCGCCTTTGGCTTGGTGGGCAGTGCGGCGCCCAAGGATGCCTTCATCGTCGAGCGCTTGCGCGAGCAGGGGGCCGTGATCCTGGGTAAAACCAACTTGACTGAACTGGCGGGCTTTCGCGGTGGCCCCGATGGTTCGAGTGGGCGGGGCGGGCAGACGCGTAACCCGCATCAAGCGGGCGCAGAGGTGGGTGGTTCGAGTTCGGGGTCGGCCGCCGCGGTCGCCGCAGGCTTCGCCCCCTTGGCGGTGGGCACCGAGACCAATGGTTCGATCATCGTGCCGGCGGCGTTCAACGGGGTGGTCGGTTTCAAGCCCGGCGTGGGTTTGTTGAGCCGTAGCGGCATCATTCCAGCCAGCCATCGGCAGGACACGCCGGGCCCGATGACGCGTTCGGTGTTTGATGCTGCGTTGATGCTTAACGCGATGTCGGGCAGGGACCCTCATGATGCCGCCAGTGTGGATGCGCCCCAAGGGATTGATTACACCGCGTTGCTCAAGCCCGGTGCGTTGCAGGACAAACGTATCGGCTATCCCGTGACCTTTTCCGCGAATGGCGAAAGCTTACCGGTGGACAACAGTCCGCAATTTCGCAAGACGCTTGAAGTGCTTCGCGCGCAAGGCGCGGTTCTGGTGCCGGTCGATATGCGCTTGGCCGACGCATCACGCTATGGCGAACTCTTGTACGCCGATGTGAAGGATGAATTGAACGACTACCTGGCCAAGCGCGAGGGGTTGCCGGTCAAGTCGGTGTCCGAGTTGATCGCATTCAATGAAAAGCGCGATGGCACCGACACCGATCACCAACCGACACTCAAGGAGATCAACGCGTCCACCCTCACAGCCGATGAGCGCCAGCCGTTATGGGACGCAATGATCGAGGATTTTCGTGGCACGGTGGATGAACTGATCACGCAGGAAAACCTCGACGTCATGGTGTCGGACTTTGATACGAACAGCTACTTCGCGGTTGCGGTGGCCGGCTACCCAGGGATCAGCGTGCCATCCGGGAAGAATGAGGACGGCGTGCCGACCAGTGCGTACTTCTTTGGTGCCCGTGGGTCTGAACCCACACTGCTTGCTGTGGGCCATGGCTATGAGCAGGCGGCACAGAAGGTCGCCAAGCCCAGCCTCTAAGCCGTCAGGCAATGTTCACACCCTGGCGTGGCCAACGTTGGGGTTCGCACTCAGCGCCTTACTGCGCCTGCGGGGTTGGTGAATCAATTGACGTCGCTGTTGAACCCATCAATCGAGACAGGATGTTTTGTGCAGCGGGTTCCGTTGCGGCGGCTCCCAACTTGCGCGCACGCATCCCCCAGCCAGGCGCAAACCCCGGGAAAAACGCCAACCCCTCGGCTTCCAGGCGAAACGCCAGGGTCAGGCGCACGTCGTCCTCCACGGTGCCCTGGGTTTCAAACCGTTGAATCGCATCCACCGTCACACCGGCCTGGCGCGACAGCTCTTCGCGGCTCCAGCCGAGCATGACGCGGGCCTGCACGCTGTGCTTGGCGGTGAATTGATGCAGGACGATCTGCTGTTCTACGAAAGAGCTCATTGCCAGAGAGGACATGGGGTGTCTCCAGGGTTCGACGGGGAGGACAAACTATACTGTGTTTTTGTACAGTTGTTTTGACCGCTCATCAACTGGAATGTTCTCCGGCGCCGACACCGTTCTATTTTGAGGCTTGCACGAGGGTATTCGTGTGCGAGGTCGGGCACGGTCTCGGCTAACCCGCCTCAGCCGCCGGCACTTCGCGAATAATCAAATGATCCAGATTCTCGATGTCGGCGCTGAACACCCCAAACGTCTGCTCGGGGTTTTTCTTGCTGGGCACCTGTCTAAGTGCCGGCGTCACCCCGTAAAAGAAGCAATATAACGGCCGTGCGCTGCTGGCCGCGGCCTTGATCTGCTCGAGGAACGCTGTGCGCTTGCGGTAATTCTCGATGAGTTTCTTGCTCAGGTAGACGTTGACCGAATAGGGCTTCTTGTCGAGCCATACCTTCTTTTCGAAGTCGATGCGAAAGCTGCTGGTGTAGTCCTTGATCGCTTTGATCCGGCCCCAGTAGATCAGGCCCTGATTGTCCTGCAGGTACTCGATCTTCTTGAAAAACGTCCAGTACGTCGCGGTATGGTCGCCGATCTTCAAGGGCATCGCCTTGAGCTTGTCCTTGTCGTCGAGGTTCGACACATAACATTCCACCGGGTGTGCGAACACGCTGGTTTTATCCGGGGTGGTGTCGTTGGCGCCGACAGACGCGCTGGTGCGGGTTGAAGGGGGCTTCGCCGGGGCTTGTGGGACTTGCCCGTCAGTGCCGGCCTGCGGGGTTTTACGCGGGTAGGTGCGCCGGGTCAGGACGAATTCCGATGGGAAGTGTTCCTCGCGCTCGTCCTCACTTTCGCCCGTGGCAGGCTTGTGGCTGCTGGCGTAACGGCAACCCTCGATGTGCCGGGTGCCTGGGGTGTTCTTGAAATGCGGGGTGCGTCGGTAGTTGACGTTTTTTGCGTTGAACGTGCTCAACACATTGCCTGCGTCAAAGGCCGCGCGGCATGTGTCGTTGGGGCAGAGGAAACGGTCCGTGTCGGAGTCGTAGGCGTCGGTTTCGTCGAAATTCAACTCTCGCACGTCGTAGATCGACAGCTTGTCGTCGAGACTCAGGCTGTAGGCCGTGTCGAATTTCATGGGCTCGGGTCCGTGAGAGGTTTGGCTATTGATAGCCGGATATTACGCAGATGTCGCTAGGAAACCGCAACCTCGCGTATCCCAGCGAGGCTGCGATGGCATCCCCCACCGCCCCTATCAGCGCTGCAACCTGGCCTGCTGCTTCTTCCCATGAAAATGCCGAAAATGCGCGTCCTGCGCCGCCGCCAACAACTCCCGGTCCCCACGCGTATCGCCCCAGGCCCTGAGCCGATACTCCCCCAGGTCGCCATACACCGCTTCAAGCCGCAGCACCTTGTTCTCGCACCGGCAGTTGTTCCCGGTGAGCTTGCCGGTCAACACGCCGTCGACGACCTCAAGTTCGGTCCCGATCAACTTGATCCCAAGCCGATCGGCAAACGGCTGCAACACCAACGCCGGCGACGCCGAACACAACGTCACCACCGCCCCCGAGCCCAGCTCCTGCTCCACCGACAACACCCCCGCCGGCCGCATCAACCGCGCCCAACTGCGCTGGCAGTACTCCTCGGCCTTCTGCTGCACCCACGCCTTCTCCACCCCGGTCATAAAGGTGCGGATCAACTGCGCCTTCAACTCGTCCCGGCTGATCTGCCGCACCAGAAACCGCAGCCCAGGCACCGCCAGCTTGACCATCCGGCCATAGAACTCGCCGGCGCCAAAGGCAAACTTGAGGAAGGGCACGAAACTGTCGTGATGGGTCAGGGTGCCGTCGAAGTCAAAGACGGAAAGTACTTTGGCATCCACGGGGCCGGCTTCGAGCATATCTGGGTTCACGGGGTGGCCTCGGTCCTGGCTAGTATTGATTGAGAATGCATCAGCTGTGACCGCAAGAGTTTACTCCTGTATCAATCGGCCGATTGTCGAGTAGAGCCCGGCGGTGAATTCATCCCGGTCGTTCGAGCGGTGACAGCGCTGATAGCAATTGGCGGACAAGGCTACAGCATTGGTGATGCGATCCGAACCCTTCGTGATGGACTGCAAAAAATGGCAAAACAAACACTTCAAGTGGTATGACCGAACCTTAGCCCGCCTGATGGTCTTTAGCGTCTTCTGTTTCGAAATGCCTCGAAATGAGGAAGACACCCATCCTGATACAGCCTCCCCGTCGGGCCTTGGTTGGCGTCCTTCAAGCGATGAGCTCCTGAGCGGTCATCATCAGCTCAGTACCGACCCGATTTTTTAACGTGTCGATGAATCGAGTAACTTTTGCATCGATGAACTGACGTGATGTGTAGACGGCGTAAACATTACGCTCGTAGGTATGGTACTCGGGCAAAACACGCACGAGCCTGCCTGAACGCAAGTCCTCAATGGCTGAAAAACCGGCCAGCAAACCTATGCCTGCTCCTTCTCGAATGGCGACTGCCATTGCGTCCATATCATTGACGCTGAAACTCGGGCCCTTGGGGGTAAATAGCGCATCCCCGGTCTTGCTCTTTAATTGCCATTCATCACGCACATAATCGACGGTGCCCAACAGCAAACACTGATGATCGCTGAGATCTTCTGGCGTTACAGGGGCAGCGTGTTGCTCCAGATATGCTGGAGACGCCACCAGCACACAATGGCTGATGCCGATCTTTTGGCTGACATACGCTGAATCTGGCAGCGTTCGGGCAATCAGAATCGAGACGTCCAGCTGGTCTTCCAGGAGGTTAGGCATTCGCTGAGAAAGCATTAAGTCCACGGTGACATCGGGGAATTCCCGGCGGTAATCCAGCACGGCTGAAGTAACCAACTGCCGTGCTAGCCCCGGCACACAATGCACACGCAACGTCCCCCTGGGTTTCAGCGCGGCGTTGCTTGCTTCGGCTTCTGCATTTTCAAGGTCTGCCAGAATTTTGGTACAGCGCTCATAAAAGCGCCGGCCAGCGTCTGTCACCGAAAGGCGGCGGGTCGAGCGCTGTAACAGGCGGGCGTCGAGCACGTTTTCAAGCGCGGAAACCGCACGCGAGACATTGCCGACCGTAGAGTCCAGATGGTTAGCCACCGCAGTAAAACTGCCCATCTCAACAACTTTGACGTACACGGACATGTTCGTAAGCTTATCCATCCAACTCTACCTGTCGATCTGATTGCAAACGTTCTTCACTGCAGAAGTCCCCACCCCAAAAAACAATCAAGCCTGGAGCGACGAGCCAGGTTGTCATTGCCGCATGACGTGGGCGGTATTTGCAGATGCTACACACTCCTGGCGGTGCTCGATATTACCTCCAGGCACAACAATGATTCCCTTCTGGTCGGCTAAATCAAACGGTTCGTACTCCATAGACTTGGTTGCACAGGGCGCCTGAACACGGCAACCCAGGCGCTGAGTCTTGTACGAACTTGTTGATAAACCAACCGAAGGGCAACCTCATGAACACGTCTTACGACCCGCTTTATCTCTTTATCGGTGGTGAATGGATCAGTGCCGAAGGCCGCGCGACCGCCGCTGTCGTCAACCCCGCAACCGCACGTGAGATCGGGCGTGTTCCACTCGCCACCGCAGGCGACCTCGATCACGCGCTCGAAGTGACTCAACAGAGCTTTGAACAATGGCGCCAGACCGTACCCGACAAACGCGCAAAAATTCTCAAACGCGCTGCCGATCTCATCCTGGAACGGGCCCCACACATCGCCGAGCAAATGACGCTGGAAGAAGGCAAACCGCTTGCGGAAAGCCTGGATGAGGTCACGCGTGCGGCTGAGTACTTCGAGTGGTTTGCCGAAAGCGCGCGCCGTATCGATGGGCGTGTAGTTCCGGCCAATCGTCCCGGTGTGCTGCAAATGGTAAAACGCCAAGCCATCGGCCCTGTCGCTGCGTTCACGCCCTGGAATTTTCCGGCCATTACACCCGCCCGTAAGCTCTCGGCAGCCTTGGCCGCAGGTTGCAGTGTCATCCTCAAGCCAGGGGAAGAAAGCCCCTCCACCGCGCTGGCCCTGGCGCGTGCTCTCGACGATGCAGGATTGCCTAAAGGCGTGTTGCAAGTGGTCTTTGGTGTGCCGGACCAAGTTTCCAGCCACCTGATCGCTTCTCCCATCATTCGCAAGGTGACCTTTACCGGTTCGGTCCCCATCGGTCGGCTGCTATCCGCTCGTGCTGCCGAGGGCGTCAAGCCCATCACCCTTGAACTGGGAGGACACGGGCCGGTGCTGGTATTCGATGACGCAGAAATCGAAAAAGCAGCCGTCGAAGGCGTTGCCAATCGGTTCCGCGGGACTGGCCAAGTCTGCATCTCGTCAACGCGCTTTCTGATTCAGCGTGGCGTCTATGAAACGTTTGTTGAGCACTTTGTGACGGCCACCCTCGCGTTGAACATTGGCGATGGCCTGACGCCCGGCACCCAGGTTGGGCCGCTCGCCAATCCACGGCAGTTGGCCAAGATGGAAGAGCTGGTGGCAGATGCGGTTGCCAAAGGCGCACGCGTGTTGGCCGGTGGTAAACGTCTGGAATGCAGCGGCTACTTTTTTGAGCCCACCGTGTTGGCGGACGTGCCTATGCATGCCCGAGTCATGCATGAAGAACCCTTCGGGCCTATCGCCGTGCTGATGCCATTCGATCACTTGGCTGATGGTTTGAAAGAGGCCAATCGTCTGCCTTACGGGCTTTCAGCCTACGCGTTCACGTCGAGTGCTCGAACGGCCATTGACGTCGCTGACGGGTTAGAGGCCGGGATGATCGGGATCAACCAATACCGCATCGTCGCCACAGAACTTCCCTTCGGCGGCATGAAAGAAAGCGGCCACGGTTCGGAAGGTGGCATTGAAGGCATCGAGCACTACCTCACCCACAAATTCATCAGCCAGGTTTAAGGAGACAGCATCATGTCCAATCTCAATTTCAGCAGTCCTCGTGAAGCGGCCCGGGCGTTTACCCCAAAGCTGTCGCAATTCGTTGATTCGACGCTGTATCCGCAGATCTGGAGCGATCCGGCATTGTCCCCACGCGACCGCAGCCTGATCACAGTGGCCGCATTGATTGCCGGTGGTCACTCTGAAGAGTTGCCCGCGCATCTGCGACGGGCGCTGAGCAACGGGGTGACCCATGACGAAATCGCCGCCGCGATCACTCACCTGGCGTTCTACGTAGGCTTTCCAGGCGCCATTACCGCCTCTGCTATCGCTAATGCCACGTTTACCGAACCGGAGAAAAACTGATCATGCATGCCGCGGCTATTCCCGAGGGCTTCGATGGCGCTGGAAGTTTGGAGCCGGTCGTCGACAGTACTTTCCCGCTGTCACACGCGGCCGATGCCCATCGCCGAATGGAGTCGTCTGAAAACGTTGGAAAAATCATCCTGACGATGCAGCCTGCGGACTTGGTTTAAGTGCGAGGGCCAAAGGGGGTGGCATAGAGGCTTCGTTGGCACAAATACGCGGGCACCGTCACCCTTGATGCTGGCGTTCTGATGGGGATTTGGCCGGATTACAGGTAATCCATCTGCTGTTCCAAATCACTGAGTTTTTTACAAAAAAAGAGCTGCCAATGGGCAGCTCCTTTGTACCGTCCGTTAAAATCAATCCCAGCTCAACGCACCGCCAGTCTGGTACTCGATCACACGGGTCTCAAAGAAATTCTTCTCTTTCTTCAAGTCCATGATCTCGCTCATCCATGGGAACGGGTTAGTCGTCCCTGGATACTCTTCCTTCAAACCGATCTGCGACAGACGACGGTTAGCGATGAACTTGAGGTAGTCCTCCATCATCGCCGCGTTCATGCCGAGTACACCGCGTGGCATGGTGTCGCGCGCGTATTCGATCTCCAGTTGGGTCCCTTGCAGGATCATCTGGGTCGCTTCTTCCTTCATCTCGGCGTCCCACAGGTGTGGGTTTTCGATTTTGATCTGGTTGATCACGTCGATGCCGAAGTTCAGGTGCATCGACTCGTCGCGCAGGATGTACTGGAACTGCTCGGCCACGCCGGTCATTTTGTTGCGGCGGCCCATGGAGAGGATCTGGGTGAAGCCGCAATAGAAGAAGATGCCTTCCAGTACGCAGTAGTAGGCCACCAGGTTGCGCAGCAGTTCTTTGTCGGTGTCGACGGTGCCGGTTTCGAATTTCGGGTCGGAGATGGAGCGCGTGTATTTCAGGCCCCAGGCGGCTTTTTTCGCGACCGATGGGATCTCGTGGTACATGTTGAAGATCTCGCCTTCATCCATGGCCAGCGATTCGATGCAGTACTGGTAGGCGTGGGTGTGGATCGCCTCTTCGAAGGCCTGGCGCAGGATGTACTGGCGGCACTCCGGGTTGGTGATCAGGCGGTACACGGCCAGGACCAGGTTGTTGGCGACCAGCGAGTCGGCGGTGGAGAAGAAGCCGAGGTTGCGCATGACGATGCGGCGCTCGTCGTCGGTCAGGCCTTCGGGGTTTTTCCACAGCGCGATGTCGGCGGTCATGTTGACCTCTTGCGGCATCCAGTGGTTGGCGCAGCCGTCGAGGTATTTCTGCCAGGCCCAGTCGTACTTGAAGGGCACGAGCTGGTTGAGGTCGGCGCGGCAGTTGATCATGCGCTTTTCGTCGACAGCGACGCGGGCGGAGGCGCCTTCGAGCTCGGCGAGGCCTTCGGCGATGTCGAGTTTGTCGAGGGCAGCCTTGGCGCGGATGATCGCGGCGGAGTCGTTGGCGGTGACGGCGCGGGCTTCGATGGCGGCAGCGGCGCCGGCACCGTCGAGGCGGTCCATGTTGGCTTCGGTGGCGTGGCCGGCGTTGGCGCCTTTGACAGCGACTTCGCCGTCTTCTTCTTTGTCGAATTCGTCCCAGCTCAGCATGACGTGTCGTCTCCTGCGTGAGGGCTCGAAGGTGCCCGTGTGAAACCGAATGGTTGGGGGTTCACACGGCCCTCGGGCCGCGGTGGATCTTAAGGAATCGTTTGTTGCAACAGCTAGCGCAGGCATTAAACGCAATGGGGTGAACGGGTGCTCTGCGTGAGGCTTGAGGGGCGGAGCGATAGATGCATGCTCCTGCGGAGGCCTCAGGTCGGCTCTTCATCCCAGTGTAAAGGGATATTGCAGGCCCGATTTACCCGCGCATTATAGGGAAAAAAACGGCTTTGTGTTGCGGCAGATGCGCTCGGATTGCTGACAAAACGCCTGGTATTCGAGCCAGAGCGAGGGTTTACAGGGGGTTGGTGCCGGAGGATTTTTTTGACGGACGGTGGGCTATTTATTGCGGGGGCTGGCGAGGTTTTTTGAGCGGGGGAGCGGGAGGCGGGTTTTTGGCCGCAAGAACAATTTCTTGCGGCGAATAAGATCACGGTCAATGTGAACTAACGAAGTTGTTATCCGTTAGAGCAACCGTTACCCATCACATGGTAGTTAAGAATGTGGCGCTGACCTTTGGAGTCTTCATATTCCATTTTTACCGGTACGACTTCGCATACATCTGGAATGGTGCTCATGGAGACTACTTTGGCGACGTCCAGGTGAGTGCTGTAGGTGTAGTCTTCAACAATCGGGGCGTTCTGGCCGGCTACGTCAGTCGGGGCTTCCTCGGCCAGGGCGGCGGTGGCGCACAAGCTGCTGAGGGCCATAACTAATAAAGCTTTCATTTCTCTTTTTACCTTCTTCAGTGCGAAAGGGGGCACGGGGCCCTTTGGAGGCCTCGTGTGTAACTTAGGGGTGTTTACTTCCGATTAACGTGCCTTCGTGGGGGCTGTTACGTTGTTAATCTGGTTGCCTTGTTGGCGAAGTCGATTTTAGGCCTGCGGGTTATATTCATATACCCGTGCTTTTGATAAACACTATTGGTGGTTTTTGTAACAATCCCCCGTCGCAGGTTTTTTTACGTGTCCGCCAAGCGCCGCAGGCTACGGGCCAGAGGGGGGAAGGAGATAGCAGGGCAATTTGTAGGGTCTTGTTACTACCATCGTCGAATGGTTCTATAGGCTGACCCCGGCTACAACTGGGGTCATACAAAAACAACTATTTCACCGAGGTAAGAAAGATGAGTGCGGCTTCCCTGTACCCCGTTCGCCCCGAAACAGTAGCCAACACGCTGACTGACGAGGCGACCTACAAGGCCATGTACCAGCAGTCGGTGGTCAACCCCGATGGTTTCTGGCGTGAGCAAGCCAAGCGTCTTGACTGGATCAAGCCTTTCACCACGGTGAAGCAGACCTCATTCGACGATCACCATGTCGACATCAAGTGGTTTGCCGATGGCACCTTGAACGTTTCCTACAACTGCCTGGACCGTCACCTCGCCGAGCGCGGCGACCAGGCGGCGATCATCTGGGAGGGCGATGACCCTGCCGACAGCCGCACCATCACCTACCGCGAGTTGCACGAACAAGTCTGCAAGTTTGCCAACGCCCTGCGTGGCCAGGACATACACCGCGGCGACGTGGTGACTATTTATATGCCGATGATCCCCGAAGCTGCGGTCGCCATGCTGGCCTGTGCCCGCATCGGTGCGATCCACTCGGTGGTGTTTGGCGGTTTCTCGCCGGAGGCCTTGGCCGGTCGCATCATCGACTGTAAGTCGAAAGTGGTGATCACCGCCGACGAAGGTGTGCGCGCCGGTAAGAAGATTCCGTTGAAGGCCAACGTCGACGACGCTCTGACCAACCCGGAAACCAACAGCGTCCAGAAAGTCATCGTGTGCAAGCGCACCAGTGGCAGCATCAAGTGGAACCAGCATCGCGACATCTGGTACGAAGACCTGATGAAAGTGGCGGGCACCGTGTGCGCGCCGAAAGAGATGGGCGCCGAAGAAGCGCTGTTCATCCTTTATACCTCCGGCTCCACCGGCAAGCCTAAAGGCGTGCAGCACACCACTGGCGGCTACTTGTTGTATGCGGCCCTGACCCATGAGCGCGTATTCGACTACCGCCCGGGCGAAATCTTCTGGTGCACCGCCGACGTCGGCTGGATCACCGGCCACACCTATATCGTCTACGGGCCACTGGCCAATGGCGCGACCACGCTGATGTTCGAAGGCGTGCCTAACTACCCGGACATCACTCGGGTGGGCAAGATCGTCGACAAGCACAAGGTCAATGTTCTCTACACCGCGCCGACGGCGATCCGCGCGATGATGGCTTCCGGCACCGCCGCCTGCGAAGGCGTTGATGGCAGCAGCTTGCGCCTACTGGGTTCGGTGGGTGAGCCGATCAACCCTGAAGCGTGGGACTGGTACTACAAGAACGTCGGCCAATCCCGTTGCCCGATCGTCGATACCTGGTGGCAGACCGAGACCGGCGCCACCCTGATGAGCCCGCTGCCGGGTGCCCATGCGCTCAAGCCAGGTTCGGCGGCACGGCCGTTCTTCGGCGTGGTGCCGGCCTTGGTGGATAACCTGGGCAACATCATCGAAGGCCCTGCCGAAGGCAACCTGGTGATCCTCGATTCGTGGCCAGGCCAGGCCCGTACCCTGTACGGCGACCATGACCGTTTCGTCGATACCTACTTCAAGACCTTCCGGGGCATGTACTTCACCGGTGACGGCGCCCGTCGCGATGAAGATGGCTACTGGTGGATCACCGGCCGTGTGGATGACGTGTTGAACGTGTCCGGCCACCGTATGGGGACCGCCGAGATCGAAAGCGCCATGGTCGCCCACCCGAAAGTCGCCGAAGCGGCGGTGGTGGGTGTGCCGCACGACATCAAGGGCCAAGGCATCTATGTGTATGTCACCCTGAAAAATGGTGAAGAGCCGACCGAAGCGCTGCGCCTGGAACTGAAGAACTGGGTGCGCAAGGAAATCGGGCCGATCGCTTCGCCGGACGTGATCCAGTGGGCACCGGGCTTGCCGAAGACGCGGTCGGGCAAAATCATGCGACGTATTCTGCGCAAGATTGCCACGGCTGAGTACGATGGCTTGGGCGATATCTCCACCCTGGCCGACCCAAGTGTGGTGGCGCATTTGATTGAGACCCACAAGACCATGAACGTCGCGTAAGACGGGTAGGTGGGACAGAGCCCCATTCGGCGTGAGCCGGGTGGGGCTTTTTTGTGGTCTCTCAAAACCACTGAAGATCCCATGTTTGTGGTCTCTCGAAGCCACTGAAGATCCCATGTGGGAGGGGGCTTGCCCCCGATGGCGGTGGATCAGTCACTGATCAGTTGGCTGAAGACCGCTATCGGGGGCAAGTCGAATCGTCGCACCGCCCCTCCCACATGGACCTGCATAACCCCAGGCCAATAAATATCGACTTCTTCGTCAGGACGTTTCTGAATGTTACCGAGCGGCGCAAATGTGTAACCCTTCGCCCGAACATGAGGCAAAGTGCTACGGGTTTGCACCGAAAAGCCGCGTTTTAGACAGCTCCCAGTATTAGATTAAACGCCAGACTTGCCGTGCTAGAAGGGTTTGCGAATAATAGGCCCGCTATTTGCAGTATCAACAGGTTTAATATCTTTTGTCTCTGCATAAAAAACAGGGACTGTCAATGTGCTGGAACCGCTTTCTCGGTGCTTCTGTAAATTGTTGTCGCATTGAGGAAATATCGGCTTCCGGCCTGTCGTTAGAATGCCGATCACTCGCTCGTCGTCGCCGCTGTTGAATCGGCGTAGGACGCAGCACCGCTATTCGGTTTCACTCAGTCGCATCGTGGGCCATGGCTCATACTGCTGTTTTGCCCTATACCGATGGAGTCCCAAGATGAAGAAACTCGTGCTGTTGGGCGCCCTGGCGCTGTCCGTGCTGTCCATGCAGGCTTTCGCTGAAGGCAAGCCTCTGAAAATTGGTATCGAAGCGGCGTACCCTCCGTTTGCCTCGAAGGCGCCGGATGGCAACATCGTCGGTTTTGACTACGACATCGGCAACGCTCTGTGCGAAGAGATGAAGGTCAAGTGTACTTGGGTCGAGCAAGAGTTCGACGGCCTGATCCCCGCGCTGAAAGTGCGCAAGATCGACGCGATCCTGTCGTCCATGTCCATCACCGACGACCGCAAGAAGTCCGTGGACTTCACCAACCGCTACTACCTGACCCCGGCGCGCCTGGTGTTGAAGGAAGGCACGACCGTCAGCGACAGCCTGGATGAGTTGAAAGGCAAGAAGATCGGCGTGCAGCGCGGTTCGATCCACGACCGTTTCGCCAAGGAAGTACTGGCACCTAAAGGTGCCACGGTTGTTCCTTACAGCTCGCAGAACGAAATCTACCTGGACGTGGAAGCCGGTCGCCTCGACGGCACCGTGGCTGACGCCACCCTGTTGCAGGAAGGTTTCCTCGATACGGCTGCGGGTAAAGGCTACGCGTTCACCGGCCCAGCCTTTACCGATAGCAAATACTTCGGCGATGGCATCGGTATCGCGGTACGTAAAGGCGACAAGGAAAACCTGGACCGCATCAACGCTGCGATCACTGCGATTCGTGCCAACGGCAAGTACAAGGCTATCCAGGACAAGTACTTCAACTTCGATATTTACGGCCCAGACGCCAAGTAAATCGTCGCAGCGGTCTGTCCAGAATGGCGCAAGCAACAGAATTCCTGAGGTTTGCGCCATTTTTTCATCCCCCTTTTCGAGGACCTGAATCATGTTGAAAGGCTACGGGGCTGTCATCCTCGATGGCGCATGGTTGACGCTTCAGCTCGCCTTGTCGTCCATGGCCTTGGCCATCGTTCTGGGTCTGATCGGGGTCGCGTTACGCCTGTCGCCGGTGCGCTGGTTGGCCTGGCTGGGTGACTTGTACTCCACGGTGATCCGTGGGATTCCCGACCTGGTGCTGATCCTGCTGATTTTCTACGGCGGTCAGGACCTGCTCAACCGCGTCGCGCCGATGCTCGGCTATGACGACTATATCGACTTGAACCCCTTGGCCGCCGGTATCGGCACCCTGGGTTTCATCTTTGGCGCCTACCTGTCGGAAACCTTCCGCGGCGCCTTCATGGCCATCCCCAAGGGCCAGGCCGAAGCCGGCCTGGCGTATGGCATGAGCCCTTTCCAGGTGTTTTTCCGGGTGATGGTGCCGCAGATGATCCGGCTGGCGATCCCCGGGTTTACCAACAACTGGCTGGTCCTGACCAAGGCCACCGCACTGATTTCGGTGGTGGGCCTGCAAGACATGATGTTCAAGGCCAAGCAGGCGGCGGATGCCACCCGCGAGCCTTTTACCTTCTTCCTCGCAGTGGCGGCGATGTACCTGGTTATCACCAGCGTATCGTTGCTGGCCTTGCGTCATCTTGAGAAGCGCTACTCGGTAGGCGTAAGGGCGGCTGATCTATGATCTTCGACTACAACGTCATCTGGGACGCCATGCCGCTGTACCTCGGCGGCTTGCTGACCACCCTGAAACTGCTCGCCATCTCGCTGTTCTTCGGCCTGCTCGCCGCCTTGCCCCTGGGCTTGATGCGGGTGTCCAAGCAGCCGATCGTCAACGGCGCGGCCTGGCTCTACACCTATGTGATCCGCGGCACACCGATGCTGGTGCAGCTGTTCTTGATCTACTACGGCCTGGCCCAGTTCCAGGCGGTGCGCGAGAGCTTCCTGTGGCCGCTGTTGTCCAGCGCCACGTTCTGCGCGTGCCTGGCCTTTGCGATCAACACCAGCGCCTACACCGCCGAAATCATCGCCGGGAGCCTCAAGGCCACCCCCAACGGCGAGATCGAAGCGGCCAAGGCCATGGGCATGTCGCGCTACAAACTGTACCGCCGCATCCTGCTGCCATCGGCCCTGCGCCGGGCGCTGCCGCAGTACAGCAACGAAGTGATCATGATGCTGCAGACCACCAGCCTGGCATCCATCGTCACCCTGATCGACATCACCGGTGCCGCGCGCACGGTGAACGCACAGTTCTACCTGCCGTTCGAAGCCTATATCACCGCCGGCGCGTTCTACCTGTGCCTGACCTTCATCCTGGTGCGCCTGTTCAAGTTGGCCGAGCGCCGCTGGCTGAGCTACCTGGCTCCACGGAAGCACTGATATGGAACGTATCGATCACCTGTTGCCCTGGGGCCACCTGGGTTGCGAGCGCCAACTGAGCGTGTTCCGTTTCGGCAGCGGCGAGCGCAAGGCCTACATCCAGGCCAGCCTGCACGCCGATGAACTGCCGGGGATGCGTGCCGCGTGGGAGCTGAAAAAGCGCCTGACCGAACTGGAACAGCAAGGCGCGCTCAACGGCGTGATCGAGTTGGTGCCGGTGGCCAACCCGATGGGCCTGGGCCAGCTGTTGCAAGGCAGCCATCAAGGGCGTTTCGAGATTGGCAGCGGCAAGAATTTCAACCGCGATTTCGTCGAGTTGAGCGAACCGCTGATCGCACAACTGCACGGCAAGCTCGGCGATGATCCCCATGCCAACGTGCGCGTGATCCGCCAGGCGATGCGCGATACGCTCGACGCGCTGCCCGCGCCGGCCAGCCAGTTGCAAGGCATGCAGCGGGTGCTGCTGAGCCACGCCTGCACCGCGGACATCGTCCTCGACCTGCATTGCGACGCCGAAGCCGCGCTGCACATGTACGCGCTGCCCCAGCATTGGCCGCAGTGGCGGTCGCTGTCGGCGCATTTGAATGTGAAAGTCGGGCTGCTGGCGGAAGACTCCGGCGGCAGTTCGTTCGATGAAGCCTGCTCGCTGCCCTGGCTGCGTGTGTCGCGGGCGTTCCCCGAGGCGCAGATTCCGCTGGCGTGCCTGGCGACCACCCTGGAACTGGGCGGCCAGGCCGATACCGGCCGCGACGAAGCGATCTTCCACGCCGAAGGCATCCTCGCGTTCCTCGCCGAGCAGGGCCTGATTAAAGGTGAGTGGCCGGCGCCACGTCACGAACCCTGCGAAGGCGTGCCCTTCGAAGGCACCGAATTGCTGTTTGCACCCCACGCTGGCGTGATCAGTTACCTGCGTAAAGCCGGTGACTGGGTGGACGCCGGCGAGCCGGTTTTTGAAGTGATCGACCCTCTGGAAGACCGCGTGAGCATCATCTGCGCCGGCACTTCGGGGGTGCTGTTTGCCGTTGAACGGCTACGTTATGCCCAAGCGGGTTTCTGGCTGGCCAAGGTGGCGGGGCGCGAAGCGCTGCGTCACGGGCGCTTGCTCAACGACTGACCACCTGTTTTTGTGAGAACCGACCGCATGTACAAGCTTGAAGTCCAAGACCTGCATAAACGCTATGGCAGTCATGAAGTGCTCAAAGGCGTGTCCCTGGCCGCCGCGGCCGGTGATGTGATCAGCATCATCGGTTCCAGCGGTTCGGGCAAAAGTACCTTTTTGCGCTGCGTCAACCTGCTGGAGCAGCCCCACGCCGGCAAGATCCTGCTCAATAACGAAGAGCTGAAACTGGTGGCCGGCAAAGACGGCGCCCTGCGGGCCGCCGACCCGAAACAGCTGCAACGCATGCGTTCGCGCCTGTCCATGGTGTTCCAGCATTTCAACCTGTGGTCGCACATGACCGCGCTGGAAAACGTGATGGAAGCCCCGGTGCATGTGCTGGGCATGTCGAAAAAGGACGCGCGGGAAAAGGCCGAGCACTACCTGGCCAAAGTCGGCGTGGGCCATCGTAAGGATGCGTTCCCCGGCCATATGTCCGGTGGCGAGCAACAGCGCGTGGCGATTGCCCGTGCGCTGGCGATGGAGCCGGAGGTGATGCTGTTCGACGAACCCACCTCGGCGCTGGACCCGGAGTTGGTCGGCGAAGTGTTGAAAGTCATGCAGGACCTGGCCCAGGAGGGCCGCACCATGGTGGTGGTGACCCACGAAATGGGCTTTGCCCGTGAAGTGTCCAACCAGCTGGTATTCCTGCACAAAGGCATCGTCGAAGAACGCGGCAACCCGCGCGAAGTGCTGGTCAATCCCCAGTCTGAGCGGCTTCAGCAGTTCCTCTCCGGCAGCTTGAAGTAGCCACTCCTTTTATGTGGGAGGGGGCTTGCCCCCGATAGCAGTCTGTCAGTTGATACATCTGGTGACTGATACACCGCTATCGGGGGCAAGTCGAATCGTCGCACCGCCCCTCCCACATTGGATGTTCATCGTTTTTGAGATTTGTGTTCGTTTACGGGCTAGCATTGGCCCACGGCTTCTTTCACTGTTTTTGCTTCGGATAGCCCTCCATGACTGCCCATCGAATTGGTTTCCTGATTTGGCCCAGCACAAAAGCACTGACGCTTGCGCTGGCTGAGGAGGCCTTGCGCGTTGCTCAGCGGGTGCATCCGGAGGTGGTCTATGAACTGTCGTTTCTGCAGGCCGAACCGCAGACCGATGGCGCCTGGCAACTGCCCGGCGGGCCGTGGGCCGGCAAGCTCGAAGGCTTCCAGAAACTGTTTCTGCTGGCCGACGAACCGCCCACCGCGATCGCTTCGCAGCTCAGCACCGCGCTCAAGCAACTGGTGCGCGCCGGGTGTGTGATCGGCGGCTTGTCGGCCGGTGTCTACCCGCTGGCTCATCTCGGTCTGCTCGACGGCTACCGCGCCGCCGTGCATTGGCGCTGGCAGGACGATTTCGCCGAGCGCTTCCCCAAGGTCATCGCCACCAGCCATCTGTTCGACTGGGACCGCGATCGCCTGACCGCCTGTGGCGGCATGTCGGTACTCGACCTGTTGCTGGCGGTGCTGGCCCGTGATCACGGCGCCGAGCTGGCCGGTGCGGTGTCCGAGGAACTGGTGGTGGAGCGCATCCGCGAAGGCGGCGAGCGCCAGCGCATCCCTCTGCAAAACCGCCTGGGCTCGAGCCATCCGAAGCTGACCCAGGCGGTGCTGTTGATGGAGGCCAACATCGAAGAACCGCTGACCACCGACGAAATCGCCCAGCATGTCTGCGTGTCGCGACGACAACTGGAACGCATCTTCAAGCAATACCTCAATCGCGTCCCCAGCCAGTATTACCTGGAACTGCGCCTGAACAAGGCCCGCCAGATGCTGATGCAAACCAGCAAGTCGATCATCCAGATCGGCCTGTCCTGCGGCTTCTCCTCGGGGCCGCACTTCTCCAGCGCCTACCGCAATTTCTTCGGCGCCACCCCCCGCGAAGACCGCAACCAGCGACGCAGCAGCAGCCCGTTCGAGTTGTCGTCGGTGCCGTCCGAACGCGGTTGATCTCACCCGCGCGATCCCTGCGGTAGATAGATAGCCGGCCGCCGGCCAAGTTACGCCTATCCTGCTCGACCACCTGCCGCTGTGCCCCGGTAGCGTTTAAACTGCGCCATTGCGATGCTATTTGTCGCATTGGCGTAAACCCGCCAAAATCGCGGGTTGGCGCTATAAGAAGTTGTCGCTTGGCGGCAAGGCCGCGCTGAAAACTGTCCTTACAATCCCTGCATCGCCCGCCAGTTCCAGGCAGGCGTTCCTCTTCAGGAGACTCCGATGTCCGTTGAGCAAGCCCCGGTGCAACGTGCCGATTTCGACCAGGTCATGGTGCCCAATTACGCACCTGCCGCATTCATCCCCGTGCGCGGCGCAGGTTCGCGCGTGTGGGACCAGGCGGGTCGCGAGCTGATCGACTTTGCCGGCGGCATCGCGGTCAATGTTTTGGGCCATGCCCACCCGGCGCTGGTCGGTGCGTTGACCGAACAGGCCCACAAGCTGTGGCACGTCTCCAACGTCTTCACCAATGAGCCGGCCCTGCGCCTGGCCCACAAGTTGATCGACGCCACTTTTGCCGAGCGTGTGTTCTTCTGCAACTCCGGCGCCGAAGCCAACGAGGCTGCGTTCAAGCTGGCCCGTCGCGTGGCGTTCGACCGCTTCGGCAGCGAGAAATACGAGATCATCGCCGCCCTCAACAGCTTCCACGGCCGCACCCTGTTCACCGTCAACGTCGGTGGCCAGTCGAAGTACTCCGACGGCTTCGGGCCGAAGATCACTGGCATCACCCATGTGCCGTTCAATGACCTGGCCGCGCTGAAAGCTGCCGTGTCGGACAAGACCTGCGCCGTGGTGCTGGAACCGGTGCAAGGCGAGGGCGGCGTACTGCCGGCCGAGCTGGCCTACCTGCAAGGCGCCCGCGAACTGTGCGACGCCCACGACGCGCTGCTGGTGTTCGACGAAGTGCAGACCGGCATGGGCCGCAGCGGCCATCTGTTCGCCTACCAGCACTACGGTGTGGTGCCGGACATTCTCACCAGCGCCAAGAGCCTGGGCGGCGGTTTCCCGATTGCCGCGATGCTCACCACGGAAGCCTTGGCCAAGCACTTGGTGGTCGGCACCCACGGCACCACCTACGGCGGCAACCCGCTGGCGTGTGCGGTGGCGGGGGCGGTGATCGATGTGATCAACACGCCTGAAGTGCTGGCCGGCGTCAACGCCAAGCACGACCTGTTCAAGGCCCGCCTGGAACAGATCGGCAAACAATACGGGATCTTCAGCGAAGTGCGCGGCCTCGGCCTGCTGCTCGGTTGCGTGTTGAGCGACGCCTGGAAAGGCAAGGCCAAGGACGTGTTCAACGCGGCCGAGAAAGAAAACCTGATGATCCTGCAAGCCGGCCCCGACGTGGTGCGTTTCGCGCCGAGCCTGGTGGTGGAGGATGCGGACATCAATGAAGGTCTGGATCGCTTCGAACGTGCCGTTAAAACACTGACCCAAGCCTGATACACATTTATCTGTCGGACTGGGTCGAATGTGGGAGGGGGCTTGCCCCCGATAGCAGTCTGTCAGTTGATACATCTGGTGACTGATACACCGCTATCGGGGGCAAGTCGAATCGTCGCACCGCCCCTCCCACATTGGATATGTGTTGTTCCTGACCTGTCCGGTACTTTTTCCTATGAGTTTTTCGAGTTAAGGAGTGACACCATGCTGGTGATGCGCCCCGCGCAAATGGCTGATCTGGGCGAGGTGCAGCGTCTGGCTGCGGACAGCCCGATTGGTGTCACCTCCTTGCCGGACGATGTGGAGCGCCTGAGCGACAAGATCGCCGCCAGCGAAGCGTCCTTCGCTGCCGAGGTCAGTTTCAACGGTGAAGAAAGCTATTTCTTCGTGCTCGAAGACACCGAGACCGGCAAGCTCGTCGGCTGCTCGGCCATCGTCGCCTCGGCCGGCTACTCGGAACCGTTCTACAGCTTCCGTAACGAGACCTTCGTCCACGCCTCCCGCGAGCTGAAGATCCACAACAAGATCCACGTGCTTTCCCAGTGCCACGACCTCACCGGCAACAGCCTGCTCACCAGCTTCTACGTGGTGCCGGAGCTGGTCGGTTCGCCGTGGTCGGAACTCAATTCCCGCGGCCGCCTGTTGTTCGTCGCCAGCCATCCCGAGCGCTTCGCCGACTCGGTGGTGACCGAGATTGTCGGCTACAGCGACGAGAACGGTGATTCGCCGTTCTGGGACGCCATCGGGCGCAACTTCTTCGACCTCAACTACGCCGCCGCCGAGCGCCTGTGCGGGCTGAAAAGCCGCACGTTCCTCGCCGAGCTGATGCCGCACTACCCGATCTACGTGCCGCTGCTGCCGGACGAAGCTCAGGAAGCCATGGGCCAGGTGCATCCGCGTGCGCAGATCACCTTCGACATCCTCATGCGCGAAGGCTTCGAGACCGATCACTACATCGACATCTTCGACGGCGGCCCGACGCTGCACGCACGGGTCTCGGGCATTCGCTCGATCGCCCAGAGCCGCGTGGTGCCGGTGAAGATCGGCGAGAGGGTCAAGGGTGTCGGCCGCCAGTACCTGGTGAGCAACGCGCAGTTGCAGGATTACCGCGCGGTGCTGCTGGAGCTGGACTACGCGCCCGGCAAACCGGTGACCCTGGACCTGGAAGCAGCCGAAGCCCTGGGCGTCGGCGAAGGCGCCAGCGTGCGTTTGGTTGCGGTTTAACGCAGAGTTTTGCGGGTGGCCTGAACGGGCGGCCCGCCTGAGGAGATAGCATGATCGTTCGTCCCGTACGCAGCAGCGATTTACCGGCCCTGATTGATCTGGCGCGCAGCACCGGCACCGGCCTGACCACCTTGCCGGCCAACGAAGAGCGCCTGACCCACCGGGTCGGCTGGGCCGAAAAAACCTTCCGCGGCGAAGCCGGGCGCGGGGATGCCGACTACCTGTTCGTGCTGGAAAACGACGAAGGCCGCGTGGTGGGGATTTCCGCCATCGCCGGCGCCGTCGGCCTGCGCGAGCCCTGGTACAACTTCCGGGTCGGCCTGACCGTCAGCGCCTCCCAGGAGCTGAATATCTACCGTGAGATCCCGACGCTGTTCCTGGCCAACGACCTCACCGGCAACTCCGAACTGTGTTCGTTGTTCCTGCACGCCGATTACCGCAACGGCCTCAACGGCCGCATGCTGGCCAAGGCGCGCCTGCTGTTTATCGCGGAGTTCCCGCAGTTGTTCGGCAACAAGATCATCGCCGAGATGCGCGGCGTGTCCAATGAAGCCGGGCGTTCGCCGTTCTGGGAAAGCCTGGGCCGACACTTCTTCAAGATGGAATTCAGCCAGGCCGATTACCTCACCGGCGTGGGCAACAAAGCCTTTATCGCCGAGTTGATGCCGAAATTTCCGCTGTACAGCTGCTTCCTGTCCGAGGATGCGCGCAACGTGATCGGCAAGGTCCACCCGGATACCGAGCCGGCGCTGAGCATGCTCAAGAGCGAAGGGTTCAGCTACCAGGGCTATGTCGACATTTTCGACGCCGGCCCAGCGGTGGAATGTGAGACCAGCAAGATCCGTGCGGTGCGCGACAGCCAGTCGCTGGTGTTGGCCATCGGCACGCCAGGCGACGACGCCACGCCGTTCCTGATCCATAACCGCAAGCGCGAAGAGTGCCGCATCACCGCCGCACCGGCCCGCCTGGCGGCAGGCACGCTGGTGGTTGATCCGTTGACCGCCAAGCGCCTGCAACTGGTGGTGGGCGATCAAGTGCGTGCCGTACCGTTGTCTGCTGCTCGGGAGTCGAAATAATGAATTCGCTGTATATCGCAGGTAGCTGGCTGGCTGGCCAGGGTGAGCTGTTCGAATCGCGCAACCCGGTGACCCAGCACGTGCTGTGGGCCGGCAATGGCGCCAGCGCCGAACAGGTCGAATCCGCCGTGCAGGCGGCGCGCCAGGCGTTTCCGGCATGGGCCCGGCGCTCGTTGGAAGAGCGCATCGGCGTGCTCGAAGCCTTCGCCAATGCCTTGAAAAGCCGCGCAGATGAAATCGCCCGCTGCATCGGTGAAGAAACCGGCAAGCCCCTGTGGGAATCGGCCACCGAAGTCACCAGCATGGCCAACAAGATCGCAATCTCGGTGCAAAGCTACCGCGAGCGTACCGGCGAGAAGAGCGGCCCGCTGGGCGACGCCACCGCCGTGCTGCGCCACAAGCCTCACGGCGTGGTGGCGGTGTTTGGTCCTTACAACTTCCCCGGCCACCTGCCCAATGGGCATATCGTCCCGGCGTTGCTGGCGGGCAATACCGTGTTGTTCAAACCCAGCGAGTTGACCCCGAAAGTCGCCGAGTTGACCGTGCAATGCTGGATCGAAGCCGGCCTGCCGGCGGGCGTGTTGAACCTGCTGCAAGGTGCGCGGGAAACCGGGATCGCCCTGGCGGCCAACCCGGGTATCGACGGGTTGTTCTTCACCGGCTCCAGCCGCACCGGCAACCACCTGCACCAGCAGTTCTCCGGGCGCCCGGACAAGATCCTGGCCCTGGAAATGGGCGGTAACAACCCGCTGGTGGTGGATCAAGTGGCCGACGTGGATGCGGCGGTCTACACCATCATCCAATCGGCGTTTATCTCGGCCGGCCAGCGTTGCACCTGTGCCCGTCGCTTGCTGGTGCCCGAAGGCGCCTGGGGCGATGCGCTGCTGGCGCGGCTGGTGGCGGTCAGCGCGACGATTACGGTCGGTGCATTCGACCAGCAACCGGCGCCGTTCATGGGCTCGGTGATTTCCCTGGCGGCGGCGAAAGCCTTGATGGACGCCCAGGAACTGCTGTTGGCCAACGGCGCCGTGGCGCTGCTGGAAATGACCCAGCCGCAGGCTCAGGCCGCGTTGCTGACCCCGGGCATCATTGACGTGACCGAAGTGAGCGAGCGCGCCGATGAAGAGTTGTTCGGCCCGCTGTTGCAGGTGATCCGCTACGCTGATTTCGCCGCGGCGATTGCCGAGGCCAACAACACCCAATACGGCCTGGCCGCCGGTTTGTTGTCGGACTCCGAAGCGCGCTACCAGCAATTCTGGCTGGAAAGCCGCGCCGGGATCGTCAACTGGAACAAACAACTGACCGGCGCCGCCAGTACCGCGCCGTTCGGTGGTGTCGGGGCTTCGGGCAACCATCGCGCCAGCGCCTATTACGCAGCGGATTATTGCGCGTACCCGGTGGCGTCCCTGGAAACCCCAAGCCTGGTGCTGCCAGCCACACTCACCCCCGGCATTACACTGATCTAAAGGTGGGAGGGGGCTTGCCCCCGATAGCGGTGGATCAGTCACCTGATTCATCAACTGGCAGACTGCTATCGGGGGCAAGCCCCCTCCCACACTTGACCCGGGGTGTGTTGAAGATTGCCTATAAAAACAGATGTTCGTGGAGCCTCGCCGATGAAATCCTATGAAGTCAATTTTGACGGTCTAGTGGGGCCGACCCATAACTACGGCGGTTTGTCCTACGGCAACGTCGCGTCCCAGAGCAACAGCCAGCAAGCTTCCAACCCCAAGGAAGCGGCGTTGCAGGGCCTGCAGAAAATGAAAGCGCTGATGGACATGGGTTTTGTGCAAGGCGTGCTGGCGCCGCAGGAACGCCCGGACGTGGCTGCCTTGCGCAACCTCGGCTTCAGCGGCAGCGATGCCCAGGTCATCCAGCACGCGGCCAAGCACGCCATGCCATTGCTGGTCGCCAGTTGCTCGGCGTCGAGCATGTGGGTGGCCAACGCCGCCACCGTCAGCCCGAGCGCCGACACGGCGGATGGCCGCGTGCATTTCACCGCCGCCAACCTCAACTGCAAATACCACCGCAGCATCGAACACCCGACCACCAGCCGCGTATTGGGGGCGATGTTTGCCGATGCGAAACACTTCGCCCACCACGCCGCGTTGCCGGCGGTGGCGCAGTTCGGCGACGAAGGCGCGGCCAACCACACACGTTTCTGCCGTGACTATGGCGAGGCCGGCGTGGAGTTTTTCGTGTTCGGCCGCAGCGCGTTCGACACCCGTTACCCGGCGCCGCAGAAGTACCCGGCGCGCCAGACCCTCGAAGCCTCCCAGGCCGTCGCCCGCCTGCACGGCCTGAAAGACGCTGGCGTGGTCTTCGCCCAGCAGAACCCGGCGGTGATCGATGCCGGCGTGTTCCATAACGACGTGATCGCGGTGGGCAATGGCGAAATGCTGTTCTATCACGAGGACGCGTTCCTCAACACCGAGACGATGCTTGCCGAGTTGCAGGCCAAGTTGGGCAAGCTGGGCGGCAACTTCCAGTCGGTGTGCGTGCCGCGTGCCCAGGTCAGCGTCGAAGACGCGGTGCGTTCCTACCTGTTCAACAGCCAATTGCTGACCCGCGCCGACGGCTCGATGCTATTGATCGTGCCGGAAGAGTGCCGCGCCAACGCACGTGTCTGGCAGTATCTGCAAGGTCTGACCGCTGCCGGTGGTTTGATCCGCGAGGTCAAGGTCTTCGACCTCAAGCAAAGCATGCAGAACGGCGGCGGCCCGGCGTGCCTGCGTTTGCGCGTGGCGTTGAACGAAACCGAGCTGGCGGCGGTGAACCCAGGGGTTATCATGACCGCGCCGCTGTATGAAACGCTGACCCAGTGGGTCGACAAGCACTACCGCGACAGCCTGCGCGAAAGCGACCTGGCTGACCCGCAATTGCTGCTTGAATGCCGGACGGCATTGGATGAACTGACGCAAATCCTTAAACTGGGCGCGGTATATCCTTTCCAGATCAATTAACGCCACACGGCCGAGAGCTATTTATGAGCACCGATACCCTGCAACTGATCCTTGAAGACACCGACGGCACCCAGCTGCAAACCTCCTGCACCCGCGTTGCCGTGATCTGGCAGGGCAAGGAAGTCTGGATTCAGCACGACGGCCGTGGCCAACTGCTGATCGGTGTGGACGTGGAAGAAGGCGACGCCGAGTACGCCAACCTGCTGATGCGCCCACTGGCCACCAACCTGATGAGCCTGCAACTGGAAATGGAACCGGCCGACGTTGAGGGTGATGACGACGATCACGTCCACGGCCCAGGCTGCAACCACTAAGGAAGCTGCTTATGCTCGCCCTCGGCAAACTCCTTGAACTGACTCTCGCCGGTCGTGAACCGGCGCAAAAAATTCAACTGACTGTCGACGGCGTGCAGATGCGCTGGCTCAGCGAAGGCGCGCTCGAAGTGCGCCCGCCGCAAGCGCGGGACAACGGCAGCGACGTGCTGCTGTCGTCCGGCATCCACGGCAACGAGACCGCGCCGATCGAATTGCTCGACCGCCTGTTGCATGGCATCGCCCGTGGGCAGATCAAACCCCGCACCCGTATTCTGTTCCTGTTCGGCAACCCCGAGGCCATGCGCCGCGGCGAGCGTTACCTCGAACTGGACGTCAACCGGCTGTTCAACGGCCGTCACGAAAAAAATATCGGCCCTGAAGCCATGCGCGCCGCCGAGCTGGAACAATTGGCTCGCAGCTTCTTCAGCCTGCCTGGCCGCTCGCGCTTGCATTACGACCTGCACACCGCCATTCGTGGTTCGAAGGTCGAGCAGTTCGCCCTCTACCCGTGGAAGGACGGGCGCCAGCATTCGCGCCACGAACTGGCCCGCTTGCGCGCCGCCGGTATGCAGGCGGTGCTGCTGCAGAACAAAGCTTCGATCACCTTCTCCGCCTTTACCTATGAACAACTGGGCGCCGAGGCCTTTACCCTGGAATTAGGCAAGGCGCGGCCATTCGGGCAGAACCAGGATGTGGACGTGTCGCGCCTGGAAACCCGGCTGACGCAGATCATCGAAGGCACCGAGCCGGACACCGGCAGCCTGGATGGCCTGCAGCTGTTTGCCGTGTCCCGCGAAGTCATCAAGCACAGCGATGCATTCCTGTTGCACCTGCCGGCGGACGTGGAAAACTTTTCGCCGTTGGCCCAGGGCTATCTGCTCGCCGAAGACGTCGCCAAGACCCGCTGGGTGATCGAGGAGGAGGGCGCACGCATCATCTTCCCGAACCCGAAGGTGAAGAATGGCTTGCGCGCAGGGATATTGATCGTGCCGACCACGGACGCCGGGTTGGCGTAGATCTCAGCCTTAACCGGATCCAAATGTGGGAGGGGGCTTGCCCCCGATTGCGGTGTAACTGTCAGAAAATTTTTAACTGACAGACCGCTATCGGGGGCAAGCCCCCTCCCACATTTTGTTTTGCGGTGTTGCTTAAACTGCTACGGCACGCGGCTCGCTGCGGCGGATCGCACGCACCTTGTGCAAGGTGTCGGCACAGGTACGCGCCGCTTCCTGGCCTTTGTGTACGAAGTGATCATGGAAGAAGGCGTGGTGCTCGCTGCCAGCGTGGAAGTGGTGCGGGGTCAGAGACACCGAGAACACCGGCACTTCGGTTTCCAGCTGAACCTGCATCAGGCCGCTGACCACCGATTGGGCGACGAATTCGTGGCGGTAGATGCCGCCGTCCACCACCAGGGCCGCGGCGACGATGCCGGCGTAACGGCCGGTCTTGGCCAGCAGCTTGGCGTGCAGGGGCATTTCAAAGGCGCCGCCGACTTCGAAGAAATCGATGTCCGATTCCTGGTAACCCAGGGCGATCATTTCGCTGAGGAAGCCTTTGCGCGATTGGTCGACAATATCCTTGTGCCAGCAGGCCTGGATAAACGCGACGCGCTCGCCGTGATGGTTTTTGCTTTTGCTGTCGATTGCGGTGGGTTGCATGTTCTGACTCCTGTTTAAGAAAAAAACAGGGCGTTATGAATCGAATGGGATTTAAGGGTACGAACAGCTGGGTCATGCAGGCATGAACTCAGCGCGCGGCCCTTTTGCGCCAATCCCGTTCTCTCTTCATCCGGACTATGACCGTCGGCCCCGGGATCACACCGGGTCTGCTGACCTTGTCGCCGTCCTGCCGGAGCAGTTCGAGGCGCCAAGCGCTCGCGGGCTATGCACATTGCGCGCAATTACCGCCGGTGGGGAATTGCACCCCGCCCTGAGAACGTTGCCGCCAGAACCCTGGCGGCGGAGAGTTTTTAACATGGTTTTTCAGAAACTGCACGATTGCCGTATCGATAGCCTATATCGGTTTGTTTGATTGATATTCGATTGACGCAGCATAGGGCTTGATATTCCGTGGCTTTACCCGCAGTAATCGTCAGTACGAAAGAACGCCCAACCCATCAGAGGCCAGTTTGATGACCGTGATAGACCTGCGCAGCGACACCGTGACCCAACCCACCCCCGGCATGCTCGATGCGATGGCCAGCGCCGTCAGCGGCGATGACGTGTATGGCGAAGACCCCAGCGTCAACCGCCTGGAGGCCGAACTGGCCAAGCGCCTGGGGTTCGCCGCGGCGTTGTTCGTGCCCACCGGCACTATGAGCAACCTGCTGGCGTTGATGGCCCACTGTGAGCGCGGCGAGGAATACATCGTCGGTCAGCAGGCCCACACCTATAAGTACGAAGGCGGCGGCGCGGCGGTGCTGGGTTCGATCCAGCCGCAACCACTGGAAGTGCAGGCGGACGGTTCCCTGCACCTGGATCAGGTGCTGGAAGCGATCAAGCCCGATGATTTCCACTTCGCCCGTACCCGCCTGTTGGCGCTGGAGAACACCATGCAGGGCAAGGTGCTCCCGCTGGAGTACCTGGCCAGGGCACGTGCGTTTACCCGTGAACATGGCCTGGCCCTGCACCTGGACGGCGCGCGGCTCTACAACGCGGCGGTCAGGCTCGAGGTGGACGCGCGGGAGATCACCCAGCATTTCGATTCGGTGTCGGTGTGCCTGTCCAAGGGCCTGGGCGCGCCGATTGGCTCGGTGTTGTGCGGCTCCACGGCGCTGATCGCCAAGGCGCGGCGTTTGCGCAAGATGGTCGGCGGCGGCATGCGCCAGGCCGGTTCCCTGGCGGCGGCGGGGCTGTATGCCCTTGACCATCAGGTGCAGCGCCTGGCCGACGACCACGCCAACGCCCAGTGGCTGGGGGATGAACTGCGCAAGGCCGGGTATGCGGTGGAGCCGGTGCAGACCAACATGGTCTACGTGCAGCTCGGCGACCGGGCGCAGGCCCTGAAGACGTTTGCCGCCGAGCGCGGCATCAAGTTGAGCGCCGCACCGCGCCTGCGCATGGTCACGCACCTGGACGTGAGCCGTGCGCAGATCGAGCAAGTGGTGCAGGCATTCGTCGAGTTTTCTCGGAAATGACCGTGCAGACTGTCTAATTGACTGTTTCTATCACATAAACACGCTGTACCACCGGCAAAGGGCCGATATAATGCGGCCCTTTGCCGTCGCTCCGTCTGATGATGTTGCGCACTGGCCTTTGGCCTCAGACTCCGTGGAAGAACCTAATGAAAAGCGCAGAAATCCGTGAAGCCTTCCTTCGCTTCTTCGAAGAGCAAGGCCACACCCGTGTCGCCTCCAGCTCCTTGATCCCAGGCAATGACCCCACCCTGCTGTTCACCAACGCGGGGATGAACCAGTTCAAGGACTGCTTCCTGGGCCAGGAAAAGCGCGCCTATACCCGCGCGGTCAGCAGCCAGAAATGCGTGCGCGCCGGTGGCAAGCACAACGACCTGGAAAACGTCGGCTACACCGCCCGTCACCACACGTTTTTCGAAATGCTCGGCAACTTCAGCTTTGGCGACTATTTCAAGAAGGACGCGATCAACTTCGCCTGGACCTTCCTCACCGGCGTGCTGAAACTGCCGAAGGAAAAGCTCTGGGTCACCGTCTACGCCAGCGATGACGAAGCCTACGACATCTGGACCCAGCAAGTCGGCGTGCCGCCTGAGCGCATGGTGCGTATCGGCGACAACAAGGGCGCGCCTTACGCCTCCGACAACTTCTGGACCATGGGCGACACCGGCCCGTGCGGCCCATGCACCGAGATTTTCTACGATCACGGCGCCGATATCTGGGGCGGCCCACCGGGTTCGCCGGAAGAAGATGGCGACCGTTACATCGAGATCTGGAACAACGTGTTCATGCAGTTCAACCGCACCGCCGATGGCGTGTTGCACCCGCTGCCGGCACCGTCGGTGGATACCGGCATGGGCCTGGAGCGGATCAGTGCGGTGATGCAGCACGTTCACTCCAACTACGAGATCGACCTGTTCCAGAGCCTGCTGGCCGCTGCGGCCAAGGCCATCGGTTGTGCCAATGAAGACCAGGCATCGCTCAAAGTGGTGGCTGACCACATCCGTTCCTGCGGTTTCCTGATTGCCGACGGCGTGCTGCCGTCCAATGAAGGCCGTGGCTACGTGCTGCGCCGTATCATCCGTCGCGCCTGCCGCCACGGTAACAAGCTGGGCGCCAACGGCAGCTTCTTCTACCAGATCGTCGCGGCGCTGGTCGCCGAGATGGGCGCAGCCTTCCCGGAACTCACCCAGAACCAGGCGCACATCGAGCGCGTGCTCAAGGCCGAAGAAGAGCAGTTCGCCAAGACCCTGGAACAGGGCCTGAAAATCCTCGAGCAAGACCTCGCCGGCCTGCAGGGCAGCGTGGTGCCGGGCGATGTGGTGTTCAAACTCTACGACACCTACGGTTTCCCGATGGACCTGACCGGTGACATCGCCCGTGAGCGCAACCTGACCCTCGACGAGGAAGGTTTCGAACGCGAGATGGAAGCCCAGCGCGTGCGCGCCCGTTCCGCCAGTTCCTTCGGCATGGACTACAACAGCCTGGTCAAGGTTGACGTGGCCACCGAGTTCACCGGCTATACGGCCACCCACGGTTCGGCCAAAGTGATCGCGCTGTATAAAGACGGCCAGTCGGTCGACGTCCTGAATGAAGGCGATGACGGCGTGGTGGTCCTGGACCGGACGCCGTTCTATGCCGAATCCGGTGGCCAGATCGGCGACTGCGGTTTCCTCAAGGCGTCTTCCGGTCGTTTCGATGTGCGTGATACCACCAAGACCGGCGGCGCATTCCTGCACCACGGCGTATTGGCGTCGGGCAGCCTGATCGTCGGTTCGCCGGTGGACGCCCAGGTGGACGCCGACGTGCGCCACGCCACTGCGCTGAACCACTCGGCCACCCACTTGCTGCACGCGGCACTGCGCCAGGTGTTGGGCGAGCACGTCCAGCAGAAGGGTTCGTTGGTCGACAGCCAGCGCCTGCGTTTCGACTTCAGCCACTTCGAAGCGATCAAGCCTGCGCAGATCAAGGCCCTGGAAGACATCGTCAACGCCCAGGTGCGCAAGAACACCGCGGTGGAAACCGAGGAAACCGACATCGAGACCGCCAAGGCCAAAGGCGCCATGGCGCTGTTCGGCGAGAAATACGGCGACAACGTGCGCGTCCTGAGCATGGGCGGCAACTTCTCGGTGGAACTGTGCGGTGGGATCCACGCCAACCGTACCGGCGACATCGGCCTGCTGAAAATCATCAGCGAAGGCGGTGTGGCGTCCGGTGTGCGTCGTATTGAAGCGGTGACCGGCGCTGCGGCCCTGGCCTACCTCAATGCGGGTGAAGAACAACTCAAGGAAGCGGCCAGCCTGGTCAAGGGCAGCCGTGACAACCTGATCGACAAACTGTCCGCCGTGCTGGAGCGCAACCGCGCCCTGGAGAAACAGCTGGAACAGTTGCAGGCCAAGGCGGCCAGCGCGGCAGGCGACGATCTGTCGGCTTCCGCCCAGGACGTCAAGGGCGTGAACGTCCTGGCGGCGCGCCTGGACGGCCAGGACGGCAAGGCGTTGTTGGCCTTGGTCGATCAGTTGAAGAACAAGCTCGGCCGCGCAGTGATCCTGCTCGGCAGTGTCCATGAGGATAAGGTCGTTCTGGTTGCCGGTGTAACCAAAGACCTGACTGGCCAACTCAAAGCCGGTGATTTGATGAAACAAGCCGCTGCGGCAGTGGGCGGGAAGGGCGGTGGTCGTCCGGACATGGCACAAGGCGGTGGTGTAGACGCCGGTGCCCTGGACGCGGCCCTGGCCCTGACCGTGCCGTTTGTCGAGGCTGGCATTTAAGGCGCTGTGAATGAGCCCGTGGTCTAGTCGCGGGCTCGCTCGGTTGCTGGAAGATTGGTTTATTGGGCGCCCCTTTACGGGCTGAGGCGGCTTAGAAATGGCTTTGATCGTACAGAAATTTGGAGGCACCTCGGTCGGCTCTGTCGAAAGAATCGAGCAGGTCGCCGACAAGGTTAAGAAATTCCGCGATGCCGGCGACGACCTCGTCGTGGTGCTGTCGGCCATGAGCGGCGAAACCAATCGCCTGATCGAACTGGCCAAGGCTATCAGCGGCGATCAACAACCGCTGCCGCGTGAGCTGGATGTGATCGTGTCCACCGGCGAGCAGGTGACCATTGGCCTGCTGGCCATGGCGCTGAACAAGCGCGGTGTGCCGGCCGTGTCCTACACTGGCAGTCAGGTGCGTATCCTCACCGACAGCGCGCACACCAAGGCGCGCATCCTGCAGATCGATGATCAGAAGATTCGCGCTGATCTGAAGGCCGGTCGTGTGGTAGTTGTCGCCGGTTTCCAGGGCGTCGACGAGCACGGCAATATCACCACCCTCGGGCGTGGCGGTTCGGACACCACCGGTGTGGCCCTGGCGGCCGCGCTCAAGGCTGACGAATGCCAGATCTACACCGATGTGGATGGCGTCTACACCACCGATCCGCGCGTGGTGTCCGTGGCTCAGCGCCTGGACAAGATCACCTTCGAAGAGATGCTGGAAATGGCCAGCCTCGGTTCCAAGGTGTTGCAGATCCGCGCGGTGGAATTCGCCGGTAAGTACAACGTTCCGCTGCGCGTATTGCACAGCTTCAAAGAGGGTCCGGGTACCCTCATTACTATTGATGAAGAGGAATCCATGGAACAGCCGATCATTTCCGGCATCGCTTTCAACCGCGATGAAGCCAAGCTGACGATCCGTGGCGTGCCAGACACCCCGGGCGTGGCATTCAAGATCCTCGGCCCGATCAGTGGCGCGAACATTGAAGTCGACATGATCGTGCAGAACGTTTCGCACGATAACACCACCGATTTCACCTTCACCGTTCACCGCAACGAGTACGAAGCGGCCGAGCGTATCCTGCAGAACACTGCGAGCGGGATTGGCGCGCGTGAAGTGGTCGGCGATACCAAGATCGCCAAGGTATCGATCGTAGGTGTGGGCATGCGTTCCCATGCCGGCGTTGCCAGCCGCATGTTCGAGGCCCTGGCCAAGGAAAGCATCAACATCCAGATGATCTCCACCTCGGAAATCAAAGTCTCGGTGGTGATCGAAGAGAAGTACCTGGAACTGGCTGTACGCGCACTGCATACCGCTTTTGAGCTGGACGCTCCGGCCCGACAGGGCGAGTGATGCAAGGCCAGGAAGGCGCGGTTTACCGCGCCTTTCATTTTTTTGTAGGGCGCATGTTGTTTTGCGTGGGCTCGACAATACTTAGCTGGTAGGGCTATGGCCGCTGAGCCGTAGGTCGAAGGCCTTTTTTTGCAGACTGTTGTTCCTGAACTGAAGTGCGTGAGGTGAAAGGTATGTTGATTCTGACTCGTCGTTGCGCAGAAAGCCTGATTATTGGTGATGGAGAAATCACCGTGACCGTGCTCGGCGTCAAAGGCAATCAAGTGCGTATTGGGGTAAATGCTCCGAAAGAGGTAGCGGTCCACCGCGAGGAAATCTATCTGCGGATCAAGAAAGAGAAGGACGAAGAACCAAGCCTTTAATTTTTATCGTTTTTTATGTTTGCAAACGGGGATGAACGTGGTTAATATACGCCCCGTGTTGCGGAGAGCTGGCCGAGTGGCCGAAGGCGCTCCCCTGCTAAGGGAGTACACCTCAAAAGGGTGTCGGGGGTTCGAATCCCCCGTTCTCCGCCATTATTTGCTTAGTACGTTGCAATCTGGATTTATCGATAAGTTGTTGAAATTAATCGAAAAAATCGCTTTACATAGAGATTGAACGGCCTATAATGCGCGGCAACAAATGCACTCGTAGCTCAGCTGGATAGAGTACTCGGCTACGAACCGAGCGGTCACAGGTTCGAATCCTGTCGAGTGCACCATTTAAGAGTCAGTTGCAGTAATGCAGGTGATTCGGTTACAACCAGTTGTGATCTGGTCTAAAAACACAATCTGCACTCGTAGCTCAGCTGGATAGAGTACTCGGCTACGAACCGAGCGGTCACAGGTTCGAATCCTGTCGAGTGCACCATACAAACAAAAAGCCCGCCTAGTGCGGGCTTTTTGCCGTCTGGGGTTTGTAGGATTAAACCTTTTCTTCCCGCGCCATGTGTTTTCCATTCGCGTGGCAGCGTCGCAATTCATAGATGCGGCCAATTCTCAGCTTTGGCTCGCAAGCGCTTGTTCTTACCAGTTTTTTGACGTTAAAAGCGGCGGGCGGTGTATCATTGCGCCCGTCAGCCCCGCCGGGGCTTGTGGAACACCTCCATGGACTTACCCAGTAGTTACTCAGTACCCCGTTTTACCAATCATGAATTGACTGATTGATCCTTCCGGCGTGCCCCGCTGCTGGGAGTGGAGTTCGCCTATGACCGAAGTAGAAGTAAAGAAAACACAAGAAAGCCTGCAGGATCGCCTGGCTCAAGTCATTGAGCTGCTGCAGCGCCAGCGCGTGGTCGAAGAGCTCACGCACCGCCAGGAAGGTCCGCACCACGACCGCGTCGAAAACCTGGTTCATCGGCAAAACCTCGTCGAGTTGCAACGCAAGCTCGATGATCTGCACTCCGCCGACGTCGCTTATATCCTTGAAGCCTTGCCGCTGGATGATCGACTGACCCTTTGGCAGTTGGTCAAGGCCGACCGCGACGGCGACATCCTGCTCGAAGTATCCGACTCCGTCCGTGAAACCCTGATCGCCGACATGGATGATCACGAGCTTCTGGCCGCGGCCCGGGAGATGGACGCCGACGAACTGGCCGACCTGGCCCCCGAGCTGCCCCGTGATGTTGTCCATGAGCTGATGGAAGCCCTCGACAGCCAGCAGCGTGAGCGCGTGCGCTCCGCGCTGTCCTATGACGAGGATCAGGTCGGTGCCCTGATGGACTTCGAGATGGTCACCATCCGCGAAGACGTCAGCCTGGAAGTGGTACTGCGTTACCTGCGCCGCCTGAAAGAGCTGCCAGGGCACACCGACAAGCTGTTCGTGGTCGACTACGAAGGCATTCTCAAGGGCGTGCTGCCGATCAAGCGCCTGCTGGTCAACGACCCGGAGAAGAAGGTTGCGGACGTGATGGCCAGCGATCCGGT
This sequence comes from Pseudomonas sp. Y39-6, assembly GCF_023651955.1. NCBI lineage: Bacteria > Pseudomonadati > Pseudomonadota > Gammaproteobacteria > Pseudomonadales > Pseudomonadaceae > Pseudomonas > Pseudomonas sp. Y39-6. The sequence goes on along the minus strand of NZ_CP069594.1, from coordinate 5,499,591 downwards.
GGGTTTCCATCCGGATGAAGACGCCTACGACGCCGCCCAGGCCTTCGAACGTTACGACTTGATCTCGGCCCCGGTGGTCGACAAGAACGGCAAGCTGATCGGCCGTCTGACCATCGATGAAATGGTCGACCTGATCCGTGAAGAAAGTGAAACCGAAGTCCTCAACATGGCGGGTCTGCGTGAAGAGGAAGATATTTTTGCCTCGGTCTGGCGCTCCCTGCGTAACCGCTGGGCGTGGCTGGCCGTAAACCTGATCACTGCGTTCATTGCTTCGCGGGTGATTGGGCTGTTCGAAGGTTCGATCGAAAAGCTGGTGGCACTGGCGGCGTTGATGCCAATCGTTGCCGGGATCGGCGGTAACTCCGGCAACCAGACCATTACCATGATCGTGCGCGCCATGGCGCTCGACCAGGTCAATACCGGCAACACCTCGCGCCTGATGCGCAAGGAGTTGGCGGTGGCGCTGATCAATGGCGTGGTGTGGGGCGGGGTGATCGGGATCGTGGCCTACTTGCTGTACGGCAGTTGGTCGCTGGGGGTGGTCATGACCGCCGCCATGACCCTTAACCTGCTGTTGGCGGCCTTGATGGGGGTGCTGATCCCTATGACCCTGGCACGCCTTGGGCGCGACCCAGCCATGGGCGCCAGTGTGATGATTACCGCCATGACCGACAGCGGCGGCTTCTTCATCTTCCTTGGCCTGGCGACGATCTTCCTGCTCTGACTCCTCGCGGCGGGGGCAACCCAGCCCCCGCCCAGTACTGCCTTCCCGAATTGCGCGCAAAAAAAAGCCAGCACATGGCTGGCTTCGGCTTTCAGGAACAGATCATTCGGCTTCTGCGGCCGCCTCAACGTCGTGCGCAATAAGCGAGACAAGGGCATTTTGCTGGCGGTGGGAGAGCTGACGAAAACGCTGCAGCAGTTCGCGTTCGTGCAGTGACAGCTCAGGGCTGTCCAGGCGCATGCTTAGCTCTTCGCCCAACGCACCTTCCTGAATGAGGCTCTGCTCCAGGCGCGCGATGATTTCGGAGTTCATGCTGCGGTGATGATTGCGAGCCACCTCGGCAATGCGTTCCCGCATTCCGTCTGGCAGACGTACGACGAACTTGTCAGCCGTACGGCTGGAATAAATTGCCTGTTTCAATGGGCGCATATATTTAACCGGTTAGTTCAGGGGAGCGGTTATTGGAATTGGCCGCAAGATGAGTGTTAAGACAAGGCTCACGACCAAAGTTCAACCTGAATTGCAAAGAGGCCGCATCATGCCTCAGTTTTGCCGGTTCCTTGGCGTCAATTCTGTGACAAATATTGAACTGCCTAAAGGCTTTATGCCAGTACTGATTTGCTTTTTTGCGGACTGGTTGGAAAACTTTTTTGCGAGCGATCGTCACAATTCATCGTCCCGCAAGCCGTTGCTGCCAAGGGGTTTGGGGCGCATATCGTATCGTGATATGGCCTTTTGCCCTTGTTTTTAAGACTAGTGGCAATTTGCCGATTTGCTAGTGCGAGGCGACATAAGGTAGGTGTGCCAGCGAGCGAAAATCAGCGCAGCACGGGGTCGAATCTGATTCGGCGGCCGACGATCAGCGTCAACAGCAGGAAGCTGCCGAACACGACGCTGGTGATGAGGGCGGTGGTGCGAGCGTCCTGGGACGAGGTGGACATGCCCAGCACGGCAGTCACGACGGTCAGGCACAAAAACAGCCAGGCGGCTTTGGACATGGAAGGCTTCCTCAGAAAACCCAGTGTTCAGTTGCGGGCGCGGCCTGAGTGCTTTGGGCCAGGCGCACGGGCGATTGCGGGTTGGCCGTCATCACCGCCAATTGCGGACGTTGTTGCAGATGATGCGGTACGGGCTGGCGGATCTGCGCGGTGTCATCGCTACCGTTCGACTGAAAATGAAACATCACCAGTGCGGCGAGGGCGACGGTATTGAGAGCCAACAGAAGGGTGCTGTTCATCGTCATCTTCTCCGCAACGGGTCCAGCCGAATGGTTTTGTAGGAGAAGTATTGCAGATGCCGTGCCAATGTTTTATTTCAATAAAATCAATGGTTTGAGTTTAATCTAAACAGCGCTCGGGTTGCAATTTGCAATGCTGGCATTTTGGTGTAGTGCATTTTGCACGATGGCTTCGGATGCCCGGGTTTGCTGGGCGAAACCCTGATCCGTGGCGCAAGCATTGGCTTACACTCAAAAAGCCCACGGACGACATGACAAAACCCACCTCGGCCGTTAACATGCACGCCGTCCGTCGCAGCGCTGTTGGCCCGATGGTTGTCATTTGTCCCAGTAGCTCAATTGGATAGAGCATCCCCCTCCTAAGGGGAAGGTTGGCCGTTCGAACCGGCCCTGGGACACCATACAAATAAAGCCTCTCGCGCCGATCCACTGCCAGCTCATTTTTCCCCGTGACAGCAGGATGACAGCAACAAGGCCAACAAAAAGCCCCGCCGGGTATTGCTCCGGCGGGGCTTTTTTGTTTTTGAATGGGCGACTCACTTAATCAGGGTCCAAAGGTGAGCCAGGGTCACACTCGTTCGTTTGCTCGTCGAGAGATGCTCGACTGCACCCGTCTACCGCCCATCGGGGAGGTCGAGTGAAGTCATGCAGGCCAGTCTTGCTCACATCATGAACAAATAGGCCATGAGCAAAACGCCAAGAATTGCAGTAATGACATTAATGCCAGGGCCGGTATTGACGCTGTAGCCAAGGGGGATCTCAACGGGTTTGAGGGTCTTGACCACCTTTTTGTATTGCCAGGATGACCAGCAGGCAACCCAGGAGCCCAGCATCAGGAAGGCCAGCCCGATCCAGAACGAAAAATGTTTTCCGGGAGAGCCCGGAGCGTCCGGTTTCAGCATCTGGAGCAGTAGCCCGGATCGTTCAATCACAAAGCCAAATGCCATCAGCGAAAGGCTGGTTCGGTTCCATGCCAGCAACGTGCGCTCGGCGGCAAAGAACACGCGCGGATCGTTCAGGTCGGACATTAAGATTTCCTTGTTCACACAGCTTTTGAAACGACGCCACGCAGAATAGCTTTAAACAAAACCACTCGAGGTGTCCGTTGATAGATCCAGCTGTTGGGATCAACGCACATATGCCCAGCGTAGCGTCCCGTGCTTGGCGCATAGCCACAAAATCGGCTGCGCCAATGCCCTCGTGCACGTGAACGCTATGGGGTTTTTGCTCAGCAACGGTTACAGGTTTGGATGCCCAGCAACCTGTACAAAGGGCAGAAACGGAAAATACCGGTAGCCAGTGGCACTAAGCCGATCCAGCCCCACCAGCCGATCACGCCCGACAGACTGAGGCCAATGAGAACCAGGCCGACGACAATGCGCAGGCTACGGTCAATGGTTCCAAGGTTCGCTTTCATGACGATCTCCCGATCAGTGGTTGCGCCGGGTCTCCAGCGCAGTAAACAACAACATGCCGGCCAGCATGGCCAACATGAACACGATTGCTTGCCAGCGTCCTGTCAGCAGAATTGCCACCGCAGGGCCTGGACAGATGCCTGCTATTCCCCAGCCGATGCCGAACAGCAGGCTGCCGCCGATCAGGCGCGGGTCCAACTCACGCTTGGTCGGCAGTTGCATTGGCTTTCCCAGCAGCGAGCGGGATTGGTGGCGCGCCCAGGTCAGCGGGCCAATGGCGACGCCAATCGCCCCGATCATGACCAGCGCGAGGGAAGGGTCCCAGGCACCGGCCAGATCCAGGAAAGCCAATACTTTGCTCGGGTTGGCCATGCCTGCCAGCAGCAGTCCCAGGCCGAACAGCAGGCCAGCAATGAATGCGGTCAGTTTGTTCATATCCAGGCTCCCAGCAGATGACGCAGGACAAATACGCTAAGGAAACCGCTGAACATAAAGCAGGCAGTGGCGATCATCGATCGCGGCGAAAGGCGCGATATGCCGCACACGCCGTGGCCGCTGGTGCAACCTGAACCGTAGCGTGTACCGATACCCACCAATACACCGGCGACGATCAGCCCGACCCCGCCGCTCTGGAATTCAATCGGCGGCAGTGCGGCGAACAAGCCCCATAGAAGCGGCGCGACGAGCAGGCCGAGGAGAAACAGCGCTTTCTCACCCGCACCTTCGCTGCCCCGTTGTAAAAGACTGCCGATCAAACCGCTGATGCCGGCGATACGTCCGTTGGCGACGACGAAAAGGCTGGCCGCCAGGCCAATCAATGCGCCGCCTGCAAGGGATGACCAGGGAGTGAAGTTGAGCCAGTCGATATTCATGAGGCTTCTCCAGCGCAAAATTGTTGATACAAGGTTTGAATGACTGCCAATGCCGCCGGGCTGCAGATGCGATAGAACACCTGCTTTCCTTCCCGGCGCGTATCCACCAGGCCTTCGCGGCGCAGCACCGCCAGTTGCTGAGAAAGCGTCGGTTGTTGTATCCCGAGCAGCGACTCCAGATCGCCGACATTACGCTCGCCTTGGGATAGCTGGCAGAGCAGGATCAAGCGATCCGGATTGGCCAGAGCCTTGAGGAATTGGCTGGCAGCATCGGCGTTGGCGTGAAGCCGCTGGAGATCTGATTCGAGCATACCTTTGATCACTAATTGTTCAGTTGGTTAAATTATAGTATATAAAAACAATAAGTGTATGCCAGCACTGATCACGGCTCATCGCTGCCTGGAGAGGTTGGGGGCTAAAGGCGACGCTGGGGTGGGGCTGAAAGTGAGTGGTGCGGCTTTTGTGATCCGATGAGGTCGCTCTGCGCCATCGCAAGGCGACCGAATTGACCGAGCCCTGGGAGTCGACACCCCGTGGCTCAGCGTCTGTCCCTTCAGTACGGTTTGGCTTGCCCGGCTTTCCTCTGGCTCTGTACCATCCGGGTCTGATCAGGACAGCGTTCGAAGGCCATCCTGTAGCCACTACCGCCGTTCCCGTTTGGACACCTCATGACCTACACAGAACTTAACGACCCCGCACTATTTTCTGCGCAGGAGAAAGACGCGTTTGAACCTTCGACCATCTTCCAAAATGATTTTTCTTCTGCGCTTCTGAAGTACGGCCAGTCAACTTCTACACGCCCGCTCCTTCTGAACGGGGATTGCCTCGCCGTATTGAAGTCGCTGCCGGACGAGTCGGTTGATTTCGCCATGACGTCACCGCCGTACTGGGGGAAGCGGGAGTATCAAAACGGCGGGATAGGCCTGGAAAAAGACTATCGGGATTTCGTCGCCGATCTTTGCGCTGTGTTTCTGGAACTCAAGCGCGTCCTGAAGTCGACGGGGTCGTTCTGGCTCAATCTCGGTGATTCTTATAGCGGTAAGGGGCTGCTCGGGATTCCTTGGCGAGTGGTTTTCGAGCTTACCGACAATCAAGGCTGGATACTTCGAAACAGCATCATATGGAACAAACTGAAAGGCGGCATGGACAACACCAAAGACCGGCTTGGCAATGTTCATGAGAACTTGTTTCACTTTGTGAAGCAGTCAAAAAACTATTATTACAATGCTGATGCCGTCCGGTCCAAGCCCAGAGAATCCAAAGTGGTGAATGGCTCGATAGTTTCCGCCACGGGCGTTTCGGGCGTGCGTTACAAGCGCCAGATCGAGTTGTCGACCTCGTTGAGCGACGCAGAAAAATTATCCGCACATGCCGCCCTGGCCGGCATCCTCGCAGATTTGTCTTGCGGTAAAGTATCAGACTTCCGGATGATCATTCGTGGCCAGCAAAGAGCGACGCACTCCGATAGTGAAAAAGTATCGGGACGAGCGAAGGAACTCAGGGATAAAGGTTATTACTTTCTTAAATACCACCCGAAGGGGAGTAAACCGTCTGACGTCTGGGACATTCTCCCGGAAGATTCGCAGGGCCGGGAAACCCACTTTGCCCCCTATCCGGTCGACCTGTGCCGTATACCTTTATTGGCGACCTGCCCACCAGGCGGTATTGCAATCGACCCTTTCTGCGGTACGGGAACAACGATGGTCGCGGCGCAACGCTTAGGCTTGAAGTCGATCGGGATAGATATCTCCGAGCAGTATCTTGAGATGACCAAAGACAGGTGCAATACGCTGTTATGAGCAAAATAATAGAGTTGTTCGGGAAGGGTACGCATAATCGCTCCGTCGACTGGCGGGGTCTGATTGGCGCTCAACGCTGCTCATATACCAACAAGCGTTGCTACAAAGTCAGGAAGTCCAGCCCCGACATTTCTATCGGTACGTGCAGCGTGCTGTACGGAAAAGTGCCGGAACCGGTAATCATCTGTCCGGTCCGGCTAATCGAGCGCAGGCAGATCTTCACCGACTGTTTCCATCTGTTGACGACCCACGAACCGGGGAACGAGCTTCACATCATCCCCGAAGTGTCGATCCCGGGAGGAAGTGTCGATTATTTCTTGGTATCGGCAAAAGATGGAAAGGTGAAGGACTTCGTTGGCATCGAGCTGCAGACCCTCGATACGACTGGAACGGTCTGGCCAGAGCGCCAGAGAATGCTGCAAGCGCTAGGGATTCCCAGGTCGGACAGTGCTGAAGAGTCGGACAAAACCTTCGGTATGAACTGGAAAATGACCGCAAAAACCATCTTGGTTCAAATGCACCACAAGGTGCAGACATTTGAACACATCAACAAGAAGTTAGTGTTGGTGATCCAGGACAAGCTGCTGAGCTACATGACCAAGGAATTTAAATTCGACCATCTTAAAACACCGGCATTGATTGGCGATTCAATGCATCTTCATGCCTATAAAATGGATAATGCAGGTGCCGGCGACTATAAAATCTCGATGTCATCCCGACTCAGTACGGATGCGGACGGAATCGGTATGTGCCTGGGGCTCCAGGCAGAGGCCCGGATAGAGCTTGAGCAAATATTGATTGGGCTGCAAACCAAGATATCCGACCGCACGTTGTTCCAGGCAGTGGGGACGCCCGACAGTTTGGTGTGATACTGCCTGCGTGTGCGATTGCGAAAGGGCACCGAATGGATGCCCCCTGTGCAAACGACGTTGTTAAAACGTCGCCTTGACCTGTAACCCCGCCGCCAGCGCGTTGTCACGCTTTTTGCCGGAGAACGCGCCGGGCTCGATGTAGTACTGCAGATCGGGGCGTAGTAGCAGCCAAGGTGTGACCTGTGCGCCGTAGTTGAGCTCAAGCATCTGCTCGCCGTTGTCGAGGTTGGCGATCATTTCGGCGTCTTCGAGGTTGGTCGCCTTGGCTTCTTGCACATCCCGTGTGCGCGAGTTGAGCACGGCGCGCCCATAGCCAAAAGAGATGGAGTCGTTCGGGCGGCTCGCGAAAGGCTTTTGTTTGACCAGGCCCACCGAGTACCAGCGGCGCATCGGCGAGGTCGCCGCGTTGCTGCTGGCCGCTTGGCCGAAGAGGCGTAGTACGCTTTGCGGGTCTTGCTCATCCCGCCAGATGGCTTGGTCAATCAACACATAGGCGCCGGTACGGTTTTCGCTCTTTTGCGTACTGCCGATCTTGGGGGCGTTGGAGGTGTCGTAGTACCAACCGACTTTGTATTGGCCGTTCAGGAAGGCGTTGTTATTGAAGATCGCCTCCAGTGGCAAAATCGCTCCCGTAGTGCCGTTGGTGGGCATGGAGAACGCTTTGGACGAGCGCGTGTTGTATTCCGGGTTGACTTGGAATACGGCGGTTTGCAGCGTCAGCGACGGGTTGACATCGTAACGCAGCTCGCCGCCCCAATGTGCTGTCGGGTAGTTGCCCCAGCCACTGCCGCTCGACATGGTCAGTGGGTGTGCACAAAAACCGGCGCTCACAAAGTTGCTCAAGATGGGCATACCACCGAAATCGGTGCCCATCACCATGAAGCCGAGTTTGGTGGAGAGGTCCGGCGAAAACAGGTTGCGTTGATAACTGAACTCGGTCAGCCGGGTGTATTCGCCGCCATAGTTTTCTTGGGACGACAGACGGTTTCCAAGCAAATCTTCCGTGGCGCTGTGGCCGCGACGGTCGTTAACCAGCAGTTGCACGCGTCCCGCATCGGGGCTGTCGAGCAACTTACTCAGATCAAACTGGGCGCCTATGCGTATTTGTTGCGAATAGCGGGTGCCGCGCTTGATCCCGCCATGCAAGTTGGAAATCGTTTCGGAACTGTAGTCACCGGTCAGTTTGATGCCCTTGTCGGTCAACTTTTGGCGTTCACCGCCCCAGTCGCCAGTGAGTGTAGAGCGGTTCATCAGATCGTCGGCCAGTGCCGGGGATGGGGCGAAAAGGCATAGGGACAAACCGCTGCACAGGCTGCTGGTCAGCATGGCGCGGAAAGAAAAAAGCATTTGGATGTGCTCCGTTACAGAGAAAGTGGGGGAATAGCTCAACGGCCCGCGTTGTTTATCGGTTGCACCGTTCTTTTGTGACTTGGAAAAATAACCCCCGTAAACGGGGGTTATTTTCATGCAGTGGCAACTAACGCATTACGGCTTGATGTTGTCCGGCAATGCATAAGCAATGATGTAATCACCGACGTCAGGCGAATGGCTCATGCCGCCGGCGGAGATGACCACGTACTGCTTCCCGGTGGTGGGCGACTGATAGATCAGTGGGGCGGCAACTGCGCCAACCGGCAGGCGGGCTTTCCAGACTTCTTTGCCGGTGGCCGAATCGAGCGCGCGCAGGTAGTAGTCTTGGGTGCCCGCAAAGAACACCAGGCCAGAGGCTGTCGACGTCGGACCGCCGAGCGTCGGCATGCCCAGCGGAATCTGCAGGTGCGTCTTGATCCCCAGCGGGCCGGTGTCCTGCACGGTGCCCATGGGAACCTGCCAGAGCAGTTTCTGCGTATTGAGATCAATCGCACTCATGCTGCCGAAGGGCGGGGAGTTGCACGGCACGCCCAGTGGCGACTGGAGGATGTCGATTTTCACGCCGCCATAGATACCCGCGACTTGCGGGCGAATGGTGCCCATGAAACCCGGCACTTCATCGGTCGACACCTTGAACTTCTTGGTTTCTTCCTTGGTCACCAATGACATCCGCAGCGGCATCCGCATGTCGTTGACGAACATCGTGCCGGTGTTCTCATCGATGGAGATGCCACCCCAGTTCATCCCGCCCAGCAAGCCAGGCCATTCGATGTACGGCTTTTCGGTTGGCGGCGTAAACGGCCCCGCGTAAACCGAGTCTTTGAACATGATCCGGCAATACAGTTGGTCGAATGTCGACACGCCCCACATCGACTTTTCAGTCAGTGGGTCGGCCCCGATCACCGGCATGCCGGCCGAGTACGGTTGCGTCGGCGACAAGTGTTCGCCTTCTGCCGCAGGAGAAGTCGGAACGGCACGCTCCTGCACCTCGGTGACCGGCTGGCCAGTACGACGATCCAGCACAAAAATCTGGCCGGTCTTGGTGGTCTGGATCAAGACCGGGGTTTTCACGCCTTGGGCATTCTTGATGTCATAGAGAACCGGCTGCGATGGCAGATCGTAATCCCATACATCATGGTGAATGAGCTGGTAGACCCATTTGGCTTTGCCGGTCGAGGCATCGACTGCCACGACGGCCGAACCAAATTTTTCTTTGACGGCGTTGCGATCACCGCCCCAATAGTCGGGCGGGCCATTGCCGGTCGGCAAGTAGACCAGGTTCAGCTCTTTATCGTAGGTCGGGATCGTCCATACGTTAGGTGTTTCCAGCGTGAACTGGTGATCGGCCGCGGTCGGGTCGGTGCCTTCGGGCGCGCCGACGTCCCATGCCCACACCAGCGCACCGCTCAGCACGTCGAAGGCGCGCACGGCGCCGGAAGGTTCGCCTGCCACAATATCGCGTACCCAACCGCCCACCACCGTGAGGTGGCCCATGACCACAGGCAGGGAGGTCGGGTGGTAGCGCTTGCTGTTCTCGGTCGGGCCCATGCCTTTCTTGAGATCGACGTAACCGTTGTCACCAAAACTCTGGCACAAGGCGCCGGTGTGCGCGTCAAGTGCAAACAGGCGGGCATCCACCGACGACACCAGAATACGCTGGCGACATTGCTGCTGATCGGTATACGAGGCCTTGACCGCCGCGCTCAGGCTGTCGTCTTTATCGATGTCGTAATAGCCCACGCCACGGCACGTCACATGCTCTTCGCTTTTGGCGTGAGGGTCGAACGTCCAGATCGCCTTGCCCGTATCGCCATCCAGCGCGGTGATCAGGTTTTCCGGGGTACACGAATACAGCACGTTGCCGATCTGCAGCGGGGTGTTTTCATCAACGCCAGCGCCGGCGCCGGTGGTCCTGCGTCCGGTTCGGTAGGTCCAGGCTACTTGCAGGTCCTTGACGTTTCCCGGCGTGATCTGCGTGTAAGGCGCAAACCGCGTCCCTGACGCATTGCGCCCGAAGAACTCCCAGTTTTCAGGTGCGCTGGCGGGGCTCGTGGCCTTGCTCGAGTCAGTCGCGGCCACAGGGTTCGAGATCCCGCCGTGCGGGTAGAACGCTGCAATGAAGGTGGCGATCAAGGCCAGGAATACGGCGAAGCCGAATCGGTTCGCCGTGCGCCGGGTGCTCAAGGCTGTTTCCGGGAATGCGGCACCGACCCACAAGCTGAGGGTCAGGATGATCGCCGGCACCACCAGGCGCGGCAGCAGTTGCCAGTAGCTGAGCTGACCCACTTCGTAGAACGCCCACACACAGGTGGCGAGGAATACGACGACGGAGAGGGCGATGCCGATAGGTTTACGCAAGACAAACAGTGCCGCCAACAACAGATAGGCGAGGCCAGCCAGCAAGTAATAACTCGACCCGTCGAGTGCTACCAGCTTGAATCCGCCATAAATCAACGCCAGTGCCACGGCAAAAACAAGCAGGGAAAACAGTCCCCTTGCAATAGTGCTCATTGAGGATCTTCCAGAGTGAGATCGATGATCGTCTGTCATATTTGTATATGCTCAGTTGGGGAAATACGTAACGGCTTGCGCTATTTACCAACAACTTGGCCGAATATTGAGTTCGGCCTTTAGTTGGCCGGGTGCGGTTCTTCCATGATCCCGATAGGCTGGCTTGCCGACGGCAAGCGAGCTTTGGAAATCAGCGTAATAATTGGCCATCCCCGTATTCCTGGTCTGGATGCCGACACTCTTTCGCCCCAGCCCTCCACGTTGAAAGCGCCGTTCGATAACGAACTGGATGCTTAATAGAGGCTGATTGAGTTTCGGCAGGAGGGATAACGAAAACGTTGGCGGCTGTATTACGCCCGCTTGACGATTGTCCACGTGCTCAGTCGCGAGTGAATCGTTCCGAAGGCTCTGTCGGCCTTGTTCGGGTTACATGCTTTACTCCGACTGATTCGCTGGTTAATCGCGGTGGATTAACGCGTAGACCAGTCTATAGCGCTGGTTTTTTGGATAAATCCATAAGACTGGAAAACAATGTTGATAAAACAGTAACAATTCGCGGCGATACGCATCGGCGACGCCGGCGTGCGGGTAATCATGTGCAGGCGTGGCGGTGGGCTTTTGGGGCGTGCTCGGTCTTTTCAACACTCGGTCGAACCTTGCGTGTGATCGAGGTTCACAGGTGGTGCGGCGAGTATTTCGCGCAACCTTGTACCTTGTGTGTCACCCGGTAGCGTCTGAGCTGTAGTCCATCGTTTTCACACAAAATATTCCCCGGAAACAGCGCCTGGTGCCTGTCCGGACTCGACCCCCGGGACTATCATGCCGGTAGCCCTGACCCTCACTGCAAGGAGCCGCTCGGAACGCCGATGCGCCAGATCTGGAAATCTTTTCGAGCCCTTTATTTCGCCTCCTTGATGATGCTGATCGGCTCCGGCCTGCTCAGTACGTACCTGGCCTTGCGCCTGGCGGCCGACAACGTCGACAGCCTGTGGGTCGGCGCGCTGATGGCGGCCAACTATTCCGGCCTGGTACTGGGCGGCAAGATCGGCCACCGCCTGATCGCCCGGGTCGGGCATATCCGCGCGTATGCCACCTGTGCCGGGATCGTCGGCGCGGCGGTGTTGGGCCATGGCCTGATCGACTGGCTGCCGGCCTGGATCGTCCTGCGGGTCATCGTGGGCCTGGGGATGATGTGCCAGTACATGGTCATCGAAAGCTGGCTTAACGAGCAGGCGGACGCCAAGCAGCGTGGCGTAGTGTTCAGCGGCTATATGATTGCGTCCTACCTTGGCCTGGTGCTGGGGCAGTTGATCCTGGTGATGCATCCCCAGCTCGGCCCCGAGTTGCTGATGCTGGTCGCGCTGTGCTTTGCCCTGTGCCTGGTGCCGGTGGCGATGACCCGGCGCATTCACCCGGCGCCCCTGCGTCCGGCGCCGATGGAGCCACGCTTCTTTATCCAGCGCGTGCCGCAGTCGTTGAGCACGGTGCTGGGGGCGGGGTTGATCGTTGGTTCGTTCTACGGTTTGGCGCCGCTCTATGCGTCCCAGCAGGGGCTGAGTACCGAGCAGGTCGGTCTCTTCATGGGTAGCTGCATTTTTGCCGGGTTGGTGGTGCAGTGGCCGTTGGGCTGGCTGTCGGACCGTTACGATCGCGCACTGTTGATTCGCTGCTTCGCCCTGTGCCTGGCGGTGGCGGCATTGCCGTTGGCGATCCTGAGCAAGGTGCCGCTGGAAGTGCTGTTCGTGGCCGGGTTCCTGTGTTCGCTGGTGCAGTTCTGCCTGTACCCGCTGGCCGTGGCGTTTTCCAACGACCACGTCGAAGGCGATCGTCGGGTATCGCTGACGGCCATGCTGCTGGTGACCTATGGCGTGGGCGCCAGTATCGGGCCGTTGCTGGCCGGTGTGGTGATGAAGCTGTTTGGCAGCCAGATGCTGTACGCGTTTTTCAGCCTGTGCGCGCTGATCCTGGTGTGGCGTATCCGGCCTAAAGCGGTGACCAACCTGCATCAGGTCGACGATGCACCGCTGCAGCACGTGGCAATGCCTGACAGCATGTCCAGCTCGCCGCTGGTGGCTGCCCTCGATCCGCGGGTCGATGAGCAGATGGTGCAGGAGCAGATGCAGACGGCGGTTGTCGAGCCCGAGCCTGAAACCGACGCGGAATCACCGGCGGATGAGCCGCTCTTCGAAGGGCCGCCGGAACCACCGGGCCCGGATGAGCATCCCCACGGCCTGAGCAGGGCGCGCCCCTGAATGCAAAAACGGGCAGATCCCCAAAGGGTCTGCCCGTTTTTTATCGCGATCTGAATGCTTAAAAATCGTCGTCTTTGTCGAAGCGTCGTGCTTCGCGTTGCAACTGGTACACAAAACGCTCGACCTGGCGCTGCACCAGGCCGCTCATGTTGTGAAAGCGCACGCCGGCGAAGGTGGTGTTGATCTTCTCTTCGAAGTGCAGGTAACGCAGTTCGACCGAGGTGGTCATGCTGCCAAAGGGCAGTGCGGCGATAAAACGGTCGTAGACCTGGCCCAACTGCAGGCGCTCGGAAATATCGCCTTCAAAGCGCAATTTGCAGCCGGTGGCGGAGATATCCAGCAGCTTGCCGCTGACCGGCGCCTTGAGTTTCTCGCCGCCCAACTCGATATTCACCAATTGCGCGAGTTTCAGCGCGGCGCGGAACGCATTGCGGCGCTGATGGTAGACCACTTCGTCCGGCATGTTGCCGCTGTAGATACGGTGGCCGCCTTTTTCGCTGATGCTCAGGGTGCCGTTGCTTTCCCAGGCAACGCGCACGCCGTCGTGAAAGCCTTCGATGCGGAAGGGTTCGCCATTCTCAAGGTAGCGTTCGCCATCGCGGGGGATCATTTCGTCCAGGGCCAGGGTCTTGCTGTCCCGGTCGACGTCGACCAGGTAGCTTTGAAAGCGCTGGCTGCGTTCATGGAAGGTGATGATCAGCGGGTCATGGCTTTCTTGCAGCATGCGCAAGGTGCCAGCGATTTCCAGAGGCGTGGTGAACACCTTGGGTGGCTGCGGAGCTTCTTCCGCATTAAGGGCGTTGAACACGGTTCTTCCATCTCCAGACAATATACGACTACACGCAAGAACCATCATTTTGCCAGTATGTCGCACGCCTTGGATAGGGCGCACGTTAAACCGACGTCAGGCTTGGCTGCGGGTGCTTGGCTTGACCATGCGCGAGGTAGAGCCTTGGGCGTTATACAGGGCCGGAGGTTCGCCGCCATGGAGTATGCGCAACTGATTGGCGGTCGTGGCTTGCTGAAGCTGGATCGACTGACCGTTGAGCAGGTTGGCTTCCTGACACTGGGTGAGTAATTGATTGAGTTCTTTGCTCTGGGCCAGCAACTGATCGCCGACCGAGGAATGACTGGCCAACTGAGCGAGGCCGTCTTGATCTGCCGGTAGGCCGAGGCTGACGAGAATCTGGCTACGCTTCTTGCCGTGCTGTTCCAGCAGGACAATCAGCGACTGCTTGCGCGCCAGGATTTCTTCCAGCAGCGGCATATCCCGGCCATACAGGGCCAGGGATTCTTCTTTGAGCAGCTCGAGCAATTGTTGCGTCGGCGCCAGATCATCAATGATCAGTTGAAGCAGATTTTCGTCGTGGTGCATGGCTGGCCTTGGGTTTTAAGCGTCCAAAAGCCTGGCGCAGGCCTTTGCCTAGCGCTCGGCTTCGAAGTTAAGCAGCTTGCTGGCTACACGGTTGCTGTCGACTTTATAGCTGCCATCGGCGATTGCCTGTTTCAATTCGGCCACACGGGCTTGATTGACGACAGGTTGATCGCGCAGCGAGTCAGTGACCTTCTGCAACTGTTGAGCCTCATTGCTCAGGTGTACGGATTCCCCGCTTTGGCTGGCGCCGGCCTGTTCCGCTTTGGCGGGCAGAGGCTGGGCCTTGGCGTCTACGCTGTCCTTGGTGCCGCTGGTGCGCGTAGTGCCTGGCAAAGCCGGGGCGTTATTCAAACGGCTGAAATCGATGACCATGATAAAAAAACCTCTGGGTATTTGGACGCTTGCCATGGTTTCGGCCATACCCGGACAAACTTTAGGCACGATTGACAATAAACCTGCATGCACGAACGTCAGGCGTACAGTGTAGGAAAAGCTGGCGTCCTATTCCAGTGATCTATAAAGCCACCTCGACTTGGCCCGGCGCGGTGACCCGTGCCTTGATGACGCGGTTGGAATTGAGGTTCTTGACCCGGATCTGTTCGCTCATGCCGCCGTTGGACAGCGCTTCGCCCGGCATCTTCACATTCAGCCCGCCGCTGCTGGCGGAAATGATGACCTGGTCGCCCTTGCGAATGACTTCTGCCTGTTCAAGATGGACCAGGGTGATGACCTGGTCGGCGACCATTGGTCGGGTCAATCGTTGCCCGACAGCCTGGTCCACTGACGTCAGGTAACCCTGATTGATCAGGCTGATGTCCCGCTCGCGCAAGATGACATCCTCATAGCCGATGATTCCGCTGCGTTTGAGCGGCCGCGACACCACGACGACATCGCGGAACAGTTTGACCTGGGCGGGCACGAACACGGTCCAGGGCGAGGTCCCTTCACAGCGCACCTTGACCGTCACGCGACCAATGGGCTGGGCCGGGCTTTCCAGGCTGGCTGTCAATTCCTTGTCGCACATCGGCATGCGCAGGCGCGGATCCAATTGGTTGACCTGGATTTCATAGCGTCCTGGCGTCTGGGTGGTTGCCAGATAATCTTCTACAGTGAATTCAAGAAAGCCTTGGGTGACGCCGATAAGTAGATCAGGCAAGGTGACGTCGGCGGCGCGGGCAGTGATGCCTGCGCCCACGGCAAACAACGCCATCCAGGCGCAGAGCAATCTGCGATACCGTGAGTGGCGAGTGCGTCGGGAAACTGTCGTTTTCATATCCATAGCCAATAAAAAGCAAAGCTCGTGCCGTTTAGTGTTGGGTGCGCGTCGTACCCCCAAAGGTTTTAGCGTAGGAGTCTGGGCATGGCAGGTGTAATGGATTCAGTAAACCAGCGCACACAGCTGGTAGGGCAGAATCGCCTGGAGTTGTTGCTTTTTCGCCTGGACGGCAAGCAGCTCTATGGCATCAACGTGTTCAAAGTGCGGGAAGTACTGCAGTGTCCCAAGCTGACGATCATGCCCAAGTCGAGCCCGGTGGTGTGTGGCGTAGCCAACATCCGTGGCGCGACCATCCCGATTCTCGACCTGGCATTGGCCACGAGTTCGGCCGGCCTGCAAGACCGCGAAAACCCGTTTGTGATCATTACCGAATACAACACCAAGACCCAGGGTTTCCTGGTGCGCTCGGTGGAACGTATCGTCAACATGAACTGGGAAGAGATCCATCCGCCGCCCAAGGGCACCGGTCGCGATCACTACCTCACGGCGGTGACGCGAGTAGACAACCAGTTGGTCGAAATCATCGACGTGGAGAAAATCCTCGCCGAAGTCGCACCGACTTCCGAAGCGATTTCGGTTGGCGTCGTCGATGCCGAAACGGCGCACAAGGCGGTTTCGCTGCGGGTGCTGACGGTGGACGACTCCTCGGTGGCGCGTAAACAGGTGACCCGTTGCCTGCAAACCATCGGCGTTGAGGTGGTGGCGCTCAACGATGGCCGCCAGGCGCTGGATTACCTGCGCAAACTGGTGGATGAAGGCAAGAAGCCGGAAGAAGAATTCTTGATGATGATTTCCGACATCGAGATGCCGGAAATGGACGGCTATACCCTCACGGCTGAAATACGCAACGATCCACGCATGCAAAAATTGCATATCATCCTGCATACTTCGTTGTCGGGCGTATTCAATCAGGCGATGGTCAAGAAGGTCGGTGCTGACGACTTCCTGGCTAAGTTCCGCCCTGATGACCTGGCATCCCGGGTAGTCGACCGGATCAAGGCAGCAGATCACGGCTAGGGGAATTTCCCTGGCGGTCACACGATTTAAGAGGCGGTATCATTGTCTACGGGTAATTTGGATTTCGAACAGTTCCGGGTCTTCCTGGAAAAAGCCTGTGGCATATTGCTCGGTGAAAACAAGCAGTATCTGGTATCCAGCCGTCTCAACAAACTGATGGAACAGCAGGGCATCAAGTCCCTCGGTGAGTTGGTCCAGCGGATTCAGAGCCAGCCGCGCAGCGGGCTCAAGGAAATGGTGGTCGATGCCATGACCACCAACGAAACCCTATGGTTTCGCGACACCTACCCCTTTGAGGTACTCAAGAGCAAAGTGCTGCCCGAGGCGATCAAGGCCAGCCCGGGTCAGCGTTTGCGGATCTGGTCGGCAGCCTGTTCCTCGGGGCAGGAACCGTACTCGATTTCGATGGCGATCGACGAGTTCGAACGGACGAACATGGGCCAGTTGAAGGCCGGCGCGCAAATTGTCGCCACCGATCTGTCGGGCACCATGCTCACCAACTGCAAGACCGGCGAGTACGACAGCCTGGCCCTGGGCCGCGGTTTGTCCCCGGAACGCCTGCAGCGTTACTTCGACCCGAAAGGGGCGGGGCGTTGGGCGGTCAAGGCGCCGATCAAGAACCGGGTGGAGTTTCGCTCGTTCAACCTGCTCGACAGCTACGCCAGCCTGGGCAAGTTCGACATGGTGTTCTGCCGTAACGTGCTGATCTACTTCTCGGCCGAAGTGAAGAAAGACATCCTGCTGCGCATCCACGGCACGCTCAAGCGCGGGGGGTATCTGTTCCTCGGTGCATCCGAGGCGCTGAACGGCCTGCCGGATCATTTCCAGATGGTGCAGTGCAGTCCTGGGATCATTTACCAGGCCAAGTAAGTCGCACGCAGTCAAAGTGTGGGAGGGGGCTTGCCCCCGATAGCGGTGTGTCAGTCTCAGTATCTATGACTGAACCACCGCTATCGGGGGCAAGCCCCCTCCCACATTTGTTTTGCGGCAAGGTAAAAGCGGCAACTCCCGATTGCCGCTTTACTGGCGCCACGCGGAAGCCGTTTGCCGCTTTTCTGGCATTGCCGCCGGCAATCTCTGCGTAACCCCTTGATATATGGGCTTTAGCCAGATTGGCATGCACCTTGCTATAACCCTGTTAACGAACAGCAGGTCAGCCTAAAGGTTTCCGCCATGAGCATCAGCTTCGATAAAGCGCTCGGTATCCACGAACAAGCCCTCGGCTTTCGCGCCCAGCGTGCCGAAGTCCTGGCCAACAACATTGCCAACGCCGACACCCCGAACTACAAGGCTCGGGACCTGGACTTCTCCGCCGTGCTCGCCGCACAGCAGGACAAGACCAAGAACGGCACCTTCGCCTTGAACATGACCAACAGCCGTCATATCGAAGCGCAAGGCCTGAGCAGTGGCGACGAATCGCTGCTGTATCGCACGCCGATGCAGCCGTCGATCGACCAGAACACCGTCGACGCGCAGTTGGAGCAATCGGCCTACGCCGAGAACTCGGTGAACTTCCAGGCCAGCTTCACCCTGCTCAACAGCAAATTCAAAGGGCTGATGTCAGCCCTGCGTGGAGAGTAAGCCATGTCCTTAGCCAGTGTTTTCAATATTGCCGGTAGTGGCATGAGCGCGCAGACCACGCGCCTGAACACCGTCGCCAGTAACATCGCCAACGCCGAGACGGTGTCTTCGAGCATCGACCAGACCTACCGCGCCCGTCACCCGGTGTTCGCCACCATGTTTCAGGGCGGCCAGAGCAGCGGCGGCGATTCGCTGTTCCAGAATCAGGACGCTGCCGGGCAAGGCGTGCAGGTACTCGGCGTGGTTGAAGACCAGAGCAATCTGGAAGCGCGCTATGAGCCTAATCACCCTGCGGCGAACGAAAAAGGCTACGTGTACTACCCGAACGTCAACGTGGTCGAGGAAATGGCTGACATGATCTCTGCCAGTCGCTCGTTCCAGACCAACGCGGAAATGATGAACACCGCCAAAACCATGATGCAGAAGGTCCTGACCCTGGGTCAGTGATAAGGGGCGCCAAACAATGGCCATTGTTGATACGACGAACAACTCGGCAGTCCAGGACCTGTTCAACAGCAAGGTCAAGACTGCGACGGACAACAGCAGCCTCAGCACCGCCACCAAGACGGCAACGGGCAACCAGTCGCTGGGCAAGGATGCGTTCCTGCAACTGTTGGTGACCCAACTGAAGAACCAGAACCCGCTGTCGCCTCAGGACAACGGTGCGTTCGTGGCTCAGTTGGCGCAGTTCAGTAGCCTGGAAGGCATCAACACCCTGAACGACTCGGTAAACAGCATCTCCAGCAACTTCAGCTCGTCGCAAGCATTGCAGGCTTCGTCGCTGGTCGGTCGCTCGATCATTACCCAGACCGACAAGGCGCTGGTGGACACCAGCAAGAGCATGACCGGCTCGGTCGCAGTGACGGCGGCAACGGGCAACGTCTCGGTCAAGATCACCGACAAAGACGGTGTCGTGGTGCGTACCCTCGATATGGGCGCACAGAGCGCGGGCAGTTCCGACTTCATCTGGGATGGCAAGAACGCTGACGGTGAGGTCGCCCCGGCAGGGACTTACACCTTTACGGCCACCACCAAGAATGACGCGGGCGACGCAGTGGCTCTGGCCACTTCGCTGCCGGCGACGGTCACCAGCGTGACCCTGAGCAAGACCGGCGGCGAAATGCTGCTCAACCTTGCAGGCGGCATGGGCAGCGTCAAGCTGTCGCAAATTCAGACTATCGGTACATAGAGCCGGCTAGATACGGCAGAGGGAGAGAAACATGTCTTTTAACATCGGCCTGAGCGGCCTCTATGCGGCCAACAAACAACTGGACGTGACCGGCAACAACATCGCCAACGTCGCGACCACTGGCTTCAAATCGTCCCGTGCGGAATTCGCGGACATCTACGCGGCGTCCAAGCTGGGCACCGGCCAGAACAGCATCGGTAACGGTGTGAACCTGGCGGCCGTGTCCCAGCAATTCACCCAGGGCGACGTCAACAACAGTGGCGGCATCCTGGACATGGCGATCCAGGGCGGTGGCTTCTTCGTACAGAAGGGCAGCGACGGTTCGCTGGAATACACCCGTAGCGGTGCTTTCCGTGCAGACAAAGACGGCTACATCACCAACAACACCGGTACTTCGCGCCTGCAAGGCTACGCGGCGGATGACAACGGCAAGATCGTCAAGGGTGGCTTGGTCGACCTGCAACTCAACTTGTCGAACCTGCCGCCAAAAGCCTCCAGCACCGTCGATTCCACCAGTAACCTGAACTCCTCGGAGGCGGTGATCGACCAGGTGGCCAAGCCTTTCAACCCAACCGACACCAAGACCTTCACCACCCAGTACAGCACCACCTTGTACGACACCCAAGGCAACGCTCACCCGATGGTGCAGTACCTGGTGAAGACGGGTTCCAACCAATGGAACTCCTACACCCTGATCGACGGGCGTAACCCTGATGGTACCCCGATCAGTGGCGCAGGCGCGGTGGCACCTGTCGCGTCGACCCTGACGTTCGACACGGCCGGTAAGCTCGCTGGCGTGGTCACCCCGCCCAGCATAGTCTCCAACACCACCCTGACCATTTCCAACTGGAAACCGGGCACCGTGACCAACGGTGTATGGACTGCTAACGGCGCCGCTGCCAACACCGGCGGTATTGCGGTCAACATGGCGAATATCACCCAGTACAATTCGGCCAGCTATCGCAACCCACCGGTCACCGATGGCTATGCCACCGGCCAGATCACCGGGCTGAAAATCGACGGCAGCGGTGTACTGTTCGCCACCTTCAGCAACCAGCAGAGCAAGGCCATTGGCCAGATCTCCCTGGCCAGCTTCAACAACGAACAAGGCCTGCAACCGGCAGGCGGCACGGCCTGGAGAGAGACCTTTGCCTCGGGCCAACCGGGATACGACACCCCTCAAGCCGGCACCCTCGGTTCGATCGTGGCCAACTCCCTGGAGAACTCCAACGTCAACCTGACCAACGAGCTGGTGGACCTGATCAAGGCCCAGAGCAACTACCAGGCGAACGCCAAGACCATCTCCACCCAGAGCACCATCATGCAGACCATCATCCAGATGACCTGATGCGCTAACGCTGCACAAGAAGCCCCTCGATCGAGGGGCTTTTTTTTGCGTTTTATTTGGCATCAGGACCTTTTCCCACCCCCGATGCGGTTACGAGATGACACGCCTTTGTTGGAACGCACCACACCTGTCTTTCCACCTATCAAGCCGAGAGGCGTTGGGTTGTTTCATTACCTGGGAGAGGCGGTATGTGGAATTCATCGATATCCGGCCAAGGGGCTGGGGGGATGCGTTACGAGGGGGGGTGGGGAGGACAGTACCAGAAGGGGGTCAACCAGTCTGATGGCACCAAGGACGACAAGGGGGCCGTCAAGGACAGTATCACGAAGCTGATCAAGGAGCTTGAAGATGCCGAAAAAACCTCCAAGAACCAGACGGCCCAGGAGCTGCGGGACAAGCTGAATGAAAAGCGAAAGGAGCTCGGCGAAGAGAAGTTCAAGGAGATCCTCGAAGAGGTGAAGAAAGACGCGCCTGAGGGCTTTCAGGCGTTCATGAAGAGAGCCTTCCCGGAGGAATTTCCGGATGGCCCGGATGCGCCGCCGTCACCAGCACCGTCTCCATCCCCCTCTCCGGACGGCGGTGGGGGAGGGGGGGGCGGCGGCGGCGGCGGCGGCGGTGGAGGCGGTGGAGGCGGCGGCGGTGGTTTCGGCCCCAGCGAGTCCATGAGCGACAAGCCGATTACCGAAGGCGCGAAGCATTTCGACTACAAGCCCGATGACAGCGAGCCGGGGAAAAAACCGGAGAATATCTGGAGCGGCTTCAGACAGGGGCCGGACGGCAATTGCGTGACGGTTTCAGCGATTAAAGCCGCCATGATGCAATTTGGCGAGAAGCCCACCGACGTCTTCAAAGAGGTCAAAGAGACGGGTAATGGCTACTCTGTGACCATGCGCGATGGTGTCAAGGTTGACCTGACCAAGGATGAAGTGCGGCTGGCTGCCACTCATGCACGTTTCCAGGGCGATGACCCGAAAATGATGACCAACGCCAATTTCATGTTTGCCGTCAGCGCAAAACGCGCGCAATTGGAAAACAACGACGGCACTGCCGGACGCAGCTTTCTGGATGGCATACGTACCCTCAATGACGGCGAGTACAGCCGGGAAGGCTTGGACCGTCTGGGCTTGCGCAAAAATTACCGGCAGGCCACGGATGCCGACTTGCGAAGCGGCAAGGTGGGGACGGTGGAGTATGGCGGTCATTCGATGGCGGTGATCGGTGGCCGGATTGAACTGTGGGGCAAGCGGGGCGGGGTACCCCGGTCGGGGATTGCGACCATATTGTTCGACGACTGACGAGCCTTTGCCCAGGCAAAAGAAAACCCCGATAAACCCAACTGCAGCAAGGGAATATCGGGGTTTTCCAATCCCGGGCCATCAAGCCCGGAACGTGCTCAGCTTATTGGCAGGCTTCGCAATCCGGCTCGTCGATCGCGCAGGCTTTCGGCACGGGGGCCGGGCCGGCCGGTGCGGCGAGCACCGAGTCATCACCGTGGTTGCCGCTGGAAACCGCGTTCAGCTTGCCGGTGTTGATGGTCGACTTCTCGGTGCTGGTCGCGGCCAGGGCACGGAGGTAGTAAGTGGTTTTCAGGCCACGGTACCAAGCCATGCGGTAGGTCACGTCGAGCTTCTTGCCCGAAGCGCCGGCGATGTACAGGTTCAGCGACTGCGCCTGGTCGATCCACTTCTGGCGACGGCTGGCGGCGTCAACGATCCATTTGGTGTCCACTTCGAAGGCAGTCGCGTAGAGCTCTTTGAGTTCTTGCGGGATGCGCTCGATCTGCTGCACCGAACCGTCGTAGTACTTCAGGTCGTTGATCATGACCGAGTCCCACAGGCCGCGGGCTTTCAGGTCGCGAACCAGGTACGGGTTGATCACGGTGAATTCGCCCGACAGGTTCGATTTCACATACAGGTTCTGGTAGGTCGGTTCGATCGACTGCGACACGCCAGTGATGTTGGCGATGGTCGCGGTCGGTGCGATGGCCATGATGTTGGAGTTACGGATACCTTTCTGCACACGGGCACGTACCGGCGCCCAGTCCAGGGATTCGTTCAGGTCAACGTCGATGTACTTCTGGCCACGTTGCGCGATCAGGATCTGTTGCGAATCCAGCGGCAGGATGCCTTTGGACCACAGCGAGCCCTGGAACGTCTCGTAGGCGCCGCGCTCGTCGGCCAGGTCGCAGGAAGCCTGGATCGCGTAGTAGCTGACCGCTTCCATGGACTTGTCGGCGAACTCGACCGCGGCGTCCGAACCGTAAGGAATGTGCTGCAGGTACAAAGCGTCCTGGAAGCCCATGATCCCCAGGCCAACCGGACGGTGCTTGAAGTTGGAGTTCTGCGCCTGTGGCACCGAGTAGTAGTTGATGTCGATCACGTTATCGAGCATGCGAACAGCGGTGTTGACAGTGCGCTCCAGCTTGGCGGTGTCCAGCTTGCCGTTGACGATGTGGTTCGGCAGGTTGATCGAGCCCAGGTTGCAAACAGCGATCTCGTCCTTGTTGGTGTTCAAGGTGATCTCGGTGCACAGGTTCGAGCTGTGGACCACGCCTACGTGCTGCTGCGGGCTGCGCAGGTTGCACGGGTCTTTGAAGGTCAGCCATGGGTGGCCGGTTTCAAACAGCATGGACAGCATTTTACGCCACAGGTCTTTGGCCTGGATGGTCTTGAACAGCTTGACCTTGCCTGGGTACTCGGTGAGGGCTTCGTAGTACTCGTAGCGCTCTTCGAAGGCCTTGCCGGTCAGGTCGTGCAGGTCCGGCACTTCGGACGGCGAGAACAGGGTCCACTTGCCGTCGTCGAAGACACGCTTCATGAACAGGTCAGGAATCCAGTTGGCGGTGTTCATGTCGTGGGTACGACGACGGTCATCGCCGGTGTTCTTGCGCAGCTCGATGAACTCTTCAATGTCCATGTGCCAGGTTTCCAGGTAGGCACATACAGCGCCTTTGCGCTTGCCGCCCTGGTTGACCGCTACGGCGGTGTCGTTGACGACTTTCAGGAACGGCACAACGCCCTGGGACTTGCCGTTGGTGCCCTTGATGTACGAACCCAGCGCGCGCACCGGGGTCCAGTCGTTACCCAGGCCGCCGGCGAATTTGGACAGCATGGCGTTGTCGTGGATCGCGTGGTAGATGCCCGACAGGTCGTCCGGCACGGTGGTCAGGTAGCAGCTCGACAGCTGTGGACGCAGGGTACCGGCGTTGAACAGGGTCGGCGTGGACGACATGTAGTCGAAGGACGACAACAGGTTGTAGAACTCGATGGCACGGTCTTCTTTGTGCTTCTCTTCAATCGCCAGGCCCATGGCCACGCGCATGAAGAACACTTGCGGCAGTTCGAAGCGGATACCGTCCTTGTGGATGAAGTAACGGTCGTACAGGGTTTGCAGGCCCAGGTAGGTGAACTGCTGGTCGCGCTCGTGGTTGATCGCCTTGCCGAGTTTTTCCAGGTCGAAGGTGGCCAGGACCGGGTTCAGCAATTCGTATTCGATACCCTTGGCGATGTAGGCCGGCAGGGCCTTGGCATAGAGGTCGGCCATCTCGTGGTGGGTGGCGCTGTCGGCCACGCCGAGGAAGCCCAGGCCTTCGGCACGCAGGGTGTCCATCAACAGGCGCGCGGTGACGAACGAGTAGTTCGGCTCGCGTTCAACCAGGGTACGGGCGGTCATCACCAGGGCGGTGTTGACGTCGGTCAGGGCCACGCCGTCGTACAGGTTTTTCAGGGTTTCGCGCTGGATCAGGTCGCCGTCGACTTCTTCCAGGCCTTCGCAGGCCTCGGTGATGATGGTGTTCAGGCGGCCCAGGTCCAGCGGCGCGAAGGTGCCGTCGGCCAGGGTGATGCGGATCGATGGGTGCGCGTGTACAGCGGCTTCGTCGGCCGGGGAGCGAACGGCACGTTCCTTGGCGCGCGAATCACGGTAGATCACGTAGTCGCGGGCGACTTTCTGCTCGCCGGCACGCATCAGGGCCAGTTCGACCTGGTCCTGGATTTCTTCGATGTGGATGGTGCCGCCCGAAGGCATGCGACGCTTGAAGGTCGCGGTGACTTGTTCGGTCAGGCGGGCAACGGTGTCGTGGATGCGCGACGAGGCGGCAGCGTTGCCGCCTTCAACTGCAAGAAACGCTTTGGTGATGGCGACGGTGATTTTGTCATCGGTGTAAGGAACGACAGTGCCGTTACGCTTGATCACGCGCAGTTGGCCGGGTGCAGTGGCGGACAGATCCATATTCGAATCAGCGGCCTGCGGCACGGAGCCCTGCGGGTTCTCGCGAGTTGTGTCGGTTTGCATGGGGGGTTGTCTCCACATTCTATATTTATTTGGGCACCATCACGGTGCCCACCGTTCCGTCCTGAAGCACTTACAGCAGGCCTTGGCCTGGCATAACAACTTCGGGACAGGAGGAAGGGGGGCTTATCGCGCCGCTTCCATGCCGAAGTCTTCGGTTTGGCGCTCAAAAGCGCCTCGCCGTATTCCTGGTGGGTGACAGTTGCCCGGTTCAAGCACTGCAACACCCGTACCGTTTTACGCTGTTGGAGCGCTAAAACGGTTGCCATCCGCATGAGCGGTTTGGGCTTTCAAAAAATGCTGGAGTTGGACCAAACAGGAGCAAGAAAGGGCTTGAGTTTCTTGTCTGATTTGTGTTTGGTCTTTTAGTTCAAAACCCTACATGTAGGGTTTTTTTGGCGCCGAGGTACAAGATAATGCGTTTTTGGAGGCTTAGCAATCCAGGGCCTGTGGATAACGCTGTGAGTAAAATGTGTATGAAACGTAGAATGCCCGTGTAGGCCGCAGTACTGCTGGACCGCGCCGTTTGTCACTGAATATTCCAAGAAAAAAACGGCTCTTTGGATTTTTGAGGGCGCGAACCCTATCACAAAAAAACCGCATCACCGAATGCATTTCCTGGCTTGTGTTCGAGGGTTGGGGCATGGCTACAATCGATCATTGTTATGCCCTCACAACATTACAAATAAGGTGTGGCTGGCGAAGATCAACATGTGGGAGGGAGCAAGTCCCCTCCCACATTTGATCGAGCAGACCAACCAATCCCCTAATAACAACGAGGATTACCTGTGGAGCATGAAGCCTGGCAAATCCTGATCGTCGAGGATGACGAGCGATTGGCCGAGTTGACCCGTGATTACCTGGAGAGCAACGGCCTGCGCGTGTCGGTGGAAAGCGACGGCGCCCAGGCTGCGGCGCGGATCATCGCCGAACAGCCGGACCTGGTGATTCTCGACCTGATGCTGCCCGGCGAAGATGGCCTGAGCATCTGCCGCAAGGTGCGCGAGCGCTACGACGGGGTGATCCTCATGCTCACCGCGCGTACCGACGACATGGACCAGGTATTGGGCCTGGACATGGGCGCCGACGACTACGTGTGCAAACCCGTGCGCCCGCGCCTGCTGCTGGCGCGTATCCAGGCCCTGTTGCGCCGCAGCGAGCCGGCGGAACCGGCCGTCGCGCAAAACCAGCGCCGCCTGCAATTCGGCCCGCTGCTCGTGGATAACGCCTTGCGCGAAGCCTGGCTGCAGGGCGACGGCATCGAACTGACCAGCGCCGAGTTCGACCTGCTGTGGCTGCTGGTGGCGAATGCCGGGCGCATCCTGTCGCGCGAAGAAATCTTCATCGCCCTGCGCGGCATCGGCTACGACGGCCAGGACCGCTCGATCGACGTGCGTATCTCGCGCATCCGTCCGAAGATCGGCGACGATCCGATCCACCCGCGCCTGATCAAGACCGTGCGCAGCAAAGGCTATCTGTTCGTCCCCGAAGCCGCTGGCGACATACCGCTGTGAACTCGATCTTCCTGCGCATCTACGGCGGCATGTGCGCGGCGCTGATCCTGGTGGCGCTGCTGGGCGTGCTGGCGTTGCACCTGCTCAACGACGTGCGCAGCGGGCAGTACCGTGAGCGTCTGGCCCACGGCACCTTTGCCTTGATGGGCGACAACCTGCAACCCATGAGCGCGATCGAGCGCCAGCGCGCACTGGCGGTGTGGGAGCGCCTGTTGGGCATTCCCCTGATGCTGCGCACGTACACCGATGCCCAACTGGACCTCGGCCAACGCACCCGCCTGCAGCATGGCCAGGTGCTGGTGCAACAGACCGGCCCCCATGCGGCGCGGGTCCTGCGTTTGGTCAGCGAGCAGGATCAGTTGGTGCTGGAAGGTGAAGTGCAACAGATCAGCGAGCAATTGGCGCGGGCGACGATCTACCTGTTGGCCGACGAGTTGGTGCGTTTTCCGGTGGCCGAGCAACCGCAACGCCTGGCGGATATAAAGGAAGCCAAAGGGTTTGGCTTCGAGATGCACCTGATGGCCCTCGATCAGGCCGATATGGACGACGACCAGCGCCGCCGCGTGTCGGAGGGCGATACGGTGATGGCGCTGGGCAAGGGCGGCGACTCGATTCGGGTGTTTGCCGGCATGGTCGGCACGCCCTGGGTGCTTGAAATCGGCCCGTTGTATCAAATGAACCCGTACCCGGCGCAATGGTTGATCCTGATCGCATTGATCGGCCTGACCCTGATTGGCCTGATCGTCTATCTGTTGGTGCGTCAGCTCGAGCGCCGGCTCAGAGGCCTGGAGGCCGCTGCCACGCGTATTGCCAAAGGCAACCTGGAAGTGCGCGTGCCCGCGCGCGGCGCCGACTCGGTGGGGCGCCTGGCCGCCGCCTTCAATGGCATGGCCGAGCACCTGCAGCAGTTGCTCGCGATCCAGCGCGAACTGGTGCGCGCGGTGTCCCACGAGTTGCGCACCCCGGTGGCGCGCCTGCGTTTCGGCCTGGAGATGATCGGCGAGGCCGCCACCCCGCAGGCCCGGCGCAAATACCTCGAAGGTATGGACAGCGATATTCAGGACCTCGACGGCCTGGTCGACGAAATGCTCACCTACGCGCGCCTGGAGCAGGGCGCGCCGGAGCTGAATTTCCAGCGGGTCGACCTCAATGCGTTACTCGACCAGGTGATCGGCGAATTATCGCCACTGCGCCCGCAGGTCAGCGTGAGCCGTGGTATCTGCCTGTCATCGGTGCATTGGGACGATGCCTGGGTCGATGCCGAACCGCGCTACCTGCACCGCGCCCTGCAGAACCTGGTGAGCAATGCCATGCGCCATGCCCAGGGCCGGGTGCTGATCAGTTACCAGGTCGGCCAGGTGCGCTGCCGCATCGATGTGGAAGACGATGGCCCCGGCGTACCGGAAAGCGCCTGGGAACGCATCTTCACGCCGTTCCTGCGCCTGGACGACAGCCGAACCCGCGCCTCGGGCGGGCATGGCCTGGGCTTGTCGATTGTGCGGCGGATTATTCATTGGCATGGCGGGCGGGCATTGATCAGCAAGAGCAACAACCTGGGAGGGGCGTGCTTCAGCCTGAGTTGGCCACGGGACCAGGATAAATCCTGATACTGCTATCGGGAGCAAGCCGAACCCTCGCACCGCCCCTCTTGGAATGCATTCCAGTGTGGGAGGGGGCTTGCCCCCGATGACGCTAGATCAGACGCCGATTGCTACAAGGCTCAACAACTGTTCCCCATCCACCGCAAATTGCCCAACCAACTCCTTGCCGTGGCACCACTCGCCGGACAACTCCGTCAGCAGCCGCAACCGCATCTGGCCGTGCTCGGACCATTCCACCACTTCGGCATGCTCAAAGTAGAAGCGCTTCTGCACGATCGGGTAGAGCGCCTTGAACAGGCTCTCCTTGGCCGAAAACGTCAGTGTCACCAGCTGCGCATGTTGCTCACGCGGCAACCTGGCCATGCGCTGCAACTCATCGGCGGTGAGAATTTCCCCCGCCAGGCGTTCCGCGCGCTCCAGGCTCAGGACATTTTCCAGGTCCATCCCCAGCCCGCGCCATTGCGCCTTGTGCCCGACGATTGCCGCCGCGTGCCCGCTGCTGTGGGTGATGGAGCCGCTGATGTGCGGCGGCCACACCGGCGCCCGGTCTTCGCCGATTGCCGGCACGCAGTCCAGGTTATCGAGCTGTTGCAAGGCGGCGCGGGCGCATAACCGTCCGGCGAGAAACTCCGCCTGGCGCTTGGCCACCGAACGCTGGATGCTCGCCGGCGGCGGCACCGCGCTGCGTTGGAAATCACCGGCGATCAACAGGGCCGGATCAAAGCGCGTACTGAGCAACACCGTACCCGGCAAGGGATCGGGCAGTGGCCAATGGGCGTCGAGTGGGGTGCAGCAAGCGGGTAGGGGCGTCATGGGCGGTATTTTGCCGAGTTGGCGCGCCAGTGGATAGTCCGTAGCGGTTCAGGCCAGGTTCAGAGCCTGTTCAGGGGGAGTTCAGGGGCGCTTGCGTAGTGTGGGCCTACAGCCTACGTGGAGGTAAGTACCATGACTGCAATCAAGAAGCTGATGTTGGCGTTGACCATGTTCAGTGCCACCGCCGGGGCGCAGGCCAGCGATGGCGCCTTTGCGGCATTCGGTAGCGAGAGAACCAAGAAATCCAGCACGCTGATGCAGCGTGTGAGCTTCGAGGCGGTGCGCAGCCAGGCCGCGCCTTGGGGCCAGTCGCTGGGTTCGAGCAGCCCGCAGGCGACGTATCGTGCCGGCTATGAGCATCTTGGTGGCCAATACAATGGCATTAAACTGCGCCCGCAAGACCTGCAGGGCCGCTATGATATCCCTCTGTCGGACAGTTGATTTGCCTTGGAGAGCCTTATGAAATTGCTGGTCGTGGAAGATGAGGCTCTGTTGCGTCATCACCTGTATACCCGCCTGACCGACAGCGGGCACGTGGTCGAAGCCGTGGCCAACGCGGAGGAGGCCTTGTACCAGACTGGCCAATTCAACCATGACCTGGCGATCATCGACCTCGGCCTGCCCGGCATGGGCGGTCTTGATCTGATCCGCCAACTGCGCGCCCAGGACAAGACCTTCCCGATCCTGATCCTCACCGCTCGCGGCAACTGGCAGGACAAGGTCGAAGGCCTGGCCGCTGGCGCCGACGACTACGTGGTCAAGCCGTTCCAGTTCGAAGAACTGGAAGCGCGGATGAACGCGTTGCTGCGTCGTTCCAGCGGCTTTACCCAATCGACCATCGTCGCCGGCCCCTTGCTGCTGGACCTCAACCGCAAGCAGGCCTCGTTGGACGAGCAACCCCTGGCGCTGACCGCCTACGAGTACCGGATTCTCGAGTACCTGATGCGTCACCATCAGCAGGTAGTGCCCAAGGACCGCTTGATGGAGCAGCTCTACCCCGATGACGATGAGCGCGACCCGAATGTCATCGAAGTGCTGGTCGGCCGCCTGCGCCGTAAACTGGAAGGCCCGGGCGGGTTCAAGCCGATCGACACCGTGCGCGGCCTGGGCTATCTGTTCAATGAGCGCTGTCGTTGATTCGCTCGTTACGTGTGCGCTTGATGCTGGCGGCCGCCACCCTGGCCGTGCTGTTTATGCTGGGTTTGTTGCCGGCCATGCAGGGCGCGTTCAGCCTGGCCTTGCAGGACTCGATCGAGCAGCGCCTGGCGTCGGACGTCACCACCTTGATTTCGGCGGCGCGGGTTGAAAACAACCGCCTGCAAATGCCGGCGCAGTTGCCGGACGAACGCTTCAACCTCACCGATAGCCGGTTGCTCGGTTATATCTACGACCGCGAAGGCCATCTGGTGTGGCGCTCGCGGGCGACCCAGGAAGAAAACATCAACTACAGGCCGCGCTATGACGGGCGCGGGAATGAGTTTGCGCGGATTCGCGAGGGCAATGGCCAGGAATTCTTCGTGTATGACGTCGAGGTCAAGCTGCTCGGCGGCAAGAGTGCGGCGTTCAGCATCGTCGCGCTGCAACCGGTGCGCGAATACCAGTTGACCCTCGAAGGTCTGCGCGAAAACCTCTACCTGGGCTTCGGCGCGGCGTTGCTGGTGTTGCTGACGTTGCTCTGGCTGGGCCTGACCTGGGGCCTGCAAGCGTTGCGGCGCCTGAGCCAGGAGCTGGACCAGATCGAAGGCGGCACCCGCGAAAGCCTCAGCGAAGAACACCCGCGCGAACTGCTGCGCCTCACCGGGTCTCTCAACCGCTTGCTGCACAGTGAGCGCGAGCAGCGTACCCGCTACCGCGACTCCCTCGACGACTTGGCCCACAGCCTGAAAACCCCGCTGGCGGTGTTGCAGGGCGTGAGCGAAGACATGGCCCAGCGCCCCGAAGACCGCGACCAGGCCTGGGTGCTGCAATCGCAGATCGAACGCATGAGCCAGCAGATCAGCTACCAGTTGCAGCGCGCCAGCCTGCGTAAAAGCGGCCTGGTACGCCATCAGGTACGCCTGCAGCCGGTACTGCAAAGCCTGTGCGACACGCTGGACAAGGTCTACCGCGACAAGCACGTCAAAGTGAGCTTCGTATTGCCGGACGCGTGCGATGTGCCCATCGAAAAAGGCGCCTTGCTGGAACTGCTCGGCAACCTGCTGGAAAACGCCTACCGCCTGTGCCTGAGCGAAGTGCGTATCAGCCTGGTGGAAAGCCTGGATGGCATCGAACTGTGCATCGAAGATGACGGCCCCGGTGTGCCGCCCGACCAGCGCGCGCGGATTCTGCAACGGGGCGAGCGGCTGGACCGCCAGCACCCGGGGCAGGGGATCGGCCTGGCGGTGGTCAAGGACATCATTGAAAGCTACGGCGCGCGCCTGACCCTGGGCGACTCGCCTTTGGGGGGCGCGGCGTTCAAGATCCACTTTCCGGCCGTTTGACCTTCCTTGAGTGGCGCCTGCCTAACTCTCCTGTGCCCGATAAGCCCCCGGCGTCAATCCCGTCCACTTCTTGAACGCCCGATGAAACGCCGACGGCTCGGAGAACCCGAGCTGTTCGGCAATTTCCTGCAATGACAGATCCGCGCGTCCCAGGTGGTAAATGGCGATGTCCCGCCGCAGCTCATCCTTGAGCGCTTGAAAACTGCTGCCTTCTTCACGCAGATGTCGGCGCAGGGTCTGCGGGCTGATGTGCAAGTGCTGGGCAACGGCGTCCAGGTCCGGCCAGGGTGTGCGGTCACGGCTGAGCAGGCGGCGGATCTGGCTGCTCAAACTGTCGCCCTCATCGGGCCGCGACAACAAGTCGGCGGGGGAGCGCTGCAGGAAATGCTTGAGGGTGCGCTCGTCCTGCAGCAGCGGCAGGCTCAAGTAACGCGCAGGAAACACCAGGCTGCTGTTCGGTGCGTCGAACACCTGCGGGCAGGGAAACAACAGGTCGTATTCGCTGGCGTGGGCCGGCATCGGGTAGCTGAATGTGGCCTGCTGCAGGCGGATGCGCTGGCCGATCAACCAACTGCCGAGGCGATGCCAGATCAGCAGCAGGGATTCGCTGAGAAAGTGATCCGGGTCCCCGAGTTGGGAGTCGTCCAGGCTCAAGCGGGCCATTTCGCCTTCCCGTGTCAGCTGCCAACGCGGACCTTGTGGGAATAGGCTATAAAACAATAAGCCGCGTTCGAGAGCCTTCTCCAGGGTGCGGCAATGGATCAGCGCGTGGCACATCATGGCGAACGTGCCGCGCTTGCTCGGACCTTCGGCAAAGCCCAGGTATTCGTCGTCCAGCGCGAGCCAGAGCATTTGCAACAGCCGGGTAAATTGTTCCGGCGCGATGCGGGCGCGGGGTTCGTTCAGCAGTTCCGGGGTGATGCCCACCTGCTGCAACAGGCCCGAGTAGTCGTAGCCGGCCCGGCGCGCACCGCCGAGGGCCGCTCGGGCGTAGTGACTGGCGATGGTACGTTCGCGCATGCAAGGGCCTCGTCCATGGAAGGGCGGATGGTAGCCATCACCCGCTACAGCGACAAGGCGGATATCCGCCAAATTGTAGGACGAGATACGGCGAGTTGGCGGAAACCCGCCATGCAATGGACGGCGCTCAGGCGCGCCTTGATCCCTCCAGCCCTGATGTCTAAGGGGCTTCAGGCCGTTTAAGCAAAGTGGCACGACGTTTGCGATAAGGATTACAGCGCAGGCTTGGTCCTACAGGTCTCGCAAACAACAAATCCCTCCAGTGCAGGAGGGTTCGCAATTCAAGTGCCGTGGGCAATGGCGGATATTTGCCACACGGGACGATTGAGGAACTTTGCAATGACGACTCGTCAGCCACTGTACAAATCCCTGTATTTCCAGGTGATCGTTGCCATCGTTATCGGTATTTTGCTCGGTCACTTCTACCCGCAGACCGGTGTGGCGCTCAAGCCGCTGGGTGACGGGTTCATCAAACTGATCAAAATGGTCATCGCCCCGATCATCTTCTGCACCGTTGTCAGCGGCATCGCTGGCATGCAGAGCATGAAATCGGTCGGCAAAACCGGCGGCTACGCGCTGCTGTACTTCGAAGTCGTGTCCTCCATCGCCCTGTTGATCGGCCTGTTCGTGGTGAACGTCGTGCAGCCGGGCGCTGGCATGCACATCGACGTGGCCACCCTGGACGCATCCAAAGTGGCGGCCTACGTGACAGCTGGTAAAGACCAGAGCATCGTAGGGTTTATCCTCAATGTGATTCCAAACACCATCGTCGGCGCGTTCGCCAACGGTGACATCCTGCAAGTGCTGATGTTCTCGGTGATCTTCGGTTTCGCCCTGCATCGCCTGGGTGCCTACGGCAAGCCGGTGCTGGACTTCATCGATCGCTTCGCCCACGTGATGTTCAACATCATCAACATCATCATGAAGCTCGCGCCGATCGGTGCGCTGGGTGCCATGGCGTTCACCATCGGTGCCTACGGTGTCGGCTCCCTGGTGCAATTGGGCCAGTTGATGATCTGCTTCTACATCACCTGCGTCCTGTTCGTGGTGGTGGTGCTCGGCGCCATCTGCCGCGCGCACGGTTTCAGCGTGCTGAAACTGATCCGCTACATCCGTGAAGAGCTGCTGATCGTTCTGGGTACGTCCTCGTCTGAATCGGCACTGCCACGCATGCTGATCAAGATGGAGCGTCTGGGCGCGAAGAAATCCGTGGTTGGCCTGGTGATCCCGACTGGCTACTCGTTCAACCTCGACGGTACCTCGATCTACCTGACCATGGCTGCCGTGTTCATCGCCCAGGCGACTGACACCCACATGGATATCACCCATCAGATCACGTTGTTGCTGGTGCTGCTGCTGTCCTCCAAAGGTGCTGCAGGCGTGACCGGCAGTGGTTTCATTGTGCTGGCCGCGACCCTGTCGGCCGTGGGCCACCTGCCGGTTGCCGGCCTGGCGCTGATCCTCGGCATCGACCGCTTCATGTCCGAAGCCCGTGCGCTGACCAACCTGGTCGGTAACGCCGTGGCGACCCTGGTTGTCGCCAAGTGGGTCAAGGAGCTGGACGAAGACAAGCTGCAAGTCGAGCTGGCTTCCGGTGGTCGTGGGATCTCCGACACTCGTGAAGAAGATGATCTGGGCGTGGCCGAAGGCCCTGCGCCGGTGATCAAGTAACCCGCTGATGGCGTGAACTGACGCCCACAGCAATCCGCAAACGCCCCGACTGGTTCGGGGCGTTTGCGTTTCTGCGCGGCCAAATTCGAATTTTTTGGTTTACAGTTAGTCAATGCTCCATCAAAGGCCCGGTGAAGATCCGTCTTCGCAAGAGAGCCTCCTCAGCCTGAGCCCATCTGCGTGCACCCGAACCAGCGATACCTTTCGCAGCAGATGGCTCGCCCCTAAATGCAAAAAATAGGCGGGCGTGCCCAATGATTACCCTGAAACTCAACGGTCAAGACCATCAACTGGACGTCACCGAGGATATGCCGCTGTTGTGGGCGATTCGCGATGTGGCGGGTTACAACGGCACCAAATTCGGCTGCGGCATGGGCCTGTGCGGCGCGTGCACCATTCATATCGACGGCGCCCCGGCGCGCAGTTGCATCACCCCGATCGGCGCGGTCAAGGGCCAGGCCGTGAGCACCATCGACAACCTGCACACCGACCCCATCGGCCAGGTCGTGCAGCAAGCCTGGCTGGACAGTGCCGTGGCCCAGTGCGGTTACTGCCAGGGCGGGCAAATCATGTCGGCCACCGCGCTGCTGAAAACCAACCCCAACCCCAGCGACGAGCAGATCGAGGAGGCGATGGTCGGCAATATCTGCCGCTGCGGCACCTACAACCGCATCAAGACCGCGATCCGCCAGGCCTCGACGCACCTGCAGGGGGCCAAGGCATGAACCGCTTACCCGCTGATTTCGTCCTCGATAACCTCAGCCGCCGCGGTTTCCTCAAGGGCGTCGGCGCCACCGGCGCGCTGGTGATCGCCGCCAGTTGGGGCCTGCCCGCAGCGTTTGCCGCCGATGCCGCCAAGAAGTATGGCGGCGATGCCATGCCCCATGGGCTGATCGATGACCCCAAGGTCTACGTCAGCATTGCCACCGACGGCACCGTGACCGTGATCTGCAACCGTTCGGAAATGGGCCAGGGCGTGCGTACCAGCCTGAGCCTGGTAGTCGCCGATGAGTTGGACGCCGATTGGGCCCACGTGCGCGTCCAGCAGGCGCCGGCTGACGAAGTGCGTTACGGCAACCAGGACACCGATGGCTCGCGCAGCATGCGCCACTGGTTCGAACCGATGCGGCGTTGCGGCGCGAGTGTGCGCGCGATGCTGGAACAGGCGGCTGCCGAACAGTGGAAGGTGCCGCTGGGCGAGTGCCGTGCGCAGCTGCATAAGGTGGTTCACCAGCCCAGCGGTCGCACCTTGGGCTATGGCGAGCTGGCCGCCGCTGCCGGTGCATTGGCGGTGCCGGCGCGCGACACGCTGCGCCTCAAGCAGCCGTCGGAGTTCCGCTACATCGGCAAAGAGGGCGTCAAGGCCATCGACGGCGCCGATATCGTCAACGGTCGCGCGGTCTACGGCGCGGACGTGCATTTCGACGGCATGCTCTACGCCACCATTGCACGGCCGACGGTGTATGGCGGCAAGGTCAAATCCTTCGATGCCAGTGCGGCGTTGAAGGTGCCGGGGGTGATCAGGGTCCTCGAAATCGAAAGCCGGCCTCTGCCCTCGGAGTTCCAGCCGCTGGGCGGCGTGGCCGTGGTGGCCAGCAACACATGGGCAGCGATCAAGGGCCGCGAAGCGCTGGCGATTGTCTGGGATGACGGCGTCAACGCCGGCTACAACTCGATCGATTACCGCAAGGAACTGGAAGCGGCCGCGCGGCAACCGGGCAAAGTGGTGCGCAACACCGGCACCCTCGAGCAGGCGATGAACGAGGCCGACAGCACTTTGGACGCCGCTTATTATTTGCCGCATCTGGCCCAGTCACCGATGGAACCGATGGTTGCCGTTGCCCGTTTCGACAAGGGCCAGTGCGAAGCCTGGGCCCCCAGCCAGGCGCCCCAGGTGACCCGTGAGCGCGTCGCCGAGCGCCTGGGCCTGCCTTTCGATAACGTGACGATCAATGTCACGCTGCTGGGCGGCGGTTTCGGTCGCAAGTCCAAGCCGGACTTCGTGGTCGAGGCGGCCATCCTCGCCAAGGAATTCCCCGGCAAGGCCGTGCGCGTGCAGTGGACCCGTGAAGATGACATCCACAACTCCTACTTCCACACGGTTTCCGCCGAGTACCTCAAGGCCGGCCTGAACAAGGACGGCCTGCCTTCCGCCTGGCTGCACCGCACCGTCGCGCCGAGCATCACCGCGTTGTTTGCGCCGGGGATGAACCACGAGGCGGCGTTCGAGCTGGGCATGGGCTTTACCAACATGGCCTACGCGATTCCCAACGTGCGCCTGGAAAACCCCGAAGCCGCCGCCCACACCCGGGTTGGCTGGTACCGCTCGGTGTCGAACATCCCGCATGGCTTTGCGATTCAGAGCTTTGTCGATGAGCTGGCGCACAAGGCCGGCCAGGACCCGTTGCAGTACCAACTCAAACTGCTTGGGCCGGACCGTCAGATCGATCCGAAAACCCTGAGCGATGAGTGGAACTACGGCGAATCCCCGGAGCGCTACCCGATCGATACCGCCCGCCTGCGCGGCGTCCTCGAAACCGCCGCCAAAGCCGCCGGCTGGGGGCGCACGCTACCCAAGGGGCGAGGCCTGGGGCTGGCGGTGCATTACAGTTTCGTCACCTATGTGGCGGCGGTGATCGAGGTGGAAGTCAAAGACGACGGCACGCTGATCGTCCACAAGGCGGATATCGCTGTGGACTGCGGCCCGCAGATCAACCCGGAACGCATTCGCTCGCAATTCGAAGGCGCCTGCGTGATGGGCCTGGGCAACGCGGTATTGGGCGAGATCAGCTTCAAGGACGGCAAGGTCCAGCAGGACAACTTCCATATGTATGAAGTGGCGCGCATGTCCCTGGCGCCCAAGGTTGTCGCGGTCCACTTGGTCACGCCACAGGGCGAGGTGCCGTTGGGCGGTGTCGGTGAGCCCGGCGTGCCGCCGATTGCGCCGGCGCTGTGCAACGCGATCTTTGCCGCCACCGGCAAGCGTATTCGCAACCTGCCCGTGCGTTATCAGTTGCAAGGCTGGCAGGAGGCGAAGGCTTGATGGACAGTGTGGATCTGAATGTCCTGCGCAGCGTGCTCGAATGGCGCCGCGCCGGGCAGCGGGTGGTGTTGTACAGCGTGGTCCAGACCTGGGGCAGCGCGCCGCGTCCGCCCGGGGCCATGCTGGCCTTGCGCGGCGACGGGGTGGTGATCGGCTCGGTGTCCGGCGGTTGCATTGAAGACGACTTGATTGCGCGTTTGCAGGATGGTCGGTTGGCGGACGACGGGCCCGCGGTGCAGTTGGTGACCTACGGCGTGACACGCGATGAAGCGGCGCGTTTCGGCCTGCCGTGCGGCGGCACCCTGCGCCTGACCGAAGAGCGCGTGACGGAGTGGCAGTGGGTGGCCGAGTTGCTGGCGCGCTGTGACGCCCATGAAATCGTCGCTCGGGAGCTGGACCTGGCCACCGGCGACGTGAGCTTGAGC
Source organism: Pseudomonas sp. Y39-6 (assembly GCF_023651955.1). Classification (NCBI taxonomy): domain Bacteria; kingdom Pseudomonadati; phylum Pseudomonadota; class Gammaproteobacteria; order Pseudomonadales; family Pseudomonadaceae; genus Pseudomonas; species Pseudomonas sp. Y39-6. Next base: position 5,461,895 of record NZ_CP069594.1, on the reverse strand, counting down.
CCCGCGAGCAAGACCGACGTGGTGAGCTTCGACGGCGAGCGCCTGCGCGCCATCTATGGCCCGCGCTGGCGCCTGCTGTTGATCGGCGCCGGGCAATTGTCCCGCTACGTGGCGCAGATAGCGCGATTGCTGGATTTCGAAGTGCTGATCTGCGACCCGCGTGAAGAGTTCGTGTATGGCTGGGAAGAACCGCACGGCCGCTTTGTGCCCGGCATGCCTGATGAAGCGGTGCTGAACATCCAGACCGACGAACGCACGGCCATCGTCTGCCTGACCCACGATCCGCGCCTGGACGATATGGCGTTGCTGACGGCACTGAACTCCAATGCGTTCTATATCGGCGCGCTGGGTTCGCGGGTCAACACGCGTAAACGCCGGGAAAACCTGGCGGCGCTGGGGTTGTCTGCGCAGGCGATCGCGCGGTTGCATGGGCCGATCGGTTTGCATATCGGCAGCCATACACCGGCGGAGATCGCGCTGTCGTTGCTGGCGGAAATTGTCGCGATCAAGAATGGCGTGGCGCCGCTGCAGAAAAAGCCGCTGTCGGTGCAGGTTGAATGACCGTCACGGTGATTGTGCTGGCGGCGGGGCAGGGCAGTCGTTTTCGCGCTGAAGCCGGGGCAGATCGGGATAAATTGCTGGCTGAGTGCGTCGGCCGGGACGCAGTGGTGCGGCCGGTGATCGAGCAGGTGCTGGTGAATTTGCCGGCGTGGGCGCTAAAGCGCGTGCTGGTGACGTCGCCCGAGCGGCTTGAAGTCATTCGTCTGGCGCAGGTCCATGGCTGCGAGGTAGTGCAGCTGTGCTCGGCCGGAATGGGCGACAGCATTGCGGCAGCGGTCGCGGCCAGTGCTTCCAGTGATGGCTGGCTGGTGGTGCTGGGTGATATGCCGTTCATCCTGCCGTCCAGTATTGAACGGGTGCTGGAGCACGTGGACAGCATCAACGTGCCGGTGCATGCCGGCCAGTATGGGCATCCGGTTGCGTTTGGACGAGCGTTTGGGCTTGCGTTGATGGCGTTGACGGGCGATCGCGGGGCCAAGCCGCTGTTTGCCCAGGGGCAGGTGCGCGAGATCCAGGTAAACGACCCTGGCGTACTCTGGGATGTGGATCTGCCGCATCTGTTGGATTTCAAACCGCTCTGAAATGTGGGAGGGGGCAAGCCCCCTCTCACATTGAATCTTCGGTGTTTTCAGAATTTGTTGGCATAAAAAAGCCCCGCCTGAGTGATCAGGCGGGGCTTTTCAGTGGCTGATGGAATCAGACGAGGGGTTTAGGCTCGTGCTCTTCTTCCAGGGCCTTTGGGTGGTGCTCTGCCACTTCTTCAACGGAACGCGGGGTCTCGTCGACGATAGGGGCAGCGTGCTCGACCACTTCGGCGACAGCCGGTGCGGCAGCGGCAGCAGCGGCGGCCGCTTCGGCTTCCTTGCGACGACGGCGCACTTCACGTGGGTCGTTCGGCGCACGGCCGTTTTCGGTCAGGGCGCTGGCCGGTGCGGCTTCAACCACCGGGGCGGCGGCTTCGGCAACCACGGGCGCTTCAACCACGGGCGCAGGCTCGGCAACCACTACCGGAGCGGCTTCAACCACTTCGGCAACCGGGGCCGGTGCGGCTTCTACCACGGGGGCAGACGCTTCAACCGGGGCGGCAGGTTCGGCAGTCCACTGGAAGGCGGTCTGTTCTTCGCGAACTTCACGCACGGCCGGGGCGGCGGCTTCGACGACCGGAGCTTCCACGACAGCTTCAACCACTGGCTGTGGCTCAACCACCGGGGCAGGCTCGGCGGCAGCCACTTCTTCTTGCGACTGGGCTTCGCGAACCGGCGCAACTTCCACTTCCGGAGCCGCGGGGGCTTCGATCGGGGTGGTTGCTTCTACGACCGGTGCTTCAACCACTGGGGTCTCGGCGACTGGCGCTTCTACCGCAACGGTTTCTTCGACGGCGGCAGTGGCGCGTTCAGCCTGCTCGTGAGCCTGGGCTTCGGCAGGTGCGCTGATGACCGAGCTGGCAACAGCGGCGGTAACGGCCAGGCCGGCAGCCAGTTCGGTGCTGGTCGGTTCGCTGGTAGCGGCTTCTGCGTTCTCGCCGGCTTCTTCCGAACCTTCGATCACATTGCCGTTGGCGTCACGTTGACGCTCGCGACGGTTGCTGCGACGACGCTGGCCACGGGAGCGGCGGCGCGGACGATCGCCTTCGGCGTTGTCCTGGCCGTCTTCCTGCAGTTGCTCTTCGCCGGTCAGCACTTCTTCTTCGCTGGCGGCAGCCGCCTGCTCGGTACGTGGTTGACGTTCTTCACGCGGTGGGCGCGGTTGACGCTCTTCACGTGGCGCACGCTCTTCACGCGGCGGGCGAGCCGGGCGTTCTTCCTCGGTAGGGGCGGCAACAGCAGCGGCGGCAACGGCTGGCGCAGCGTCCAGCGGCTCGCGCAGTTCACGCACACGTTCTTCACGCTCGCCACGCGGCTTGCGATCTTCACGCGGTGCGCGTGGTGGACGTGGTGCGCGCTCTTCGCGCGGTGCGCGTTCTTCGCGGGCTACGACCGGGGTCTCTTCACGGGCTTCGCGAGGCGCACGCTCTTCACGGGGTGCGCGCTCTTCACGCGGGGCCCGTTCTTCGCGCGGCTTGCGCTCTTCGTCACGGCGACCGTTGCGGTTACGGCTCTGCTGGCGACCGTTGCGACGCTCTTCGTTACGCGCCGGACGCTCGGTGGCAGGTTTTTCGACCACCACCGGTGCCGCAGGCTCTTCCTTGCTGGCGAACAGGCTGACCAGCGATTTCACCAGGCCCTTGAACAGGCTTGGCTCAGGCAGGGCGGCCGGGGCTGCAACCGGGGCAGCCACTTCAACCGGAACCGGTGCGTTGGCACGCGCCGGAGCGGTCTTCACGGCGGCTTCCTGGCGAACCAGGGTGCGGGTCGCGGCGGCTGGCTGGACTTCTTCCACTTCGGCAGCGGCAGCGGCGATTTCGTAGCTGGACTGGCCGCTGTGGGCTTCCGGGCTGTCATCACGCAGGCGCTGCACTTCGAAGTGCGGCGTTTCGAGATGATCGTTCGGCAGGATGACGATACGGGCACGGGTGCGCAGTTCGATCTTGGTGATCGAGTTGCGTTTTTCGTTGAGCAGGAACGCGGCAACCGGGATCGGCACTTGTGCGCGGACTTCGGCGGTGCGGTCTTTCAGGGCTTCTTCTTCGATCAGGCGCAGGATCGCCAGGGACAGCGATTCAACGTCACGGATGATGCCAGTGCCGTTGCAACGCGGGCAGACAATGCCGCTGCTCTCGCCCAGGGACGGACGCAGGCGCTGACGGGACATTTCCAGCAGGCCGAAGCGCGAGATGCGGCCGACTTGCACGCGGGCACGGTCAGCTTCCAGGCATTCGCGGACTTTCTCTTCCACGGCGCGCTGGTTCTTGGCGGGGGTCATGTCGATGAAGTCGATCACGATCAGGCCGCCGATATCACGCAGGCGCAGCTGGCGGGCGATTTCTTCAGCCGCTTCCAGGTTGGTCTGCAGGGCGGTTTCTTCGATGTCGCTACCTTTCGTGGCGCGCGCCGAGTTGATGTCGATGGACACCAGGGCTTCGGTCGGGTCGATCACGATGGAGCCGCCGGAAGGCAGTTCGACCACGCGCTGGAAGGCGGTCTCGATCTGGCTTTCGATCTGGAAACGGTTGAACAGCGGAACGCTGTCTTCGTACAGCTTGATCTTGCTGGCGTACTGCGGCATCACCTGGCGGATGAAGGTCAGGGCTTCGTCCTGGGCTTCGACGCTGTCGATCAGCACTTCGCCGATGTCCTGGCGCAGGTAATCGCGGATGGCGCGGATGATCACGTTGCTTTCCTGGTAGATCAGGAACGGCGCGGAACGATCCAGGGACGCTTCTTTGATGGCGGTCCACAGTTGCAGCAGGTAGTCGAGGTCCCACTGCATTTCTTCGCTGCTGCGGCCCAGGCCGGCAGTGCGGACGATCAGGCCCATGTCGGCTGGAGCGACCAGGCCGTTCAGCGCTTCACGCAGTTCGTTGCGTTCTTCGCCTTCGATGCGACGGGAAATGCCGCCGGCACGCGGGTTGTTCGGCATCAGTACCAGGTAACGACCGGCCAGGCTGATGAAGGTGGTCAGGGCGGCGCCCTTGTTGCCACGTTCTTCTTTTTCGACCTGGACGATGACTTCCTGGCCTTCGCTCAGGACGTCCTTGATGTTCACGCGGCCTTCGGGGGCTTTCTTGAAGTATTCGCGGGAGATTTCTTTGAGGGGCAGGAAGCCGTGGCGCTCGGAGCCGAAATCGACAAAGGCAGCCTCAAGGCTTGGTTCGATGCGAGTAATACGGCCTTTATAGATGTTGGCCTTCTTCTGCTCGCGTGCGCCGGACTCGATGTCCAGGTCGTAAAGGCGTTGGCCATCTACCAGCGCAACACGCAACTCTTCGGGTTGAGTTGCGTTAATCAGCATTCTTTTCATGTTGTACCGTCGGTTTCCGGGCTGCCGGAAACGGCGTTCGGCACACACGACTTCTCACGGTCGGTGTCAGGTGCGTCAAGAGTGGTTGGCCACTCCAGTGTCCAGCAATAACCGGCGAATTGGGCTGGTATCGCGACGGACGCGTCCTGCTTGTTAGCGGTGGTGACAAAGGCACCACTTCAACAAAAGCTAAGGTCAGGAGGAGGAATCAACCGGCGACTGTGGACGAGATGAAGCGTCTATATATAAGCCTAGTGCTACACGGTCCGACGGTTGTGCATCTCCACCCTACACGTATCCCTGATAATTCGGGTGCTGCCGCGCGCAGAATCCGCAGCGGGTTGGCATTTACCGTGTTCTCCAATGGGGAGTCCACGCTCATGGCTAAACAAGACCAAGTGTGGGCGATTGCGCTCTCACTCGGCTCTTAACAGGCGTTGTTTCCGAAGCATTCGCCATGGTGTGTCCCAAGACTGACTGCACTTTGTGAACTGGCCGTAAATATCGGCGCAAAATGCGAGTATTCACTCTGCTTTCTGCACTCGCTTCAGGCCTCATGTCACCTGCGCTTGTTACAATCTCGGGCTTTCCAAGGTAACGAAAGCCCCGTAGGACGGCCTCGCGTCCTGATGAATTGCGAAGGTCAGGGCCGGCAATTTGCCGCAAGTCCTCTGTCCAGGCCGCTTTTGGCGGCGTTCGCGACTATAGCAGTAATGATTAAGTGCTTCAATTCCATAAAAAATTGTTATCATCGCCGACATGACGACTACCGCCCCCCAGACCCCCAGCGTCCAGCTGCTCGAGGTCTCGCCGGAATATGCCGGCCAACGCATCGACAATTTTCTCCTGGCCAGGCTCAAAGGCGTGCCCAAGACCTTGATCTACCGCATTTTGCGTAAAGGCGAAGTGCGCGTGAACAAGGGTCGCATCAAGCCCGAGTACAAGCTGCAGGCGGGCGATATCGTCCGGGTGCCTCCGGTGCGCGTGCCTGAGCGCGACGAACCTGTGCCGCTGGCCCAGGGTCTGTTGCAGCGCCTTGAAGCGTCGATTGTCTACGAAGACAGCAAGCTGATCGTGATCAACAAGCCCTGCGGCATTGCGGTTCACGGCGGCAGCGGCCTGAGTTTCGGCGTGATCGAAGCCTTTCGTCAGTTGCGTCCGGATGCCAAGGAGCTGGAGCTGGTCCATCGCCTCGACCGCGACACCTCCGGCCTGCTCATGATCGCCAAGAAGCGCAGCATGTTGCGCCACCTGCACACCGCCCTGCGCGGCGATGGCGTGGACAAGCGCTACATGGCGCTGGTGCGCGGCAACTGGGCCAGCTCGATCAAGAGCGTGCGCGCGCCGTTGCAGAAGAGCAACTTGCGCTCCGGCGAGCGCATGGTCGAAGTGGACGAGGAGGGCAAAGAAGCCCTGACCCTGTTCAAGGTGCTGCGCCGCTTCGGCGACTTCGCCACCCTGGTCGAGGCCAAGCCGGTCACCGGGCGCACTCACCAGATTCGCGTGCACACCCTGCATGCGGGCCACTGCATTGCCGGTGACACCAAGTATGGCGACGAGGCGTTCTCCAAGGAGATTCGCGACCTGGGCGGCAAACGCCTGTTCCTGCACGCCTACATGCTCACCGTCCCGCTGCCCGATGGTGGCGAATTGAAATTGCAGGCGCCGGTCGATGAGATGTGGGCCAAGACCGTGGAGCGTTTGAGTGCCGCACCTTGACTACAAACTGCTGATTTTCGATTGGGACGGCACGCTGGCCAACTCCATTGGCCGTATCGTCGAGGCCATGCACATGGCCTCGACGCGTTCTGGCTTCGAGCTGTGCAGCGATCTGGCGGTCAAGGGCATTATCGGCCTGGGGTTGCCTGAGGCGATTCGCACCTTGTACCCGCACATCGCTGACGCTGAATTGGTCGCGTTCCGCGAGCATTATGCCGATCACTACATTGCGCTGGAGGCCGAGCCTTCGCCGCTGTTTGATGGCGTGGTGCAGTCCCTGGAAGCGTTCCGCGCCGAGGGTTATCAGCTGGCGGTCGCCACCGGCAAGGCCCGCCGCGGCCTGGACCGGGTGCTCAGGGCCCACGGCTGGGAAGACTATTTCGACGTTACCCGCGCAGCGGACGAAACCGCCAGCAAGCCCCATCCGCTGATGCTTGAGCAGATCCTCGCCCATTGCGGCGTGTCGCCACGCCAGGCGTTGATGGTCGGCGACGCGTCCTTCGACCTAATGATGGCACGCAATGCCGGCATGGACAGCGTGGCGGTCAGCTACGGTGCGCAGGCTGCCGAGGCGCTGCAGGCATACGAGCCCAGGCTGACGATCGATCATTTTTCTGAATTGCAGGCCTGGCTCAGCCGGGCCCACTGAGTCTTTGCTGGGGTAGATGGCATGAGTGATGAGTGGAAAGCGCCCGAAAAGGCCGACAGCAGTGACGACAAGAGTTGGAAGCTGCTGGAGAAGACTCTTCTGGCCAGCGTGCAAGAGCAGCGTCGTTCGCGGCGCTGGGGGATTTTCTTCAAGCTGCTGACCTTTGTTTACCTGCTCGGCATGCTGGTGCTGTTCAGCCCGCTGGTGGACATGGAAAAAACCGCGACCCGTGGTCCCAACTACACCGCCTTGATCGAAGTGCGCGGGGTGATTGCCGACAAGGAGTCCGCCAGCGCCGACAATATCGTCAGCAGTCTGCGCACCGCGTTCGAAGACCCCAAGGTCAAGGGCGTGATCCTGCGCATCAACAGCCCGGGCGGCAGCCCGGTGCAGTCGGGCTACGTGTATGACGAAATTCGCCGCCTGCGCGCACTGCATCCGCAGATCAAGCTGTACGCGGTGATCTCCGACCTGGGCGCCTCGGGTGCGTATTACATCGCCAGTGCCGCTGACCAGATCTACGCCGACAAGGCCAGCCTGGTGGGTTCCATTGGCGTCACGGCGGCCGGTTACGGCTTTGTCGGCACCATGGAGAAGCTCGGTGTGGAGCGTCGCACCTACACCTCGGGCGAGCATAAGGCGTTCCTCGACCCGTTCCAGCCGCAAAAGGCCGATGAAACCCAGTTCTGGCAGAGCGTGCTCGACACCACTCATCGCCAGTTCATTGCCAGCGTCAAGCAAGGGCGCGGTGATCGTTTGAAGGACAAGGACCATCCGGAGCTGTTCTCCGGGCTGGTCTGGTCTGGCGAGCAGGCCTTGCCGCTGGGCTTGATCGATGGCCTGGGCAGTGCCAGTTCGGTGGCGCGGGACGTGATTGGTGAAAAGGAACTGGTGGACTTCACCGTTCAGGAGTCGCCGTTTGACCGTTTCTCCAAGAAGCTCGGCGCCAGCGTGGCGGAGAAGTTGGCCTTGTACATGGGCTTCCAGGGCCCGACCCTGCGCTGAGATCCCAAGGTCTGCGTCGATAAATGTGGGAGGGAGCTTGCTCCCGATAGCAGTGGATCAGCCAGCTTATCTGTAGCTGACCCACCGCAATCGGGAGCAAGCCCCCTCCCACATTTGGTTTTGCGCTGGTTTAAGGGATTTGCACGCCCTCGGCCAGCAGCATATCCACCAGGCGAATCAGCGGTAAGCCGACAAGGCTGGTCGCATCCGGGCCTTCGGTGCTTTGAAACAGGCTCACGCCCAGCCCTTCGGCCTTGAAACTGCCCGCGCAGTCATAGGGCTGCTCGATCCGCAGGTAGCGCTCGACCCGCTCCGCGTCCAGCACGCGCATGTGCACGGTGAACGGCACGCAGTCGACCTGGCAATGCCCGGTCTCGCTGTTCAGCAGCGCCAGCCCGGTGAGGAAGCTGACACGCTTGCCGCTGGCCGCCAGCAGTTGCTCGCGGGCGTTCTCGAAGGTGTGGGGTTTGCCGATGATCCGGTCTTCGAGTGCGGCGACCTGATCGGAGCCGATGATCAGGTGCCTTGGATGGCGGGCGGCGAGGGCGCGGGCTTTCTCTTCGGCCAGGCGTTTGACCAGTTCGACGGCTGACTCATTTGCGCGGTGGCTTTCATCGATATCCGGCGAGCTGCAGATGAACGGTAAGTGCAGGCGGCTCAGCAATTCCCGGCGATAGACCGAGCTGGATGCGAGTAATAAAGGCAGCATGGGCGTCTCCTCAGGGCGACCGGGGATTCTAGCGGGACGACCGGCTGACGCACAGGGCTGAATTTCCTTTGACATGGCTGGGGGCATCCCTATAATGCTGCGCCTATGTTGAATGACCCGATTCCACCTCACGTTGACCCGCGCAAATTGGCTGATCGTGGCACTTCCCTTCAAGGTGAATTGCTGCTGGCCGATTTGGAGAGACTCTGCGACCCGCTTTCCGACACTGTCGGTACGGTGCAGGCCAAATTCGTTTTTGAACGAGATGAACGTAAATCTGTGGTTATTCACAGCTTTATCGACACCGAGGTCAAAATGGTTTGCCAGCGTTGTCTTGAGCTGGTCACCCTGCCGATTCACAGCGAATGCAGTTACGCTGTGGTAAAGGAGGGTGCGAATACCCAGTCGTTGCCGAAAGGTTATGACGTGCTGGAACTGGGCGAAGATCCTTTGGATCTGCATGCACTGATCGAGGAGGAGCTTTTGCTCGCCTTGCCCATTGTGCCTGCTCATCATCCGGAAGAATGCCAGCAGCCGGCGGGCCTCGATGACGAGTCCGAACCGAGCGAGGACGAGGTAACGCGGTCCAACCCGTTCAGTGTATTGGCGCAGTTAAAGCGTGACCCAAACGTTTAGGAGTTAATCAATTATGGCTGTTCAGCAGAACAAAAAATCCCGCTCTGCCCGTGACATGCGTCGTTCGCACGACGCCCTGACGGCAAGCACTCTGTCTGTAGAAAAAACCACCGGTGAAATTCACCTGCGTCACCACGTATCGCCAGAAGGCGTATACCGTGGCCGTAAAGTGATCGACAAGGGCGCTGACGAGTAATCACTTGTCTGCTCAAGTCATCGCGATTGACGCAATGGGCGGGGACTTCGGTCCCCGCAGCATTGTTCAGGCTTGTATTGCCAGCCTGTCTGCTACGCCCTCGCTGCACCTGACCCTCGTCGGTCAACCTTCCCTTCTTGAAGAACTGATTGCCAGCCATCCGGCTGTGGATCGCGCGCGCCTGACGATTACGCCCGCCAGCGAAGCCATCGGCATGGATGAAAAGCCAGCGGTCGCCCTGCGTGGCAAGCCCGACTCTTCAATGCGGGTCGCCCTCGAGTTGTTGCGTGATGGCAAGGTGCAAGCCTGTGTCAGTGCCGGCAATACGGGCGCGCTGATGGCATTGTCGCGGCATGTGCTCAAGACCTTGCCGGGGATCGACCGGCCGGCGATAGTCGCGGCGATACCGACGCAGACAGGCTATTGCCAGTTGCTCGACCTGGGCGCGAATGTCGATTGCAGTGCCGAGCATCTGTTCCAGTTCGCCGTGATGGGCTCGGTGGCTGCCGAGGCGCTGGGTGTGGCTCGTCCGCGCGTGGCCTTGCTGAATATCGGCATCGAAGACATCAAGGGCAACCAGCAGGTCAAGCTCGCCGCCGCTTTGCTGCAAGGCGCGCGGGGGTTGAACTACATCGGCTTTGTCGAAGGCGACGGTTTGTATCGCGGCGAGGCGGATGTGGTGGTGTGCGACGGGTTTGTCGGCAATATCCTGCTTAAATCCAGCGAAGGCCTGGCGACCATGATTGCCACGCGGATCGAGGCCTTGTTCAAGCGCAACCTGGCCACACGCCTGGTCGGCGCCCTGGCGTTGCCGCTGATGCGCCGCCTGCAGGAGGACCTGGCCCCGGCGCGGCATAATGGCGCAAGCTTTCTCGGCTTGCAGGGCATCGTGGTGAAAAGCCATGGCTCGGCGGGGGTGGAAGGCTTTCAGAGTGCGATTGCACGGGCGTTGATCGAGATCCAGGAAAACCTGCCGCGACGCTTGCACGGCCGCCTGGAAGATCTGTTGCCTTAGGCGAATCGGCCCGGGAATGCTTAAATGTGACCGGCCGGTTCAATTGACCATCCAATCTGTCAGTTTCGTGCGCTCCCATCGTAGGAGCGCCTATATCCGACGACCAGATCATTAGGGGCTTGTTACATGTCTACATCCCTCGCATTCGTCTTTCCAGGGCAGGGTTCGCAGTCCCTCGGCATGTTGGCCGAGCTGGGCGCGCAATATCCGCTGATCCTGGAAACCTTCAAGGAAGCTTCCGATGCCCTGGGTTACGACCTGTGGGCGCTGACCCAGCAGGGGCCGGAAGAGCAACTCAATCAAACCGATAAAACCCAGCCGGCCATCCTCACCGCTTCGATCGCCCTGTGGCGCTTGTGGCTGGCGGAAGGCGGCGCGCGTCCGGCATTCGTCGCCGGTCACAGCCTGGGCGAATACAGTGCCCTGGTCGCCGCGGGCAGCCTGACCCTCGCTGAAGCGGTCAAGCTGGTCGAGCGTCGTGGCCAGTTGATGCAGGAAGCGGTTCCGGCCGGGCAGGGTGGCATGGCCGCCATTCTCGGCCTGGATGATGCGGTGGTGATCGCCGCCTGTGCCGAAGCGGCCCAGGGCGAAGTGGTCAGCGCGGTGAACTTCAACTCGCCGGGCCAGGTGGTGATTGCTGGTGCCAAGGCCGCCGTTGAGCGCGCCATCGAAGGCTGCAAGGCCCGTGGCGCCAAGCGTGCCTTGCCGTTGCCGGTGAGCGTGCCGTCGCACTGCGAGCTGATGCGCCCGGCGGCCGAGCGTTTTGCCGAGTCCATCGCCGCCATCAACTGGCAGGCACCGCAGATCCCGCTGGTGCAGAACGTCAGCGCGGCGGTTGCCGCGGATCTCGACACCCTCAAGCGCGACCTGCTGGAACAACTCTACAAGCCGGTGCGCTGGGTTGAATCGGTACAGACCCTGGCCGCCAACGGCGCCACCGAGTTGGTCGAGTGCGGCCCGGGCAAAGTCCTGGCCGGCCTGAACAAGCGCTGCGCCGACGGCGTGTCGACCTCCAACCTCAATACCCCGGATGCCTTTGCGGCCGCTCGCGCGGCACTGGCCTGAACCCCGAACTTAGGAGAAGCCTGCATGAGTCTGCAAGGTAAAGTTGCACTGGTTACCGGCGCAAGCCGTGGCATTGGCCAGGCGATCGCCCTGGAACTGGGCCGTCAGGGCGCCGTCGTGATCGGCACCGCCACTTCCGCCGCGGGCGCCGAGCGTATCGCCGCGACCTTGAAGGAAAACGGCGTGCAGGGCACCGGCCTTGAGCTGAATGTGACCAGCGATGAGTCCGTGGCTGCCGTACTGGCCGAGATCACCGCACAGTTCGGCGCGCCGGCGATTCTGGTGAATAATGCTGGTATCACCCGCGATAATCTGATGATGCGGATGAAAGACGACGAGTGGCATGACGTCGTCGACACCAACTTGAACAGTCTGTTTCGCCTGTCCAAGGGCGTTTTGCGCGGCATGACCAAGGCGCGTTGGGGTCGAATTATCAATATTGGCTCCGTAGTGGGTGCCATGGGCAACGCAGGCCAAGTAAACTATGCCGCGGCGAAAGCCGGTCTGGAAGGTTTCAGCCGCGCACTGGCGCGTGAAGTCGGCTCGCGGTCGATTACGGTCAACTCGGTGGCCCCTGGGTTCATCGACACCGATATGACCCGCGAACTGCCGGAAGCACAGCGTGAAGCCTTGCTGACGCAGATTCCGCTGGGCCGTCTGGGCCAGGCTCAAGAGATCGCGAATGTGGTCTCTTTCCTGGCATCCGACGGTGCGGCATACGTGACTGGGGCTACAATCCCGGTTAACGGCGGGATGTACATGAGTTAAATTGTGACGGATCGCTTCAAAAAAATGTCATACGAGCTGTCTAAAATCCGTTATAAAGCTGCAACTTAATTTATACGCGGGTGGCCGACCGGGTACGGGGTGAACCTTTCAGTTGAAAAGCTGAAATGGCTTTCTATACACTTACCCACTGGCCAGCTGCCTGAATTTGTCCATTAGGAGTGAAAACAAGGTATGAGCACCATCGAAGAGCGCGTCAAGAAAATCGTTGCCGAGCAACTGGGCGTTAAAGAAGAAGAAGTGGTCAACACCGCTTCCTTCGTTGAAGACCTGGGTGCCGACTCCCTTGACACCGTTGAGCTGGTGATGGCTCTGGAAGAGGAATTCGAGACCGAAATCCCGGACGAAGAAGCTGAAAAAATCACTACCGTTCAAGCTGCAATCGACTACGTTACCAGCCACCAGGCGTAATAGTTTGTAGTCGTCGCTTGCTGTCAGGGAAAAACCGCACTGCTGTAACGGCGTGCGGTTTTTTCTTTAGCTCTGATGAAAAGTGATTCTGAAGCAAAGTGTCGTCATTAGAAAAAGGAGAGTGCTGTGTCGCGTAGACGCGTCGTAGTCACCGGTATGGGTATGTTGTCGCCACTGGGCACGGATGTGCCGAGCAGTTGGCAGGGCATTCTGGCTGGCCGCAGTGGTATTGGTCTGATCGAACACACGGACCTTTCTGCCTATTCCACCCGTTTTGGCGGCTCGGTAAAGGGGTTCAATGTCGAGCAATACCTCTCGATCAAAGAGTCCCGCAAACTCGACCTGTTCATTCAATACGGCCTGGCAGCCGGTTTTCAGGCAGTGCGTGACGCTGGTCTGGAAGTCACCGACGCCAACCGTGAACGCATCGGCGTGGCCATGGGTTCGGGTATTGGCGGTTTGACCAATATCGAAGAAACCAGTCGCACGTTGCACGAGTCCGGTCCGCGTCGAATTTCACCGTTCTTCGTGCCGGGTTCGATCATCAATATGATTTCCGGTTTCCTGTCCATCCATCTGGGAGCACAGGGACCTAACTACGCCATTGCCACGGCTTGCACCACAGGCACGCATTGCATCGGCATGGCCGCGCGCAATATCGCCTATGACGAAGCGGACGTGATGATTGCCGGCGGCGCTGAAATGGCGGCCTGCGGCCTGGGCATGGGCGGCTTCGGCGCGTCGCGTGCGCTGTCGACCCGCAACGACGAGCCGGCTCGTGCCAGCCGTCCGTGGGACAAGGGCCGTGACGGTTTCGTCCTGGCCGACGGCGCCGGTGCGCTGGTGCTGGAAGAGCTGGAACACGCCAAGGCGCGTGGCGCGACGATCTACGCCGAGCTGATCGGCTTTGGCATGAGTGGCGACGCCTACCACATGACTTCGCCACCGGCCAACGGCGCCGGTGCTGCGCGTTGCATCACCAACGCCCTGCGCGATGCGAAGATCAGCCCGGACCTGGTGCAGTACATCAACGCCCACGGCACTTCGACAGCGACCGGCGACCTGGCGGAAGCCGAAGCGATCAAGTCGGTGTTCGGCGAGCACGCCTACAAGCTGGCGGTCAGCTCCACCAAGTCCATGACCGGCCACCTGTTGGGTGCGGCGGGCGCGGTCGAAGCGATCTTCAGCGTGCTGGCCATCAGGGATCAGGTCGCTCCGCCGACCATCAACCTCGATGAGCCGGATGAAGGCTGCGACCTGAACTTCGTGCCTCATGAAGCGCAGAAGATGCCGATCGACGTGGTGTTGTCCAACTCGTTCGGTTTCGGTGGCACCAACGGCTCCCTGGTGTTCCGCCGGTTCGCCGAGTAATGCACAGCTGGGTCGACGGTCAGCCAGCGGACAGCGTGCCCCTGAAAGATCGTGGCCTGGCGTATGGCGATGGCCTGTTCGAAACCATCGCCGTCAAGGCCGGGCAACCGGTGTTGCTCGACCGCCACCTGCAACGCCTGGCCGAGGGTTGCAGGCGGTTGGCATTGGTTGTGGACCCGGCATTGGTCCGCAGCGAAGTGCTCGCTTATGCCAGCGCCCTCGGCGACGGCGTACTCAAATTGATCCTCACCCGAGGCGACAGCCTACGCGGTTATGGCATCAACCCCGGCGCCCCGGTGCGCCGTATCCTGCAGGGCAGTGCGCCTGCTGCTTATCCCCAGGCCCATGGCAACGACGGTATCCGCCTGTTTCCGTGCGCCACCCGTTTGTCCGAACAGCCGCTGCTGGCCGGTCTCAAGCACCTCAATCGCCTCGAACAAGTGATCGCGCGCGCCGAGTGGCAAGATACCGAGCATGCCGAAGGTTTGATGCTGGATATGTCCGGGCGCGTCATCGAAGGCGTGTTCAGCAACCTGTTCCTGGTGCGCCACGGCGTGTTGTTGACCGCTGATCTGAATCGTTGCGGCGTGGCCGGCGTCATGCGTGCCGAGCTACTGGCCCAGGCGCAGGCGCTCGGCATCCCGGTGGTCGTGGCCGATATCAGCCTTGAGCAGTTGCAGTCGGCCGACGAGGTTTTTGTCTGCAACAGCGTTTATGGCATTTGGCCGGTGCGCAGCTGTGCTGCGATGAGCTGGTCGGTTGGGCCGCTCACCCGTAAACTGCAGGGCATTGTTCGCGCGCTATTGGATATTTGAGTTGATACGAAAACTGTTGTTACTGCTGCTGATCGGTCTGTTCGCGGCGGCGTTGCTGTTGGGGTTTTCGGCCTGGAAGCTCGACTCAGCCCTCAAGCAGCCCTTGCACCTGACCGAGGAGCAACTGCTCGACGTCCCCGCCGGAGCCACGCCGACCGGCACTTTCAATCGCCTGGAAGCCGACGGTGTGCTCGACGGCGCCTTCTGGTTGCGTCTGTACTGGCGCTTCAACCTCGAAGGCCAGCCATTGCACAGCGGCGAATACCGCCTCACTCCCGGCCTCACCGCCCAAGGCTTGATCGGCCTGTGGCAGCGTGGCGAAGTGGTGCAATACAGCCTGACCCTGGTGGAGGGCTGGAATTTCCGCCAAGTGCGCTCGGCGCTGGCCAAGCATGAAAAGATCGTGCAGAGCCTTGCCGGCCTGAGTGACAGCGAAGTGATGGACAAGCTCGGCCACCCAGGGGTTTTCCCCGAGGGGCGGTTCTTCCCCGATACCTATCGCTTTGTGCGCGGCATGACGGATGTCGAGTTCCTCAAGAAAGCCTACAACCGCCTGGACGACGTGCTCGCCCAGGAGTGGAGCAAACGCGCCGCCGACGCGCCGTACACCGACCCCTACCAAGCGCTGATCATGGCCTCCCTGGTGGAGAAAGAGACCGGTGTGCCGGAGGAGCGCGGGCAGATCGCCGGGGTATTCGTGCGTCGCATGAAGATCGGCATGCTGCTGCAGACCGATCCGACGGTGATCTACGGCCTGGGCGAGCGCTACAACGGTAAGCTGACGCGTGCCCATCTCAAGGAAGCCAACCCCTACAACACCTACATGGTTGCCGGGCTCCCGCCGACACCCATCGCGATGGTCGGCCGCGAGGCGATTCATGCGGCGCTGAACCCGGTGCCGGGCAGCAGCCTGTATTTCGTTGCCCGGGGTGATGGCAGTCATATTTTCTCGGACGACCTGGATGCACATAATGCCGCGGTGCGTGAGTTCCAGCTCAAGCGTCGCGCCGATTACCGTTCCAGCCCGGCGCCGCAGGTGAAGCCGTTGGAAGACCCCGCGCCGACGAACGATGCCCCCGACGCACCCGCCGAGCCTGCGCCGGACGCCGCCGCACCGCAAAGCCCGCAATGACTCTGACTAAGGACTGCCTGTGACTGGCTTGTTTATTACCCTGGAAGGCCCGGAAGGCGCCGGCAAAAGCACCAACCGCGATTACCTGGCCGAGCGTTTGCGCGCTGCGGGCGTCGAGGTGGTGCTGACCCGCGAGCCCGGCGGTACGCCATTGGCCGAGCGCATCCGTGAAGTGCTGCTGGCCCCAGGTGAAGAACAGATGAACCCGGACACCGAGCTGCTGCTGGTGTTCGCCGCACGCGCCCAGCACCTGGCCGAAGTGATTCGCCCGGCGCTGGCCCGCGGCGCCGTGGTGATTTGTGACCGCTTCACCGATTCCACCTATGCCTACCAAGGCGGTGGCCGCGGCCTGTCCCAGGCGCGCATCGCCACCCTGGAGACCTTCGTCCAGGGCGATTTGCGCCCCGACCTGACCCTGGTGTTCGACCTGCCGGTGGAAGTCGGCCTGGCCCGTGCCAGTGCGCGTGGCCGCCTGGACCGCTTCGAACTGGAAGGCCAGGCGTTTTTCAACGCCGTGCGCAGCGCATTCCTCGCCCGGGCCAAGGCCGAGCCGGCGCGTTACTACCTGTTGGACGCCGCGCAGCCGCTGGCCCAGGTGCAGCAGGCCATCGATGCGCTGCTACCCACATTGCTGGAGCGCGCCCGTGGCTGAAGCCTACCCTTGGCAGGACAGTCTCTGGCAGCAACTGGCGGGGCGTGCCCAGCACGCTCATGCCTACTTGTTGCACGGCCCGGCGGGTATCGGTAAGCGCGCACTCGCCGAACGCCTGATGGCCAGCCTGCTGTGCCAACGTCCGGTCAACCTGGAAGCCTGCGGCGTGTGCAAGTCTTGCCTGCTGCTCAAGGCCGGCAGCCACCCGGACAACTACCTGCTGGAACCCGAGGAAGCGGACAAGGCGATCAAGGTCGACCAGGTGCGTGACCTCGTCAGCTTCGTGGTGCAAACCGCGCAGATGGGCGGGCGCAAGGTCGTACTGATCGAGCCGGTGGAGGCGATGAACATCAACGCGGCCAACGCCTTGCTCAAAAGCCTCGAAGAACCTTCCGGCGATACCGTGCTGTTGCTGGTCAGCCACCAGTCCAGCCGCTTGTTGCCGACCATTCGCAGCCGTTGCGTGCAGCAGGCGTGCCCATTGCCCAGCGAGGCGATGAGCCTGCAATGGCTGGAACAGGCTTTGCCGGACTGTTCCGAAGCCGAACGCGTCGAGTTGCTGACCCTGGCCGCCGGCTCCCCCCTGGCCGCCGTGAAGCTGCAGGCCCAGGGCGTGCGCGAGCAACGCGCGCTGGTGGTGGACGGGGTGAAAAAGCTGCTCAAGCAGGAGTTGTCCGCCACCCAGTTGGCGGAAACCGCCTGGAAGGACATCCCCTTGCTGCTGCTGTTCGACTGGTTCTGCGACTGGTCGAGCCTGATCCTGCGCTACCAGTTGACCCAGGATGAAAATGGCCTGGGCCTGCCGGACATGCGCAAGGTCGTGCAATACCTCGCGCAGAAAAGCGCACAGGACAAGGTGCTGAATATCCAGGACTGGATTCTCGCCCAGCGCCAGAAGGTCCTCGGCAAGGCCAACCTCAACCGCGTGCTGTTGCTCGAAGCGCTGCTGGTGCAGTGGGTCGGTTTGCTCGGCCGGCGTTAATTTCCGTGGCCGACGGGTGTATCGTCGACCAGATCCTTCCCGTGATTGAAGTTGTCATTTCCTATGCTCGTAGATTCCCATTGCCACCTTGATCGCCTCGACCTCGCCCAACACGGCGGTTCCCTCGACGCCGCCCTGGAAGCGGCCCGCCAGCGTGGGGTCGGGCACTTCCTGTGCATCGGCGTCAGCGCCGACAATGCGGCCGACGTCAAAGCCCTCGCGGATCGCTACGCGGACGTGGATTGCTCGGTGGGTATCCACCCGCTGGACCTCAAGCCTGGCGAAGCTCCGGCCCTCGACTGGTTGCTCGGCGAACTCAACCACCCACGGGTGGTGGCGATTGGTGAAACCGGCCTGGACTATCACTACGAGCCCGAAGCCGCGCTATTGCAGCAAGCGTCGTTCCGCCTGCACCTGCACGCCGCCGAGCAGACCGGCAAACCGGTCATCGTCCACACCCGCGGCGCCCGCGCCGACACCCTGAGCCTGCTGCGCGAAGCCGCATTGCCCCAGGCCGGCGTGCTGCATTGCTTCACCGAAGACTGGGACATGGCCAAGGCGGCCCTCGACCTGGGGTTCTACATTTCCCTGTCGGGCATCGTCACCTTTCGCAATGCCGACGCCCTGCGTGACGTGGCGCGACAAGTGCCGGCCGACCGGCTGCTGGTGGAAACCGACTCGCCGTACCTGGCGCCGATTCCCCATCGCGGCAAGCCGAACCTGCCGGAGTATGTGCGTGACGTGGCGGATTACCTGGCGATGCTACGCGGTGAATCCTACGAACGCTTTGCCGAACAGACCACCGAGAACTTCAAGCGCCTGTTCCCGCTGGCGCACGTCGCGGGTTGACGCGACCAAATCCGAGGCAAAAAAAACCCGGGTTCTGGGGGGGGAATCCGGGTTAAGACCATTAGGAGTAAAACAAGGGCACGCAGTCCGTCGGTACCCAGGTCGACGCTTCACTTGGGGGAGATGTCGCGCCGACAGTTGAAGTATTGATCAGTATCCGATTCAGTCCAGTCGCGTCTGGTCGTTTTTTAAACAGATTTGGAATACGCGCGCTTCGCTTGAGTTCTCATTGAGCGGATGTACAGGCGTAGACGTCACGTATTATTTCTGACTGAACGCCATGAATTCGTCGGCATGCTGAAAGTAATGTGTGTGAGCGGTTCACATAAGCGTTGCCCAACGAACGTTCAGTCGGGATAATCCCTCGTACCGGGTAAATCGTATTGCCACGTCTCCTTGGCCCTGCGCAACCCTCCCTATACCGACCTCTGCAGACCTTTTCCTCATGCAAAAAGAACCCCGTAAGGTCCGTGAGTTTCGCCGCCGCGAGCAGGAAATTCTCGACACCGCCCTCAAGTTGTTCCTCGAACAAGGTGAAGACAGCGTTACCGTCGAGATGATCGCGGATGCCGTAGGTATCGGCAAAGGCACCATCTACAAGCACTTCAAGTCCAAGGCCGAGATCTACCTGCGCCTGATGCTCGACTACGAGCGCGACCTGAACGAGCTGCTGCATTCGGCTGATGTGGACAAGGACAAGGAAGCCCTGTCGCGGGCCTACTTCGAGTTCCGCATGCGTGACCCGCAGCGCTACCGCCTGTTCGACCGCCTGGAAGAGAAGGTGGTCAAGGGCCATCAGGTGCCGGAAATGGTCGAGGAGTTGCACAAGATCCGCGCCTCGAACTTCGAACGCCTGACCCTGCTGATCAAGGGCCGCATCAGCGAAGGCAAGCTGGAAGACGTGCCGCCGTACTTCCACTACTGCGCCGCCTGGGCGTTGGTGCATGGCGCAGTGGCGCTGTACCACTCGCCGTTCTGGAGCAATGTATTGGAAGATCAGGAAGGTTTCTTCCAGTTCCTGATGGACATCGGCGTGCGTATGGGCAACAAGCGCAAGCACAGCAGCGAGCTGCCACCCGTTGACGCTGCACCTGCTGGCACGCCTGCCGCGTAATGATTTGCTGCCAGGTGCAGTAACCCAGGAATATACTCAGGTAAGGCTATTGCTAAAAGCTGATTTATGAGTCAGCTTTTGCTGCGTCTGAATTATCCTCTGCCGGAGTGATCCATGATCGTTGATCGTCAAGGCAGGCGTTTTCGCAATTTGCGGATCAGCCTGACCTCAGCCTGCAATTACGCGTGTACCTATTGCGTGCCTAACGGCAAGCGGCTGGTGGCTGCCCAGGACGAACTCTCGGCCGAGGCCATGGCCCGTGGCGTGGCTTACCTGATCGAAGCCGCCGGTATCGAGCGCCTGCGCATCACCGGTGGTGAGCCGTTGGTCAGCCCCAAGCTGGAAGCCTTCATGGGCGCCGTGGGCGGGATGGGCCTCAGTGAGATCAGCCTGACCACCAACGGCCAACTGCTGGCGCGCAAACTGCCGCTGCTGGTGGACGCCGGCATTCGGCGCATCAACGTGTCCCTCGACACGCTGAACGCCGAGGCCTTCCGCAGCATCGCCCGTGGCGGCGACCTGGCCACGGTGCTCGATGGCATGGATCAGGCGCGCGCGGCCGGGATCAAGATCAAGGTGAATATGGTGCCGTTGCGCGGCCAGAACCTCGATCAGGTGATGCCGCTGCTCGACTATTGCCTGGAACGGGGCTACGAGCTGCGCTTTATCGAACTGATGCGAATGGGCCACCTGGCCAAGGACTCCAATGCCTTCCTGCAGCAATTCGTCAGCCTTCAGCAACTGCTGAGCCTGATCGGCGAACACCACGAATACCTGCAAGCCAACGCTCCCGTGGACGCCACGGCGGTGCGCTACGAAGTGCCGGGCAAGGGTTTCTTTGGGGTGATCGCCAACGAAAGCGTGCCGTTCTGCCGCACCTGTTCACGGTTGCGGCTGTCGTCCACCGGTTGGTTGCATGGCTGCCTGTCGTCGAGCAATCGTCACTATGTCGGTGACCTGCTGGATAAACCGCGCCACCAGGCGCTGCCGGCCTTGCAAGGCTTGCTGATGAAGGCCCTGGGCGACAAACAGGAAGTGGCGTTCTCCGGTGGTGCGACCATCATGAAAATCATCGGCGGCTAACCCGGTTTTCAAGATTGCGCACAATCCAGTGTGGGAGGGGGCTTGCCCCCGATTGCAATGTGTCAGTCCCAGATAATCTGACCGACTCGCCGCAATCGGGAGCAAGCCCCCTCCCCAAATGGCGCGGATTCTGCATCTCATGCCCATTCGCCGGTTTTCCGTCACCGGCTTCTGGAGGATTAGGATGCGTAGTCTGGTTTTGTTGCTGGCGTCGTTGACGCTGAGTGGTTGCATGACCGTCAGCGATATGGCCGAAGGCACCCGTTATCAGATGAGCGACGCCGGGTTGCTGGACCACAGCGACACCCGGCGCTCCGCGTCGATTCGCGTGCAGCCGGACTCCTTTGTCTTCATCGCCCAGGGCGCCTTCGTGCCGCCCGGCAGCGCCTATCCGCGCCCGAACGTGGTCGCCGAAGAAGCCTTCAACGGCTTCGTCGAATACTTCCCCATGGTGCGCCGCGCCCGCCAGCCCGAAAGCCTCGAACAAGCCATGGCCGAAGCCCGTGCGGCCGGCGCTCACTACTTGCTGTACTGCCGCTTCGCCAAGGCGGATGACCGCATCGGCAACGCCGATGAGTGGACCGATCAGCAGGCCCTCGACCGTGTCGGCCTGGACAGCGGCGTTATCCAGATCATGTTGATCGAGACCAGCACCCAGTATTTGATTGATACTGCACGGATTCGCAGTCGTGGCGGTTTACTGACGTTCCACGACAATACGCCCCAAGATCTGATCGCCCGCCCGCTGGCGCAGTACGCCCGAGGCCTGCTGGGCATGAGCGATCAGTAAGCCAGAGGAGAAGCCCATGACCGATTCCGCCAAGGCCAATGATCTATTGGCCCAACTGCCCAAGGGTAAGGGACCGGCGCCGGTGCATCTGTGGAACCCGGACTTCTGCGGCAACATCGACATGCACATTGCCCGCGACGGCACCTGGTATTACCAGGGCACGCCGATCGGGCGCAAGCCGATGGTCAAGTTGTTCTCCAACATCATCCGCCGCGATGGCGATGAGTACTTTCTGGTCACCCCCGTGGAAAAGGTCGGCATCACCGTCGAGGATGCGCCGTTTGTCGCGGTCACCCTGGAAGTCGAAGGGCAGGGCGAAAGCCAGCGGTTGCGCTTCACCACGCAAGTCGACGAGCAGGTCGAGGCCGATCTTGAACACCCGCTGCGGGTGGTGATCGACCCCGACACCGAGGAGCCTTCGCCCTATCTGCGCGTGCGCGCCAACCTCGAAGCCCTGGTGCATCGCAATGTGTTCTACCAATTGGTCGAGCTGGCGGTGAGCCGTCCGATCGACGGTCAGAACTGGCTCGGCGTGTGGAGCGGCGGGACGTTCTTCCCGATTGGCCTGGAGCCCTGAGAAGGTTTTTTCCTCTCCCTGAAATAATTCGCTTGCTGCAAACGGCTGCTTTCGGTTATCAATTTGTACATGATTAGACATGTCCGATTCGATAAGAAAAAACGCGTCGTCGACGAACTCATCCGCCGTATCGAAGGTGGGGTGATGGCCGATGGTTTCCTGCTGCCGGGTGAGCATCAACTGGCCGAAGAGTTTGCGGTCAGTCGCGGCACGCTGCGCGAAGCCCTGGCCGAGCTCAAGCGCCGCAACTACATCGCCACCCAGGGCGGCGTCGGCTCCATCGTCACCTATGACGGCATGGTGCTCGACCAACGCAATGGCTGGGCCCAGGCCCTGGCCGACACCGGCGCCCTGGTCCGCACCGACATCCTGCGCTTCGAAGCCGTGACCCGCCCGGACCTGTTCAGCCGCTTCGGCAGCGACCAATTCATCGCCCTCGACCGTCGCCGCCGCGCCGCCGATGGCCGCGCCGTGTCTTTGGAGCGCTCGCTGATGCCGGCCTCCGGAGGCCTGGAAGGCTTGCCCCGGGTCGGGCTGATCGACAACTCCCTGACCATCACCCTGGCCGCCTACGGTTACGTCGGCGCCGAAGGCGATCAATGGATCGGCGCCGAGCCTCTGACCGATGAAGACGCCGAGCTGCTCGAGCGCCCGGTGGGCACGGTGTTTCTCAAGGCGTCGCGCACCACTTACGACCGGCGCGAACGCTTCATGGAATACGTGGAGAGTCTGCTCGACCCGCTGCATTTTCGTCTGCACTTGCAGTTTGGCGCGACGAAATGAGCGCGCACAATCGTGCCCTCGGCGCCTTCTACGGTCTGGCGTTGGGCGATGCCCTGGGCATGCCCACCCAGTCTTTGAGTCGCGAGCAGGTCCGGGCGCGCTTCGGTGCCATCACCGGCCTGGAAGATGCCGACGCCGACCAACCCATCGCACCGAACATGCCCGCCGGCTCCATCACCGATGACACCGAGCAGGCGATCCTCGTCGGCGAGTTGCTGGTGGAAGGCCAGGGCACGATCGAGCCGAGCGTACTTGCGCGACGCCTGATCGACTGGGAAGCGCGAATGCGCGCCAAAGGCTCCCAGGACCTGCTGGGCCCGTCGACCAAGCGCGCCATCGACATGATCCTCGCTGGGCATACGCCTGAAGAGTCCGGGCGCTACGGCACCACCAACGGCGCGGCGATGCGTATCGCGCCGGTGGGGATTGCCGCCGATGTCAGCGACCCCGCGCCGTTCATCCGTGCGGTGATCCAGGCGTGCCAGGTGACCCACAACACCAGCCTGGGCATCTCCAGTGCCGCGGCAGTGGCGGCAGTGGTCTCGGCCGGGATCAACGGCGCGGACCTGGGCGCAGCGCTGAACATCGGCAGCCAGATCGCCCAGCAGGCCGAACGCCATGGACACTGGGTGGCCGGCGGCCGTATTGCCACGCGCATCGGTTGGGCGCGGACCTTGAGCGTCGCCAGTGGCGACAAGGCGCTGTTCGCCGACTTGCTCTATGAATTGATTGGCACCTCGGTCGCTTCCCAGGAATCGGTGGTGGTCTCGTTCGCCCTCGCGCAGCAAGTGGCGGTGGGCGAGATGAACGCCTTCGAGGCCTTGTGCGTGGCCGCCAGCCTGGGCGGCGACACCGACACCATCGCCGCGATCCTCGGCGCGATGCTGGGCGCGTGCCTGGGGATGCAATGCTGGCCGGCGGCGATGATCGAACAGGTCCAGCGGGTCAACGGGCTGGCGTTGCAGCCGTTGGTTGAAGGGCTGCTCAGCTTGCGCCAGGCGCTACAGGCCAGCGCGCTCGCGCACTGACCGAGTCAACATTGCGATTTGCGAATTTGCCACAACCCTAACAATACTGGCACCAGGAGCACCCGCACATGAGTACGTCCACTTCCGGCCCAGGCGCCGGGCGCTTGGAAACGCGCGGCATCGAACCGGTCCCCGAAGGCGAGTGCCACGGCCATCCGCTGCAACTGTTCTGGGTGTGGTTCGCCGCGAACATCAGCATCCTGGGGTTGCCGTTGGGCGCCACCCTGGTTGCGTTTCGCGGCCTGGCCATCTGGCAGGCGGTCATCGTCGCCATCCTCGGTGCCGCCGGCTCCTTCGCGGTGGTGGGCATTATCTCGATCGCCGGGCGGCGCGGGCGTGCGCCGAGTCTGACGCTGTCTCGCGCCATCTTCGGCGTGCGCGGCAATATCGGGCCGACGTTGGTGTCGCTGATGTCGCGGCTCGGTTGGGAGACCGTCAACACCACCACCGCTGCGTTCGTGCTGCTGTCGTTGTGTACGCTGCTGTTCCACACCCCGGTTGCGGCGAAAAGTGCGCCGCTGCTGACGCTGCTGTTCATCGCCATTTTCGTACTGCTGACCCTGGCCGTTTCCGGCCTGGGCCATGCGACTTTGCTGGTGATCCAGAAGTGGGCGACCTACGTGTTCGGCGCCTTGAATCTCCTGGTCGGCGGCTTCCTCTGCGCCACCATCGACTGGAGCGCAGTGTTCAACGCCACCCCGGCGCCCTTGAGCGCGATGCTCATCGGCATCGGCACCATGGCCGCCGGCACCGGGATCGGCTGGGCCAACGCCGGCGCCGACATGTCGCGCTACCAACACCGCAGCGTCACGGCCGTGCGCCTGGTGGCGTCTGCCGCGTTTGGCGCGGGCATTCCACTGGTGCTGCTGATCACCCTCGGCGGCCTGCTGTCGGTGGGCAACAACGACCTGGCGGCGGCGACCGACCCGATCGTCGCGATCCGCGACATGCTGCCCACCTGGATGGCCGTGCCGTACCTGATCACCGCGTTTGGCGGGCTGTTGCTGTCGAATAACCTGTCGGTGTATTCGGCCGGCCTCACTACCTTGACCCTCGGTTTGAAGGTCAAGCGCGTGTACGCGGTGATCGTCGATATCGTGGCGATCTTCGCCGGTTCCATCTACTTCATGCTGATCGCCGACAGTTTCTACGGCCCGTTCATCACCTTCATCTCGTTGCTGGCGGTGCCGATCACCGCATGGGTGGGGATCTTCGTGGTCGACCTGATTCACCGTCATTACTACAGCCCCGACGACCTGCTGAACGTCAGCCCAAGCAGCGCCTACTGGTATCGCGGCGGCGTGGAATGGCGCGCGTTGGGGGCGTGGGCCGTGGCGATCGGGCTGGGGTTCAGTTTCACTACCATCGGCACCACCGCCGACAACATCTGGTTCGCCGGGCCGTTGTCCGATTCCTGGTTGGGCCACAACGGCCTGGGCTGGATCGTGACTTTCGTGGTGGCCGGCGGGATATATGCGTTGCTCGGCGGCGCGGCTGACCGGCGTCCGGCATTGGTCGAGCGTGCCAATGCCTAGGTTGCTGCACACCGGCCAGGTCATCGTCGACCTGGTCATGGCCCTCGATCAATTGCCGGCGAGCGGCGGCGACGTGCTGGCGCAATCGGCTCGTTTCGAAGCCGGCGGCGGTTTTAATGTGATGGCGGCGGCGCGGCGCAACGGGCTGCCGGTGGTCTACCTGGGGCGCCACGGCAGCGGCCGTTTCGGCGACCTGGCCCGTGCGGCGATGCACGCCGAAGGCATCGACATCGCGCTGCCCGCCAGCGCCGGCAAGGACACCGGCCTGTGCGTGGCGCTGACCGAAGCCAGCAGCGAGCGCACCTTCATCTCCCATCTGGGCGCCGAGGGCGAGCTGAGCGCCGAGGACTTGGCCAACGTCGCGCCACGTGCCGATGACTACGTGTACGTGAGTGGCTACAGCCTGCTTCTCGACGGCAAGGCCCAGGCGCTGATCGACTGGCTACTGGCGCTGCCACGGGCGATTACGGTGGTGTTCGACCCGGGCCCGCTGGTCCAGGCGCCCGACTCGGCGTTGATGCGCGCGCTGCTGCCGCGTATCGATATCTGGACCAGCAACGGCCCGGAAGCCCTGGCGTTCACCGGCGCGGCGGATATGGCCGAGGCGCTGATCAAGCTCAACCAGTATCTGCCCGCCGACACACTGCGGGTGGTGCGCGATGGGCCGAACGGTTGCTGGGTCGGGCGGGCGAATGCGCTTGAGCCTGTGCCCGGCTTCAAGGTGCAGGCGGTCGACAGCAATGGCGCGGGAGATGCCCACGCCGGCGTGTTCATCGCCGGTTTGGCCAACGGTTTGAAACCGCTCGACGCGGCGTGCCGTGCCAATGCGGCGGCAGCCCTGGCGGTGACGCGCTGGGGGCCGGCGACTGCTCCCGGCGCTGCGGAAGTCGACGCATTCCTCGCTGGATAAGCCCCCGCATTTTGAGCGGTGTTCGCCTGGCTATCGATGTGCGGGTCGGCGCCGTTGTCGATGATCGCGCCTGGATGCCGACGAGCGGTATCAGGACACCTGTAAGGTTTTGTGCGCCGAGAGCTGGCGCGCTATCAGGCGTGCCACGGTGATCATCCAGTTCAGTGCAGCGATGGCCAGTACGCCCATCATCAATGTCGACAGGCCGTAGTCGACGATGATCCTGCCCGCCAGCCAGGGAAACCCGAAGACGCCGACAAAATACGCCAGGCTGAACAGCAGCAACGCCTGGGACGTCGTGCCGGACGGCGCTTCGTGGGCGACCAGCCCATTGATCACCGAATACGTCAGGCCGTAACCCACCCCCAGCGTGGCAGCCGCCAGCAGGTAGCTGAGGTTACCGCTCACACCAAAAGCAAACAGTGCAATCGAGCCGAGCATGATCCCGGACAACACACAGGCGGCCCGGTAGGCATCACGCTTGACCACGAAGCCGGCGATCAACAGACGGCTGGTGATCGCGGCGCTCAGGAACCCCGCGAAGAACAGCGAATAATCCAACCCATGCGCGGCCGCGTAGCTGGTCTGGAACGATGAGAGCCCGCCAAACACGCAACCGCCCAGGCCGACCATGAGGATGGCGAACGCCGCCCTGGACGACAGCACCCGGCGGCTGGCGGCCAGGGAAATCCTCGACGTCGGCGCATTCGCATGGTGCTTGAGTTGTGCGCCCAGTCGCCAGAACATCAGCACCCCAACGAGGCTGGCCGCCCCAGCGATATAGAAGGCGGTCGTCAGGGGCAGGTCCAGCGCACTGGTGGCTCGTCCGAGCAAGGGCCCGGAACCGATCCCGCTCAACATGCTGCCCGACAGCAGCGCAAAGTACTTGGCCCGCTGCCTGGGCTCGACCAGCAAGGTCACGATGATCGGGCCCAGCGTGTAGAACACCCCCCAACCCAAGCCGAGGGCCAGCCCGAACAGCATCAAGCCTTGGCCAAACCCCGGCGTCAGGGCAAAACCGAGGCAGGCCACCACCAGCAACACGCCCATTCCCGCAATCGCCCGTGCCGCGCCCACTGCATCGGCCAAATGCCCGGAGAGCACTACCGCGACGAAGGTACTGAGCATCGCCGTGGAAATCACACTGCCGGCGTCATGCTCATTCCCACCGCGCGAGTGAATCAGCAACGACAGCAGAAACGTCGAGCCGTAGGACAAGGACAACAGGAAGCTGGCCAGGCAAAACAGGACGAATAGTTTTCCGCCCACCGGAGGTGTGGAGTTCATGAGCACGCCTTGGAATCATTGGAGTTATGGCCACGTTCTACCATGCGTGTCAGGGCGGATTGTTCTGTGGTTGCTGGTGCTTGCTTTAGCCCGCAACGGAGTAAGGTGGCCTGGCGCTCCCGAAATTGCACTGCAATCTGTCATCAAACCGTCTTAGTATGTGGCCTTTGAATTTGCCCAAGGCGCGCCCATGACCATCGAGATTCGCCCCGCCGTGCCCAGCGATGCTGCGCAGATCCTGACTTTCATCACCGAGCTTGCCGAGTTTGAAAAAGCCCGTCATGAAGTGATCGCCAGTGTGGCGGATATCGAGCGCAGCCTGTTCAGCGAAGGCGCCACCGCCCATGGGCTGATCTGCCTGCGCGACGGTTTGCCCATCGGCTTCGCGGTGTTCTTTTTCAGCTATTCCACCTGGCTGGGCAGCAACTGCCTGTACCTCGAAGACCTCTACATCAACCCCGAGCAACGCGGCGGCGGGGCCGGCAAGAAGTTGCTGCGCCACCTGGCGAAGATCGCCTGCGACAACGGTTGCGGGCGGTTCGAATGGAGCGTGCTGGATTGGAACGAACCGGCGATTGCCTTCTACAAATCCATCGGCGCCCAGCCCCAGGAAGAGTGGGTGCGCTACCGCATGGAGGGCGATGCGCTACGGGATTTCGCCCAGGGCTGATCAAGTACCCGGTGAAAACCGGCGTCCCGACGCCGGTTTTTTTATATGTATTCTCACTATATGGGATGTAAATTTATATATTGAGATATTTAAAGGTCTGGGTTTATAGTCGGCTGCATCAGCACTCACTACCAAAAATAAAACAGGTGAAGCGATGCAGGCACAACCTCTGTCACTCCCCGCCGTGCCCGAACCGACTTATGGCGAGCGGCTCAAGCACAAGGTGGTGATCGTCACCGGCGCGGCCCAAGGCATTGGCGAGGCGATCGTGGCCTGCTTCCAGGCGCAGCAGGCACGTTTGGTGATCGCCGATATCCAGGGCGAAAAGGTCGAGCAAGTCGCCGCCCACTGGCGCGAACGCGGCGCCGAGATCTACGCGCAACCGGTCGACATCACGTCCCAGGCGCAATGGCAGGCGCTGGTCAACCTGGCCATCGAGCGCTTCGGCCGTGTCGATGTGCTGGTCAACTGCGCCGGGGTCAACGTGTTCCGCGACCCGTTGCAGATGACCGACGAAGACTGGCGGCACTGCTTCGCCATCGACCTCGACGGCGCCTGGTATGGCTGCCGCACGGTGTTGCCGCACATGATCGAGCAGGGCATCGGCAACATCATCAACATCGCTTCGACCCATTCCAGCCACATCATTCCCGGCTGTTTTCCCTACCCCGTCGCCAAACACGGCCTGCTCGGCCTGACCCGCGCCCTCGGCATCGAATACGCGCCCAAGGGCATCCGCGTAAATGCCATCGCCCCGGGTTATATCGAAACCCAACTCAACGTCGACTACTGGAACACTTTCCCCGACCCCCACGCCGAGCGCCAGCGCGCATTCGACCTGCACCCGCCCAAGCGCATCGGCCAGCCTGTGGAGGTGGCGATGAGCGCGCTGTTTCTGGCCACCGATGAGGCGCCCTTTATCAACGCCACCTGCCTGATGATCGATGGCGGACGGTCGGTGATGTACCACGACTAGAACTTGTCACTCTCCAATAACAACAAGAGGTGCCGTTCATGAAAAAAACACTCCGCGTACTCGCCGCCGCCATTGCGTTAAGCGGCTTCAGCAGTCTGGCCGTTGCCGAACCCGTAAAAATCGGCTTCCTGGTCAAACAAGCCGAAGAACCCTGGTTCCAGACCGAATGGGCCTTCGCCGAAAAAGCCGGCAAGGAACATGGTTTCACTGTGATCAAGATCGCCGTGCCCGACGGCGAGAAGACCCTCTCGGCCATCGACAGCCTGGCCGCCAACGGCGCCAAGGGCTTTGTGATCTGCCCGCCGGACGTGTCCCTCGGCCCGGCCATTGTCGCCAAGGCCAAGGTCAACGGCTTGAAAGTCATGGCCGTGGATGATCGTTTCGTCGACGCCAAGGGCAATTTCATGGAAGACGTGCCGTACCTGGGCATGGCCGCGTTCGAAGTCGGCCAGAAGCAAGGCGCGGCGATGGCCGCCGAGGCGAAGAAACGCGGTTGGGACTGGAAGGACACCTACGCGGTGATCAACACCTTCAACGAGCTCGACACCGGTAAAAAACGCACCGACGGTTCGATCAAATCCCTCGAAGAAGCCGGCATCCCCAAAGACCATATCCTCACCGCCGCGCTCAAGACCCTCGACGTGCCCGGCAGCATGGACGCCACCAACTCGGCGCTGGTCAAGCTGCCCAGCGGCGCGAAGAACCTGATCATCGGCGGCATGAACGACAACACCGTGCTCGGCGGCGTGCGCGCCACCGAAAGCGCCGGCTTCAAAGCCGCCAACGTGATCGGCATCGGCATCAACGGCACCGACGCCATCGGCGAGTTGAAGAAAGCCAACAGCGGCTTCTTCGGTTCGATGCTGCCCAGCCCGCACATCGAGGGCTACAACACCGCGCTGATGATGTACGAGTGGGTCACCACCGGTAAGGAACCGCCGAAGTACACCGCGATGGACGAAGTGACGCTGATCACCCGCGCCAACTTCCAGGAAGAACTGACCAAGATCGGGCTGTGGAAATGACCGCAGCGGCACTGCGCTTTGACGGCATCGGCAAAACCTTCCCCGGGGTCAAGGCGCTGGACAGCATCAGTTTCACTGCCCACCCGGGGCAGGTACACGCGTTGATGGGCGAGAACGGCGCGGGCAAGTCGACGCTGCTGAAGATCCTCGGCGGCGCCTACATCCCGAGCAGCGGCAGCGTGCAGATCGGCGCGCAGACCATGGCCTTCAAATGCGCGGCCGACAGCATTGCCAGCGGCGTCGCGGTGATCCACCAGGAGCTGCATCTGGTGCCGGAAATGAGCGTCGCCGAGAACCTGTTCCTCGGGCATTTGCCGGCGCGTTTCGGCGTGGTCAACCGCGGCCAGTTGCGCCAGCGGGCGCTGGCGTGCCTCAAGGGCCTGGCCGATGAAATCGACCCGCAGGAAAAGCTCGGGCGCCTGTCCCTGGGCCAGCGCCAACTGGTGGAAATCGCCAAGGCGCTGTCGCGTGGCGCGCATGTGATTGCCTTCGATGAACCCACCAGCAGCCTGTCGGCCCGCGAGATCGACCGGCTGATGGCGATCATCACGCGCCTGCGCGACGAGGGCAAAGTGGTGCTGTACGTGTCCCATCGCATGGAAGAAGTGTTCCGCATCTGCGACGCGGTCACGGTGTTCAAGGACGGCCGCTACGTGCGTACCTTCGACGACATGCGTGCGCTGAGTCACGACCAGTTGGTCACCTGCATGGTCGGTCGCGATATCCAGGACATTTACGACTATCGGCCGCGCGAGCACGGCGAGGTGGCGCTCAAGGTCGACGGTTTGCTCGGCCCGGGCTTGCGTGAGCCGGTCAGCTTTGAGGTGCGCAAGGGCGAGATCCTCGGCCTGTTCGGCTTGGTCGGCGCCGGGCGCACCGAGCTGTTTCGCCTGCTCAGCGGCTTGCAGCGCGCCACGGCGGGGCAGTTGGAACTGTGCGGGCAAGCGCTGCAATTGCGCTCCCCGCGCGACGCCATCGCCGCCGGCGTGCTGCTGTGCCCGGAGGACCGCAAGAAGGAGGGCATCATCCCGCTGGGCAGCGTGGCCGAGAACATCAACATCAGCGCACGCGGCGCCCATTCCCGGTTCGGCTGGCTGCTGCGCGAGGGCTGGGAGCAGGGCAACGCCGAGCAGCAAATCCGCGGGATGAAGGTCAAGACGCCGAGCGCCGCGCAGAAAATCATGTACCTGTCCGGCGGCAATCAGCAGAAGGCCATTCTCGGCCGCTGGCTGTCGATGCCGATGAAGGTGCTGCTGCTGGACGAGCCGACGCGGGGCATCGACATCGGCGCCAAGTCGGAGATCTACCAGATCATCCATGACCTGGCGGCGAGCGGCATCGCGGTGATTGTGGTGTCCAGCGACTTGATGGAGGTGATGGGGGTTTCCGATCGCATTCTGGTGCTGTGTGAAGGCGCTTTGCGCGGCGAACAACGGCGCGAACACGCCACTGAATCCAACTTGCTGCAACTGGCCTTGCCGCGTGGCCTGGCGAACTGAGAGACGACTATGACGACCCAACACAACGCGTTGCCGACGGCACGCAAACCCTTGGACCTGCGCGCGCTGCTCGACAACTGGGCGATGCTGCTCGCGGCGCTGGCGATTTTCCTGCTGTGTGCCTTGCTGATCGACAACTTCCTCTCGCCGCTGAACATGCGCGGGCTGGGCCTGGCGATTTCCACCGTGGGCATCGCCGCCTGCACCATGCTGTTCTGCCTGGCGTCGGGGCACTTCGACTTGTCGGTGGGTTCGGTGATCGCCTGCGCCGGGGTGGTGGCCGCGATTGTGATGCGCGACACCGACAGCGTCATGCTCGGCATCGGCGCGGCGCTGCTGATGGGCCTGATTGTCGGGCTGATCAACGGCATCGTCATCGCCAAGCTGCGGGTCAATGCACTGATCACCACCTTGGCGACCATGCAGATCGTACGCGGCCTGGCCTATATCTTTGCCGACGGCAAGGCGGTGGGGGTGTCCCAGGATCAGTTCTTCGTGTTCGGCAACGGCCAGTTATTGGGCGTGCCGGTGCCGATCCTGATCACCATCGTCTGCTTCCTGTTCTTCGGCTGGCTGCTCAACTACACCACCTACGGGCGCAACACCATGGCCATCGGCGGCAACCCGGAAGCCGCGCTGTTGGCCGGGGTCAACGTGGACCGCACGAAGATCCTGATCTTTGCCGTGCATGGCCTGATCGGTGCGTTGGCCGGGGTGATCCTCGCGTCACGCATGACCTCGGGCCAGCCGATGATCGGCCAGGGCTTCGAGCTGACGGTGATTTCCGCCTGCGTGCTGGGCGGGGTGTCGCTCAGCGGTGGCATCGGCATGATCCGCCATGTGATCGCTGGGGTGCTGATCCTGGCGATCATCGAGAATGCGATGAACCTGAAGAACATCGACACGTTCTACCAGTACGTGATCCGCGGCTCGATCCTGCTGCTGGCGGTTATTATCGACCGCATGAAGCAGCGCTGAATTCATGCCATGTGAAGGTCTAAGTGTGGGAGGGGGCTTGCCCCCGATGGCGGTCTATCAGTAACAGATGTGCAGACTGGCACACCGCTATCGAGGGCCAGCCCCCTCCCACATTTGGATCTCAACTGTATTGAGGTTCGGTATTTGCCATAATGCCGCTCGTTTTCGTACCACCACATAGGCTCGATATGCAGGAAACCGCCCACACCCCCGTCAAAGACGCCGCCCCCACTGGCACCCAGACCTTGCTGCGTGGCTTGGGCGTGGTGCAGGCGGTGGCGGCTGGTGCGCGGGATCTGAAAGAGATCGCCCGGCGCATCGGCACCACCCGCAGCACCACGCACCGCCTGGCCAGTTGCCTGGTGGAGGAGCGCTACCTGCGCGTGGTGCCGCAAGTCGGTTACCTGCTGGGGCCGAAGCTGATCGAGCTGGGGTTTCAGGCGCGCGAAGAGTTGCCGTTGGTGACCCTGGCGGTGCCGTACCTGGATGAGTTGTCGGCGCTGACCGGTGACACCATCCACCTGGCGATTCGCGAAGACGACGACGTGCTCTACCTGCACAAGAACCCCGGGCGCAACGGTCCGGAAATGCGCTCGCGGGTCGGCCACCGCATGCCGCTGGCGCGGACCGGCATCGGCAAGGCGTTGCTGTTGGATGACAGCGTCGAAGAGTGGCAGCGCCTGTACGAAGTCAGCCAGCCGGCGGCAGGGAAACACCTGCAGTGGCCGCAACACCCCGAGCAATCCTGGGCGCAGTTCGAGCAGCGCATGCATGAGTATGTGCTGGGCGGGTATGCGTTCGACCTGGAAGACAACGAACCGTCGATCCGCTGCGTGGCGGCACCGGTGCGCGATGCCAGCCGGCGAATCGTCGCCGGCATCAGCATCGCCAGTACCGTGCCCTACATGCCGCTGGAGAAAATGGCCGAGCTGATTCCTGTGATCAAACAGGTTGCGGCGCGGCTGTCCGCGGAGTTGGGCGCGAAGGCCTGATCAGGCCTTCAAGGTCGCCATGTCGATGACAAAGCGGTACTTCACATCGCCGGCGATCATGCGCGTGAACGCCTCGTTGATCTGGCGGATGTCGAGCATTTCGATGTCGCAGGTGATGCCATGCTCGGCGCAGAAATCCAGGACTTCCTGGGTTTCTGCGATGCCGCCGATCAGCGAACCGGCGAGCATTTTACGCCCCAGCACCAGCTTGGCGGCGTTGACGGGCGGGTCCACCGGCTCGATCAGGCCAACGAGGATATGCACGCCGTCAAAGCGCAGCACATCGAGGTAGGGGTTCAGGTCGTGCTGCACCGGGATGGTGTCCAGCAGGAAGTCGAAGTGCCCGGCGGCGGCTTGCATTTGCGTGGCGTCGGTGGACACGATCACATGATCCGCGCCCTGGCGGCGGCCTTCCTCGGCCTTGCTCGCGGAGCGGGTGAACAGCGTGACTTCGGCGCCCATCGCCTTGGCGAACTTGATGCCCATATGGCCCAGGCCGCCCATGCCGAGAATCCCGACTTTATCGCCGGCCTTCACACCGTAGTGCTTGAGCGGCGAGTAGGTGGTGATGCCGGCGCAGAGGAGCGGTGCTGCGCTGGCCAGGTCGAGCTTGGCCGGGATCTTCACCACAAAGTGTTCGCTGACCACGATGCTGTCGGAGTAGCCGCCCATGGTGTTGCTGCCGTCCACACGGTCCGGGGTGGCGTAGGTCATGGTCGGGCCTTCGAGGCAGTATTGCTCCAGGTCCGCTTGGCAGGCGTCGCAATGGCGGCACGAGTCGACCATGCAGCCGACGCCGACCAGATCACCGACCTTATGCGCGGTGACGCTGGCGCCGACGGCGGTGACTTTGCCGACAATCTCATGGCCCGGCATCAGCGGGTACACGGCGATGCCCCATTC
This sequence comes from Pseudomonas sp. Y39-6, assembly GCF_023651955.1. Taxonomy (NCBI): domain Bacteria; kingdom Pseudomonadati; phylum Pseudomonadota; class Gammaproteobacteria; order Pseudomonadales; family Pseudomonadaceae; genus Pseudomonas; species Pseudomonas sp. Y39-6. The sequence continues at coordinate 5,427,292 of NZ_CP069594.1, read as the reverse complement.
GTTGCGGGCCTGGTGGATGTCAGAGTGGCAGACGCCGCAGTACAGAATTTCGATCGCCACGTCATCGGCGCGCGGGCTGCGGCGTTCAAACGACATGGGGGCGAGGGGAGTGGTGGCCGACTGGGCGGCATAACCGATAGCGGTGTACATGAGTGAACCTCGCAGAAGCAGTGACAAGTGAGGTGGGCCATTTTCCGCGCCGACCCCGGAGGCGGCCATGGCGATTGCTCCGAGTCTCATGCCTATTCGTCCGGCAGTACGCCTGGTTTGGATGCACGGCGCGCCAGACCTGCGATGATGCTCTCATCCCTTATTCGCGAAGTTTTTTGCCATGTTGTTGACCCGCCATCTCGACGCCAACGCCACCCTGGTTTCCTTGATCGAGAGGCTGACGCCCTGCGACGGTTTCTCCCCGACCCACCTGCCGGGCGTGCAGGTGCTGCGCGCCAGTTGCGACGTCGCACGCGGGCCGCAGATCTATGAGCCGAGCCTGATGTTCGTCGCCCAGGGCAGCAAAGTCGCATACCTGGGCCCGCGTACCCTGGAGTACGGCGCGGGGCACTACCTGATCCAGGCGATGCCGGTGCCGTTCGAATGCGAGACGTTCGCCCTGGCGCCCGGCGCACCGCTGCTGGGGGTGACGGTGGGGATTGATCGGGTGGTACTGGGCGAATTGGTGATGGCCATGGGCATGCAGGCCGGGCCGCCGCCGACGGCGCAGACCTTGGAGTCGATGAGTTCGGTGGTGCTGGATGACGCCATGCGCGGTTGCGTCGAGCGCCTGTTGCAATGCCTGCATGATCCGTTGGAAAGCCGGATCATGGGCCCGGCGCGTGTGCGCGAATTACTCTTCACCGCCTTGCGCGGGCCCCAGGCCGATGTGTTGCGGGCGTTGGTGGAACAGCAGGGGCAGTTCTCGCGGATCGCCACCTCGTTGAATCACCTGCATGCTCATTACGCCGAGCCGCTGAATATCGAGACGTTGGCAGGTTACGCGCACATGAGTGCGTCGACCTTTCATGAACACTTCAAGCGCTGCACCTTGTTGTCGCCGGTGCAGTATCTGAAGCGTTTGCGTTTGCTCAAGGCGCAGCAGTTGTTGCTGGTGGAAGGCATGGGCGTGGCACAGGCGGCGCATCGGGTGGGGTATCAGAGTACGTCGCAGTTCAGCCGCGAATATAAGCGCTACTTCGAGCGCAACCCGGGCGAAGAGCGCGCTGCCTGATTCTCCCTGGCTCAACGGGATTAAAAATGTGGGAGGGGGCTTGCCCCCGATGACGGTGGGTCAGCCATCGATGTGCTGACTGTTCCACCGCTATCGGGGGCAAGCCCCCTCCCACATTGAGTTGATGCCAGCCACAAAAAAGGCTCCCGATCTGGGAGCCTCCTGGGTCATGCAACCCTTTTACATATTCGGGTAAGTCGGCCCACCTGCGCCTTCCGGCGTGACCCAGGTGATGTTCTGCGAAGGGTCTTTGATGTCACAGGTCTTGCAGTGTACGCAGTTCTGGGCGTTGATCTGGAAGCGCTTCTCGCCGTCTTCCTTGGTCACCACTTCATACACGCCGGCCGGGCAGTAGCGCTGCGCCGGTTCATCGTAGAGCGGCAGGTTGGTGCCGATCGGGATGCTCGGGTCTTTGAGTTTCAAGTGGCACGGCTGTTCTTCTTCGTGGTTGGTGCCGGAGATGAACACCGAGCTCAGTTTGTCGAAGCTCAGCTTGCCGTCGGGCTTGGGGTAGTCGATCTTCTGGCAGTCCTTGGCCAGCTTGAGGCAGGCGTAGTCCGGCTTGGTGTCGTGCAGGGTGAACGGCATTTTGCCGCCGAGGATGTTCTGGTCGAACCAGTTGAAGCCGGCACCGATGATCGGGCCGAACTTGTGCATCGCCGGGCCGAAGTTACGGGTGGCGAACAGTTCTTCGTAGAGCCAGCTGGCTTTGAACGCGTCGACGTAGTTGGTCAGCTCGTCGCCGCCTTCGGCGTCGGCCAACAGGCGCTCGGCCACGGCGTCGGCGGCGAGCATGCCGGACTTCATCGCGGTGTGGCTGCCTTTGATCTTGGCCACGTTCATGGTGCCCAGGTCACAGCCGATCAATGCGCCGCCCTTGAACACCATCTTCGGCAACGAGTTGATGCCGCCCTTGGCCAGCGCGCGCGCGCCGTAGCTGACGCGCTTGCCACCTTCCAGATACTGGGCCAGCACCGGGTGATGCTTGAGGCGCTGGAACTCATCGAACGGCGACAGGAAAGTGTTGCTGTAGGACAGGTCGACGATCAGGCCGACCACCACCTGGTTGTTTTCCAGGTGATAGAGGAACGAGCCACCGGTGTTCTCGTTGCTCATGATGTCCAGCGGCCAACCGGCGGTGTGGACCACCAGGCCGGGTTGATGCTTGGCCGGGTCGATTTCCCAGATTTCCTTCAGGCCGATGCCGTAGTGCTGGGCGTCGGCGTCGCTGTCCAGCTTGAAGCGCTGGATCAGTTGCTTGCCGATATGGCCACGGCAGCCTTCGGCGAACAGCGTGTACTTGCCGCGCAGTTCCATGCCGGGGGTGTAGACGCCTTCCTTCGGCTTGCCTTCGCGGTCGACGCCGAGGTCGCCGGTGATGATCCCGCGCACCACGCCGTTTTCGTCGAACAGCGCTTCCTGCGCGGCGAAGCCTGGGTAGACTTCCACGCCGAGGTTCTCGGCCTGCTGAGCCAGCCAGCGGCACAGGTTGCCCAGGGAGATAATGTAGTTGCCTTCGTTGTGCATGGTCTTGGGCACAAAGAAGTCAGGCACCTTGGTCGAGGTGTCGGCGCTGCGCAGCACATAGATGTCATCGCGCACCACCGGGGTGTTGAGCGGAGCGCCGAGTTCTTTCCAGTCCGGGAACAGTTCGTTCAGGGCGCGTGGTTCGAACACGGCACCGGAAAGGATATGTGCGCCGACCTCGGAGCCTTTCTCGACCACGCAGACGCTGATTTCCTTACCGGCTTCGGCGGCCTTCTGCTTCAGTCGGCAGGCGGCAGACAGGCCCGCCGGGCCAGCGCCGACGATGACCACGTCGAATTCCATGTATTCGCGTTCCACAGGCTATCTCCTACTCAGGCTCACAGGCTTTTTTTCTAATGGGTGGAGGTTGGGTGTCGTAAGCGTCATCGCTGCGTTCACTGGGCAGGCGGATGACCACCTTTCTCTCTAGGTGGCGCATTATATCTACACCACTCTCAGCGTCCAATACAAACGTTTGTTTGAATTGCTTGGAAGCTAGGTAAATCAAAGCAACGGGGCTTATGACTGGCCATTTTGCCGTATTGACCAGAATAGGCGTTCCGGTCAAGATACGGTCGGTTTTGCGCTCGCCGTAGGCTGACTGTAGGTTTCAAGAGCACCTTTAAAGACAGGCGAAGGCGAAAAAGAGTGACGCGTGCCCAATGCTGGCGCGCAGTTTACACGTCGCGATCATGAATGACCTCCCAGTCACCACTGACGAACGGTCATCACTCTCCATCGCTGCGTCACTTGCCGAAGGTTTTGAAGGTGCCCTTGTGTGCCGATGAGCATCAACCGCCAGGTTCGCCTAGGCGACTTTCTTTTCACCGGAGAGTAACGAGGAATCCATGAAGGTTCTTGTAGCTGTCAAACGCGTTGTCGATTACAACGTGAAAGTTCGCGTCAAGGCGGACAATTCCGGCGTCGACCTCGCTAACGTCAAGATGTCGATGAACCCTTTCTGCGAAATCGCCGTGGAAGAAGCCGTGCGCCTGAAAGAGAAAGGCGTGGCGACTGAAATCGTCGTGGTTACCATCGGCCCGACCACTGCTCAAGAGCAGCTGCGTACCGCTCTGGCCCTGGGCGCTGATCGCGCCATCCTGGTCGAGTCCGCTGAAGAACTGACCTCCCTGGCCGTGGCCAAGTTGCTCAAAGCCGTTGTCGACAAGGAACAGCCATCGCTGGTGATCCTCGGCAAACAGGCCATCGACAGCGACAACAACCAGACTGGCCAGATGCTGGCTGCACTGACCGGTTACGGCCAGGGCACCTTCGCCTCGAAAGTCGAAGTGAGCGGCGACAGCGTTGCCGTGACCCGCGAAATCGACGGCGGCGCGCAGACAGTTTCGTTGAAACTGCCGGCCATCGTCACCACCGACCTGCGTTTGAACGAGCCGCGCTACGCGTCTCTGCCAAACATCATGAAAGCCAAGAAGAAGCCTCTCGAAGTGCTGACTCCGGATGCTTTGGGCGTTTCCACCGCCTCTACCAACAAGACCGTCAAAGTCGAAGCGCCGGCTGCACGCAGCGCGGGCATCAAGGTCAAGTCGGTGGCTGAACTGGTCGAGAAACTGAAAAACGAAGCGAAGGTAATCTAATCATGACTATCTTGGTAATCGCTGAACACGACAACAAGGTACTGGCTCCGGCCACCCTGAACACCGTGGCCGCCGCGGCGAAAATCGGTGGTGACATCCACGTGCTGGTTGCAGGTCAGGGCGCTGGCGCCGTGGCTGAAGCCGCGGCGAAAGTCGCTGGCGTGAGCAAAGTACTGCTGGCCGACAACGCCGCTTACGCTCACCAACTGCCGGAAAACGTCGCGCCTCTGGTCGCCGAGCTGGGTGCTGGCTACAGCCACATCCTGGCTGCTGCCACCTCCAACGGCAAAAACATCCTGCCGCGGGTTGCCGCGCAACTGGACGTTGACCAGATCTCCGAGATCATCTCGGTCGAAAGCGCCGACACCTTCAAGCGCCCGATCTACGCCGGCAACGCCATTGCCACCGTGCAATCGACCGCCGCGGTCAAGGTCATCACCGTGCGCGCCACCGGTTTCGACCCGGTTGCCGCCGAAGGCGGTTCGGCCGCCGTTGAAGCCGTCTCCGCGGCCCATGACGCGGGCATTTCCAGCTTCGTCGGCGAAGAGCTGGCCAAGTCGGATCGTCCTGAGCTGACCGCTGCCAAGATCGTCGTTTCCGGCGGGCGTGGCATGCAGAACGGCGACAACTTCAAGCACCTGTACGCCCTGGCCGACAAGCTGGGCGCTGCCGTCGGCGCTTCCCGCGCTGCGGTCGACGCAGGTTTCGTGCCCAACGACATGCAGGTCGGCCAGACCGGCAAGATCGTTGCGCCACAGCTGTACATCGCCGTCGGTATCTCCGGCGCGATCCAGCATTTGGCCGGCATGAAAGACTCCAAGGTGATCGTAGCGATCAACAAGGACGAAGAAGCACCGATCTTCCAGGTGGCTGATTACGGCCTGGTGGCGGACTTGTTCGAAGCCGTACCTGAATTGGAGAAGCTGGTCTAATCCAGTCGCTTCACTTATAAAGAGCCCGGTCTTTTGACCGGGCTTTTTATTATCGGAGCACCTCGCCATGGAATTGCGCCCCTGGGCCACACTGCTGGGTTTCACACTGTTGCTGCCGACCCTGTCGCTGGCGGCCGGCAAATGCGAGCGCCTGGTGGCTACCGGCAGCCCGGACGCTCCGCCTTTGCTCTGGCGCGATCCCCAGGACCCCACGCACTTGATCGGCGCCACCGCCGACATGTTGCAGCAAGTGGCCCAGGACCTTGGGTTGAAAATCGACCTGCTCTATGGCGGCAAGCGTTCCCAGGCCTTGGACGAAGTGCGCAGCGGGCGCATGGATCTGCTGGCCGATGCGCCGTTGAATATCGGCGAGCTGGAAACCCTCGACTACCTCCACCCGGCGCTGGTGCAGATCGACTATCTGGTCTGGACCCGCAAGGACTCGGCGCTGGCCTATGCCACGGCCGCCGACCTGCACGGCCATCAGGGCGCGGTGTCGGAACGGGCGCGGTTGAGCCACGACTTTGAAACCTTCGCCGCCCAGCAATTGACCCTGCAACGCCTGCCCACCTTGACTCCGGCGTTTCAGAAACTGCTGCTGGGGGAAGTGGACTACGTACTCGCCGGGCGTTACTCCGGCATGGCCATGGCCGAGACCCTGGGCATGAGCAATGACCTGTTCGCCCGCGACGTGCCCGTCGATCAGCCTGGCTTGTACCTGGCGATTTCCCACAACTCCGCGTGCAATGACCCCTGGCTGCGCGGACAGCTGGCGAAAAAGATGACAGAATTGTCCGGGTCTGGTGTGGCGCAAGCTGCGCTGCAGCGCAATCTGGAGCGCTGGAAAGCGCAATTGCAACAACCCGTCGGCACCCCAACAAAGTAGGGATTTTCAGTGATTTTTCGACCTTTTTTAGCGGCCCTCGCCGTTGTTGCTCTGGCGGGATGTGCAGCCGATCCTGCGCCGAATGAACAAATACGCCTCACCCAGCAAGCGTTGGAACAAGCCAGCGCCGTGGGTGCCAACTCCGATGAATCGTCCGAACTGAAACTGGCTGAAGGTAAATTCGCCCAGGCTCAGGCTGATATGGCCGACCAGTCCTACAAGAACGCGCGCATGCAGGCCGAACAGGCCGAGCTGGATGCGCGTCTCGCCGAAGCCCAAGTGTTGACCCGCAAGAGTCAGGAACAACTGAACGTGCTCAATACCCGTATCACCCGCCTGCGCAAGCAATTGCAGCTGGGAGAAGCCCAATGAGCCCGATGATCCGTGGCTTGAGTTGCGTCGTGCTGCTGGGCAGCGCGGCCCTGGGCGGTTGCGCCAGCCACCCGAATGGCGAGCAGGCCCTGCAACAGGCGGGCAGCGACTTCCAGAAGGTCAAGGAAGACGCCAACGTGCTGCGCTTCGCGCCCAAGGACGTGATCCGCGCCGGAGAGTCCCTGGCCCGTGCCGATCGCTTGTCCAGCTATTGGGGCAGCGGTGCCGACGTGGTGCATTACGCCTACCTCAGCCAGCGCTACAGCGCGATCGCCCGCGAACACACCGAGCAGGCGCTCAATCAGGAACGCGGCACCAAACTCGAACTGGAACGCCAGCGCCTGCAACTGGCCCTGCGCGAGAGCAAGCTGATCAGCGTGCAGCAGCAGGGCAAATGGCTCGAGGAACAGATCGCCAGCCTGGCCACCACCCAGACCGATCGCGGCCTGGTGATGACCCTGGGCGACGTGTTGTTCGACACCGGTGAAGCCGAACTGAAAAACTCGGCCAACCGCACCGTGCTGAAAATCGTCCAGTTCCTGCAACTGAACCCCAAGCGCATCGTGCGTATCGAGGGTTACACCGACAGCACCGGCGGCGAGCAGGAAAACCTCCAACTGTCCCGCGACCGCGCGCAATCGGTGGCGGATGTGCTGGTGGACCTGGGGATCGACGAAAAGCGCATCCAGGTCGAAGGCTATGGCGACCAGTACCCGGTGGAGGCCAATGCTTCCGAGCGCGGCCGCGCGCAGAACCGCCGGGTAGAGATCGTGTTCTCCGACGCGAAGGGCCAGTTGGGCGCCGCCCGCTAGGAACCTGGCGCAAGCAAAATGTGGGAGGGGGCGCCCCCTCCCACATTTTTTTCGGGGTACCCGAAACGCCTCAGGCCACCCTTACAGTTTTTTCTATCACTGCCGCTCGCGCTCGACTATTGTGGCAACTGTCCCCGTACACTTCTAAACTGTGCCGGTATGTTTCACACAAAAATAAAATAGCCGTGAAATCGAGTGCTGCGTCATGACCAATCTGTTGCTTTACCAACGTATCGCCCAGCAACTGGCTGAGGATATCCGGCGCGGTGTCTATCAACCGGGCGAGCGCGTGCCTTCGGTGCGCAAGATGAGCTCCCAGCTCAACGTCAGCCATGCCACGGTGTTGCAGGCTTACGCCAACCTGGAAGATCAGGGCTTGATTCGCGCACGGCCGCAGTCCGGGTATTACGTACACCAGACACCGGCGCTGACGGCGCCGACGCCGGATATCGCCCGGGTCGAGCGCCCGGGGTTGGTGACGCGCAGCAGCATCATTCAGCAAGTGTTGGTGGAGTCGCGTCGCGAAGGCGTATTCCCGCTGGGCGCGGCCGTGCCGAGTGTGGATTACTTGCCGGTACGCGCACTGCACCAGCAGTTGGCCAAGGTCACGCGCTTCCAGAGCCCGCGGGCGTTCAGCTACATGTTCAGCCCCGGCTTCGAGCCGTTGCGCCGCCAGGTGGCGATCCGCATGCGCGATGCCGGCGTGGTGGTGGACCCCTCCGAAGTGGTGATCACCCACGGCTGCGTCGATGCCCTGCAGATGTCGTTACGGGTGCTGACGCGGCCGGGCGACCTGATCGCCGCCGAGTCGCCGACCTATTACGGCTTGCTGCAATTGGCGGATCTGCTGGGCCTCAAGGTCATCGAGATCCCCAGCGACCCCGCCACCGGCATGAGCCTGGAAGCCCTGCAATTGGCCGCTAACCAGTGGTCGATCAAAGCCCTGGTGCTGACCACGCGCCTGAGCAACCCGTTGGGCGGCACCATGCCCGAGGAGCGCCAGAAACACTTGCTGCGCCTGGCCTCGGATTTCGATATCCAGATCGTCGAAGACGATATCTACGGCGAACTGATGTTCGAACTGGGGCGCACCAAAGCCCTGAAAGCCTACGATCGCCTCGACCGCGTGATTTATTGCTCGAGCTTTTCCAAAACCTTGTCACCCGGCGTGCGTATCGGCTGGATGATCGCCGGCAAGTACCAGCAGGAAATCCAGCGTTTGCAGATGTTCAGCACCCATTCGGCGTGCAGCGTCACCCAGATGGGTGTCGCCGCGTACCTGGAGAACGGCGGTTACGATCGGCACCTGCGTTACATCCGCCAGGAGTACCGCAAGAACCTCAGCGCGTTCCAACTGGCGGTTCAGCAGTATTTTCCCGAAGGCACCCAGATGACCCGTCCGACCGGCGGTTTTATCCTGTGGGTCAGTTTGCCGGGGCGGGTCAATACCCAGGAACTGCACGTGCGTGCATTGCAGCAGGGCATCAGCATCGCACCGGGGTTGATCTTCAGTAATACGGAACAGTTCAACCACTGTATTCGTCTGAACTGCGGCACGCCGTGGAATCGCGAGGCAGAGCGGGCGCTGATGACTTTGGGGATGCTCGCCAGTCAGTTATGCCTGGAGACAGCGGCCGGCTTGTGAGGCTCGCCAAGCAGCCAGTTCTGATAGCTGGCCAATCACCGCGCTTGTCATGCTGCCCTCAACAAGCGAGCATATGGCCTTCTGCCGTTAAAGCTGTTGGCAATATGACTTCTATTTTTCGCGCTGTTTTAGTGATTAGCCTGTTCAGCCTGAGTCACGTCGGCGTCACGCTGGCGGCGACGCCTGTGGCGGACCCCGCACCGACCGCGAGTACCGAGCACACAACCCCCGCAAAAAAACCGACCCCGGCGAAAAAAGCCCCGGCGACCAACAAAAAAAACGCGTCGGCAAAAAAACGCGCGCCGATTGCGAGCAAGTCCAAGTCCGCCCGCGAAGTGGCCCAGACCCACTTGCCACCGGCACAGTTGGATTTGTCCCTGCCTTCCGACATGGTCAGGCACCTGCAGCCCATCGGCAGCATGCCCGCGCCAAAAAACGTACCGTTGTTGCCGCCGATGTTTGGTGAAAAGCCGGCTGACAACAGTGCGTTCCAGATCAACGGTCGCCTGCTCAGCAATGAGATGAAGCTGCAACTGCGCAACGAAGAACGGCGTGAGGTGGAAGGCGCGGCGCTGGATTTCGAATTCAAACAATAAACTTTTCCGACGAAGGTGACGTCGACACCCGACCATCTGTCGCAGACTGGTCAGTCACTTTTATTTTCTGCGAAAAACCCCTGTTAGACCATTTTAAAACGGCTGTTTAAGGGCGTACTCTAGCCCGGCCGTCCCTATTGAGCCGTCGAGGACCTGTTGCTCATGAAATGCCGTGAAGGCTGTGGCGCTTGCTGCATCGCCCCCTCCATCAGTTCACCGCTGCCGGGAATGCCCCACGGCAAACCCGCGGGCGAACGCTGCCTGCACCTGTCGGTCGAACAGTTATGCCTGCTGTTCGGACAACCGGAACGGCCGGCGGTGTGCAGTGATTTCAAGGCGGATATCGAGGTCTGCGGCACCGACCAGGCCGATGCGATCAGGTTGATCGGCTGGTGGGAGCAGATGACGGCGGCTTGATGGCTTTACTATCGGAACTTCAACAATAAGGAATACAACAATGGGTTCGCTGAAACGAATGGCTGTGTTGTGCGGTTTTACGGTGTTGTTTGCTGCCACTGCTCAGGCTGAGGATTGGCAAGTCGCCAAGGATGAAGACGGGATCAAGGTGTCGCTGAGCGAAGTCGCCGGTTCCAAGTACAAGGCGTATCGCGGTGTGACAGTGATCAAGGCCCCCGTGGCCAAGATCGAGGCCTTGCAGGAAGATGCGGTCGGTGCCTGCGCCTGGATTCATGACTGCAAGTCGCAAAAACTGCTCAAGCAGGAGGGCGTCAAGAGCTGGACCTACACCCAATTCAAGGCCCCGTTCCCAGTGACCGACCGCGATTCGATCCTGGAAATCACCACGTCCAAGGCCGCCGACGGCAGCGTGACCCGCGCGCTGCTGGAAGTGCCGACCTATCAGCCGGAAGTGAAGGGTTATGTGCGCGTGGCCCAGGTCGACGGCTACTGGAAACTGGTGCCTAAAGGCGCCAACGAAACCGAAGTGACCTACCAGGTACACACCGAGCCAGGCGGCAGCGTGCCTTCGTGGTTGGCCAACAAGTTCGTGGTGGACGCCCCGTTCAACACCTTGAAAGCCCTCAGGGAACGCGCCGAGAAGTAAGCGCGGTAGACCCGGTGCCTGCGACCTTGAGTGGAACGTTTAGCGAGCCCTCAAGGTCCAGATAGAGGTAAGCCCACACGCGGGCTTTATCGAGGAGGCACCGATGCAAAAGTGGCAGATTACCTTCGTTGATGATCACGGCGTGCAGTCCGTGGAGCAGTTCACCTGCGAGCGCAAGCCCAGCCTCGAAGATGCGGCACACTTGATTCGCGACAAGCTGGTGCCGGTGGCCGCCGAACTGGACCTCAATGACCTGGAAGGCCGTAAACCCGAACCGACGGTCAAGATCCTCAAAGACCAGAACAGTATCCAGATCCTCGACATCTCTCCCGTCGTCTGAACATTCCCTGTCTGCCATTCAAGCGCCTCTGGTGGAGGTGATAGCTTCGCGCTACTCTGCAAGTGAGATCAGCGAATGAATCGCTAAGGTCTGGTCTTGTCAGCTACATGCTTGTTTTCCAGCGGTGATGTCATTGCCGTAGTACCCGCGCCAGTAAGGCGTGGGCTTCGGGAAGCACGGAAAGTCTATCCATCGGTTTGAGGAGGACGTTTCATGAGCACAGCCTATCAAGAAGACATCAGCACCAACGTTCTGCGCCGCATGAAAGAAGGCGGCTTCGATTTTTCACGGTTCCACCCCATCGAGTTCTACGCCATTTTCCCGGACGAGGAACGGGCGCGCAGGGCTGCGGGTCGGTTTCGTGGCGAATCCCTGAATGCCCAGGTCAGCGCGCGCGACGATGGCGCCTGGTACCTGGAACTGAGCAAGATCATGTTTGCAACCTACGACGGCATAGGAGACTTCGAGCAAGACTTTGAAGCGGTGGTCGAGCCGCTGGGCGGGATCATCGAAGGATGGGGCGTCAAGCAGGAGGTGCGTGGGTTACCCATGTAGCAGTATGAGAAACACAGCGTATCGGCTGACCTTTGGGTCGGCCGATTTTGTTTGTGGCGTCTGAAATCAGACGCAACTCGCGCGGTATTTCCAGGCAAAAAAAACCACCCGAGTGGGGTGGTCGAAAGGGAAGACCGGAGGAGTCGGTCGATACACGAGATCACACGGTACCGATTGCGCGATGGGTAAGGCTGTAGGACGAGTCCTGTTCAGCAGATGACGGTGATTATCCGCACCGGGGGGCGGGCAGTGAAATCAACACTGGCTATGCTGTTGATAGTCAAAGCCCGCATTGTGATGAAGCGCGCGACAAGACACCGGGCATTCCGCGCACCAGGATGGTGCGCTTAACTCCCCGCTATTATTTAACTCACTGATTTTTAAGTGTTTATGCCGCTGGCACGGGCCTTGCGATGATTCTTGCGTCCGGGTGACAAGGAGTACGGCATGATCCGCACTTATTACGACGAAATGTACGATGGGGCAGGGCAGGTTCGCCCTCATTACCGCGAGTTCGCCCGCTGGTTGGCCGAAACCCCCGCTGAACTGCTGGCCCAGCGCCGGCGTGAAGCCGATTTGCTGTTTCACCGCGCCGGGATCACTTTCACCCTCTACGGGGATGAGCAGGGCACCGAGCGCCTGATACCCTTCGACACCATCCCGCGCAGCATTCCCGCCAGTGAATGGCGGATTGTCGAACGTGGCTGCATTCAGCGGGTCAAGGCGCTGAACATGTTTCTCGCCGACCTCTACCATGAACAACGCATCATCAAGGCCGGGATCATTCCCGCCGAACAGGTGCTGGCCAACGAGCAGTATCAGTTGGCTATGCAGGGCTTGAATCTGCACCGCGATCTGTATTCCCACATCTCCGGTGTCGATCTCGTGCGTGATGGTGACGGCACTTACTACGTGCTGGAGGACAACCTACGCACGCCCAGCGGCGTCAGCTACATGCTCGAAGACCGCAAGATGATGATGCGCTTGTTCCCCGAACTGTTCGCGGCCCAGCGTATCGCACCGATCGACCACTACCCCAACTTGCTGCTCGACACCCTGAAAAGCGCCAGCCCCCTGGATAACCCCAGCGTGGTGGTGTTGACCCCCGGGCGTTTCAACAGTGCGTTCTTTGAGCATGCTTTCCTCGCCCGGGAAATGGGCGTGGAACTGGTGGAGGGCGCCGACCTGTTCGTGCGCGATGACCGCGTTTTCATGCGTACCACCGACGGCCCCAAGGCCGTGGACGTGATCTATCGCCGCCTCGACGATGCGTTTCTCGACCCGCTGGCCTTCAACCCGGACTCCATGCTCGGCGTCCCCGGCCTGCTTGCCGCCTATCGTTCGGGCAATGTGGTGTTGGCCAACGCGATCGGCACCGGGGTGGCGGATGACAAGTCGGTGTACCCCTTTGTCACCGAGATGATCCGTTTTTACCTGGATGAAGAACCGATCTTGAAGAACGTTCCGACCTTCCAATGCCGTAAGCCCGACGAACTGTCCCACGTACTGGCTAACCTGCCGCACCTGGTGGTCAAGGAAACCCAAGGCTCCGGCGGCTACGGCATGCTCGTCGGTCCGGCTTCCACGGCGGCGGAAATCGAAGCCTTCCGCGCGCGTATCAAGGCCAAGCCCCACGCCTATATCGCACAGCCGACCCTGTGTTTATCCACCTGCCCGACCTTCGTCGAAAACGGTATCGCCCCGCGCCATATCGACCTGCGCCCGTTCGTGTTGTCCGGCAAGGAAACCCGCGTGGTGCCCGGCGGCCTGACCCGCGTGGCCCTGCGCGAAGGTTCACTGGTGGTCAACTCGTCCCAGGGCGGCGGCACCAAAGACACTTGGGTGGTTGAGGACTGATGCCATGTTGAGTAGAACTGCCTCGGATCTGTACTGGATGTCGCGCTACCTCGAACGCGCGGAAAACCTCGCGCGCATGCTCGACGTCAGCTATTCGCTGTCGCTGATGCCCCAGGACGGGCGCGGCGACGGCCTGCATGAACTGGCCATGCCGTTGCTGATCACCGGCACGCTGGACGACTACCACGCGCGACACGGTGAGCTGCACGCCGAACGCCTGCTGCACTTTTTCGCCCTGGACGCGGCCAACCCGGCCAGCATCTACAGCTGCCTCGGTGCTGCGCGGGCCAGCGCCCATGCGGTGCGTGGGCGAATCACGGCCGACATGTGGGAAAACATAAACGCCACCTGGCTGGATATCCGCGACATCGCCCAGCAAGGCTTGAGCCGCTACGGCATGAGCCGGTTCTGTGAGTGGGTCAAGGAGCGTTCGCACCTGTTTCGCGGCGCGACCTACGGCACGATCATGCGCAACGATGCTTTCCGCTTTATCCGTCTGGGCACTTTCATCGAGCGCGCCGACAACACCCTGCGCCTGCTGGACGCACGCTATGAAATGGCCGGCGACCAGGCCGAAGCGGTCAGCGATGGCACGGCCCACGCGTACTACCAGTGGAGTGCCTTGTTGCGTGCGTTGTCGTCGTTTGAGGCCTACACCGAGATCTACCGCGACGCCCCCGGCGCTCGGCAAGTGGCGGAGCTGTTGCTGTTGCGCGCCGATGTGCCGCGCTCACTGCGGGCCTGCAGCGAAGAGATCGACCAGATCCTCGCCAGCCTGCCCGGCCTCAACGGCCGCCCGGCCCAGCGCCTGGCCGCCGAAATGGATGCGCGCCTGCGCTTTACCGCCATCGACGAAATCCTCGAGGAAGGCCTGCATGCCTGGCTGACCGACTTTATTCCCTTGGTCCGCCAGTTGGGCGACGCCATCTACAGTTCCTACCTGGAGGCGGCATGAGACTCTCCATCAGCCACGAAACCACCTACCACTACGACGATCAGGTGCGCGCCAGCATCCAGTACCTGCGCCTTACGCCCCACGACAGCGAACGCCAGCACGTACTCAGTTGGCAACTGGATCTACCGCGTCCGGTGCGCGCCCAGGTCGACCCGTTCGGCAATATCCTGCATGTGCTGACACTGGACGAGCCTCACGACGCCATCATCATCGGCGCCCGGGGCCAGGTCGATATCGACGAGTTGCGCGAGGCTGAGCACGAGAGCCAGTCCGCCTACCCGTTCCTGCGCAGTACGCGGCTGACCGAGCCCGACGAAGCCCTGCGCCGCTTTGCCGAGCAGCATTGCCATCAGCGCCGCGACCGCAGCGCCTTGATCGACCTGATGCACGCGCTCAACCACTCGATGGTCTACACGCCCGGCGCCACGGAGGTCGACACCAGCGCCGCGCAGGCCTTCGCGGGGCGTGCGGGGGTGTGCCAGGACCACACCCACGCGTTCCTGGCCTGCGCGCGCAGCCTGGGGATTCCAGCGCGGTATGTGTCGGGGTATTTGTACACCGAGGACAGCACGCACCTGGCCAGTCACGCCTGGGCCGAAGCCTGGCTGGACGACGCCTGGTACAGCTTTGACGTGACCAACCAATTGGCGCGGCCGGAGCGGCACCTGAAACTGGCTGTGGGCCTGGATTATCTGGACGCCTGCCCGGTACGCGGCATGCGGCGCGGCGGCGGGCATGAGCAGATGCATGCCAAGGTGTCGGTGGCGCCGACGCCGCTGGTTTCGGTGCAGCAGCAATAGCTCAGGGCTGCTGCTTACGCCCGGCCATATGCTTCAAATACCCCACCAGCAACGTCAGCTCGCTGTCGGGCAACACGCCGGCGGCGAAGGCTGGCATTTTCGCTTGGGGCCAGCGCCGCAGGCTTTGTGGGTCGCGGATATAGCGCTTGAGGAAATCGCCGCTGAAATATTCGGTGGGGTTGTAGGGAAGGTTCAGGTCCGGCCCTACCTGTGCATCGCCAGCCCCATTGAGGCGGTGACAGGCCAGGCAGTTTTTCTGGAACAGCGCAAAACCTTGGTTGACCGGATCATTCGCACCCAGCTTCGGATCGGGCAACAACGCCGGAAAACGCTCGGCAACCGTCTTCAACTGCTTGATCCCGGAGATCTGGAACGGCCATTGCTCGGGGCTGATGTGCCCGGCCTGAGGGTTCGTCCACACCAGGTAGAACGGCCCGGCACTCGGCTTGTCGGCGGCCAGCGCGGGCCACGGATCGGTGGGATCTTCCACCGCCAGCCAGGCGCGGGCGCCGTGTGTTTCCAGCAAAGGCGCGGCGCTCAGTTCGGCGGCGAACCCGTCGAGCGCGATGGCCTGCAGATGGTTTTCCGTCTGCAGACCCGGTAGGAGTACCGCCAGTGGGACTGCGCGATACGTCATGCTTCGCTTGTAGGAAACGTCATCAACGATAGGCACCGTCTGTGCATCGGGGTGCTTGAGCAGGTCTTCGGTCTGCCAGGTCTTGCTGGTGTGGTCCAGCTCGATGGTCAACTGCGCGGCGGCAACGGGCAGGGCGAGGAACAAGGCGAAGAGGGCGAGGATCGATTTCAAGAGAGAGGCCCGGTGCGAGAAGAAGTGGCGCCTAAGATACCGGAAAATTCCCAGGCAAAACGGCAGCCCCTGCAACAGGACCGCTATACGCAATGTCCTCGCAGGAGCTGCCAAAAACTGCAAGCCTGATGTACAGAATGGCGCGTGTGATTCGTCACCCAAGCACCTTGGTCAGGTTGGGCAAGATCAGAATCAGTGTGGTGGCGAACAGAATAAGTCCCGCCTGACGTATTTTCGAATGCTTGAACATGGCTGACTGCCTTTTGTTGTTATTCCTGAGCGTCAAATGCGTGCCGGTTTATTTCAGTATCGCAACGTGACGTGTCGCTTTTCTTACAGCTGCTCCAGCAAAACCCGGCAGCAACTTCCTACTGAGTGAACCTTAGAGCCCTCGTTCTGCGTGGCTTAGATCCATTTCATATCAACTTGTCATATTTTTTACTGAAAAAGGTATGAGGCCTATCGCCATCTTGGCGCCAATGCCTTGGCTAGACCGCTAAAACGATTAATCAAACGGTTGCACTCATCTGCTACCGTTCGTCCGAGCGAGGGGGTCAAACGCAATGAGCGCATCCGTCATTGAAACCGTGTCAATCGGGCCTAAGGTAAGGGCACACATGCACAGCGGTTCGAGGATGTCATGACCCAAGCTTTGATCTTTGATGCGATACGCACGCCCCGGGGCAAAGGCAAGGCCGACGGTGCCTTGTACAGCGTCAAGCCGGTAAACCTGGTGGCGGGTTTGTTGACGGCGCTGGCCCGGCGCAGCGACCTCGATACCCGCCAGGTCGATGACATCGTCCTCGGCTGCGTCACCCCCGTGGGCGACCAGGGCGCCGACATCGCCAAGACCGCCGCGCTGGTGGCGGACTGGGACGTCAGCGTCGCCGGTGTCCAGGTCAACCGCTTCTGCGCCTCGGGCCTCGAGGCCGTGAACCTGGGCGCGATGAAAGTGCGTTCCGGCTTCGAAGACCTGGTGGTGGTCGGTGGCGTCGAGTCGATGTCCCGCGTGCCCATGGGCAGCGATGGTGGCGCCTGGGTGCTCGATCCGCAAACCAATCTGCACAGCCATTTCACGCCCCAGGGCATTGGCGCGGATTTGATCGCGACCCTGGAAGGCTTCAGTCGTCAGGACGTCGACGCCTTCGCCCTGCATTCCCAGCAGAAAGCGGCCCGGGCGCGCGCAGACGGTTCCTTCAATAAGTCGCTGATCGCGGTGCAGGACCAGAACGGCCTTGTGCTGTTGGACCACGATGAATTTATCCGTGCCGACTCCACCCTCGAAGGCCTGGGCAAGCTCAAGCCCAGCTTTGAGATGATCGGGCAGATGGGCTTCGACGCCACCGCGCTGCGGGTCTATAGCCATGTCGAGCGGATCAACCATGTCCACACCCCCGGCAACAGCTCCGGTATCGTCGACGGTGCCGCGTTGATGTTGATCGGCTCCGAGGCCAAGGGCCGCGAGCTGGGCCTGCAAGCGCGGGCGCGGATTGTCGCCACGGCGGTCACCAGCACCGACCCTACCATCATGCTCACCGGCCCGGCGCCAGCCACGCGCAAGGCGTTGGCCAAGGCCGGGCTGCGCGTCGAAGACATCGACCTGTTCGAGGTCAACGAGGCGTTCGCCTCGGTGGTACTCAAGTTCATCAAAGACATGGGCATCGACGCCGCCCGGGTCAACGTCAACGGCGGCTCGATCGCCATGGGCCACCCGCTGGGCGCTACCGGTTGCGCGATCCTCGGCACCTTGCTCGACGAACTGGAAGTGCGCCAACAACGCTACGGCCTGGCCACCTTGTGTGTCGGCGGTGGCATGGGCATCGCCACCATTATCGAACGCCTCTGAGCCCAAGGAATTGTCATGACCCAAGCCATTCGTTACGAAAAAGGCCAGGACCAGATCGTGGTCCTGACCCTCGACATGCCCGGCCAGAGCGCCAACACCATGAACGCTGTGTACCGCGAGGCCATGGCGGCCACCGTGGCGCGGCTGCAAGCGGAAAAGGACGGGATCGCCGGCGTGGTCATCACCTCGGCGAAGAAGACGTTCTTTGCCGGTGGCGACCTCAATGAACTGATCAAGGTCGACAAGGCCCACGCCAAGGAATTTTCCGACAGTGTGCGGGTACTGAAGGCGCAACTGCGCAGCCTGGAAACTCTTGGCAAACCGGTGGTCGCCGCCATCAATGGCGCGGCCCTCGGCGGCGGCTGGGAGATTTGCCTGGCGTGTCACTATCGGGTCGCGCTGGACGACCAGTCGCTACAACTGGGGCTGCCGGAAGTCACCCTGGGCCTGCTGCCGGGCGGCGGTGGCGTGGTGCGGATGGTGCGCCTGTTGGGCTTGGAAAAAGCCCTGCCGTATTTGCTCGAAGGTAAGAAGATCCGCCCACGGCAGGCCCTGCAAGCGGGCTTGATCGACGCGCTGGCAGTGGATCGCGACGAACTGCTGGCCAAGGCTCGCGCCTGGATTCTCGCCCACCCCGACGCCGCGCAGCCGTGGGACAACAAGGCTTACCAGATCCCCGGAGGCACGCCGTCCAGCCCGAAAGTCGCACAGATGCTCGCCATCGCGCCCTCGATCCTGCGCAGCAAAACCAATGGCTGCTTGCCGGCGCCGGAGAAAATTCTCTGCGCGGCGGTGGAAGGTGCCCAGGTGGATTTCGACACCGCGCACCTGATCGAAACCCGCTACTTCACCGAATTGGTCACCGGGCAGGTGGCGAAAAACATGATCGGCACCTTCTGGTTCCAGCTCAATGACATCAACGCCGGGCGTTCGCGCCCTGAGGGTTTTGCGCCTTACCTTACGCGCAAGGTCGGCGTGCTCGGTGCCGGAATGATGGGCGCGGGGATCGCTTATGTCAGCGCCTGTGCAGGCGTTGAAGTGGTGCTCAAGGACATCAACCTCGCAGCCGCCGAGAAAGGCAAGGCGCACTCGGCCACACTGTTGGACAAGAAGGTCAGCCGTGGGCAATTGACCGCCGAGCAGCGCGAAGCCACCCTGGCGCGTATCCATCCTACGCAGTCTGACGCCGACCTGGCCGGCTGCGACCTGATCATCGAAGCGGTGTTCGAAGACCGTGAGCTCAAGGCCAAAGTCTCTGCGGCCGCGCAAAACGTGGTCGGCCCGGACGCGGTGATCGCTTCCAACACGTCCACCTTGCCTATCAGTGGCCTGGCCACGGCCGTGCCGGATCAGGCCAAGTTCATCGGCCTGCATTTCTTCAGCCCGGTGGACAAGATGCCCCTGGTGGAAATCATCAAGGGTACACAGACCTCGGACGAAACCCTGGCCCGTGGTTTCGACTTCGTCCTGCAAATCAAGAAAACCCCGATTGTGGTCAACGACAGTCGCGGCTTCTTCACCTCGCGGGTGTTCGGCACGTTCACCAACGAAGGCATTGCCATGCTCGGCGAAGGCGTGGCTGCGCCGATGATCGAGACCGAAGCGCGCAAGGCCGGTATGCCGGTGGGGCCGCTGGCGGTGTCCGACGAAGTGTCGCTTAGCCTGATGAGCCATATCCGACAGCAGACAGCCAAGGATCTGCAGGCTGAAGGTAAAGCCGTGCCAACCCATCCGGCGACGCAGGTGATTGATCTGTTGGTCAACGAATACCAGCGCATGGGCAAGGCGGCGGGGGGCGGTTTCTATGAGTACCCCGCAGGTGGGCAGAAGTATTTGTGGCCGGAACTGAAAAGCCGCTTCGAACGCCCCGACCAACGCATTTCAGCGCAGGACGTGCGCGACCGTTTGTTGTTCATCCAGGCCATCGAAACCGTGCGCTGCGTGGAGGAGGGCGTGTTGATGTCCACCGCGGACGCCAACGTCGGCTCGATCTTCGGTATCGGCTTTGCGGCGTGGAGTGGTGGCGCTTTGCAATTTATCAACCAGTACGGCTTGAACGACTTTATTGCACGGGCGCGCTACCTGGCCGAGCAGTATGGCGAGCGCTTCTCGCCGCCGGCGTTGTTGCTGCAGAAAGCCGCACAGGGTGAAGTATTTCGGTGATCAATGCGGGGCTTGCTTTGCAGGTACATTTCAAGGCAGGCTCTGGAGGTGTTCAATATTCCCATCGCCGTGTCAGGTATTTTTTATGTCGCTACGCGTCTGCATCCTGGAAACCGATATCCTGCGTCCAGGCTTGATCGATCAGTACCAAGGTTACGGGCAGATGTTCAAGCGCCTGTTCTCCAAGCAGCCGATCCCGGCCGAGTTTGTCGTGTACAACGTGGTGCAGGGTGAATACCCGTCGGATGATGAAGTGTTTGACGCGTATCTGGTAACCGGCAGCAAGGCCGATTCGTTTGGCACCGACCCTTGGATTCAGACGCTCAAAACCTACCTGCTCGACCGTTATGAGCGCGGCGACAAGTTGTTGGGCATCTGTTTCGGTCACCAATTGTTGGCGTTGCTGCTAGGCGGCAAGACCGAGCGCGCCGGCCAGGGCTGGGGCATGGGCATCCACGATTACAAAATCGATGCCAAGGCGCCGTGGATGAGCCCTGAGGTACCGGAGCTGACGTTGTTGATCAGCCACCAGGACCAGGTGACCACCTTGCCGGACAATGCCACGGTCATCGCTTCCAGCGAGTTTTGCCCGTTTGCGGCGTACCACATCGGCGATCAGGTGCTGTGCTTCCAGGGGCACCCCGAGTTCATCCACGACTATTCCCGCGAGCTGTTGGAGATTCTTCAGACAACCTTGGGCGAGAAGGTCTACAAGAATGGCGTGGCTAGCCTCGAGCGCGACCACCACGGTGTGACCGTGGCGGAGTGGATGATGCGCTTCGTTGCGCACAAGCCTGAAGCCAAGGTTAAAGCCAGCCCGAACGCTTGAAGCTGGCCCACAAGCCGCTGCACCCTACGGCGATGAACCCCAGCACGCCAAAATAACCGTAATGCCATTGCAGCTCGGGCATGTTCTGGAAGTTCATCCCGTAAATCCCTGCCACCGCGGTGGGGAACGCCAGGATCGCCGCCCACGCGGCGAACTTGCGCTGCACCAGGCTCTGGCGCGACGCCTCCAGCAACACACCGATCTCGATGGTCTGGCTGGCGATGTCGCGCAGGGTGGCCAGGTCTTCCATCTGCCGTGTGACGTGGATTTGTACATCACGAAAATACGGGCGCATGTTCTTGTCAATGAATGGAAAACTCAGCTTCTGCAGCTCTTCGCTGATCTCCACCATCGGTGCCACGTAGCGGCGCAGGCGCAGCACGTCACGGCGCAGGCCGTGGAGGTTCTGGATATCGTGCTCATTGAGTGAGCTGCACAGCACGTTGCGTTCCAGCTCATCGATCTCGGCGTGGATCGCCTCGCTGACCGGCTGGTAGTTTTCGGTGACGAAATCCAGCAGCGCATAGAGTACGAAATCTTCCCCATGCTCCAGCAACAATGGCCGTGCCTCACAGCGCTGGCGCACAAAACCGTAGGACGCCGAGTGCCCGTTGCGCGCCGTGATGATGTAGCCGTTGCCGGCAAAGATATGGGTTTCGATAAATTCCAGCTTGCCGTTCTCGCGCACCGGAGAATAAGTGACGATAAACAGCGCGTCGCCGAAGGTTTCCAGCTTGGGGCGGCTGTGTTTTTCCAGGGCGTCTTCGATGGCCAGTTCATGCAGGTTGAACTGGCGTTGCAGGTTGGCCAGCTCGCGGGCGTCGGGCTCTTCCAGGCCGATCCAGACAAAATGCCCGGGTTTGGCGGCCCAGGCCGCGCCTTCGTCGAGGGTGATATCGGTAACTTTCTTTCCGGCGCTGTAAACAGCGGCCGCAACAACTCTACCCATGGTGCCGATCACTTCTTATCAGGGGAACAGATGTTGGGCAGCTTAGCTGGAAGCGAGTTCTATTGTTATGGCACTTTGCAGTTCGTGGTCCATCGCCTTGATGCATTCATCCATCTGCGCGTAGCAGGCTTGCATCAACGCCGGGATGTCATCCGCAGTCAGTCCGGTGGTAGGAATCGGCGGCAGCGAGCGTATGTGTACATCGCCACTGTTCCAGCGATTGAGTTGCATACGGGTGACGTAATTGCTCACGCACACCTGCACGATGGGCACGCCAGCGGCAATCGCCATGTGGAACGCGCCTTTCTTGAACGGCAGCAGGCCCTTGCCCAGGTTGCGCGTGCCTTCCGGGAAGACCCAGATCGACGTGTCCTTATGCTGCAACGTCCGGGTGGTGGTGAGCATCGCACGGCGTGCCTTGTACGCATTGCCGCGGTCGATCAGCACGTTGCCCGCCAGCCAGAACAGCTGGCCGAACAACGGCACCCATTTCAGGCTTTTCTTGGCGATACACACGGTGCGGTGCGGCACCACGGTGCCCAGCACAAACAGGTCATAGTTGGACTGGTGGTTGGCGATGATCAGACAACTGCCGGGCTTGTTGCACAGCGAATCGACATCGGCCTTGACGCGCAGCCCCAGTATTCGCATCGCCGGCAGCGCATACAGGCGCGCGCACAGACGGCTATTATCCGGGTTGAACGGCCGACAGATCCCCAGCAACACGCCCAAGCCGCCGGCGAGGATAAAGTGCAGGCCCATCAACGACATACGCAACAGAAACAGCATCGACACGGCACCATCGAGACAAAAGGTGGCGCAGTGTACGGATGTACACTGTATTCGGCAATTGCCCCGATAGAGGTAGGAGATAGGCGATGTTTAAGTACATGTTTCAATAAGTGCCAGCAGGGGCAGACTAGAGCGGCCAAGGATTAGTCGGTTGTTTTTGTAAGAAAAAGCCCGACTCAAGGTCGGGCTTTGATACGGCACATGCAGGCGGCTTAGCTCAAAATATGGCCCTGGTCCTGGATGATTGCTTCATCCAAGGCTTCGAGCAGGGCTTTGCGCACTTTCAATTTGGTCTGCTTGTGGGCGTTCATATTGAGCTTCTTCAACTGCCGCGCCGCTTCCAGTGCCGCGGTGTGCAACGCTTCTGGCGCCACCACCTTGTCGAGGAAACCGGCTTGCAATGCGCCTTGCGGGTCGAACATCTCGGCGTTGATCACCGAACGCTGAAACGCCGACTTGCGCAGACGATCGCGCGCCAATTCGATCCCCGCATGGTGCATGGTCATGCCGATCGCCACTTCATTCAGGCCAATGCTGAACGGGCCCTCGACCCCGATCCGATAATCCGCCGACAACAGCAGGAACGCGCCCTTGGCCACCGCATGCCCAGGGCACGCGACGATCACCGGGAACGGATGCGCCAACAGGCGCCGCGCCAGCGTCGAGCCCGACGTCACCAGGCCGATCGCCTCTTTAGGACCGGCGGTCATCACTTTCAAATCATAGCCACCCGACAGAATCCCCGGCGTTCCGGTGATGATCACCACCGCCCGATCCTTCTCGGCCTGATCCAGCGCTTCATTAAATGCACTGACCACCGCCGGAGAAATGGCATTCACCTTGCCGTTGCTCAAGGTCAGGGTCGCGATACCGTCTTCCAGGTGGTAGGAGATCAACTCACTCATGACGTGGTTCCTTGTAGGATTTGTTATAGAGGTGCATGCGCAGACGTTACTCACCACGCCCGGCCTGGTAAAGCGCTGTGACTGACTGGCCAGTCAGGCTTTCCCTCTATACCCGGCGATAAACCGCCTGGGGCAGGGCGCAGCAACCGTCCCAGACGCGTGCCGTCGATGCCTGAGAATGGCAGAATCATCGCCCTCGCCTGGCCCGTCACGGAATACCGGTCTAACCGCATGAAAATTCTGAAAAAAACCTTTGCCATCAGCAAGTCTTTCGACTACATTAGCGCGCCTCGACAGACTGAACTGGTTTGACGAGATACGGTGAAGTGTCCGAGTGGCTTAAGGAGCACGCCTGGAAAGTGTGTATACAAGAAATTGTATCGAGAGTTCGAATCTCTCCTTCACCGCCACATTCTGCAAACACAAACCCCTGATTTTCCTAGTGAAAGTCGGGGGTTTGTGGTTTCTTGCGGCTGAAAAAAAGGCCATATAGGCCCAATGTGGGACTGACGCTGTTTTTTTCCGTCAGCCTTCGGACACGCTCGCTCGGCGCGTTCAGAATTGGCAGGTGGGCTTCCAGGCTGGTTAAACGGGCTGCTTCGGTCAACGATGGTCGAAGAGGTGCCTGCGAAAACAAGGACGATTCATCCTGCATCGAATCGTTTGCAATTCTTCCGCCCATCCGGACTGCGTAATATGACCACCCGACCGAAGCCGAAACTCAACCTTCGTATTCTGATTCTTATCTTTGTAATGCTTTCGGCAATCGCAACCCTGGCCAACAGTTTTTGGGTGACGTTCACGATTCAGAAGCAGGAGTTGATCGAGAATGCGCTGGAAGTGAACAAGGCCTACGCCTCTCGGATCGCCCGGAGTGTGGAGCAGGTACTCAATTCCGACCTCGATAAATTGAAATACAGTTCGTTCGTCATTGGCAAAGCGTTTGGCGATAAGCAGAATTTGACGGAGGAAGCCCAGCGACTGTTTGGGCAAGACGCCAGTTTCAACTCCGTGTTGATCGCCGATGCGACGGGGACAATCATTGCCTCGGCTCCCGAAAACCTCCACCTCGATGGGCGCACGCTGCAACACCGCGAGCCTCTCAGCCTTCGCGTGCCGATAATCAGCAACGCGTTCAAGTCCATGGCTGGCAATCTGGTGGTCTTTGTCAGCCACCCCATATTCGACGCGAAAGGAGAGTACCTGGGGCTGATCGGGGGCAGTGTCCGACTTGAGCAGAGGAATACGCTCCAGGCGCTGATGGACACCAATGTGCGCAAGGACGGGGCGCATGTCTATCTTGTCGACAGCGCCCGCCGGGTGCTCTATCACTCCGATCCCGAGCACATCGGGACAGTCGCTGGAAAGGGGTTGATCGACGACGCGGCGCTCAGTCGCGACGGGGGAACATTGCAGGCGATAGATGCCGATGGCGTGCAAATGCTCGCCGGTTTCGCCAGGGTGCCCATCAGCGGTTGGGGGGTGATCTCGCAGCAGCCGCTCGATAACATCCAAGCCATCCTGCGACACACCATGGCCAAGGTGGCGCAGGGCATCGCGCCGCTGGCGCTGTTCGGAATCGTGTTGATCTGGTGGCTGGGCGCGCGAATCTCGGTGCCGTTGTCCAGGCTTGCCGATTGCGCCAAACGGCTGGATTCGCCGGACAGCTACGAACGTATCAGTGCAATCCCGACGCGCTATTTCGAAAGCTGGCAGATTCGCAGAGCGCTGCTGCTCGGCGCCACCCTGCTGCAGGAAAAGATCGGCAAACTCAACCAGCAAGCGCAAACCGACGTGTTGACCGGGCTGGCCAATCGCCGGGCGATGCAGGACGTTCTGTTGCGCTGGCAGGATGCCTACAAGGCGTTCGCGGTCGTGTCCATGGACATCGATCACTTCAAGCGCGTGAACGATACATTTGGCCATGGCGTGGGCGATGAAACGCTGCGCGCCATTGCGAGGCTCATGCAGCAGAATTCACGGTCCAACGACCTGCCTTGTCGGGTCGGTGGCGAGGAGTTCGTGTTGTTGTTACCCAATAGTTCGCTTCAGGTTGCAACGGATGTCGCCGAGCGACTGCGTGCCTCGATCGATGCCGCCAACATCGAAACGGTCGGGCACATCACCGTTTCGCTGGGCGTCGCGCTATGGCATCCCGGTGGCGATTCGATATCCGCTGTGCTGGAGAGGGCTGATCAGCTTTTGTATCAGGCCAAGCAAAGCGGGCGTAATCGGGTGGTAGCGGAGCAGGCTCGATGGGAGGCTGTGGCTATCGGGTCAAGCCTTTAATGCCGATGCCGATGATGAATATCCGGAAAATGTGGATGGCTATGCTTGATCGGGCTATGGGTATGCACGTGACTGTGCGGCATCGCCGGGTCCCACTCGAACGGGTGTTCATGTTGATGGTGCTCATCGTGGACATGCCGATGCCCGTGTTCCGTCGCCTCATGCTGATGTGCATGGGCGTGGCGCTCGGTCAGGTGCAGCCACACCCCGGCGGCCATCAGCGCTGCTGCAATCCAGAACGCGCCGTTCACCGACTCGCCCAGCACCAGCAAGGCCAGCGCGGCGCCGAGGAACGGCGCGGTAGAGAAATAAGCGCCGGTACGCGCACTGCCCAGCCCGCGTAAGGCCAGCACAAACAGCACCAGGCTGATGCCATAGCCGAGAAACCCGACCAGCAAGATCGGCGCGAGCTGCGCCAGGCCGGGGATCTGCGCGCCGAGATACAGCGCCAGGCTGCAGTTGACCACGCCCGCGATCAAGCCTTTGGCGCCGGCGATAAACAATGCGTCCGAGGCCGACACTTTACGTGTCAGGTTGTTATCGATGCCCCAGCACAGGCAGGCCACCGCCACGGCGAGCGGCCCGGTCCAATCGTGACTGTCGGCGCCGCCTTGGGGCCATGACAACGCCACGCCACCCAGCACAATCGCAATCATCCCGAGGACGATGCGACGGTCTGCGTTTTCCCTGAACACGAGCCAGGCGATCAACGCGGTCAATACCGATTCAAGGTTGAGCATCAGCGACGCGGTGGCGCCCGAGGTGCGGGTCAGGCCGAACATCAGGGCCACGGGCCCGAGGATGCCGCCGAACGCAATGGCGCCGAGCAGCCAGGGCCATTCGGAGGGGGTCAAGCCGGTGGGGGTCCAGCCGCGATCGCGGATCAGGCGCACGATGGCGAGTCCGGCACCGCTGCCGAGGTAAAGCAGGCCTGCGAGCAGCACGGGCGAGAGGCCCAGGCCGAGGCTTTTGGCGAGCGGGGTGCTGGCGCCGAACAGCGCGGCGGCGGCGAGTGCGTAAAGGATACTGAGGTTCATGGGCCATCCTCGAAAGGTTGGCCCATGATACGTCGCTTGCTCAGGTCAAATCCCGCGCAAATAGAGCAACGTCCGGCTTAGTGTGCAGTTTTCAGCTTGACCACATCACCGGAGATCTTGGTGGTGTAACCGCTCAGCACCCAAGCCCAGAACCATTTTTCCTGGACTTCGGTATTGATCAGCGCGTCGCCACCTTTTGCCTGGATGGCAGCCGTCTGGGCGCGGACGAAACGGCTGTTCTGGCCGATCGGGATAACACCGAACAGCATGATGCCGGTGGCGCTGGCTTCACTGTGACCCAGCACGGTGTATTGGCTGCTGTCGTATTGCGGGGATTTGATGGCGGTGCCGGTGCAGCCGGCGAGGGTGAAACCGAGAACTGCTGCTGCAACCACTTTACTGACGTACTTCACTGAGTAACTCCATGGACTGAATCCCGAGATTCAATTCTCGGGGGGCGATACTCTAAACGCTCCTGTAACAGATTGAAATCAATCGCCCGTCGTTCAGGCTTGCACATACACCCAAGCCGTGAGGCCCGATGCCAGCGCCACGCTGACCCGCTTGTAGTCGGACACTTCATACGCATCCGCCGCCGCCAACTCCTGCGCGCTAATCTGAAACACCATGCCTTCAACGCTGGCGCCTTGTTCGGTGCTCGGCGCGACGATCGGGTGGTGGGTCTTGCCACTGGTGGCCAGCACTTGCGGGTCAGTAATTTCTACCCAGTTTTTCGAGTAGCCCAACATGGCGTCGTGCTGGCCTGCCAGTTCTCGGCCGAAGTTGGCGAGTTGGACGGCTTTGTCCTGCAGGGTGCCGTAGGAAAACAACAGCACGGGAAATTCGGTGTAGCGTTCCATTCTGGTTCCTTTGAACGATTAAGCGAGGAGGTCTTCATAGAATGCGCCATACGGCTTGCTCGGGTGAGCGATCTGGATCTCCAGAATCCACAACCCTGCATTCGGGTAGTGCTCGAAGTCGCCGAGGTTGCCGCCACGATGGATCGCGTGGGGAAAGTCGCTGACGCGGTGGCCCTTGATGTCGAGGTTCAACTGCCAGCCCATGGCCTGGGCTTGTGCCTCGGCGTAGCGGTAGAGTTCGAGGCCGATGACCTGGTCGTTTTTCCAGCGCGCTTGCACGCGGTCGAACAGCGCTTTGGCCGCGTTGGCGCAGGCGATCATGTCCGGGTCGGTGCCGGTGGTGAACGTGGCGCCGGCGTCGCCTTCGTGACCTTGCCAGACGGCGCCCATGTCGATGAAGAAAATATCGTTTTCACCCAGTACCGGGTCGCCGTCGGAGTGTTGCTTGAAGGCCTTGAGGGTATTGGCGCCGAAGCGCACCAGCAGCGGGTGCCAGATGCGCTGCATGTCGAGGTCGGCGAGGACGTGTTTGCCCAACTCGCGCGCTTCGGATTCGAGCATGCCGGGGCGGATGCGTTGGGCCAGTTGTTCGATGGCCTGCCAGGTCATGGCCTGGGCGTAGCGCATGGATTCGATACTGTAGGCTGCGCCCACGGCTTCTTTGGGTAGTACGGACACCGGTATCTCCTTGTGCGGTGGTTAGCGTTATGCGGTTTACTATATAGCGATGGGTGTTGGGCGCCCAAGCGAAATTATCAGAAATGCAGCCCCGCCAGGCCGCCCAGCACCAAGGCCACACCGCCCGCGGTATACGACAGGCGCTTCAACCATTCCTTGCGCGTCAACAACGTGATCGCCGCCAACGAAATCGCGATCTGAATCGCCGTCATCGCCTGGGCCCAGCGGTGATGCTGGTGCAAGGCTTCTTCGGATTTCTGATCCCATTCCCGTGAGGTTGCCTCCAGCTTTTCGGCCTGTTTGCGCACGTCTTCCTTCTGGCCCTTGTAGCGCTCGCTCTCATCCTTGTAATGCGCGGCGTCCACACCGGGAATATGGGTAGCCAGTTCCGCCAGGTTTTGCCGGCTGGATTTGGCCTGGTAGTAGTTCCACTGGTTGGCGGCTTCGGTCTTGAAAATGGCAGCGTTGTTCTTGTCCATCGCCGCTTCGCTTTCGGTGGAGCCGGCCTGGTAGCTGAGCATGGCGCCAAGGGTGGCCATCAGCGCGGTCATCACGGCAATGCGGCTGGCGAAATTGTCACCGCGCGCGTGGGCATGTTCGGTGGTGTGTTCGATGTGTTTTTCGTGGGGGCTGGGGACTTCGAAGGCTTCGGTCATGGCGGCGGCTGTGAAGGGATTGAGGGATTTTCATTGTTCCTCAGCGAAGCTGTCTCAATCCTGTACGTAACGTTGCAAACCCGCCACCAGCGCATCAAACGTCGCCCGGCAGCGCGGGCTGTTGCGCAGGTCTTCGTGCATGGTGACCCAGGTGTCGAGTTTGAGCGCGAATGCCTCCGGCAGTACCCGGCGCAGGCGCGTGTCTTGTTGGGCCAGCTTGACCTGGCATCCGCCGATGCCGGCGCCGGCACGGATCAGCGCCAGTTGCGCCAAGTCGCTGTCGCTGCTGAGGGCGAAGGTGCCGCGCTCGAAGCCTTTGACGGCCAGGCTGCGGATAAACGCGTTTTCCCGGTCGTAGCCGATCACCGCGTGGTCGGTCAGGTCTTTCAACTCTTGCGGCGTACCGTGCTGGTGCAGGTAATCGTCGCGGGCATGCAGGCCGACTTCGATCAGGCCGATGCGCTGTGCCAGCAATTGCTCCTGGCTGGGGCGGACCATCCGCACGGCGATGTCGGCTTCCAATTGCAGCAGGTCGCTCAGGCGGTTGGTCAGGACCAGTTCGACCTTGAGCTGAGGATGCTGTTGGCGCAACCGCGTAATGATCGGCGGCAGTACTTCCACGCCGACCACTTCACTGGCGGAGACACGCACCACGCCGCGCACTTCGTCGCCCTGGGAGGAGGCGCTGCGTTCCAGGGCGGCGGCCGTGCGCTCCATGGTCTCGGCGTGGGCCCTCATGGTGTGAGCCACTGCCGTCGGCAGCAGGCCGGTGGGGGAGCGAGTGAACAGCACCACGCCCAGGGCCGTTTCCAGCGCGGCAATGTGCCGACCGACGGTGGGCTGTGTGATGCCGAGCTGCCGTGCGGCCCCCGACAGCGATCCTTCCTTGAGTACGCCAAGAAACGATCGGTAAAGCTCCCAACCAATGTTCAATGCCATGCGTAAATGTATAGCGTCTGGATGGTCTTCGGCAATTCCTCTATAACCAGGCTACGAACAGAATGGCCGCTCCAACCAATGTGGGAGCGGGTGATGAGCAAGGTACTGGTATTGGGTGCAACCGGCGGTATCGGCGGCGAAGTGGCGCGACAGTTGAGCGTGGCGGGCTGGCAGGTGTGTGCGTTGACCCGGGATGTCGCCAAGGCCCGTAGCCAGAATGCCGCCTATACCTGGCTCAAAGGCGATGCGCTCAATCGCCAGGACGTCATCGCTGCCGCCCGTGGCTGCGCGGTGATCATCCATGGGGTGAACCCGCCGGGCTATCGCAATTGGGCCGAGCAGGTGCTGCCGATGATCGACAACACCATTGCAGCCGCCATCGCCGAGCGCGCGACCATCGTGTTGCCCGGCACGGTCTACAACTTCGGGCCGGATGCGTTCCCGGTGCTTTCCGAAGACTCACCCCAGCACCCGCTGACCCGCAAGGGCGCGATACGTGTGCAACTGGAGCAGCGCTTGCTTCAGTCTTCCCGCGAGGGCGCTCGTGTAGTGATCGTGCGTGCCGGGGATTTTTTCGGCGCCGGAGCGGCCAACAACTGGTTCTCCCAAGGCCTGGTCAAACCCGGTAAACCGGTGCGCGCGGTCAGCGCCCCAGGTGCGCCAGGCGTCGCCCACCAATGGGCCTACCTGCCGGATGTGGCGCGCACCATGCTCGAGTTGATTGAGCGCCGCGCCGCCCTCGACGCCTTTGCCTGCTTTCATATGGCCGGGCACGTGGACAGTGATGGCACGCAGATGAGCCAGGCGATCCAGCGCGTAGTGTTACGCAGGACGGGCCTGCAACCGCGTGTAGGCGTATTTCCCTGGTGGCTGTTGAAGTTGGCTGCGCCGTTTGTCGTGACCTTTCGCGAGATACAGGAGATGCGTTATCTGTGGCAAACCCCGTTGCGTATGGATAACCAACGCTTGCTTGCGGCCCTGGGCCACGAACCCCATACGCCGTTGGAGCACGCGGTGGAGGCCGCATTGACCAGCCTGGGCTGCCTGCCCACGCCGGCCTGATCAGGTGTACAGCCTAAAAGGTTGCCTGCCGACAAGCGTGGCCGTTATTGTGCTGAATCCTTTTAGTCCTACCTCCAGGGTTTCGTCACGATGAATGCACCGCGTAGCGCAGTCGGTCCGATCAAGGCCGTGATTTTCGATATGGACGGCTTGTTGCTGGATACCGAAGGCATCTACACCGAAGTGACGCAGATCATCGCCGAACGCTTCGGACGTACCTATGACTGGGGGATCAAACAGCACATCATCGGGCGCGGGGCCCAGGACCTGGCCGACTACGTGGTCAAGGCGCTGGACCTGCCGATCACGGCGGCTGAGTTCCTCGAAATCCGTGAGCCGCTGATGAGCGAGCGTTTCCCCAGGGCGTTGGGCATGCCCGGCGCCGAAGCGTTGGTACGGCACCTGAACGCGCACAATATTCCGATTGCGGTGGGCACCAGTTCGTCGCGCAACTCCTTTGGCCACAAGACCACGCTGCACCGCGAATGGTTTGGCCTGTTCGGCACCATCGTCACGGCTGACGACCCGGAAGTCGGTGCCGCCAAACCCGCGCCGGACATCTTCCTCACCGCCGCGCGGCGCCTGGGCATCGCGCCGCAAGATTGCCTGGTGTTTGAAGACTCGCCGTTCGGCGTCACCGCAGCAAAGGCGGCCCGGATGACCGCCATCGCCGTGCCCGACGAAGCCATGGCCGACAGCAAGTACCACCACGCCGACCAGATCATCCGCAAACTCGCGGACTTCGACCTCGCCGCCTACGGCCTGCCGCCCATGTCCTGACCCGGCGCCTACAGGCGGTTATGCGCTGAAGCCACCGTCGATGGTCAGGCTGGCCCCAGTGATGTAACCCGCTTCCGGCCCGGCCAGGTAGGCCACAAAGCTGGCGATCTCCTCGACATGGCCATAACGGCCCACCGCCATCAACCCGATCAGGCTCTCGGCGAACTCACTGTTCGCCGGGTTCATGTCGGTGTCCACCGGCCCTGGCTGCACGTTGTTAATGGTGATGCCACGTGGCCCCAGGTCCCGCGCCAGGCCCTTGGTCAGGCCGACCAGCGCCGCCTTGCTCATCGCATACGGCCCGCCGCCGCCAAAGGGCATGCGTTCGGCGTTGGTGCTGCCGATGTTGATCACGCGGCCGCCTTCGCCCATGTGCTTGGCCGCTTCCTGAGTGGCGATGAATACGCTGCGCACGTTGATTGCCAGGGTCTGGTCGAAGTCCTCCAGTTTGAAGTCTTCCAGCGGCGCGATGGCCAGCACGCCGGCGTTGTTCACCAGGATATCCAGGCGCCCAAAGGCTTGGACCGTGGCGTTGACCGCGTTGCGAATCGCCGTGGCATCGGCGCTGTCGGCCTGAATCGCCAGGGCTTTGCCGCCGGCGCTGATCACGCTGTTCTGCAGTTCTGCGGCCTTGGCGGCGGAACTGACGTAGGTAAAGGCGACGGCCGCACCTTGCGCCGCAAGACGCTTGACGATGGCGGCGCCGATGCCGCGTGAACCGCCTTGAATCAAGGCGACTTTGCCGCTGAGGTTCTGGGTAGTCATGTTGATCTCCTCACTGTTCAAGGCGGGATGCCTTGTGGATGCAGCCGAGTATCGACCTCACCCGCCGCTGTCGGTAGACCCGGATTGCTATAGTCTGTGTAAACCAAAAGTTTAGAGTGGGCGGATATGGAGAGCTTCGGAAGTATCGAATGCTTTGTGCGCAGCGCCGAAGGCGGCAGCTTTGCCGAAGCGGCCCGGCGCTTGAGCCTGACCCCGGCGGCGGTGGGCAAAAGTGTCGCCAAGCTGGAAGCGCGCCTGGGGGTGCGGCTGTTCCAGCGCAGCACCCGGCGCCTGACCCTGACCGAAGCCGGCAAGCGGTTCCTCGCCGAAGTCAGCGACAGCCTCATCACCATTCAGAACGCCGTGGCCAACCTGGCCAGCGCCGAGGGGCGGCCGGTGGGGACGCTCAAGGTCAGCATGGGCACGGTGTTCGGTAATCGTTATGTCATGCCGTTGCTGGGGGAATTCGTCCGGCGTTTTCCGGATATCAGCCCGGATTGGCATTTTGACAACCGCCAGGTCGACCTGATCGGCCAGGGCTTCGATGCGGCCATCGGCGGTGGTTTTGAGCTGCCCCAGGGCGTGGTTGCACGCAAGCTGACGCCCGCGCACCGGGTGTTGGTGGCGTCAGCGGATTACCTGGCGCAACGCCCGCCGGTACTGGCGCCCGAGGATTTGGCGCGCTGCCTGGGCATCCTGATCCGCTCCCCGCAAACCGGCCGCGTGCGCTCCTGGCAACTGACCAGCCGCGAGCGCGAACAGCGTCCGTTGGCGCTCAAGCCACGCATGACCCTGAGCGACTCGGAGGCCGCCTGTTGCGCGAGTGCCCAGGGGATGGGCATTGCGCTGGTGAGCATGCCGATGGCAGTGCCGTTCCTCGACAGTGGCGCGGTGGTGCGGGTGCTGCCCGACTGGTACGTCGATGACGGCAACATCTCCCTCTACTACGCCGAACACAAACTGCTGCCCGGCAAGACCCGGGCGTTTGTCGACTTCATCCTCGAGCAGTTTTTAATCGCGGGACTGGCGCAGCGCTTCAGCGCGATTTGATCGCCGCGACCTGTTCTATCGGCTGCGCGGCCAGCCGATGACAGTCTTCGGCCGCGGGGTGGCGTAGGTCCTGACCTTCGACGTCGACAACCCCAATCGCACCAACCCTTCGGCAATCGTCACCGCCGCCGTTACCCCGTCCACCACCGGCACCCCGGTGCGCTGGCGAATGCGTTCGTCCAGCCCGGCCATGCCGCCGCATCCCAGGCAGATCACCTCGGCCTTGTCCTCGCGGATCGCCAGTTCCGCCTGCCGCACGATGGCCTCCATGGCCGCCAGCGGGTGTTCTTCCAGCTCCAGCACCGCCATGCCGCTGGCCCGCACCGAGGCGCAGCGTTGATACAGGCCGGCGAGTTTCAGGCGGTCCTCGATCAGCGGTACGGTGCGGTCCAGGGTGGTCACCACCGAGTAGGCGTGGCCGAGGAACATCGCGGTGGTGGCTGCCGCTTCGGTGATGTCCACTACCGGCACATTCAACAATTCCTGTAGGCCTTCGCGCCCATGTTCGCCATACCCGGCCTGGATCACCGCATCGAACGGCTGGTCGTAGGCCATCACGCGGTCCATCACCGCGATGGCCGCCAGGTAGCTCTCAAAATTGCCTTCCACCGATTCGGCGCCGAAGTACGGCGTGAGCCCGATAATCTCGGTGCCCGGCGAGGCCACGGACCGCGCTTGCTCGGCGATGGTCTGGGTGATGGATTCGGTGGTGTTGACGTTGACCACGAGGATACGCATGGAATGTCCTTTTTAATGACTGACGTTATCGACTGCAATGCTTTCACCGCTGACATCAGCGTAGAACGCTTGGCGCTTGGCGATCAGCCGGTACAACAGCCCTGCAATACCGGCGCCAAACAACCAGGAAAACGGCGAGACACTGGCAAACCCCGGCAACAGCGCCAGCAGGATGGCGATCACCGCCGCAGGAATAAATGCCGCCACCGCGCGCATGTTCACGCCACGGCTGTAGTAATAAACGCCATTCGGGTCTTCGCTGTACAGTTGCGGCACGTCGACCTGGCTTTTACGGATCAGCCAGTAATCGACCATGATCACCCCGTACAACGGCCCGAGCAGCGCGCCCAGGCCGGAAAGGAAATACACGATCACCAGCGGGCTGTTGTAGAGGTTCCACGGCAGGATCAGCACCGCCACGGCTGCGCTGATCAACCCGGCGCGGCGGAAGTTCAGGTACTTGGGCGCCAGGTTGCTCAGCACAAAGGCCGGGGCGACGAAGTTGGCCATGATGTTCACCGCCACGGTGACGATCAGGAACGCCAGGCAGCCGAGTACCAGGAAGAACGTATTGGGGATCGCCGCGATGATCTCGGTCGGGCTTTCGATCACCCGGCCATTGAGCTGGAACTGCCCGCCGCAGAGCAACACGGTGATGGCGGCGAACACCAGGATGTTCACCGGCAGGCCCCAGAAGTTGCCGACCTGGATGGTCCTGCGGCACGGCGAAGAGCGTGCGAAGTCGCAGAAGTTGAGGATCAACGTACCGTAGATCGCCAGCCACAGCGCGCCGCCGGCAAAGATATTGCGCCACATCTCGCCACCGGTGAGCGGCTCGCGGATCGACCAGGCGATGTGGCCGTCGGCCTGGAAGTACATCCAACCGGCCAGCGAAGCGACGGTCAGCAAAATCACCGGCCCGGCGAAGCCTTCGTAGCGACGCACGGTTTCCATGCCGTAGGCCAGGATCACCAGTTGCACGAACCAGATCGTCACAAAGCACGCCCAGCCCAGGCTCGACAGGCCCAGGATCGAGTTGTGGTCATAGTCGGCAAACCCCGGATGAATCGCCGTCAGCAATACTCGGAACACCACCGAGGCCAGGTAGGTCTGGATACCAAACCAGGCAATCGCAATAACCGCACGGATCAAGGCCGGAATCTGTGCGCCGTGAATGCCGAAGCTGATGCGGCTGATCACCGGAAACGGCACCCCGGTCTTCTGCCCCATATAACCCGACAAGTTCATGAAGAAGTACACCAGCGCCGCGCCGATCCCCAGGGATAACAGAATCTGCCAGCCACCCAGGCCCAGCGCATATAAGCCAATGGCGAACGAGTAATTGGCGATGTTGTGTACGTCGTTGGTCCATAACGCAAAGATGCTGTAGCGCCCCCAGCGTCGGCCTTCGACCTTGGTCGGCGCCAGGTCCCGGTTGTGCAGGCGCGGGCTGAGTACCAGCGGGCCGGGGCTCGCGGCCTCGGGGTTGAGGGCGGAGGAGGGCAGATCCAGTGCGAGGGTGTTCGAGAGGCGTGTACGCATTCCGGCAGGCTCCAGCACTGCTGCAGCAAAGCCGCAGCGGGAAAGTGTATGTATGTTTTGTATTTATTGTATACAAAGCGTACTTCACCTTAAGCCACATACGTGCCAGTTTTCGATCTATGAAAACCTTGGTTAATTTCGTTTTTATAGGTTCTATAAATAACTGACTGAATTCAAAGCGATATAAATTGACCGTTTGAACAGGTATTTATTTTTGACGGGGCAGAACCTCTGTTTAGAGGATAAACAGCGGCAGAGAGGAGATGTTACGTTTTGGTGCGAAGGTCGATGGATTGCACACATAAATGGCACCGATGGTTACATTTGTGTGTACATTTTTACGCTCGGCACAAAACAAATGTGGGAGGGGGCTTGCTCCCCCTCCCACATGGTTGACTGCGTCAGCGCTTAGGCCTTGCTGATGAGATTCCCGGCATGCAGCCCGCATTCCTTCTGCGTGGCTTCTTCCCACCACCAGCGGCCTTCGCGCTCGTGCTGGTTCGGCAACACCGGGCGGGTGCAGGGCTCGCAGCCGATGCTGATAAAACCGCGCTCGTGCAGGCTGTTGTACGGCAGCTCCAGCATGCGGATGTAACTCCAGATCTCTTCGCTGGTCATCTGCGCCAGTGGGTTGAACTTGTACAGGGTGCGTTCCGGGGTGGAGAAGGCCGTGTCGATTTCCAGCGCAGCCACTTGGCTGCGGGTGCCGGGGCTCTGATCGCGGCGCTGGCCGGTAGCCCAGGCGCGCACGCCGGAGAGCTTGCGGCGCAGCGGCTCGATCTTGCGCACGCCGCAGCATTCGCCATGGCCGTCTTTGTAGAAGCTGAACAAGCCTTTCTCTTTGACGAAGGGTTCCAGTTTGCTCTGGTCCGGCGAGATCAGCTCGATGTCGATCTTGTAGAACTCGCGCACCTGTTCGATGAAACGGTAGGTCTCCGGGTGCAGGCGGCCGGTGTCGAGGCTGAACACCTTGACGTTCTTGTTCAGCTTCCAGGCCATGTCCACCAGCACCACATCCTCGGCACCGCTGAAGGAAATCCACAGGTCATCGCCGAACTGGCTGAACGCCAGCTTGAGAATGTCCTGGGCAGATTTGTTGGCATAGGTCGTGGCGAGTTCAACGACATCGAAGGCTTGGTTCATCAGGACGGTTCCTACAGGTCAGTGGCGCTGAGCGCTCTATAGGAGAGTGATGGTATCAAAATCCGCCCTGCGTTGCGGCCGCCGCCTTGAATCGCTAGAGTTCGGCAGTCTTTTTGCTCGCTCGACTTGAACAATACAAATAGGAGTGTCTCGTGGAAATTGCCTGTCTCGACCTGGAAGGGGTATTGGTTCCGGAAATCTGGATCGCTTTCGCCGAAAAAACCGGTATTGAATCCCTGCGGGCGACCACCCGGGACATTCCCGACTACGACGTGCTGATGAAGCAACGCCTGCGCATCCTCGACGAACACGGGCTCAAGCTCGCCGATATCCAGGAAGTGATCGCTACCCTCAAGCCGCTGGACGGTGCCATCGAGTTCGTCAACTGGCTGCGCGAGCGCTTCCAGGTGGTGATTCTGTCGGACACCTTCTACGAATTCTCCCAGCCGCTGATGCGCCAGCTGGGGTTCCCGACCCTGTTGTGCCACCGCCTGATCACTGACGAAACCGACCGCGTGGTCAGCTACCAACTGCGCCAGAAAGACCCCAAGCGCCAGTCGGTGCTGTCGTTCAAGAGCCTGTACTACCGCGTGATCGCTGCCGGTGATTCGTACAACGACACCAGCATGCTGGGCGAGGCCGACCGCGGGATTCTGTTCCATGCGCCGGAGAATGTGATCCGCGAGTTCCCGCAGTTCCCGGCGGTGCATACGTTTGAAGAGCTGAAGAACGAGTTCATCAAGGCTTCGAACCGGCCGTTGAGCCTGTAAGTCGTTCCGCGCAGTTGGCGGCCCCATCGCGAGCAAGCCCGCTCCCACATTCGACCGCGTTTATCCTCTGGAAACGCGGTCGAATGTGGGCGCGGGCCTACAGCCGCCTGAGTTCTTAAGCCCCTGCCAGCAACCGCTCATACGGGATGCTCAAGCCTTCATGCAGGCGCTTGATCATCGACAGGCTCAGCTTGCGCTTGCGGTTGAGCACTTCGGACACCCGGCCGCTGGTGCCGATGAAGGCCTCCAGGTCGCGCGCCGTCATGCCGAGTTGCTCCATGCGAAAGCGGATGGCTTCCACCGGGTCCGACGGCGGCATCGGATAATGTTCGGCCTCATACTTTTCAATGAGGACCGCAAGAATTTCCAGCTCATCGCCCTCAGGCGAGCCGATTGGCGCTTCCCATATCTGTTCGACGCGTGCGAGCGCGGCGGTGAGGTCTTCTTGGGAATGTATGGGTTTGATGTTCATCACACGGTCTCCGCGTTGATCTGATCGTACTGTGCGTGGGTTCCCACGAAACGTATGAACCCAAGCTGACGCTGATAATTGATCGCCATGATCACTCGATACCGGTTGCCGCCCACGTTGAATACAACCCTGCTGCCTTTGAGGATGCTCGCGGTTCCGAGCTCCGCCTTGAGCGCTTGCGGCGTTGGGTATGCAGCCTTCTCCATATGGCGATACAACTCGACCAGCGGTGTTTTGGCGTCGATACAAGCTGGGTGGCTCTCCCAGAAGAGACGTAAGGCCGAGAACGCGATTATCCGCATGAGTCAGACCTCCCAATTTGGGAGATATTAGGCTCAGGCAAGTGCAGATGCAATCTTGGAAATATTTTCTGACGAGTAAGCAATCGCTTCATGTGATCCTTCACAGATGGCGGGTGGACGGTCGAAACCGGACGCTATCCTCCGGTTCACAGGCCGTCCACAGCGGTTCTGATTCAGGTTTTTTCCGCGCTCGGGCGCTACGTCCCGAAGCCAGGAAGGGCGCTGCGCTAGAGGCTTTCCAGCGTTTGTAACAACACCCGCACCTTGGTCAGCGACTCCTGATATTCCGCCTGCCATTGCGAGTCGGCGACGATCCCGCCGCCGCCCCAGCAGCACACCTGGCCGTCCTTGACCAGCAGGCTGCGGATGGCGATGGAGCTGTCCATCTCGCCACGCACGTCCAGGTACACCAGCGAGCCGCAGTACAGCCCGCGGCGGGTTGGCTCCAGTTCGTCGATGATCTGCATTGCGCGGATCTTCGGTGCGCCGGTGATGGAGCCGCCAGGGAAGCTGCCGGCGATCAGATCCAGGGCGTCCTTGTCGTCGGCCAATTCGCCGGTGACGCTGCTGACCAAGTGATGCACGTTGGGGTAGCTTTCCAGGCTGAACAACTCCGGCACTTTCACCGAGCCGGTGCGGCAGGTGCGCCCGAGGTCGTTGCGCAACAGATCGACGATCATCAGGTTCTCGGCACGATCCTTGGGGCTGGCCAGCAGTTCGGCGGCGTTGGCGGCGTCTTCTTCAGGCGTCAGGCCGCGCGGGCGGGTGCCTTTGATCGGGCGGGTTTCGACCTGGCGCTGGCTGATCCTGACGAAACGTTCCGGCGACAGGCTCAGTACCGCGCCGTCATCCGGCAGGCTCTGGAACCCGGAAAATGGCGTCGGGCAGGCTTCGCGCAAGGCGCAGTAGGCCGCCCACGGATCGCCGCTGCACGCTGCGCGAAAGCGCTGCGTGAAGTTGACCTGGTAGCAGTCGCCCGCGCGGATATAGTCGTGGATGCGGGCGATGGCCTGCGCGTAGGTCTGGGCGCTGATGTCGGGGGCCATGGGGCCGTGGAGCTTGAAGTTGGCGGCTATCTCGGCGGCTGGCTGGCTGAACAGCTTGATCAGTCGCTGCCGCTCGCCATCGGCCAGTGTCGGGTGAAACACCAACTGGCTGGTCTGCGCCTGGTGATCGCTGACCAGGGCCCAGGCGTACAGCCCAAAACGTGCGTCCGGCAGGTGCAGATCGTCCACCGCGTGGTGCGGTAACTGTTCCAGGTGCCGGCCGAAATCGTAGCTCAGGTAACCGATCAGGCCGCCGGCGAACGGCAACTCGTAGCCGGCCGGCAATGCCGCCTCACCCAACTGTGTAAGGTTTTCCCGCAGGCGTTGCAGGAACTCGCTGCCGCTCTCGTCAGACTGCACCGCCAGCGTCGCTTCGGGCCAGGCGCTGAGCAGGTCATAACGGCCCCGCTCGGCGGTCGGGCGGCCGCTGTCCAATAGCACCGCGCCAGGGGCATGGCGAATCGCCGCAAAATACTCGGCGGGGTTGGCCCGGTAGGGCAGTGGGTGTACGGAACAGGTCGACATGCGGGGTGGATCAGCTGATGGCGTGGGGGAGGGGATTGTAGACCCCCGTAGGATTTGGTCCTAGGGGGGATGTCGGGGATAGACAGATCGAAGGCCGGCTCAGCCTTCGACGGCGGGGATGTGCCCGAACATGGCCTGCACGAATTTCACTCGTTCTTCCGGCGTTTCCGTCACGCCGGCAGCTTTCAGGGTTTCCAGTCGTGCCTCGACCGCGTGGGTGCGCAGGGTCAGGCCGCAGTCGTTGGCGATCTGGATATTCAGCCCCGGCCGCGCATTCAGTTCGAGGATCAGTGGGCCTTTTTCCTGGTCCAGTACCATGTCCACGCCGATGTAGCCCAGCCCGCACAGCTCATAGCAGCCGGCGGCGAGTTTCATGAAACCGTCCCAGTTGGGCAGTTGCACGCCATCCACCGCGTTAGTGGTGTCAGGGTGTTTGGTGATGATGTTGTTCAGCCAGGTGCCGCGCAGGGTCAGGCCGGTGGCCAGGTCGACGCCCACGCCGATCGCGCCCTGGTGCAGGTTGGCCTTGCCGCCGGACTGGCGGGTCGGCAAGCGCAGCATGGCCATCACCGGGTAGCCCATCAGCACGATGATGCGGATATCCGGCACGCCTTCGTAGCTGATGCTCTTGAAAATCTGGTCGGGCACCACGCGGTACTCGATCAGCGCGCGGTCGCGGTGGCCGCCCAGGGAGTACAGGCCGGTGAGGATGCTGGAAATCTGATGCTCGATTTCCTCATGGCTGATGATCTTGCCGGACACCGTGCGATAACGCCCCTCAAAGCGGTCGGCGATGACGAGGATGCCGTCACCGCCGGCGCCCTGGGCCGGCTTGATCACGAAGTCGTTGCGTCCACCGATGATCTCGTCGAGCTTGTCGATTTCCTTCTCGGTGGAAATCACCCCGTACATTTCCGGCACATGGATGCCGGCCGCCAGCGCGCGTTCCTTGGTGATGATCTTGTCATCCACGATCGGGTACAGGCTGCGCTTGTTGTACTTGAGCACGTAGTCCGCATTACGCCGGTTGATGCCCATGATGCCCCGCGCTTCCAGGGCCTTCCAGGTCTTCCAGAAGCCGAACATTACGAGTCAGCCTTGAGGAAGGCCTTGAAGCGCACCAGCTCGGTCAGGCGGTAGCCGCGATAACGCCCCATGGCCAGCATGAAGCCCACCAGGATCAGCAGGATCGCCGGGAAGGTGAACACAAAGTAGACCAGCTCCGGCACGCTCATGATCAGGTGCGCCAGGGACGCCGCGAACAGCGTGCCGATCGCCACTTTCAGCGCATGGCTGGCGCCGCGTTCTTCCCAGGTGATCGACAGGCGTTCGATGGTCATGGTCAGAATCACCATCGGGAACAGCGCCACCGACAGCCCGCGCTCCAGCCCCAGTTTATGGCTGAACAGGCTGATGGCCGCGATCAGCACCACCACGAAGGTCAGCACCACCGACAGCCTCGGCAGCATCTGCAACTTCAGGTGTTCCAGGTACGAGCGTAGCGACAAGCCCAGCGCGGTGATGATCGTAAACAGCACAATCCCGAAGCCCAACTGAGTCTCGCGGAACGCCAGGGCGATCAGCACCGGGGTAAATGTGCCCAGGGTCTGCAGGCCGATCAGGTTGCGCAGGATCAGGATCACCAGCACGCCGATCGGGATCATCACCATGATCATGAAGGTCTGCTGGGTTTGCAGCGGCAGGCCGTACAGCGAGTATTCGAGGAAGTTGGCGTCGGTGTTTTCGTCGGTCAGCTTGGCCAGGCGGATCGCGTTCATTTCGCTGTTGTTCAGGCTGAAGGTGACCATGGCTTTCTTGCCGCCATCGACGGTGATCAGGTTTTCATCGCCGGTCCACCACAACAGGCGGTCGGCGGGCAGGCCTGGTTCGCCGGTTTCCGGGTTGAAGTACAGCCAGTCATTGCCATTGAAGCTGCGCAGCCACAGTTCCGGGGTTTGCGGCTGGTCGGCGACGAGGCGGATGGTGTGGACCTTTTCCACCGGCACGTGGGCGATGGACAGCAGCAGTTCGACGATCTTGGCCTTGTGCGGCGTCGAGGGGTCGCCCGCCAGCAGCAGCTTGACGTTGTCGTCGTTGAGGTTGTTGGTGCGCTTGATGGCTTCGGTAATAAAGGTTTCCACATCGGCCGAGTGCTGGCGGATCGGCGCGAGCAGGGCTTCGGCGGCGATTTTTTCCGGGCCTTCCACGGCGATGCTGTCGCGGAAGGTCGGGCCCTTGATCTTGACCTTTTCACCGCTGTAACGCTTGGTCAGCACCAGGCGGTAATACAGGGTCTGCTTGCCCTTGGCCCGGCGCGCCGACCAGGTGACCTTGCGGTTGCCATCGATGCGGTTGACGCTGACCCCGTAGTTATTCGAGATGAAACTCTCATTGAGGCTGACGAAGTCGCGGCTTAGGGGCGGCACGAACATCTGGATCTTCACCGGGTCTTTCGGGTTGGCGACGAACTCGACCTTGGCGTCGATGTTCCACAAGTCGTCGGTGGCGTCCTCGGTGACGGGAATGCCCAGCACGAAGATCTGGTAGGCGGTGACCGAAATACCCAGCACCACCAGGAGGGTGATGAGGATTTTCAGGTGCAGGGTCAGAGAGCGCATTCGGTTTACTCGGCGGTATGAGCGTCGGCGGCGCAGGCAGGTTTGCCCGCTGCGTATTTAAGACTGGGGTCGACCAGCGCATCAAAGCGTTTCAGCGCTTCGGAGCCGATCAGCAGCGGGTATTGGAAAGCGCTGCGGTCAGTCAAGTTCACTTCGATGCTGCGTAAAGCGCTGCCCATGCAGATATCCAGGGCAATCACCGGACGGGCGGTGTAGTTCTTGTCCTCATCGGGGTCGTAATCACCGGCGCGGCGCTTGATCTTGCTGACGCGGGCCAGTGGGCGTTCGATGGGGTGGGAATGGGCAGTGTCGATGGCCAGGTAGAAGCGTACCCAGGATTCGCCGTTGCGCTTGAAGCGTTTGATATCGCGGGCGCTCAACGAGGCGGTCTTGGCGCCGGTGTCGAGTTTGGCCGCCACTTCCAGGTCGATATCCGCCAGCTTGGCGTATTCGTTGAGGCCATACACGGTCTTCTCGGCGGCAGCGCATAGCCCCGGCATAAGTCCTGGTATGAACAGTAGGCAAAACAATCGGGGGAAGGGCTTGAGTCTCATAAATCCTGAGGCGGTGCAGTGCGATGTTCAATTCAAGGCGACTGGCATTGCTGCGCAAGCTCCCTCGTGCGCCGTTTCATCAAGAGATGTCAGGCAAAAGCGGCGTCTATTCTAACATGATGCTTTTTTGGCGCCAGCGCTGGCAGGCGGCCATGCCCTTGTTGCTTACAACGGCGGTTATTAGACGATTGTCGACAATGTTGATTTATTCTTTGACTAAGTAGGGCTTATTGGCTAGTTTTTGCGGCATTGCTTTTAAAGGTGTCGACAATATGCTGGATCAATCGGAAGCTCCGGTGGTCTCCCCGGAAGAATCCCAGACAATGTCGGAGAACGTCTTTAGGCGTATACAGGCCGCTATCGTCAAAGGCGAGATCGCCCCCGGCAGCAAGATCTCCGAGCCGGAACTGGCGCGCACCTACGGCATCAGCCGCGGCCCGTTGCGTGAGGCGATTCACCGTCTCGAAGGCCAGCGCCTGCTGGTGCGCGTGCCCCATGTGGGCGCTCGCGTGGTGTCGTTGAGTCACGCGGAACTGATCGAACTCTATGAAATCCGCGAATCCCTCGAAGGCATGGCGTGCCGCCTGGCTGCCGAGCGCATGACCGATGCGGAGATCGAAGAACTGCGCCAGGTGCTGCACACCCACGAACGGGATGCGGCGTTCCAGGCGGGTGTCGGCTATTACCAGCAGGAAGGCGACTTCGACTTTCATTACCGGATCATCCAGGGTGCGGGCAACCGCACCTTGACCCAAATGCTCTGCGGCGAGCTGTACCAGTTGGTGCGTATGTACCGCATCCAGTTCTCCGCGACCCCCAATCGTCCACGCCAGGCCTTTGCCGAGCATCACCGTATTCTTGACGCGATCGCCGATCGCGACGGTGAACTGGCCGAGTTGTTGATGCGTCGTCACATCGGCGCCTCCAAACGCAATATCGCCCGCCACTTCCCAGGCGGTGCTCCCCAGACAGCCACTCAGCGAGGTGAGTCATGAGTTCCAATAACAACCGCACTCCAGGCCAGCGTTTCCGTGACGCGGTCGCCAGCGAACACCCATTGCAGGTGGTCGGCACGATCAATGCCAACCACGCACTGCTGGCCAAGCGCGCCGGTTTCAAGGCGATCTACCTGTCGGGTGGCGGGGTGGCCGCGGGCTCCCTCGGCGTGCCGGACCTGGGCATCACCGGCCTCGATGACGTGCTGACCGACGTGCGCCGCATCACCGACGTGTGCGACCTGCCGCTGCTGGTGGACGTGGACACCGGTTTCGGTTCCTCGGCGTTCAACGTGGCACGCACCGTCAAGTCGATGATCAAGTTCGGCGCCGCGGCCATCCATATCGAAGACCAGGTCGGCGCCAAGCGCTGCGGTCATCGCCCGAACAAAGAAATCGTGTCCCAGCAGGAAATGGTCGACCGCATCAAGGCCGCCGTGGATGCGCGCACCGATGACAGCTTCGTGATCATGGCGCGTACCGATGCGCTGGCCGTCGAAGGCCTGGAATCCGCCCTGGACCGCGCCGCCGCCTGCATCGAGGCCGGCGCCGACATGGTGTTCCCGGAAGCCATCACCGAGCTGGACATGTACAAGCTGTTCGCGTCAAAGGTAAAGGCGCCGATCCTGGCTAACATTACCGAATTCGGTGCAACCCCGTTGTACACCGTCG
This sequence comes from Pseudomonas sp. Y39-6, assembly GCF_023651955.1. Lineage (NCBI taxonomy): Bacteria > Pseudomonadati > Pseudomonadota > Gammaproteobacteria > Pseudomonadales > Pseudomonadaceae > Pseudomonas > Pseudomonas sp. Y39-6. Next base: position 5,382,344 of record NZ_CP069594.1, on the reverse strand, counting down.
ATCAACTGAAATCTGCCGATGTTTCCATCGTGCTGTACCCGCTCTCGGCCTTCCGCGCCATGAACAAGGCCGCCGAAAACGTCTACACCGCGATCCGTCGCGACGGCACCCAACAGAACGTGATCGACACCATGCAAACCCGCATGGAGCTTTACGATCGCATCGACTACCACACCTTCGAGCAGAAGCTCGACGCGCTGTTCGCCGCCAAGAAGTAACGAACGCGCCTCCCGGATAACTACAAAATTGGAGAGTAACCATGGCTGAAGCAAAAGTACTGAGCGGCGCTGGCCTGCGTGGCCAGGTGGCCGGGCAGACTGCACTGTCCACCGTGGGCCAGGCCGGTGCCGGCCTGACCTATCGCGGCTACGACGTGCGCGAACTGGCCGCTGATGCGCAGTTCGAAGAAGTCGCCTACCTGCTGCTGTACGGCGAATTGCCGACCAAGACCGAACTGGCTGCCTACAGCGCCAAGCTGAGCAAGCTGCGTGACCTGCCCCAGGCGCTCAAGGAAGTGCTCGAGCGCATCCCGGCCGACGCCCACCCGATGGACGTGATGCGTACCGGTTGCTCGTTCCTCGGCAATCTCGAGCCGGAGCAGGACTTCAGCGTACAGCGCGATGTCACCGACCGTCTGCTCGCTGCCTTCCCGGCGATCATGTGCTACTGGTACCGCTTCAGCCATGACGGCAAACGCATCGACTGTGTGACCGACGAACCTTCCATCGGTGGTCACTTCCTGCACCTGCTGCACGGCAAGGCGCCGAGCGAGTTGCACGTCAAAGTGATGAACGTGTCGCTGATCCTGTACGCCGAGCACGAATTCAACGCGTCGACCTTTACCGCGCGTGTCTGCGCGTCGACCCTGTCTGACTTGTATTCGTGCATCACCGCCGCCATCGGTTCGCTGCGCGGCCCGCTGCACGGCGGCGCCAACGAAGCGGCGATGGAAATGATCGAGCGCTTCTTGTCGGCCGAGGACGCCGTCGACGGCACCCTCGCCATGCTGGCGCGCAAGGACAAGATCATGGGCTTCGGTCACGCGATCTACAAAGACAGCGACCCGCGTAATGAAGTGATCAAGGGCTGGTCGAAACTGCTCGCCGAAGAAGTGGACGACAAAGTGTTGTTCCCGGTCTCCGAAGCCATCGACAAGGTCATGTGGGAGCAGAAGAAGTTGTTCCCCAACGCCGACTTCTACCATGCCTCGGCGTACCACTTCATGGGCATCCCGACCAAGCTGTTCACCCCGATCTTCGTGTGCTCGCGCCTCACCGGCTGGGCCGCGCATGTGTTCGAACAGCGCGCCAACAACCGCATCATCCGTCCAAGCGCTGAGTACATCGGCGTCGAACAGCGCAAGTTCGTGCCAATCGAACGTCGCTGAAGGCCGACGATTCCAGGATTGAAATGAGGTCAAAAGGTGGGGGGGCTTGCCCCCTCCCACATTTGAATCGCATTTCAAATCTGGATCAGTGGGTTCTTTTTGTAATCACCGTGACCGAGTCCTGACGATGAACACTGAATTTCGCAAATCGCTCCCCGGCAGCCGCCTCGATTACTTCGACGCCCGCGCGGCTGTCGATGCAATCACCCCCGGCGCCTACGCCACCTTGCCTTACACCTCCCGCGTACTCGCGGAAAACCTGGTGCGTCGTTGCGACCCGGCCACCCTCAACGCTTCCCTGAGCCAACTGATCGAGCGCAAGCGCGACCTCGACTTCCCTTGGTTCCCGGCGCGGGTGGTGTGCCATGACATCCTCGGCCAGACCGCCCTGGTCGACCTCGCCGGCCTGCGCGATGCCATCGCCCTGCAAGGCGGCGACCCGGCCCAGGTCAACCCGGTGGTGCCGACCCAACTGATCGTCGACCACTCCCTGGCCGTCGAAGCCGGTGGTTTCGACCCGGACGCGTTCGAGAAAAACCGCGCCATCGAAGACCGCCGCAACGAAGACCGCTTCCACTTTATCGAGTGGACCAAAAAAGCCTTCAAGAACGTCGACGTGATCCCGCCGGGCAACGGCATCATGCACCAGATCAACCTGGAGAAAATGTCTCCGGTGATCCAGGTGCGTGACGGCGTGGCCTTCCCCGACACCTGCGTCGGCACCGACAGCCACACCCCGCACGTGGATGCCCTCGGCGTGATCGCCATCGGCGTCGGCGGCCTCGAAGCCGAGAGCGTGATGCTCGGCCGCGCCTCGTGGATGCGCCTGCCGGAAAGCGTCGGCGTGGAGCTGACGGGCAAGCTGCAACCCGGTATCACCGCCACCGACATGGTGCTGGCGCTGACCGAGTTCCTGCGTCAACAGAAAGTGGTGGGCGCATGGCTCGAGTTCTTCGGCGAAGGTGCATCGGCACTGACCCTGGGCGACCGCGCGACCATCTCCAACATGGCCCCGGAATACGGCGCCACCGCGGCGATGTTCTACATCGACCCGCAGACCATCGCCTACCTGAAACTCACTGGCCGTGAAGACGCACAAGTCGCCCTGGTCGAGCAGTACGCTCGCCAGACCGGCCTGTGGGCCGACGACCTCAAGGGCGCGAAATACGAGCGCGGCTTGACCTTCGACCTGTCCAGCGTCGTGCGCAACATGGCCGGCCCGAGCAACCCGCACGCCCGTGTCGCCACCAGCGACCTCGCCGCCAAAGGCATCTCCGGCCAGTGGGAAGAAGTACCGGGGCAAATGCCCGACGGTGCGGTCATCATTGCCGCGATCACCAGTTGCACCAACACCAGCAACCCGCGCAACGTGATCGCCGCCGGCCTCCTGGCGCGCAACGCCAACAAGCTGGGGCTGAGCCGCAAGCCGTGGGTCAAATCGTCCCTGGCGCCCGGTTCGAAAACCGTGGCCATGTACCTCGAAGAAGCCGGCCTTGGGCACGAACTGGAAAAACTCGGTTTCGGCGTGGTGGCCTTTGCCTGCACCACCTGCAACGGTATGTCCGGTGCGCTCGACCCGGTGATCCAGCAAGAGATCATTGACCGCGACCTGTACGCCACCGCCGTGTTGTCGGGTAACCGCAACTTCGACGGGCGTATCCACCCGTATGCCAAGCAAGCGTTCCTGGCTTCGCCGCCGCTGGTGGTGGCCTATGCGATTGCCGGCACCATCCGTTTCGACATCGAGAAGGACGTACTGGGCCTCGACGCCAACGGCAAGGAAATCCGTCTGAAAGACATCTGGCCGAGCGACGAAGAAATCGACGCGGTGGTCAAGGCGTCGGTCAAGCCAGAGCAGTTCCGCAAAGTGTATATCCCGATGTTCGCGATCCACGAAGACACCGGCCCGAAAGTCGCGCCGTTGTATGAGTGGCGCCCGCAAAGCACCTATATCCGCCGTCCGCCGTACTGGGAAGGTGCGCTGGCCGGTGCGCGGCCGCTCAAGGGTATGCGCCCGCTGGCAGTGCTGCCGGACAACATCACCACCGACCACCTGTCGCCGTCCAACGCGATCATGCTCGACAGCGCCGCCGGCGAATACCTGGCGAAAATGGGCCTGCCGGAAGTCGACTTCAACTCCTACGCGACCCACCGCGGCGACCACCTGACCGCGCAACGCGCGACCTTCGCCAACCCGAAACTGTTCAACGAAATGGTCGTCGAGAACGGCAAGGTCAAGCAGGGTTCCCTGGCGCGCATCGAGCCGGAAGGCAAGGTCACACGCATGTGGGAAGCCATCGAAACCTACATGGAGCGCAAGCAGCCGCTGATCATCATCGCTGGCGCCGACTACGGTCAGGGTTCGTCCCGCGACTGGGCGGCCAAGGGCGTGCGCCTGGCGGGTGTGGAAGCGATTGCCGCCGAAGGTTTCGAACGCATTCACCGCACCAACCTGGTGGGCATGGGCGTGTTGCCGCTGGAGTTCCTGCCGGGCACCGACCGTCACACGTTGAAGATCGACGGCAGCGAAACCTATGACGTGGTCGGCGAACGCACCCCGCGCGCGCAGTTGACCCTGGTGATCAACCGCAAGAATGGCGAACGTGTCGAAGTGCCGGTGACCTGCCGCCTGGACACCGCTGAAGAAGTGTCGATCTACGAGGCGGGCGGCGTGTTGCAACGTTTTGCCCAGGACTTCCTGGAATCGGCGGCGACCGCCTGAAGAGGATAACCATGGCACACGTACCGCAAATCAAGATCCCCGCCACCTACATGCGTGGCGGCACCAGCAAGGGTGTGTTTTTCAGCGTCCAGAACCTGCCCGAGTCGGCGCAGGTCCCGGGTGCCGCACGCGATGCCCTGCTGTTGCGGGTGATCGGCAGCCCCGATCCCTATGACAAACAGATCGACGGCATGGGCGGCGCCACGTCGAGCACCAGCAAAACCGTGATCCTGGCCAAGAGCAGCCGCGCCGAGCATGACGTTGACTACCTGTTCGGCCAGGTCGCCATCGACAAACCGTTCGTCGACTGGAGCGGCAACTGCGGCAACCTGTCGGCGGCGGTGGGTTCCTTCGCCATCAGCGCGGGCCTGGTCGACCCGGCCCGCGTGCCCCGCAACGGCGTGGCCGTGGTGCGGATCTGGCAGGCCAATATCGGCAAGACCATCATCGCCCACGTACCGATCACCGACGGCGCGGTGCAGGAAACCGGCGACTTCGAACTGGACGGCGTGACCTTCCCGGCCGCCGAAGTGCAGTTGGAGTTCCTGGACCCGGCCGCTGAAGAAGAGGGCGGCGGTGGTTCGATGTTCCCCACCGGCAACCTGATCGATGACCTGGAGGTGCCGGGCGTCGGCACCTTCAAGGCCACGCTGATCAATGCGGGTATCCCGACAATCTTCATCAACGCGCAAGACCTGGGCTATACCGGTACCGAGCTGCAAGGCGCGATCAACGGCGACCCGAAAGCCCTGGCGATGTTCGAGACGGTGCGGGCCTATGGCGCGTTGCGCATGGGCCTGATCAAGCATCTGGACGAAGCCGCCCAGCGTCAGCACACGCCAAAGGTGGCCTTCGTGGCACCGCCTGCGGACTACGTGGCTTCCAGCGGCAAGGCGATCAAGGCCGGCGATATCGACCTGCTGGTGCGTGCCTTGTCCATGGGCAAGTTGCACCACGCGATGATGGGCACCGCAGCGGTGGCGATCGGCACGGCGGCGGCGATTTCCGGGACCTTGGTCAACCTCGCGGCGGGCGGGGTGGAACGCAACGCGGTGCGCTTCGGGCATCCGTCCGGCACCTTGCGGGTCGGCGCTGAAGCCACCCAGGTCAACGGCGAATGGGTGGTGAAGAAGGCCATCATGAGCCGTAGCGCGCGGGTGTTGATGGAAGGCTTTGTACGCGTCCCAGGCGACGCCTTCTAAAACCCAACACCAATCCCCTGTGGGAGGGGGCTTGCCCCCGATAGCGGTGTGAAGTCGACACATTCATTGACTGACCCACCGTCATCGGGGGCAAGCCCCCTCCCACAAGGGATCTCTATTCCAAGGCTGGCATCGAAGATCTGCTTCCAGTAACCGTGAGCCCGAGGACTGCCCCCCCACCCACTTTGGAGAACAGCCATGAGCGCCAACGTCGACCAGAACACCCGCCCCGACTACGACCAGGTTTTGCAGGGCATCGCTGACGGCGGGCGGCGCTGAAGCCACTCAAGTCAACGGCGAATGGGTGGTGAAGAAGGCCATCATGAGCCGTAGCGCGCGGGTGTTGATGGAAGGCTTTGTACGCGTCCCAGGCGACGCCTTCTAAGGCTCGATACACATCCAATGTGGGAGGGGGCTTGCCCCCGATAGCGGTGTACCAGTCGACACATTCATTGACTGACCCACCGTCATCGGGGGCAAGCCCCCTCCCACAAGGGATCTCTATTCCAAGGCAGGCATCGAAGATCTGCTTCCAGTAACCGTGAGCCCGAGGACTGACCCCCCACCCACTTTGGAGAACAGCCATGAGCGCCAACGTCGACCAGAACACCCGCCCCGACTACGACCAGGTTTTGCAGGACATCGCTGACTACGTCCTCAACTACCGGATCGACTCCCCAGCCGCGCTGGACACTGCGCGCAACTGCCTGATGGACACCCTCGGTTGCGGCCTGCTGGCGCTGCGGTTCCCGGAATGCACCAAGCACCTGGGGCCGCTGGTCGAGGGTACGGTGGTGCCGTTCGGCGCGCGGGTGCCGGGCACGTCGTTCCGGCTCGACCCGGTCAAGGCCGCCTGGGACATCGGCTGCATCGTGCGCTGGCTCGACTACAACGACACCTGGCTCGCCGCCGAATGGGGCCACCCCTCGGATAACCTCGGCGGCATCCTCGCCGTGGCCGATCACCTCTCGCAACGACGCGTGGCCAATGGCGACGCGCCGCTGACCGTGCGCGCAGTGCTGGAAGCGATGATCATGGCCCACGAGATCCAGGGTGTGATTGCCCTGGAAAACGCCTTCAACCGTGTCGGTCTCGACCATGTGCTGCTGGTGAAAGTCGCCTCGACGGCGGTCACCGCCAAGCTGATGGGCGCCAACCGCGAGCAACTGCTGTCGGCGCTGTCCCACGCCTTTGTCGACGGTCAGGCATTGCGCACCTATCGGCACGCACCGAATGCCGGTTCGCGCAAATCCTGGGCGGCGGGCGATGCCTCCAGTCGCGGTGTGCGGCTGGCAGACATCGCGCTGCGCAGCGAGATGGGCATCCCCGGGGTGTTGAGCGCGCCGCAATGGGGCTTCTACGACGTGCTGTTCAGCCACACCAACAAGGACCTGGCGCTCAAGCCCGAAGACAAGCGCACCTTCAGCCTGTCCCAACCCTACGGCACCTATGTGATGGAAAACGTGCTGTTCAAGATCAGCTTTCCCGCCGAGTTCCACGCGCAAACCGCCTGCGAAGCTGCGGTGACCTTGCACCCGCAGGTTGTGGATCGCCTGCACGACATCGAACGCATCGTGATCACCACCCATGAGTCGGCGATTCGGATCATTTCCAAGGTCGGCCCATTGGCCAATGCGGCCGACCGCGATCACTGCCTGCAATACATGACCGCCGTGCCGCTGGCCTTCGGCACGCTGGTGGCCGAGCAGTACGAAGATGAGTTCCACGCTGCGCACCCGATCATCGACGAGCTGCGCGAAAAGATGGTGATCGTCGAAGAGTCCCGCTACAGCCGCGAATACCTGGAGGCGGACAAACGTTCCATCGCCAACGCGGTGCAGGTGTTCTTCAACGATGGCACCCACACCGAGCAGGTCGCGGTGGAGTACCCGATTGGGCATCGTCGGCGCCGGGTGGACGGTATTCCGTTGCTGGAAGACAAGTTCAAGGCCAACCTGGCGACGCGCTTTACGGCCCAGCGCAGTGCCGAGATTTTTGCGTTGTGCAAGGATCAGGCGCGGCTTGAAGCGACGCCGGTGAATCGCTTTGTGGATTTATGGGTGATATGAACGCGCCGTGGTTGCGCACGCTCGCGAAGGGCAGGTTTTGACACTGACATACTTTGCGATTGATGCGTCCTACATCTTCGGAACCGTTTTCAGATAGAAGCCAATCAGGTGTCAGATGCCCTGCAGGCGCAGGTCATCTGGCAAGCGATGCTTGCGGATCAAACACCTGAATCTGAAAAGGCCCTTTTATGAATAGCGTAAACAATCGCCCGCCAATGCCCAACACCGTCGGCTATGACATGTCGCCGAACGCCAGGCTCCGTCGCGCCGACGAGAGCCTCAGAGTACCTGACAGTCCTCTGGCCAAGGCGTCGTCTGCGGCAAAAAACGCGGTACCCGCTCATCTGGAACACCTCTCTGGCCAGAACAAACAGTTGGCCGAAAAATATGATCAGATGGTCGCCAAGTTAACGCCGCAAATCATGAAGCTTCAGGAGCAAGTGAACCAGCTTGCGCAGCACCCCAAGGTGAAGGCAGCGTCTGGAAAAGAGGCGGCACCGTCGAACCCCAGTACTCGTGGTGATCCTGCGGCGAAGCAGAGCGGCACGTCGCCTGACGCGCGCGGCCGTATGGACAATACACAAGGGGCCGGGCGGGATGCTCCTCCCTCCCTTGAGCGCTTGACTGCCGAAAATAAGCAACTGGGCGATAGGCTCAATCAGCTGGAGTCCGGTTTCAATTCGGTCGTTAAAGGGCTTCAAGACCAGATCGGTGATTTGAGTAAGAGGTTGGGCGCGGATACTCCCCAGACCCGGATGCCTCCCGCAGCGCAGGGTCAGGGTCAGGCCAATCAGGGAGCTTCTTCCGGTCAGGGCAAGCAAGGCGCAGCACAGGGTCAGGGGCAGGCCAATCAGGGAGCTTCTTCCGGTCAGGGCAAGCAAGGCGCAGCACAGGGTCAGGGGCAGGCCAATCAGGGTGCTTCTTCCGGTCAAGGCAAGCAAGGCGCGGCGCAGGGTCAGGGTCAGGCCAATCAGGGTGCTTCTTCCGGCCAGGGCAAGCAAGGCGCAGCGCAGGGTCAGGGTCAGGCCAATCAGGGGGCTTCTTCGGGCCAAGGCAAGCAAGGCGCGGCGCAGTCCAACGAAAGCAACCCGTCGGCCCGGTCCGATGAATCAAACCAGGCGCCTCGTACCCTCGAGGATCTCGCACGCGACAATGAGCAACTTCGCACACGCATCGACCAGATGATGGCTGAATTTTCCAAGGTGATTTCCGAACTGCAGAAGCAAATCGAGCAGCTGAATAACCAGATCAAAGCGCTGAAGGGTTAAGTTCAGCGATAGAAAAACGGGTCAATGTGGGGCGGTAAGCCCGCACCTGCATCGACCCCGCTCTGCTGAACATTCATTCAAAGCGCAAAATAACCCGACGGTTATGCTTGCTCTTCTTCTCGATCTTCTCGCAAAACACCCGGCCGATTTCTTCGGTGTTGATCACATGGGTGCCGCCGCATGGCTGGATATCGATTCCGGCAATTTCAATTACGCGCACCGAGCCCTGGATCACGGGCGGAGCTACCGCTTGGGTGCGGGTGATCTGCAGCAGGGTTGCGTACTCCGACGCGGGCATCGACAGGGTTTTCACCTGATGAGCCTGTTCGATCAGTGCGTTGATATCGCGGGTGATGCTGTCTTTGTCCAGGGTCATTTCCGGCAGGTCGAAATCCAGTCGCCCTTTGTCGGCGCTGATGCTGCAGCCGGTGACCGGGGCGTCGATGAGCGAACACAGCAGGTGCAGGCAGGTGTGCATTTTCATGTGCTGGTAGCGCCGTTCCCAATCGAGGCTGGCATCCACCTGGACCCCGGCGCTCAACTGCTCGGGACAGTGTTCCACCTGGTGCCAGATGATCGAGCGCTGCACCGGGTCGCGCACCGTGCCGAGGATGTCCACGCGCGTGCCGTCGTCCAGGGTGAAGTGGCCGCTGTCGCCGGGTTGTCCGCCGCCGGTAGGGTAGAACAGCGTGTGCTCCAGGGCGATGCCGTGTTCGCTGACGGCAATCACCCGGGCGCTGAAGGCGTTCTGGTAGGGCGCGCTGTCAAACAGCGCCAGGGTTTCCATGGTGTGCACAGACATGTTCAACCTCCGACAATCAATGGGCTGGCTTGCAGCAGGTGACGCACCATTGCGCTCAAGCCAGGGGGGGAAAGCAGGGTGATTTCAAATTCCGGCCCGCAGACTTTCAGGTTCAGCGGCAGGCGTGGCAGGCGGTCGCCCATTTCGATGTGGCGCAGGCGAAATTGCAGGTGATGGCGTTCTTTCACCGTGGGTTCGAGCATCAGCCCCTGCAACGGGTGAAAGTCGGCGTCCAGCACCGTGACCTTGTGGTTGGCGTTGATCTCGCCGACCACGTGCAGGCGCTCATCGAGAGCGAAGGCGCCGAGGTAGCTGCTGTGCTCCGATTCGTCGTTCTTTTGCAATTGGATCTGGTTGACCACCTTGACCTTGGTCCCCGCCGGTACGTCCTGGGTGATCACGCACGCTGGGCTGATGAACACGTTGTCGCCGATCTGCACGTAGCCCAGCACGCGGGCGCCGGAGCCGATTTCGACGTTGTTGCCCAGGCGCGGGTGGCGCTTGCCGTCGGGGTTGTTGGCGATGCCGCGAGCGCCGAGGGTCACGCCGCAGAGGATGTAGCAGTCGTTGCCGATCTCGCAGGTTTCACCGATCACCGTGCCGTAGCCATGGTCGAGCACAAAGCGCCGACCGATGCGCGCTGCCGGGTGAATCTCCGCGCCGGAGAGGATCTTGCCCTGGTTGCTGAGCTTGAGGGCAATGCGCGAAAACATCCCGTTGGTCTGGTCGGGAAAATGCCACACCCGGTGCGCCAGCCGGTAGAACAGCACCGCCTTGAACGAGGCATAGGATTCCAGGATCAACTCGCCGCGTCCGCGCGACGCCGGGTCGCGGTAGGCGTAGGCAATCAGGTCCTCGGCCACCGCCTGGGCGGCGCTCTGGACCAACGGCGCCAAGTGCGGCTCCAGCTGCTTCATCTGCGTGGGCGTCAGGGTCTTGATGAGGTGGGTAAGCAATTCATCGTGCAGATGTTGCATGTCGATAAAGCCGCCCATGGAGGCACCCCCGCATTCTGGATGGTTGGATAACCGGTTATTCGAAACTGGGCAGGTAGCTGTCGGCATTGTCGTAGACCATGGTCAACACCACCGTTTCGGGCGGTAACTCCGGGGCGAGCTTGGCGATGGCCACCATATTGGCGGCCGAGGACAGGCCCAGGCTGATGGCATCGGTACGCATGATGCGTTTCATCATGTCGAGGCATTCCATGCGCGACACCTTGAGCATGCCGTCCAGCACGTCCAGGTTGAGGATGCTCGGGATCAAGCCGATCGACAGGCCCTGGATATGGTGGGGTGCGTGCTGGTTTTTCAGCAGGTCGCATTCCTCCGGTTCCACGCCCATCACGCGCAGGGCCGGCCAGGCGGCCTTGAGGGTTTCGCCGATGCCGGTGATATGGCCGCCGGTGCCGATGCCGCTGACGAAGTAATCCACGCGCTGCTCACCGAAGGCGCTGAGGATCTCCGGCGCGGTGGTGTCGCGGTGGGTCTGCGGGTTGGCGCCGTTGCGTTGCTGGTTGAGCATCACGTAGCTGGGGTTTTCCAGTTGCAACTCCATGCATTTCTCGCCATGGGAATTGTTGCCGAGGCGGCTGTCCGACAGCACCACCTTGGCGCCATACAGGCGCAGCAGTTTCTGCTTTTCGGGGCTGTAGTTATCCGGGATCACCAGCACCACTTTGTAGCCGAGCACGTTGCCAGCCATCACCAGGCCAATGCCGGTGTTGCCGCCGCTGGGTTCGATAATGGTTTGCCCGGAGTCGCGCATCAGCACGCCGCGACGCTCGGCGTCGAGGATCATGCCCAAGGCGATGCGCGCCTTGTGGCTGCCGCCGGGGTTGAGCGATTCCAGTTTGGCGTAGACCTCGATGCCGAGATCTTCGGAAAACTGCGCCAGGCGCACGATCGGTGTGTGGCCGATGGCGTCGAGAATTGAGTTATGCAACATCAGGTCGTTACCCAGGGCCGTGATCAGTACAAAGGCATATCGGGTTCGACGTCGCGAACCCAATGTTTCATGCCGCCTTGCAGAACTTTGGTGTTGGCGAAGCCGGCCGCCAGCAGGGTGCTGGCCGCTTGCTCGGCGCGGGTTCCGGCGTAGCAGATCAGGTAGTGAGTGTTGTCTCGGCTGAGGCTGTCGAGCTGACCGTCCAGTTCGGCGAGGGGGATATGCACCACGCCCGGCAACTTGCAGACCTCCAGTTCGCTGGCGTCGCGCACGTCCAGCAGTACGTCGGCGCTGCTGTGGCGTTCGAGCAGTTGTTTGAGTACCCGCGGCTTGATGTAGCGCTCTTCGGCCAGGCTGGGCTTGCTCGGTACGGCGTCGGCGCAGACTGTCGGCGCGAGGGGTGCGCTGTGGCGCAGTTCCGAACAGCACGGGCAGTCGGCGCGGCGCTTGAAGCGGATCTCGCTGAATTTCATCGCCAGCGCATCGAAGCGCATCAAGCGGCCGGACAAGGGTTCGCCGATGCCGATCAGCAACTTGATCGCCTCGGTCGCCTGGATCATCCCGACTACCCCCGGCAGCACGCCGATCACTCCGCCAGCGCTGCAATTGGGCGCCAGTTCCGCTGGTGGTGCCTTGGGGAACAGGCAGCGGTAGCAGGGCCCGCCTTTGTAATTGAGCACGCTGATCTGCCCGTCGAAACGGTAGATGGCGCCGAACACCAGGGGTTTGCCCAACTGCACGCAGGCGTCGTTGACCAGGTAGCGCGTGTCGAAATTGTCGGTGCCGTCGATCACCAGGTCGTAGGCGCCGACCAGTTCCAGGGCGTTGTCGGCGGTCAGCGCGGTGTCGTGGGCATTGATCTGGATGTGGCTGTTGAGGTCTTGCAAGCGTTGCTTGGCGGACGCGACCTTGGACATGCCCAGGGTGCTGTTGCCGTGGACGATCTGGCGTTGCAGGTTGCTGCTCTCGACCACATCGAAATCCACCAGCCCCAGGGTGCCGATGCCGGCTGCCGCCAGGTACAGGCTGATGGGCGAGCCCAGGCCGCCGGTGCCGATGATCAGCACCTTGGCTTTTTTCAGGTTCAACTGGCCTTCGCGACCGACGCCGGGCAGGGTGATATGGCGCACGTAACGCTGCACTTCTTCATTGCTCAGGCTGTCGACGTCGATGCCGCCGGAGGTGGCGAGCAACACTTCAATCCTGGCCTTTTCCGGTAGCCGGTCGTCCGCCTCGATCAATGCTTCCTCGGCGGTAAAGAGGAAGTGTTCCTTGAGCTGGTTGTTGTTCTCGTGGAACAGGTGCATACGCAACTGCGGGTGGCTGTCGCAGAGGTTTTCAATGACTTCGCGCAATGTCGATCCGGTGCCCTCAAGGGTCGATTCCGGCAGCTTGGCCACGCGAACCAGAATGTCGGGGAAAGAGACAGCGTTCATGGACAACTCCGTGTGCAGGTCGTTGAAGGGTTGAAGGGCGAAATGCTTGCCATCCCAGGCAAACAGCTTCGAGCCCAGGGCCTGGCCCTGGCGAACATCCACCACCAGGTAGCTGACGGGGTAGATCGGCTCGCCCATGAACAGCGCCTTGTCCTGGTCTTCGTCGCTGAAATAGGCACCGACGTCGGGGTGGGAGTGGTAGATCACCACCACCGGGTTGTCGCTGCGAAGTGCCTTGTTCAGCAGCAGCGTGTCGGCCACGGAAAAGGTGTAGCCGTTGGCCGCGCTGCGCGGGTACATCTCGGGGTTCTTGCGGTGCAGCTCGTTCTGGATATTGCGGCCCAGGTACACGCTGCCGTCGGCGAAGACGAAACCACAGCATTCCTCGGGGTAGCTGCGGCTGGCGTGGGCATAGATCTGTTCCAGGGCTTCTGGGCGGAGGACGTCCATGTTTCTCTCGCGTTCAAAGAGGCTCAATTTTTCTTGGCCATGAGTTTTTCGATGGGCAACTTGGTGATCGCAAAACCGGCCAGCAGAATGGCCGAATACAGCATGAGGTCGCGGGAAATCGCCACGCCTTCGTACCAGGCGCCGATGATCACCGCGAACACCGGGAAGATGATGAACACGAACGAGAGGATGATCGGGCTCAGGCGCTTGAGCAGCATGAAATACACGATGAACCCGCCCACCGATGCGACCAGGCCCAGGTAGAACAGGGCGCCCCACGAACGCAGGGTGATGGCTTCGAAAGTCGGTGTTTCAAACCACAGGCCGGCGACGAACAGCATCAGCCCGGCGATCCCGATGGGCAGTGTGTTGTAAGTGATCACGCTGATGGCGCTGCCTTTTTGCTTGGTAATGACGTAGCACAAGGCATGCATGATCGCGGCGCTCAGAATCGCCAGTACCCCGAAGAACTCAGCGTGGTCCAGGTGCAGGCCCTGGCTCCTGATGATCATGTAAAGGCTGCCGAAGCCGATACCGATGCCGACCACCTGGGAAAAGTAGATGCGCTCGCGCAGGAACAGCGCGGAGAAAATCAGGATGAACACCGGCATGCAACTGAACAGCAGCGCGGTGAGGCCGGACGAAACATGCATTTCGCCGTAGTTGAGCAGGTAATAGGGCACGCTGAAGTAGGACAGGGTCACGAACACGAAGAACCAACGGCTTTCCCGAGGGAACAGGATCGGCTCGCGGCGCACCATGGCAAAACACAGGAACAGCGGGAACGCGATCAGGAAGCGCAAGCCGGCGGAGGTCAGCGGCGGCACGCTCTCCACGGCGATTTTGATGCCGAGCCAAGTGGTACCCCAACTCAGGCAAACGATGAGAAACATCACACTGGTCACCAGGCCGGCCAACCACTGTTTTTGAGTTTTGGTTTTTGCAGCGTTTTCGAGAACGGCGGACATTGGCATCGTTTATTGCTTCCCTGAGCCGGAATTGAACTCTATATTGAACTTGTAATGAGTTATTTTTTTCGGCGATTGAACCCGTAAAAGCACACTATTAGGGCTAAAGATGGCTGTCAAAACAAATATTGACATGGTGTCAATTATGCGTGAGGGGTTGTCCAATGGGCAGGGCGTCAAGTACAAGCGCCTGTCCGATGTCATGGAACGGGGCATCCTCGAGGGCTTGATTGAACCGGGACGGAAACTGCCGCCCCATCGGGTACTTTCCGACAATCTGGGGGTGACCATCGGCACCATCAGCCGGGCCTACGGCGAGCTGGAACGCCTGGGGTTGGTGGTGGCACGGGTAGGTGACGGCACGTTCGTGCGCAAGCGTGGGATGGAGCGCCAACGGGATGAAGGTTTCCGCAACTTCAGCGAGGAGCCGCGCCAATACTTCGACATGAGCCGCAACATGCATATTCCGGGGCAGGAGACGGTGTTCCTGGCGCAGAGTTTCCAGACCCTGTCGACCAACGCCAAGTTTCTCCAGGATATCAGTGCCTACACGCCGGACGCCGGCCTGCCGCGTTACCGCGAAGCGGGTGCGCAGTGGCTGGTGCAGCGCGATTTTCATCCCATCCCCGAGCAGGTCATTTGCGTCAACGGCGGCCAGCACGGGTTGCTCTGCGCGATGATGGCGCTGCTGCGCGCTGGCGACACGGTGGTCACCGAGCAACTGACGTATCCAGGGCTGATCACCGCCGCACGCATGCTCGGTGTGCGCCTGATCGGCCTGGAGATGGATGACGAAGGTGTGCTGCCCGGGGCACTCGATGAAGTCTGTCGCAATCACCGGGTTTCGGCGTTGTACTGCACGCCCACCATCCAGAACCCGACCACTGCCGTGTTATCGGTCGCACGCCGCGAGGCGCTGGTCAAAGTCTGTCGTGAGCACAACCTGCTGATTCTTGAGGATGAAGCCCACGGTGTGCTGGTGGAAGACCGACCGCCGCCCCTGAGTTATTTCGCGCCCGAGCGTACGATTTTGATCAGCAGCTTGAGCAAGGCCGTGTCGGCGGGGCTGCGTGTCGGCTATGTGCATGCGCCGCCGGCATTGGTCAGCCGTATTTCAGCGGCGCTGCGTTCGACCTGCTGGATGGCCACGCCGGTGACCCTGGAGTTGGCGACCCAGTGGATCGAGAACGGCACGGCGGAATACCTGCTGCGCCAGCAGATCAACGAGATCAGCCGACGCAAGGCGTTGGTGCAGGGCCTGTTGGCCGGCCTGGAATACCGCACGCACCTCAATAGCCCGCACTTCTGGATTGAAGTCCCGGAGCCTTGGCGAGCGTCGGAAATCGAGGCGGAACTCAAGCAGAATAATTACCTGATCGCCACCGCCGAGGCGTTTGCCGTGGGGCAGACCGCAGTGCCGCAGTTTATCCGGGCGAGTATCTGCAATACGTCGGGAGATGATCAGTTGTTGCGGGCGGGGTTTGATGCGCTGGCCACTGCGTTGGGGCAGGGCGGTGGGCGCTTCCACCTTTAGGCGGGTTCGCCGAGTTATCGTTCATCGTGAGCCCACCCGCTCCCACCTTTGGAATGCATTCTCCTGTGGGCGCGGGCTTGCTCGCGATGGTGTCGGTTCAGACAAGCAGATTATTTAAAGCGGCGTTCGACGCCTTTCTCCACCAGAATTTTCGCCGAGATCTCTTCCACCGAGAAATGCGTGGAATTGATGTGCGCAATGTTCTCTCGACGGAACAGATTTTCCACTTCGCGCACTTCGAATTCGCACTGGGCATAGCTGGAGTAGCGGCTGTTGGGCTTGCGCTCGTTGCGGATGGCCGTCAGGCGGTCCGGGTCGATGGTCAGCCCGAACAGCTTGTGCGAATGCGCGCGCAGGGCCGTCGGCAGCGTCAGGTGTTCCATGTCGTCTTCGGTCAGCGGGTAGTTGGCCGCGCGGATGCCGAATTGCATGGCCATGTACAGACAAGTCGGGGTCTTGCCGCAGCGCGACACGCCCACCAGGATGATGTCGGCCTTGTCGTAGTAGTGGGTGCGGGCTCCGTCGTCGTTGTCGAGGGCGAAGTTCACCGCCTCGATACGCTCCATGTAGTTGGAGTTATGCCCAATGGAATGGGACTTTCCGACGGAATAGGAGGAATGTTCACTCAACTCTTGTTCCAGCGGCGCCAGGAAGCTCGAGAAAATGTCGATCATGAAACCATTGGACGTAGCAAGGATCTCACGAATGTCTTGATTGACGATGGTGTCGAAAATGATCGGACGAAAGCCGTCTTTTTCTGCCGCCAGATTGATTTGTTGTACCATGGCCCGCGCTTTATCCGCGTTGTCGATATACGGCCGCGTGAATTTGGCGAAAGTAACGTTTTCGAACTGCGCGAGCAGGCTTTGGCCCAGTGTTTCGGCTGTGATGCCGGTGCCGTCGGAAATAAAGAAAGCAGATCGTTTCATTTGAGCCCTGGGCCTTAAGCTGATGGCGAATCTTGGATATGATAGGCGCGATTTTGCCGTCCCTCTGTGGGCCGCATTCTCACTTATTTTCCAGGTCCAGGCCACAAGCGCTGGCGAATGCTCCTACTGAGCAGCCGGCGTCCTGAGCTTTTCCAATACAGAAAGTGGAGAGATCACCTTGGTAGAGTACGTAGTTTCCCTCGATAAGCTCGGCGTCCATGATGTGGAGCACGTAGGGGGCAAGAACGCATCCCTCGGCGAGATGATCAGTAATCTTGCAGGCGCTGGCGTCTCGGTGCCAGGTGGTTTTGCCACCACCGCCCAGGCTTACCGTGATTTTCTCGAACTGAGCGGCCTCAACGCCCAGATCCACGCCGCGCTGGACGCTCTGGACGTCGATGACGTCAACGCCCTGGCCAAGACCGGCGCCCAGATCCGTCAGTGGATCATGGAAGCCGAGTTCCCCGAGAAACTCAACGAAGAAATCCGCACGGCGTTCGCCACGCTGTCGGCCGGCAACCCGGACATGGCTGTCGCCGTGCGCTCCTCGGCCACCGCCGAAGACTTGCCCGACGCCTCTTTCGCGGGCCAGCAGGAGACCTTCCTCAACATCCGCGGCGTGGAAAACGTGATCCGCGCAGCCAAGGAAGTGTTCGCTTCGCTGTTCAACGATCGTGCCATTTCCTACCGTGTACACCAAGGTTTCGACCACAAGCTGGTGGCCCTGTCTGCCGGCGTGCAGCGCATGGTGCGTTCGGAAACCGGCACCGCCGGTGTGATGTTCACCCTGGATACCGAATCGGGCTTTCGTGACGTAGTGTTCATCACCGGCGCCTACGGCCTCGGCGAAACCGTCGTACAAGGCGCGGTAAACCCGGACGAATTCTACGTACACAAGGGCACCCTCGCAGCGGGTCGCCCGGCCATCCTGCGCCGTAACCTGGGCAGCAAGGCCATCAAGATGATCTACGGCGACGAGGCCAAGGCCGGTCGCTCGGTGAAAACCGTCGACGTGGATAAGGCCGAGCGCGCGCGCTTCTGCCTGACCGACGCTGAAGTCAGCGAGCTGGCGAAACAGGCGATGATCATCGAGAAGCACTACCAGTGCCCGATGGACATCGAGTGGGCCAAAGACGGCGACGACGGCAAGCTGTACATCGTGCAGGCGCGTCCGGAAACCGTGAAGAGCCGCACTTCGGCCAACGTCATGGAACGCTACCTGCTCAAGGAAACCGGCACTGTGCTGGTGGAAGGCCGCGCCATCGGTCAGCGCATCGGCGCCGGCAAGGTGCGGATCATCAAGGACGTGTCCGAGATGGACAAGGTCCAGCCCGGTGACGTGCTGGTCTCCGACATGACCGACCCGGACTGGGAACCCGTGATGAAGCGCGCCAGCGCCATCGTCACCAACCGTGGCGGGCGTACCTGCCACGCGGCGATCATCGCCCGTGAACTGGGGATTCCTGCGGTAGTCGGTTGCGGCAACGCCACCCAACTGCTCAAGGATGGCCAGGGTGTGACCGTATCCTGCGCCGAAGGCGATACCGGCTTCATCTTCGAAGGCGAGCTGGGCTTCGACATCAAGCAAAACTCCATCGATGCGATGCCTGACCTGCCGTTCAAGATCATGATGAACGTCGGCAACCCGGACCGTGCCTTCGACTTCGCGCAACTGCCGAACGCCGGTGTGGGCCTGGCTCGCCTGGAATTCATCATCAACCGCATGATCGGCGTCCACCCCAAGGCCCTGTTGAACTACGACGGCCTGCCGCCGGAAATCAAGGACAGCGTCGACAAGCGCATCGCTGGCTACAACGACCCGGTGGGCTTCTATGTCGAGAAGCTGGTGGAAGGCATCAGCACCCTGGCCGCGGCGTTCTACCCGAAAAAGGTCATCGTGCGTCTGTCGGACTTCAAGTCCAACGAATACGCCAACCTGATCGGCGGCAAGCTCTACGAGCCGGAAGAAGAAAACCCGATGCTGGGTTTCCGTGGCGCCTCGCGTTACATCAGCGAAGCGTTCCGTGATTGCTTCGAGCTCGAGTGCCGCGCCCTCAAGCGCGTGCGCAACGAGATGGGCCTGACCAACGTCGAGATCATGGTGCCGTTCGTCCGTACTCTGGGCGAAGCGAGCCAGGTGGTGGACCTGCTGGCCGAAAACGGCTTGTCCCGTGGTGAAAACGGCCTGCGCGTGATCATGATGTGCGAGCTGCCATCCAACGCCATTCTGGCCGAAGAGTTCCTGGAGTTCTTCGACGGTTTCTCCATCGGCTCCAATGACCTGACCCAACTGACCCTGGGCCTGGACCGCGACTCGGGGATCATCGCGCACCTGTTCGACGAGCGTAACCCTGCGGTCAAGAAGCTGCTGGCCAACGCCATTCAGGCCTGTAACAAGGCCGGCAAGTACATCGGCATTTGCGGCCAAGGCCCTTCCGATCACCCTGACCTGGCCAAATGGCTGATGGAGCAGGGCATCGAAAGCGTCTCGCTGAACCCCGATTCGGTGCTGGAAACCTGGTTCTTCCTGGCGGAAGGCCAAGCGTCCGCCTAAGGTCGACGCGTCAAAAGTGCCGGTCAATCGTCAGGTTGGCCGGCATTCTTATCTGTACAGGGCGGAACTCCTTCCGGACGCCGCCCTTTTTTGTGCAAGAGCATTATGCAAAGCAGCAGCAACCTGTTTCCCGTCGCCCTGATCAGCGCTGAACGTCGTGGCGACCTGAGTGAAGATGTGTACCGGCTCAAACCCGGCAACAGTCCCGACGGCACCGTCGAGCTGGCCGTGACGCGTCTGGGCCTGGCCGATGTCGCGCAAAACCGCGGCATCCCTGTGATTTTGTTACATGGCAGCTTTTCCAACCGGCGTTTCTGGTACTCGCCCAAAGGCGTCGGCCTGGGCGCTTACCTGGCACGCCAGGGGTTCGATGTGTGGATACCGGAAATGCGCGGCCACGGCCTGTCCAAGCGCAACCAGGACTACACCCGCAATCGGGTCGCGGACTACGCCCGCTACGATTTGCCGGCCATCGGTGCGTTCGTGCGCGAACAGAGCGCGCAGATTCCCCACTGGATCGGGCATTCCCTGGGCGGCACCACCCTGGCGGCGGCCTTGGGTGGCCAGTACCTCGGTGCGCCGGCGGTGGCTTCAGTGGCGCTGTTCGGCAGCCAGGTCAGTCGCACCTACTGGCCGTTGAAAATTCCACCGCTGGAGTGGGGCGCTCGCTTGCTCCTGAAGCGCTTTGGCCAGTTGTCCGGCCCGCGGCTCAAGCGCGGCCCCGAGGACGAGCCGGTGGGCGTAATGATCGAGAGCATGCGCTGGCATGGCCTCTTCGGCCGTTTTGGCGAGGCCGGCCGTGATTGGTGGAAAGGCCTGGCGGAAGTCGACGTGCCGCTGCTGGTCGTCAGTGCCGCCGGCGACCAGCAGGACCCGGACTGGGCCTGCCGCAAGCTGTACGAACAAGTCGGCTCGGCGCCGCGGCAATACCTGCGCCTGGGGCGCCAACAAGGTTTTACCGGGGATTTCGGGCATGTGGAGATGTTGGTCAGCAAAGCGGCCCAGGCCGAGGTCTGGCCGTTGGTGGCGCAATGGCTGAAAGATCCGCTGACACCATTGTTGGGTGCTCAGGCTGATGCATTGGTCGTAGTTTGACGCAGCGCTCTGCCAAGGGCGTTTCGCTCGTCTTTGGTTGCGGCTAAGATATGACGCGTTAAATGCTTCTGGTCATATTCAGTCGCGCAGTGGCTATTGCGTAACGGCGAAACGGATGGGATGTTTTGCTGCTGCTTCGGCCGGCGCCTCTTTCGAAAGACACGTCTTTGACAGAAAGGAAATTTTCAATGAACCACTACGTCACTCCCGATCTTTGCGACGCCTACCCGGAACTGGTGCAGGTGGCCGAGCCGATGTTCAGCAACTTCGGCGGCCGCGATTCCTTTGGCGGCGAGATCGTCACCATCAAATGCTTCGAAGATAACTCCCTGGTCAAGGAGCAGGCCGACCAGCCGGGCGCCGGCAAGGTGCTGGTGGTCGACGGTGGTGGCTCCCTGCGTCGCGCGCTGCTGGGCGACATGATCGCCGAGAAAGCCGCGAAAAACGGTTGGGAAGGGCTGGTGATCTACGGTTGCATCCGGGATGTCGACGTCGTCGCCCAGACCGACCTCGGCGTGCAGGCGTTGGCTAGCCACCCGATGAAGACTGACAAGCGCGGCATTGGCGACTTGAACGTGGCAGTGACCTTTGCCGGTGTGACATTCCGTCCGGGTGAATACATCTACGCCGACAATAATGGCGTGATCGTGTCGCCCAGCCCGCTGAAAATGCCTGAATAAACCGCAATAACCGACAGGGGTGAGGATGTTCGAGGAAGAAAACGCGCAGTGGGGCCTGGTGCATGCCCTGGTGCTGGATGGTAAAGGCGGTGCGCGTTCGATTGCCCGAACTGAGCTTGACCAATTGCAACTGCAGCCCCAGGAAAGCCTGTGGCTGCATTGGGATCGCAGCCACCCACAAACCCAGACCTGGCTGCGCAAGGCCAGTGGCTTGAGTGAGTTCGCCTGTGACCTGCTGCTGGAGGAGAACACCCGCCCGCGCCTGTTGCCGTTGCCGGACGCGGAACTCCTGCTGTTCCTGCGCGGGGTCAACCTCAACCCTGGCGCCGAGCCGGAAGATATGGTTTCGGTGCGTATCTTCGCCGCTGCCAGCCGGGTGATTTCCCTGCGCTTGCGCCCGCTGCGCGCCACCGATGAGTTGCTGGTGCAGTTGGCGGATGGCAAGGGGCCAAAAACCGCGTCTGAACTCATCCTGTATATGGCGCAGTACCTGACGCACAAAGTCCAGGACCTGGTGTCCGACCTGTCTGAAATCGTCGACGTAGAGGAAGAAAAACTCGATACCGACGAACGGTATACCCCGGAGCATGGCAGCATTTTGCAGATCCGTCGGCGAGCGGCCGGGCTCAAGCGATTCCTGGCGCCGCAGCGGGATATCTTTGCCCAACTGACGCGGATCAAATTGTCGTGGTTCTGTGATGACGATGCCGACTATTGGAACGAATTGAACAACAGCCTGACCCGCTACCTGGAAGAACTCGAATTGACCCGGGAGCGCGTGGGGCTTGTGCTGGAGGCCGAAGATCGGCGCTTGAGCGTACGCATGAACCGTACAATGTACCGCTTCGGGATCATCACCGGGATCTTCCTGCCGATGAGTTTTCTGACCGGCTTGTTAGGTATCAATGTGGGGGGCATACCGTTCTCCGCCAGCCCTTATGGATTTGTGATTGCCTGCCTGTTGATGGTCTCGGTGGCGCTCGGACAATGGTGGCTATTTCGACGATTGCGCTGGGTTTGAGCTGAATATGACCTGAACGTAGGAAGGGGCCGATGTGACCTCAGGAATTTAACCCTCGTCTTTTAAAACACTTGCGAGAGGTCTTTATGCACGATCCGTTCGAACAGTCTTTGCGTGACATGCTCAATGCTTCGCCATCCAACCGGGATGACGATGCCTGCCTGGGCCGCGTGTTGAAAACCGCCAACCGTCAGGTCGGGGCGGGGGATCTGTTCGGTCTGCTCGGTCGTTGGCTGCCGGCGTTGATGATGGCCCTGAACAATGGTTCGGCCCACGTCTCGCCGGTTTCCCGTCGTAAACCTCTTGCTCGCACTGCTGATAAGGCTGATTGAATATGGAACTTGATCTCTGGACCCAGAGCCTGGTCACCGCGATGACCGCATTGTGGACCAAGGTGGCGAATTTCATTCCCAACCTGTTTGGGGCGCTGGTCCTGGTATTGCTGGGTTTTGTCGTGGCCAAGCTGCTCGACACCCTGCTGTCCAAGCTGCTCGCCAAACTCGGTCTGGACCGTTTGATGGCAGGCACCGGCCTGACCAAGCTGCTCGGCCGCGCCGGGCTGCAAGTGCCGATCTCGACCTTGATCGGCAAGATCGTTTACTGGTTCGTTTTGTTGATTTTTCTGGTTTCTGCGGCTCAATCCCTTGGCCTTGAGCGAGTTTCAGCTACGCTGGACATGCTGGCACTGTATTTGCCGAAGGTATTCGGCGGCGCGCTGGTGCTTCTCGTCGGCGTTTTGCTCGCACAATTAGCCAACGGGTTGGTACGCGGGGCCGCTGAAGGGGTCGGGCTGGACTACGCGGCAGGCCTGGGGCGAATCGCCCAGGGGCTCGTGATCATCATCAGTATTTCCGTCGCGATCAGCCAGTTGGAGGTCAAGACTGACCTGCTCAACCACGTGATTGTGATTGTTTTGATTACCGTTGGTCTGGCCGTTGCGCTGGCCATGGGTCTGGGAAGTCGGGAAATTGCCGGTCAGATTCTGGCGGGAATCTATGTGCGTGAGTTGTATCAGGTAGGGCAGCACGTGCGTGTGGGCGAGGTCGAGGGGCAAATCGAGGAGATCGGTACGGTCAAGACAACTGTGCTGACCGATGACGGCGATCTGGTGTCGCTGTCCAATCGGATTCTCCTGGAGCAGCAGGTCAGTAGCCGCTAACCCGGCAAACCCTGCTAATGTACGCCGCCGCGAACCCGGGTGACCGGGCTGTGGCGGACATTGACCTGACTGTCGGCACGACTTGTTTTGAATAAAGCCCAAACGCTGTCCACGCGCTATGACCCCCGTGAGCTCTCTGATGAGGAGTTGGTCGCGCGCTCGCACACGGAGCTGTTTCACGTAACACGCGCGTATGAAGAATTGATGCGCAGATATCAACGCACTCTGTTCAACGTTTGTTCAAGGTATTTAGGGAACGATAGAGATGCGGATGATGTCTGTCAGGAAGTGATGCTCAAGGTGTTGTATGGCCTGAAGAACTTCGAGGGCAAATCGAAGTTCAAGACCTGGCTCTACAGCATCACGTACAACGAGTGCATCACGCAGTATCGTAAGGAACGGCGAAAGCGTCGCTTGATGGACGCCTTGAGTCTGGACCCCCTTGAGGAGGCGTCTGAAGAAAAGACGCCGGCACCCGAGGAGAAGGGCGGACTTGATCGCTGGTTGGTGCATGTGAACCCGATTGACCGCGAAATTCTGGTGCTACGTTTTGTCGCAGAGCTGGAATTTCAGGAAATCGCTGACATCATGCATATGGGTTTGAGTGCTACAAAAATGCGTTACAAACGTGCTCTTGATAAATTACGTGAGAAATTTGCGGGCGAGACTGAAACTTAGTGCGTGGCAAATATCTCTTACGTGTAGGCAAGTTCTGTTAGACTTGTCGCCGAGTTGTCCCCCGGTTTGTGGGACTGCTTTACAATCACCAGATGGGGATTTAACGGATGAAACTGAAAAACACCTTGGGCTTGGCCATTGGTTCTCTTATTGCCGCTACTTCTTTCGGCGTTCTGGCACAAGGCCAAGGCGCAGTTGAAGGCGAGCTGTTCTACAAGAAGCAGTACAACGATAGCGTCAATCATATCGAAGACGGCTTCAACCCAGGCGCTCGCATTGGTTATTTCCTGACCGACGACCTGTCGTTGGACTTGTCCTACGACAAGACCAACCACACCCGTTCGAACGACGGTACCGGTAGCCAGAAGATCAAAGGCGATACCACCAGCCTCGTGGCCCAGTATCACTTCGGTCAAGCTGGCGTCGACTCCCTGCGTCCATACGTAGAAGGCGGTGTCGGTCACCAGAGCCGTGGCAACGTTCGTGCTGACGGCCACAGCGGTCGCGACCAAACTACCCAGCTCATCGCTGGTACTGGCGTGAAGTACTACTTCACCAACAACCTGTACGCTCGTGCCGGTGTTGAAGCTGACTACGCACTGGACAACGGCAAGTGGGATTACTCCGCACTGGTCGGCCTGGGTGTGAACTTCGGCGGTAACGCTGGCGCAGTTGCTCCAGCTCCTACCCCAGCACCAGCTCCAGAGCCAGTTGCAGAGCCAGAAGCACCGGTTGCCAACGTTGTTCGTGTTGAGCTGGACGTTAAGTTCGACTTCAACAAGTCCGTGGTTAAGCCTAACAGCTACGCCGACGTGAAAAACCTGGCTGACTTCATGAAGCAGTACCCAGCTACCCACGTAGAAGTGGCTGGTCACACTGACTCCGTGGGCCCAGACGCCTACAACCAGAAGCTGTCCCAGCGTCGTGCTGACGCTGTTAAGCAAGTCCTGGTTAAAGACGGCGTAGCTCCTAGCCGCATTAGCTCGGTAGGTTACGGCGAATCCCGCCCAGTTGCTGACAACGCAACTGAAGCTGGCCGCGCTATCAACCGTCGCGTAGAAGCTGCTGTTGAAGCTCAAGCTGCTCAGTAATTACTGAGTAGTAGAAAAAAACCCGGCTTCGGCCGGGTTTTTTTTCGCCTGGGGTTTGCCTCAGGCGCTGGCTGCCGCTGCGACGCTCGCTGCTTGCGAGGTGGCGGCGACACTGCCGATCACCAGGATCGCCGGGCTCTTCAGGGCGAACGCCTGTGCATCCTCGTGCATCTGCGACAAATGGCTACGGCACTCCCGCTGCTGCGGCAATGAGGCATTTTCGATCATTGCCACGGGCATATCCGCGGCCATCCCGCCTTCCAGCAACTGCTGACGAAGCTCTTCCAGCTTCGCCACCCCCATATAGATCACCAGTGTCGTCCCGCCTTCCGCCAGCGCGCGCCAATTAAGGCTGCTGTCGTCCTGGGTGTGCGCTGTGACCAGCGTCACGCCGCGGCTGACACCACGCAAGGTCAGTGGAATCGCGCAGTTCGTCGCGCCCGCCAGCCCGGCTGTGATCCCGTTGACCAACTCGACTTCGACGCCGC
This sequence comes from Pseudomonas sp. Y39-6, assembly GCF_023651955.1. Lineage (NCBI taxonomy): Bacteria > Pseudomonadati > Pseudomonadota > Gammaproteobacteria > Pseudomonadales > Pseudomonadaceae > Pseudomonas > Pseudomonas sp. Y39-6. Next base: position 5,356,864 of record NZ_CP069594.1, on the reverse strand, counting down.
GTTCGCGCAGCCACATCGCCTCTTCGCCACCGCGCCCGAAAATGCACGGGTCGCCGCCCTTGAGCCGTACCACGCACTTGCCCTGGCGGGCGTAGCGCAACATCAGGCGGTGGATGAAGTCCTGCGGCGTTGAGCGGCAGCCCCCACGTTTACCGACGGTGATCACCCGCGCTGCCGTGCAGTGTTCCAGTACCTGCGGGTTGACCAGATCATCGATCAGCACCACATCGGCGCAGTTCATCGCCCGAACCGCCTTGAGGGTCAACAGCTCCGGGTCGCCAGGGCCCGCGCCCACCAGCCAGACTTTTGCGTTCATGTGTTTTCCCTCGTCTAGAGATGACGTCAGCGGTGAAAGAGTAAGTAAAGAAGCGTCAGATTGATCAGCATCGAGAGCAACCCCAGGGTGCGCCAGACCTTCAAGGGTTCCCGCTCCAACAACGGCCGGGGGCGGACACTCAGTTCCCGTCGGTCTGCCTGCTCCAGCACCAGCAGCCATTCTTCGGCGGTTTCATAGCGTTGTGCAGGTTGAGCCGCCACCGCGCGCTCGAGGCTGAGCGGTAACCAGTCCGGCAGGTCGGGGCGGTAGCGGCTGGCGCTGACCGGTTGGGTGAATCTGGGCCGTTGGAAAGCCTCAATTTCACCGTAGGGGTAATGCCCAGTCAGCAAGTAATAGAGGCTGACACCTACGCTGTATAAGTCTTGTTGGGCTGTGGGACGGTCGCCCTGGAACGCTTCGGGCGCGATAAAGCTTGGTGTGCCGGGCAGTACATGCGCGCGATCCTCGGAGAGACCCGGGCAGTAGGCCAGGCCGAAATCCAGTACGCGCAACTCACCATCGTCACCCAGCAGCAGGTTCTCCGGTTTGATGTCACGGTGCAGTATTTGCCGACGATGCAACAGACCCACCGCCCGCAGTAAACGTTCGGCCACGAATTGCCATTGCGCCAGGGGCAATGGGCCCTGTTGCAGGAATAATTGCGCCAGGGTTTGCCCCGGATATTCACGCATCACGTAGTACAAGTGCTGACGCCCGCTGGCCGCGTGGACTTCAGGAAACGCGCGCCCGGCCACCCGCCGCAGAAACCATTCCTCCGACAGCAAGGCTTGACCGGCGTCGTTGTCATCGTCACGGCTGAGGGGCAGGGTTTTCAGCAACCAGGGTTGCTGCTGGGCATCGCGGACCCGGTACAGCAACGACTGGCGGCTTTGCGCCAATACGCTTTCCACCTGCCAGCCTTCGAACTGTTGCCCGGCTTTCAGCGCGGGTGGCAGCGGCCATTGCTGCAATTGCACCAGCGCGTCGCCCAGGGTCGCGGCGCCGAGTTTATCGATGCGTACCAGCAGGGCACTGGCGTTGTCCTGGCTGCCGGCCAGGTGTGCGGCGGTGACCAGGGTGTGTACCGCCAGATCGAGGTCGGTCTGCTCGCGCAGGATCGCACTGATGCTGTGATCACCCAAAGTCGCCCACACACCGTCGCTGAGCAGCAGGAAGCATTCGCCCTCGCGCAATTGGCCGTCGAGAAAATCCAGCACCAGGTGTTGATCCAGGCCGAGCGCGCGCTTGAGCACATGCTGCATGCCCGGCTGTTCCCATACATGATCTTCGCTGATGCGCTGCAATTCGCCGTCCAGCCAGCGATACGCCCGGCAATCGCCGACGTGGGCCAAGGTGAAGCGTTGCCCGCGAAACACCAGGGCACTGAGGGTGGTCAGCAACGGCTGGCCACCGCCATTGGCCCGCAGCCAGCGATTCTGCGCCAGCAACAGACGTTCGAGCGCCTGGGCCACACCCCAGGTTTGCGGCGTGGCGTAATAGTCCAGGGCCAGCGCCTGCAAGGTCGAGCGTGCGGCCAGACCGCCGTCGGCGCATTGGCTGACACCGTCGGCGATGGCGCACAGGTAACCCTTGCTCGCGGCCAGCTCCGCCAGGGGCGTGACCACACGCAGGGCGTCCTGGTTCTCGGCGCGCGGGCCGATGGCGCTGGCCTGGGCGACGCTCAGGTGCAGGCTCATCAGACGCGCGCGGCGGTCACGGCAGCCGAGCCCCAGGTGGTTCTCCAGCGGCGCTTGACGCCGTGCAGGCCGAACCAGGCCAGTACGCCGAGGCTGGCGAACAACCACAGGGCCAGTTGATAGCTGCCGGTGCTTTGTTTGATCGCACCCATGCCCGCCGCCAGGGCGAAGCCGCCGATACCGCCGGCCATGCCGATCAGGCCGGTCATTACGCCGATCTCACGGCGGAAACGCTGGGGCACCAACTGGAACACCGCGCCATTACCGGCGCCAAGGCCGAGCATGGTGCAGACGAACAGTGCCAGGGCCGCGTAGGAGCTGGGCAAGTTGAAACCCACCGCAGCGATGCAGATCGCCGCCACGCTGTACATGCCCAGCAACGTGCGAATCCCGCCGAATCGGTCGGCCAGGGCGCCGCCGAGTGGGCGCATCAGGCTACCGCCGAACACGCAGGCGGCGGTGTAGTAGCCGGCGGTCACCGGGCTCAGGCCGTATTGGTCGTTGAAGTAGCCGGGCAGGGCGCTGGCCAGGCCGATAAAGCCGCCGAAGGTCACGCTGTAGAAAAACATGAACCACCAGCTGTCACGGTCGCCGAGGGCCTTGAAGTAATCGGCCATGGATTTGGCCTTCGGGCGTTCGGGGGCATTGCGCGCAAGCCAGGCGAAGATGATCAGGGTCAGGATCAACGGAATCAGGGCGAAACCGAACACATTGCTCCAGCCGAACGCCGCTGCAAGCACCGGTGCCAATATGGCTGCGAACACAGTGCCCGAGTTGCCGGCGCCGGCGATGCCCATGGCTTTGCCCTGGTGCTCCGCGGGATACCACTGGGACGCCAACGGTAGGGCGACCGCGAAGGACGCTCCGGCCATCCCCAGGCACAGCCCCAGCAACAGGGCTTGTTCATAGCTGTGGATGCCGAGTTTCCAGGCGCCGAAGAGTGCGGCGATCACAATCACCTGGCCGATCAGCCCGGCGGTCTTGGGCGAGAGTCTGTCCGCCAGCATGCCCATCAGAAAACGCAGCACTGCGCCTGCCAGGATGGGGGTCGCCACCACCAGGCCGCGTTGTTGCGTGGTCAGGTGCAGGTCGGCGGCGATCTGCACCGCCAGCGGGCCCAGTAGGTACCAGACCATGAAGCTCAGGTCGAAATACAGGAACGCGGCAAACAGGGTCGGGGTGTGCCCGGATTTCCAGAAGCTTGATTTCATCACGCACCTCAACGGTTGGGAGTCTTGTAAGAAGGCCTGGTGATGGAACAGCCGGCTACGGCCGCCCCACCGGCCCCGTGTCAAAGGGCCAAAACAAAAAAACGCCGCCACCGGGTTCGCGAGGGCAAACCGGGTGTGCGACGTCTTTGTCGTGAAGGGGCAACCGCCGTTGGTTACCTGTGTTGAATACTTAGCAAGTCCTGGGCCAATCTGCCGTAGCCGCTGTCGAGGAGGGTTAGCCCAGCAACTCGCTCATGGCGATGATCTGCTCCGCCACCTGGATCAGTTTCTGCTGGCGGCTCATGGCCTGGCGGCGCATCAGGGTGTAGGCCTCTTCCTCGTTGCAGTTCTTCATTTTCATCAGCATGCCTTTGGCCAGTTCGATGCGCTTGCGCTCGGCCAGCTGTTGATCGCGGGCCTGCAGCTGGGCGCGCAGGGCCTGGTCGCTTTCGAAGCGGGCCATGGCCACGTCGAGGATCGGCTGCAGGCGTTGGGCCTGGATACCTTCGACAATGTAGGCGCTGACGCCGGATTTGATGGCCTGGCGCATGACGTCCGGGTCGTGCTCGTCGGTAAACATCACGATCGGATGCGGTCGGTCGCGGCTGACCAGCACCACTTGCTCCATCACATCGCGGCCGGGTGACTCGGTATCGATCAGGATTACGTCCGGCCGCACCGTTTCGACGCGCGCAGGCAGATCGATGGTCAGGCCCGACTCATCGATCACCTCAAACCCGGCCTCGGTCAGTGCCGCCTTGAGGCGCCCGACCTTGCGCGGTGTGTCGTTGATCAACAGGATTCGCAACATATCGGTCCTCCTGTCAGCGCAAGGCGTGGCGGCTGGTGTGGTCAGCCAGGGCATGCAGGCGGAAGCTGCGGGCGTAGGCGGCGGGGGCGGAGCCATCCCAGATCTTGCCGTCGATCAGTTGGCTGCTGCGCATGTCCTGGACGTTCGCGGTGACGCCGACGGCATCGGCTGCCTGGCGATACAGCTCCAGTTGCTGCACTTGGCGGGCAATGCCGAGGTAGTCCGGGTCTTCGCGCAACAGGCCCCAGCGGCGAAACTGGGTCATGAACCACATGCCGTCGGAGAGGTAGGGCACGTTCACCTCGCCATCGGCGAAAAAGCGCAGTGCGTGGGGATCTTGCCACTGGTTGCCAAGCCCATCGTCGTAAGTCCCGAGCAGACGCGGCTCTATGCAGTCGAGTGGCGCGTCGAGGTACTCGCGGGCGCTGAGCAGCTGCGCGGTGGAACGGCGGTTTTCGTGGCTCGCCTCGATAAAGCGGCTGGCCTCCAGAATCGCCATCACCAGTACGCGGGCGGTGTTGGGGTATTGGTCGACGAACGCTTGGGTGCAGCCGAGCACCTTTTCCGGGTGGTCCGGCCAGATCGCCTGGCTGGTTGCCAGGGTGAAGCCCTGGTTCTGCTTCACCGCACTGGCGCTCCAGGGTTCGCCGACACAAAAACCGTCGATGCGCCCGGCCAATAGGTGCGCCACCATTTGCGGTGGCGGTACCACCACACTGTTCACATCCTGCAATGGATGGATACCTTGGCTCGCCAGCCAGTAATACAGCCACATGGCGTGGGTGCCTGTGGGAAACGTCTGGGCGAAGGTCAGTTTTGTTCGGCTTTGGTGCACGTGGCGATCCAGTGCCTCAGGAGTGACCACCCCTTGCTGTTGCAGGTCGTGGGACAGGTTGATGCTCTGCCCGTTCTGGTTCAGCCCCATCAGTACCGCCATATCGGTGGCGGCCACGCCGCCGATGCCCAGGTGTACGGCGTAGATCAGCCCATACAGGCTGTGGGCGGCATCCAGTTCGCCGCTGACCAGTTTGTCGCGCAGGTTGGCCCACGACGACTGACGCTTGAGGTTCAGTGTCAAGCCATAGGGTTGCGCGAAGCCCTGGGTGGCCGCGACCACCAGCGAGGCGCAATCGCTCAAGGCCATGAAGCCCAGGTCGAGGCTGCTCTTTTCCGGGGCGTCACTGCCGTTGACCCAGGCCAGCGGGTCGTTTATCGGGCTGTTGCCGTCCGAATCGTTCATCAACACCTACCTTTTCGTTCAAAAAAAAGCGTCGCTCCCTCAGATGGCGGCGCGAGCCATTGCGGGTAACGACGCCTTTGTCCGTAAGCCCGCTCCGACGTTGGCGCGCGCTCTGATACAGAGTGCATAGCAAGGCACATGCCACGGGCGGAACGGCGTGTTACGCCGTCAACTTTCCATCAAGATTGAAACGCCACAGGCTTTCAGTATGGCCGCTTCCCTATGCCAGACTGCCCAGGAAACCCCACGGTGTACGCTGATTCTCCGACAACGATGGCCGCCCATCGGCTGTGCCGCTGGCTGTTTTACGCGGTGTTGATGCTGGGCTGTGCGTCTGCCCGGGGTGAGACTTACCAGGCGCGGGACGAAAGCCTGCACACGTTTTTCAGCGCGTTGTCGCTGCCTCTCGGCCTGCCGGTCGTTGTCAGCCGGGCGGCGGCTCGGCAACGCGTAGACGGAACCTACGATTTCAGCCGGGCACAGCAGGTGCTGGAGGCGGTAGCCGAGCAGCATCACCTGATCTGGTACAGCGACGGGCAGGTGCTCTACCTCTACGCAGCAGATGAAGCGAAGAGCTCGGCGGTGACGCTGCGGCATATTTCCGTCTCAAGGCTGCGCGAGTTCATGCGTCGCTCGGGGCTCGATGAGTCCCGCTACCCGCTGCGGGAGAGCGGGGGCCGGATGTTCTATGTGTCCGGGCCGGCGAACTATGTCGACCAGGTGCTGCACCTTACGCAATTGATGGACCGCCAGCGGGCCGCGCTCCGTGTGGGCCAGCAGGCGTTTGGCGTGGTGCAGGTGCTCAATACCCATGTGGCGGACCGCGAGTACGTCATGGGCGAGGAAAAGGTCAATGTGCCGGGCATGGCGTCGCTGATCGAGACCGTGCTTTCCCGCGAACAACAGGCGCCCGCGCAACGGCCGCCCGGCTTGCTGGCCGACAAGAGCCTGGCCGTGATTCCTTACCCGGATACCAACAGCCTGCTGATCAAGGGCAAGCCTGCCCAGGTGCGTTTTATCGAGCAATTGGTGGCGGAGCTGGATGTGCCCAAGCGCGCGATCGAGGTTTCGCTGTGGCTGGTGGATGTGGACCGTGACGAACTGAAGAAAATCGACCAGGCCTGGGCCGAGGAAACCCACACATCAACTTCGGCGACCCGGGTGCTGGAGCCGTTGGAGGACAATCGCCTGATGGCGCAGATCGCCGTGCTGGAGCGACGACGGCGCGCGCGGGTGGTGACACTGCCGGTGATTCTCACCCAGGAGAACGTTCCTGCGGTGTTCCAGGATAACCACACACTCTACGTGCCGGGGCCCGCCGCCGCTCGCACCGACTGGAAACCCATACGCTATGGCACCCAGGTCAGCGCGTTGCCGCGGTTTGCCGAGGCGAACGAGATCGAGATGCTGCTGAGCCTTGAGGATGACCGCCAGATGGGCGAGGCGGGGCGGCGTCAGAAAATGACCGCAGTCGGGCGGGTCAGCGTCAGCAGTGTCGTTCGGATGCCACAGGGGAAACGCCTGTGGTTGGGCGGGTTTCGCCGGGATGTTGATGCGCAGGGGCGTGCCACTGCGCCTGGCCAGCGTGCCGAAGTACGGCTGTTTGTGATTCAGGCCCGGGCCGTGGGCAACGAGCTCAAGACCCTGGATGGCACCGTCGGGCCGCCACCGCTGACTCAGCCGCAATACGAACGGGTGCACCGTGCGTTTGCGCGGTCGATTCGCGATGTCGATCAATGAGGTAGGCGCTCGTCATGCATCTGGAAATTCTTTTGCAGGAACAACTGATCACGCGCAAGCGGCTGGCGTTGTTTGCACCGGGGAAAGTGCTGCCGCTGGCACCGGAGGTCATCCATTGCGTGGAAGTGCGCGTCAACGGTCAGTTACTGGCTCTGGGCGAGCTGGTGCAGTTGGAAGACCGCCTGGGGGTTGAGCTGCTTGAGGTCTACCAGGAGTGGGTATCGCCTTAGTTATCAGTTCCAGTGAGATTTCTTACAAGGCGATTCCGGAAAGCCCTGCTGATATGGGCTTTCTCCTAGGGTGGCTCGGGGAGGCTTTTTTTATAGTCGTGCAGTCGGCGTATGCGCCATTTCTGGAAATCAGGATTTCAATGTCAGTGGTTGGATGCAGAGGTGTGTATGGCCGTGGTGAATGATGGAGGGATGACGATTTCCCTGGTCTTTGGCCGCTGGACCCTGCATGGCGATGGACGCTTGACCGGCGAGGACGCGGATATCCAGTTGCCGCCCAAGGAATGGCAAGTGCTGCGCTTGTTGTTGGTGTCCGGTGGTGCGCTGATGACCAAAGACTGTTTGCTTGAAATGGCTTGGCGCCAGGGGGAGGTGTCGGAGGAATCGCTGACACGCTGCATTTATTCGTTGCGTAAACATCTGCGCGCCGACAAAGGGTTTATCAAGACGATCTATGGCAGGGGCTATCGCTTTACATGCCCGGTGCGGCCAGCCGAGCGCGCCTCGTTGCAGCCTATCGATGTTTGTTCGGCCTGTGGCAGGTAGCCCCGGGATGCGCAATGCGTGGCGCAAGGGCCTGTTGCTGGTGGTGCTGATGGGCAGCAATAAGGCGCTGGCGTATTGTTGGGACGAGGTGGCCAGTCGCTACGATCTTGAGCCGGAATTGCTGCAGGCCATTGCCGCCGTAGAGTCGGGTTACCGTGCGGGCGCGATGAATTACAACAATCGCAACGGCTCCCGCGATATCGGCCTGATGCAGATCAACAGCGTTCACTTGCCCCGCTTGCTCAAATTAGGCATCACCGAAGACCGGCTGTTGAGTGAGCCGTGCCTGTCAATAGAGGTCGGGGCCTCGATTCTTGCCGAGTTCGTTCAGCGCTTCGGCTATAACTGGACGGCCATCGGCGCCTACAACGCAGGCCCGGGGCCGGGTCCACAGCGTGAGGCGTTGCGCTTGCAGTACGCACAGAAGGTCTGGGCCCGTTACGAAGCGTTGGTCGCGCATCGCTACTGACGATTGGGCGGCACGCCTCGCACGCAGGCCGCCAGCCCGGCTATAATCGCCGCCACTTATCGCCGCCATCCGAGTCTAGCCCGCCCATGTATACCCTGGCCCGCCAGCTGTTGTTCAAACTCTCCCCGGAGACTTCCCATGATCTGTCCCTGGACCTGATCGGTGCCGGTGGCCGCCTGGGGCTCAATGGCCTGGTATGCAAGGCACCGGCGAAAATGCCGGTTTCGGTGATGGGGCTCGACTTTCCCAACCCGGTCGGGCTGGCTGCCGGCCTGGACAAGAACGGTACGGCCATCGATGGCTTTGCGCAGTTGGGTTTCGGTTTCGTCGAAATCGGCACCGTGACCCCGCGCCCTCAACCGGGCAACCCCAAGCCGCGCATCTTTCGCCTGCCGGAGGCCGAGGCGATCATCAACCGCATGGGCTTCAACAACCTCGGTGTCGATCACCTGCTGTCGCGGGTCCAGGCGGCGAAGTACAAGGGCGTCCTCGGGATCAACATCGGCAAGAATTTCGATACGCCGGTGGAGCGCGCGGTGGATGACTACCTGATCTGCCTGGACAAGGTCTACGCCCACGCCAGCTACGTCACGGTGAACGTCAGCTCGCCCAACACCCCGGGCCTGCGCAGCCTGCAGTTCGGTGACTCCCTCAAGCAATTGCTCGAAGCCTTGCGCCTGCGCCAGGAAGACCTCGCCGTGCGCCATGGCAAGCGTGTGCCGTTGGCGATCAAGATCGCCCCGGACATGACGGATGAAGAAACCGTGCTGGTCGCCCAGGCCCTGGTAGAGTCAGGCATGGATGCGGTGATTGCCACCAACACCACCCTCAGCCGTGTCGGCGTTGAAGGCCTGGCCCATGGCGACGAGGCGGGCGGCTTGTCGGGCGCTCCAGTGCGTGACAAGAGCACGCACATCGTCAAGGTGCTGGCCGCCGAGCTGGCCGGGCGCTTGCCGATCATCGCGGTCGGCGGTATCACCGAAGGCAAGCACGCGGCCGAGAAGATCGCCGCTGGTGCGAGCCTGGTGCAGCTGTATTCCGGCTTTATCTACAAAGGCCCGGCGCTGATTCGCGAGGCGGTGGACGCGATCGCGGCATTGCCCAAAAAGGCCTGACACACGCCCAATAAAAAGGGCTCCTCAAGAGGAGCCCCTGGGCCGAAGCCCGCCGCCTGGATAGGGCGTGCGTGGTTAAGTCGTTAGCTATATTCGTGCTGGTGTCGGAATTGAATGCCCTTGATTAGCCGACCGCGTGAAGTTCGTTGAGTCTGTGGATGCCCGCAGTGCCTGTCATACCGTCCCAGTTGTCGCCGCGTCCTTCTCGCCAGCCGTTGATCCAGGCTTGGCGTACCGACGGTAGAGTAAATGGGCAAAGCTCACGGGATTTGCCATGAACGCCGTATTGATATCCGCGTAAAAATGCTCTTTCCAACGGATCACGCTTAAGTCTTCTCATAGGGTGTTTCCCTCACTTGTTGACTGTCTTGATATCCTTCGGCCTCGTCTGAGGCCGGGCAGAGTTTTTCTGCCGTTGGTGCGGCCCGCTGCCGGCGTGGCGAGCCAATGTGCCAGTGCCGTTGTGGCGCTGACCTGTGTTGAGTTCTAACCAATAGGTCACATGGATTCAATGATCGTTTTGTCATAAGCACGTAACAATAACGATGTTATAGCCATAAGCTGGGATGGCTTTTCGCCCCTTTTATTGGGCAAAGCCGGCTATGATGTGCCTTACGAAGAGAATGGCTTAATCCCTTGCTGAAAAAGCCCGCCCGTTGCAGTCGGTTATTATTCGACGAAGGGTCTGAATATTTCTTTTTGTTGCATAACTTATCTCTCTGCCCCGTCAATCAAGGCCCACAGGCCCGCCAGACGGGGTGGGACGGCACATTCGTGCCACGCGGGCACTCTTCAAGAAAAGTGCTTGATTGAAAACCGAGCCGGCGATGCGTCGCCCGTTCATTTATTGCTGAAAAGCCTGGATTGCCCATGTCGGACCGTTTTGAACTCTTCCTCACCTGCCCCAAGGGCCTCGAAGGCCTGCTGATCGAGGAAGCCGTCGGGCTTGGCCTTGAGGAAGCCCGCGAGCACACCTCGGCCGTGCGCGGCATGGCCGACATGGAAACCGCCTACCGCCTGTGCCTCTGGTCGCGCCTGGCCAACCGCGTGTTGCTGGTCCTCAAGCGCTTCCCGATGAAGGACGCCGAAGACCTCTACCATGGCGTGCTGGATATCGACTGGGCCGATCACATGGTCCCGGACGGCAGCCTGGCGGTGGAGTTCAGCGGTCACGGCTCGGGCATCGACAACACCCACTTCGGCGCGCTGAAGGTCAAGGATGCGATTGTCGACAAGCTGCGCACCCCGACCGGCGAGCGTCCGTCCATCGACAAGATCAACCCGGACCTGCGCATCCACCTGCGCCTGGACCGTGGCGAAGCGATTCTCTCCCTCGACCTGTCCGGCCACAGCCTGCACCAGCGCGGTTACCGCCTGCAGCAGGGCGCGGCACCGTTGAAGGAAAACCTCGCTGCAGCCATCCTGATCCGTGCCGGCTGGCCGCGCATCGCTGCGGAAGGCGGCGCGTTGACCGACCCGATGTGCGGCGTCGGCACCTTCCTGGTGGAAGGCGCGATGATCGCCGCCGATATGGCGCCCAACCTCAATCGCGAACTGTGGGGTTTCACCACCTGGCTCGGTCACGTCCCGGCGTTGTGGAAGAAACTGCACACCGAGGCCAGCGAGCGCGCTGCCATCGGCATGAACAAGCCGCCGTTGTGGATTCGTGGCTACGAAGCCGATCCGCGCTTGATCCAGCCTGCTCGCAACAACATCGAGCGTGCCGGTCTCAGCCATTGGATCAAGGTGTACCAGGGCGAAGTCGGCACGTTCGAGCCGCGCCCGGACCAGAACCAGAAAGGCCTGGTGATCTGCAACCCGCCCTACGGCGAGCGCCTGGGCGACGAAGCGAGCCTGTTGTACCTCTACCAGAACCTCGGCGAGCGTCTGCGCCAGGCATGCATGGGCTGGGAGGCGGCGGTATTCACCGGCGCGCCGGACCTGGGCAAGCGCATGGGCATCCGCAGTCACAAGCAGTATTCGTTCTGGAACGGCGCTTTGCCGTGCAAATTGCTGCTGATCAAGGTCAACCCGGACCAGTTCGTCACCGGCGAGCGCCGCACCCCGGAGCAGCGCCAGGCCGAACGTGAACAAGCCGCCTACGACCAGGCCCCGACCGAGCCGCAAGAGCGTCAGTACAACAAGAACGGCAACCCGATCAAACCTGCACCGGCGCCGGCCCCTGTGGTCGAACAGGCGCGCCTGAGCGAAGGCGGGCAGATGTTTGCCAACCGCCTGCAAAAGAACCTCAAGCAACTGGGCAAGTGGGCCAAGCGTGAGGGCGTGGATTGCTACCGCGTCTACGATGCCGACATGCCGGAATATTCCATGGCCATCGACCTGTATCACGATTGGGTCCATGTGCAGGAATACGCCGCGCCGAAATCCATCGACCCGGAAAAAGCCTCCGCGCGCATGTTCGACGCATTGGCGGCCATTCCCCAGGCGCTGAACATCGACAAGAGCCGCGTGGTGGTCAAGCGCCGCGAGCGTCAGAGCGGCACCAAGCAGTACGAACGCCAGAGCGCCCAGGGTAAGTTTACCGAGGTCAGCGAAGGCGGCGTGAAGCTGCTGGTCAACCTCACCGACTACCTCGACACCGGCCTGTTCCTCGACCACCGGCCGATGCGTATGCGTATCCAGAAAGAGGCGGCCGGCAAGCGTTTCCTCAACCTGTATTGCTACACCGCCACCGCCAGCGTGCATGCGGCCAAGGGCGGCGCGCGCACCACGACCAGCGTCGACCTGTCCAAGACCTACCTGGACTGGGCGCGCCGCAACTTCTCCCTCAACGGTTTCTCCGACAAGAACCGCCTGGAGCAGGGTGATGTGATGGCGTGGCTGGAAGCCAGTCGCGATGAGTTCGACCTGATCTTCATCGACCCGCCGACCTTCTCCAACTCCAAGCGCATGGAAGGGATCTTCGACGTGCAGCGCGACCACGTGCAACTGCTCGACCTCGCCATGGCGCGCCTGGCACCGGGCGGCGTGCTGTACTTCTCGAACAACTTCCGCAAGTTCGTGCTTGAGGACAACCTCAGCGAACGCTACGCGGTCGAGGAGATCAGCGACAAGACCCTCGACCCGGATTTTGCGCGTAACGCGAAGATCCATCGGGCCTGGAAAATCACTGCTCGCTGATTGCTCCACCCATCAGCCGCAAGCCTGGAATTATCCGGTCTTGCGGCTTTTTTACGCTGGTCAAACGGAGGGCCGCTCGCTATAACTAAATGTCCGGCCAAAGTGATCCCCCCACACGCTGGCGTTGTGAGTGTTGCCTATGCCGTTGCAAGCCGTTCGCCCGAAGATCCTAGGTTTTATCAATGAGCAGGTATCGGCTTGGTTGATGGCATTGGTGGTGTTTCTGGGCGGTAGCGCCTTGACGATCATCGTCGCCTGGGCGACATCCGACCTCTATCAACAGCAGGGGCGCCAGCGTTTCCAGCTGTTGGTCAATGAGCGATTCACCCGTCTGCAGGAGCGTTTCGAGGATCAGGAGCAACGCCTGACCAGCCTGCAACGCTTCTTCGTCAATTCCAATGATGTGTCCCGCGACGAGTTCGACGGTTTCGCCCAGCCTTTGCTGCTGCGTTCCCGGGCCTACGCCTGGGCGCCGCGGGTTATGCGTGATCAGCGCGCTCAGTTTGAACAGGACGTATCGCGCCAGCGCGGTCTGCCGTTCAGCATACGGGAACTGAATTCACGCGGTGAGTTGGCCCCGGCGGTGGAGCGCGATGAATACGTGCCGGTCCTGTACAGCCAGACCCGAAGCCTGCTCGGTTCGCCGCTGGGCTTTGACCTGCTGGCCCAGCCGCTGCGGCGCTCGACCCTGGAGCGCGCACAAGCGAGCGGCAAGCTGGCCGTGTCCCAGCCCATGCAGTTGGTGGGGGTGGAACCGGCCTATGCCACCGGGGTGTTATTGGTCGCGCCGGTCGTCTCCCCGGGCGGAACAGAACCCTACGGCTTTGTGATGGCCGTGATCAGCATGCGCCAGTTGATGGCCGACGGCTTGCCCAAGTCGGATCGCGATAATCTGGTGACGCAGATCGTCGACACTTCCGACCAGCAAGGGCGCCTGTTGTACGAATCCAGCAATGCCCTGGCCGACAGCGATCTGGTCGCCGCGCGTCGCCTCACCCTCGGCGATCATGTCTACGCCCTGAACCTGCGCCCCAGCCAGGTGTTCGAACAGGGCAACGGCTCGTCGTTGGTCCCGATCCTGGCCGTGGGCGGGCTCTTCAGCCTGTTGCTCAGTGTCTTGCTCTATATGTTGGTCAGCCAGCGTCAGCGCGCCTTGAAACTGGTGGAGCAGCGTACCGTGCAGCTACGCCTGCGCGAGCAGGAACTGCGCAGCGCCCATGGCCAGTTACGCAGTGTGCTGAACGCCGCGACGCAGGTTGCGATCATTGCCACCGACTTGCACGGCGTGATCAACACCTTCAACGCCGGTGCCGAGCAGATGCTGGGGTTCAAGGCCGAGCACATACTCGGCCGCTCGACCCTGGAGAGCCTGCATGTGGCGGCGGAGCTGGATGTGCGTGCGGCGAGTCTGAGCATTGCATTGGGCCGGCGAATCCCGCCGAGCCAGGCGATGCTGGTGGAAAGCCCGGGCAGCCCGCACGAGGCGCGCGAGTGGACCTTGGTGCGCGAGGATGGCAGCCGTTTGACGGTGAATATGTTGGGCACCGTGTTGCTGGATGACCATGGCTTATGGGTCGGGCACCTGGCGATGTACCTGGATGTCACCGAGCAAAAACGCGCCTACGAGGCCCTGGCCGTGCGCGACCGTCTGCTGAAAAAGCTCAGCGCCCATGTCCCGGGCGGGATCTTCCAATTCACTCTGGAACCCCAGGACAAGTGGCGGTTTGTCTACGCCAGTGATGGCATGCGCGATATCTATGAGATCGACACAGGGGTGCTGCAACGGGATGCAACGCAGGTCTTGGAGCGCATCCACCCGCTGGACGTCGAGCGGGTGCGTGCGTCGATCCGCTTATCCGCGCTGCAATTGAGCCACTGGCGCGAAGAGTACCGCGTGCAATTGCCGCAACGGGGCCTGCGCTGGATTCGCGGTGAGGCCACGCCGGAAGAACTGCCGGGCGGCGGTACGCTGTGGCATGGCTATGTGTCGGACATTTCCGATCTCAAGCGCGTGGAAGAAGAACTGCGCGCGCTGTCCATCACCGATGCCCTCACCGGGATCCATAACCGTCGGTATTTCCAGGATCGTCTCAAGGCTGAGATGGTCCGCCTCAATCGCACCTCGGGGGCGTTGTCGGTGATCATGCTGGATATCGATCACTTCAAGCGTATCAACGACCAGTACGGCCATGCGGTCGGCGACGGGGTGTTGCAGGAACTGTGCAAGCGCATCAGCCAGCGCTTGCGCCGCTCCGATGTGTTCTGTCGCCTGGGTGGCGAGGAGTTCATGGTGTTGTGCCCCAACACCGACGGCGCCCAGGCCTACGGTTTGGCGATGGAGCTATGGCGGGCGCTGCGCGATGCGCCGATGGGGACGGTGGGAGTCGTCACCGCCAGCTTCGGGGTGGCCAGTTGGCGGGTCGATGAGGGGATCGACGGGTTACTGCTGCGCGCGGATTCGGCGGTGTACGTGGCCAAGCAGGCGGGCAGGGATCGGGTCGAAGCGGAACGCTTGCCGGTGTGAATGTCGACGTCGTACACAACCTGTGGGCGCGGGTTTGCCCACAGGTTGTGGCGGTGTCTAGAGGACTGGCGCCGCTGCCGCCAGCTTCGGCTGGCGGTACAGGTCCAGCAGCACCTGGTCGAGCACCGACGACGCACCCCACGGCTTCGGATCGTTGAGGATCGCCACCACCACCCAGGTATTGCCGTTGTTGTCGCGGCTGAACCCGGCGATGGCGCGCACGGTGTTCAAGGTACCGGTCTTGACGTGGGCTTCACCGCGCATGGCGGTGGTCTTCAGGCGTTTACGCATGGTGCCGTCGGTGCCGGCGATTGGCATCGAGCTGATGTATTCCGCGGCGTAGGGGCTTCTCCACGCGGCTTGCAACATGGCTGCCATCTCACGCGCGCTGACGCGTTCGGCACGGGACAGGCCCGAACCGTTCTCCATCACCAGGTGCGGTGAGGTGATGCCTTTTTTCGCCAGCCACTGGCGTACCACGCGTTGCGCGGCCTTGGCATCGTCGCCGTCGGCGTCGTTGCGGAACTGCGCGCCCAGGCTCAGGAACAACTGCTGGGCCATGGTGTTGTTACTGTATTTGTTGATGTCGCGGATGATTTCCGCCAGGTCCGGCGAGAAGGCCCGCGCCAGTACCTTGGCGTCCTTGGGCACCGGTGCCTGGATGTCACGGCCCTGGATGGTGCCGCCCAACTCCTGCCAGATCGCCCGCACGGCGCCGGCGGTGTACGTGGCGTGGTCGAGCAACGACAAGTAGGTCTGCGAGCTGCAGCCATCGCCCAACTGGCCGCTGACGGTCACGGTGATGCTGCCATCCGCCGCCGTCACCGGGTTGTAGCGCACGTCGCCGGTACATTGCTTGGCGTTGGACGCCTTGACCTGATTGTCGATGCGAATGCTGGCGATCGGCGGCTCGACCGACACGATCACGCGTCCCGAATCGTTGCGGGTCACGAAGCGCAGGGCCTTGAGGTTGACCAGCAAGGCATCGGGCTTGACCAGGAACGGTTTGTTCTCGTCATTGCCGTCGTCATTGAATTCCGGCAGTTGCGGCGGGATAAAGAAGCTACGGTCCAGCACCAGATCGCCGGTGACTTGCTGCACGCCATTGGCCCGCAGGTCGCGCATCAGCAGCCAGAGTTTTTCCATGTTCAGCTTGGGATCGCCGCCGCCCTTGAGGTACAGGTTGCCGCGCAATACACCACCGCTGAGGGTGCCGTCGGTGTAGAACTCGGTCTTCCACTGGTGGTTGGGGCCGAGCATTTCCAGGGCTGCGTAGGTGGTGACCAGCTTCATGGTGGAGGCCGGGTTCACCGAGACGTCGGCATTGAAGACGGTGGGGGGGCCGGGGCCGTTCAACGGCAGCATCACCAGGGACAATGCGGTGTTCTGCAACTTGGCCTTCTGCAGGGCCTGTGCAACGTTGGGTGGCAGGGTGTTATTGATCGGGGCGGCGGTGGCGGAAAAAGCCAGCGGCAGGAGAACGCCGGCAAGGAGCAATGGACGCAAAGATTTGATCATAAGGAATAAAACCCTACTGCTGAGGAGGGTGAAAAAGGCGAGGGGTATGTAAGAAAATCCCTCAGTAGTCATGAAAGTGTCGGCATTATGCCCCAAGCTGGAACCACTTGTAGCTGAACGATAGCTGCTAATCGGGGTTTTTTTTCCAGGCATTTCGCCGCCTGTCCCAGAGAGTCGGGCAATCGCTGCCTTAAGCTGCTAAAGTGCCGCCCGTTATTACTTATGAGGATTGTTCCAATGGCGACTAACCGTTCCCAGCGTCTGCGCAAAAAACTGTGCGTTGATGAATTTCAAGAGCTGGGTTTCGAACTGAACCTGGACTTCAACGAAGGCCTGAGTGAAGAAGCTATCGACGCTTTCCTCGAAGCATTCATCAAAGAAGCCATGGAAGCCAACGGTCTGGGCTATGTCGGCGGCGATGACTACGGTCTGGTTTGCCTGCAGAAGCGTGGCTCGGTCTCCGAAGCGCAGCGTGCTGCCGTTGACGCCTGGCTGAAAACCCGTTCCGAGCTGACCAAGGCTGAAGTCAGCCCGTTGATGGACGTGTGGTATCCGGAAAAGCCGATCAACGCGGCTAAGTGATACTAAACAAAACGGCGACCTGAGGGTCGCCGTTTTTTTATGCCTTGCGCCAGTTCAGAATCAGCAGCGTCAACACCCCCGCCACGATCCCCCAGAACGCCGACCCGATGGAAAACAACGTCAAGCCTGACGCGGTGACCATAAAGGTGATCAGCGCCGCTTCCCGTTCCTTCGGCTCATTCATGGCGATGCTCAAGCCATTGATGATCGAGCCAAACAACGCCAATGCCGCAATCGACAGCACCAGTTCCTTGGGCAATGCTGCGAACAAGGCCGCCAATGTGGCGCCGAACACCCCGGCAATGCCGTAGAACACGCCACACCAGACTGCCGCCGTGTAGCGCTTGTTACGGTCTTCATGGGCGTGGGGTCCGGTGCAGATCGCCGCACTGATCGCCGCCAGGTTGATGCCGTGGGAGCCGAACGGCGCCAGCACCAGCGAGGCCAGGCCGGTGACGGTGATCAGCGGCGACGCTGGCACGTTATAGCCGTCGGCGCGCAACACTGCGACGCCCGGCATGTTTTGCGAGGTCATCGCCACCACGAACAGCGGGATGCCGATGCTGATGGTCGCCGCCAGCGAGAAGTGCGGTGTGGTCCAGACCGGCGTTGCCACTTCCAGGTGAAAGCCGCTGAAATCCAGGAGCCCCATCAGCCCGGACAGCACGCTGCCGATCACCAGCGCGGCGAGTACCGCATACCGCGGCGACAGGCGTTTGATGAGCAGGTAGGTGAAAAACATCCCCAGCACCAGGCCGGTGCGATGCTGCGCGGCGACGAAAATCTCGCTGCCGATCTTGAACAGAATCCCCGCCAGCAAGGCCGCCGCCAGCGACGCCGGGATGCGTCTGACCAGTTTTTCGAAGCTGCCGGTCAGCCCGCAGAGCGTCACCAGCACCGCGCAGGTGATGTAGGCGCCGATGGCTTCGCCGTAACTGACGCCGCCGAGGCTGGTGATCAACAGCGCTGCGCCGGGTGTCGACCAGGCAATGGTGATCGGTGTGCGGTAGCGCAGGGACAGGCCGATGCTGCACACCGCCATGCCGATGGAAATCGCCCAGATCCACGAGGAAATCTGCGCGCTGGTCAAACCGGCGGCTTGGCCGGCCTGGAACATGAGCACCAGGGAGCTGGTATAGCCGGTCATCATGGCGATGAAACCGGCGACGATGGCCGAGGGAGAAGTGTCGGCCAGTGGGCGCAAGGGCGCTTGGGTGGCGTCGGTCATGGCGAGGTGTTCCTTTTACCTGGGAGTTTGCCAGTGAAGGCGCAGATTCAAGCCTAAACTCAAACGTAACGACTCATTGCAATACAGCCGGGCTCGCAAACAGCCGTACAGTGTGTTGGCGCATGGGGTTGTGTACAATGTGCGCTGATTTTAGCTGATACTTGCCAGCGCCTCTTTGTTGCCGTATTACCGTTAATTCGCCGCCGTTCTCCCGATCCGAGTGCCCATGAACGAACAGTTGCAACCTCTCAAGAAACAACCGCGAGCCAGCAAGACCGGCCGCAGCGGAACCCAGGACGATATCGTCTACGCGCATATCTTCGAGGCGATTCTCGAACAACGCCTGGCACCCGGTACCAAATTGAGCGAAGAGGCACTCGGCGAAATCTTTGGCGTGAGCCGCACCATCATTCGCCGCGCGCTGTCGCGCCTGGCCCATGAAGGCGTGGTACTGCTGCGGCCCAATCGCGGCGCGGTGGTGGCCAGCCCGAGTGTCGAAGAAGCGCGCCAGGTGTTCCTGGCCCGGCGCCTGGTCGAGCGGGCGATCACGGAGCTGGCGGTGCAGCACGCCACGGCGGAGCAGTTGGCCGAGTTGCGGCAGATGGTCAACGACGAACGCGACAGCTTCTCCCGCGGCGATCGCGGTGCCGGTATCCGCCTTTCCGGCGAATTCCATCTGAAGCTGGCCGAAGCGGCGAAGAACGCGCCGCTGATCAGCTTCCAGCGCAGCCTGGTGTCCCAGACCTCATTGATCATCGCGCAGTACGAAAGCGGCAACCGCTCGCACTGTTCCTACGATGAACACAGTCAGTTGATTGATGCGATCGAAGCCCGAGACGCGGCGCTGGCAGTGAATTTGATGATGCATCACATGGATCATATCGACAGCAAGCTCAACCTCGACGAGGAAAGCGCGTCGGATGATTTGCATGCGGTGTTCTCGCATTTGTTGCAGAGCAAGAAGCCGGGGCGTTCGTCGGTCAAACTCTAAGCCCGATCAAAAAATGTGGGAGGGGGCTTGCCCCCTCCCACATTTGGGTTTGTGGCATATCTGAAATTAGCGTTGGTGGACCAGATTACCGGCCGCATAGGTCTGCAACACCGCCCGGTCATCCCCCAACGTCATCAATACAAACAACCTCTCGGCAATGTCCTTGGCCTGCTTCATGCGATAGCTGAGCAGTGGCGTGGCGTTGTAATCCAGCACCAGGAAGTCCGCATCGGTACCCGGCTGCAACGTGCCGATCTTGTCCTCCAACCGCAGCGCCCGCGCACCGCCCAGGGTGGCCAGGTACAGCGACTTGAACGGGCTCAGTCGCGCGCCTTGCAGTTGCATGACCTTGTAGGCTTCGTTCAACGTCTGCAGCAACGAGAAGCTGGTGCCGCCGCCGACGTCAGTGCCCAGGCCCACGTTGAGTTTGTGCTTCTCGGCCATCGGCAGGTTGAACAGCCCGCTGCCGAGGAACAGGTTCGAGGTCGGGCAGAATGCGACTGCCGAGCCGGTCTGCGCCAACCGCGCGCATTCGTCATCGCACAGATGCACGCCGTGGGCAAACACCGAGCGTTCGCCCAATAGCTGGTAGTGGTCGTACACATCCAGGTAGCCGCTGCGCTCGGGGAACAGCTCGTTGACCCACTCGACTTCCTGCTTGTTCTCACTGATGTGCGTCTGCATGTACAGGTCGGGGTATTCGCCCAGCAGTTGCCCGGCCAGCGCCAATTGCTGCGGCGTGCTGGTAGGTGCGAAGCGCGGCGTCACCGCATAGTGCAGGCGGCCCTTGCCGTGCCAGCGTTCGATCAGCGCCTTGCTCTCCTGGTAGCCGGATTCGGCGGTGTCGGTCAGGTAGTCGGGGGCGTTGCGGTCCATCATCACCTTGCCGGCGATCATGCGCAGGTCGAGTTTTTCGGCGGCCTCGAAGAATGCCTGCACCGATTGCGGATGCACGCTGCCGAACACCAGCGCGGTGGTGGTGCCGTTGCGCAGCAGTTCCTTGATGAAAATCTCCGCGACGTCCTCAGCATGGGCCTTGTCGGCGAACTGGCGCTCGCAGGGGAAGGTGTAGGTGTTGAGCCAGTCCAGCAACTGTTCGCCATAAGCGCCGACCATGCCGGTTTGCGGCAGGTGGATATGCGTATCGATCAGCCCGGGGGTGATCAGCGCGTCCTGGTAGTGGGTGATTTCGACCTCGGCGGGCAGGTGCGGCAGCAGGTCGTGGGCGTGGCCCAGGGCGCTGATCCGGCCGTTGTCGATGACCAGCAGGCCGTCTTCGAAATACTCATAGGACGCCTCAATCCCCACTTCGGCGGGGTCGGCGAGGCTGTGCAGGATGGCGGCGCGGTAGGCTTTGCGAGTCGAAGGCATGGTGATCTCAATTTAGATAGCTTGGCTGCGACGCGAAGCCGGCAGCAGTTGGGCAATGGGTTCGGCGCTCGCGGTGTGCTGGCCGAAATGGGCGTTATAGGTGGCGATGATTTCGCCGGCGATGGAGATGGCGATTTCCACCGGCAATTTGCCCTTCACTTCGCTAAGGCCCATGGGACAGCGCATGCGTTGCAGTTGTGCGGCGTCGACGCCGCGATCCCGCAGGCGGTGCTCGAACTTGACGCGCTTGGTCTTTGAACCGATCAGGCCGAAGTAGGCAAAGTCATTGCGCTTGAGCAGGGCGGCGCTGAGTTCCAGGTCCAGCGCGTGATTGTGGGTCATCACGATGCAGTAACTGCCTACGGGCAGGTCGGCAATTTCGTCGACCGGTTCTTCGCTGACGATTTTGCGCACGCCTTGTGGGATGTATTCCGGGAACTCTTGCTCGCGCGAATCGATCCAGCGCACCCGGCACGGCAGGCTCGCCAGCAACGGCACCAGGGCGCGGCCGACGTGGCCGGCGCCAAATACGGCGATCTGTGCCTGCACCTGGCCCATGGGTTCGAACAGCAGCACGGTCGCGCCGCCGCAGCACTGGCCCAGGCTCGCGCCGAGGCTGAAGCGCTCCAGATGGGTGTGTTGCTGGCCGCGGGCGAGCATGTCGCGGGCGATCTGCATCGCTTTGTATTCCAGGTGCCCGCCGCCGATGGTGTCGAACGTGTGTGCGGCACTGATGACCATCTTCGAACCGGCATTGCGCGGCGTGGAGCCGAGCTCTTCGATGATGGTCACCAGCACGCAGGGTTCGCCCTGGTTTTGCAGGTTGGCGAGGGCGCTGATCCAGTTGTTCATGTCTACCTCAACATTTCTGTTGTCAGTTCTACCGTCATCGGGGCAAGCCCCCTCCCACACTTGAATGTATTCACAGATCAAAAATGTGGGAGGGGCAAGCCCCTTCCCATACTTGAATGTATTCACAGATCAAAAATGTGGGAGGGGCGGTGCGACGATTCGACTTGCCCCCGATGGCAGCGCCTCGATTCAGAGCGAAGCCATCTCGGTTTCAGCCTCAACCGCCTTCGCAGCCCCCAACTTCCGCATCTGCTCACAGCCCCACAACACCCGCTCAGGCGTCGCCGGCGCATCGATGTTCGGCTGGTGGCGATAGTCACCTAGGCTCGCCACCGCATCCTTGATCGCGCACCACGAGGCAATCCCGAGCATGAACGGTGGTTCGCCCACGGCCTTGGAATGGAACACCGTGTCTTCCGGGTTCTTACGGTTTTCCACCAGCTTCACGCGCAAATCCAAGGGCATGTCGGCCACGGCCGGAATCTTGTAGCTGGCCGGGCCGTTCGTCATCAGCTTGCCCTTGTCGTTCCACACCAGCTCTTCCATGGTCAGCCAGCCCATGCCCTGGATAAAGCCGCCTTCGACCTGGCCGGTGTCGATGGCCGGGTTCAGCGATGCGCCGACGTCGTGGAGAATGTCGGTGCGCAGCATCTTGTATTCGCCGGTCAGGGTGTCGACGATCACTTCGCAGCAGGCCGCGCCGAACGCGAAGTAGTAGAACGGCCGACCGCGCGCCTGGCTGCGGTCGTAGAAGATTTTCGGGGTCTTGTAGAAGCCGGTGCTCGACAACGACACCTGGGCGAAATACGCCTGCTGGATCAGGCTTTCAAAGCTCAGTATCTGCTCGCGCACGCGCACATGGCCATTGTGGAATGCCACGTCCGCTTCGCTCACCGCGTAGTGGCGCGCGGCAAATTCCACCAGGCGTTGCTTGATGGTTTCGGCGGCGTTCTGCGCGGCCTTGCCGTTCAGGTCGGCACCGCTGGAGGCGGCGGTCGGCGAGGTGTTGGGCACCTTGTCGGTGTTGGTGGCGGTGATCTGCACACGGTCGATGTCCACCTGGAACACCTCGGCCACCACTTGCGCGACCTTGGTGTTCAAGCCCTGGCCCATCTCGGTGCCGCCGTGGTTCAGGTGAATGCTGCCATCGGTGTAGATATGGATCAGCGCGCCGGCCTGGTTGAGGAAGCTGGCGGTGAAGGAAATGCCGAATTTCACCGGGGTCAGCGCCAGGCCTTTTTTCAGGATCGGGCTGTGCGCGTTGTAGCGGCGGATCGCTTCGCGGCGCTCGGCGTATTGGCTGCTGGCCTCAAGCTCGGCAGTCATCTCTTCGAGCAGGTTGTGCTCGACGGTCTGATAGTAGTGGGTGACGTTGCGCTCGGTCTTGCCGTAATAGTTGGCCTTGCGCACCGCCAACGGGTCGAGGGCCAGATGACGGGCGATGGCGTCCATGACTTCTTCGATGGCGACCATCCCTTGCGGGCCGCCGAAGCCGCGGTACGCGGTGTTGGACGCGGTGTTGGTCTTGCAGCGATGGCCGTTGACCGTGGCATCGCCCAGGTAATACGCGTTGTCGGCGTGGAACATGGCGCGGTCGACAATCGAGTTCGACAGGTCCGGCGAACAGCCGCAGTTACCCGCCAGCTCCAGCTGGATGCCGTGCAAGCGCCCGCTGTCGTCGAAGCCGACGTCGTATTCGATATAGAAGGGGTGGCGCTTGCCGGTCATCAGCATGTCTTCGACGCGCGGCAGACGCATCTTGGTCGGCTGCCCGGTAAGGCGCGCGACCACCGCACACAGGCACGCGGGGCTGGCGGCCTGAGTCTCCTTGCCGCCGAAACCGCCGCCCATGCGGCGCATGTCGACGACGATCTTGTTCATCGACACGTCGAGCACTTCGGCCACCAGCTTCTGCACCTCGGTGGGGTTTTGCGTGGAGCAGTAGACGATCATGCCGCCGTCTTCGGTGGGCATCACCGAGGAAATCTGGGTTTCCAGGTAGAAGTGTTCCTGGCCGCCAATATGCAGCGTGCCCTGGATGCGATGCTTCGCGGCCGCCAGCGCCGTTGCCGAATCGCCGCGTTGATGGGTGTGGCTGTCCAGCACGAAATGCTGGTTGCGGTAGGCCTCGACCACGTCCAGCACCGGCTCCAGGTCTTCGTATTCGATCACTGCGGCCAGCGCCGCTTTACGTGCGGTTTCCAGGTCGCGGGCGGCCACGGCCAGCACCACCTGGCCGACGAACTGCACGGTGTCGATGGCCAGCAGCGGATCACCCGGCAGCAGCGGGCCGATGTCTTTGAGCCCCGGCACGTCTTCGTGGGTGATGACGATACGCACGCCGTCGAAGGCGTAGCAGGCCGCGGTATCGATGTTGAGGATTTTGGCGTGGGCGCGGTCGGACAGGCGCGCATACAGGTGCAGCTGGTTGGGGAATTCCAGGCGGTCGTCGATGTACTGCGCTTCGCCGGATACGTGCTTGGCGGCGCTGTCGTGCTTGACGCTGCGGCCGACGCCGGAGGTCAGGTCCTGAGAAAACAGCTCGGCCAGTTCGGCCTGGTTTTTTGCCACGGCGTGATGGTTAGACATAAGCGGTCACCCGAGTTTCGATGTGCGGCGTTTGCAGCTCGATGAAGTATTTGCGCAGCAGGTTCTGCGCGCTGAGCAGGCGGTATTCCTTGCTGGCGCGAAAGTCCGACAGCGGGGTGAAATCCTCGGCCAGGGCGGCGCAGGCGTGCTCCACGGTGGCGGCATTCCAGGACGCGCCGATCAGCACGGTTTCGCAGTGTTGTGCGCGTTTGGGCGTGGCGGCCATACCACCGAAGGCGACGCGGGCGTCGCTGATCACACCGTCGTCGATCTTCAGGTTGAACGCCGCGCACACCGCGGAAATATCGTCGTCCAGGCGCTTGGATACCTTGTACGCCCGGAACCCCGTGTGGCCCTTGGGCACGATGATCTTCTCGATGAACTCGCTGTCTTGGCGTGCGGTGACGCGGTAGTCGATGAAGTAATCTTCCAGCGCCAGGGTGCGACGGACGTTGCCCTTGCACAGCACGATCTGCGCGCCGAGGGCGATCAGCAGCGGCGGCGAATCGCCGATCGGCGAGGCGTTGCCGATGTTGCCGCCCAGGGTGCCCTGGTTGCGGATTTGCAGGGAGGCGAAGCGCTGCAGCAGTTCGCCGAAGTCCGGGTATTCGTGGCGCAGCGCGGTGTAGCAATCGGAGAGGGCGGTGGCGGCGCCGATTTCCAGGCGATCGTCGAACGTCTCGATGCGCTTCATCTCGTCGATATTGCCGACGTAGATCATCACCGGCAGCGTGCGGTGGAACTGCGTGACTTCCAGCGCCAGGTCGGTGCCACCGGCCAGCAGGCGGGCCTGGGGGTAGGCGTCGTAGAGGTCGGCCAGGTCGGCGACGGTCAGCGGCACCAGGCAGCGTTTGTCGCCGCTGTTGAGTTCAGCGGTGTGCGTCGGCGCGATAGCCTTGAGGCGGGCGATGGTCTGGGCCTCGCGGCTGTCGAACTGATCCTGGGGTTTGTTGCAGCAGGCCTGTTCGGCGGCGGCGAGGATCGGG
Organism: Pseudomonas sp. Y39-6; assembly: GCF_023651955.1. Lineage (NCBI taxonomy): Bacteria > Pseudomonadati > Pseudomonadota > Gammaproteobacteria > Pseudomonadales > Pseudomonadaceae > Pseudomonas > Pseudomonas sp. Y39-6. Next base: position 5,331,707 of record NZ_CP069594.1, on the reverse strand, counting down.
CGATAGCCGGTGCAGCGGCACAGGTTGCCGGCCAGGGCTTCATGGGCTTTGTCGCGGTCGGGCGCATCGCTGTTTTTTTGCAGGGCGAACAACGACATCACAAAACCGGGGGTGCAGAAGCCGCATTGCGAACCGTGACACTCCACCATCGCCTGTTGCACGCTGTGCAGTTGGCCCTGGTGCTTGAGGTCTTCGACGCTGATCAACTGTTTACCGTGCAACGACGACACGAACGTCAGGCACGCATTCAGGCTGCGATAGCGAATCCGCTCGCCCTGCTCATCGCTGTGCAGTTCGCCGACCACCACGGTGCAGGCGCCGCAATCGCCGCTGGCACAGCCTTCCTTGGTGCCGGGTTTGCCCACATGCTCGCGCAGGTAGTTGAGCACGGTCAGGTTGGGGTCCAGGGCGTGCTCGCTACGGAGTTCCTGGTTAAGTAAAAACTGGATCACGGAAGGCCTCACAGACTCATTATTGTTGTTAACCGCTTTGCGCCGAATCTAGTCATGTCTGACTTTTCGGTCAATGATTTTCTGACCTAAGGGTCAAGAAAATGCGGTCACAACCCTATCAATTATGGTCCAGTCTTCTGGAACCGGCGTTTTTGGGGGCTTCTGGCGGTTCATCGCTGCTTATTTCATGCCAAATTCTTGAAGGTGGGCCGAGCGCCATCAGCGGGCATTTGCGCTACACTGGCGCGCTTGTATCGATAGAAGATTTTGAAGGGAAAACATGACGTTCAAGGCGCCGGACAGTCTCGCCGAGCAAATCGCTCACCACCTCGCCGAACGTATCATTCGCGGCGATCTCAAGCCTGGGGAACGGATCCAGGAACAGAAGGTTACGCTGGCACTCAATGTCAGCCGCGGTTCCGTGCGTGAAGCCTTGCTGATCCTCGAACGTCGCCACCTGATCGCGATCCTGCCGCGCCGTGGCGCCCACGTCACCGAACTCACCGCGCACAAGGTGCAGAGCCTGTGTACGTTGATGGCCGAGCTGTACATCCTGCTCGGCAATGCGGTGGCGCAGGGCTGGCAGACCCAGGCCGACATGGCGCCGTTCGTGCAGATCCAGCAGCGCCTGGTGAGCAATTTCGAACGCCAGGACATCCGCGCCTTCGTCGCAGAAAGCTTCAATGTGATGCGTGCCGCGTACCCCTTCGCCAACAATCCGTATTTGCAGGAAACCGTCGAGAACCTGCAGCCGGCGATGAACCGCGCCTATTACCTGGCCCTGGATCAACGCAAGGCTTCCATGAGCGAATACCTCGCGCTGTTCGAGCAATTGCTCGCCGCCGTGCTCGCCCGTGACTTGCCGCAGATTCGCCTGGTGCTGTCGGCCTACGGCCAGCGCAGTTGCTCGCTGGTGATCGCTGCGTTGGCGGACGCCTAAGCGTGCGGCTCAAGTGCATCAAACTGGCGGGGTTCAAATCCTTCGTCGACCCGACCACGGTGAACTTCCCCAGTAACATGGCGGCGGTGGTCGGGCCCAATGGCTGCGGCAAGTCGAACATCATCGATGCCGTGCGCTGGGTGATGGGCGAGAGCTCGGCAAAAAACCTGCGTGGCGAGTCGATGACCGACGTCATCTTCAACGGCTCCACCAGTCGCAAGCCGGTGAGCCAGGCCAGCATCGAACTGGTGTTCGACAACTCTGACGGCACCCTGGTCGGCGAATACGCGGCCTACGCGGAAATTTCCATCCGCCGCAAAGTGACGCGCGACAGCCAGAACAGTTACTTCCTCAACGGCACCAAGTGTCGCCGTCGGGACATCACCGATATCTTCCTCGGCACCGGCCTTGGCCCGCGCAGCTACTCGATCATCGAACAGGGCATGATCTCCAAGCTGATCGAAGCCAAGCCCGAAGACCTGCGTAACTTTATCGAAGAAGCTGCCGGCATCTCCAAGTACAAGGAGCGCCGTCGCGAGACCGAAAACCGTATCCGCCGCACCCATGAAAACCTCGCCCGCCTGACCGACCTGCGCGAAGAGCTGGAGCGCCAGTTGGAGCGCCTGCACCGCCAGGCCCAGGCCGCCGAGAAGTATCAGGAATACAAGGGCGAAGAGCGTCAGCTCAAGGCACAACTGTCGGCCCTGCGCTGGCAGGCGCTGAACGATCAGGTCGGCCAGCGCGAAGCGATCATAGGCACCCAGGAAATCAGCTTCGAAGCCCTGGTGGCCGAACAACGCAACGCCGACGCCAGCATCGAGCGCCTGCGCGACGGGCATCATGACCTGTCCGAGCGCTTCAATCTGGTGCAGGGCCGCTTCTATTCGGTGGGCGGCGACATCGCCCGGGTCGAGCAGAGCATCCAGCACGGCCAGCAACGTCTGCGCCAGTTGCAGGACGATCTGAAGGAAGCCGAGCGCGCGCGCCTGGAGACCGAGTCCCACCTCGGCCACGACCGCACCTTGCTGCTGACCCTCGGCGAAGAGCTGGACATGCTCACCCCCGAACAGGAAATCACCAGCGCTGCTGCCGAAGAAGCCGCCGCCACTCTGGAAGAATCCGAGACCACCATGCACGGCTGGCAGGAGCAGTGGGACACCTTTAACCTGCGCTCCGCCGAACCGCGCCGCCAGGCTGAGGTGCAGCAGTCGCGCATCCAGCAACTGGAAACCAGCATGGAGCGCCTGGCCGAGCGCCAGCGTCGCTTGCAGGAAGAGCGCGTGCTGCTCGCCGCCGACCCGGAAGACGCGGCGATCCTGGAGCTGAGCGAGCAACTCGCCGAAAGCGAAATGACCCTCGAAGAGCTGGAAGCCAGCGAAGAACAGCAAGTGGAGCGCCTGGAGCAATTGCGTCAGCAACTGCAACAGGCGACCCAGGCCCAGCAACAGGCCCAAGGCGATCTGCAGCGGCTCAACGGGCGCCTGGCGTCCCTCGAAGCCTTGCAGCAGGCCGCGTTGGACCCTGGCACCGGCACCGCCGAATGGCTGCGTGACCAGCACTTGGCCGAACGCCCGCGTCTGGCGGAGGGCTTGAAGGTCGAGGCCGGTTGGGAGTTGGCGGTGGAAACCGTGCTCGGCGCCGACCTGCAAGCGGTGCTGGTGGATGATTTTGCCGGCTTCGACCTGGCCGGTTTTGCCCAGGGCGATCTGCGCTTGCTCAGCCCCGCCGCCGATGGCGCGCGCGTGCCGGGTAGCCTGCTGGATAAAGTCGAGGCGGCGCTTGACCTGGCGCCGTGGCTGGGCCAGGTCAAACCGGTGGAATCCCTCGAGCAGGCGCTGGCCCAGCGCGGTCAACTGGGCGCCGGCGAAAGCCTGATCAGCCGCGACGGCTATTGGGTCGGCCGCCACTTCCTGCGGGTGCGCCGCGCCAGTGAGGCGGAAAGTGGCGTATTGGCCCGTGGCCAGGAAATCGTCAAGCTGATCGCCGAGCGTGAAGAGCGCGAAGCCACCCTGGAAAGCCTGGAAACCGAACTGCAGACCCTGCGCGCCACCCAGCGCCAGCAAGAGACCGGCCGCGAACACCTGCGCCGCCTGTTGCAGGACGAAGCGCGCCAGCAGGGCGAATTGAAAGCCCAGTTGTCGGCGAGCAAGGCCAAGGTCGAGCAACTGACCCTGCGCCGCACTCGCCTCGACGAAGAAGTGGCCGAGATGGGCGAGCAGCGCGCCCTCGAACACGAACAGATCGGCGAGGCGCGCCTGCAATTGCAGGAAGCCCTCGACAGCATGGCCGTCGACACCGAGCAGCGCGAATTGCTGCTGGCCCAGCGCGACAGCCTGCGCGAACGCCTCGACCGGGTCCGCCAGGAAGCGCGCCAGCACAAGGACCATGCCCACCAGTTGGCGGTGCGCCTCGGCTCCCTGCGCGCCCAGCACGATTCCACGCGCCAGGCCCTGGAGCGCCTGGAGATGCAGTCCGAGCGCCTGACCGAAAAGCGTGAGCAACTGAGCCTCAACCTGGAGGAGGGCGAAGCGCCCCTGGAAGAGTTGCGGCTCAAGCTCGAAGAACTGCTCGACAAGCGCATGACCGTCGACGAAGAACTCAAGACCGCGCAAATCGCCCTGGAAGACGCCGACCGCGAACTGCGCGACGCGGAAAAACGCCGCACCCAGGCCGAGCAGCAATCCCAACTGATTCGCGGCCAGCTCGAGCAACAGCGCATGGAATGGCAGGCCCTGACCGTGCGCCGCAAAACCCTGCAGGACCAACTGCTCGAAGACGGCTACGACCTGCACGGGGTGCTCAACACCCTGACCGCCCAGGCCAACGAGAAAGACGCCGAAGAAGAACTTGAGCGGATTGCCGCGCGTATCCAGCGACTCGGTGCGATCAACCTCGCCGCCATCGACGAATACCAGCAACAGTCCGAGCGTAAACGTTATCTGGACGCCCAGGACGCCGATCTGGTGGAAGCCCTGGACACCCTGGAAAACGTGATCCGCAAGATCGACAAGGAAACCCGCAACCGCTTCAAAGATACCTTTGATCAGATTAACGGCGGTTTACAGGCGTTATTCCCAAAAGTTTTCGGTGGCGGCAGCGCTTACTTGGAACTGACGGGCGAAGATCTACTCGATACAGGGGTAACGATCATGGCGCGGCCTCCGGGCAAGAAGAACAGCACCATCCATTTGTTGTCCGGCGGCGAAAAAGCCCTGACCGCATTGGCCCTGGTGTTTGCCATCTTCAAGTTGAACCCGGCGCCGTTCTGCATGCTCGATGAAGTTGACGCGCCACTGGATGACGCTAACGTTGGACGTTACGCACGCCTGGTCAAAGAGATGTCCCAGACCGTGCAGTTCATCTATATCACCCACAACAAGATCGCCATGGAAATGGCGGATCAGTTGATGGGGGTGACGATGCACGAGCCGGGCTGTTCGCGATTGGTGGCGGTGGATGTCGAAGAGGCGATGGCGATGGTGGATTCCTGAGCCATGCCGGCAACGAAGATTATCAGCGCGATGTAGGGCGGTTTACCGGTCTGACGAAAGTGGCAAATTGGCATATTTGTTCAAGGCATTTTGACAGACGGTGTAAAGTTATCTTTGGTCGTGCTAGTTTAATGTCAATTTTTCGTATGCGTGGGCAAAACGTCAGTCAGAACATAGAGTTGGCGCCACGTTTTAAAGCGGTTTGCACGGTGCTAAACCCCTTATTTTTCAGCATTTTTTATTAGAGGCACGGGATTACATGGAAATCGGTCTGCGCGAGTGGCTGATCGTCATCGGCATTATTGTCATTGCCGGTATTCTTTTTGATGGCTGGCGCCGTATGCGCGGCGGCAAGGGCAAGCTCAAGTTCCGTCTGGACCGCAACCTGTCCAACTTGCCCGACGACGACGGCAGCGCCGAGCTGCTGGGGCCGCCCCGTGTGCTGGATACCCACAAGGAACCGCAACTGGACGAACATGACTTGCCGTCCATGAGCGCCCCTGTGCGCGAAGCCCGCGAGCCGTCTTCCAAGCGTGGCAAACGTGGCAGTGCCGCCGCCGCCGAGCCGCATCAGGGCGACCTGAACCTGGGCGTGGACGACGGCCCGAGCTTCAGCAGCCGCGATGACGATTTCCCTGACGAGAGCCCGGCCAAGAGTGCGCCGCGCCAGTCGGTGAACGATCAGCCGGCCGCCGAAGAAGTCCTGGTGATCAGCGTGATCTGCCGCGACGCCGCTGGCTTCAAGGGCCCGGCACTGTTGCAGAACATCCTGGAAAGCGGCCTGCGCTTTGGCGAGATGGATATCTTCCACCGCCACGAAAGCATGGCCGGTAATGGCGAAGTGCTGTTCTCGATGGCCAACGCGGTCAAGCCGGGCACCTTCGACCTGGACGACATCGACCTGTTCAGCACCCCGGCGGTGAGCTTCTTCCTCGGCCTGCCGGGTCCGCGTCATCCGAAACAGGCCTTCGACGTGATGGTTGCCGCAGCGCGCAAGCTGTCCCAGGAGCTCAACGGCGAACTGAAGGACGATCAGCGCAGCGTCCTGACCGCCCAGACCATCGAACACTACCGTCAGCGCATCGTCGAGTTCGAGCGTCGCGCCCTGACACAGAAACGCTGAGGTTTGGCCTCAAGCGTTGTCGATAGAATAAGCGCACCAACATTTGAGCAGCTTCGGCTGCTCTTTTGCTTTATGAGAGAACACCCATGACCGCCGCCCACACCCGCATCCTCGAATTGCGCGCTGAACTGGATCAGCACGACTACCGTTATTACGTCCTCGACGAGCCGAGCATCCCGGACGCCGAGTACGATCGCTTGTTCCAGGAACTCAAGGCCCTGGAGGCCGAGCATCCGGAGCTGGTCACGCGTGATTCGCCGACGCAGCGGGTCGGCGGTGCGGCGTTGTCGGCGTTCACCCAGGTCAAGCATGAGATTCCGATGCTCAGCCTGGGCAACGCCTTTGATGAAACCACCATGCTCGAGTTCGATCGCCGGGTGACCGAAGGCCTCGACCTGCCGGCCGGCGACCTGTTTGGCGGCGGTGCTGCGGTGGAATACAGCTGCGAGCCGAAGTTGGATGGCCTGGCGGTCAGCCTGCTGTATCTGAACGGCGAACTGGTGCGCGGCGCCACCCGGGGCGACGGCACCACCGGCGAAGACATCAGCGTGAATGTGCGTACCGTGCGCAATATCCCGTTGAAGCTGCACGGCAGTGGTTGGCCGGCGACCCTGGAAGTGCGCGGCGAGGTGTTCATGTCCAAGGCCGGTTTCGAGCGCCTGAACGCCTCGCAGCTGGAAGTCGGCGGCAAGACCTTCGCCAACCCGCGCAACGCCGCCGCCGGCAGCCTGCGCCAGCTGGATTCGAAAATCACCGCCAGCCGCCCGCTGGAGTTCTGCTGCTACGGCATTGGCCAGGTGACGGCGGATATCAGCGACACCCACATCGGCAATTTGCAGCAGTTGCAGAAGTGGGGCATGCCGATCAGTCATGAGCTGAAACTGGCCAAGGGCATCCAGGAATGCCTGGACTACTACCGCGATATCGGCGAGCGGCGTAGTAACCTGCCCTATGAAATCGACGGCGTGGTGTTCAAGGTCAACAGCATTGCCTCCCAGCGCGAACTGGGTTTCCGCGCTCGTGAGCCGCGGTGGGCGATCGCGCACAAATTCCCGGCCATGGAAGAGCTGACCGAGCTGCTCGACGTGGAATTCCAGGTCGGCCGCACCGGCGCCGTCACCCCGGTGGCGCGTCTGAAACCGGTCAAGGTCGCGGGTGTGACCGTGTCCAACGCCACCCTGCACAACATGGATGAAGTGGCGCGCCTGGGCCTGATGATCGGCGACACTGTGATCATCCGCCGCGCCGGGGACGTGATCCCGCAGGTCGTCTCGGTGGTCACCGAGCGCCGCCCGGCACACGCCCGCGCGGTGCATATTCCGGAAAGCTGCCCGGTGTGCGGCTCCCACGTCGAGCGCACGCAACTGGTCAAGCGCAGCAAGGGCAAGGAAACCGTCAGCGAAGGCGCGGTGTACCGCTGCGTCGGTCGCCTGGCCTGCGGGGCGCAGCTCAAGCAGGCGATTATCCATTTCGTCTCGCGCCGGGCGATGGACATCGACGGCCTGGGCGACAAGACCATCGAGCAATTGGTCGACGAAAAACTCATCGCCTCGCCGGCGGATCTGTACATGCTCAAGTACGAACAGATCATCGACCTGGAAGGCTTCGCCGATGTCTCCAGCAAGAAGCTGATCAGCGCCATCGAACACAGCAAGACGCCGACCCTGGCACGTTTCATCTACGCCCTGGGCATTCCCGACGTGGGCGAGGAGACCGCCAAGGTGCTGGCGCGCTCCCTGGCGTCCCTGGAGCGCGTGCAGCGCGCTTTGCCGGAAGTGCTGACGTACCTGCCGGACGTGGGCCTGGAAGTGGCGCACGAGATCCACAGCTTCTTTGAAGACCGCCACAACCAGGACGTGATCGGCGCGCTGTTGGCGCCGGACAAGTGCGGCCTGCAACTGCAGGACCAAGGCGACCTGAGCGCGGAGTTCGCCGCCAGCACCACCCTCGGCGGTTTGCTCGACAAACTCAACGTGCCCAGCGTCGGCCCCGGCGCCGCGCAGAAACTGGCGGACAAGTTCGGCTCCCTCGAAGGCGTGATCAAGGCCGACTGGCTCGATATGCGCCAGGCGCTGCCCGAGAAGCAGGCCAAGGCCGTGCGCGAGTTCTTCGATAACCCCGACCACGCCCAGCGTGCCCTGGCCATCGAGCAGCAACTCGAGGAATTCGGCATGCACTGGCAGAGCGCGAAAAAAGTGATCGAAGGTTTGCCGGAGGCGGGGCACACCTGGGTGCTGACCGGCTCGCTGGAGCGGATGAGCCGCGACGTGGCCAAGGACAAGCTCGAAAGCCTCGGCGCCAAGGTGGCCGGTTCGGTGTCGGCGAAAACCTATTGCGTGGTGGCCGGGCCGGGTGCCGGTTCGAAGTTGGCCAAGGCCAGCGAACTGGGCCTGAAGGTTCTGGACGAAGACGCCTTCGTGGACTTTCTGGCTCGGCACAACATCACTGTCTGACAACTTCTTGTGGCGCGGGCGCTTGCTCCCGCTGGGCTGCGAAGCGGCCCTTCGAAGAAAGTGGAACGATCCCGGGCGCGAAATGATCTAGTCTTCGTCACCCCGGGAGAGATCGCCATGTACCGCTTCTTCGAGCAACTCAGTTCGCGCATCGCCGCACCGTTCATGGCCGAATCCTCGCGCAACAGCAAGGTCTGGCAGTGCCGGTGTGGCCAGTCGCTGTTCTTTCGCAACAGCCAATGCCTGGCCTGCTCGGCGCTGCTCGGCTACCCACCGCAACAAAGCCGCCTGTCTTCATTGCACGCGGGCCCGGTCGTCGACACTTGGCTGCTGGACGACAACCCCGACGCCGGCGCTTTCCGCCGCTGCGCCAACCTCGACAGCCCGGCCGCCTGCAACTGGCTGATTCCCGCCCACAGCACCGCCGCGCTGTGCGTGGCGTGCAGCCTGAATCGCACCATTCCCGACCTGTCGATCGCAGAAAACCCCGAGCGCTGGGGCAAGGTCGAGACCGCCAAGCGCCGGCTGGTGGCGCAACTGATCAGCCTGGGTTTGCAGGTCGTGCCCAAAAGCGTCGACGAAGACAACGGCCTGGCCTTCGACTTCGTTGGCATCGACCTGGAAGGCAATGCGCCGACCACCGGCCATGCCAACGGCCTGATCACCCTCGACATCAAGGAAGCCGACGACGCCCACCGCGAAAAAATCCGCGTGCAGATGCGCGAACCGTACCGCACCTTGCTCGGCCACTTTCGCCATGAAGTCGGCCATTACTATTGGGATCGGCTGATCGCCAACAGCCACTGGCTTCCAGCGTTTCGCCACCTGTTCGGCGACGAACGCGCCAGTTACGCCGACGCCCTCGACCAGCACTACCAGAACGGCCCGCGCGCGGATTGGCACCACACCTGCGTCAGCGCCTACGCCACCATGCACCCCTGGGAAGACTGGGCCGAAACCTGGGCGCATTACCTGCACATGATGGACGCCGTCGACACCGCTCTGGGCTTCGGCATGAGCGCCCGCGAAATGGACCTGGATTACCAGCCGTTCCCCCGCACCACCCTCTACGACCCCGAACACCCCGGCGGCGCGGCGTTCCTGTCATTCGTCAACGCCTGGATCGAACTGGCCGGCATGCTCAACGAACTGTCCCGCGCCATGGGCCAGCCGGATTTCTACCCCTTCGTACTGCCACCGGCAGTGATCGCCAAGCTGCACTTCATTCACCTGGTCATCCAGGAAGAGGGCGGCAGGGCGGATGAGGCCCTGCAGGCACAGGCATGAAGGAGAGATCCGGGCGGTTAGGGCAAGTGCTTGAACCTCTTCATTTTTTAATCCCGCACTAACGGTTGTAACTTCCGATCAGATCGGTACAATGGCGCGGCTTGCCGAGAGGCCAGCGTCGTTATGGTGACCCCATCGGTCCCCCCGCAACGATTACCCGTGAACCTGGTCAGAGCCGGAAGGCAGCAGCCACAGCGGGAACATTGTGTGCCGGGGTGTGGCTGGTGGGGTTGCCTCCATAACGCTCCTCCTTGTAGTAACCTCCTTCTGCTTCCAATCAAAAACTTTGATTCGTCATCTGCCAGGTTTTATTGCGCAGTGCGTGACGGACACTTCACTATTTTCAAAATGTGCTAACGGGAAACTATCCAATATCGGGCTTCGCTTCAACGACAGGGCTGGGAGTGCCTGAGTCAAAAGTGGATCACCCCGGCAATCGTTGCGTACTGACGATGAGGGAAGATACAGGGAGGTGGAGTTTTATCGCGTTCTACTGATGCCGGAGTCGTTGACTGAGTTACTGGCCTCGATTACTTCAAATCAGGAGCTTCCTGTTCCAGCACCTCTTCAGCAATGTTGCCAAAAAAGTTTCGTGTGATGCTGAAGAACGGGCTCAGTTGTGTTCCTCTCGGTGCAAGGTCAATGCCTGCAAGGCAGTGCAGGCTCATATCCTGATCAATATGTTCGTTGAAAAGCGCTTCCAATTCGCTCCACCACTGATACCGCAACTCCTGAAGAAAGGGGCTATTCAGATTGAGCAGGTCAATGGTGTATTTGGCTCGGTCCTTCTCTTGTGCGGACAGTCCGTCAGCGGCCACTATGCGCCCATCGGACAGGTACGCGAAGAAGCGGCTGCAATCGGATTGATGACAGGACACAAAGCGATTGATATCGACTGCGCTCGATTTTCCAAGCGCATGTCCGCCAAATACCTCTGACGCCTGGCCTTTGAACGTGTGCAGATCGGTCTCGCTATCCAAGGATGAGGCGGCCAGGTTGCTGTAATCGAATGTGCGTTGGGGATTCTGACTTTTGTTTTCGACGTGCTCTATATGCAACCCTAGTCCGATCAGATCGGGTCGAATCTCACTGTAGCAACACAGGCCATATTGCTCCTCTAACAGGTAACCAAGCACTTGCTGTTTAGAGCCGAACCCCGCCCAGCGACTCGTCGCCGCTTTGGCTGTGATGGGGGGATTTGCATGTGAGTTGTTCAATTGATAAGGGCCGTTGCCTCGCTTGTGAATAGCCCTCATCTTTTAAGCGCCCGCTGCCGCTTGATGCTGCGCTGTAGGCGTTGCAGTTGGGGATGCTGTTCACTCAGTGCTGCTGTCAGCCGTTCCATCAATTCAACTGCGGGTTGCTCGTCATAGCGCCCCTTGTCCACCCATTCGGTGAGTTGCAACAACTCGGGCTTTTCAATAACGGGTGGCTGCGGATCTACCTGCATGACGCTATGTAAAACACTGCTGCTGGGTTCACCGTAGGTCATTGCCAGTGGAGGAGAGGCGATCAAGTTGCCATGCACATCCTTGCCAATCACTCGAATGTTTTCGCGCCGCACAGTACTCAATACTTGTGGGCTATGAGTGGTCACAATGAATTGCATGGCTGGGAAAGCGGCTCGTAATGACCCTAGGATTGTCTGTTGCCAGTGAGGGTGGAGAAACATATCCACTTCGTCGATCAAGGCGATACCGGGCGTTTGTGAGGGGGCCTGGTCCCCTAAGTGCGGATTGAGCTTGCAGGCCCGAAAGGCAAGGTCAGCAACCATGGCAATGGCGTTGCGCAGTCCATCGCTCAGCATCTCTACAGGTAATATGCCTTGTTCCGGGTGATGCATGATCAGTTGCTGTTGATGGCTCTCACTGTATTCCAGGCTGTGCCAGCCGGTCGGGCCTTGTATCAATCGGTCAATGGCTTCTTTTACGGACCTGATGATCTGTCCGAAGCGAATGCCTAGGTCGGACAGCTCTGCGTTGCGCTCGAGGGCGATCACCTGTGCTTCCCGATAGCTGCGATAGATCCAGCCATACCATGCTGTGAAAGTTTTGAAGCTCGAAGAGTAGGAGAGGCAATTCAGATAGCCTGAGGTTCTAGAGTACTCAGTTTTGTCGAGAGTAGTTTGAGCCGCTGCGGAGGTGAAACGGCCCTCGAACCAGAGTCGGGACGTCCCTAAGTAAGTTATCAGCGGCAACACGACGGGCTCATCGCGACGTACTTTTTCCTGAAGAGACTTGCTGTATCCAGTCAGTGCTTTCGAGCCTGTGTCGCCAAGGGTATTGGTCGACTTCTTCAAGCTTGTGCGCTGCTGCAACCAATTGTTTTCAAGTTCGTCTGGTCCCCACGGACCCCAGGCCTCGATGACGCTGGCAATTTGAGGCTCCATGTTGCCGCTGGCAAGGTGTGCAAGGCGCACGTCGTCGATTTGAATTGTCGCGGATTTTCCGGTCTGGCTACCGAGGTCAAAACCCTTTACAAAAGGCCATAGAGCAACTCGCGCAGCATCCAGAATGGTGGTTTTACCGCCTCCGTTGGAAGCAATCAATATGGTCAGATGAGGGTCGAAGTCGATCTCGAACTCTCCAAAGCAGCGGTAATTCTGCACGCGCAGTTTGTCGAGCCTCACAGTCGTTTCTCCGATTTCATTCTCTGGCCAGGCATAGGATCTATCCCTCTGCATTCCGGGGGGGTACAGCATACTAAAGAGAAATGACGAAAGCGCTATGTAAAGCTGGCGGGGATGACTCCCTCGCATCCTGGGCGTTCCTGAGGGTGGTAGATAATCGGCGGAAGATAATTCCAACCGCTATCCATCGTTCGACAGCCAATTCACACCTTTTAAAAGCCCTGCTGGACAACCTCAAAGCACCTTGTTAGTTTCCGCCGGCCACTTGTTTCAGAGTATGACAATGGTGCTGATTTGATATTGAAGTGCTATCACTTCTTTAACTAACAAGGATGTCTGTGATGAAAAGCCTGCAAGGGTTACCCCGTCTTATCAGTGCTTCAGTTGGCGCGCCCGGTAAAGCCCGTAACTTGCCCGCCGATGTTCAGTGCATTCAGTATTTATTCAATTTGATCATCCCCAAGATGGGGTTTCCGTTGGCTGAAAACGGCAAGTGCGACGGCCAATTGGTGCAGTGCATCAGCCAGTATCAGTTCCGTCATCTCAAGTACGCCCATCCCGATGGCGTGATCGACCCCACCGGCCGCACGTTCAACAGCCTGATCGAGGAAGCGGTGAAGGTGCCGGTAAAGGCCTTCCCGACGATGCGTATCCCGAGCTTTCTCAATGTGTTCGGCAGCAACAGCGGCGATGCGGTGCAGGCCACGGTCAATGTGTACCTGGACCGCATGCGCGCGATGGTCGAGGCCGAGCGGCGCAATCGGCAGTTGATACTTCAGGCCACGTGCGACGGGGGCATGACCCTGAGCGATAGCGACTTCCAGAACGCCGCTACGCAGCTGGGCAATGGTATTTCCGTCAATATCATCAGGGCCTTCGCCACAGTGGAATCGGGTGGGCGTTCCGGGTTCGGCCCGGCCAAGTTGCCGGTGATCGCCTTTGAGGGGCACCAGTTTCGCAAGTACACCAAGCGTATCTACGACCAGGCGCACCCGTTGCTGTCGTACCCCTACGTCAGAAAGGCCGGGCCGCAGTGGCAGGTCAATAACAAGGATCAGATCAAGGCCTGGGAAACCATGGCCACCGCATTTGCGCTGAATCAGGAAGCTGCCTTGATGTCGGCGTCATGGGGCATGTTTCAGATCATGGGGTTCAATTTCGCGGCATGCGGTTACACAAGCGTATTTGAGTTCGTTGCCGCATTAAAAGTTAATGCCGGTAATCAACTAAAGGCTTTCCTCGCCTTGTGCAGCCACAGCCCGGCATTGATGAAAGCCATGAAAGCCAAAGACTTTACCGCCATGGCCCGTAACTATAACGGCGAGGACTACGGCAACTATGATGACCTCATGAAAAAAGCCTACGACGCACTTGAGAGGAAAAAATAAGATGATCCGTTATCTCGCGATGGGTGTGTTGTCGTGGTGTGCCGTGGCGCCGGTATTCGCCGGTTCCGCTGTGTTGCATTCGGGCAAGTACGAAGGGTTGATGCTGGCGGTGACGCCCGAGCATCAGGTCGAAGGTTTCTACGCCGAAGAACTGGGCGAGGGCGTGACCCGTGGTTGCGCATTCTACCTGCAGGGCCAGCCCGACGCGTTGACCACCTGGCTTGACGATGCCTACCCCGGCAGCGTGGCGCCTTCGTCCGACGGCGTGACCCTGACCGTCGAACAGGGTCGTCAGCATCCCGGTTGCATCAGTGTGTTGATGCCGGAAATCGCCACCGGCCTGGACCTGAGCCAGACTGCCAACAAGCCATGGATCGGCCTGGTGACCGTGTCCGCCGACAAGGCCTACTTGCTGAGGACCCCGGGCGCCAAGGCGGCCAAGCGTGCGTATATCGTCAAAGGGGATGTGGTCGGCGTGCTGGCGTTCAAGGACGGCTGGGCCCAGGTCGAGTTCGTCAATGCTCAGGATCGGTCGTTCATCGGCTGGATCAGCCAGGATCAGTACGCGCGATTGGCTGCCCCGAAAAGCTGATGTTCGCTCAGGGTTGGCCGAAGGTTTCGCGCAGCAGCCCGGCGAATGCATCCCGGGCCAGATGTCGCTGGGTGTCTTTGTGCCAGAACAGCAGGTTATCCACGGCCGCCAGTTCTTCGAACCGGTATGACGCCAGCTGATTGGCCTGCTCATAGCGCGCCAGAATGCCCTCCGGCGCCAGCGCCACGCCGATCCCCGCGCTGACGCAGCCGATGATCGTGCCCCAACTGGCATAGCTGGCGATGGTCGGCTTGAAGTCATGGGGCTTGACCCAGTTTTCCAAGGCGGCGCGATAAGGGCAGCCGGGCGGCCAGACGAGCAGGGTACGCCCTGCCAGGTCCTCGGCACGCTTGATCGGTGCGCTGCAGGCGCTGGCGATCAGCACCAGGCGTTCGCTGTAGACCACGCTGTGTTCGAGCTTGGAGCGTTTGTTGCCGGCGGCCACCAGCGCCACGTCCAGGCGGTGGTGTTGCAGGTCGTCGAGCAGTTGGCCCCAGGCGCCGGTCACCAGTTCGAGGCTGACGTCGGGGTAGCGTCGATGGTATTCCGCCAGCAGCGGTGGCAGGCGGCCGCTGGCGCTGGACTCCACTGCGCCGATCCGCAAGGTGCCCCGCGGGATAGCGTTGGCGTCCACCGCGCGTTTGGATTCGTCCACCAGGGCCAGGATGCGCTCGCAGTAATCGAGGAAGATTTCACCGGCGGCGCTGATCGCCAGCCCGCGTCCGGCACGGATGAACAGTGGCGTGCCCAATTCGTTTTCCAGCTGTTTGATGCGCGTGGTGATGTTCGACGGCACGCAATGCAATTGCGCCGCGGCCTGAGCCACGCTGCCGGTTTGCGCCACGGCTCGCACCATCTTCAGTTGGGCCATTTCCATTGCTCAGTTCCACTGATTTCAGAAGTCAGAAACGCTTAATTGTCCTACGGCGTGACCCGGCCAAGACTGGCGGCATTCCTTCTCTGTTTCTGGATGCCGTTGATGAATTCCCCGTCACGCCTAAAGCTTACGCTAGTCATCGCCAGCGTGATCCTCTGCTGGGCCTATTCGCCGATTGGCGTACACATGGGGCTGCGCAGCTACAGTCCGGGTCAACTGGCGTTGCTGCGGTTTTTGATTGCCTCGGTGTTTATGGGCGGCGTCGCGTTGGTGCTGGATATCGGTCGGCCGCGCCTGCGAGATGTGCCGTGGTTGCTGGTGCTGGGTTTTTTCGGGGTGTTCCTGCATCACACTTGCCTCAACTATGGGCAGCAATGGGTCACGGCGGCGGCGTCCAGTGTATTGGCGCAGTCGGCGCCGCTGTTCAGTGTGCTGATCGCGTTTTTTGGCTTGAGGGAGCGGGTCAGTGTCTGGCGCTGGAGCTGTGTGTTACTGGGGTTGCTTGGCGTGCTGGTGGTGATCTGGGGTGAGCAGGGCGTGGGCGACATCGACCCGCGTGGCCTGTTGATCCTGCTGGCGGCGGTGTCATGGAGCGTGTATTTCGCCATCCAGAAACACTGTGCCCACCGCTACAGCCCGCTGACCCTGGCGTGCTACATGGTGTGGTCGGGCACCTTGATGCTCTGCGTGAACCTGCCAGGCCTGCCCGCCGCCGTGGCGCAGACGCCCTGGCCGGAAAACCTGGCGGTGCTGGTGCTGGGCATTTTCCCGAGTGCCTTGGCGTACCTGGCCTGGGCTTATGTGTTGAAGCATGTCGAGGTCAGCCGTGCATCGGTGGCGATGTACTTGATTCCGCCGGTGGCCATGGCGATGGCGGCGATATTGCTGGGCGAGCACGTCGCCGGGCAGGTGATGCTCGGCGCGATGATCGTGCTCGCCAGTGTGGCGGCCATCAGCCTCGAAGGCCGTTGGCGGCGCGGCTCAGTTGCTCATGCAGAACGCGCGCAACCGATGACCGTCGAGGTCCTGGGCGACAAAGGTGTAGCCAAAGTCCAGGGCGGTCGGTGACTGGATGATCGTGGCGCCCCGCGCCAGCCATTGGGCATGCAGGGCATCCACGGCGGCGTTGTCGGGCAGGGGGAAACCCAATTCGCCGCCACCGCCCGTGACCTGGGTGGCCGGCTCTACGCTGTGGCGCGACCACAGGCCGAGCTTGACGCCATTATCGAGAATGAACAGGGCGAAGGTCGGGTTCAATTCAACCGGTGGCTTGTCCAGCAGGCGGCTGTAGAAGTTGGCGCTGGTGGCGGGGCTGTCGACATACAGCAGGAAGTATTGGGCGACGGCGTTCATGGAGGCTCCTTGAGGACGGGGTGGTTGAGCCCAGTCTAAAAGGCGGCGCTGTCAGTTCTTGTCAGGAGCGTGCAGGGGCACGGCGTTTTCGCCGGTGTACAGCTGGATGATGTCGTCGATTTCGCCTGACATCTTCATCCGCAGCAGGGTGCGCAGGATTTGTTGCACCGGCAGGTCCGGGTCGTTGCGCACGGCGCAGCCCAGGCTTTGCTCCTCGATGACGGCGACTTTGTGCAGTCGCTGTTCCATCGGCAGGTGCTGGTTGAAGCGGTCGACGATCCATTCATTGCTCACCGCATACTTGAAGCGCCCGGCCACCAGTTTGTGCAGGACTTGTTCTTCGCTGCGGGCGTCGTCGCGCCTCAGTTGGCCTTTGGCGAACAATGGGTCGAGCGTGGGGTAGCGATAATTGAGCACCGTTCCGATCGACTGCGGCGCCAGCCGGGCCAATTGCACCGGCTGGTTGCGGACGCTGACCAATACGTTGCGCTGGACCAGCAACGGCAGGCTCCAGAGGTAGTCGCCAGACAGGTTGTCGAGCCAGGCCTGGGCGACATAACAGCGCACATCGATGTCGCCATGGGCCATGGCCGCGGCAATGCGCGCCCGCGCCAGTACGTGGAACTCGGCCGGGCGGCCGACCTGGGTGGCCAGGCTCGACATCAGGTCATACAAAATACCCTGGGTGGGCTGGCCGTCCTCCACTTGCACCATAGGCATCGCCCAACTGTCGGAAACCGAGAAACGCAACGGTGCGGGCGCCGCAAGGCTGGCGGTGGTGAGCATCCATAAGGCGCCCAGGACTACGCGCATACACTCTCCGGGTTCAGGCCTTTTCGGGGCCGCTCAGGCAATCTTAGGCAGATAAGGCAAGCGTGCCGGATGCAATTTCCCCCTTGCTCCGCTAGCATTACCGGCTTCCGCTTCTCAGTTGCGACGGTTTTCGATGAGTTATCAGGTTCTTGCACGTAAATGGCGCCCGCGCTCGTTCCGCGAAATGGTCGGCCAGACCCATGTGCTCAAGGCTCTGATCAATGCCTTGGACAGCCAACGGCTGCACCACGCCTACCTGTTTACCGGTACTCGCGGTGTCGGCAAGACTACCATTGCCCGAATCATTGCCAAGTGCCTGAACTGTGAGACGGGCATCACCTCGACGCCCTGCGGCACCTGCTCGGTATGCCGCGAGATCGACGAAGGGCGTTTCGTCGACCTGATCGAGATCGACGCCGCGAGCCGCACCAAGGTTGAAGATACCCGCGAGCTGCTCGATAACGTGCAGTACGCGCCGAGCCGTGGCCGCTTCAAGGTCTACCTGATCGACGAAGTCCACATGCTTTCCAGTCATTCGTTCAACGCATTGTTGAAAACCCTGGAAGAGCCGCCGCCCTACGTCAAATTCATCCTGGCGACCACCGACCCGCAGAAACTCCCTGCAACGATTTTGTCGCGGTGCCTGCAGTTCTCCCTGAAAAACATGACCCCGGAGCGCGTGGTCGAGCACTTGACCCACGTGCTGGGTGTCGAAAACGTACCGTTCGAAGACGACGCGCTGTGGCTGCTCGGCCGTGCCGCCGATGGTTCGATGCGTGACGCCATGAGCCTCACCGACCAGGCCATCGCCTTTGGTGAAGGCAAGGTCATGGCCGCCGATGTGCGTGCCATGCTCGGCACCCTCGACCACGGCCAGGTGTTCGACGTGCTGCACGCGCTGATCGAAGGCGACGCCAAGGCGTTGCTCGAAGCCGTGCGCCACTTGTCGGAACAAGGCCCGGACTGGAACGGTGTGCTCTCGGAAATCCTCAACGTGCTGCACCGCGTCGCCATCGCCCAGGCCCTGCCCGAAGGCGTCGACAACGGCCACGGCGACCGCGACCGCGTGTTGGCCCTGGCCCAGGCGTTGCCCGCCGAAGACGTGCAGTTCTACTACCAGATGGGCCTGATCGGTCGCCGCGACTTGCCCCTCGCACCAGACCCGCGTGGCGGCTTCGAAATGGTCCTGCTGCGCATGCTGGCCTTCCGCCCCGCCGACGCGACGGACGCGCCGAGACAGCCGCTAAAGCCAGTGGGGATCAGCCAGGCCACAGTTGATTCCGCCAACTCAGTGGCTGGCGCGGCGGTGGTCGCGCCAGCGGTTGCTGCGCCTGCGCCGGTTGCGCCGGTGCCTGAGCCGGTGGTTGTCGCACCGGTGATCGCGCCGGTGCCGGTTGTCGAGCCCGAACCGGCCCCGGTGGTCGACCTGCCCTGGAATGCCCCGGCAGAGGCTGAACCCGAGGTCGAGCTGCAGCCCGCCGTGGAGCCCGTGCTGGAAACCGCCGGCGAGCAGCCCGAGCTGACGCCGATGCCTACGCCAATGCCGGACAGCGTGGTACCGGATGCGCCGGAATGGGTCAGTGCGCCCGTCCCCGAGCCGACCGTCGCCCAGGTGGACGCCGCAACGCCCGGCATCGACCTGGACGACGAACCGCCGCTGGACGAAGACTACATCGAGCCGGACATCGATTCGGCCTACAGCTACCTCGACGAACTGGCCAGCGAACACACCGCCGAGCCGGCCCCCGAGCCCGAAGCGGAACCCGCTGCCGCGCCGGCCACCGGCCTGGCCCTGCAATGGCTGGAGCTGTTCCCGAAGCTGCCGATTTCCGGCATGACCGGCAGCATCGCCGCCAACTGCACCCTGATCGCCATCGAGGGCGACCACTGGTTGCTGCACCTGGACCCGGCCCACAGCGCCTTGTTCAACGCGACCCAGCAGCGCCGGCTCAACGATGCCCTCAACCAGTATCATGAGCGCACGCTGAGCATCACCATCGAGTTGATCAAGCCCGAGCAGGAAACCCCGGCCCAGGCCGCAACCCGCCGACGCCTCAATCGCCAGCGCGAGGCCGAGGAGTCGATCCACGGTGACCCGCTCATCCAACAATTGATGCAACAGTTCGGCGCGGTCGTCCGTCACGATACTATTGAACCTGTCGAAGCCCCGGTGCCCCAGGCGTCATGACACCGGGCTACTTATTGATCCACGTACTTTTGAGGTGATTCCCATGATGAAAGGTGGCATGGCCGGCCTGATGAAGCAGGCACAGCAGATGCAGGAAAAGATGGCCAAGATGCAGGAAGAGCTGGCCAACGCCGAAGTCACCGGTAAAGCCGGTGGCGATATGGTCAGCGTGGTGATGACCGGTCGTCACGACATCAAGCGCGTGAGCATCGACCCGAGCCTGCTCGAAGGCGTCAGCGATGACGACCGTGAAGTGCTGGAAGATCTGTTCGCCGCGGCCGTCAATGACGCAGTGCGCAAGATCGAAGCCAACAGCCAGGACAAAATGTCCGGCGTGACCGCTGGCATGCAACTGCCACCGGGCATGAAACTGCCGTTCTGATCGGCCAGCCTTAGCTAGACTGGAATGCCAGGCATCGCGCCTGGCATTTTTTTTTGGCTGTTTTCCCCTGCGTAGCGGCTACGCAAGGGTAACTTTGTCGAACCTCGGTGCCTTGGCCAGTGTCTGCACTTGATGCCATTGAATTCGACCCTCGATAACGGAGCCCCCCGATGCCTCAAGAACCGATGCTTAACCAGCGCATTGTCCTGGTCTCGCGCCCTCACGGCGCGCCAACCGCGGAAAACTTCCGCCTCGAACGTGTGACCCTGCCGGAACTGGCAGACGGCCAAGTTCTGTTGAAGACGCTGTACCTGTCCCTCGACCCCTACATGCGCGGGCGCATGAGTGATGCTCCGTCCTACGCCGCTCCGGTGGAAATCGACGAAGTGATGACGGGTGGCGCTGTCAGCCGTATCGAGCAGTCGCGCAACCCGAAATTTGAAGCGGGCGACCTGGTGGTCGGCTCCACCGGCTGGCAAAGCCACAGCATTAGCGACGGTCGCAACCTGATGCCGGTGCCCAACGGTCTGGCCAGCCCGTCGATGGCGTTGGGCGTGCTGGGCATGCCGGGCATGACCGCCTACATGGGCCTGATGGACATCGGCCAGCCCAAGGCCGGCGAAACCCTGGTGGTGGCGGCCGCGTCCGGTGCGGTGGGCTCGGTGGTGGGCCAGGTGGCCAAGCTCAAGGGCCTGCGCGTGGTGGGTGTCGCGGGCGGGGCCGACAAGTGCCGTTACGTGGTGGATGAGCTGGGCTTTGATGCCTGCATCGATCACAAAAGCGAGAACTTCGCCGATGAATTGGCCCTCGCCTGTTTCAAGGGCGTGGATATTTACTTTGAAAACGTCGGCGGCAAGGTGTTCGATGCCGTGCTGCCGCTGCTCAACCCCAAGGCGCGGATCCCGCTATGCGGGCTGATCGCCGGCTATAACGCCCATGAAGCGCCCAGCGGCCCTGATCGACTGCCGGCGCTGCAACGCACCTTGCTGACCAAGCGCGTGCGTATCCAGGGCTTTATCGTGTTCGATGACTACGGCGATCGCCAGCCGGAATTCCTCAGCGCCATGGCGCCGTGGGTACGCGACGGCAAGATCAAGTTCCGCGAAGACATGGTCGACGGCCTGGAACACGCGCCTCAAGCCTTTATCGGTTTGCTCGAAGGACGCAACTTCGGCAAGTTGGTGGTGCGCGTCGCGCAGGATTGAGCATTTGACGCTAATCCGGGGCGCGGGTATAAACCGCGTCTCGTTGTTTTGTCGGACCCTTCGCCCATGAGCTTCAGCCCCCTGATTCGCCAACTGATCGACGCCCTGCGCACTTTGCCCGGTGTCGGCCAGAAAACCGCCCAGCGCATGGCGCTGCAACTGCTGGAGCGTGATCGCAGCGGCGGCACCCGGTTGGCCCAGGCCTTGAGCCAGGCCATGGAGGGCGTTGGTCACTGTCGCCAGTGCCGCACCCTCACCGAGGAAGAACTCTGCCCGCAATGCGCCGACCCGCGTCGCGATGACACGCTGTTATGCGTGGTGGAAGGGCCGATGGACGTGTACGCGGTGGAACAGACCGGTTATCGCGGGCGCTATTTCGTGCTCAAAGGCCATCTGTCGCCGTTGGACGGCCTGGGCCCGGAAGCCATCGGCATTCCGCAATTGGTGGCGCGGATCGAAGCGCAGGGCACGTTTACTGAAGTGATCCTGGCCACCAACCCGACCGTGGAGGGTGAAGCGACCGCGCATTACATCGCCCAACTGCTGAGCAACAAAGGCCTGGTCACCTCGCGGATCGCCCACGGTGTGCCGCTGGGTGGCGAGCTGGAGTTGGTGGACGGCGGCACCCTGGCGCATTCGTTTGCCGGTCGCAAACCCATCGCGCTTTAAGCCACGCGGCAGGTCAAGGTGTGGGAGGGGGCTTGCTCCCACATGGGTTGTGTGGTGTCGGTGATAATCCTCAACGCTCGCTCAGCGCAAATTGCGTCAGGCAAAACGTCGGAATCTCCATATCTTCCAGGCGTTGTGTGCCACCCAGTTCCGGCAGGTCGATAATCGCCGCCGCTTCGAACACCTTCGCGCCCATGCGCCGCACCAGGTTTGCTGCGGCGATCAGCGTGCCGCCGGTGGCGATCAGGTCATCGAAGATCAGCACCGAGTCGCCTTCACACAGGCTGTCGGCATGCACTTCGAGGAAGGCTTCGCCGTATTCGGTCTGGTAACCCTCGGCCAACACGTCGGCCGGCAGCTTGCCCTGTTTGCGGAACAGGATCAGCGGTTTGTTCAATTGGTAGGCGATGATCGAGCCGATCAGGAAACCCCGGGCATCCATCGCACCGATATGGCTGAAATCGGCTTCGACGTAGCGGTGGACGAAGGTGTCGGCCACCAGGCGCAGGGCCTTGGGCGACTGGAACAGTGGCGTGATGTCACGAAAGATCACCCCAGGCTTGGGGAAGTCGATGACAGGGCGGATCAGGGATTTGATGTCGAACGAATCGAAGGTCATCGTCGCAGAGTCCAGGGGCGAAAAACGGACTCGAAGTATACCTTGCGGCCTGGCCGATTGGCGCGGCCGCAAGTGTCTGGATCAGCCCTCCAGGGAGCCGCCCGCCAACGCACACAGCTGGATCGGGTCGAGGATGTGTACTTCCTTGCCTTCGGCGGCAAGCAGTTCGTTCTGCTGGAAACGGGTAAATACCCGGGACACGGTTTCCACCGCCAGGCCCAGGTAATTGCCGATTTCATTGCGCGACATGCTCAGGCGGAACTGGTTGGCCGAGAAACCACGGGCACGGAACCGCGCCGACAGGTTGACCAGGAAGGTGGCGATGCGCTCGTCGGCGGTTTTCTTCGACAACAGCAGCATCATTTGCTGGTCGTCCCGGATCTCGCGGCTCATGACACGCATCAGTTGGCGGCGCAGCTGCGGCAGTTGCAGGGCCAGTTCGTCCAGGCGTTCGAAAGGAATTTCGCACACCGATGTGGTCTCCAGTGCCTGAGCCGACACCGGATGAATCTCGGTGTCCATCCCCGACAACCCGACCAGCTCGCTCGGCAGGTGGAAGCCGGTGATCTGCTCTTCGCCACTGTCGCTCAGGCTGAAGGTCTTCAATGCACCCGAACGTACTGCATAGACAGAATCGAACTTGTCGCCCTGGCGATATAGAAACTCGCCTTTTTTCAGTGGGCGTCCACGTTTAACGATTTCGTCCAGCGCATCCATGTCTTCCAGATTCAATGAAAGTGGTAAGCAGAGGGGGGCCAGGCTGCAATCCTTGCAATGGGCCTGGCTGTTAGCGCGCAGCTTAACGGGCTCGGACATTTCTTAAATCCTTGTGGGAAAACACACATAAGACATAAGGGTAACGCACTGTGGGTAGAAGAGGCCAGCATGGACGAAAAACCGATGCCGGGATAAAGATTATTGTATCGATGCCGATACAAGTCAGTGTCCCTTAGAGCCTGGAGGCTCACATCATGCTTTCCATCGGTGAAAACTCTGCTGCCAAGCTGCCGGTTCCGGCGGTTCGCGAGCCCAAGGACCTGGTGGCGGAGGCTAAAGAAGCCAAGGCCGCCAAAGCACTTGAGGACGCCACGTCGGCGCCGCTGCGTCCGGCCAAGGCGGTCGAGGGCGTGACCGTGACTATTTCCGGAGCGGCGTTGAAGGCGGCGGGTACCGCGAAGAAAGCCAACAGCGATATCGAAGAGAGTGGCCTGCCGGATAACATTCAGCAGACGCTGAAAATGATCCGTCAGATCAAGGAGCAGATCGCCAAGAAACAGGCCGAGCTGGCCGCAGTGATGGCGGACACGAGCCTGACGCCTGACCAGGCGCGGGTCAAGGCCAGCAACCTGCAAGCCTCACTCAGCGCACTGCAGGCGAGCCTGGTGACCGCGCAAGCCTCGCTGGCCAAAGCCATGAAAGGCCTGAGCGGCGAAGACGCCATGAAGGCGGCCTCCCTGGCGATGGCATAGAACCTTCAGATCACCCGCGAAAAGCGCTGCCGGTTCTGATGTTCCAGGTAGGCATCGAACACCATGCACACCGAGCGCACCAGCAGCCGCCCGGCCGGTAGAACGCGAATGCCTTGTGCGTCCAGTTCGATCAGGCCGTCGTCGGCCATCGTTTCGAGTTGCGGCCAGATCTCGTCGAAGTAGCCGCGAAAATCGATATTGAACGCCTGTTCGATCTGCTCGAATGTCAGGCTGAAATTACAGATCAATTGCTGAATCACTTCCCGCCGCAACCGATCGTCCGTGGTGCAGACCAGGCCGCGGTTGGTCGCCAGTTGCGCGTCGGCCAGGGCGTTCTGGTAGCTATTGAGGTCGCTGGTGTTCTGGCAATACAGATCGCCGATCTGGCTGATGGCCGACACCCCGAGCCCGATCAGGTCGCAATGGCCGTGGGTGGTGTAGCCCTGGAAGTTGCGTTGCAGGGTGCCTTCTTCCTGGGCAATGGCCAATTCGTCGTCCGGTAGCGCGAAGTGGTCCATGCCGATGTAGCGGTAGCCGGCGTCGGTCAACTGTTCGATGGTGGTTTGCAGCATCTGCAGTTTTGCCGCCGGGGACGGCAGGTCATCGGCGTTGATCCGCCGCTGAGGCATGAAGCGTTCCGGCAAGTGCGCGTAGTTGAACACCGACAGGCGATCCGGTTGCAACTTGATCACTTCTTCCACGGTGCGCGCGAAGTTGATCGGGGTTTGTTTGGGCAGGCCGTAGATCAGGTCGATATTGATCGAGCGGTACTGCAAGGTGCGCGCGGCATCGATCACGGCGCGGGTTTCTTCCAGGCTTTGCAGGCGATTGACCGCCCGTTGCACTTCCGGGTCGAGGTCTTGCAGACCGATACTGACGCGGTTGAAGCCCAGCTCGCGCAGCAGGCCCATGGTTGCCCAGTCGGCTTCGCGCGGGTCGATCTCGATGCTGTAGTCGCCGGAATCGTCATCGAGCAGGTTGAAATGCTTGCGCAGGCAGGCCATCACCTGGCGCAGTTCGTCATGGCTGAGAAAAGTCGGGGTGCCACCGCCGAAATGCAGCTGCTCCACGGTCTGTTTCGGATCGAGGTGGCAGGCGATCAGTTGGATCTCTTGTTCCAGGCGCTGCAGGTAGGGCTGGGCGCGGCCGCGGTCCTTGGTGATGACTTTGTTGCAGGCGCAGTAGTAGCAGATGTTGGCGCAGAACGGCACGTGCACATACAGCGACAACGGGCGTGCAGCCTTGCGGCTGTCGCGCAGGGCGTGGAGCAGGTCGAAGGAGCCGACCTGGCTGTCGAATTGCACTGCGGTGGGGTAGGACGTGTAGCGTGGCCCCGCCAAATCGTAGCGATGAATCAGGTTGCTGTCCCAACGAATGGCGTCGAGCATGCGGGCGTTCCCCCGGATAGACTAGTCGGCCGAGTCTAGGGGCGTGGCGGATATGGCATCTTGATTTGCGTCAACGGGGAGCGGCGCTATGCCACATGGCCTTTTAGTGGCCCATTAGCCAGTGCTGATGGGGGCCGGGCAAGGTCCAGATACCGAACAGAATCACCAGCACGCCGCCGGCGGTACGCACACTGCGTTTGCGCAATAATGCCGTGACGCGTTCGGCGGCCAGCCCGGTCGCCAGCAGCACTGGCCAGGTACCCAGGCCGAACGCCAGCATCAGCACCGCACTGTCCAGCGCATTGCCTTGGCTGGCGGCCCACAGCAGGGTGCTGTAGACCAACCCGCACGGCAACCAGCCCCACAGCGCGCCCAACAGCAGGGCGCGGGGCAGGCTGGACACCGGCAGCAAACGGTTGGCAACCGGCTGGATGTGCCGCCACAGGCCGCGACCGAGGCTTTCGATGCGGGTGAGGCCGCTCCACCAGCCGGCCAGGTACAGGCCCATGCTGATCAGCAGCAGGCCGGCCAGCACGCGCATGAACATCGCCGCCGGGCTGTTGGCCACGGCCCAGCCGGCCAGGCCGATCAGCAGGCCGGCGGTGGCGTAGCTGAGGATGCGCCCCAGGTTGTACGCGAGCAGCAGGCGGAACCTGCGGCTGCGTTGCTCCTTGGGGATCGCCAGGGTCAGCGCACCCATCAGGCCGCCGCACATGCCCAGGCAATGGCCGCCCCCCAGCAGGCCAAGGATCAGCGCGGAGACCAGCAGCGGCGCCAGATCAAGCATGGGGTGGATCTTTCGGGTCGGTCGGGGGCTCGGGGCTGTTGGCCTCGTCGACGGCGGCCAGGTGGTTTGGGTCCTGATCGTCGAACAGCACGCTGTGGGCCGGGCCGTCGAGGTCGTCGTACTGGCCGCTGTCCACCGCCCAGAAGAAGATGTAGATGGCGATGGCCACAATCAGCAGCGCCGCCGGAATCATCACGTATAAAGCTGGCATCTGCACTCCATGCCCGCGCGGCTCAAGCCGGCAACGGGCGGGTTACTGAGGGGGCGCTGGCGGTCGGCGCGCTCGGCAGGCGAGTCAGGCGCAGGGCGTTGAGCACCACGGTCAACGAACTGAGGGACATGCCGACCGCGGCCCAGATCGGCGTGATCCAGCCGAGCGCGGCAAACGGCAGCATAAGGCCATTGTACAGTCCGGCCCACAGCAGATTCTCCATGATCACCCGACGGGTGCGCCGCGCCAAGGTAAACGCTTGCACCAGGGCGTCGAGGCGGTTGGACAGCAGCACCGCGTCGGCGCTGGTTTTTGCCAGGTCGGTGGCCGAGCCCATGGCCACGCTGATATCGGCGGCGGCCAGCACCGGCACATCGTTCACCCCATCGCCGAGCATCAGCACTTTGCGCCCTTCCTTGTGCAGTTGTTGCAGCACTTGCAGCTTGTCATCGGGGCGCAGACCGCCGTGGGCTTCGTCGATGCCCAGTTCAGCGGCGACGCTGGCGACCATCGGCGAACTGTCGCCCGACAGCAGCAGCGTGCGCCAACCGCGTGCCTTGCAGGCCGCCAGCAGGGCCGGGGCGTCGCTGCGCAGGCGGTCATCCAGGACGAACCAGGCGAGGGCGCCGTCGCGGTCGCCCAACAGCAGCCATTGCCCGGCTTCATCCGGCGCGGCGGGGATCGGGCAGCCGCTGAGTTCACACACATAGCCCGGTTGGCCGATGCGCAGTTGACGTTCGCCCACCCAGCCTTCCAGGCCGAGGCCGGGGGAACTGAGCACTTCGTCGGCGGCCAGGGGCGCGCGCCCGAAGGCACGGGCGATCGGGTGTTCTGAGCGATTTTCCAGGGCGGCGGCGAGGCCCAGGCACTGGTCGCTGTTCAACGCTCCCAGGGGGCGGATCGCACGCAGCGCCAGGCGCCCTTCGGTGAGGGTGCCGGTCTTGTCGAAAATCACCGTGTCGATCTGGTTCAGGCCTTCCAGCACATGGCCGCGGGTCAGCAGCAGGCCGAGTTTGTGCAGGGTGCCGGTGGCGGCGGTCAGGGCGGTCGGCGTGGCCAGCGACAGCGCGCACGGGCAGGTCGCCACCAGCATTGCCAGGACGATCCAGAACGCCCGCGACGCGTCCAACTGCCACCACAACAGGCCGATCAGCACGGCGGCGACCAGCGAGCCGAGCAGGAACCACTGTGCGGCGCGATCGGCGATTTGCGCCAGGTGCGGTTTCTCGGCCTGGGCCCGCTCCAGCAGGCGCACGATGGCGGACAGGCGCGTGTCGTGGCCCAGGGCGCGCACTTCGACGGTCAGCGCACCCTCGACGTTGAGGGTGCCGGCCGTTACCGCATCGCCGACTTGACGCGGTTGCGGCAGGTATTCGCCGGTGAGCAGGGATTCGTCGATGCTCGACTGGCCGTCGAGAATCACCCCGTCCGCCGGCAGCACGGCACCGGGATGAACCAGCACGCGGTCGCCCAGGGCCAGCTCGGGGAGCAGGATGCGTTCGCTCTGGCCTTCAGCGTTCAAACGCAGGCATGAGGCAGGCAGCAGGTTGACCAACTGCGCGGTAGCGGCGGCCGTGCGTTCGCGGGCCCGCCGCTCCAGGTAGCGGCCGGCCAGCAGGAACAGCGCGAACATGCCCACCGCATCGAAATACAGTTCACCGACGCCGGTGATCGCGGTCCAGATGCCGGCCAGGTAAGCCCCGCCAATGGCCAGGGATACCGACACGTCCATGGTCAGGTGGCGGGTGCGCAGGTCGCGCATGGCGCCCTTGAAAAACGGCGCACAGCTGTAGAACACGATGGGCGTGGTCAGAAACATCGCGACCCAGCGCAGGATGACGTGCAGTTCGGCGCTGAGGTCGATATTGAATTCCGGCCAGGTGGCCATGGTCGCCATCATCGCCTGGAACCACAGCAACCCGGCAACGCCGAGTTGGCGCAAGGCCAGACGGTTTTCGCCGGCCAATTGCTCGGCGGCGCGATCTGCCTGATAGGGGTGGGCGGCGTAACCGATATGGCGCAGCTCACTGAGCAGTTGGCTCAGCGGCAGTTGCCCGTCGGCCCAGCGTACCTGCAGGCGATGGTTGGACAGGTTCAGGCGCGCCTCGGCCACGGCGGGCAGGCTGCGCAGGTGTTTTTCGATCAGCCAGCCACAGGCCGCGCAACTGATGCCTTCCATCAACAGCGTGGCTTCGGCCAGTTCGCCATCGTGGCGCACGAAGGGTTTTTGCACATCGGCGCGGTCGTACAGCGCCAGTTCGTCGACCAATTGCACCGGCAGTGCCTCGGGGTTGGCCGAGGCTTCGCTGCGGTGCTGGTAATAGCTTTCCAACCCGCCCGCCACGATCGCTTCGGCCACGGCCTGGCAGCCCGGGCAGCAGAGTTCGCGGCGCTCGCCGAGGATCACGGCGGTGAAGCGGCTACCGGGTGGAACGGGCAGGGCGCAGTGGTAGCAGGGGGTTGGGGTGGTCATGGCGTTAGATCTTTGGTGGCGGGTAGGGCCTCATCGCGGGCAAGCCCGCTCCCACAGTGGATCGCGGTGTCCATGTGGGAGCGGGCTTGCCCGCGATGCGTGAAGCGCAGCCTGTTTACTTCTTCAGGTCTTCAGCACCCTGCAGCGGTTCATCCCCGAGCAGCAAGTCCTTGTCGTGGTTGACCTGTTCTTCTTCGAACAAGCGCCAGGTCCTGTCGCCTTCCACGCCGAGCAGTTCGACGAAGCGCCGACCTTCGACCTTGTCGGTGACCTGGCCGATGTAGCGACCGGGTTCGCTGTCGCTGCGGGCCAGGTTGATCTTGCGGTCCTTCTCGGGCTGAGTCGGCGAAATCAGGTTCAGTTCCAGGGTGCTCGGGTTGCTGTAGCCGGTGAGGTGCAGTTCGACTTCACCGGTCAGCTCATCCAGATGCACCTTGGCGCGCAGTTGCAGGGTCTGGGCCAGGCGTTCGCGGTCCAGGGAGCGGTTGATGCCTTTGCCGGCCTCGTAGTAGTTGTCGTTGACCAGATTGTCCGGGTTGTTCACTGCAATGGTCACCATGGACAAGGTCAAGGTCACCGAGCAGGCCAGGATACCAATGATGATCCAGGGCCAGAGGTGCTTGTACCAGGGGCTTGCGGCAGTGGCTACGGGCATTGTTCAGCTCTCTCGTTAACGAACTTGTGGGCCGATGAATCGGCTCTTGGCTTCAATGTGGACGCTGGCGTCATCGGCATCCTTGAGGATGAATTTCACCTCGTTGGTGCTCGACGGCAATTGCTCCGGCGCACTCGACAGTTCGACCGGCATGCTGACGATGTCGCCGGCAGCCACCTTGATTTCGCGGCGGCCTTGCAGCTTGAGGTCCGGCAGCCCGGCAGCATCAAGCACATACGTGTGGTCGCGCTGGTCTTTGTTCATGATTTTCAGGCTGTAGACGTTCTCGATCCGTCCTTCAGCGTTTTCGCGGTACAGCACACGGTCTTTGCTGACGTCGAAACCCACCAGCGGACGCATGAAAAATGCCGTGGCCAACAGGCTCATCATCGCCAGCAATACCAGCGCATAGCCGATCAGGCGCGGACGCAGCTTGTGGGTTTTCTGCCCCGACAGGTTGTGCTCGGTGGTGTAGCTGATCAGGCCGCGCGGGTAATCCATCTTGTCCATGATGTTGTCGCAGGCGTCGATACACGCGGCGCAGCCGATGCATTCGATCTGCAGGCCATCGCGGATGTCGATGCCGGTCGGGCACACCTGCACGCACATTGTGCAATCGATGCAATCGCCGAGGCCCTGGGCTTTGTAGTCGGCGCCTTTTTTACGCGGGCCACGCACTTCGCCACGACGTGGGTCGTAGGAGACGATCAGGGTGTCTTTGTCGAACATCACGCTTTGGAAGCGTGCATAGGGGCACATGTAGATGCACACCTGCTCGCGCAGCCAGCCGGCGTTGCCGTAGGTGGCGAGGGTGAAGAAACCGACCCAGAAATACGACCAGCCATCAGCCTGGCCGGTGAAGAAGTCGAACACCAGTTCGCGGATCGGCGAGAAATAACCGACGAAGGTCATGCCGGTGACAAAACCGATCAGCAGCCACAGCGTGTGTTTGCTGAACTTGCGCAGGAACTTGTTGGCGCCCATCGGCGCCTTGTCCAGCTTGATGCGCTGGTTACGGTCGCCTTCGGTGACTTTTTCGCACCACATGAAGATCCACGTCCACACGCTTTGCGGGCAGGTATACCCGCACCAGATGCGCCCGGCGTACACCGTGATGAAGAACAGGCCAAAGGCCGCGACGATCAGGATGCCCGAGAGGAGGATGAAGTCCTGGGGCCAGAAGGTCGCCCCGAAAATGAAGAACTTACGTTCCGGCAGGTCCCACCACACGGCCTGGTGACCACCCCAGTTCAGCCACACCGTGCCGAAGTAGAGCAGGAACAGACCGGCGCCGCCAAGCATGCGCAGGTTGCGGAACAGGCCCGTGAAGGCGCGGGTGTAGATTTTCTCTCGCGACGCGTAGAGGTCGACACCGTTGTTGGAGTTTTTGGCAGGTGGAGTAACGTCTTGTACCGGTATTTGCTTGCTCATCATTGCATCCCACGGCGGTGGAGATTTGCCTCGGCCAGTACGTGCCGGTCGGGGTCAAATGAAGGGTCTTGCAGTGGCGTAATGATACGCCCCCGATGACGCGCAAAGGGTGCGACCTTTGGTCGCGTTGGGGGAAATCAATTGATGGTGTAGGTGACGTGGATCAATTGACTTGTGAAGTATGGACGGTTTTTGCGCGTGGAGCGGTTATTCGTCCCATGGGTTAACCCATGAACCAGAGCAGTAGCGGCGATCAACGCATCGATTTCATTGGCCCATATAGCTGCCAGAAAAAAGCCCCGCCAGTTTGTACTGTACGGGGCTTTTGTGTTTCTGATGAAGCTTACTGCTCTTGAGCCTTCTTATCCCCATGGGACAAGCTGTAAACATATGCGGCCAGCAAATGCACCTTGTCGTTCCCTTGCAGTAATTCCTGTGCAGGCATCTGGCCCTGGCGGCCGTAACGGATGGTCTGCTGCAGTTGGGCGAAGCTTGAACCGTAGATGAACGCGCCCGGGTGAGTCAGGTCGGGTGCGCCCATGGCGGGCGTGCCTTTACCGGCCGGGCCGTGGCAGGCCACGCAGTTGGCGGCGAAGAGTTTCCCGCCGTTGGCCACATCGGCCTTGGCGCCTTCCGGCAGTTTGCGGCCGTCGAGGTTGGTCACCACGAAGCCCGCCACGTCGGCCACGCCCTGTTCGCCGATGACTTCGGCCCAGGCCGGCATCACCGCGTGGCGGCCTTTCATGATGGTTTCCTTGATGGTCGCGGGCTCGCCGCCCCAGCGCCAGTCGGCGTCGGTCAGGTTAGGGAAGCCGTAGGCTCCCTTGGCGTCCGAACCGTGGCATACCGAGCAGTTGGAGGCAAACAGACGGCCGCCCATCTTCAGGGCCTGCGGGTCTTTGGCAACCTCTTCAATCGGCATCGCGGCGAATTTGGCGAAGATCGGCCCGAACTTGGCGTCCGACCTGGCCATTTCCTTTTCCCACTCATGCACGCCGGTCCAGCCGGTCTGGCCGTTGGCGAAGGCGGTCTGCTTGTCGTTGTCGAGGTAGTTGTAGCCCGGCAGCAGGCCTTTCCAATTGCCCAGGCCGGGGTACAGCACCAGGTAGCCGAGGGCGAAGACGATGGTGCCGACGAACAGCATGAACCACCATTTCGGCAGTGGGTTGTCGTACTCCTCGATACCGTCGAACGAGTGGCCGACAGTCTCGTCCGTTTGCTCGGCGCGCTGGCCCTTGCGGGTCGACAGCAGCAGCCAGGTCAGGGCGAAAATGGTACCCAGACTGAGGACTGTGACGTACAGACTCCAGAACGTAGTCATTCTTTGTTACTCCTAGAAGCTTGCTCGACGTGCTTGATGGCTTCGGGGTCATCCGCAAAGGGCAGCATGGTTGCGTCGTCAAACTCCGACTTGCGCTTGGGGCTGAACACCCACAGCGCCAGGCCGATAAAGGCCACCATCACGACAACGGTGCCCAGGCCACGAATCATCCCGATATCCATGAAGAATCACCGTTTGCTTTTGATGATGGTGCCAAGGCCTTGCAGGTAGGCCACCAATGCGTCCATTTCGGTCTTGCCCTTCACGGCTGCGGCTGCACCGGCGATGTCTTCGTCGGTGTAGGGCACGCCCAGGGTGCGCAAGACTTCCATCTTCTTCGCGGTGTCCTTGCCGTCGAGCTTGTTTTCCACGAGGAACGGGTACGCCGGCATTTTCGACTCAGGCACAACGTTGCGCGGGTTGTACAAGTGCGCGCGTTGCCAGTCATCGGAGTAGCGTCCGCCGACACGGGCCAGGTCCGGCCCGGTACGCTTGGAACCCCACAGAAACGGGTGGTCCCACACGCTTTCACCGGCCACGGAGTAGTGGCCATAACGTTCGGTTTCGGCGCGGAACGGACGGATCATCTGCGAGTGGCAGCCGACACAGCCGTTGGCGATGTAGATGTCGCGGCCTTCCAGTTCAAGGGCGGTACGCGGTTTCATGCCTTCGACCGGCTTGTTGGTCACGTCCTGGAAGAACAGCGGAACGATCTGGGTCAGGCCGCCGATACTCACGGCGATGACCATGAAGAAGGCCAGCAGGCCGATATTCTTCTCGACTACTTCGTGCTTCATCAGTGGGCTCCCACAACGGCGATCTTGGCGGCGGCTTCGGCTTCTGCAGGGTCGGAGGCACGCACGGTGCGCCAGACGTTGTAGGCCATGAACAGCATGCCGGAGGCAAAGAACGCGCCGCCCAGGGCACGGACGATGTAGCCCGGGTGGCTGGCTTGCAGCGCTTCGACGAAGGAGTAGGTGAGGGTGCCGTCATCGTTGATCGCACGCCACATCAGGCCTTGGGTAATGCCGTTGACCCACATCGAGGCGATGTAGAGCACGGTGCCGATGGTGGCCAGCCAGAAGTGCGTATTGATCAACCCGACGCTGTGCATCTGCGCACGCCCGAAGATTTTCGGGATCATGTGGTACAGCGCGCCGATGGAGATCATCGCTACCCAGCCGAGCGCACCGGCGTGTACGTGGCCGATGGTCCAGTCGGTGTAGTGCGACAGCGAGTTGACGGTCTTGATCGCCATCATCGGCCCTTCGAAGGTCGACATGCCGTAGAACGCCAGCGAAACCACCAGGAAGCGCAGGATCGGGTCGGTGCGCAGCTTATGCCAGGCGCCCGAGAGGGTCATCATGCCGTTGATCATGCCGCCCCAGCTTGGCGCCAGCAGGATGATCGACATCGCCATGCCCAACGACTGTGCCCAATCCGGCAGCGCGGTGTAGTGCAGGTGGTGCGGACCGGCCCAGATGTACAGGGTGATCAGCGCCCAGAAGTGGACGATGGACAGACGGTAAGAGTAGATGGGACGTTCGGCCTGTTTCGGCACGAAGTAGTACATCATCCCCAGGAAACCGGTGGTGAGGAAGAACCCCACGGCGTTGTGGCCGTACCACCACTGGATCATCGCATCCGTCGCTCCGGCGTAGGCCGAATAGGACTTGAACAGGGTGACCGGCAACGACGCATGGTTGACGATGTGCAGCATCGCCGTCACCAGGATGAAGGCACCGTAGAACCAGTTACCCACATAGATGTGCTTGGTCTTGCGCTTGGCGATGGTGCCGAAGAACACCACCGCGTAGATCACCCAGACAATCGCGAGCAAAATGGCGATGGGCCATTCCAGCTCGGCGTATTCCTTGGTGGTGGTGTAGCCCAGCGGCAACGAGATGCCGGCCCCGACGATCACGGCTTGCCATCCCCAGAAGGTGAAGGCGGCGAGGCCGTCGGAAATCAGTCGCGTCTGGCAGGTTCGCTGCACGACATAGTAGGAGGTGGCAAATAATGCACATCCGCCGAAGGCGAAAATCACCAGGTTAGTGTGCAGCGGGCGTAGGCGGCCGAAGGTCGTCCATGGCAGGCCGAAATTCAATTCCGGCCAGACCAGTTGCGAGGCGATGAAGACCCCGAGCCCCATGCCAAGGATCCCCCAGACCACCGTCATGATGGCGAACTGGCGGACTACCTTATAGTTATAAGCAGTCGGACTGATTGCTGTGCTCATTCTAAGGTTCCACGGTTTAGGTTTTTTTATAGGTAAAAATCGGTCGCAAGTATGTAGAAACCGAGGTGCCATTGCAACGCAAGGGTGACCTGTGTCAATGCGTGCCACGCCAGATTCTGCGCCCTTTCCATGTTTGATGTAAGGACAAAATCCGAAATCAAAAACTGATCGATCGGACAGGAATTTTTGCGTGACGCGTCGGCGGGTGACTCGCTGTGTGTCGACACGCTGCTGAAGCGATGAACGGTCAGTGGCACGACAGCCGGTCGCTGCCAGCCTTTGCGCCTGTCATCCCTGCAGAAGTATGCAACCCAGCGCGTGCAAGTCGACCGTCGACCGGTCTGTACCGATCCGCTGTGCAGACAAGCGTAGACCCGAATGGCAGGAGGGGAAAGCAGTGCTTTGGAAGGGTGCGACACTTGGTCGCGTAGGAGGGTTGAGCTACCGCCCCCGGATCAGGGGCGGCAGTTCAGGGGTGGAGCGTTACTCTGCCTGGCGTTGCGGCGTTGCGCCGTCAGCGTTGTGGGAGAGGCTGTAAACATAAGCGGCCAGCAGGTGAACCTTGTCATTGCCTTGCAGCACTTCCTGCGCCGGCATCTGGCCTTGACGGCCGTGGCGAATGGTTTGCTGCAACTGCGCCAGGCTGGTGCCGTAGATAAAGCCGCTTGGCTCGGTCAGGTTCGGCGCGCCCATGGCTTCGGTGCCGTGGCCTTGCGGACCGTGGCAGGCCACGCAGGTGGTGTTGAACGTGGCTTGGCCGGCGACCAGGTCGGCACCGCTGTCGGCGGGCAATGGCAACTTGGCCAGGTCGTGACGCACATAGGCTGCGACGTTTTTCACACCGTCTTCGCCCAGCACTTCGCCCCAGGCCGGCATCGCCGCATGGCGACCGCCCATGATGGTGGTCTTGATCGCCTCGGCGGAACCGCCCCAGCGCCAGTTATTGTCCGCCAGGTTCGGGAAGCCATACGCGCCCTTGGCATCCGAGCCGTGGCACACCGCGCAGTTGGAGGCAAACAGGCGTCCGCCCATTTTCAGCGCTTGTGGGTCTTTAGCGACTTCTTCCACTGGCATGGCCGAGAATTTGGCGAAGATCGGCCCGAACTTGGCGTCGGCCTTGGCCATTTCCTTGTCCCATTCCTTGGTCGAGGTCCAGCCGCCTTCATAGCCCGGCAGGACGCCTTTCCAGTTGCCCAGGCCCGGGTAGAGGATCAAGTAGCCGACGGCGAACAGCAGGGTGCCGGCGAACAGCATGAACCACCACTGAGGCAGCGGGTTGTCGTATTCCTCAATGCCGTCGAAGGCGTGGCCCATGGTCTGGTCGACACTGCCCTTGGTCTCGCCCTTGCGGGTGCCGAACAGCAGCCAGGTCAGGCCGATCAGGCTGCCGATGGTCAGTACGCAGATCCATGTACTCCAGAAGGTAGTCATGGCCGATTGCTCCTTGTTGCAGGCGCTTCTTGAGCGTCGGATGGGGTGGCGGTGGGTTCGTCGGCAAACGGCAGCAGGCGTGCCTGCTCGAATTCCGCATTGCGTCGGTTGTTGAATACCCACAGCGAGAGGCCGATAAAGGCGATGGCGACGACTAGCGTGCCGAGGCCGCGGATGGTGCCCGCATCGAATTCAAATCCCATGGCTCACCTCTTGCTCTTGATGGCGGTGCCGAGGACTTGCAGGTACGAAACCAGCGCGTCGATCTCGGTCTTGCCCTTGAGGCTGGCCACTGCGCCGTTGATGTCGTCGTCGGTGTAGGGCACGCCGAGGGTACGCATCACTTTGAGCTTGGCTTCGGTGTGGCTGCTGTCGAGCGGTGCCGTCACCAGCCATGGGTAGGCCGGCATTTTCGACTCAGGCACTACGTTGCGCGGGTTGTACAAGTGCGCGCGGTGCCAGTCGTCCGAGTAGCGTGCGCCGACGCGCGCCAGGTCTGGCCCGGTACGCTTGGAGCCCCACAGGAACGGGTGATCCCAGACGCTTTCGCCCGCAACCGAGTAGTGCCCGTAGCGCTCGGTCTCGGCACGGAACGGACGGATCATCTGCGAGTGGCACTGTACGCAACCTTCGCGGATGTAGATGTCGCGGCCTTCCAGTTGCAGCGCGGTGTAGGGCTTCATGCCTTCCACCGGTTTGTTGGTCACGTCCTGGAAGAACAGCGGGACGATCTGGGTCAGGCCGCCGATGCTCACGGCAAGCACCATCAGCAGCATCAGCAGGCCGACGTTCTTTTCAATCGTTTCGTGTTTCATCACTGACTCCTCAGGCCGTCTGCGCGGCAGGGGTGGCTTCGACAGGTTGTGCCGAGCGCACGGTGCGCCATGTGTTGTAAGCCATCAGCAACATGCCGCTGAGGAACACCGCACCGCCCACCAGTCGCACGACGAAGCCAGGGTGGCTGGCCACCAGGGTTTCGACGAAGGAGTAGGTCAAGGTGCCGTCTTCGTTGATCGCACGCCACATCAGGCCCTGGGCGATGCCGTTGACCCACATCGAGGCGATGTAGAGCACGGTGCCGATGGTGGCCAGCCAGAAGTGCGCGTTGATCAGGCCGACGCTGTACATCTGCTCGCGGCCGAAGACTTTCGGGATCATGTGATACAGCGCGCCGATGGAGATCATCGCCACCCAGCCGAGCGCGCCGGCGTGTACGTGGCCGATGGTCCAGTCGGTGTAGTGCGACAGCGAGTTGACGGTCTTGATGGCCATCATCGGCCCTTCGAACGTCGACATGCCGTAGAACGCCAGCGAGACGACCAGGAAGCGCAGGATCGGGTCGCTGCGCAGCTTATGCCAGGCGCCCGAGAGGGTCATCATGCCGTTGATCATGCCGCCCCAGCTTGGTGCCAGCAGCACCAGGGACATCACCATGCCCAACGACTGTGCCCAGTCCGGCAACGCGGTGTAGTGCAGGTGGTGCGGACCGGCCCAGATGTACAGGGTGATCAGCGCCCAGAAGTGGACGATGGACAGGCGATAGGAATACACCGGACGTTCGGCTTGCTTGGGTACGAAGTAGTACATCATCCCGAGGAAGCCGGCAGTCAGGAAGAAACCTACTGCGTTATGCCCATACCACCACTGCACCATGGCATCCGTCGCACCGCCGTACAGCGAGTAGGACTTGGTCAGGCTGACCGGGATTTCCAGGTTGTTGACGATATGCAGGATGGCCACGGTGATGATGAACGCACCGAAGAACCAGTTACCGACATAGATGTGCTTGGTATTGCGCTTGGCCACAGTGCCGAAGAACACAATGGCATAAGCCACCCAGACGATAGTGATCAGGATGTCGATCGGCCATTCCAGCTCGGCGTATTCCTTGGAACTGGTGTAACCCAGTGGCAAGGTGATCGCTGCCAGGACAATGACCAGTTGCCAGCCCCAAAAGCAGAACTGCGCGATTTTCGGCGCGAACAGCTGGGTTTGGCAGGTGCGCTGCACCGAGTAGAAGGAGCTGGCAAACAGCGCGCAACCCCCGAAGGCGAAGATCACCGCGTTGGTGTGCAGCGGGCGCAAGCGGCCAAAGCTGGTCCAAGGCAAGTCGAAGTTGAGTGCAGGCCACACCAATTGAGCCGCGAGAAAAACCCCGAGCCCCATGCCGACGATGCCCCACACCACCGTCATAATCGCGAATTGGCGGACCACCTTGTAGTTATAGGCGGTACTTAAAGTAGTGTTCATGGTTCCCCATCCACGGTTCAACCCAAGCAGATGCGACACTTGGGCTGGAGTTATAGGCAGACTAAAAAGCGAGGTAAGCATGGGCAAAGAGCACAAGGCCAGTATTGACGGGGATCAATGGGCACGGTGTGTGCAGGAGCATGGCTGGCTGTGGGATATCGCCTCGGGTGCGTCAGCGCATACGCCTGTGACGCTGATCCTGGCCCACGGCGCCGGTGCACCGATGGACTCATCTTTCATGAACGACATGGCTGCGCGCCTTGCCAGGCATGGCGTCAATGTGGTGCGCTTTGAGTTTCCCTACATGGCCCAGCGCCGGTTGGACGGGGGCAAACGCCCGCCCAACCCGGCGCCGAAACTGCTGGAAAGCTGGCGCGAGGTGTATGCCGAGGTGCGACGCCATGCCGCTGGGAAACTGGCCATTGGTGGCAAGTCCATGGGCGGGCGCATGGCCAGTTTGCTCGCCGATGAATTGGAGGCCGATGCCTTGGTGTGCCTGGGCTATCCGTTCTATGCGGTGGGCAAGCCGGAAAAGCCGCGAGTCGCGCATTTGGCCGGGTTGAACACGCCGACATTGATTGTGCAGGGCGAACGCGATGCCTTGGGTAATCGAGTCGCGGTGCAGGGGTATGACTTGTCACCGAGCATCGAGGTGCTGTGGCTGGCGGCGGGGGATCATGATTTGAAACCGTTGAAGGCTTCAGGGTTCAGCCATGAGCAGCATTTGGAGGCGGCGGCGGTGCGAGTGGCTCAGTTTATCGGCGCCTGTTAGAGCGCTATCGGGGGCAAGCCCCCTCCCACATGAGGTGTACGCGGTTAAATGTGGGAGGGGCGGTGCGACGATTCGACTTGCCCCCGATAGCGGTTTAACGGTTAAAACGCTCTACCAGCGAATACTGAGTATTGGCGGTAACAGTAAGCTCTTCACTCAACTGCGCCGAGTTCAATGCCTGTTCCGAGGTCTGGTCCGCCAACAGCGCGATGGTGCTGATATTGCGGCTGATCTCTTCGGCCACCGAGCTTTGCTCTTCCGTGGCGGCGGCGATCTGGGTGGTCATGTCGGTGATGTTGGCCACCGCTTCGCTGATGCCCACCAGTGCCTGGTCCGCTTCCATCACCCGCGCCACGCCTTCTTCGGCCTGGCGATGCCCGGCGTCCATGGTTTGTACGGCAGCGGCGGCGGTCTGCTGCAGCTTGGCGATCAGGGTATGGATCTGCCCGGTCGATTCAGCGGTACGCTGCGCCAATTGGCGGACTTCATCGGCAACCACCGCAAAACCACGGCCCATTTCACCGGCACGCGCCGCTTCGATCGCGGCGTTCAAGGCCAGCAGGTTGGTCTGGTCGGCGATGCCTTTGATCACGTCGACCACGCCGCCGATTTCATCGCTGTCCTTGGCCAGTTGGGTGACCGTCACGCCGGTCTCGCCAACCGCGGCCGACAGCCGCTGAATCGCCTCGCGGGTTTCCCCGGCGATATCGCGGCCGCGCCCGGTCAGGCGATTGGCTTCCTGGGTGGCATCGGCCGTGCGCTGCACATGGCTGGCGACTTCCTGGGTGGTCGCCGCCATCTGGTTGACCGCGGTAGCCACTTGTTCGGTTTCCACACGCTGGCGTTCCAGGCCGCTGGAGCTGTTGTGCGCCAGGGTGTTGGACTGCGCGGCCTGCTCGTTGAGGTGTTCGGCGGTGTCCTGCAAGCGCGTGAGACAGGTCTTCAGACGTGCCTCTTGGCTGAGGATCGACATTTCCAGTCGCGCCTGGGCGCCACGGCTGTCGGTATACATCTGCGCGATCAACGGGTCGGAGGTGGTCTGTTCGGCCAGGCGCAGCAAACGCTTGAGGCCGCGCTGTTGCCAGCTCAGGCCCAGCAGGCCCAGCGGCACCGACAACCCTGCCGCGAGGGCAAAGCCCCAGTGGGAATTGAGCGATGCGCCAATCATGAAGCTCAATTGGCTGACCAGAATAAACGGCAGCCAGTCCTGCAGCACCGGCAGCCACTTGTCCCGCCGGGGAATGGCGGACTTGCCCTGATTGATGCGGTGGTAGAGCGCTTCGGCCCGGCGGACCTGCTCGGCGGTGGGCTTGATACGCACCGATTCATAGCCGACCACCTGGTTGCCATCGAACACCGGCGTCACATAGGCGTTGACCCAGTAGTGATCGCCGCTCTTGCAGCGGTTCTTGACGATGCCCATCCATGGCAAGCCTTGCTTGAGCGTGGACCACATGTGTGCGAACACAGCCGCCGGAACGTCCGGGTGGCGTACCAGGTTATGCGGGGCACGCACCAATTCGTCGCGGGAGAAACCACTGATTTCGACGAAAGCGTCGTTGCAATAAGTGATGACACCCTTGGCATCTGTGGTGGAGATCAACCGTTGCTGAGCGGGGAAGGTACGTTCGCGCTGGGTAACGGGCTGGTTATTACGCATGGTTATTCAATCCGCAAGGCTTTCAAGGGGTATCGGCGGTGGCGATCATTTATTTAACTTATTTTCGTAATAATCAGCCGGCGAGCATTGGGTAGGAAAACAGTCCGAAATGCAGCAAATTCAGGCCGAAATGCGTGGCAATCGCCGCACCCAGGCCGCCAAAACGATAGGCAAGGCCATAACCGGCCCCGGCGATGCTGGCCAGCAGCACCCACTGCCAGCCCGCGCTCAGGTGCGCCAGGCCGAACAGCAGCGAGGCCAGCAGCAATGCGAGGTTTTCGCCGTAGGGCAAGTGTTTGAGGCGCTGGCTCAGGCCGCCCTGAATGTAGCCGCGAAACAGCGCTTCTTCCACCAGCGTCACCAGCAACAGGTTATTCAGCACCCACAGCCACGCCTGCTCCGGCCACTTCGGCGCCCAACTGATGATCCCCAGCAACGCCGCGCCGCCCAGGGCTGCGATGGCCGTCAGCGCCAGCGCCAGGGCGGTGACGCAGATCGACAGGCGCAATGAACGCCGCGCTACAATCCACGGGCAGGCCAGCAGCAGCCAGAAACCGATCAGTGGTTTGTCTTGGTTGAGGTACATCGAGAAGGGCACGGCATCGGCGCTGAAACGCTGGGGGGCGATACCGCGCCCGTTGTAGAACCCCGGTAGCCAGTGCATCGCCAGGCCCAAGGCCAAGACGATGAACAACCCGTGGCCGACGTAGCGCGCCCACGGGGTACGTTGTTGGCGTACCGCATACCCGGCGATCAACAACAGCGCCACGGAGATGGCCGCGAGCACACCCAGTTGGCCGTAGAGCAACGCCAGTGCATAGCCGATGGACAGGAGGACGAGATACACCCAGGGCAATGCGGTCATGTGACATCCTTGGAAAAAACTGCTCGGTAGTATAGCGAGTGGGTTCCGGCGCCAAAATGAAAATGCCGTCACGCGAAAAGAGCGCTGCCGGAGCGATTGCAAAATATGTCGGCGGTTGGTTATAGTCGCCGCGTCTTCACCTCCTCAAAAGATCAGCCCATGCCTGCATTCCTGTGCATAGCGGTAGTCGATTCAGCGTCCAGCGCTGTGGTCGTGCCGTGCGGGAACCTGCAGCCTGCGCAGATCAGCCACTACCCCCCACCTGTCAGTAGCACGCCGGTGTACGCAGTCGTATCACCGCCGGGTGTTGGCATTTCGGGCTGATCAGCTGATTGCTGTTGCCCTATGCCCGCCTGAAAAAAACCTACTGAGTTTCAGCCTTGCTTGGCTGAATCGGCTTTTTTGCCTGATTACAGGTGGTAACCATGTCTGTTATGTCAAAACAATCCGTGGCCGCGGCGGCCTCGACGAGCCTGTTCGTATTGCTGTGGAGCAGCGGGGCGATTTTCTCCAAGTTGGGCCTGGCCCATGCGTCGCCCTTTGCCTTTTTGCTGATCCGTTTTGCCATCGCCCTGGCGGGGCTGGTGATGCTGGTACCGATCCTCAAGCTGAAACTGCCACAACCCGGCAAGCCGCTGTGGTATGCGGCGGCGACGGGGCTGGTGTTGTTGGGGGCGTACCAGATTTTCTATCTGCTGGCCCTGGACCTCAACGTCACGCCGGGGATGATGGCGACCATCATGGGCGTGCAGCCGATCCTGACCGTGGTGCTGATGGAGCGCCAGCGTTCCTGGCGCCGGATGTTCGGCCTGGGCCTGGGGTTGGCCGGCTTGATCATGGTGGTGTACCAAGGCATCGGGCTGTCGCGGATGTCCCTGGCCGGGATGCTGTTCGGCTTGCTGGCCCTGGCAAGCATGACCATCGGCTCGATCATGCAGAAGCGCATCACCGATAACCCGTTGGGCACGCTGCCCGTGCAATACCTGGCCGGGTTGGTGTTGTGCTCGGTGTTCGTGCCGTTCCAGCCGTTCCACTTTGAACACACCGCCGGTTTTTACCTGCCGGTGCTGTGGATGGGCCTGGTGGTGTCGCTGCTGGCGACGCTGTTGCTGTACCGCCTGATCGCCCGCGGCAACCTGGTCAATGTCACCAGCCTGTTCTACCTGGTGCCTGCAGTGACGGCGGTGATGGATTACCTGATCTTTGGCAATCGGCTCGCGTGGTTGAGCCTGCTGGGGATGGGGTTGATCGTTGTTGGGTTGGGGTTTGTGTTTCGTAAAGGTTGAATGATCACTGAGTCAGCGCTGACGGGCGCCCTCTAAAGCGGGCGTCCGTCGATGTGTGATTCAGTGCTGGGTAAGTGCAGTGTTCAGCTCGAGCGCCAAGCGTTGCACGTATTCACGCAGTTCAGGTACTGCGGTGGCTTCCCAGTCCCGGGCCTGGAGGAAAGGGCCGACGTAATACAACCAGTCTGACGGCACTGCATTGCAATTGAGCAGTGCGCCCGACGGTGCGATGTCCATGCCTGTCCCAAGTGCATCAGGTACCAACAGGCCATCTGCGCGCAGGGACTTGAGCAACGGGTCGTCCAATTGGCGCAGGTCCAGTGCTGGCGTCGTGCAATTTATCACCGCTTTGACCTCCAACTGTTCCACGGTGCTGGCGCCACGTCGGCGTACAGCAACGCTCACATTGTGAGGGTTGGACGTGTAGCCGACGATGCGTCCGGCCGCCAGCTTCAGTGTGCCGCGGGCAAGCTCGGTGTGCATGCGCGCGCCTGGTTGTGGAGCGCAACGATGGCGATGGGCATCCCAGTAAGGGCGTACATGTCGCAGGAATCGCCGGCGTTCATCAAGCGGCAATGCATGCCACAGCTGCTGGGTAGCGGACCTCAGGCCACCAATGATGTCGCGCCAGTCTCCGCCGGTTTGCGCGTGCTGGCGAACCGCGTCACGGACGGCACGTACATAGTGGCGCACCGTGCAATC
The DNA here is from genome assembly GCF_023651955.1 of Pseudomonas sp. Y39-6. Classification (NCBI taxonomy): domain Bacteria; kingdom Pseudomonadati; phylum Pseudomonadota; class Gammaproteobacteria; order Pseudomonadales; family Pseudomonadaceae; genus Pseudomonas; species Pseudomonas sp. Y39-6. Next base: position 5,288,306 of record NZ_CP069594.1, on the reverse strand, counting down.
GGTCAACATGTGCTGTGCCAGCCCTTCATCGTAGGCGGGGTGCGCGTTCAATTCGCGGTGAGGCTGCGGGAGCAGGCCCCGGCGCGAAACGGCCTGGATAGTGCCGGTGTGTCCCCGGTCACGCAAATCAAGTACGACGTCGAGCATTGTCAGCCCGCTGCCTATCAGGAAGACCGGGTCGTTTGCGCCAATACTGTCGAGTGCGCCCGGTTGCCATGGGTCATGCACGTAGCCCGGGTTCTCGTAGAACTGCCGATATTCGGGTGCAATCGAAGGCGCCTGGCGTGCGCAACTGCCAATGCTTAAAACAATACTGTCGGCCCGAAAGTGTTCCCCGTTATCCATCAAGAGAAGTGCGCCAGCGGCATTTGGCTGGGGGATTATCTTGACCACTTCCCCAATCACTTCGTGCAACTCGCAGCCCGGTGTTGCGTTGCGTGACGCGTGTTGAAGCAACGCTTCCAAATAGTCACCGTAGAGGCGCCGCTCTACAAAGGAGCCTGGGGTAGCGGTGGCGTTGTTGCGTTTTACATACTCGTAAAAGCTGTCGTCTTCGCCGGCCAGAGCATTCATTCTGCCTGCCGGGACATTGAGTACATGCGCGGGCGCTTGGGTGCTGTAAGTGATACCTCGGGCCATACTGCCCGGCCGGTTGATCAACAGAATTTTTAGAGGGGTGACCGGCGGGTGGCGTAATAACTGCGCTGCCAGCGTCGAGCCGCAGAAACCTTCGCCGGTAATAGCGATGGTCTTGGTATTCATTCCAGCTCCAGTTTCAACGCCACTCATATTTCATTTGACAAAGCCGTCTTGTTGCATATTTTGAATGAGGGGCGGTAAATGTTTTGTAGAGTTTGCCGAAGGTTTGTCGTGAACTTGATAATGAAGTGGATCGAGTTGCTCATCCAGTGCGCAGCTTCGGCGATTCCGCGTTCGTTGATATAGATCAGTCGGCACTCGGGGTTGGAGTTTTCGACGCATCATAACTGAATATGAGTCATGCCTTTCGCGGCGTTTACCGACCTCTGGGGGGCGGGCGGAAGAGTTTTTTCGGGTGGTTGTTTGTAAGCTTGCTCCTATTCATTCGGTCGAAGCGCTGCTAGCGCGGGAGCATCGGCGCGCCACGGTTTTGGAAGCGGGGCTTGATACGATCTGGAGGCTCAGGCAAGGAGCTGCGGGCTAGAGGTGCAATGCCTCATCGTAGGGCGCGTGACGGGCTCCCGGTGGCTGACCGCCGGTCACAAGTAAGATTGCCCTTACAAACTAATACTGTAATAATTCTCACCTTATTGTCGGCCTATATCCTACCTCCCAGCAGGATATGTAGTGCGCTCCCAAGGGATATTGTGTCTATTTTCGCATCGCGCAGCCTTTCCAATGCTCTGCCTAACGACGTTTGCGTTGCAAAAGTCGCAATTTTGATGTGCTCGTACAATGGTGAGACGTTTCTTGCGGAACAGCTCGACTCTATTGAGCGGCAGATGCATCGTGACTGGACGTTAGTCATTTCGGACGATGGTTCCAAAGACAGTTCGTTGGCGATTTTTCAGCAATACTGTAGTCGTTGGGGCAGTCACCGGCTAAGCGTGGTATCTGGCCCTCAAAAAGGCTTCGTCGCCAATTTTCTCTCGTTGACTTGTCGGACCGATATTCAGGCTGATTATTTTGCATGGTGCGATCAAGACGATATCTGGAATGATGAAAAGCTGCAGGTGGCGGTTGATTGGTTGCAGAGCCAGCCTTCGGATGTGCCTGCACTTTACTGTGGTCGCACGCAGTTGGTAGGCGACTCGGGGGGGGCGCTTGGTTTTTCACCGCTTTTCTCCCTGCCTCCGCATTTCTCTAACGCGTTGGTTCAGAGTATCGCGGGCGGCAATACGATGGTTTTTAACCAGGCTGCTCGCAAGCTGATTGTGGAGGCGGGTGCGGACGTAGTAGTGCCTTCTCACGATTGGTGGGCGTATCAGCTTGTCACGGGGGCGGGAGGCATCGTTCACTATGATCCCGAGCCTAGAATGCAGTACCGCCAGCATGATGAAAATCTGATTGGCAGCAACTCCAGCTGGGCAGCTCGCCTGGTTCGGCTACGGATGATCTTTCAAGGACGTTTTTACGAGTGGAACGAACTGAATATTCGCGCACTCGAAGCCATGCAGCATCGTCTTTGCGAAGAGCATCGAACGACTCTTGCGCGTTTTAAATGTGCGCGGAGTCAAACGTTATTTAGACGAGTGCTGGGGTTTCGGTCGGCCGGTTTATACCGGCAGACACTGATGGGGAACCTCGGGCTAATTTTTGCAACACTACTGAAAAAGATCTGACTCAATGACTATCTTAGTAACCGGCGGTGCTGGCTTTATCGGTGCAAACTTTGTATTGGACTGGGTAGCCCAGGCGGATGAGCCGGTCATTAATCTGGACAAGCTGACGTATGCCGGCAACCTGGAGAACCTCAGCTCGCTGGAGGGTGACAAGCGCCATGTATTCGTACAGGGCGATATCGCCGATAGCCAGTTGGTGCAGCGCTTGCTCGCTGAGCACAAGCCGCGCGCTATCCTGAACTTCGCTGCCGAGTCGCACGTTGACCGCTCCATTCACGGCCCGGAAGACTTCATCGAGACTAACGTCGTCGGTACCTTCCGTTTGCTGGAGGCGGTACGTGCCTACTGGAAAGGCCTGGATGCCGATGCACAGCAGTCCTTCCGCTTCCTGCATGTTTCGACCGACGAAGTCTATGGCTCCCTGGCCAAAGATGATGCAGCGTTCACCGAAACTCACCAGTACGAGCCTAACAGCCCTTACTCGGCGAGCAAGGCTGCAAGCGACCACTTGGTTCGTGCCTATCACCATACCTATGGCTTGCCGGTACTGACGACCAATTGCTCGAACAACTATGGGCCGTTCCATTTCCCGGAAAAACTGATTCCGTTGATGATCGTCAACGCACTGGCAGGCAAAACGCTACCAGTGTACGGCGACGGTCAGCAAATTCGTGACTGGCTGTACGTAAAAGACCACTGCAGCGCCATCCGCCGAGTACTGGAAGCGGGCACTGTGGGCGAGGTCTATAACGTGGGCGGCTGGAACGAAAAGCCAAACCTGGACATCGTTCACACCGTTTGCGCCTTGCTCGATGAGTTGCGCCCTCAAGCGAATGGCAAGCCTTACAGCGATCAGATTGCTTACGTGACGGACCGCCCTGGCCATGACCGCCGTTATGCCATCGACGCGCGCAAACTGGAGCGTGAGTTGGGTTGGAAGCCGGCTGAGACCTTCGAGACCGGTATTCGCAAAACCGTAGAGTGGTACCTGGACAACCAAGATTGGGTGAGCAATATCCAATCGGGTTCGTACCGCGAATGGGTAGAAAAAAACTACGCCGAGCGTTCGGCATGAGGATCCTTCTACTTGGCAAAAATGGCCAGGTGGGATGGGAGCTTCAACGCAGCTTGGCCCCTTTGGGCCAAGTGCTTGCGCTCGACTCGAAAAGCCAGGACTACTGCGGCGACCTGAACGACCTGCTGGGGCTGGCCGCGACCGTGCAGCGGTTTGCGCCTGACGTCATCGTCAACGCTGCCGCCTACACCGCCGTCGACAAAGCCGAAAGCGAGCCTGCCCAGGCCCTGCGTGTCAACGCAGAAGCCCCGGCGGTACTGGCCGCCGAGGCGCTGAAGCTGAATGCCCTGCTGGTGCACTATTCCACCGACTACGTGTTCGCCGGCACCGGCGACACCCCTTGGCTGGAAAGCGACCCGGTAGGGCCGCTGAGCGTCTACGGTACGACCAAGCTGCAAGGCGAGCAGGCCATTCAGGCCAGTGGTTGTGCACATCTGGTCTTCCGTACCAGCTGGGTCTACGCAGCGCGCGGTAACAACTTCGCCAAGACCATGCTGCGCCTAGCCATCGAGCGAGACAGCCTGAACGTGATTGACGACCAGTTCGGCGCGCCCACCGGGGCGGACCTGCTGGCCGACGTCACCGCTCACGCGATCCGCACCATGGGCTCAAACCCGCAGTTGAGCGGGGTGTATCACCTCGCCGCAGCGGGCGAGACCACCTGGCACCGCTATGCCCGCTTCGTGCTCGAACAGGCGCAAGCGGCGGGGGTGCAGCTCAAGGTCGAACCGGCCAACGTGGGCGCGATCACCACCGCGGCTTACCCGACGCCGGCCAAACGCCCTGGCAATTCCCGACTCGACACTCAAAAACTGCAGAATGCCTTCTCATTGCGCCTGCCTGAATGGCAGGACGGTGTGGCACGGATGCTTATAGAAATTCTAGAGAAATGAACATGCTTAAACGTAAAGGAATCATTTTGGCCGGTGGTTCAGGCACACGCCTGCACCCTGCAACCTTGGCAATCTCCAAGCAATTGCTGCCGGTTTACGACAAGCCGATGATCTACTACCCGCTGACCACGCTGATGCTGGCGGGTATTCGCGACATATTGATCATCTCGACGCCGCAGGACACGCCTCGCTTTGAGCAATTGTTAGGCGATGGTAGCAAGTGGGGGTTGAGTATTTCTTATGCAGTGCAGGCCTCCCCGGATGGTCTGGCCCAAGCTTTTATCATTGGTGAGGATTTTATCGGCAACGATCTGTCAGCACTGGTGCTGGGCGACAATATCTATCATGGTCATCATTTCAATGAGCTGCTCAACAGCGCCATGCATCGCCAAGATGGCGCCAGTGTTTTTGCTTATCACGTGAATGATCCGGAGCGTTACGGTGTCGTCGAGTTTGACGACCAGGGTAAGGCAATCAGCCTGGAAGAGAAACCGCTTCAGCCCAAGTCCAACTATGCGGTAACGGGGCTCTATTTCTATGACCAAGATGTGGTCGAGATTGCCAAGGGCATCAAGCCTTCACCTCGTGGCGAGCTGGAAATTACTGACCTAAACCGTATTTATATGGAGCGAGGCAAGCTCTCTGTGGAAATCATGGGTCGCGGTTACGCCTGGTTGGATACCGGCACCCATGAATCGTTACTTGAGGCCAGTCACTTCATTGCCACACTTGAGCACCGCCAAGGGCTTAAAGTGGCCTGCCCTGAAGAGATTGCGTTCCGGCAGAAGTGGATTGATGCTGAGCAGCTGGAAAAACTCGCGGCGCCACTCTCCAAGAATGGTTACGGTCAATATCTGAAGCGCCTCCTGCACGAAAAGATTTTTTTATAGGGCGTTCGCCAAGCTTTTTTTTGTAGTTGCCTTGAAATCACTTTTTGACCAGCAGCGCCGAAAAACCAGCGCTGGCTACACTTTGGAGATATTTTAAAGATGAGAGCTACCCCACTTGTCATCCCGGACGTTTTTCTGTTTGAGCCGAAAGTTTTCGGGGATGAGCGGGGCTTTTTCTATGAAAGCTTCAATCAGAAGGTGTTCGAGGCGGCTGTCGGAAAGTCCGTTAATTTCGTCCAGGACAACCATTCCAAATCGGCAAAGGGTGTACTTCGCGGTTTGCACTATCAGATCAAACAGCCCCAGGGAAAGCTGGTACGGGTCACCCATGGCGAGGTGTTTGACGTAGCCGTCGATCTGCGCAAAAGCTCTGCCACCTTTGGCAAGTGGGTGGGGGCGCATCTTAGCGCCAGCAATAGGTCTCAACTCTGGATTCCAGAAGGGTTCGCACATGGCTTTGTGGTGCTTTCAGAGAGTGCTGAATTTCTCTACAAAACCACGGACTACTGGGCTCCTGAGCACGAACGGAGCCTGGCGTGGAACGATTCCGACGTCGCAATCGATTGGCCGTTTTTCGATTCACCCACCCTGTCCGCCAAAGATGCAAATGCCCCGCGTTTTGTTAACGCTGAGGTGTTTGAATAGTGGACCCGCACCTGAAACCTTCAGCTGGGCCGGTCAGCATGGTGGCCAGCCTCTGGAAAAATCGTTCGTTGATCTCACAAATGACTAAGCGCGAAGTGATCGGACGCTACCGCGGTTCGGTCATGGGGCTGACATGGTCATTTTTTAACCCGATCCTGATGCTTGCGGTTTATACCTTCGTGTTCTCTGAGATTTTCAAATCTCGCTGGGTCGGTGTTGATACCGGTAAAGGTGGTTTCGCGATCCTGTTGTTTGTGGGCATGATCGTTCATGGGTTGTTTGCTGAATGCGCTAACCGTGCACCTTCTCTGGTGATGACCAACAGTAACTATGTAAAAAAAGTAGTCTTCCCGTTGGAGATTTTGCCGGTCATTACCCTGGGTTCTGCACTGTTCCATAGCTGTATCAGTCTGATCGTATTACTGGCCGCCCAGTTCTTGATCACCGGCCAACTCTATTGGACGGCACTCCTGTTTCCTTTGATCCTGGTGCCACTGATACTAGCGACCCTAGGAATAAGCTGGTTGTTGGCCTCGCTGGGTGTTTATCTGCGAGATGTAGGTCACGTGATTACGGTCCTTACCACCGTCTTGTTGTTTCTTTCTCCTGTGCTTTATCCGGTAGCAGCGCTGCCTGAAGTTTATAAGCCATGGCTAAAACTCAATCCGCTGACTTACATAATTGAGGAAAGTCGAAGTGTCCTGCTATTCGGCCACCTCCCGCATTGGGGCAGTCTAGGTGTGGCTATCGTCATTGGGGTACTTATTGCTTCAATTGGCTTCTGGTTCTTTCAAAAGACACGTAAAGGGTTCGCTGATGTCATCTGATCAATCGGTAATCAGCGTTCGGAATGTCTCCAAATGTTTTTACACCTATGACAAACCTCGTGATCGCCTGAAACAAGCTATCGTGCCGCGTTTCCAGCGGTGGGCGGGCGATCAAGTCACCACCTATGGCAAAGAGTTCTGGGCCCTGCGTGACATCAGTTTTGAAGTCAAAAAAGGCGAAACGGTAGGTGTCGTAGGTCGCAATGGATCAGGCAAGTCCACACTGCTGCAGATCATTTGTGGCACGTTGACGCCGACGATGGGCGAAATTGAAACGCGTGGGCGTATCGCTGCATTGCTCGAGTTGGGCTCAGGCTTCAACCCTGAGTTTACTGGGCGTGAAAACGTCTACCTGAACGCAGCGGTTCTGGGCCTGACGCGTAATGAGGTGAACGATCGCTTTGATGCTATTGCCAGTTTTGCGGACATCGGAGAATTTCTCGATCAGCCGGTGAAGGCCTATTCTAGTGGTATGGCGGTCAGGCTTGCGTTTGCAGTCCAGGCACAAGTCGATCCTGAGATTCTTGTTGTGGATGAAGCGCTCTCGGTAGGTGATGCCCGATTTCAAGCCAAATGCTTCGAGCGTCTGCGCCAGCTTAAAGAGAACGGAACTAGTATCCTGCTAGTGACCCATTCCAGCGAGCAAGTAGTGACGCACTGCTCGCGCGCAATTCTATTGGAACAAAGCCGGGTTGAAATGATCGGAGAGTCACGCCCGGTGATCAATCGCTACACCGACATTTTGTTTGGTCGTAATACCAGTGCTGATGAGCCTTCGAACCCTGCGGCGGTGACCGCAGAGCCCGTGGCGCTAATCGAGAAAACTCTACACTTGTCTCTGGAAAGCGATGTTTATGCATCACGTATCGGCTATAACCCACATGAATATCGTTGGGGGGATGGGGCTGCTACGTTAATGGATTTTCATTTGAGTGCGAACGGACGTGAGTTTCCGGCGAGCATAGAGTCGGGTGAGGAAGTTGTACTCGGTGTGTCATTTAAGTTTAACCGTCCAGTGATTAACCCAATTCTCGGATTCACCATTAAAACCAAGGAAGGTGTAACGGTCTACGGCACGAACTCCTATTTGTTGGAGTGTACCGAAACCCGATCCATGGGAGAGTCTGGGAACGTGGCCATCGCCAGCGTGAAGTTCGTAAACAGACTAGCGACTGGTGATTATTTTATTTCCTTAGGGATCGCCTCTAGAGAGGGCGAAGACATCATTCCCCATGATAGGCGTTATGACTCCATTCATTTGGTTGTCGAACCCACTCCCAAGTTGTTGGGGCTGATTGACCTTGCCGCTGCTATGACAATCGATCCGGTAGACCCAAATGTTTAAACTCGATCAATATGGTTATACCAAGGATGGTGAAACAAATGTGTGGGTGCGCTCTGATTTTCAGGGTATTGCCTACAGTGATGGTGATAGCTCCGAAGCTGAACTCGCAGGTATAATTCATAACGCCAAAGACGTGTCTGTCTTGTCAGATGAGCTTCCGCAGTACTGCACCGACTGGGCAAAGCTTTATCACCTAAGCGCCACACGCGCTAATATCCTTCGTCCGTTTGAGCACTTGTTCAAGTCTCGCGTGTTGGAAATCGGTGCCGGCTGCGGCGCTATCAGTCGTTATCTCGGCGAATGCGGAGCAGACCTTCTATGCCTGGAAGGCAGCCCTCGACGGGCGGGAATAGCTGCGAGCCGCACGCGTGAACTGGATAACGTAACTGTTCTGGCTGAGCGATTCGACGATTTCAAGGTCGATGAGCAATTCGATGTCATCACGCTTATTGGCGTACTCGAGTACGCAAGCATGTTCAGTAATGCGGAAGATCCCGCCTTGGCGATGCTGATGCGCGTTCGTCAATTGCTCAAGCCTGATGGGCATCTTTTCATCGCCATCGAAAACCAGTTGGGGCTCAAGTATTTTGCGGGTGCGCCTGAAGACCATGTCGGCATTACAATGTATGGCATCGAAGGCCGATACGAACATGGGCAGCCCAAAACCTATGGTAAGAAGGAGCTCAAGGACCTTGTCACCCGAGCCGGGTTTACCGCTTCGAGTTTTCTGGCGCCGAGTCCGGATTATAAACTACCCAACTCGATCATTACTGAGAGTGGCTTCGGATGCGACGATTTCGATGCCTCTGCCTTGGCGTGGCAGAACGTCAAGAAAGACCCACAGCTTCCAGAGCTGACCACTTTCAACCTCGAGAAGGCTTGGTCCGTTGTCATCGACAATAGTCTGGGCATGGACCTAGCCAACTCTTTCTTGGTCGTGGCGTCTTCCGAAAACAGCGAACCTTTCGACACTGACGTGCTTGCCTACCATTACAGCACGGGTAGAAAGACTCGCTACTGTAAGGAGTCATTGTTTGTTAAAACGCCGCAGGGTATTCAGGTCCACTATAGAAAGCTGGGTAATCTAATAGGCGATGAGGCGCAAGCGAACCTCGACGACGGCTTCAAATATGTGCTTCCCCGCGTGGACGCCTACGCGAAAGGCAGCGTGCTCAGCCTTGAGTTCCTAAATGTTGCTGCGCGCCGCGACTGGAGCGTGCAAGGGTTTACCCCCTTTTTACAGAAGTATCTGGCTTGTCTGCAAATACTACTGGATGAAGAGGGCTCTGACGTAAAACTTTCTTCAGCCAAGTCTCTGCTTCCCGGCCGTTATATTGATGCCGTCCCGCAAAACATCGTAATCGATGAGCGCAATAAGCCGCAGTTTATTGATATCGAGTGGGAGATGGATGAGGGGGTTGAACTCGGCTATTTGATGATGCGGGCACTACTTTTGCTGATGGCCGCTGCGAATCCCTTCTACCCCAGTGCTTCTACGATCAGTCGTCAGGAGTTCGTGACGCAGCTGTTAGCAAGCGCAGATATGGATATAAGCGCTGAGGACCTCACACGCTATATCGCTACCGAAGCTGCCTTTCAAGAGCGGGTTACCGGTGCCGACGCAAATCAGTTTCTCAACTGGTCACCCGAAGCAATTATTCACAAACTGGGAGCTGTGTACCCGCCCTCCAAGCACGCAAAACTCTATGTGAGTGATACAGCTGGTCACTTTTCAGAAGAGTCTTCGTTGCTCCAAGTGGTCGATGATGGGCGTCAACTGATCCGGTTTACCCTCCCTCCTGGCTTGCCACCTGGTGTGCAGTTGCGGTTTGACCCGATCAACCGACGTCAAAGCTTTTCCATTCATACCATCAAGGTGTACTCTAGCGGCGAAACGGTTATGGAGTGGCAGGATGACATTAGTCATCCGCTTGTCATTGCATCCGCCGTGCGAATTCCCCAAGTTGGTCGCAATACGCTTTATCTGGCGCTGAGTGATGATCCGAGTTTAGCGATTCCTTTAGCTGGTGAAGTGCTCAGTGGCATAGACCTGCTTGAGCTGGAAGTAAGTCTTACTTTACTCACGGAAGAGCAGCTTGCTCAAGAGATTAATGTGCTGAATCAATCTGAACTGACAAATCCTAATTTCGAACTGCAAAACAAGCTCGATCTAATTCTGGACTCAAGCAGTAAACTTGACCAGATTCTTGACTCAAATAGCAAGCTTGATCTGATTGTCGACTCTAATCGACAAATCAATGACGTGCTTGGGTTGTTGAAGACATCTATTACTTCAAATTATACCGAGGTAATCGCTCAAACTACTCGAGAAAAAGACAGAGAGGTTCAGGCAGTCGTTGAGCAACTTCGTCTATTGAGTGAAGAGACCAAAGTCTCCATTCAGCTTCTCAGTGAGGAGCATAAGGCAGCCCTTCAGCTCCTGACTGAGCAATACAATCTTGCGCTGGGCGAAAAAGACTCACAGATCGAAGAATTCATCGCTTCTACGGCGCTCGAACATGCACATTCAGAAGTGGAGCGGCTACAGATTATCGAGACGCTGCATCACCAGGTAGCTCTTAAAGATGAAGAGTTTCAAAATACGTTGGCCAAATGGCAAGGGTCTTTGAAGGATAAGGATACTCACATCTGCAACCTCGAAGAGCAATTGCGGTTGCAGCAGGTTCAGAAAGACACGCATATCCATAACTTGAATTTGCACATTATTGCCATGCAGTTATCATCCAGCTGGAAGGCGACCGCGCCCTTTCGCAATCTTTTAAGGCGCGTTAGCCAAGTTAAAAGGGTGTGGCGGTTATTGCCAGCGGTGATCCGTCGAGGTGGTGGACTACGCAGTACAGCACGCAAGGCGATCGCGGTGTGGCGCCAACAAGGCGCTGCAGGCTTGAAGGCGCGGGTAGTTTGGGTTGCCGGGGCAAGTAACTTTGCCTTTGTTGGCCAGGAGACCCGTGAAGTGCCCGACCGCCACGACTATTCGCGGTGGGTCGAGTATTACGACACCATGGATGATAACGGCCGTTGGAAAATCAGTGAAGAGATCCGCAAGTGGAAAACCAATCCGCTGATTTCGATCATCATGCCTGTTTACAATCCGCCTTTGGACCTGTTGCGTGAAGCGGTCGAGAGCGTTCAGTCGCAGCTCTACAAGAACTGGGAGTTGTGCATAGCCGATGATGCTTCCACCGATGCGCAGGTGATTACCTATCTTGAGTCACTCAAGGCTCAAGACAAGCGTATCAAGGTAGTATTCCGAGAGGAAAATGGTCATATCTCCAACGCCAGCAATTCTGCACTGATATTAGCGTCGGGCCAGTACATTGCCTTGATGGACAATGATGACCTTCTGCCGGAGAACGCTCTGTATTGGGTTGCCCGTGCTATTCATGACAACCCGGATGTAGGTGTTATTTATTCTGACGAGGACAAGATTGATACTGCTGGCAAGCGCAGTTCGCCTTACTTTAAGTCGGATTGGAACGAGTTTCTGTTTCGCTCCCAGAACATGGTTTGCCATTTGGGTGTTTATCGCTCCGATCTGGTGAAAGAGGTTGGTGGTTTTCGCACGGGCTTTGAAGGCGCTCAAGACTACGATCTTGCCTTGCGCTGCTCCGAGAAACTCAATCGCAGTCAAATCGTGCATATTCCACGGGTGCTCTACCACTGGCGGATTCACGCGGGCAGTACTGCAATGGCAGGCGACGAAAAGCCCTACGCAGCGCTTGCTGGCGTCAAGGCCTTGGATGAGCACCTGCAGCGCAAAGGTAATATCGGTCGTACCGAACTGCTGCCGATGGGCATGTACCGGGTTCACTATGCCCGCCCCGCAGTGGAGCCGTTAGTCACGCTGATTATTCCCACGCGTAACGCCTGCGCGCTGGTAAAACAGTGCATTGACAGTATTCAGCAACTGACGACCTACACTAACTATGAAATTATCTTGATCGATAACGGATCGGATGATCCCATCTCTCTAGAATATTTCGCCCAACTCGATCAGCAAGATAATATTCGAGTGATGCGTGACGATGGGCCGTTCAATTACTCGGCTTTAAATAATGGTGCCGTCAGAATGGCTCGCGGTGAGTTGATCGGACTGATCAACAACGACATTGAGGTCATCACACCAGAGTGGCTGGATGAGATGGTGTCTATTGCACTGCAGCCAAACATCGGCGCCGTCGGGGCACGCCTTTGGTACCCGGATGATCGCCTGCAGCATGGCGGCGTCGTGGTCGGCGTTGGCGGTGTCGCAGGGCACTCGCATAAGTACCTGCCAAAAGGCGACTACGGCTACTTCTGCAGGGCCGCGCTGATTCAGGAGTTTTCGGCAGTCACTGCGGCGTGCCTGATCGTCAAGAAGTCTATTTTCGAGCAAGTGGGTGGGCTGGACGAAGAGAACCTCAAAATTGCGTTCAATGATGTCGACTTCTGCCTGAGGGTTCAGGAAGCGGGCTACATCAATGTTTGGACGCCTTTTGCCGAGTTGTATCATCATGAGTCGGCTACACGCGGCCTTGAGGATACGCCTGAGAAGAAGGAGCGTTTTTCCAAAGAGGTTCTGTATGTTCAGGCGCGTTGGCCGAAGATCCAGGAAGACTATACATACAATCCGAACCTTACCCTGGATCATGAAGATTTCGGTTTGGCGTGGCCGCCTCGCGTAAAATTGTAAGCAGTTTTGCACGCGAGATGACTCATTTTGATTAAGCACAGAGGCCTGATAGTGGGTAATGAAATTCGAACTTGTAGTACTACAGGCTTATCTGACTTTAGCTGGCAGTAGTTACTGGCAACGTGTTACTTTCTGGTGGTTGCGAGTTGGTCGTTGGGCATTGCCTTCAATGGTGCGCCCGACGAGTCGACCCATTTTTACTTGTTGGAGTACCTGAACGCAGCGCATGCCTTGCCGCTCGCTACCGAGCCGCATGAGTCCTTCGTGGGTGCTATTTCCGGGCATACCTGGCAAAAGGGCGAGTTCTGGTACCACGGGCTTCCTTTTCCACACATCCTGGGCGCCTTGGCAACCACGTATGTGAGCAGCTGGATAGTGTCGCCTGACATGCTCTACCTGGGTGCCCGCAGCTTCAATTGGATTCTGGGCGGCGTATTCATTTGCGCGCTGTTCCGCACGTCCCGCGCGAGCGGGTTGTCGCCAGCCATGTCGGCGCTGATTGCCGGCGTTATTGCCCTGATTCCACAAGTGACGTTTGTGTTCTGTTATCTGAACAGCGATGCCTATGGGCTGGCAAGTATTGCGCTATTGATCAGCACACTGACGAGTTTCATACAGTCACCCACCCGCAAGCGCGCGCTGTATTTTGGGCTGGCAATCGGCCTGATGTTGATGGCCAAGCTGTATTTTATTCCAGCGCTGGTGTTTGCCTTCGTCATGGTCGCGTCGGTGCGCGTGTTCAAGAACAAGCACGTGCTGACGCATATGCCCACGATGATCGTCGCCGCCATTGTGCTGGCCGCACCCATGCTGGTGCTTGTCTATCACAAATATGGCGAAATATCGGGCATATCCGGCCAGATCGAGTTCGTCAATCTGCACAGGCTCAATCCTGCCGCAGGTTTTGGTACTTGCTACTTACGGTGTGAGCACCACTTCTTGAACATGGCGAACCTTTGGCCGTGGCTGGGGTTGACCTTGAAAAGCTATTTCTCTGTGACGGGCTGGATGAATTTATTCATCCCCACTGCCTATTACCAATTGGCAGCGTTTGCCCTGGTCGGCGCTATTTGCGTAGCACTTGACCAGATCAAACCGTTGAACACCACAGAGTCCAAGCGGGACATCGCGCTGGATTACGTATTGCCCCTTGTTATGATCATTGGTCTGTTTCCCGCCATGACATTATTCAGCCTCATTGCTTCTCAAAACTCACTTCCGCAGCCGCAGGGCAGGTACTTGTTTGTGACCATTCCCTTTCTAGGCCTTCTTCTTTCGTTGACCGCCAAGCGGCTGATAGAAAGGATGGCCAAATGATCGAGCATGAACCAATAAACACCGGTGCTGCGAAGAAAATCGGCATCGCCCTGGTCGTGTTGCTTGTCTTCATGGTGCTGAGCAATTTGTTGAGTTGGAGCGTCAATATCACTGCCGCCGGAAATCTGAAGGCGTCGGTCATCGGTGGTGCGATTCAGAACGCTTTTTATCAAAGCCTCGGTAAAGGCGCTTCGAGCAAGTTTTCATTGGCTCAGGATGAAGTGTCCAGTCGGCTGGTTGTGCCTGAAACGGCGCAGGCGTACCTGACGCTGCCGCGCGCTGCCGATGCGTCGGCGATGGGCAATATCGACCAGGGTTCCAAGGCTGACAACGGCTGGAAGCTCAGCGGCTGGACGTATGTGCCGGAAAGCGCCGGTACGCCGGAGTTTGTGATCGCCGTTGAAAATGAAAAGGTCATTGGCGTATTGGCGGTCGACCAGGATCGGCCTGATGTCGCCAAGGCGCTTAATGCTCCAAGGGCATTGCGCACAGGCTATTCGGGTCAGGTTACCCGCTCACTCAACACAGAGGGTTGCAAGGTCACTCTCTACACCCTCACCTCATCTCTACAGCTGTTCGCAATGCCAAGCCTTTGTGACAAGGCCAACCATCCTGCTCAGTGACTTTTGGACTTTTTATGGAAAATATCGTTCTTTTTTCGGCCGTCAAGGCAAACGCTGGCCTTGATTTCGTCACCCCTCTGAAAGCTGTATTGGACAGCCACTGGTACGTTCTCGGGAACGAGGTGAAGCTGTTCGAAGAGGAATTCGCAAACTATGTAGGCATCAAGCACTGCATCAGTGTTGCCAACGGCTCAGATGCGCTTGAGCTTGCGTTGAAGGGCCTTGGCGTTGAGTCCGGCCACCACGTCGTTGCCGTTGCCAACGCTGGTTTCTACGGCAGCACCGCGATTCATGCGGTCGGCGCAGAGCCTGTGTACGTTGACGTCGACCCGACCAGCTTGACTATTTGCCCGAAAGCTCTTGCTGCCGTATTGGACAGCAAACCCGCAGCGGTGATCGTGACGCACCTTTACGGTCAACTGGCCAACATCGAGGAAATCGTCCGTATCGCTTCGGCTGCCGGCGTCCCGGTGTTGGAGGATTGCGCCCAATCCCACGGTGCGCGACGCAATGGCAAACAGGCCGGCAGTTTTGGCACGATTGCGTGCTTCAGCTTTTACCCCACCAAAAATCTTGGTGCCCTGGGTGATGGTGGCGCAGTGGTCACCGATAACGACGAACTCGCGACTCGCATCCGTCAGTTGCGCCAATACGGCTGGACTCAAAAGTACCAAGTGTCCGTCCCTGGCGGCCGCAACAGCCGCCTTGACGAAATGCAGGCCGCGATCCTTCGTGTGAAACTCCCGCATCTGGATACCTGGAACGAGCAACGTCGTTCGATCGCCAAGCGCTACAACGCGGCGTTCGCGGCACTGGATATGCAATTGCCGTGCTCCACCGGCGAAGATTATGTAGGCCACCTCTACGTCGTGCGTGTGAAAGCGAGAGCGGAGTTTGCTGCAGCGTTGAAAGAAAAGAGCGTCAGCACCGACATCCATTACCCGATCGCTGACCACAAGCAACCGGCTTACGCTGCCACGCCAGCCGCTTTGAGCGTGACCGAGCAAGCGTGTGACACGGTTATCTCGCTGCCTTGCTACCCTGGCCTGACCGACGAAGAAGTCGATCGCGTGATCGAGGCCGTCACTGCTTACTTCTCTGAGGGGAAATAACCTTGCTGACGTTGGTCATCCCCGTATATCGCAACGAGGGCAATCTTCCCGATCTGCTCGTCGCCATAGCTGGCCTGAATACGCAGCTTGATAACGACCTTGAGGTTGTGTTCGTTGTGGACGGCAGTCCGGACCGTTGCTATGAGATTTTGCGAGAGAAGCTGCCTGCGCAGCCTTTCCGATCCAAGCTCATTTTGCTGTCGAAGAACTTTGGCTCGTTCATGGCTATTCGTACAGGGTTGCAAAATGGCAGCGGCGACCGATTTGCGGTGATGGCTGCGGACCTGCAGGAGCCGCCTGAACTGGTTCTTGAAATGAACCGCGTGCTGTTGGGCCAGGACACCGATGTTGTCGTTGGTGTTCGAGAAGGGCGGCAGGACCCGTGGGGCAGTCGCATGGCGTCCAGCCTCTTCTGGGGCCTTTACCGCCGGTATGTCATCCCCGAGATTCCACCGGGCGGCGTCGATATGTTTGCCTGCAATCGGGCATTCAGGGACACACTGCTGACGCTGGATGAGCGACATAGCTCGCTGATCGCGCAGATTTTCTGGTTGGGTTATCGCCGCAAAGTCGTGACCTACACTCGTCAAGAAAGAGTTCACGGTACTTCGGCCTGGACCCTGCGCAAGAAAGTCAATTACCTGATGGACAGCGTGTTTTCCTTCACGGACCTGCCCATCAGGTTGCTGACCCGCGTCGGCGCTTTCGGGTCGGTGCTGGCGGCGGTGTTCGGCGTTTTCACATTGGCGGCGAAGCTGCACGGCATGATCGAAGTGCCGGGCTACGCGATGATCATGCTGACAATCACTTTCCTTGGCTGCTTGAATCTCCTGGGGCTGGGCATCGTGGGCTCCTATGCATGGCGTACCTACGAAAATACAAAAAATCGACCCTTGGCGATCCCAATGCGCGTTGAAGATTTTGGAGATAAGAATGAGCAGCACTAAGCAATACTTCGTTCACAGTCATGCACTGTGCGAATCCGAGAATATTGGTAAAGACACGCGAGTCTGGGCGTTCGCGCACATTCTGCCTGGGGCCTCCCTGGGCAGTGAGTGCAACGTATGCGACAACGTGTTCATTGAAAACGATGTGATCATCGGCGACCGCGTCACGCTCAAATGCGGCGTGCAGGTCTGGGATGGCATCACCATTGAAGACGACGTCTTCATTGGTCCGAATGCAACCTTCACGAATGACCTGTTTCCGCGCAGCAAGGTCTACCCGCAGGCCTTCGATCGCACAATCATCCGCAAGGGCGCCTCGCTGGGCGCCAACTGCACGATCCTTCCGGGCCTGACCATTGGCACCAACGCAATGATCGGCGCAGGTGCGGTGGTCACGCGTTCTATCCCGCCCAATGCTATCGTTGTTGGCAACCCTGCGAAAATTATCGGCTACGTTGATGCCAAGCCTGTCAGCACCTCCCAGGAGGGGGCTGAAAAGGTTGCCAGCAAGCCGGGCGTGGTCCAAACCACGGTCAGCGGTGTGACGTTGCACACGATGACTGAAGTCGCTGACATTCGCGGCAGCCTGTCCGCGGGTGAATTCGAGCGCACCATCCCGTTCAAATCGGAACGTTATTTCCTAGTGTATGACGTGCCTACCGCAGAAACACGCGGCGAACATGCGCATAAGGTCTGCCACCAGTTTCTGGTTGCCGTCAAAGGCTCGGTGCATGTGGTCGCGGACGACGGCAGGAACCGCGAAGAGTTCGTGCTGGATAAGCCCAACAAGGGTATTTACCTGCCACCGATGACATGGGGCATCCAGTATCGTTATTCCCATGATGCAGTGCTGATGGTGTTTGCGTCGCATTACTACGATTCGGCCGACTACATCCGCAACTACGATGAATTCAAATCGCTGATTGCCAACGCTCGATGATGCCTGGAATCAAGCGCGCAGCGGCTAAAATCCTGCAGGTGGATTTTGCCCGGTTCCTGGTGTCGGGCGGTTTCAATACTCTCGTCACCTACGGAATCTATTTACTGCTGTTGAATGTGTTGTCCTATAAAACAAGTTATACGGTCGCGTACGTGGCCGGGATAGTGCTTGCGTACAGCCTCAATCGGTACTTTGTTTTCAAGAGTCATCAGGGCATCAAATCGGTCGCTTTATTTCCGTTAGTTTATCTGGCGCAATACCTCACCAGCCTTTTGATTCTCTGGGTGTGGGTTGAGAAACTTGGGCTTGATAGCCGTGTCGCTCCGTTAATCGCGATCGCGATCACGGTACCGATGACGTTTGTTCTTTCCAGGTACGTGTTCTCCACGGCCCCGAAACGCGGTTGATGGATAAAGGCTGACACTGCAGTGCCAAGCGCCTGCCGTCACCTGACCGTCAGGCAAATTTAAGCCCCGGGACCTCTTGCTGCGAATGCGGCGAGGTGTCCCGGGGCTTTTTTGTTGCGTTGAATTCCGCATTTCAATGGCGTAAAGCCTTTAGGCTCCAGCGCCGCGCCTTGAGGCCCATGCTCTTGGCACCGTTGACGGTACCTTCGAGAATGGCAGCCGCTTTCAGGGTTATTCGATGACCAGCAACGCTTTGGATTGGCACAGAAGCGAGGAGCTTTCTCCAGGGATCTCAATGGAGACGCTGTAACCACCGAGTTCCAACGCAGATAAATCGGCCTTGAAGGAGAAACCGGCTTTCAAGAGTTTTTGATTGTTGAATGCCTTCACCAGGTCCGGGCGATCAACAACGGTATATTCCTTGAAGGTGGCGGGATCACCCTTGTAGCCGATCAGGCGAAGTTTGAGTTCCTTTGGCGAACTTTGGTTAACGGTGTCGATAGCCCAGCCGGTGAATTGTACAACGCCTCGCGGCACATAAACGCTTGCGCCGGTCTTTCCACCGATGGTGTCAAAGGTGCATTTGTCTGATGGGTAATAAGTGGTCTTACCGGCAGCTGCATTTCCCTTGCTCCCATCCTTGTCGTTGCATCCTGTCATTGTCGCTGCAGTTAAAGCGAGAAAACTTATTGCCGCAATCATCTTGTACATGGTTTTTCCTGAGGGGTGTCAGTGTGTGTATAGCATTGATTTCTTAACTATATAAATGCTTGGCAGTGCTATCGGCGTATCGCGAAAACTGACGATTTATCGACGGCACAGTCTCCGTCCCTGTTGCTAAAGACATCAACCTCAGCGGTCGGATTATGTAGTGGTTGGCAGCACAGTACAAGAGTGGGGGAATGGCTGGATGGCGCACGTCGTGCCTTTTTATCGGGCCGTCGGTGAGCAGGTACTGATTGATACCGCGTCTGTTGAGTATCTCCTGCGCGGGTTGGGAGCTGGTTTTAGACCCCGCGACGCGCCCTGCATGTTTTAAAACAAGGCATTGGATAACCAGTGTGAAGGTTTTCAGTGCGGTAGCCGCTCGGGCTTGATGATGAGGTTATGTTTTTTCGGTTTTCGAATGTCATTAATATTTAATTGACCGCGCTTTATAAAGTTATAAGTAAAAGTGCTGGCGTGGAAAGTTTGCCCGTCTTTCTATAACGTGCGGCCAGAGGGCCCATGGCCGCCGGCCGTCAATGGATTTCGCATGTCGATTCGTTCGGGAGCGCAGAGATACCTTTTTATGCCCATGAAAAAGCCCGCAACGGCGGGCTTTTTGACGCTTGTGTCATGAGTTTCAGGTATCGGGTACGGCCATTTTTTTGTTACCCGTTACACCCAGGTAAAGATAAGTGATGGCCACCATGATCAGTGCAACCACGCCAGACTCGTAAGACTCCACAGACATCCACGGGCCTTGACGACCGAAGTAGTACTGCCATTCGGAGCTTTGCAGCCCCAGGGTTTGCTCGACTGCAGCCTGAGACGCGTCCCTGAGCCCGTACAACGTGAAGAGAGAGAGGACAGCGACTATCGCAAGAAACACCTGCTGCCGCCATTTAATCTCCATCAGCGCGTAGATCACAATGGCCACCGGAAAGATCCCGATCCACTGCCGGCTCTCGGAGCCAAAACTCAAGAGTGGAGAGAACAGCATGAATATCACCAGCAGGCCGATCGGTACTGTACGGTCGCCGTTGAACGACCATCGGATGCAGTACATGGCCACAATCAGAACGCAGAAACCAAAGTAAAGGAAATGCGATATCCAGGGTTTAAGAGGCGCCCCGGCGCTCTGCATCATCAGGTTTGCGGTCAGCGGCGGGCCTTGGAAACCGGTCGAAAAATCAATCACGGAACGCATGACCAGGAAGCTGATGGCGACCGTACAGACGCCCAGCACCAGGCTTTGAAGTTTGAGGCCTCGATAGAGTTGCGGGCTGCACGCAATGCTCGCGGCAATCCAGGCGAGCAACGCGATAATGATACACTGGACCAAGAGTGAGAGCGGTATGAAGCCCACGAGGGCTGTTTGCCCGCCGCTGATAATATGAGTGGAGATTTTCAGCGTGGTGATATCTTTCATGAAGTGATGGTAAGCTAGGAGCCCAATCACTAAAAACAGTGCAAATAATGATTTTTGTATACGTTTAACTTGCTTGATGTTGATCGTGGTGTTGTTAATAGTGCCGTAGGGAAAGGCAATTAACCCCAGTGGGACAACAAATAGCGCTGGGAACAACCAGACAAACCAGGCGCATATAATGTGCAGGGCAAATTTTTTCTGATTAACCCAGCACCACAAGGCAATACAACTAAAAGGGATCGCCAGGTTGTCGCTCAGGATCGGATAAAAGACTGGGATTACCAAACTTGCCCAGCTGAATGTAAACAGGATCACGGATAAAATGGCTTTGTGCGGCGTCACGCCCAATTTCCGCAAGCAGCTGAACAAACAGCCTGTTCCGACGGCCATAATGCCGATGTTGAACAACCGCTGAATGAAAACCAGTGTTTCCTTCCCTTCTCCGCGCCAGGCGAAAGGCATCAATTGAACAAACCCTGACATTCTGACGAGTCGATACGGGTCGTTAGTGATCGGTACACCAGTCGCCAGTAACTTTACATACGCGACATAATCGTTCCCGTCCCAGCCCGCACCTTCGTGGAGTGGAATAACACCTATCCATAAGTAGGTAAGAAACATTAGTGCAACGACGGCCATCGCTACATGCCTGCCAGATAATCCGACTAGGCTTCGATCAAAGTTAACCAAAACCGATCCATCCTCATCCATAATAATTTCAGTTACCAGAGCGAGCGTCAATTTTCAGGTTGGCGCTATGTAACGATGTCAATGCTCGCGGTCGGCGAGTTTACAAATCAACTGGCTATTTGTCGATCAATCTACAACCTTTTCACTGGTCGGGTTTATTTTCGCCTTGGGTAACGCTTTATAAATCTGGTAGGCCGGATCAGGCGTGGGCTGAACCGGTTCAAAATGGGCGCGGATATAGTCGTCCATCAATCGATGGGAATTGGAAAATCTCAACGCTTCCCGACTGTCCATCGCCATGTTGAAGACCAGCACGAACCCTGGGTCGGCATTCTTTATCCGTTCGATTTCCGCGCGCTGGAAGTCCTCGGTGCGCGGTGAAAGTGCGTATATCTCCCAAAGGGGCGCTTCCCGTTCCAGCAAGGGGTAGGCGCCGGGCCAGAACGGCAGGACCAGCACCGTTCGGCCCTCTGGGGCATAACGGCCAGTCAGGTCCCTAAGGAGCTGTACCGCATCGGCGGTACCGGGGTCCATGGATATGGTCGAACCCGAGACGTTGATCTGCCTCCAGCCATCTTGGGTGCGAGCGAGTATTCCAGGCTGCCAGGCGGCAAGTATGAACAAGCTGACAGCGGCGGTAAGCACACTCAGTATCAGTTTTGACGCCCACGTTCTGAGTGTGGCCAAAAGGATGAAGATACCGAGGAGCATCGGATAAATGCCCTGCGCGAGGTGGCCGACGTCTGCCCTTGCAAAGGCAAAGTGGGCATACGGAAGCGTTGCGCAAGCCACGGCCACCAGTTCAGGGCGCACGGGTCTACCTCGCAGCCGTTCTTTAAACACCCAGCCCAGTGCGCCAATACCGAATGCCAGCAATGCCATGAAGCAGAGGCCGATGAGGAACCATCTGGTCTCGATGACTACGCCGGCGGTTCCGAAGCCAACGGTCCAAGGCCAGGGGACGGGTAGCGGCAGATTGGTGTTGCCTTGTTCGAGCATGAACACAATCGTGTCTATGAAGGCTGAGAAGTAACCGGGTATGAACAAACACATGGCGATGACCGGCAGGTAGCCTACGGCCACTCCCGCTGCCCAGGCCGGGACGCCCTTGAATCGTTGCCCCTGATCGGATGCCCTAATGGCGAGCCAACTCATGGCCGTTACGCTGGCCACGGCGCCGTATACGCCATGATTACGGCCAAATACGGCCGCGAGACCGATGATCACGCCAAGCAGGAAGTAGCGTTTTACTGTCGGGTTAAGCAGGAGGTAAGTCAGGCCTGCAACGATGATCATTGAAATCGAAATATCAAAAATCTTGTGCCGTGGGTACATCCAGGCCATGAGCGCAAGGCCGGTGATACATAGAAAAGCGAGCTTTTTGAGAGAGTTTCCTCGTAACGCAATGGCGATGGTCCAAAGCCCTGCATATACGCCCAATACTTGAAACATCGCCACGGAGGCGCGCAGTGCCATGATTCCCGTATCGCCTACAAGGGAAAAGTAGCCTGCAGACCAAAAATATCGGCCAGGGTCATAAGCCATGAAGTCACGGATCGGAATTTGCCCGGCAATGATTTGCTTCGCGCCGTACCACAGGAACCCTTCATCCCAGAGGTTAAAACTATCATGGCCTTGCCAAAGAAAATTGCCGATGACGAAAGAGGCCGACAAGGCCAAAAGAACGAGTGTGTTTACGGCCCGTTCATGTATAGCGTGATTCATGGTTCATTCCGCGTCATTTCCCGATGGCGTGCACTATGCCTCTTCAGCGGGGCTCAGGGTAGGTGAATCGATGCGTCGGCCACGACGCTCACCTGGTTGACTTGCCCACCCGCAACACCAACCACAGTGCCCCCGCAATCAGCACCCCGCCATACAGATGCGCCATCGACAGCGGCTCATCCAGCAGCAACGCACCCCACAGCACCCCGAACGGCGGGATCAGGAAGGTGGTGGTCATCGATCGCACCGGGCCAATGGCTGTCAGCAGGCGAAAGTACAGGACGTAGGCAAACGCCGTACACATCAGCCCCAACCCGAGCAACGACAACCACACGTGCCAGCCGCCCCAGCTTGCCGGCGGATGAACGATGGCGCTGTAGGCAAACAGCGGCAGCAGGAACAAGGTCGCGCCGAGCATGCTGCCCAGGGCCGCGAGCCGACTGTCGAGCCCGCCGCGCTGATCCAGCCAGCGGCGCGCGAGAAACCCGGCAAAGCCGTAGCAAGTGGTGGCCAACAAGCAGGCCAACGCGCCCATCAACAATTCCAGGTCAAACGCCACCGGCCCGGCGCGGGTCAGCACGCCCACGCCAAACAGGCCCAGGCACACCCCGGCGACTTTCGATGGCGTCAGGCGTTCGCTGAAAAACAATCCGCCAATCAGCACGCCCATTAACGGCGTGGTGGCATTGAAGATCGCCGAGTAACCCGCCGGCAACACCTGGGCCGCCACGGAGTACAGGGTCGCGGGTATGCCGGAGTTGATCACGCCCAGCAGCAGGATGGTCTTGAACTTGCCTTGGAAGTCCCAGTTCACGCGCATCACCGCGAGCATCACCAGCAACCCGGCGGCGGCAATCGACACGCGGAAGAACGCGGTCGGCAGCGTGCCGATTTCCGGGGCGATAATACGCATGAACAGGAAACTCGCGCCCCAGATCGCGGCCAGCCCCAGCAGGTATAGGGTGTCGACAGGTCTCACGGAAAACTCCTACATCAATCGGACGGGGAGTGTTGCCCAGCGCCCGGCTCGACACAATCGCTGATTACCGGAAAAACCGCGTCACCGGCCTCTGCTGGCCAATTTGCGCGGGGGGCAGCGCTGAGTGTTTCCAGCAACGCCCATCAATCGGCGAAATGAACGAAAGTCCACAAACCAACATGCTAAATGACTGCTTCTCCTGCCTGCATTCACTGGCTAAGCTCTGGGCTTTCAGATACCCGTCCGAGGTTTCCCGCATGTCGCAGCGCACACCCGCCCTCGCTATCGCCCAGATGATCCTCGATGGCTTCGACGATTACCGCGAGCACTTCCGCCAGATCACCGATGGTGCCCGTGAACGTTTCGAAAAGGCCCAGTGGCAGCAGGGCCAGGCGGCTTCGGCGGCGCGTATCAACCTGTATGAGGAGAAAGTCAGCGAAGTGACGAGCCGCCTGCGGGCGAGCTTCGATGACGCCACCCTGATGGACATCGAGGCCTGGCCGTTGGTGAAAAGCGCCTACATCGGCCTGATCGACCTGCGCTTTGACGATGAGCTGTCCGAGACCTGGTACAACTCGATCTTCTGTGGCCTGTTCAGCCATGACCTGATCAGTGACGGCTGCATGTTCGTCCACACCACGCGGCCGAGCCTACGCCGGGCGAGGGCGGCGCAAACCCGGGTCTACACCCCAGTCGGCAAAATTTCCGACATGCTGGCGCAGATTTTCGCTGATTACAGCTTCAGCGAGCCTTACGCGGACCTGCCGGCCGACCTGCGCCGCCTCGAAGTGCAACTGCGCGAGAACCTGCCGGACTGGGTGTGCAAGGACCCTGAGCTGAAGGTCGAGCTGTTTTCCTCGGTGCTCTACCGCAACAAGGGTGCCTACCTTGTCGGACGCATCTACACCCGTGACGAGCAGTGGCCCCTCGTGATTCCGCTGCTGCACCGCGAAGGGCAGGGCATCCAGATCGACGCGCTGATCACCGACGAAGCCGATGTGTCGATCATTTTCTCCTTCACCCGCTCCTACTTCATGGTCGACGTGCCGGTGCCGGCGGAGTTCATCGGCTTCCTCAAGCGCATCCTGCCGGGCAAGCACATTGCCGAGCTGTACACCTCGATCGGCTTCTACAAGCACGGCAAGTCGGAATTCTATCGCGCGCTGATCAACCACCTGGCCACCACCGACGATCAGTTCATCATGGCTCCCGGTATCCGCGGCATGGTCATGAGCGTGTTTACGTTGCCGGGCTTCAACACGGTGTTCAAGATCATCAAGGACCGCTTCTCGCCGTCGAAAAACGTCAGTCGCGCCACCGTGATCGAGAAGTACCGCTTGGTCAAAAGCGTGGACCGCGTCGGGCGCATGGCCGATACCCAGGAGTTCGCCGATTTTCGCTTTCCGTTGAGCAAGTTCGAGCCCGAGTGCCTGGCCGAATTGCTCGACGTGGCCGCCAGCACCGTTGCCGTCGAAGGCGACACCGTGCTGATCCGCCACTGCTGGACCGAACGGCGCATGACCCCGCTCAACCTCTACCTCGACAACGCCAGCCCCGCCCAGGAGCGCGAAGCCTTGGAAGACTATGGCCTGGCGATCAAGCAACTGGCGGCGGCGAACATTTTCCCCGGCGACATGCTGCTGAAGAACTTCGGCGTCACCCGCCACGGCCGCGTGGTGTTCTACGACTACGACGAGATCTGCTACCTCACCGAAGCCAACTTCCGCCACATCCCCGCGCCCCGCACGCCGGAGGATGAAATGGCCTCGGAGCCCTGGTACTCCATCGGCCCGCTGGATGTGTTCCCCGAAGAGTTCCCGCCGTTCCTGTTCGCCGACGCCGGCCAGCGCAAGCTGTTCGATCAACTGCACGGCGAGTTGTACGATGCTGACTACTGGAAGGGCCTGCAGGACGCGATTCGCGCCGGAAAGGTCATCGATGTGTTTCCATACCGGCGCAAGGAACGCGAGAACGAATGAGGGGCGCGCATGCCGGCGGTTTTCTGCGACAATCCGCCCCCTGCATAAATAGACGACCAAAACGCACCTGATGACTGACCAAGCGCCCGCTATCGACCAACTGCTGAAAAACCTCGATCACGCCATGCTCGCCGACCGCCACCGTTTGCGGCGGCAGTTGCTCGAGCTGCGCAAGAAGCCCGATGAGGAGAAGCTGGCGCAGTGGGTGACGCGCATGCAGGCGTCCTGCGCCCAGGTCACGGCGCGGCGCGCCAGCCTGCCGCTGATCCGCTACGACGACAGCCTGCCGATCGCCGCCAAGCGCGACGAAATCAAGGCGGCGTTGCTCAAGCATCAGGTGCTGATCATCGCCGGCGAGACCGGTTCGGGTAAGACCACCCAGTTGCCGAAAATCTGCCTGGAGATCGGTCGTGGCCAATACGGCCTGATCGGCCACACCCAGCCACGTCGGATCGCAGCGCGCAGCGTCGCCAGCCGGGTTGCCGAAGAGTTGGCCACGCCGCTCGGCGCACTGGTCGGTTATCAGGTGCGCTTCGAAGACCAGAGTGATTCCAACACCCTGATCAAGCTGATGACCGACGGTATCCTGCTGGCGGAAACCCAGAACGACCGCTACCTCGAACGCTACGACACGATCATCGTCGACGAAGCCCACGAACGCAGCCTGAACATCGACTTCCTGCTCGGCTACCTGAAAACCCTGTTGCCGCGTCGCCCGGACCTGAAAGTCATCATCACCTCGGCCACCATCGACCTGGAGCGCTTCTCCAAGCATTTCGACGATGCGCCGATTGTCGAAGTGTCGGGCCGCACCTTCCCGGTGGACACCTGGTATCGCCCGCTGACCCTGGAACAGGACGAGGAGGGCAACCGCGTCGAGGACGACTTGACCGTCGACCAGGCGATCCTCGCCACCCTCGATGAAATCGCCGCCTACGAGCGCAGCGAGCGGCGCAGCCCTGGCGACGTGCTGGTGTTCCTGCCGGGCGAGCGCGAGATTCGCGATGCCGCCGACATGCTGCGCAAGGCCCAGCTCAAGCACACCGAGATTTTGCCGCTGTACGCGCGCCTGTCACCGGCCGAACAGCAGCGCATTTTCCAGTCCCACCCGGGCCGGCGCGTGGTGCTGGCGACCAACGTCGCCGAAACCTCGCTGACCGTGCCGGGCATTCGTTATGTGATCGACAGCGGCACCGCGCGCATCAGCCGCTACAGCTACCGCGCCAAGGTGCAGCGTCTGCCCATCGAGGCGATCTCCCAGGCCAGCGCCAACCAGCGTAAAGGCCGCTGCGGCCGGGTCGAGCCGGGGATTTGCATCCGGCTGTACAGCGAAGAAGACTTTATCGGCCGTCCGGAATTTACCGACCCGGAGATCCTGCGCACCAACCTGGCGGCTGTGATCCTGCAGATGCTGCACCTGCGCCTGGGCGAAATCAGCGACTTCCCGTTTATCGAACCGCCGGACGGCAAGGCCATCAGCGATGGTTTCAACCTGCTGCAAGAACTGTCGGCGGTCGACCGCAACAGCCAACTGACCCCGCTGGGCCGCCAGTTGGCGCGCCTGCCGGTGGACCCGCGCATGGGCCGCATGCTGCTTGAAGCCGCCAAGCTGGGCAGCCTGCAGGAAGTGCTGATCGTGGCCAGCGCCATGTCGATCCAGGACCCGCGCGAGCGCCCGCCGGAACGCCAACAGGCCGCCGACCAGGCCCACGCACAATGGAAGGACGCCGATTCGGACTTCGCCGGGCTGGTCAATCTGTGGCGTGGCTTTGAAGAGCAGCGCCAGGAACTGACCGCCAGCCCGCTGCGCAACTGGTGTCGCAAGAACTTCCTCAACTACCTGCGCCTGCGCGAGTGGCGCGATTCCCATCGCCAGTTGAGCCTGATCTGCCGCGACATGCAGCTGACCGTCAACAAGGACCCGGCCGACTTCGCGAAACTGCACAAAGCCGTACTGTCGGGCCTGCTCAGTCAGATCGGGCAGAAAACCGAAGACGGCGATTACCTGGGTGCGCGTCAGCGGCGCTTCTGGATTCACCCGTCGTCGGGCATCGGCAAGAAACGTCCGCAGTGGCTGATGACCGCCGAGCTGGTCGAAACCACCAAGCTGTACGCACGCATGGTGGCGAAGATCGATGCCGACTGGATCGAACCGCTGGCTGGGCACCTGATCAAGAAAAACCACTTCGAACCGCATTGGGAGAAGAAGCGCGGCCAAGTGGTGGCGTTCGAGCAGATCACCCTGTTCGGGCTGATCGTGGTCGGGCGCCGGCCGGTGCATTACGGGCCGGTCGACCCGGTGGTGTCGCGCGAGCTGTTTATCCGCGAAGGCCTGGTGCGCGGCGAAATCCAGTCCCGGGCCAAGTGCCTGACCGCCAATCAGCAGTTGCTGGAGCAGCTCGACGAGCTGGAAGCCAAGGCGCGTCGGCGCGACATCCTGGCCGACGAAGAGACGCTGTACGCGTTCTACGATGCGCGCTTGCCGGCGGAGATCCACCAGACCGCGACGTTCGACAGCTGGTACAAGGTCAACAGCCAGAAAGACCCGCAATTGTTGATCATGCGCGAGGAAGACGTACTGGCCCGCGACGCCAGCGAAGTCACCGCCGCGCATTACCCGGACACCCTGCACCTGGGCGACCTGGCGCTGGCCTTGAGTTACCACTTCGAACCCAACCACCCGCGTGACGGCGTGACCTTGCGCGTGCCGGCGCCGCTGTTGCCGGCCTTGCCCGCCGAACGCCTGGAATGGCTGGTGCCGGGGGTGATCGAAGCCAAGTGCATCGCCTTGGTGCGCAACCTGCCCAAGGCCCTGCGCAAGAATTTCGTGCCGGTGCCGGACTTCGTCAGGGCCGCCCTGCAACGTATCGAATTCGCCCAGGGCTCGCTGCCCCAGGCGCTGGGGCGCGAACTGCTGCGCATGACCGGCGCGCGCGTCAGCGATGAAGCCTGGGCCGAGGCCGCGCAGCAGGTGGAAAGCCACCTGAAGATGAACCTGGAAGTGGTCGACGGCCAGGGCAAGTTTCTCGGCGAAGGCCGCGACCTGGCCGAACTGACCGCGCGCTTTGCCGAGGCCAGCCAGGCCGCGTTGGCCGTGCCGCAAACGGCAAAAAGCCAACAGCCGGTGGAAGCCAAGGTGTTCGCGGCGGTGGCCGAGAAGACCCAGCAAAAGATCGCCGGGCTGTCGATGACGGTGTACCCGGCGCTGGTGGAAGAAAACGGTACGGTCAAGGAAGGACGTTTCTCCACCGCCGCCGAGGCCGAGTTCCAGCACCGTCGGGCCTTGCAGCGCCTGCTGATGCAGCAATTGGCCGAACCGGCAAAATTCCTGCGCGGCAAATTGCCCGGCCTGACCGAGCTGGGCCTGATGTACCGCGAACTGGGGCGCATCGAGGCGCTGGTGGAAGATATTTTGCTGGCCAGCCTCGACAGCTGCGTGCTGGAAGGCGAAGCCAGCCTGCCGCGTGACGGCGCCGGGCTGGCGGCGCTGGCCGAGCGCAAGCGTGGCGGTTGGACCGAGCACGCCGAGCGCCTGGCGCGCTTGACCCTGGACGTGTTGAAACTCTGGCACGGCCTGCAAAAGCGCTTCAAAGGTAAGATCGACCTGGCCCAGGCGGTGGCCTTGAACGATATCAAGCTGCAACTGAGCAATCTGGTTTATCCCGGCTTTGTGCGCGAAACTCCGGCGCAGTGGTTCAAGGAGTTGCCGCGTTTCCTCAAGGCGATCGAGCTGCGTCTGGAAAAACTGCCCAGCCAGGTGCAAAAAGATCGGGTGTGGAGCGGCGAGCTGGCGGGCCTGTGGACGCAGTACCAGAACCGTTTGAACAAGCATGCTCAGGAAGGCAAGCACGACCCCCAGCTAGCGCTCTATCGCTGGTGGTTGGAGGAATATCGGGTGTCGTTGTTTGCCCAGCAGTTGGGCACCCGGGTGCCGATTTCCGACAAGCGCCTGAGCAAGCAATGGAGCCTGGTCGAAGCGTAATCACACCAATGGGCAATGGCGCTTATCCGGGATATGGCGCCAAATCCCCAGGGTTGTGGCAAACTTCGCGGTTATAAATGCCGGGAGCGTCGTGATGGGCTGGTGTGCAGCCGCGGCGTGATGGAATAAAGCGTTGCCAGTTTGATGCCCGCTGGACGGAATCAAACGACTTACAGTTTGGTACGACGGTACCAATATCTTCTGCCTGACAGATTTAGAGGAACGACCGTGCATAACGTCGTCATCAGCGGCACTGGCCTGTACACCCCGGCCAACAGCATCTCCAACGAAGAGCTGGTGCAGTCTTTCAATACCTACGTGCAGCAGTTCAACACGGAGAACGCCGCCGCCATCGAGCGCGGTGACGTGCAGGCGCTGACGGAGTCCAGCGCAGCCTTCATCGAGAAGGCGTCGGGCATCAAGAGCCGTTTTGTGATGGACAAGGACGGCATCCTGGACCCGCAGCGCATGACCCCGCGCCTGCCCGAGCGCAGCAACGACGAATGGTCGGTGCTCTGCCAGATGGCCATCGGCGCCGCCGAACAGGCCCTGCAGCGCGCCGGCAAGACCGCCGCCGACATCGACGGGGTGATCGTCGCCTGCTCCAACCTGCAACGCGCCTACCCGGCCATCGCCATCGAAGTCCAGGAAGCCCTGGGCATCGCCGGTTTCGGCTTCGACATGAACGTGGCGTGTTCCTCGGCGACCTTCGGCATCCAGAACGCCGCCAACAGCATCAAGCTGGGCCAGGCCCGGGCGATCCTGATGGTCAACCCGGAAGTCTGCACCGGCCACTTGAACTTCCGCGACCGCGACAGCCACTTCATTTTCGGTGACGCGGCCACTGCGGTGATCCTCGAACGCGCTGACCTGGCGACCTCCGAGCACCAGTTCGACGTGGTCAGCACCAAGCTGCTGACCAAGTTCTCGAATACCATCCGCAACAACTTCGGCTTCCTCAACCGCGCGGCGGAAGAGGGCATCGGCGCGCCCGACAAGCTGTTCGTGCAGGAAGGCCGTAAAGTCTTCCGGGATGTCTGCCCGATGGTCGCTGAGTTGATCGGCACGCACCTGGCGGAAAACCAGTTGAACGTGAACGACGTGAAGCGCTTCTGGCTGCACCAGGCCAACCTGAGCATGAACCACCTGATCGTGAAGAAGCTGCTGGGGCGTGAAGCCACGGTGGAAGAAGCACCGGTGATTCTCGACACCTACGCCAACACCAGTTCGGCGGGTTCGGTGATCGCGTTCCACACTTACCAGGACGACCTGCCCAAAGGCGCCGTGGCGGTACTCAGCTCGTTTGGCGCTGGCTATTCGATCGGCAGCGTGATCCTGCGCAAACGCTGATCCTGCGGCTCGCCGCGGTCAAATGTGGGCGCTGGCAAACCAGCCCCCACACCGATCGCGTTCTCACTTGGAAACCGAGGTCTCGAATGGCAGTAGCGGACGACGCGCACCTGCTTGAACGCTTGCTCAAGGGCGAGCAGCGGGCCTACAAGGAATTGGTCAGCCAATACCAAAGCGCCATGCGCGCGGTGGCCTACGCGATTGCCGGTCAGCGTCATGCCGACGAAGTGGTACAGGACGCCTGGCTGTCGGTGGTACGCAACCTGCCCAAGTTCGAAGGGCGCTCCAGCCTCAAGACCTGGCTGCTGACCATCACCGCCAATGCCGCCAAGAGCCGCTACAAACAGAATCGTCGCGAAGTGTTGCTCGATGATTTGCCCTCGCCCCACGGCACGATCGGCGATGAGCGTTTCAGCGCGGATGACGGTCACTGGGCGGTCGCCCCTTTTGCCTGGCACCAGGACACCCCGGAAGCCCTGCTCACGGAGGACGAACTGCGCAAATGCCTGGAACATACGTTGCTGAGCTTGTCGGAATTGCAAAGCAGCGTACTGGTGCTGCGTGAACGCCAGGGCCTGGAGTTGGAGGAGATTTGTAATCTTCTGACGCTTTCGCTCTCCAATGTGCGGGTGCTGTTGCATCGCGCACGGCTTAAAGTCTTCGCCACGGTGGAGCATTTTGAGGAAACCGGCGAATGTTGACGTGTAAAGAGCAAGTGGCGCGTTCCAGTGACTTTCTCGATGGTCAGTTGACCTTTCGCGAGCGGCTGCTGGTGCGTCATCACTTGATGTTCTGCCCTAATTGCCGGCGTTTTATCCGTCAGATGCGCTTGCTGCAGGCCACATTGCGGATCATGCCGCAGGCGCCGGTACAGGATGTGGATGCCTTGGCTGAACGGCTGGCCGCCGAGCGGCGCAAGGATCAGTAACGGCGGGGGGAAGACAGACTCGCGTGGGGGAATCGGACGGATGATGGGGACCGATTCACCCACGCCAGGCTGTTACAGCCACCCCGGGCCATCCTGGCCCAAGGCGTGTCGCACTTACAGTTAGAACTTGGCTTCAGCATCCAACTGCAGGGTGTTGGTGTTGGCATCACGCTGCGTGCGGCTGGCGTAGTCAGCCTTGGTCAGGAAGTACGTGGCGCCGACAGCGAAGTTCTTGTCGATGTCGTAGCTGACCTTCATCTTATGACCGCGCGAACCGGTGGTGCCGTTGGCGAAGTCCGAATCGGTGAAGGCGCCTACCACAGCGTTACGTTGTGTATCGCGGTAGTTGTAGTCCAGGTTGAAACCGAACACCTTGGACTTGGCACCCAGCAACCAGGCGGTGTCCTGATCGTTGGAAGCATCGTTGTTCTTCACGTACTGACCGTAGAACGCCAGCGGCACGGCCAGGCCACCGATGTCGGCTTGGGCAAAACCTTCGTACAGACGGAATTGTTCGTTCGCCGAGTTGCCGTTGACCGCCAGTGCGCAAGGCGTGGTGCTGCTCGTACAGGTGCTGTTTTCGTCGTTCTGGTAGGCGTAGATACTGCCGCCCAGGGTCATTTTCAGGTTGTCGGTCACCGAGAAACGCGTGCCCAACTGGCCGGAAGTCAGGCGCAGGTCGTGGCGGAATTGCACGCCGTCGCCGTCGACGTTGTCCTTGAGGTTGTAGTTACCGAGGCTGCCGAACAGCTCGGCGCTGCTACCCAGCGGGTATTTGTAGGTCAGGGCCAGACCTTCCGGGTTGATATCGCTATCCCAGATCACGTCGCCCATGTTTACCCATGGCTGGAGCATCTTGCCGCCGATGACGTGCAGGTTCTTGATCTGCTTCGGGTGGTAGTCGATGTAGCCGAGGTCCAGCCAGATCGACTTCTTGTCGAAGTAGTTGTCCTGGTCCTGGTTGGTGGAGCGCGCATCGTCGCTGCTGCCGGTGGCGATACGAATGCCGGTGTCGACCTGGTCGTTGATCTCGGTGTAGGCGCCGAGACGGGCACGGATGCGCTGACGGTCCTTGTCACGGCCACCGTTGTTGGATTCGCCCTGGATCTTCACGGTTTCCTGACGGAAGCGCACGTCACCCTTGAACTGGGTCTTGGCGGCCCAGGCAAGTTTCTGGTCGAACACGCTCAGGTCGTTGGCTTTTTTCGCGGTGGCCGCGATCTGTTCGTTGGTCTCTTGTTGAGCTTGCTGTGCGATCTGCTTTTCTTTCTGATCCTTGGCCAGCTCAGCTTGCAGTTCAGTGTACTGCGAAGCCGAGATTTGACCGTTGGCCTTGAGCATGTCGAGCAATTTAGCGTCGACTGCAGCGCTGGCCGGAACGCTCAGGGCCAGCAGCAAGCCGCCACAAAGGGCCGCCGCAGTTTTAGTGGAAGCAAGACGCATATCAATCTCCGAAAGTGAGGAGGGATGGCAAACCATCCAGGACACAACCGACCGATGACGGACGGAAAAAATAACTGCCGGGGTAGAACCAGGCGCGCTAAAAACAGGCGTCAGTATCGCGATCGTTTATGACGGCGCAGTGGCGAACTGATGTCAGGTAGATGACAAATTATTTATGAACGGAACTATTGGTTTAGAGCCTTGTCCGGCGATTTGGAGGTGTGTCGGCAGCGGCGATAAGCGATACTCGCGAGGCTTTCACGCCCTGAAGTAGTGAGGATGCCGATGCCGCTGCAACGCCTGGACAGCCTGTCCGAAATCGCCCCGCAGGCCTGGGACGCCCTGGTGCCGCAGGCCCAGCCCTTCGTGCGACATGCGTTCCTGAGCGCGCTGGAAGACAGCGCCAGCCTCGGCCCGCATTCGGGTTGGCAGCCTGAGCATTTACTGCACTGGGACGGTGATCGGCTGGTGGCGGCATTGCCCGGTTATCGCAAATGGCATTCCTCTGGCGAGTACGTCTTCGACCACGGTTGGGCGCAGGCCTGCGAGCGGGCCGGCATCGATTACTACCCCAAGCTGTTGGTCGCCGTGCCGTTCAGCCCGGTCAGCGGCCCGCGCCTGTTGGCCGCCAGCGCTGAAGACGGTTTCGAGTTGCTCGGCAGCCTGCCCGGTTACCTGGAAATCGAAGGGCTCTCCAGCGCCCATATCAACTTCACCGACCCGCTGGCGGATGACGCCCTGGCCCGACAGCCGGGCTGGTTGCCGCGCCTGGGCTGTCAGTTTCACTGGCAGAACCGCGGCTACCGGGATTTCCAGGACTTCCTTGACGCCTTGAGTTCGCGCAAGCGCAAACAGATGCGCAAGGAACGCGAACAGGTGGCGGGGCAGGGCATCGAGTTCGAATGGTTGCAAGGCCATGAACTGAGCGAGGCGCAGTGGGATTTCGTCTACGCCTGCTACGCCAACACCTACGCGGTGCGCCGCCAGGCGCCGTACCTGACCCGTGCGTTTTTCAGCCTGCTGGCCGAACGCATGCCCGAAGCGATCCGCGTGGTGCTGGCCAAACAAGGCACGCGCCCGGTCGCGATGGCGTTCAGCTTGATCGGCGGCGACAGCTTCTTTGGGCGTTACTGGGGCTGCCTGGCGGAATTCGACCGCCTGCATTTCGAAACCTGCTTCTACCAAGGTATGGATTACGCCATCGCCCACGGCTTGCAGCGCTTCGATGCCGGTGCCCAGGGCGAGCATAAATTGATTCGCGGGTTCGAGCCGGTGATCACCCGGTCGTGGCACTACCTGCGTCATCCAGGGTTGAAGACGGCCGTCGAAGACTTCCTGGAGCGCGAGCGGGTGGGGATTCTGGCGTATGCCGAAGAAGCGAGGGCAGCCCTGCCGTATCGGCAGGGCTGAACCCGTTTTGCCTCAGGCCGGCTCTTCCTTGCCCAACCATCGATAGACCACGCCGCCGATCACCGCGCCGAGGATCGGCGCGAGCCAGAACATCCACAATTGCTGGATCGCCCACCCGCCCACGATCAGCGCCGGTCCCGTACTGCGGGCCGGGTTGACCGAGGTGTTGGTCACGGGAATCGAGATCAGGTGGATCAAGGTCAGCGCCAGGCCGATGGCGATGGGGGCGAGGCCCTTCGGGGCACGCGGGTCGGTGGCGCCGAGGATGATCAGCACGAACATCGCTGTCATCACCAGCTCACAGACAAACCCCGCTGCCATTGAATAGCCGCCAGGCGAATGCTCGCCATAGCCGTTGGAGGCCAGGCCTGACGCCAGTTCGAACCCCGGTTTGCCGCTGGCGATCACATACAACAGCGCAGCGGCGATAATGCCGCCAATGACCTGGGCAACGATGTACGCCGGTAACTCCCTGGCCGGAAACCTGCCGCCCACGACCAGCCCCACCGATACCGCCGGGTTGAGGTGACAACCGCTGATGTGCCCGATGGCGACCGCCATGGTCAGTACCGTGAGCCCGAAGGCCAGGGCCACCCCCAACAACCCGATGCCGACTGCGGGAAACGCCGCGGCCAACACCGCACTCCCGCAACCGCCCAGCACCAGCCAAAACGTACCTAAACCTTCTGTGACTGAACGCTTGAACAAAGACATGTACCCGTCCTTGATAGATCGCTCTACCGAATCAGTAAATCAGTGATGCTCCCTGCGATTTACTTCAGCGCCCGTCTTGGCACTGCACTGAGTACAGCACGGTTGCGGCACAAATCCAGGACACCCATGTGGGAGCAAGCCCCCTCCCACCTTTTGAGTTGTGTAGGCCCGGCAGTTTCAGTCGATGCCGACGAAGCCTCCGGTCTGGTGCTGCCACAGCCGCGCATACAACCCGCCGTGGGCGAGCAACTGGGCATGGCTGCCGGTCTCGGCGATCTGGCCTTTCTCCAGCACCACCAGGCGGTCCATCCGCGCAATGGTCGACAACCGGTGCGCAATCGCAATCACCGTCTTGCCTTGCATCAGGGTTTCCAGGCTTTCCTGGATCGCCGCTTCGACTTCCGAATCCAGCGCCGAGGTGGCTTCGTCCATGATCAGGATCGGCGCATCCTTGAGCAGCACCCGCGCAATGGCGATGCGTTGGCGTTGCCCGCCGGACAGTTTCACGCCGCGCTCGCCCACATGGGCATCCAGCCCGGTGCGGCCTTCGGCGTCCGACAGCTGCGGGATGAATTCATCGGCACGCGCCTTGCGTATGGCCGCCCAGAGCTCCTCGTCGCTGGCGTCCGGCTTGCCATACAACAGGTTCTCGCGGATCGAGCGGTGCAGCAGCGACGTGTCCTGGGTGATCATGCCGATCTGTTCGCGCAGGCTTTCCTGGGCGACCTCGGCGATGTTCTGGCCGTCGATCAGGATGCGCCCGCCTTGCAGGTCGTACAGGCGCAGCAGCAGGTTGACCAGGGTCGATTTGCCTGCGCCGGAGGGGCCGATCAGGCCGATTTTTTCACCGGCCTCGATGGTCAGGTTCAGGCCGCCAATGATCCCGCTCTTCTTGCCGTAGTGGAAATCCACCTGCTCGAAGCGCACTTCGCCATGGGGCACGGTCAGGCGTGGAGCGTTGTCGCGGTCGACCACGGCCAGCGGCTGGGCGATGGTTTTCAGGCCGTCCTGCACCATGCCGATGTTTTCGAAAATGCCATTGACCACCCACATGATCCAGCCGGACATGTTGACGATGCGAATCACCAGGCCGGTCGCCAGGGCAATCGCGCCCACGGAAATCAGCGAATGGGTCCACAACCACAGGGCCAGGCCGGTGGTGGTGACGATCAGCAGGCCGTTCATGGTGGTGATCACCACGTCCATGCTGGTCACCACGCGGCTGGCCAACTGGGTTTTTTCGGTCTGCTCGATGATCGCTTCCTTGGCGTATTCCTGCTCGGATTGGGTATGCGCGAACAGCTTCAAGGTGGTGATGTTGGTGTAGCCATCGACGATGCGGCCCATCAACTTGGAGCGCGCCTCGGAGGAAATCACCGAACGCGCTTTCACCCGCGGCACGAAGTAGCGCAATGCCAGGCTGTAGCAGACGATCCAGGTCACCAGCGGGATCATCAGGCGCCAGTCGGCTTCGGCAAACAGCACCAGGGAACTGATGGCGTAGATCGCCACGTGCCAGATCGCATCCACGGCCGCCACGGCGGAATCGCGCAGGGAGTTGCCAGTTTGCATGATGCGCTGGGCGATGCGCCCGGCGAAGTCGTTCTGGAAGAAGTTCAGGCTCTGCTTGAGCACGTAGCTGTGGTTTTGCCAACGGATCAGGCTGGTCATGCCGGGGCTGATGGTCTGGTGGACCAGCAGGTCATGCAGGGCGCCGAAGATCGGGCGCAGCAGCAGGGCGACCACGCCCATCCAGATCAGCTCGGTGCTGTGGATCTGGAAAAAGTTCGCGGGCGGTGTGCCCTGGGCCAGGTCGATGATGCGGCTCAGGTAGCTGAATAGCGCGACTTCGATCAGTGCGCCGATCAGGCCCACCACCAACAGCGCGGCGAAACACGGCCACACCTGACGCAGGTAGTAGAGGTAGAAAGGCAGGACTTTATCGGGAGGGGCGGCGCTGGGCGCGTCGCGGAAAATATCGATCAGTTGTTCGAAACGACGATAGAGCATTAGGGTTGACGCCCGCCCGGCGGGCTCTCCTGTTCAAAGGCGCGCGACGCCTTGTGAGCGCCGCGCGGAACTACCTGCGGACCTCAGTCGATGCGCTTGGCCGACTTGATCAGGACAGGATCGATTGGCACGTTCTGCATGCCTTGTTTGGTGGTGGTCTGCGAGTTGACGATGATGTCGACCACGTCCATGCCTTTGACCACTTTGGCGAACACGGCATAACCGGCATCGCGGCCTGGATCGAGGAAGGCATTGTCCGCGACGTTGATGAAGAATTGGCTGGTGGCCGAATCCGGGTTCGAGGTGCGGGCCATCGACAGCGTGCCACGCACGTTATGCAGGCCGTTGCTGGCTTCGTTCTTGATTGGTGGGTTGGTGTCTTTTTGCGCCATCTGCGCGGTGAACCCGCCGCCCTGGACCATGAAGCCCGGGATCACACGGTGGAAAATCGTGTTGGTGTAGAAGCCCTTGTCGACGTAGGCCAGGAAGTTCTTGCTACTGATCGGCGCCTTGACCGGGTCCAGTTCGATTTCAATGTCGCCGTTGGTGGTGGAGATCAATACGTGGGGCGCCTTGGCGGGCTCGGCGGCCATCAGGTTGGCAGCGAACAGAACGGAACCGGCAAAGAAGGCGATTTTTTTCAGCATGGGTCAGTGATCCTGGGTAGTGGTTTCGACTGTCTTTAGAAAATCGAGCAGGGTAGCGTTAAAGACATCGGGTTGATCCAAGGGTGTGGCATGGCGGGAATCTTCGATGACCACCAGCCGCGCATCGGGCAGCAGTTTTACATAGATTTCTTTGTGCGCCACAGGGGTGTAGTCGTGGTCGGCGCTGATGACCAGGGTTGGACAGGCAATTCTGCAAAGTCGTTCCTGCACGCCCCAGCCCACAATTGCATCGAAGCTGGCGAGATAAGCACGTTTGTCGTTTTTTGCCCAGCGTTCGGCCATCTTGCGGCGCAGGTCGGCTTGCTGCGGTTTGGGAAACAGCCGGTCGCCCAGGGCCTTGCCGATGGTGGCCAGGCTGAGGACGCGTGCCAGGGTCCAGCGCTTGGCCCATTGCCAGTAATCGTCGGCGCTGCGCACCTTGACCTCGGGCGCGCTGTTGACGATGCACAGGCTCTTGACCCGCGCCGGTTCGTCCACCGCCAGTTGAAACGCGATCATGCCGCCCATGGACAAGCCCACCACGTGCGCGGCGGGCAGGTCCAGGTGTTCGATCAGGGCGATCAGGTCGAGGGTGAAACCTTTGATGCTGTAGCGCTCCCGGGGTTTGTCGGAACGCCCATGGCCACGCACATCCACCACGATCAAGCGGTAATGCCGGGCCAGCACCGGAATCTGCAGTTCCCAATCCTGGCTGCTGGAGCCCAGGCCGTGGATCAGAATCAGCGGGGTGCCGTGACCATATTCCTCATAATGCAGGCTGCACCCTTCATGTTCGAACCAGGCCATGCATGAACTCCGTTTCAGGCTTGCTGCGGTGCGGCGAAAGGCGCATCCAGGGGGGCGGTGTCAAATGTGCGCAGCAGCTCCACGAGGATCTGCGTCGCTGGCCCCAAGGGTTTGTCCTTGTTCGAGTACAGGTAGAACGTGGGGTGACGGCTGCCACCCTGCTCCAAGGGTAGCTGCTTGAGCACGCCTTCGGCGAGTTCGCGCTCGATCATGTGCCGGGGCAACCAGGCAAAGCCCAGGCCGCTGCCGACGAAACTGGCGGCCGTGGCGAGGCTGCCGACGGTCCAGCGCTGTTCGGCGCCGAGCCAGCCGACATCGCGCGGCTGCTGGCGCCCGGAGTCGCGGATCACCACTTGCATCTGGCTTTCCAGGTCCTGGAAGCTCAGTTCGCGGTTCATGCGGTGCAAGGCATGCTCGGGGTGAGCGACGGCGACAAACTCCACGTTGCTCATCTCGGTGCCGAGATAGCCGGGGATGTTGAAGCTGCTGATCGCCAGGTCGGCCACGCCTTCGATCAACAGCTCTTCAACCCCCGACAACACCTCTTCGCGCAGGCGCACGCGGCAGCCGCGGCTTTGCGGCATAAAGGCGGTCAGGGCGCGCACCAAGCGTGCATTCGGGTAGGCGGCATCGACCACCAGGCGTACTTCGGCTTCCCAGCCCTGTTCCATATGGTGGGCGAGGTCTTCGAGTTGGCTGGCGTTTTTCACCAACTGCCGGGAGCGGCGCAACAGCACTTCGCCGGCGTCGGTGAGCACGGCCTTGCGCCCGTCGATGCGCAGCAGCGGCACCCCGAGCTGGTCTTGCATGCGGGCCACGGTGTAGCTCACCGAGGACTGCGAACGGTGCAGCGCTTCGGCCGCCTGGGCGAAGCCGCCATGGTCGACCACGGCTTGCAACGTGCGCCATTGATCGAGGGTAACGCGGGGCGCTTTCAAGATGAGCTCCTCTTGTCCTAAGCTGACAGTCCTTATTGGAGACTGCCGAATGAGAAAATTGTGTTGTGTGGTGCTGGCACTGCTGCCGCTCAGTGCGTTTGCCTACCCCATCGATGTGACAAAAAAGATCGACGGCGTGAGCGTGGATTACACCGCGTCCGACGTGGACGGTGACATCAGTTCGATCCAACTGAACAACTACGGCACGCGCGACGCGCTGTGTTCGGTGACTTTCACCAACGGCCCGGAATCACCCCGTCGCCGTACTGTCAGCGTGCCGGCGGGCAAAAGCACCAACACCACCGTCAAGTTCAACCGCGCGATCATCAAGATGCGTATCGCACTGGAATGTGCACCGAAATAAAGCGACAGCGGAGCATGCCTACAGCAATACTCCGCTTATAAACAAATTTCTAGATGGGTTGTAGCAGTTTTTTGCGCTTTTTTATCGAATTGGCTCTGGTTAATCTTTTCTCCATCGACTTACAGCAATTACAGATGGAGCCTACGCAGCCATGTCCAACGTACTGATCATCGAAAGCAGCGCCCGCCAGCAGGATTCGATCTCCCGCCAACTGACCCGGCAGTTCATCAGCCAATGGCAGGCTGCGCACCCGGCGGATCAGATCACCGTGCGCGACGTGGCGCTCAACCCGCTTCCGCACCTGGACGCCAACCTGCTCGGCGGCTGGATGAAACCGGCGGATCAGCGCAGCGCCAGCGAACAGGCATCCCTGGATCGCTCCAACACCTTGACCGATGAATTGCTCGCCGCCGACGTGTTGGTGATGGCGGCGCCGATGTACAACTTCGCCATCCCCAGCACCCTCAAAGCCTGGCTGGATCACGTGTTGCGTGCAGGTGTGACCTTCAAATACACGGCCACCGGCCCCCAGGGTTTGTTGATCGGTAAGCGGGCCATCGTGCTCACCGCCCGGGGCGGGATTCACACCGGCGCAAGCTCCGATCACCAGGAACCTTACCTGCGTCAGGTGATGGCATTCATCGGGATTCATGACGTGACGTTCATTCACGCCGAAGGGGTGAACCTGAGTGGCGACTTCCAGGAAAAAGGCATCAACCACGCCAAGGCGTTGCTGGCGCAAGTCGCGTGATCCTTTAATCGTCACATAATCGCGCGGTGTTTATATCTCACCACGCAAACCCTTCAAGTCCGCGTAAAAACCTCCCTTTGCACTTGTTGCTCCTGAGTGCTCCTGCCCGACTGCCGCTATCGCGAGGTCGGGTTTTTTTTGCGCCGAGTTTCGTGAGCCGCCGAAAACCTTTAATGTCCCGCCCATTCGATACGAGGCGCGCATGGGCTACTTACTGGTTGTCACCCTGATACAGGCATTTTCCTTCAGCTTGATCGGCGAATACCTTGCCGGTCACGTCGACAGCTACTTCGCGGTGCTGGTGCGCGTGCTGCTGGCCGGGCTGGTGTTCATTCCGCTGACGCGCTGGCGCTCGGTGCAGCCGACCTTCATGCGCGGCATGCTGGTCATCGGTGCGCTGCAATTTGGCGTGACCTACGTTTGCCTGTACCTGAGCTTTCGCGTGCTCACGGTGCCCGAGGTGCTGCTGTTCACCATCCTCACGCCGCTGCATGTGACCCTGATCGAAGACGCCCTCAACCGGCGCTTCAACCCCTGGGCCCTGGTCGCCGCGCTGGTCGCGGTGGCGGGTGCGGCGGTCATCCGCTTCGATCAAGTCACCCCGCACTTCCTTGGGGGCTTCCTGCTGCTGCAACTGGCC
Organism: Pseudomonas sp. Y39-6; assembly: GCF_023651955.1. Classification (NCBI taxonomy): domain Bacteria; kingdom Pseudomonadati; phylum Pseudomonadota; class Gammaproteobacteria; order Pseudomonadales; family Pseudomonadaceae; genus Pseudomonas; species Pseudomonas sp. Y39-6. The sequence goes on along the minus strand of NZ_CP069594.1, from coordinate 5,246,780 downwards.
AACTTCACCTACGCCGCCGGGCAAGTCATGTACAAGCAGTTGGTGGCGCGCTACCCCAGTGATCTGCCGCACTACCGGCGCTTCGGTTATTTCTACCTCGGTGCGCTGCTGGTGGTGTTGCCGGCATTCCTGGTGTTCGGCAAGGCTGATTTCCTCCCCGAAGCGCCGCTGCAGTGGGGCGTGCTGGTGTTCCTCGGGCTGGTCAGCACGGCCCTGGGCATGTACTGGTGGAACAAGGGCGCGTGCCTGGTCAACGGCGGAACCCTGGCGGTGATGAACAACCTGCATGTGCCGGTGGGGCTGTTATTGAACCTGTTGATCTGGAACCAGCACGAGCCGTTGGGCCGCCTGGCCCTGGGCGGCTTGGTGATTCTGGCGGCAGTGTGGATCAGTCGGTTGGGCATAAAGCCCGGGCCTGGCGTACAGTCTGCGAGGTGATAGGCCCAGGGCAGGCGTGAGCGGGAATGAAAGTCTGTTATAGAAGAGAAAAGTGTGGGGGCGGCAGAGTGGACAAGGTTGACGAACAGATCATTGCTGCCTTGAAGGACGACTCCCGGGTCAGCCTGGCGCAGCTGGCGCGACAAGTTCACAAGTCGCGAACCGCCGTGGAATCGCGGGTTCAGAAACTGATCGAGAAGGGCATTATCCTCGGCTTCACCATCAACGTCGCCGCCGATGAAGAAGCCCAGCAATCGGCGTTTTTGATGCTCACGCTCAATGGCAGCAACTGCCACCTGGTGTTTCCGAAGATCTACCAGTTCCGTGAAGTGGTTCAGGCTTATTCGCTGTTCGGCGACGTCGACATGATGCTCGAGGTCAAATACCGCAACTTTGAAGAGCTGATGGTGTTCAAGGACAACCTGCTGAAGATCGAGCATGTGCGCGAGGTGGTGGTCAACCCGGTGCTCAAGGCCTGGCGGTAGCCGCTGCTGTTCTGGCAGCGGCTATGCGGTTCCAGCCTCAGGCGTGATCGTGTACGGTCTCGAGAAAGTGATGACTCAAGGCCGGCATTCGCTGGCGCAGGGTGTCGACGAACTCTTCGATGACGGCCTGGTTGAAGGCCAACGGCGTATCGTCGTGCCCCAGCACCACCACCAGCAGGCTCGACGAGTCCTTCGTCAGCCTGAAGTCATGGGCGTCGGCGTCGACCTTGCCGATGCTCGCCAGGGGCACGTCACCGCAGGTATAGACGATATCGCCCGCTGGAATCGTAATCTCCTTCTTGGCGAACAGCGGGCGGAAAGCCCTGGGCGCCTCCGAGCGCATGACGTAGATGTCGTCCCGCCGATGGTAGGTGTGTACGCCGATGCTGACCCCATGCCGGATCGCCACGGCGTTATAGGCATCGACGATGTTGTTGATGGGGTATACGCCCTTGGCGATGAAGCGCCGCAACAGTTTCTCGTTGGCGCTCACCGTGTTTTCGTAGCCGAGCTTCTTGAGTTGCTTGGCAAAGCCTTCGTAAATGACGTTGGAGTCCAGCTCGTTGAGGTGGGACGCAACGTGATTCAGGTTGCTTTGCAGGACACTGACGAAGCTCTGGTCGTCCGACACGGTAATGTCTTCGATAACCGCCGCGCACGCGTTGTTGATGCCCAGATCACTGGCTGACTTTCGGATGATCAAACGACTTTTCATGGTCTTAACACCACAGCTGTTTACGTAGATTGGCGCTGCTGATGTCCAGTTGCGGCGCCGAGAGGTGTTGCAGCCAGAACAGCCCCGGACAGGTGGCGAAGTCGATCGTGACCGGCGTGGTGTCGCCCGGGCGGATGAAGTAGCGGTGGCCGCAATAGGCCTCGTCCTCCATTACGCTCTGCAGGGCCTGCGGCGAGGGTGCGGCGAAGGTGCGTTGTTCATCGGAGCAGAAGAACCCGATCCGACCGTGGCTGATCTGGCTGACCGCATCGGCGCGCGGGCGTGGGCGGCCGAGGTAGCTGTCGATCGCCAGCGAGAGCAAATCCGGGTGATACACCTGTTGAAACAGCAGCGGTGCGATGCCGCCATGCAAGCGGCCGCCGGCTTCAATCATCACCGGGCCGTGGGCAGACCAGATGATCTCCATATGAATCGGGCCGACCTCGATGCTCAGCGCCGCGGCCGCCTGGCGGGCATAGTCGGTCAGCGGTTGCAGGTCTTCGGCGCGGGGGTCGAGGGTGTCCAGGCTTTCGTAGACAAACATGCTGCCGTTTCTCTGGACCTTGGTGTACCTGCACACCGAGGCAATGATGTACACGCCGTCAAAGGCGACCATATCCACCACATATTCCGGGCCCGATACGAACGGCTGCACGATGAAACCGAGGTTGATTTCCCCCAGGTCGTTTTTGCGCTGCCAGGCCGCAGTGTCCAAGGCACTCTTGACGCCGGCCCGGCCTTGGGCAAACACCACGCCTTCGGTGGCGGCGGAATTGAGCGGCTTGACCACGTAGGTGGTCTTGTCGTCCAGCGTGGCAACCACCTCTGCAATGCGCGTCGGCGAGCTCAGCAGTTGTGATTCGATGTTCGCCAGCCCGTGTTTTTTCAGGGCGTGCTGCATGGAGAACTTGTTGCGACGCAGGTCGCTGGTGACGCGGCTGTTGCCGGGAACGCGCAGGACTTCGGTGAGGTAGTCGGTCAGGTAGATCGCGGTTTCGCAACCGGCGATCACGGCGCTCAGTGACAGCGGTTCGAGGATCTCCAGCAAACCCTCTTCCCAGTGGTAGACCGCCTCGAAGTTTTCCCTGATCAGGTCATCGGTGAAATGCGCGGGCAAGCTGTCGGTGGAAATCACGGCAAAGCACCTCACGCCCTGAGCCTTGAGCAAGGGCGCGTAGAGTTTACCTGTGGAGAACGGGTCAACGATCAGTACGGTTTCCAAAGCAGGTACTCCTATTTTGTGGTGGCGGTGGCCGCGACGGCAGGGGTGAGGTTCCACGCCAGTACGGCAGCGGCCAACAGCGCGGCGGAGACGATCATCAGCACGCGCGCACCTTCGAGGCCGAGGAAGCTTGTGGTGGTGAAGAACGTCAGGATCATCGGCGCCGAGCCACTGACCAGCAGGTAGTAGAGCGAGCTTTTGGCGGCGATCACGTCGGCGATCCGTGCGTTGGGCGCCGACTCGATCAGGGTTTTACGCAATTGGATGCGCAGGCTGTTGATGCAGAAACCCAGCAGGAAAGCGGCGGCCATCATCACGTAGAGGTTATGGAAATAGACGATTGCCACGTCGGCCAGGATCACCAGCAGGATCGCGCTGTAGCTGTTGAGCTTGATCCGTGGCAGCACCGCGGCACTGAACGCACCGAGGCCCGCCAGGCCGCTGGCGACGCCAAACAGGGTGGCGTTCCATTCGTTGAGCTTCTGGAACACGATCGGCACCAGGCTGTTGAAGGCGCCGATATGGAAGCCGATCATGCTCAACACGATGATCAGGATGTACAGGTTGCGCGGCAACTGTAGAGACTGCGCCGTGTGGGTGTCGGCGACTTGCTCGGTGGTGTCGGCGGTGGGCGTGGCCGCGACAAAAAGAATCGCCGCCAACGACAGGATCGCCCCCAGGCTGATGATCTGCAGGGTCTGGTTGACCGTGAACACATCCACAATCACCCCGCCCAGCAGCGCACCGCCAAAGGCCCCGATCTGGATGGAGGTTTGCATCAAGCGCGCCGAGGTGTCGCTGTTGGTCAGCCCGGCCAGCACCAGCTTGGTGTTTTTCGATTCCAGGGTACTGATGGTGAAGTAGTCGGTGACCCCCACCACGAAGGCAATCGCCAGGAAGCCGATCGGCAACAGCGCCGCGTCGGTAAAGGACAGCCCCAGTACGGCGGCGAACGCGGTCAGGCGAATGTACAACAGCCGTTTCATGCTCAGTTCAATGGTGAAGAACCGGCCGATGTACTGCTCGCACAGATACGGCACCACGGTCGCCACGCATAAGGTGGCGCCCACCAGGAAGGTCGAGCCGGTGGTCTCCAGGCCGAACCAGACCATGGCAATCACAATCGCCATGTCCAGGCCGGTGAAGAGGGTCACGATCGAATAAAACGCAGCAAGGGTCGATTTATTATTCATGGGCACCATCAGTCGTAACGAGAGAGTTTAAGGAGAGGCACGCACCGCTCGGTGTCACCAATGACGGTGCTGATCTGGTTTCTGACGCGAACGGTGGGCAGCGACTTCTTTTCCAGGTTGCAGACCTTGTAGGCGTTGTCGTGCCAGGGGCAGATCACGCTTTGCCCGTCACCCGTCACTTCCCCCATGTGCAGCGGGCCGCCGCGATGGGGGCAGGCGGTCGGCAGCAGTTGAGTCGAATGTGCATGGCGCTTGAGAAAGTAGGTTTTCCCTTCCACCGCCACATAGTGGGTATGGCTGAGGTTCAGGCTGATGGCTTTCATGGGGCGGCGTCCTCAAATGGCCGTGACGGTGTAAGTGCAGGACGGGCTGACGACGCGGGTGCCATGCAGCATGCCCTTGGGAATCACCACGCCTTCCCCGGCCTTGAGGCGCACGCTCAGTTCGGGGCTGGCGACGAAATCCAGCTCGCCGGATTCGACCCAGAACAGCTCGTCGTTGGGGTGGGTGTGCAGCACCGAAAGCTCGTGTTCAGGCTCGGTGATCGTCAGGTCCACTGGCTTGCGGCCTTGGAGGGCGCTGGCTTGGGCACGGTGTTCGTCCAACTCGTCATGCCACTTGATATGGGCATACAGCTCTTCGTCGGCGATGTCCTGCAGTAAGCGGAACTCCTCGAAACCGCGGATAAGGTCGGGGATGATCGCGTTGCCGAACTGCTTGATCATCGGCAGGATCAGGCGTTGCAGGGCCATTCTTCCGTGATGCACATCGATGTGTGAGTGCTCGTCGAAGTATTCGGTGGAGACGGTGCCGTTGAAGATGGTCTTGATGGCGCGTGACTGATGCTGGGTGGTCAGGGCCAGTGTGGCTTCGGTGTAGTACATGGCGCCGATATAGCGGAACAGCTCGCCATGGTTGGCCGACACGTAGTGGAAGTAGTTGGTGAGCGACAGCGAGGCCGGGGTATAGAACTGCCAGTAGTGATGCACGTGATGGGACATGTCCATGTCTTTGAGCATGTCTTCAAAAATGGTGCTGTGCTTTTTCTTGTCGATGCCGTAGCCGTATTCGTCGATCAGTATCTTGAACAGCTCGCTGGTATACACGCCGCTGTTGCCCAGCACATTGCGCGCCATGGCCGAGGCTTCACTGAGGAAGTCGCCGGCGCATTGCGTCATGAAGAACCGTGCGGCACGTTCGGGATGGCGGCTGGTGGTCAGGACCTCATGGAGTTTTGAGTCGGAGCGGGCCACATCGTCCAAGACCTTGTCGGTGTGGGCGACAAAGGCGTCCAGGCACCAGGGGCCGTTGATGTGCACCTCTTCCTTGAGCCAGTTGTAGAGGTAGTGCTCCAATAACGGACGAATCTTTTTACCCGACGCGGCATGCAATGGGTCATAAAATTCCTTGAATACCTTGAGATCCAGCGCCATGGGCGGCTTGGGTAAAAAGACCAAGTCTTGCTCATAGATATTCAATAATAAACGTTGCGCCAAAAGATGCTGGCTGTGTGAGAGTTGCTCGCTTGTCAGGCAACTGCTGATAATCGAATCGGTCACGTCCTGCGGCCTTGAAGGCCGCTGGTAGGGGCTGTCGGTATAAAAGTCGCGAGGTTGAGAAAAGGCAGTTGCACCGCAGTAATGAGTCAATGCTTCCGCATCCGAACTTAATACAAAGTGTGCCGCATCATCTGAAAGCTTAGTTGTCCATAACATAAGTAACGCCTTCTCACAGAGTTGTTCGATGGCCAGATGCTATAGCTTTGGTTTTTCTAAAAACAGATTAAAAACCGGGTGCCTGAATAGTGAAATTCACTAAACGTATAGGTAGAGTTTTCTTAGTTGCGGCGTCGGTTTGATTTTGCCGCGTGCGGCAACTAGACATGTTCCTCGGTTATTTACCGAGTTGGCCTGGCCTGTAGCGCAAGGCCTGATTGGGCGCGGGGGCGCGTGGTGATTCGACAGGCGAGGGGCACGCGAGCCCCGCGCCGTCTGCCTTGTCAGCGCTCCAGCGCTTGGGCGGTCGTGGTGTTCTGCGTCATTGCGAACAGCCCGCTGCGCAGGTCCGTGCCGCTCGGCTGTTGATACAGGCTCAAGCCGAATTCTGGCAGCACCGCCAGCAGGTAGTCGAAGATATCCCCTTGAATCCGCTCGTAATCCGACCACGCCGTGGTGCGGGTGAAGCAGTAGATTTCCAGCGGCACGCCCTGGGCGGTGGTTTGCATCTGACGCACCATGCAGGTCATGTTCGGCTGGATGTCCGGGTGGCTTTTCAGGTAAGCCAGGGCATACGCGCGGAAAGTGCCGAGGTTGGTCATGCGCCGGCGGTTGGCCGACAACTGCGCGCTTTGGCCCTGGGCTTCGTTCCAGGCCTTGAGTTCGGCCTGCTTGCGGCTGATGTAGTCGGTGAGCAGGTGGACCTGGGTCATGCGGACTTCTTCATCGTCGCGCAGGAAGCGCACGGCGCTGGCATCGATAAACAGGCTGCGCTTGATCCGACGCCCGCCGGAGGCCTGCATGCCGCGCCAGTTCTTGAACGACTCGGACATCAGGCGCCAGGTCGGAATCGAGACGATGGTCTTGTCGAAATTCTGCACCTTGACCGTGTGCAAGGTGATGTCCACCACGTCACCGTCCGCGCCGACCTGGGGCATTTCGATCCAGTCGCCGACCCGCAGCATGTCGTTGCTGGTCAACTGCACGCTGGCGACGAACGACAGCAAGGTGTCCTTGTAGACCAACAAGATAACCGCCGACATCGCACCCAGGCCGGACAGCAGCAACAGCGGCGAGCGGTCGATCAGGGTGGCGACGATGATGATCGCGCCAAACACGAACAGAATCATCTTCGCCAACTGCACATAGCCCTTGATCGAGCGGGTACGCGCATGTTCGGTGCGCGCATAGATGTCCAGCAGGGCGTTGAGCAACGCGCTGATGGCCAGCACCACGAACAGGATGGTGAACGCCAACGCCACGTTGCCGATGAACAGCGTTGCGGTCTTGCTCAGGTCCGGCACCAGGTGCAGGCCGAACTGGATCACCAGCGACGGGGTCATCTGCGCCAGGCGGTGGAAGACTTTGTTGTGGCGCAGGTCGTTGAGCCAGTGCAGGGCCGGTTGCCGGCCGAGCAATTTGACCGCATGCAGGATGAGGTAACGCGCCACCCGTCCGAGCAACAGCGCCACCACCAACAACACCAGCAAGCCCAGGCTGGAATGCAGCAGCGGGTGTTCATCGAGGGCATTCCAAAGGTCTTTGACGTTGAGCCAGAGCTGTTTGATATCCATGGGTGAAACCGATTCTTCTGTAAGACAAGACCGGTCGATTAGAGCATTTAAGTACAGCTACATTGGCGTTACAGACAAACGCCTTAACAAAAAAGCAGCTGATTAGCCCTGTTCGCGTAAAGAAACTCGGTTTGGACGCTCGAAACCGTTACCCTATGCAGCTGATATTTTGTATTTCTTCGAGGTAGCACCCGTGTTTTCCCAATTCGCCCTGCACGAACGCCTGCTCAAAGCCGTGGCCGAGCTTAAATTTGTCGAGCCTACGCCTGTGCAGGCAGCGGCCATCCCGCTCGCGCTCGAAGGGCGTGACCTGCGGGTGACGGCTCAAACCGGGAGTGGCAAGACGGCCGCTTTCGTCCTGCCTATTCTTAACCGCCTGATCGGCCCGGCCAAAGTCCGCGTCAGCATCAAGACCCTGATCCTGCTGCCGACCCGCGAGCTGGCCCAGCAGACCCTGAAAGAAGTCGAACGTTTCTCGCAGTTCACCTTCATCAAGTCCGGCCTGATCACCGGTGGCGAAGACTTCAAGGTCCAGGCCGCCATGCTGCGCAAGGTCCCGGACATCCTCATCGGCACCCCGGGCCGCATGATCGAGCAACTCAACGCTGGCAACCTCGACCTCAAGGAAGTCGAAGTGCTGGTGCTCGACGAAGCCGACCGCATGCTCGACATGGGCTTTGCCGATGACGTGCAGCGCCTGGTGGCCGAGTGCGTGAATCGTCAGCAGACCATGCTGTTCTCCGCCACCACCGGCGGTTCGACCCTGCGCGACATGGTTGCCAAGGTCCTGAACAACCCCGAGCACCTGCAGGTCAACAATGTCAGCGACCTGAACGCGACCACGCGCCAGCAGATCATCACCGCTGACCATAACGTCCACAAAGAACAGATCCTCAACTGGCTGTTGGCCAACGAGACCTATCAGAAGGCCATCGTGTTCACCAACACCCGCGCTGCGGCTGATCGCATCTACGGCCGCCTGGTGGCGCAGGATTACAAAGCGTTCGTCCTGCACGGCGAGAAAGACCAGAAGGACCGCAAGCTGGCGATCGACCGCCTCAAGCAAGGCGGGGTGAAGATCCTGGTCGCCACCGACGTCGCCGCGCGCGGCCTGGACGTCGACGGCCTGGACATGGTCATCAACTTCGACATGCCCCGCAGCGGCGACGAATACGTCCACCGTATCGGTCGCACCGGGCGTGCCGGCAACGATGGCCTGGCGATCTCACTGATCTGCCACGGTGACTGGAACCTGATGTCGAGCATCGAGCGCTATCTCAAGCAGTCGTTCGAGCGCCGCACCATCAAGGAAGTCAAAGGCACCTACACCGGGCCGAAGAAGGTCAAGGCTTCGGGCAAGGCCGTAGGCGTGAAGAAGAAAAAAGTCGACGGCAAGGGTGACAAGAAGAAGGCCGGCGCCAAGTCGCCGACCAAGCGCAAGATCGCCAACCGGCCGAAGACCGACAACCTGTCGTTGGTCAGCAAGGACGGCATGGCGCCGCTCAAGCGCCGCAAGCCAGAAGCACCGGCTGCCGAATAAGGCTGGGCCGCGATAAAAAAACCGGACGCTGTCCGGTTTTTTTTTGCCTGCGGTTTTTTGCCTTGGCCGCAGCTTCTTTCCGCCCAGTTGAGGCGGCGAACGTCTGGAAAGTACACAGAAGTGACGCCTGTCCATTCGGCTGAACGGCCGCTGACGAGACGTGTCCCAACTCTGAACGGGCTGCTTTTCCTTTTGGCCCGCAGGAGGAATCAGGATGACGACTTACAACTGGGATCTGATCGAACGGCTGTTGCATGAAGTGCAGAATGGCGAGGGCAGCTTTGCCCCGCGTAAGTACGCCGAGCAGGAGGCCGCCGAGAAGGTCATGGCGGGCGAGTCCACCGGCAATCTGGATGTGTTGAAAAAAACCGCTGCGGATTACGAGGCGCTGTTGCTCAAGCGCGGGTTTATCGAGTCGCGGCCCGAGGACGAGGGTGGTAATGGTGAGAACTTTATCCTGACGCCACGAGGAGCCCAATTGCTGGCGTTGATCGACAGCTCGATACCGGGCCACGCTCACCCGCGTCAGGTGCTCGATGAGCAGGCGGATGCGCTGGAACCGGCGACGTTCGACGACGTGGCGTCCAAGGCGGCGATTGCCTGAAGGGCCTGTGGGCGCGATGTTGCTCCCACGTTCTAGTCTGCGGCGGCGTTGAGGCATTTGAGCGCCTTGAAATCGCTGCGCACGCCCGCGATTTTGTGCGTCAATTTCTGGCGTTGTTGTACGCTGCTTTGCGCCATTAGATCCACGATCAGGCTGCGCGCGGCTGTTTCCGTCTGGGCATCGGCCTGCCGATATTCCGGGGTCCATGCGCGTTCGCGGTCCACCAACAATTGTTGCATTTTCTGCGCAAAGTCAGGGTCGTGGCGTTGTTGCACAGCGTCGATGAACTGCGCCTGCCAGCGGGCGCGGTTGCCGATCCACTGTTGGTTCTGGTCACCCAGCTCCGCAGACCAGGCCACCACCCGTTGCTGCTGGCTGGCGCTGAGCGGCCCGATCCACGCATCGAGGCGCTTGCTCATGCGCTCGGCGCGCGCCTGGATCTGTCGCGGCAGGGGCGGTTTCAGGTATTCGTCCTGGCGCTTGCGCAGGTCTTTGGCCAGGGCGTCGTTCATGTCCTTGACCTGCTGGTCGTCCAGCCCGCGCAGCAAGTGGACCGCCGACGGTGTGATCGCGCGCGCGATCTCGCTCACCGCCTGTTTGGCTTCGTCGGTACGGCTCTGCAAGGCGTTGTCGCTGACCTGATGGTTGTCGACCATCTGTTGCAGGCGGTCGAGCCAGTCCAGATAACCCGGTAACTGCGTGGTGCAATGCCAGGCCAGGTGTTGCTGGAGGGTGTCGTTGAACCAGCGTTTCTGCCCGGCATTCATGTCCAGGTAGTCACTGAGGGTCCACGGGATGATCACGTCGAGATTGCGGTAGGCCAAACCCACGCGGTTGCAGCCGCCAAGCACCAGGCTCAGGATCACGAATGGCAGCAGAAAATTGAGCCGGCTCAGCATGGGCGGGTCCTTGCGCAGAGGGGGTTAATGCATGTGAACCCGCGCTGGGTGCGACAGTTCAGCCCATCAATAAAACGTCCGCGCTGCCTTCAAGGTCAACAGCCCATCGCATTGCGAATTGTGTCCCGAGTAGGCCGAGCAGTCGCCGCCGTTGAGGCTGGAGTCGCTGTAGATCAGGTCAAGGTCAACGCCCATCCACGCCCGTGAGAATTGCACCGACCAGTCACTGAAACTGCGGATCGAACCGCCGTCCACCGAGACCGGGCTGCCCAGTTGATGCGTGGTGTACTTCATGCTGACGCCGATGCCGAACGGCTGTGTGCCGCCAAGGTCGGCGAACAGGGTGCTGTCCTGGCGGTCGGGGTCGTTGCTGAAGGACGCGCCGAAGCGATTGCCCAGCAGGTTCAGGCCGCCATAGAACTCCTGGCTGTCAAGGGGGCTGAGCGAGGGATAGCTGTAGTGGATCAACCCTACTTCGTAGCCGAGCGTCTGGTCGAAGGGGTGTTTGAACCCCATGTACGAGTCGATTTCAAGGTTGCTCGCCGAAGACAGGCCCATGTTCGGTGAGAACTGGCCGACGTACAGGCCGCTGTCGTGGCTCAGGTCGAGGCCGCCGTGGAAGGCGTCGCTGCCCGGCGATGTCGGCTTGACCAGGCCCTGGGCCATGCTGCGGCTGGGCGTGGTGCCCAGTTTCAGATCGAAGTCGCCCAATTCGCGCTGGAAAATCTGCGCTTCGGCCAAAGGGCTGGCGGCGAGGGCGGCGATCAGGAAAATACAGGTTTTGAGCATGCTTCACTCCATGAAAAGCGAGGAGCAGTAACGGAAGGTATCAGGCAGATGCCCGTGCTAGACGTGTGCAAGCATACCGGCGAATGCCAGGCGGTGAGGTCCGTTGGTCGATTTTGTGTCGCGGGAGAAGCAATGGGGTGTTTCGGGCTCTAGTCCTAGCGCCTTGCTGGCAAGACGCTTAGGGACCAGGTGTGTTGCGCGGTCAGCTTACTTTTTGCCCAGGCTGATCTGCTTGGACGGGCCGAAAGTCTGGCCGCTGACGCCCTTGGCAATCTGCTGGATTTCGCCACCGGACTTGAGGAACGCAGCGATCTGGCTGTTGATCGACTCGCTGGTTTCGACGGCGGGAGCTGGCTTTGCTTTGCTGTTGGATGCTTTTACGCGCATGGCGGCCACTAACCTGTAGAAAATTAACTTGGCCAGGCATCGTACAGGAAATGCTTGACAATTGCTTGGTAAATATCCCCTTGTATTTGGTGCGCTGGCTGAAACCGGCAAAGTTCGTCGTCGAAATAAGCCTCTAACTTACTGTTTTAACTCGAAACCACGCGGTCTGTCGGGCGCCGCCGGCGCGGCGGAATTCAGCCGATTGATCAGACGAGCGGGGCGGTGCCGGTAGAATGCTATGCGAACCCGCGAATTTTCAGGCGTGCGCGCGTGCCGGACGCAACTCGGGTAGAATGCCGCCCACGCAATGAGGGTATTGGAAATGGCTTTAGTCGGGCGCTACAACAGCTTGCAAGTGGTTAAACACACTAACTTTGGTTTGTACCTGGATGGTGCGCAAGACGGTGAAATCCTCTTGCCTAATCGGTATATCCCCAAAGATATTCCCAGTGAAGATGAAGACTGGCTTAACGTATTCATTTATCTGGACAGCGATGACAAACTTATCGCCACCACTGAAAAACCAAAAGTTCAAGTTGGCGAATTTGCCAGTTTGAAAGTTGTGGAAGTCAACAGCATCGGTGTCTTCCTCGATTGGGGCTTGCCCAAGGATCTGTTGCTGCCGTATTCGGAAGAAAAGCGTCAATTGACCGCTGGCGAATATTGCGTGGTGCATGTCTATCTCGACAAGCACACCAAGCGCATCACCGCCACCGCGCGCCTTGACCGCTACCTGGACAAGACGCCCGCCAACTACCAGGTTGGCCAGGAAGTCGACCTGCTGGTGGCCGAGGCCACGGACATGGGCTTCAAGGCGATCATCAACAACAAGCACTGGGGCCTGATCCACAAGAACGAAGTGTTCAAGTTCCTGCGCCCGGGCAAGGAAGAGAAAGGCTTTATCAAGGAAATCCGCGCCGACGGCAATATCAGCCTGAGCCTGCAACCGGTCGGCCAGGAAGCGGCTTCCAGCCTCAACTCGAAGATCCTCGCCAAGTTGCGCGAAAACAACGGCAGCCTGCCGGTCAGCGATAAAAGCGACCCGGCGGTGATCAGCAACTTGTTCGGCGTCAGCAAAGGCAACTTCAAGAAGGCCATTGGTGCGCTCTACAAGCAGGGCCAGATTGTGATTCATGCCGATCGCATTGAACTGAGCTGAGTGCGGTTTGCTCTTCTGTAGGAGCGAATCGCTCCTACAGAAGCTGTGCCGATGCCCCGTAAATCCTTGTTCTGTCGGCCTACGGCGCAGATGACCTGAGCAACTTGAACACATTCCTCAGCGCCGCCTAGTGCGCAGTCAGGCACCTGTGTGCACAACGGGTGTGCAAGTGATTGTGTACAGGATTAAGGCGTGCACCGTTGCTGAGCGGTATACACCGATCTAACTCTCGATACATCCTTTGGTACCCCGCCCCGTGGGGATTGTGTGCCATTGGCACGCATTCTGCTGACTCTTTCGTATACAAACCGCGCCGCCTTCCGTATGCATCCCGTTACGGCAGCGCAGGCGGGTATTTCGAGGAGCCAAGCGATGACCGAACAATTGCCCAAAGGCTACAGCCCGCGCCTGTACAACCAGGACCTGGGCCCACTGCCGCAGAAGTGGACCTGGTACAACATCTTTGCCTTCTGGATGAGCGACGTACACAGCGTCGGCGGCTATGTCTTCGCCGCCAGCCTGTTCGCCCTCGGGCTGGCCAGTTGGCAGGTGCTGATTGCGTTGCTCGCGGGTATTTGCATCGTGCAATTGATCGCTAACCTGGTGGCCAGGCCGAGCCAGCAAGCGGCTGTACCGTACCCGGTGATCTGCCGACTGGCGTTTGGTGTGTTCGGTGCGAATATTCCGGCGGTGATACGCGGCTTGATCGCGGTGGCGTGGTACGGGATTCAGACGTATCTGGCGTCGAGTGCGCTGATCATCGTGGTGCTGCGCTTTTTCCCACAGATGGCCGTGTATGCAGAGCCGCACTTCGCGGGCCTGTCCTACCTGGGCTGGTTTGGTTTCCTCAGCTTGTGGGTGTTGCAGGCGGCCGTATTCTGGGCGGGCATGGAGTCTATCCGGCGCTTTATCGACTGGGCCGGGCCAGTGGTCTATGCGGTGATGTTCGCCTTGGCCGGCTGGATCGTGTGGAAGGCGGGCTGGGCGAATATCAGCTTTACCCTGGCGGAAAAGTCCTTGTCGGGCTGGCAGGCTTTTGGCCAGGTGATTGTGGCGACGGCGTTGGTGGTGTCGTACTTTTCCGGGCCGACGCTGAACTTCGGCGATTTCAGCCGCTACTGTCGCAGCATGCAGGATGTGCGTCGCGGTAATTTCTGGGGGCTGCCGGTGAATTTCCTGGCGTTCTCCCTGGTGACCGTGGTGATCGTCTCGGGCACCTTGCCGGTATTCGGTGAAATGCTCCACGACCCGATCGCCACCGTGTCGCGTATCGACAACAGCATGGCCGTGTTGCTGGGCGCCTTTGCCTTTGTCACGGCCACGATCGGCATCAATATCGTCGCCAACTTCGTGTCCCCGGCGTTCGACTTCGCCAACGTTGCGCCGAGCAAAATCAGCTGGCGCGCCGGCGGCATGATTGCAGCGGTGGCTTCAGTCTTTATCACCCCGTGGAACCTGTTCAACAACCCGCTGATGATCCACTACACCCTGGACATCCTCGCCGCGTTTATCGGGCCGTTGTTCGGGATTTTGCTGGTGGACTTCTACCTGATCAAAAAACAGCAGATCGACGTGGATGCGCTGTTCGATGACAGCCCGAGCGGGCGTTATTACTTCGACGGCGGCGTGAACTGGACGGCGGTCAAGGCTCTGTTGCCGGCGACGCTGGTGGGTGTCGCGATCACGTTCACCCCGGCCTTGCAGGGCATGGCCAACTTCGCCTGGTTCACCGGTTGCTTCCTGGGTGGGCTGTTTTTCCTGGTGCTCGCTCGGCGCGAACAGGCTCGCGTGCCAACGCCGCTGATGGCTGGCTGACTGCCGCGGCCGGGCGCAGCAACAGCGCGCCGGCCAATAACAACCCGCAACCGGCGATCACCAGCGCCGGTTGCAGGCCGCCGCTCAGGTGGCTGCTCACCGACGCGAGCAATGGGCCGCTCAGTTGTCCGATGGCAAAGCTCGCGGTCAGCACCCCAGTGCTGCGCTGGTAGCCGTGGGGCGCCACCTCGCGCAAGCGTGCCATCACCAACTGCATACACGCCAGAAACGGTGCGCCGCAGAGCAATACGCCCAGCGCCAGGCCCCAGCCGTTGCCGAGCAAGCAGGTAAATACGCCCGCCGCTTGCAACCATAAGGTTGTCATCAGCCAGCGGCGGGTTGTGTTCGCGGCCTTGCGGCGCAGGCTCGCCACGACCACCCCGAGCGCAGCCGCCAGGCCAAAGCATGGCCAGAACAGGTCTGCCTGCCAGGCGCCCTTGAACTGCGCGCTGGCCATCTGGGACAGAAAGGTCGCCGGGATGATGTAGCCGAGGCCGTAGAGGAAATAAACCCAACCCAGGTGCGCGATGCTCGCATTGCTGCTCGCGTCGCTGACGGGCGTGTCAGTGACGCTCGGTTGAGGCAGGAAAGGCAGGATCGCCAGCAGCATCAGCAGCGCCACCCCGCCGTAGACCAGCCACAGTGTTGCGGAGCTTTGTCCCAGCAGGTTCGAACCCAGCGCGAGCAGGCCGGTCAACAGAATCCCCAGGCCCGGCCCGGCAAACACCAGGGCGCCCGGCGGCAATCGCCAGCGGTTGGCTGAGGCTGGTGATCATCACCAGCGCCCAGGCGCTGGCCACGCCGGTGCCGAAGCGCAACAGCAGGTGCGGCCAGAACCCATGGGCCCAGTACGACGCCAGGGTCAGCAGCACGCACAACCACAACCCGCCGTACAAGCGACCGCGTACAGGGTGATGGCTGCGCGCGAAAATCGAATCCACCGCGCCGACGAAGTAGCCCAGGTAGTTGGCGGCGGCGATCAGCCCGGCACCGGTCAGATCAATCTGCCCCTCGCTGAGCAGATGTGGCATTTGCGGGGTGAGGGCGAAGCGGCCAATGCCCATGGCCATCATCAGGGCGATAAAGCTGGCGAGGAGGCGAGTCAACGGCGACATGTGCAAGGTTTCCTGCGGGAAAGCGAATGACATGCAGGCTAAGGCGGATTGACTTTCTGTAAAAATGAATAATAGTGAGCAACTTGTTCAGTTTTGGAGAAAGGTATGGAGTTCAGTCAATTGCGCATTTTCCAGGCCGTGGCGGAAGAGGGCTCCATCACCCGCGCTGCCGAGCGCTTGCACCGCGTGCCATCGAACCTGTCGACCCGGCTCAAGCAGATGGAGGAGCAACTGGGCGTCGAGTTGTTCGTTCGTGAACGTCAACGCCTGCAGCTTTCCCCTGCGGGCAAAGTGTTGCTGGACTACAGCACCCGTCTGCTGGCGCTGCACGACGAAGCCCACGGTGCCGTGCAAGGCGGGCAACCGGCCGGTGACTTTGTGCTGGGCAGCATGTACAGCACCGCCGCGATTCACTTACCGAAACTGTTGGCGCGCTATCACAAGGCGTATCCGATGGTGAATCTGCAGGTGCAATCGGCGCCCAGCGGCGAGCTGCTCGAAGGCTTGATCACCGGGCGTCTCGACGCGGCGCTGGTCGACGGCCCGCTGACTATCGCGTCCCTGGACGGTGTGCCCTTGTGCGACGAAAAGCTGATGCTGATTTGCGAAGCCGACCACCCGCCAGTACTCGGCCCTCAGGATGTTGCCGGCCGCGCAGTGTTCACCTTCCGACGCAGTTGTTCCTATCGCCGACGTTTGGAGACGTGGTTTTCCCACGAGCACGTGGCGATGGGCCGTGCCATTGAGATCGAGTCTTATCAAGGCATGCTCGCCTGCGTGATCGCCGGTTCCGGCGTGGCCTTGATGTCCGAATCCATGCTCGACAGCCTGCCAGGCAAGGACAGCGTGTCCGTTCATCCCCTATCTGAGCCTTTTGCCACTGCGACCACCTGGCTGATGTGGCGAAAGGGTATGCTCGGCGCTAATCTCAACGCATGGATCGAACTGCAGCGCGAAGGCCAGGCAGGGTTCCCGCAAGATAGCCGGGCGATCGCCTGACCGATCTGTCGTATTTGCATGAATTTGGTAATAGTTCGTTGTGGTTTCGTTCATGCAATGTGTAGGAGTTAGGGCTACTATTTGTAGGAAGAGGCGAAAGAATTTCCGCCGACCCGCACTACCCTCAAAGGGGGCAATCATGAAAGAGAAAATCCAAACCTGGCTCCACGACCTTGGCGTTGCGCTGGGCCTGATCGAGCCCCCGCTGCAGCCGGTGCCCATTCGCACGGATGATGAGCAGCGTCGTCCACGTCGGCGTTGAACCGCAGTCGTCGGAACACCGCAGAATCTGTGTAGGAACGGGCTTGTGTGGGAGCAAGCAAACCCGCCCTCGCGATGCTTGGTACGCCACGCAAAAAAAAACGAGTGCGACATCCGACGTCGCACCCGCTGAAGAAAACCTGATTTCCCGCGTGCTTGTTCAGGCGGCCCGCGCCGGTTCCGTTTCAGGTCGGCGCGACAACAGGCTCACCCCGACAAAACTCACCAAGGCCACCGCCAGGCTGTAGTAGATCGGCGTGTTCGCGTCCAAGCCGTCCTTGAACATGAACACCAACGCCGTCACGAAGCCCAGGGTCATGGACGTAATCGCCCCCGAAGTCGTCGCGCGCTTCCAGAAAATCGCCCCGATCAGCGGGATCAGCATGCCGCCCACCAGCAGGTTGTAAGCCAGGGTCAGGGCACTGATTACATCGTTCACCACCAGCGCGATGCCCAGCACCGCGATACCGGTCAGCAGGGTGAACAGGCGGTTGATGTTCAGGCTCGACTGCTTGCCGCCGCGCAAACGTGGCAGCAGGTCCTCGGTCAACACGGTGGACGCCGCCAGCAAGCCGGCGCTGGCCGTCGACATCATCGCCGCCAACGCCGCCGCAATCACCAACCCACGAATGCCATCGGGCAGCGACACTTTGACGATCGCGGCGAACGCGTTGTTGACGTTATCCAGATCGGGAATCAGCACATGGGCCGCCATGCCGATCAACGCACAGGCCAGGCCGTAGAGAATGCAGTAGAAACCGGCGAAAGTGCCTGCGTACTGGGCGACCTTTTCGTCACGGGCGGTGAACACCCGTTGCCAGATGTCCTGGCCGATCAGGATGCCGAAAAAGTAGATCATGAAATAGGTGATGATCGTGTCCCAGCCGATCGCGGTGAAGCTGAAGTTCGACGCTGGCAGCTTGGCCACCAGTTCGTCCCAGCCTCCGACGCGGTACAGGCAGATCGGCAGCAGGATAAACATCAGGCCGACGGTCTTGATCACGAACTGCACGATGTCGGTCAAGGTCAGCGACCACATGCCGCCGATGGTCGAGTACATCACCACCACGCCACCGCCGAGCAGCACCGAAATCCAGAAGGGCAGGCCGAACAGCACCTGCAGCACGGTGCCGATGGCCAGGATCGAGGTCACGCCGATCATCAGCGCGTAGGCCAGCATGATCACCGCGCTCGCCTGGCGGGCCATGGGGTTGTAGCGTTTTTCCAGGACCTGGGTGACGGTGAAGATTTTCAGCTTCAGCAACGGCTTGGCCAGGAACAGGTTCAGCGCGATGATCCCCATGCCCAGCGCGGCGCACAGCCAGAAGCCGGAGATGCCGTGGACATACCCCAGGCGCACGGTGCCGACGGTGGACGCGCCGCCCAATACCGTGGCGGCCATGGTGCCCATGTACAGCGACGGGCCGAGATTGCGCCCGGCGACCAGGTAGTCTTCGTGGGTCTTGGCGCGGCGCATGCCGTAATAGCCGAGCACGAGCATGCCGGCGGCGTAGATGAGTACGACGAATAAATCCAAAGCCATGACGGCGGGTCTCCGATTATCTTTTTTATGGAAATCAGGCGGCTTTTTGCAGCGCCGGTTCAGCGTGCACGTCCGTGCGTTCGCTGCGTGGATCGGTAGGGCCGTACACGGCAGCCGGTTCCGGGAACAGGCGCAGCAAGCTCAGGTACACCACTGAGGCCAGCCCCAATGTCACCGGCAGGCTGATATCGATGCCCTCGGCGAGGTTGCCCAATGGCCCGACAAACTGCCCCGGCAGGTTGACGAAGCACAGCCCCACCAACGCGCTCGGAATCCAGGCCCCCAGGCCGCGCCAGTTCCAGCCATGGCTGAACCAGTAGCGCCCGCCGCGTTCGCCGCGGGTAAATACCTGCAGGTCGTCCGGGCAGTAGAAGCCGCGACGCACGATCAGGCCGATGATCATCATCACCATCCACGGGGTGGTGCAGGTGATGATCAGCACCGCGAAGGTCGACACGCTCTGCACCAGGTTGGCGGCGAAACGTCCGATAAAGATGAAGGCGATAGACATCACCCCGATCAGCAGCGTGGCCTTGACCCGCGACAGCAGGCGCGGGAACACGCTGGACATGTCCAACCCCGTGCCATACAGCGACGTGGTGCCGGTGGACATGCCGCCGATCACCGCGATCAGGCACACCGGCAGGAAGAACCAGCTCGGCGCCACCGCCAGCAGACCGCCGACGTAGTTGTTGGCCGCGATGTAGTCCGGTGCCCTGACCGCGACGATGGTCGCGGTGGCCAAGCCGAACAGGAACGGGATCAAGGTGGCGATCTGTGCCGCGACCACCGCCAGCATGATGCGAATTTTCGGCGTTTCACGCGGGATGTAGCGCGACCAGTCACCGAGGAACGCGCCGAAGGAGATCGGGTTGCTCATGGCCACCAGCGCCGCACCGATAAACGCGGCCCAGAAACCGCTCTGGCCGAGGGCCACGCTGCCGGCGAAGTGGCTGTCGAAGGTCGGCGCGAACGCGAAGATCCCCAGCAGAAACAGCAGGCTCGCCGCCCACACCGCGATGCGGTTGACCCACAGCATGAAGCGAAAGCCGTAGATACAAACCGTCAGCACCAGGATGGCAAACACGCCGTAGGCCAGGCCCAGGGTCAGGTCGGTTTCCGGCAGGCCGATCAGCCGCTTCGCACCGCCGACCAGCGCATCGCCCGAACTCCACACCGACAGTGAGAAGAAGGCAATCGCCGTCAGCAATGACAGAAACGAGCCGACGATCCGCCCGTGGACACCGAAGTGCGCCCCGGACGACACAGCATTGTTGGTGCCATTGATCGGCCCGAACAGGCCCATGGGCGCCAGGATCAGCGCACCCACCAGCACGCCCAGCACAATCGCCCAGACACCGGCCTGGAACGACAGGCCGAACAGCACCGGAAAGGCACCCAGCACCGCTGTGGCAAAGGTATTGGCACCGCCGAAGATCAGGCGAAACAGGTCCTTGGGCCCGGCGGTACGTTCATGGTCCGGGATCTGTTCGACCCCGTTGGTTTCTATCTTGCGAATACTGTTTTCGTTGTTTTTATTATTCATGATCAGCTCCGATCACATTGGCTAAGGGGGCGGCAGCCCTTCCGGCATAGCGGACAAATGTTCGTGACAGGCCAGCCACAGGCCTTGTTTTTGTTGTACGTCCAACCCTTGCCGTCTGAAGACAATGGTCTCGCGTTCCTGGCTATTGAATTGCTCCCCGTTCATGCGCAGCTCGGTGGCCACGTCATGCATAAAAATCGCCACATCACCCTGCAGGCTGACAACGGCGTTGCTCGAGACGCAGGACAGCACCTCGAACCCCTCGTCCCGACGCCAGCTGTCCCACAATGCCTGGTAGGCATCGCGACTGAGCAGCGGCTGGGGCAGGGTGTAGAACACGAAGCTGGCATCGGCGCTGAATGCGCCGAAGTAAGCCTCGCGGTCGTTGCGTGCGAAGGCCGACACTAGGTCGGCCGCCGCTTTCAACACCTCATGGGTGCTCATCAGCGGTGCGCCACGCCGGGCAGTACGCAGAGCATTTCGTACAGCAGGTTGGCGCCCAGCAACGAGGTGTTGCCGGTGGTGTCGTAAGGCGGCGAAACTTCTACCAGATCGCAACCAATCAGGTCGAGGCCCTGGCAGCCACGGATGATTTCGATCGCCTGGATAGTGGTCAGCCCGCCGATTTCCGGGGTGCCGGTGCCGGGCGCCCAGGCCGGGTCGATGCCGTCGATGTCAAAGCTCAGGTACACCGGGCCGCCACCGACTTTTTCGCGCACTTCGGCCATCAACGGCGCGAGGGAGTGGTGCCAGCATTCTTCGGCCTGCACCACGCGAAAGCCTTGCTTGCGGCTCCAGTTGAAGTCTTCGGCGGTGTAGCCCTGGGCGCGCAGGCCGATCTGTACCACGCGGTCGCAATCGAGCAGGCCTTCTTCCACTGCGCGGCGGAAGGTGGTGCCGTGGGCGATCTTCTCGCCGAACATGTGGTCGTTGACGTCGGCATGGGCATCGATGTGGACCAGCCCGACCTTGCCGTGTTTTTTGTGGATCGCCCGCAGGATCGGCAGGGTGATGGTGTGGTCGCCGCCCAGGGTCATGGGGATGACGTTGTGTTCGAGGATCTCGTCGTAGGCTTCTTCAATGATCCGCACGGCGTCGAGCAGGTTGAAGGTGTTGATCGCCACGTCGCCGATATCGGCCACCGACAGCGAATCGAACGGCGCGGCACCGGTGGCCATGTTGTACGGGCGGATCATCACCGATTCGGCGCGGATTTCCCGGGGGCCGAAGCGGGTGCCGGCGCGCAGCGAGGTGCCGATGTCCAGCGGCACGCCGATAAAGGCCGCATCCAGGCCCTTGGCCGATTGCAAATGGGGAAGACGCATCATGGTGGCGATGCCGGCGAAGCGCGGCATTTCGTTGCCGCCCAGTGGTTGGTGGAAAATCTTGTCCACGGGATTGCCTCATCGTGTTGTGTTTATTAGCGGCCGATTCTGCGAAAAGCCCGGGGTGGGAAGAATCGGCAGAGGCAAATACTTAGTTCAGATTTTTCTAAACTAATGCCGGCAGGTAGACTACTGCGATCACCTCCCCGGAGCCGACCATGGCCAACGCCTTGCCTGACCTGAAACTCCTGCGCATCTTCGTCAGCGTCGTGCGCCACCAGGGGTTCGCCAATGCACAGCACGAACTCAACCTGTCGACCTCGGCGATCAGCACCTATATGAGCCAGCTCGAATCGGCGTTGGGCCTGGTGCTGTGCCACCGTGGCCGGGGCGGGTTCAGCCTGACCAGCAAGGGCGAGTTGTTCCATCAGGAGACCCTGCGGCTACTGGGCGAACTGGAAGGTTTCGAGCAATACGCCGCCGCGCTCAAAGGCGAGCTGCGCGGCACGCTCAAGCTCGGCGTGCTCGACTCCACCGTCAGCGACAAGGCCCTGCCGTTCGCCGAGGTGATCGGCGCCTACAGCCTGGAACACCCGGCGGTGCACCTGCATTTGTCGGTGCTGAGCCCTTACGAACTGCAACTGGGCGTGCAGGACAACCGCCTGGACCTGGCCATCGGCGCGTTCTCCAACCGCATGAGCGGGCTGATCTACATGCCGCTGTACCGTGAACAACACTGGTTGTATTGCAGCACCCGGCACCCGCTGTTCAATGAGCGGCGCATCCCCGAACAGGTGATCACCCAGCAGCGCATGGTCGGGCGCGGCTACTGGAGCCAGGCGGAACTGGCGCGCCACGGCTTCAAGCACAGCGCCGCCACCGTGGAAAGTATGGAGGCGCAACTGATCCTGGTGCTGTCCGGCGCCTACATCGGCTACCTGCCCGAACACTACGCCCAGGCCTGGGCCGACAAGGGCGACCTGCGCGTGCTGCTGCCGGCGACCTTCGGCTACCAGGCGCCGTTCTCGATGATCATGCGCCGTGGCCGTAGCCGCGAGCCGCTGATCCAGACGTTTCGCGACTTGCTCAAAACCCAGCTCAACCAGGCCTGAAAAACCATGTCCAGACCCCAGTGTTCCCGTTGCCTGCGGCCCGCCACCCATTGCCTGTGCGCGCTGATCCCCAGCCTCGACAGTCGCACCCGCGTGTTGCTGCTGCAGCACCCGAGCGAGGTCAACCATGCGCTCAATACCGCGCGGTTGGCGGCGTTGGGCTTGAACAATGCACAGTTGGTGGTGGGCGAGGTATTCGACGATCTGCCGAGCTTGCTGAACCCGCCCGGCTATCAGGCGCGCCTGTTGTTTCCGGCAGACGATGCCCAGCCGCTGCAGGCTTATGGGCCGAGTGACGAGCCGTTGTTGCTGGTGGTCCCCGACGGCACCTGGCGCAAGGCGCGCAAGCTGTTGCACCTCAACCCGCTGCTGGCGGCGCTGCCCAGGGTGACGCTGGCCGCGGGCGCCGTCTCGCGCTACCGGCTGCGCAAGGCGCCGGGCCCCGGTGCCTTGTCGACGGTGGAGGCGATTGTGCAGGCGTTGCAGGTGCTGGAGGCGCCCACTTCTTTCGAGCCGTTACTCAAACCCTTCGATGCGTTGATCGAGGGCCAGATTGCGGCGATGGGACCGGCGGTTTTCGACAAGAACCACGGCTGATCCATGGCGCTACATAGCTACCTGAGACGCTGACGGCGAGGCGATAGGCTGAGCTTTTCAGGAGCAGAGCCATGAGCGAGCCGATTACCCCCACACCGCAGGACACGCTGAGCGCTTTTATCGCGCAGCAGCGCGCACCCTTGATGGCCGGCCTGGAGTGGTCAGTCCTGCAAGCCCTGGATGGCTTGAGAGCTGAGTTCGACGGCCTTCTCGGCGGGCTCGATCTTGCCGAAAAACGTGAGTACGTGCGCCTGCAAAGGGCCTGGATCGATGCCCAGCACACCATGGAGCAGGGCATCCGCCAACTCACCGAAGCGTTCGAGCTACATGCCCTGGAGTCGTTGCGCAGCGCGTTGATAACCCTGACCGGCCAGTACATCGACCCCAAGGTGGCGAAGATCAATACCCGCTACCTCAAGCACTCCGGTCGCGTCCGGCGCGAATTGAAAGGCGATGAGATCAAGATCTCTAGCGTGACCTTATGGGACGCCGCCTGTATGAACTATGACGGCCTGACCGGCTGGAGCTACCCCGGCCGCACCGGCCTGGCCGATGCCAGTTACCTCGACAGGAACATCAACGCGACCGCCGGCGAATTCATTGCGCTGGTGCGCCGGCTCGATCTCGGCGGGCAACTGCGTCGCCGTCTCGACCAGGCGCTGCAGGCCAACGCCTCGCTGGGCAGCAGCATCATGCGGTTGGCGAATGCCGAGTTTGAGTTCGCCCTCATCGAGGCCTTGAGAAACACCGAAGCCAGCCGCGTCGACCGGGACAAATACCAGCAGGTGAAACGTGCGCTGGCGGGAGAAGCGCGCTGGGAGCGCGTAGAGGAAATGCTGCTTTTCGTGCCCCATGGGACGGACAACATCAGTTGGTTACCACAATCGATCGGCTTGGTCGGGCATTACGCCGGCCAGCCTCCCGGCGACAGCTTGAGCATTCCCCACATCGTTTTTTCCGTCAGCGGTTGCAAGGGGGCTTTCAGTTTTATCCCGAATCGCCCCGGCGGGTCGCTGCGTCATCATGCCAGCCATCGGCAAGCCTGCGAGGTGTTTCATGCGGAGTTTCATGCGGCCTACCGCGCGGGGCGGGTCGATTGGCTGTATCAGATCATGTGGCTGCGTGACTGTGCGCGACTCAAGCAAATCGGTAAAACCGCGCAGCCGCGTCGCGACCTTGAGGGGTTGGAAAAACTGGTCGACTGGCTGGCCCGTGTCATTCCGAGCGTCAACATCGTCGATAAAGTCGGCTATGTGCGCAACGTCGTGCAAAAGTCCCCGGCGCTGAGCCTGAACGATTTCTATCGCGAGCGCAGTCGCGCCAATCTGCAGGAATTGGCGCACCAGACGCCCGGTTTCATGCCCACCATGATCGAGCTGTTCCAGACCCTGATCGGGGAAATCCTCGATGTGCTGCTGATCCCGGTGCCGGGGGCGTTAAAAGGGTTGGGACGGGTGAGGGCGTTTGCGATGTTCATAGCGATGGAGCAAGCGTTGGTCGAAGGGGGGCGGCAGGCGCTGCTCGGCGAGCCTGCCGAATTGCTCCAGGGGTTTGCCGACCTTGCCGATTTACTGATCAGTGGTCGATTGCATACGCGTTTGGGGCGCAGCGTGCTGCGTCGCCATCAGCACTTGTATCAACGCTTGTCCCAGCGCTACAGCGCCGTGCCTGAACACCGGCATCTGTCGAGCCCGCAGGTGCTCGAAAGAATGCTCGGCAGCCAGGACGTATTGCCACGGCAAATCGAGATTTTACTCGAAACGAGCGCGACCTCGGCAGAGACCTTGAACCAGGTATGGGAGGGCGCGCCAGCGTCGGCGTCTTTGGTCGACGCCGTGCATCGGTTGCGCGCCGACCGGCTGATCGATTGGCTGGCCGCAGACGCTGACCCCAGCCGCCCCGCACCCGTCGACGCGCTGGACGTCATGGCGCCGCTGCTCACTCAGTTGGAGGGTTGGCCGGCGGGAATGTCGTTGAGCATTGAAGACCATCAGGGCCTGGAGGTGCGTCGCTACAACAAGGAGGCAACGCGTGCGACAACGGCAGTGGTTACGCTGACCGCGCTGGAAAATCATGAGTTCGCCTATGCCACGCCGCGCCGCTTCACCGCCCATGTGGCACAGGCCATTGTGGCGTTGGTGCCGGCGCTTGTTTCGGGTGACGCGCTGTTGCTTCGCCAGCAATTGGCGACGAAAGCCAAGGCCTTGAGGAACGACCTGTTTGACGCGCTCACGCGGTTTGCCGACACCTGCCGTGCTGACGCGGTGGGCGCCAGTGCGTCGGTACTCAAATTGTTGCCCGAGCGCGTCAGCCCCGACCAGCCCGTACCGGCGGTGATTACCCAACTACGGGCCTTGCACCCCGAACTGAGCATGGCGCGGTTGCTCGAGGTGTTGCGCGAACACCCGTTATCGGAGCATCAGCAAACCCAGCTGCTGCAGTCGCAACTGCAACCCGAGGCGCTTTACGACGCATTGCGCGCCGCACGCCTGGTGACGCGCCGCGAAGCCATCGTCGATGGGCTTTTTCATCCGCGCCGATTTGACCGGCAAACCCAGGATTGGGCCGCGCATTTCGCCCACAGCGTGCTGCGCGACGGCAGCGCCCAGGCGTTGCTCGTCAGCCCGGCCACGCAAGCGCTGCCCTATGTTTCGCAGGGGGCGCAGGACCGCAGCGTGGTGGTCATTGATCAGGGCCAAGGGCGATTTTCGCCGTATTACCACCGTGAGTCGCGCACCGGCGCCATGCTGAGTGGCGCCAACGGTTTCTATCTGGCGATCATGCGCCAGCTGTCCGACGATGACCGGCGTCTACTCGGCTTGAGCGCGGAGCACAGCGTTGCCGACTTTCGGCGTCAGGTCGCTCGCGCCCTGTTGCGCCATCGTGCGCCGGATGGCGCGTTTTATCCCGACCGGCGCGAGATCGCGCACTACGTCAGTCACGTCGATACCGCCCGTATCGCCGCAGAGCCCGATGCCCTTGGCCTTTACCACCTGGGGGCGGAGCGCTACCTGTGGCTGGACGATGCTTATTTCAAGGTGGCGGAGCAGCCATGGCGCCTATTGCACCCGTCCCTGAACGATGCGTATGCCCCGCTGTTGAGCCACAACGGTGCCGGCGCCTGGCGGCACGAATGGGAAAACCCGCTGACGTGGGACGGCGCCAAGGCGTTCCAGCGCCTGGGGCCGTTTACCCGCGCAGTGCCGGCGGATGCCATCGAGCAGATTCAGCAGATAAGCGGGGTGACAGCGGACGTCCTGCGCCGGATACATCTGCGCAATGAGCGCGCGCCGGCAATCGTGGTGGAGACCGTCGAGCGCTTCATGCGGCATCAACGGATCAACACCGGCGTGGATACGGGGCGGGATTTTTTCGACAGGCTGCTCGGCGAGGTCGGTGTCGACAGCGCCGAAACGTTGGTGGGGCCGGCGGCGACCACCCGCGCCGAGCAGGTCGCGGTGCTCGAGGCCGAGGTCGCGCGCAACCGGCCTCACATGGAGCGCCTGTTTTTCAAGGCGCTGGGCCAAAAACAGCAGCCATCGGGCGATCCATTGGCGCAGGTGCTGCAGCGCGATTTTCCCAGTTTGACGGCGGCACTCGCCGAAGAGCTGGTGCGCGACGTCACCGCGCAGGAGCGCCTCAGCCTGCAGGCCGGCCGCATCCCCTTGAGCCTGATGTCGGCCGCGCGTTGGCGGGTGAGCGTCGCGCGCAAGATCAGGGCGCTGGAGGGATTGTATCTGCCGGCTGCAGCGAGTGAAGACACCTCGAGACTGATCCTGCATACATTGCCGGACATCGACGGATGGCCGAACCACCTGCGGGTCGAGGTGTGGGAGCGCGGTCGCCTGATCGATAGCATCGGCCCGGTCGACGGCGCGCTCAGACGGATACTGGAAGCGGTCGACGTGGATTATCAGGCCTACATTCTTCAAGCGAACGGTGAACGGCAACCGACCGGGCGTCCCGGGGCGTTCCTGGCGGTGCTGTTGGACGCGTTACCGTCGATTGAACGTGAAGCACTGCACTACACCCACGATGCGCTGCGCCGGGAGATCGAACAGCGTTCGCAACGCGCCCTCAGCCTGTTCGACCCACAGCGACGCCCCTGGTACGTCCCGCCACGGCGCCTGGCGGATGGGCGCATGGGTTACCCGTTGAGCGGCGGTGATCATTGGGGGCCGGTGGACCGTGAACACGTCGCCAAGCTGCGGCAGCTGTTTCCGGCGAAAACCGATGAGCAGGCCTTCGCGCTGCTCCAGGGCCTGAGTGATTCCGTCCGAGAGCGGGAAAGCGCGATCAACTTCATGTTCAGAGAGCGCGCCGTCTTGAATGCCAACCTTGAACGATGGTGCCGACAGGGTAAGCCCGAGGACTTGCCCGCACAACGTGAGGCGGCGGCGCGCATTCAGCGCTGCTGGGCTAAAGAAGACTCCGTTCGCGGGGTACCGTATGAACTCATCCTGGATGACTTGGCATTAAATGATTTGCCGCCGCTGGGCGCCTATTTCGGTCATGTAAAACTGTTGAGCCTGAAAAACAATCGGCTGGAAACCATTCCAACCAGTTTTTTCAGGTGTTTTCCGCAGCTTCGCTGGGTGTTTTTCAACGGTAATCATCTGCAGCGCCTTCCCGTCGGGTTGGCACAGCTGGGCTATTTATCGCTGCTCAACCTCTCGAATAATCGGCTCAAGCTTCAACTGGGGGACGTAATACTGCTCGCTGAAATGACCAGCCTGGTGACACTGGATTTATCGGTAAACCCACTGAGACTGGGGCAGCGCTTGAAGCTGCATGGGTTGAAGAAGTTGCGCGTGCTTAACCTGCGCAATACGCAAATTGAAAGCCTGCCCCTTGGCGCCGCCATCTTGCGATCACTGGAGGTCTTTGATTTGCGTGACAATCGAATATCGATCTTGACCAGCCTCGATTTGTTCATTTACCCGAATGTTCATCGAGCGATGAATTTGCAAGGCAACCCGCTTTCACAGGGCTCCCTGCAAATGATGCGCCGCTACCGTGAGTGGCCGGGGCAGGCGGATATCGATTTTGGCCTGGGCGCCCAGCCCGCAGCGGCATCCACACGCCCCGACACATGGTTGGCGGTGCTGCCTTTCGCTGAGGTTCCCCACTACCAGGCACTTTGGGCGCAACTGCAGCAACGCCCGATGTCTGATCGCTTTTTTGAGCTGCTGGCATGTATCGCGGCCTATCCGTCGCTCATCGCCACCGGCTTTCGGGCGCTGCGAGAAGACCTGACGCGCCGCGTGTGGCAGTTGATCGAGAGTGCAACCCATAACGAGCAGCTGGCCGTGATCCTGTTTCAGCACCGCTTCGAGCTCAATCGCGGGGTGGATGGCTGGCTGTTATCACTCAATGCGCTGGAGCTTGAGTTCCTGCCGATCGAACTGCTCGCCCGCGACACGGACGGTGATGCCGCGCCACTCTTGAATTACTTTCGAGCCCTGAAACGGTTGCAGGCCATTGATGAGATGGTGTTGCGTTTCGACCGCCATCAAACGTGGGATGTGGTGAGCAGCATGATCCTTGCCAGCCGCATTGCGTTGGCGCACAGCCTGGATTTACCCCTTGGATTCGAAGAGCGTTTGGCCAGGACACTGGGCGGCCCCAATGCGAACTCAATCACCAGGATGCACGGAATGATCGTGGCCGCCGAGGCTCAGTTCGACTGGCCGGCTTTATTGGTGCAAGCAGAATATTGGCGGCAGTTTCTGGCGCGTAAATACCGATCGCGGTTCGACGCGCGCCTTGGGCAATACGATCGAGAAATGGAGCGTGCGCAGGCGCAAGTCGAAAGTGCGGAGATGAGCGAAGGCGCGTACCTGCTGCTGGTGCGTAAGGTGCAAGCCTTGAGGGCGCACGACGAGGAGCAATTGATTGAGCAATTGACGCGCGAGGAGTGGACCCGCTTCGTGACCGGCTGATTGCGTGCTTATGCCTTTAAGCCATAAGCACCGCACTTTGCGTGATATGGCGCGCCAGGCTTTCCCGGTATGATGTTCGCCCCGCAGTCTGGATTGCGAATACGCCATGACCTTGCAGTACCCTACAATCGCCGATTGCGTCGGCAACACGCCCCTGGTCCGCTTGCAACGCATGGCGGGTGAAACCAGCAATACCCTGTTGCTCAAGCTCGAAGGGAACAACCCGGCCGGTTCCGTCAAGGATCGTCCGGCGCTGTCGATGATCACGCGCGCCGAGCTGCGCGGGCAGATCAAGCCGGGCGACACCCTGATCGAAGCCACCTCCGGTAACACCGGGATCGCCCTGGCCATGGCCGCGGCGATCAAGGGTTACAAGATGGTGCTGATCATGCCCGACAATGGCAGCGCCGAGCGCAAGGCCGCGATGACCGCCTACGGTGCCGAATTGGTCCTGGTCAGCCAGGAAGAAGGCATGGAAGGCGCCCGCGACCTCGCCGAGCGCATGGCCGCCGAAGGCCGTGGCCAGGTGCTGGACCAGTTCGCCAACGGCGACAATCCCGAGGCGCACTACACCACCACCGGCCCGGAAATCTGGCGCCAGACCCAGGGCACGATTACCCATTTCGTCAGTTCCATGGGCACCACCGGCACCATCATGGGCAACTCGCGCTACCTCAAGGAGCAGAACCCGGCGATCCAGATCGTCGGCCTGCAACCGATGGAAGGCGCGTCGATCCCCGGGATTCGCCGCTGGCCCGAAGAGTATTTGCCGAAGATCTACAACGCCACGCGCGTGGATCGCATCATCGACATGGCCCAGCGTGAAGCCGAAGACACCACGCGCCGCCTGGCCCGTGAAGAAGGCATCTTCTGCGGTGTGTCCTCCGGCGGCGCCGTGGCCGGCATGTTGCGATTGTCCAAGGAAGTGGAAAACGCGGTGATCGTCGCGATCATCTGTGACCGTGGCGACCGTTACTTGTCGACCGGCATTTTCGACGAACCCAACTGATGGCCAAGCACGAGAGAGGCCTGCGCTTCCAGCCGACGGGCGGCAGCCGTACCCCACAGATTCCGGTGGGCAAGAAGCAACGCCTGACCATCGAGCGCCTGGCCAATGACGGCCGTGGCATCGTGTTCTTTGAAGGCCGCACCTGGTTTGTCAACGGTGCGCTGGCCGGTGAAGAGGTCGAAGCGCGGGTATTGGGCGCCCACGGCAAAGTGGTCGAGGCGCGCACCGAGCGTGTGTTCAAGCCCAGCGAACTGCGGCGCCCGGCGCCGTGCGCGCACTTCGGCCGTTGCGGCGGTTGCAGCGTGCAGCACCTGCCCCATGCTGAACAACTTGCCCTGAAACAGCGCATGCTCGCCGAGCAACTGTCGCGTGTGGCAGGGGTCGAACCGCAGGCGTGGGCGGCACCCTTGAGTGGCCCGGAGTTGGGCTATCGGCGTCGCGCCCGCGTGGCGGTGCGCTGGGACGCCAAGGCCAAGACCCTGGAAGTGGGCTTTCGCGCCGTGGCCAGCCAGGATATCGTCGCCATCGACGATTGCCCGGTGCTGGTACAGGCCTTGCAACCGATCATGCAGCGTTTGCCCAACATGCTGCGGCGCTTGAGCAAACCGCAGGCATTGGGGCATGTGGAGCTGTTCAGCGGGTCGTCCATCGCCGTATTGCTGCGCCATATGGCGCCGTTGTCCGACGCCGATCTGCTGATCCTCAAAGAATTCTGCGCCTTCCATGAGGCCCAGTTGTGGCTGCATGGCGAGGGCCAGCCGGAGCCGGTCGAGCCTGACCAGGCCCTGGGTTATCGGTTGGAACCGTGGGCTCTGGAGCTGGCGTATCGGCCGGGCGATTTTGTCCAGGTCAACGCCGGGGTCAACGCGGCGATGGTGGCCCAGGCCCTCGAATGGCTGGCGCCGCAAGCCGATGAGCGCGTGCTGGACCTGTTTTGCGGGCTGGGCAACTTCGCCCTGCCACTTGCGCGCCAGGTGCGCGAAGTGGTCGCGGTGGAAGGCGTGCAGGCCATGGTCGAGCGTGCGGCGCTGAATGCCGTCAGCAATAATTTGCATAATGTGCAGTTTTTTCAGGCCGATTTGTCCCAGTCGTTGACTGACGCGGAATGGGCCAAACAGGGCTTTTCTGCGGTACTCTTGGACCCACCTCGCGACGGTGCCCTGGAGGTTGTGCGCAAGCTCGCCAGCCTGGGGGCCAAGCGCCTGGTGTACGTGTCCTGCAATCCGGCGACGCTGGCGCGGGACACGGTTGAGTTGGTCAAGCAGGGTTACCGGCTAAAACGTGCCGGGATCCTCGACATGTTTCCGCAAACCGCGCATGTCGAGGCGATGGCGTTATTTGAGGCGGGCTAGGATGCCCGTTTAATCCGACTGGCCTGCATTCTCCTGGGCCGTGACCTGCCAGGGAGTGTGTGAGCTTTAGTGATAAAGCAGGTCAGCGATGATTTTTGGCGCATCGAAGGTGCGTCGTAGGGAAGGTAAGCAAGATGGTACAGGTGAGAGCACACCAGCCGATCAACACCGACGGCAGTATCAATCTCGAGGCATGGCTGGATCATGCCATCAGTGTCGACCCGGCACTGGACCGTGAAGCCTTGAAAGCAGCCTGCGAGTTCGCTCGTGAGTCTGAACAGCAAGACAATGCGGCCAAGAACCTGTGGGCCGAAGGCACTTCGAGCTTTCGCACCGGCTTGGAAATCGCTGAGATCCTCGCCGATCTCAAGCTCGACCAGGATTCGCTGATCGCTGCCGTGCTCTATCGCGGCGTGCGTGAAGGGCATATCCCGTTGGCCACCGTGGGCCAGCGCTTCGGCTCCGTGGTGGCCAAGCTGATCGACGGCGTGCTGCGCATGGCCGCCATCAGCGCCAGCCTCAGCCCGCGCCAGTCCATGGTGCTGGGCACCCAGGGCCAGGTGGAAAACCTGCGCAAGATGCTGGTGGCGATGGTCGACGACGTGCGCGTCGCCTTGATCAAGCTGGCCGAACGCACCTGCGCGATCCGAGCGGTGAAAACCGCCGACGACGAAAAGCGCAACCGCGTGGCCCGCGAAGTCTTCGACATCTACGCACCGCTGGCGCACCGCCTGGGTATCGGCCATATCAAGTGGGAGCTGGAGGACTTGTCCTTCCGCTACCTCGAACCCGACCAATACAAACAGATCGCCACGCTGCTGCATGAGCGCCGGCTCGACCGCGAGCGTTTCATCACCGACGTGATGGGCCAGCTGCGTGCCGAGTTGCAGGCTACCGGCGTCGACGCCGACATCAGCGGCCGCGCCAAGCACATCTATTCGATCTGGCGCAAAATGCAGCGCAAGGGCCTGGCCTTCAGCCAGATCTACGACGTGCGCGCCGTGCGCGTGCTGGTGCCGGAAATGCGCGACTGCTACACCGCGCTCGGTATCGTCCACACCCTGTGGCGGCACATCCCCAAGGAGTTCGACGACTACATCGCCAACCCCAAGGAAAACGGCTATCGCTCGCTGCACACTGCAGTGATCGGCCCCGAGGGCAAGGTGTTGGAAGTGCAGATCCGCACCCACGCCATGCACGAAGAGGCGGAGCTGGGGGTGTGCGCGCACTGGCGCTACAAGGGCACCGACGTCAAGGCCGGGTCCAACCAATACGAAGAGAAGATCTCCTGGCTGCGCCAAGTGCTGGAGTGGCACGAAGAACTCGGCGACATCGGCGGCCTGGCCGAACAACTGCGGGTGGATATCGAGCCGGACCGGGTCTACATCTTCACCCCCGACGGCCACGCCATCGACCTGCCGAAGGGCGCCACGCCGCTGGACTTCGCCTACCGCGTGCACACCGAAATCGGCCACAACTGCCGGGGCGCCAAGATCAACGGGCGCATCGTGCCGCTCAACTACAGCCTGCAGACCGGCGAGCAGGTCGAGATCATCACCAGCAAGCACGGCACGCCGAGCCGCGACTGGCTGAACCCGAACCTGGGTTACATCACCACCTCGCGGGCGCGGGCGAAGATCGTCCACTGGTTCAAGCTGCAGGCGCGCGACCAGAACGTCGCCGCCGGCAAAAGCCTGCTCGAACGCGAACTGGCGCGCCTGGGCCTGCCTCAGGTGGACTTCGACAAGCTGGCCGAAAAGGCCAACATGAAGATCGCCGAAGACATGTTCGCCGCCCTCGGTGCCGGCGACCTGCGCCTGGCGCAACTGGTCAACCTGGCCCAGCAACTGGTGGAGCCGGAACGCGGCAACGAACAGCTGGAACTGATCCCGCGCAAAGCCACCGGCTACAAGCCCGGCAAGCGTGGCGATATCCAGATCCAGGGCGTCGGCAACCTGATGACGCAAATGGCCGGTTGCTGCCAGCCGCTGCCGGGCGACGCCATCGTCGGCTACATCACCCAGGGCCGTGGCGTGAGCATTCACCGCCAGGACTGCGCCTCGGTGCTGCAACTGGGCGGGCGCGAGCCGGAGCGGATCATCCAGGTCAGCTGGGGCCCGGTGCCGGTGCTCACCTATCCGGTGGACATCATCATCCGTGCCTACGACCGTTCCGGTCTGCTGCGCGACGTGTCGCAAGTGCTGCTCAACGAGCGGATCAACGTGCTGGCCGTCAACACCCGCTCGAACAAGGAGGACAACACCGCGTTGATGTCCCTGACCATCGAGATTCCGGGGCTGGACGCGTTGGGGCGGTTGCTGGGGCGGATTTCCCAGTTGCCGAACATCATCGAGACGCGGCGCAACCGTATCCCATGAGCATCTGGATGAACACAGTCTGAAAGGTGGGAGGGGGCTTGCCCCCGAAAGCGGAGTGTCAGGTACCAGATTCTTGGTTGATCCACCGCAATCGGGGGCAAGCCCCCTCCCACAGTTGATCGGCGGTGTTCATACCTGATCGGAAATAGAATGATGTATTCACTTGAAGACCTGCTGCACCTGATGAATCGCCTGCGCGACCCGCAATACGGGTGCCCGTGGGACATCAAGCAAACAGGAGGACAACACCGCGTTGATGTCCCTGACCATCGAGATTCCGGGGCTGGACGCGTTGGGGCGGTTGCTGGGGCGGATTTCCCAGTTGCCGAACATCATCGAGACGCGGCGCAACCGTACCCCATGAGCATCTGGATGAACACAGTCTGAAAGGTGGGAGGGGGCTTGCCCCCGAAAGCGGAGTGTCAGGTACCAGATTCTTGGTTGATCCACCGCAATCGGGGGCAAGCCCCCTCCCACAGTTGATCGGCGGTGTTCATACCTGATCGGAAATAGAATGATGTATTCACTTGAAGACCTGCTGCACCTGATGAATCGCCTGCGCGACCCGCAATACGGGTGCCCGTGGGACATCAAGCAAACAGGAGGACAACACCGCGTTGATGTCCCTGACCATCGAGATTCCGGGGCTGGACGCGTTGGGGCGGTTGCTGGGGCGGATTTCCCAGTTGCCGAACATCATCGAGACGCGGCGCAACCGTACCCCATGAGCATCTGGATGAATGCAGGCTGAATGTGGGAGGGGGCTTGCCCCCGAAAGCGGAGTGTCAGGTACCAGATTCTTGGTTGATCCACCACAATCGGGGGCAAGCCCCCTCCCACAGTTGATCGGCGGTGTTCATACCTGATCGGAAATAGAATGATGTATTCACTTGAAGACCTGCTGCACCTGATGAATCGCCTGCGCGACCCGCAATACGGGTGCCCGTGGGACATCAAGCAAACCTACGCGAGCATCGTCCCGCACACCCTGGAAGAGGCCTACGAAGTCGCCGACGCCATCGAGCGCGGCGACTTCGATCACCTGCAAGGCGAGTTGGGCGACCTGTTGTTCCAGGTGGTGTATTACAGCCAGCTGGCACAGGAAGAAGGGCGCTTCGAGTTCGCCGGGGTGATCGACAGCATCACCCGCAAGCTGATTCGACGTCATCCCCATGTGTTCCCCACCGGCGATCTGTACGCGCCGCTGGATATCCCGCAGTTGAGCGAAGAGCAGGTCAAGACGCGTTGGGAGCAGATCAAGGCCGAGGAGCGCGCGGAAAAGTCCGGCGCCCCCGAGCAACTGTCCCTGCTCGACGATGTGCCCACCGCCTTGCCGTCGCTGTCCCGTGCCGCCAAATTGCAGAAGCGCGCCAGCCAGGTCGGTTTCGACTGGCCCGCTGCGTTGCCGGTGGTGGATAACGTGCGCGAAGAGCTGGATGAAGTGCTCGAAGCCATGGCCGATAACGATGCAGTGGCCATCGCCGATGAGGTCGGTGACCTGCTGTTTGCCGCGGTCAACCTGGCCCGTCACCTCAAGGTCGACCCGGAAACCGCCTTGCGCGGTGCCAATGCCAAATTCGAGCGACGTTTCCGATTTATCGAACAGGCATTGCGCGATACGCGTCAATCCATGGAAGATTGCACCCTCGAAGAGTTGGACGCCCTGTGGGGCGAAGCCAAACGCCAGGAAAAGAACGTGTCCAGCTGCGGTTGAGCAGTTGCCTAAGTGAGTAAGCACCATGAGCCTTTCCCTTCGCGACCAGTTGCTCAAAGCAGGTCTGGTCAACCAAAAGCAGGCCAAGCAGGTCGGCAAAGAGAAACAGAAACATCAACGTCTGGTCCACAAAGGCCAGGCCGAGGCCGATGACACCCAGGCACGCCTGGCCCAGGAAGCCATGGCCGAGAAGGTCAAGCGCGACCAGGAGCTGAACCGCCAGCAGCAGGAGAAAGCCGAGGCCAAGGCCCGCACGGCCCAGGTCAAGCAACTGATCGAGACCTCGCGCCTGCCCAAGCTGACCACCGAGGACTACTACAACTTCGTGGATGACAAGAAGGTCAAGCGCCTGTCGGTCAACACGCTGATGCGCAACAAGCTGAGCAACGGCTCCCTGGCGATCGTGCATCACGCCGGCGGTTACGAGGTGATCCCGCGCGAAGCGGCGCTGAAGATCCAGGAGCGCGCGCCGGAGCGTATCGTCCAGCTCAATATCCTCACCGAAAGCCAGGTGCCGGATGAGGATGATCCTTACGCCGCCTACCAGATCCCGGATGATCTGATGTGGTAAGGCTGTAAAACAATAAACCCCGCTCACCGGCGGGGTTTTTGTTTTCAGGCAACCAGGCTGCGTGGGCCTGGCGCCTGAGTCTGGCAAATAGTCAGGAGCTTTGTGCCTGGCGTTTCATCTCAAGGGTTTCGAGCTCGTTTTTATAGTTATGAGCGTCGCTCTCGTTATGAAACATGCCGACCAGCAGGTCTTGTTGGTGTACGTCCCAGATGTGAATCCCATGGCCCAATGCTTCGTGGGACATATGTTCGTCGTCGCGCTCAGTCACTTTTACAGTCATCTGCTTGCTCCAATCTCTGGTTGATCTGCGGCAAGTCGTCGCAGGCATTTGTTATATGTTTTGTTAGCTTGCTAAGTAAACCGATTTTTCCTGCAACAGTCCTTTACAGAAATAGCAACAATTGTGCAGGCCGCGTAAACCGCGACATTGCGCCACAGGCGGCTGGGTTTTATGACAAAAGCTTCATGATTGCGTCAGGCAATAACGGCCTTGCCTGAATATTCCAGGCGAAAAAAAGCCCCGCATTGCGCGAGGCTCTTTTCCAACGTATCAGTTCAATCAGCTGCCTTTGACAGGCTGACCGTCAACCGTGCCGTCTTGCAGCATGATGTTGTATTCCTTGCCGTCGGTTTCCACCTGACGCAGGGCAACCAGGATGCCGCCCCAGTCCTTGGCAAACCACATCTGGGTGATGCGCTTGCTTTGGGTCGGGTCACGCACGCGCTCGACCTTGATCGCGTCGATGGAGCCGGCTTTGGTCTGGACCTTTTCCGGGCCGATCACGCGAAAGTCGTAAGTGTCGACGTCGGTGCCTTCAACCACGTTGTAGCTCATGCTCTTCTTGCCGGCCGCGACATCGCGCTGCAGCGCCAACTGGTAGGTCGACTTGTCGAGCATGCCGCTTTGCAGGGCAACGTTGACCGGGTCTTTGTTTTCAAAGCCGGTGACTTTCTTGGCGGTCTGGTCGAAGTCCAGGTTGATCCTTTTCGCCTTGCCCAGGCCGCCGCGTTCGAAGGTGTAGCTCTTCGGCTGCAGGGCGTCCTTGTCGAATTGGATCACGCTGGTTTCGGTGAGGCTGGCAATCATCATGGAAGCCTTGAAGTTCAAGGTCCAGGTGCCATCGCCATTGTGGGTCAGGCTGCGCTCGGCCGAACCGCTCATGGGCAACTGTTTCCAGTCGGCGGTGTAGCTGGCGGAGAAAGGATGTAAATCTGCTGCTTGCACCGCAGGCAAGGCGAACAGCGCAAAAGCGAAGAGCAAGGCGCGACGCATAAAATCTCCTAGGTTCGAATCAAGTGGCCGCTGGCCGCGAGTAACTGACCGTCCAATAATGCACCCTGTTTACCAAGAATCAACCGCCCCTCGGCAAACCAGCGAACAGCCAGCGGGTAAATCCTGTGTTCCTGCGTATGAACCCGTTGCGCAAGCGTCTGCGCCGAGTCGTCAGACTCTACCGGAACCACTGCCTGTACGACCAGAGGCCCGCCATCGAGTTCCTCGGTGACAAAATGCACGCTGCAGCCATGCTCGCTGTCGCCCGCGTCGAGGGCGCGCTGATGGGTGTGCATGCCTTTGTACTTGGGCAGCAGGGAAGGGTGGATATTCAACAGCCGCCCAGCGTAGTGCCGCACGAAATCAGCGCTGAGGATACGCATGAAGCCGGCCAGTACCACGAGTTTGGGGTTGAAGGCGTCGATCAGTTCGACCAGGGCGCTGTCGAAGGCCTCGCGACCTTCGAAAGCCTTGTGATCCAGGGTGCGCGTGGCAATGCCTGCCTCCCTGGCGCGTTGCAGGCCATAGGCGTCGCTGCGGTTGGAGATCACCGCAGCGATGCGCGCCGGGCTGTCGCCGGTGCGCGTGCTGTCGATCAGGGCCTGCAAGTTACTGCCGGTGCCGGAGAGCAGCACCACGACATCACAGGTTGCAGACATCAGTGCGCCTTAAGGTTCTTCAGTTCAACCTGAGCCGCGCCTTCGGCGGCAGCAGCGATCTGGCCGATGACCCAAGGCTGTTCGCCGGCTTCGCGCAGCACGTTCAACGCGCTTTCCACGTGCTCTTGCGCCACGCAGATCACCATGCCCACGCCGCAGTTCAGCACGCGGTGCATTTCGGTTTCGTTGACGTTGCCTTTCTCTTGCAGCCAGTCGAATACCGCAGGACGCTGCCAGCTGGCCACGTCGACAATCGCCTGGGCGCCTTTGGGCAGGACGCGCGGGATGTTGTCCAGCAGGCCGCCGCCGGTGATGTGGGCCATGGCTTTGACCGCGCCGGTGTCCTTGATCAGCTTGAGCAGTGGCTTGACGTAGATGCGTGTCGGCGCCATCAGCAGGTCGGTCAGGGGCTTGCCGTCGAGCTGGATGTTCTCGATGTCGGCGCCGGACACTTCGATGATCTTGCGGATCAGCGAGTAGCCGTTGGAGTGCGGGCCGGACGACGGCAGGGCGAGCAGGGCGTCGCCGGCAGCCACTTTGGAGCCGTCGATGATCTCGGCTTTTTCGACCACGCCGACGCAGAAGCCGGCCAGGTCGTAGTCTTCGCCTTCGTACATGCCTGGCATTTCAGCGGTTTCGCCGCCGACCAGAGAGCAACCCGACAATTCGCAGCCAGCACCGATGCCGGTGACCACTTGGGTCGCGGTTTCGACGTTGAGCTTGCCGGTGGCGTAGTAGTCCAGGAAGAACAACGGCTCGGCGCCGCACACCACCAGGTCGTTGACGCACATGGCGACCAGGTCGATGCCGATGCTGTCGTGTTTGTTCAGGTTCAGGGCCAGGCGCAGTTTGGTGCCCACGCCGTCGGTGCCGGAAACCAGCACGGGCTGTTTGTAGCCGGCCGGGATTTCACAGAGGGCGCCAAAACCGCCCAGGCCACCCATGACTTCGGGGCGCGCAGTGCGCTTGGCGACGCTCTTGATGCGTTCGACCAATGCTTCACCGGCGTCGATGTCTACACCGGCGTCCTTGTAGCTCAGGGAGGGTTGCTTGCTCATGATCCAGGCCTTTAGGGGGGATTCAGGGGTAACGACCGATTGGGCAAGGGCTCTTGTGAAAAGGCCCAGCCATTGACGGTCTGCGAAGGCGCGCGATTTTATCAGGCTTGAGGGTCAGCGGCCATCCTCGGGCCGACGGGCAGAGCCACATAGATAAAAAAGCCGGTTAAAAAAATGCTAATCGGGTCTGCCCAGCTCCGTATTAAGGTATAGCCTTGAACCCGCTATCGTTATGACAGTAGGAAAACTTACCGAGACCCCGTGAATGTTTTACCGATCGCTGTGGTCACAGCCTTGGCAAACCGAGATCACGCGGTCTGTTCCAGCCGCTAATTTTGTCGTTCGGGAATCTTCCATGCGTCTGTGTAATGTGTTTTTTGTAGGCTGCTTGTCGTTGGTCAGCCTGGCGAGTCATGCCGAAACCCTCAATGGCCTTTATCAAGTACTGGAGCCGGTCAGCAGCCAGTCACCGCAAGAACGCGACCAGGCGACCCAGCGCGCCGTACAGACCCTGGTGATCCGCCTCACTGGCGACGCCAAGGCCGCCGAAGGCCCCGGCCTGGCGGCGGTGCGCAAGGACCCGCAACAAATCATCACGCAATACGGCTACGACGCCGGCCCGCCGGAAAGCCTGCAAGTGGATTTCGACCCCGTCAGCACCGATCGCGCCTTGCGTGAGGCCGGCTTGTCGATCTGGGGCAGCAATCGGCCGTCGATCCTGGGTTGGTGGCTGAATGACTCCACCGACGGCAGCAACCTGGTCGGGGATGGCCAGGCCGTCGCGCAGGCGCTGCGCCGTGCGGCGCAACATCGCGGCTTGCCGCTGCGCCTGCCGTTGGGTGATTTGGATGAACAGGTGGTCGCCACCGCGCCCAACCTCGAAAGCGCGGACGCCACGCCGTTGCGTGCAGCCTCGGAACGCTACGGCGCCGATGCGATGCTCGCAGTGCATGCGCGCCAGGAAGGCAGCCAATGGCAGGCCAAATGGCGCCTGTGGTTGGGCGACAAGAGCGAGCAGGGCACCGCGCAAGGCGCCGACACCGCCGCCGTGGCCGATGCCGTGATGCTGGCGGTCAGCCAGAAACTGGCGCCGCGCTTTGTGGTCAAGCCGGGCGCGAGCACCGAGCAATTGCTCGAAGTGCAGGGCATGACCCTGGAGCGCTACGCCGCGTTGGGCCACTTGCTCGAGCCGTTTGGCGGCCAGCCGCAGCGCGTGGATGGCAATCGTATTGTGTATCGCGTCAATGGCAGCGCCGATCAGTTGCGTACTCAACTGAGCCTGGCCAGGTTGCAGGAGATTCCCGCGGGTGAAGCACTGGCTGCGCAACCGCCAGTGGACGGCACGCAGCCGGTCGCCGCCCCTGAGCCGCAGGCGCAACTGCGTTTTCGTTGGTAAATGTTCTGCTTTATATAGCAGCCGATAAAAGATGGAGTGGTGTATGGCGGATACGCGTCGTTGGGTGTGGCTTGGCGGGATCGCCCTGCTGTGCGTTTTTGTGTTCTTGCTGCATTCGATCCTGACGCCGTTCCTGGTCGCGCTGTTGCTCGCCTATCTGTTCGATCCCGTTGTGGATCGCCTGGAGAAAGCCGGCCTGTCGCGGACTTTGGGGGTGGTCACGGTGTTTGCGCTGTTTACGCTGATCATCACGGCGTTGGTGCTGGTGCTGGTGCCGATGCTGGCCAAGCAGTTGTTCCGTCTGTATGAACTGGCGCCGCAGATGCTCGACTGGCTGCAGCACACGGCGATGCCGTGGGCCCAGGCCAAGCTGGGGCTGGCGGATGGCTTCTGGAAGTTCGACAAGGTCAAGGCTGCGATCAGCGAGCATATGGGCCAGACCACCGACATCGTCGGCGTGGTTCTCAGCCAGGCAACGGCATCCAGCCTGGCGCTGATCGGCTGGCTGACCAATCTGGTGTTGATCCCGGTGGTGGCGTTCTACCTGTTGCGGGACTGGGACATCATGATGGCCAAGATCCGCAGCCTGCTGCCGCGTGACCGTGAAGCGCGCATCGTGTCCCTGGCTGGGGAGTGTCATGAGGTCTTGGGGGCGTTCGTGCGCGGCCAGCTGCTGGTGATGCTGGCCCTGGGGATTATCTATGCCGCCGGCTTGATGGCGATCGGCCTGGAGCTGGGCCTGTTGATTGGCTTGATTGCCGGTCTGGCCGCGATCGTGCCGTACATGGGCTTTGTGATCGGTATCGGTGCGGCGCTGGTGGCCGGGCTGTTCCAGTTTGGCGGTGACCTGTACCCGATGCTCGGGATTGTCGCGGTGTTCATGGTCGGCCAGGCCCTCGAAGGCATGGTGCTGACCCCGTTGCTGGTGGGTGATCGCATCGGCCTGCACCCGGTCGCGGTGATCTTTGCGATCCTGGCTGGCGGTGAGTTGTTCGGCTTTACCGGCATCCTGCTCGCGCTGCCGGTGGCGGCGGTGATCATGGTGCTGGTGCGTCATGTCCACGATCTGTACAAGGATTCGGATATGTACGGGGGCGTTGAAGACCCCGATTTGTAATCGCGGTGTCACAAACCCGGCCCAGGCCGGGTTTGTTGTTTCTGGCGCTGTGGCGTCAAACAATTTGCGTAAATCCAACAAGTTAACGCAAACCTTTGATTTTGCTTATGGTCTGCTGCATTGTGCGCCCGGCGTCACGGGTATAAACTTTGCAAACTTTTCACAGAGGCCACTAACGGTTCGATCGGAGCCGTTCAGTCAGCATGAAACCGATTCAGCTGCCCTTAGGTGTGCGTCTGCGTGACGACGCCACCTTTATCAATTACTACCCAGGCGCCAACGCCGCAGCACTCGGCTATGTCGAGCGGCTCTGCGAAGCCGACGCCGGGTGGACTGAAAGCCTGATCTACCTGTGGGGCAAGCAAGGCGTGGGGCGCACCCACCTGTTGCAGGCCGCGTGCCTGCGCTTCGAGCAGATGGGCGAACCGGCGGTTTACCTGCCGTTGGCGGAGTTGATGGACCGCGGGATCGGGATTTTCGACAACCTCGAACAATACGAACTGGTGTGCCTGGACGATCTGCAGGCCGTCGCCGGCAAGGCGGATTGGGAAGAGGCGCTGTTTCATCTGTTCAACCGCCTGCGCGACAGCGGGCGCCGCCTGTTGATCGCGGCTTCGACCTCGCCCCGTGAGTTGCCGGTCAAGCTGGCCGACCTCAAGTCGCGCCTGACCCTGGCGCTGATCTTCCAGATGCGCCCGCTGTCCGACGAGGACAAATTGCGTGCCCTGCAATTGCGTGCATCCCGTCGCGGCCTGCACCTCACCGACGAGGTCGGGCACTTTATCCTCACCCGCGGCACCCGCAGCATGAGCGCATTGTTCGATTTGCTCGAGCAGCTCGATCAGGCCTCTTTGCAGGCCCAGCGCAAGCTGACGATTCCCTTCCTCAAGGAAACCCTCGGCTGGTAGCCAGCCCTTGTATTTCGGGGGCTTCGGCAAATTTCAGGCGCCAGGAAACCTGCGTTTTGGCCGGCTTGACCACGCAAAACACGCGCAAAGGGTATTAAGGGCTTAGATGTCATAACGCAAACAGTAAGTCACATGGATCACGATTGAATTTGCAAATCGATGTGATAGAAGGCATAGTCTCGACTTCTTTACACATCAGCCACGGTCGTGCCCATGCTAAATCGCTTCGCACCCCTCGTGCCTCTCGCACTTGTCGCTCTGTTGTTTGGTTGCGCCTCCCACCCTCAACAAGTGGCCGAGCAGCACAATCAACAGTATAAAAATCAGGCAAAATTCGTTGCTGCGCAGTCTTCCACTGTTTATGAGGAAGAGCTGGCAACCGAAAAAGAACTGGCCGCCTTCGCTGGCAACAAGCCTTATCAGCTTCCCGTTCTGGCCGACAGCATCCTCGAACGCGGCATGTCCCTGATCGGGACCCGTTACCGTTTCGGCGGTACCTCTGAAGCCGGTTTTGATTGCAGCGGTTTTATCGGTTACCTGTTTCGCGAAGAAGCTGGCATGAACCTGCCACGCTCCACCCGCGAAATGATCAACGTGAATGCACCGTTGGTCGCGCGTAACAACCTCAAGCCTGGGGATCTGCTTTTCTTCAGTACCAGTGGCCGCGGTCGCGTCAGTCACGCCGGTATCTACCTGGGCGATAACCAGTTTATCCACTCCAGCAGCCGCCGCAGCGGTGGTGTTCGAGTCGACAGCCTGGGCGACAGCTACTGGAGCAAAACCTTCATCGAAGCCAAGCGCGCACTTGCCATGGCCCCGACGACGATTACCGCTAGCAAGTAAAGTTAAAGTGATACTTGAAGTTTGACGTGTAAGCGCTAGAATCTCTGGACATTGTTGTAATCCGTTCGCGCAAGCCATGCTTGCGCGTTCTGGTTTTCAGCGTTCGGCAGCGAAAGCCGCATCCAGACCAGGATTGTTCTGCACATGTCGACCTCGGCCCGCCTGATTCTTATTGTTTGCGCCGCGCTGCTCAGCGCCTGCGTAAGCCGCCCGCAGCCTGCGCCCGTAGCGGCCAAGCCTAAACCAGTGTTCAACTATTCCAGCCAGAGTTCGCCGGTCGCTGAAGACGTGCTGTTCCGCGCGCTGGGCCTGGTCGGTACGCCTTATCGTTGGGGCGGCAATACGCCGGACTCCGGTTTCGATTGCAGCGGGTTGATCGGGTTTGTCTACCGTGATGCCGCGGGTATCTCTCTGCCGCGCACCACGCGCGAACTGATCGTGATGCGCGCCCAGGACGTCAGCGCACAGAACCTGCAAACCGGTGACCTGCTGTTCTTCGCCACGGGTGGCGGCTCGCAGGTCAGCCACGCCGGGATCTATGTCGGCGAAGGGCGCTTTGTGCATGCGCCGCAGACGGGCGGTACGGTGAAGCTGGACACCTTGTCCAAAGCCTACTGGCAGAACGCCTACCTGAGCGCCAAGCGCGTGTTGCCGGCTGAGCACTTGGCCCGCAACCCCTAAGCCAAAGCAGGATCCAAATGTGGGAGGGAGCTTGCTCCCGATGAGGGCGTGTCAGTCCATGCATTCAGTGACTGACCCACCGCTATCGTGGGCAAGTCGAATCGTCGCACCGCCCCTCCCACATTTGTAATAGTTACTTAGCCGCAGAAACCCGCCACACCTTATTCCCCACATCGTCCGCCACCAGCAAATCACCCTGCTTGTCGATGACCACGCCAACCGGTCGTCCCATGGCTTGTTCTTCGCTGTTGAGGAACCCGGTCAGCACGTCCACTGGCGGCCCCTTCGGCTTGCCGCCCTCGAACGGTACGAAGATCACCTTGTAGCCGCTGTGCGGCTTGCGGTTCCACGAGCCGTGCTGGCCGATAAACGCGCCGTTGATAAAGGGCGCCGGGAGTTTGCTGCCCTCGGCGAAGGTCAGGCCCAGCGAGGCGGTATGTGGGCCTACGGCGTAGTCCGGCGCAATGGCTTTGGCCACCAGGTCCGGGTTCTGCGGTGTGACGCGTACATCCACGTGCTGCCCGTAATAGCTGAAGGGCCAGCCATAAAAGGCGCCATCCTGGACCGAGGTGATGTAGTCCGGCACCAGGTCGCTGCCGATCTCGTCGCGCTCGTTCACTGCCGTCCACAGCTTGCCGCTCTGCGGTTCCCAGGCCATGCCGTTCGGGTTGCGCAGGCCGGAGGCGAAGATACGGTGCTGGCCGCTGGCGCGGTCGACTTCCCAGATCGCCGCGCGGCCTTGTTCCGCTTCCAGGCCGTTCTCGGCGACGTTGCTGTTGGAACCGACGCTCACATACAACTTGCTGCCGTCCTTGCTGGCCACCACGTTTTTCGTCCAGTGATGGTTGATGCTGCCCGCTGGCAGGTCGATGACCTTGCTGCCGGCGGCCTTGATCGCGGTTTCGCCGGTCTGATAGGGAAAGCGCAACAGCTTGTCCGAATCGGCCACGTACAGGTCATTGCCCACCAGCGTCATGCCGAAGGGCGAGTTGAGGTTTTCCAGGAACACGGTGCGGGTCTCCGCGACCCCGTCATGGTCAGCATCGCG
This sequence comes from Pseudomonas sp. Y39-6, assembly GCF_023651955.1. NCBI lineage: Bacteria > Pseudomonadati > Pseudomonadota > Gammaproteobacteria > Pseudomonadales > Pseudomonadaceae > Pseudomonas > Pseudomonas sp. Y39-6. Next base: position 5,201,798 of record NZ_CP069594.1, on the reverse strand, counting down.
CAGCAGGGTGATGCGGTTCGGGCTCGGCACACCGGCGCCGGCGCGGCCCATGACTTTCTGCATCACCCAACCCCGCAGGCCTTTGGCGTCGTCCGGCTTGGGCGGCGCGTTGGTTTCCGCCACCAGCACATCGCCATTGGGCAGTACATACAGCCAGCGCGGGTGGTCCAGGCCTTCGGCGAACGCCGCCACTTGGGTGCCGGCGGCGGCCGTGGGCTGGGTGCCCGCCGGCCAGCCGATGGCCGGAGCGATGTTCACGGTGGGGATCAGGGTCTTGTTCGGCTCCGGCAGCTGCGGTGAAGGCCCGGTGCCATCGGACACCTTCAGGGTCGAGCTTTCCCCGCAGGCGGCGAGGGTGCCCGCGAGCATGATCAGTAAGGCGAGTCTTGTTTTATGCATGGTTTTCTCCTGGATGCCTGTAAGGGTAGAGGCGCCCGATGCGGCGATGGTTCAAGTGCAAGGCCAGCTTTAATTGACGCTCCACCCCCAACCCACTAACCTTCGCCGCTTGTTCCAGGTGCTCTGTGACCCACGGGTCGACTGAGTGAAACAGGGAAGCCGGTGAGTGAGCGCACTTGTACACAGTGCTGCCGCGATTCCGGCGCTGCCCCCGCAACGGTAAATGAGTCAAGACGGTGCTGTTTGCCACTGTATCGCCTGCGATATGGGAAGGCGCGCCGTCGGCGTGCGCTCTAGCGCGCCACTCATGAGCCCGGAGACCGGCCTGGATCATCCAACAGCATCACGGTGGGCGATGCTTGGCTGTCTGTTGTTGTTTTTTCCTGCCCGCCGTTTTTTGTCCAGCCCCAACGGAGAGCTGCCATGACCGATTCCCCCGAGCGCGACGAACGCCATCTGGCGCGCATGCTGCGCAAAAAAGCCGTGATCGATGAACGCATCGCCAATTCCCCGAACGAATGCGGCTTGCTGCTGGTGCTGACCGGCAACGGCAAAGGCAAGAGTAGCTCGGCGTTTGGCATGCTGGCCCGCGCCATGGGCCACGGCATGCAGTGCGGCGTGGTGCAGTTCATCAAGGGGCGCAACAGCACCGGCGAAGAACTGTTCTTCCGCCGTTTCCCCGAGCAAGTGCGTTTCCATGTAATGGGCGAGGGCTTTACCTGGGAAACCCAGGACCGCCAGCGCGATATCGCGGCCGCCGAGGCCGCCTGGGCGGTGTCCCGCCAATTGCTGCAAGACCCGAGCATCGGCCTGGTGGTGCTGGATGAGCTGAACATCGCGCTCAAGCACGGCTACCTCGACCTCGATCAAGTCCTCAGCGACCTGCAGGCCCGCCCGCCGATGCAGCACGTGGTGGTCACCGGCCGTGGCGCCAAACCTGAACTGATCGAAATGGGCGACACCGTCACCGACATGGGCATGCTCAAGCATGCGTTCCAGGCCGGTATCAAGGCACAGAAAGGCGTCGAACTTTGAATCAGCCCCGCCATTGCCCGGCTGTCTTGATCGCCGCACCGGCGTCCGGCCAGGGCAAAACCACGGTCACCGCCGCGCTGGCGCGCTTGCATCGCAACCTGGGGCGCAAGGTGCGTGTGTTCAAATGCGGCCCGGACTTCCTCGACCCGATGATCCACGAGCGCGCCAGCGGTGCGCCGGTGTATCAATTGGACATGTGGATGGTGGGCGAGCAGGAAAGTCGCCGCCTACTGTGGGAAGCAGCGGGGGAGGCGGACCTGATCCTGATCGAAGGCGTGATGGGGCTGTTCGACGGCACACCTTCCAGCGCCGACCTGGCGCGGCACTTCGGTGTGCCGGTGCTCGGCGTGATCGATGGCACGGCCATGGCGCAGACCTTCGGCGCCCTGGCCCTCGGCCTGGCACGCTATCAGCCGGACTTGCCGTTCGCCGGCGTGCTGGCCAACCGCGTCGGCACCCTGCGCCATGCGCAATTGCTCGAAGGCAGCCTCACCGAAGGCCTGCGCTGGTATGGCGCGCTGTCCCGCGAGACCGCTATCGAATTACCCAGCCGCCACCTGGGCCTGGTGCAAGCCAGCGAACTGAATGACCTCGACCTGCGCCTGGACGCCGCCGCCCAAGCGTTGGGCAGCAGCTGCGAGGTTGCGTTGCCGCCGCCGGTCACCTTTGCCGCACCGCCGGTAACCCGCACCGAACCGTTGCTGGCTGGCGTGCGGATCGCCGTCGCGCGTGACGAAGCCTTCGCCTTCACTTACGGTGCCAGCCTCGATCTGCTGCGGGCGATGGGCGCCGAGTTGAGCTTCTTCTCGCCGATCCATGATCGCCAATTGCCAGACGCCGACAGCCTCTATCTGCCCGGTGGTTACCCGGAATTGCATCACCAGGCACTGTCGGAAAACACCGCGATGCTGGAGGCGATCCGTGCCCATCACGCTGCCGGCAAACCGCTGCTCGCCGAGTGTGGCGGCATGCTCTATCTGCTGGATTCGCTCACCGATGTCGACGGCCTCCGCGCCGGACTGGTCGGCCTGCTGCAGGGCGCTGCGGTGATGCAAAAGAAGCTCGCGGCGCTGGCTCTGCAAAGCGTCGAATTGCCCGAGGGCGTGTTGCGTGGGCACACCTATCACCACTCGCTGACCAGCACCGACTGGGTGCCCATTGCCCGTGGCGTGAGCCCCAATGGCGGGCGCGGGGCCGAGGCGGTGTATCGACAGGGGCGGCTGACCGCTTCCTACGTTCACTTCTACTTCCCCTCCAACCCCCGGGCCGTGGCCGCGCTGTTTGCGCCCGAGCGAGTCGCACCGCACGCTGTGCAACAGCACGAATCCACGGTGGGAGCGGGCTTGCCCGCGATAGGCTCATGACCGACAACGCTTTCCCCCAGGCCGAGCGCGACGCCGTCTACCGTGCCATCGCCGAACGCCGTGACATGCGTCACTTCAGCGGCGGTGACGTGGCTCCCGAACTGCTGCAGCGCTTGCTCCAGGCCGCACACCAGGCGCCGAGCGTCGGCTTGATGCAGCCGTGGCGTTTTATCCGCATCAGCGATCGCCCATTGCGTGGGCGGATTCAACAGTTGGTGGAGGAAGAACGCATACGCACCGCCGAGGCCCTGGGCGAGCGTTCCGATACGTTCATGAAGCTCAAGGTCGAAGGCATCCACGACTGCGCCGAAGTGCTGGTGGCGGCGCTGATGGATGAGCGCGAGCGACATATCTTCGGCCGGCGTACCTTGCCGGAAATGGACATGGCCTCGCTGTCCTGCGCGATCCAGAATCTGTGGCTGGCCGCGCGGGTCGAAGGCCTGGGCATGGGCTGGGTGTCGTTGTTCGAACCGCAGGCCCTGGCCGACCTGCTGGGCTTGCCGCCCGGCGCGAAACCCTTGGCGGTGTTGTGCCTGGGGCCGGTCGAGGCGTTCTATCCGGCACCGATGTTGCAGCTCGAAGGCTGGGCCGAACCGCGCCCGCTGAGTGACATGTTGTATGAAAATACCTGGGGAGTGCGTCAATGAGTGTGGCCTTGCTGTGTGTCGCTGCGGTGGCGCTGGATGCGCTGCTGGGCGAGCCCAGGCGCTGGCATCCGCTGGTGGCGTTCGGCAACTTCGCCGCGCGCATCGAGCAGCGTTTCAACAGCGGTGGCCGTGGCTGGCGCAGCCATGGCGTGACCGCCTGGTTTATTGCGGTGGTGCCGTTGACGCTGTTGGCCACCGCGTTATCGTGGGCGCCTTACATCGGCTGGGTGCTGGAGATCCTCGCGTTGTACTGTGCCCTCGGCATGCGCAGTCTCGGCGAGCACGTGATCCCGGTGGCCCAGGCCCTGCGCGGCGATGACCTGGACGAAGCCCGGCGGCGCGTGAGTTACCTGGTGAGTCGCCAGACCAGTGAACTGGATCGCACTGAAGTCGCTCGCGCCGCCACCGAATCGGTGCTGGAAAACGGCAGCGACGCGGTGTTTGCCGCATTGTTCTGGTTTGTCGTCGCGGGTGTGCCGGGCGTGGTGCTGTACCGCTTGAGCAACACCCTCGACGCCATGTGGGGCTATCGCAACGAACGCTTCGAGCGTTTCGGATGGGCGGCGGCCAGGATCGACGATGTACTGAACTATATTCCGGCACGCCTGGTGGCGTTGACCTACGCCGTACTCGGTAAAACCAGGCTGGCCATCAAATGCTGGCGCCGTCAGGGCCCGACTTGGGACAGCCCCAACGCCGGTCCGGTGATGGCGGCGGGGGCAGGTGCCTTGGGCGTCGAGTTGGGCGGTGCCGCGATCTATCACGGTGAGCTGCACCAGCGTCCGCCACTGGGCGAAGGCCCGGCGGCGGATGCGGACGCCATCGACCGCGGCTGGCAACTGGTGCAGCGCGGCGTATGGTTGTGGCTGCTGATCCTATGCGTCGGGGGGCAATTGTATGCTTGAGCACGGTGGCCGGCTGCGTAAGGCGGCGATTGAATATGGGATTGCCGAGGCCGAATGGCTCGACCTGTCCAGCGGCCTGGCGCCCTGGCCGTGGCCGGTCCCCGAGATTCCGTTGCGCGCCTGGGCGCGTCTGCCGGAAACCGACGACGGTCTGGAGCAAGCCGCCAGCGAATACTATGGCACCGCGCATTTATTGCCAGTGCCGGGTTCCCAGGCGGCGATCCAACTGCTGCCGCGCTTGCGCCGGGGCGGCAAGGTCGGCGTGCTGTCACCTTGCTATGCCGAGCACGCCGAGGCCTGGCGTCGCGCCGGCTACGTGGTGCGCGAAGTGCAGGAGCAGGAGGTCGACTTCTTTCTCGACAGCCTGGACGTGCTGGTGGTGGTCAACCCGAATAACCCCACGGGCCTGAGCCTGACCCCGCAACGGCTGCTCGACTGGCATGCGCGGCTGGCCCAGCGCGGCGGTTGGCTGGTGGTGGACGAAGCGTTCATGGACGTCACGCCGCACCTGAGCCTGGCCGGCCAGGCCCATCAGGTCGGCCTGATCGTGCTGCGTTCGTTCGGCAAGTTCTTCGGCCTGGCCGGTGTGCGCCTGGGGTTTGTGCTGGCGGAGCGCAAGTTGCTCAAGCTGTTGGCCGAACAGGTCGGGCCGTGGGCGGTCAGCGGGCCGACGCGGGTGATCGGCCAAGCGTGTCTGCGCGATACCGCCGGGCACACCCGGCAACGCAACCGTTGCCTGGAAGCCGGCCAGCGCTTGTTCGATTTGCTCGAGCGCCAAGGTTTCCAACCCCAGGGCGGCTGCGCCCTGTTTCAATGGCTGATCACCCCTCACGCCGAACGCATGCACAACTTCATGGCCCAGCGCGGCATTCTGCTGCGCCTGTTTGTCCACGACAGCAGCCTGCGTTTTGGCCTGCCCGACACCGACGCCGATTGGCAGCGCCTGGAACAGGCCCTGATCGCCTACAAGGACGCGGTATGAGTACGCTGATGGTGCAAGGCACGACGTCCGATGCCGGTAAAAGCACCCTGGTCACCGCCTTGTGCCGCTGGCTGGTGCGCCAGGGCGTGGCGGTGGTGCCGTTCAAGCCGCAGAACATGGCGCTCAACAGCGCGGTGACGGCCGAAGGCGGCGAAATCGGCCGCGCCCAGGCGGTGCAGGCGCAGGCCGCCAACCTGGCGCCGCACACCGACATGAACCCGGTGCTGCTCAAACCCAACAGTGACACCGGCGCCCAAGTGATCATCCATGGCCGCGCCGTGACCAGCATGAACGCAGTGGCCTATCACGACTACAAAGCCATCGCGATGCAGGCGGTGCTGGCGTCCCACACGCGTTTGAGCGACGCCTACCCGGTGGTGATGGTCGAAGGCGCAGGCTCCCCGGCGGAGATCAACCTGCGCGCCAATGACATCGCCAACATGGGCTTCGCCGAGGCCGTGGATTGCCCGGTGCTGCTGATCGCCGACATCAATCGCGGCGGCGTGTTCGCGCATCTGGTGGGCACCCTTGAATTGCTTTCGCCGACCGAACAGGCACGGGTCAAAGGCTTCATCATCAACCGTTTTCGCGGCGATATCGCCTTGTTGCAGCCAGGCCTGGATTGGCTGGAAGCGCGCACCGGCAAACCGGTGGTCGGCGTATTGCCCTACGTGATGGACCTGCACCTGGAGGCCGAAGACGGCATCGACCAGCGTCAGATCGACAAGGCGGCCGAGGTGCTCAAGGTGGTCGTGCCGGTGTTGCCGCGCATCAGCAACCACACCGACTTTGACCCGCTGCGCCTGCATCCCCAGGTGGACTTGCAGTTCATCGGCCCGGGCCAGCCGATTCCCGCCGCCGACCTGATTATTCTGCCGGGCTCGAAAAGCGTGCGCAGTGACCTCGCGTACCTGCGCGCCAATGGCTGGGACACCGCGGTGGCGCGGCACTTGCGCTACGGCGGCAAGGTGCTGGGAATTTGCGGCGGGTTGCAGATGCTCGGCGAGCAGGTGCATGACCCGCTCGGGCTCGAGGGGCCGGCCGGCTCCAGTGACGGTCTGGGGCTGCTGGCGTTCAGTACGACGCTGGCGCAAGAGAAGCAGTTGCGCAATGTGCGTGGGCGCCTGTTGCTGGAGGACGCCGAGGTCAGTGGGTATGAGATCCATGCGGGCGTGACGTCCGGCGCGGCTCTGGAACGTCCTGCTGTGCATCTGGACGATGGCCGACATGACGGCGCCCAGAGCGCCGACGGGCAAATCCTCGGGACTTATCTGCACGGTGTATTCGAAACCCCGGCCGCGTGCAGCGCCTTGTTGCGCTGGGCCGGTGTGCAGGCGGTGCAAGAGGTCGATTACCACGCCTTGCGCGAGCGCGACATCGAACGGTTGGCGGACCTGGTGGAACAGCATCTGGATACCGCGCTGTTGCGCAGGTTGTGTGGGATTTGAGGGCTTGCCTGAGACACCGAGGTGTCTGCATCGCTGGCACGCCAGCTCCCACCGTTGACCGAGCCCGGCTCGAATACCGAGGTGCCATCCCATGCTCCAACTGATTCTCGGCGGCGCCCGTTCCGGCAAGAGCCGCCTGGCGGAAAAACTCGCCAGCGACAGCGCGTTGCCCGTCATTTATATCGCCACCAGCCAACCGCTGGACGGTGAGATGAACCAGCGTGTCGCCCTGCATCGCCAGCGCCGCCCGGATCACTGGGGCCTGATCGAAGAACCGATCGAACTGGCACGGGTGCTGCGCGAAAACGCCACGCCCGAGCGCTGCCTGCTGGTGGATTGCCTCACGCTCTGGCTGACCAATCTGCTGCTGCTCGATAACCCCGAGCGCCTGGCTTTTGAGCGTGACCAATTGCTCGAAAGCCTGGCCTCATTGCCAGGTGAAATCCTGTTTGTCAGCAACGAGACCGGTTTGGGTGTCGTGCCGCTGGGCGAATTGACTCGCCGCTATGTGGATGAAGCCGGTTGGCTGCATCAAGCCTTGGCCGAACGGTGTCAGCGCGTTGTCCTGACCGTTGCCGGCCTGCCCCTGACTTTGAAAGGTACTGCGTTATGACGGAAACCTGGTGGCTCAACCCGTGCAAGGCCAGCGACGCTTCGGCGTATCAACACGCCTTGGCGCGCCAACAGCAATTGACCAAGCCGGCCGGCTCCCTCGGTCGCCTGGAAGCGTTGGCGGTGCAGTTGGCCGGCCTGCAAGGCCGGGTCAAACCGGCGATGGAGCAGGTGTGGATCGCCATCTTTGCCGGCGACCACGGTGTGGTGGCCGAAGGTGTGTCGGCGTATCCCCAGGCAGTCACCGGGCAGATGCTGCATAACTTTGTCGCCGGCGGTGCGGCCATCAGCGTATTGGCGCAGCAACTGGCGGCGCAGTTGGAAGTGATCGACCTCGGCACGGTGACGCCGTCGCTGAACCTGCCCGGCGTGCGTCACCTGAATATCGCAGCGGGCACCGCCAACTTCGTCAACGGCCCGGCGATGACCGAGGCGCAAGGGCGGCTGGCGCTGCAGGCCGGTCGCGACAGCGCGCGCCGTGCGTTGGCGAGCGGCGCGCAGCTGTTTATCGGCGGCGAGATGGGGATCGGCAACACCACCGCCGCCAGCGCGTTGGCGTGTGCCTTGCTCGATTGCCCGGTGAGCGATTTGACCGGGCCGGGCACCGGCCTGGATACCCGGGGTGTCAGCCATAAAGTCACCGTCATCGAACGCGCACTGGCGGTGCATGCCGCGCAACGCGGTGATGCGCTGCACACCCTGTTCAACCTCGGCGGGTTGGAGATCGCGGCGTTGGTCGGTGCCTATCTGGCCTGCGCCCAGGACGGCATCGTGGTGCTGGTGGACGGCTTTATCTGCAGCGTCGCGGCGTTGGTCGCCACGCGGCTGAACCCGGCGTGCCGGGAGTGGCTGGTGTTCGGCCATCGCGGCGCCGAGCCTGGCCATCGCCACGTGCTGCACTGCCTCGACGCGCAACCGTTGCTCGAACTCGGCCTGCGGCTCGGCGAAGGCAGCGGCGCGGCGTTGGCGGTGCCACTGCTGCGCCTGGCCTGCGCGCTGCACGGGCAGATGGCGACATTCGCCGAAGCCGCCGTGGCGGACCGCCCGGCATGACCTTGCACCTGGACCTGTTGCGCCACGGCGAAACCGAATTGGGCGGTGGCCTGCGCGGCAGCCTCGACGATGCGCTCACTGAAAACGGCTGGGCGCAGATGCGTGCTGCGGTGGCCGGGCAGGGCCCATGGGACCGATTGATCAGTTCGCCGCTGCAACGGTGTGCGCGGTTCGCGCAAGAACTGGGCGCAACACTCAAGGTGCCGGTGAGCCTGGAAAAGGCCCTGCAGGAACTGCACTTCGGCGCCTGGGAAGGGCAGAGCGCGGCGGCGTTGATGGAGACCGACGCCGACGGGCTGGGCGCGTTCTGGGCCGACCCCTATAGCTTCACGCCACCTGACGGTGAACGTGTCAGCGACTTTTCCGATAGGGTTCTCGGCGCGGTCTCACGCTTGCATCAGGCTTATGCCGGACAGCGTGTGTTGTTGATCAGCCACGGTGGCGTGATGCGTCTGCTGCTGGCCCGGGCGCGCGGTTTGCCCCGAGCGCAGTTGCTGAATGTCGAAGTCGCCCATGGCGCACTGTTCAGCCTGCAGGTTGCGGCCGACGGCGCGTTGAAGGAAGGGCGCTGAACATGCTGCCGTTCTGGATCGCCCTGCAGTTCCTGAGCAGCCTGCCGATTCGTCTGCCGGGCATGCCGCAACCCCAGGAACTGGGGCGCTCACTGCTGTTTTATCCGCTGGTGGGCCTGTTGTTCGGCCTGCTGTTGTGGGGCCTGAACCTCGCGTTGGCGGGCGCGCCGTTGTTGCTGCACGCCGCGTTGTTACTGACGGCCTGGGTGTTGCTCAGCGGCGGCTTGCACCTGGACGGGCTGGCGGACAGCGCCGACGCCTGGCTCGGTGGCTTCGGCGATCGCGAACGCACCCTGACCATCATGAAGGACCCGCGCAGCGGGCCGATCGCCGTGGTCACCCTCGGCCTGGTATTGCTGCTCAAGTTCACCGCCCTGGTGGCGCTGATCGAGCAGCACAACGGCGCGGCACTGATCCTCGCGCCGCTGATCGGGCGTGCGTCGATGCTCGCGCTGTTTCTCACCACGCGCTATGTGCGTGCCGGAGGATTGGGCCAGGCATTGTCGGACCACTTACCAAGGATTGTCGGCCAGCAGGTGCTGATCCTCAGCGGCCTGGCCTGCCTGCTGATCGGTGGTTTCAGCGGTGGGATCGCGGTCCTGCTCGCGGCGCTGTGTTTTATCGGCTTGCGTCAGTTGATGGTCAGGCGTCTCGGCGGCACCACCGGGGACACCGCTGGCGCCCTGCTGGAGCTGCTGGAAGTGGCGGTTGTGGTCGGATTGGCGCTGTAACACTTGCTTGCATTTCCTTAATCGCGGGTATATACACGTTCCATGCTTGCCTCCCAATGTTTATGCACCAACCTGCGACGTGCCGCCCGTGGCGTCAGCAGGCATTACGACGGCGCTCTCGACGGCTTCGGGATCAACGTCGCCCAGTATTCTCTGCTGTGCAATTTGCAGCGTCTCGATCAACCGAGCATTTCCAGCCTGGCCGACGCCATGGGCCTGGATCGCAGTACCTTGGGGCGCAACCTGCGCGTGCTGGAAGGCGAAGGCCTGGTGCGGTTGGTCGAAGGCGACGATCTGCGCAACCGCCTGGTGCTGTTGACCGAAGCCGGTGCCGAACGACTGGCCGCAGCGTTGCCAGCGTGGGAAGCGGCGCAGCAGAAATTGATTGATCGGCTGGGCGCGGAAAAACGCGAAACCCTGTTGGCCTTGCTGGATGAACTTGCCTGAGCGCGGGTTTGTCCGACTACAAGCGGGTATATACCCGTAAATGGAGAATAAGAAATGACTTCGATGTGGCGCACCAGTGGCTGGATTCTTGTGGGAAGTGCGCTGATCCTGGCGTTGTCGCTGGGTGTACGGCATGGCTTCGGTCTGTTCCTGGCACCGATGAGCGCCGAATTCGGCTGGGGCCGTGAGACGTTTGCCTTCGCTATCGCCCTGCAGAACCTGATCTGGGGCCTGGCGCAGCCGTTCACCGGCGCCCTGGCCGACCGTTTTGGGGCGAGCAAGGCCGTGCTGGTTGGCGGGGTGTTGTACGCCGTCGGCCTGGTATTGATGGGCATGTCCGACTCGGCCTGGTCACTGTCGTTGAGCGCCGGTTTGTTGATTGGTATCGGCCTGTCCGGCACTTCATTCTCGGTGATCCTGGGTGTGGTCGGCCGTGCGGTACCGCCGGAAAAACGCAGCATCGCCATGGGCATTGCCAGCGCTGCCGGTTCTTTCGGCCAGTTCGCCATGGTGCCGGGCACCCTGGGTTTGATCAGTTGGTTGGGCTGGTCGGCGGCGCTGCTGGCGTTGGGCTTGATGGTGGCGCTGATTCTGCCGCTGGTGAGCATGCTCAAGGATCGGCCGCTGCCTGTGATGGCCGGCCAGCAAACCTTGCGTGAAGCACTGAAGGAAGCCTGTTCTCACTCCGGGTTCTGGTTGCTGGCGTTCGGTTTTTTCGTCTGCGGTTTCCAAGTGGTGTTTATCGGCGTGCATCTGCCGGCCTACCTGGTCGATCAGCATTTGCCGGCGACTACCGGCACCACCGTATTGGCCTTGATTGGCCTGTTTAACATCGCCGGCACCTACACCGCCGGCTGGCTCGGCGGGCGCATGTCCAAGCCGCGCCTGCTGACCGCTTTGTATCTGTTGCGCGCGGTGGTGATCGTGCTGTTCCTGTGGGCGCCGGTGACTGAAGTCACGGCCTACCTGTTCGGTATGGCGATGGGCTTCCTGTGGCTGTCCACCGTGCCGCTGACCAACGGCACGGTCGCCACGCTGTTTGGTGTGCGAAACCTCTCGATGCTCGGTGGGATCGTGTTCCTGTTCCATCAGCTCGGTTCGTTCCTCGGTGGCTGGTTGGGCGGGGTGGTCTATGATCGAACCGGCAACTACGATTTGATCTGGCAAGTGGCGATTCTCTTGAGCCTGCTCGCCGCCGCTCTGAACTGGCCGGTGCGCGAGCGGCCGGTGGCGCGGTTGCAGACGCAGATGGAGGCGGCATGAGTTCCAATGGGTATTGGTTCGTTGGGGCCGCGGCGGCAACGCTGCTGCTGCTTCTGGCATGGTGGGGCTGGCAGCGCGGTGGGCTGGCGTTGATGCAACTGGGTATGTCGATCTGTTAAGTTCGTGGTCTGACTATTTTGAAGGACACACGACATGCAGATGCGCTGGCTTGCAGTACCCGTCCTGATGGCTGCTTTTAGCGGTGCGGCGATGGCCGCCAGTTGCCCGCCGTTGCTGGAGGGGCAGTTGCCCAAGTTGCGCGCCAAGGAATCCATCGACCTGTGCCAGCGCTTTGCCGGCAAGCCTTTGGTGATCGTCAATACCGCCAGTTTCTGCGGCTTTGCGCCGCAATTCAAAGGCCTTGAGGCTCTGTACCAGCGCTATAAGGACCAGGGGCTGGAAGTGATTGGTGTGCCGTCCGATGACTTCAAGCAGGAAGCCAAGACCGGCGAGGAAACCGCCAAGGTCTGCTACGTGAATTATGGCGTCACCTTCACCATGACCGAGCCGCAGGCGGTCAAGGGGCCGGACGCAGTGCATCTGTTCAAGGTGCTGGCGCAGCAGAGCAGCGCGCCAAAGTGGAATTTCTACAAGTACGTGGTGGATCGCCAGGGCAAGGTGATCGCCAATTTTTCCAGCCTGACCAAGCCGGACAGTCCGGACTTGCTCAAGGCGGTAGAGGCAGCGTTGGCGTCGAAACCCTGATCGTTACCCATTGAAAAGCCCCGCCTCCTTTACCGGAGAGCGGGGCTTTTTATGCGCAAGCAGGTCAGAACTTGTAAGTCACGCCCAGGCCGAAACCGTTGGCGCTGTTTTCGTATTTGGAGCTGTAGGAACCCAGTGCGTTGGATTTGTTGACTTTGACCGGCTCTTCCTTGAGGTAGGAGTAAGCCACGTCAACGGTCAGGTCTTCCGTCACTGCGTAACCCATACCAACACTGAAGATGGTCCGGTCACCGGTAGGAATGCGCGGCGAACGATCGGTGTTGTTGGTTGGCGACTGGTCGAAGGACAGGCCGGTACGCAGTACCACCTGCTTGGTGACCTGATACGAGGTACCCAAGGCGTAAGCCCAGGTGTCGTGCCAGTTCTGCGGTTCAGTGATAGTGCCGACAAGCGCAGGTGCCAATGCGCCTCCGCTAGCCGCTGTCACACCTTCGTTTTTGATGGTGATGTCTTTCAAGCGACTCCAACGAGTCCAGGTCGCACCCGCATACAGTTTCCAGGCGTCGCTGAGGTCTTGAGTCACCGACAGGTCCCAGGATTCAGGCGTGTCGACTTTCAATGAGGCGTCGTAGCGGTTATTGGCCAGCACTCGTGATGGAACCGTGGACGCTTTGGTGACGTCGGTGTGGCCTTCGAGTTTGTACTTCACTGCCGAGTGGTAGGTCAGGCCGACGCGAGTGGTATCGGTGGCTTGAACCAGGATACCGGCGTTAAAGCCCAGGGCGGTGTCGTCGCCTTTGACTTTGACTTTGTTGTCGCCTGGCATCCCCAGGCCAGCCAGGCTCGGCCGCGATTCCAGGGTGCCGTCGATACGGTTGATGGTCGGACCAAAACCGATGGACACGCGATCATTGAACGCGTAGCTGACAGTCGGTTGGAAGGTGATGACCGATACTTCGCTCTTGCTACCAAACCCGCGACCTTGGAAACCACTTTCGTAGTCGGTTTTCAGGCCGAACGGTGCATAAACACCGAAGCCGATAGACCATTGATCGTTGAGTTTGTTGGTGTAGAAACCGAAAGGTACGCCAGTGAAAGGCACCATGTCGCCTTTGTTGGTCCCGCTGGAACGGCCGCCGGCATCTTTGATATCGGTGGAGGCATCGATCACCGCGAAACCACCGGTAATTTGTTGGCCTTCCAGGCGAGCCATACCAGCAGGGTTACCGTAGACAGTGCTTGCGTTTTCGGCGGTAGAAGAGCGTCCTGCGAAGCCCGTACCCATCCCGGCGACGTCTTGTTCGTTAAGGGCAAAGCCACTTGCGAAGACGTGGGAAGAGGCCATGGCAACGGCGAGGCTAAGTGTGGTCTTGAGCATTACTTTTTTCATTATTAGAACTCCGTGTGATCACCGCAGCGGAAAGTATCAACAAATTACACATCGCGCTATAGGCTGTAACACAGGAGATAGAGCCGTTTTGTAGGACAATCCTACCAAAATCGCCGCATTTTACCGGATTTTGTAAATTGCCCGATCAGCAGGTCACCTGATTCATGGATGAAACACAGGTTTTCCAGGCGTGGGTGAAATCGCGAAGACGGCCTTGAGGGTGAAATATTTCTTTCCAGATACGCGCCATGGCCAATATGTCACCCGGTTCGGGCAAGGCGGGGCGCTGTTGTTCCACCAGTAACCAGGCGATGGCGGTGGCATAACGCAGGTTGACGGTCAGCTCAAGCTGGGGCGCGCCAAGGAAGGCGTGCTGGCTGGCCAAGCCGCGTACCAGGCTGGCGCGTTCGGGGTCCAGCGCCAGGTAGGTGTCCCATAAGGCGCGGTGACGCTGGTCGGAGATGCTGTAGAGGCCGTGGCCGCGACGGTCGTGCAAGGCGGAGCCAAGTTCCGACTGGCTGGCGGCAATACCCAGCAGCAGGGATTCAGCGGTCTGGTCGTGGCGCCCGAGGTAAACAAGCGTCGGCCTGATCACATAACGACACAATTCGCTGGCAGCGATACCCATACTCGCCTCTATCCGTGAAAGTGGTCGACGAAGCCTGAGCGGGTGGGGGCTTGGCAGCGGTGGATCGGATCTCAGGCCCGTCGGAAGCGGATCATGCCGCTTGAGTTGAAGTGTAGTGTCATATTCGTGGTGTAAAGGACTGTTTTAAAAACATCTTCTTTATTCAGTTATAACGTTTATATCTATTCGTGCTGAGTGCAAATATTCAAAACCTGAATACCGGGCAATAAAAAACCCTGCTTGTTAAACAGGGTTTTTGGGTTTCAGCGACTTCGGTCGATCAGGCAATCAGTGCCTGACGGGTACGCTCGATCACGGCCTGCAGCGGCTCTGCGCTGGAGTATTGATCGGGGTACAGGCGTTCGCTGTGACGAGCGATGCCGTGTTCGTTGACCAGGGTGAAGCTGAAGCAGCCTTTGCGAGCGGCCATGATCAGGCAGTTCATTGGTGCAAAAGCGTTGGTGAGGGCGCGAATGGCGTCCTGAGTATGGATTTGAGTGGACATATTATGGGTGTTCCTACAAATGACACGGTTAAGAACCGCGCAACGTTAAAACGTTCCAGTGACGTCGATCACTATTGATCGAACGAAGAACCCGACTGGAACAAAGCAGCCAGTTTGAAGCGCTAATAGTTTAGGCGCGCTTGGGCTGGCAGGTAGGTACTTAGGAGGGCAGGCAACACAACAGGGGCTAAGGTTCTGGGCCCGGGGTGAAGATCCTGATCAATTGGCAGGTTGGTTCGGTCAGAGTATTGAGACTTCGCGACACCCTTTGCTTGTTCAAAGGCTGTGTCGTCGCAAGTGATACCTGGAAACCATCAAGGTGGTCGATCCCGTGTTGTTCAGGGGAGTTGTTCGACCAGAATTGACTTTCAGCTTGGTACTAACGCCGCGGATAGTAACGGATCGAAGCGGGGAATGGAAGCGTATCGGTAAAAAAACTTCAGTCAGCCCTCCAGCACCCCGTGATACACCAGCACCGTGACGGCTGCCGCCAGCGAGCAGCCCAGCGCATACGCGGCCAGGGTCAGGCGCAGGGACTGGCCGGTCTCGATCATTTTCATGACATCGCCCATGTCATTGATCCGGCCCTCGCCCAACTCGATGCACAGGCTGGCGGCGGTGAACGCGGCGGAGAGCAGGATCGCGATCGCAAACAATGCGCCGTCCGGCGAAGGCAGAGCGGCGTTGATTCCCAGGGAGGTCGCGCAAATGGCCAGCAGCAACACGGTGAATAACAGAATTCCTTTCATCGACCCGTACATGGTTGCGTTGTAGGTGCGGCAGTGTGGCGACCCGCATTGAATTTGAAAAGTCCCTGCCTGGCCGTGCCAGTAACATATTCAAGCCATGTCGGATCAAAAAACCTTGGCGATATAACCGGAGCAAAGGGACTTGTACACATTGTTCACGGTATGTGTCACCGTTCTGTCAAGTGTTTCCATCGGGCCCCATTTGCCTGTAATGAAAATTTAAGTCAATGAAAAATATCGCTTTTTTTTATTGGTGAAAAAATCGTCAGTTTGACTGCGGCCCCCATTCCATGGGGCTTTGCGCGAGTTAAAGGTGGGTTGTCCACTGAGTTATCCACAGCTTCTGTGGATTGTCCCGAGCGCTTGCTCTAGCACGGGCGTGCAGGGTTTTTTCGGCTTTACCTGTACGAAAAAAAGAGTAGAGTGGCGCGCCTTCCGTTCTGTCCCGCAGTGCTTTATGAAGTTTCGCTCAGTATCATCTTCTGTTACCGACACCCCTCCGGTTGTTACCCCACCCAAACGTTTCTCCTTGAAAGTGGCCTTGTGGTTGCTCGACAGCCCGCGTCTTGGTCACAGCACCAACATCAAACATTTTGCCGGGCGCTTGCTCAAACAGCCGGCCCGTGATGGCGTGGTCGCAGCGCAAAGCCGACTCGGCCAATTGATGTGCCGCGAATGCGACAATGCCCGCGACCGCCGCATCGGCCACGACCTGCTGCGCCTGGCTGCCCGTGCCGGTGACCGCCGCGCCCAGCGTGAATTGGGCCAGGTCGAAGACTGAGCTGTCCTCAACCCCCTTGCTTGGTTAACCTTGCTCTTTTTCGGTGATGGCAGACATGGCTATGGCTTTTGACTGGACCAGTATTGCCCTGGGACTTGCTGGCGCGGCAGTGCCGTTATTGGCCATGTGCTGGCAGCTTCAGCGCCGTCTGGCCGCGCGCATGGCCGGCTGGGAATTGCTTGAAGAGCGCCTGACCACCGCGCAACTGGCCCAGGAAGGGTTGGCGGCCCAACTGGACGCCAGCCGTGACGAAATCAGCGACCTCAGCCAGGCCAACGCCGCCAAGCAGGCAGACCTGGCCGCCGTGCGCCGCGAAGTCGAATTGCTGCAGATCGATCGCGACAATGCCCGCGACGCCGCCCACGCCTGGAACCTCGACCGCAGCGCCAAGGAAGCCGAACTGCGTCGCCTTGACGCGTTGTCGGCGGCCTTGCGTGCGGAGCTGCGCGAGCAACAGGACAGCCATCAGCAACGCCTCGCCGACCTGCAGGGCTCGCGGGACGAATTGCGGGCGCAGTTCGCCGAGCTGGCCGGGAAGATTTTCGACGAGCGCGAACAGCGCTTCGCCGAAACCAGTCAGGAGCGCCTCGGACAGTTGCTCGATCCCTTGAAAGAACGCATCCAGTCCTTCGAAAAGCGTGTCGAAGAAAGCTATCAGAATGAAGCCCGCGAGCGCTTTTCCCTGGGCAAGGAGCTTGAACGCCTGCAGCAACTGAACCTGCGTCTGTCGGACGAAGCCACGAATTTGACCCGTGCGCTGAAAGGCCAGAAGACCCAGGGCAACTGGGGTGAACTGATCCTTGAGCGCGTGCTGGAACACGCCGGCCTGGAGAAGGGCCGCGAGTACCAGACCCAGGTCAGCCTGAAAGGTCCGGACGGTGAGCGCTTCCAGCCGGACGTGCTGATCATGTTGCCCGGTGACAAACAGGTGGTGGTGGACTCCAAGGTCAGCCTGACGGCCTATCAGCAGTACGTGGCGGCGGACGACGAGGTGATCGGCCAGGCGGCGCTCAAACAGCATGTGCTGTCCCTGCGCAATCACGTCAAAGGCTTGGCCGGTAAGGACTACAAACGCCTGGAGGGCTTGCACAGCCTGGATTTCGTGTTGCTGTTCGTGCCGATTGAAGCCGCTTTTTCGGCGGCCTTGCAGGCTGAGCCCAACCTGTTCCAAGAAGCCTTCGACCGTCATATCGTCATCGTCAGCCCCACCACCTTGCTCGCCACCCTGCGGGTCATCGACAGCCTGTGGAAGCAGGAACGCCAGAGCCAGAACGCCCGGGAAATCGCTGAGCGCGCCGGCTGGCTGTACGACAAGTTCGTGCTGTTTATCCAGGACCTGGATGAAGTGGGTAACCGTCTGCAGCAATTGGATAAGGCTTACAGCGCAGCGCGGAATAAGCTGACAGATGGTCGCGGTAATCTGGTCAGCCGCACCGAACAGTTAAGGTTGCTCGGCGCCCGCGCCAGCAAAAGCTTGCCCGCCGACCTGCTGGAGCGGGCAATGACCGACTCCGACGGGGTGGCGCACCTGCCCGAATAGGTGGCTGATCAAAGGGGCAGATGCCGGCTGAGCAAGGCGCGCAACGCCGCCGGCTTCACCGGTTTGGCCAGATAATCCAGCCCCGCCGCATGCACTTGCGCCACCATCTCCGGACGACCGTCGGCGCTGATGACCACGCCGGGAATCGGCTCCGCCAACTGTGTGCGTAGCCAGCCCATCAACTCCGTGCCGGTTTCGCCGTGGTCCAGGTGGTAATCCACCAGCGCCAGTTGTGGGCGCACGCCGTCGGCCAGCAGCGCCGCGCATTGTGCCTGGTCGGTGGCGGTCCATACTTCGCAGCCCCAGCGCGTCAGCAGGCTGCGCATGCCTATCAGGATGCTTTCTTCGTTATCCACACACAGCACCCGCGCGCCGCTCAGGGGCAGACCGGTTTCCTGCGCGGTCTTGACCGGTGTGCTGGTCTGGTTGCGAGCCAGCGGCACGCGCACGCTGAATACGCTGCCCTTGCCCGGCCATGAGCGCACGCTCAGGCGATGGTCCAATACGCGACACAGGCCATCGGCAATCGCCAGGCCCAGGCCGAGGCCCTTTTCGGCGCGGGTCTGGTGGCTGTCCAGACGTTTGAACTCCTCGAAAATCACCTTCTGTTTATCCTGCGGAATGCCGGGGCCGCGATCCCAGACTTCCAGGCTCAACTCGCCCTGGTGTCGGCGTACACCCAGCAGCACTGGGCCGTCGGCATAGCGGAAAGCATTCGTCAGAAAGTTCTGCAAAATCCGGCGCAGCAACTTGATGTCACTGTCCACGCGCAAATGACTGCCGCGCAAGCGGAAGCGCAGGCCTTGTTCCTGGGCGAGCGCCTTGAATTCGGCGCCGAGGGTGTCGAACAGTTCGTTGAGCACGAACGGCTGGCGTTGCGGGTTGATCTTGCCGTTTTCCAGGCGCGAGATGTCCAGCAGGTCGCTGATCAGGTCTTCGGCGGAACGTAGCGAACTGTCGAGGTGTTGCACCAGTTGCCGGGCTTCGTTCGACAGGCCGTCGTTCTGGTGGGAAAGGGCGGCGGAGAACAGGCGTGCAGCGTTCAGCGGTTGCATCAGGTCATGGCTGACCGCTGCGAGAAAGCGCGTCTTCGATTGGTTCGCGGACTCGGCCACGCCCTTGGCATCGGTGAGCGCCACGTTTAGCTGCGACAGCTCGTGTGTCCGCTCGGTGACCCGTCGTTCCAAGCCCTCGTTCGCCTCGGTCAGTGCGTGTTCGGCCTCGCGGAACGCGGTGATGTCGGTGAAGCTCATGACGAAACCGCCGCCGGGCATCGGGTTGCCGATCAGTTCAATCACCCGTCCATTCGGGAACAGGCGTTCGGAGGTGTGCGCGCGGCCTTGGCGCATCCAGTGCAGACGTCGCGCCACATGCACTTCGGCCTCACCCGGTCCGCACAAGCCGCGCTCGGCGTTATAGCGAATGATGTCGGCAATCGGCCGGCCGACGCTGATCAATCCCTCGGGGTAGTTGAACAGCTCCAGGTAACGGCGGTTCCACGCCACCAGCTTGAGGGACTGATCCACCACGCTGATGCCCTGGGTGATGTTTTCGATGGCGCCTTGCAGCAGGGCCCGATTGAATTGCAGCACTTCGGAGGCTTCGTCGGCGATCCGTACTACGTCCTCCAGCAGCATGTCCCGACCTTCAATCGCGGCCTTTACGACTGCGCGAGTCGAAGAGGCGCCGAGTACACCCGCCAGCAGGCGTTCGGTATGCGCGATCCAATCGTTATCGGCATTCTGGTTGGGGTTGAAGCCTTTGCCCTGGCGATAGGCGAAGCGGATAAAGCTCTGCTGCGCGCGTTCTTCGCCGACAAAGCGCGCGGCCAGGCTCAGCAGGTCGCTGATCTGGACCGACAACATGGAGCGAGTGCTGGCGCGTTGGCTGGTTTCCTGGCCGATGAAGCGCCCGGCCTGCCAGTGTTCGGACACCCGGGTACGCGAAAGCATCGAGACCCAGACGAACAGTGTGAAGTTGCCCGCCAGGGAGAACACGGTGCCCAGGGTCAGCGACGTGAGGGGCAAGCCAAGCGGGTGGGAATGCAACCAGGTCAGGCCGGGGAAAAGGCTGAGCGACCAGCCCAGGCTTTTCGCGGTAACCGGTAGGACCAAGGTGTAGAACCACAGGAACGTGCCTGCCGCCAAGCCGGCAAACACGCCGCGTCGATTCGCCTGTTTCCAATACAGCGCGCCGAGCATGGCAGGTGCCAGTTGGGTCACCGCGGCGAAGGCAATCTGGCCGATCGTCGCCAGGCTCGCGCTGGAGCCGAGCAATCGGTAGCTGACATACGCCAGCAGCAGGATGAGCACAATGCTGACGCGGCGTACCGAGAGCATCCAGTGGCGGAACACTTCAAACGGCCGTTCTGCGCTGGAGCGGCGCAACAGCCAAGGCAGCAGCATGTCGTTGGACACCATGGTCGACAACGCGATGCTCGCCACAATCACCATGCCGGTGGCGGCCGACGCGCCGCCAATGAACGCCAGCAGGGCGAGGACCGGATGGGCCTCGGCCAAGGGCAGGCTGATCACGTAGGAATCGGGTAGCACCGAGCCGGGCAAGAGCATTTTGCCGCCGAGGGCGATCGGTACGACAAACAGCGCGGCGAGGATCAAGTACGCAGGGAAAACCCATTTGGCCAGGCGCAAATCCTGGGGGTCGATGTTTTCCACGACGGTGACGTGAAACTGCCGGGGCAGGCAGATGATCGCCATCATCGCGACGCCGGTCTGTACCACCATCGTGGGCCAGTTGACGGTTTCGTTCCAGTATTCCTCCAGGCGTGGTGCCAGCATCGCCTGGCTGAACAAGTCGTCGAAACCGTCGTAGAGGCCGTAGGTCACAAACACGCCGACCGCGAGAAACGCGAACAGCTTGACCAGCGACTCGAAGGCAATCGCCAGCACCATGCCGCGGTGGTGTTCGGTGGCGTCGAGGTTGCGCGTACCGAAGACAATGGTGAACAGCGCCAGCACCAGCGATACGATCAGCGCCGTGTCCTGGGCGCGGGTGCCGGTGGCATCTGCGCCGGCACCGATCAGCAGGTTCACCCCGAGTACGATGCCCTTCAGTTGCAGG
This sequence comes from Pseudomonas sp. Y39-6, assembly GCF_023651955.1. Lineage (NCBI taxonomy): Bacteria > Pseudomonadati > Pseudomonadota > Gammaproteobacteria > Pseudomonadales > Pseudomonadaceae > Pseudomonas > Pseudomonas sp. Y39-6. Next base: position 5,181,000 of record NZ_CP069594.1, on the reverse strand, counting down.
GCGATGTAAGGCAGCACGCCGACCATGCAGATCAGCGCGACCACCACCGCCAACGACTGGGATTTGCCGTAGCGTGCGGCGATAAAGTCAGCGATGGAGGTGATGTTTTCCTGCTTGCTGATCAGAATCATCTTTTGCAGGACCCAGGGGGCGAATACCAGTAACAGCACCGGTCCCAGGTAGATAGGTATAAACGCCCACAGTTGTTCGGCCGCCTGGCCTACGGCGCCGAAGAAGGTCCAACTGGTGCAATAAACGGCCAGCGACAGGCTGTACACCCAGGCACGCATGCGCGGCGGCAACGGCGCATGGCGGCGGTCACCGTAAAAGGCGATGGAAAACATAATGGCCATATAGGCCAAGGCAACGGCGGCGATCAGCCCGCTGGACAGCGTCATGGTAACTCCGGACAGAAACACGCCCAGGCATTTCGGGCCCGGTTGGACAGTCTCGCATGATGCCTGGGGATTAGTCAGTGTCGACCAAGGTCTTGTGAGCACTAATGTCGCAGGGCACGGTGTTAAAGAGGCTCAGCGCGGCGGCAGGGTTTTCTGGCGCAGGATGTAGATCGTCACCAGCACCGCGCTGGTCAGCATGAAGCCGCGGGCCCACGGCAGAGGCACCAGGTAGCAGGAAAAACCGATACTCAGCCACATCAGGCCGATAGCGTAGACCTTACCCTTGAGCGGGATGCCATTGCCGTCCAGGTAGTCGCGAATCCATGGGCCCAGGCGCGGGTGTTCCACCAGCCAGGCGTAGAAACGCGGGGAGCTGCGCGCGAAGCAGGCGGCGGCAAGAAGCAGGAAGGGGGTGGTGGGCAATACCGGCAGGAAGATGCCGATCACCCCCAGCGCTACGCTCAGCCAGCCGATGGCCAGCAGTGCGTAACGCAGGAGCGGCGAGCGCTTGCCCATGGCGATCACGGGCGTGCGACTCAGTGGTGACGTGGCTTGAGGAGCGCCGGTTTTTCGTCGGGGGCGTTGCACAGCAGGTACAGGGCGGTCAGGGCTTCCGGGATCTGTACGATCATGTCGTCCATCAGATTGGCGTCGGCGGCGATGTCGGAGAACTCCGGCTGGTCGTCGAACAGGCCCGAACCGACCATGATCGGCAGCAGCATTTCGCTGACTTCTTCTTCGGCGGTTTCGAACCAGGCGGCTTCGCGCAGGAACACACCTTCCATGAAGCCGATGCACCAGCCGCGCAGGTCGGAGTCGTCCGGCTCTTCGCCCAGGTCGAGGTCGCACGGCAGCTCGAATTCCTCGTCGGAGGCCAGTTGGCGACCGATGTGGGCCTTGAGGGCGAGCAGGGTGGCTTCGATCTCTTCGCGCTGGGCGGCGTCAGCGTAATGAGGCTCTTCGGCGAACAAGGCGTCGATCCACTCACGGTCCGGCACGATGTCGGAAGAAATCGACAGGGCGGTCAGGTAGCCGTGGGCGGCCACGTAGTCCAGCGCCTCGTCATGCAGCTCATCGGCGTCGAGGAAGGCTTGCAGGCGGGTTAGTTGCTCAGCGAAGGACATTGAAGGACTACCTTGGGAATAAACGATGCTGAATTCTAGGCTTTCTTGAGCGCCCAGGCCAGCCACACTGCATATTTGGCCGGTTTTAGATAGCGGCCGCTGTTCGTCAGCCGCGCCCTTTGCCGGCCGACGCTCGGGTATACTGCCGCGTTTTGTGATGCCCCCTGCAGGCCAGCGCCAACCCGAGAAAACTTCGCTTACGGATTATTTTCCGTAGATACGCGCTTTTTCGGCCAGCCTGTATGGAGGGATTTCGGCGATATTTGGAGTTTTACATGCTCGAGCAGGCTCAACGCGTCCTCAAGGACATCTTCGGCTACGACAGTTTTCGTGGCCGCCAGGGTGCGATCATTGAGCGCGTGGCCAATGGCGGTGATGCCCTCGTCCTGATGCCGACCGGCGGTGGCAAGTCGTTGTGTTTCCAGGTGCCGGCGTTGCTGCGTAACGGCCTTGCCGTGGTGGTGTCGCCGTTGATCGCGCTGATGGACGATCAGGTGGCGACCCTTGAGGAACTCGGCGTTGCTGCCGCCGCATTGAACTCCACGCTCAGCGCCGAACAGCAGCGCGACCTGGCCGCGCGTATCAAGCGCGGCGAAGTGAAAATGCTTTACCTGGCCCCCGAGCGCCTGGTGCAGCCGCGCATGCTGGCCTTCTTGCAGAGCCTGGAAATCGCCCTGTTCGCCATCGATGAAGCGCACTGCGTATCGCAATGGGGGCATGATTTCCGTCGCGAATATTTGCAGTTGGGGCAGTTGGCGGAACTGTTCCCCGACGTCCCGCGTATCGCCCTGACCGCCACCGCCGACAAGCGCACTCGCGAAGAAATCGTCGAGCGCCTGCATTTGCAGAACGCCGAGCGCTTCCTGTCGAGCTTTGACCGGCCGAATATTTTCTATCGCATCGTGCCCAAGGAGCAGCCGCGCAAGCAGTTGCTGGCGTTCCTGTCCGAGCGGCGCAGCGATGCGGGCATCGTCTATTGCCTGTCGCGCAAGAAGGTCGACGAAGTGGCCGCCTTCCTGTGCGAGCAGGGTTATCCGGCGCTGCCCTACCATGCAGGCTTGCCCAACGACTTGCGTGCCTATCATCAGAAGCGCTTCCTCAACGAGGAAGGCCTGATCATGGTGGCAACCATCGCGTTCGGCATGGGCATCGACAAGTCCAACGTGCGCTTCGTGGCCCATATGGATCTGCCCAAGTCCCTCGAGGCGTATTACCAGGAAACCGGGCGCGCCGGGCGTGATGGCCTGCCGGCCGATGCGTGGATGGTCTACGGTCTGCAAGACGTGGTGATGCTCAAGCAAATGCTGCAGAACTCCGAAGGTGACGAGCGCCACAAACGCCTGGAACAGCACAAGCTCGACGCCATGCTGTCACTCTGCGAAGAGACGCGTTGCCGCCGCCAGACCTTGCTGGCGTATTTTGACGAAGACATGCCCGAACCCTGCGGCCATTGCGACAACTGTGTCGACGGCGTGCAAACCTGGGATGCCACTGAACCGGCGCGCCAGGGTTTGTCCGCCATCTACCGCACCGGCCAGCGTTATGGCGTCGGCCATCTGGTGGATGTGTTGCTGGGCAAGGACAATGAGAAGGTGCGCAGCTTCGGCCACGAGAAACTCTCGGTCTACGGCGTCGGCAAGGCCCGTGCCGAAGGCGAATGGCGATCGCTGTTCCGCCAGATGGTCGCGCGCGGCCTGGTGGACATCGACATCGAAGGCTACGGCGGCCTGCGCCTGAACGACAGTTGCCGGCCGTTGCTCAAGGGGGAAGTGAGCCTGGAACTGCGCCGCGACCTCAAGCCGCAGACCACCGCCAAGAGCAGTACCAGCCAGGCCAGCCAGTTGGTGCGCTTCGAGGAGCGTGAACAGTGGGAAGCCTTGCGTGCCCTGCGGCGCAAACTGGCGCAGGAACACAGCGTGCCGCCTTACGTTATTTTCCCCGACTCGACCTTGCTGGAGATGTTGCGCGAGCAGCCGACCACCCTGGCCGAAATGGGCCGGGTCAGTGGTGTGGGCGCACGCAAGCTGGAACGTTATGGCCAGGCCTTCCTCGAAGTGCTCGGCGGTCAGGCCGAAGCGCCGAAGGAAATTGCCGATATTCGCCACGAATTGATCAGCCTGGCGCGAGCCGGCATGACCCCGATCCAGATCGCTGGCCAGTTGCAATGCTCGGAAAAAAACGTCTACACGCTGCTGGCCGAATCCATCGGTAAGCAACAGTTGTCGTTAGAGCAGGCCCTTGATTTGCCAGAAGATTTGCTCGGTGAAATCCAGGATGCCTTCCTGGATGGTGAAGGCGAACTGCCACCAGTTGCGGAGATTGCACCGCTGTTCACGGGTCGGGTTCCCGAGGGTGTTTTGTACTGTGTGCGTGCCGCGTTGCAGTCTGAGTTCGAAATTTAGTGTGCCAATTGCGACGATGAAACGAATCAGTACAGACGAGCGCTTGCCTACTGACATGGCTCATGCTTAGCTGACTAATAATTAGTCATACTTTGTTTTCAGTCTAAACCATGAGTTTTTTATGCCGTTAACCGATCAACACCGTTTTGGCATGCAGTTGGCGCAAATGTCCCGAGGTTGGCGCGCCGAACTGGATCGCCGTTTGGCGGGGCTGGGCTTGTCTCAGGCACGCTGGCTGGTGCTGCTGCACTTGGCGCGTTTCGAAGAAGCGCCGACGCAGCGTGAGTTGGCACAAAGTGTCGGCGTCGAAGGGCCGACACTGGCACGCTTGCTCGACAGCCTGGAAAGCCAAGGGCTGGTGCAGCGCCAGGCGGTGGTGGAAGACCGGCGCGCCAAGCGCATCCTGCTGTGTGACAGCGCCCGACCGTTGATCGAGCAGATTGAAACCATCGCCACTGCATTACGCCATGAGTTGTTCGTGGGCGTGAATGAAGAGGACCTGCGGGTGTGCATGCGCGTGCACGGGCACATTCTGGCGAATCTGGAAAAGTCCTGACGTCAGGCGCAACAGAGATCGAATAGGTGGGAGTTGGCTTGCCTGCGATAACGGACATTCAGTCAATTGATCTGGCGACTGAAATACCGCCATCGCAAGCCAGCCAGTTCCCATCTTGGTTTTTACGGTCAGCGTTTCAGAAGGTCTGGCCGAGGTTCAGGTACACCGCCTGCTGATTGTCGTCGTTGAACCCGTAGCTGAAATTCAGCGGCCCCAACGGTGTGTCGAAGCCCAGGAAAATACTCGCGGCGTTGATATAACCGCTGTCGAACTCATTGTCGTTGTTCCACGCTCGTCCGCGTTCCAGCGACGCGCCCAGGTACAGCGGGAAATCCAACGGCAAGTATGAGCGCGGCGTCAGGCGGCGGTAGTACACGGCGCGCATCAAGCTGACGTTCTGCCCCGAGATCGCGTCCTGACGGAAGCCCGACAGCTGCCGTGCGCCGCCCAGTAGGAAGCTGGATATCACCACGTCCGTATTATCCATGGTGCGTCCGTAGCGGCCGCCCAGTACGAGTGTGTCCGGGCCGTGGCTCATGGCCTTGTCCAGCTTGAATTCCCATTGCCGGTAGCGTTGATCGGACCCCAGCCCCGGTTCGAATTCGCGCCAAGCCAGGCCGATGTCTTCGCCGGTGTGGGGGAAGTACACGTTGTCCAGGGAGTCGAAGGAGTACTTCAGTTCGTAGAAGCCTTCGCTGAAGCTCACGCTTGGCAGGTCGCGGTCGCCGATGCGTACATCCGCCTTGCCCCAGGCTTCGCCGACGCCGAAACGCAGCTCGCCACTGTTGCCGATCTGGCGCCCGACGTTCAGGCCGAAACCGTAGCGTTCCAGGCGGTATTCGGAGATGGGGTCGTTGTCCAGAATCAGTTCGACATTCTGCGCCTGGGCCTTGAGGTAAGGGGCGACGAAATAGCGCGAGCCGGTGTCCATCGGTTGGTAGAACTCGCTGTACAGCTCTTGCCGATCGCCGATCTGCACCCGCGTCAGCCATTCCGCGCCGAGGCGGTTGATGCCATTCATGCGGTAGCTGGCGCCGAGGTTGAAGGCGCTGTCGCCACGCATGTCGTCCGACAGGTTCAGGCCCAGGCGCAGGTAGTCGGTGCCGCTGCGTTTGCCGCGTGCGCTGATCACCAGGGTGTTGTCGTGGCCTTTTTTCACCACGCGGTATTGCACCTGTTCAAAGTAATCCAGGCCATACAAGGTGCCCATGTCCACTTGCAGGCGGCTCAGGTTCAGCGGCTCGCCGAGGGCTTGGTGGATGTAATAGCGGATCACGTCGTCGCTGACTTTCGAGTCGTTCTCCACGCTGATCGAAGTGATGATCGGAGTCCGTTCGCCCGGCGCGCGCGCGGCCACCAGTTCCGGGTCGATCGGCTCGGCGGGACGCAGGTGGGCCAGGCGCACATCGAGGGCGCGGGTGGCGCGGTAGCCGGCGTCGATCATGTCCTTGGCGCGGCCGAAGTCGGTGACGCCGTAGGCGGCCAGAGGCGGCTGGATCAGCACATCCTTGGGGTGCAGGGCCTTGAGTTGTTCTTCGGAATTGCGCCGGGTCATCAGGGTGATGGACTGGTTGAGCACGTCCACCACCGTGGCCAGTTGCTTGCGCGAGCGCAGCGGCGTGCCGATGTCCACCACGATGGCGATGTCGACGCCCATCTCCCGCGCCACGTCCAGCGGGATGTTATCGGTCATGCCGCCGTCCACCAGCAGTCGGCCGTCGAGTTCCACTGGCGCGAACACGGCCGGGATCGACATGCTGGCGCGGATCACCTGGGGCAGATGGCCTTTGCTGAACACCACTTTTTCGCCGGTGGTGATATCGGTTGCGACGGCGCGAAAGGGGATCGGCAGCTTGTCGAAATTTCGCGTGTTGCTGCTGTGGGCAAACATGCTTTCCAGCAGCAGCGCGAGGTTCTGGCCCTGGATGACGCCCAGCGGCAGGCCGAGGCTGCCATCGTCGCGGAAACTGAGTTTCTGCTTGACCAGGAAGTCCCGGTCGTCCTGCTTGCGGCGAAACGGCACGTCCTCCCGGGGTGGCGCATCGGAGAGTGCCTGCTGCCAATCGATACCCAGTGCGAGCTTTTCCAGCTCATCAATCTTGTAGCCCGACGCGTACAACCCGCCGATCACCGCGCCCATGCTGGTGCCGGCAATTGCATCGATATGAATCCCTTGTTCCTCCAGGGCCTTGAGCACGCCGATGTGGGCCAGCCCGCGTGCGGCGCCGCCGGACAGCACCAGGCCGATTTTCGGGCGTGGGGTTTCAACCGCCTCGGCAAGAAGGGGCAGCAGGCACAGCAACAGGCAGGACAACAGGCGGCGCATCATGAATCTCGGGGCTGGACGATAAAGGCCGGTATTATAGCCACCCGACCCTCCCAGCCCGTTACGCCAGGAACCTGTCAAATTATGTCGCCGAATAAACCCGAGATCGTCATCACCTATTGCACCCAGTGCCAGTGGCTGTTGCGCGCCGCATGGTTGGCCCAGGAACTGTTGAGTACCTTTGCCGACGACCTGGGCAAAGTGGCGCTGGAACCGGCTACCGGCGGCGCTTTTCGCATCACCTGCGACGGTGTGCAGATCTGGGAGCGCAAGGCCGATGGCGGCTTTCCGGAGGCCAAGGTGCTCAAGCAGCGCGTGCGCGACCAGATCGACCCGCAGCGCGACCTGGGGCACAACGATCGCAAGGTGTGAAGGTCACCGCCGCACAGGGGCGGTGACCGGGCGATGCGCCCCTACTTGGCGGCCATCTTGCTCTTGATGAAACCGACGACCCACGTCAGCACCAGGCCGCCGACGCCACCGCCGACGATGTTGCTGCCGACCGTCGCCACATCCATGGCTTCGCCGCCGGATGTGCCCGTCAGCGCCGAGACGAGCTGGCCCAGCACCAGGCCGCCGACACCGCCGAGGAAGGTATTGAGCCCGGTGCCCAGGCTCTGCTTGGTCATCCCCGCCAGATTACCGCCGACGGCACCGCTGATGATCTGAACCAGCAAGCTGATAAGTGTTTCCATGATGCAACTCCTGCATAGCGTTAATGGCGTGACCACTCGCTTGCAGCACCGTTAAACACCCTGGCTGTCGTCGAGAAGTCTTTATCCGTCGACGACGACACACTGTTGCGGATGGGCAGAGTATAGATCAGGCCGTTGCAGCCGGCTGTTTGGCCTGGCTGGCGCTGCCCAGCAGGCCGGAAAGCACGATGGCGACGATGATCAGCGCGCCGCCCAACAGCATGCGCAAGGTCGGGGTTTCGGCAAACAGCAGCCAGGCGACGGTGATGCCGTAGACCGGTTCCATGGCGAACACCACCGAGGCGGTGCGGGCCTTGATCACCGCGAGGCTGGCGACAAACAGGCTGTGGGCCAGGCCGGTACAGAACACACCGAGCAGGCCGATCCACAGCCAGTCGAGCGCGCGCACATCCGCCAGCCCCGGCGCCGCCACGGGCAGCAGGCACAGCGCGACCACCACGTTCTGGCACAGCGCCGCCTGTACCGCTGGAACCCGGCCGGAGCTGGCGCGGTTATTCAGTGACAGCAGGGAGAACAGCAACCCCGAGGCGATGCCCCAGAGCAGGCCGCCCGTGGCTTGGCTGGCGAGGTTGAAGTCCGGTGTCACCAGCACCAGGCCCACCGTGACCAGGGCCACCAGCAGCACTTCGTTGGCGCGGATGCGCTCGCGGAAGATCAAGCCTTCGAGGATCACGGTAAACGCCGGGAACGCGGTAAACCCCAGGGTGGCGACGGCCACGCCGGCGACTTTGACCGCGATGAAGAACGTTACCCAGTGCGCCGCCAGCAATACACCGCTGATCAGCAGCCGGCGCCAGTCGCGCATCTGCAGCTGTTTCCACGGCGCATTGCTGGCGAACCGCGCAAAGATCGCCAGGGCAATCACCGCAAACGCGGCGCGACCGAACACGATGATGGTCGGCGAGGCGGCCGCCAGTTTGCCGAATACGCCGGTGAGGCCAAACATCAATGCGCCGATATGCAGGGCGCCGAGGGCTGAGCGGGGAGTCATTGGGATCCTTGAACCAACGGGGTGACTGGCGCGCAGTCTAGAGGTTGGGGGCGTGAGTGTCTGTCGCCCGACTGGCGATTTTTAGCGCAGGACTCGCTATTTTGTGGTGCGCCGCAGCGCGCTGGGCGCGGCGCCGAATTCGCGCAGCATCGCTGCCGCAAACGCGCTTTGCGAGGCATAGCCGACGCGTTCGGCAATTTCGCCGATGGGCAACGGCGTTTCCCTTAACAGGCCCAAGGCCTTATGCAGGCGGCGACTGCGGATGAAGTCCATGGGCGTCTGCCCGCACTCGGCGATGAAACGGGCATGCAGGCGCGCTACCGACAGGTCGGCGAGGCGTGCAAGGTCCGCGACTTGCAGAGGGTGGGCGGCGTGCCGTTCGATATGTGCATTGAACGCGGCATAGGGCAGGCGGCGGCCCGGCGCGCTGGGAGCCAGCGGATGATTGAGGCTGGCCAGCAGCAGTACCGCGCCTTGCTGGACGATCAGCGGGTCGTCCACCGGGCTGTGCGCCAGCCATTGCACCAACTGGCTTTGCCGCGAATCCAGGGCCAGACGCGCCGGTTGGTCGAGCAGGCGGCGGCTGGCATCGGCATGCTCGCCCAACGATTGCAGCACCCAGTGTTCGGTGGGCACGTCCAGCACCAGGCATCGGCTGCCATCGCGACTGCCGCAGGTGTGGTGGGCCGAGAAGGGCAACACCATCACGCTGCTCTCGCGGACCTGGCTGCCGCGCCCCTCCACTTCAAGGTCCAGGTGCCCGGACAGGCCGAAGACCAACTGCGCATGGTCATGGCTGTGGGCAATGGGTGCTTCGATGTAGTGGCGTAGCGTGAGGGACGCTCTCATCGCGCTCTCCTGGGCAGCAGGTTGCCAGTCTACAACGCTTCGCCGTCGGCGGGCGCTGTCATCAGACTGACGCACAGCTGTCATGGGCTATTAATCGCCAGGGCGCAAGCTCGCGAAAACACCGTCGAGGGATGCCCATGACCCGTGCCGAATTCGCTACACCCAGCCGCAAGCAACGGGTTCGTACCCTGTGGATTTCCGATGTACATCTGGGCACTCGGGATTGCCAGGCCGAACACTTGGCGCAATTTCTCAAGGGCTACCACGCCGACAAGGTGTACCTGGTGGGCGATATCATCGACGGCTGGAAACTGCGCGGCGGCATGTATTGGCCCCAGGCCCATACCAACGTGATCCGCCGCCTGTTGACCATGGCCAAGCGCGGTACCGAGGTGATCTATGTCACCGGCAATCACGACGAGTTCCTGCGTCGCTACTCCAAGCTGATCCTGGGCAACATCCAGTTGGTGGACGAAGCCATCCATGTCACCGCCGATGGCCGCCATCTCCTGGTGATCCACGGCGACCAGTTCGATGTGATCACGCGCTATCACCGCTGGCTGGCGTTCCTCGGCGACTCGGCCTACGAGTTCACCCTGACGTTGAACCGTTGGTTGAATCACTGGCGTGCGCGGTATGGCTACGGTTACTGGTCGCTGTCGGCGTATCTGAAGCACAAGGTGAAGACGGCGGTGAGCTTTATCAGCGATTTCGAAGAAGCCATCGCCCATGAAGTGACCCGGCGCGAATTGCATGGGGTGGTGTGCGGGCATATTCACCATGCGGAGATTCGCAAGGTGGGCGAGGTGGATTACCTCAACTGCGGGGATTGGGTGGAGTCGTGCTCGGCGTTGATCGAGCACTGGGACGGGCATATCGAGTTGTATCGGTTGGCGGATGCGCAGGCTAAAGAGGCGCAGCTGAAATCGGAGATGGTCGCGGGTTAAGGCCTGGCTCGGCCCAACAAGTGGGAGCGGGCTTGCTCGCGATCGCGCAGTGTCAGTCACTGTATTTGGCGACTGATCCATTGCTATCGGGAGCAAGCCCCCTCCCACATTGGGCTTTGCATTTCTTCGGTTAAGTGTGCGAAACGTCTGCAATGGCTTGCGCCAGCAGCGTCAATCGCGTCGCATCGATCCCCGCGACGTTGGCCCGCCCCGAACTGACCATATACACGCTGTGTTTCTCGCGCAGTTGCTTGACCTGTTCGGCGTTCAAGCCGGTATAGGAAAACATCCCACGTTGCGCGCCGATATGTGCAAAGCGTTCGGCCAGCCCGTGTGGCGCGAGGGCCTCCACGAGCCCGGCGCGTAACTGTGCGATGCGCGAGCGCATGGCTTCGACTTCGTCGCTCCACTGCGCCTTCAGCTTGGCATCGCCGAGGATTGTCGCGACGACTGCCGCGCCGTGATCCGGCGGAGTCGACCACAGGTTGCGCGCGATATTCGCCAACTGGCTGCGCACATCCGTCAGCTTTTCGGCATCCGCCGCACACACGATCAGCGCGCCGACACGGTCGCTATACAGGCCGAAGTTCTTCGAGCAGGAGCTGGTGATCAGCACTTCCGGCAGCTCGCTCGCGAACAGGCGCACCGCCCAGGCATCCTGCTCCAGGCCGTCGCCAAAGCCCTGGTAGGCGAAGTCGATCAGCGGCAGCAGGTGGCGCTCGCGCACGATCTGCAGGACCTGGCGCCAGTCAGCCTGGGACAGGTCGAAACCGGTCGGGTTATGGCAGCAGGCGTGCAGCAGCACCACGTCGCCCTCGGGCACCGTGGACAAGGTCGCCAGCATCGCGCTCACATCCAGGTGATTGTCCGCGCCGACGTAAGGGTAGTGACTGACCTTGATCCCGGCCTTGGCGAAGATGCTTTCGTGGATCGGCCAGGTCGGGTTGCTCAGCCATACGCCGCGGCCGGGCAGGCTGTGGGCGATAAAGTCGGCGCTCAGGCGCAGGGCGCCGGTGCCGCCTGGAGTCTGGGTCGCCCCGGCACGGTGTGCGCGCAGCAGCGTGGACTCGGCGCCGAGCACCAGTTCGCTGATCAATCTGCCGAACGCAGCGTCGCCGTGGCCGCCAATGTAGGTCTTGGTGGTTTGCTGCTCCACCAGGCGCTGCTCGGCAAGTTTCACGGAAGGGAGGATCGGTGTCAGCCCCTGGTCGTCCTTGTACACGCCCACGCCGAGGTCGAACTTGTTCGGGTTGGCATCCTGGGCATACAGGTCCATCAGCCCGAGGATCGGGTCGCCGGGCACGCGGCCAATCGCATCGAAGTGCATTATTTGCGGCCCTCGGCATCCTTGGCCACTTCGTCGGTGCGCGCGGCCATGATGAAGTCGTTGCGGTGCAGGCCTTTGATGGAGTGGCTCCACCAGGTCACCGTGACCTTGCCCCACTCGGTGAGCAGGCCAGGGTGGTGACCTTCGGCTTCGGAAATGGCGCCCATGGCGTTGGTAAAGGCCAGGGCGAACTTGAAGTTCTTGAACAGGAAAACCTTTTCCAGTTGCATGACGCCATCGCGGACTTCGATGTTCCAGTCGGGGATCTGCTTGAGCAGCACCGGCAGTTCTTCATCGCTGACTTGCGGGGCATCGGCGCGGCAGGCTTCGCAGTGGGCTTGGTTCAAGGTGGTCATGTGGGGTGTCCTGAATTCGAGTGTCTGGAAAACGGTCGTCAGTGGCGTCACCCTAAAGCAACGCGGAGCCAGGGAACAGATTCACCTGGTATCAAAACCTACGGTTCACGCCGCTTTGGGTTTGGGTGGGAACTTCGGTGCGTGCAGACCCAACTGCATGCCGCGCTCGACCATGCCCATGATGTCTTCCTGGGCGACATCGAACAGGCGCTTGAGCTCGGGCAAGACAAAATATAGCGGTTGCAGGATGTCGATGCGATACGGTGTACGCATCGCCTCCAGCGGGTCGAAGGCCTGGTGCTCGGGTTCGGACGACAGGCTGTACACCGTTTCCTTGGGCGACGACAAAATACCGCCACCGTAGATGCGCCGGCCTGCGGGCGTATCCACCAGGCCAAACTCGATGGTCATCCAGTACAGGCGCGCCAGGTACACGCGCTGCTCTTTGGTGGCCGCGAGGCCGAGCTTGCCGTAGGTGTGGGTGAATTCGGCGAACCAGGGATTGGTCAGCAGCGGGCAGTGGCCGAAGATCTCGTGAAAAATATCCGGCTCTTGCAGGTAGTCCAGTTCTTCACGGGTGCGAATAAAAGTCGCCACCGGAAACTGCTTGTTGGCGAGTAATTCAAAGAACGTCTGGAAGGGGATCAGCGCCGGCACGCGGGCGACTTGCCAGCCGGTGGTATCGGCCAGCACCGTGTTGATTTCGCTCAGTTGCGGGATGCGGTCCAGGGGCAGGCCGAGCTTGTCGATGCCGTCCAGGTATTCCTGGCAGGCCCGGCCCTCGATCACCTTCAACTGGCGTGTGATCAGGGTGTTCCACACCGCGTGTTCTTCCGGCGGGTAGTGGATAAAACCTTGCGCATCGGGCTCGCGGGCCACGTAGTGCGTCTGCTTCATACGGCTCTCCTGCTAGGCATTCGTTCTTGTTATGTCCTGCGATGTACGTATTGATAACCCGATTGGGGTGAGATTCCAGCGGCCTACGCAAGGGTGCTGTAGGAAAGTTTACCGATATTCGTAAAGTATTCGTTACGGATTGGCCGTTCATTGATGCGTCGGGCTGTGAAAAGACGGCTGACTGTCACATAATCTTGACGACTATCTGCGCCCAGCGACAAAAAGACGCGGCGCCTACCCTTCTTCGGGCCTTTTCATGCGTATCAAAGTGCATTGCCAGAACCGCATCGGCATCCTGCGGGACATTCTCAACCTGTTGGTGGAGTACGGCGTCAACGTCGCCAAGGGCGAGGTCGGCGGTGAGCATGGCAATGCCATCTACCTGTTCTGTCCGAATCTGGTGAACATGCAATTCCAGGCGTTGCGCCCGCAGTTCGAGGCGATTGCCGGGGTGTTTGGCGTAAAGCGTGTGGGGCTCATGCCCAGCGAACGTCGGCATATGGAGCTCAATGCGTTGCTCGGGGCCCTGGAGTTTCCGGTGCTGTCCATCGACATGGGCGGCTCGATCGTCGCCGCTAACCGCGCGGCCGCGCAGTTGCTCGGGGTGCGGGTGGACGAGGTGCCGGGCATCCCGCTGTCGCGTTACGCCGAGGATTTCGACTTGCCGGAACTGGTGCGCGCGAGCAAATCGCGGATCAATGGCCTGCGGGTCAAGGTCAAGGGTGACGTATTCCTGGCGGACATCGCGCCGCTGCAATCCGCCGAACACGACGACAGCGAAGCCATGGCCGGCGCAGTGTTGACCCTGCACCGTGCCGACCGCGTCGGTGAGCGCATCTACAATGTGCGCAAGCAGGAGCTGCGTGGCTTCGACAGCATCTTCCAGAGTTCCAAGGTCATGGCTGCCGTGGTCCGTGAGGCCCGACGCATGGCGCCGCTGGATGCGCCGCTACTAATAGAAGGCGAAACCGGCACCGGCAAGGAGCTGCTTGCCCGCGCCTGTCACTTGGCCAGCCCTCGTGGCCAATCGCCGTTGATGGCGCTCAATTGTGCCGGCTTGCCGGAGTCGATGGCCGAGACCGAGCTGTTCGGCTACGGCCCCGGCGCTTTTGAAGGGGCACGGGCCGAGGGCAAGCTGGGGCTGCTGGAGCTGACGGCGGGCGGTACGCTATTTCTTGATGGCGTCGGGGAAATGAGCGCGCGCCTGCAAGTGAAGTTGCTGCGGTTCCTGCAGGACGGTTGCTTTCGCCGAGTCGGCAGCGATGAAGAGGTGTACCTGGATGTGCGGGTGATCTGCGCAACCCAGGTGGACCTCTCGGAACTCTGCGCGCGGGGCGAATTCCGTCAGGACCTTTATCACCGCCTGAACGTGCTGTCGCTGCATATCCCGCCGCTGCGCGAATGCCTCGATGGCCTGGCGCCGCTGGTGGAACACTTCCTCGATCAAGCCAGCCGGCAGATCGGCTGCCCGTTGCCCAAACTGGCTTCGGCGGCCATGGAGCGACTCAGCCATTACCACTGGCCGGGCAATGTACGGCAGCTGGAAAACGTCCTGTTCCAGGCGGTGTCGCTGTGTGAGGGCGGGACGGTCAAGGCTGAACACATTCGTCTGCCGGACTATGGCGTGCGTCAGCCGCTTGGCGATTTCTCTCTGGAGGGCGGCCTGGAAGCCATCGTCGGCCGGTTTGAAAAGGCCGTGCTGGAAAGTCTGTATGCCGAACATCCCAGCAGTCGGCAGTTGGGCAAGCGCTTGGGCGTCTCCCATACAACGATTGCCAACAAGTTGCGGGATTATGGTTTGGGCAAGGAGGGCAAAACCCCTGAACACGCTGCTCGATAGGCGCCATGTCCAGGGTTTTTCTGCGAGGGGTGACACGGCGGCGTCAATACATCGCGTAGCTTGGATCTTGATGGATGAGCACGGTGTCATCTGTTTCTTTCTCAACCCAGGCCATGTAAGGCGCTTCATTGGGTGGGGGGGAAAAGAGTGTGGTCAGTGCGTAGTCTTTATGGTTCTGCAGTTTTTCAAGGCTCTGATTGATCTCCGGGGGAAGACGCCCGTACTTTCCGGATCTCAGTTCGTTGGCAGAAATCCCTTCGTTGTTATAGGTGGGTATAAGCATTGATAAGTCGATATGTTCAAGCAACGCTGAGCCATTGGGCGGAAATACCGTCCCCTCTGTAGAACTTTCGATTTCAATGGGGCTGCCGCCGTTTTCAGGGAACCATGCCAATGATCCGCTTATTGAGTCATTCTCCTCTTTAACGCGAGAGACCAATTGGTAGTTTTGGTTCTTATCCAGTTTTTCCAGTTCCCTGAGTGCGCTGTGCGATAACGCTCCAAACTTGCCGCTGCGTACATCGTTGGCGGACACGCCCAGGCCGGTCTCGATGGTCCTGCCGGGGATGTTGTCCAGCAGCTCCAGGAACGCCGAGGTCGTCGGGTCTAGGTCGCAACAGGGCGGCAGTGTCCCGGCATCGTATTCCCCAGCTCGGCTTTCCCAGTATTCTTTATTGTTAGGATTCAGCTCCGGGCGTACCTCCAACTCGCGCCGTTGTTCGGGCGATAGGCTGCTTAATGGCTCGAACCGGTCTAGAAT
Source organism: Pseudomonas sp. Y39-6 (assembly GCF_023651955.1). NCBI lineage: Bacteria > Pseudomonadati > Pseudomonadota > Gammaproteobacteria > Pseudomonadales > Pseudomonadaceae > Pseudomonas > Pseudomonas sp. Y39-6. Next base: position 5,165,511 of record NZ_CP069594.1, on the reverse strand, counting down.
TTCGTTATAAGAAAATTGTTTTTGCCAAGTTGTCGTCATGTGCGTATGGGGTGCATTATCAATACCAGGCATTTCAGTATCCTTGGAAAATAATAAGTTGATAAGGTGCGAGTGATCGGGAAGTAGTCGTGACCGCTTTGCGACGCACCGAAGTTACGGGTGCTGTATTTGAACGCCAAGTGGGTTTTGATCAGTAAATGTAAAAAGCTATCGGACTATTCTTGTTTGGAGTTGGCTTTGTCTGGGTTTTATAAAAATCAAGCCAGCTACATATGTACTCACGCATTTACGGGGCCGTCAGGCATATGGTTTTTTTGGCGCTTGTAATGGTCGGACAACAAAACCTCGGCCCCATCGTTTCGAGGTGGCCAACGGGGAGGGCAAGTGCCCAGTGGCTTGCCAAGTGTTTCAGCGGTTCGGCGTGCTCCGCGCTCCACCCATGCGTAGCGCTTGAGCGCCGGGAAAAGCCTGCGGGACACCAAGCGTTGCCGTCTGCGGCATAACTCCGCCGTTTTTTCGACTCCGCCTGGGCCTGCCTTTTTTCACGTCTTGCCGCAAACCCTTGCCCCGCCTGGGCTTTCTGCACTTTTTGAAAGTTGGTTCGCAAATTGCTTAAGCCTCATCAGTACAGCGGTGGGCGGCAAGCGTCCGTCAGAAAGAGGATAGAGCGTGGACAAGTACCTTTACGTGGCAATGACCGGCGCCAGCCAGAATGCTCTGGCACAGAAGGCCCATGCCAACAATCTGGCGAACATTTCCACCAACGGCTTCCAGCGTGACCTTGAGCAGGCGCGCTCGATGCCGGTGTTCGGTGACAGCTTTCCGGCGCGGGCGTTTGCCATGACCGAGCGGCCTGCCACCGACTTCTCTCCGGGTGCCATGATCGAAACCGGTCGTGACCTCGATGTGGCGGTCAGCGGTGACGGTTGGATGGCCGTGCAAACCCCCGATGGCAGCGAAGCCTACGTGCGCAGCGCCAGCATGAATGTGGATGCGCTCGGCGTGCTGCGGGCCGGCAATGGCATGCCGATCATGGGCAACGGTGGTCCGATCGCCGTGCCGCCGCAGCAGAAGATCGAAGTAGGCGCCGACGGCACCGTCAGCATCCGCGCAATGGGTGAAGGCCCGCGGGTGATGGCTGAAGTGGACCGGATCAAGCTGGTCCAGCCCGACCTCAAGAACATGACCAAAGGCCTGGACGGCACCATCCACACCAAGGACGGCCAGCCGGCCCAGGCCGACGCGAACGTCAAGCTGACCTCGGGGTTCCTGCAGGCGAGCAACGTCAATGCGGTGGAAGAAATGACCGCGGTGCTGGCGCTTTCCAAGCAGTTCGAGCTGCACATCAAGATGATGAACAGCGCTAAAGAAGACGACCAGGCCATGACCCGCGTTCTGGCGATGAGCTGATAGCGGTTTCACTGAATACTAATTTTGCGGCGCAGCGCCAACAAACAGGCGCACGAAGGAGAACAGCATGCTTCCGGCTCTATGGGTTGCCAAAACAGGTCTGTCCGCCCAGGACACCAACCTGACCACCATCTCCAACAACCTGGCGAACGTTTCGACCACGGGCTTCAAACGTGATCGCGCCGAGTTCCAGGACCTGCTCTATCAGATCAAGCGCCAGCCAGGCGCCCAGTCGACCCAGGACAGCGAACTGCCGTCGGGCCTGCAATTGGGTACCGGTGTGAAGATCGTCGGCACCCAGAAGAACTTCACGGCCGGTAACCTGCAGCAAACCGGTCAGCCTCTGGATATGGCGATCAACGGCAAAGGGTTCTTCCAGATCCTGCAACCAGACGGAACGACGTCCTACTCTCGTGATGGTTCTTTCCACCTGGACTCCAACGGCCAGATCGTCACGTCCAACGGTTTCGCCCTGGAACCGGCCATTATCGTGCCGGCCAATGCCCAGACCTTCACCGTCGGCAACGATGGCACCGTGTCCATCACCGTGGCGGGCAACCCGGCGTCGCAAGTGATCGGCAACCTGCAAACCGCCGACTTCATCAACCCGGCCGGCCTGCAAGCCATCGGCGGCAACCTGTTCCTGGAAACCGCCTCCAGTGGCGCGCCGCAAATCGGCACCCCGGGCTTGAACGGCTTCGGCACCACGCTGCAAAGCACCCTGGAAACCTCCAACGTCAGCACGGTGGAAGAGATGGTCAACATGATCACCACTCAGCGCGCTTACGAGATGAACTCCAAGGTGATTTCCACCGCCGACCAGATGCTTTCGTTCGTTACGCAGAATCTGTAATCAAGTCTATGGGGCGCTCCTGAGGGCGCCTGCAACACCGTGAGGTTAGGGTCATGAATCGCTATGTTTCCGTTCTGGCATTGAGTGGGATTGCCGTGCTCGCGGGCTGTGTCGCCCCGACGCCAAAACCCAATGACCCGTACTACGCGCCGGTGTTGCCACGCACACCGCTGCCGGCGGCGGCCAATAACGGCTCGATCTACCAGGCCGGTTTCGAACAGAACCTGTACGGCGACCGCAAGGCGTTCCGGGTCGGTGACATCATCACCATCACCCTCAACGAGAAGACCACGGCCAGCAAGAACGCCAACTCGCAGGTGGGCAAGACCAGCAAGACCGGTATTGGCCTGACCTCGTTGTTTGGTGCCGTGCCGAACACCAACAACCCCTTGGGCAGTGGCGACTTGAGTTTGAGCGCCGGCTACAGCGGTGACCGCGCCACCAACGGCAAAAGCTCCGCTGGGCAGAACAACAGCCTGACCGGTTCGATCACCGTGACGGTGGCCGATGTATTGCCCAACGGCATCATCGCCGTGCGCGGTGAGAAGTGGATGACCCTCAACAGTGGTGACGAGCTGGTACGCATCGCCGGCATGGTCCGTGCCGATGACATTGCCACCGACAACACGGTGCCTTCGACGCGTATTGCCGATGCGCGCATTACCTACTCGGGTACGGGTTCGTTTGCTGATGCGAGTCAGCCGGGCTGGTTCGACCGTTTCTTCCTTAGCCCGCTGTTCCCTTTCTAGGTGGCCACTTTGAAATTCAAACAGCTGATGGCGGCGGCACTGTTGCTGTCGCTGAGCGCAGTCGCCCAGGCTGAACGCCTGAAAGACATCGCCAGCATTTCCGGCGTGCGTTCTAACCAGTTGATCGGCTACGGCCTGGTGGTCGGGCTTAACGGTACGGGTGACCAGACCACCCAGACCCCGTTCACCCTGCAGACCTTCAACAACATGCTCTCGCAGTTCGGCATCAAGGTGCCGTCGGGCTCGGGCACCGTGCAACTGAAAAACGTCGCGGCCGTGTCCATCAGTGCCGACTTGCCGGCGTTCTCCAAGCCGGGTCAGGTGGTGGACATTACCGTGTCGTCCATCGGTAACTCGAAAAGCCTGCGCGGCGGCACCCTGTTGATGACGCCGCTCAAAGGTATTGACGGCAACGTCTACGCCATCGCCCAGGGCAACCTGGTGGTGGGCGGGTTTGACGCTGAAGGCCGCGACGGTTCGAAGATTACGGTGAACGTGCCATCAGCCGGGCGCATCCCTGGCGGCGCCACGGTTGAACGCACCGTGCCCAGCGGCTTCAACCAGGGCAACAGCCTGACCCTGAACCTCAACCGTTCCGACTTCACCACCGCCAAGCGCGTGGTCGACAAGATCAACGACATGCTCGGCCCTGGCGTCGCCCAGGCCATCGACGGCGGCTCGATCCGGGTCACTGCGCCGCTGGACCCAAGCCAGCGCGTGGATTACCTGTCGATCCTGGAAAACCTCGAGGTCGACCCCGGCCAGGCAGTGGCCAAAGTCATTATCAACTCGCGCACCGGCACTATCGTGATCGGCCAGAACGTCAAAGTGTCGCCGGCCGCGGTGACCCACGGCAGCCTGACAGTGACCATTACCGAAGACCCGATCGTCAGCCAGCCTGGGCCGTTGTCCAATGGCCAGACCGCCGTGGTACCGCGCTCGCGGGTGAACGCCCAGCAAGAAGCCAAGCCAATGTTCAAGTTCGGCCCCGGCACCACCCTGGACGAGATTGTCCGCGCGGTGAACCAGGTGGGCGCGGCGCCCGGCGACTTGATGGCGATCCTCGAAGCATTGAAACAGGCCGGCGCCTTGCAAGCCGACCTGATTGTGATCTGAGGCCATGGCCATGGATATGCGCAACAGCGGGATCAGCAGCACGGCGGACTCGGGGTCTTATTCCGACCTGAACCGGCTTAACCAGCTCAAGGTCGGCGCCGACAAGAACAGCGACGGCAACATGCGCAAAGTGGCGCAGGAGTTCGAGTCGCTGTTCCTCAGCGAGATGCTCAAGTCGATGCGCTCGGCCACCGACGCCCTGGGCAAGGACAATCCGCTGAACACTCCGGCCGCCAAGCAGTACCAGGAAATGTACGACCAGCAGTTGGCTGTCTCGATGTCCCGCGAAGGCGGTGGTATCGGCCTGGCCGACGTGCTGATGCGTCAGATGCAGAAGAACAAGCCGGTGGACGCCCAGGCGGCCACCTTGCAGGGCCCGGCGGCGGCTGAGCCGGTGAAGAAAGTCGACGTACCGACGGAAATCGCCGCCGGCACCCAGGCGACCGGGCCGCTGGGCCGCTCCAATGGCCAGCGCCCACTGTGGGCCTACCGCGTGGCTGTCCCCGAAGGCGCCAGCGCTCACACCAACGACGTGGCTCTGATGAACCAGCGCCGCCTCGCCTTGCCGAGCAAACTGACCGATCGACTGCTCGCCGGCATCGTGCCGAGCGCGCCGGTCGCGATCGATGCCAATCGCGCGCCACTGCGTAACAGCGTCGCCGATGACAACGTGATCAACAGCAGCGCACGCAGTTTTGCCGTGCCCAGCGGCCGCATGCAGGTCTACGGCCGCGCCGTGGCCCAGCCGCCGTTGGCCCCGGCGAAGAAAGCCTTCAGTTCCCAGGACGAATTTGTCGCCACCATGTTGCCGATGGCCAAGGCTGCCGCGGCGCGTATTGGTGTCGATCCGAAGTACCTGGTGGCCCAGGCCGCCCTGGAAACCGGTTGGGGCAAGTCGGTGATGCGTGCCGACGACGGCAGCAGCAGCCACAACCTGTTCGGTATCAAGGCCGGCCAGAGCTGGCAGGGCGGCCAGGCCCGCGCGATCACCAGCGAGTTTCGCGATGGCGCGATGGTCAAGGAAACGGCGCAGTTCCGTTCCTACGATTCCTACCAGGACAGCTTCCATGACCTGGTGACGTTGTTGCAAAGCAATGATCGCTATAAAGAAGTTGTGAAGTCAGCCGACAACCCGGAACAGTTTGTGCGCGAGTTGCAAAAAGCCGGCTATGCCACCGATCCGGATTACGCCAGCAAGATTTCGCAGATTGCCAAAACGATGAACAGCTACCAGAACTACGCTGCCGCGGGCGCGACCACTCATTTATAAGGTCTGAATCATGAGTTTGCTCAATATCGGGATGTCGGGGCTAAACGCCGCTCAAGGATCGTTGTCGGTCTTAAGTAACAACATCGCCAACGCCAATACCGCAGGCTACTCGCGTCAGCAGACCACTCAGAGCGCCAGCGCTTCGAACCAGTACGGCGGTGTGTTCATCGGCAGTGGCACGACGTTGGCGGATGTGCGCCGGGTCTATAACGAATTCCTGGACGCGGCCTACCAGAACAGCACGTCGCTCAACAGCGATGCCAAGGCTTATGCCGATCAGGTCAGTGCTGTCGACAAGACCTTGTCGGACAAGACCACCGGCATGTCCTCGGTACTCAGTGCATTCTTCTCCGCGGTGCAGACCGCGGCCGCCAACCCCAGTGACACGTCCGCCCGGCAGGTGCTGCTGACCAGCGCGCAGACCCTGAGCAACCGGTTCAACTCGATCTCCTCCCAGTTGAACCAGCAGAAAGAGTCGATCAACGGCCAGTTGAGCACCATGAGTGATCAGGTCAATCAGTTGACCTCCTCGATTGCCTCGCTCAACAAGCAGATCAGTCAGGTCCAGGGCTCGACCAACACCGCGCCGGCCAATTTGCTGGATGCGCGTAATGAAGCCGTGCGCTCGCTCAATGAGCTGGTGGGGGTGACCACCAGTGAAAAGAACGGTGTGTTCAGTGTCAGCACCGGCTCGGGCCAGTCCCTGGTGCTGGGCGACCAGTCCAACAGCATTTCCGCCGTGCCGAGCAAGAGCGACACCAGCCAGTACACCATTGAGTTGAACGTGGGCGGCGGGACCTCTGTGGACCTGGGCAACGTGCTGTCCGGCGGCAGCATCGGCGGGTTGCTGCGTTATCGCAGTGATGCGCTGATGCCGGCCATCAACGATCTGGGGCGTATCGCCCTGGCGACGGCCGATACGGTCAACAATCAGTTGGGCCAAGGCCTGGACCTGAATGGCGACTTCGGCACCTCGCTGTTCAAGGACATCAACAGCGCGACAGCGATTGCCCAGCGCAGCCAGGGCGCCGTTGGTAACAGCAGTGCCGGCAACCTGAATGTGAGCATCGCCGATACCAGCAAGCTGTCGACCTATGACTATAAGGTCACCTTCAGCAGCGCCAACAATTACACCGTGGTGCGTTCCGACGGCAAAGCCATGGGCGCGTTCGACGTCACCACCACGCCGCCGCCGGTGATCGATGGGTTCACCTTGGCGTTGGATGGCAAGGGGGCGATGGCGGCGGGCGATAGCTTCAAGGTCAGCCCCACCGCGACTGGCGCCACCAATATCGGCACCGATATGACGGACTCCAATAAAATCGCGTTTGCCGGGCCTTTACTGGGCGAAAGCAGTAAAACCAATCAGGGGACTGGCACTTTCACACCACCGAGCCTGACGCTGCCGATCGACATTCATGGCGGCGCGACTACCGCTCAACTGCGCGCCGGGATTGAACACTCAATGCCGGTGAAGATGGTCTTCGGCAAGCCGGCAGCCGACGGTACCCAGGCCTACACGCTCAACGATGCTCAGGGCAACTCGATAGGCAGCGGCACGATTGTGCCGGGCCAGGGTAACAAGATCACCGTCAACGTACCGATGCGCGATGCCAGTGGTGCGCTCGTCGTACCGGCCGCGAGCTTCGGTTTCGATACGACCGTCGGCGGCTCGCCGACCGATGGCGACAGCACCACGTTCTCTTTCAATGCTTCCGGCAGGTCGGACAACCGCAATGCCCAGGAACTGCTCAATCTGCAGACCAAGGCCTCGGTCGGTCTGGCCGATGGCAGCGGGGGCGGGGTGAGCCTGGTCGCGGCCAACAGCCGCCTGGTGTCCACCGTGGGGGCCAAGGCCGCCTCGGCCACTACTGACACCACGGCCACCGGCGCGTTGTTGACGGCCAACAAAAACGCACGCAACTCGGTGTCCCAGGTCAACCTGGATGAAGAGGCGGGCGACATGATCAAGTTCCAGCAGTATTACACCGCGTCGTCGCAGATCATCAAGGCTGCGCAAGAAACCTTCACTACGCTGATCAATAGTCTTTAAGGGAGTCTGGGACGATGCGAATTTCTACACAGCAGTATTTCGAAACCAGTTCCGCCAAGTATTCGGATAACTATTCCAGTGTGGTGAAGGCCCAGGATCAGGCCAGTTCCGGTGTGCGTGTGCAAACCGCCGCGGATGATCCGGTGGCGGCCGCCCGTTTGTTGTTGTTGCAACAGCAGAAAGACATGCTGGGTCAGTTCAATGGCAATATCACCAGCCTGAAAAACTCCCTGACCAACGAAGAAAGCGTGCTCAGCTCGATCAACGATGCCTTGCAGCGCGCCACTCAGTTGGCCCTGCGTGCCGGCGGCTCGATCAGCGATGCCGATCGCCGCTCGATTGCCAGTGAAGTCGGGGCGATCGAGGATCAGGTCCTGGGCATGCTCAACAGCAAGGACTCTTCCGGCAACTACTTGTTTTCCGGTTCCAAGACCCAGACCCCGCCCTACAGCCGCAACAATGACGGCACTTACAGTTATCAAGGCGATGAAACGCCGCTGACCCTGCAAGTCTCCAATACGTTGAAGATCAGCGCCGGTGATACCGGCAAGACCATTCTGGAGGGCGCCGCCAACACCAGTCGCACCCAGGCCACATGGCTTGCCCCTGTGCCTCAGACGGTGCCGCCGACGGTCAATGACAACAAGGTTGCGCTGTCGGCCGGCTTGGTGACTTCAAGCGCCGACTACTCCAACAAGTTCGCCGACGGCCAGCCGTACAAGCTGACCTTTACCAGCAGCACCCAATACAAGGTGTCCGATAAGAACGGCACTGACGTGACCTCGGAGATTGCGGGTAACGGCACCTTCGATGCCACCAAGGAAGGCAGCACCAGCGTGGCACTGCGTGGGGTGAAGTTCGACATCACCATGGGCCTCGGGGATGTTGCCCCGGGCGCCAACTCCGATGCGCTGGTCAAGGATCGCTCGTTCAGCCTGGAAGCCAAGCCGGATACGTTCAGTATCTCGCGCACGCCAAGCAACACGTCTACTGCGCAATTGAACGGTGCCACCGTGTCCAACCAGACGGACTATGCCAGCACGTTCCCGAGCAACAGCGGGGCGCTGATCAAGTTCACCAGCGCGACCGCCTACGAGGTGTACGCCCAGCCCTACACGGCCGCTAGCAAAACCATTGCCACCGGTGATACCGGTGGCGGTACGACCTTGACGGCGGCCGGGGTGACGTTTGACATCAGCGGCGGTACGCCACAAGCGGGCGATCAGTTTTCCGTCGGTGCCAATACCCAGAAAACGCAGAATGCGCTGGACACCCTCGGCCAATTGCGCAAGGCGCTGGAGCTGCCGGCCGACGGTAATCCGGCGGCGACGGTCAAGCTCAAGGACGTGCTGGATGCCTCCATCAGCAACTTGGCCAACTCAATGTCCCAGATCACTAACGTGCGCGGTGACATCGGTGCGCGGGGGAACGCCCTGGATATTCAGTCCGGCGAAAACACCAGCGTCGGTCTGGCCAACACCAGCACCATGAGTGACCTGGCTAACGTCGACATGGGAGAGGCGGCGATCAATCTGACGCTGCAGCAGACCATGTTGCAGGCTTCACAGCTGGCCTTCGTTAAAATTTCCCAGTTGAGCCTGTTCAGCAAAATGTGATTTCAGCGTGACAACACCGCGGCCCGCTCTGGAAACAGGGTGGGCCGTTGTCGTTTTTACGGCTCAATTGTTCAAAGGTTTTGCATAAACCGCACAAAATTGAGTGACCTGTGAGTCATAAAGCGCATCTTCACTGTATCGTATGAAAAGGATAAGTCGTCACAGGGTCCTTGCGGGACGGCTTTCAGCGAAATTGTCATGGGGTTATCCCCTTTATTGTCAGCACTCCAGGCGTCGTCCGAGGGGTGTTCTCCAGCTATTTAGTATTGGGAAGCCACAATGATTGGCATAAAAAGCATCGCCAGTTACGTGCCGGCCGACGGGATCGATAATTACGCCCAGGGTGCCAAATTCGCCAAGGATGAAGAGTTCATCATTGGCAAGATCGGGTCGGCATTCCTGCCGCGCAAGGAAGCTGGGCAGGAGACCTCCGACCTGTGTGTCGAAGCGGTCAATGCATTGTTTGCCAACAACCCGCAGTTGAAGCGTGAGTCCATCGACGCGCTGATCGTCGTCACCCAGAACGGCGACGAAGAGGGCTTGCCCCACACCGCCGCCATCGTCCAGGACAAGCTCGGCCTGCCGACTCACGTCGCTGCCTTTGACCTTTCCCTGGGTTGCTCCGGCTACGTCTATGGCATCTACGCGATGAAGGGCTTCATGGAGGCCACCGGCCTGAAGAACGGCCTGCTGATCACCGCCGATCCGTATTCGAAGATCGTCGACCCGGAAGACCGCAACACCACCATGCTGTTCGGCGATGCCGCCACCGCGACCTGGATGGGTGAAGATGCCTCGTGGTTGCTCGGCAAGGCCAAGTTCGGCACCGACGGCTCCGGCGCACCGCACTTGAAAGTCAGCGACGGCGTGTTCTTCATGAATGGCCGCCAGGTGTTCAACTTCGCCTTGCTCAAAGTGCCGGCGCACTTGCACGCGCTGCTCGATGAGTCGGACCTCAAGGCCGACGACATCGATGCCTTCTGCATTCACCAGGGCAGTGCGGCGATTGTCGACGCCGTGGCGCGGCGTTTCGAAGATGCGCCAGTGGAAAAATTCATCAAGGACATGGTCGAGACCGGCAACACCGTGTCGTCGAGCATTCCGTTGCTGCTGGAAAAGCACGCGATGGACTCCACCTGGAAACGCGTGGCAATCAGCGGATTTGGTGTGGGCCTGTCCTGGGGCTCGGCGATTCTCTATCGTCCGTGACGCTTAAATAGGTTGCACGCGCTTCAAGCATGAAGACGCCGATGATCGAACGATCATCGGCGTTTTTTATTTGGCGCCAGAAAAACCAATGAAATCAGGCCTTTTTGCCGGACTAAGCCCTTGAATTACAAGGGGTGGCACGGTGCTAGTAAAAAAAATCAAAAAACTCCTCAAGCAACCGGCTACCACGACGATAACTATTACGTAGGTTCTCTAGGCCACACCCGGCGGTTGCCAGGGCCGGAAGCCGCAGTATCCATCCAACGAGGATTTCGTCATGGCTTTAACAGTAAACACCAACATTGCTTCCATCACTACCCAGGGCAACCTGAACAAAGCTGGCAGCTCCCTGGCCACTTCCATGCAGCGCCTGTCTTCCGGCCTGCGTATCAACAGCGCTAAAGACGACGCTGCCGGCTTGGGTATTGCTACCCGCATGACTAGCCAAATCAACGGCCTGGGTCAAGCAGTCAAGAACGCCAACGATGGTATCTCCATCGCGCAAACCGCTGAAGGCGCAATGCAGGCTTCGACCGACATTCTGCAAAAAATGCGTACCCTGGCTCTGTCTTCGGCTACTGGCTCCCTGAGCACCGACGACCGTAAGTCGAACAACGACGAATACCAGGCTCTGACTTCGGAACTGACCCGTATCTCGCAAACCACCACTTTCGGCGGCCAGAAACTGCTGGACGGTTCGTACGGTACTAAAGCTATCCAAGTTGGCGCCAACGCTAACGAAACCATCAACGTAAGCCTGGACAACGTTGCTGCCAACAACATCGGTTCGCAGCAGATCAACAGCCTGGGCATCACCCCTGGTGCTGGTGTTGCTGGTGGCGCAATCGCTGTGACTGGTAACGGTCAGTCTACCAGCGTAACCGTAGCTGCCGCTGCTTCCGCTAAAACCATCGCTGCCCAACTGAGTGGCGCCGTCGGTGGCCTGAGCGCTACTGCCAGCACTGAAGCTCAGTTCGTTGTCGGCGCGGGTGCTGCTGCTGCTCCGGCTTCGTTCACCATGACCGTTGGCGGCCAAGCCACCACGTTCGTCGGTGTGAAAGATACCGCCAGCCTGGCTGACCAACTGAAGTCGAACTCCGCCAAACTGGGTATCAGCGTTAACTACGATGAATCCAAAGGCACTCTGTCGGTTAAATCCGACACTGGTGAAAACCTGGCCTTCAGCGCTTCGACCGCTGCCGGTACCATCACTGTTGCGACCAAAGACGGTTCCGGTACCTACGGTACTGCTACTGCCCTGGCTGACGGCATCATCGCTACCGGTGCTGTGAACATGAACTCCTCCAAGGGTTACTCCCTGGAAGGTGCTGGTGTGACCGGTCTCTTCGGTGCCGCGACTTCCGCTGCCTCGGCCAAGACCTCCGTATCGCAGACCGACGTGACTGACGCCACCAAGGCTCAGAACGCTGTGTCCGTGATCGACCAGGCTATCGCTACCATCTCCAGCTCCCGTTCGGGCCTGGGTGCTGTTCAGAACCGTCTGACCAGCACTGTGGATAACCTGACCAACATCCAGAAAAACACTACATCTGCCCGTAGTACTGTTCAGGACGTCGACTTCGCTTCCGAAGCCGCTGAACTGACCAAGCAGCAAACCCTGCAGTCGGCTTCCACCGCGATCCTGTCGCAGGCTAACCAACTGCCATCCGCTGTACTGAAGCTGCTTCAGTAATCACGGCACTGGGTAAATGATGGGGGGGCGCGTTTACGTGCCCTTTCGTCTTTTCCAATCAGAGGAGATTGGGCATGGACATGAATGTAAAACTGAACTTGTCTTATCCGCCACAGGCCCCTCAAGGCCCCGTGGCACCTGTGGTTGCTGACAAAGACAAGACTAAGGTTGAGCCGGCCGCGCCAACCACGGATAAGCCCCAAAAGGGCGATCTGGAAAAAGCGGTCACCGATATTAAAGAATTCGTACAAGCGGCCCAGCGTAATCTGGATTTTTCCATTGATGATTCCACCCATAGGGTTGTGGTCAAGGTCATTGCCACCGACACCGGTGAAGTGATCCGCCAGATTCCCTCGGAAACGGCCTTGAAGCTGGCGCAAAGTTTGTCCAGCGCCAGTCACGTATTGTTTGACGACAAGGCTTGAGCTGGCATGAAAATTGTTGCTGTTACGGCTTGAAGTGTTCTTCGTCAAGATAACGGCAGCCACCGTAAAGGAGAAAGATGATGGCGGGTACAACGATTACTGGCGTGGGGTCGGGCTTCGACACCCAGGCAATTGTGAAATCCCTGGTGGATGCCGAGCGAGCGCCGAAACAGGCGCAGATCAACACCCAATCGCAAAAGGCAACTACCCAGCTGTCGTCGATCGGCAAGATCCAGGCAGCCCTGGACGCCTTTCGTGGTGCGCTGACCAGCATGGGCACCGATAACAGCTTCAGCGGCTTGACCGGTACCTCTTCGGACGAAAAGGTCGCCACCATGACGGCCAACCAAGGTGCGGCGAACGGCAGCTTCTCGCTGATCGTCAACCAGCTGGCCACGCCTTCGAAGCTATCGACCAAAACGTTTGCCGGTGGCCAGTCGACAGTCGTCAACGCCGGCACCACGCCGACAACGCTGACAATCACGCAGTCGGGCAAGAACTTTGATTTGAGTGTGCCGGCAGGCGCGACACTGCAACAGGTGCGTGATTCGATCAACTCCACGTTCGGCACCGCCGGCCTGAGTGCCAACATCCTCACCGACTCCACCGGTTCGCGTCTGATCCTGACCTCCACCAATGGCGGGGTCGGTTCGGACCTGACGATGTCGGGCAACTCTGGGATTGATACCGGCTACACGGTAGTCAGCCCGCCTCAGAACGCCAAGTACACTATCGATGGCATTGCGGCGGAGTCCAAGTCCAACAGCATCACGGATGCGGTGAGTGGGGTAAGCATCAAGTTGCTGTCGCTGTCGCCTACGGTCACGGCCAACGATCCGAATACAACCAACCCGCTTCGTACCGCCATGACCATCTCGGTCAGCACCAGCGCCACCGCGCTGAAGTCCGGGGTCAAGGGCTTCGTCGACACCTACAACGCTCTGCTCAAGGCCATGAACGCCGAGACCAAGGTCACCAAGGATGCTGCCGGTAACTCCATCGCCGCAACCCTGACTGGCGACTCGACCATGCGTACCTTGCAGTCGGCGATCCGCAACGAGTTCAACGCACTGTCCGGCAACGGCACCTTGAAGTCCCTGGCGCAGTTCGGCGTCACGACCGACCAGGACACCGGGGCGCTGAGTATCGACAGCAAGCAGTGGGATAAGGCTGTCGCCACCAATGCTGCCGACATCAACAGTATTTTCAGCGGCAAGACCGGCTTGCTGGCGCGCCTGACGGCGGCTACCGATGGCTACGCCAAGGCCTCCACCGGGATTCTGGCGACGCGCACGACTTCGTTGGCCGACAGCCTGAAAGACCTGACCAAGCAGCAAACCGATCTGGATGATCGTCTCACGACGATGCAGGACTCCTTGACCCGCAAGTACACGGCCATGGACACGCTGGTGGCGCAGTTGCGGCAACAGAGCAGCAGCATCCTTGGCACGCTCAGTGCGCTGAGCAACTCCAAAAGCAGCAGCTGATTGAATGTGCGTGAAAAAGCCCGGGTCCGTTGACCTGGGCTTTGTTCTTTATAGCGCCGGCGGGTTAAAGTTTTTTGCGATCCAGTCGACATAATGGTTACTGCAACCCATCTAGCTGTTGCCTGTCACGAGGTAGAAACATGAATCCCATGAGAGCCCTTCGCCAATATCAGAAGGTCAATTCCCATGCTCAGATCTCCGAAGCCAGCCCGCATCGCCTGGTGCAAATGCTGATGGAGGGCGGTCTGGACCGTATGGCGCAAGCCAAAGGGGCGCTGGCGCGTGGCGATATCGCTCAGAAGGGCCTGATGCTCGGCAAGGCTTCTGACATCCTCATTGGCCTTCGTGATGGCCTGGATGCGGAAAAAAGCGACAACAAGGAATACGTCCAGCAATTGGACGGTCTATATGTCTATATGACCAACCGTCTGATGGAAGCCAATTTGCACAACGATGTCGACATGATCGACGAAGTCGCTCGTCTGTTGATTACCGTCAAAGAAGGCTGGGATGCCATTGCCGCACCACAAGGTGCCGCACAGTAAGGCCTCGGCCTTGAGGAACTGATCATGAGCCAAGCACTGCAACGCATCGATGAAACCCGCGAAGCCCTGATCGGCGCGCTGGCGGAGCGCAACTGGGAAGCCGTTGGCGAACTGGACCTGGGCTGTCGCGCGGTGATTGATCAGGTACTCAGCGAAGCGCCGGTGGACGAGGACGCCCTGCGGGAAAAGCTGGAGAGCTTGCTGGCGGTGTATCAGCAGTTGCTTGAGGTGACGACCGGTGAGCGCCAGGCGATTTTCGAAGAGATGTCGCAGATCAACCGAGCGGAAAGTGCGTCAAAGGTTTACCATTTGTTCGGCTGAATGGGCTCAGTTAATCCGAACGGTGCGTCATATATTTGACTGTGCCAGCATTTTTGACTTAACTAGTGCTGTTTTCAGATTTCAGACGTCTAGTAAGGTAAGAAATCTTACAAACGTCTAGATTGCCCTCACTCTGGGGCAGAGCGTTTTACTAGGGAAGTTGCTATTGCATGTGGCGTGAAACCAAAATTCTGCTGATTGATGACGATAGCGTCCGCCGCCGCGATTTAGCGGTGATTTTAAATTTTCTTGGCGAAGAAAATCTGCCCTGCGGTAGCCATGATTGGCAGCAGGCGGTCAGCTCGTTGTCCTCGAGCCGTGAAATCATTTGTGTACTGATCGGGACGGTAAACGCTCCTGGCGCAGTTCTGGGCTTGTTAAAGACACTGTCAACCTGGGATGAGTTCCTTCCGGTGTTGCTGATGGGCGATATTTCTTCGCTCGACCTGCCGGAAGACCAGCGCCGCCGGGTGTTGTCCGCCCTGGAAATGCCGCCCAGCTACAGCAAATTGCTCGACTCCCTGCACCGCGCCCAGGTCTATCGCGAGATGTACGACCAGGCCCGTGAGCGCGGTCGTCACCGCGAACCCAACCTGTTCCGCAGCCTCGTCGGCACCAGCCGGGCGATCCAGCACGTGCGCCAGATGATGCAGCAAGTGGCCGATACCGACGCCAGTGTGCTGATCCTCGGCGAGTCGGGCACCGGCAAGGAAGTGGTCGCGCGCAACCTGCACTATCACTCCAAGCGCCGCGACGGGCCCTTTGTGCCGGTCAATTGCGGGGCGATCCCGGCAGAGCTGCTCGAAAGCGAATTGTTCGGCCACGAGAAGGGCGCCTTTACCGGGGCGATCACCAGCCGTGCCGGGCGTTTCGAGCTGGCCAACGGCGGCACGCTGTTCCTCGACGAAATCGGCGACATGCCGCTGCCAATGCAGGTCAAGCTGTTGCGCGTGTTGCAGGAGCGCACCTTCGAGCGCGTGGGCAGCAACAAGACCCAGAGCGTCGACGTGCGGATCATTGCGGCCACCCACAAGAACCTCGAAAGCATGATCGAGGTCGGCAGCTTCCGCGAAGACCTCTATTACCGCCTCAACGTGTTCCCGATCGAGATGGCCCCGCTGCGTGAGCGCGTGGAAGACATCCCGCTGCTGATGAACGAACTGATCTCGCGCATGGAGCACGAAAAGCGCGGTTCGATCCGCTTCAATTCGGCAGCGATCATGTCCCTGTGCCGCCATGGCTGGCCGGGCAACGTCCGCGAGCTGGCCAACCTGGTGGAGCGCATGGCGATCATGCATCCCTACGGTGTGATCGGCGTGGTCGAGCTGCCGAAGAAATTCCGCTACGTCGACGAAGAAGACGAGCATCTGGTGGACAGCCTGCGCAGCGACATGGAAGAGCGGATCGCCATCAACGGTCATACCCCGGACTTCGGTGCCACCGCGATGCTGCCGCCGGAAGGCCTTGACCTCAAAGACTACCTCGGCAACCTTGAGCAAGGGTTGATCCAGCAGGCCCTGGACGACGCCAACGGCATCGTCGCGCGTGCCGCCGAGCGCCTGCGCATCCGTCGAACCACCCTGGTGGAAAAGATGCGCAAGTACGGGATGAGCCGTCGAGACGGTGATGAACAGGCAGATGATTGACGCCTGTTTTTCAAGTAACTGAAAACTAAGCGCATTTTTTTAGGCACGGGTATTGCTACAGCCCTCGCAACGTTCCGTTTAACTGACGGTCAGCCAAGCGAGAGAGCATGATGCCCCACGCCGCCCAACTACCTTCGGCCCCTGAACTCCAGGGGCCTGTCCCGTCCGCCGAACAGCTCAGCCGGCATGGCCTTGAGCAGGCGTTCTCGCTGTTCAGTCAGATGTCCAGCCAGTTGACCGACTCCTACAGCCTGCTGGAAGCGCGGGTCTCCGAACTCAAGGGCGAGTTGGCGGTGGTCAGTGCCCAGCGCATGGAAGAGCTGGCCGAGAAAGAGCGCCTGGCCAACCGTCTGCAGAACCTGCTCGATCTGTTGCCTGGCGGTGTGATCGTCATCGACGACCAGGGCCGTGTGCGCGAAGCCAACCCGGCCGCCTGCGACCTGCTCGGACTGCCGTTGGAGGGCGAACTGTGGCGCCATGTCATCAGCCGCTGCTTCGCGCCGCGTGAAGATGACGGCCATGAAATCTCCCTCAAGGATGGGCGCCGCTTGTCCATCGCCACTCGCTCCTTGGACGCGGAGCCCGGTCAACTGGTGCTGCTCAACGACCTGACTGAAACCCGTCACCTGCAAGACCAACTGGCGCGCCATGAGCGCTTGTCGTCGCTGGGTAGGATGGTCGCTTCTTTGGCGCATCAGATCCGCACGCCGTTGTCGGCGGCGTTGATCTACGCCAGTCATTTGACTGATGAGCAATTGCCCGCCGACACCCACCAGCGTTTTGCCGGACGCCTCAAGGAGCGCTTGCATGAGTTGGAGCACCAGGTACGCGACATGCTGGTGTTTGCCCGCGGCGAATTGCCGCTGACCGACCGCATCACGCCGTCCGGCCTGATGCAGGCGTTGCAAGCGGCGGCCGCCACCCATGTGCAGGACGCCAAGGTGCGCTGGCAGTGCGACAGCCACCAAGGCGAATTGCTGTGCAACCGCGACACCCTGGTGGGCGCGCTGCTCAACCTGATCGAAAACGCGACCCAGGCCAGCGGCCCCGGTGCGCGGCTCAAGGTGCATGTGTACGCCCGTGCGCAAACCCTGCGCCTGTGCATCAGCGACAGCGGTAGCGGTATCGAGCCGCAGGTGCTGCAGCGCCTGGGCGAACCGTTTTTCACCACCAAGACCAACGGTACGGGCCTCGGCCTGACGGTGGTCAAGGCTGTGGCGCGCGCCCATCAGGGAGAATTGCAGCTGCGTTCCCACTTGGGGCGTGGCACTTGTGCATTGATGACCTTGCCGCTGTTTTCATGCGCGGCAAGCGCGGAGTAAAAGGCTATGGCTATCAAGGTTCTGTTGGTGGAAGACGATCGTGCCCTGCGTGAGGCATTGGCTGACACGCTGCTGCTGGCGGGCCATGACTATCGGGCGGTCGGTTCTGCCGAGGACGCCTTGGCGGCGGTGGAGCAAGAGGCCTTCAGCCTGGTGGTCAGCGACGTGAACATGCCTGGCATGGACGGCCATCAGTTGCTCGCGCTGCTGCGCGCACGCCAGCCGCAGTTGCCGGTGCTGCTGATGACCGCCCATGGCGCCGTCGAGCGCGCAGTGGATGCCATGCGCCAGGGCGCGGCGGATTACCTGGTCAAGCCGTTCGAGCCCAAGGCGTTGATCGAGCTGGTGGCGCGGCATGCCCTGGGGGTGATTCCTGTCGGCGAGGCAGACGGCCCGATTGCTTTTGAGCCGGCCAGCGCACAATTGCTGGAGCTCGCGGCCCGCGTGGCGCGCAGTGATTCCACCGTGTTGATTTCCGGCGAGTCGGGCACCGGCAAGGAAGTGCTGGCGCGCTATATCCACCAGCAATCGGGGCGCGCCCAGCAGCCCTTTATCGCGATCAATTGCGCGGCGATCCCCGACAACATGCTCGAAGCCACGCTGTTCGGCCACGAAAAGGGCTCCTTCACCGGCGCTATCGCGGCCCAGGCGGGCAAGTTCGAGCAGGCCGACGGCGGTACCATCCTGCTCGACGAAATTTCGGAAATGCCCCTGGGTTTGCAAGCCAAACTGCTGCGGGTGCTGCAGGAGCGTGAAGTGGAGCGGGTCGGTGCGCGCAAGCCGATCCAGCTGGATATCCGCGTGGTCGCCACCACCAACCGCGACCTGGCGGGTGAAGTGGCGGCGGGGCGCTTTCGTGAAGACTTGTTCTACCGCCTCTCGGTATTCCCCCTGGCTTGGCGCCCGCTGCGCGAACGCCCGGCGGACATCATCCCGCTGGCCGAGCGCCTGCTGAACAACCACGTCAAAAAAATGAAGCACGCTCAGGCGCGGCTGTCGGCCGAAGCCCAGGCATGCCTGATCGGCTACCCCTGGCCCGGCAACGTGCGGGAGCTGGACAACGCCATTCAGCGCGCGTTGATTCTGCAACAGGGCGGCTTGATCCAACCCCAGGACTTCTGCCTGGCCATGGGCAGCGGCGCCGCGCCGTTACCGAGCCTGGCGCCCGCGCCGCTGGTCGCCGAAGCCGAATCCGCCGGGGCCCTGGGCGACGATCTGCGCCGCCGTGAATTCCAGATGATCATCGACACCCTGCGCGCCGAACGCGGCCGCCGTAAAGAAGCGGCCGAGCGCCTGGGCATCAGCCCACGCACCCTGCGCTACAAGTTGGCGCAGATGCGGGATGCGGGAATGGACGTGGAAGCTTATCTGTTTGCTATCTGAGCGGTAACAAGGTCGACAAGTTTTGTCGCCTTTTCTTACAGGTTGATACAGAGCTGGCACCCTTGTTGCTACCACCCCTAGTAACCGCTGCGTAGTGTCAAAAAATTGCGGGTCGTCGGAGAGAGAAGGTCATGAGCCAGGGTATTGAGTTCAATCGGTTGATGTTGGATATGCGCTCCATGCAAATGGACGCCATGGCTCAACCGAAATCCGTCGCACAAGCGCCGGAATTGGGCCAAAGCAGTTTCGCCGATATGCTCGGCCAGGCCATCAACAAAGTCAGTGACACCCAGCAAGCCTCCAACCAGTTGGCGACCGCGTTCGAGATCGGCAAGAGCGGCGTGGACCTGACCGACGTGATGGTCGCTTCGCAGAAAGCCAGTGTGTCCTTTCAAGCCTTGACCCAGGTGCGCAACAAACTGGTCCAGGCTTATCAAGACATCATGCAGATGCCGGTTTAAGGACGAGATTTAAGTCATGGCAGAAGCAGTCGTGGACAACGTACCCGCCAAGACAGACGGCAAGCCGCCGCTGTTTGGCCTGTCGTTCCTGGAAAACCTCTCGGAAATGACCATGCTGCGTCAGGTGGGCCTGATGGTCGGCCTGGCGGCCAGCGTGGCGATTGGTTTTGCTGTGGTGCTGTGGTCGCAGCAACCCGATTACCGGCCGCTGTACGGCAGCCTGGCCGGTATGGACTCCAAGCAGATCATGGAAACCCTGGCCGCCGCCGACATCGCCTACACCGTGGAGCCCAACTCCGGGGCACTGCTGGTCAAGGCCGATGACGTCGCCCGGGCGCGCATGAAGCTGGCCGCCGCCGGCGTGACCCCGTCCGACAGCAACATCGGTTTCGAGATCCTCGACAAGGACCAGGGCCTGGGCACCAGCCAGTTCATGGAAGCCACCCGCTACCGTCGTGGCCTGGAAGGCGAACTGGCGCGCACCATCTCCAGCCTCAATAACGTCAAGGGCGCGCGGGTCCACCTGGCGATTCCGAAGAGTTCGGTGTTTGTGCGCGACGAGCGCAAGCCAAGTGCCTCGGTATTGGTCGAACTGTTTTCCGGCCGCTCCCTGGAGCCTGGCCAGGTGTTGGCGATCATCAACCTGGTGGCCACCAGCGTTCCCGAATTGAGCAAGTCGCAAATCACCGTGGTCGACCAGAAGGGCAACCTGTTGTCCGACATGGCCGAAAACTCTGCGCTGACCCAGGCCGGCAAGCAGTTCGACTACAGCCGCCGCATGGAAAGCATGCTCACCCAGCGTGTCCACAACATCCTGCAACCGGTGCTGGGCAACGACCGCTACAAGGCTGAAGTGTCCGCCGACGTGGATTTCAGCGCTGTCGAGTCGACCTCCGAGCAATTCAACCCGGACCAGCCGGCCCTGCGCAGCGAGCAGTCCACCAGCGAACAACGCACCGCCAGCAACGGCCCGCAAGGCGTACCGGGTGCCCTGAGCAACCAGCCGCCGGCCCCGGCCTCGGCACCGCAAACCACCGGCGGCGCTGCCGCGACCGCGGGCGCCATCGCTCCCGGCCAGCCACTGTTGGACGCCAACGGCCAACAGATCATGGACCCGGCCACCGGCCAGCCGATGCTCGCTCCGTACCCGGCGGACAAGCGTAACCAGTCGACCAAGAACTTCGAACTCGACCGTTCCATCAGCCACACCAAGCAGCAACAGGGCCGGATCAACCGCCTGTCGGTGTCGGTGGTGGTCGATGACCAGGTCAAGGTCAACGCCGCTGACGGCGCCGTCACCCGCGCACCGTGGAGCGCCGACGAATTGGCGCGCTTCACCCGCCTGGTGCAGGATGCCGTCGGTTTCGACGCCAGCCGTGGCGACAGCGTCAGCGTGATCAACATGCCGTTCTCCGCCGAGCGTGGCGAAGTGATCGCCGAAGCGGCGTTCTACACCCAGCCGTGGTTCTGGGACATCGTCAAGCAAGTGCTGGGCGTGTTGTTCATCCTGGTGCTGGTGTTCGGCGTACTGCGTCCGGTGCTCAACAACATCACCGGCAATGGCAAGAAACAACTGGCGGCCTTCGCTGGCGGCGACGTCGAGTTGGGTGGCATGGGCGGCCTGGACGGCGAACTGGCCAACGACCGCGTCAGCCTCGGCGGCCCGCAAAGCATCCTGTTGCCAAGCCCGAGCGAAGGCTATGACGCTCAGTTGAACGCAATCAAGAGTCTGGTGGCAGAAGACCCGGGCCGTGTGGCCCAGGTCGTGAAAGAGTGGATTAACGCAGATGAGTGATAATCGAGCCGCTGTTGCCAAACTCACCAAGGTCGACAAAGCCGCAGTCCTGCTGCTGTCCCTGGGTGAAACCGACGCCGCCCAAGTGCTGCGCCACATGGGCCCCAAAGAGGTTCAACGGGTCGGCGTGGCCATGGCGCAAATGCGCAACGTTCACCGTGAGCAGGTCGAACAGGTGATGAGCGAGTTCGTCGAGATCGTCGGCGACCAGACCAGCCTGGGCGTCGGCTCCGACAGCTACATCCGCAAGATGCTCACCTCGGCCCTCGGCGAAGACAAAGCCAACGGCCTGATCGACCGCATCCTGCTGGGCGGCAACACCAGCGGCCTCGACAGCCTCAAATGGATGGAGCCGCGCGCCGTCGCCGACGTGATCCGCTACGAACACCCGCAGATCCAGGCGATCGTGGTGGCGTACCTCGACCCGGACCAGGCCGGCGAAGTGCTCGGCCACTTCGACCATAAAGTGCGCCTGGACATCATCCTGCGCGTATCGTCGTTGAACACCGTGCAGCCGGCGGCCCTGAAAGAACTCAACACGATTCTCGAGAAGCAGTTCTCGGGCAACTCGAATGCTTCGCGCACCACCTTGGGTGGTATCAAGCGCGCCGCCGACATCATGAACTTCCTCGACAGCTCGGTCGAAGGCCAGTTGATGGACTCGATCCGCGAGATCGACGACACCCTGTCCGGCCAGATCGAAGACCTCATGTTCGTGTTCAACAACCTCTCCGATGTCGACGACCGCGGCATCCAGGCGCTGTTGCGCGAAGTCTCCTCCGACGTGCTGGTACTGGCCCTCAAGGGCTCGGACGAAGGCGTCAAGGAGAAGATCTTCAAGAACATGTCCAAGCGCGCCTCGGAACTGTTGCGCGACGACCTGGAAGCCAAAGGCCCGGTGCGCGTCAGCGACGTGGAAACCGCCCAGAAGGAAATCCTCACCATTGCCCGCCGTATGGCCGAAGCCGGAGAAATCGTTCTCGGCGGGAAGGGCGGCGAAGAAATGATCTAAGGCGCCTCGCATGTCGAACAAAGATGAGACGCCCAGCGATCTGATTCGCGCGCGGGACGTGGGCGGGTTCGACATCTGGTCGTTGCCCAGCTTCGATCCGCATGTGCCGGAGCCCGAACCCGAGCCTGTGGAAGAACTGCCGGCGGAAATGGAAGAAGTGCCGCTGGAGGAAGTCCAGCCGCTGACCCTGGAAGAGTTGGAAAGCATCCGCCAGGAGGCCTACAACGAAGGCTTCGCCGCTGGCGAAAAAGATGGTTTTCGCAGCGCCACGCTCAAGGTCCGCCAGGAAGCCGAGGTCGCCTTGAGCGTCAAGCTGGCCAGCCTCGAACGCCTGATGGGCAGCCTGTTCGAGCCCATCGCCGAGCAGGATTCGCAGATCGAAAAAGCCATGGTCGGGCTGGTCGAGCACATCGCCCGTCAGGTGATCCAGCGTGAGCTGGTGCTGGACTCCAGCCAGATCGAAAGCGTCATGCGCGAAGCCCTCAAGCTGCTGCCCCTGGGCGTCGGCAATGTGCGGCTGCACATCAACCCGCAGGATTTCGAACAGGTCAAAGCCCTGCGCGAGCGCCATGAAGAAACCTGGCGCATCGTCGAAGACGCCGATCTGCAGCCCGGTGGTTGCCGCGTCGAGACCGAATACAGCCGCATCGACGCCACTGTGGAAACGCGCATCAGCCAGATCATGGCCCAACTGCTGGATCAGGTCCACGAGCAGCTCCTGAACCCGGCCGAACCGGACATGAGCGTGGACCTGGACGCCGCCGATGCGCCTTGATCGCACCAGCTTCGCCAAACGCCTGGGTGGTTATATCGAGGCCACTGGGTTGCCCGGCCAGCCGATTCTCGAAGGGCGCCTGCTGCGCATGGTCGGCCTGACCCTCGAAGCCGAAGGCCTGCGCGCCGCCATGGGCAGCCGCTGCCTGGTGATCAACGACGACAGCTACCACCCGGTGCAGGTCGAAGCCGAAGTCATGGGCTTTTCCGGCAGCAAGATTTTCCTCATGCCCGTCGGCAGCCTGGCGGGCATCGCCCCCGGTGCCCGCGTGGTGCCGCTGGCCGATACCGGCCGCCTGCCCATGGGCATGAGCATGCTCGGCCGCGTGCTGGACGGCGCCGGTCGCGCGCTGGACGGCAAGGGCGGCATGAAGGCCGAAGACTGGGTGCCGATGGACGGCCCCACCATCAACCCGCTCAAGCGCAACCCGATCAGCCAGCCGCTGGACGTGGGCATTCGCAGCATCAACGGTTTATTGACGGTCGGTCGCGGCCAGCGCCTGGGCCTGTTCGCCGGTACCGGCGTGGGTAAGTCGGTGTTGCTCGGCATGATGACCCGCTTTACCGAGGCCGACATCATCGTGGTGGGGCTGATCGGCGAACGGGGCCGGGAAGTGAAGGAGTTCATCGAGCACAGCCTCGGTGAAGAAGGCCTCAAGCGTTCGGTGGTGGTTGCCTCCCCGGCCGACGATGCGCCGCTGATGCGTTTGCGCGCGGCCATGTACTGCACGCGCATCGCCGAATATTTTCGCGACAAGGGCAAGAACGTCCTGTTGCTGATGGATTCCCTCACGCGTTTCGCCCAGGCCCAGCGGGAAATCGCCCTGGCCATCGGCGAGCCGCCGGCCACCAAGGGGTATCCGCCGTCGGTGTTCGCCAAGCTGCCCAAGCTGGTCGAGCGCGCCGGTAATGCCGAGGCGGGCGGGGGCTCGATCACCGCGTTCTACACCGTGTTGTCTGAAGGCGATGACCAGCAGGACCCGATCGCCGACTCGGCGCGCGGCGTGCTCGACGGTCACATCGTGCTGTCGCGGCGCCTGGCGGAAGAGGGGCACTACCCGGCGATCGACATCGAAGCCTCCATCAGCCGGGTGATGCCGTCGGTGGTCACGCCCGAGCACATGGCCCGCGCCCAGCAGTTCAAGCAGCTGTGGTCGCGCTATCAGCAGAGTCGCGACCTGATCAGCGTCGGCGCCTATGTGGCCGGTGGCGATCGTGAGACCGACCTGGCGATTGCCCTGCAACCGCAATTGGTCACCTACCTGCGCCAGGGTCTCAACGACAACATCAGCATGGGCGAAAGCGAAGCGCACTTGCAGTCCATCTTCGCCCCCGCGCCAGGCGGCTAAGCCATGGCCAGCAGCCGCTCCTCACGCCTGGCCCCGGTGGTGGACATGGCCGAAAAGGCCGAAAAAACCGCGGTCCAGCGCCTGGGTTACTTCCAGGGCCAGGTGCGCCTGGCAGAAAGCAAGCTCGGCGACCTGGAGCGCTTTCGCGGCGAGTACCAGCAGCAGTGGATCGAGCGCGGCACCAAAGGCGTGTCCGGCCAGTGGCTGATGGGCTACCAGGGCTTTCTCAACCAACTTGAGACCGCCGTCGGCCAGCAGCGCCAGAGCCTGGCCTGGCACCAGAACAACCTCGACAAGGCCCGCGAGAGCTGGCAGCAGGCGTATGCCCGGGTCGAAGGCTTGCGCAAGCTGGTGCAGCGCTATATCGACGAAGCGCGGGCGATCGAGGATAAGCGCGAGCAGAAGCTGCTCGACGAGCTGTCCCAGCGCCTGCCGCGGCAGAATCCCTACTAGCGCCAGGCCCGCTGTTCAATGTGGGAAGGGGCTTGTCTCCCATATTTGATTCGCCGTGTTGCCCATAGCCCATTCGCCTGCTACACCTTCTATCTAGACCCATGACAAGGAAGCAGTCACATGTCAGTCGTGTCAGAAGTATCCCTGGATGGGACAAAGTTGACGATTGCAATCAAAGGCCGGTTCGATTTCGGCAGCCACCAGATCTTTCGTGAGGCCTACGAGCGTTTCTACAAGGTGCCGGACGTGTACGTGGTCGACCTGAAGGAAACCACCTACATGGACAGTTCCGCCCTGGGCATGCTCCTGCTGCTGCGCGATCATGCCGGGGGCGATGATGCGGAAGTCCAGGTGATCAACATCAGCTCCGACGTGCGCAAGATCCTCGCGATATCCAACTTCGATAAACTGTTCGATATCAATTGAGCGCTCTGGCTCCGGTCCTCGAACCGCTGACCGTCCTGATCGCCGAAGACAGCGCCACCGACTTGCTGTTGCTGTCGACCATCATCCGGCGCCAGGGCCACCACGTGCTCACCGCCAGCAACGGTGTGGAAGCGGTCGACCTGTTCGCCCGCGAACGCCCGCAACTGGTGCTGATGGACGCCCTGATGCCGGTGATGGATGGCTTTGAGGCTGCGCGCCGGATCAAGCAACTGGCGGGCGAAGCCCTGGTGCCGATCATCTTCCTCACCTCCCTGCGCCAAAGCGAAGCCCTGGCCGAATGCCTGGATGCCGGTGGCGATGACTTCTTGCCCAAGCCCTACAACCCGCTGATCCTCGCGGCCAAGATCAATGCGATGGACCGCCTGCGCCGCCTGCAGGCCACGGTATTGCAGCAGCGCGACCTGATCGCCAAGCACCACGACTACCTGCTGCATGAGCAACGCGTGGCCAAGGCGGTGTTCGACAAGGTTGCCCATTCCGGCTGTATCAACGCGGCGCCGAACATTCGCTACCTGCAATCGCCGTATGCGCTGTTCAACGGTGACTTGTTGTTGGCGGCCTACACGCCGGCGGGTGATATGCATGTGCTGCTCGGCGATTTCACCGGGCATGGCCTGCCAGCGGCGGTCGGCGCGATGCCGTTGGCGGAAGTGTTCTACGGCATGACGGCCAAGGGCTACGGGCTGACGCAGATCCTGCGGGAGATGAACGCCAAGCTCAAACGCATCCTGCCGGTGGACATGTTCTGCTGCGCCGCGCTGTTGTGCCTGAGCACGCAGCGGCGCGTGGTGGAGGTCTGGAATGGCGGCATGCCTGATGGCTATGTACACGAAGTCGCCACCGGCAAGCGGACACCGTTGGTGTCACGGCATTTGCCGTTGGGCGTGCTGTCGGCACAGGCGTTCGAGGATCGTACCGAAGTCTGGCCGATGGCCCTGGGCGACCGCGTGTTTCTGCTCTCCGACGGCGTGCTGGACACCGCCGACGCCAACGAACAGTTGTTCGGCGCCGAGCGCTTGCAGCAGGTGTTTGCCGCCAATCGCGAGCCCGACCGCCTGTTCGAGGATATCGAGCAGGCTCTGGCGGCGTTTTGCGGTGAGGTGCGGGATGATGTGAGCATGGTCGAAATCACCCTGCAGGCCGGCCAGTCGATGCGTGCGACGGGGCCGTTGTACGCCGACAGCGGCCAGTCGTGCCCGTTGGATTGGTCGGTGGGCTTTGAATTCCGCGCCGAGACCCTCAAGCGTTACAACCCGTTGCCCTATCTGCTGCAACTGCTGCTCGAGATCCACGGCCTGCGCGAGCAGAGCGGGGCGCTCTACAGCGTGATGGCCGAACTGTATTCCAACGCTCTGGAGCATGGCGTGCTGGGCCTGGACTCGCGGCTCAAGCGCGATGCCAAAGGGTTCGCGCAGTATTACCGCGAGCGCAACGAACGGCTGATGCAGCTCAACAGCGGTTATGTGCGCGTGCAGGTGCAGGTGGCGCCCACCGTTACCGGCGGCAGGATGAGCTTGCGTATCGAAGACAGCGGCCCCGGGTTCGATGTGGAACAGGTACTGGCGCGCCCGCTGGATGTCGACCGTCTGTCCGGTCGCGGCTTGAGCCTGGTACGGCAACTGAGCAGCGATGTACGCTGGTCCGACGGCGGGCGCAGCGTCTGCGTGGAGTTTTGCTGGGAGGCTCTGGCATAATCCGCCGATTCTTGATCAAGGAGCGAACAAGTGGTTGAGGTTCATCTGGACCCGGACGTGTTATCGGGTTTGCAGGAAGTCATGGAAGGCGAGTACCCCAAGTTGCTCGATACCTTTCTTGATGATTCGCAAAAGCGCGTCGAAGCGCTGCGCAAGGCGCGCGACGATGCCAAGGCATTGGCGCTTATCGCCCATAGTTTCAAGGGCAGCAGTGGCAACCTCGGGGCGGTGCGGTTGGCGCACTTGTGCCAGCGCCTGGAGGTTGAGTCCGTCGAGGCGGCGGCGGACCTGGGGGCCTTGGTCGATCAGATCGATCATGAGTTTGCGCTGGTCAAGCCGCTGTATGAGTCGGAGCGCCAGCGCTTCCAGCTTTAATTTCAGGCGCGGGACGGCTTTTCGATAGGAGCTGGCCCGACTCTTGCTCTATCTCCTGATACTGCATCCCCGATCCCATGCAGTGGAGACCTTACCTATGCCAGTCGCCCCTAATTCGCTCCTTCAGGCTGCCTCCGCGGCCAAGCCTCAAGCGCCTGCCGCCAATCCACCGGCGGCGGCTGCGGAGCCACGGGATAAGGGCCCTGGCTTTGCTCAGGTGTTCGCCAGCCAAGGTTCGAAGCCCTCGGCCAAGGCCGACGACAACTCGGCCAAACCCACGCGCGACAAGCCGGCCGACGCGAGTGCCAAACCGGTTGCCGGCAACGATAAGCCTGTCGCGAACAACGATAAACCTGCCGCCGGTACGCCAGCGGTTGCCGATAGCGGCAAACCCTTGCCTGCCGACCCGCCGGCCAAGCCGGCCGACAGCGCCAGCAGTGATCAAACTCCGCCTGCCGACCCCGCCCTGGCGCAGCAGCCTGCGGCAGACCCGACGGTTGCGCCGGTGGTTGACCCCGCGTTGATTGTCACGGTCACGCCAGTTGCGGTGCCGGTGCCGGTGCCAGTGCCGGTGGAAACGCCAGCCCCGGCCGCCGCCAAGGATGACAAGGCCCAGCCGCTGGTCACGACGCCGTTGGCAGCGACCGATGCGGCCAAGCCAGCCTTCGATCCCACGGCAGACCCTCTGGACGCCCTGCCGGCGGTACGCCTGGCGATGGAGCAGGGCGGCCATGTGTCGGCCAGCAGCCAGACGCCGCAGAAAGCCGCGCCGACGTCCCAGGACCAGCCGACTGTCGCGCAGAACTTCGCCACGGGCCTGGCTAACATGGTGGATCAGCAAGCCAGCAAGGACAGCACCGACCAGGGCGGCGACAAAGCCTTTGGCGGGTTGATCGAGGAAGGCCTCAAGGATTTGAAGGGCGCCAGCAGCGACACCCGTGTCGATGACTTCGCCAACCGCCTGGCCGCGCTGACCCAGGCCGCCACGCCGAAAACCGCCAACGCGTTGCCGCCGGTGACCAACGCACCGCTGGCCATGCACCAGAGCGGCTGGACCGAGGAAATCGTCAACCGCGTGATGTACCTGTCCAGCGCCAACCTCAAGTCGGCGGAGATCCAGCTGCAACCGGCCGAACTCGGGCGCCTGGATATCAAGGTCAACATGACAGCGGACCAGCAGGCCCAGGTCACGTTCATGAGCGGTCACGCCGTGGTGCGTGACGCGCTGGAAAGCCAGTCCGGCCGGTTGCGCGAGATGTTCGCCCAGCAGGGCATGGGGCAGGTCGACGTCAACGTGTCCGACCAATCCCGCGGCTGGCAGGGCCAGGGTCAGAGCCAACAGCAACAGAACCAGGCGAACGGTGTCAGTGGCCGTGGCGGTCGGGGTGACAACGGCGACGTTGCCGATCACGCCGAAGTGGCAGCGGCCGTCGCGCCGGTGACGTCCACCGTGATCGGCTCCAGCGCCGTCGACTACTACGCCTGATTCAGGGCCAACACCGGCCTGAGTGTGGGAGGGGGCTTGCCCCTGATGATCACGACCATTAAGCCTGACCTGAGTCGATCGCAATCCAAAGGTGGGAGGGGGCTTGCCCCCGATGGCGGTGTGCCCGTCAACGGATCGGTCGACTGGAACTCCGCCATCGGGGGCAAGCCCCCTCCCACAATGGATCTGTGGCGTGGCCGCTGTCCTGCTCTGCCTGACAACTCTGGCATAACACTTGCTCTTGCCTTTCCGTAGATCTATGAATCCCCGAATAGTGACGGATTATTGGCATGGCGAAGAGCGACGACGCAGCAAAAGCACCTGCAGGCAAGGGTAAGCTCAAGCTTATCCTGTTGATTGTCCTGGCCCTGGTCCTGGCCATCGGCGCCTCCGTGGGCGGCACTTGGTACATCATGCACAGCAGTGCGAGCAAACCGGCGCCCGCCGCCGAAACTGCCAGTAACGTCAAGCAACCGGCAATCTTCGAACCGATGCTTCCGGCCTTTGTCGCCAACTTCAACCAGAACGGTCGTCAACGCTACCTGCAGGTGAGCATCACCTTGCTGGCGCGCAACCAGGCGGACCTTGATGCGCTCAAGGTGCATATGCCGGTGATCCGCAACAACCTGGTGATGTTGTTTTCCGCGCAAAGCTTCGACAACCTGGCCACCCCGGTGGGCCAGGAAATGCTGCGCCAGAAGGTCACTGCCAGCGTGCAGGAAGTGGCCCAGAAAGAGCTCGGCAAAGTGGTGGTCGAGCAGGCGCTCTTCACTAATTTCGTATTGCAGTAGGATCACCACATGGCCGTGCAAGACCTGCTGTCCCAGGATGAAATCGATGCGCTGCTGCATGGCGTGGACGATGGTCTGGTACAGACCGAAACGGCTGCCGAACCCGGCAGCGTCAAAAGTTATGACCTGACCAGCCAGGATCGCATCGTCCGTGGACGCATGCCGACCCTGGAAATGATCAACGAGCGTTTCGCCCGTTACACCCGCATCAGCATGTTCAACATGCTGCGCCGCTCGGCGGACGTGGCGGTGGGCGGCGTGCAGGTGATGAAGTTCGGTGAATACGTACACTCGCTGTACGTGCCTACCAGCCTCAACCTGGTCAAGATCAAGCCATTGCGCGGCACGGCGTTGTTCATCCTCGACGCCAAACTGGTGTTCAAGCTGGTGGACAACTTCTTCGGCGGCGACGGCCGTCACGCCAAGATCGAAGGCCGGGAATTCACCCCCACGGAACTGCGGGTGGTGCGGATGGTGCTGGAGCAGGCCTTCATCGACTTGAAGGAAGCCTGGCAGGCGATCATGGAAGTCAACTTCGAGTACATCAACTCGGAAGTGAACCCGGCCATGGCCAACATCGTCGGCCCCAGCGAAGCGATTGTGGTGTCGACGTTCCACATCGAACTCGATGGCGGTGGCGGTGACCTGCACGTGACCATGCCGTACTCGATGATCGAGCCGGTGCGCGAAATGCTCGATGCCGGCTTCCAGTCCGACCTCGACGATCAGGATGAACGCTGGGTCAAGGCCCTGCGCGAAGACCTGCTGGACGTCGACGTGCCGCTGAGCGCCACCGTGGCGCGTCGTCAGTTGCGCCTGCGGGATATCTTGCACATGCAACCGGGCGACGTGATTCCCGTCGAGTTGCCGGAAGAACTGATCATGCGCGCCAACGGCGTGCCGTCGTTCAAGGTCAAGCTCGGTTCCCACAAGGGCAACCTGGCGCTGCAAGTGGTGGAGCCGATCAACCGGCGTTGAGTCACCCGTATTGATGCACCCCTATTTATGAATGTTTGCTCCGCCGAGGACATGTAATGGCTACCGAACACGAAAACACTTCCGCCGAAGACCAGGCCCTGGCCGACGAATGGGCTGCGGCCCTGGAAGAAACCGGCGATGTCGGCCAGGACGATATCGACGCGCTGCTGGCGGCCGATGCCTCTACTGCGCCGGCCAGTAACCGCCTGCCCATGGAAGAATTCGGCAGCGTGCCGAAGAACAACGACCCGGTGAGCCTCGACGGCCCGAACCTGGACGTGATTCTCGACATCCCGGTGTCGATCTCCATGGAAGTCGGCAGCACCGACATCAACATCCGCAACCTGCTGCAGCTCAACCAGGGTTCGGTGATCGAGCTTGACCGCTTGGCCGGCGAGCCGCTGGACGTGCTGGTCAACGGTACGCTGATCGCCCATGGCGAAGTGGTGGTGGTCAACGAAAAGTTCGGCATTCGCCTGACCGACGTGATCAGCCCGAGCGAACGCATCAAGAAGCTGCGCTGACATGAAGTATTCGATGGCGGGACTGTTGCTGGCGCTGCCATTGAGCGCCCTCGCGGCCGAGCCGGTCGCGCAAGCGGCCGCGTCGGCGGCACCGGTGGTGAGCAGCGGTATCGGCGGTCAGTTGACCCAACTGGTACTGGGCCTGCTGCTGGTGGTCGGGCTGATTTTCGTGCTGGCCTGGCTGATGCGTCGGGTGCAGAACATTGGCCCGGGCAACGCCCAGGTCATCGAGATGATCGGCTCGCGCGCCCTCGGCCCGCGTGATCGGCTGGTGCTGGTGCAGGTGGGCGAGGAACAGATCCTGCTGGGCCTCACCCCCGGCCGCATCACCCCGCTGCATGTGCTCAAGACCCCGGTCAACGTCGCCCCGACCCAAGCCGCCACGCCAGAATTCGCCCAACGCCTGATGGAGTTGCTGGGCAAGGATCAGAAGGATAAGAAGTAATGCGCGTTTTATTGACGCTCATGCTGTGGCTGGCCGCGCCATTGGCGTTCGCCGCCGACCCGTTGTCGATCCCGGCGATTACGCTTGGCACCAACGCGGCCGGGGCCCAGGAGTATTCGGTCAGCCTGCAGATCCTGCTGATCATGACGGCGCTGAGTTTTATCCCGGCGTTTGTCATGCTGATGACCAGCTTCACCCGCATCATTATCGTGTTCTCGATCCTGCGTCAGGCCCTGGGCCTGCAACAGACGCCATCGAACCAGATCCTCACGGGCATGGCGCTGTTCTTGACGATGTTCATCATGGCGCCGGTCTTCGACAAGGTGAACCAGCAAGCCCTGCAGCCTTACCTCGCGGAAAAGCTCACGGCGCAAGACGCCATCGACAAGGCCCAAGGCCCGATCAAAGACTTCATGCTGTCGCAGACCCGCTCCAGCGACCTTGAGCTGTTCATGCGCCTGTCCAAGCGCACCGACATCGCCACGCCGGACCAGGCGCCGCTGACGATCCTGGTGCCGGCGTTCGTCACCTCGGAACTGAAGACGGCGTTCCAGATCGGTTTCATGATCTTTATCCCGTTCCTGATCATCGACCTGGTGGTGGCGAGCGTGCTGATGGCCATGGGGATGATGATGCTGTCGCCGCTGATCATCTCGTTGCCGTTCAAGATCATGCTGTTTGTGCTGGTGGACGGCTGGGCACTGATCATCGGCACGTTGGCCAGCAGTTTCGGCGGAGTGTAGGGCTATGACCCCAGAAGTTGCCGTCGACCTGTTCCGTGAAGCGTTGTGGCTGACCACGATGATGGTTGCCGTGCTGGTGGTGCCGAGCCTGTTGGTTGGCCTGTTGGTGGCGATGTTCCAGGCCGCGACTCAGATCAACGAACAAACCCTGAGCTTCCTGCCGCGCCTGCTGGTGATGCTGGTCACGTTGATTGTCGCTGGCCCGTGGCTGGTGCAAACCTTCATGGAATATATCCTGCAGCTGTACGGCAGTATTCCGCAGTTGATCGGCTGACCGCATGCAATCGCTGCTGGCGTTGACCGACACCCAGATCAGCACCTGGGTGGCGTCGTTTATCTTGCCGCTGTTCCGGGTCACGGCGGTGCTGATGAGCATGCCGGTGTTCGGCACCACCCTGGTACCGCGCCGTATCCGCCTGTACTTCGCGGTGGCGATCACCGTGGTGCTGGTGCCGGGCTTGCCGCCGATGCCTGCGGTCAATGCGCTGGACCTCAGTGCGCTGATGCTGATTGCCGAGCAGATCCTGATCGGCTCGCTGCTGGGCTTCTCCCTGCAACTGTTCTTCCAGGCATTCGTGATCGCCGGGCAAATCATCTCGATCCAGATGGGTATGGGTTTTGCGTCGATGGTCGACCCCACCAACGGCGTGTCGGCGGCGGTGATCGGGCAATTCCTGACCATGCTGGTGACCTTGATGTTCCTGGCCATGAACGGCCACCTGGTGGTGTTCGAGGTGCTGACCGAAAGTTTCACCACCTTGCCGGTCGGCTCGGGGTTGGTGGTCAATCACTTCTGGGAACTGGTGGGGCGCCTCAGTTGGGTGTTGGGCGCTTCGCTGTTGCTGGTGCTGCCGGCGATCACCGCGCTGCTGGTGGTCAACATCGCGTTTGGGGTGATGACCCGCGCGGCGCCGCAGCTGAATATCTTCTCTATCGGTTTCCCGTTGACCCTGGTGTTGGGCATGGGGATTTTCTGGATCGGCATGGCCGACATTCTCAATCAGTATCAACCGCTGGCGAGCGACGCCTTGCAGTTCTTACGTGATCTGGCACGGGCGCGCTGAGCCATGGCCGAGAGCGAGAGTGGTCAGGACAAAACAGAAGACCCCACGGAGAAACGAAAAAAGGACTCCCGGGAAAAGGGCGAGATTGCCCGCTCCAAAGAGCTCAACACCGTTGCGACGATGATGGCCGGTGCCGGCGCCTTGCTGATCTACGGCGGCGGCCTGGCGCTCGACCTGATGGAGTTGATGAAACTCAACTTCAGCCTGCCCCGTGAAGTGCTGCTCAGCCCCGGCGCCATGGGGCAGTACCTGCTGCATTCGGGGAAAATCGCGATCCTGGCCGTGCAGCCGATTTTGATCACCTTGCTCCTGGCCGCGCTGATCGGCCCCGTCGCCCTTGGCGGCTGGCTGTTCGCCGCGAGCAGCATGGCGCCAAAATTCAGCCGCATGAACCCCGCCGCCGGGCTCAAGCGCATGTTTTCCACCAAGGCGTTGGTGGAACTGCTCAAGGCCCTGGCCAAGTTCATCCTGATTCTGTTCGTGGCCTTGGTGGTATTGTCCTCCGACATCGATGACCTGCTGCGCATCGCCCATGAGCCGCTGGAGTCGGCGATCATCCACAGCGTGCAAGTGGTGGGCTGGAGTGCGTTGTGGATGGCCGCCGGGCTGATCCTGATCGCCGCCGTGGATGCGCCGATCCAGCTGTGGGAAAGCCACAAGAAACTGCTGATGACCAAGCAGGAAGTGCGCGACGAACACAAGGACCAGGAGGGTCGCCCCGAGGTCAAGCAGCGCATTCGCCAACTGCAGCGCGAAATGTCCCAGCGCAAGATGATGGCTTCGGTGCCCGACGCCGACGTGGTGATCACTAACCCGACCCACTACGCCGTGGCCCTCAAGTACGACCCGGAGAAGGGCGGCGCGCCGATGCTGCTGGCCAAGGGCAGCGACTTCACGGCGCTGAAAATCCGCGAAATCGCCGTGGCCAACGACATCCTGTTGCTGGAGTCGCCGGAACTGGCGCGGTCGATCTTCTACTCCACCGACCTCGACCAGGAAATCCCCGCCGGGCTGTACCTGGCCGTGGCCCAGGTATTGGCCTACGTCTACCAGATCCGCCAGTATCGTGCGGGCAAAGGCAAGCGCCCCGATCCGCTCAAGGACCTGCCGATTCCGCCGGATTTGCGGCGCGATTCCTGACGTGCAGCCAAGGTGTCCTCTGGGGCAAGCGGGCTCGCCACATCACTTCTACCGCTTGTCGTTAATTGCAGTCTACCTGTCAACTTTGACAGTAGTCAGCATCGCCTTTTCACGGTTCCATTGCCTCAGGTACTGCGCAGCAAGAGGTCGGAAGTGGGGCAATGCAGCTATTCACAGGTACGGTTAAGTCTTATGACCCGCAGAACGGAAAAGGTTTGATTGCGCTGGACAGCGGGGGAGACGACGTGTCGGTAGATCTGCGCAGTTCGGATGGATGCAAGCTTTCGGAGGGCCAGAACGTGGCGTTTCAGATGATCCATCGACCGGATGGTGTCTATGCATGCGACATCACGCTGATCTGATGTCAGCTGTGCAAGTCCTTAATTGAAGTGTGCGGAGAACGACAATGGCAACGGGCACTGTGAAATGGTTTAACGCGGAGAAGGGGTTTGGTTTTATTTCTCCCGACGACGGCAGCACGGACGTGTTTGTCCACTATTCAGCAATCACCGGCACCGGTTTCAAAAGTTTGGAAGAAAATCAAAAAGTGGAATACGACGTGACGCAGGGCCAAAAAGGCCCGCAGGCCGAGAATGTGCGTCCTGTATAAAGATCGCCACTGATAGCATCCCTTCGCCGCGCCCATCAGCGCTCTGTCCCCTTGAAGCAAAAGTTGATCGTTCCCATCGGCGGGAACGATCACTGGGTTGGACGCTTGTCTAGGGTTTACCCAGTTCTGTCTCGGCTGATGGCTCGATGTCATCCAGTACTCGCTCAGCCAATAACCGCGCTACCTCAACCAATTGCGCAATTCCCAGCGCCCCTTCTCACCGTGATCCTTCCAGATCAAAGGCGAAGTCGCAGGTCAGGGCGTGTGCGCAAGCCAGGGTTTCGGTGAGGTTGACCAGCAGGTCTTCGGTGCTGATGCCGTCGATGAGGGTGAACAGCACGGTGGGTGGGGTATTGGTGCCGCGCGGGGGATTTGGGGTTGGTTTAACCATTGTGACGCTCCTGATTTAAGTGGAGCTGCCACTGATCGCCGCGATGCGATGGGGTGGCAGCTGTACGCAGGTTCGCGGACCGGAATCAGGAAACCGGCATACCCGAAGGTATCCCGCGCACAGCCACCGTAGCGCCGCACAGTAGACGATAAAAAAACGTCAACTGAAAGCGGACAATGGCACTTTGCGCCTGAATTTACATGGGCCGCGACGCCCGACCGCTGCGTGTGCAGCGAAGTACGGAGACTAGAGAGCGAGTTTCCTAGGGGCAGCCTCAAACACTTATCGGAAGTTTCGCAACCTCTGCAGGCGAACACTTGTGGCGAGGGCGCTTGCTCCCTAGTCACTGATCCAACTCGGAGAACAGAAGTTGGAAGGCTTCTTGCAATAGCGCCTCCAGGACGCCTCCCGGCGTCAAAAGTTTGCTTCAAGGATGCGAGGAGTACCGGTGGTAGATCGCTCTCAAATGCTCAGCACGGCCCGCAGCACCCTGACTGACCTCTCGCGGGGCAATCTGGGTGTGCCGTTGTTGTTGCTGGTGATGCTGGCAATGATGATGTTGCCGATGCCGCCGTTCCTGCTCGACGTGTTCTTCACCTTCAACATCGCCTTGTCCGTCGTGGTCCTGCTGGTCTGCGTCTACGCGTTGCGGCCGCTGGATTTTGCGGTGTTCCCCACCATCCTGCTGATCGCCACGTTGTTGCGGCTGGCGTTGAACGTGGCGTCGACCCGCGTGGTCATGCTCCACGGCCAGGACGGGCATGCCGCCGCCGGTAAGGTGATCCAGGCCTTCGGCGAGGTGGTGATCGGCGGTAACTACGTGGTCGGTATCGTGGTGTTCGCGATCCTGATGATCATCAACTTCGTGGTGGTGACCAAGGGCGCCGGGCGGATTTCCGAGGTGAGCGCGCGCTTTACCCTCGACGCCATGCCCGGCAAACAGATGGCCATCGACGCCGACCTCAACGCCGGCCTGATCGACCAGAACCAGGCTAAATCGCGTCGCCTGGAAGTGGCCCAAGAAGCCGAGTTCTACGGTTCCATGGACGGTGCCAGCAAATTCGTGCGCGGTGACGCCATCGCCGGCCTGTTGATTCTGTTCATCAACCTGATCGGCGGCATGGCGGTCGGGATCTTCCAGCACGGCATGACCTTCGGCGATGCAGGCAAGGTCTACGCTCTACTGACCATCGGTGACGGTTTAGTGGCGCAATTGCCATCACTGTTGTTATCTACAGCTGCGGCGATCATGGTGACCCGTGCGTCGGGCTCCGAAGACATGGGCAAGCAGATCAGCCGGCAGATGTTCGCCTCGCCCAAGGCGCTGGCCGTGGCGGCGGGCATCATGGCGATCATGGGCATTGTGCCCGGCATGCCTCATATCTCGTTCTTGAGCATGGCGGCCATGGCCGCCGGTGGCGCCTACCTGTTCTGGAGAAAGCAGAACTTGGTCAAGGTGAAGGCCCAGCAAGAAATCGCGCGCCAGCAGGAACTGCTGCCGTCGCCGGCCCGCGCCCAGGAAACCAAGGAGTTGGGCTGGGACGATGTGACCCCGATCGACATGATCGGCCTGGAAGTCGGCTACCGCCTGATCCCGTTGGTCGACCGCAACCAGGGCGGCCAATTGCTCGCGCGGATCAAGGGCGTGCGCAAGAAGCTGTCCCAGGACCTGGGCTTCCTGATGCCCACTGTGCATATCCGTGACAACCTCGACCTGGCCCCCAGCGCCTACCGCCTGACCCTGATGGGCGTGATCCTCGCCGAAGCGGAGATCTACCCCGACCGCGAGCTGGCGATCAACCCGGGCCAGGTGTTCGGCACGTTGAACGGTATAACCGCCAAAGATCCGGCTTTTGGTCTGGAGGCGGTCTGGATCGAAGTCAGCCAGCGCAGCCAGGCGCAGTCCCTCGGCTACACCGTGGTGGACGCCAGCACCGTGGTCGCCACGCACCTCAACCAGATTCTGTACAAGCACTCCCACGAGCTGATCGGCCACGAAGAAGTCCAGCAACTAATGGGTTTGCTGGCCAAAGCCTCGCCCAAGCTCGCCGAAGAGCTGGTGCCGGGCGTGCTGTCGCTGTCGCAATTGCTCAAGGTGCTGCAGGCGCTGCTGGCCGAACAGGTGCCGGTGCGCGACATTCGCAGCATCGCCGAGGCCATCGCCAACAATGCCGCCAAGAGTCAAGATACTGCCGCGTTGGTGGCCGCCGTGCGCGTTGGATTATCCCGCGCTATCGTACAAAGCATTGTAGGGATTGAGTCTGAGCTGCCTGTGATCACCTTGGAGCCAAGGTTGGAACAAATATTGCTCAATAGTATTCAGAAGGCAGGACAGGGCCAGGAAGAGGGCGTTCTGCTGGAGCCAAGCATGGCTGAAAAACTGCAGCGTTCGTTGATCGAAGCAGCGCAGCGTCAGGAAATGCAGGGCCAACCGGTGATTCTGCTGGTGGCAGGCCCGGTCCGAGCGATGTTGTCGCGGTTTGGACGCCTGGCAGTGCCGAATTTGCACGTTTTGGCTTATCAGGAAATCCCTGACAACAAGCAAGTGACTATCGTCGCGACAGTAGGGCCCAACGGCTGAGGTAGTGGGTTATGCAAGTAAAGCGTTTTTTCGCCGCCGATATGCGTCAGGCCATGAAACTGGTACGTGACGAGCTGGGCGCCGACGCTGCGATTATCGGTAACCGTCGTATTGCCGGCGGTGTCGAGCTGACGGCTGCCCTGGATTACACCCCTTCGGCGCTGGCCCCGCGTGTCCCGAACATGGAGCTTGAAGACGAGCTGCGCAAGACGGCCTCGCGCATTGTCTCGGCCCAGGCCGAACTGAGCATGCGCGGCGACAGCGATGCGACCACCAATCGCCAGTTGTTCGCCGGCCTGCCGCTGACCGCCGCCGAGCCGCTGGTCGAGCCGACGTTCATCGAACCGCCGCGTCCTGCCGCGCCTGCCCCGGCCGCCGCAGTCGACCAGCGTGTGTTCGACTCGATGCGCTTTGAGCTCAACGGCCTGCGCGAGCTGCTGGAAGTGCAGCTCGGTTCGCTGGCCTGGACCCAACTGCAAGGCAGCAAGCCGCAACAGGCCAACCTGTGGCGTCGCCTGCAACGCATCGGCCTGTCCGGCCCGTTGTCCCGCGACCTGCTGGCGCTGACCAGCGAAATCGAAGAACCTCGCCAGGCCTGGCGCATGTTGCTGGCCCACCTGGCGCGGATGATCGTCACCCCGGAACTCGAACCCCTGGAAGAGGGCGGCGTGATCGCCATGGTCGGCCCTGCCGGCATGGGCAAGACCACCACGCTGGCCAAGCTGGCGGCGCGCTACGTGCTCAAGTACGGCGCCCAGAACATCGCGCTGGTAAGCATGGACAGCTACCGCATCGGTGCCCAGGAGCAACTCAAGACCCTGGGCCGCATCCTCAATGTGTCGGTGACCCACGTCGACCCGGGCCAGTCCCTGGCCAACGCCCTCGATCCGTTGCTGCGCAAACGTGTGGTGCTGATCGATACCGCCGGCCTGCAAGCCAGCGATCCGGCGTTGCGCATGCAGCTGGAGAGCCTGGCCGGGCGTGGCATCAAGGCAAAAAATTACCTGGTGCTTGCAACCACCAGCCAAAAACAAGTTCTTACCGCTGCGTACCATAGCTACAAGCGCTGCGGCCTGGCCGGATGCATCCTCACCAAGCTCGACGAAACCGCGAGCCTGGGCGAGGTGCTGAGCCTGGCTATCAGTCATGAACTTCCGGTCGCCTACCTGACCGACGGGCCGCGGATTCCGGATGATTTGCATCTGCCGCGCCGTCATCAGTTGGTCAGCCGTGCCGTCAGCGTGCAAATGCAAGAAGAGCCTAGCGAGGAAGCGATGGCCG
The DNA here is from genome assembly GCF_023651955.1 of Pseudomonas sp. Y39-6. Taxonomy (NCBI): domain Bacteria; kingdom Pseudomonadati; phylum Pseudomonadota; class Gammaproteobacteria; order Pseudomonadales; family Pseudomonadaceae; genus Pseudomonas; species Pseudomonas sp. Y39-6. Next base: position 5,126,019 of record NZ_CP069594.1, on the reverse strand, counting down.
ATATGTTCGCTGACCTTTACCACAACCCGGCAAAGCGGGTGGGTTGAGGCAGCATGAACACCATGAAATGTATCTACATCGATGGTCTGCAAGCGATTCACGCGGCCAAGCCATGTAGCCTGCGTCTAAGCAAGACAAGGTAAAGAATTAAAATGGGCAGCATGCATCCCGTACAGGTGATCGCGGTGACCGGCGGCAAAGGTGGCGTCGGGAAAACTAACGTGTCAGTGAATTTGTCCCTGGCCCTGGCAGAGCTTGGCCGTCGTGTCATGCTGCTGGATGCTGACCTTGGGTTGGCGAACGTTGACGTTTTGCTGGGGCTCACGCCCAAACACACCCTCGCCGATGTGATCGAGGGTCGCTGCGAGCTGCGCGACGTGCTGCTGCAGGGCCCTGGAGGCATCCGTATCGTGCCGGCCGCCTCGGGCACCCAGAGCATGGTCCACTTGAGCCCTGCGCAGCATGCCGGCCTGATCCAGGCGTTCAGCGATATCGGCGACAACCTCGACGTGCTGGTGATCGACACCGCCGCCGGGATTGGCGAGTCCGTGGTCAGCTTCGTGCGCGCCGCGCAAGAAGTCCTGCTGGTGGTCTGCGATGAACCCACCTCGATCACCGACGCCTACGCCCTGATCAAACTGCTCAACCGCGACTACGGCATGAACCGCTTCCGCGTGCTGGCCAACATGGCCCAGAGCCCGCAGGAAGGACGCAACCTGTTCGCCAAGTTGACCAAGGTCACTGATCGCTTTCTCGATGTCGCCTTACAATACGTCGGCGCAGTTCCCTATGACGAGTGTGTACGCAAGGCCGTGCAAAAGCAGCGTGCGGTCTACGAAGCGTTCCCTCGTTCGAAATGCGCGTTGGCGTTCAAGGCTATTGCTCAGAAGGTCGATACCTGGCCGTTGCCCGCCAACCCTCGGGGGCATCTGGAGTTTTTCGTCGAGCGATTGGTGCATCAGACGAGCGCAGGACCGGTGCTATGACAGCCAGCGGCTATAACCTTTACAAAAATTCGGCACGTGACCGTCAGGGCGAATTGATCGAGCGCTATGCGCCGCTGGTCAAGCGCATTGCCTATCACTTGCTGGCACGCCTGCCCGCCAGTGTCCAGGTCGAAGACTTGATCCAGGCCGGCATGATCGGCCTGCTCGAAGTATCGACCAAATACGACGCGAGCAAGGGTGCGAGTTTCGAGACGTATGCGGGTATCCGTATCCGTGGCGCGATGCTCGATGAAGTGCGTAAAGGGGATTGGGCGCCGCGTTCGGTACACCGCAATACGCGCATGGTCAGTGACGCAATTCGTGCAATTGAAGCAAAAACCGGTCGCGACGCTAAAGATCACGAAGTTGCGGCCGAACTCCAATTGAGTCTCGACGATTATTACGGGATTTTGAACGATACCTTGGGCAGCCGCCTGTTCAGTTTCGACGACCTGTTGCAGGACGGCGAACACGAAGGGCTGCACGAGGACGGCGCGAGTGCTCATCTCGAACCGTCGCGCGACCTGGAAGATGAACGCTTTCAGGGGGCGCTGGCGGACGCGATTGCCAATCTGCCGGAGCGTGAGCGACTGGTGTTGGCGCTGTACTACGACGAAGAGCTGAACCTCAAGGAAATCGGTGAGGTCCTGGGGGTCAGCGAATCGCGTGTCAGCCAGCTGCACAGCCAGTGCGCAGCCCGCTTGCGGGGACGCCTGGGAGAGTGGCGCGCGCGCTGACAGGCAGTGTGGGGACACTGCAGACACTACCGCGAGGCCCTTGGTTTTCGCGGGTGAGTTTCGTGGTGCCCTGGGCAGTCCTTTTTGTGTAACGCCTGTTGATTGAAATGGCGCGTCCAGGTGCTGGACGCGTTTTAAGACTGCTTGGAGGTCGAATTGGACAAGAACATGAAAATCCTCATCGTTGATGACTTCTCAACGATGCGGCGGATCATAAAAAACCTGTTGCGTGACCTGGGGTTCACCAACACGGTCGAGGCGGATGACGGCCTTACGGCGATTCCGATCCTCAACAGCGGGAGCATCGACTTTCTGGTAACCGACTGGAACATGCCCGGCATGACCGGTATCGACTTGCTGCGCCATGTGCGCGCCGATGAAAAACTGCGCAGCCTTCCCGTGTTGATGGTGACCGCCGAAGCCAAGCGTGAGCAGATCATCGAAGCCGCCCAGGCCGGGGTCAACGGCTACGTGGTCAAGCCATTCACTGCATTGGCCTTGAAAGAGAAGATCGAAAAAATCTTCGAACGCATCCACGGCTAATGCCATCGCGGGGGAGCTATGGAGCATAAAGAAACGTCACAGGGGGACTTTGAGTCGACCCTGAAAAAGCATGCTCACCAACTGGTCGAGAGCCTTGAAAAAGGCCAGTTCGGCGACGCGGTGCAGTTAATCCATGAGCTTAACCAGACCCGTGACCGCGGCCTGTATCAGGAAGTGGGCAAGCTCACGCGCGAGCTGCACAGTGCGATCGTCAATTTTCAGATTGACCCGCACATGCCCCAGGCTGAAGAAATTTCGCAAATCACCGATGCCACTGAACGCCTGTCCTATGTGGTCAGGCTGACTGAAGCGGCGGCCAACCGCACCATGGACCTGGTGGAAAACGCCACGCCCCTGGTCAACGGCATGGCCAACGAAGCCCAGGCCCTCAGCGTTGACTGGGGCCGCTTCATGCGTCGGGAAGTGGGGGCTGAGGAGTTTCGTGAGTTGGCCCGTCGGGTCGAGGGTTTCCTGTCGCGCAGCGAACAGGACAACCACACGGTGTCCAGCAACCTCAATGACATTCTGCTCGCCCAGGATTACCAGGACCTCACCGGTCAGGTGATCAAGCGTGTGACCCAATTGGTCACTGAAGTGGAAAGCAACTTGCTCAAATTGGTGCTTATGGCAGGCCAAGTCGATCGTTTTGCCGGCATCGAACATGACCGCGAAGCGATCCTCTCGGAAAAAGATCCACAAAAACATCTCGCCAAGGGTGAAGGTCCGCAGATTCATGCCGATAAACGTGAAGACGTTATGTCAGGTCAGGATGACGTAGATGACCTGTTATCCAGTTTAGGCTTCTAAGGAGCACACCCATGAGCTTCGGCGCCGATGAAGAAATCCTTCAGGATTTCCTTGTAGAGGCCGGCGAAATTTTAGAGCAACTGTCCGAACAACTGGTCGAGCTGGAAAGCCGACCGGATGATGCGAACCTGCTCAATGCAATTTTTCGCGGTTTTCACACTGTAAAAGGGGGCGCCGGCTTCCTCCAGCTCCATGAGCTGGTGGAGTGCTGCCACATCGCCGAGAACGTGTTCGACATCCTGCGCAAGGGTGAGCGTCACGTTGATTCGGAGCTGATGGACGTGATTCTCGAAGCGCTGGATGCGGTCAACGGCATGTTCAGCGAAGTTCGCGAACGTGCCCCGATCACCGCAGCCACCCCGGAACTGCTGGCCGCCCTGGCGCGTCTGGCGGAGCCTGCCGACACCGCGGCCGCGCCGGTGGTGGAAGCGGCTCCGGAGCCTGTGGTCGAAGCCGAAGCGGATGTCACCGACAGCGAGTTCGAGCAACTGCTCGACTCCCTCAATGCGGTCAAGGCCGAAGCCGAAGCGCCGCAAGCGGTCGCTGCAGTGGCCGCGCCCGCCGCGCCGACCGGCGAAGACATTACCGACGCAGAATTCGAATCCCTGCTCGATCAGTTGCACGGCAAGGGCCAGTTCGCTGCCGACGCCGTTGCACCTGCGGCTGAGGCGCAAGCACCTGCGAGTACCTCGCAAGTTCCGGCAGCCACCGCCGCCGCCGGCACCGACATTACCGACGACGAATTCGAAGCGTTGCTCGACCAGTTGCATGGCAAGGGCTCCTTTGCTGCCGATGCCTTGCCGGAAGTCGCCGCAACTGCTGCCGCAACTGCTGCCGCAACTGCTGCCGCACCGGCTGCTGCGGCTGCCGCTGCCGCACCTGCCGGCGACGGGCTGATTTCCGATCACGAATTCGAAGCCCTGCTCGACGAACTGCACGGCAAGGGCAAGTTCGCCGAAGTGGCCGCTGGCGCTGCGGCGACGGCAGCCCCGGTGGCGGCCAAACCGGCACCGGCCAAAGCCGCGGCCCCTGCTGCCGCCAAGCCGGCCCCGGCCCCGGCTGCCGCAGCTCCTGCCGCTGCCGCGCGTGCCCCGGCCGCCGCCGCGGCCGACAAGCCTGCCAGCGAAGCCGAAACCACGGTGCGTGTGGATACCGCGCGCCTGGACGACATCATGAACATGGTCGGCGAACTGGTGCTGGTGCGTAACCGCCTGGTGCGCCTGGGCCTGAACAGTGGCGACGAAGCCATGCAGAAGGCCGTGTCGAACCTCGACGTGGTCACTGCCGACCTGCAGACCGCGGTGATGAAGACGCGGATGCAGCCGATCAAGAAAGTCTTCGGTCGCTTCCCGCGCCTGGTTCGTGACCTGGCTCGCCAGCTCAAGAAAGAAATCAACCTGGAACTGGTGGGTGAAGAAACCGACCTCGACAAAAACCTTGTCGAGGCCCTGGCCGACCCGCTGGTCCACTTGGTGCGCAACGCCGTCGACCACGGCGTGGAAACCCCGGAAGAACGCGAAGCCGCGGGCAAGTCCCGTAACGGCAAGGTGATTCTGGCGGCGGAACAAGAGGGCGACCATATCCTGCTGTCGATCACCGATGACGGCAAAGGCATGGACCCGGCGATCCTGCGCGGTATCGCCGTCAAGCGTGGCGTGATGGACAAGGATGCCGCCGACCGCTTGACCGACACCGAGTGCTACAACCTGATTTTCGCGCCGGGCTTCTCGACCAAGACCGAGATTTCCGACGTGTCGGGCCGTGGCGTGGGCATGGACGTGGTGAAAACCAAGATCAGCCAGCTCAACGGTTCGATCAATATCTACTCGACCAAGGGCCTGGGCTCGAAGATCGTCATCAAGGTGCCGTTGACCCTGGCGATCATGCCGACCCTGATGGTGATGCTGGGCAACCAGGCCTTCGCTTTCCCGCTGGTCAACGTCAACGAGATCTTCCACCTCGACCTGTCGCGCACCAACGTGGTGGACGGCCAGGAAGTGGTGATCGTGCGCGACAAAGCGTTGCCACTGTTCTACCTCAAGCGCTGGCTGGTCGCCTCGGCCGCCCATGAAGAGCAGCGCGAAGGCCATGTGGTGATTCTCTCCGTGGGCACCCAGCGCATCGGCTTTGTCGTCGATCAACTGGTCGGCCAGGAAGAAGTGGTCATCAAACCTTTGGGCAAAATGCTGCAGGGAACCCCGGGCATGTCGGGTGCGACCATCACCGGTGACGGTCGTATCGCGTTGATTCTCGATGTTCCGAGCATGCTCAAGCGTTACGCCGCACGGCGTATTTGATTCTGGTGGGGCAGGGCGGTATTGCCTGACCCGCCTAACGGAGTGTTTATGGTAGTCAAGGTCCTGGTGGTGGACGATTCGGGTTTCTTCCGCCGCCGCGTCTCGGAAATTCTTTCCGCCGATCCAACGATCCAGGTGGTCGGCACGGCCACCAACGGTAAAGAGGCGATTGATCAAGCCATTGCGTTGAAGCCGGACGTGATCACCATGGACTACGAGATGCCGATGATGGATGGCATCACCGCAGTCCGACACATCATGCAGCGCTGTCCGACCCCGGTATTGATGTTCTCCTCGCTGACCCACGAAGGCGCCCGGGTCACCCTGGATGCGCTGGACGCCGGTGCGGTGGACTTCCTGCCGAAGAATTTCGAAGACATCTCGCGCAACCCCGAGAAGGTCAAACAGATGCTGTGCGAGAAGGTCCACAGCATTTCGCGCAGCAACCGTCGCAGCCTGTTCAGCGCCCCGGCGCCTGCGCCGGTCGCGGCTCCGGCGGCGCCCACCAGCACGGCGTTCGGTCGCCCGGCGCCGGCAGCGGTTGCCCGGCCTGCCGCGGCCCCCGCGCGGGCACCTGCGCCAAGCGCCCATTCGCCGGCGCCGAAACGCAAGGCCTACAAGCTGGTTGCCATTGGTACTTCGACCGGCGGCCCGGTTGCCCTGCAACGGGTCTTGACCCAACTGCCGGCCAACTTCCCGGCGCCGATCGTGCTGATCCAGCACATGCCCGCCGCGTTCACCAAGGCCTTCGCCGAGCGCCTGGACAAGCTGTGCCGCATCAGCGTCAAGGAAGCCGAGGATGGCGACATCCTGCGTCCTGGCCTGGCGCTGCTGGCGCCTGGGGGCAAGCAGATGATGGTCGATGGCCGTGGCGCGATCAAAATCCTGCCGGGCGATGAGCGCCTCAACTACAAGCCCTGCGTGGATATCACCTTCGGTTCGGCAGCCAAGTCCTACGGCGACAAAGTTCTGGCGGTGGTACTCACCGGCATGGGCGCCGACGGTCGCGAAGGCGCGCGCCTGCTCAAGCAGGGCGGCAGTGCGATCTGGGCCCAGGACGAAGCCAGTTGCGTGATTTATGGCATGCCGATGGCCATCGTCAAGGCTGAGCTGGCCGACGCGATCTACAGCCTGGACGATATCGGCAGGCATTTGGTGGAGGCCTGCCTCTGATGGATGTACTGAGTCTGATCGGTATCACCATGGCGTTTGTCGCGATCATCGGCGGCAACTACCTCGAAGGCGGGCACCTCGGCGCCCTGGCCAACGGCCCGGCGGCGCTGATCGTGATCGGTGGCACCGTCGGCGCGGCATTGCTGCAGTCGCCCTTGAGTTCGTTCAAGCGTGCCATGCAGATCCTGATCTGGATTATTTTCCCGCCGCGCGTCGACCTGGCCGGTGGCATCGACCGCGTGGTCAACTGGAGCCTCACCGCACGCAAGGAAGGCCTGCTGGGCCTGGAAGGCGTGGCCGATGCCGAGCCCGACAGCTACGCGCGCAAAGGCCTGCAATTGCTGGTGGACGGCGCCGAGCCGGAGGCGATTCGCAGCATCCTGGAAGTGGATTTCTACACCCAGGAAAGCCGCGATATTAACGCGGCCAAAGTCTTTGAAAGCATGGGCGGCTACGCGCCGACCATCGGCATCATCGGCGCGGTGATGGGCCTGATCCACGTGATGGGCAACCTCGCCGATCCGTCGCAACTGGGCAGCGGCATTGCCGTGGCGTTTGTCGCCACCATCTACGGTGTGGCGAGTGCCAACCTGGTGTTGTTGCCGGTGGCCAGCAAGCTCAAGTCGATTGCCCTGCGCCAGTCGCGTTACCGCGAAATGTTGCTCGAAGGCATCCTGTCGATTGCCGAGGGCGAGAACCCGCGCTCCATCGAATTGAAGCTCCAGGGCTTCATGGATTGATGTACATGAAACGTGTAGGAGCGACTTTGTTCGCGAAAATCGTCAACGATGACGCGGGCATTTTGGACGAACGCGTTGCTCTCGGATTTTTCGCGAGCAAGCCCGCCCCTGCAGGTGATTCGTTTTGCGGAGGTAATCGTCTGTGAGCCGTCGCCGTCGCGAGCCTGAAGAACACGTCAACCATGAACGCTGGCTGGTGTCCTACGCGGACTTCATCACCTTGCTGTTCGCGTTTTTCGTGGTGATGTACTCCATCTCGTCGATCAACGAAGGCAAGTACAAAGTCATTTCCCAAGCGCTGATCGGCGTGTTCAACGACGCCGATCGTTCGCTCAAGCCGATCCCGATCGGCGAAGAGCGGCCCAAGACCGTGACCCCGGCCAAGCCGCTGGTCAACGACAGCGATGAGACCTCCGCCGGCATGGGCGGCACCGGCGACCCGCTGAAAAGCATCGCCGACGATATCAGCGCCGCGTTCGGCGACTTGATCAGCTCCAACCAGATGACCGTGCGCGGCAATGAGTTGTGGGTGGAGATCGAGCTCAATTCGAGCCTGCTGTTCGCCAGCGCCGATGCCATGCCCAGCGACCAGGCGTTCACCATCATCGACAAGGTGGCGGCGATCCTCAAGCCGTTTGAAAACCCGATCCACGTCGAAGGCTTCACCGACAATATCCCCATCAGTACCGCGCAGTACCCGACCAACTGGGAGCTGTCGTCGGCCCGGGCGGCCAGCATCGTGCGGATGCTCGCGATGCAGGGCGTGAACCCCGGTCGCCTGGCGTCGGTCGGCTACGGCGAGTTCCAGCCGGTGGCCAATAACGCCACGGCGGAAGGCCGCGCCCGCAACCGCCGGGTGGTGCTGGTGGTCTCGCGCAACCTGGATGTGCGCCGCAGCCTGACCGGCACCGGCACGGCAAATGCAACCCCGGACGCGGCATTGAAGCGGGCTGGCACACAAACTGCACCGGCCCTTGCAAAGCCGCCGGTACGGCAAAGCTCCGTCAATTCTCCGTCACCGGCTCAATAACCTATGCACTGTCTCGGTCGCGCCTGTGCCCGCCGGGAGGAATCAACCGAATGAGAGTCTGGGCAGTTGCCAATCAAAAAGGTGGAGTCGGCAAGACCACCACCTCCATCGCCTTAGCCGGCTTGCTGGCCGAGGCGGGCAAGCGCGTGGTCGTGGTCGACCTGGACCCCCACGGCTCGATGACCAGCTATTTCGGCTACGACCCGGACGCGCTGGAGCACAGCTGCTACGACTTGTTCCTGCACAAGGGCAGCGTGCCGAGCGATCTGCCCGGGCAACTGCTGCTGCCCACCAGCAATGAAAGCATTTCCCTGCTGCCGTCGAGCACCGCCCTGGCCACCCTTGAGCGCCAGTCGCCGGGGCAGAGCGGCCTGGGCCTGGTGATCGCCAAGACCCTGGCGCAACTGTGGCAGGACTTCGACTACGCGATCATCGACAGCCCGCCGTTGCTCGGCGTGCTGATGGTCAACGCCTTGGCGGCCAGCCAGCAGTTGGTGATCCCGGTGCAGACCGAGCACCTCGCGGTCAAGGGCCTGGAACGCATGGTCAGCACCCTGGCGATGATCAACCGCTCACGCAAACAGGCGCTGCCGTTCAGCATCGTGCCGACGTTGTTCGACCGCCGCACCCAGGCGTCCCTCGGCACCTTGCGCGTACTGCGCGATGCCTACCCGGACACCATCTGGCAGGGCTATATCCCGGTGGACACGCGCCTGCGCGACGCCAGCCGCGCCGGCCTGACCCCTTCGCAGTTCGACGGTAAAAGTCGCGGCGTGCTGGCGTACCGCGCGCTGCTCAAGCACCTGCTGTCGCAACAGCTTGTGGCGCAGGTGGCGTGATGAACCGTCCTGTCGAACTCAAGGTCAAGACGCGGCCGCAACTGGCACTGGAATCCTACCTGGATGCCTTGCTGCAGGACGCGACCGAGGAAGAACTGCCGGAACCGCTGCTGGTCCTCGAACCCGCCGTAGACGCACAAAGCACACTGGATGAATTCCAGTTGGCGGTGCTGGAAGAACAGGCGCGTGATGCGCAGGTGATGGTGCCGAGTCCACCGGTCGTGGTTGCGCCTGTAGTGGTTGCGCCTGTGCCGGTCGCACCCGTGGTGGTCGAGCCGGTGGTTGAAGTCCACCTGCCGCCGAGCATCACACCGCCGCCGGTCACCGGCGACGGCCGCCCGGCGTGGGCCGCCGAGCCGTTCGAATGCCTGCTGTTCGACGTCGCCGGGTTGACCCTGGCGGTGCCGCTGGTGTGCCTGGGCTCGATCTATTCCCTGGAAGGCCAGGAGCTGACACCGCTGTTCGGGCAACCGGAGTGGTTCCTCGGCATCCTGCCCAGCCAGGCCGGCAACCTCAAGGTGCTGGACACCGCGCGCTGGGTGATGCCCGACCGCTACCGCGATGATTTCCGCCAGGGCTTGCAATACGTGATTTCGGTGCAAGGCTACGAGTGGGGGCTGGCCGTGCATCAAGTCAGCCGCTCGTTGCGCCTGGACCCGAATGAAATCAAATGGCGCAGCCAACGGGGCCAGCGCCCTTGGTTGGCGGGCACCGTGATCGAACACATGTGCGCGTTGCTCGACGTCGCCGAACTGGCCGAGTTGATCGCCAGCGGCGCGGTCAAGTCGATGCCGGGCCAGCAACGCAGTTAATTGAACAAGATCGGCCGCACGGTTGTGCGGCCAAAGAAGCACACACGCCGTGTCCAACGGCATTTGAAGGGGTCAGGGGTATGAATAAGTCAGCGTCCGCACAAGGTTTGGATGATCCGATCCTGCAATGGGTTACCTTCAAACTGGACAACGAGTCCTACGGCATCAACGTCATGCGCGTGCAGGAAGTGCTGCGCTACACCGAAATCGCTCCGGTTCCGGGTGCTCCAAGCTACGTGCTGGGCATCATCAACCTGCGCGGCAACGTGGTGACGGTGATCGACACCCGCCAGCGTTTCGGTCTGATACCGACCGAAGTCAATGACAACACCCGCATCGTCATCATCGAGGCCGACAAGCAAGTGGTCGGGATCATGGTCGACAGCGTGGCCGAAGTGGTTTACCTGCGCCAATCGGAAGTGGAAACCGCGCCGAACGTGGGTAACGAAGAGTCGGCCAAGTTCATCCAGGGCGTCTGCAACAAGAACGGCGAACTGCTGATTCTGGTCGAGCTGGACAAAATGATGAGCGAAGAAGAATGGTCGGAACTGGAGAGCATCTGATTGTTCCTTGAAGCCGCGGTGATCGTCCTGGCCCTGTTGTGGGCCGGGACGTTGGCCTTTTTGCTGCGCTACGTGCGCCAGCAACGCGAGTGGGTGGTGCAACAGGCCGAACGCGACGCCGTGCGTGACCGACGCGTGGTGGAGTTGGCCAAGCGCGTCGATCACTTCCAGCAAAGTGCGGTGCGGGTCGGGGATGAGGTGCATGAACTGCGCGCGATCCTCGGGCCGTTGCCGGACAAGCTGGCGCAGATTGAACAGCGTGATCCCTCCAGCCTGTCTTTTGCCCAGGCGGCGAAGCTGGTCGGCATGGGCGCGACCGTGGATGAGCTGACGCAGTCGTGCGGCTTGACCCAGGCTGAGGCGCAGTTGATGAGTAAGTTGCACAAAAGCTGATTGCGCGCTGATGGGTATCTAGCGATCCAACTGTAGGCGCTGGCTTGCCCGCGCTTACAGGAAAGCAGCCTGGCGTCGCCCCTGGCCAATTAAATTGCAAACCCGATGGCTTTTTTTATCTCCTCAAAGGTCAACATCCTTCAAGCACCTTTGACCCCAGGAGAGCTCCCCCCATGACCACCCACAAAGCCCTGTTGATCCTCCACGGCAAGCAAGCCCTCAACGAGGACGTGCGCGCTGCGGTGCTGGCTCGGCGTGAGCAGGGCTGGGAGCTGGCGGTGCGGGTGACGTGGGAGGGCGGCGACGCGCAGCGGCTGGTCAACGAGGCCCTGGACGGCGGGTACACGCACATCATTGCCGGCGGCGGTGACGGCACCTTGCGCGATGTGGCCGAGGCGATGGCCCAGGCCGGGACCGACGCGAGCCTGGTGCTGATGCCGTTGGGCACCGCCAATGATTTTGCCCGCGCCGCCGGTGTGCCGCTGCAGCCCGATCAGGCCCTGGCGTTGCTGGATGTGCCGGCCAGGGCGATCGATCTCGGCCGCGTCGGCGGGCAAGTATTCCTCAACATGGCCACTGGCGGCTTCGGCAGCCAGGTCACCGCCAATACCTCCGAAGAACTGAAGAAAGTGCTGGGCGGCGCGGCTTATCTGTTCACCGGCTTGTCGCGCTTCAGTGAGTTGAAGGCCGCGTATGGCGAGCTGGAAGGCCCGGATTTCCATTGGAAAGGCGAGCTGCTCGCGCTGGGCATCGGCAATGGCCGCCAGGCCGGCGGTGGGCATGTGCTGTGCCCCGACGCACTGGCGGACGATGGGCTGCTGGACATCAGCATTTTGCCGGCCCCCCAGGAAGTGGTCGGCACCCTGCGTGAACTGATGAACAATGGCTGGGGCCTGGACACCATGTTTGTCCGCGCGCGCCTGCCATGGGTCAAGATCAAGGTGGCGCAAGGTTTGTATATCAACCTGGATGGCGAACCGCTGCAAGGCGATGACCTGCATTTCGAGGTCGTGCCCAAGGCCCTGCGCGTCCATCTGCCGCCGGGTTCGCCCTTAGTCGTCCAGGCTGATGATCTGCTCGCGCACGGCAAATAACACCAGGCCCGCCACGTCGAAAATCTGCAGGCGCTTCATGATTTGCGAGCGGTGGGCTTCCACGGTCTTGATGCTCAACCCGAGGCCGTGGGCGATTTCCCGGGTGGATTTGCCACGCACCACCAGGCGCAGGATTTCCAACTGGCGAGCGGTGAGGTTGTGGTTGTGGACGACCGGGGAGGACGGGGCCTGATTGCGTACCAGCGCCTGGCTGATCACGGTGTGGGCAATCGCCGGGCTCAGGTAGCGCTCGTCATTGCTCAGCGCCAGCAGTGCCTGCTCCAGTTCGTTGGCGCTGGTGTCCTTGAGCAGGTAGCCATGGGCGCCGGCCTCCAGGGCACGCATGATCAGCTCCGGGTCGGTGTGCATCGACAGGATCAGCACCTTGCTCTTGGGGTAGGCCGTCTTGAGCTGGTGCAACGCATCCAGGCCGCCGGTGTGTTTCATCGACAGGTCCAGCAGCACGATATCCGGCAGCAGGGCGCTGAATGTTTCCAGCACCTGCGCGCCATCGCTGGCTTCGCCAATCACCGTGTAGCCGGGAATGTCCAGGACCAGTGCGCGGACGCCGGCCCTGATCAGTGCGTGGTCATCCACCAGGAGTAAAGTGCGGGTCACTCGAGAACCTTCAGGGGACTGGCCCGTTCGAGGGCGCGCGGCGCCCAGGGGAAAAGTGCGTCGATCCGGGTGCCTTTGCCTGGCTGGCTGCTGACGGACAAGGTGCCCCCCAGTTGATCAATCCGCTCGGACATGCCCGCCATGCCCCGTTGGCCTTCCAGGCCTGGGTTGCTGGCGGGCGAAAAGCCCTGGCCGTCATCACTGATAAACAGCGACAGGCCCTGGGGCAGGCGTTGCAGTCGAACCAGCAGGTTTTGCGCCTGGGCATGGCGCAGCATGTTGGTCACCGCTTCCTGGGTGATGCGAAAAGCGGCCACGGCCATTTCTTCGGGAATGCCGGTCAGCCGTTGCTGGCATTCCAGGCTCCAATGAATCGAGGTGTTTCCCAGGGTCTTGAGCAGGTGCGCGCGCAGGCTGGCTTCCAGGCCGAGGCTGGCCAACTGACGCGGGTTGAGAATGGCGGACACGTCGCGCACCTTGGCCAAGGTCTCGTTCAGGGTGTTGCACAGCACTGTGCATTGGCCCTGCAGGTCTTCCGGCAGGCGGCGCTTGAGCCATTCGCTTTGCAGCTTGGCGGCGGTGAGCAATTGGCCGATATCGTCGTGCAGCTCACGGCTGAGGCGGTGCCGCTCGTTTTCCTGGACTTGCAACAGGCGATCGGCCAGTTCCTGGGGCTGGAACTTGATCGATTTACGTGAGTTCCACTGGCGCAGGCCCACCAGCACCAGGGTGGCCACGTTGATCAGCAACACCATCAATGGCAAGGGCGTGGAGCGAGCGTAGGCCCACAGCCCCAGCAGCAGTGAGCACAGGCACAACACGAGAACCAGTCGACGGGCATTGCTGCGGGAAGCGGATTTGACGAGGAGTGACTTGAGGCTGGCGTACATAGCGGATGCTTTTCACGTTTTATGCATCATGACGTTAGGTCACTTCGAGGGCGGCATGGTACCACTTTGCTTACCGTTGGTCGCCAGGCGTCATTTGCACGGAGTGGGGGCATGCCTATTAAGAATAGTTATATGTTGGCGGTTATTTGGTATGGATTGGCTTTATAGCGCGGGCAACTTGGTTGTCGCCACTTATTGCAAGGCACATTAGTTATTCTTGTCGTTTTTGGGCAAGACGCTGGGTGAAAGCGACACCTTAGTGCTTAACGGCGCAGTCATTCATGAAACGTGGTGCAGACGCTGTTGCGGCTTATTGGTGAAGTCCTTCTGCGGGATCTGGAGAGTGACTGTCGCAATCAGTGAGGTTTGTTCACTTTCATCCAGGCTCAACTCACCGGTGCGGGTGTCGATCAACTCCAGCTGCCACGCCAGTAACGTCAGGCAGTTGTTCAAGGCATCGAGGGCCTGATCGTGCAGTTGCAAAGGGCTCTGCGCGTTGGCAATCAGGTCCTGGATATGTCGCGAGAACTCGCTGATCGCCTGCAGAGCCAGGTCATCGGCTTTTTCGGCGAGCGCCGTGAGGCTGAATTTCATGCAGTCGATGGCATCGCTGTCATTACGAATCAAATGCAGATGGCTCAGGCACTCTTCCGACTTTCTCAGCAGCTTTTCGGCCTCTAGCAGGAATTCGGGAAGTGTGGTTTGCCACTCGTTCGCGCTATTCATCATGCAAGTCTCCACAGCATACGGTCGGGCGATGAGATGTCGCACTGCGTGAATAGCGTAAAACTACCGCTGAAAGATGACTGAAATCTGTAGGGCGCTTCTGATACTTTAGTAGGACGTTTATTTGAATGATCATGCGAGGCGCGCACTGCCCTCGTCATCGGGGCCGATTGCGCAACTTCGATTGCCGACAGGTGAGTGTCCGGAAGGCCCGCGGGCCTTGGGCTTACGATGGCAAACAAAAGCCTGACTCCATTCATGCAATGAGAATGGCGTCACATTAATGGCAATTAGATATCGCGAATATCAGGTTGGGCCTGATTGTGCCTAGGGGAATCCCTTACGCAGCGGAACCTTGCGCCGATTTGAATGTCGCGCAATGTTGCGATTCTGCCCAATGAAGAGGCCTGTGCAGTAAAGCATGATGTCAGTGTGACATCAATGGATTTGCGTGGCATTTTACAGGGGTCAAGGTCTGGCGCTTGCCGCCGATAACAAGCTTAGCGAACCGCATAATCCCTTAGCGCGACCTGCGCGCATATCAGGAGCTTTTAATGGCCGGCATTCTCGACACGGTAGATCAACGCACACAATTGGTGGGTGAGAATCGCCTGGAGATTCTCATGTTTCGCCTGGCCGGGCGGCAGCTGTTCGCGATCAACGTGTTCAAGGTGCAGGAGGTCTTGCAACTGCCCAAGCTGACCCTGATGCCTCAGCGCCACCCGTTTGTGTGCGGCGTGGTCAACCTGCGGGGCCAGACCCTGCCGGTGATCGACCTGTCCCAGGCCATCGGCATGCGCCCGCTGGTGCCGGGGCCCAACAGCACCATCATCGTCACCGAGTACAACCGCTCGGTGCAGGCGTTCCTGGTGGGCGGTGTCGATCGCATCGTCAACATGAACTGGGAAGCCATCCTGCCGCCGCCGACCAGCGCCGGGCGCCAGCACTACCTCACAGCCATCAGCAAGGTCGATGACCAGTTGGTGGAAATCATCGACGTGGAAAAAGTCCTCGCCGAGATCGTGCCATACAACGCCAAGGTCTCCCGCGATAAACTCGATGACCCGATACTGGAGCGCGCCCGTGGCCGTGAAGTGCTGCTGGTGGACGACTCCAATGTCGCGCTGTCGCAGTTGCGCGACACCCTGGGCCAGTTGGGCGTGAAGATGCACATCGCCAGTGACGGCCTCAAGGCGCTGAACATGCTCAAGGCCTGGGCCGACAGCGGCCAGGTGATGACCGACAAATTGCTGATGATCTTCACCGACGCCGAAATGCCTGAGATGGACGGCTACCGCCTGACCACCGAGATCCGCAATGACCCACGCCTGCGTGAGCTGTACGTGGTGCTGCACACCTCGCTGTCGGGCAGTTTCAACGAGTCGATGGTGAAGAAGGTCGGGTGCGATAACTTCCTGTCCAAATTCCAGCCGGACAAGCTGGTGGATGTGGTGCGTCAGCGACTGATGCTGGACGAAGCGCCGGCTTGACCTTAGGGTGACGGTTTTGCCCCTCAGGAATGCAGGCTCATGCTCCGTCTCAGCGCGCTGTACCGTTACCCTTTGAAATCCGGCAAGGCCGAAACGTTGCAGCAGATCGGCCTGGACAAGCTCGGGTTGGATGGCGATCGACGCTGGATGCTGGTGGACGAAGCCAGCGGGCGTTTTTTGACGCAGCGCGCCGTGGCGACGATGAGCCAGCTGTCGGCGCTGTGGAACCGCAGCGGTGGCCTGACCCTCAGTTCGCCTGGCTACGCAGCGCTGGACGTGGCGTTGCCCGGCAGCGAGGCTGAACTGCGCGGTGTGACCATCTGGCGCGACACCTTGCGCGTGCCGGATGCGGGCGATGCCGCCGCCGCCTGGGTCAGCGACTTTATCGGCAAGCCGACGCGGCTGGTCCACATCCCGCTGGAGCGCGCGCGCACCACACAAGCCGGTTATGGCAAGGACGATGATCAGGTCGCGTTCGCCGACGGTTACCCGTTGCTGCTGATCGGCCAGGCCTCCCTGGACGACCTGTCCCGGCACGTCGGTCGGCCCATGGAAATGCTGCGCTTTCGCCCCAACCTGGTGATCGACGGTGGCGATGCGTTCGCCGAAGACGGCTGGAAACGCCTGCGCATCGGCGATGTCGAGTTTCGTGTGGTCAAGCCGTGCTCACGCTGCATTCTGACCACCATCGACCCGCAGACCGGCGAGCGCAGTGCCGACCGCGAACCGTTCGTGACGCTGGAGGCCTATCGCAAGACCGAAGACGGCGCGATGTTCGGCCAGAACCTGGTCAACGATGGCGTGGGCCGCCTGGAAGTGGGCATGCCGGTGACTGTCCTCGAATAATGCGCCCCCAAAAAAAATGCCCGTCTCCTGCGAGACGGGCATTTTTTTCGCGCGGGAATTGCTTAGCCGCGGTATTCGCACAGGTAAGCGGTGTCCACGGCGACCTTCAGCTGGAACTTGCTGTTGGCCGGAACGTGGAACAGGCTGCCGGCGGCGAAGGTTTCCCAGGTGCTGCTGTCGGGCAGCTTGACGGTCAGGGCGCCGGATACCACGTGCATGATTTCACGCTGGGCGGTGCCGAATTCGTATTCACCCGGGGCCATGACGCCGATGGTCGCCGGACCTTCTGCGGTGCCGAAAGCGATCGACTTGACGGTGCCGTCGAAGTACTCGTTGACTTTAAACATGGGCGAATCCTCGGAAAAAGGGTCTGGAAAGGTCGGCCAGTATGCCCAAGGGCAAGGGAGCTGCCTAGACCGGCAAAATCAGCGGTAACAGGCGTGCGGTGTTGCGCGCATCTTCCAGCGCCCGGTGTTGCTGGCCATTGAACTGCATTCCCGCCAATTGCAGGGCGCTATTGAGCCCCGTTGGCTTGTCCAGGCGCCGGGCCTTGGCGAAGCGTTGCTTGAGGTTGATATGGGGCGTTTGGGCCAGCGCGCTGCTCAGGCCATGGCGCTGCCACTCCAGCTCGAGCTGCTGGCGATCGTAGTCGCCCCAGCTGGCCCAACCTTCCAGGTGTGCCTGATGCTGGCCCAGCCAGCGCTCGAACAGCGCCCACACATCGCCGAAAGGCGCGGCGCTGTCCATGTTCGCCTGGGTGATATGGGTCAGCTTGCGGCAGAAGGGCGTCAGCAATGGACGCCGCTGCGGTCGCACAAAACGCTGGAAATGATCCAACTCGCGGCCCTGGCGGTTGACCAGGCTTGCGCCGATCTCGATGACTTCCATCTCCGTCACGGGCCAGCCGCCGTCATCCGTTGTGGCTTCAAGGTCAATAATCAGCCAATGAGGCATCGTGCAGGTTCCCGTACTCTTCCCGTCCTGATGGGGATAGAGCGTAGCCCGGCCGCGTAGTTCCGCCCAGGCTTTATTCGATCTCCAGCAACACCTGGCGATTGCGCACCTGATCGCCGGCCATGACCTGCACGGCCTTGACCACGCCGTCGATGCCGGCCTTCAGCGGATGCTCCATTTTCATCGCTTCGAGCACCAGCAGCAGTTGCCCCTGAGTGACGCGTTCACCGGCGCGCACGCGCACATCGACGATGGCGCCGTCCATCGGCGCCTCGACCCTGCCGCCGCCGGTTGGGGGCTGGCGGTTGGCAACGTGGTGGTTGCGGTTGGTCACGCTCACGCCCGGTAGCCACAGCTGGGCACCGTCGAGGTGGTAGGCACTGCGGCGGCGGATGCCGTTGATCACTGCGGTGGCCCAGCGGCCGTCGCTGCTGAGGTGGCGGATGTCGATGCCGTTGGCCTGCAGGTGATGGTCGGCGAGGACGCTGACCGTGATGTCCTGGACCGCATCGTCGACGGCCAACTGATAGCTCCACGGCACGTCAGCGCCGTTACGCCACCCTGATAAGGCCGGGGCATGGGCCTGAGCGCTGTGTTGATAAAACAGCGCGGCGGCCAGGGCCAACTGTTCGGCGGATGCGCGGGGGCGGCGGATCTCGCTGAAGTGTTCGGCGATCAACGCGGTGCTGAAATCGCCGTGGATAAACTTCGGGTGCTTGAGCAGGTCGGTCAACAGCTGCTGGTTGCTCGCCACGCCCAGCAGCACCGTGTCCTCCACGGCGTGCAGCAGCTTGCGCCGCGCCTCCTCGCGGGTGGCGCCATGGGCGACGATCTTGCCGAGCAGCGGGTCATAGAACGGGCTGATGCGCTGACCTTCGAGAACCCCGTGGTCGACCCGCACGCCCGCGGCCGGTTCCCAGCGCAACACCGCACCGGTTTGCGGCAGAAAGCCCTGGGCCGGGTCTTCGGCGTACAGGCGCACTTCCATGGCGTGGCCGCTGAGGCTGACCTGCGCTTGCTGTAACGGCAGCGGTTGGCCGGCGGCAATTTGCAGTTGCCAGTCGACCAGATCGAGGCCGCTGATCAGTTCGGTGACCGGGTGTTCGACTTGCAGGCGAGTGTTCATCTCCAGGAAGTAGAACCGGCCGTCGCGGTCGAGCAGGAACTCCACCGTGCCGGCGCCGACGTAATTCACCGCACGCCCGGCCTTCAGCGCCGCCTCGCCCATGGCCTGGCGCAGGGCCGGGGTCATCACCGGGCAGGGCGCTTCTTCAATAATTTTCTGATGGCGGCGCTGGACCGAGCAGTCGCGTTCGCCGAGGTGGATCAGGTTGCCGTGGCTGTCGCCGAACAGCTGGATTTCGACGTGGCGCGGCTCGATCAGCGCCTGTTCCAGGATCAGTTCGTCACTGCCGAACGCATTCAGGGCTTCGGAGCGGGCGCTGCGCAGTTGCTCTTGCAGGTGTTCGCGCTGATGCACCAGGCGCATACCTCGGCCGCCGCCGCCGGCACTGGCCTTGATCATCAGCGGGAAGCCGATGCGTTCAGCTTCTATTTGCAACGTGGCGTCGTCCTGGGCGCTGCCTTGGTAGCCGGCGACGCACGGGACACCGGCCTCGAGCATGGCGAGTTTGGACCGGCGCTTGCTGCCCATCAGTTCGATGGCCTCGACGCTGGGGCCGATAAAGGTCAGCCCGGCGTTTATGCAGGCGCGGGCGAAATCGGGGTTTTCAGAGAGAAAGCCATAACCGGGGTGGACCGCGTCGGCACCCGTGCGTTGGGCTGCGCTGAGAATCGCCGGGGTATTCAGGTAGGACTGCTGCACCGGCGCCGGGCCGATATTCACGGCTTCGTCGGCCATCTGCACGTGCGCGGCCTGGGCGTCGGCGTCGCTGTAGACCGCTACGGTGCGATAGCCCAAGGCCTGGGCGGTGCGCTGGATGCGGCAGGCGATTTCGCCGCGGTTGGCGATCAGGATCTTGTTCATTCGGCCCACCGTGGCTTGCGCTGTTGCACAAAGGCCTGGGTGCCTTCGATCCCTTCTTCGCCCGTCGCCGCCTCGGCGAACCACGCGGCGGCCTGATCCAGCAACGGCCCCAGCGGTTGCTCCGCGCTGGCCAGCAGCAAGGCCTTGGTCCGCCCATTCGCCGCCGGCGCGCAACGCAATACCTGGCCCAGCACTTCATCCAGGCGTTCGGCCAACGCCTGCGGATCGCGCTCGACAAAATGCACCACGCCCAAGCGCTCAGCCTCGACCCCGTCGAACCGCGCCGCCGTCAGCGCCAGCCGGCGCGCGTGCGTCAGACCGATGCGCTTGACCACAAACGGCGCGATCTGCGCCGGCAGCAAGCCCAGGCTGGTCTCGGGCAAGCCGAACTGCGCCTGGTGATCAGCCAGCGCAATATCACTGACGCACGCCAAACCAAAGCCACCGCCCAGCACCGCGCCTTGCAGCACCACGATCACCACTTGGGGCACGGCTTCAACTTCCTGCAGCAAGGTGCCGAACGCGCGGTTCAGCGCCTGCAATTGCGCCTTGTCGCTGGCGCCGAGCAGGTCTTTCACGTCCGCCCCGGCGCAGAAATGCCCGGCCGCGCCGCTGATCACCAGCGCACGCACCTGATCGTCCAACTGCGCCAGCACCGCGCGCAGTTCATTGACCATCTCCAGGCTCATCGCGTTGCGGCTTTGCGGACGGTTGAGGGTGATGTGCAGCACCCCGTTATGGGGTTCGAGCAGCAGGGTGTTCATGGTTTTTTCCCCGGCAGGGTGCCCATCAGTTTGCAGATGATGCCCAGCATGATTTCGTCGGCGCCGCCGCCAATCGACACCAGGCGCATATCGCGATAGGCGCGGGCCACCGGGTTGTCCCACATAAAGCCCATGCCGCCCCAGTATTGCAGGCAACTGTCGCTGACTTCGCGGCCCAGCCGCCCGGCCTTGAGCTTGGCCATGGAGGCCAGGCGCGTCACGTCCTGGCCTTTGATGTACTGCTCGGTGGCCTGGTAGACCAGGGCGCGCAGGCATTCGATTTCGGTGGCCAGTTCGGCCAGGCGAAAGTGAATCACCTGGTTGTCGATCAGCGCCTTGCCGAAGGTCTGGCGCTCCTTGCAGTATTCGATCGTGCTGTCGATGCAGGACTCCAGGCCCTTGATCATATTGGCCGCGCCAAACAGGCGTTCTTCCTGGAATTGCAGCATCTGCATCATGAACCCCGCGCCTTCATGGCCGATGCGGTTGCGTTGCGGCACACGCACGCCGTCGAAGAACACCTGGGCGGTCTCGGAGCTGTGCATGCCGAGTTTTTCCAAGGGCGGGCTGACGCTGATCCCCGGTGTGTTCATCGGCACCATGATCAGCGACTTGTTGAGGTGCGGCTTGTCGTCGGAGGTGTTGGCCAGCAGGCACATGAAGTCGGCGCTCGGCGAATTGGTGATCCACATTTTGCTGCCGTCGATCACGTAGTCGTCGCCGTCCTTGCGTGCCTGGGTCTTCAGCCCGGCCACATCGGAACCGGCGCCGGCTTCCGAGACGCCGATGCAACCGACTTGCTCGCCGCTGATGGCCGGGCGCAGGAATTCTTCGCGCAGTGCGTCGCAGCCGAAGCGGGCGAGGGCGGGGGTACACATGTCGGTCTGTACGCCGATGGACATGGGGATGCCGCCGCAGCGGATGCTGCCGAATTCTTCGGCGGCGACGATGGAGTAGCTGTAGTCCAGGCCCATGCCGCCGAATTGCTCGGGTTTGGAGATGCCCAGCAGGCCGAGGTCGCCGGCCTTGCGCAAGATATCGTGGATGGGGAAGCGGCCGGCTTTTTCCCATTCGTCGACGTGGGGGTTGATCTCGCGGTCGACGAAGGCGCGGACGGTGCGGCGCAGTGCCTGGTGTTCCTGGGTGAAGATCATTTTTTATTGTTCTCCGTGTGGGCGTTCTTCGGGTGTGCATGGCTCCATCTGTGGGAGCTGGTTTGCTGGCGGTCTTACAGCGGGTAGATATCCAATGGGCTCACCTCGCTCGAAATTGGGCTCACCTCGCTCCAAATGTGGGAGGGGGCTTGCCCCCGATGGCGGCCTCTGGGTCGACCATTTTTTTGGGTTGAGTACATATCCGTTTCTTTGGTAACGGCTGCTATGGGTTCCGCTCTTACAGCGGGTCACTTTTGGAAAAGAGCCCCAAAAGTAACCAAAAGGGCTCTTGCCCCACCACTCGGCACCTCGCCTAGGCTCGGTGTGCCCGAACGCAGGCTTGAATCCGTGGGCCGCCGTCATGGGCCATCCCTGGCCCAGGACGGCTAACCCGGCGTCCTGCCGGGTTACCCACGGATTCAAGCCTGCGTTCGGCCAGCGTGGTTTGACGGGGCGCCTAAGATCAAGATCAAGATCAAAAGCAGAGCAAAAGCAGAGCAAAAGCAGAGCAAAAGCAGAGCAACAGCAGGGTTTTGTTGTCTTGATGACTTTAGAGCCGTGCTACGCCAAAGCTGTTCGGTTGCAACGTCCGCATGTCGGCTTCCTGGCAGATATCCAGCAGGAACCCCAGCAACGTGCGGGTATCCCTTGGGTCGATCAGGCCGTCATCCCATAGGTTTGCACTGCCGTACAGTGCGGTGGATTGGCTGTCGAGTTTTTGTGCGGTGACTTGTTCCAGCATGTCGAGCATCTTGGGGTCGGGGGTCAGGCCGTCTTTCCGTTGTTTGGCTTCGGTGACGATGCGCAGCACTTTGCCGGCCTGGGCGCCGCCCATCACGGCGGTGCGGCTGTTGGGCCAGGCGAAGATGAAGCGCGGGTCGAGGCCGCGGCCGCACATGGCGTAGTTGCCGGCGCCGTAGGAGCCGCCGACCACCACGGTGAGTTTGGGCACACGTGCATTGGTCACCGCCTGGATCATCTTCGCGCCGTGCTTGATCACGCCTTGCTGTTCCGCCTCGGTGCCGACCATAAAGCCGGTGGTGTTGTGCAGGAACAGCAGCGGCGTGCGGCTCTGGTCGCACAGTTGGATGAATTGCGCGGCCTTGCTGGCGCCCTTGGGCGTGATCGGGCCGTTATTGCCGATCACGCCGACGGCGCGGCCCTGGATGTGCAGGTGGCCGCACACGGTATGTGCGTCGAACTCGCCCTTGAACTCGAGGAAGTTCGAACCATCGGCCAGGCGTGCGAGGATTTCGCGGACGTCGTAGGGTTTTTTCGGGTCGTCGGGGATCAGCCCGAGCAGTTCGTCGATGGGGTACAGCGGCTCGGCATACGTGCGTTTGGGCATCGACGGCAGGCGCTCGTTCCACGGCAGCAGGCTGACGATTTCGCGCACGATCCGCACCCCGTCGGCATCGTTTTCCGCCAGGTATTCCGCGGTGCCGGCGATTTGCGCGTGCATCTCGGCGCCGCCCAGTGCTTCATCGGTGGCGACTTCGCCGGTCGCGGCCTTGAGCAGCGGCGGGCCGGCCAGGAACAGCTTGGCCTTGCCGCGCACCACCACCACGTAATCCGACAGCCCCGGCTGATACGCGCCGCCCGCCGTGGCCGAGCCATGGACCACGGTGATCTGCGGCAAGCCCATGGCCGACATGCGCGCCTGGTTGGCGAAGCTGCGCGCGCCTTCGACGAAAATCTCCGCCGCGTAGTTGAGGTTGGCGCCGCCGCTTTCGGCGAGGGTCACCACCGGCAGTTGGTTTTCCATCGCGATCTGTTGCAGGCGCAGGGATTTCTTCAGGCCCGTGGGGGAAATGGTGCCGCCCTTGATCGCGCTGTTATTCGCCACCACCAGCACGCGCACGCCGCTGACGTAACCGATGCCGGCGATCAACCCGCCGCCGGCGGCGCTGCCGTCCTTGTCGTCATGGAGTTTGTAGCCGGCCAGGCTGGCCAGTTCCAGGAACGGCGCGCCAGGGTCCAGCAGCAGGTTGAGGCGTTCACGCGGCAGCAATTGCCCGCGTTTGTCGAACTTGGGCTTGGCTTCCTGCGCCTTGCTCAACAGGTTCTGCTCCAACAGGCGCAGTTGCTGCAGGCTCGCTAGCAGCGCTTCGCGGTTGCGCACAAAGTCTGGGCTGTGGGCGTCGATCAGGGTTTCGATCACCGGCATGGTTTATGACTCCCCTTTGAGGACATCCGGCAGGTCGGCTTTGAAGATCGAGTCGAAGGCCACGGCAACGCTCCTTTACGTGAGTTGATCGGCGATGTGCTGCGGCACGGCGATGGGGATTTCCAGCAACTGCTGGGCAAACGCCTTGCCCTGCGGGTCGATGCGCAGGCTGGCGATGCCGCCGCCGCCCAAGGCGTTTTCCAGCAGGAAGTTGAGGCTGTGGCTGCCGGGCAGGTACCAGCGTTCGACGCGACCGTGGACCGGGTCGAGCACGTGGCCCATCCAGTCGACGACCACGGCCGGGGTCAGGGCTTCGGCGATCCACGGCAGGTACGCCGGGTCGCGGGCAATCACCCCGATGTTGCTGTGGTTGCCCTTGTCGCCGGAACGGGCCACCGCGAGTTTCACCAGGGGTACGCTGGCATCGGCGCGGCCTTGGGGTTTGGGCGGTTCGAGGGCGGCCGCCGGCGTGCCCAGTGCGTGGCTGGCCGGGAGCGCGCAAGCGTGGCGTTCACCCTGCAAATCAATCGCCAGCTCACAGGACGATTTATCGATCAGGAACGAAAACAGTCGAATCAACGGATACACCGTCGGCCGCCCGCCGACGATGCCGGTCAGCCCCGGTGCCATGCCGGTGGCGGCCTGGGCGATTTCGCGGGCGAACAGCACCAGCGCCGGCTTGCTCGGGTGGCGCACCGCCAACTTCACCACCACCTCGCGGCAGTCCCGGCGTCGCGCATGCGCGCCGTAGGTGGCTTCGCTGCCGAGCAGTTCGATGTTCACCTCGGTGTAGGGCGCCCAACCGCGCTGGCTGAACAGCTCCGACGTCTTGTCGATAATCGCCTGGGCGACCCGCTCGGCCTTGGCCACCGCGTCGATCCCGGCGATCAGGCAACTGGCGGTGCAGCGAAAGCCATCCGGGTAAGTGGCGCTGACCTTGTATTGAGCGGTCGGCGGCAACCCCTTGGCACCGTGCAGACGCACACTGTGTTTGCCTTGCTGCTGCAATTTGACCTGGCTGAAATCGCAGATCACATCGGGCAGCAAGTAGGCGCGCGGGTCGCCGATTTCGTAGAGCAGTTGTTCGGCCACGCTCAGCTCGCTGATCAACCCGCCGCTGCCCGCGACTTTATTCACGGTGAACTGGCCGTCGGCGCTGACGTCGACGATGGGAAAACCGATGTGCTCGTAATCCGGCACGTCGCGCCAGTCGGTGAAGTTGCCACCGGTACACTGCGCGCCGCATTCGATGATATGCCCGGCCAGGGCGGCCTGGGCGAGGCGGTCGTAGTCCTGCCATGACCAGTTGAATTCATGCACCAACGCAGCGCTGACCACCGCGCTGTCGACCACCCGCCCGGTGATGACGATATCCGCCCCCAGCTCAAGCGCGCGGACAATGCCCGGCGCGCCGAGGTAGGCATTGGCGGACACGCACAGCGGCGGCAGCGGCGCGCCGTTGAACATGTCGACGCTGCCGCGCAGGTGTTTGAGTTGGGGCTGCAGGTCATCGCCCAGCAGCACGGCGATTTTCAGCGGCAGTTGCGCCGCGTCGCAGGCCGCTTGCAGGGCGGCGGCGCAGGCCTGGGGGTGGATGCCCCCCGCGTTGCTGATCACGCGGATGCCCTGGCGTTGGATCTCGGCCAGCAGCGGCGACAGCACCTCGACAAAGTCCGTGGCGTAGCCGGCCTGGGGATCTTTGATCCGCGCAGCGGCGAGGATCGACATCGTGACTTCCGCCAGGTAGTCGAACACCAGATAGTCCAGCTTGCCGCCGTGTACCAACTGGGCGGCGGCGGTGCAGGTGTCGCCCCAGAAGGCGCTGGCGCAGCCGATGCGAACCGTCTTGCTCATGAGAAATCCTTCCTCGAATGGCTGGCGACGAGACTACCAAGCAAGCGCTTGGTTTGTAAACTCCGGGCACAAGTTTTCAGCCAAGCGCTTGCTTGGCTGGCAGGCACGGCCTAAATTGCCGGCCAAGATGTCAGTAGACGTAAAGGAGAGCAGCATGGATGAGCACAAAGCCCTGCGGGTGATGCGCGCCATGGTCGACGGCGGCCAATTGACCGACCCCGACAGCGCCCGGGGCAAGTTGCTGCAAACCGCGGCTCACCTGTTTCGCAACAAGGGTTTCGAGCGCACCACCGTGCGCGACCTGGCCGGTGCCGTGGGCATCCAGTCCGGCAGCATCTTTCATCACTTCAAGAGCAAGGACGAGATCCTGCGCGCGGTGATGGAAGAAACCATCCGCTACAACACTGCGCTGATGCGTGCGTCGCTGGAAGAGGCGAGCACGGTGCGCAAGCGCGTGCTGGCGCTGATTCGCTGCGAATTGCAGTCGATCATGGGCGGCAGCGGCGAAGCCATGGCGGTGTTGGTGTACGAGTGGCGTTCGCTGTCGGCCGAGGGCCAGGCCCAGGTGCTGGCTTTGCGTGATGTCTATGAAGCGATCTGGCTGCAGGTGCTGGGCGAGGCCAAGGCCGCCGGCTATATCAAGGGGGATGTGTTTATCGCCCGGCGCTTCCTCACCGGTGCCTTGTCCTGGACCACCACCTGGTTCCGCGCCGAGGGCAGCTTGACCCTCGAGCAGTTGGCCGAAGAGGCGTTGTTGATGGTTTTGAAGGCTGATTGAGGCGCAAGCTATTAATTTTCCGGTGGAAGTTGTCTCGCCAGACAAAAACGCCTAGCTTATTGCCATCAGCAGGTTAAACGGTGTGTGCCTTAATGTTTTCGCCATGGCGACTGGCTGCAGGACTTACTTTATGGGCACTGGGCACCGTTGCGTGGATGCCGGCTTCGGCTGCGCAATTGGTGAGGATCGGCGCTGCGCATTTTCCGCCGTACACCGTGCGCCCCGAGCAGGGCGCCGACACCGGATTACTGCCGCAGTTGGTCGAAGCCCTGAACGCCTCGCAAACCGATTATCAGTTCGTGTTGGTGCCGACCTCGATCCCGCGACGCTTTCGCGATTTCGAGCAGGGCCGGGTCGACGTGGCGATTTTCGAAAACCCCGACTGGGGCTGGCAGAAGATTCCTCACACCACGGTCGACATGGGCCTGGAAGATGCCGAAATCTTCGTCGCCCAGCGTGAGCCCGATCGCGACCAGAATTATTTCGCCAGCCTTGGCGGCAAGCGCCTGGCGGTATTCAGCGGTTATCACTACGCCTTCGCCAACTTCAATGCCGACCCCAAGTTCATGGCCGAGCACTTCAACGCGACGTTGACCTACTCCCATGACAGCAACCTGCTGATGGTCGCGCGCGGTCGCGCCGATATCGCCCTGGTGACCCGCTCGTACCTGAGTGATTTTCTGGCGCGCAACGTCGACATGGCCGCCCAGTTCCTGATCTCGGAGCGCGTCGACCAGGTGTACCACCACTACGCGTTGCTGCGGCCCAAGGCGCCGATCAGCAGCGCAGCGTTTGCCGGCCTGCTCAAACGTTTGCGCGATGACGGCGAGCTGTTGAAGATATTCGAGCCCTATCGCATCGATGTGACGGCGGTGCCCTGAGGTTTCGGGAGACCAGGCTTCGCGCCGGGGCGAGTTTCAGAGCCGCCGTGCAAATGTATCGCTGTGACTGCCCGACACCTTGCGGCAATGCACCAGCGCATCGCGAATCATGAAGTTGACCAGGGTCGGCGAGACGCCGAGTTCCTTGGCGATGTCCTTTTGCGGCACGCCGTGCAGGCGGTACATCTCGAACGCATAGCGGGTGCGCTGGGGCAGTTCCGTCAGGGCGTCGGCGATGTTCTCCAGGGTGTTGAAATTGATGTGCGAAGTTTCCGGTGACGCGCCCTGAATCACCACATTCAAGCCTTCCTCTTCGGTCCCCGAATATTTGAGCTCCAGGGCCTGCTTGCGATAGTGATCGATCGCCAGGTTGCGCACGATCTGGAACAGATAACTCAATTGCGCCTTGAACGATGAGGTGATCGTCGGCGCCGATTGCAGCCGGAAGTAGGCATCCTGCACGACGTCTTCGGCCCGGGAGCGGCAGCCGGTAATACGTGCTGCGATCTTTACCAGAATCAGCCGATTATCGACGAATGCCTGGAGCAGCGGTGAGTCGCACCTGCCTGTGGATACTTGTTCCGTCATGGAAATCACCTTGATCGCAAAAGAGGTTAGGGGAGGGCGTCCGTGCTGAGGCCTCCTACACATCGGGCAACAAATTATGCTGAATGATAATTATTGTCAAATGAGAAGTCTGACTGATTTTGTCCGTGGGCTGAAGGTGTGAACCCCGTCTCGCTCGTCCACGACGACTAATTATTTGGCAGCGCCGTCCGTTCTTCTGGGTGACAGGTTCGTTGGTAAAACGGCCAAGGATCAGCACCCGCAGGAGGGCGAGATGGGTTTTTATCGTGCATATGGCGCGTTTCAGGTGGGGGGCGTCGAGCGATGAGCGCGCCGACTCGACTGCGCCTGTTCTGCCTGCCTTATTCGGGGGCCAGCGCCATGGTGTACGTGCGTTGGCGGCGTGTTCTGCCGGACTGGTTGCAGGTGTGCCCGCTGGAGTTGCCGGGGCGCGGTATGCGGATGGACGAGCCGTTGCAATGCGACATCGGCGCCTTGGCCGCGCAGTTGGCGGATGAAATCAGTCGTGACCTGAACGGCCCCTACGCGTTGTTCGGCCACAGCCTTGGCGGCCTGCTGGCGTTCGAGCTGGCGCACGCGCTCAAAGCGCGCAACGTGCCTGCGCCGCTGGCGCTGTTTGCGTCCGGCACCGCCGGCCCGGCGCGGCGCGACGTCAGCGAGTACGCCCGCGAAAAGACCGATGAGCAACTGATCGCCCGCTTGCGCGACCTGCAAGGCACCGCCGAAGCAGCCCTGGCCAACCGCGAATTGATGCAGTTGATGCTGCCGATCCTGCGCGCCGACTTCCTGCTGTGCGGCAGCTTCGCCTACGGCCGACGCGAGCCGCTGGGCATGCCGATCCATGTGTTCGGCGGCAAGCAGGACAGCGTGCGCGCCGACCAGTTACTCGACTGGCAGGCAGACGCCGCCAGCGGGTTTTCCCTGGACCTGTTCGACGGCCACCACTTCTTTCTGGTGCAGCACGAAAGCGCGGTGCTGCGCTGTGTGCGGCGCTACGCCGAGGAACACCTGGCGCGCTGGCGCAATGGCGCGGCGCGGCGACTGACCGCCGGCTGAACCCTTCCCGATTTTCCCGTAAGCCGATTTCAGGCAGGAACCCCCATGATGGACGCCTTCGAACTTCCCCGCACCCTGGCCCAGTCCCTTCAACGCCGCGCCGCGCAGACTCCGGAGCGGATCGCTCTGCGTTTCCTCGCTGAGTCCGCCGAACACAACGTGGTCCTCAGCTACCGCGACCTCGACCGACGCGCCCGTGCCATCGCCGCCGCCCTGCAGGCCAACGCCGACCTGGGCGACCGTGCCGTGTTGTTGTTCCCCAGCGGGCCGGACTATGTGGCGGCGTTCTTCGGTTGCCTGTACGCCGGGGTGATCGCGGTGCCGGCCTATCCGCCGGAGTCCGCTCGTCACCATCACCAGGCGCGCTTGCTGTCGATCATCGCCGACGCCGAACCGCGCCTGTTGCTGACCATCGCCAGCCTCGGCGATGACTTGGCGCAGATCGAAAACGCGCCGCCGCTGCTGGCGGTCGACACCCTCGACAGCGCGCTTGCCGAGCGCTGGGTCGCCACCGATGTGCAAGCCGACGACATCGCCTTCCTGCAATACACCTCGGGCTCCACCGCCTTGCCCAAGGGTGTGCAGGTCAGCCACGGCAATCTGGTCGCCAATGAACTGCTGATCCGGCGCGGTTTCGGCATCGACCTGAACCCGGATGACGTGATCGTCAGCTGGCTGCCGCTGTACCACGACATGGGCCTGATCGGCGGCCTGCTGCAACCGATCTTCAGCGGCGTGCCCTGCGTATTGATGTCGCCGGCGTACTTCCTCGGCCGGCCCTTGCGCTGGCTGGAAGCGATCAGCGAATACGGCGGCACCATCAGCGGCGGCCCGGATTTCGCCTATCGCTTGTGCAGCGAACGGGTCAGCGAATCGGCCCTGGAACGCCTGGATTTGAAGCGCTGGCGCGTGGCGTATTCCGGCTCCGAACCGATCCGCCTCGACACCCTGGAACGCTTCGCCGAGAAGTTCGCCCCGTGCGGTTTCACCGCGAACAACTTCTTCGCCTCCTACGGCCTGGCCGAAGCAACCCTGTTTGTCGCCGGCGGCCGCCGTGGCCACGGCATCCCGGGCCTGCGCCTGGATGCTCAGGCGCTGGCCGCCAACCGCGCCGAGCCGGGGCCGGGCGCGGCGATCATGAGTTGCGGCACACATCAGCCGGACCACGCGGTGCTGATCGCCGATCCCCACACCTTGAGCGAACTGCCTGACAACTGCGTCGGCGAACTCTGGGCCAGCGGCCCGAGCATTGCCCACGGCTACTGGCGCAACCCCGAAGCCAGCGCCAAGACCTTCGTCCAGCACGCCGGCCGCACCTGGCTGCGCAGCGGCGACCTGGGCTTTATCCGCGAGGGCGAGGTGTACATCACTGGGCGTTTGAAAGACCTGCTGATCGTGCGCGGCCACAACCTCTACCCGCAGGACATCGAGCAGACCATCGAGCGCGAAGTGGAGGTGGTGCGCAAAGGCCGGGTCGCGGCGTTCGCGGTGAATGAGCAGGGCCAGGAAGGCATCGGTATCGCCGCTGAGATCAGCCGCAGCGTGCAGAAAATCCTCGCGCCGCAAGCGCTGATCACGGCGATCCGCCAAGCCGTGGCCGAAGCCTATCAAGAGGCGCCGTGCGTGGTGGTGTTGCTCAACCCCGGCGCGTTGCCGAAGACCTCCAGCGGCAAGCTGCAGCGCTCGGCATGTGCGTTGCGTTACGCCGATGGTAGCCTCGACAGCTATGCGCAGTTCCCCGGTCTGCAAGGGGCGGCCAGTGATGTCGCGCTGGGGTCCACCTTGCAGACCCAGATCGCGGCGATCTGGTGCGAGCAGTTGCAGGTGGCGACGGTAGCGGCGGATGACCACTTCTTCCTGCTCGGCGGCAATTCCATCAGCGCGACCCAAGTGGTTGCGCGCCTGCGCGAAACCCTGGGCCTGGAACTGAACCTGCGCCTGCTGTTCGAAGCGCCGACCTTGTCGGCCTTCGCTGCCGATGTGGCACAGTTGCAGCAGGATGGCGGCGTCGCCCAAGGCACGATCCAGTGCTTGTCGCATGAGGATGAACTGCCGCAATCCCTCGCACAGAATCGCCTGTGGATCACCTGGCAACTCGACCCGCAGAGCCACGCGTACACCATCCCCGGTGCCCTGCGCCTGCGCGGCGAGCTGGATGCAGACGCGGTGCGCGCCAGCTTCGCGCACCTGATCCAGCGCCACCCAGCCCTGCGCACGCGCTTCTACGAACGGGATGGGCAAGCCTTCCAACGGGTGTTGGCCAGCAGCGCATTCGACTTGCACGTCATCGACCTTGGTGACCTGCCCGCCGCCGCGCGCGAAGCCCGGGCGCAGCAGATCCGCGAGGAGCAGGCGCACACCGCGTTCGACCTGGAAAACGGCCCGTTGCTGCGGGTGAGCCTGGTGCGCCTGGACGACGAAGATCATCAGTTGCTGGTGACGCTGCATCACATCATCGCCGACGGTTGGTCGCTGAATATCCTCATCGATGAGTTCTCGCGCCTGTACGCCGCGGCGTCCCAGGGCCAGCCCCTGCAACTGCCGCCACTGGCCGTGCAATACGCCGACTACGGCAACTGGCAGCGCCAATGGTTGGCCGAGGGCGAAGGCCAGCGGCAACTGGCGTACTGGAAGGCGCAGTTGGGAGACGAACACCCGGCCTTGAGCCTGGCCACCGATCACCCGCGTGCGGCGCGGCAACGCAACAGTGCTTCGCGCCACAGCGTGCGTCTGGGCGCAAGCCTCAGCGCGGCGATTCGCCAGACTGCCCAGGCCAACCAATCGACGCCGTTCATGCTGTTGCTCGCGGCGTTCCAGACCTTGCTCTACCGCTACAGCGGCCAGCGCGACATCCGCATCGGTGTGCCCAGCGCCAACCGCCCGCGCCAGGAAACCCAAGGCCTGGTCGGCTTCTTTATCAACACCCTGGTACTGCGCGCCGAGCTGGACGGGCGCCTGCCGTTCAACCAGCTGTTGGCGGCCACGCGCCAGGCGGCAGTGGGCGCCCAGGCCCATCAGGATCTGCCCTTCGAACAACTGCTCGAAGCGTTCCCCCACGCCCGTGAACAGGGCCTGTTCCAGGTGATGTTCAACCATCAGCAGCGCGACCTCGGCGCTTTGCGTCGCCTGCCGGGCCTGCTCGCCGAAGAACTGGCGTGGCACAGCCGCGAAGCCAAGTTCGACCTGCAATTGCACAGCGAAGAAGACCGCAACGGGCGCCTGAGCCTGGCGTTCGACTACGCCGACGAATTGTTCGAAAGCACCACCATCCAACGCCTGGCCGAGCACTTCATCAACCTGCTGCACGCCGTGTGCGAGCAACCGCAGCGGGCCCTCGGCGACCTCAAATTGATGCAACACGACGAACAGCGGCCCTGGAGCGAAGCGCCTTGCGCGCCGGCCCGGCAATGGTTGCCCGAACAGCTCAACCAACACACCTCGGACCGCACCGCGCTGGTCTGGCAGGGCGGCAGCCTGAGCTTTGCCCAACTGCACACCCAGGCCAACCGCCTGGCCCATTACCTGCGCGACAAGGGCGTCGGCCCCGACGTGTGCGTGGCCATCGCCGCCGAGCGTTCGCCGCAACTGTTGATCGGCCTGCTGGCGATCATCAAGGCCGGCGGCGCCTACGTGCCGCTGGACCCGGATTACCCCGCCGAGCGCCTGGCCTACATGCTCAAGGACAGCGGCGTCCACCTGCTGCTGACCCAGACCGCGTTGCTGGCGCAATTACCCACGGCCGAAGACGTGTGCGTGATCGCCATGGACAGCCTGCACCTCGACCGCTGGCCGACCCAGCCGCCGGGCCTGCATCTGGACGGCGAGCACCTCGCCTACGTGATCTACACCTCCGGCTCCACCGGCCAGCCCAAGGGCGTGGGCAACACCCATGCGGCCCTGGCCGAGCGCTTGCAGTGGATGCAGGCCACCTACGCGCTGAATGACAGCGACGTGCTGCTGCAAAAAGCCCCGATCAGTTTCGACGTGTCGGTGTGGGAGTGCTTCTGGCCGCTGATCACCGGCTGCCGCCTGGTGTTGGCGGGGCCGGGCGAGCAGCGCGACCCGCAGCGCATCGCGCAACTGGTGCAGGCCCATGGCGTGACCACTCTGCACTTTGTGCCGCCGCTGTTGCAGCTGTTTATCGACGAGCCGTTGGCGGCCGAATGCACCAGCCTGCGCCGTCTGTTCTGCGGCGGCGAAGCCTTGCCCGCCGAGTTGCGTGACCGTGTGCTTGCGCGGTTGCCGGCGGTGCAGTTGCACAACCGTTATGGCCCGACCGAAACCGCGATCAACGTCACCCATTGGCACTGCCGCGCCGAGGATGGCGAGCGCTCGCCGATTGGCCGACCGCTGGGCAATGTGATCTGCCGCGTGCTCGACGAACAGCTCAACCCGTTGCCAGCGGGAGTGCCGGGCGAGCTGTGCATCGGCGGCATCGGCCTGGCACGCGGTTACCTCGGCCGCGCCGGGCTCACCGCCGAGCGTTTTGTCGCCGACCCCTTGGGCGCGCCGGGCAGCCGTCTGTATCGCAGCGGTGACCGCGCACGCTGGAGCGCTGACGGCGTGCTCGACTACCTCGGTCGTCTCGATCAGCAGGTCAAGTTGCGCGGCTTTCGCGTGGAGCCGCAAGAAATCGAAGCGCGCCTGCTGGCCCTCGACGGTATCGCCCAGGCCGTGGTGCTGGTGCGCGATGATCAATTGATCGGCTATTACACCGCCACTGCCGCGCTCGACGCCCAAACCGTCAAAGCCGCCCTGGCCGCCGGGTTGCCGGAATACATGGTGCCTGCGCACCTGATGCGCCTGGACGCCATGCCCCTGAGCCCGAGTGGCAAGCTGGACCGCCGTGCGCTGCCCGAGCCGGTGTGGCAAACCCGCGAACACGTTGAACCCGAGAGCCCGTTGCAGCAGCAGATTGCGGCGATCTGGCGCGAAGTGCTGGGCCTGCCACGGATCGGCCTGCGCGATGATTTTTTCGCCCTCGGCGGCCATTCGTTGCTGGCCACGCAAATCATCTCGCGCACCCGTCAGGCGTGTGACGTCGAGCTGCCGTTGCGCACCCTGTTCGAAGCCAGCGAACTCGGCGCATTTGCCGAGCAGGTCGGGCAGATCCAGGCCGCCGGCCAACGCAACCAACAGACCGCCATCGCCCAGGTCGACCGCAGCCGGCCGGTGCCGCTGTCCTATTCCCAGCAGCGGATGTGGTTCCTCTGGCAGTTGGAGCCGGACAGCCCGGCGTACAACGTCGGCGGCATGGCGCGTCTGCGCGGGGTGCTCGACGTGGGGCGTTTCGAGGCCGCGTTGCAGGCCTTGGTCATGCGTCACGAAACCCTGCGCACCACCTTCCCGAGCGTCGATGGCGTGGCGCATCAGCAGGTGTCGGCGCAGACCGGCCTGCGCATGGGCTGGCAGGACTTCTCGGCGCTGAGCCACCTCGAATGCGAGCAACGCTTGCAGCAGCTGGCCGATGTCGAGGCGCACACGCCGTTCAACCTGGAAACCGGGCCGCTGTTGCGCGTGTGCCTGGTCAAGGCCGGCGCGCAGGAGCATTACCTGGTGCTGACCTTGCACCATATCGTCACCGAAGGCTGGGCCATGGACATCTTTGCCCGTGAACTCAGCGCGCTGTACGAAGCCTTCATCGATGAGCGCGACTCGCCGCTGGCGCCGCTGCCGGTGCAGTACCTCGACTACAGCGTGTGGCAGCGCCAGTGGCTGGAGTCCGGCGAGCGCCAGCGCCAGCTCGATTACTGGATCGCGCAATTGGGTTATGAGCATCCGCTGCTGGAACTGCCCGGCGACCGCCCGCGGCCGCCGGTGCAAAGCCACCGCGGCGGGCTGTACCGTTTTGATTTGAGCGACGAACTGGCCGCGCGCGTTCGGGCCTTCAATGCTGCGCACGGCCTGACCCTGTTCATGAGCATGACTGCCACGCTGGCGGTGTTGCTCTACCGCTACAGCGGCCAGACCGACCTGCGCATCGGCGCTCCGGTGGCCAATCGGATTCGCCCGGAAAGCGAAGGGCTGATCGGCGCTTTCCTCAACACCCAGGTACTGCGTTGCCGGCTCGACGGGCAGATGAGCGTCGGTGAGTTGTTCGAGCAAGTTCGTCACACCGTGATCGAGGGCCAGTCTCACCAGGACCTGCCGTTCGACCATTTGGTGGAAGCGCTGCAACCACCGCGCAGCGCGGCGTACAACCCGCTGTTCCAAGTGATGTGCAACGTGCAGCGTTGGGAATTCCAGCAGCGCCGCCAACTGGGCGGGATGAGCGTCGAGTACCTGGCCAACGATGCGCGTGCGACCAAGTTCGACCTCAACCTGGAAGTCACCGACCTTGACCATCGCCTGGGATGCTGCCTGACCTACTGCACCGATTTGTTCGATGAGCCGCGCGTTGCGCGCATGGCCGAACATTGGCGCAACCTGCTCGAAGCGCTGATCGCCGACCCGCAGCAACGCCTCAGCGAACTGCCGATGCTGGGTGCCGACGAGCAGCACGCATTGCAGCGCAGCCTGGGGAGCGACGCGGCTGAACAGCGCCTCGACCAGTGCCTTCACTCACTGTTCAACCAGCAGGCACTGGCCCGTGCCGACGCGCCGGCACTGACGTTTGCCGGTGAGACCCTCAGCTACCGCGAACTGAATGCCCGCGCCAACCGCCTGGCCTGGATGCTGCGCGAGCGTGGCGTCGGCCCGCAGGTGCGCGTCGGCCTGGCGTTGCCGCGCTCCCTGGAAATGGTCATCGGCCTGCTGGCGATTCTCAAGGCCGGCGGCGCCTATGTGCCGCTGGACCCGGAGTACCCGCTGGACCGCCTGCATTACATGATCGAAGACAGCGGCATCGGCTTGCTGCTCAGTGATGCGGCGATGTTCGCCGCCCTCGGTGAACTGCCGGCGACGCTGGCGTGCTGGTGCCTGGAAGACGACCTGCCGGTGCTGGCGAACTACCCGGCCAGTGAGCCGCCGTTTCTCAGCCTGCCGCAACACCCGGCGTACCTGATCTACACCTCCGGCTCCACCGGCAAGCCGAAAGGCGTGGTGGTGTGCCACGGCGAAATCGCCATGCACTGCCAGGCCGTGATCGAGCGTTTCGGCATGCGCCCGGATGACTGTGAGCTGCACTTCTATTCGATCAACTTCGACGCCGCCACCGAGCGTTTGCTGGTGCCGTTGCTCAGCGGCGCACAACTGGTATTGCGCGCCCAGGGCCAGTGGGATGCCGAGCAGATCTGCGGGCTGATCCGCACCCATCGCATCAATGTGCTGGGCTTCACCCCGAGCTACGGCAGCCAGTTGGCGCAATGGCTGGCAACCCAGCGGCAGACCTTGCCGGTGCGGTTGTGCATCACCGGCGGCGAGGCGCTGACCGGCGAACACCTGCAGCGCATCCGCGCGGCGTTCCAGCCGCAGGTGTTTTTCAACGCCTACGGCCCGACTGAAACCGTGGTGATGCCGCTGGCCGGCCTCGCACCGCAGCACTTGGCGGAGGGCGTCGGCAGCGTGCCGATCGGCAGCATCGTCGGCGCCCGCGTGGCCTATATTCTCGACGCCGACCTGGCCCTGGTGCCGCAAGGCGCGAGCGGCGAGTTGTACGTCGGCGGGGCAGGGCTGGCGCAGGGTTATCACCAGCGT
Organism: Pseudomonas sp. Y39-6; assembly: GCF_023651955.1. Lineage (NCBI taxonomy): Bacteria > Pseudomonadati > Pseudomonadota > Gammaproteobacteria > Pseudomonadales > Pseudomonadaceae > Pseudomonas > Pseudomonas sp. Y39-6. The sequence continues at coordinate 5,089,617 of NZ_CP069594.1, read as the reverse complement.
CCGGGGATGACCGCGGAGCGTTTTGTCGCGGACCCCTTCGCGGCCCGTGGCGGTCGCCTGTACCGCACCGGCGATCTGGTGCGCCAACTGAGCGATGGCCAGGTGGAATACCTCGGGCGGATCGACCATCAGGTGAAGATCCGTGGTTTCCGCATCGAACTGGGCGAGATCGAAACGCGCCTGCTTGAACATCCCGCCGTGCGGGAAGCGGTGGTGCTGGCGCTGGATTCGCCGAGCGGCAAACAGCTGGTGGCCTATCTGGCCAGCGACGCCGAGCACGGCCCCTTGCGCGACGCCTTGAAGGCGCACCTCAAAGCGCAACTGCCGGACTACATGGTGCCCGCCCATTGGCTCGTGCTGGACAGCATGCCGCTGACCGCCAACGGCAAGCTCGACCGCCGCGCCTTGCCGCCGCCGGATGCCGAGGCGAATCGCCAACACTACGTGGCGCCGCGCAACGCGCTGGAGCAAGCGTTGGCGGCGATCTGGTGCGCGGTGTTGAACGTGCAGCAGGTCGGTCTCGACGATAACTTCTTTGAACTGGGCGGCGATTCGATCCTGTCGATCCAGGTGGTCAGCCGTGCGCGCCAGGCCGGGATTCACTTCAGCCCGCGGGATTTGTTCCAGCACCAGACCGTACAGACCCTAGCCGCCGTCGCCACGCGCGCCGAGCAGGTCAGCGCCGAGCAAGGCGTGCTGAGCGGCCGCTCGGGGCTCACGCCGATCCAGCAGTGGTTCTTCGAGACAGAGATTCCCGCGCGTCAACACTGGAACCAGGCGCTGGTGCTCAAACCGCTGCAACTGCTCGATCCCCATCGCCTGGAGCAAGCCCTGCTGGCGGTGCTGGAACAGCATGACGCGCTGCGCCTGAGCTTCACCCGGCGCGACGCGCAATGGCACGCCGAACACCTGGCCGTGCCGGAGGGCGGTGTGCTGATGCAGGCGCAAGTGTGTGATCTGCAACAGTGCAGCGCGTTGTTCAGCGACACCCAACGCAGCCTCGACCTGGCCCACGGCCCGCTGTTGCGCGCGTTGCTGGTGGATGGCCCGCAAGGCCAGCAGCGCCTGCTGATCGTGATCCATCACCTGGTGGTGGATGGTGTGTCGTGGCGTGTGTTGCTTGAGGATCTGCAAAACGTCTATCGCCAATTGAGCGACGGCCAATCCGTCAGCCTGCCGGCCAAGACCAGTGCCTTGCGCGACTGGGCCGCCCGCTTGCAGGCCTATGCCGGCAGCGAATCCCTGCGCGAAGAATTGTGCGTCTGGCAGGAGCGCTTGGCCGGTGCGGCGGTGCCCTTGCCGGTGGCGCGCCCGCACGGCGCATTGCGCCATCGCGATGCCGAGACGCTCAGTGTGCGCCTGGACGCCGAACGCACCCGCCAGTTACTGCAACAAGCCCCCAGCGCTTATCGCACCCAGGTCAACGACCTGCTGCTGACCGCCCTGGCCCGCGTACTGTGCCGCTGGAGCGGTCACGCCTCGGCGCTGATCCAACTGGAAGGCCACGGCCGCGAAACCCTGTTCGATGAGATCGACCTGACCCGCAGCGTCGGCTGGTTCACCAGCGCCTATCCGGTGCGCCTGACGCCGCTGGCGGAGCAGGGCGCATCGATCAAAGCCATCAAGGAGCAACTGCGCGGCGTGCCGCACAAAGGCCTGGGCTACGGCGTGCTGCGCTACCTGGCGGACGACCTGTGCAAACAGACGATGGCCGCACTGCCGAGTGCCGACATCACCTTCAACTACCTCGGCCAGTTCGACCAGAGCTTCGGCGCCGATGCACTGTTCCACCCGCTGGAGGAATCCGCCGGCCTCGCCCATGACCCGGATGCGCCGCTGCCCAACGAACTGAGTGTCGACAGCCAGGTGTACGGCGGCGAACTGGTGCTGCGCTGGACCTTCAGCCGCGCACGCCACGATCAGCAGACGATTGGCGAGTTGGCCGCGGCCTACCTGGACGAACTGCACAGCCTGATCGCCCATTGCCTCAAGGACGGTGCCGGCGGCCTCACGCCTTCCGACTTCCCCCTGGCGCGCTTGACCCAGGCGCAGTTGGACGCCTTGCCGGTGCCGGCCAGTGCGATCGAAGACGTGTACCCGCTGACCCCGATGCAGGAAGGCCTGCTGCTGCATACCCTGCTTGAACCGGGCACCGGCCTCTACTACATGCAGGACCGCTACCGCATCGACAGCGCCCTCGACCCCGAGCGTTTCGCCCAGGCCTGGCAAGCGGTGATCGCCCGTCACGAAGCCTTGCGCGCCTCGTTCTGCTGGAACGTCGGCGAGGACATGCTGCAAGTGATCCACAAACCCGGCAGTACGCCGATCGAGTACCTGGACTGGCGCGCCGTTGCCGAGGCCGAACAGGAACCGCGCCTGCAAGCGCTGCTCAAGGCCGAGCGCGAAGCCGGTTTCGATCTGCTCAACCAGGCGCCGTTCCACCTGCGTCTGATCCGCGTCGCTGAAGCGCGCTACTGGTTCATGATGAGCAACCACCACATCCTCATCGATGCCTGGTGCCGTTCGCTGTTGATGAATGATTTCTTCGACCTCTACACGGCCCTCGGCGCAGGCCACGACGCGCAACTGGCCACGCCGCCGCGTTATCGCGACTACATCGCCTGGCTGCAACGCCAGAACCTGAGTGCGGCGCGCCAGTGGTGGCAGCACAACCTGCGGGGCTTCGAGCGCACCACGCCGATCCCCAGCGACCGCCCGTTCCTGCGCGAACACGCCGGCGGCAGCGGCGGCATGGTAGTGGGCGATTGCTACACCCGCCTCGATGCCCGCGACGGTATACACCTGCGCGAACTGGCCCAGGCCCATCAGCTGACCGTCAACACCTTTGCCCAGGCCGCGTGGGCCCTGGTGCTGCGGCGCTTGAGCGGCGAGCGTGACGTGCTGTTCGGCGTTACCGTGGCCGGGCGTCCGGTGGACATGCCGGACATGCAACGGACCGTCGGCCTGTTCATCAACAGCATCGCGCTGCGTGTGAAGCTGCCCGAGGAGGGCCAACAGTGCAGCGTGCGCCACTGGTTGAATGGCCTGCTCGACAGCAATATGCAACTGCGCGAGTACGAATACCTGCCGCTGGTGACCCTTCAGGAACACAGCGAATTGCCCAAGGGCCAACCGCTGTTCGACAGCCTGTTCGTGTTCGAAAACGCCCCGGTGGAAGTCTCGGTACTCGACCGTGCGCAAAGCCTGAATGCTACCTCGGACTCCGGCCGCACCCACACCAACTTCCCGCTGACGGCCGTGTGCTATCCGGGCGATGAGCTTGGTTTGCACCTGTCCTACGACCAGCGTTACTTCGATGAAAGCACCGTGCAGGGCATGTTGAGTGAGTTCAAGCGCCTGCTGCTGGCGCTGATGCAGGGTTTTCATGGCGACATGGCCGAGCTGCCATTGATGGGCGCGCAGGAGCGTGAATTCCTGGTACACGGCTGCAACCGGAGCGAGCACGCCTACCCGCTGGAGCGCAGCTATATCGAGCTGTTCGAAGCCCAGGTGGCGCAGCATCCGCAACGCATCGTCGCCACGTGCCTCGACCGACAGTGGACGTATGCCGAGTTGAACCGGCGCAGTAACGGCCTGGGCCACGCACTGATCGCCGCGGGTGTCGGCCTGGATCAGCCGGTGGCATTGCTGGCGGAGCGCAGTCTCGATTTGCTCGGCATGATCATCGGTAGCTTCAAGGCCGGTGCCGGTTACCTGCCGCTCGACCCGGGGCTGCCCGGTCAGCGTCTGAGCCGGATTATCGAGCTGAGCCGCACCCCGTTGCTGGTGTGTACCGAGGCGTGTCGCGAGCAGGCCATTGAGCTGCTGCAAGGCGTGGAATGCCAGTTGCTGGTGTGGGAGGAGGTGCCTGCTCGTGGGGCAAACCCCGGCATTTACAGTGGCCCGGACAACCTTGCCTATGTGATCTATACCTCGGGCTCCACCGGCCAGCCCAAAGGCGTGATGGTCGAACAGCGCGGCATGCTCAACAACCAGTTGAGCAAGGTGCCGTACCTGGACCTGAGCCCGGTGGATGTGATCGCGCAAACCGCCTCGCAGAGTTTCGATATTTCGGTGTGGCAGTTCCTTGCCGCGCCGCTGTTCGGCGCGCGGGTGGATATCGTGCCGAATGCCGTCGCCCACGATCCTCAGGGCTTGCTCGCCCATGTGCAGGCCCAGGGCATCAGCGTGTTGGAAAGCGTGCCGTCGCTGATCCAGGGCATGCTGGCCGAGGCACGCATCCGCCTGGACGGCCTGCGCTGGATGCTGCCGACCGGTGAAGCCATGCCGCCGGAGCTGGCGCAGCAGTGGTTGCTGCGTTACCCCGAGATTGGCTTGGTCAACGCTTATGGTCCGGCGGAATGTTCGGATGATGTGGCGTTCTTCCGTGTCGACCTGGCCTCGACCCGGGGCACTTACCTGCCGATTGGTGCGCCGACCGACAACAACCGCTTGTACGTGTTGGACGCTGCACTGGCGTTGGTGCCGCAGGGCGCGGTGGGCGAGCTGTGCGTCGCCGGTACCGGCGTAGGGCGCGGTTACGTCAGCGACCCGCTGCGCACCGCCCAGGTGTTCGTGCCCAACCCGTTCGGCGCCGCGGGCGAGCGTCTGTACCGCAGCGGCGACCTGGCACGGCGGCGCAGCGATGGGGTGCTGGAGTACGTCGGGCGTATCGACCATCAGGTGAAGATCCGCGGCTACCGCATCGAGCTGGGGGAAATCGAAGCGCGTCTGCATGAGCAAGCGGCAGTGCGCGACGCGGCGGTCGGGGTGCAGGAGGGCGTCAGTGGCAAGCATCTGGTCGGCTATCTAGTGGCCGCTGATGCTGCGTTCAACCCTGGCGAGTGCCTGGAGCGCATCAAGCAACACCTGCGTTCTGAACTGCCGGAATACATGGTGCCACTGCATTGGCTCTGGCTCGAGCGCCTGCCGCTCAACGCCAACGGCAAACTCGACCGCAACGCCCTGCCGGCCCTGGAGATCGGCCAGTTGCACAGCCAGGGCTACCTGGCGCCGCGCAATGAGCTGGAAACCACCTTGGCCGCAATCTGGGCCGAAGTGCTGAGAGTCGAAAGGGTGGGCGTGCAGGACAACTTCTTCGAACTGGGCGGGCACTCGTTGCTGGCCACGCAGATCGCCTCGCGCGTGCAAAAGACGTTGCAACGGGATGTGCCGTTGCGGGCGATGTTCGAGTGCAGCACGGTGGCGCAGTTGGCCGAGTACATCGATGGGCTGGCGGCGACAGCGATCAGTGCCGAGAAGGTGGATCGGTTGAGTGATTTGATGGCGGAGTTGGAGGGCCTGTAATTTTCGCTGCCTGCATGGGCCTCATCGGGGCAAGCCCCCTCCCACACTCGACCGGGTTCATGCCTTCAAATGTGGGAGGGGGCTTGCCCCCGATAGCGTCAGTCCAGACGCCGCCTATTTCGGCCCAAGGATCTTCACCAACTTATCCGGCGACGGCGCCCCTTGCTGTTGCTGCAAACCGCCCTTGTCATCGAGGTAGAAAATCGCTGGCGTCGCCGACAACTCCAGCTCATCCATCAACTTCATATTGGCCTCGAGCTTGGCTTCAATCGCCGCCGGGATTTTGTCCAGCGCCTGCAACTTGCTGCCCTTGCCGGCGGCTTCGTGTTCTTGCAGGGCTTTTTGCGGGTCTGGGCTGGCCAGCAGGGCGGCGGATTTGCCTGGGCTGTCTTGGCGGATGATGCCGACCATGATGTGACGCAACTGCACCTTGCCGGCCTTGACCCAGGGCCGCGCCTGTTCCCAGAACATGTTGCAGTACGGGCAGTTGGGGTCGCTGAACAGGTAGACCGTGCGCGGCGCGTTGGTGTCGCCGTCCTGGATCCAGCTGCTTTTTTCCATCTTCGCCCAGACTTCCTTGGCCATCGGCGCGTACACCAGTTGTTCCAGGGGCGCGCTGCTCAGGTCATTGCCCTGGGCGTCGTACAGGGTGCCGGCGAGCACGCTTTTGCCGTCGGCGCTCAGGTACAGCGCCATGCCGCGGTTCTGGTACTGCGCGGCGTAGCCGGTGAGGCCGCTGGGGGCGTCGAACTTGCCGAGGATCTTGGCGCCCTTGGCTTCGATCTGTTTGATCGGGGCCGGCCAGTCTTCGGCCTGGGCCAGGGTGGCGGCCATGCTCAGTGATAACAGGGTCAGCAGGTGGCGGAGGCGGGGCATGTCGGTTTCCTTGTAGGGGGCGTGACGGCGGGGGCGGTGTCGAAGGGTTCCATGGCACGGGCCAGGCTGGCCTGGGACAGTTCACCGAGGTGGCTGTTGATCAGGCGTCCATCGGCTTGGTAGAACAGCGTGGTCGGCAAGGCCATGGAGCCCACGGCCTGGCCGAGGCGGCCGCTGGCGTCGAACAAGACGTTGTCCAGGGTCAGGCCCTGGGTCGCCAGGTAAGTGCTGACGCTTTGCATGCTTTCGGCCTGGTTGACGAACAGGAACGTCACGTCGGGGCGTTGGCGTTGGGCGCGTTCCAGTACTGGCATTTCCCGACGGCACGGCGGGCACCACGTGGCCCACAGGTTGATCACCAGCGGGCCGCCCTGGTAATCGCCCAGTTGCACCACCTCGCCGTTGGCGTTGCGCAGGGTGATGTCCGGCAGGCGCGAGCCCTTGTCATACAGGCTCAGCGACAGGCTGGTCATGCCCCAGAACAGCAGGCCGGTGATGACCCCGGCACTCAACGGTTTGCGCAGGGCCGGGCGGCGCCAGCCATACAGCAGCGCGCCGAGGATCAGTGCAATGACGCCGGGCCAGGCGAGAAAGCCGCCGTCGCGCAGGTCGACGATCTGCAACGGGTCGTTGCGGTAGTAACTCCAGTACATCAGCACAAAGCTGACGCGGGCCGTCAACATGCCCAGCAGGAACAGGCTGAACAGCACCGACTCCGGGTTCTCCCCGCCACGCTTGGCCACGCGCCAGCCCACCAGGGTGGCGAGAATCAGCGCGCCGATCAGCAGGATGTGATTCAGGGCGATGGCGAAGGTGCCGATGGTCAGGGTCAGCATCAGCGGGCGTCCCGCGTCTGGGTCCAGCGTTGCAGGAACGTATCGGCATCGACTTCGCCGGTAATGCGTCGGGCGCGGCGTTCTTCACCGTCCGGGCCGATCCATACGAAGCTCGGTGGCCCCGGCACTTTGTAGCGTTCGAGCAGTGCGCGGCTGGCGGCGTTGTCGGCGGTGACGTCCAGGCGCAGCAGGCGCACGTCTTTCAAGGCGTCCATTACGTGGGGTTTGCCGAACACCTGTTTTTCCATGATCTTGCATGACACGCACCAGTCGGCGTAGTAATCCACCAGCACCCATTGGCCCTGGGCCTTGGCGCTGTCGAGCTGGCTTTGCAGCACGGCCGGGTCGTTGATCGTCATGAACGCATCGTGGGCACTCGGCGCGCCGCTGATCCGCGAGCCGCTGTAGACCTTCAGCGGTTGCCACACATCGTCGCTGCCACCTGCCGCACCGACCAGCAGCAAGCCGCCCCACAACCCGAGCACCACGGAAACGGCGCCGGACAGCATGGCGACCCGCCCGAAATCCTGGGCCAGGCGCCAGCCGCAATAGGCCATGGCCATGGCCAGCGCGCCCCACAGGCCGAGCCACAGGTTTTCCCCGACCACTGGGCGGATCATCAACACGGCGGTGGCCAGGAACAGGAAGCCGAACACGCCCTTGAGCACGTTCATCCAGGTGCCCGGCTTGGGCAGGAAGCGGTTGCCCACGGTCACCAGCAGCAACAGAGGCACGCCAATACCGATGCCCATGGCGAACAGGATCAGCCCGCCGTGCAGGGCATTACCGCTCTGGGCGATATAGAGCAGGGCGCCGGCCAGGGGCGCGGTCATGCAGGGGCCGACCAGCAGGCCGGACAGCGCGCCGAGCACTCCGGCGCCGATCAGGCTGCCGCCGCTCTGGTTGCGGCTGACGTTGTCGAGGCGATCGCGCAGGGCCACCGGCAGTTGCAGTTCGAAAAAGCCGAACATCGGCAGGGCCAGGATCACGAACAAGGCCGCGAAGCTGCCGAGTATCCACGGGGTTTGCAGCAGCGCCGCCAGGTTGCTGCCGAGCAGCGCGGCCAGTACGCCCAGCGCGGCATACACCAGCGCCATGCACACCACGTAGCTGCCGGCCAACGCAAAACCGCGACGCGGGTTGGCCCCGCTGCCGACCACCAGGCCGGCGAGGATCGGCAACATCGGCAACGAACACGGGGCAAACGCCAGCAACAGGCCCAGGCCGAAGAACACCAGCAGGCTCCACCCCAGGCTGCGCTGCTGCAGGCCGCTGGCCAGGCTCTGGTCCTGGGCTTGTGCGGTGGCGGCGACGGCCGGGTTGCCGCCCAGGTCCACGGTCATCGACTGTGGCGGGTAACACAGGCCGGCATCGGCACAGCCCTGCCAGCCCAGCTTGACCTGGCCGGTCGTCCCCGCCGGAATCTTCACTTCGAGGCCTTGGCGGTATACTTGCTGTTCGCCGAAGAACTCATCGCTATGGGCTTCACCCTCGGGCAGCGCGGGTTTTTCGGCGAGGCCGTCGAACTTCATGCGTTGTTGGTACAGGTAATAACCATCGGCTATCTGCCAGAACAGCTGGGTTTCGCCGGACTCCAGGCGTTCGGACGTCAAGGTGAAGGCCTTGCCCACCGGGAGGAAGTCGGGTTTGGTCTCGAACGGGTTACCCGGCGCAGCCTGGGCGAATCCCGCGAACAACATCAGCAGTAAGGTAAATAGATGCCGCATGGTCAAGCCTTAGTTCGATGCAAGTGAGGCACACAATGTGTGGCGTTGATTAACCGATGATTAACCGGACGCTATTCTAGAGCGTAGGGATTATCTGATGTTGCGAACTTTGGCGGCATAATGCGCGCTTAATCGATCTGTCTTCTAATCCCCCGCATCTTTCATGAAGGGTTCAGCATGCACGTACTGGTCTGTGAAGACGACGAACTGATCGCCAGCGGCATCGTGGCCGGCCTCGGTGCCCAGGGCTTTACCGTCGAGCGCGTGGCCACTGCCGCCGCCGCGCGGGCGATGCTCAAGGCTGCCGAATTCGACATCATGGTGCTCGACCTCGGGCTGCCCGACGAAGACGGCCTCAAGTTGCTGCAACAACAGCGCAGCCAGGGCCTGGAAATTCCGGTGCTGATCCTCACCGCGCGGGATTCGGTGACCAACCGCGTCGACGGCCTGCAAGCCGGCGCCGATGATTACCTGCTCAAGCCCTTCGACCTGCGCGAACTCGCCGCGCGCCTGCAAACCTTGCTGCGGCGCGTGGCCGGGCGCAGCGTCAACCTGATCGAACACGGCCGCCTCAGTTACGACCCGAGCAGCCGCGAAACCCTGCTGGCCGGGCAGCCCGTGGACCTTTCCCGCCGTGAACAAGCGCTGTTGCAGGCGCTGCTGCACAACAAGGGCCGCGTGCTCTCCAGCGAACAGCTCAAAGACAGCGTCTACGGCTTCAACGACGAACTGGAAAGCAACGCCCTCAACGTGCATATCCACCATCTGCGGCGCAAATTGGGCAACGGCATCGTCGAAACGGTGCGTGGCCTGGGCTACCGCCTGGGGCCGGCGGATGGTGGAGAGAGCGCTTCGTGATGAGCCTGCGCCTGCGCCTGACCTTCAAGCTCGGTGCCGCTTTTGTGTTGATCTGGGCGCTGGCGGCGGCCTGGATGCTCAACGATCTGCGCAACCAGATGATGTTCTCCCTCGACCAGCGCCTGGTCGCGTCGGCGCGTATGGTCGCCGGTTTGATGGAGCAGATGCCGGGCCTGGCGAGCAGCGCCGAGGGCAAGCACTTCAGCGCCGAGCAACTGAACGTGCCGGGCGGCATGGCCTGTCAGGTCAGTTCCTTGCGCGGCGAAGTGTTGGCGCGCAGCCACACCACGCCGGACCAGGGGCTGGAATCCCATCGCAGCGGTTTTCGCGACCAGATCATCGATGGCGCGGCGTGGCGCAGCTTCACCCTGGCCCGTGGCGATCTGTTCATTACCACCGCCGACCGCCAGGTGGAGCGCGAGGCGTTGAACCTGTCGATCCTGCTGGCGGCCTCGGTGCCGGTCGGTGTGGCGTTGTTGGGCTGCCTGTGCCTGCTGTGGCTGGGGATCGGTCAAAGCCTGCAGCCGCTCAATCGCATGCGCGATGCATTGATGCGGCGCAGCGCCGATTCCCTCGAACCGTTGCAGATCCACCCGCTGCCCAGCGAGCTGAAACCGCTGCTCGACACCCAGAACCAGCTGTTGCAGCGCATTGCCAAGACCATCGAGCGCGAACGCCGCCTCACCGGCGACGCCGCCCACGAACTGCGCAGCCCGCTGACTGCGATCAAGACCCACCTGCAAGTGGCGCGCATGACCGACGGCGCGGCCCGCGACCAGTCCCTGGCCCATGCCGAGGAGGGCGCCGACCGCCTGCACCGCACCCTCGAGCAATTGCTGTTGTTGGCACGGGTGGAGGGCAGCCTGTCGTTCGACGACGGCGTGCAGTCGAGTGCCGAGCAAGTCGCACGGCTGGCGATCCAGGATGCCAACGCCGGCGACAACCAGCGCATCGACCTGATCCTGCCGGACGACCTCAGCGATACCCCGCTGGAAATGCCGGTGGGCCTGGCCGTCGCGGCCCTGCGCAACCTGCTGGACAATGCCCTGCGCCACACCCCGGCCGATACCCGGGTGGAGCTGAGTGTGTTGATGGCCGGCGATCAGGTGGTGTTCCGCGTGCGCGACCACGGCAAACAGATCGCCAGCGAAGACCTGCAATACCTGACCCAGCGCTTCTGGCGCAACGGCAACAGCGAGGGCTGCGGCCTGGGCCTGGCGATTGTGCAGGCGATCGTCCAGCGCTGCTCCTGCTCGTTGACGTTCGACAGCCAGCCGGATGGCCTGCGGGTCGATCTGGGCATGCCGCTGCGGCGCTGACCCGCGTTCTTTCGTGTGCCAAATAGTTACCGCCCGCCTGACGTTCAACCCTTCAGGATGGCGGTCATTGTTTTGCGCTTGAACGGGCCGAATGACTCGGCCTGTACCGAAAAGGACGCTTCTTATGTTGGTCATCGATACCAGTTTTCCCGCCAAGGACTTCAACGCACGCAACGGCGAGCCCGTGGCGCAAGTGGTCCTGCATTACACCGCCGCGCCCTTTATGTCATCCCTGCACACCCTGACGCGACACGGCGTCAGCGCGCACTATCTGCTGCCTGATCCGGCCGAGCCCGGCTACCGCGCCGCCGGTTACGACGAGTTGCGCGTGTTCCGCCTGGTGGATGAGAGCCAGCGCGCCTGGCATGCCGGGGCGAGCCACTGGGGTGGGCGGGACAACCTCAATAGCCGCGCGATCGGCATCGAGGTCGTCAACCTGGCGCGGGATGAGGGCGGGGTGTTTACCTTTCCTGCGTACCCTCGGGAGCAGGTGGAGGTATTGATTGAATTGCTGCGCGACATTCTCGCGCGTTACCCGCACATCGGCCCGAGCGACATCCTCGGGCATTCGGATGTGGCGTACTGGCGCAAGAGCGATCCGGGGCCGCGCTTGCCTTGGCGCGGCCTGTTCGAGGCGGGCGTAGGGGCCTGGTTCGATGAAGCAACGCGGGCGATGTATCAGCGCCGCTTTTGTGTCGGGTTACCGCCCGAGGTGGAAGTGGAGCGGGCGTTTCAGCGCTACGGGTATAAACCGGCGCAGAATCGCCAGGCGTTCGAACTGCGGACCCGCGCGTTTCAAATGCACTTTCGGCCCAGGGATTACGGCGGGGCCCTGGATGCTGAGACGTGTGCGATTTTGTATGCGCTGAATGACAAGTATCGGGGCCTTTGACAGCGAGCGCGGCTCAATTGGCGGCGCTTGATCCGTCCGTTAACCGCCACAACACCTAAATCCATTCGACGCTGGTGCGTTTCCACAACAGGCAATCCGCGCGCAGGCCCTTGGGCCAGACGCCAACGGATCGGCAGTTTGGTCACCATCACCCGCGTATCGAGGGATCCAGAGATGTCAGTCGCTACCAGCCAAATCGCAGACGCTCGGGTGCAGGTCAGCCCGGCACCCGTGGAAACGCTCTACCAGTTCGATGAAAGCCCGCTGCTGGCACGCCAGCGTCAGCAGGAGTCCAACGCCCGCAGCTACCCGCGGCGCATCCCTTTGGCACTCAAGCGTGCCAAGGGCATTTACGTGGAAGACGTGGAAGGCCGCCGTTTCATCGACTGCCTGGCCGGCGCGGGCACCTTGGCGTTGGGGCATAACCACCCGGTGGTGATCGCCGCCATCCAGCAGGTGTTGAGCGACGAACTGCCGTTGCACACCCTCGACCTGACCACCCCGGTCAAGGATCAATTCGTGCAAGACCTGTTCGGCCTGTTGCCGGCCGCGTTGGCGCAGGAGGCGAAAATCCAGTTCTGCGGCCCCACCGGCACTGACGCGGTGGAGGCCGCGTTGAAGCTGGTACGCACCGCCACGGGGCGTAGCACGGTGTTGTCGTTCCAGGGCGGTTATCACGGCATGAGCCAGGGCGCGCTGAGCTTGATGGGCAGCCTGGGGCCGAAGAAACCCTTGGGCGCCTTGCTCGGCAATGGCGTGCAATTTCTGCCGTTCCCCTACGATTACCGTTGCCCGTTCGGCCTGGGCGGCGCGCAAGGCGTGCGGGTCAACCTGCATTATCTGGAAAACCTGCTCAACGACCCGGAAGCCGGGGTGCTGTTGCCGGCGGCGGTGATTGTCGAAGTGGTGCAGGGCGAGGGTGGCGTGATCCCGGCGGACCTCGACTGGCTGCGCGGCCTGCGGCGGATCACCGAGCAGGCGGGTGTGGCGTTGATCGTCGATGAAATCCAGAGCGGTTTCGCGCGCACCGGCAAGATGTTCGCCTTCGAACACGCGGGCATCATTCCGGATGTGGTGGTGATGTCCAAGGCCATCGGCGGCAGCCTGCCGTTGGCGGTGGTGGTGTACCGCGACTGGCTCGACACCTGGTTGCCGGGCGCCCATGCCGGCACCTTCCGTGGCAATCAGATGGCGATGGCGGCAGGGTCGGCGGTGATGCGCTACCTCAAGGAGCACGACCTGGCCGGCCATGCGGCGGCGATGGGCGAGCGCCTGGCGGAGCAGTTGCGCATCCTGCAGCGCGACTTTGCGCAATTGGGCGATATTCGCGGGCGCGGGCTGATGCTCGGCGTGGAACTGGTGGACCCGAACGGCGCGCCGGATATCCAGGGCCACCCGCCGGTCCACCGCCAACTGGCGCCGCTGGTGCAGCGTGAATGCCTCAAGCGCGGCCTGATTCTGGAACTGGGCGGCCGCCATGGCAGCGTGGTGCGCTTCCTGCCGCCGTTGGTGATCAGTGCCGCCCAGATCGATCAGGTCGCCGAGATCTTCGGGCGTGCCCTGGCTGCGGCGGTCGCCAGCCTCTAATTTTTTACCCGCCTGGTACGTTCCTACAGATATCAGCGCTGCGCGTGGTGCGCAGCCGGCCTTTGAGCGATGGAGAACAGCAATGACCTCAGTATTCGACCGCGACGACATCCTGTTTCAGGTAGTGGTCAACCATGAAGAACAGTATTCGATCTGGCCCGACTACAAGGCCGTGCCGGAAGGCTGGCGCACCGTGGGCAAGAGCGGCATGAAGAAGGAGTGCCTGGCCTACATCGAAGAGGTCTGGACCGACATGCGTCCGTTGAGCCTGCGCCAGAAAATGGACGGCACCGCGCTGGCTTGAGCCCGCGACACTGACATCAGCGAAGATCCAATGTGGGGCTCGACCGCTTGCTCCCACATTGACCCTCAGGACTCAGGCGTTCTTGTCTTTCTCCAGCCCGCCCGACGCGCCGGTCACCACTTGCACACTCAGGCGCGGCGTGGCCAGGTCCAGCCCAGCCTCGTCCAGATGACGTTTCAGCGACAGGTTGAACGCCCGCGACACCTCCCATTGCTTGATCGGCGCAGTCTTGAAGCGCGCCCGCAGAATCGCGCTGCCCGACTCGAAACTTTCCACGCCCTGAATCTCCAGCGGTGACCAGATATTGCGGCGTTGCAGCGGGTCGTTGCGCATTTTCTGGCCGACGTCGCGCATCAACTTGATCGCATCGTCGATTTCCATGTTGTAGGGGATCGCTACCCGGAAGATCGCGTAGCCGAACTCACGGGAGTAGTTCTTGATGCTCTTGATCTCGCTGAACGGGATGGTATGCACGATGCCGTCGATGTCGCGCAGGCGCACAGTACGGATGGTCAGGCCCTCGACCGTGCCGAGGTGGCCGCCGACGTCGACGTAGTCGTCGATGGCCAGGGAGTCTTCGATGATGATGAACAGGCCGGTGATCAGGTCCGCCACCAGCGACTGCGCGCCAAAACCGATGGCCAGGCCGATCACACCGGCACCGGCCAGCAGCGGCGTGACGTTCATGCCCATGTTGGCCAGGGCGACGATGGCGGCAATGATGAAGATGGTCACGAACAGCACGTTGCGGATCAGCGGCATCATGGTCTGCGCACGGGCGTTGGCCAGGCCTTTGCGCGAACGGGTGAGGGCGTGATGGATCGCGGTGTCGCTGAGAATCCAGATCAGCCAGGCAAACAGCAGCGTGCCGCCGAGGCCGAACAGCTTGACGCTGATTTCATGGCCGTCGCCTTCGGTGAAGCGGATCAGCGACAGGCCCCAGACCCGCAGCCCCAGTTCGATAAACGTCAGCCACACCAGCAGGTGGGCGAGGGTGTAGACGAAACTCTTCAAGCGCTCGGAGTACAGCGCATGGCGCTTGTGCCCGCGTTGCGGCTTGAGGGCATGGCGGCGTACCAGGCCGTTGATCACCATGCACAGCACCAGCAACACCGTGCAGAGCAGCGACTGGCGCAAGGCGGTGCTGGTGTCGCCGGCGGAGACGAAGGTGGCGAACAGTGAAATGCCGACCAACAGCAGGGCCGGGATGTACCAGAAGGTGCCGATGATTTCGATCGTGTCGCTGAGGGCGCGGCGGGTCAGGCGGCGGGACAGCGGCTGGTTGCGGATCAGGTGCGCAATCGGCCGGCGGAAGCGCAGGATGAACACGCCGGTGGACAACGCGGCCATCACATTGGCGACGGTTGCGGCCGTGTGCGCCAGGTGCTGGCCAAGCGCAGCGACCAGCCTGGGGTCGCCCAGGGCTTCGCCAAAGGCGGCGAAACTGCCGATCCACCACAACGGCCGGAACGCCTGGCGCCGCAGGATATACAACGCGTGACGGCGATGGGGACCGTCCAGCACGGAGAATGCGATCACGCAGATCGCCGAGAAACAGGTGCCGACCACCAGCGCATACGCCAGCACCATCGCCAGGGATTTGCCCAGGGACGAGGGCAACGCGTAACTCAGGTACACGGTGATCACCAGCGCGATCAGCCACGGCCCCAGTTTGCGCAGGGCGAAGCGCAGCATGTCCCAGGTGCGCGGGTGTTGCGGCAGTTCTTCGGTCAGGCCGAAGCGCTCGCGCACCCGGTGGCTGAGCCAGATCAGCGCGGCGGCCAGCAGGCTCCACACGGCGAGGATCAGGGCAAAGCCGAAGATGATCGGCAGCCATTCGTTGGCCGGCAGCATCAAGGCCTCGAGTTCATCTGTGGCCATGTCCACTTCGTCGGACCAGCGTCCCAGTGGGCTGTCGGCGCCGGAAAACTGCTGCTCAAGGCCGGACAGCGTGCTGCCGATCAGCCCGAGCACGCCTTGTTCGGCGGCCGGCTGGGCCTTTTGCGTGGTCTGGCGCAGCTTTTTCAGGTCGTTGAGCAACTGGGTGCGTTGCTGGTCGTTTTCCAGGGTCTTGATCACCTCGTCCAGCGACTGACCCAGCGGCAGCTCGGCCTGGGGTTGCGGCTTGCTGGTGCCACCCAGCAGCCCGGGCAAACCCACGGCCTGGGCCGGGGCGAGCGGGAGCAGGGTGAGCAGGGCGATCAGCAAACAGCAGGGCAGGGCAAGCAGACGGGAAAGCACGAGGCGGTCAACCTTGAAAACGACGAATTGACCGAGTGTACGAGGCCCCTATGCCCAATGCGAGTGCATTTGTTATTCAGCGAGTTTAGCGAGGATCTTGTAAACCACGGTGCCCAGAATCAACAGCATGCCGATCCACATGCTGAACACGCCGAGGGGCTTGTCACGAAAGTTGAAGCCGACCGCGAGCATGATCATGCCGATCAGGATAGGGATGAGCATGGCATGGAAGGAGGACATGGTGATCATGAGGCGATGGCCTTCTCAGAGTGGGAATACTGACAAGTCTAGGTGGGATTGCGGGAAATGCAGGTGATATAGATCAGGTCCACGCGAAGCCAAATGTGGGAGGGGGCTTGCTCCTCCCATATGTTTAACTGCATTCGGCCTTTGGATCAGGGCAGATCGCGGCTTGCGTAGAACGCGCCGAGCACTTTCACCAGATGTGCCAGGTCATGGCTGCCGCACAGTTCGCGAATGGAGTGCATGGCGAACGTCGGCAAACCGATGTCGACGGTCCGCACGCCCAGGTGGCTGGCAGTGATCGGGCCGATGGTCGAGCCACAGCCCATGTCGCTGCGCACCACAAAGCTCTGCACCGGGACTTCCTCGGCCATGCACAGGTGGCGGAAGAAACCGGCGGTTTCGCTGTTGGTGGCGTAGCGCTGGTTGCTGTTGACCTTGATCACCGGGCCGGCATTGAGTTTCGGGCCGTGGTTGGCGTCATGCTTGTCGGCATAGTTCGGGTGGACGCCGTGGGCATTGTCGGCCGATACCAGCAGCGATTTCTGAATGGTGCGGACAAATTCGTCACCTTCGGGCAGCAGGCGGCGCAGGGTCTGCTCGAGCATCGGGCCATCGGCACCGCAGGCCGAGCAGGAGCCGACTTCTTCGTGGTCGTTGCACACCAGCACGCAGGTTTCATCGGTCTCGCTGGTGAGCAAGGCTTGCAGGCCGGCGTAGCACGACAGCAGGTTGTCCAGGCGGGCGCCGGCGATGAAGTCGCCATTGAGGCCGATCACGGCGGCGCTTTGGGTGTCGTAGAAGCTCAGCTCGTAATCGAGCACCACATCGGCGTTCAGCCCGTGCTCGCGGGCCAACTGCTCGGTGAGCACGGCGCGGAAGTCCACGCGCTCGTCGCCGGCGAACTGCGCGAGAATCGGCGGCAGTTCGGTCTGGGCATTGATCGCCCAGCCCTGGTTGGCTTCACGGTTCAGGTGGATCGCCAGGTTGGGGATGATGGCAATCGGCAGCTTGAAGTCGATCAGCTGGCTTTCGACCTTGCCGTCGCGGCGGAAGGTCACGCGGCCGGCCAGGGACAGGTCGCGGTCGAACCACGGCGCCAGTAATGCGCCGCCGTAGACTTCGACGCCCAGTTGCCAGAAACCCTGGCGTTGCAGCTCGGGTTGCGGCTTGACCCGCAGGCACGGGCTGTCGGTGTGGGCGCCGACCAAGCGGATACCGCCCTGCAGCGGCGAGTGGCGGCCGAGCTTGAAGGCGATGATCGAGGAGTCGTTGCGGGTCACGTAATAGCGCCCGTTGGCTTCGGTGGTCCAGGTGTCGCGCTCGTCGAGACGCTGGTAACCGGCCGCTTCGAGGCGTTGGGCCAGGGCCGCAGTGGCATGAAAAGGAGTAGGGGAGGCCTTGAGGAAGTCGATCAGGCCTTGATTCAACGCTTCGCGCATAAATAGCTCCAGACAGCAATGCGCGGAGTTTACCGTTCGATGGCGAGAAGTGCACAGCACAAATGTGGGAGGGGGCTTGCCCCCGATGGCGGAGTGTCAGTCACTGCATTTGTTCACTGACCCACTGCAATCCCCTCCCACATTTGACGGTGTTTACAGCTTTAGAAGGGCGCCGGGCACTCGAAGCGCAGCCGCTCGCCGCTTTGCGGGTGGGTGAAGCTCAGCATGCTCGCGTGCAGGCACAGGCGCGGCCAGGCGGCCAGGGCTTGTTCATGGGCGTACAAGCCGTCGCCGAGCAGCGGGTGGCCGATGGAAAGCATGTGTACCCGCAACTGGTGCGAGCGCCCGGTGATCGGCGTCAGCTCGACGCGGCACCAGTCACCGCAACGTTCCAGCACCTTCCAGAAGGTCAGCGCATGCTTGCCGAACTCGTGGTCGACCACATGGCGTGGCTTGGTCGGCGGATCGTAGCGCAGGGGCAGGTCAATGCTGCCGCTGTCCAGTTCCGGTTGACCCCAGGCCAGGGCGGTGTAGGCCTTTTCGGTTTCGCGGTCATGAAACTGGCGGGACAGTTCGCGGTGGGTGTCGGCGTCCCGCGCGAGCAGGATGATCCCGGAAGTTTCCCAATCCAGGCGATGGACGATTCGGGCCTCTGGGTAGCCGTTTTCCTGCAGGCGGGTGATCAGGCAGTCCTTGTTGTCGTCGGCGCGGCCGGGCACCGAGAGCAGCAGAGTCGGCTTGTTCACCACCAGGACGGCGGCGTCCTGGTAGAGGATATGGATGTTGGACAACGGCATTAAACAGCCTCGTAACAAACGCCAACGGCGGCTCGATCACCCGGCTCCCGCAAAGGGATCAAGGTGACGGAGCCGCCGTGGCGACCGCCCTTTCGATCAACGATCGGGCAGGGTGATATTGAGTTCCAGAATCGAGCAGCTGCCGTCGTTTTCCAGGGCGACATGTACGTCGTCGTTACCGATATTGACGTACTTGCGGATCACCTCGACCAGTTCCTTCTGCAAGGCTGGCAGGTAGTCCGGGGTGCTGCGTTGGCCGCGTTCGTGCGCCACGATGATCTGTAGACGCTCTTTCGCTACCGACGCGGTACTTGGCTTTTTGTTGGCGCGAAAGAAGTCGAGAAATTTCATTGTTTAGTTGCCTCCAAAGATACGCTCGAAGAATCCCTTCTTCTTGACATCGAGGAAGCGGTGTTCCACGGTCTTGCCCAGTAAGCGATCAACCGCGTCGCTGTACGCCTGGCCGGCGTCGCTCTGGTCGTCCAGAATCACCGGGACGCCCTGGTTGGAGGCCTTCAGCACCGCCTGGGACTCGGGAATGACACCCAGCAGGGTCACTGCGAGGATCTCTTTGACGTCTTCAACGCCGAGCATCTCGCCATTGCTGACGCGCTCAGGGTTGTAGCGGGTGAGCAGCAGGTGCTCCTTGATCGGGTCTTCGCCTTTTTCGGCGCGCTGGGACTTGCTGGCCAGCAGGCCAAGCATGCGGTCCGAGTCACGTACCGAGGAGACTTCCGGGTTGGTCACCACGATGGCTTCGTCGGCGAAGTACATCGCCAGGTGAGCACCGGTTTCGATACCGGCCGGGGAGTCGCACACCACGTATTCGAAGGTTTCCTTCAGTTCAGCGAGGACTTTGCCTACGCCTTCCTTGGTGAGCGCATCTTTGTCGCGGGTCTGGCTGGCGGCCAGTACGTACAGGTTCTCAAGGCGCTTGTCCTTGATCAGGGCCTGTTGCAGGTTGGCTTCACCGTTGACCACGTTGACGAAGTCGTACACCACGCGGCGTTCGCAGCCCATGATCAGGTCGAGGTTACGCAAACCGACGTCGAAGTCGACGATGACTGTCTTGTGGCCGCGCAGAGCGAGGCCGGTACCGATAGCGGCGCTGGTGGTGGTCTTACCCACACCACCCTTGCCGGATGTAACCACGAGAATCTTGGCCAAGGTGTTTCACCCCTAAGGAAAAAGGACTTTTCAGCCCCCGAAAAACATCTCTTGGAACTCGCTGCAGGCGGACAGCCTTTGTAGGGAAAAGAGGTGGTTTCCGCGTGGAAACGCCAACTTCAAACTAGTCCTACGCAAGTCTTGCCGGTTTCGCTGTGCTATCAGAGTCTAGAGATGCTTGGAAAATGCGGCAGTATCCGTTAAAGACGGATGATGTTCAACACATCGCCCGACAGGCTGACTTGTACCGCGGCGCCCCACAGCGGATCGCGGCGCAAATCTTCGGAAACCTTGTACTGACCCGCGATCGAAACGAGTTCAGCGGTCAACTGCTGGCAAAAAATACGTGCCTTGGTATCACCCTTGATGCCGGCGAGGGCACGTCCGCGCATGGGGCCGTATACATGGATGTTGCCATCGGCCAGAAGTTCCGCGCCCGGACTGACCGACGAGATCACCACCAGGTCGCCGCCCTGGGCGTAAATCTGCTGCCCGCCGCGCACGGGGGAGGTGATGATCTTGGTCGGCTTGACCGTCGGCTCCGGCGGTTTTTCCGGTTTTTTCTTCACTTCACCGGCCAGCGGATCGAGTGGGCGCTCGCGGGCACCGGACGGTGGCAGTACTGGCAGTTCAATAGCGATGGCGGCGGCAATGTCTTCAATACGGCTGGCACGAATCGCCAGGGTGCGCAGGCCATGGGAGCGGCACACGCGCATCAGGCCCGGCAGGTCGATTGCGCCTTGGCCGGCTGGCAGCTTGTCCAGGGCCAGCACCAGCGGCGCGTTGTTGAAAAAGTTCGGTGCCAGGGCGACCTTGGCGGCGAGCTGGCGGTCCAGGGCGTCGAGGTCATTGCGGGCCAATTCCAGCACGGTAATGGCGAGCATGCTGCCTTTCAGCTGGAACACGGGATCTTGGTCTAGCGGTTCGGTTTGGCTCATGGTCGGCAAAAGCGGCTTGTCACGAAAAGTGTCGAGACTTATAACGAGAACAACCACTGGCCGCAAGCCGAGTCGAACCGTTGTAGAATGCGCGGCCCTTGTCTTTACCGGAATCTGTAATGGATCGCCCGCGTTTTCGAGCTGTATTTTTTCACCCGCGATTTTGGCTGCTATGGCTGGGACTCGGCCTGTTGTGGCTGGTCACTCAATTGCCATACCGCGCGCTGCTGACCATTGGTCGCCTGCTGGGCGCGGGCATGTACCGCGTGGCCGGCGAACGTCGCCGCATCGCCGCGCGCAACCTGGAACTGTGCTTCCCGGAAAAGTCCGCGCAAGAGCGTAAACATTTGCTCAAGGAAAACTTCGCCTCCACCGGCATCGCCTTCTTTGAAATGGCCATGAGTTGGTGGTGGTCGCGCCAGCGCCTGGCGCGGCTGGCCCACGTCGAAGGCCTGGAGCACCTCAAGCAGGCTCAGTTGGACGGCAAGGGCGTGATCCTCATGGCCCTGCATTTCACCACCCTGGAAATCGGCGCGGCCCTGCTCGGGCAAAAACACACGATCGACGGCATGTACCGCGAGCACGGCAACCCGCTGTTCGACTTTATCCAGCGCCGTGGCCGCGAGCGCCACAACCTCGACTCCCTGGCCGTGGAGCGTGAAGACGTGCGCGGCATGCTCAAGCTGCTGCGCGCCGGCCGCGCCATCTGGTACGCGCCGGACCAGGACTACGGCGCCAAGCAAAGTATCTTCGTGCCGCTGTTCGGCATCCAGGCCGCCACCGTGACCGCTACCAGCAAGTTCGCCCGCCTGGGCAAGGCGCTGGTGGTGCCGTTTACCCAGGAGCGCCTGGCCGACGGCAGCGGTTATCGCCTGGTGATCCACCCGCCGTTGAGCGATTTCCCCGGCGAAACCGATGAGATCGATTGCCTGCGCATCAACCAGTGGGTCGAGACCTCGGTGCGCGAATGCCCCGAGCAATACCTCTGGACCCATCGCCGCTTCAAGAGCCGGCCGCCGGGTGAGCCCAAGTTGTACGAAAAACGCCGTCGGTAAGACCCGCCTTTCTCTACATGGAGTGACGCAATGCGCCCAGCTGAACCGGTTACAGGCTTGATTCTTTCCGGCGGCGGGGCGCGTGCGGCGTATCAGGTGGGGGTACTGGCGGCGATTGCCGAGTTGCTGCCGCCGGGCGCGGCCAATCCGTTTCCGGTGATCGTCGGCACATCGGCCGGCGCGATCAACGCGGTGAGCCTGGCCAGTGGCGCCATGGACTTCAGCGCGGCGATCGAGCGTCTGACGGCGTTCTGGCAGGGCTTTCGCAGCCACCTGGTGCTGCGCAGCGATTGGCCGGGGGTGATTCACCAGGCCGCTCGTTTCTGTTTCCACAGCCTGCTCGGCCTGGGCGCCCAGGTCCCGGTGGCGCTGCTCAACAGCGCGCCGCTGCGGGACCTGCTGCACGAGATGCTGCACCTGGATGGCATCGACCAGGCCATCCGCGAAAAACACCTGAAGGCGGTGGCGGTCACGGCCTTCGGTTACGAGTCCGGGCAAGCAGTGACCTTTTACCAGGGCGGCGGCACCATCGATGCCTGGCTGCGCCATCGACGTATCGGTGTGCCCAGCCGGCTCACGGTCGAACACCTGTTGGCCAGTTCGGCGATCCCCTTGCTGTTTGCTCCGGTGAAGCTCGACCAGGAGTATTTCGGCGATGGCGCGGTGCGGCAATCGGCCCCCATCAGCCCGGCCTTGCACCTGGGCGCCAGCCGCGTGCTGGTGGTGGGTGTCAGCGGCAACCCGCGCGGCGTCGAGCATGAACACGCCTCGCAGCGCGCCTACACTGGCCAGCAGCCGACCCTGGCGCAGATCGGTGGGCACATGCTCAACAGCACGTTCATTGACAGCCTGGAAAGCGATATCGAGTTGCTGGAGCGCTTGAACCAGTTCAGCCATTTCCAGCCCGCCGACAGCGCGGCCCGGGGCCTGGCGCCGGTGGATGTGCTGGTGATTGCGCCGAGTCAGCCGATCGATGAAATCGCGGCGCGGCATCGGCAGGAATTGCCCGCGGCGTTGCGCCTGTTCCTGCGCGGGCCGGGTGCGACCAAGACCAGCGGGGCGGGGGTGCTCAGTTACTTGCTGTTCGAGGCGGGGTATTGCAGCGAGTTGATCGAGTTGGGGCGCAGTGATGCGCTGGCCAAGCGCGAGGAGATAACCCGGTTTTTGGGGCTGTCCCCTAGCTGAATTTGGGAGCAGGCACGCCAGCTCCCCCATCAGGCCCGCGGTGTGGTCAGAAGTGGTACTTGACCAAAAAGCTCGCGGTATCCTGGTTGGTCTTGAACGCGCCGGAATCTTCGATCCCATACTTGTTCTTCCAGTAGTCGTATTCAAAACCGACGTACAGCTGTTTCTCGCCCCAGTTCAACGCCTTGCCCAGGTCATATTTGACTTGTGGGTTGAAGTGCAGGTTGGCGTGATAAGTGCCACGGGCGTTCTTGTCGTTGTCGACCACCCAATCCATATAGCCGTCGATCAGGATGTTGGAGTTGCCCACGGGAAGGGTGTACGACCACACGGGGGTGATCTGCCACACACCGTCGCCCGGGCGATTGCCTTCGGTCTGGCGCTGGTAGAAGTTCAACTGGAAGTAGTCGAAACCAGGGATGTTCAGGTCGAAGCCCGGGCCCAGCAGGTACGATTCGTTATCGCCTTCGCCGAACTCATAAGTGAATGCCAGCAATACATCTTTGATCGGTCCGAAGGACAAGTCCTTGTCGAAAATCTTGCCGAACGATAGACGCGGGCTGAACTCGCCGTAGTAAGTACTGGGGCCGACGTTGCCGTCTTCCTTGCCGTTGTAAAAGATGCGGTCGAGGAAAAAGAAGTTGTCGCCGTACTTCCACGCATCGGCGTGTTCAAACGTGACGGTCTGTTGGATCTGCGGGTTGACGGTGAAGTTTTTGCCCCACAGGTACGTCAGGCTGTTGTTCTGCCACTGCAACAAGTCGCCGGCAACGGCTTGGCCGCCCGCCAGCAGGGTTGCCGCCAGCATCAGGCCTTTGAACATAGGTTTCATTCGGTTGCTCCCGAGTTAAAGTTTTATGGTTTTTCTTCTAAGCAGGCGCTCTGGTGTGGCGCCTTTTGGTTTGCTGAAAAAATCGTCTGTTCGGTCAGCTTTAATGCTTTTAGCAAGAGCTGCGCCAAGGTGTAAAAAAAGCCAAAAAAATCCCCGTCGGCTGCAGCGGCTGCAGTCGAATTCAGAGGGCTTTTGCGCACTTGGGCCGCCGCCCGCAGGCCGGGATAAGTTGGCCTTGCAGTCAGCTTTTACATTCGCTGTTTTTTTTTCAGTCGATTCGAGCGGGCGCGGAGAATACTGGCTCCAAAGCCTTGGCTCAAGTGCGCTGTTAGAGCGCGCGTGGGGCGAGAATGGGGCACGGCTTGTGGCCGTCCCCAGGTCAAAGGTGTACATGTGGGCGTTCCCTGTTCGTTATTGTTTTTGTTGTGACGAAGGAATCAATGAGTGTGGGCGACGGCGGGTCGTTCAGAACCGCCCACATTGGGATCTGTGTGAGTCAGTCAGTTCGTGCGGGCGCCCTGGTTGATCCAGGTGCCGATCAGATCGCGTTCCTGCTGGGTCATCTGGGTGATGTTGCCCAACGGCATGATCTGGCTCGCCACGGCCTGCGCCTGAATGCGCGCGGCCTGTTGCTGGATCTGCGTCGGCGTGTCGAACATCACCCCCGCCGGTGCGGTGCTGAACAGCGGGCTGGTGGGCTTGGCCGAATGGCACACGGCGCAGCGTGCCTGGATCACCCCATGCACCTTGTCGAAGTCGACCGTCGCCTGGGCCGGCACGGGTGCCGCAGCGGGGGCGGCCGGTGCGACGGGTTTCTCGCCGCCGCCCAATGCGGTCTCCGGCAACGGCTGGTACTCGATGGCCGCTGGTGCCTTGGCCACTTCGGCGATCGGCTTGGGCCCGGTGACATACGCCAGGCAAATCATCGCCAACGCGCCCACCGGCAAGGTCCAGGCATATTTCTGGCTGTTGTGCCGGGTGTTGAAATAATGCCGCACCAACACCGCCGCCACGGCGATCCCCGCCAGGATCAGCCAGTTGTAGTGGCTGCCGTAGGTGCTCGGGAAGTGGTTGCTGATCATGATGAACAGCACCGGCAAGGTGAAGTAGTTGTTGTGCCGTGAACGCAGCAAGCCCTTGGCCGGCAGGGCCGGGTCCGGCGTGCGCTGCTCCGCGATCGCCGCCACCAGCGCGCGTTGTGCCGGCATGATGATGCGGAACACGTTGCCCACCATGATGGTGCCGATGATCGCCCCCACATGCAGGTACGCGCCCCGGCCGCTGAACACTGTGCTGAAGCCGTATGCCGCCGCGATCAACAGCACGAACAGGATCAAACCGAGCAGGGCCGGGCGTTTGCCCAGGGCCGAGTCGCAGAGAAAGGAGTAGATGAACCAGCCGGCGAACAGTGAGCCGATGCCCAGCAACACGCCTTCGGTGCCGCTCAGGCTGCTGCCGGGGGCGAGCAGGTACAGCGTCGGGTTGAGGTAGAACACCACGCACAGCAGCGCGACGCCCGACATCCAGGTGAAATAGGCTTCCCATTTGAACCAGTGCAGGTTGTCCGGCATGGTCGGAGGGGCCAGTTTGTATTTTTCCAGGTGGTAGATACCGCCACCGTGGATCGCCCACAAGTCACCGGACAGGCCGTCCTTGGGGTTGACGCGGTTGAGGTTGTTTTCCAGCCAGACGAAGTAAAACGACGCGCCGATCCAGGCCACGCCAGTGATCATATGAACCCAGCGCACGCTGAGGTTCAGCCATTCCAACAGATGTGCTTCCACAGTCTTTACCTCTCGCCTGTCACCCTTGTTGTCGGGTGATCC
Source organism: Pseudomonas sp. Y39-6 (assembly GCF_023651955.1). Classification (NCBI taxonomy): domain Bacteria; kingdom Pseudomonadati; phylum Pseudomonadota; class Gammaproteobacteria; order Pseudomonadales; family Pseudomonadaceae; genus Pseudomonas; species Pseudomonas sp. Y39-6. The sequence goes on along the minus strand of NZ_CP069594.1, from coordinate 5,064,185 downwards.
GGCCTTCTCTTATTGGTGGGGGGCGAGGATCAACCGCTCATCCTCTTTGAAAAAATGCTCATCGCAGTTATTGCCGGTGCCACTGCGATCAACCACCAGGAAGTCATCCCGCTTTTCGATCGTCAGCACCGGGTGGTGCCAGACGCCGCGATGGTAATTAATGCCCTGCCTGCCGTTGGTGACGAAGGCGCGGACCAAGCCTGATACAGGTGCATCGCCAAGTGGCGCGACCACGATCAGAAAGGGGTTGCCGAGCAGCGGAATGAAGGCCTGGCTGCCCAGCGGGTGTCGCTCCAGCATGCACACGGTCAGCGGCATTTCCAGCGCGTCGGCGCGGAAGATGCTGATGATGGCGTGGTCTTGCGGCTGGGCGGTTTCCACCGTTGCCAGCTTGTGAAAACGCATGGTCGACCCGTTGTTGATCATGAAGTGCTCGCTGCCGTCGGTTTCGATCACGTCTCCGAAGGGGGCGAAGGCTTCTTTGGTCAGGGGTTCGATCATCAGTGTGCGCATGGCTGGCTTCTTAATCTGTTGGGTTATTGATGGACCGTTGTAGGAGCAAGCTTGCTCGCGAAGGTCGTCAACGATAACGCGTGCATCCTGAATGAACGCGGTGTCCTTGAGTTTTTCGCGAGCAAGCTTGCTCCTACAGGTTCAGCATGACTTGGCGACCTTGCCCAGGACGCGCAGGCGACTCACACCGCCATCCGGGAACACGTTCAGGCGGATGTGGGTGATCGGCCCCAGCGCCTTGATCTGCTCGGCGAAGGTGTGTTCGGCGTGCATTTCCAGCTTCTGCGCCGGCAGCAGTTCGCGCCAGAACAGCGATTGGGTTTCGATCTGGCTGTCGGTGCCGCCTTTCACGAACGCGGCCTGGATCGAGCAGGTGTCCGGGTAGTTGCCCTTGAAGTGCAGGGTGTCGACGATGACTTTCTCGATCTCGCCCGCATGCCCCAGCGCGACGATTACCCAGTCATTGCCTGGCGTGCGACGCCGCGCGGTTTCCCAGCCGTCGCCCATGTTGACGCCACGGCCGGGGTTGAGGAGGTTGCCCATGCGGCCGAAGTGTTCGTCAGAACAGGCCAGGGCGCGACCGCCGTTCAGCGCCGCCGCCAGGTCGACCTGTTCGTTGTCGCCCACTGCGGACCAGTCGCGGAACGGCACACCGTACACGCGCAGACGGGCCACGCCGCCATCCGGGTAGATGTTGAAGCGCAGGTGGCTGAACGCCTGGTCATGGTTGATTGCGTGGTAGTGGTGGCTGTTGCCTTGCAGCTCGACGGCCGACAGCACTTCCACCCACTGGGTGCTGTCATCCGGCTCGCCCGAGGCGAGGAAGCAGGCTTCCAGGGAGGCCGACGGCGGGAAGTTGCCGGTGAAGAATGAAGTGTCGATGTCCACGCCTTTGATCGTGCCGGATGCGCCCAGGCGGATCACCGCGCTGTCGTAGCCTTCGAAGCGCTTGCGGCGCGACTCCCAGCCGTCCATCCACTTGCCGTTGTCATCGAAAACGCCCTCCTTCCACACCGCCGGGGTCGGCTGGAACAGGCGGTTGGCGTCGGCGAACCAGTCATCGGTCACCGAGATGATTTTGGTGCCGAGGCGGGCGTCGGCCAGGTTGACGAACTTTTCGAAAGGTACGGGTTGCGCTTTCATTCTTCTTGTCTGCCTTGGATAGAGTGGCTGGGGATGGTCGTTTAGAGGGTCAGTAAGCGGAACAACGCGATCTTGTTGATCTCGTCCAGCGCGCACTTGAACTCGGTGTCGACCGGGTGGTGGATGCGCGTTTCGAACGCTTTGATGATCTGATGCCGGTTGCTGCCTTTTACCGCCATGATGAAGGGAAACTTGAACTTGGCCTTGTAGGCCTCATTCAGCTCGGTGAAGCGTGAGAACTCTTCGGCCGTGCATTGGTGAATACCGGCGCCGGCTTGTTCATGAGTGCTGGCTTCGGTCAGTTGGCCCTGGACGGCTGCACGGCCTGCCAGGTCCGGGTGAGCGTTGATCAGCGCCAGTTGCGTGGCGTGATCGGCGCTGAGCAGGATATCGCGCATGCGCTGGTGCAGGGTTTCGATCTCGTCGAGCGAAGCGTCCTGCCCCAGGTCGAAGGCCTTTTCGGCCACCCATGGCGAATGTTCGTAGATGTCGGCAAAGGCGCTGATGAATGCATCGCGGCTCAAGGTCGACGGTTTGACGGTCTGGAACCTGGTCATTGCGCCGCACCCTTATAAGGGTGAGTGGCGTGCCAGTGGCGGGCAATGTCGACCCGGCGGGTGAACCACACCTGTTCATGGCCCTTGGCGTATTCGATAAAGCGCTTCAACGCCGCGAGGCGCGCCGGGCGGCCGATCAGGCGGCAGTGCAGGCCGATGGAAAGCATCTTCGGCGCGTCGGCGCCTTCGGCGTAGAGCACGTCGAAAGCGTCTTTGAGGTACTCGAAAAAGTCATCGCCCTTGTTGAAGCCTTGCACCTGGGTGAAGCGCATGTCGTTGGTGTCCAGGGTGTAAGGGATCACCAGGTGCGGCTTGCCGGTGGGGTTGTTGGGTTCCCAGTAGGGCAGGTCGTCGTCGTAGGTGTCGCAGTCGTAGAGGAAGCCGCCTTCCTCCATCACCAGGCGCCGCGTATTCGGACCGGTGCGGCCGGTGTACCAGCCCAGCGGGCGTTCGCCGGTCAGTTCGGTGAGGATGCGGATGGCTTCGAGCATATGCTCGCGCTCCTGGGCCTCGTCCATGTACTGGTAGTCGATCCAGCGGTAGCCGTGGCTGCAGATTTCATGGCCGGCGGCGACCATCGCGCGGATCACGTCCGGGTGGCGCTGGGCGGCCATGGCCACGGCGAAGACGGTCAGCGGGATATCGAATGCTTTAAACAATTTGAGGATGCGCCACACGCCGGCACGGCTGCCGTATTCGTACAGCGACTCCATGCTCATGTTGCGCTCGCCTTGCAGCGGCTGGGCCGAGACCATTTCGGAAAGGAAGGCTTCGGACTCTTGGTCACCGTGCAAGATATTGCGCTCGCCGCCTTCTTCGTAGTTGAGTACAAAAGACAACGCAATGCGTGCCTTGCCCGGCCAGTGGGGGTGAGGAGGGTTACTGCCGTAACCGATCAGGTCGCGTGGGTAGTCAGCGCTCACTGCAGTCTTCCTTCTTGTGCGTGGTAGCGGTGGGTGTGGCGGCCGGGCAGTGAAAAGACTGAGTGGCGTCACAGCGATGAGTGATTGTATACAACTTATTCGCCACTTTGTAAGCCCGGATTTCTGCATTTTTTCCGCAACGCTCACCTTCAAGGGTGTAGCAAGAAACTTGCCTGACTGGTCAGCTAATGGACAAAAGGTCGTTTAAAAGCAAGGATGACTCATGAATCGGCCGGTCGCGCCAGGCCAGTGGAAGGATCGCAAGGTTTGTGATTTTTATTGTGTACAATTTTTTTGAAAAGTGTCTTAATCGTCCCACACCAGCTTTTTCGCTGCCCTGAAAAAGTGCGGCACTCATTTCTACTGACCTCGGGAGGCGCGTACACGCCATGGGACGTTTGACCACACACGTTTTGGACGCCGCTCACGGCTGTCCCGGCAGCAGCATCACGGTTGAGCTGTACCGCGTCGACGGCGCGCAACTGGAACTGGTCGCCACTGCCGTCACCAACAGCGACGGCCGCTGCGACGCACCGTTGCTGCAAGGCGACGCCTACCGCAGCGGTGTGTACCAACTGCAATTCAGCGCCGGCGACTATTACCGGGCGCGTGGCGTGCAATTGCCGGAGCCGGCGTTCCTCGACGTGGTGGTGCTGCGCTTCGGCATCAGCGCCGAACAGGAGCACTACCATGTGCCGCTGTTGATTTCGCCTTATAGCTATTCCACCTATCGCGGTAGCTGAGCATCATCCCCTCGACGCTCTTCGTTGGTTTTTTTGCCCGCCCACACTGCGGGCTAATGAGATGGTCACCCCCAACACCCTGTGAGGGCTACGCTTTCACGGGGTGTTTTGTTTTCGGAGGCCATCATCATGAGCGAGTCAACACTGATCGGTACCGATCTCGGCAAACACACTTTCCACCTGCATGGCCAGGATAAGTCGGGCCGCGAGGTCTTTCGCAGAAAATGCTCACACCAAAACTCTGCCTACTTGTAACGGTTCGCGCTTGAAAAATATGCGACTCGCATTCATCGACTTTCTGACACGCTAAGTACATCAGTGCTGCTTTGTGGCAATTGCACCAGGGAGTAGTTTCCAGTGTGATCGCCATGAAATATTTTGCATGACTAAGCTCTCATCTTTGGGAAATGTCCTATTTACTCTCGATTTTTATGTGTGCAGCCTTTGGCGCATCGTTTGAGCGTCTGCCCGCCGACGCGAGAACCTCGACCGGACTGATCCGCGATAATTAATCGAGGGAATATGGACATGACGATGCCCACTCAATGGCAAGAACAGATCGAACATGTTTGCGCCCACATTGGCATAAGCCAGATTGACTTACTGCTCGACCAGGCAGGATGGAGCCACCGTGCTGTGCCTGCCTTGGAGATGCTAACGCCAAAAGTCCCCTGGTTCTCGTTGTTCACCGGCACGTCAGAGCAAAACCTGTTGGATCAGGCCCCTCTGTTGATGCGTCTGGACTTGACGCAGTGGCGACATAAGGCCTGGCTGGAACAGTTGGTGGAGCATGCCACCGATGGCCGCCTAATGGTGGTGATCTCGTCATTGCCCTTCGAAGTTTTGAGTAAAGCCCTGCAAGGGTTTTCGCAATTGGCTTGGGGTGGACAAACCGGTTTGTTACGGTATTACGACTCACGCATCTTTCCCCTGCTGATGTCCTCGATCCTCACCGATCAGCAGCGCGCCGAGTTTCTGCAAGCCGCTGCTTATTGGGGCTGGCTTGATCGGGATAACCAGCCGCAGTGGTTACAAGGCACGAGGCTCACCCATCAGAGCAACATCCAGGTCAGTCCCTTCGTGGAAATGAACGATCAACAATTTGACCTGCTTGGTTGTATCAGCGATGCGCAGCAACTGTTAAATGGCAAAAACTTTGATTTCCTGGATGAGAGCCGAGAGCGGCGTTTCGCGCTAATTCACTCACTTGTTGTGCAAGCGGGTCAGGAAAATTATTTCGGCGATTTGACCGAGTATGTGAAACAGAACTTAAGCAGAACCTAGGTGCCTGGATGGCCACTTTGCGCTGGGACAAGAGTGTATTGCATGCATAAGTGGTTTGAATGGTTTACGCGATCAAGGTGATCAGCAAGGAAGTTGCTAGCAATGCAATCGATAATAAAAAAAACAACACAAAAAGTCGCGTTTTACTTCTTGGGATTCGCGTTATCTGGGTGTTCTTCAGCGAACAATGAAATGGCTGGGGGAAACCTGCAAGCCATCAACCATACCATGCACGGTATTAACTGGATGTCGGTCAATGGTTACCGAGCGGACGGTGGTGGTGGAAGCTCGTGTTGCATCATCATGCCCGTCAAATGGCGTCCTGGCTTAAAGGCCCAGATTGAATGGGAGGTCGATCCTGAGCCATTTGGGCCCACGCCGCCTTTAGGAACAGACGAGTTCAGAGCTTTTATGGTTAAACATAAAGCCAACTATCAGCGCCACAACACCACCGTGGACATTCCAGAGTGGCCTGGGACGGAACGATGTGGCTTGAAGGTACACTTTTTGGTTTGTAACCAGATCAAGGTTACGAGTTCATGTTGGGCATTTAACTCAGAGCATTACCCGATTAAAGAACCCTCGCAAATGAAGGAGCCGGCCGTATGTCCGAAGTGAACAATAATTCAAAAGACAAAGCTTGGGGGCCGCCAGTTTTTCCTGCTACGGGGCGTTTTCCGACGAAAACATCGGATGTGACAGATAACTACAATAAGCAAATTGCTGAGCAAAATCGGCTTCAACAAAAACGTGACGATCAAGGGCGTCGCACACAGCGTTTTACCTGTTGTCATAGCCTGCATATCAGTCTGTTTTTCGATGGCACCAACAATAACGAAAAGAGCGACACCCAGGAGGGGCATCCCACTAATATCGCCAAGCTGTTTCATGCCTCACTACGAGGTAAAGACGCGATGGGGCAGGGTTATTTTTCGTATTACATGCCCGGTGTCGGCACGCCATTCCCCGAAGTTGGCGAACTGGATTACAGCGATAGCGGGCTGCAATATGCCACTGGGGGGGAAGACCGGATCAACTGGGCCTTGGTACAGGTGGCCAGCGCGTTATCTTATGCTCTGAACAATAAAAGCGGAATTGATGACATTGTCGCCAAGACCAAGGTCGAGGCCATGAGCACCTGGAAGGCACCGCTGATGAGTGCTCTGGGTGAAGGCAATCGCCGCCGAATCATGAAAGAGCTGCTGGCCCCTTTACACGCTCGCAAGGACGAGGCCCAGCCTAAAGTGCTGGCGGTCAAACTGTACGTGTACGGTTTCTCTCGGGGAGCGGCAGAGGCTCGCACTTTTGTTACCTGGTTGAGTCAGTTGTTCGACACCCCAGAAGGGGATGAACTGCCAAAACAGGAACTGTTGGGCTTGCCTGTCAGCGTCGAGTTTCTTGGCGTGCTGGACACGGTGGCCTCGGTGGGTATTGCCCATGTAGCCCCATTCTTTGCTGGGCATATGGACTGGGCCGATAACACCCAGTTGCTACCGGATGCGCAGCGGTTCCCGGAACTGGTCAAGTGTTGTCGGCATTTTGTCGCGGGCTTCGAGCAACGCTCATGCTTTCCGTTGGATTCGATTCGTAACGAAAACGGCCAGTATCCGGCCAATACCTACGAAGTGGTGTACCCCGGTGTGCATTCGGATGTGGGCGGCGGCTACCCGAAAAATGACCAGGGCAAAGCTCGTGAAGGTACTCATGAGCTGGTGTCGCAGATTGTCTTGCACGACTTGTATGCCGCTGCTTTTGCAGCGGGTGCCCCTCTGCAAGTGCCAGAAGAGGTACTGCCGGACACGTTTAATAATAGCTCGGAGATGTTGTGGCGAAAGTTGGAACGAGATACAAGAGAGGAGTTCGATATGAGCCCCCATGTAGTGGATCGTTTCAACGCCTGGCGCCTCAAAACCCTACCAGGTGTTGCGGCTGACGAATCCGTCGAGGACTCGGCCTATAAGCCGCTGCGTTTGAACACCACCGTAGAAGACACCCTGGCCGATCAACTGGGCTGGATCACCGGTTGGCGTATTGGTCGTTACGTCAATGATCCTCAAGGTAATAACGACAGCTATAAGCGCCAGCCTTTTTTCACCCAAGCCAAAGAGGCGACGCCCTATCAGGAAACTACTGAGCGCGAACAGTATAAAAAAGACCAGGCTGATGCCGTGAAAATGCGGCGGGATAACCCTCAGTATCCCGGCCCACGAATCTATGAACCGCAGATTGATCAGACCCAACTCAGCCAAGCTGCCGAGGAATTCAAGTCTGACTACACCGGCCAGAAGCGTGAGCAATCCAGTTGGCAAGGCACGGTGACCGACGTGGTGTTACGCGATGCGATCTATTTACTTAACGAGAATGACGAGTCCAAGGACCATGACGCCCTCAAGACGGCAGGTGATCTGCGCAGTAAGCAACTGTTCCGTGATGCTCAAGGCACGTCCGGTGCAGACCCTGAGATGGCCCTACTGGTGGCGTTGTTCGATGACCAGATACACGACTCGCGGGCCTGGTTCATGCACGACAAGTTGAAGTCGAGGGAGTTGTGGGCCGGTTATTTCTTTTACCGCATGACCTATTTCGGCAATGACAATAGCCGTGATCTGTCCCCAGTCGTAGTGGCCGGTCGCATATTGGGCGTGGCGATGATTGCCGGGGCTACGGTGTATGGCATCAAGCGCCGTGGTGTATTAGGTGGTGTTGGCGGACTGGCGGCGGGCATTGGGGCGGCGACCATCGGCTACCAGGTGATCGATAAGGCCACTGGCCTAGTGGTACCGTTCTTGCCAGGCGCGGAACAACTCCTGCAACCAAGCAGCCATGTGGGTCAGATCGCGTCGGAGCAAAAGCATCAGATTGAACTGGATGACTTTGCCCGACGCATGGAACGAACCACAGCCATGTTGCGCAAGACGGGCAGCTTGTTCGAACCGGATAGTGTCGTTTAAGACGCGAAAAATAAATCATTCTGGTCGATTACCCTACAAACCTCAGTTCCAACTTCAACTGATGGCTTTGATAATCGAGCTGCACCTTCTCGCTTCCCACCCCATTCAGCCCGCAACTGTTCTCGGCTGCCCAACCAATTGGCCAGAGCAGTTGAGGGTGTTCCAACAGATGCTGATTGATCAAATGGCAGACGCTGTCGGCCTTGGGCGGCAAACCTTCAGGGCTGTGTAGCTGTTCAAGCAAAATGCGGATCGCATTGTCATCAGCGACTTCCTGCTGTCGATCTGCGAGCAGTTGCCAGATATATGGACGTCGGCTCGATAACCACTGCGCAATGTTCTGCGATGGGAGCAATATCGGAGGGGATGTTCAAGCGCTGACATATCGCGAGGAACTCGGTGACTTCAATAACCGTAGGGAATTCGAACTCTCTTGGCTGACGCTTTGTCTGGACCACCCGTTAATCAGTATTGCAAAAATGGGGGTGGCCATAGATTTTTATGCCGCTTGCGCATGCAACTATCTAGCGCCTTTTGCCCTGCGGCGCTGCCTAGGCTGGGTGTTTTCCTCATGCAGAAGAAAACCCCATGACCTCGTCCCCCGACCACGCGAGTGCTTCACCCGACACCGTTAATGCCGACGACCCGGACCTTGCCGCCCAAGTACAAACGCAGGCGATTCGCGAGCAACTGATACGGCGAATTAACGCCTACACGCACCCCAGTCGCCTGATCAATCGAATTGCGCTTGCCGACGCGCGTTGCGTCGCCGCGACACGCGCGCTGGCGCGGCTGATAGGCCGTTCGCCGAAAGTCTTGACGGTCATCCGCGCCGAGCTGCGCAAAGCGTTCGAAATGGACCCGGACCACCTCTTGTTCAGCGAGCCCAAGCCGCCCACCGCGCCGCGCAAAGTCGAGAGCCTGACCGAGCGGGCGCTGGCGTTGCTGGTCCTGCCGACGGTGGTGATCAACGTCAATCAATTCACCGCCCTGAGTGTCAAAGACGCGCCGGAGCGGCGCTTGCCGTATACGCCGCTGGAAGCCCTGCGCCGCGTCGTCGCGCTGCAGCTGTTCGAGCGGCTCGCCCATGCGGTGAGCGCCTACTGGGACTGCCTGGCGCAGGGCACCTGGCTCACACGCCGGGAACGCTGGGTTGAGTTGCACACGGAGCTGTTTGCGGACCGGGCCTTTTTGGCGTGGCAACTGGACGAGCTATCGCGTGCGGGATTCGCCATGGTTCAGGCCCTGATCGATGCGCCCAGCGCTGAGGAGCGCCGACGTGCGGGCGGGGCTTGGGCTACGCTGCGCGTCGGCCAGTTGCTATGGCCGGGGGCATCGGCGGTCGCGATCCCAGGGGCACTGCATCTGTATCGCGAGGGCGACCCCAGCGATGCGCCGCACGTGGTTTACCTGCCGGGTGGGGGCCGCAACTTCTACGAGTACCCGTCCTTCGCCGCCCTGCAGGACGGCCTGCTGGCGCTGGACCGGTCGCGGTTCCACGCACTCTGGCAGTGCCTGCCGTTAAGTCGGCGCGATAACGTGTACCGCCCCGCTGCCTTGTCTGCGACGAGCGCCTTTATGCGCGGCCTGCCGCTGATGGCCGATGCGCTGGCGCTGGGTGCCGAGGCCTTGCTGAGTGGGCAATGGAGCAACGAGTTGGCGTGTGCGGCGAAGATGAATGACGGCTACGTGTTTTCCGAAGGGCGGCCTCGACTGCCGGATGCCGCACCGTTTCTGGCCGCGGTCGAAGGGGCGAGGCAGCAATGGGTCGGCGGCGCTCGGCTTGGCGTGATCGGCGCGCAATTACTCAAGTGGGACCGGCAACGCCGAGGCGCAGAAATCATCTTCGCCAGCACGGCCTCCGGCCTGGCCCTGCACACGGCACAGCGTCAGGTCGCACGCTACGAAGATGCGCTGCTCGCGCTGTTGGTCCCGGCTGATCCCAGCGCGGATACCCTGGCGTACCGGGTCATTGCGTCGCTGATGAGCCAAATTGACGTGCATATCCAAGCGTTGAATACGTTGATGCAAGATGCCGGGCAACGGCTGCTGGAGTTGGCTTTTTGGGCTGAACGTCCGGGGGGAGCGGGTACGCCCAGGCGCGTGTCGTTGTTTATGCAGGCCCAAACCGCGGCCCTGCGTTGCGAGGTGGAGTTGCAACACCGCCTCAAGCTGATCAGTACGGCGCATCGCGACCTGATGATCGAGGTGGTCGACCAACCGTTGGCCAGCCGCCGCCCGGGCAGTCTTGCCCAAGTGCTGTCGATCGCGGTGGGCAGCGCGCCGGACGCTTTCTACCCGCTCCATAACGTGTGGGTGGTGACCACGGCTGCGGCGCTAGAGCGCTCGTCGCGCCAACTGCCGGTGGTGCTTTACGCTTTCGGCGTGGAGGGTGGGATCAAGGCGTTTGCCGGGCTGGACGCGTTGACCCGCAGCCTCAAGGCAAGCCTGAACAGCCCAGACGACTCGGTGTTGTGGCGCTGCGTCGAGCACGATAAACGCGCCGACCTGCGCGCCCATGCCGCCGCGCAAACACTCGGCGTGCGCTACGTTGAAATCAACGGCAAGCCCGCGCTGGCTGCGCTCAAGAAACTGCTGGGGAGCTACGACCGCTTACACCGCAGCAGCGAGGACATCACGCGGGTGTTCAGCGAAGTGACGGATGCCGACCTGAGCCGCGCGCTGCTGATGGTCGATCTGGAAGCGCAGTTGAAGATCCCGCCCAATAATGCCCTGAGCCAGGTGCTGGCCAATATTGAGCTGCTGCGCACGGCGGCGTCTGAGGCGAAAACGCTGCCCGCCTGGCTCGCGCGCGCACCACGGGCCCAGCGTCAACACTTCAAGCGCTTGCTGCGCTTGTACCTGGGCAACGCGTTGGCCTTCAAAAGCCGGCTGGAGCAATGCCTGCCTGATCTGAACACCTTTGCCCGGCGCACCTTGATCGCCCGTTTGCGCGAGGACGGTTTTTTTCCGCAGTTGGATATCGACCAAGCGTTGATTGAGATGCCCGATGATGTCCACGGTGCTTTCTGTGGCTGGACCAGTGGCTGCGCCGTGGGCGATCGCCGCATCGTGCTGACCCCGACCGCGACGCGCACCTCCTTCAGCCTGCTGCAACTGGCGCTGCATAACCTGGACCCGCTGGCACCCTGGACGCAGTGGCGATTCGATCACGCGCGTTATCTGCAACCCGAGTGGAAGCAGCGCCTCAATGCGGCTTACTTGATCGGGCTGGTGTCTTCGCTGGACATCGGTGGCCGCTACGATGCCCTGATCCAGCAGGTTTTTTATCCCCGTCGTGAAACCGACCGTGTGCTCAGCAACGGACGTATCCCTGGGTTATTGAATCGCGCCTTGCAAGCGGGCGCTGCATATCACCTGTTCGATGCGGTGCAACGGGGGCTGACGGCAACGGCACAAAGCCTGTTCAAGACGGCGATGGCGGCACGCACGCCGCAGGACCTGTCGAGCAGTCAGCCCGCGCTGCAACTGTATGTGGTCCATCTGGTCGGCCACACCCTGCAGCATGATCGCTATGTCGCAGGGATCGTCGCGGTACATGACCCGCGTACCGACCTGTGCGTGGTTTACTGGCCCGATGCGCCGCCGGCCCTGGTCCTGACCGAGTACGGCAGCTTGCAACAGGCCCATGCTGCATTGAACCGCATCGGTGCGTTAGCGGATAACGTCAAGACACTGGCGCGGCAGGTCGCGCCGGGCTGGGCATTCGAGGCGCTCCCCCAGCCACCGGAGGGTGTCGATACGCGCACCCAGGCCGCCAAAACGCTGAAAGCCATACCGGCGTTTTTCATGATGAAGGGCATCTGGCGGGGGATCGACTTCGTGCGCTCATTCGGCATCAAGCACCTGGAACCTGCGGTGGTGCTCGAGGAGATCGAAGCCCAGACCCTTGAACAGATCGCCAGTGCTCCGCAGGATTGGCTCGCGCTTGTGGCCGTGCCCCACTGCAACGCCCAGGCATTGCTTTACCACGCCAGCGTGCAGGAGCTGCAACGCCGCACTCAAGCGGCCAGTCATTCCGGCAAGGCATTGGAGCACTATCGGAACCAGCGCCTGAATGAGCAGGGCGATACCCGCGCACGGGCGCTGGTGGGGTTTTTTTCGCCGTTGTACGGGACGTTCAATGACTTCCATGAGCTGCTGCTGGTGTCACGGCGTTATCACCGTTTCGGCGACCCCCGGGACGCGGTCGATGTGGGTTTCATGAGCGCCTTTATGGTGATCGACGTGTTGCTGAACTTTGTCCCCGGCCCCAGGAAAGTCGGACGTGTCGGCGCAGGTGTCGCGCGGCCGGCGCTGAGGGCCGTGCTGGGGCGGCTACATCGTTTACGGATGGCGACGGATGCCGGGGTTTCCCGCGTGGCAACGCCGCCCGTGACTCGGCTCAAGGCCTTGGATCGCTTCAAAATCAACGGCGTGCCTGAGGGCGCCGTTGCGCTGAAAGGGCCGGACACGGCAGGCGTGCAGGTGAAACACGGTGAGCTCTTTGTGGCGGACGACACCCACACTTACCCCCTTTACCGACGTGGAGACGAACCGGCGTTTCGCCTGAAGAACCCGCAGGCACCGGGGCAGGACGAACTGATTTTGCACATCCACCAGTCCAAGGAATGGTTACTCGGCGCGGATGCACCGCAACCGGTCGCGGGCACCAGTTCCGGGGTGCTCAACCCATGGCGTCCACCCGTGACGCCGCCACCGGACTGGCGCCCACCGACGGTGCGCGCCGCTACGGAAAGCCGCATTTATCGCTCGTCTGCGCCGAACACCGAGTGGTTCGCCTGGCGCGCGCGCGTGCCCATGGGCCAAGTGCCTGGCTCCTCGGCGTTCGGCACGTTTCATGTGCATATGGACCCGCCGGGGTTTCCCTACGATGTCATCTATATCGGCGCCCAGTACGACCGCCCGACGGCATCGGGGGTGGGTTATTACCGGGTACTGGCGCCGGGGGACAGTGCGCCCTGGAGCGGCCTTGCTTTCATTACCAAGGATGAACCGCTGGTGTCACTGGCCCGGGCGGACCTTGAGCGTTGGACAGACACTGCGCTGGAGGAACAGCCCATCCCGGTATCACGCACCCAGGCGGGCGAGTGGCGGCTGCATGCGCCGTTGTTCGACACGCCGTTGGAACGGTCTGTCGCCACGGCGTTCCCGAACCTTACTACTCATAGCCGCAGCATGGCCGTCGCCCGGCTGGTCGAACTGGCCGATACTTCTCGCTCGGCGACGGCCAGCCACCTGCTCAATGTGCGTGCAGCGCTGGACAATTGGTTGACCCCCACCGCCAACCGGCTGGGCCAGACCGATGATTTGCTGAGAATGCTGCGGCCCACCGAAAGCAGCGGCCGATCGATCTATATCGGCTTCGACGGCAAGGCACCGGGCTTCACTCGCGTCGACTTCAACGTCGTCGGCCTGGACCCGACCCTGCGCACCGGCGGCCGCGCGCGTGCGCCGCAGCGGGAGATTGCACAGCGCGCAGCCGTCAAGCGCGTGCTCGAACAGCAGGGCTTCGACGTGCAGGAACTGCAGGTCATGCGCGGCAAAAAGCCCAGCCATGAATTGCTCGTGACACATTCGCGCTGCGGTTCAAACAAACTGTACTACGTGTCGTTGCATTGGCTTGGGCGCGGCTCTGTACCGTTGGAAAACCGCCTGACAGACCATTGGTTCAATGCCGCGATCATCAGACACCCGACCTCGCTGGCGTTGGCTGCGGTCAAGAGTGCGCTGCGGGAAAACCGTCTGGTTCGGATCGCCGCCGGCATTCAGTGGCAGTCGACGGGGTCGGTCCGCCCCAGCGTGTATTTTGTCAAAGTGACCCCGCTCTGACGTTGAGCAGCGAGACCGCGCCAGCCGCCCCGAACAGCCCGGCACTGGTGCGGTTGAACCAGCTCTGGCCGTTGCCGCTGCGCAGATAGCGTGCCGCGCCGTGGGCGCCAAGGCCGTAGGCGAGCTTGCACAACAGGTCGAGCACGGTCCAGGTGGCGATCATCACCAGCAGTTGCGGCAGAAACGGCTGTTGGCTGCTGAGGAACTGCGGCAGGAAGGCGGCGAAGAACAGGATGTCCTTGGGGTTGCTGGCGCCCAGCACAAACGCACGGCCAAACAAGGCGCGAAAACGCGGCGTGGCGACGGCCAGGGGCACCACCGCGCCGTGGGCCGGTTGGCGCGATTGCTGCCAGCTCTGCCAGGCGAGGTAAAACAGGTAGAGCGCGCCGACTATCTTCAAGACGCTGAACAATTGTTCCGACGCGAGCAACAGCGCACCCAGGCCGAGTGCCGAGGCACTCAACAGGCAGATCGAGGCGAACACGCCGCCGAGGAACGCCGGGTACGAACGGCGCAGGCCGTAGTTCAAGCTGTTGCTGATCATCAGCAACGACAGGGGACCGGGGATCAGGATCACCACCAGCGCGGCGCCGCTGAACAGCAGCCAGGTTTCCAGGTTCATTCACAGTGCTCCTTTCATGCAAAAGCCTCACCCAAAGGTGAGGCGGTTTCTTCGGGGGTTGCCGACCTAGAGGAAGATGAATTTCGCGATAAAGATCGCGCACAGCACCCACAGGCTGACGGAAATTTCGCGGTACTTGCCGCAGCCGGCCTTGAGCGCCACGTAAGTGATAAAGCCCAGGGCGATCCCGTCGGCGACCGAGAAGGTCAGCGGCATCATGATCGCGGTGACGATCGCCGGAATGCTGTCAGTAGCGTCGTCCCAATTGATATGGGCCATGCTCGCCATCATCAGCATCGCCACATAAATCAGCGCGCCGGCGGTGGCATAAGCAGGAATCATGCCCGCCAGCGGCGCGAAAAACATCGCCGCCACAAACAGCACGCCCACGGTCACGGCGGTCAGCCCGGTACGGCCGCCGGCGGCGACACCGGCGGCACTTTCCACGTAGCTGGTCACCGGTGGCACGCCGACCATGGCGCCGAACACGCTGGAGGCGCTGTCGGCCTTCAACGCACGGGACAGGTTGTGGATCTTGCCGTCGGGGTTGACCAGCCCGGCCCGTTGCGCGACGCCCATCAGGGTGCCGGCGGTGTCGAACATGTGTACAAACAGAAAGGCGAACACCACGCTGATCATGCTCACATTGAATACACCCATCACGTCCATGGCTAACCAGGTCGGTGCCAGGCTCGGCGGGGTGGCGAGGATGCCGTTGTAGTGCACCAGCCCGAGGCCCCAGCCGGCGAGGGTCACGGCGATGATGCTGATGAGGATCGCGCCGAACACCCGGTGGTAGCTGAGGATGGCAATCAGTAGAAAGCAGATGGCCGCCAGCAACGGTGCCGGCTCGTGTAGCGAACCGAGCTTGATCAGGGTGGCCGGGCTGTCGACGATGATGCCGGCGGTTTTCAGGCCGATCACCCCGAGGAACAAGCCGACACCGGCGCCCATCGCATGGCGCAGGCTCACCGGAATGCTGTTGAGCAGCCATTCGCGGATGCGCGACAGCGTCAGCACCATGAACAACACGCCGGAGATAAACACCGCGCCGAGGGCCGTCTCCCAGGTGTAGCCCATGGTCCCGACCACGGTGTAGGTGAAGAACGCGTTCAAGCCCATGCCCGGCGCCAGGCCCACCGGCCAGTTGGCATACAGGCCCATCAACAGGCACCCCAGCGCGGCAGCGATGCACGTGGCGACAAAGGCGGCGCCGTGATCGATACCGGCATCGGCCATGATGTTCGGGTTGACGAAGATGATGTAGGCCATGGTGATAAACGTCGTGAGGCCGGCGATCAACTCGGTCTTCACTGTGGTGCCA
The DNA here is from genome assembly GCF_023651955.1 of Pseudomonas sp. Y39-6. NCBI lineage: Bacteria > Pseudomonadati > Pseudomonadota > Gammaproteobacteria > Pseudomonadales > Pseudomonadaceae > Pseudomonas > Pseudomonas sp. Y39-6. The sequence goes on along the minus strand of NZ_CP069594.1, from coordinate 5,048,272 downwards.
TGCACGCGCAGTTTGAACAGGCGTTCGAGCCAGCCGCTGTCGGCGGCGGAGAGGTTCGGCGCGGCGAGGTCCAGCGGGGCTTCGGATTTGCGGCTATCCACAGCAAGTACTCCTCAAGCATTTTATTGTTATGGTCAGCGCGCAGGCGCTGTGAGGTACTGGCGGGTTTGTTGACTGATAGGTCAGGAACTCGCACGAAGCGAATTATGCTTTTGTATACAAAAAAAGCAAATAATGTTTTCGATTGTCTGCGCAAAAAAGGATGAAAGGCTAATTCACCGCACTCAACGCCTGATTGACCGCCAGCCAGCCGTTCACCGCGGCTTCCCCCGCTTCATTGAAGGCGCGCTGCAACAACTTCACCTGTTCGCGGCGCAAGGACTGCTCGAAACGCAGGCCTTCGGCGCTCAATTCCAGCAGGCGTTTGCGCTTGTCGGTCTCCGACGCGACGCTCTGCACCAGGTGCATTTCCTGTAATTGGCGCAGCGGCATGTTCAGCGCCTGCTTGCTCACGCCGAGCAATTCCAGCAGTTCCTTCACGCTCAGGCCGGGGTAGCGCGCGATAAAAAATACGATGCGCTGATGCACCCGGCTCAGGCCACGACGCTCCAGCATTTCGTCGGCCTTGGCGGTGAACGCCTGGTAGCCGAAGAAGAACGCTTCCATGGCGGTTTGCTGGCTGGTCTGGTTTTTAAGGTCAAGCATATTGACGTATCCACACAAGTCGTCGTAATTTCGGTCAACCAGTTTGACGTATTTCCCACAGGCTTTGCTACCGGTGACCCTATGGCCTTCTCAGAACGTGTTACGCGCCTCAAAAGCTCCTTGATCCGTGAAATCCTCGCGGCGGCCCAGCGCCCGGAAATGATGTCGTTCGCCGGTGGGCTGCCGGCCGAAGCGATGTTGCCCGCGTTGAACTGGGACGACATGCCGGTGAACATCGGCCAATACGGCATGAGCGAAGGCGAGCCGCAGCTGCGTGAATTGCTCGCCGCCGAGGCGCGTGCATTGGGTGTGCCGTGCCAGGCCAGCCAGGTGCTGGTGGTCAGCGGTTCCCAGCAGACCCTGGACCTGGCGGCCAAGCTGTATATCGACAAGGGCACGAACATCCTCCTGGAAGGCCCGACCTACCTGGCGGCCTTGCAGATTTTCCAACTGTTCGGCGCCGAGTGCCTCACCGTACAACTGGAAGCCGACGGCCCGGACCTGGCCGCGTTGCGCTCACGTCTCGAACGCTACCGCCCGGCGTTCATCTACCTGATCCCGACGTTCCAGAACCCGTCGGCCGTGCGTTACAGCGAGGCCAAGCGCGAAGCCGTCGCGGCGCTGCTCGATGAATTCGACGTGACCCTGATCGAAGACGAACCGTACCGCGAACTGACCTTCGACGGCGGCAGTGCGCAGCCCATCGCCGGCCGCCTGAAAAAGGCCAGTTGGATCTACACCGGCACCGTGTCGAAAACCTTGTTGCCCGGCCTGCGCGTCGGTTACCTGATCGCCAGCCCCGACCTGTTCCCGCACTTGCTCAAGCTCAAGCAGTCGGCCGACCTGCACACCAACCGCGTCGGCCAGTGGCAGGCGATGCAGTGGCTCGGCAGCGAAAAATATCAACAGCATCTGGTCGAGCTGCGCGGTTTCTATCGCGCGCGCCGGGATGCTTTTCAGGCGGCACTCGAGCGGCATTTCGGCGAATTGGCCGACTGGCAAGTGCCCCAGGGCGGATTATTCTTCTGGTTGACCTTGAAACAGCCGCTCGACACCCGCACCTTGTTGGCACCTGCGCTCGATCAGAACGTCGCGTTCATGCCCGGTGAACCGTTCTTTTCCGAGCCGGACCAGCACCTTGGCTCACTGCGGCTCAATTTCAGCCATATCGACCCGTCCCGTCTGGACGAAGGTCTCAAGCGCCTGGCCGCAGTGGTCCGTCAAGCACAGCACGCGCGAGCGGCATAAGGGGAGCCCCATGTACAAGGTTTATGGCGATTACAAGTCGGGCAACTGCTACAAGGTCAAATTGATGCTCAACCTGTTGGGCATCCCGTATCAATGGGTGGATGTCGACATCCTCAAGGGCGACACCCAGACCGCCGAATTCCTGGCCAAGAACCCCAACGGCAAGATCCCGGTGCTGGAGCTCGAAGACGGCACCTGCCTGTGGGAATCCAATGCGATCCTCAATTTCCTCGCCGATGGCAGCGAGTTTCTGCCGACCGAACCGCGCTTGCGTACCCAAGTGTTGCAGTGGCAGTTCTTCGAGCAGTACAGCCATGAGCCGTACATTGCGGTGGCGCGCTTTATCCAACTGTACTTGGGGATGCCAGAGGATCGCCTCGACGAATACAAAACCACCCACAAGGGCGGTTACAAGGCGTTGAAGGTCATGGAGCGCCAACTGCAAAGCACGCCGTACCTGGTGGGCGAGCAGTATTCGATTGCGGATATTGCGCTGTATGCCTACACCCATGTGGCGCATGAGGGCGGTTTTGACTTGACGCCTTACCCGGCGCTGCAGGCATGGCTGAAGCGTGTGGCCAGCCATCCCAGACATGTGGCGATGCTCGACTGACTCACTCGGTCAACTGTGGGAGCGGGCAAGCCCCTCCCACATTTAGCTCAGTGGTGTGTCGGATAATTTGTCATGCAGCAAGTCGAAACAGCGCTGCGCCGCCGGGCTCAGCGCCATCGCGCTGCGACTGATCAACCCGATCTCGCGGTTCACGCCGGGATGATCGATGCTGATGCGCTTCAACCCCTCCAGGCTGTCCGCCGCCGACTCCGGCAGCACACTGATCCCCAAGCCCTGACGCACCAGCGCCAACACCGTCGACATGTAGTTGGCCTCCATGCCCGCGTTCATCGTCAGGCGTGTCTCGTCAAATAACGCCTCGACGTGTTCGCGCACACTGCTGTCGCGCCCGGTCAGGATGATCGGCTGATCCGCCAGTTGCCTCAGGGTCAGCGCCGGATAGCGGGCGAGGGGATGATCCAGCGGTACGAACGCGCACAGCCGATCATTCAATACCGGCACGAACGCCAGCCCGTGGTTCAGCCGTGCGCGCACGCCGATGCCGAAGTCCACCTCGCCCGAGCGCACCTGGGCATGAATGCGATGGGCCACCAGGTCATGCAGGCGCACTTCGATCCCGCCGAAGCGTTCGCGAAACAGGCGCAGCGCGGGCGGCAAGGCGCCGGCGCACACCGAGGGCAGGGCGGCGATGGTCACCACGCCACGACGTAACGCCGCGAGGTCGCGGGAGCCGGTGACGATGTTGTCCAGGTCCAGCAGCAGCTTTTCCATCGGCCCGCGCGCTTCCTGGCCGGCGGCCGTGATGCTGACATGCCGCGGGCTACGGTCGAGCAGGGCGACGCCGAGCCAGTCCTCGAGTTGCTGAACCTGCACGGTGAGCGCGGACGGCGACAGGTGCAGTTCGTTGGCTGCCTTGGTAAAGCTGCCGGTGCGCGCGACAGCGAGGAAGGCTTGGATGTGTTGGATAGAGTTCTTCATTTTGTTTTTCCGAACACTAGCTGGTGAATATTCCAATTTACAAAGACTAACGCGTTTCCAATACTCCAGGGAAAACAATAACCGGCCACCAAGGCCGCTCTGGAGTAACCCATGCTCGCTACCCTGGGTGTCATTACCATCCTTTGCTTGCTCGCTGCCGTCATGAGCAAACGCCTCTCGCCCCTGGTGGCGCTGATCGCCTTGCCGATCATCGCTGCGCTGCTCGGCGGGTTCGGCCTGCAAACCAGTGCCTTCATCATTACCGGGATCAAGAACGTTGCCCCGGTGGTGGGCATGTTTGTGTTCGCGATTCTGTTTTTCGGGATCATGACCGATGCCGGCATGCTTGACCCGATCATTGATCGCATCCTGCGCACGGTAGGGACGCGTCCTACACGAATTGTCGTTGGCACCGCGACCCTCGCCTTGCTGGTCCACCTGGACGGTTCCGGCGCGGTGACGTTTCTGGTGACGGTGCCGGCGATGCTGCCGCTGTATACGCGGCTGGGCATCGACAAACGCATCCTCGCCTGCGTCTGCGCGATGGCTGCCGGGGTCAACTTCCTGCCGTGGACCGGCCCGGTGCTGCGCTCGTCGGCGGCGTTGCATGTGCCAGTGGCGGATCTGTTCCAGCCGCTGATCCCGGTGCAGATCGTCGGCCTGATCTTTGTCTTCGCCTGCGCCTGGTGGCTCGGCCATCGTGAAGAAAAACGCCTTGGCCTGGGCGCCGGTTCGACGGTGGATGCCGTGCCGCAACGGGTGCTCAGCGACGACGACGTCAAGCTGCGACGCCCGCGGCTGTTCTGGGTCAACCTGATGCTCACCGTGCTGGTGATGGTGGTGATGATCGCCGGCTGGGTCGACCCGGTGGTGATGTTCATGCTCGGCACCGTGGTCGCGCTGTGCATCAACTACCCAAATGTCGACGCCCAGCGCGCACGCATCGACGCCCATGCCAAGACCGCCCTGACCATGGCCAGTATCCTGCTCGCCGCCGGGGTGTTCACCGGCATCATGCAAGGCACCGGCATGCTCAAGGCGATTGCCGAAGTGGCGGTGGCGCAGATTCCGGCCGGCCACGGCAAGTTGATCCCGGCGGTGGTGGGCTTTATTTCCATGCCGCTGAGCATGTTGTTCGACCCCGATTCCTACTATTTCGGCGTGATGCCGGTGATCGCCGAAGTCGGCAAGGCCCTGGGCGTCGACCCGCTGCAAGTGGCCCAGGCCTCGCTGCTGGGCGTACACACCACCGGTTTCCCGGTCAGCCCGCTGACCCCCGCGACCTTCCTGTTGGTGGGGCTGTGCAAGATCGAGCTGGCCGATCACCAGCGCTTCACTATTCCGTTTCTGTTCGCCGCGTCGGTGTTGATGACCCTGACCGCGTTGCTCCTGGGAGTATTTTGAGATGAAAACCTTGCGCATCGGTTCCGGCGCCGGCTATTCCGGCGACCGCATCGAACCTGCCGTGGAACTGGCCGAACAGGGCGACCTCGATTACCTGGTCTTCGAATGCCTGGCCGAACGCACCATCGCCTTGGCGCAACAGGCACGCATCAGCGATCCGCAGGGTGGGTATGACCCGTTGCTGAGTGAGCGCATGCGCCGGGTGCTGCCCTTTGTCGGTGAGCAGGCAGGTCGCCGGCGCTTGCGCGTGATCACCAATATGGGCGCGGCCAACCCGGTGTCGGCGGCCGTTGAAGTGCGGCGCATTGCCAATGAGCTGGGCCTGAGCCTCAAGGTCGTGGCGGTGGTGGGCGATGATGTGCTCGACGTGTTGCGCCCCGAGCAGGTGTTGGATAACGGCCAGACCCTTGGCTCGCTGGGTGCGCGGCTGATTTCCGCGAACGCCTACCTGGGCGTCGACGGTATTCTGCAGGCGTTGCGCGCCGAGGCTGATGTAGTGATCACCGGGCGCGTGGCCGACCCGTCGCTATTTCTGGCGCCGCAGATGTTTGCGTTCGGCTGGGCGGCTGACGATTGGTTGCGCCTGGGGCGCGGCACGCTGGTCGGGCATTTGCTCGAATGCGCGGGGCAGGTCAGTGGCGGCTATTTCGCCGATCCCGGGTTCAAGGACGTAGACGACCTGGCGCGCCTCGGCTTCCCCCTGGCCGAGATCGATGCCGAGGGCAACGCCGTGATCACCAAAGTGAGCGGGTCCGGCGGGCGCGTCAGCTGCGCTACGTGTACTGAACAATTGATCTACGAAGTACACGACCCGGCGGCCTATCTGACGCCGGACGTGACGGCCGACTTTTCCCAGGTGAGCTTTGTCGAGGAAAGCGTCGACCGGGTACGCGCCCAGGGTGCTGCGGGACGGGCGCGGCCGGACCGGTTGAAAGTCAGCGTGGGTTACCTGGACGGTTGGATCGGCGAGGGGCAGATGTCCTACGGCGGGCCGGGAGCCGTCGCACGCGCCGAACTGGCGCGAGAGGTGGTGCTCAAGCGCCTGGAACTGATGGGGGTGAAGATGCAGGACGTGCGCGCCGAGTTGATCGGCATGGACTCGCTGCACGGCCCGCGCAGCCGCGTCGAGCCGTGGGAAGTGCGCCTGCGCGTCGCTGCGCGCTGTGAGGAACGCAGCGAAGCGGTGCGGGTCGGCAATGAAGTGGAAACCCTCTACACCAACGGCCCGTCCGGCGGCGGCGGTGCCAGCAAAAGCGTGCGCCAGGTGGTGGCGGTGGCCTCGTTGTTGTTGCCGCGTGACGCCGTCAACCCGAGGATCGAAGCATGAAGCTGCATACCCTGGCCCATTCCCGCACCGGGGATAAGGGCGACACCTCGAACATTTCGATCATTGCCTATCGCCCTGAGGATTATCCGCTGCTCTGCGAACAGCTCACTGCCGCGCGCGTGACGGCGTTCTTCGCCGGGCTGTTGGAGCCGGGGGCGGCGCCGGTGCGACGCTATGAATTGCCCAACGTGCAGGCGCTGAACTTCGTGTTGCCGGGGATCTTGCGCGGCGGCGTGACCCGTTCGCTGGCGCTGGACGCCCATGGCAAGTGCCTGGGCTCCGCATTACTGGACATGGAAATCCCCCCTCTGTAGGCGCGAGCTAGCTCGCGAAAATCGTCAACGATAACGAGGGGAACCTGACACCCAGCGGCGTCCTCAGGTTTTTCGCGAGCAAGCTCGCTCCTACAGAGGAGAGGGCGTTTGTCAGACGGCGGCGAAGCGCTTGTCCAGGTAATCGATGATCACCTTGGAGTCATACATCCAGGTGGTCTGGCCATTCTCTTCGATGCGCAGGCACGGCACTTTGATCTTGCCGCCTTGCTCCAGCAGGGTCTGGCGATCCTGTTCGTTGTTCTTCGCATCCTTCAACGCTACCGGCACATTCAGGCGATGCAGGGTGCGACGGGTCTTCACGCAGAACGGGCAGGCGTGGAACTGATACAGGGTCAGTTCCTTGGCGGCCGCGTTGACCTGCGCTTGCTGCTCGGCGGGGCGCTGCTTTTTGCGTGGACGGGTAATGTAGTCGCCCGCGATGATGACGTGGCCGAGGCCCACTCGAAGTGCTTTGACGAACATGGCTGAAACCTCTTGCCCAGAACAGAGGGCCGCATCTTACTTGATTTGTGGGGGCGAAAAAAAACCGGCGATGAACGCCGGCTTTTTCCTACCCGACCGGTTATTTGATCAGGCTGAGGAATTCGCTGCGGGTCGCCGCGTTTTCGCGGAACTCACCCAGCATCACCGAGGTGATCATCGACGAATTCTGTTTCTCCACACCGCGCATCATCATGCACATGTGCTTGGCTTCGATTACCACGGCCACGCCCAGGGCGCCGGTCACTTGCATCACGGCATCGGCGATCTGGCGGCTGAGGTTTTCCTGGATCTGCAGGCGGCGCGCATACATGTCGACAATCCGCGCGACCTTCGACAGGCCCAGCACTTTGCCGCTCGGGATATACGCGACGTGGGCCTTGCCGATAAACGGCAGCAGGTGGTGTTCGCACAACGAGTACAACTCGATGTCCTTGACCAGCACCATTTCGCTGTTGTCGGAGCTGAACAAGGCACCGTTGGTGACTTCTTCCAGTGTCTGTTCATAGCCGCGGCAAAGGTACTGCATCGCCTTGGCGGCACGCTTTGGCGTGTCGAGCAGGCCCTCGCGGGTAACGTCCTCGCCGAGTTGGCCGAGGATCGCGGTGTAATTCTGTTCCAGGGACATGAAACTACCTGTGGGATTTTCGCAAAGCGCAAGGGTACGGTGGCCGACCCATCGCTGCAAGCCTGACGATGGCACGGGTTACTCGTCGCGCCCTTCCAGCATGGTGCGCTTGAGCATCACATACACCGCGCCGGCGCCACCGTGGCGGGGCTGGCAGGAGGTAAAGCCGAGTACTTGGGCATGCTGGCGCAGCCAGGTGTTGACGTGGCTCTTGATCATCGGCCGCTTGCCGTCCAGGCGCACGGCCTTGCCGTGGGTGACGCGCACGCAGCGGATTTCGAACCGGGTGGCTTCGGCGAGGAAGGCCCAGAGGGTTTCCCGGGCTTTTTCCACGCTCATGCCGTGCAGGTCGAGGCTGCCTTCGAAGGGGATCTGGCCGGTCTTGAGCTTGCGTATCTGGCTTTCCTGCACGCCGTCGCGGGCCCACATCAGCTCGTCTTCGGGGCCGACGTCAATCACGAACTGGTCCGACAGACCGTCCACGGTGGTGGCGTCAGTGCGTACGGTCGCGGCCTGGCGCAGCTTGGCGATCTGCGCTCGGTCACTCTTGGGTTTGCCGGTGTCGGCGCGGTCGTGCTTGATCGGCTTGACGCCGCGCAGCTCGTTTTTGAACAGGGAAAAATCGTCGTCTTGCATGTCAGCCTCCGCGAGGGGCGGGCAGTTTACCTAAATCGCGGCGGCCGGGGCGCAGGAAACGCTATCCAAGCGCCATCAGTCGTGCTTTTTCATCAGGTGCGAGGCGATGTTCAGCGACAACGGCTGGCGCATCCGCCGCCGGCTGCGGCGCCATAACCACACGCCGAACCACAGCACCAGCAGGCCGCCCACCAACAGCATCGCCGAGCCACCGGGGCTGGCATTCAGTTCGCCCAGCGCCGGGGAATGCCCCGACAAACCCGCGCCACCGGCGACCGCCAGCAGCACACCTATGATCGCCAGCAGCGCGGCAATGCCGGCTACCAGGCGCAGACGCCAGTTGCTCGGGCCCTTGGGGCGCAAGCGACGAGCATCAAAACCATCGGATATCTTCATTCCGACCTTTCCTCCAGGGTATCGGCCCTTCGACCGGAAGATACACAGGTTGTTCCGGCGCCAGAGGTAATTGCAGCAAATGACAGGCATTTGCAGATGAGCGGGGCCTCGAATCGGCCGCACCGCTCATTTCGGGGCAATCAGATCAGGTCTTTGGTCAAGGCGAGGGTGGCGAAGTTGTCGGCCATGATGGCCATTTCGGTTTGTTGCACATGCTCGGCACTCAGGACACCGCCCTTGTAAGGCAGGTCGCGGGTGGCGCAGGCGTCTTCCACCAGGGTGCAGCGAAAGCCCAGGTTCTTGGCGGCGCGCACGGTGGTGCTGACGCTGGAGTGGCTCATGAAGCCGCAGACGATCAGGTCCAGGGAACCGAGGTCCTGCAGGTGTTTTTCCAGGCCGGTGCCGTGGAACGCGCTGGGCAGCAGTTTACCGATGATGGTTTCGTTGCCCATTGGCTCCAGGCCGGGAATGAATTCGCCGCGCTCGCCTTGTGGGTCAAACAGGCCGCCGACGGTGCCCAGGTGGCGCACATGCACGATCGGGCGACCGGCGTTGCGCGCCGCAGCGACCAGTTGCTTGATATTGCCCACCGCCGCATCCATGCCCGCGAGGGCGAGTGGACCGCTGAGGTACTCCTTCTGGGCGTCGATGATCACGAGGGTCGCATGGCTGAGATTGGCCGCTGCATAACCTCGACCGCTGATTTGAAACATCGTCTTTGGAACGGACATTCTGGGGGCTCCTGTGAGGGGGGCTTTTGCGCCATTGTCCACTGGCTGAGCGGTTCTGTGAATCGCTTCCATCGTAAGCTACGCCGTTGCTGGCGTGCAGCCGTGTCAAGCGGTGCGGTTGTTTGACGCAATGATGGCAAATTGGATGAAATCCGACATACGGTTGAGGCTCTTCGCACGTCGTCGCTACAGACGAAGGCTGTTAGAATCGCCAGTCGTTTTTTCCAGGAGTCTGCCCCCGTGATCACTTCCCGCCTGCGCACCTTGCGCGACCATATCCGTTGGGCTGTCAGCCGTTTCCATGGGGAAGAGCTGTTTTTCGGGCACGGTACCGACAACGCCTGGGACGACGCCCGGCAATTGGTGCTCGGCGCCTTGCATCTGCCCTGGGAAATTGCCGACAGCTACCTGGATTGCAACCTAGAAGAAGAGGAAGTTTCCCACTTGCAACGGCTGCTGCACCGTCGCATTCATGAGCGGGTGCCGACAGCCTACTTGATTGGCGAAGCCTGGTTCTGTGGCATGTCGTTTATCGTCGACGAGCGCGTGCTGATCCCGCGTTCACCGATCAGCGAACTTATCGAAAGCCGCTTCGAACCCTGGCTGGCCCAGCCGCCGGCACGCATTCTCGACCTGTGTACCGGCTCCGGTTGCATCGGCATCGCCTGTGCCTACGAGTTCCAGGACGCCGAAGTGGTGTTGGGTGACGTGTCGTTCGAAGCGTTGGAAGTGGCCAATCAGAACATCGAGCGCCATGGCGTCGACGAGCGTGTGTATACCGTACAGGGCGACGGTTTTGACGGGCTGCCGGGCCAGCGCTTCGACTTGATCGTGTCGAACCCGCCGTATGTGGACGCCGAAGACTTCGCCGACATGCCGGACGAGTACCAGCACGAACCGGAACTGGGCCTGGCCTGCGGCGACGATGGCTTGAACCTGGTCCGGCGGATGCTCGCCGAAGCGGCGGACCACCTGACCGAGAAGGGCTTGTTGATCGTCGAAGTGGGTAACAGCCAGGTGCATGTCGAGGCGCTGTACCCGGAAGTCGACTTCGCCTGGCTGGAGTTCCAGCGCGGCGGGCACGGTGTGTTCATGCTCACGGCCGAGCAGTGCCGCAACCATCAGGCGGTATTCGCCGCCCGGGTTTAATCGACCGCTCTGACGTGTGGGAGGGGGCTTGCCCCCGATGAGGGCGTGTCAGTCACTGAATGCATTGACTGATGCACCGCTATCGGGAGCAAGCCTGCTCCCACATCACCGATGGGTGGCAATCCAGATCAACAACCCCGCCTGAAACACGGTAAACGCCACCAGACAGGTGATGGTGAAGCGTAGCCCGCTGTCCTCACGCTTGAACTTGGTGACCTTTTCCTCTTCCTTGCGCAGCTTCACTTCCTGCTCCGTAAGGTTCTGCTCGGCCTGTTGCAGCATTTGCGCGGCTTCGAGGATTTCCACGAACTGCACTTTCTCGGTGTTCCAGCTATCGAGCACGTCGCTGACCTTGCCGGGCTGCACGTTGCCCTTCAGATGCTGCACGTCGGCGTAGGCCACATCAAAGCCCTGGATACGCAGGAAGTGATCGCGGCGCAGGCGTGTGGCTTCGTTGAGGGCGTCCTTGTTGGCCAGGTCCACCCCGTCGACGCGGTAGTGCGACCATTTCTTCTTCGCCCACGCGGCGCCCTGGGCCACCAGGAAACGGCCGATGCCACGGTTGGCCGGTTCGATTTCCAGGCTGTTGCCCGGGCCGAAATGCACACGGTGTTTAGCGTGATCGACCCAGATATCCAGGTGATTCTGCTCGCGGCGCACCCGTTGGCCCGGCAACTGGATGACCATGCGCAACAGGCTGTGATGGTGGTCGTGGCGTTCGACATAGCCAAATTGCACAAACCGCAAGGGGCGTACCCCGGTGGAGCGGTCGGTGGGCAGGGGCGCCAGGCGCAGCATTTTGAAATGTTCGGCCTGTACGTCCGCCCACGGCAGGGGCGCCGCGTCGACGACCTCGGTGTGTTCCGCCGGGGTGTCGGCGGTAGGTTCTGGTGTTGCTTCGGTGTTAGTCATGCGGCGCGATCCTGTCCTAGCCCAGCCAGTCGACAGGCTTTTTGCTGTCGACTTTCGGCTTATCGGCCGTTTTTCCCAGTACTGGAGGCAATTAGTCGGTTAACGGGGCTGAAGTCCGTCGATAAAGCCAACCAGGCGGGTTTCCAGCTCGGCGGCGAGGGGCAATCGCGGGTCGTTGTAGGACGCCAACTGTTGCTTCACCTCCTTGGGCACGATACGCATCACATGGTTCATGCCTTCGATCACCGTCAGCTCGGCATCGGGCTTGGCGTCCTTCAATTGCCGCGCATCGCCCACACCCACCTGGATATCGTTGGTGCCCTGGATGATCAGCGCGGGCATGCGCAGTCTGGCAAAGGCGGCCGACGGGTCGGCGCGAAACAGGCTGATCAGATACGGTTGCACACTGGGTCGGAAAATCCCTTCAAGCGGGCCAGGCACATCGGTATCCACTTGGCCGGCCTTGAGGTGATCGAGGATTTCATTGCTGCGCAACTGCAGGGCCGGGGGCAGGTGACCGGCCAGTTGCTGGCGGATCACCTGGTCGACCGGGCGGGCGCTGCCCGACAGGGAAATCACCCCGGCCGGGTCGAGTTGCGGTGCCGCCAGGGCGGCCACCAGCGCGCCTTCGCTATGGCCCAGGACGATCAGCGGGCCCATGCGCTTGTCGGTTTTGAGCAGCTTGCCCCAGGCCACGGCGTCGGCCACGTAGGCGTCGAGGGTCAGGTCGCGTTCATCGGGCGTGGCGGCCAGGCTGGCCGCCACGCCGCGCTTGTCATAGCGCACGCTGGCGATGTTATGCCGGGCCAGCACCCATGCCAGGCGCTTGAGACTGTCGTTGCGCGCGCCGTCGGCACTGTTGCCGTTGCGGTCGGTCGGGCCGGAGCCGGCAATGATCAGCACCACCGGCACCGGTTTGTCGGACTGCGGTAGCAACAGCGAGCCGAACAGCTCGCCGCTGCCGGTGTCGAGGCTGATGGGCCGTTGCAACACCACGGGGGACGCGGCATGGGCTACGGCGGTGAACAGGGTGAGGGTAAACAGCAAAACTCGAAGCATCATCGGGCCATTATTCAGGAGGTGCCGGTTCGACCAACGTCTACCGGTAAGGTTTCGAGGATGAACTAGTCGGTTGGCCCGCGTATACTGGTGCGCTTGGTTATCACCGCTGAGTGATTACAACTGATTTCACGGAGCGCCCTGCATGTCCGGCAATACCTTCGGCAAGCTGTTCACTGTCACCACCGCGGGCGAAAGCCATGGCCCGGCGTTGGTCGCCATTGTCGACGGCTGCCCGCCCGGCCTCGAGCTGTCCCTGGAAGACCTGCAGCGTGACCTCGACCGCCGCAAGCCCGGCACCAGCCGCCACACCACCCAGCGCCAGGAACCCGATGAAGTCGAGATCCTCTCCGGTGTGTTCGAAGGCCGCACCACCGGCTGCGCCATCGGCCTGTTGATCCGCAACACCGACCAGAAGTCCAAGGACTACTCGGCGATCAAGGACCTGTTCCGCCCGGCCCACGCCGACTACACCTACCACCACAAATACGGCGAACGCGACTACCGTGGCGGCGGCCGCAGCTCGGCCCGCGAAACCGCGATGCGCGTGGCTGCCGGTGCCATCGCCAAGAAATACCTGGCGACCCAGGGCATCGTCGTCCGTGGCTACATGAGCCAACTGGGCCCGATCGAAATCCCGTTCAAGACCTGGGACAGCGTCGACGACAACGCCTTTTTCAGCCCGGACCCGGACAAAGTGCCGGAGCTGGAAGCCTATATGGACCAGTTGCGCCGCGACCAGGATTCGGTCGGGGCGAAAATCACCGTGGTCGCCGAGGGCGTGAAACCGGGTCTTGGCGAGCCGATCTTCGACCGTCTGGACGCTGAGCTGGCCCACGCGCTGATGAGCATCAACGCCGTCAAAGGCGTGGAAATCGGCGCCGGGTTCGCCTGCGTGTCCCAGCGCGGCACCGAGCACCGCGACGAACTGACCCCGCAGGGTTTCCTCAGCAACAATGCCGGCGGCATCCTCGGCGGTATTTCCTCCGGCCAGCCGATCGTTGCGCACCTGGCGCTCAAGGCCACGTCGAGCATCACCACCCCGGGCCGTTCGATCGATGTACACGGCAACCCGGTGGACGTGATTACCAAGGGCCGTCACGACCCGTGCGTCGGCATCCGCGCCACGCCGATCGCCGAAGCGATGATGGCGATCGTGTTGATGGACCACCTGCTGCGCAACCGTGGGCAAAACGCCGATGTGCGCGTGAGTACTCCGGTACTGGGCCAGCTGTGACGGTGTGTGGCGCGCGAGCTTGCTCGCGCCTTGCCGCAAAGCGGCCTCTTGCATGACTCCAGCACTTCCGTACTGGCGACTCTCCAGCTTCTACCTCTTCTACTTCGCCCTGCTGGGGGCCACGGCGCCGTTCCTGGCGCTGTACTTCGATCACCTGGGGTTCTCCAGCGCGCGTATCGGCGAGCTGGTGGCCATCCCCATGCTGATGCGCTGCGTGGCCCCCAATCTGTGGGGCTGGCTGGGCGACTATACCGGCCGGCGCCTGGCCATCGTGCGTGTGGGCGCACTGTGTACGCTGGTGAGTTTTGCGTTGATTTTCGTCAGCAAAACCTATGCCTGGCTGGCCCTGGTCATGGCCCTGCATGCGTTTTTCTGGCATGCGGTGCTGCCGCAGTTTGAAGTGATCACCCTGGCCCATCTGCATAAGCAGACCTCGCGCTATAGCCAGATCCGCCTGTGGGGCTCCATCGGCTTCATCCTCACGGTGGTGATCATGGGCCGCCTGTTCGACTGGCTGAGCCTGGATATCTACCCGGTGGTGGTCGTGGTGATCATGGCCGGGATCATCGGTGCCAGCCTGTGGGTGCCGAATGCGCAGCCGGCGAACCACGGCCCCCGCCTGGCGGGCGAGGGCTTCCTCAAGCAGTTGCGCAGCCCCGGCGTCCTGGCGTTTTACGCCTGCGTGGCGTTGATGCAAATGAGCCATGGCCCGTATTACACCTTTCTCACCCTGCACCTGGAACACTTGGGCTACAGCCGTGGCGTGATCGGCATGCTGTGGGCCCTCGGGGTGGTGGCGGAAGTGTTGATGTTCCTGGGCATGAGCCGCATCCTCACGCGTTTCTCGGTGCGCCGGGTGCTGCTGGCGAGTTTCCTGTTGGCGGCGCTGCGCTGGTTGTTGCTGGGCGCGTTCGCGGAATTTTTCTGGGTGCTGCTGCTGGCGCAGGTGATGCACGCGGCTACCTTCGGCAGTTTTCATGCGGCGGCGATTGCCTTTGTGCAGCGCAGCTTCGGTGCGCGCCAGCAAGGTCAGGGCCAGGCGTTATACGCGGCCTTGGCCGGCACCGGCGGCGCGCTTGGCGCGCTGTACGCTGGTTACAGCTGGAACCTGTTGGGGCCGGCCCTGACCTTCAGTATCGCCAGCGTCGCGGCCCTGGCCGCCGCCCTTATCATCGGCTTTCGATTGCACGAGCAGAACCAAGGAACCGTCCTATGAGTTATGTAGCCGTTTACCACGTCGCCACACCGGATACACCGAACAAAGTCCTGACCCACTTCGACGATATCGCGTCGACCCTGGCCGAGCATGGCGTGCGATTCGAGCGCTGGCAGCCCGCCGTTATTGAAAAAGGCGCGGACGACGCCACCATGATCGCGGCGTATCAGCCACGGATCGACGCCCTCGGCTACGCCTGCGTCGAGGTGCTGCATGCTCCCGGCGACCCTGCGCAGAAGGCGGCATTGCGCGATCAGTTCCTTGCCGAGCGGCGTTACAGCGAAGATGAAGCGCGCTTTTTCATCGCCGGCCAAGGCCTGTTTGCCTTGCACATTGGTGACTATGTGTACGGCGTGCGCTGTGAGAAAAATGACCTGCTGCTGATCCCGGCCGGCATGCCCCATTGGTTTGATATGGGCGAGCACCCACATTTTGTGACGCTGCGCCTGTCCCATGCGGCAGGCGGCGGGGTGCCTGAATTCAGCGGGGACGATATCGCCGCTGGTTTCCCTGGGTTGGATGACTAGGCTTAATCGACTTGAATCTTCAACCCCGACGAGTTGGAAGTTGTTGTGGGAAGAAGCTTATTTATCTGTAAGGCCTGGCTGTTTATCGCCGGCCTTACGCTTTGACGCGCTCCATTATGTAACTCTCTCCGGTCTTAATGTTTGTATCGCCTGTCAATAGGAGGAATCCGAAAGGCGATAAGCATCAGCCAACAATAAGGAGAGAAAGCGATGAGTGATCCAGAGGCGTCAGGTGCGCCGTTGAGCGTGCCCACCGATGTCAGAAAACGCTTGGCCTTGTCCGGCAAGCCCCTGACTCCGACCGAATTGGAGATCTTGCGCTGGGCCTCCGAAGGCAAGACCATCTGGGAAATCAGCCGGATTCGTGAAACGTCCCAAGCCGCAGTGAAATTCCACCTGCGTAACATCTATGGCAAGTTGCAAGTCAACAATCGTGTACAAGCGATGAATGAAGCCGCCCGATTGGGCCTGTCCTGAACCCATGAAAAAGGGCCGCGACGCTGGATGGCGTCGCGGCCCTTTTTTGTGTGTCTTAGGCCGAATGGTAAGTCGGCAGGGCAAAGCGGTTCTGGCTCTGCAGCATGGAAATCTGCGGCAGTTCGCTGGCTTGTTCGGCCAGGTCGCGGCGAATGGCGCTGATCACCCAGGTGAGTTGATCGGCCGTGTGCAGTTGCTGGTAGGAGATCGAGCGCTTGACCTGCTTGCCTTCGCTGTTGCGCAGGGTCAGCAGGATACCGCCGTCCGGGCGTGGCTGAGTGGTGACGTCGTATTGGGAGAATACTGAGGCGAATTTATCTTGGATCAGGCTCATGTCTATCAGCTCCGTTGGCTCAAGTTGGCAAGCATGGAGTGATAGGTGCAGTGATTGTGCCATCTCGCGTTTTTATATAAAGTCTTTAAAAATCAATAACTTGTAAAAAGTCAGGATTTTTGATTTCGTGCAAATTGCATGAATGGCCATCATGCATCCTGCATTTTGCGCTACTCGATCCGGCCGGGCGGGCGCCTCGTCACTGATAGGGACTGCCGATGTGTCGCAAAATTCCCTGTGGGGCGGTTGCGGCTTCGGGATACAAAACATTTCAAATCCCGCGTGTACAGTCGAAGAACGGCTGGCGTATTTTCCCCTGAGCATTTGGCTTCCTGCCTGCAAAAAATGCCGGAGTTTCTGGCCCCGACGAAGAATAAGAAAAAGGACGTTCCTCCATGCGCCATCCGCAAAACGACATGATTACCTGGAGCATGCTGCTGCGTAAGGTGCCCGCCATCGTCCGCGCCTTGCCACGGGTGGTCCGCGGCATGCGTGCCGCGAATGTCACCGACCCCGCGCAGCCCTGTGGCCTGGGCTGGCATTTCGAGCAAGCCGCCCTGCGCAACCCTGACGGCGCGGCGTTGTTGTACGGCGACAGCGTGCTCAGTTACCGCGATGCCAACCAGCGTGCGAACCGCATCGCCCACCACCTGCAGAGCCAGGGCATCCGCAAAGGCGATGTGGTGGCGCTGTTTATTGAAAATCGCCCCGAATTGCTGCTCAACGTGCTGGCCGTGGCCAAGCTGGGCGGCATCTGCGCCATGCTCAATACCTCGCAAACCCAGGCGGCGCTGGTACACAGCCTGAATCTGGTCAACCCGGTGGCGATTGTGGTGGGGGCGGAGTTGGTGGAGGCCTACACAGCGGTGCGCGATCAAGTGGTGATCGCGGCCGATCGCACCTGGTTTGTCGCGGATCAACCCGGCAGCGCGGTGCCTGCCGGCTATATCGACCTGATGGCGGCCAGCGCCGAGTGCACGCTGGACAACCCGGCCAGTTCCCGGCAGATCTTTTTCAACGACCCGTGCTTCTATATCTACACCTCCGGCACCACCGGCTTGCCCAAGGCCGGCATCATGAAACATGGCCGCTGGACCAAAACCGCGGTCAGCTTCGCCAGCATCGCCCTCGACATGGGCCCCGCCGACGTCATGTATTGCACCTTGCCGCTGTACCACGCCACCGGCCTTTGCGTGTGCTGGGGCTCGGCGATCGTCGGCGCGTCGGGGTTCGCGATTCGCCGCAAATTCAGCGCCAGCCAGTTCTGGGGCGATGTGCGCAAGTTCAACGCGACCACCCTGGGTTATGTCGGTGAGCTGTGCCGTTACCTGCTCGACCAGCCGGCCAGCGCCCAGGACCGTGACAACCGGGTGATCAAGATGGTCGGCAATGGCCTGCGGCCCGGTGTATGGGCGCAGTTCAAGCAACGCTTTGGCGTCGAGCATATCTGTGAGCTGTATGCCGCGAGTGACGGCAATATCGGCTTCACCAATGTGTTGAATTTCGACAACACCATCGGCTTCTGCCTGCAGCGCTGGGCGCTGGTGGACTACGCCCACGACAGCGGTGAGCCGCTGCGTGGCGCCGATGGTTTCATGCGCAAGGTGCAAACGGGCGGGGAGGGCCTGTTGCTGGCGAGGATCGATGAAAAGGCCCCGTTCGACGGTTACACCGACCCGGAAAAGAACCGCAAGGTGGTGCTGACCGACGTGTTCGAAAAGGGCGACCGCTACTTCAATACCGGCGATCTGCTGCGCAGCATCGGTTTCGGCCATGCGCAATTTGTCGATCGCCTGGGCGACACCTATCGCTGGAAAGGCGAAAACGTTTCCACCACCGAGGTCGAGAACATCCTGTTGCAACACCCGCAGATCGCCGAGGTGGTGGCCTACGGTGTCGAGATCGAAAACACCAATGGCCGCGCCGGCATGGTCGCCATCACCCCCAGCGAATCCCTGGCCGCCCTGGATATGCGCGAGTTGCTGCAGTTCGCTCATGGCCAGTTGCCGCACTATGCGGTGCCGCTGTTCCTGCGGATCAAGATGAAGATGGAGACAACGGGCACGTTCAAATACCAGAAAGTGCGGCTCAAGGAAGAAGCGTTCGACCCGGCCAAGGCCGGCAACGACCCGGTCTACGCCTGGCTGCCCGGTTCGGATTGCTATGTGCCGGTCACCGGGCAATTGTTGGCGCAGATCCAGGGCGGACAGTTCCGCTATTGATTCTGCCTATGGTGGCTGTTGACAAAAAAACCATGACAGTGGGGAACTCCCTCGCGACACTGGGCGCCTACTCTTCAGTACCCGAAGCCGCACCAGACAAGGAGCCCCCACATGTCAGACCATGCCAAACAAATGACCGAAGACGAAGCCGCCGAATTTGCCGAGCAGGTCTTCGACGTCGCGCGCAGAGGCGATGCGGCCTTGCTTGCCGCGCTGCTGGCCAAGGGCTTGCCAGCCAACCTGCGTAACCACAATGGCGACACCTTGCTGATGCTGGCCGCCTATCACGGCCACGCCGACGCGGTCAAAGTGCTGCTGGAGTTCAAGGCCGACCCACAGATCGCCAACGATAAGCATCAACTGCCGATCGCCGGCGCGGCGTTCAAGGGCAACTTGCCCGTGGTCAAGGCGCTGATCGAAGGCGGCGCGCCGGTTGATGCGTCGTCCTCCGACGGCCGCACGGCATTGATGATGGCCGCGATGTTTAACCGCGTTGAAATGGTCGACTACCTGCTCAGCCAGGGCGCCAACCCCAAGACTGCCGACGCCCAGGGCGCCACGGCATTGGCCGCGGCACAGACCATGGGCGCGGTGGATACGGCGGCGCAGTTGCAGAAACTGGTGTAGGCTACGCGCCCTCGAAAACCCGCCCGCCACAGGACCCCTTCATGAAAAACGCCCTCGTCGAACTCATCCGTAAAATCAGCGCCGGCGTCATGGGCGACGACGAGGTGGCGCGAATCGCCGAGGAAGCGGCGCAGGCCTACGCCGACCCGGTGGCCTTTCTGGCGGCGAACCCGGACATCAACTACGACGATACTTTCCCGATTCCGCTGGGCGAGTGGGTGGTGGTCGGCAGCCTGCCGGACACGGTGCTGTTCCAGGCCGACACCTATGGCGACTTGTTTGCGCAGATCGTTGCCTCGTTCGGCCCCGGCGTGGCGTTCAACCTCAAGCCCAAGCAACTGGCCAAGACCGAAGCCCTCACCGCGCTCAATCGCATCCAGATCCAGATGAGTGCGCTCAGCCCGCAAGACGGTGGTTATGTGTTGCTGAACTTCAGCCAGCCGCTGGATGACGAGATCCAGGCCGTGCTGGTGTTCGGCAACGACCTGCCGCGCGTGCTGGAACTGTGCGCCGAAGTCGGCATCCACGGCGAACCGTCCCTGGAAGCCCTGCGGGTCGCCGTCCACGTCTGAAATAAAACGGAACCCCAGCCAGGGCTGGCTATCCTACAAGGGCATGCCCTCACTTAGGAGCGACACCATGGGTTCCACTTTCAACGGTCTGGTCGGGCTGATCATCCTCGCGCTGGATATCTGGGCGATCATCAATGTGTTCAAAAGCGGCGCGAGCACCGGTGCCAAGGTGTTGTGGATTCTGTTGATCCTGCTGCTGCCGGTCCTGGGCCTGATCATCTGGGCGATTGCCGGGCCGCGGGGCAACGTGCGGTTCTGAGCGCCAGCTTCACTCAAGCTGAAGCGGGCACGGAAAATGTGGGAGGGGGCTTGCCCCCGATAGCGGTGTATCAGTCGTTACAACAGTGACTGAACCACCGCTATCGGGGGCAAGCCCCCTCCCACAATGGTTTCAGCAAATGCCTTGATATTGTGTGTCGAAATATTCGCTGTACGAAATTTTCACATCTCATCCAAGACAATTCGCCGGCTTTATCTCCCTGCAACGGCTCTATCTCAAGCACCGCCAGTTGCAGGATTGCGGCACGCATTCAGTAATTAATGGCGTTGCCGGCAGTGATCGGGCACCATTTGCGCCATCGCGTTTACCGCCTACCCCAGCCAGCCTGGGCGAGGGCCGGACGCCACTGCACTCTTTTTCGCAACTTAAACCTCCAATGGGTCCTGAAACGACATGGCAAACCCGGACGCCCTGAATCAGCAGCGAGCTTCTAATCGCCTGCTGCAACCGACCGTCAAATCCCATCTGGCATACACGCTGCTTTGTGCACTGGTCATGATGGTGATGTTCTCCCTGCTGCGCCTGGCGCTGCTGGCCTACAACCGCGAGATGATCCTCGACACACCGGCCTCGACCTTCCTGGAAGCGTTCGCCAACGGCCTGCGCCTGGACATTCGCCTGGTGGTGTACCTGACGATCCCCTTGCTGCTGTCACTGTTCAGCGTGCGGGCCATGGCCGCGCGGGGGTTCTTCCGTTTCTGGCTGACCCTTGCCTCCAGCATCGCGCTGTTCCTGGGCCTGATGGAGATGGACTTCTATCGCGAATTCCACCAGCGCCTCAACGGCCTGGTCTTCCAGTACGTGAAGGAAGACCCGAAAACCGTGATGAGCATGCTCTGGTACGGTTTCCCGGTGGTGCGCTACCTGCTGGCCTGGGCCGTCGGCACGCTGATCCTGAGCGTGGCCTTCAAGGGCGCCGATCGGGCGACGCGTCCACGCGGCCCGTTCAGCGGCGGCAGCATCGGCACCCGCCAGGTGGCGCCGTGGTATTCGCGCATCGCGGTGTTTGTGGTGTGCCTGCTGGTCGCCGTGGTCGCCGCTCGCGGCACCCTGCGCCAGGGCCCGCCGCTGCGTTGGGGTGACGTCTACACCACCGACTCGAACTTCGCCAACCAATTGGGCCTCAATGGCACGTTGTCGTTGATCGCCGCGGCCAAGTCGCGCTTCTCCGAAGAACGCACCAACATCTGGAAGGCCACCCTCGAACAACCACTGGCCACCCAGACCGTGCGCGACATGCTGGTGTTGCCGCAAGAGAAGCTGGTGGATACCGACACCGCCGCCGTGCGCCGTGATTTCACGCCACCGGCCGAGAAAACCCTGCCGATCAAGAACGTCGTGGTGATCCTGATGGAGAGCTTCGCCGGTCACTCGGTGGGCGCCCTGGGGCGTCCGGGCAATATCACGCCGTACTTCGACAAACTGTCCAAGGAAGGCCTGCTGTTCGACCGCTTCTTCTCCAACGGCACCCACACCCACCAGGGTATGTTTGCCACCATGGCGTGCTTCCCGAACCTGCCGGGTTTCGAATACCTGATGCAGACCCCGGAAGGCAGCCACAAGCTGTCGGGCCTGCCGCAGTTGCTCAGTGCGCGCAAGTTTGACGACGTGTATGTCTACAACGGCGACTTCGCCTGGGACAACCAGTCGGGTTTCTTCAGCAACCAGGGCATGACCAACTTCATCGGCCGCAACGACTTTGTCGACCCGGTGTTCTCCGACCCGACCTGGGGCGTGTCCGACCAGGACATGTTCAACCGTGGCCTGGAAGAACTGAAAGCGCGTGAAGGCGGCAAGCCGTTCTACGCCCTGCTGCAAACCCTGTCCAACCACACGCCGTATGCCTTGCCGACCCCGTTGCCGGTGGAGAAAGTCACCGACCGTGGCAGCCTCAACGAGCATTTGACGGCGATGCGCTACTCCGACTGGGCCCTCGGCCAGTTCTTTGAAAAGGCCCGCAAGGAGCCGTACTTCAAGGAAACCCTGTTTGTGATCGTGGGCGACCACGGTTTCGGCAACGAGCAGCAGATCACCGAGATGGACCTGGGCCGCTTCAACGTGCCGATGCTGATGATTGCTCCGGGCATGCAAGAGAAGTTCGGCGTGCGTGACCACACCGTGGGCACCCAGATCGACATCGTGCCGACCATCATGGGCCGTCTGGGTGGCGATACTCTGCACCAGTGCTGGGGGCGTGACCTGCTCAACCTGCCGGAAGGCGACAAGGGTTTCGGCGTGATCAAGCCTTCGGGCAGCGATCAGACCGTGGCGCTGGTCACCGGCGACCGCGTGCTGGTATTGCCTAAGGAAATGCCACCGAAGCTGTGGGAATACGAACTGGGCGCCGAGCCGACCGGTAAAGTGATCGCGGAATCGCCGGACGAGGCAGGGCTGAAACAGAAGCTCGAATCGTTCCTGCAGACCGCGACCAAAAGTTTGCTGGATAACACCGCCGGTGTTGTCGATGGCAAGCCGGACTGATTGACCGGCAATAAAAAAGAGGCCTTCATGAAGGCCTCTTTTTTTTGCCCGGCGTTTATATCTTGCCGAGTAACAACAGCACCAGCAGCACCACCAGGACTACGCCGAGAATACCCGACGGACCATAACCCCAGCTACGGGAGTGCGGAAACACTGGCAAACCGCCGACCAGCAGGAGAATCAGGATGATGATTAAAATGAGGCTCATAATTGTATTTCCTTATAGGCCTTCTGCAAGGACCGGTTGTTTAAAGTTAGGCCCGTGGGTTTAATCGCGGACGCCTTAATAACTCCGACTGTGCCGCTTCGCAGAAAATTCCGTGTTTTTTTAAAGCATTTCGAAGACCTGCTTATTTCTTTTAATGCGTCGCTGAATGCCTGCGCTTAGTTGAAAAAAATTGAACTTAGGGCGTGCCGTGGTATCCGACCCGGCCCGTGGTTTGCTCGGGGCATTCATCAATTGGATGGTGCGTGGGTGTAGGAAAAACCTTCGCTACACTGCCGATCACTTCTTCTGTGAACCACAAGGCTATTTTCCTATGCAAAATCGCATGATGATCACCGGTGCCGGGTCCGGCCTGGGTCGCGAAATCGCGCTGCGCTGGGCCCGCGAGGGTTGGCAGTTGGCCTTGTCGGATGTCAGCGAGCCAGGCTTGCAAGAGACTCTCAGGTTGGTGCGCGAGGCGGGTGGCGATGGCTTTGTCCAACGCTGCGACGTGCGCGACTACAGCCAGCTCACCGCCTTTGCCCAGGCCTGCGAGGTCAAGCTGGGCGGGATCGATGTGATCGTCAACAATGCCGGCGTGGCCTCCGGCGGGTTCTTCGCCGAACTGTCGCTGGAAGACTGGGACTGGCAGATCGCAATCAACCTGATGGGCGTGGTCAAGGGCTGCAAGGCCTTTCTGCCGCTGCTGGAAAAGAGCAAGGGCCGCATCATCAACATCGCTTCGATGGCGGCGCTGATGCAAGGGCCGGCGATGAGCAACTACAACGTGGCCAAGGCGGGCGTGGTGGCGTTGTCGGAGAGCCTGCTGGTGGAACTCAAGCAACAGGAAATCGGGGTTCACGTGGTGTGCCCGTCGTTCTTCCAGACCAACCTGTTGGACTCGTTCCGTGGGCCGACCCCGGCGATGAAGGCGCAGGTGGGCAAGCTGCTGGAAAGCTCGCCGATCTCGGCGGCGGATATCGCCGATTACATCTATCAGCGGGTGGCCGAGGGCGAGTTCATGATCCTGCCCCACGAGCAAGGGCGGATGGCTTGGGCGTTGAAGCAGAAAAACCCGCAGTTGCTGTATGACGAGATGACCGTGATGGCCGACAAAATGCGCGCCAAGGCCCAGGCGATTAAAGGCTGAGCGGGGCACTGTCGTAAATCTCGGAGCGGGGCTCGGCGCAAAAAATCATGTGGTCTGTCAGGCAAGTTACCTACCGTTGTAGGTGGTGCCTGATTTGACCGCAAGCCGTTGCTGAGCATCACCCAAGCGCGCAAGGTCGGGGTCCTGTCACTCGAAAAGGACAACCGCCATGCTGGTCTTAAGCCGCACCGTAGGCGAAATCATTTCCATCGGCGATGACATCGCCTTGCACATCCTCGAACTCAACGGTTCCCAGGTGAAGTTCGGAGTTCAAGCCCCGGCCGAGGTGTCGGTCCACCGCGCCGAGGTGTACCAGAAGATCGTCGAACGCCAGGACACCGCCAGCCATCCGCTGCCCAATCCCTGAACTGCACCTTCAGTCGAACAGGTGCTTGGGCACGTCGTGCTTGAGCATCAACTGGCATTGCTCGCTGTCGGGGTCGAAGACGATCAATGCCTGGCCCTTGGTCAGTGCCTGGCGCACGCGCAGTACGCGGGTTTCCAGGGGCGTGTCGTCGCCATTGTCGGTGCCGTCGCGGGTCACGAAGTCTTCGATGAGGCGGGTCAGGGTGTCGACTTCAAGTGCGTCGTAGGGAATCAGCATACAAGCCTCTGGGGTTAAGTCCCGGCGATGCTACTGCGCCGGGACCGTTGTTGCCAGTGTCAGGACTTCTGGCCGACCAGGCTGTCCACCGACGGCACGCGGGTATCGCTCTCCATTTGGGTCTCGTGTTCGATCTGATGACTGAACCGATCCAGTGACCCTTGCGCTGGTTGTGCGTCGCTGGCGAACACCGGCGGGCTGAGAATGTAAGCGCTCAACAACCGGCTGAGGGCCGCGAGGCTGTCGATGTGGGTGCGCTCGTAGCCGTGGGTCGCATCGCACCCGAACGCCAGCAGGGCGGTGCGGATGTCGTGGCCGGCGGTGACCGCCGAGTGTGCGTCGCTGAAGTAATAACGAAACAGATCGCGGCGCACCGGCAGGTCATTATCCGCCGCCAGGCGCAGCAGGTGGCGTGACAGGTGATAGTCATACGGCCCGCCGGAATCCTGCATCGCCACACTGACCGCGTGTTCGCTGGAGTGCTGGCCGGGGGCGACCGGGGCGATGTCGATGCCGACGAACTCGCTGACGTCCCAGGGCAGGGCGGCGGCCGCGCCACTGCCGGTTTCCTCGGTGATGGTGAACAGCGGGTGACAGTCGATCAGCAAGGGTTCGCCGCTGTCGATGATCGCCTTGAGGGCGGCGAGCAGCGCGGCGACACCGGCTTTGTCGTCGAGGTGACGCGCGCTGATATGCCCGCTCTCGGTGAACTCGGGCAGCGGGTCGAACGCCACATAGTCACCGATGCCGATCCCCAGGGAATCGCAATCGGCGCGGGTGGCGCAGTACGCGTCCAGGCGCAGTTCGACATGGTCCCAGCTCACCGGCATTTCATCCACGGCGGTGTTGAACGCATGCCCGGAGGCCATCAGCGGCAACACGCTGCCACGGATCACGCCGTTGTCGGTGAACAGGCTGACGCGGCTGCCCTCGGCGAAGCGGCTCGACCAGCAGCCCACCGGAGCGAGGGTCAGGCGGCCGTTGTCCTTGATCGCGCGCACGGCGGCGCCGATGGTGTCCAGGTGCGCCGACACCGCGCGGTCGGGGCTGTTTTTCTGGCCCTTGAGGGTGGCGCGGATGGTGCCGCGGCGCGTCATTTCAAAGGGGATGCCCAGTTCTTCGAGGCGTTCGGCGACATAGCGCACGATGGTGTCGGTAAACCCGGTCGGGCTGGGAATGGCGAGCATTTCCAGCAGCACTTTTTGCAGGTAGTTGAGGTCCGGTTCGGGAATGGTTCGGGTCATGGAAACTCCTGATGGGTTGAGGGCATCGATGGTTTCGATGAGGGTGGAGCGGCGCCGGCCCAGGCAACACTTCGTTCAGGCGCTGGGCTGACTGTGCGGAAACAACAAATCCACAAACCGTTCTGCCGTTGGCTGCGGTTCATGATTGGCCAGCCCGGCCCGTTCGTTGGCTTCGATAAACACGTACTCCGGTTGATCGGCGGCCGACACCATCAGGTCGAGGCCGACCATCGGGATGTCGAGGGCACGCGCGGCGCGCACGGCGGCGTCGACCAGCGTCGGATGGAGGATGCCGGTGACGTCTTCCAGGCAGCCGCCGGTGTGCAGGTTGGCGGTGCGGCGCACGGCCAATTGCGCGCCACGGGGCAGGATGCTGGAGTAGTCATGACCGGCCGCGTGCAGGGTGCGTTCGGTTTCGGCGTCCAGCGGTATTTTGCTTTCGCCGTCGGTGGCGGCCTGACGCCGGCGGCTTTGCGCCTCGATCAGGGCGCGGATGGAATGCTGGCCGTCGCCGACCACTTCGGCCGGGCGGCGGATCGCCGCGGCGACCACCTCGAAGCCGATCACCAGGATGCGCAGGTCCAGGCCTTCGTGGAAGCTTTCGAGCAAGACCCGGCTGTCGAACTGACGCGCTGCTTCAATCGCCTGTTGCACCTCTTCGATGGTCTGCAGGTCCACCGCCACGCCCTGGCCCTGTTCACCATCCAGCGGTTTGACCACGATGCGCTGGTGTTGGTCGAGGAACTCCAGGTTGTCGTCGGCGCTGCCCGCCCGCTGTTGCGCCGGCAGTTTCAACCCGGCGGCCTTGAGCACCTTGTGGGTCAGGCTTTTGTCCTGGCACAGGGTCATGCTGATGGCGCTGGTCAGGTCGCTCAACGATTCACGGCAGCGCACGCGGCGCCCGCCATGGCTGAGGGTGAACAGGCCGGCATCGGCGTCGTCTACCTGCACGTCGATGCCACGGCGATGGGCTTCTTCGACGATGATCCGCGCGTAAGGGTTGAACCCCGCCTGCGGGCCCGGGCCGAGGAACAGCGGCTGGTTGATGCCGTTCTTGCGCTTGATCGCAAAGGTGGCCAGGGCGCGAAAGCCGAGCTTGGCGTAGAGGCTCTTGGCCTGGCGGTTGTCGTGCAGCACCGACAGGTCCAGGTAGCTCAGGCCACGGCTCATGAAGTGTTCCACCAGGTGGCGCACCAGCACTTCGCCGACGCCGGGGCGCGTGCAGTGCGGGTCGACCGCCAGGCACCACAGGCTGCAACCGTGTTCCGGGTCGTGGAAGGCTTTCTGATGGTTGAGGCCCATCACGCTGCCGATCACCGCGCCGCTGTCTTCGTCCTCGGCCAGCCAATACACCGGGCCGCCCGCGTGGCGGGGCGTCAGGCGCTCGGCGTCGACCGGCAGCATGCCGCGTCCCTGGTAGAGCTGGTTGACCGCCTGCCAATCGGCCGCGGTCTGGACGCGTCGAATACGGAAGCCACGAAACACGCGGGTCGACGGACGATAGTCAGAGAACCACAGGCGCAAGGTGTCGGACGGGTCGAGGAACAGTTGCTGCGGATCGATCCCGAGGATCTGCTGGGGCGCCGCCACGTACAGTGCGATGTCGCGCTCGCCGGCCTGCTCGTTGAGCAGTTCCTCGGCCAGGCTGGCCGGGTCGGGAAACGTGTGGCCGATCAACAACCGGCCCCAGCCGCAATGCACCGCGATCGGCTCGGCGGCCAGTGGGCTGCCGTCTTCGGCCAGGCGCGCTTGCAGGCGCTCGTAGGTCGGCGCCTGGCCTTTGAGCAAGCGTTGGCTGTAAGCCGCTGCGAGAGGTTTCATCGATCAGATTCCTTGTTCGCTGAGCCACAGGTTCAGCGCCGCCAGTTGCCACAGCTTGGAGCCGCGCAGCGGGGTGAGTTGACCGTGTGGGTCGGTGAGCAAGCGGTCGAGCATGGCCGGATTGAACAGGCCGCGGTCCTGGCTCGGGTCCAGCAGCAACTCGCGGACCCAGTTCAGGGTATCGCCCTGCAAATGCTTGAGGCCGGGCACCGGGAAGTAACCTTTCTTGCGGTCGATGACTTCACTCGGGATGACCCGACGCGCCGCCTCTTTGAGGACCTGCTTGCCGCCATCGGGCAATTTGAATTTGCCCGGTACGCGGGCCGACAGTTCCACCAGGCGGTAGTCGAGAAACGGTGTGCGCGCTTCCAGGCCCCAGGCCATGGTCATGTTGTCGACGCGCTTGACCGGGTCGTCGACCAGCATCACCGTGCTGTCCAGGCGCAGCGCCTTGTCCACGGCGGCATCGGCGCCCGGCATTGCGAAATGCTCGCGCACGAAGTCGCCGGCGGCGTCATTGGCGGTCAGCCATTTCGGCGCGACGGTGGCCGCGTAGTCGTCATGGCTGCGATCGAAAAACGCCTCGCGGTACGCCGCATACGGGTCGCTGGCGCCGTCCACTTGCGGGTACCAGTGGTAACCGGCGAACAACTCGTCGGCGCCCTGGCCGCTCTGCACCACTTTGCAGTGCTTGGCCACTTCCCGCGAGAGCAGGTAAAAGGCGATGCAGTCGTGGCTGACCATCG
The DNA here is from genome assembly GCF_023651955.1 of Pseudomonas sp. Y39-6. Classification (NCBI taxonomy): domain Bacteria; kingdom Pseudomonadati; phylum Pseudomonadota; class Gammaproteobacteria; order Pseudomonadales; family Pseudomonadaceae; genus Pseudomonas; species Pseudomonas sp. Y39-6. The sequence continues at coordinate 5,019,967 of NZ_CP069594.1, read as the reverse complement.
GCTCGCTCATGGCGCGGAACGCCGCTGGCAGTTGCTCGATGATCTCGCCCTCGGCGATGCGCAGTTGGTGGTGCCGGGTGCCGTAGTGCTTGGCGATCAGGTCCGAGTACTGGAACTCGTCGCCGCGTTCGCCGCCGGCGTCTTCAAAGCCGATGGAGAAGGTCGACAGGTCCTGCACGCCGACGTCACGCAGCAGGCCGACGAGCAGGCTCGAGTCGACGCCGCCGGACAGCAACACGCCCACATCCACGGCGGCGCGTTGGCGGATCGCCACGGCTGCGCGGGTGCTGTCGAGTACGCGCTCGGTCCAGTCTTCGAGGGTCAGGTGCTGCTCATCTTCACGCGGCCCGTAAGGCAGGGTCCACCAGGTTTTCTGTTCGGTGTTGCCGTGGGCGTCGATACGCATCCAGCTGGCTGGCGGCAGTTTTTCGATGCCGGCCAGCAGCGTGCGCGGCGCGGGCACCACGGCGTGGAAGTTCAGGTAGTGGTTGAGCGCTACCGGATCGAGCACCGGGTTGATATCGCCGCCCTTGAGCAGGGCTGGCAATGTCGAGGCAAAGCGCAGGCGCTGGCTGGTGCGCGACAGGTACAAAGGCTTCACGCCGAGACGGTCACGGGCGATGAACAGCCGCTGGGCATCGCGCTCCCAGATCGCAAACGCAAACATGCCGTTGAGCTTGGGCAGCAGGGCTTCGCCCCAGGCGTGATAGCCCTTGAGCAGCACTTCGGTGTCGCCGCCGGAATAGAAGGCGTAGCCCAGGGCTTCGAGCTCCTGGCGCAGTTCCGGGAAGTTATAGATCGCGCCGTTGAAGGCCAGGGACAACCCCAGCTGCGCATCGACCATCGGTTGGGCAGAGCCGTCCGACAGGTCCATGATTTTCAGGCGTCGATGGCCCAGGGCAATCGGCCCCTGGGCATGGAAGCCCCAGGCGTCGGGGCCGCGTGGGGCCAAGTGATGGGTGATGCGCTCAATCGCAGCCAGGTCGGCAGGTTGGGCATCGAAACGTAGTTCTCCAGCTAATCCGCACATAAATTCCTTACCGGTTTTTCCGTTGGGGAGGGGTCAATACTCAATACGCCCAAAAGGCGCGTACCCAGAAACTGACACACGGCTATCAGTGGAGTTTTAGATCAATCTGTTATAAGGCAAACCGCCTTGACTGTTCGGGCGTGAGCCTGCGCAGCGTGTGGCGGCGGATTTGCGGGTGGTAAATAGGCTTGGCAAATATACAAGTTTTGCGCGGTTTGCCGTTGTGGACCGGCTGTTTGAAGAGGGCCAACAGTGTGTCGCTCGGGCGCTTGACCGCGCCGTTGTTATGACCCGCCGGTGCCGCGAATCAACGCGCGCACGGCGAATCGATTGGGATGGCAGGCGTCGGCCACGCTTCTGGGCAGCGGCAGGGGTTCATCGTCCAGCCAGGCCGCCAGCAGTTCGGCGCACAGCGGCGCGGTCACCAGGCCGCGTGAGCCGTGGCCGCTGTTGATGTACACGCCGTCGAGCCACGGGCACTCGGCTTCGGGGGGCTGACGGGCGTCCTTGCGCAGCGCGGCGTAGGCCTGGTCGAAGAGGGCGCGATCGGCCAGCGGCCCGATAATCGGCAGGTAGTCCGGGCTGGTGCAGCGGAACCCGGCGCGGCCTTCGAGCTGATCGGCGGCCAGTGTGTCGGCGTTCAAGCGGTGGGCCAGGTCGACGGAGATTTCCTGCAGCATCTCCAGATTGCCGACATGCTCGGCGACTGTCGGTGTCAGGTCGTCACTCTTGAAGTCGAAGCTGGCGCCCAGGGTGTGCTCGCCGAGGCGCGCCGGAGCCACGTAGCCCTCGGCACAGACCACGGTGGCCAGCGCCTGGCTGTCTGGGGTTTGCGCCAGGCGGGTGATTTGCCCGCGAATGCGCTTGAGGGGCAGCTCGGCGCTGAACGGGAAGCGCTTGATCTCGGCCGCGCCGGCCAGCACCACCACCGTGGCGCTGGCCAGCAGGGTGTCGCCGGCCAGGGCTTGCCATTGCCCGTCGACCCGTTGCAACTCAAGGGCCTCGTGATGCGTCAGCACGTTGATCAACGGGTGCCGGGCTTGCCATTCGCATAAGGCCGGCGGGTGTACCCAGCCCCCTTCGGGGAAAAACAGCCCGCCGTGTTCCAGCGCCACCCCGGCGCGCGCTTGAGCCTGGGCCTGGTCCAACGGCTGCAGCAGACCGGGCGCAAACGCCGCGGCCAGCTGTGCCTGGCGCTCGGCTTCCTTGGCGTTGAACGCCAGTTGCAACACGCCGCAACCGTCCCAGTCGACGCCCCGGTGCAGGTGTTCGAGCAGGCGCCGGGTGTGGCCGAACCCGCTCAAAATCAATTGCGAAAGGGCCGTGCCATGGGCCGACAACTTGAGGTACAGCACCCCTTGCGGGTTGCCCGAGGCTTCCTCGGCCAGGCGGGCATGGCGTTCCAGCAGGCTGACGTTCCAGCCGCGCGCGGCGAGGCTGGCCGCCGTGGTGCAGCCGGCCAGGCCGCCGCCGATCACCAGGGCGCTGCGTTCGCCGTGCAGCGGCGCCGGGCGGGCGAACCACGGTTTACCCGCGGCAGGCAACGGCGTCTCGGCCGGCCAGCCGAGGAATTCACCGCGCAGGATTTCCCATTTATGCCCGATGCCCGGCGTGCGCTTCATCTTGAACCCGGCGGCATTGATCAGGCGTCGTACCCAGCCGGTGCTGGTGAAGGTGCTGATGGTCGACCCCGGGGCCGCCAGGCGCGCCAGTTCGGCAAACAGCTCGGCGGTCCACATGTCGGGGTTCTTCGCCGGGGCGAAACCGTCGAGAAACCACGCGTCGATTTGCGCATCCAACTGTGGCAACTGCTCCAGCGCATCGCCGATCAGCAGGGTCAAGGTCACACGGCCGTTATCCAGCACCAGGCGCTGGAAGCCTGGGTGGATGGCGATGTACTGCGCCAGCAATTGCGCGGCGAACGGCTGCAGTTCCGGCCAGAGGAGTAGGGCGCGTTGCAGGTCGGCGTGGCTCAGCGGGTATTTTTCCACGCTGACAAAATGCAGGCGCGCGCCGGCCACCGCGTGTTGTTCGAACAACTGCCAGGCGCAGAGAAAATTCAGCCCGGTGCCGAACCCGGTTTCGCCGATCACCAGGCGCCCGCCCGCCGGCAAGGCGGCAAACCGTGCCTGCAAACGGTTCTGTTCGAGGAACACATAGCGCGTTTCTTCAAGGCCCGACTGGTCGGAAAAGTACACATCGTCGAAGACCCGCGAATGCGGGCGACCTTGGTCATCCCAGTCGAGCTGGGCGTGGGTTACAGGGTTCATGGGCGACTCGGCAAAGGCAAGGTGGCCATTCTAGCCGATCAACCGGCAATGAATTGACCCACGGCAAGCGCACGTGGAATTTCCTCCCGCGTGTTGCTGCTCAATCCGCTAGTCTTGAGCGATCTTGAAACGGAGCTGCTCATGTTCGAATCCGCTGAAATCGGTCATGCCATCGACAAAGACACTTACGACACCGAAGTACCGGCCCTGCGCGAAGCCTTGCTGGAAGTGCAGTTCGAGCTGCAACAGCAGAAACGTTTCCCGGTGATCATCCTGATCAACGGCGTCGAAGGTGCCGGCAAGGGCGAGACGGTCAAACTGCTCAACGAATGGATGGACCCGCGTCTGATCGAAGTGCGTACCTTCGACCAGCAGACCGACGAAGAACTGGCCCATCCGCCCGCCTGGCGTTACTGGCGGCAGTTGCCCGCAAAAGGCCGCATGGGGGTGTTCTTCGGCAACTGGTACAGCCAGATGCTGCAGAGCCGGGTGCAGGGCGAAATCAAGGACGCCCGGCTCGACCAGGGCATCGCCGGCGCCGAACGCCTGGAGAAGATGTTCTGCGACGAAGGCGCGGTGATCTTCAAGTTCTGGTTTCACCTGTCCAAGAAACAGATGAAGGCGCGGCTCAAGGCCCTGGCCGACGACCCGCTGCACAGTTGGCGGATCAGCCCGCTGGACTGGCAGCAGTCCAAGACCTACGACAAGTTCGTTCACTTCGGCGAACGTGTGCTGCGTCGCACCAGCCGCGACTACGCGCCCTGGCATGTGATCGAAGGGGTCGACAGCAATTACCGCAGCCTCACCGTCGGCAAGATTCTGCTCGAGGGCCTGCAAAACGCCCTGAGGCAACCCAAGGGCAAAGTCAGCGGGATGAACCCGGCGCCGTTGCCGGCGGCCGTGGACCAAGTGAGCCTGCTCAACAGTCTCGACATGACCCTGAGCCTGGAAAAAGAAGACTACGAAGAGCAGTTGATCACCGAGCAGGCGCGTCTTTCCGGCCTGATGCGGGATAAGCGCATGCGCAAGCACGCGTTGATCACGGTATTCGAAGGCAACGATGCGGCCGGCAAAGGGGGCGCGATCCGCCGGGTCGCCGCGGCCCTCGACCCTCGCCAGTACCGCATCGTGCCGATCGCCGCGCCCACCGAAGACGAGCGCGCCCAGCCTTACCTGTGGCGTTTCTGGCGGCAGATTCCGGCACGGGGCATGTTCACCGTGTTTGACCGCTCCTGGTACGGCCGCGTGCTGGTGGAGCGCATCGAAGGCTTCTGCACCCCGATGGACTCGATGCGCGCCTATGGCGAGATCAATGATTTCGAAGAGCAACTGCGCGATGCCGGAGTGATCGTGGTCAAGTTCTGGCTGGCCATCGACAAGCAGACCCAACTGGAGCGCTTCCAGGCCCGCGAAGCGATCCCGTTCAAACGCTTCAAGATCACCGACGACGACTGGCGCAACCGCGAGAAGTGGGACGAATACCGTGCCGCCGTGGGCGATATGGTCGACCGCACCAGCACCGAGGTTTCGCCGTGGACCCTGGTCGAAGCCAATGACAAGCGCTGGGCGCGGGTCAAGGTGTTGCGCACTATCAACCTGGCGTTGGAGGAGGCGTTCGCCCAGTCCGACAAGCATGACCAGAAAGGCAAGAAGAAGTAGGCCTATAGGCGGGGTGAATGATCATCGCGGTTGGGCGGGCCTGGATTTATTCTCGAGCGCTCTCCCAACAACGACAAGATCGAGGTAGCCCCATGCGTGAAGTAGTGATCGTCGACAGCGTGCGAACCGGCCTGGCCAAGTCCTTTCGCGGCAAGTTCAACCAGACCCGACCGGATGACATGGCGGCCCATTGCGTCAACGCGCTGCTGACACGCAACGGCATCGACCCGGCCACGGTGGAAGATTGCATCGTCGGCGCGGGCTCCAACGAGGGCGCCCAGGGCTACAACATCGGGCGCAACGTCGCGGTGCTGTCGCAACTGGGCACCGGCACGGCGGGGATGACTCTCAACCGTTTCTGTTCCTCGGGCTTGCAGGCGATTGCCATCGCGGCCAACCAGATCGCCTCGGGCTGCAGCGATATCATTGTCGCCGGCGGCGTCGAGTCCATCAGCCTGACCATGAAAAGCGTCAACACCGACAACCTGATCAACCCGTTGCTCAAAGCGCAGGTGCCGGGCCTCTATTTTCCCATGGGCCAGACCGCCGAAATCGTTGCGCGCCGCTATCACGTCAGCCGCGAGGACCAGGACCGGTATGCCCTGCAAAGCCAGCAGCGCACCGCCCAGGCCCAGGCCGATGGCTTGTTCAACGATGAAATCGTGCCGATGGCGGTCAAGTACGCGGTCGAGGACAAGAACAGCGGCGCCGTGCAGGTGCTCGACGGTGTGGTCGAGCGCGACGACTGCAACCGCCCCGACACCACCCTGGCCAGTCTCCAGGGCTTGAAGCCGGTGTTTGCCGAAGACGGCTCGGTGACCGCGGGCAACTCTTCGCAATTGTCCGACGGCGCCTCGATGACCCTGGTGATGAGCCTGGAAAAAGCCCTGGCCCTGGGGCTCAAGCCCAAGGCGTTTTTCCGTGGCTTTGCTGTGGCTGGCTGCGAGCCCGACGAGATGGGCATCGGCCCGGTGTTCTCGGTGCCCAAGTTGCTCAAGGCCAAGGGCTTGCAGGTGGCGGATATCGACCTGTGGGAACTCAACGAGGCGTTCGCCTCCCAGTGCCTGTATGCGCGCGACCGCCTGGAAATCGACAATGCCAAATACAACGTCAACGGCGGCTCGATCTCCATCGGCCACCCGTTCGGCATGACCGGCTCGCGGCAAGTCGGGCACCTGGTGCGTGAGTTGCAGCGGCGTAATCTGCGTTACGGCATCGTCACTATGTGCGTGGGCGGCGGCATGGGGGCGACCGGGCTGTTCGAAGCTGTGCGCTGAGCCCACTGTGGGGGCAGGCCGGCTCCCGCACTTGCACAGTGCCGTATCCCAATCCGTGTACTTGCCCCTAGAATGCCGGTTCCACTTCCTCTGGCTTCTGGGGCACTCATGCACATCTCTTCCGGCCGCTGGGTCTATGGCTTTTGCTTGACCCTGCTGGCCGCGCTGCTCTGGGGCATTCTCCCGGTCAAACTCAAACAAGTGTTGCAGGTGATGGACCCGATCACCGTCACCTGGTTTCGCCTGACGGTCGCCGGCAGTTGCCTGTTCGTCTACCTCGCCGCCGTCAAGCGCTTGCCCAGCCTGCGCGTGCTCGGGCCGCGTTGCGGTTGGCTGGTGGCGATGGCCGTGTGTGGGCTGGTGGGCAACTACGTGCTGTACCTGGTGGGTCTGAACATGCTCAGCCCCGGCACGGCGCAACTGGTGGTGCAGATGGGGCCGATCTTCCTGATGGTCGCCAGCGTGTTTGTGTTTAAAGAGCGCTTCAGCCTGGGCCAGGTGTTGGGCCTGGTGGTGCTGGTCATCGGCTTTGGCCTGTTCTTCAACCAGCGTCTGGTGGAGTTGCTGACGTCCCTGGGCAGCTACACCGCCGGGGTACTGACGGTCCTGCTCGCCACTACTATCTGGGTGTTCTACGCCTTGGGCCAGAAGCAATTGCTGACGGTGTGGAATTCGCTGCAGGTGATGATGGTGATCTACCTGTCGTGCGCGGTGTTGCTCACGCCTTGGGCGCATCCGCTGGAGGCCCTGCAACTGAGTCCGCTGCAAGGCTGGCTGCTGCTGGCGTGCTGCATGAACACGCTGGTGGCCTACGGCGCATTTGCCGAGGCCCTGGCCCATTGGGAAGCCTCGCGGGTGAGTGCGACCCTGGCGCTGACGCCCTTGGTGACGTTTGTGGCGGTGGCCCTGGCGGCGTGGTGGTGGCCGGATTTTGTGCAGGCTGAAGAGATCAATGCGCTGGGGTATGTGGGGGCGTTGGTGGTGGTGTTGGGGTCGGCGACCGTGGCGTTGGCGCCGTCGTTGTTTGCGGGGCTCAAGGCGCGGCGGGCGCGGTTGGTGTCTTGATTGGCCCAGGTGTTTTTATCGGGTGTACGCGGGCCTAAGTGTGGGAGGGGGGTTGCTGGCGATGGCGACCTGACAGTCGATACATATCCAACAGGTTCACCTCGTTCTAAATGTGGGAGGGGGCTTGCCCCCGATGGCGGCCTCTGGGCCGACCATTTTTTTGGGTTGAGTACATATCCGTTTCTTTGGTAACGGCTGCTATAGGTTCCGCTCTTACAGCGGGTCACTTTTGGAAAAGAGCCCCAAAAGTAACCAAAAGGGCTCTTGCCCCACCACTCGGCACCTCGCCTAGGCTCGGTGTGCCCGAACGCAGGTTTGAATCCGTGGGCCGCCGTCATGGGCCATCCATGGCCCAGGACGGCTAACCCGGCGTCCTGCCGGGTTACCCACGGATTCAAACCTGCGTTCGGCCAGCGTGGTTTTACGGGGCGCCTAAGATCAAGATCAAAAGCAGATCAAGAGCAAGAGCAAAGCAAAAGCACGCGCTATGCGCTTATTGTCCGGCCTCCAGCATGTTTTCCGGGCGTACCCATTGGTCGAACTGTTCGTCGGTGAGGTAGCCCAGGGCCAGCGCGGCTTCCCTCAGGGTCAGGCCTTCGGCGTAAGCCTTTTTGGCGATCTGCGCCGATTTGTCGTAGCCGATGTGTGGGTTGAGCGCGGTCACCAGCATCAGCCCGCGTTCCAGGTGCGCGGCCATTTGTTCGGCGTCGGGCTCGAGGCCGGTGATGCAGTGTTCCTGGAAGTTGTTGCAGCCGTCGGCCAGCAAGCGGATCGATTCCAGCAGGTTGTGGATGATCACCGGTTTGTACACGTTCAACTGCAAATGCCCCTGGCTGGCGGCAATGCCGATGGTCACGTCGTTGCCCAGGACCTGGCAGGCGAGCATCGACAGCGCTTCGCACTGGGTCGGGTTGACCTTGCCGGGCATGATCGAGCTGCCCGGTTCGTTGGCCGGCAGTTTGACTTCCGCCAGCCCGGCGCGCGGGCCGGAGCCGAGCAGGCGCAGGTCGTTGGCGATTTTCATCAGGGCCACGGCCAGGGTTTTCAGGGCGCCGTGCAGCGTCACCAGCGGTTCGTGGCCGGAGAGGGCGGCGAATTTGTTGGGTGCGGTCACGAACGGCAAACCCGACAAGGCTGCCAGCTCGGCGGCAATCGCCTCGCCAAAGCCGTGGGGCGAATTGAGCCCGGTGCCGACCGCGGTGCCGCCCTGGGCCAGCTCGCACACCTGGGGCAGGGCGCTGCGGATCGCGCGTTCGGCGTAATCGAGCTGGGCGATGAACGCCGAGAGTTCCTGGCCAAAGGTGATCGGTGTGGCATCCATCATGTGGGTGCGACCGGTCTTCACCAGCTTCATATGCCGCGCCGACAATTCCGCCAGCCCCCCGGACAGGTGTGTGATCGCCGGCAGCAGTCGCTGGTTGACCGCCTGCACCGCCGCGATGTTCATCGCGGTGGGGAAGCAGTCGTTGGAACTCTGGGAGCGGTTCACATGGTCGTTCGGATGCACCGGGCTCTTGCCGCCGCGCGTCTTGCCCGACAGCTCGTTGGCACGCCCGGCGATCACTTCGTTGGCGTTCATGTTGCTCTGGGTGCCGCTGCCGGTCTGCCACACCACCAGCGGGAACTGGTCGTCATGCTGGCCGTCGAGCACTTCGTCGGCGGCCTGTTCGATCAGGCGTGCGATGTCGGCGGGCAGGTCGCCGTTGCGGCTGTTGACCCGGGCGGCGGCTTTCTTGATCAGGGCCAGGGCGTGCAAGACCGCCAGGGGCATGCGCTGCTCACCGATGGCGAAGTTCACCAGCGAGCGTTGGGTCTGCGCGCCCCAGTAAGCGTCATCCGGGACTTGGACTTCTCCCAGGCTGTCGGTTTCGATACGGCTCATCGGGTACACTCCTTCAGGTTCGTTTGCGCAGTTTAGGCCGTGATCGGCCCTGGGGGTTCCATAAAAGCCTTTTCATCGGATTCATCCACCGCAAATCCATGCCTGACAAGGGGTGGGGTTGAGCCATGGCGTTTTTTAGGCGCAGAATGGGCGCCCTTGGGGTCTTACCTCGCCTGCTAGAAAAGGAAACTCGATGACTCGTCTTCGTGCCATCTGTACCGCGGTTGCTCTGGTTTGCGCCAGCGGCCAGGTTTTTGCCGATACCGCCAGCCACAACGCCAGTGCCGAAGCCTTCCTTACCCTGGCCCACGCTGACAAGCTGGGGACCCCGGTGTACATGCAAGTGCAGCAAATGTTCGCCCAGCGTTTCGAACAGACCAAAGCGCCTGCCGCCAAGCAGTCCGTACTGGACAGCTACCAGGCCAAGGCCAACGCCGCCCTGGACCAGGCCATCGGCTGGCCAAAACTGAAACCGGACATGGTCAAGCTCTACACCAGCAACTTCAGCGAATCCGAACTCAAGGATCTGGTTGCCTTCTACCAGTCGCCGCTGGGCAAGAAAGTCCTGGAAAAAATGCCGCAACTGACCCAGCAATCGGCCCAGATGACCCAGGCCAAGCTGGAAAGCGCCGTGCCGGTGGTGAACAAGCTGTTGGAAGACATGACCAACGAGCTGACACCTAAAGCCGCCGCACCGGCCAAGAAGAAGTAAGCAGGAATGACCATGCAACAGCGTATCGAAACGGCGCTTGCCGCCCTGGGCCCGGACCACCTGAGCGTGCTGGACGAAAGCCACATGCACAGCCGTGGGTTGCAGACCCACTTCAAGGCCGTGCTGGTCAGCCAGCAGTTCGAAGGGCTTAACCGCGTCAAGCGCCACCAGAAGGTCTACGCCACCCTGGGTGACCTGATGAGCGAGTTTCATGCGCTGGCGCTGCATACCTATACGCCTGAGGAATGGGCGAAAACCGACGCAGCCCCGGCCTCGCCGACCTGCGCGGGCGGCCATTGACGGGTTGATGTTGAATCTACTGTAGGAGCGAGCTTGCTCGCGAAAAAACTCAGAGCGCCGCTGGGCGTCAGGTTATCCGTGTCATCGTTCACGACCTTCGCGAGCAAGCTCGCTCCTACAGTTAACGGTTCATCCCTGATAGAATCCGCAACGCGCCGCTTAGCCGGCGCGTTTTTTTTGCATCCGGTTCACCCCTTACGAGGGTAGCCACCTGGAGAGAACACCCATGACTCAACCGATTGTCGTGGCGGCACTGTATAAGTTCGTCACCCTCGAAGATTACGTCGCCCTGCGCGAGCCCTTGCTGCAGGCGATGGTCGACAACGGCATCAAAGGCACCTTGCTGATCGCCGAAGAAGGCATCAACGGCACCGTTTCCGGCAGCCGCGAAGGCATTGATGGCTTGATGGCCTGGCTGAAGAACGACCCGCGCATGGTCGATATCGACCACAAAGAGTCGTACTGCGACGAGCAGCCGTTCTATCGCACCAAGGTCAAGCTCAAGAAAGAGATCGTGACCCTGGGCGTCGAAGGCGTCGACCCGAACAAAAAAGTCGGTACCTATGTCGAGCCGCAGGACTGGAACGCGCTGATCAGCGACCCGCAAGTGCTGTTGATCGATACGCGTAACGACTATGAAGTGTCCATCGGCACCTTTGAAGGCGCGATCGACCCGAAAACCACCAGTTTTCGCGAATTTCCCGACTACATCAAAGCCAACTTCGACCCGGCCAAGCACAAGAAAGTCGCCATGTTCTGCACCGGCGGCATTCGTTGCGAGAAGGCCTCCAGCTATATGCTCAGCGAAGGCTTCGATGAGGTTTACCACCTCAAGGGCGGCATCCTGAAGTACCTCGAAGAGGTGCCGCAGGCCGAGACCAAATGGCAGGGCGACTGCTTTGTGTTCGACAACCGCGTCACTGTGCGCCACGACTTGAGCGAAGGCGACTACGATCAATGTCATGCCTGTCGCACACCGGTTAGTGTGGAAGACCGCGCATCCGAGCACTACGTGGCGGGCATCAGTTGCCCGCATTGCTGGGATAAGCTGCCGGAGAAAACCCGTCGCAGCGCGATCGACCGGCAAAAGCAGATTGAATTGGCCAAGGCTCGCAATATGCCGCACCCGATTGGCTACAACTACAAGCAAACCCCTTCCGAGGCCTGAACCATGTCCGCGCGCCTGCTCTACATAATGGACCCGATGTGTTCCTGGTGCTGGGGCTTTGCTCCGGTGGCCGAGGCGTTGGTCGAGCAGGCCCAGGCGGCCGGCGTGGAGTTGCACCTGGTGGTGGGCGGCTTGCGCACCGGCAGCGGCGCGGCGCTGGACCCGTCGACCCGGCGCTATATCCTGGAACACTGGCAGGCGGTCACCGACGCTACCGGGCAGACGTTCAAGCATGAGGGCGCGCTGCCCGACGGTTTTGTCTACGACACTGAGCCGGCGTGCCGCGCCATCGTCACCGCGCGCAGCCTGGCGCCGGATTGCGCGTGGAAGCTGCTGGGGCTGATCCAGCATGCGTTTTATGTCGAGGGGCGCGACGTGACCCTCGCCAGTATTCTGGTGGAGCTGGCGGAAAAAGCCGGCATACCGCGTATCGAGTTCGCCGGGGCGTTTGACCGCGCTGAGCAGCACGCCGCCACCGCCGCCGATTTCACCTGGGTGCAGGATTTGGGGATCGCCGGTTTTCCGACGTTGCTGGCCGAGCGCAATGGCCAGTTGGCCTTGCTGACCAATGGCTACCAGCCGCTGTCCGAGCTGTCGCCGCTGCTCGGCCGCTGGCTGGAGCGAGCCGCCTGTGCCTGATCAGCCTGACACAGAGCCCTCCCACCGCGTCGATCGACTGACCTGGGCGGAAATCCGCCGCCTGGCTTTGCGTCACAAGAAATCCCTGTGGATCGCCAATGGTGTCGCCGTACTGGCGACCCTGTGCAGCGTGCCCATCCCCCTGTTGTTGCCCTTGCTGGTCGACGAAGTACTGCTGGGCCATGGCGATGCCGCGCTCAAGGTAATGAACCACGCGCTGCCCCTGGGCTGGCAGAAAGCCGCCGGTTATATCGGCCTGATGCTGCTGGTGACGCTGGCCCTGCGCTGTGGTGCGCTGGTGTTCAACGTGGTGCAGGCGCGCTTGTTTGCGCGGCTGGCCAAGGACATCGTCTACCGCATCCGCGTGCGCCTGATCGAGCGGCTCAAGCGTATTTCCCTCGGCGAGTACGAAAGCCTCGGCAGCGGCACCGTCACCACGCACCTGGTCACCGACCTGGACACGCTGGACAAATTCGTCGGCGAAACCCTCAGCCGTTTCCTGGTGGCCATGCTGACCCTGGTCGGCACCTCGGCGATTCTGGTGTGGATGCACTGGCAACTGGCGTTGCTGATCCTGCTGTTCAACCCGCTGGTGATCTATGCCACGGTGCAGTTGGGCAAGCGCGTCAAACACCTGAAAAAACTGGAAAACGACAGCACCTCGCGCTTCACCCAGGCGTTGACCGAAACCCTCGACGCCATCCAGGAAGTGCGTGCCGGCAATCGCCAGGGCTTTTTCCTCGGGCGCCTCGGCCAGCGCGCCCAGGAAGTGCGTGACTATGCGATCCACTCCCAATGGAAAACCGACGCCTCCAGCCGCGCCAGCGGTTTGCTGTTCCAGTTCGGCATCGATATTTTTCGCGCGGCGGCCATGCTCACCGTGCTGTTTTCCGACCTGTCCATCGGTCAGATGCTCGCCGTGTTCAGCTACCTGTGGTTCATGATCGGCCCGGTGGAGCAGTTGTTGAACCTGCAATATGCCTACTACGCGGCGGGCGGGGCGCTGACGCGGATCAACGAGCTGCTCGCCCGTGCCGATGAGCCGCAATATGTCGGCGGCGCAGACCCGTTCACTGGGCGCGAAACGGTCGGCATCGACGTGCGTGGCCTGACGTTCGGCTATGGCGAAGAGCGGGTGCTCGACCAGTTGAACCTCAGCATCGAACCCGGTGAGAAGGTCGCGATTGTCGGCGCCAGCGGCGGCGGTAAAAGTACCCTGGTGCAACTGCTGCTGGGGCTGTACACACCGCAGGCCGGCAGTATTCGTTTCGGTGGTGCAACCCAGCAGGAAATCGGCCTGGAGACTATCCGCGAGCACGTCGCGGTGGTGCTGCAACACCCCGCGCTGTTCAACGATACCGTGCGTGCCAACCTGACCATGGGCCGCAACCGCAGTGACCAGGCGTGTTGGCAGGCCCTGGAAACCGCCCAGTTGGAGGCGACCGTCAAGGCGTTGCCCCTGGGCCTGGACAGTGTGGTGGGGCGCTCTGGCGTGCGCTTTTCCGGCGGCCAGCGCCAACGCCTGGCGATTGCGCGCATGGTCTTGGCCGAGCCGAAGGTGGTGATCCTGGATGAGGCAACCTCGGCCCTGGACGCCGCCACCGAGTACAACCTGCACCAGGCGTTGGCGCGGTTTCTCAGTGGGCGGACTACACTGATCATTGCCCATCGGCTTTCGGCGGTGAAACAAGCTGATCGGGTGCTGGTGTTCGACGGTGGGCATATCGCCGAGGACGGCGACCATCAGCAACTGATCGCGGAGGGTGGCTTGTACGCCAAACTTTACGGGCACTTGCAACAAGTGCGTTGATTTAGCCTACGCTGTGCTATTAGGAGCGGATGTTCGCGTGCGTATTCAGCTGTGCATGTGCAAGGGACTTCATGAAGCAGAAGCGGACTCTCGGAACGCCAAGGTTGTTGGGCATTGTCTGGCCCTTTATTGCCGTCGTATTGTTCCAGGCATTATTAGGCTGTGTCAGTCTGTATGTGCTTTCAGCGGTGCGCGTCTATGTGGGCGGCGAAAGCCTGTGGTCCAAGGGCCAGAAAGACGCCATCTACTATCTGACGCTGTACGCCGATAATCGCGACGAAGCCACCTACCTCAAATACCAGCAAGCCATTGCCGTGCCCCAGGGCGGGCATGAACTGCGTGTCGCCCTGGACCGTCCCGCCCCCGACCTCAAGGCGGCGCGCCAGGGGATCATCAAGGGTGGCAACCACCCGGACGACGTCTCCAGCGTGATCTGGCTGTACCTCAACTTTCGCCATTTCAGCTACCTGGAGAAAGCCATCGAACTGTGGACCGTGGGCGATGGCTACCTGGTCCAGCTGGATGATCTGGCCCGGTCGATGCACCGGGCGATCACCGCGGGTCAGGTCCATGACGACGATGTGCGGCAATGGAAGGCGCATATCTTTGCCATCAACGACGGCGTGACGCCGGCGGCCAAGGCGTTCAGCGATGCCTTGGGTGAAGGCTCGCGCGTCGTCCTGCGGCTGTTGCTGATCACCAACCTGGCCACGGCCTTGTGCCTGATCGCCCTGGCGCTGCTGCGTACCCACAAGTTGTTGGCGCAGCGGCACGCGTTCGCCGATGCCCTGCAAGTGGAGAAGGAGCGGGCACAGATCACCCTGGAGTCGATCGGCGATGGGGTGATCACCACCGATGTCGATGGCGCCATTGCCTACATGAACCCGGCCGCCGAGGCCCTGACGCGCTGGACGTCGGCCCATGCCCAGGGCCTGCCCCTGGCGGCACTGTTCAACCTGCTGGATGAAAATGCTCAGCCCGATGGTTTTGCGCTGATCGAGCACATCACCAAGGGCCGCTTGAGCGGCGGCAGCGAACACTCCAAAACCATCCAGCGCCTGGACGGCAGCACCGTTTCGGTGACCCTGGTGGGCGCGCCGATCCGCAGCGCCGGCAAAGTCAGCGGCGCGGTGCTGGTGCTGCACGACATGACCCAGGAACGTCAGTACATCGCCAACCTGTCGTGGCAAGCGACCCATGACGCGTTGACCGGCCTGGCCAACCGTCGCGAGTTCGAGTTCCGCCTGGAACAGGTGCTGCAACAGGTCGCGCGTGAGCACAGCGGGCGGCATGCCTTGATGTTCCTCGACCTGGACCAGTTCAAGCTGGTCAACGACACCTGCGGCCATGCGGCAGGCGACGAGCTGTTGCGGCATATCTGCGCACTGCTGCAATCGGATCTGCGTGAAGGTGACACCCTGGCGCGACTGGGGGGCGACGAGTTCGGCATCCTGTTGGAGAACTGCCCGGCGTCGGTGGCGGAAAAAATCGCCGAAAGCCTGCGCCACACGGTGCAGAACCTGCATTTCGTGTGGAAGGGCCGGCCGTTCATGACCACCGTCAGCATTGGCCTGGTGCATATCTCCCAGGTGCCGACCACCCTGGAAACGTCGCTGCGCGCCGCCGACATGGCCTGCTATATGGCCAAGGAAAAGGGCCGCAACCGCGTGCAGGTCTACCACGCGGACGACTCCGAGCTGTCCTTGCGCTTTGGCGAGATGGCCTGGGTGCAGCGCCTGCACATGGCCCTGGAAGAAAACCGTTTTTGCCTGTACTCCCAGGAAATCGCGCCCCTGGGGCACACCGACGCCGACAATGGGCACATTGAAATCCTCCTGCGCCTGCATGACGAGGCCGGCCGCATCATTCTGCCCGACAGTTTCATTCCGGCCGCCGAACGTTACGGGTTGATGAGTTCCCTGGATCGCTGGGTGGTGGACAACGTGTTCAACCTGATTGCCCGTTGCATGCATGAGCGTCCGGGCCGGCCCATGGCAATGTGTGCGATTAATCTGTCAGGCATAACGATTGGTGATGACGCTTTTCTCGGTTTTTTACGCGAGAAGTTCGCGGCTTACAGTGTTCCGCCAGAAATGATTTGTTTTGAAATAACTGAGACCTGCGCTATTGCCAATTTGGGCAGTGCGATTCGCTTTATTAATGAACTCAAAGCCTTAGGTTGCCATTTCTCACTGGATGACTTCTGCGCCGGAATGTCCTCATTCGCTTATCTGAAACATTTACCTGTAGACTTCCTGAAGATCGATGGAAGTTTCGTAAAGGATATGCTGGACGACCCGATTAACCGCGCCATGGTCGAAGTGATCAACCACATCGGCCACGTCATGGGTAAGCGCACAATTGCTGAGTTTGTTGAAACGCCGCACATCGAACAGGCATTGCTTGAGATTGGTGTGGATTACGCTCAGGGCTATGTGATTGAACGCCCGCAATTGTTTACCTTTGATAGTTTGCAGTGTCGACCTGTGCGGCCGCAGCCTCTGTTATTCAAGGCGCCCGGCACATTCCGCTGAAACATTTGCTGGTCTGTACAATCACACTTAAAAAGGAGCCTTACAGTGATCGACACCTTCAACCGAACCGGCCCGCTTATGGAAGCCTCGAGTTACCCCACCTGGGCTCAGCAATTGATCCAGGACTGTAGCGAGAGCAAGCGCCGAGTTGTCGAACACGAACTGTATCAGCGCATGCGTGATAACACGCTGAGCGCCAAGACCATGCGCCAATACCTGATCGGTGGCTGGCCGGTGGTCGAACAGTTTGCCTTGTATATGGCACAGAACCTCACCAAGACCAAGTTTGCCCGTCATCCTGGCGAGGATATGGCGCGGCGTTGGCTGATGCGCAATATTCGGGTGGAATTGAACCACGCCGATTACTGGCTGCATTGGGCCCGCGCCCACGGCGTCAGCCTCGAAGACCTGCAAGCACAGAACGTACCCCCGGAATTGCATGCACTGAGCCATTGGTGCTGGCACACCAGTTCGGCCGATTCGTTGATCGTTGCGATCGCCGCCACCAACTACGCCATCGAGGGCGCGACGGGGGAGTGGTCCGCGTTGGTGTGCTCCACCGGCGTTTATGCGGCAGCCTTCCCCGAGGAAGACCGCAAGCGCGCGATGAAGTGGCTGAAGATGCATGCTCAGTACGACGATGCCCACCCTTGGGAAGCGCTGGAAATCGTCTGCACCCTGGCCGGTACGAACCCCAGCCGACAACTGCAGGCAGAGCTGCGCCAGGCCGTGTGCAAGAGCTACAACTACATGTACCTGTTCCTGGAAAACTGCATGCGCCTGGAGAAAGACAAACCGGCGGCAGCACCTGTTCGCGAGCGCCTGGTGCGCGTCGCCAGCGAAGCGTGATGTGAAACGCGTGGCGGGGGTTTACCCCGCCATTGCCAAGCGGTTGCGACCTTCGCGCTTGGCCACATACAAGGCGCTGTCGGCCCGACGCAACAGGCTTTCGGCAGACTCGGCAGGCAACAACGTCGAGCAGCCCAGGCTCACCGTCAGATCGATGCGTATGTCATCCGCCCAATATTCCTGGGCCTGTGTCGCCTGGCGCAGGCGCTCGCCGACGACCGCCGCCGCATCCCGGCCGGTGTTGGAGAGCAGGATCAGGAATTCTTCCCCGCCAAAGCGGAACACCATGTCCACATTGCGCAACTGGCCCTTGATCGACGCAGCCACGGCGCGCAGTACCTTGTCGCCGGCCGCGTGGCCGTGAGTGTCGTTGATGCGTTTGAAGTGATCGATGTCGAGCATCAGCAGGGACAACGGGGTCGAGTGTCGCCGCGCCATGTCGATTTCCCGCTGCAGGGTCTGGTCCATGGCGATGCGGTTGCCGGTTTCGGTCAACGGGTCACGCAGGGCGCTGCGGGTCGCGGCGCGATAGAGCAGGGCGTTACGCATCGGGTAGAGCAGGGTGGCCAGCAGTGATTCGAGTTGACTCAGTTCTTCTTCCATCAAACGTTGGTTGCGACGGAATACCAGTTCGCCCAGATGTTCGCCTTCATGGCTCAAGGCGTAGCTCACCGAATGATGGCCGCGATGGCCGAATTCCAGGCGCAGGTCACTGGCCTGATGGCTGTAGTGCAGAGCGTCCAGGGGCACCAGGCGCTGGATCTCGCGAAAGAACAGACCGAGGATGCATTGCGGTTCCAGGCTGGTCTGCAGTTGCAGGCCCAGTTGTTGGCGCAGTTGAGCAACCGTGGTGGGGCGGTGCGAGAGAGGGGATGACTGACTAAAGCCCAGGCGTTGCAATTTGGCACTGTCGAAGTCAATTGCGTGGAGCTGGGGCGGGTTTTTCATAAGCAGTCGGCCTCTAAGCACTTAGCTGTCTTACAGGCTCGATGAGAGTGGCGAGTGCCAAGCGTCTTACTGTTCCTTCAGTTCCGTAAAACATTGGAAACAGTTTAAACCGCTTTGCCAGGGGTTATAACCCTTGGGCACTGCCACACGTCTTGTCATCGCTTAACCTGCTTGAAAGGGCTAGAGCGAGATTCATGCCACTTTGTTTTATTTTGAATAAAATCCTTATAAATCAAAGGCTGTTTATGGGGTCAAAAACAGCCATGGCGAAAGGATGTCAGTTATTTGGCAGGTGACGGCGGTTTTACCCGCCGTACTGAACCAGCGTGGTGGCGTCGATCTGCTCGATCGACGTCACGCCGGTCAGCGTCATGGCCACACGCATTTCCTTGGCGAAGATATCCAACAGGTTTTCCACCCCGTGCTGGCCATCGGCGGCCAACGCATAGGCGGTCGAACGTCCCAACAGGCATGCCTTGGCGCCCAGGGCGAGCATGCGTACCACGTCGAGCCCGGAGCGGATGCCGGAGTCCACCAGCACCGTCAGGTCATCGCCGACTGCCTGGGCAATGGGCGGCAGTGCCTTGGCGGTGGAGAGCACGCCGTCCAACTGGCGGCCGCCATGGTTGGAGACCACGATGCCATCGGCGCCGAAGCTCACTGCGTCCTTGGCGTCCTGCGGGTCGAGGATGCCCTTGATGATCATCGGGCCTTTCCAGAACTCGCGTATCCACTCCAAGTCTTTCCAACTGATCGACGGGTCGAAGTTGTTGGCCAGCCAACCGACGTAATCTTCGAGGGTGGTGGGCTTGCCCAGGTACTTGGAGATATTGCCCAGGTCGTGTGGGCGGCCCAGCACGCCGACATCCCAGGCCCATTGTGGCTTGGTGACGGCCTGCAGCATCCGGCGCGCCGAGGCATACGGCCCGGACATGCCCGAGTGTGCATCACGATAACGCGCGCCCGGCGTCGGCATATCGACGGTGAACACCAGCGTCGTCACCCCGGCGGCCTGCGCCCGTTCCAGCGCGTTACGCATAAAGCCGCGGTCCTTGAGCACATAGAGCTGGAACCAGATCGACTGCGCGCTTTGCGACGCCACTTCCTCGATCGAACACACCGACACCGTCGACAGACAGAAGGGAATCCCCTTGTTGGCCGCCGCCTTGGCCGCCTGCACCTCGCCGCGCCGTGCGTACATACCGGTCAAGCCAACGGGGCTGAGGATGATCGGCATGGCATGTTCCTGACCGAACAGCGTGGTCTTCAAGCTCAGGCTATCCACGTTGCGCAGAATGCGTTGGCGCAGGCTGATCTCGGCCAGGTCCGAACTGTTGGCACGCATCGTGTGTTCGGCGTAGGCGCCACCGTCGATGTAGTCGAACAGGAAGCGCGGCAGCTTGCGCTTGGCGGCGGCACGGTAATCGGATGCCGACGAAATGATCATGAGCAGTGACTCCACAGGGCAAAGGGGGGTTACGGTAAGCAAACTTCTGGCATGATAAAAACAACTTTTATCGTTAGTGCCCAGTCGAAAAAGGAATACCGATGAACCTGAGAACACTGCGTGTCTTCGTTGAGGTGGTGCGCCAGGGCGGGTTTTCCCAGGCGGCGCAGGTGGTGTCGCTGACCCAGTCGACGGTGAGCAAGGCCGTCAAGACCCTGGAAGAAGAACTGGGCGCGCCGCTGCTTAATCGTCTTGGACACAAGAACGAACTTACCGCCGCAGGCGAAATTGCCTACCGTCGCGCCCTGGTGCTGCTCGCCGAACGCAGCGATCTGGTCGCCGAGATCAACGACCTGCGCGACCTCAAGCGCGGCGTGCTGCGCATCGGCCTGCCGCCGGTGGGATGCGGCGTGTTGTTCGCGTCTATGTTCGCCACCTACCGCAACCGCTACCCGGACATCGATATCGAACTCACCGAGCACGGCAGCAAAAAACTGCATGAATGCCTGGAAGCCGGGGAGGTCGACCTGGCGGCCCTGTTGCTGCCGGTAGACGATGGCTTCGACTACCAGCCCGTGCGCAATGAGCCGCTGATGGCCGTGCTGCCCATGAGCCATGCGCTGGCGCGGCGCAAGCGCATCGACTTCACCGACCTCGCGGATTCACCGTTCATCCTGTTCGAAGCCGGTTTTGCCCTGAACGCATTAATCCTCGCCGCCTGCGAACGCAAGGGCGTGACGCCCCGCGTCACCGCCCGTAGTGGGCAGATCGACTTCATCGTCGACCTGGTGGCGGCAGGGCTGGGCGTCGCCTTCCTGCCACGCATGCTCGCGCACAAGCACCAGCACGCCGGCATCGCCCTGATCCCCTTGGACGAACCCCACACCGACTGGCACATCGCCCTGGCCTGGCGCGCCAGCGCCCACCTGCCACCCGCAGCGCGCGCCTGGCTGGACCTGGCCAAGGAAATGGCCCACGCAGGGTAAAAGCCGAACGGGTTATCCGATTGCGTTCGGCAATGCCAGGTAGTGCTTGACTTGTCCTTTTTAATCAGTAACATACGGTGAATTCCGCGATAGCTCAGTTGGTAGAGCAAATGACTGTTAATCATTGGGTCCCTGGTTCGAGTCCAGGTCGTGGAGCCAGACATTGAGAAAAGCCTGCAGAGATGCAGGCTTTTTTCGTTCAGGGCGGTTTTCCTGAGCGCCATCTTATAGCCTGACTTTTTTGAAGCTGCCTCTAATCCTTCGATTCAGAGGCAAGCAGTATGAAAATCGCAGCAATCGTTTCAACCAAGGGCGGGCCGGGTAAAACCACAGTAGGCGCCAATCTAGGCGCGTTCTGCGCCGATGCAGGTCTTCGAACCCTACTTATTGATCTTGATAACCAGCCATCGCTGTCGTCGTTCTACGCGCTATTGCATGAAGCGCCAGGCGGTACCTATCAACTGATCGCGAATAATGAGACCCGGGCCGACCAAGTCATCTCCCACACCTGCATTCCTAATCTCTCGCTGATTCACTCAAATGACCCTTTCAACCAGTTGAGCAATCTGCTTTTGCACGCAGCTGACGGCCGTCTTCGTCTCAAAAATTTGATGCCGGCATTTGAGGGCGACTTTGATTTGATTTTGATCGACACCCAGGGCGCGCGCTCCATCCTCTTGGAGATGGCGCTATTGGGCGCCCAAATGGCTATTTCTCCCATCACGCCGGATATGTTGACTGCTCGAGAGTTTCACCGCGGGATGCTCCAGCTTTACCGGGATCTTGAGCCACTGGCAGCGCTTGGTGCTGTGACGCCACCTCTGAATGTGGTGATTAACAAGCTTGACGCAACGAATGATGCAAACCTGATTTATCAATCTTTAGCCGAGACCTTTTCGGACCATCCCCAGGTTCAGATGGTTCGCACAACAATCCCTGCGGCGGTAAGTTTTCGTCGTGCCGCCACTGAAGGTACTCCCGCCCACCGATTGGAATATCGGCTGCCCACACACCGCCGTTCACCAACGGCTTTCAAGGTCATCAAAGACCTCTCCATGGAGCTGTTCCCCGAATGGCGTTTGAAGTTCGAGGCGCTGAGTGAGGAGCGGCTGAGCCAGAACGTATCGTTGCTATCGAAGAGGGCGCCCCTGGGGAGAGCGGCAGTATGAGCGTGCTTGATTTAGCCCCACCTCATTCAGTTGAGGCTGAGCAAGGTGTTATCGGTGGCCTGATGCTCGACAACTCCGCGTGGGATCTCGTTGCAGACGTCATTACCGCAGACGATTTTTTCAGGCGTGACCATCGTCTGATTTACCAGGCGATCCAGAAGCTTGCTGTGCGCGGCTCGCCGATTGATGTGGTCACCGTCCTAGAGTCATTGGATGAGCCAGATGAAGTAGGAGGCCTGAGCTACCTAGGAGAGTTAGCCAAGAACACTCCTTCGGTTGCCAATATCTCGACCTACGCCGCCATCGTTCATGAGCGTTCCCATCTCCGACGGTTGGTCATGCTCGGATACGAATGCAGCCGTGAAGCTTCCTCAAACCAAGCCAAGAGTGCTGAGGTCCAGGAGCTTATTGAACAGAAACTCTTCTTGCTGGGGCAGGACAGGGGGCGGAGTGATTTTGTTGATGTGAAGCAGACGTTAATGGAGGTGGTTGAGAGGATCGATTACCACTTCAACGAGGGCGACAGCATCACCGGTATCCCTAGTGGGCTGGACGCAATGGATCAGGTTACAGGTGGGTTTCAAGATGCTGACTTGATCATCATCGCGGCACGTCCTTCCATGGGTAAAACCAGCCTCGCGCTCAGCGTGGTGGACGCCGCCCTCCAGCAGAAACCAACCAATACGGTTCAGATCTACAGTCAGGAGATGCCTGCTCATGCGTTGATGTTTCGCTTAATCGCGATCCTGGGCCAGCTCAACTTGGCGGATTTGATGCGCGGTCAGTTGCGTGATGAAGATTGGCCTAAGGTGATAGCGGCAGTCGGCCGCATCAATAGTTACGGTGAGCGACTCATTATTGATGACACCTCTAGTCTCACCCCGTCAGCGTTAAGGTCAAAGGTGCGGCGCGCGGCACGGCGTTCGGGCATGCCTCGTCTGATCATGGTCGACTATCTCCAATTGATGCGGCTGGATGGGAAGGAAAATCGCAACCTTGAGATCGCCGGTATCACCGCGTCGTTGAAAGCTCTGGCCAAGGAGTTCAATTGCCCTGTTATCGCATTGTCGCAACTCAACCGCTCGGTAGAGCAGCGAGCTGATAAGCGCCCCTTCAATGGTGATCTTCGCGAGTCAGGTGCGATTGAGCAAGACGGTGACGTCATCATGTTCATCTACCGCGATGAGGTTTATCACCCCGAAACAAGTGACTGCGGGGTGGCAGAGCTCATTTTCGGCAAGCATCGCAACGGTCCTACCGGCACCGTTCGAGTCGCTTTCACTCCTGAGCAGACACGCTTTTCAAACTTGTCCCTGGATCAGCGGGGGGCACAGTGATGGGGGTGTTCAACCAACGAGGACGCTGCTGTGACTGCGGCGCAGAATTTCTGCTTCACGTGTCCGTTAAGAGATTTGCTGGCGAGTCTTTGCCTGATGGAGAAGTCGATATAGATATCTGCCCTGAGTGTGGCAGTTACAGCGTGGAAGATGCGCTGATGATTCTGGGGCGCGAAGACAACTACGACGACACCTGTACGGTGGTGTTCCGCGTTAGCAAGGAACTGATGGACAGCCGCGACTTTCTGTATGCCTTGGCCTGTCGCACTGATGGGTGGAAGGGGGTGGAGATAGTGCATGTCCAGTTGCCCGAACGCTGCTCTGAGTTACCCGCCATAGAAGGGCACAACCATGAGTGACGTCATGCTGATCATGGAGGTGAGCTAATGGCCGCTAAGCTTATGTCGACGGACCAAATTAAAGGGAAGCTGCTGCAGGGCGCTTTTACGAACAACGCACCGCTGGTAGGTCGTCTGTCTGATCCAATTGTTGACACTCCAATGGTCCTGACGTTGGACCAGCTCAGGCCATATGACCACAACCCCAGGTTGAACCGGAACCCTCGTTACGATGACCTTCGTGCCTCAATTCAGAGTCGAGGCTTGGACGCTCCACCTCCGGTAACACGTCGGGAGGGTGAGGAGCATTTCATCATCCGCAATGGCGGCAACACACGCCTGGCTATTCTCAATGAATTATGGCGAGAGACCGGAGAGGAACGCTTCTTTCGCATTCACTGCTTGTTCAGGCCTTGGCCTAGCCGCGGGGAAATTGTTGCTCTTACTGGGCACCTAGCCGAAAGCGATCTCCATGGTGAATTGACCTTCATAGAGCGAGCTCTGGGAGTGGAGCGCGCGCGGGAGTTTTATCAGCTTGAGGCCGATACACAGATCTCCCAAAGAGAGTTGGCGAGGCTTCTGAAGCAGGATGGTTACCCAATCTCTTAGCCGCATATCAGCAAAATGCAGGATGCGGTGCGTTATCTCTTGCCAGCAATCCCTAACGCTTTATATGCCGGGCTTGGTAAACCTCAGATCGAAAAACTAACGAGTTTGCGCCGTTCGAGCGAAAAGGCTTGGCTTAAGCATGCTGGGGCAACACCTCAAGAAATTGAACATGAGCATCTGTTCCAAGAGGTGCTTTCTCTCTTCGACCAAGGCGAGTTTAGTTACGAGCGTTTCCAGGATGAACTGCTCCATAAAATGGGGCAGCTGTTGGGGCAGGACTACAACAGTTTGAAGCTGGATGTGCTCGAGCCAGATCGTTCATATCCGATCGAGCGGCCTGAACCTGCCCTCCGCGGCCGCGATCTGACTCCTCAGGTTCATGCCGTCGCTCCACTCGCACAGCGACCTCAGCAAGTATCGGACAGCGATGGATTGGGGCAAAACGCACCTGATGAGTTGGCACAACCGGATGAGCCTGTGTTCATGCTTCATGAGGATGAGCAACAAGCGCGTATGCAGTCCAATACGCTTTCCCCTATTGCAGGAGTTACAACGCGGACTCAGGCTATCAAACATCAGTTGGCGCAAGCGACTGGTGAAGCGATTCCGCATTTCGAGGACTCTTGCCTTCAGTCCATTCCCATCCAGGCGGGTGGGCTTCATCCGGTCGCTGACCTTTGGTACATCGAGCGTGCTGTTGACTCGCCTGATTCGTTGCGCCAGGCCATTTTCGGCCTGGTACAGGACATAGCAACTGAAGTGTCGCTTCCTCATGAATACTTCACCCAGAGTGATTGGGGTATTGGCTTTCTATGCGCTCGACCAACTGATTGGGGTAACGACCTCTTTTCTGAAACTCCCATGGCCCTCAGTCCTGAGGCCTACACGGTCCTCAATCTTCTGGATGGGTTGAGTGGGCGTTTCGCTCCGGCTTTGAAGCTGCTTCGGGAGCAAGCAGTAGATCCGGGGCCTGAGATGAATAGCTATCGCTTTCTCGCCGAGTTGGGGCAACTCCTGCTCGGCGGTTCCCCCTTGAAAGATCAACCGGCCTCTCTAGCTGGTCGGCTGAGTGATGTTGCCCTGGTCAAGCTATTTAGAGTCATACGCCTGGGGCGTCGGCTCATTGAGTTGGAATCCAAGCAGTCTTTTTGCGATGTCATCCAATAACCACGGAGTGGTGGAGGTTTCTGTGCATCCCTTAAATCTGGCAGTCGCCTTTCAGATTTTGAACAACATCAAAAATGGCCAGTTGCGCAGTTGTCTGGCTATGGGTTTTGAAGAAAACGACCTGAAGACGCTCATTGACCCGCTTTGCATGGGGGCGCTGGTTAACTCACCGGTACCTTGGTTCAAAGTTGTGGTGGACGGTGTTGCAGTGAGACGAGTACTCGCACACGCAAAAAACACTGACGAAGATGAACTGATCAATCGTGCGATATCCCTTGGGGCAAGTTCTCCAATGATTCTTGAGCTCTTCGGGCTCCCGCCTAAGGAGTCAGCAATCAGGCGGGAGATTCTGGGCGTGCCACATCGTAGGGGGCGATGGCCTCATGTTGGTCCTGAGGATGAGGCAATTCTTTGGAAGCATTGGGTAAGCCTTACTAAAGAGCTGGGCACCAATCTGGGGAATCCTCGATCTATTCTTGATGTAGCAATGTTGATGGCTGAGCGTGAGCGCAGTCTGAATCTCGCGATCATCTGGAGCGCCATTCAGAGCTGGATTGCGCAGGATTTGGTGTGATGAGAGGAGGAGGCAACTCCCGGTTCAACCCAGGGAACCTTGATGCGCTAAATGCTTTGCTCGACTCGGCCAGCGCGGCACTCAGCGAGACTCGAACTGATAAGCATGCGGCGGCGAAAAGTGAGAGGCCGTCGACACGGCCGCTCACGCCTATTTTGGATACGGAGAGAACCGGGATTATCTTCACCGGTAATCCACATGAGGCAGTGCCAAGGAGGCTGTTGCTGGATAACCGCCTTACCCCATTGGAGCGTAATGCCTGGCAGGTCTTTCGCTTGCTGCTCAATGATGATGGCCTGACGTCCTTCCCTACCTACGAGCAACTACGTCCTTATTTGGCATCCACACCCTTTAAGTTGGCGTCCAGAGAAACTGTGGCCAAAGCCCTGACGGCCTTGCGCATGACTCGCTGGCTCAGTCTTGGAGGACGAGTGCGCGATGAGTCCACAGGGCAAATGAAGGGCAATATTTACCTACTGCACGATGAGCCAGTGAGCATTGCTGAAGCAGTCTTGTTGGACAGTGGTTACCTGGAGTTGATAGCGGAATGCGTAGGCCACTCAAACAAGTCGATCCGGGACGTTGCAGCCCATGTCTTTGAGGAGCTAGCAACTGACCCCTACCTTCGCGAGAACGCCCTGCCTTCACATCTTGAGAAGCTGCAGCAGCGAATGGTGGGGCAGGGGTGGACCAACGCTACAATTGCTCAAGCTGGGGCAAGTGAATCCGTACTCAGTAGAAACGAATCCGAACTCAGTGAAAAGACCCCAGTTCGGAGTCACGTTGGACCGAGTTCGGATTCCGAACTCAGCCGAAAAGCTTGTGTCGTGAGCCTAGTTCGGAATCCGAACTCATCTAGTACTAATACTCATACAGATGTTTGTAAAAACACAGTACCGCGGGCGCGCGAGGATCTGCGATTACCCGAGCAACTCCTCCAGCTTGCCTCAGAGCAGCGGCGTACCGTCATGGTAGCGCTTGGATCAATTCAGCCTGGGTTGCAGCAAAAAGTGCTGGATCAGTGGGCTGCAAGGTGCGTCAGTGCGGAGGTGCGCAACCCTGCGGGATACCTATTCGGCATGATCCAGAAGGCTCAACGCGGTGAGTTCAATCAAGGCAGTGACAACGGTGGCGGTAATAGACCTCCCAATGCTCGCAGCGGGTCAGGGAGCGCCGTGTCGGCTCGAGTACCGCACCTATCTGAGACGTTGATACAGCGCGACAAACCGACGTCTGAGAGCCTTCTGGCGGGTCGTGAAGGTATGAACGCGATTATGGAGCTCCTGAGGTCTGGACCAAGACCATAGGTGAGTGGAGTGATTCCAGTGGAATCACTCTTGTCCGAGCAGCATGCTGATTCCACTGGAATCATGCTGGCAGACCGCTTCTTTGATTCCAGTGGAATCAGCTCGCTGGGTTTGTTGGACCATTCCCTCAGCTTGGGAGGCGCTCTCAAAACAGCCCGTCTACGAATCTGTTTCCGGACTGACGACGATCTTGTTCCCCGCAACACTGATGCAGTGACATCTACTTGCAGGAGCAATCCATGTCTGACCTTGTTCAACTAAATCTTGGCCCGTTGCGCAGTGCCATGAAGCTCACTCTCCATACCCATCATGCGGCCCGTGTCTGGCATGGTAGACCTGCAGGGAATGGCAAAAACGGCATTATTGGGTTGAGTGGCTTTGTCAGCTTGATGAACAGAATGAAGCGCGCGGCGGAGCAGGATGACCCTTATGCAGACTTCTGGCTGATCCGAATTCATGAAAAACTTGAGTCTTCAAAATCCGAACTGGGAGAAATAAAAGCCCGGTTGGACCAGTCCATGAACAGTCTGCCTGAAGCATTGAGTGTGGGGGAGAACCTCAACGTTCACCCGGTCACGCTTCCGGTCTACATCAACTCTCCGTTTGGCTTTTTGGCTGTATACCTCCTCATCGCCTATGACGACATGGTTCGTCGGTTGCTGCTGGCCCACCACACAGCGTTGATGGGCCGGCGAGACATGGAAGTCTGGATCAACGCCGGGGGGTACGTGCTGCGTAGTCTCTTTGGGTTGGCCCAACAATACAAAGTCTCGGGCGCCACGCGTGATGACTTTGTGACGAACAATGCGGTCGCCCGGGAGGCTCGAGAGAGGTATGGAGAGCTGCCACAGGACGTCCTGGAAGGGATACGCCGCTGTGAGTTTGCGCCTCCGATATACCAGCGTCGACCACGGGAAGAAGGGCAGGACGATGATCCAGATGACGATCCGGATAGCCCACTCAGCATCGCTCCAGTGGAAACCATAATGCCAACAGAAGCGGTTGGAGGATGAGTCGATGGTTCATTCCGAAGATGCCACCGGCGCTGTCACTGCTGCCGAATCGACGGTAGATGCGAAACACATTGCCTTCCAGCCGCTGCAACAGAGTGCCTTCTCATCGATAGAACACGCTGCCTTCCTTAAAGGGCTTTTAAAGCCTTTTAAGGGTAAGGGGGAGCTCATCCAATTTGGTGACGTGTGCAGTCGGCTCATGAGCAGCCTGATTCAGTTAGCTACCGATGACGTGCTGGCTCAGGCTGAACGTTATCCGTTCACGTTGCTCCCCATTCGTATGACACGGCAGTCGACTGGAGCGGGCACGGTATTTCTGCGCTGGAGCCGAATGGATCGCAGCAAGATGGGAGTCGATCTATGGGCTGACCTGTTAGGCAATGACAAGACGCCGATCAGCCTGGTTCCGGATCTTTACGCCATGGAGCTTCAGCGCATAACGATCAACATGCAGATCAGCTTAATCCACAGTATCAGCCGACAGGCGTTTTTGTGTGCTTCCAAAATCCGAGTTGCCGAACAGATTTATCAGCAGCGAATTTCTCAGCAGGTCTCAAGCAATACAACGGAGGTATGAACATGGCCACCAAGTTTTGGGGCGAGGGGAACATCGGCACGAAGCCCGAGTTCAGGGAGTTTGCGAACGGCAACAAAGAACCCAGGCGACTGCTCAGACTCAACGTCTACTTTGACAACCCGGTGCCTAAGGGTGATGGAGAGTATGAAGATCGTGGTGGTTTCTGGGCGAACGTGGAGCTTTGGCATAAAGATGCAGAGCGCTACTCGGAGCTTTACAGTAAAAGCATGCGGGTGCTGGTGATAGGTCGCATGGTCATGGACAAGTGGGAGGATGACAGTGGCGAGGAGTGCAGTGCGATGAAGGTGCAGGCTAGCCGGGTGGGGATTTTGCCGAACCGTCTTCAGAGTTTGATGGTGAGATCGAACGACCATGCACCTTCTGAAGACGTAGTTTAAAAAAAGTTTTGGCTGTTACGCAGTTTCTGCCTTCGACCCGATTGCTGCTCTTCACAAAGGGCTGCAGTCGGCCCAGAGTGTGTAAAAACGCGCTGATGCACTGTCGGCGCGCAGCGCCGACGGTTGTTAGCTGAGTAATTGCTCGCAACAAGTCCTGCGGATCATCACTAGGGCCTGGGAGCCCTCAGCGCCGCTTCTACCTTGCTGGGTGGCCAAAATACAGACCTCTTCAGGCCGACAGCGCCTTCATTAAACCGCTGGTACCGAGAATTTTCATGACCCGCTTCAAGTTGTAGGCGAGGACGTTCAAACTCATCTCCGCACTTACTCCGTTCAGCTTTCGTGTCAGGAAATGCGTGGCGCCCATCCATTGTTTGAGTGTCCCGAAGGGATGCTCGACCGTACGCTTGCGGACTCGCATCATGTCCGGCGTGTTGCTCAGTCTGTTCTGCATTTCCTCCAGTATGGCTTCAGGCTCCCAGCGTCGACCCCGCCGTTCCGTGCTCGGCGTGCACTGCGGTTTCATTGCGCAGCCCCTGCATTTCGAACTCCAGTAACGGTGCAGCGTCAGGCCTTTTTCAACGCTGGTATAGCGCCAGATCAGTGCTTCTCCCGCCGGGCAAATGTATTCGTTTTTTGCCGCGTCGTAGATGAAAGCATCGTTATTGAAACGCCCGTCCGCTTTGGCTCCAGAGGTCATCGGCTTGGGCACATAGGCAGTGATGCCTGCATTGTGACAAGCCAGGATCTCTTCGCTTTTGAAGTAACCTCGATCAGCCACTACCGACAACGTATCTGATGCCATCGCCTCGCGGGCTTGCTAGGCCATCGAGCTGAGTTTATCGCGGTCGGAACCGACGTTGGTCACCTCATGCGCAACTATCAAATAGTTCCTGGTATCGACCGCTGTCTGCACGTTGTAACCGACGATTCCAGTGCCGCGCGTCATCATGGAACGGGCGTCTGGATCGGTCAGTGATACCTGTTTATCCGGGGATTCGTTGAGCTGGATTTCAATCGCCTGAAGCTCCTTCATTTGAGTTTTCAGCTTGGCGATTTTCTCTTCCAGCCGCACGGCGCTGGGCTCGGAAGCTGTTGGTTCTTGCCGATCGGCAGCATCAAGTGCCGCCAGGTAACGATTGATACTCGATTCAATTTCTTCCATGCGCCGCTTCAGTTTGGCGCAGGTGAAATTGCGGTCGCGGTTGTTGACTGCTTTGAATTTGCTGCCATCGATGGCGACCAGATGTTCTCCGAACAGCCCCAATTGCTGACACAGCACGACGAACTGGCGACAGACGCCTCGGATGGCCTTGCTGTTGTCTTTTCGGAAGTTGGCGATGGTCTTGAAATCCGGCATCAAACGCCCGGTCAACCACATCAGCTCGACGTTGCGTTGAGCTTCTCGCTCCAAACGTCGGCTCGACTTGATGCGGTTGAGATAGCCGTAGATGTAGATCTTCAGCAAGATCGCGGGGTGGTAAGCAGGCCGGCCAGTATCGGCTGGAATGGCACCTTCAAAACCCAGATTGACCAGGTCGAGTTCGTCGACAAAGACGTCGACTACGCGCACCGGATTGGTATCCGTGACGTAATCGTCGAGGCTCTCCGGAAGGAAGGTTCCTTGGCCTCGATGTTCACCTTGGATAAAGCGTTTCATGGGCGATCCCTGCGATGAAATCCTCAGAAATCATAGCAAGGGTTTGCGAAAGCGTTTTTACCCACTCTGGGCCAATTGCGGTCCTTCAGGTGTGTTTGCGAAATGTGGTGGCAATTCAGGTCAGGGGTTAGTTGTTGTCGTGAATAAATCTCAAGTGAAAGCCTTCTGCACGTATGATCATAGCGGAAATGGAATCATGGTCACGCTCCGTCATGGGACATCAATTGGTAAAGGAAAAGGCTGATGGATCTCGCTAGCTGGATCTCAATATTTATGGCTTTGATTGCCGTGGCCACAGCGATTGTCACGTACGCTGTTTTCCGCTCCGCAACAGATCCGACGGTGATTGTATATGCGCAGCCGGACCTTCAAAGACAATCAATAGTGAACCTCATCGTCGAAAATATCGGCAGAGGCGCAGCCCACGGAGTTTTTTTAAATCCAGTCGCCCCTTACCAGAAAATGCATTTTCCATCCAGGTACCAGAAAAAATGCCAGACCAAATGCAATCCGGGCCAATCGCCAGCGGAATACCGTTTTTAGCGCCTGGCCAGCGACTTTCAATCTCTTGGGGGCAGTATGGTGGGTTACATAAGTACTTAGGGAATGAGCCCATTCGTATTGATGTTTTTTGCTACAGAGCACATTCTAACGGTCTGTTTTCAAAGAAGCTTCGATCAAGCTCAACTCTTGATATAAGAATGTTCCAAACTTCTGAGTCAACTGAGCACGGCTATGGCCCGAATCTCGTCAAAGAGCTAAAAGCTTTAAATGCCACTTTAAAATCAATTGATAGGCACCTTGAAAAACCGTTGCTTGATTTGCCTACGTTGCCAGTTCTGGATGATTCCAAAACATCAGCATTAGCTGACAAGTAATTAGCCATATTGGGAATGGCGAGGCCTGAGTATAGTCACGGACTGAAAGTCCCCCTTTAACCAAATGGTGGCCATCCATAATGAAAACAACTACCGATCTGAGCCAGGGACGCTATCTGCTCTTTCTAGACGTTCTTGGTTTTAGCGAGTTTGTGGAAACCAAGAGCACTCAAGAAATTTACGCAATCATTGATAACGCGCTTAAGTCCTTTGAGCGATGGGAGGAACTTAATGGACTCTTCAAGTCTATTTCGGTAAAGCACTTATAGAGGCTTACAAAGCAGAGCAACAGGAGAAGTGGATCGGAATCACGATCATGCCTTCGGCATGGAGACCCTTTGAAGCCGCGGATCCAGGAATTATCGATACATTTGCAAGTGAAAAAGTATGGGCAAAGAGGGAAGATGGAGTTCTGCTTCTGAATCCATTCCTTAAGCTCCGCTCTTGGTACTCATCCGCTTTGATGGGAGAAGTTGATAAGTCGTACTCGCAATGGAATGCACCGGAATTTCCCAACGATATTCTTGGATTCAAGTTTCTGCGGGAAAAAGCTGCGTCGTACGCAGCTAAAAATGATTTCACAAGTCCCACAGCCATCAAGTACCACACGACAATTCGTTTTCTTGAGTGCATACAAGGCAAAGACCTCTATGCGTGGGGCGAACAAGCAGCGCTTCCGAGCAACTTTTAGAACTATTGATAAAATCTGTTACTGTTCTCAATCGGGACTGCATTCCGTAGTTCATAACCAGGACGTAGGGAGTGGTTGCAAGGGGTCGATTTCTGCCTGTCAAGACCGATAGAACTCGACCCCTAGCTGCCAGAGCTTCGGGCACGGTTTGGGTATGAGTTATTTGTAAAACTGCACCACTACCCCATCAATTAAGTCGTCAAACGTCAGGATTTCTAGGTCTTTATAGTCAGCCATGATTTCCCTCCATACCTCAGCCTTGAAATCACCTCTACGCCCTACAACAAGCCACCTACGAGGCTTATGAACTTTGAAACCGTATTTTTTCTCAAACCATATTCTATTGTTCGGGTCGTCAAAGTAGGTGGCGTATACTCTGGTCTGAGCGATATAA
The DNA here is from genome assembly GCF_023651955.1 of Pseudomonas sp. Y39-6. Taxonomy (NCBI): domain Bacteria; kingdom Pseudomonadati; phylum Pseudomonadota; class Gammaproteobacteria; order Pseudomonadales; family Pseudomonadaceae; genus Pseudomonas; species Pseudomonas sp. Y39-6. The sequence goes on along the minus strand of NZ_CP069594.1, from coordinate 4,987,279 downwards.
GAACTAAGCCACGAAGCAAACACCTCTCTGTTCTCACTGCCTACAAGAAAACTTTTATCTATGTGAGGAAGTTTGAATTCTACTATGTCTGCATAGCCATTTGGTTGCAACACAAAAAAGTCGGGCCTGATACTGTTACGTGATTCGCTCTGCCACTCGCAGGTCAACTCAGGGAAAATATCTGTTGCTCCGAACTTCATCGTGAGGATGAATTTGTTTTCTGGCTTTGAGATGTGAGAGGTTATTTCTGGCTCAGTGCTTTTTGAGTTTCCCCATATCTCAATGAACCTGTTTATTTTTGGGAGTTGGATATATTTATAGTCATCCGGCAAGGGGTAGCGATAATGTGCATCTTGTTCGACACGCGTCGCGATATAATCAAGACTAAAGCCGAATCTGTCGAAATCTTCGTTGCTATCATCATAATCGATTGGGAAAAAGTCTAGCCATTTTATATGTCTTGTCTTCAAGCCGGACTCATTGGCGTCAAAGAACATTCCATTTACAATTCGAGTAAACTGACCCGCGACTGGTTTCGGGTTTGGTACGTTGAATCCGGTGATGCTGTTTTGTGCTGCAAAATTCCATTTCAGCTCACAAAGCATATCCCAACCTTTATTTGTTGGGAGAATCAAATCTTCGCTAAATGGCGGGAGCGGTAATGAAAACAAATGCGTTGAAGTGGAATCGTATTCGAACCCTACGATTTTTTCGAAAAGATTGCATTCTTTTGAAAGGTAATTGCAGACTTGTACCTTTATTCCTTTAATTGGCTTAATTTCCTCCGAGACTTCTGAGCCGAGGTATTCTACAGCAATGTGTGTGCGGCCAATATAGAGAATTATTTCTTCTGGATTTATTAAAAACCCAGGCGCAGTGCGTATCAGCGCAGGCTTGCTTTTAGCGTACTCTCTAAGAGGATCCAAATACACTTTGAATAATTGCTCAAGGAATTTCTCAAATATGTTAATTTCGTCATGTTCTCGGGCTAGTGTTTTGTTCATTATTTAAGTGAGCCTGGCGTTTGATATGGTTTTTCTATCAAGTGTGGTGGCTGAGTATACTGAATCCCCCCGGATATCCTAGACACGCGATTGCCCCTTTGGGCCGATGGCGGCCTGTCGTTGGAGGCTCAACTCAACGTGATCTGCCAGACAATTGGTCTGACAGCAAAGTCTTGGTGCGAGCTGAGTGAGGTCACTGTCACATCGACATGACCGATGTCACTTCCACATACCTGAACTTTTTCCTCGCAGCCTTGGTTGCTTCCTACTCTGCCAGGAGAGTGCTGAGCGTATCAGCCTCATGGATTATCTCGTACGTTTCACCTTCGAATTCATTTCCTACACGCAGCGTGACTTTCAGCCTAGGGGTGATGGCTGTTTTCGGCCGTGCATGTCCAAATTCAAAAGGCATCGCCACCCCGCATTCCTCAACCCCCGCCCCTTCTGATATCAACTTGCCATATTTTTAAGGTAGATTAGCCAAAGAAGTGATGCGAACAAGCCCGCTCCCCCCAAACAGCATAAGGACGTATTCATGCCCGCCCGCAATGAGGGTCCCAAGGGACTTGCTCTATCGCACCCGGAGGCCAAGTACCCACGCGAATAAGTCTGATAGCCAAGCCGCCGAATGGCATGACCGGATAAGGAGAATCCATGCCACACCTTTTTCAGTTTCAAACCTCGCCATCCGCCGCAAAGGACACGACTGAAGCCAACATTTTCGTCCATGGCTACAGCGCCGGGCATAGCGATGAGGATAAGAAGTTTCTGCTCGACAAGATTCCCTATCAGTTGCAGCACTACACCAATATCTTTGCGTTTTGGCCTTCGAATCATCTTCTGCGTTTCAACAAGTCTTCGCTTTGGGCACTTGGCGCCGCAGGTCTGAGTTTCGGCAAAACCATGTCGAGTTCGCCCCTCGAATCTTTTGGCCTTGCGGGGGCATTCGCCAAGGATCGGATGGGCAATTTCACTGAGGCGCGCACCCGGGCGGAGCACATGGGGGCTGTGTTGCTCGATCAGTTGCAGGAGTACCTGCGCAGCAACCACCCACGGATCAAGACCATCAACCTGATCGGCCACTCGCTTGGCGGCCGGCTGTTGATTAGCAGTCTGAAGACCTTTTCGTACTGTCAGCAGTTGGCTATCAACGATGTGCTGCTGATGGCGGCTGCTGTTGAAGTGACCGCCATTGAAGCGCGCCAGTTGCGTGATCGCTTCAAGGGGCGTCTGATCAATGCTTATTCAAAGACAGACCGTACCCTGCTGTTGAATTGGGGTGAAGCCTGCTTGGGGCGTAACGAGGTCGAGCATTTCGAAAGCATCGAGATGAATGACTTCGGTCATACCGATTACTGGATGCGGCTTCCGGAAGTGCTGAACGAAACCCGCTTCAAAGCTCTCGCCCCCGGCTCGTCAGGGCCTGCTCAACCCCCAGCCGACGCACTCTTGCCCCCTCTGATGCCCGAACAAATCGCCGAAGAACCTGATATGAAACTCGAACTAAATAGCCCACATGAGGTTTACCAGCAGATCAATGACGAGTTGGCGCTCATCATAGGTGAACTGAGACATCCCTCGGACGACGAAGCCTTGAACCAGGCTCGCGAGGAGGCAATCCGCCGACTTACCGAGCATCGCTCAGCGCTGCTCGACCGGCTCGCTGAGCTTGAAAAGAACGCCGAATGGAACACGTTCACCATTGCCTTCTATGGCGAGACCGGTGCGGGCAAGTCGACTCTGATCGAGACGTTGCGAATCCTGCTCCAGGAGCCCGGTAAGCGGGCCAGCCAGCAGGCATTTCGCAAGGTGCGGGAGCAGTATGGGCTGACTGAAGACACTCTGCAGCACCTGCGGCAGAGCATCGAACAAGCTGAAGCGCGACTTGAAGCACTGACGCAACAACTGAGTGCAACAATGCTGCAGTTCGAACAGCCATTCAGGGACGCTCAGAATGCCCTTGGCCAGGCCAACGCCCGCTCCAGCGAGGTGACGCAACGGCTTGGCAGTGCATTCGAGCATCACGAGCAATCGCACAAGGACGCCCTGGCTGCGGTCACCCGTCTTCATACGCTTCTTACGACACGCAAAAGTAACGCCTCGCTCTGGCAGACTCTGCTGAATTTCTTCAGAAAAATGCCGGAAGAGCTTCAACTGAGTGCCGCCACCGCAGCGTTGACAGAGAGCACAGCAGCACGTGACAGTGCTGCCGCGACCCTGGGCATCGAACAGCAGAAGGCTGAATGTGAGCGCCTTGCGATGGAGCGGCAGGTGAAGGAGATCGCAATGAAGCGCGACGACGCTTGTGCGGTGCTTTCCGCGCAACAGGCAGAGGCCGCACATCAGCACCGAACGCTCACCGAGCAGGGCCTCGATAATGAAACCCGGCTGGCGCAGTTGCTGGGGGAACTCCAGGTTCACGCCGACGGGGAAATCATCGGTGACGGCAGAGCCGACTTCACGCGAGAGACGCAGCGGTATGAGCTTGAGCTGGACGGCCAGCCTTTCGCACTATTGGACGTACCCGGAATCGAGGGGAAGGAAGACCTGGTACTCGATCACATAAGACGCGCGGTGCAGACCGCTCATGCAGTGTTCTATGTCACCAATCAGCCGGCCCCACCGCAAACGGGCGACGGGAAACACCAAGGCATGCTGGAAAAAATCAAACAGCACCTGGGAGCGCAAACGGAGGTCTGGACCGTCTTCAACAAGAAGATCACCAACCCCAAGCGCTCATTGTCTGACCGTCCGCTGGTCTCCGAAGACGAAAACATTAGTCTTGCCGGCCTTGACCAGAGAATGGGCGAACAGCTTGGCAAACACTATAAGAAGGTGTTTCCGCTGAGCGCGATGCCTGCCTTCCTCGCCTCGACCGACCACTTCGCGCCGGGGTCGCAGGATGCCAAGCGCCGCAGCAAAGTGCTCGAGGATTTCGGTGCCGACGAGTTGCTTGAGAAATCCCGCCTGCGTGACTTTCTGGATCTGCTCGACCGCGAGCTGATTCAAAACAGCAAAGCCAAGATCATTCGCGCCAACTTCAACAAGGCAAATGACGCGCTCAACCAGACTACCCAGACGCTCCGGGGCGTTCAGCAAACCCTTAGCGCACTGTCGGACAAGCTCTCCCAGGAAGAGCAAAGCGCCAAGAGCCAGTTGAGCAGCAGCTTTGGGGCGCTGAAAAAACGTCTAGAGTCTTGCGGCGAAACCTTGATCGACAGCTTCGCCAGCAAGGTGCGGAACAGCATCTATGCGCGCATTGAAGAGGACATCAGCAACGACGCTTTCAAAAGTGCCCTGACCGAGGCGTTTGAAACTCAGCAGCGACAGTTGAGCAAACAACTGCCTGTTGCAGTCAACGCAGAGGTCAGCAAATTCCAGAAGGCGGCCGAGGATATTCTCAGCCGTTTTGAAAAACACGCCCAGGAGTTGGCCGCAAGCTACGGAAAGCTCGGCAGCATGCGATTCAACCAGCCGTTCAATCTCGACATAAAAATCGACAACGGCGTCAAGGTTGCGGGGCTACTGGCCAGCCTCGTTGGTATCGCCGCAGCACCATTCACTGGAGGCGCCAGTCTGTGGTTCGTTGGGGCGTCTGTACTGACCGCGATAGTCTCGATCAGCAAGGCACTCTGGAGCGCGCTCAGCACGGACTACAAGATGTCCCAGCAACGGCAAGCCCTTGATAAGAACTTGCGCAGCGCAACCGAGCAATTGCGCGACATGCTGCGCAAAAGCCTGGATATCGCATTGAACGAAATGCAGGGAACGATCGACCAACTCGACCTGGCACTTGAAGCACCAGCCAAACAGGCTGCCAACCAGGTGAACACGCTATCTCGCTCGACCATCCGCCTGAAAATCCTATCCCGCCAAATTGAAATCGCAGGAAACCTGTAATGGAAAACACTCTCAAGACGTTCAAGGTCCAACAGGCAAACGCGCTGACGCTGCTCGACAGACTGCAGACGTTCCTCGGCCAGGGCGCGCAGGCCGGCGTACCGATTGACCCGGCGTTGAGCAGCAAGCTGCAGAATGTCATCAGCAGCGTGTCTGGTGAGAAACTCAAGGTCGCTCTGATTGGCGGCTTCTCTGAAGGCAAGACTTCGATTGCAGCAGCCTGGATGGAGGAGTTGGACCGGTCCAGCATGAAGATCAGCCATCAGGAGTCCTCCAACGAGGTGAAGGTCTATGAAGTCGACGAAGACTTCGTGCTGATCGATACCCCTGGGCTGTTTGGCTTCAAGGAACAGGAGAATGCCGAAACTCACGCCATCGAAAAGTACAAGGACATCACCAAAAAGTACGTGAGCGAATCTCACTTGGTGCTCTATGTGATGAACTCGACCAACCCCGTCAAGGAAAGCCACAAGGAGGACCTGACTTGGTTGTTCCGCACTCTGAATTTGCTGCCGCGTACGATTTTTGTTCTCAGTCGCTTCGATGAAGTGGCCGACGTAGAGGACGAGCAGGACTATCAGACCAACCTGCAGGTCAAACGCGAAAACGTGACAGGCCGGCTTCGCGAGCAGATTGGGTTGACTGATCAGGAAGCGGCCGAGCTGTCCATCGTCGCCGTTGCCGCCAACCCCTTCGATATGGGTGTGGAGCACTGGCTCCGCAACCTTGAGCAGTTCAAGGCGCTGTCGCACATCTCCACACTTCAGACGGCGACCACTGGAAAGATCCAGCAAAACGGTGGGAGCACCGCGCTGGTCCACGACATGCGCGCCAGCGTCATCCGTGACGTGCTCCACAACCAGTTGCCTGTTGCCATCGAGAACGATCAGAAGGTTTCCCAGGAAGTAGCTAGGCTCGACGAGCTCAACTCTCGCCTGGGTAAGCAGTTGACGACGACTGGGCAGCAAATCGAAGAAGCGCGCATCAGTCTGCGCGATTTCGCCACTCGTTACTTCTCTGACCTGATCCTGCAGGTCAATGGTTGCAGTCTGGAAACCTTCGCAGATTTCTTCGAGCGTGAGGTCGGTGCTGAAGGCATCATCCTGTCCACCCGATTGCAGAATGAATTCAGCCGCCAGACTCAGTCGATCACGCTTGAAGTCGAAAAGATGCAAACGGGCTTCGACAGCGAAGTGAACCACTTCAACACCACCGTCAAAGCCTTGGGCAAACAGGGTATCAACCACGTCCTGAAAGGCAACTTCATCAATAACACCACTGTACTGGCCGCACGTGATGGGCTCACCACCATCGCAAAGACAGTGGGAATGGATATCGGGAAGTACCTGAAATTCAAACCGTGGGGCGCGGTGAAGTTCGCCAAAGGTGCCAACGGGGCACTGGTCTTCCTCGGTGTGGCCCTTGAAGCCTGGGACAGCTGGGAGCAATACAAGCGCGAAGAGGCCTTCAAGAAGGCCGTCACGACGATGGTCAGCAACTTCGAAAAGCAGCGTCAGGACTTCCTCGCCCTCGTGAACTCAGAGCGCTTCAAGGAAGAGTTCTTCCCTGACTATCTGTTGCTCAACACTCGCCGCCAGGAATTGCAGAGCAATGTGGATGACAGCCGTATACGCCAGCAGCGCTTCCAGGCATGGCGCGTTGAAGCGGAAACCATCGATGCAGAATTCAAGCGATTGAACTGACCTCACTCAAGCGCCCGAAGCAGGATGCAGCGGGAGCTTCACGGCCAGGGTCCCCACGACTAACAGGGCTTGTGCACTCAGCTAATTCCCCATCGGAGTTCCCACCGGATACCACTCAAATTCGTCGACGGGCAGGCATAGGTTTTTTGCTATCTCTTCCGCTCGAGCTGGCGACAGATCCAGATCCAACCATTCCCTAGCGTGTTCCGGAGACAAAACCAACGGTCGCCGATCATGGATGTCCACCGTGCCTTGGTCGCTGGCCGCCGTGATGATGACGAACCCATCTCCCCCGTGAGGCTCAAGACCGGTATGAACTTGAGCGAGCGCTGCGAGGAACATAGGAGCCTGGGTTTTGAGACGAATGAAGTAAGGCTGTTTTTTCTTTGGATTATCAGGATCCTTTACCCACTCATACCAACCATCAGCTACAACAAGTGCCCGGCCATTTGGCCAGAGCTGCTTGAAGAACTTGCCGGTGGTGACTGTTTCAACCCTGGCGTTGATCGGGTCAGGGCGTTTGCCTTTGGCCCAGAATGGCGCCCATCCCCAGTGAACGGGGTCAATTCGCAAACCGTCGTCGACGCTGTGTAGGATGAGTACTCGGGTGGTCGGTGCAACGTTGTAGCGGGCGATTGGCTGGTTGTCGTAGCCGCTGATCACGTCCTGCTCTGCATCGAACTCTCTTAGGTAGTCCGCCATACCTTGGTACTGAGCAAACCGTCCGCACATGGTAATCACCCGCTTGTCGTAATTTCCTACAACTGAATTGACCGCAGACTGCCTTCAAAGTTAACTGTATTTCTATACAGTATCTGAGAAATCTTGCGTCATGAGCGTTGTCATTCTAGGCCCTCTGACAGAGGGCGGCGTCCAACTGCCTCTCTGCTCCTTCAAAGTCCCGGCGGGTTTCCCTTCACCGGTGGCCGACCATATCGAACAACAGATCTCATTGGATGAGCTGCTGAACATCCGAGCGCCCCATGTTTATCTGGTGTCGATTGCGGGAGATAGCATGCAAGGCATCGGAATTTTCGACGGTGACTTGGCGATTGTGGATCGGTCCATTGAGCCTCTTAACGGGCATGTCGTCATAGCGTTGCTTAACAACGACCCAGTGTGCATGTAGTGGTCTAATGAAACCGGACACCCATTTAGGCGAGAATGCTCGCCAGATCGAGGTGTCAGATGACCAAACAACGCCGTTCCTTTTCCGCTGAATTCAAGCGCGAGGCTGCCGACCTTGTGCTCAAACAAAACTACAGCTACATCGAAGCCAGCCGTTCACTCGGCATTGGTGAGTCGGCATTGCGCCGCTGGGTTGACCAGATTCAGAAAGAACATAAAGGCATCACTCCGCAGAGCAAGGCACTGACGTCGGAGCAGCAAAAAATTCAGGAGCTGGAAGCCCGGATTGCTCGGCTTGAGCGAGAGAAATCAATACTAAAAAACCGCCTCCCCGGCGCTCCGCGGCCCATTGGATTAGAAACACTGCGTTCTACACTGATCTTACTGGACAGTGGTCGCTGGCTTTTTGGAGGCTTAGTCCCCGTCAAAAAACTTGACCCAGGGGAAGCTGCGGACCCGTTAGTGGTGGCACGTTCCGTGACCCCGTTTAGGAAGGTGATTTGATCCGAGTCCCCGTCCAGTTCAACTTGACTGGAGGTGCTCATGAAAAAGCATGATCTGAAGCAGCGTGGGTTACCGGTTATTCATGATTACGCAGCCGGCATTGATATTGGCTCACGCTTTCATGTGGTGGCCGTTCCTGCAGACCTGGCCAAAGAATCCGTTCAAACTTTCCAGGCCTTCACTGCCGATCTCGAGCGCATGGCCAACTGGCTGGTAAGTCTTGGGATAACGACGGTCGCCATGGAATCAACAGGCGTTTACTGGATTCCGGTTTACGAAATACTGGAAGCGCACGGCCTTCAGGTCGTACTCGCCAATGCGCGTGATGCCCGTGCGGTGCCAGGACGCAAAACCGATGTGAATGATGCACAGTGGATTCAACGACTCCATGCATGTGGGCTGCTTCGAGCCAGCTTTCACCCTGATCGTGAAATTTCGGCTTTGCGCAGCTATTTGCGGCTGCGGGAGCGTCATCTCGATTATGCCGCGGCGCATATTCAGCACATGCAAAAAGCTCTCACGCACATGAACCTGCAATTGCATCACGTCGTGGCCGATATCACCGGCTTGTCGGGGATGCGGATAATTCGCGCCATCGTCGCAGGCGAGCGCAACCCCTCCTCGTTAGCGGCGCTGAGTGACAAGCGCTGCAAGGCAGGTGTTGATGTGATTGAGGCATCGCTGGTCGGCAACTACCAGCCCGAGCACGTTTTCGCTTTGACGCAGGCGCTGTCCATGTATGACGCTTATCAAGCGCAGCTACTGGTTTGCGACCAGCAGATTGCACAAACGTTGATTAAGCTCTCGCAGGAAAAGACATTGCCCGCTGAGCCGCTGCCAAAACCACGGCATAACACTCGGCAACCCAACGCGCTCAATTTCGATGTACGTACCTTGCTCTATCAACTGGTCGGTGTTGATCTGACCCAGATGCCACGGCATCGGCCCCTACCTGGCTCTTCGGCTGGTCGCCGAGTGTGGCACGGATCTGAGTCGATGGCGGACTTGTCACCATTTCACTTCCTGGCTCACCCTTGCACCCGGCTGTCGCATCAGTGGCGGCAAGGTACTTTCGGCCCATACCCGCAAGACCAAAAATCGAGTGACCGCCCATCTGCGCTTAGCCGCAGTGACGGTCGGCAGAACCAATACCGCATTGGGGGCGTTTTATCGGCGGCTCGCGGCGCGAATCGGCAAAGCCAAGGCGGTCACGGCTACCGCTCGAAAGATCGCGATCCTGTTCTACAACGCCATGCGTTTCGGCATGAATTATCAAGACCCTGGAGCAGATCACTATGAGCAAAAATATCGCGAGCGAGTCGTCAAAGGCCTACACCGACGCGCGGCTGAGTTTGGTTTTACGCTGCAACCACTGGAGGGTGTTTCTTAGGAAGGCTACCGCGCTCTTGATGTCGGAAGATCACGAGCGTTCGCGCTGATTGACCAGTTGAGCGCCCATGAGCCGGTTGATTGGCTGTGCAAGGTGTTTGACGTCACTCGCTCATGTTACTACGCCCAGCGCCTGCGGCGCCGCACGCCCGATGTTGAACGGCTTCGATTACGTAGTCGCGTCAGTGAGCTATTCTCGCAAAGTCGCAGCTCTGCGGGCAGTCGTAGCATTCTGTCGCTGATGCGTGAAGACGGTGAGTAACTCGGTCGATTCAAAGTGCGTAGCTTGATGCGCGAGCTTGACTTAGTCAGCAAACAACCCGGCTCCCATGCCTACAAACGAGCAACAGTAGAAAGACTCGATATCCCGAACACATTGAACCGCGAGTTCAACGTGCCAGCGCCCAATCAAGTCTGGTGCGGCGAAATCACCTACATTTGGGCGCAAGGAAAGTGGCATTACCTGGCTGTCGTCTTGGATCTTTGTACGCGTCGGATCGTGGGTTGGGCGCTGTCGGAAAAGCCAGACGTTGAACTGGTGATCAAAGCGTTGGATATGGCCTACGAGCAGCGTGGCAGGCCTTCGGATCTGCTATTCCACTCGGACCAAGGATCGCAATATGCAAGCCGACTCTTTCGCCAGCGGTTGTGGCGATACCGCATGCGCCAGAGCATGAGTCGACGAGGAAACTGCTGGGATACGCACCGATGGAGCGCGTATTTCGCAGCTTGAAAACAGAATGGATACCGACCGTGGGCTATCGAACTGCGCAGGAAGCACAGCGCGATATCAGCCATTTTTTGATGCATCGCTACAACTGGATTCGGCCTCACCAATTCAACGAGGGGTTGGCACCAGCGCGGGCCGAGGAAAAACTTAACGTCGTGTCCGGGATTAGTTGACCACTACAAAAATACATTGAGTTGTATGACCGTATCGCTGAACTCGAGCGGCAGTTACCCGCGTCAAACTTAATTTCGTTGGATCCGCGCGGGCCGAGAAAGCTTTGAGATAACAGCGCGTAGGGGTGTGTACCTCAAGCTCGACCAGTAAGGTTCAATCACTTCTTCGCGCAGTGAAAAACCAGCCTCTCCAAGTTCTTCGAGGTGGTGATACTGCTTCGTGTAAACCAATTTTTGTGACTTGTTAACTACCTTGGTTTACAGTGCAAAAATTAAGGTTACAAAATTCGGAATTACCCTAGACATTTATTTAGGGGCGACACCTCAGGCTGCGATCGCAACCTACAAGTCGTGTGGTCACGGTTGCGAAAGGCACTCAACCTGACCACCTGCACGCTTTGTAACCATGATCGGTAGAGAACGGCCAGAGCAGCCGTTCGCAAACCGTTAGGGCGCTGGACCAGATCGCACCAGCGACTAGCTCGGGCTGCCGCTACGGGGTGTTTAGCGTCAGTAGCCTTTCTATAAGCCCGACAGAGCTGTACGATTTGCCGACCTAGCGAGCTACAGCTTGAACGCTTGGGGAAGTTACATTTTGAACGCCATAACGGGCATGCTGACGCTGATCGATATGGTTGGCGAGTGTGTGCTCACTAGCTGTCCATGCACGCATTGCTTTGCAACTCCACGGCCTATGTTTTGCTAAGACCACTAGCATCATCCGTGTATTAGTACCGGAACCCGAGCCCTCTGTTTTTAAAGAGTTCAATTGGAAAAGTATTGGGCAGGAAGCAGCTAATGCCAAAAGGCGATGCAATCATCATTGGGCTCAATCCCCGGGAAGCGAACCTCAAGAGAAAGCTGCGCGAACATCTGCACTCCTTAGGCTTCACCAAAACGGATGAGGGGGCTCTACGAGCCCCAGGTAATACCAAAGACGCGATCCGAACCCTTCACAGCGCCCAGCGCGAGGAGCGACTTCTCGCGAGCGAGAAATTCGTGTCGCGGGCAGGGGGAAAGCTGATGCAGTTTTTTGCATCGGGCAAAGATGTGAATCCTGAGAAGATTTCTCCGGTTTTGGAACGGGTTTCCTCAAATACTTGGCAGGGCGATTTATTCAGGCTTGCTGCCTTGTCCTGGTCGGTGCCAGTTTCAAACGGTTTCGGTAGGCGTCTGCGTTACCTGGTTTGGGATGAAAGCAACGGCAAGCTCATGGGGCTTATCGCGATTGGTGATCCTGTCTTCAATCTGGGAGTTAGAGACAAATTCATTGGCTGGGATATTCATGACAGGGTGGCTCGGCTAGTCAATCTGATGGATGCCTACGTTCTTGGGGCGATCCCACCTTACAACTCGCTTCTTGGAGGCAAGTTGGTCGCATGCCTGCTTCGTAGCCGTGATATTTACGATGATTTTGCGAAGGCCTATGGCAACTCGACGGGGATCATCTCGCAGGCAGAAAAGAAGGCTCGCCTACTTTCCATCGTCACGACATCATCGATGGGTCGATCCTCGGTCTATAACCGACTGAAGCTGGATGGCACTCAATATCTCAAGCCAATTGGTTATACCGGCGGCTGGGGGCATTTTCACATCCCCGATTGGTTGTTCATGGAGATGCGTGACTACCTGCGTCACATCGACCATACGTACGCCGACCAGCATGGTTATGGGCAGGGGCCCAACTGGCGCTTGAGGACAACACGTGCTGCGCTTACGGCATTAGGTTTCAAGGATGATTTGATGCGCCACGGTATTCAGCGTGAGGTCTTCATCTGTCAGCTTGCATCCAATGCAACTAAAATCTTGCAGTCTGGGAAGGGTAAGCCTGATGTCAGCGCGCTTCTGTCTGTAAGTGAAATTGCCGGCCTGGCGTTGGATCGATGGATGATCCCGCGCTCTAGGAATGTACCGGGATACCGAGGCTGGACGCCGACTGACCTGATTAATTTGTTCGGTAGTCAAGCTCAAATTCTCCGCACCGAGGCTAAGCGAGAAGTGATGCTAGACAACAGTTGCGGCTGCTAGGGTCGCAAGGGGAATTGCGTTGGAATACGCCGTTAACAAACTGACGAACAAGCTAGAGTCCGCTGCTCAGTCGTCGGGAATTGGTATGTTCATTTGCCCGTGCTGTAAAGCAATGGTGAATTTTCGCTCGGGTGACAAACGAAAAAAACACTTTGGCCACTGGCCCGGTTGGGGATCACCAGAGTGCGAAAACTTTATCCCGAGCCAATACGGGCAGAACTCAGAAGGTAGCGTTTTCGCCACCGTGACGAGGCGCCGGATGGCTCTGCGCCTGATGATTACCAGAGGGCAGCGTGCTGCCTGGTGGCTAGAGTTGGCGGTACCTGCATGTCGTGTGTGTGACGCCACCGTCACAATCGACGTGGGAGGAAGGCTTCAGCACTTAGATATGCGTGGTATGGCAAAGGGCTTTCGCGCGACGGCCGAATTGTCCGTCGAAAATTATCGCATCGTGTCCTATAGCGCCCATGCCGACCCTTTTTTCATGGCCAGTGTGGAACGCGAGTGCCCGGGACTTTCACCCTCGGGAGCTGCTGTCTTTTCAGCGTCGGGGCGCGAAGGAGCAACTGGATTTCCCCGAGCACAGGAGCTCAGAGGTTCGGAAACATACGCTTTTTTATGGAGTGAAAATGCCGCTCCCGTTTTTCCTGATGAGCTCGTACTCGATAAGTTTCAGAGCAGGCAGGGCTGGGGCCTGGCTCTTGCCACCATCCCGGAAAAGCCCTCTGAAGAATGCATGGAATGGCTTCACATTTTTACGGGGCTGCTCGTAAATCCACCCGCCCCCTCCATTACCCCTATATGGCCGTTTCTTACGAGAAATTCGAGCGTTAACGCTATTGAGTGCCTTGAGTCGCCTACGGTACTGCTGTCGACACAGATGATGCCCGTCGGACAGCAGAGCAGGGGGCCGACAATGCAAGTGTACGGGGGAGGCGAGCGCCTTTCTGCCACTGGGATAGAAAGGTCACCAGCGTTCTTTGTTTTGGCAACCGAGAAAACCCAAGACTTCCGAGTCGGAAAGGCGGACTACCCGGACATCGAGAAGTTTGTCTCTTGCACGCTTTCACCGCGCCGAAATCAAAAGTTGCCGGCTGTAGAGTTTGCATTTAGGGATCGGGAGTCGAAGCGACACGTAGTCCCTTTGCATCAAAAAAAATGCAGGACCTTTGTCATGGCTGCCAGAGCTCAGACAATGACGCTTGAGTATCTCTCCATGCCACACGGCTGTAATGGGCGACTTATTGCTGACAAGTCCTCTCAGCGCAGTGAGATCTTACTTTTTTCCGGCGACACAGTGTCTGAACACAGCCAGCATCAGCGCCTTCTTCCACAAGAAGTGCAGACCCTTCTCATTGCGCACCTGGTCGACCCGACATGCTACGTCGACATCAACTTCGGTGGATTCGGGCGGTTGCACATTGCCGGCGATCTTTCCAGCAGACCTATCAGCGAGACCTTCGTTACCCTGGGCCCCTCGCTTCGATCCAGGCTGCTCAGCTTTATGGTTCAGTTGCAACCAGGTGGCCCAATCGCCGCGGTTTCCGATGACTATGCGCTGGTTAGAACCTTCGCTAGCTTGAGGCCCTATCCACAACTTATTCCGAATTACCGTACGCTGGTGAAGGACGTCCTCGCCCGCGGCTTTGAGCTCAAACAGCTAGGGGAAGGAGTCTCATATGAGCTACCAATATAGCCAGGAGGCAAGGGATCGTATCTCTGCGTTCGGACAAATTGCGATTACTGAATTCATTGAGGAGATTCCTCATGGTATTCGTAAAATTTTTTATGATCGCCAGCCGGCAATTCAGGGTTTCCGGCGGGGATCGCCCCCCGAGTTCAAGGAAAAACAAAAGCGTTTGGTCGGGCACCTCATTCACACTCAGCCTGGGCAGAAAGGGGCTGCCGACTGGAGCACATTTGCCGGTCTGTGGGAGGCTTGGGCAAGGAGCCGATTGGGTACAACTTTTCCCCCAAGTGACGTTTCATCGGCTACACCGGACGCTGGGCCCGTTTTTTTAAAGGGCCTGGCGGAGCTTTTCCCTGACGCAGCCAGGGAGAGTCTGGAACGTCTGTTGGACTTCAGTGGCTTTGCAGATAGTCCCGAAGCCCAAGTCGCACTCGGACGCTTTCGTCCAGCATCGACGCTAGCTCGTGACCTTATGATCGACGCACTTCCGGGGCGGTTGCATAAGATTGAAGGTTACTTCGAAATTGCTGAAGCCGCGGCAGAAGAGGTGGCGGAGCGAATTGATCAACTTGAGTCCGAGACGGACATTCTGGCTAAAGGCATTCGAGAAGTCGTCTTGAGTGTCGACAAAAGTCAGGATGACGTTAAGGAACTTCGGGTTGCATTCGAGCGCGTGGCTGAGTGTGCCAGTGGACTGGAAGAGGCGGTCGATACACTTGGCGTCGCAAGACAGGAAATCACAAAAGTAATCGCCGCCGCCGACGCACGAGCCGAACAGTTCCACCATAGTTTGGAGGCGCTTACAGAACAGGGCCGCGCGTGGGACGAAACTCAGGCGGAGGTTTCAGCGCTCAAGCAATCAATCGATGCGCTCTGTGCGCAGGAGGCCGAGTGGAACCACGCCGTCACGGCAGTCGGTCACTTGGCTGAGCGGATCGATATTTTAGAAGCAGCCGTTGCAAAGGGATGCAATGGCACGGCGACCAAACCACAGGTTCGACTTTTTGAAGTTGAGTCACCGGGGCCTATTGTAGATATCCACTCTGTCAAAGGCGCCTGTGAACTGATTGCAAGCAACCTTCAGGCCTGCGGAGTTATGAAAGGAGCAGCAATTGCCACAGCCCGCCAGATTTTAGCAGCTTTGTCTGCGGGGCAGATGGTCCAGTTCTCGGGCTCGATTTCTGATTTAGTGTCAGATGCCGTGGCAGCAGCCATTGGCGGTCAAACATTTCATGAATGGCGTGTACCGGTCGGATTAGTATCCGATGAAGCGGCGATTGATTATCTAGAAGTGGTCTCGGAAACCTCTGGTTGTTTGCTGATGAAGGGAGCAAACCGTTCAGCTTTTGAGGTGTACGGTACCGCGATTCGAGACGTCGTTACGCGCCGCCAATTCTCACTGCCAAGCTACCAACGTCTCTCATTGATAGCCGCGTGGACACACGGCCCTGCCACGTTCCCTGATGGCGGCACGCTCGCGGAGATCGGTCCGGTTTTTGATACGGATAATTTTTCTATGCGTGGGGTATCCGCCAAATTACCGGAGCTCAAGTTTGGCCACCTGGTGCGCAACTCTTGGGATCAGATTGACGGCTTTGACGATGATTCGCCGCGGGCACTTGTCTCTGAGCTGAAGGAACTCATAGAAGAGAGCTCGTTTGTCCCCGGCAATCTTTGGACAAGGATGGCCGACCGTGCTTACTCCCGTCTGCGGACTATCACCGGCGGGTCATCAGAAGAGGATCTGCACTCCGTGTTGACGTTGTGGGCTCTCCCATGGGCGAAGGCAACGGCCGGTCCCGTTGAGGATATTGCTCGTATCGCGGGCCGGATGTTGGCCGAATTGCAAGCCGAGGCAGAAACCTGAGGGGGCGCAGATGAAGTGGCAGGCGATGTCCCGCGAAGGAGCGCGAAAAATTCTCGCGACAGGTCTTCGTTGCAGGGTTGTGGGTGAAGGGCTTCGTATCGCTGCGATAGCCGAGTGTCTGCGAGCGGCCTCGTACCTCGCTTCTGCGCCGGCCGCTGGCAATGGCACTTGGGAGCCCGCTGCCTCCCTTAGCTTGACCAGTATGGTCCGGAGGCGGCTATCACCTCTCTGGCCAGATCTTGCGGAGGATAATGATGCTCGCCCTGATGTGCTGTCGGTCTTGAATAGTTTGGGCGAGTTAGGTGACTTGGTCAGAGTTCAAGGCGGGAACTGGCTGACGCCACCAGCGCGTGCCATCAAAGCTGCCAACAACAGCGCAGTGATATTAGGCGGCGGTCCCATAGAGACTCTTCCGCACAACATCCAGACACAAGCCGCAGGCAGGGTGCGACTTGTCGATGCAATCGCCTGTAATGATTGGATCGATGTATGGGATGCTAACGAGTGGATTGGTGCACCTGTCGAAGGGCTCGAAGCTTGGTCTATCCGACTGATAGCAATTATGAAGTCGCGGTTCACCGACGTGCCCAGCGATTTGGGTGAGATTGCGATTTACGATAGAGGTAGATGGGGCGCCTTGGCGGAACGGCCCAACGCTGGAGGGGTTTTTCTTTCAAAATGCCAGACAGGTCCGGTGGCTTCACATTTCATGGGGGATTGTTTCCGTGGGCGCATTCGCAAAATGGCGTCTCTCGACCTTCAGGATGCTAGGCGCCTCCGCTTTCATTTAGATGCTCAAGCTGGTCGCCCCATGAGAGTTAACGCTGTGACCTCTCAGGGCTTCGTAAAACTTCGATTAGAACGTCGGTTACCCCACCAGGAAGCCAGAGCGCTTTTACTGGGTTGGCAAATACCTACGCCTGAAGGCGAGCACCCGGGCGTGACGTATCACGTTTTACCTATAGAAATGCTATCCATCGTGCGCGCTGCGCTCGACGGGTTAGGTGTGGTTTTAGATGAGCGCTGCGGCGCAGATGGAGGGATCCGATGAGTGTGAAGTCCACGTTGGCTGAAGCGGCAGGTGTCCATGAGACCGCTCGCAGCTTGGCTGATAGCCTAAGACAATATATCGAGGCTCAGTATCACATTCTCGATGAAGGTCTCGTCAGGGAGCGGCGCGCGCTTCTCCAAGCGAATGAAACTATTGCTCAAACCCCATATGTTGAGTCAACGCCGGTCTACAAAGTGGGAACTCCTTACGAAGACTTGCCAATACCGCAGGCTGCCTCTGACGCACTGACCAAATTGTCAGTGATGGGACTTGGCCTTTACCCACTGCCATATGAGCACCAATCTCAGGCGCTCACCTCATTTCTCGGCGATGAAGCTGCCGATCTGGTGGTGGCAACCGGTACGGGCTCGGGTAAAACAGAAAGCTTTTTGATGCCGGTCATTGGGAAACTGGCAGTAGAAGGCGCCGAAAGGCCTGAGTCTGCTGCTTTACCGGGTTGTAGGGCGATGCTGCTGTACCCCATGAACGCCCTGGTGAATGACCAACTCGCACGTATCCGTCGAATACTCGGTAACACTGAGGCCGCTAAACTGCTGTCGAACGGCAGAAAAACACCGATCCGCTTCGGCAGCTATACCGGCAGGACACCATACCCGGGGCAGCGCTCTTCTACACGAGACGAGCAATTCATCAAGCCGCTCTTCGAGGAGTTTTATAAGAAAGTGGCCAAGATCCCGGCCATCCAAAAAGACCTGGCTCGTATTGGCCGTTGGCCAAGCAAAGATCTTGACGCCTTTTACGCGGATGATGCGGTAGAGACCAAAACCTACGCCTCTGGGAAGAAAATCGGCAATCAATTCGTTTCAAAAAACTGGAAGGGGCGGCTGCTAACTCAACCAGGTGACCGTGAGCTCATGACACGTCACGAGATGCAGGCACGCTGTCCTGAACTGCTAGTGACAAACTACTCCATGCTCGAATACATGCTCATGAGACCGATTGAGCGTGGGATCTTCGAGCAGACGAGAGACTGGCTAAAAGAAGACATCCGAAACGAGTTCATACTCGTTCTGGATGAGGCGCATATGTATAGGGGGGCAGGAGGTGCTGAGGTCGCGCTTCTCATTCGCCGTCTATGTGCCCGCTTGGAAATTCCACGAGAACGCATGCGTTGTATTCTCACCAGTGCGAGTCTTGGCGCCGGCGAAACCGCCGTTGCGGACGGTGAACGATTTGCGCGCGACTTGACTGGTTTGTTGGAAAGCTCCTCCCGCAAGGTCAGAGTTATTCAGGGGACGAACGAGCAGCGCTCCTCGGTGCACACGGTAACCCGAGAACAGATTGATGCCTTGGCGGGCTTTGATCTCGACGCCTTCCAAGAGTCAGCAAATGATCTCCCTTCTGCCAAAAAAGCCGCGGCGGCTCTTGCTAGAGAGCTTGGTTGGGAGGCTCCGCATGCGAGCGATCACTCATCATTTCGCGACTGGCTGTTTCGAAGCCTGACTGACTTCGGACCGCTGGAAAAACTTATTACCTTGGTGTCAGGTAAAGCGGTCAAGCTAGGGACTTTAAGCCAAACTCTTTTTGAGGGGTGTCCTCTAGAAACAGCGGAAAAAGCTACCGACGCACTACTCGCGTTGGGCAGTCATGCACAGCGAAGCTCAGATGGTCGCGTGTTGCTTCCGACCCGTCTGCACTTATTTCATCGCGGGTTGCCAGGACTCTATGCTTGCGTGGACCCAAACTGTTCGAAGCGCTTGGGTGAGCATGGCGGGCCTACCATTCTTGGCCGCCTTCACACTAAACCATTGAGTCATTGCGGTTGTGAGTCAAATGGTCGGGTGTATGAGCTGTTAACCCACCGTGATTGTGGCGCCGCCTTTATCCGAGGGTATGTCAGCGCTGAAATGGATTTTGTATGGCATCAGCCAAGCGGGCCATTGTCCGAGGGTGGAACCTTGGACCTTATGCCGGTTGAATTTTTCGTAGAGGAAAATGCTCACCCGCGCAGTCGACACAGGGACATGTGGCTGCACATCTCCACTGGCATCCTTTCTGCGAAATGCCCAGCGGACGGAGCCGGTTTCCGCAAAGTCCGTGTAGCAGATAAGGTCGCAGTTGGTCCTGATGTAGCTTTCGATAATTGCCCAGTCTGCATCCGTAGGACCAAAAACTCCAAAGACGAACCGTCGAAGATCATGGACCATGTTACGAAGGGCGAAGCACCGTTTACCACGTTGGTGCGGACTCAAATGGCCCGTCAGCCGGCAAGTCGTGCTAACGACGCAAGACATCCCAACGGTGGTCGAAAAGTTCTCATTTTTTCCGACGGTCGCCAGAAGGCTGCTCGCCTGGCGCGAGATATTCCCAGAGATATTGAACTCGACGTTTTTCGTCAGGCTATAGCCCTAGCATGTGGGCAATTGGATGAGCAAAGGTTAGAGCCTCGACCAACGCCGACGCTGTATCTCGCCTTCCTTTCCATTTTAACCGGTCACGATCTCGCTATATTTGACGGCATGGATGCAAAGAAAATTGAGGATGCGCGCAGCGTCTTTGAACGTGACTACGACTCTGATTTGGGTCAAGCATTGGAGGATAGGTTCAGCCCACAGGAGGCACCTTCACGTTATCGAATTGCTTTACTCAAGCTCTTGTGTGGCAGCTATTACTCGCTTTCAGGTACGACCGTAGGCTTTGTAGTGCCTGCACGAGCAAAACTCAAAAAGCTGAAGGAGGTACTGAGTACCGCGTCAATTCCAGTTAGGGACGAGGATCTACTTGCGCTTGCGGTTGGCTGGATTGATTCCATGCTTCAGGATTTCGCCTTCGACGCGACAATCGATAAGGTTTACCGCTATAAGGCCGCTGGATACTACAAGCCCGCGTGGGGGAGTAAGGGACAGTTCGACAAGGCTTTGAGAGAGGCACTGACTGGCCATTGGGGCTGGGATACGTCCACCTATGAAGCTGTGGAAGCCGCTTTCCGCGGGCAGCTAGCCGATGAAGTCGATGGTGCGTGGTTCCTTGCTCCTAATTCTTTGCGCCTCGTGATTGATCTTTCCCACGTCTGGACTCAGTGTCCAGATTGCACTGCGCTGATGCCATTTGCGCTAGGAGGAAATATTTGTCTGTCCTGTGGGAGTGAAGGCGCCGTACCGATCGACCCCTCGACGAGCGCCTATGTCACGGCACGCAAAGGTTTCTGGCGTCTTCCAGTAAAAGAGGCACTCGAGCCGGGAGCACGCCTCTCAAACTTGAGCGTAGAGGAACATACCGCGCAACTGTCGAATCGGGACCGAAGCAAAGTCCATGCAACCACTGAGTTGTACGAATTGAGGTTCCAGGACGTCCTTGTTGGCGACAAGGATAGGCCCATCGATGTTCTAAGTTGCACCACCACTATGGAGGTAGGCGTCGACATTGGCTCATTGGTGGCGGTCGCACTGAGAAACGTGCCACCTCAACGCGAGAACTATCAGCAACGCGCCGGGCGGGCTGGGCGGCGAGGTTCTTCTGTCTCCACAGTGGTGACATATTCGCAAAACGGGCCGCACGACAGCCATTATTTCTTAAACCCGGAGCACATCGTCGCCGGCCCTCCACGGACTCCTGAGGTCAAGGTCGACAACGCGAAGATTGCCCGCAGGCATGTACATGCTTATCTGGTTCAGACTTTTTTTCATGAGGCGATGGCTCAGGGCACCAATCCTCCCGCAGAAAAAACCTCATTGCTTTTAAAGGCGCTCGGATCAACCCAGGACTTTTTTTACGGGGCAGATAATACAGGGCTTAATCTAGCGAGCTTTGAGGACTGGGTATCACGTCGAGTTCTCGCAGCAGATGCGGATCTGAAAACCTCGGTGGTGGCTTGGTTGCCGCCCAACTTGGACACTCGCGGTTCTACTCTTGGTGAGTGGTTAGAGGAAACGGTTGAGGGCTTGCTGTCGACTCTGCGCGAACTCGCTTCAGAAGTTCCACCACACGTCGCGGCTGATGAGATAAGTGAGGAGGAGGCCGAAGTAGATGAAAATCCCGGTGCCGGTGTTGAGCAGAAGGAGCTTTTGGAGTTCCTATTTTTTCATGGTCTTTTGCCGAGCTATGCCTTCCCAACGAGTCTCTCCAGTTTCCTGGTTGAAGAACTGAAGAAAAACTCGAATGGCAATTGGGAGATCCGTACGCTTCAGCGCCCGCAGCAGGCAATTTCTAAAGCCCTTAGCGAGTACGCGCCAGGCCGGCTTATCGTAATTGACAAAAAAACCTACCGATCGGGAGGTGTTTTTGCAGATATGCCCGCCGGGGAGGTCAATCGCGCTCGTCTTCTTTTCAAAAACGCAAAAAAACATGTCCACTGCGAAGCATGCTCATTTGTGCGAGATCCCAACAAACCTGGAGGTGATGGTGAAATCTGTCCGGTATGTGGTGGAGAACTGAAAGAGGAAACCATGATTTTGCCGGAGGTATTCGGCCCAGAAAATGCTCAAGATCTTCCGGAGGATGATCGTGAGCAGGACATCACTTTCGCCACCATGGCTCAGTTCCCACAACCCGTTGACCCGGAGGTGTTTACCTTTACCGACTGTGGTCCTAACGCAAGCTTCACCCATGCGACTGACCGTACATTGGTGACAGTCAACCGGGGCAAGGAAGGTTCGGAGCTTGGCGGGTTTTCGGTTTGTGTCGACTGTGGGCATGCCACCGTATTCGATCAGTATGCACCGCAAGCGGGAGTGCATGACCGTCCATATCGACAACTTGGTCCAAAGGGGACACCGCCGCGTTGTTCTGGCGCATTCCGGCGAGTCCTGCTGGGCCATGACTTCAGCACCGATCTTCTCTTGCTGAGGCTGAAGATTGCCGAACCATTGGTAACAAATACGGTTGAGGTAGTCGTGTTGCAGATGCTCGAAGATGCATTGCACTCGATAGCTGAAGCGCTTCGACTTGCTGCAAGTCGGCACCGACAATTGGATCTGGACCCTGCTGAATTCGGTTCTGGTTTCCGCATTGAGCCCGCGCTTAAGGACAACGCTCGAATGCTCGACATCTTTTTGTATGACACCCTCTCAGGAGGAGCAGGGTATGCCGAAGTCGCAGCTAGGAATTTGCCTGAAATTCTAGAGTCGACGCTTGCGCTTCTGGAAGGCTGCACGTGCGAAACCTCATGCACAGAATGCCTAAACCATTTTCACAACCAGCACCTTCAGAAAAGACTCGACCGAAAACTTGGCGCATTGCTACTCCGCTACGCAGTTTTGGGCGAGAAGCCTTGCTGTTCCTCTCCTGACGAGCAGGTAGTCACCCTGTCTCAACTTCGCTCAAGTCTCGAATTGGATGGTTTTCGCTGTACGCCAGTCGGAACCCCAGAGATTCCCCTGCTGGTAGAACGTGATGGCCGGCGTGTTGCGATTGGCTGCTATCCAGGCCTCATTGGAACGCCAGAGTTTGTGCATCCTGTCAGGCATGCCGCAGATGTCAGCGACAGCCTTGAACTGAACGAGTACTTGCTCAGGTCCAACCTGCCTGACGCACATCAGAGAGTACGAGCAACGTTTCAGTAATTGGGTGGTTGAACGAGCCCCATGAAAGACAGGACACCGTTTCCCCCTTACGATAAGGGATAGGCAAACGGTTATGTTTATGACTAACAGCAACGATAAGAGTGGTGAGCTTTTGGGTCAGGAGCGGCGACGCCGCTGGAGCCCGGAGCAAAAACTGGCCATGGTTCGCGAGAGCCTTGAACCAGGGCAAAGTGTGTCGGTCGTCGCTCGGCGCAACGGCATCAATGCCAACCAGTTATTCCTGTGGCGCAAGCTGTATCAGGACGGCAGCCTGTCGGCGGTCAGTGCTGGCGAAGCCGTGGTGCCGGCCTCCGAGCTGAGCGATGCGCTCAAGCAGATCCGTGAACTGCAACGGATGCTGGGCAAGAAAACGATGGAAGCCGAAATCCTCAAAGAGGCCGTGGAGATCGCCCGGTCGCGAAAATGGATTGCGCACTCACCCTTGTTGCCGGGGGACGACCAGTGAAGCTGGTCAGCGAATGTCTCGGTGTGGCGCGCTCGCAATTAACGGTTCGAATCAAGCAATCGGTATCGGCCAAGACACGGCGAAGCAGACCTGTGGACGACGCTGAGTTGGTGGTTGAAATCCAACAGCAGGTCAGCGAGTTGCCCAGCTATGGCTACCGTCGTGTCTGGGGATTACTGCGTCGGGAACGTGAAACCCATTCGCTGCCGGCGATCAACGTGAAGCGGGTTTACCGGGTCATGCGTGATCACAACTTGCTGCTGGAGCGCCGGATCAAACAGCCCGGCGTGCCGCGTCGGCACGAAGGCCGTATTGCCGTGAAAACCAGCGATACGCGTTGGTGCTCGGACGGCTTTGAGTTCCGCTGCGAGGATGGCGCCAAACTGAGCGTGACCTTCGCCCTCGATTGCTGTGATCGCGAAGCCATCGGCTGGGTGGCAAGCCCGACCGGGTACAGCGGCGATGATATCCGCGACTTGATGCTGGAAAGCGTGGAGAAGCGCTTCGGTGATCAATTGCCCAGCACGCCGGTGCAATGGCTAAGCGACAACGGCTCGGCGTACACCGCCGAACAGACACGCCTATTTGCTCGACAGATCGGCTTGCAGCCGGTGACCACGCCAGTTGGCAGCCCGCAGAGCAACGGGATGGCGGAGAGCTTCGTGAAGACGATCAAGCGTGACTACGTGGCGCACATGCCCAAACCGGATCGGGAAACGGCGTTGCGTAACCTGGCAATTGCCTTCGAACATTACAACGAGCAGCATCCGAACAGCGCTTTGAACTATCGTTCGCCGAGGGAGTTCAGGCGCTTGGCGGCAGCATCAATTTAACGGGGAGTAGGTGTCCGATTTTGTAGGGGCAAGTCCAGTGGTAGGTTGCTGCTTTTGACTAAGGACTCTGAGACCTACCTCAACGTGGTCGCCCGGAAGGGCTGCTGTGGTTTCATTTGATGGTTAAAAGGGATAAACCATACTGGTCTGAAGTCGAGGGTAGCCAAGAGCGTTGGTTGATCTTAGAAGGGCTGGTCAATGTGGAAACGAAGTTTGGCGAATCCTCAAGCGGGAGCAGTTCACCAGCACTCGGCCATAACGAAAACGTCCCCATACATCTGCCCCGCCTTTTCGGGGCTTCGGCCGTATAGGGATGCAACTTTCGCGTTCGTGGATTGTTTGGAGCTTCAATTGATTCGCCATGTCTATTGTGTTGACCGAAACGTCATTTCCAAGATCAAGGATAAATCCCTGTCCAGTGAAGAGGAGGCACTGCTGCGTTCGATTGATCAGGAAGGCAATCGTGTCAGTCCTATTCTTGCTTGTTTCGAAGGGCAAATCGGTGTTTTGCAGACGGTAGAACAGCTCAAGGAATCCATTGAGAAGGACACTGCTGCGCTGGCCAGTTTTTTCAAACTAGCGCTGACGGATGACATGGCAAAGGTAGCTCACACGGAGCACATGCTTGCGATCGTCAATCGTCAAAAAGAACGGTGGGATGCCAATGCCGAATTTGTTGGGTATGCGCAGCGTAGGTTGTACCAACCTATTGCCAAAGACCAACTCAAGGCAGTCCAACAAGAGCTCGCCCAAGAGGCGAGACGCCTTGGCGTGCCGATCGGAAGTATTTTCGTTCTCTGCGCTCTTGCCTGCCTGTACCAGCAAAAGGACGCTCATGAAATTCTCAAGCCTTCGAAGAAGGAGGCGCGGGCCGAAAATCGGATTCATAACGCCATGCAAGACCTTGCATCCATTGGGCTGTACTTCACGGTCTCAATGTTTTTCAGCGCAGGTCGGCAAAAAATCGAAACGACCTATATCACCTTCGATGGCTGGGTAAACCGCTTCATGAAGCTCACCAATGCGCGTGCCAGTGCACTCCTGGTGACTAATGAAATGGTGAGCCAAACCAAATTTGACTTGAGCCGTGAGGTGTTTCCAAAGGCATCCGAGGCCGACTTCAAAAGTATCTGCGAACTGCTGGGTGCAACGGATGATCAACCTGGCTACAGCCGGCCAGGCTACGCTCCTTCTTGGTACCCATCCCCACATAAAATTCGCATCAAAATAAACTTGCGCGTATACCGAGAATCACCGCTGATTGAACCTTGATCGTCGATACGGATTTCGAGGTGTAGCCCTAACCATGGAACAACTCGGAAGCTATGGCTGTCATCCAATTGAATGAGCCGTTGAACCTTACTGGGTCGACGGCTTTCTTTCGAATGTGGATTTCTGGACTAACCTAAGAACACAACTTTCCAGCGGCTGTAAAAGCGTGCCACAAGTGGAATATCGAGGATGACTTCAAGCTGATCGGTGACTTTTGCTATCTCATTGCGGATTCCACGACACTTGGACACTCAGCCCACGATCATTTGGACACTCGTTCCACGCGCACTTGGACACCTGATCCACGTCCACTTGGACAGGCAGTCGGAGCGCAGCGACGCAGGTTTGCATTGTTAGTCTGAAGTCCCTGCCGTCGTCAATTTCGTTGCGCGTCTGCGCATCGATTCGCCCTTCAGTTCGATCCGATAAGCGTTATGCACCAGCCGGTCGAGGATCGCATCGCCCAAGGTCGGATCGCCGATCAGCGCATGCCATTTGTCCACCGGCATCTGGCTGGTCACCAGCGTCGAGCGGTTGCCGTATCGGTCGTCCAGCAGTTCGAGCATGTCGCGGCGTTGCACAGCGGTAAACGGTGCCAGTCCCCAGTCATCCAGGATCAGCAGGTCAGTCTTGGCGTATCCGGCCATCAGTTTGGCGAAGCGGCCATCGCCGTGGGCCAGGCCCAGCTCTTCCATCAAGCGCGGCAGGCGCAGATAACGCACGCTATAACCAGCAGGCCTTGTGCGCCAGCGCGCAGGCGAGCCAGGTTTTACCTACGCCAGTCGGGCCGCCGATGATCAGGTTCAGGCCATCGCGCAGCCACTGACCGCTGCCCAGTTGCAGGATCAGCGCCTTGTCCAGGCCGCGCGGGCTGCGGTAGTCGATGTCTTCCAGGCACGCGTTGTGGCGTAGTCGGGCGGCTTTGAGACGCGTCGTCAGGCGGGCGTCTTCGCGCTCGGTCAGTTCGCGGTCGACCATCAGGCCCAAGCGCTCGTCGAAGCTGAGATCGTTGATGTCGGGCGTTGCGTGTTGCTCGCTGAGCGCCTTGATCATGCCGTGCAGGCGCAGGGTTTGTAGCTTATCGAGGGTCGGGTTGGGCAGCATGTTCGTGCTCCTTTTTCAGGTCAGTGGTAGTAACCGGGGCCACGCAGGTTGATGTGCTCGTCGGGCAGCAGCGGCAGGTTTTGCTGAGCCAGCGGCAGGCGTTCCAGCCCTTGGCGCAGGATCGATTCCAGGCTCTTGTAACTGCATGCGCCCAGTGCCAGCGCACGCTGGCAAGCGGCTTCCAGCCGCGCTTCGCCGTGCTGTTTGCTCAGGCGCAGGATCCCCTGGCAGGCGCGGAAGCCGTGCTGCGGATGGATTCGGCGCTCGAGGATGTAGGCGATGACACCAGCCGTATTCGGGCCCGTCTGCTCAGCCCAGCGGATCAGCCGCTGGGGCGTCCACTCGGCGTGCTCGCGGTGGTTCTTGGGCATGTGCTCGGTGTGGGTAGTGTGGCGGCCTTTGTGCGGCGAGCGCAGGTGGCTGGCCACACGCTGGTTGGCGTGGAAGCACTCGACGGTCTGGGCCGTGAGCCGCACTTCGAGTTGGTGCTTCACCAGTTGGTATGGCACCGAGTAGAAGTGACCGTCGACCTCGACGTGGTAGTCGATGTGCACCCGCACCTTTTTCCACTCGGCGTAGATGTAAGGGTGTTCCGGTAGCGGTTGCAACGCCGGTTGGTCGATGGTCTCGAAGGCCGAACGGCGTGAGCCGGGCAGCTTTTTGAAGGGCTTTTGGTTGAGGCGATCCAGCAGCAGTCCGATGGCCGTGTTGAGTTCACCCAGCGAAAAGAACTGCCGATTGCGCAGCACCGCCAGGATCCAGCGTTCGACCACTTGAACACCGACTTCGGCCTTGGCTTTGTCCTTGGGTTTTCGTGAGCGAGCAGGCAATACTGCGACGCCGTAGTGCTCGGCCAGATCGCGGTAGCTGGGGTTGATATCGGGCTCGTAACGGTGCGCCTTGGTCACGCCACTGCGCAGATTGTCGGGCACCAGGATCTGTGCGGTGCCGCCGAAAAAAGCAAAACAGCGGGCGTGCGAGCCCAGCCAGTCGGGCAGTTTCTGCGACCAGGTCGCCTCGGCGAAGGTGTAGCTGGAGGCGCCGAGGACGGCGACGAAAATCTGGGCCTGGCGGATCTCTCCGGTTCGCCGGTCGATGATCGGCACGGTCTGACCCGCGTAATCGACGAACAGTTTTTCGCCGGCGCGATGTTCCTGGCGCATGACCACGTCGACCTTGGCGGCCCAGAGCCGGTAGTGCTCGCAGAACCAGCTGTACTGGAGTGTGTCACGAACGCTGGCGTCAGCCAGCGATGCTGTATCAAAGATGGGGTGCCACGGCTCGCTGACGAGGGACGTTATATGGCATCGGAGGCAACCTTTTACCGAGTGCTGCATGCGGCAGATCAGCAGCATCATCGTTCCCGCGCCAAACGCCCGCATCGCCATGAAGCACCCACCACTTACGCGGCGACAGCCGCCAATCAGGTGTGGTCTTGGGATATCACGTACCTGCCGTCGCCGGTTCGTGGGGAGTTTTACTACCTCTATTTGATCGAGGATATCTACAGCCGAAAGGCTGTGGGCTGGGAAGTTTATGAGGCAGAAAATGGTGAAAAAGCAGCCGTCCTACTGCAACGAAGTGTCACTCGAGAGAAGTGCTGGCGTCAGCCGCTGGTGCTTCACTCGGAGAATGGCGCACCGAGGAAATCGGTGACGTTACTGACCAAGATGTACGACCTGGGTATCACGCCATCGAGAGGAAGACCTCGGGTAAGCAACGACAATCCTTACTCGGAGTCGCTGTTTAGAACGCTGAAGTACTGCCGGCAGTGGCCGCAGGATGGATTTAGCAGCCTGGATGACGCGCGTATCTGGGTGAGGAAATTTATGGCCTGGTACAACACCGAGCATCGTCATAGCCGAATCCGCTTCGTGACACCCGCCCAGCGCCACGAGGGAAAAGACCGGGAAATCCTGGCCCGGAGGGCGGCAATCTATGGGCAAGCGAGATAAAAATGGCCTGAAAGATGGTCAGGTGAGACACGCAACTGGAACCCCATCGGGACGGTGTATCTCAACCCCGAAAGGGAACTGACAGTTGTCGTGAAGGTCGCCTAGCAAGACGGGAGATACGACAACTACCTTGAAAAACGCCGTAGGTGACCTGGAACACTTAGGTCGGCGTATCCGCGCGCAGGTGCTTAGGAGTACGGGTATTCCTGTGGGTGTCGGCATCGCAGGAACCAAAACGCTCAGCAAGCTGGCCAACCACGGTGCCAAGAGGTGGCAGTCCCAGTTGGGGGGTGTGCTGGATATTAGAGCTCCTGCGCGAAGAGACAAGCTGCTCAAGGTGTGTGATGTCTCAGATGTCTGGGGCATTGGCAGAAAAATGACGGCGCACCTAGCCGAGATGAACATTCGAACAGCTTGGCAGCTTTCGCAGGCCGATCCCTGGATGCTCCGTAAGAACTTCAGCGTGGTGATCGAGAAGACTGCTCGTGAGCTCGCCGGAACGCCTTGCCTGGAACTGGATGAGCCCGATCCGCCAAAGCAGGAAATTTGCTGCAGCAGGATGTTCGGTAAGCGGTTGAAGGATCTGCCCTCGATCAAGGAAGCGGTCGCCACTTACATGATGCGGGCTTCTGAAAAGCTGAGGGCCCAGCACTCGCTGTGTAAGAAGATCCGCGTGAGCATTCGTACAGGGATGTTCAATCCGGAAGAGGCAAAGTATGCCAATGGGGTGATCGTTGACCTTCCCTATCCCACGGACGATGTTCGTCTTCTGACGAAGGCGGCGGTTGATGCGCTGGATCGGTTTTTTCGACCCGGCTTCAACTACAGCAAGGCAGAGGTGCTGCTGCTCAATCTCTGCCAGAAAGGTGAATACACCGACGATTTGTTCGCGGCGTCTCAGCCCGCCGAGGCGTCGAAGGTGATGGCTGTGTTGGACGAGATCAACGGGAGGTGGTGCAGGGGGACGTTACGTGCGGCAAGCGTTCCGCTGAACCCGGACTGGGGCATGCGGCGGGAGATGATGAGTCAAAGCTATACGACTAGGTTGGACCAGCTCTGGAGAGTTTCTTGTCAGTAGCAAATTTTACAGGTCATCCACTCTTCGTAGACTGCGGGGCTCTTCCGCACGCACCTGGATTTCCGAATCTGTACTGAGTCGTTTTCCAGAGAAAACCCTTCTGGTTTGCGGAATTCCCCTACAAGCCTTCCTGTTCAACTTCTGCAAACCTATTTGCACTCGCATCCAGATGCGTTTGAGGGTCACCCCGTAAATAGCAAAATAGGATGAATGCGAAATGGACAAAAAGGGATTTGCTCATCGTGCGGGCTACCGTCTTGGAAGGCTTCTAAGAGCCTCCACACGTCGAGAGGCTCTGATTGTGAAGTGGCTGGCAGTTAAGGGCGTCCCCAGTGTAGTAACAGCCACGATAATCTGGACCGTTAAGCTCCTATTACTCGGGGCGCTTCTGTATTTCACATTTTGGGTTGCGCTTTTTTACGCGATATTGTTATTTGTTGGGGCATTACAAAGTTGGGGGCTGATTTTACCCAATGCTATGAAAAATGATGATGGCTGGCGTAATGGAGCTTCTGGATATGGTGATTACAGTGGCGATTTTCGCGTAGATGCCGGCAGGTTCGACGAGGAGAAGTAAGCTCATTTGTTTCTACCGATACCGGACGTCCTTTGAATAGCGCTTGCGCCGCTAGAGCCGGCGTCCTCGGCGCCTTTTGAGGCTTGTCTCAATCCATCGATCGAGTTGCCAACTCTGAATCCAGCAAAGCTCAGAGCACCTACCCAGAACGTCGGTAACACAATAAACAGTGCTGCCATCACGTAATTCAGCAGCATGTCTGCCTGGGTGTTATTCATGCCCATCAGCGGATTCAGACTGGAGTGCGGAGAGTTCGCACCGTAGAGCGCATCGAGGATGGTCGTATCTATCCATCGTGCTAGCTGTAGCCAGAAATCCACGAAGATGATTGCGAACTGGACAACGGATACCGTGATGGTTGCCTTCAAGTCGTAGGTGCTGAACATCAGCACCAGCGGAATGCAGATCAGCAGGGCCATCTTGAGAGCTGCCAGCACCATTGGGAGCGCTTGGCGTACGACGTCCATGGCGGGGAAGTACGCCAGGGTCCCGACGGTCAATCCGACGGTGCCTGTCGCTCGACTCATGTCATTGAATAGCGAGCCGCCGACCTGTCCGCCATAGTCGGAGTACACCTTGCCCTGAGTCATGCTTTGACTACTGGGCGACACCACCTGACGAATGATTGCATCGTTCACCTCTTCCTGTGGCATGAAGCTGGCCCACCGAATAAAGCGGTCCAACAGGCTGCTATCGACCTGGGCGAGTAATCGACTACGAAGCCCCTTATTGCTGTCTGCCCACCACTGGTTGCAAGTCGGATAGCCTCCACCGTTTCTCACCTGGGCCAGCCCCATATCCCTCGTAGAGTCGTAGGGCCATTCGGCACGTGGAGTTCTGGAGTGGTAGGTGTCGTAGTAGCCGGGCTGACCAATGAAGTACTGAGAGCCAATCCAGTTGATATCGTTGGTCAGCTCATCGTTGAGATTTGGACGATTCATGAACAGCTTCGCTCGCGAGTAGCCGTAGCAATCGTTTGTGAAGTCTGCGACCTCCTGAGCGAGCACTGGATCATGCAGGCGGGTGTTGTTTACCTGCATACGCATCTGTCTCAGATCACTCCCACAGGGAATGGCGGCAACTGCGGCGCCGGTTATAGCCTTAGACATGGAGTGCACGAAGAACCACCAGACGGGGACTTGTGCACTTTGGTTGTTCAGGGACGTGAAGGACCTGCCCCAGCCAGTATCCTCTGGCGCAGGTACCTGGTACTGACATTGTTGTGAGCGGCTATCGTCGAACTGCATGGTGCTCAGGTCGAGATGGATGAAGGGTATGCCAGCGAACATGATCACGGCCGTCGCCATCCAAAGCCGGCTCTCGATCCGGGTGCTGGCCAACAACCCTTTGTTTCCTTCGTCTGCACCCTCTCCTCGGGCCTTCAGCCATTCTTGGAGCAGGATGGCGAAGATGGAGAGGGCGAACATGCCTGAGTCCATCAGAACGTCCCAGATGCCGTTACTGATGAGCCAGCCCACGAGCGTCAGGTAATACTCCAGATAGTCATTGGTATAGAGCGTCATCTCAGGCCCCCATCCGCAGTTGGGCTCTGGTTAGCTCTAGCAACAGCAACGATAAAATCACAGCCGTCTCTGCCTTGCGCACATTGGATTTGGAGGATGGCTCGCGATGTAGCTGACGATCGCGGTAGCGCAGCCAGAGGGACAGAGCGACGCTGTAAAGCGCCACCCGCCAGCTAAAGAAATACCAATAGGAGTTGGCTCTCCACTCTTGCCAGGCGGGCAGTCCCTTCATGACCTGAATGCCTAGAAGGTTGAACGCTAGTGCAATGACGAGTACCAGACTTACTACTGCGATGGGAGCCCAGAGACCCAGACTGATGAACCTGCGTAACGGATTTTTTGTCATGGTCGGCGTCCCCGGCTTTTACTGGACACATCCCGTTCTGCTTCTTCAAGGCGGTTGGTATCAGGGTCACCCTCATAAATGGCGCGAGAATTGTCTTTACGCTCCTTGTGGCGGGCGATGATGGCAGCGGGGGAGTTGCTGGTCAGGGATCTACGCAGTTCCAACTCAGTGCGTAAGTTGGTGATTTCCTGTTGCAATGACTGGCGCTCATTGCTCACCGCGTTAGTGGCTAATTCGTTTGCCGCCACATTGGGTTCTTTGTTACCTGCGAGGAAAATGCGTTGCAGCAGGAGCGCCTTCTCCAGAACACTGGTGACAGCAATTTCTGACGCCAGACGCTGAGCCAAAATCTCTTGATCCGGTTCATCACGCAAGGCCGTGATGACGCCCCGGGTGATGGGCATTGAGCTGCTGCCTGCCGCAGACAAGTTCTCTAAGCTGGGTAGCTTGGCGCCGGAGATCAGCTCTTGCAGTAGCTCCAGTTTTTCTTCGTATTCTTCCTGGATGAGTGGGGTTAATCCCACGCCTGCGGTTGCGCTGCTTTTGGTACAGCTTTCACATGTCTGTTGCTGCACCTCGCCCAGTACACGATTGGCAAATGCGCCAGCCTCTTCTGGCGATCGCCAGGTACCGCAAAGCATGCCGCTGTTGCAGTCATTTGGAGCGATCGTAGAGGAGTCGCTGGCGGTACGGCCGTTGAGCAGGTTGTACCCGGCTTTGGTGACCTCGCTGACCACCTTGATGGGGGGCTGTCCGCGGCCACCGGCCTTGCTGCCGCCTATCCAAGGGATGCCGGTATTACCGTTATCGGACTCAGCCTGAGCCGTTACTGCCACTGCATCCTTGTTTTGACCAATGGCTTCCTTGAGTGCCTGGCCTTCTGCGAGTGAACCCCATCCGGTTTGATTGCCAGCAAGGGTGACCATGCGCTCGGCCATCGCGCGACAGCTTGCCTTCGATCTGTCGAAGTCCAAGCGTGCCTGGAGAATGCCGTTGGTGAGCAGGTTGTAGAGGCCGGGGTCCGCACGCTGAATGATCAGCGCAGGCAAGGAGGCAACAGCCCCCGTCGCGTTTTGAATCACGCTCCCCATGATGCTCTGAAAACCGCCAGTCAAACCGTTGAGTTGGTTATGCAGCGTGGTCGAGAGATCCATGTTTCCGCACATCAGGTTGCTGTTCCAACCCACACCGACGCCGACGCTTTGCATATGGCCCGCGCGGCCCATGGAGACCGCGTTGCCGCCACCGATGCTGTACAGCACGTCATCGCCAATGACGCTGCCAGAACCACCAAAACTGGCTGCGAAAGCGAGAGAGGTGACACTCCATAGAGCAGCGCTTAGGACCAGCCGGCGGCAGGTTGAGAGAGATTGGGGGGCTGACGTCCGAGTCATGTTCAGGCTCCGTGTTGAATTGAGGGTTAATGAGGGCCAGTGCTGCCGAGGAAGGTTTGACCCTCACGTTTACAGCAGGTGTAAGGCCGCCATAGGGACCACGCGTATCCCCCATCGATGGCTTGAAGGTGAGGGCCCGATTCTGGGAAAGCGTTGCAGGAGCTGCTGATGCGGGGCGCGAGCTGCTGCCACTTGCCTGTGGCGGGTTCTGATTCGCGCAGTTCACCCGCGGGCCAATAGCCTGCGCTGGGTGACGCGAGGAGCGGTTGGTACACGTGGACCTGGCCAGGGCGCGTCACAATATCGCCTGCGCGCTGAGCCATGACGGCGGAGGCCTTGTAGTCGTCCACCTGGTGCAGAAAACCGCTGCGGGGATAAATGTTTCCCCACAGGTTTAAAGACAACCTGCTGCCCACCTCGCGAATGCCGGGAATGAGTGATTGTGGGTAGATACTTTCTGGAATGCCGTAGCGCCAGCCGACGTAATCCAGTGTGCTGAGCATGTTTGGCACATATGGCGTGCCGGCGCCGGCACAGGCGTATCCGGAGCCGCTGGCGAAAGCGTTGAAGGCTGCGATCCCTGGATGGCCAATCACATCCACATTTTTGAAGATGGAGAGGTTGTTCTCGTGTTGATCGTTGGTTGTACCGCTGCCGCCGCCTTTGGCGTGGGAGATCGGTGAACTGAGTGCTCTGACTTCACTCCAGGGATTTTGCCCTGTTGAGGAATAGCTTGAGACAACGGCATCGGGAACGTAGTGGCGAACCTTGGCAGAAGTTTTGACCTTGCACCCAAAGTTGGTGCAACGGAGCCAGAAACAAGCGCCCACGACTTTGTATTCAAGGCAGCTTGGGGATATCACCGTAGGGACGATGATCGCCGTGTTTAACGCCTGACTCAGGGGGCTGTAGGTAAGTGTGAGTAGTAACGGTGCGATGGCGATGAGATAAGGGTATTTGCGATCCTCGCTCATGGATGCGCTTCCCGGTACAGCGGGATCTTCGTCAGCGCGCGCTCGACGTTTGAGTCTCCATAGATAACGTATTTCCCATCCGCCACGACCGCTGGGATTTTGGTGACTCCCAGGCTCCAGGTATCAACGATGTCCTGGTGAGCGTTCTCAATCTTAGCGCTCATCTGGGCGGTCATTCGTTCACCGAACATGGCTTCGGCTGCATCGGGCGAGGAGGGCAGTCCACTAGAGACCTCATCCTCCAGCGCTGAAAGCTGGTCGATGAGAATCAAGCGAATCTCATTCGTCGCCTCAATGGCAGGAGCACTGTCGGTGATGACCCAGGGTACGGCGGCGGAAGTTTGGCTGACGACCAGCGCTGCCAGGCTTATCAGAATGAGATTGGGCTTCATGGCTCAGATCCGGGGGAGTGAGTCCTGAATCCTGCATGTAGCGCTACTGAAGAACATTACGAAAACTGATTTCCCATCCTTTCTATTAAACGTAGACACTGGTGGCTAGCTGTGTCGCAGAAATGCGTTGCAGAAGGGAGCAGAACAGGCTGGTTGCGGCTTAGTGCTTATTAGGATTGCAGTAGCTCATAAAGACGATTTGCCGGCACACAAGCGTGCCGGCGTGAGAAGGATGTTTCTCTAGTTTATCACTGAAAGTATGGCGCTCATTATTGCCCTAACGGAAGAGACGGGTTTAGGCAAAAATGATCGGTATCACTGATGAGTTACGTCAGTTCCCAGTAATTTTTTCCTTTGATTTTTCTTATGTCTACTCTCTGGCTAGGCTTGTGTCGATGCCTGATAATTGAAAATAGATCGCTAAACACTTTCGACGTGTTAGCGAAGTAGGAGTGGCCTAGACCAAACATATCTTTTCCAGCGGACGAAACGTCAATGGCCGAAAGGTGGTTCATGACGATCATTGGGTCAGCACCGCCTGCGCGTGGGTTTTTATGGACTTTAGCAGAGGCCAGGATCGCGCGATCTGTCTTGGATGCGTATAGTGTTACTTGTTCATAAGAATTAAAAACTCGGCCAATTTGTTTAAATCTGTCACTGTCGATGTCTGGGGCGGCCAAAACTATTTGGCTTATCGGTACGTCACTAGGGACTACTGTCCATTTTTCAAGTACGGATAGAAGTGCGCGGTTTCCCATGCTATGTGCAATTATATGTAGGGCGCTCAGGTTTAGTTCTTTTGTGATGTGTGTTAGATATTCTTCAAGGTGTAAGGCTGATGCATCGACTGACGCTGTATCTGGGATATATCCTTTGGTTATGCCAAGCGAAGCCCATGAAAAACACATCATCAAGCCTTGAAATTTAAGATCGTGGCACAATTGAGCTGATCGCCAGATCGCTTCTTCAAAATTCACGTTATACCCGTGTATGAAAAGAAGTCCTTCTTGGCTTCCGAACTCTTGAGCTTTTATTGCTTTTTCTAAATAGCTTCTTGCCTGTTCCAACCACTCAGTCAATTCGCATGTCTCGACGTTGTGGATTACAATATGCTTATTTGGGTTTCCCTTCTGGTTGTACGACCACATGCTAGGTCTTTCAGTTTGTCCTCGTATATGTGTGTCTGGAATGGATACTTCGGCGAGCCCATAGGTTACCTTCCCGCCTCTATATCCACCAAATTTTACTCCAGTCCCTGGCTCTTGAAGTCGATCTGTGCCGTAATGAACTACGTATCTAGTGAAGGGTTCTGATACAGTGTCAGACTCGAAATTCTTTTCTGACTTCCACCATAAACTCCGGATATTGTGAAGTTCGGATTTAGTGAGAAGCTGTCCAATTCTTTGTGCCTGCATTCTTCCAACGATCCATTCACCTATGATGAGTTCTTGGGGAAGCCGAACTGACTGTTCAATAATGAATCTAAAGTGATCATTTTTAATGATCTTGAGGTTGTCGTGTCCTCTATTATCTGCGCTGTCAAGCATGGCTCGGGCTTCTGTGGCTGCGGCGAGTAACCTCACTTTGTCTGCGTTCTTAGTTAGGTATTTAAACTCGTGAAGTGCTGACTTTTTTAGGATTCTTGACTCTAAAACCTCAACGAACGTACCGGTTGGTGCATTTTTCCAACATAGCAATATCTGCGTCGAGCTTATTATTCTTTTGTAAGATAGATTGGTGGAGAAATTCTGATGCAAAATAGCTAGTGCGATTGCAAGATCGGCCGAAGTCCTTTCTATGTTCGTTCTGTCCATGCGATGTCTCTCCGATGTAGGTGTTTTGTTCAATTTAAGCTATAAGAAGTACGCAATGCAAGCAAATTGCCATTATTGATTTAGAGGGCTGGCAGGTGCGCTCCTCATCCGTTAGCGGGCAGCATACCGCCTTGAAAAGTGAACTGACTTTCGCGCCAAATGCTGTTAAGGCTGCGAGGCTTTTCAATTGGTGACAATTTTTCAGTTGGGGAGCGCGAACCTTTTCGCCAATTAATAGGGGCATGTGGAGGGTAAGATTATTTCTACGCATGAAGCTTTGTCTATGTGTAGCGATGTTATGCCTTCGGGTGGGTATGAAGGGAGGATAGGGCTAATGAATGGAGAATCAAGTAAATGCCGACTTATACCGAGGCAGATCTTAGCCGTGCTCGAAGTATTTGCACCGAGGTTATCAACCGAATAGCAGATGCACACTCTGCCGAGCAGGTTGACGAGAAGGGATGGTTAGCTTTAGGTCATATCCAAGCCCTTTACGCAATGGAGACGTTGAGCGCTAATGAACATTGCCAGTTCATCAAGGATTTGGCTTGTATGGAGGTGCGGTGTATAGCGCGTTTACGTTCCACGAGGTAATGTCTCAAAAAAGCCCATCCTGTGCCTTCTGACCAGATTGTGGAGGCAGGATGGGAGCTACGTTCAGATGATGCCTCTTTTACGATCTATTGCCTCTGCAAGGGTCGCGG
Source organism: Pseudomonas sp. Y39-6 (assembly GCF_023651955.1). Classification (NCBI taxonomy): domain Bacteria; kingdom Pseudomonadati; phylum Pseudomonadota; class Gammaproteobacteria; order Pseudomonadales; family Pseudomonadaceae; genus Pseudomonas; species Pseudomonas sp. Y39-6. The sequence continues at coordinate 4,950,158 of NZ_CP069594.1, read as the reverse complement.
CAGCCTCTAGTTCACTAATACCTTGCTCATTCATCAGTTTGAATCGCTCAGCTTTCTCTTCTGGTTCAGTCATGGCCATCGCCAGGTAAAGGCTCGGCGGTACTGCTCGGAAAAGGACCTCATGGGATTTCGACAAAATGACCCCCTCCGTGAACTTTCCTGTCTCCTTACGAGCTGAGAGCATGAGCGTTTTTTGAGCATCATTGAGTTCGCGGAACCGCGCGATTTTGTTGACCTCATCGGGTGGCATGTTCAAGCAGATCCACCACTCAATCATGTTCAACATCGGTTCTGCTGCTTTGGGAAGGTCATCGATATTCTGAGTGGCTAACCAGTACCACGCTCCGAGCTTGCGCCACATCTTGGTGATCTTGAGGACGTAGGGGGAGAGCAGCGGATTCTTGGTAATGATGTGTCCTTCGTCAGTGACATTGATGATCGGCCGGCCGAGCATCTGATCTCGCTCAGCGATGTTGTTGACCGTGTTGATAAGGGAGATGTAAGCGATGGAGAGTTGAGCGTTGTAGCCCTCTCTGGCGTAGGTGGCGAGGTCGACGATTGTGATGTCAGCTTCCGGCCATGGCGTACCATCACGGTTGAATAGATCGCCATCAGAACCCTGACAGAACATGTCCATTGCGTCGGCCATTTCCAGCATCCTGATGCGCCTTTGTTCCGGCAAACTTGTGTCATTGCCGGAGGCTCTCAGCGCATCTCGTACATCTTGGGTCAGAACCGTTCGGTGTTGGTCTGTGCAGTCTGCTGCAGCAGTGATGATGCACTGGCGAATCATGCTCCGATCAGCGCGAGTTAGGCGCTGTTCTTCTTTCTCTTCGCCGCCGGTAATCATCAGGCGAGCAGTGATTTCGAGTTCACCCAGTACGTCTCGCTCGTCATCCTCCGTGGGCTCTGACTCATCTATCGCGTCGGCATCCAGCGTTTTGATGTTGCCAGGCGTATCAATCAGTCGGTATGCATCGGCAAAGGGCGCGAGACTGACACCCGAACCTGGCGCCAGCTTCACAGAGTTGACCGTCATGCCCAGGCGTTTGGCGAAGTCTGCGAAAAGACCAAAGCTATTGCCGGCCTCTGCAATGAAAATGCGTGGTCTGTACACCGCAGTGACCTGGTTCAGAATGTTGTTCAGAGTTGCTGACTTGCCGGCGCCGGTTGGGCCGAATAGAAACAGGTGAGCATTCATCTGCCTGTCGAGACGGTTGAGCGGGTCAAAGGTGACCGTGCCCCCGCCACGGTTGAAGAAGGTTATCCCGGGATGGCCAGTGCCTTCGCTGCGCCCCCACACCGGCGCCAGGTTGGCAAGATGCTGTACAAACATCAGTTGCGTGTACCACTCGCTATTACGAACGCCTGGGTTGAACACACAAGGCAGCCAGCGTAGATAGCTGTTGAGTGGCGCTACCTCATGCTCGTCGCGCACGGGCTGTAGTCCGGCGTTGAGCATTACGTTGTGAAGCTGCAACGTGCGTTCGTCTAGCTGCCCAACGTCCTCGCCGAGCAGATAGAAGGCTACGGCTCCTCGGTACAACTTGTGAGCGCTGCCGATGTGGGATCTCGCTTGTTGGACGTCTTCCCTGGTTTGCTCTGACGCCAACGTATCACCGACTGACTTGCTCGCAAGGTGATTAAGGTGCGCTTCCAGCATGTCCTGGGGTGTGACCACAAGCGTGATACACAAAGTGGTCTCTTCAGGCATCTGATCGAACAGGGCATTGGTGGCATCGCCACCTTTAGGCGTTTCGCCTGTCAGGTGACCTGTGGGGGGAGGGGACCGAAGACGATCAAGTACCACCACACGGTGCGGCATGCCATCCAGGTACCAAAGGCCCTGTTCTGCATCTGAACGGGGTTGTTCGAAGAACAGTTGTTGCGCAAAGTCTGTACCACTGGCGAGCTCCAGTTCATCATCTGGGTTGTCTTCTGGCAGCGCCGCCAATTGGTAAAAGGTTTTTCGTGCTTCTGCGGTATTGCCCAGTAATCGCGGGTTAGGGTTGAACCATCGCAATAGCCAGTTGTGAGTCTGTGAGGCATTCATGCGGCAAGATTTCACGCCAGCATTTCCCAGCCCGGCCACCAGGCAATCACAAATGCTGTTGAGTGCCTGCTCACTGGATTGACCCCGGCGGGAGGGCGAGCCTTTGCTGCGGCGATAGACGACCATCCGTACTTTACGGGTTTGGCCCCGCCATGGAAGTTTGGTCACCGCTGTGTCTTCGAATAAACCACCCGACTTGGAAATAGCCTGCAGGTGCTGCTCGAACATCTGGATGTAGTACTCAGTGAAAGCCGTTCCTTGGGCGCGGGGTTGGATGTATGCCCTGAGATTTCTCATGTAGCCATCCCAGTCCGTTTCATTCTGCGCATAGAGCTGAACGACCCAGGGTTGGTCTTCCAGTTCATCGAAGCTGTCCTGCAGCGCGTTCTCCAGAGCGTCTCGCACTGTACGCAGCCAGCTAGCCTCCCGTCCTTCTGTACCAACCGGCGTCAGTTCGTAAAACGCAGCCACTGACTCGCCATCTTCAAGCAGCATGCATTGGGAGTCAGGAAGAAATTCAACCCAAGGCAGCATGTCGACAAAGCTGGGTGCTTTTGCGTAGAGGGCTCGCTCATCGGCTACTGTGCTTGGACGCTCTTGAGAAGTCCTCCACGCACCAGGTGCTTGTAATCCGTGGGCTGCAAGCTTATCGACGTGGTCCTGCCCTGCATCCGTCATTTTCTGATCCATCAGTAGTCCTCCGTCCGCTCGCCAGGCAAGGCGTATTGCACGCGCTGGTAGAAGGGGAAGATGGTGCTGTACCCGGGCACAGGAACGGGATCAGTGCCTGCCAAGTGAGGGAAGATGTACATCACCAGGTCAGGGTTAGGGAGGCGTTTAAACTGGCTGTAAATCTCGGTCTGAGCGGTTCGAGTGTAGGTGGCTAGATCAAGTGTCGATACATCCATTGGCCTGCGCAAGGACACGCGTGCGTCATGCAATTGCCGATCGACAGTGCTTTGTGACGCAGACCTGGTGTTCGCATCCCAGATGTCCACCATGTTCTGCGGGCCGTGGGGGAGTAGTTGATCCTTTTCGGTGCTGCAGCCAGCGATGAACAACATACCGAGTAGAACCAGCAACCAGGGGTTAATCGAGCTCGGGTACATAAGTTCCTCCAGAAGCGTGCCGCACCTTGCGGCCCAACGTTTCGTAGTCGATCTCCAACTGTCGGTCCAAGTGCACGGACACTTGGGCTCCGGGCTGTACGTAGATGGTGGCGAAGGCTTGGCCGTAGAGTTTGTTAACCCAGTCACCGATGTCTTTTACGCCGCCTGAGAGGATGGTATTCATCGCGTCGGTTCCGGTTGAGCCATTACCTACTGGCGTGCCAGATGCACTGAACAGCGTGTTTGAGCCTTGCTGGTCTGATTCCAGCAGTTTGGCCACGCCGGCGCCGGCGGCGGTGATCAAGCTTTTGGTACCCAGGTACTGCTCAGCGTTGGAGCGTCGTTCACCCGAAATACAGGGGATGCCATAGGGGTCACTGAGCCAACCAATTCCGCCCTGGATCTTGTCCATTTGCGATCCACTGGATTGGCCTGGGCTTTGACGGTTGGTGAGCTTCTGCGGGGTGGGTACCGTGCGGATGCGACCGTCATTGAAAACGAAGGTCATGCTGATGATTTGCCCCCGCACACAGGAAAGCGTCCAGTCACCCGCCGCAGTTCCGCTGATCACTGCGCCTGCGACGTCCGGCAGATCAATGCCATTGGCTGTGAGGTTGTCTGGGCCAATCAGTACTTTAAAGGGGTAGGGGTCGTTAACCACGCCATCTACCGGTACCCGGCCGATTAGTGCCGTCATGGCGATGGAGCCTGTGAGTGTGCTGTTCTCCGGTAGGGTGTAGACGGGCTTGGCCAAATATTTCTCCTCGGAAGTTCTGATGTTGCGTCCAACAGCTCCGGTGGTTGCTTTCAGTTCTCGTTGACCGCGATTGATCTCATCGCTGAAGGCATCAGGAAAGCTGAAGCCTGTAGACGGTTTGTTGGAGCCGCTCGGTATCGGTTTACCCTGTGAATCCACCGTCGTGGCGTCCTGAGGGGCGATCCAAATCAGATCATCCTCACCATTGGAAAACTGGTCGCCATCCCCAGGCTGCAATCCCAGGCCTATGGGAAGGTCGGCGCTTCGGTTACTCAAAAAGTCTGTGGAGAGGCGTTGCTTGAGATCGTCCAGCAACGTTTGTGTTTCCTGTTCGTTTAGCCGACGCTGGTCCTTGGGCGGGAGCTTCTGCAACTCATTGCTCAAGGCTTGCTGAATGCGTTTATCAATATCACTGTCTCGTTGGCGTAAACGGGTGTTTTCTTCTTGTTGGCCCTTGTTGTCGGAGAGCAACGCTTTCAGTTCGCTGCGCATGGCCTTGGTCTGGGCTACCAAGGTGGCCACGGTGTCGTTCGGTGTATCGCCGTCAATGCCGAGCTGCTTCATTTCCTCCTGGGTCAGTCTTGGTTCGTTGGCCTTAGAGGACGATGTCGAAGTCGGTTTGTTGGAGCAAGCCTTAAACGCCCCAAATACGACCAGCAGTATCAGAGGCAGAATCAGCCACTTGAGCAAGCCATTACTGTGCATGAGCACCTACCCGGGATGGCTTGAGGTTGATGCTGGCGTCGATCTGGCTCACCGAAGGTGGCAACGCTTCAGCTAAGGTTTTGCCCCGGGTTACCAGGTAGACGACGGAGGTGTCGGTGGATACGCCGACGGGGCCGAGGGTTTGATGCTGAAACGTCGCGGTGATGAAGTCGCCCTGTAACTCGCGAGGGTCCAGGCTTAAGGTGAGAGCCGATGTGTTGCTCAGCTTGATGGCACTGACGAAGTAGTTCTCCAGTTGCCAGGCGCCAAGGAGAGAGGCGTTCACCGGCTGAGTCGGCATCAGGTTAGTTAGATCCAAACCACGGCGTTGCTTGATCTGAATGACGCCCGGGAGCCGTTCTACAGTGCGTAAGGGGGCGTAAAGGCTCTGTGCGGCATAGCGAGTGAGCACAACCGGTATTGGCGTCTCACGGCGCTCTGGCGTCGCTTGTGCTGGATCTGGGGAGAAGGGTTCGGCGCCGATATCCGCCTGCTTGGGATCAGATCCGTAACGCTTAGGGCCGCGGGAACCTTTGACGATTTTTACGGGCTCAAGTAATGACTGATCGTTGCCCTCTGTAGCGGCGATATCCACCAGGATGATTTCGCCGGTACGCACATCTTGAAGTTGTAGTCGCGTGGGGGCGATTGGCGCGCTGGCCCTCAGGTACAACGCGCCGCCAGTGCTCTGAATCCGCAGGGTGTCAGTAAGCGCTCGTGGTACGCCGACTCTGACGTTCTGATCGATGAAGATGACGCGCTCTTGGCCAACATGCAGAGGCACAGGCAATGGCAGTCGTTCCCAGGTCATGATCTCGACAGCCTGTGCAGTTGTGAAAGCCATTCCAAGTGGCAGGGCGAAACGCAATCGGCGCATTACTGGCCTCCTTGCTTGTGTGGGGAGCGGCTGATGGGCGGGATGGGAGGTGCGATGCGCTGCGGGGACGAGTCGTAGCAGTCCAGAGCCAGGCCAAAAGGGTTTTGCTCCGGGTCGACGTCCAGACGCACCACCTTCAAGGGATAGCGAACAAAGGCTTGCTTGACGCGCTCCGAGCCATAGAACTCTTCTGTGGCCAGGTCCAGGTTGACCAGCCAACGGTCTCGGCCTTGTACCTTGACGCGAAGCTCCGGATCTTCCCCATAGCCCCGTTCCGGGAGCTCGAAAACACTGCGAGTACGATTGCGCAGTTCGCTCGCCGTTTGACGCTTCTGAAAGTCGCTTTCAAGTTCGGCCTGGCAGCTCGGCGTCAGGTAAGCGCTGAGCTTATGGATCGCACGCGGGTAGTCTTTTTCCCCGTCGATGGGCCAGCGGTTGAGCTGCTGGAAGATGTAAAAGCCGAAGGTGTAGACCGACTCGGGTGGCACCTCCCACCACTTACGCGTACTGCCCGAGCGCAGGTCTGGTGGGTTGTGAATAGTCAGATCCCTCGGAGAGTCCCACCATCCAAGGCCCATCAGCAAGGCTACACCGAGTAGCGTCCCGCAGCCGACGCGCAGCGTTTTCACGTGAGATTCAAGTCGAGTGACCTCGTTCTTGAAGCGACTCATGGATGACGGCTCCGGCGAGTGCTCCAAAGGCCTGAGCGCACCACGATATCCGCTCCGCCAGTCCAAGCAGTGAGCAACGGGAAACGCTTGGCGATGGACCACTGCAGGTGCCTATAGAGCCATGTCTCGGGTTTGCCGCGCTTGTGACGTCGCAGCAGTTTTCCACCGATGAACAGACCCAGGGCGATGCACAGCATCATCATCGTGGGACCCAATGCAATGCTCTCGAAGAGCACTGCCGCTGCAATGCCGATCGCGATGCCTAGCACCGCGGAGGCAGCAACGGTGATCCACATCTCGTCAGCGGTAAGTCCCATGACAATGATGGGCTGACGGTTAAGCCGCGTGGGAATGAAGCGCAAGGTGCCGTCAGACAGTTGTTGATCTAAATCCCTTTTCATTGAGCAGCCGCCTCACAGCACGCCTGTGCCTTTTGTCAGCAGCCAGATGATTATCACCAGGAGCAGGGCGCCTACACCGCATGTCAGCCCGAATTGTCCCCAGGTTTTTTTGCCGCTTTGCACTTCGGAATAGGACCCATAGGCGTGGTACGCAACACCGCAGAAGGCTGCGGCGGCAATGGCAAGTGCGATAAGCCCTACGATATCGAAACCATGGTTCTGCAGCGTTTGGATGATGCCGTTGCCTTCACCTCGACTGGGCGCCTCCATTTGAGGAAGGGCGGCGTGAGTGCCGGCAGACAAGACTCCGAAGCAGATCACGAAGTAGGGTGAACAGCGGCGAGCGAGTTTCTTGAAGATCGGGTGAATATGCATGGTGTGCCTCCAATGGCGATGCGCGAACGTTGATGCCGCATCAGTGCAGCAACAGGAATGTGAGCAGGATGTAGATGAGGGTCACCTTCGCGGCAAGGCCTACGAACTTTGCCTGTGAGATCTGGCCGGCCGCCCAGCCGCGATAGCCGCTACCGAGCGCCCAGGCAGCGAAGACCAAGGCACTGGCTAGGACCACACCGATGAAAAGCGAGGTGCTTTGCTGTGGCGTAAATCCGCCTATGGCTTGAAAGGCAGCGAGCTGCTGTTGGCTCATGCTCATGGATGTGAAGCGCCTGAACGGGTGTAGTGACCCGTCAACTCAGGTGGGTCACGAGGTTGAGTTCGGGAGGGCGTGATATAGCTGTTGATACCCTGGCGGATCAGGTCGATGTCAGCGGCCAGGCGCGGGTAGTCGAAGCTGTAGCGGGCACCTGGATCGATTACAAGCGCGTCGTGCGATGCTGTCAGCCGACTCAAAGAATCAAGCTGGCGAAGGATCAGGGAGAGTTGTTGATGCTCGTCGCCGGTAGCAAAAGCAACGGTAGATGACGCGATGCAGCACGCCAGTAGAGCTGAAAGTCCGAGACGGAAGGGGAGGAACATCGGTGGCATCCATGCGCAGAAGAGTTTTCTGAGTGTCTCGCATGGAGTTGCTGCAGCCAGCAGGAAAACTGGATTAGGTGAAGATGTTTTCTGCGGGGGCTGAATACACTGTATATCCAACGGGCGGCAAATTCGTCACAAGTTGAATGGATACCGTGAAGGTGATCGCCGGACCATTCATCAATAATCTCCGACCGTTTAAATTGCTCAAGACGAAGTTTTGGACGTCCATATCGATGGAGTCTAGGTGATGTTGGAACGTTTACCTCGATAACCCGGTCCTTGCTAAGGTCGACTACGAGAGCCGCGGAGGCTTATCGGGAACTGTGGGAATTTGATACGGCGGGCAGGTTATTGGAAGCACCTGTTTCAGAAGGGAATACGAGTCATCATGGACGGTTTGTACGATCTGTTGTGGGCGAAGCTTAGCGGGATCTTCGGCGATCATTTTGGCGAAACAAGCTTTGTCTGCGACCACCGACTCCAAGAGGTATAAGCTTTCTTGGAACGGCTTTCTCAGGAGCATGTATGCAACGGCCAGCGTTCCTTTTCTGGAGGCTTCCAGGGCTTCGAAAATACAGTGGAGCATGTCTGATAACACCGCCGGAAACGCCATCGTTACGAGGACATCCGCTTCGTCATCCATTCGATCACTTTTCTGTAGCCATTCGATTAGATCTTCAGCCTGTTCAAGATCTACCTGTTCCCTCTTATCGCGAAACGTAAGGTTAGTAACGAATATGCCTTGCTCCATACCTGATACTAGCAAGTGGGCTGCGATGTCATGTGCTGCAAAGCAAAATTCGTACGCGTCATGAAATTGTTCTGGCAGGACGGTATTTTCTTCCGACAGACGCTTCATTCCTTTCTCCTTGGTGTTTAGCGTAATCGTTGCTCGTCCTTGAGGGTTCGAGGTCGACAGGATAATTCTCGGTGATAATAGGATAGCTTGATCGCAGGCTGAGCATTCGGCGTGAATGGAGCTATACTTGGCGCTCTAGCGCTTTATAATGGGGCTTGCCTGAGCCCCTCATAGATCAGACGATTACATCCAGTTCAGTACTTTAAGCTAGGGAAGCTGGGTGCAACCAGTTGTGCTGGTGAGTCGACTTGGCCAAAGTTCGGCTTCCCGCCCATTCTAGCTTTACCGACAATCTTGATTATCCCAAAAGCTGAGTCCCATTCAGGTCGTTTGAACATAAGGTATGATCCTAGTGTAGAAGGACGACTATTAGCACTACGGATCGATGATGGAAGTAGATCTCAGACCAAAAATGGAGCGCGGTTCAAGTCCAGCCTCGCGAGGGCCGGCCGGTGCTTATATCGAAGGCGAACTTGGTGCGCTCTATCTGCTTGCCCTGCTATCGGGTAATCCGGCTCCGGGCCTGCCAGGCGCTCGGGTGACCAGAGTCCGATTTCAGGGCACCGAGCACGGGTTTAAGTTGGATGACTTGATCGCTTTGGGCGTGGGGAAGGCCGGCGATTTCATCCTTGAAATTCAGTCGAAACGGGATATTTCGTTCTCGCCGGGGGACCGCATCTATCAAGACGTCGCCTTCCAGATAGCACAGAGTGTATTGGGTTCAGTTCCGTCGGATCGGCACATTCTGGGCATTGCGACACAGCGAACCAGTCGTAAGATTTCCGGCGCTTATCAGGATGTTCTCAAATGGGCGCGAACAATGGAGAGTGCTGAGGCATTCTTCACCCGTCTAGCCGGCAAGGGCATAGCAAGCAAGGATATGCGCGAATTTGTCGCAACGACTAGAAAGCACCTGATTGCGGGTGGTGTCGCTGATGACGACGATGCGATTTGGCGACTATTGCGTCGGATTCTTATACTTGAATTTGACTTCGAAGCCACGTCACCGATCACCCGAACTTATGGGTACGCGCTCGCACGGATGGCACTAAGCGACGAGGATGTCGGACGTGCTGAGGCCCTATGGAGTCGGTTGGTCGACTTGTCGATTAAGACCGGTACTACCGGCGGTGAAATCGATCGTACGGAACTCGGCATCAATCTCGCCGAGGCGGGCTTCCGGCTTGCTGGTGGCCGTGAATATGACACCGCGCGCGCCAGGCTTACCGAGCTTGCGCATAATACGCTTTCACATATTGGTACAAACGTGGCGGGGGTAACCTTGCCGCGACTTGAAGCAGTCGCTGCAGTCGACGATGCATGTGAGGGACATCGCTTTGTCGAGGTCCGCGGGGATCCCGGTGTCGGCAAGTCCTGGGTACTTCGCCATCTTGCCGAGCGTGTCGCAAGCCATTCACCGATCATTGTACTCGACCGGGACTCAACCCCTCCGGGTGGGTGGCTGCCGTTTTCAAACGCTCTCGGCATCCCTGGATCGGCGGTCGAGTTCCTCACCGATCTGGCCGCAAGCGGGGGCGCGATGCTCTTCGTCGATGGCCTGGATATGTTCGACGATGTAGGGCGTCAGCGTACTATCACCGAGCTCATTAGGGCTGCGAGCTCGATCCCGGACTTCAAGATAATCACCACCACGCGCACGGCCGGCAATGTGGATGTCGATATCTGGCTTGACGATCAGATCGTCGCCGCAATGGGGGGCGTGTACCCGATACAGGTCGAGCCCCTCTCGGATGATGAAGTCGCGACCCTGGTCGATCAAACACCAGATCTCCGATCGCTTTTGGCCCCCAGGCATCCCGCCGCCGGACTTGCCAGAAACCTCTATCGACTGTCTCGACTGCTGAAGGTGCCTAGCTCTACCGGAATCCGTACCGAGGCCGCGATGGCCCGTTTCTGGTGGGGGCGTGCGGACGGCGCGCCTGCAAGCGATGTTCGGGCTGCGCAGAGGCTGATGGCAGCGCTCGCCGCCAGCGCCCTGGAAGGTGAGGGGGGGCTTGAAATTGCCGAAGATTCGGCGGCGCGTTCGCATTTGCTCGGAGCTTTTACGATCAGGGAAACACAGCGCGATCGCCTCGACTTCTATCATGACGTGCTGCGTGACTGGGCGATAGGCAGTTATATCGCCGAGAGCCCTCAGCGTTTGGCCGCAATGGACTTGAGCGGGCCTGCCTCACCGCGCGTAGCACGCGGCGTCGAGTTCGCCGCACGCCTCTCACTCGAGTCCGGTGCAGATTCCATCGGGTGGATCCAACTGATCGGACAGCTCTCGGTCTCCGGGGCGCATGGTTCCTGGCGACGTCAGGCAATCCTTGCCTTATCGCGTTCGGAGGCCGCATACGAGCTGCTCGAAAAGTGCAGCGCCGGATTGCTTTCGGACGACGGGGCTCTCTTTGTCGAATTATGTACGACAATTGCCGCGGTCGAGACAGTAGCGACGGCCGACCTTATGAAGATGCCAGACGGTACCAAGGTCGATCTGCCGCGCTCTTATCGGATCGATGTCACCGGATCTTCCTTCAATGTACTGCGCTGGGTGCTGTTGCATGTGGCCGAGATCTCGATAGCGGCGATCGGCGCAGTGATAGAACTGGTTAAGATACAGATGTATCTCCTCAAGCATCTTCAATCGTTCGCCATCCAAACGGCAGTCATGCTGTTTGGTTGGCTACGACAGCTCGACGTCGGCGGTGCCGAGGTGACAATCCCGGGTAAGCTGAAACCCGGGAGGGCAGAGAGCGACGGGCGAAGACGCATGATTGAGCAACTTCGCATGATCGCTTTCTTACTCGGTGAATTCGCGCCTGATGAGCTTAAGGCGTATCTCCGGGAGGTGGGCAATGAGCAGGACCGCAATAAAGTCGATGATATCCGGAAGTATTCCAAAGTGATCGCGCCGGTTGCGCCTGCCGAACTGGCGGAGCTCGTGTTAGCGAGCCTCCTCCAGCCACAGAAGCGGCACGGCCACCATGATCGCGCAATGGAGCAGGCTTTCACTTTCGCCGACTGCAACTACTTGCCCGCCTCGCCGGCGCAGCCTCCGTTTCTGGATCTATTGGAGTCCGCGCCTGCGGAGGGGTTGAAGTTGATCCGAACGTTGGTTGCGGAAGCGATTGCATTCAGCACCGATGCACGCGCGCCGATAGATCCAGGCTTCACCGTCGATTTTGGCAGTGGTCCCCGTTTCTTTCCTCGGGCCGACAGCTATCTCTGGTCTCGGGATCAATGCCGCGAATATTCGGCGGCCTCAGGGCTCAAGTCGCTTGAAGCCTGGAGTCAGCAAAGGCTAGATGATGGCGCCCCCGTCGATGAAGTGCTCGCCGATATTCTCGGGCCCGAGGGCAGTTGTGCGGCGTACCTCCTTGTTGCGGTTGATGTGCTGCTGTCACATTTCGATGCTGCACAGGACGCGTTGGCGCCGTTGATAGCGCATCCAGAGCTGCTGGCTACCGACAGGATGCGCCGGGACCATGACCAGTTCGGATTGGGGATTGATCAGTTCGCGATCGGGAAAGAGCCAAATGCGAAAGTCAGGCTCGTCGACTTGAATGGCCGTCTGTCGCGGCGGGCGACCTTATTCGATGTGGTGCACTTTTATCTGGAAGATGATCCCGTAGCGAATCGTCTTCGCGAGCAGCTGGGTGCGGCGATCTTGAGCCTTGACCCGATTGAATCCTACTCAAACTATAGTGACTCCCGGCTCATTGCACGGGTTGCCCACAATAGGCTCCAGCGATCGAACTGGAGCGACATTGGGGACGGAGGACTTAGCTATCAGTCTCCTCCTGACGAAGCTGCACATCTTGAGGCGATGGAGAAGCAACGGATCGCATTAATGCTCTCGAGCGAGATCAAATCGCGCATCGATCTGGCATTTGATGGCAACGGCGAACACGCTACTGCAGCGACAGCGCGCGATGCGGCCAGCTATGCAAACGGCGACCTTCCCGACGATAGCGATACCGACTACCTCAAGTCTCGTTCAACCCGACTGATCACGACCGCGTTGCTGGTGGCTCGCGACGGTGATGACGCGCTGCTTGCCGCCGAGGAAGTTTGGGTTCGTCAGGTTGTCGTCATTGCGCTGCAGGAGCATTCCGATCGCCGCGGCGGATCAGAGGATACGCTGCGCTTCAATCGGCCAGCGATTGCCATTCTTACGCTGATATATCTCTGGGCCCGGCAGGGGAGTGAGACGGACCGGAACGCGCTGATCCGGCTTGCGACGCGCGAGGATCGCAGCGCGCTTCCGGCATTCTCAGTCGGATGCGGGCGAATTCTCAAAGTCGAGCCCCAGCTTTTCAAAGCAGCAATGCGCGCGGCGTTCGCAGGGATGACTTGGCGCTGGAAGCGCTACGATGAGGACGACGAGGCAGAGCAAGCGTGCTTCGTCGCAGAGCAGGCTGCGGCGGTGGACTCAGCAGTCGCTGCCGAGATCGCCTGGATGGGGGGGGATGCCGAGCCTGTATGGCCTGCTTGGCCCGAGGAGCGGCCGCTCTTGGCGCGAGGCTCGCGTATCCGAGTTTCAGGGCTTGTCCAGTTTGTAGGGTCTGGGGAGGATGAGGCGATAAATTCTCCGGTCGTTGAGCAGTCATCGATGATCCATGTCGACAGCCAGGCGGCAGCGCAATGGCTGGCAATGGTCCAAGCTGCTTCCAAGGATGCAATCGATTGGAGGCAGGAGTTGGTCGAAGCCTATGTCGACTGGACCGCACGGATGAACGGGCTCGGCTTACCGGTAGACATCGAGATCGATCGCGAACCGCACGATTGGAATCTGCACTACTACGCACTGTTCGCCGAGCGGCTGCTCGACGCTGCCGATACATCGTTTGAAACTGATTTAAAGCTCGTAATTGATCTGCCGGACCACCCATTTAGCAACGTCGCGCTGACTGTTATCCATTCTGCAGACGCGCTCTATTTCAATGATCCGAAACGTCCGGCCACACGGCATGTCGAATTACGTGTCCAGTTGGCGCAACGGGTGATGCTACTCCACAGGTGGCAATATGCCGGAGATCCCACCTCCTCACGGATCGACATGGAGAGCGGCGGGATTTTCGCAAAGATTATGTTGAACACCTACGATCCGTTCAACGGGACTTATAGCTATCTGCCGCCCCTGCTATTCGACCGCGTCGATCCGCTCCTTCCAGCAATGAGACAGCTGCTGCCAGGTGGCCCGACGGCATTTGTGGCGCGGTGCACGATGAATCTGCTCCTGGTTGCTCCGCGCGAGCGTCATCTCGACTTTCTGCTCGAGGCGACTGAAGTATGGTTTGATCGCACGCAGGCGCCCGGGCTGTGGATCGACCAAGATATTGGACGGAAAGTAGTCCAATGGCTGGAAGCGGCGATCATCCAAGAGCCGAGGTTGCTCACCCCGGCGCATCCGTTGCGTGCCCGTATTGACCGCATGCTCGGGAGGTTAGTCGCTGTTGGCGTCGCTGAAGCCCATGATCTCGAATTGAAGGTCGTGGCGGTGGCTGGGGCGCATACGTAAGAACGCCGTCTAACTCTTGGTGAACGTCCGCTTTGCTCCCAAGAAAGAGGAGTCGGAGAAAGAGCCTGATAATTACCAGAATTGCAGACCTTGGTAACTTGCACTAATCGCAAAAGTAGAAATAGACCAACATTACTCGCGTCCCGTAAATGCAGTTCAGCAGTCCCTATGACGCGCCGCGGATTATCTGAAACGCCAGTATCAATCGCTGTCTGAAATTAAGTGTCAACACTCTGTGTGGATAGGTGTGCAGCTTATCAATCAGAATTGGCTCAAGAAATTCGGATTGACGCTGTAAATACTCCTCAGCCTCTTGAGTGGCTGTTTTCATTGGCTGCGATGTATGAATAGATCGTTGGCCTCGCTCATATAGTGGGACCCAGTCGTCGCCCACCTGACCTTTCACGATACCGTTCACTGGTACAACTAGCCGACCCTGAAGACTGGGGTCGAAAATGACCCACTCACCGGACTCTACTGCCGATTTCTCTGCGCGACTACTCTTAGATGCAATCAGGTCGCTGCCCCAAAAAACATTCTCGACAGGGTGCTCAACCCTGATGGTTATTGGATTTGCCCCGTACCCGGCGCCTTTAGACCAAGACGTTAGAATGTTTGTGTTTATTTCGAATCTGTCGCGCCCAAGGAGTTTTGCGGCACATGCCATACTCAACAATCTGTCGGCATAACCTTGGCCATCGTTTTGGTATGTGTCATCGCAAAAGCTACGGTGCAGAACGATGGTTTTTTGATTCCTTCGACGAAATACAGCTTGCGTGTGCTCATAGATTTCGCGCATCTGTCTTACGCCATCTTTCACTAGAGCAGGCTCACCAAAATGCTCCTTGAGAACCTGCAACGCGCCCGTCTTTTGGTCTCCGTCTGGCGGCTGAATCTGACACTGGTCAGGATGCCATGGGAAGCGTGACACTCCCATGGCTTGGGTTGCGAGCCAGGTGAGGATGCCTCGTGGTGCCAATCCCCAAGTGTTCCAATTGACGATGGGTAGTCGCTTTTCGTCGGGTAATTCATGATCACCGTAGGTCATCATTTTGTAGATTGCCGGGTGCTTAATTAGGAGTCGATCCGAATTTGTAAAGCCGAGCGCATCAGTTCTGAACACCGTCATGCAGAAATCCTAGGCAAAAGTTTCAAGTTTATTAGTTTGTGTATTTACCGCGCTCATCCAGTCATTAGTGGCAACCACATTCAAACCTGATTCCTGAGCCAGCCAATGCCTGCGGGACGTTGCCGAGCAACTGGTAGCGGTTTACCGCATTATGGCACTTGGCCGTCTATGGGGGCCCGGCTCAGCAGAAACTAGGAATGCTGCGTTGGTCGATGATCGTTTTGGTTACGCCACGACGGCGCGCGCCGCCGGTCGCAACGGACCGACTCCAACTTAAGACCGCCCAGTTGCTCCTCAATCAAGACCGTTGCGCGCGTACCACGGGTGGCTAAGAGACATTTTTGAGGGCGACGCGTCTCGCCGATTCACTCCCCCGTTATAGATGGGCGTTCTCACTCATAGGTACTTTTTAAAGCTTCCTGCTGAGATGCTCACGATAAAACCGAGCGCAGTTGCATTGGGGAGCAGTATTAAGATCGGGTTTACGGTCATCGGGAGAGCAGGGTAGATGAGCCAGGGGGCAACCAACAGTGGCATGATCAGCATCTTGGCCCGGTGGTAAATGAACCCTGACTCTCGCCCGGCACCGAAACGTCGAAGGTCACGACGTACGAGGCCGTCCACCAATCCTGTGAACGCTGCCATCAGAAACAGGGGGATAGTCAGCGTCAGTATCAAAAGCCTCGCCAGGTAGGTAAGTGCCGCATAAAGCGATGCGAGTCCGTAGTTTTCTATTTGGACGTAGGCTAATCCTAGGTAGTACTGAAGATCTCCGCCCTTTGAGCTGTTCATCCTTGCTTGTACGGATGAAAGCTTGATCCATTCAATCAGCGCCGTTTTCTCAAAACACCATTCGTATATGAACCCAATAAGCCAACGTGCTGTGTGGTCTGGGTCCTGAATCAACAAGCTCTGGGGGAACGACTTGGATATCCACTCCAACTCGCTATTCAGCATGTCCCGCGAGTGATGCCATCCTTCTTCCGGCCAGAAGAAATACAGCCCGATCCACTCCGTCATGATGCTGAAAAACAGTGAGATCAGCAGAATTCCGAGTAAGGCGAATGGAAGACCTATGGTTTTGCTGAACCAACCTTTTTCACGGTATTGCTGCTGGCTTTTCGCGGTCTCAGTCGCACTTACCATGGTCTTCCCTAGATCAGTGAATGGTCATGCATTGGTGTTCAAAGCAAACCAGCAGAGGGCCTGCCACTGGGTCTTCAATCTGTATGCTGCTGGGGTTGGCCCAAAGGGGCTTTAGGCCTTTCTCCTGTAGTCGATCAAAGAGCGCATGACCGTCATAGATGCCTAGCCTGGCGTAGCCCAGCAGTAACTGGAGCTCACCTGAAATCTCCCGAACAGCGGGTGTCATTGCTCTGAGATTGATAAAGCGCAGCTCCATGCGCGATGGCCATCTCATAGTTGTGGTATCTCCTGATGGTTTGCGATCAAGGGGTCATCCAGTAGACCTGCTGGCAACGACTCATCCAGGTTTCGGGTTCCGCTGCTGGTCCACCACTCACCACCGCCATCGACGTAGCTGTTGCGCATATTCTCGGCCAAGGCTCTTAAATCCTTGGGCATCAGCTCATCGGGATCTGGAGCGGGTAGGGGCATGCGAACCTTCCAAAGATTTCCGCCTTCGATCAGCGCGAAGGCTTGTCCTTTGGGCAGGCTGACAATATGGGCCGGCTCAATCAACGGCACGCTATTGGAGCTGACCCGGTCTTGGGTATTGCTAGTGAAGTCAGTACTGCCAGAAGGGTCTGAGCTGTCTGTAGCGCCGCTCACCAACGTTGTTGAGTACACGTCGACCTTGGGTAGCTGTTTTGTCAGCAGCTCAGCTGTCGCCGTCTCGCGGACCCTCAGCATGAACAGGTTGTTGAAGTTACCCACCACCTGGCCCGCTTTGGCGCGGTTGCCAATCTTGGCCTCGATGTCGCTGATGGTTTGCGTATAGGCGCTGACCTGGATGCCGGCGCCGCCGCCCTTGTTGATCATCGGGATGAACTCATCCCCCATCAGCTCGTTGAACTCGTCAGCGTGCAGATTGATCGGGATCTTCTGATCGCAGGTGGCGCTGGGAAGGCCGTCATTAATACCGAATTTATAGATGTGGCCAGCCACTGAGACCAGGTCTGAAAACATTGAGTTGCCCACGGCTGCAGCAACCTCTGGGTCGGACAATGCATCCAAACCGACATACACGATCGCGCGCTTACGGATGACCTGCATCCAATCAAAGATAGGCCGGGGGTCATTCAAGTCTGTGTAATCTGGGGATATTAGTTCAGCCATACGGCCGGTGGTCAGCTTCTCCAGGAGAGGGAGGAGAGAGGCAACGATCTTGTCGAAGTAGGTTTTGTCATACCTCACTGCCGAGCGCAGACCGTCCATTACGGGATCAGCCACCCTGGTTTTTGAAAGGTATTGGTCGATGGCGGTCACGCGCTTTTGCCGCCCTCGCATATTGAAGGGGGTATTCTTTTCGTTCAGTGCACCTTCAATCGTGACGATCACCTCCCACGCTTTGGGATCATGCTTGGCAAAGTAGTAGCCGCTGTACTCGATGAACAAAGCATCGATGTTGATCACATGCTGCTGAATCTTTAGGTAGTCCGGACGAACACCCAGCTCCACCAGCGCACGGGCAATAATGTTAACGAAACGCCAGGCGAACTCACGGAACGCTGCGCTGTTGCCTTCACCTGATAACTGCCCGGAAATCCGACTGGCCACCTCCGAGATCCGCCCAAAGCGGCCTACGGCGTTGTACCTCGAGGAAAAATCCGGCCAGCCCAGATGGAATACGTAAAACTCTCCCTCTCGGCCAGCACGTTTGGCTTCGATGTACATACGTTTGAGTAGGTCCGCATCGCCCTTTGGATCGAAGACAATCACGGGTTCAAATTCAGGTAATCCGTTGACCAGTTTCACTCGGCGAATGTCCTGAGTGATGAACAGCTCAGCCAATCGAGTCTTACCTACCCGAGTAGTGCCCAGGATCAGGCTATGACCTACTCGCTCCCCCAAGGGCAGCGACACTTCTACTTCTACCGGTTCGACGCCATGCAGTCTTGGAGAACCGCCTACAGGCGGAAGAGGGCGCACAGGATTCAGAGGGCTGTCCCAAGAAGTCGCTTTAGGCAGCAGGTTAAGCGGAAAACTGGCGTACTCCATGCGCTCCTCTATCTGGCGAGCGGCTTGGAACAACGCTGTAGGCTCAATATACCGACGAAACTCTGGCCTGTAGGTCTGCATCAGCCGCTGTGTATGACGCTGTTCCCATTTGAACCCGATGCCAATGAAGAGGCGTCGATTGCTAACGGGAACGTTCTTGCTGGTCATTACGTAGCGCGGCAGCCGGCGGATATTGCGCCGATAGCGCAGAACCACCAGTGCTTGGCGCAGGCGAATCCAGCCAAACCCCAGAAAGAATAGTGCCGCGGCAACCCCAAACAAAGGTGTCAGTGCCACTGACCAAGGCGCGAACAGGCTTAGATACGCTCCGACTATGCATACAGCTACGGTGTACAGCTCGACGGCAGGACGGAGCAACGCTTCGATGGTGTGCGACTGGGTCATGACTACTGCTCTATGCCGGTCGCAGTGATCAGCACTGGGTAGTGCTTAACCCCCATTCGCAAGGCAAGGTCATCTGCCGACGCGGGTACCATTTCAAGTCCGGAACCGAGTTCACGCAGTTCTGTCAGTGCTTTTATGTGCTGCACGTTCACCACTAGCCCGATCGCACTTATCTCGCGTAGTAAATCCGCCCTGGCGGCTAACCAGCGACGCGAGAGGTTGTCGTCACCCACTAGAAATAACGGCACAAGCCCGGGGACATTGGTTACGCGGTTTTCGACTTTGCCCGGGCTTAAGTGCTCGGATTTCACCGGCAACATATCAGCCTCGCTGTATGGATTGAGGCGTACTGTTGGCAAGGTCATGGGCTTGGCCGACTGATCGTCAGAGGGAAGATTGAGTGTTCGGTAGTAGGGGAGAGCAGAAGTACCTCCCATATCCTCCACCACGATCAGTGCGGCATGAGAGAAGGAGGCGAGTAGGAGTGTCACGACTCCCAAAACGGGTGGGATCTTCATGGTGTCTTCGGTCCTTGAAGTGATGGTCGGGTGATACGAGAGAGGTGTTGAGCGAAGGACTTTCGATAGCGCGCTGCGGGTACGCCGCCTGCCGGGCGGTGATAACGTCCTGCGGCCGTTATCCAGTCGTTGTCTGCGCTTTTGTGCTCTCGGAGCAAGGCGGTAGCCACCGCCAAATTACGATACGGATCCAGGGCTTCGCATGGCTGGATAAAACGTTCGCCGTTCCAGCCAATATTGATTTGGCCTAGCCCGACATCCACCGATTTGGCGCCTACATCCCGTATGGCTTGAAGTAGTGCACTGCAAGCCGCCTCGCTATGTGAAAAGCGATAAGGTTTGCCGGCGACGTTTAAGGTCCAGGGCCAGGGAATCAATTGCCCGCGCAACACTGTCCCACTTTCCTGAAGAGCTAGAGCGTAGAGCACCTCTGCTGGAACGCCGGTGCGATGCGTTGCTACCTGGTAAGCCGGTGGCGGAACGTCGTAAGCAGAGGCACTTGCCGCTGCCAGTCCTCCAGTCAACAACGCACCAGCGATGATCAGTGCCGTTGCCATTGGCCATTGACCTGTCGCATCACTGCTGGGAATGAGCCTCCGTCTCCAAGGCTGGCCCAGCGTCCGCCGTCGTGATTCAGGGTGATGTCACGGCTTCGAACTTTTTTCGGATCAATGCCTGCTTTGTTGGCCCAACCTCTAATGAGCTCGTCGTTGCCTTGTGTCCCCACCAGGTAAAGGTCAAAGTGCTGATCAGCACTTTGAAGCCGTTTAACCCGCTCTACGCATCCCTTGCAGTCGATCGTAACGAAGACCATCAATCGGGCTGGTGCCGTGGCGGGAGAGGACTGGTGTGTGTTGTCGGCACCTATCAAATTTACGGGTAGCAGGTTTGGGTAAAGCCGCGCGAAAGCGTCGTCGTAGGCGTTCTGGTAGGCAAACAGCTTTGTAATCCGCTTGTACTCGGCGTGTGCCTGCATCTCTGTGTAGCGTTTCTGCTCTTCGCTATCACGTGCCTCCATGCCTAGTGCAGTCAGGGGATCAATGCCGGGCGAGTAGACGCCGAGTGGCCCTTCCATCAGCTCACGGTAGCGCTGCCACTCTTGCGCCTTGAGCCCCCACTCATGGGCTTTTGATTGTTCAAGTGTGGAGGTGAGCTGTTCCTGAGTGCGGGTGTTTTCAATGACTGATTCCTGGTCTTGCGCATAGGCCTCAGTCCAACCTGAAACGTACAGGCCACTCAGTGCGATCATCAAATACGCTTGTTTCATCGCAGACCTCCTAGTTGATCTTCACGTCGTGTGAGGAGCCATCAGGCCGTCTGAAACGAGCAGTGTCAGGCAGTAGCGTGTCTAGCCTCCAGCCCATGTATGAGCCGGTAACACGCATTAATTCCACGTCATCCAGTCGCGTCAGACCTGTGGGCGACACTGCCAAAAACATCACACCACCGCGAGATTCGATGCCGAGGATATTGAAGGGCCGCGGGGAGGATTTATTGGCGAAGACTTTTCGCTGAGATGGGCGTGGCGTCGCGGCTACAGATGGGGATGCCGACAGGGGGGGCAGACCGTCGATGATGGTTTTCAGCGCCTGCAGTTGGGTATGCGCAATCTGCACTTGAGCCGCTAGATCACCCAAATCACGCTGCAGCTCTTGAACATCAGCAGATCGGTCGTGGGTGCGATTCAGTTCATCCAACTGTTCCTGAAGGATGAGTTCATGGATCTGAAAATCCTCATTCGTCACGAAGCCCATTTGCTGTAAGGCATCGAGCTTGGCGTTCACCTCTTCAAGACGTTGCTGGGTGCTCTCAAGCTGATCGCTCGAAGGTGTTTGCTGCACGGCTGAGGAGAGGGCGGATAGCTGCGCTCCCAGGAGCAACGCCGCACCGGTTAGTAGCACCAATGTTCCGTTTTGTAGAGCGGGGAGGAAAGAGCGGCGATTCATCACTCACCTCCCGTATGCGGCTGACTGTCTGTCGTCGAGCCTAAAGAGTCCGCACTTCGCGCGAGCCCAGAAGAACTGCGTGTTTCAAAACAAATAGTTCGAGTCTTATCATCTACAACTGGCTGCCAGGCGACACCTGCCAGCGTCACTAGGGCGTTGCGTAATGAGATCGGGCCCAGGTGGTAAGGCGAGGCGGGCAGGGGACGGGAGTACAGCAGTTGCACATCGTCATTCAGCGGGCACACCTGGTAGCCCGAATGGCGCAACACATACGTCAATGCATCCCGGACCGTGGGAGCAAGACCATCCGGTATCTGGATGTCGATCACTTGGCTGAGCAGGTCGACTTGCTCGGGTCTGGGCGACGTATTGGCAAGGGTGTAGCGACCATAGCGAATAGCCGATGAGGGCTTCGCATGTATGGCAGTCGTGGCGTTAGTCAGGGGCAACGCAATACGCGCAGACTCCGTTACCGGCTCAGGCTCAACTGAGCCGTGAGACGACATACAACCTGAAAGCACGGCTGCCGCTAGCGGAAAAGCGAATAGTGAAATGGCCTTCAGCGGGCTATTCAGCAGGTAGAACATCCTTGTTTCCTCACACAATGGAGAGAACAAGGTGGCAAACCTAAAGGGAAGGGACCGCAAAGAAACTGATATTGAACGTTGGGGTTTTGGTGTTTTTGGCTTTTGGTTGAGGCTTCAGAAACGACGAGATCCGCCGATGCTTAGCTTGCCTATCCATGCCGTTGGAGCGAGATTAGCGCAGCCCTCAAGCAAAGTGCGAAATTGCGCTTCACTTGACCGCCTGTTTGCATTCGACTTGACCAGTCACTTGCATTCGTTCTGACCAGCGATGCATCGGATTTGACCAACACACGTTGAAACCATGATCAGTTTGCAAAACGTCAGCATGGCCTTTGAGCGTCGAAATAAAAACCCAATCAGGCGTTTTTACACACTCGGGGCCAAAAGTGGACGCTCAGCGCAGGGGCATTTACTGGCCTGAAACAGTCAACCATAGGCGCTATCTACGGTTATGAAGCAGGATTTGGGGGCGGCTTCACGCATCCGGGCTAAACTCGTAACATCTATTCTACTGGTGGCTCATTCTGTATGGATCGCCTAACGGAGGAACGAGTCAGATGTCAATTTTGAATAACGCTGTGGAATCAATCCAAATTGGGATGGAGGATTTTCATGACGACGACCACCGTCGGGTGCTTTCTGCCATTCGGAACCTCTACGCGGGTATTTTGCTTCTTTTCAAATATAAGCTTCAACAATTAAGCCCCGATGGCTCTGATGAGGTGCTCCTTAAAGTAAAGATTTTACCGCTAGCAAGTCCGGACACTGGGGAAATTGAGTGGACGGGTAAGGGAAAGAAGACGGTAGATGTTCAAGATATTACAGAGCGTTTGCGCTCGCTTGGCGTGACCGAAATTGAATGGGGACGCCTTGAGCAATTGCAGCGAATCAGAAATGATATTGAGCACTACTACAGTCCGCTACCCGCGGAGCGTATGAAAGAGGCTGTCGCCAGTGCGCTGCATCTGATTATGCAGTTTTGTGAACCTCATCTCCAAAGGACTCCTATCGAAATTCTTGGCGAGCAATGCTGGGGACAGATGCTCGATGTTGCTTCTGTGTACGATGCAGAGCTAAAGGCTTGCCGAGAGAAGCTAGAAGCTATTGACTGGCCGTTTGATGAAGTACTTGAGTCTGTTCCATACATGCGCTGTCCAGAATGCGACTCTGAGCTACTTCGTTTATATGACTCGAGCGTTCAAGATAAGGAAAAAGTCTTTACGTGCAGCACCTGTCATAAGGACTCTACTTATGCCTCTGTTATTGGAGTAGCCGTCTCCGAATCGCAGTCTGGAGCGAACCATTGGTCTATTCGTAAAGGCGGAGACCCTGTTACGGAGTCTTGTCCAGAATGCGAGGCCGATGCTTATCTTTGCGCGTACGATCAATGTGCTGCATGCTTTTACGTGCCTGATAACATCGCCTGCAAATGGTGTGAAGAGCGTCTGGATACGAGTGAACAGTGGGAAGGGGTCTGCAGTTACTGTCAACACAAATACGAAAAGCTTATGGCTGAGTAAAATCTGCCGATCGTGATGGGTAGTACCGTTAAGTGAGTAAACAAGCCTTGACCGAGCGTTTGCAGATCAGAAGGCAGGCTGTTGTAGCTTGTCGTGAAGCTTCCCCTTTGGGAAATTACCATACATAAACGGCTGCTCCCGGCCGAGGCTGTGTAAAAACGTTTTTCAGCGCGAAAGATACTCAAAGCAGGACTGGAAATCGCGCTTCTATGCGAAATCCACATCTGCTGACGGGCCAATAAATTTCAGATTTAACGTAGACGCGCACACTTCAATTTTGGCGAAGCGTTTTTGCACACTCTGGGCTAATAGCAGTCGTTCAGGACAGTACAAGCTGCTGACTTTTCACTCTTTCGAAAAAGAGTAAATGAGATATCTTGTCGAACTGTCGATCCGCTCAACATTCCAAGGAAGCCAATGCTCAGTTCACTCGTATCCAATGGTCAGCCACGAACGCCTGACCGATTGGAACTGATGGCCCCCTGGTGGAGTTTTACGAAAACAGTCTTGGCTGCGACAGCCCTAACCTTGGTACGTGACGGGCTGATCGGATTGGACGACCCAATTCTTGATCAGCCTTTCACGTTACGCCAGCTACTGCGGCATGAGGCAGGTCTGGCTGATTACGGTGAACTCGCTGAGTATCACGCCGCCGTTACGAATAATAAGCCGGCCTAGTTGGCAAATGAAATGATGTAACGCCTTGACGGTACTCGACTACGATACGGTCCCGGAACCGGTTGGCGTTACTCGAATGTAGGTTACTTGCTCATCGGTAGACTAATTGAACGGCTAACCGATTTGACTCTTGATGAAGCTGTGATTCAACGGGCACTTTCCCCTCTGGGCCTGTCGAACATTCGCTTTGCTAAAACGCGAGCAGACTTACAGACGACCCACCTTGGAAGCACCTCAAATTATGACCCCGCCTGGGTTTATCACGGCCTTTTGATCGGCTCAATCTCACAAGCAGCGCTATTTCTGGATCGACTCCTCAGCGGAGATCTGCTCCCCACGGGCTTGCTCCAGGAAATGCAGACAGCACGAACATTGGGCGGCCCGATTCCCGGGCGCCCATGGATTACGCCGGGCTATGGCCTTGGCGTGATGCAGGGGACGATTGACTGCGGATATTCCCTATGCGGGCACACAGGCTGCGGGCCAGGCAGTGTCATTGCTGTCTACCGTATCTGCGACGGTAACGCATCGGCTTGTTGCTCTGCTTTTGAGGCAGGCGCCAGTGAAGGTGCCGTCGAAGCAATAGTCGTTGGACAACTGATGCAAGTTCTGCAGCAGGGGGGGCTGAGAGCGTCGAAGTCCTATTGGCGTTGGCCTCATGATTCTCCAGATGACCGCTTTGGGTCGATTGTGTTGAAAAAGTCGGTTCTCTCGGATTGCCCGGAAGCTGATCGGTGAAGGAGCCTGTTTTTCGCGCGGCTACGTGAAATTTGTGTCCGAATGCCTGTGCGGGCATTTAAGATTTCAATCTCATGCGCTTACTTTTCTGCCTTGACAACCGCGTCTGACTTTTTCAACATAATCGGTCGGTTCCGGTCTTTCGCGACCGGCTACAATCGACCGAGGCTGTGTAAAAACGTTTTTGAGCGCGGCAGGTACTCAAAACCGGACTGAAAGTCGCGCTTCTACGCAAAATCCACATCTGCTGACGTGCCGATAAATTTCAGATTTAACGTAGACGCGCACACTTCAATTTTGACGAAGCGTTTTTACACACTCTGGACCCATAGCTGCCTGTTGGGAAAGTGCGGCTACCGTATCGCATTCTGGTGATCCAATAGTCCCAGCCTGAAGCATTCGACTCGAACTGGATATCATTGTGTAATTGCGTCCGTTATGCAGATTCAGATGCGCTTGGTTTTTTCTCACCTCCCTCCTTCATTAAGTTACTCATAATGTTAGGTATAAGCATCTCAGCAAATCCAGCTACCATAGCGATCATGTAAAACCCTGAATTATCGGGGGCATTGGCGACAAACGAAAAAGCAACGTCTGTCCGTATCGCAAAGTAAGAGAAAATCGACGCGGCAATTGCTATTAAAATTCTGGAGCAGCCGATCAAGCAGTTAACTTTGTTACTTGCATCTAAGTCTATTTCAAGCGAAGAAAAGCCTAGAGCGATAGAGAGGACGCCGCCAAGACTTCCAAGCAAAATAATATTAAATAGTATCGGGGCACTTGTCAGTCCATTGCATAAAGAAATTACAAAAACTATCAAGACAAGAGTTAGAGCGCTTAGGGTATATCGAAGCCGCCCTTGGATGGTCTTCAGTTTTACGAGGCGATCTTCGGCTTGGGCTAGTATTTGCTTAGCGTCCTCAGGGCGGCCAGCGGCGTTAGCCGTGATGGCGCGAGCTACAAGTCTGTTTATCGACTCTGAGTTGGAAAGATTTTCAGGAAGTAACGAATAAATTCGCGCTAAATCGACGCTCAGGCCGTAGTGGCGACTACCAATACTTTGCGCATCCAAGTGCTCATCATCAATATCAATTCGTATTGCACGATCTGTTCTATATACTATAAAACTCAAACTTTTAGCATAGATCTTTATGACTTTCTCATCGTCATTGTCTTTGATTCCGGCTTTATAGTCGTATGGTTTTAGTTGGATTCTTGATTGCTTTATTTCTTTCTCGGTTAACTTTTTGTTGGGCTTTGATGAGGTATTTTCATCTTTGTTTTCGGACTCTACAGGGTCTACTTTTTCAATACAGTCCTGTGATGCATCATTTGACTCTACAGATTCCATCTTTTTGCCATTATAGATGTCTTAAGTTTCCCATGCTAGATACTTATTAGTGCAGTATCCAAACACGAGGCGATGCCATAATGATATCATTTTGTGCCTAGAGTTGACAGACGTTGTGATGATTTGAGGCTTGGGACGGGGGGGAATTTGTTCTATCTCTTATAGGCGTCAGCTTTTGGCCGAGGCTGTGTAAAAACGTTTTTGAGCGCGGCAGGTACTCAAAACCGGACTGAAAGTCGCGCTTCTACGCAAAATCCACATCTGCTGACGTGCCGATAAATTTCAGATTTAACGTAGACGCGCACACTTCAATTTTGACGAAGCGTTTTTACACACTCTGGGCCGATAGCCGTCTTCCGCTCCGACAATGGCGCGTCCTGTTCTACTCTCCGATCAGACCTCATGCCCTCCAGCTCAAGGGCATTCGAAAACTTTGGCAAGCCGAGCCAGCTTCTCGGCAGATCTGGCAGAGATAGCGAGAGGAGGCTCTTTGATCATGTAGAACAGATGATCGAGTGCGACACCTGCCTCGCCGTGCGCGATGTAGTCCAGAACGATCTCTGCCCCATTCTCAAGACCTGACTGTGCCAGTGGATGATCATCAGGCAAGGGGCCAAGCTGCGCATATTCAGCGGACATCAGTGTAGAGACCTCATCCCGCACTTCGAGGAGGTCTTCACGCAGATCGGGACTCAGCTGATTCATTTCGTCTCTATCCATGTCGTCATATGCTCAGTTTGTACCACCATTTGCCGAAGAGTCGCAGCGCTGACTCCACGACTGACAGCTTTCGACCGATTCTGTTGAAAAAGTCGGTTTGTCCAAAACGCTCGGAAACTGATGGGTAAAAACACCTATTTTGCGTGCAGCTACTTAAAATCCGAGTCGTGAACCTTCTGCCCAAAACACAGATTTCAATCTCGGGAGCGAACTTTTCTGCCTTGAAAACCGAAACCGACTTTTTCAACAGAATCGACCCAAAGATGTCGTTGGCCAAAGATTTCGTGTCGAGCCTTGAGCGTAGTTGTGCCGAATGCGAGTTTTCCGAGAACCCCTGCCGGTTTGGATTCGGAAAATATAGCTAATTCTTAGCTTTAGTAACGCCCCTGCGTGGTGCAGGAAATTGCTAAGGGGCCACCTCGCTGTTCGGCGTGCGAGGTGCGTCATAGCAGGGCAGCGTCATGCTTAGGGCGCGCACGCGCAAGGATGACATTCCTCATGGCGAGCCCATTTGCCCTTCCTGGTGAACAGTCTTACCGCCTGTTTAGGCTTGGATGAAGGGGATTTTCCGGGGCGACACAGGGTGCAGAAACGTTTTGTGGTCTTCGTAAGATATGCATCTCCTGGGCGCTTGAGGAATCGTCCGTCACTGCGAATCCATGTCACCGACTTCCCATCTCCTGAGGCATTTTTCACTACATCGTAAGCATGCGCGTTTGATTCCGAGCCGTGATGAGGGGCAGTCGCTAATGAGTTCTCGAGGCCTGTGGGCAGAGACATTTTTGCTAAATCCGAATCTGCGTTGAAAAGGACGCCTGGCATTCTGTCGGTTGGCGGTGCCCAAAATACCAAGCTTTCGCGGTTTGCTACTGACAGGGATATGTATTCCACTACCGATCCCTTGCGGTAGCGCATTCTCAGTAATTGTTGAGCGTTCGCCGGGATCAATACTCCTGCGGTCCCTCCAGATGGCAATGAGGGGCAGTGCTCAAACCAGCGAACAGTGACTCCTTTGTGAAACGCGAGGATCGCGGCCTCCCTGATGCGTGAGGCTGCATCGATAAGGGATACCATTAGATTACGGGCGGTCGTAGGGCTGTCGTAGACGATATCTATCCACTGCCACAGATTATTACTAGGCCAAACTATGCCGCCAGCCATATCCCATGGTTGAGCGGTCTCTAGATCGTTGATAGCCGAAGTGGGCCAGCCGTCGTTACCCAGCTCGATACCGTTATGGTTACGCTCCATATCACCATCCGCGCCGGGCTCGTAGTCTCGATAAAGATCCTCATACCTAGCTGCGTATTCTTCGAGTGATATTGGATCGACGGGTCGTGCATCGGGGCCTAGGAGGATTCCGTCATGTCCCATTTCGCTCAGGACTTTCTCCGCGAATGTGTGCAATGGTGCGAGTACATCGGGCAGGACCGCGAGCCAACGGCCTGGGAGCCACAGCTCTTCGCATCCCAGCTCTGACTCAAGAAAACCCAACACGCCGTTAACGTGGTCGGCATCGTTATGTGTACACACTAAGATATCAACGGAATGCTTGCCGGTTACTCTGCGGAACATGTCGGGCAAGGCGGACCTGCTCTTCCCGCCATCCACCAAAATGGTGCTGTTACCTCGATCCAGGTAAAAAGCATCTCCCTGGCCTACAGGAAGAGCGATAAATTTGGCCATGAAAGCTCCTTAATCTTAGTTAGCCATCATCGCTTGCCTTTTGCAGATAATCTATACCGTCGTCGACAGATGTATTAGGAGCGTCAGGACGGTCACATCGAATCAGGAACTGTCTGAAATCTGTTTGTGAGACGCCGGGACGCGAGCATCATCAGTTGCGAGAGGCGCGGGGCGGTTCCGTCTTGGAAAGATGCCGTCTCAAGAGCCGTGATCATTTCTGGCCTATTTGGGCTGTAATATCTGGTCCTTCTGGGACGTGCAATGTAACCGTCCGGCCAAGTCACCTAGTCGAGACCGCACTGCACATTCTGTTTGTTGGAATCGGGGCCACGCTGATTATGGACGTGTCGGGTTTTGTTCAAGCACGAGTGTTTGGTCTAGCGTCGCTTGACTATGGCTTGGTTGGTCGTTGGCTGGGCCACATGTTGCAAGGACGGTTTCGTCATGCCTCGATCATGGCGGCGCCTCCTATCAGGAATGAACGCCTGATGGGATGGGTATTCCATTACATCACAGGTATCGTCTTCGCGATGGTGCTGATCGGTGTGAATGGGCCTGCGTGGATCTGCAACCCCATGCTAGTACCTGCGCTGGTGATGGGTTTGGTCAATGTGATTGCGCCTTTTTTCATCATGCAGCCCGCGCTCGGTTTCGGCGTTGCCGGTTTGAAGACAGGGGCACCTAGCGTGGCAAGGCGCAGGAGCGTCACTGAGCATCTGACGTTCGGACTGGGACTTTTTGTGGCGGCATCGCTGTTGATGATGCTCTTTCCGAGATCGTTCTGCCTAAGTTGAGTGCCTTTGGTACAGCGGTGGTGCTCAGGGTGAGATTGTAAGTTCCGAGTGCCTGCCTTTGGCCGGTTAGCGACCGTTGCTCTGGTTAGCCATCCTTGTCCTTCCACACGTGGAGGACATGTCATGAACATCATCGCTACCCGCAGCCGTCAGCGCTGGAACAAAGGAAAATTGGTCGGGCAGAAACCCCCGCTACGACTGAGAGATATCTGGGCCATCCGAGTAAGGCTTCAAATTGCAGAAAGAACTCGGGATCTGGCTCTCGTCGATCTGGCCATCGACAGCAAGCTTCGAGCTTGCGACTTAACCAAGCTCCGCGTGCGCGACGTCGCCCATGGCGAGCACGTATCGTCATGAGCCTTGGTGATGCAGCAGAAAACGCAGCGGCCAGTGCAGTTCGAGATTACTGAACAAACACGGTCCGCTGTCGCGGCCTGGGTACATCAGGCCCAGCTACGCAGCGAGGACTGCCTTTTCCCTAGCCGGCTGCATACCTTAGACCTTCTATCCACTTGGCAATACGTTCGTATCGTCAAAGGCTGGGTGAAAGCCGTTGGCTTTGATCCAGCCATGTATGGCACTCATACGATGAGACGTACGAAGGCATCACTGATCTACCGCAGGACGAAGAACCTGCGGGCGGTTCAACTGCTGCTCGGCCATACGAAGCTGGAGAGCACCGTTCGATATCTGGGGATTGAGGTCGATGACGCCCTGCAGATGGCGGAACAGACTGAGGTTTGACTATGCATAGCGACGGTCGAAGTCAGGCCGTCGCTAACCGACCCAACGTTGCCAGTTGCAGCGCTAGCGTGAAGCTTCGAATATTCAAACTGGAGACGTGAAGGCCAAGAAGCAAAATAACGCGGCTTGTCGGGAAGAGAACAAACCAATGCCTGACCGTGAGAAGTTAAACTGAAGGGTAGTCCATCACAGGTAGATAGCATTTATTATATTTTTGCCGCGTAAATGGCGGCAAAAATATAATGCATACAGCTATGCCGACATAGACGAGCTTTTCTTAAAGTGTGAAGGTCCAATCGTTTTTGTTTGTTTTAACTACAATCTCAATCACATCACACCGCTTGTATTGAATGTTATAGTCGTACGTAGCAGTTTTGCCGAAAGGCAAATTGATTGCCTTCTTGGGGTTGCCCATGCTTTCCGAGCATTGATTTCTATTAACGGTAACGCTGTTAATAACCAGATTGTCTGAAGTGCTAACGATGTTTACTGTTCTGTAAGGTGTCCTGACAGTGCCGTACTGAAATATTCTTTCGCCAACGCTTATTTTAAAAGGAACTCCTGTAGGAGAGCCTGTGGTTTTTGTCCCCGTTTCATTTGGCTGACTTTTCTGAGACGGCACATCAACCCCAATACCTTTTTTTAATATTACCCGGTCCGCCTGGATTGTTTCGGGTTTGCAGGTATGTCTTTCGGTTTCTTTTCCCAAGCTATTCATGGAGCTGAAATAAGCACCTAACTTACCTTCATGATTTTCGTAACCAACAGCAACAGCGCCCTCAATATCCTCGTCAGTTCCTCGGAGAACGAATGACTGATTGACGTCGCTGCTCTTACTCAGAAATTGCTGTGCTCCACCGGACGGAATATCCAGTTTAATCACGCTTCCACCCTCATCCGGATCGTCATTAGGCCCCAAAAACTCTATATAAGCTGTATTGTTGCTATGGCTGAGCGTCATTATATCCCCACTGTCCAAGGTGCATTTAATATCGTACCCTTCCTCAGCATTAGAACAAGCTGATGCGAACAGAGACATAAAAAACATAGTCACAACTATTTTTTTCATCAAGCGTCTTTCCCTAGGCGATTTTCGGATTTATTGCAGGGCTTTTATCCAGCTTCTGTGTCGGCAGTAGATCAGAAAACTGGAGGAGAACAGTGTTAATTCAACCGCAGAGCAACACGCCGAAGATGATGCTGATGACGGACGGTTGAGCATCCCTTCGGGAGGTCCATGCAATAGATAGGGCTGGGCCGTTGCCATCGGCGGTTTGGTGCTGTTCGCTCAATTCGTGACTTTCATAGCCTTGCTCATCCATACCAGTGGCGGGAGAGGTGATGACCGCAATGGGTCGGTACCGGTCTTTCGCGACAGTCTACAATCGACCCATTTCAGATGATCGTTCGTCTAGCGTGTTCTTTTTACCCCTGTCGCTCAGGTTCAGCAGTCACTAGCGAATTGGTGCTGCTCCGAGGGCAGCCATTAATGGAACTGAGGCAACTGATTTACCACTCAGTTTTTTCATTCGTTGGCCTCAAGGAGTTACACCATGCAAGGACGTATAGAACTCAAACTTCTAGCGCTTTGGATGCTTCCCCTCATTGCGGCATGTACTACGTCCGATAGAACGCTTAAGTCTGACATCACGCCGCACACTCAGTCAGTCGAAGCACTGTTGATCGATAACTGCTCGGTGGGTTGCCCTTCCGGCGGTAGTTCTCTGACGCTGGCCCGCCAGGCTTACACACTGAACAACAATGGTTCGACCAAGTTTGCAAACTGGGTGTCCTACAAAATCACAAAAGAGTCGCCGGCAAGTGGCCGCCCGCGAAACTGGAAGACGGATCCGGATGTCCCTGTCGGCGAGACGCTTGATCCCGTGGACTACAATGGTGCAAACATCGCGCTAAAGATCGACCGCGGTCATCAGGCGAACCTTGCGTCGATGGGGGGAGTTCCAGGCTGGCAAACCCTCAATTACCTCTCGAACATCACCCCTCAGAAATCCGACCTGAACCAAGGACCCTGGGCTCGTCTTGAAGATCAGGAGAGGAGCCTAATCAAGGATCCAACCATCGATGAGGTGTACGTCGCCACCGGCCCGCTCTATGAACACTTTGTAGGCAAGCTCCCCGGGACGAACAAGGCCCACACCATCCCGAGCGGATACTGGAAGATTATCTTCGTAGGACTCTCACCAGAAAACGGGCTGTATGCCTCGTTCTTGATGAACCAAGAGACTCCACGCAACGCGAACTTCTGCACTTACCAAGTGACTGTCGATCAGATCGAAGTTCGGTCGGGGCTCACGTTCTGGAGTGATCTGCCGCTGCCAGTGCAGACCGCCTTGAAGTCGAGACAGGGGCAGTTGGCTAGTCGTATTGGATGTTAGTGACGGCTTGCGAGGAAGCCTTACCCCAGCCACTTAAGAGTCTATTTCTGGTTTACAATCGGAGCTAAAACCAGAATATGGACTCGTTGATCAATGCCCCCACCACCGCTCAAAGCCTCCGAGTTTTCTGTTTTCACTGCTCATCAAGCGACCTCGCTGGCTGTTTGGCCAGGGAAGAGCCCCTATCGGTGGGCTGGTCACATTGCTGCTTCGCTACAATCACTTGCGGGGCTTCCGATGGCAGCTCCCACGAGGGCTTCGTTGAGAGCTCTATGGCGAAGTCCGTCTAATGTGGTCAGTACTGAGGTCTGTGTCCTAGCTACGATGGCGTGGGGGGGGATGAAAGCCCATCATGGACGTGACTTCTGGACGGCTAAGGCGTCCTGGCTTCCCCTCTGTGACGATATCCGAAATGGAGTTCACACTCGACGTAGTGCATTTGCTGCATTTTCAGCTCTGCGAGCGGCTGGGCAGTTGCCGTCAATGGGACCCGCTTACTTTACGAAAATAATCTTTTTTGCCGGTCCAAACGCGGATGGATACATCCTCGATCAATGGACTGCACGAAGTGTCCATATGTTGACCGGGCAATGGGCGTGGCCTGCCGTAGCAATTGACTATGGGACAAAAGTTAAGGCAGCCTCTAGCCCCGTTCACCTGAGGGTGAGAGTGATCGACAGAGTGACGAGTGTTGATTACGAAGATTTCTGTGTTCTTGTTGAGGACATTGGCGTGAGGCTAGGCATTACTCCGGAAAGGGCGGAGGAAATGCTATTCAGCTCTGGTGGCACATCTCCTCATCCATGGCGCGGGCACATCATGACTTCCTGGGCTACGCAGGCCCCACCATTTTATTGATATCTGCAGGATAGATGCTCAACATTCTATGGCCCCGCGTCATAGATGAATGCCTTGTGCAGGGTATTTGGCCGGCTTCATAAGCGAATACTGATATTTCGTTACTTGTCTTTCGCCGTAGTGGTATCCATGTTGAAAACCAGTTGTAGATAGGTGCAGATGACTTCAGGGGCGCTGTAGCACCGTTGCCACAAGAGTCGTGAGTTGGTGCATCCGGATTCAGTCTAAAGATGTGCCGACGTTGCAGCTGTGGAAGCGTATCCAACAATCAGTTTCGGACCCTTGCGGGTGAAGGGTGAAGGGAGTTTGGGAAAGCCCTCCACGCGCCTTGAAGGGCGCGTAGATGGGTGATGAGCCACTGTTAAAATGCGGTGTGTGATGAATCAGTACTCGGAGGGTAGAAGCAAGGTGGTGACGCTTCTATCCCTCTCCGTGATGATCCAGAGCTTTCGTTCCTGCCCAGCTTCAATCTCGTAGGACGAGAACAAGCGTTCACCGTACTGAAGCGCCTGTTCATTACTCAGCTTGTCTTGGTCGCACAAATCTCCCCAATCGCCGACAAGGTGACGGTTGAGATAAGGATGCACATCCAACAGTCCCTGTTCGATGAGTGAATGCACGCCATTGGTCATCATCATTAGGCCTGGCTCAAAAAAGACGTCAGGTACCTTCAAGTCCAGAGATGAGCTTTCACTGCGAAGCACGATACGCAGCGTGGATGGTTGATCCATTACGTGCTCCACGATTAAGCGTAACTCCAACCAGTGTCGATCGACACAATCACCGCTAGGTAGAAAACGGTACAGGCCGAACTCGTAGAACGGCTCGACCGCTTCTACTTTTTCGGTCCTATACAAAAGGCACGCATACGCGGCTTGGAGGGTTTCGCCTAAGCGGTTTCCCAGGTCACCAAGGCTCGCTGGTTGCTCTAGATAAACTGCTTCATGCCAGGCGTCTTGCGAGAGGATGACTGGTAGCTGAAGCAGCTTTGATTGAAGCGAGGTGAGGTTTTCAAATTTCACGTGTCTCTCCAAAAAAAAGCCCAAAACGGAGAGACACGTCGCCCGCACGGGGAGTGTTCCCCGCATGGGCTGAATAGGTTTGAATCAGGACGTGGACAACGCCGACGTCTAGTAGCTAGTAGGCCGCAGGTTGAGTACTGCTGGCTGAGAGGGTAAAGCTATAAATCAGGACGCAATGACTTTTCCGTAAACCTCATAAAGATTTTTTATGATGGGGAAGCCGAAGCAAATGACTAGAAGCCAAAACTGCCAGCGAAGTACCGTGATGTTTGACTCAAGCTTAGAAACGGCGCCGTGAAATTGGCTTGCTTGACGCTCGATCAATGTACGTAGATCTGCACCTTGCTCTTTTATGAGCGCCGTAAGATCGGTACGGAGTCCTGAGATTGAGCCCTCAAGATGCGATTCGGTTCGCTCTAAATCAGATTTTGATGCGAAATGTTTCACGTCGTCCTCCCAAGCATCTACAACAGCTTTAGCTTTGTTATTTGGCACACTGATAGAAGTCAGCGCGTCATAAAGGGCTAGCGATAGTTTCATCGTGTCTCCTGCGGTTGGCAAGCGACTCAGAGTCCCACCTGACGGTAGGCTCCCGTCACTGTGGGGTGGATGCATTCCGTCGGCGAGCGTATCGGCGATGCCCACGCTTCCGAATGCGTTGTGAGCTTCAATTGATCAATGCACTAGTGCACATCGTGGCCTTCTGGATCATGGTCACCTGGACAGGTGCTGTCGACGACAGCTAACCAGATCAAATAATCGGCTTAAACGATTCGATGATCCAGTCAGACATTTCCTGAAATTTTGTAGGTTCTGTAGGCCGTTTCCGACGCATCCGAACGCTTCATACGATTCAATGAGCGGGGAGGATGCAGTATTCAGTCATTGATGGATCACGTTGTCTAATCATGAGCTCAAAAGTGCTTTGGCGATCGCCTGTAAAGCCACCATCCTCGAGTGTTAGGTCTCAGCACTTATCGTGTCTAAAAGAATTTGGAATGCAAAGTAGCTACTTTTACTTCTTCCAGTTTGATAGTTGACTAGAGTCTGCTATTTCATTATGGACCCTACGGGGTAGGTGGGGAGACTCCTCAGCTAATGCATCAAGCCGTGTACGTATTTTTTCCAGCAGTTCTTGTGTAATTGAAGGGTTCGTTCCGAGCTGTTCAAGCTCCCGTCCTGCCGAATTGTATTTTGAACCGGCCGTTCTATGCTTTTCCGCTTTGTCCTGAAAACCCATTGTCGCCGAAAGGGCGGCGAGCACAGCTGCTGCCAAGCTAAAAGCACCTAGGAAAATCCTCAAGCATAAACTCGGCTCATCTTGCAGCGTAGCGAAAACAGTCGTGCCAATTATGGTTGAGAATACGGCTGCTAGGCCGGTTAGGTTGGCATTGAATTTGGAGTAGCGTTCAGCTGTTTTATAGTGCCCAACCGCAGCAGTGCTGCAGCGCGTGTACCATTTTTTTAACAGTGCCTCCGAGCTTTCTGGTAGTTCAAGATCAGATGACATGGATTCGTCCTTGCAAAGCGTATGATGAGGATCTAACTGAACCGCTACGTGGCTTCATTAGCCATAATATTTCTAGCGTAGGTTGGTTTAGTGTCGAGGTGCAAGTCTGAATCGCCCCTAGTTTCGTAGACACCTCCAAGCCTTAAAATGAGGCCCATTAGGAGGTGCCATGAGCAACCAGCGTTATCCCGAAGAATTCAAAATCCAGGCGGTCAAGCAAGTGACCGAAAAGCAGCTTCCTGTCTCGGAGGTGGCTGCACGATTGGGTGTGTCTGTGCACAGCCTCTATGCCTGGGTTAAGCGCTACACCAAGCCTCAGGAACAGCGCGTTGAGGAGGATGATCAGAGCGCTGAGGTTCGTCGTCTACGTGCCGAGCTGAAACGGGTGACGGAGGAGCGAGACATCTTAAAAAAGGCCGCCGCGTACTTTGCCAAGGAGTGCGGCTGAAGTACGCCTTTATTAAGCAGCAAGCGGGTCATTACGCGATTCGACGGCTTTGCCTGACGCTCAAGGTTCATCCCAGCGGCTACTACGCGTGGCTATCAGAACCAAAATCTGCGCGAGCCAAGGACGATCAGCGACTGCTTGGATTGATCAAACACTCCTGGCTGGAAAGCGGTGGCGTTTATGGCTATCGAAAGATCCATGATGACCTGCGAGAGGTTGGTGAGAGCTGTGGCCGTCACCGGGTGGCTAGGTTGATGCGCCTTGAAGGTTTACGTTCTCAGACTGGGTATCGACGGAGGCCTGGAAAATACGGCGGTAAGCCAGCCGTTGCCTCACCGAACTTACTGAAGCGCCAATTCGATGTCAGAGAACCCAACAAAGTTTGGGTCACAGACATTACCTACATCCGAACATATGAAGGCTGGCTGTATTTGGCCGTGGTGCTCGATCTGTTTTCACGCCAGATCATTGGTTGGTCAATGAAGTCGCAGATGACCAGCGACGTAGCCATTGATGCACTGCTGATGGCGGTTTGGAGACGTAAGCCGAAGCAAGAGGTGATGATCCACTCGGATCAAGGCAGTCAGTACAGCAGCTCAGACTGGCGAAGCTTCTTGAAAGCTAACAACCTGGTAGCCAGCATGAGTCGTCGAGGTAATTGCCACGACAACGCTGTGGCGGAGAGCTTTTTCCAGTTGCTGAAGCGGGAACGGATCAAGCGTAAAATCTACACTACACGCCAGGATGCTCGAGATGATGTGTTCGATTACATCGAGATGTTTTACAACCCAAAACGACGCCACAGTTTCAACAATCAGCTGTCACCGGTAGAGTTTGAAAAGCGTTACGCAGCGAGCCTTGAGAGTGTCTAGAAAGCCCGGGGCGATTCAGTCCATCAAAACAAATATCTTAGAAACGGTTTATTTCGTGACTGATAAGTACTATTGCCCTAGCATATTAGCCATGCCAACCGCTATTGACCTCAACAGCAAGGAAAAAATCAATGTCTCGTCTAGTGGAATACCGTAAGCTTGAACAGCAACTGGCCGCTCAGCTCGCAGAGCTTGAATTCATGAAAAACGATTCTGGCCTGAAAAAGGAAATTGAATTTGAGAAGAAGCTCCGTGCTCTATTGGGTGAGTATGGTTTTAGCTTGAAAGACGTAATCAATATCCTTGATCCTCAAGCCGGTCTCCGTGCAGCAGTGGCCAAGCCGGTAACGGCTACCCGCAAAGCGCGTCAGTTGAAGGTGTACAAGAACCCGCATACGGGCGAAGTGGTGGAGACCAAAGGCGGCAACCACAAGACTCTGAAGGAATGGAAGTCCGAGCATGGCTCAGACACGGTTGAGTCTTGG
Source organism: Pseudomonas sp. Y39-6 (assembly GCF_023651955.1). Taxonomy (NCBI): domain Bacteria; kingdom Pseudomonadati; phylum Pseudomonadota; class Gammaproteobacteria; order Pseudomonadales; family Pseudomonadaceae; genus Pseudomonas; species Pseudomonas sp. Y39-6. The sequence continues at coordinate 4,912,634 of NZ_CP069594.1, read as the reverse complement.
CTGTCGAAGTGAGATCGATGCTTTGCCAACATAAGGGCCCTTGATGGGCCCTTTGTTTTTTCGGATTCCTGGGGAGAGGAGCAGCCTCTTTTTTGAAATGTCTCTTACAGGATCTCGGATCTATATTCAGTACGTTGAATTTTACCTAAATCGTGTATTTTCTGCCAACACATACCCCACGAGTCATCCTCACTTCATGCCAAAAGATCAAATCGACATCGTTATTGAGCCTGTTCAGTCCACGGAAAGTGAAGAGGTGATCGAATACATTATGGGGGCCAGGGCGCAGATTTTTCCAACGCTGAACCAAACAGCGTTGCCACCTGATCTCGCGGGATTCAAGGAGGCATATTTAGAGTCAGGAAAGGGGCAGTTTCTGGTCGCTCGTAAAGGCAACGAGATTGTCGCAACTATCGGCTACCTTCCTTACGATCATCGCTTTCCTCAACTCGACTACTCGGGCCTCAAGGTCGTCGAAGTGGTTCGCTTGTTCGTGAGCCCAGATCAACGAGGCTTGGGGCTCGCCGCGAGGTTGTATGAGTCTCTGAGGAGGCTAGCCGTCGTAGGTGGCATTGACGTGCTGTACTTACATACCCATCCCTTTCTCCCTGGTGCGATTAGCTTCTGGCAAAAGCACGGGTTTGAGACAGTGGATGTGGAAGACGATCCGTACTGGCAGACAACGCATATGCAGAGCTTTCTGCCGAAAGACTGAATCAGCCTCTACTGCAAAAATAGCGTTCAGGTCTCGTAGCCACCGCAAGGTTCAATGCCGCGTGACTTGGCGTCTCGTCTGCCATCCTCAGGCGTTTGCTTCGTTCTTCAAAATTTCGAATGCGCTTGCCACCACTCTTGGTACCTGCCCATTTCCAAGGGCTTTAATCCGGTCCACCCGCTGGGCCAACCCATCAACCACTCGACCCACTCCGGGTTCAACTGGCCACCGTCTGACGCCATCACCGCATGGTCCAGTCGGTCTCTCGTACGGTCCCTTCCACACCTGCGCTTCAGCGACTTGGGGGATGATCCCTTGGCCATGCTCGCTGTTGGAGTAGGCCAACAACCAGATCCTGTCACGCTTATGGGGCGCGCCGCATTCAGCCGCTGATACACGACACCATTGCGTGTCATACCCCATTTGGGCAAGGTCACCGAGGATCAGGGCAAGACCTCGGGTAACGAGCATTGGGGAGTTTTCCAGCCACACATAAGTGGGTCGAATCTCACCGACGATTCTTGCCATTTCTTTCCAAAGGCCTGATCGAGTCCCCTCGATGCCGGCACCTCGGCCTTGAATAGAAATGTCCTGGCACGGAAACCCGCCAGATACCACATTAACAATGCCTCGCCACGGCTTACCGTCAAAACTGCACACGTCAGACCAAATCGGGAAAGCCGGCAGGGCTCTATCGTTTTGTCGTTGCGCGAGAACTTGTGCGGCGTAGGCATCACACTCAACGGCGCAGACGGTGCGCCATCCCATGAGTTGGCCACCGAGTATTCCTCCACCAGCACCTGAGAAAAGAGCCAGCTCATTCATCCTTGATCCTGAACGTTGAGCCCGCATAAAAGCTGAGCCCGTCGATGAAGGGAGAATTCCTGAGTGAGGTCGGCAGTGCTGGGCCTGGATGATGAAAAACGGGCGCCCGGGGAGGGCGCCTTGGTCGATGTTAGAGCCAGCCATACTCCGCCAGTGAGAGCGGGGTGCCTTCAGCAATGATGAAGTGGTCCAACACCCTGACCTCTACGAGTTCCAGCGACTTCTTGAGGCAAGCGGTGAGTCGTCGATCTGCCAGGCTGGGTGTGTGACATCCTGAGGGATGGTTGTGGGCGATGATGATTGCCGCGGCGTTATGCGCTAACGCGCGCTTGATAACCTGCCTGGGATGGATGACCGCGCTACTGATACTTCCGTGAAAAAGCACCTCGAATTTAATGGGCCTATGCACACTGTCCAGATAGATCACCGCAAAGACTTCGTGATCCATCCCAGCAAGCTGCAGCTTCAGGTAGTTGCGCACCTCGTGTGGATCCTCAAGCTTTGGCCCTCGGGTAAAGAGCCGGCGATCGAGGATCTGGAGGGCGGTCTCAATCAACTGATCTTCGTCCTCACGACAGGTGATTGTGGATAGGGCCGCAGTGCTTAAGGCGTTAGTGTGACTCATCGCGTAAACCTCTTTATGGATTGCAGGAGGCACGCGGTCCCCGAGGGAGTCGTTGTCCCTCGAGTGTGGGTGAGGGCGCCCGGACGGGCGCCTGGGGGTTTCGCTGTCGGTCAGAGCTCGCTTGCGGCGGGCGCTGAGTTTTCCATAACTGCGTTTAGTTGGGTGTCCTGTGTTGTTTCCTTGGGCGGAGCCCTGAACACGGTCTCACCGTTGATTCTGATCATGGACAGATAGAGCAGTCGTCCTTTGAGGCTCGCACCAGGCTGACCTTTTTTGTCGCCCTTCTGGTATGTGAAAGGTGAGATCCAGATATCACCTATGGTGAAGCACACCAGGACCTTATCCCCTGAGTTGATCTCTTCCTTGCAGTGGCGTATCAGCGTGTCCGCTTCTGCGCCCGTCACTCGACAGTCGATGTAGGTGTATTCAACGTCGTCAGCGGCGCCATGGAGCGCAGCAACGGTCACCGCCATAAACGGTTCTGCCTTGCGCACTTGGACCTCTCGCGCGCGACACAGGTAGCCGATACCGCGAGTGTGCAGGTCGTAGTATTTCGTTTCGTTGGTGAAGGATTGGGTCATGAGTTTCTCCGTGTCTTAGTGAAAACGAGGAGTCACTCATCCCCAGGGAAAGTGATTTCCCCGTTGGGTGGTGTGATAGGCATTCGATCGTCAATGACGCTGACGACTGACCGCAATGTTGAATGCGATGGCGGTCGAGTGATCGGCGCGTGTAGCACGCACTGCAGCTTTCTAGATCTAGGCTGCCCTCAGTATCATGCTGACGACGTCAGAGGTAAACGGTAGGAAGCATGAAAGCGCTAAAAGCTTTGATCAAGTCCTAAGTGCGACAGTTTTTGTAGGAACATTCTGGTCTCGGCTTGTAGGTACGTACTAATAGCTTTGTCGCAATGCCCCTCGAAGTCGTTCGAATAAGGCCGCTAATTAGGTGGGGGCCTATGAAAAGTGAACGTTAAATTTTGTTAGTTGAGATCGGTGAAAAATGCCTCTGTTGCTTCTGTCAAAGCAACAGAGGCGCTATAAACTGTAAAAACAGTTTGATGTGTTTTGGTTTTGATCTTTCACTCGAGATTGGTTTTTACATGGTGGTTGATACTATTTCCTCTCGGGGCTTGTAGCACGGCGGGTCAAAATATTCATAGTCAATACCTACGGAGTGACATCCGTACAGGAAGTCATCTTGATACCATCTAATGTTTTTGGCAATACAATCTAGTGCAAATCTAAAAACCAGCTGTCGAGATTCATCCTGCCAGTCACCACCAATCAGAGGTGCGGTGGAGAGCCAGTCGTAAATATATCTGCATTCATCGAATGGCATTACATCAAGTAGCATTTTTGTCTGTTTTCCCTCTGCTGTATAGCTATATCTTTTTGATTCTTTTATATTGCTGTGAGAAGGATAGGAAATTTGTGCAAAGGCCGGATAAAATGCAATCTCTTCAGTGGGCACATCACAAAGAAAACGCATATTTCTTCTATAGTTGAATTTTGAAATGCGTTCCAGTGGTGCGGCCCAGAAGTCTTTATCGTGCCTTAAGGTGTAAAAGCAAGCAATGGCGTCTGCTGCAGTAACTGAGCTAGGCTTTCCAGAAAGCTGGTTCAACCAGTTGGTGCAGAATTTTTTAACTTCAGGTGTTGTGGATTTGACCTGGTGGTTTACACCTGATATGTCGCATGCGGCTAGCGTAAATAGTAACGAGTACATGTTTGGGTCGGTGAAGGCGTCACCATCCATGTCAAATGTATTTTCGTCAATTTGGAACTCGGTGCTCAATTCTAGTGCAATATCTTTGGTGTTTGTGTTGTTTTCTTGGTAGCTCTCTTCCTCTATAGGGCTAGTCACAAATCGTCGACCTCGAGCCGCTGCTTCCTTGATATCTGTAATGATCTCTTTGTGGAGCGAAGCATTGAGCAGGCGAATTGTTGGAGAAATTATCGATGCAATATCTGCGATGTGTCTTGTGATGAACGCTCCGTAGTAGTTACTGAAATCGGCCTTAACAATGTTAATGAAGTCGTTGTTCTCCTCGTACTCATCCCTATATTCTTCAGGTGGTAAGCCAAAATCATAACCATTAGCTCCGGCGCCATCTGTCCAGGTTTGATCGGGGTCGTCGAAACTGTCAAGAAAAGCTTTGGGATATAAGTAGGCAGCTATTAAATGACCGTAATTGTCTAGTACTTCTTTTTTTGTGATGTCAGGTTCGCTGAAGTTTGTAATTAACACGCCTAGCGAAGAAAGTGCTGAGTGCCTAAAAATGTTAACAATGGCTTGGGTCGTTTTTCTTACTTTGCTCGGCAAAGGGCCGCAAGCGTCAAAATAAATTATATCGAAACGCCTTGGTGTGGATAGAAAGTAATCTTCAATGCTCACGTTCATAAGTTTAACGCCACGGAGTTTTGTGCGTTCTATATCAACTACTGCAGAAGTGAATGCGTCTTTGTCGATCTCGAATGCCCATATGTTTTCCGGCCTTACGCCCAGTTCAATTAGAACCTCTAAGTCGTTTGTCGGTTCGGGGCCAGAGAGATAGGCGACCGTAAGTTCGCTGGGTGTACGTGCTCCTACAACAGATTTTCGGAAATTTTTCCATGAGTCTATATCTTCAGTCTTACAAACTTTTGCCGCACTAGTGTAGTCGGAATGCTGGGAAGGATCTGACATTTTTGAAACCACTCTGTCGATATAGTCTCGGGGAACGATTGCGCAGTGCTCTCGACGCGTAGTTAATAGTTCGACAGCATGTGTTAGTGCTTTGCTCCGTGCGATCTGTTTACTGGCTTGTTTGTAGCCTGCATTTAAATCGTTTTCATTTTGGGGCATTTTTTTCGCGCCTTAATAGATATATATGTTTATATTGTGATTGGTTGCAGCTTTGAAGTGTTTGCAGTGGTTGGTCGTGTGCTGGTGAACACAGTAGTTGTGGTCTTGGTGGGGCGCGGCAGGTTGCAGACTCAATGCAGTAAGCTGATTTTTTATTTCTATCTGCAGAGTAAGTTGAGTTGGAATTTTTGAGGAGAAGTATTTCGGTTTCGTGAGCCATACATCATCCGTGATTGAGTTTTTTGAGGGGTTTATTGGCAGAAACTATGAATGGTTCAATGCAATACTCCTGATTTATCTCGTGGATGTCAACAGGCCACTATGTGCAGTCCGTTCAGATAGTCCCATGGGGCGGATCAAGAAATATGCACAACGAAACACGTTGATAAGCGGCTTCATCTGCTTTGAAATCCGTTTCTTTAGTCGTTACTAGGTCACGTGCATGTTCCAGATCTCTTAAAAAGCACATGGCAGAGGTGATTTACAGAGGGCTATTTTTCATAGACATAAATATAGACGCAGTACCTCCACCAAAGACTGTCCTCTCCAGGTTATCTAAGAAATGGTTATGGCGTCTTGGGGGCAGATGGACGAGAGTAAATGCTCACGAAAAGACGTCACTTGGAAAAAGAGTGAAAAGCGTATTTTTGAAAAAATCAGGAGGTGTCGGCTTCGAGTCAACGCAGTTGGTGAGGCATCACTTGGTCATCGCACGAACGTATGGTGACAGCATTCTGTTTGCGCAAGGATTATGCTCCGTTGGAGCGTGAATAGGATCCGCTACCATTGTTAAGTGCGGGCTAATACACAGTTTTGACGATAGATCTTGTAGGCGACATTGAAATTGCCCCCGCGTCATTATTGCCAATAAACAAGCATTAAACATGCTGCATCGCAGATCAGTTTTCCCGTCGATTTGATCATCCGAAAAAGCCATAAAGCGACGGCGAAACGGAAGGGTCTATTGGAAGGGAGTCTAAGGGGAACAGGCCTACCTGCAAATGGGCTGTCATTGAGCTGAAAAAGCAAAAAGGCTCTCCAACGACTGAAGCAGGTGAATAGCTGAATGTTCTGGCAATCGAAGCTGAAAAAGGCCGCTCAAACTGGATCTCAAACCCCTGCCGCGAATACTCAGGAGTACCTTGCTCCTAAGACAGCATCGGAGCTTTTGTCTACGCCGCGACGAAGCAAGTTGCTTGAGCATATCTGGCAACGCACCTCACTCTCCCGATCCCAGTTTGATGACCTCTATCTGGAGCCTGTGAGGCGATACGCCGAGTTGGTCCAGCAACTGCCCGCCTCAGAAAACCACCACCATGCGTATCCTGGCGGAATGCTCGACCATGGGCTGGAGATCGTTGCGTTCGCGCTCAAGATCCGTCAGTCCCATTTGCTGCCTGTGGGAGCAACTCCTGAAACTCAAGCCGCACAGGCCGAAACCTGGAATGCGGCGTTGGCCTACGCCGCATTGCTTCATGACATCGGCAAGATAGCGGTTGATGTGGAAGTGCATTTTGCTGACGGAACCCGCTGGTATCCGTGGCACGGCCCTATCTCTCGGGAGTACCGCTTCAAGTATCTGAAGGAGCGTCAGTACAAGCTCCACGGCGCGGCCGCTGGACTGCTCTACACGCAGATACTCACGAAGCCCATTTTGGATTGGTTGAGCGCCTATACAGAGCCTTGGCGCGCGCTCATTTATGTCCTCGCGGGCCAATACGAACACGCCGGCACGCTGGGAGAACTCGTCATCCAGGCTGACCAGGCGTCAGTCGCCCAAGAGCTTGGTGGCAATCCATCGCGTGCCTTGGCGGCACCGAAGCACTCTGCGCAACGTCTGTTAATTGAGGGGCTGCGCTACCTCGTAACTGACCAACTGAAGTTGAACCAGCCCCGGGCTTCAGATGGGTGGCTGACTGATGATGCGTTGTGGCTGGTGAGCAAAACAGTGGCCGATAAGCTAAGGGCTCACTTGTTATCTCAGGGCGCGGATTCGATTCCCTCATCGAACTCCACATTGTTCAACGTCCTCCAGGACAACGCGATCATTCAAATGAATGCTGAAGGAAAGGCGATATGGACTGCCACGGTCCAAAGCGGCAAATGGCAAAAGACACTCACCTTTCTCAAAGTCGCACCTGCATTTATCTGGGAGAAAGGTGAGCGCCCACCGTCTTTTGCGGGCTTTATCACATTGGGTCCTGTCCTAGAGCCTTCAGGGGAAGATACGCACATTGAGGTTGCGTCGTTCCCACAGAAACCGCCTGCTATTCCCGTGGACACGTCGCCCGTTCTTACGGAAAAACCTACAAAGACAAGCTACAAATTAGTACCGCTGGAATACATGGAGGCGACGCAGTATCCAGACGATCTCTGGGAGGGACAACAGACGTGTATGACCGAGGGGAACGACAGTTCTTCTTCGTATCACTCTTCCACTGTGGATGCTGCACCTACTGACGCTTTTGACGCCTATCCCAAACCTCGATCTTTACCGGAGATTTTGCCCGTGAGGTCTGAGGCGTTGAGTGAAAAAGAGCAGGGAGAAGCCTTTGTGAGATGGCTTCGACAGGGTGTGTTAACCCATAAAGTCATCATCAATGACGCCAAAGCCAAAGTGCACAGCGTAGCCGGTACTGCATTTCTGGTGACACCCGGAATCTTCCAGCGGTATGCCCAAGAGCATCCTGAGTTGGCAAGGGTAGCAAGAGAGCAGGGCACCACCGATTGGCGCTGGGTGCAGCGGTGCTTTGAGAAGCTGAGTATTCATGAGAAGTGCGCAAGCGGGTTGAATATATGGGCCTGTGAGGTGAGAGGTCCACGTAAGACCAGAGACATTAGAGGCTATCTGCTCAAGGATCCGCTTCAGATATTTACCGAGAAACCCTATGACAACCCCTATTTGGCGTTGAAAGGGTTACCTACTTTCAAGGATGAAGCACCATGCATGTGATCTCAGAGTTACCGGAGATCTATTTCTTTGAGATGCGCCTGCGAGCTACAACGGAGCAGGGATACCGTGTCGCCACCAATGCACTGATTCGGTTTGCGGGGGACTGTCTCATTGATGAGATCGATAGGAAAACAGTCTTAAGCTGGCGTCGGTCGATCCTGGGATCCGACATCAAAGAGGTGAGCTGGAACACCTACGCTCGTCATCTGAGGGCGCTCTTCGGCTACGCAATCAAAAACAATCTGACCAGCCTCCTTGAGAACCCTTTCGAAGGGTGTGGTGTACGTTGTCCTAATCGCCCGCCGAAAACCGTTAAGCAGCGCTTGATTCGAGACTCGAGAATCATCCTTGTGGGTATGGCCCGCTCTGAAATGAAAACCTTGGTAATGGCGTCGTTCCATCCCGCGTGGTTTTGGAGGACCGTATTCGAGACGTTTTTCTATACGGGAATTCGGGCGAATGAGCTTTTGAACCTTCGCCCACTCGATGTGGACTTGGAGACCATGACAATCTGCATTCATCCAGAGGTCTCAAAAAACTTTGATGAGCACCATGTCCCGATCCACAGCAAGCTCTCCAAACATTTGAGGATTCTGCTCCTCAATGCCAAAGCACGAGGAATTAGTTCCACCGAGCAGCTCTTCAACGTGAACAAGTTCTCTCAGCGGCATATGCGCAGAACGATGGATATGAATCAGCTCTCGCATTTCTACACGGCGCTCAGTCGAAAGCTTGGGGTCCACGTGAGCCCGCACCGTTTCAGGCATACGATTGCTACTGACTTGATGAGGCAACCCAAGTGCAATTTGCACATCGTCAAGGACCTCTTGGGGCATCGGAGCATCAGTACGACCCTGAAATACGTCCACGTGGATGTTGACCAGGTGAGGTATGCACTGGAGGAGATGCGGTAGCTGGCTGCAGCTGTCCACTTTTCCTACAGGACAAGAAATTTTGCTGCTTTGACATCGTGCTGATACGCGACTATTTTTGACGCGTGGCAGTTTTTATTCTTGTTGAGCTATAGATTCGATGTACGTCTCCACCACGTTTTTCGTGGCCCCGTTGTGACTAACAGGTAGCAAATGACTGTTAATCATTGGGTCCCTGGTTCGAGTCCAGGTCGTGGAGCCAGACAAGGTTTCAGAGAAAGCTTTTAAAATCTCTGAGCACCCCGAAAAACCCGCCTTCTGGCGGGTTTTTTCGTTTTGGCGTTCTGTCGGACCCCGGTGGGTGCCAGCCATTTCAAGGGTAGAACCCTTATCGCGCTTGCCTGAATTGCAGGAACGGATCGACACCTATAAAGGCCGCGCGCTTACCCGGCTGACGGTCTTGCTGTCGCTGCACGTGTTTGTACGCTCCAGCGAGCTGCGCTTCTGATTTTCATCGGTGGATAATTTCATCCGCAGCCGCAGAACGCCCAACAATTCGAGCCTTGAGCCGAATTCTCCCCAGGCGTAGAAAAGGTCGGGCAGAGCGCTGTCGTTGACAGCAACCCCGGTAGCCAGAACCTTTAAGGCTACGCCACGCCGTGGTGGTTCTCCCAAAGTTTGATTAGCGTCCGGCGGCTCGCACGGTCACAGCGATGCAGATGATGGTGCCGCAGCCCAGGCCCGCAGGTATCAAGCAACATGAGTGTTCGCTGCAAGCTCATGCGCGGGCTCAGGCTTGATCTTGAACCAGAGGGTGTACATCGCTGGCAGGAACACCAAGGTCAGTACTGTGCCGGCAAACGTACCGCCAATCAGGGTGTACGCCAGCGTTCCCCAGAACACCGAATGGGTCAGCGGAATGAACGCCAGCATCGCCGCCAACGCCGTGAGAATTACTGGCCGTGCACGCTGCACAGTGGCTTCGACCACTGCGTCATAAGGCGACAGACCGGCTTGCTTATTAGAGTGGATCTGGCCAATGAGGATCAGCGTGTTGCGCATCAGAATCCCTGACAAGGCAATCAATCCCACCAAGGCGTTGATCCCGAACGGCTGCTGGAACAACAGCAGAATTGGCACCACACCAATCAGGCCCAAAGGCGCGGTGGCGAACACCATCATCATTGCCGACATCGAGCGCACCTGAATGATGATGGTCAGCAACATCAGCGCAATCATGATCGGGAACAACGGCAGCAATGCCTTGTTCGCTTTACCCGACTCTTCGATCGAGCCGGCAAACTCAATGCGGTAGCCCGCCGGCAGTTTTTCGATGATGGGCTGCAGCTGCGTTATCAAGGCGTTGGAGACATCGGGAGGCTGAAGACCTTCAGCCACGTCACCGCGCACGGTGATGGTCGGCGTCCGATCACGCCGCCGCAGAATGGGTTCCTCCATGTGCACATCCACCGTCCCTACCTGGGACAGCGACACGCGCTGGCCTTGGGCGCCGGTCAGCGTGAAGGCGGCAATTTTCGATGGATCAAGACGCGTCTCACCAGCGGAGCGAGCGACCACCTGAACCGAACGAATGTCCTCACGCACCTCGGTGACAGGCACCCCCGTGAGCAGAAATTGCAGCTGTTGCGCGACATCGGTCGAGGTCAAGCCGAATGCTTGCAGGCGATCCTGATCCAGCGTGAGATGAAGTGCCGGCACGCGCTCGCCCAAGTCGGTGTTGACGGTCCTCATCATGGGGCTGGCGGTCATGACCTCACGCACCTGCGCGGCGATATCCCGCAACACTGCGGGGTCGGCGCCCATCACCCGAAAGGCCACCGGATACGGTGAGTAAGGACCGAATACCAACTGCGTCACCCGCACGCGGGCTTCGGGCGCCAAACCATCGGTCGTGGCTTGCCTGAGCCGAATCTTGAGCGCCTCACGCTCTTGCTGATTCGCCGTCAGGACGACGATTTTTGCGAAGGATGGATCGGGTAGCTCAGGGGCCATCGCCAAATAGAAGCGCGGCGCGCCCTGGCCAATGTAAGCGGTGACGATCTTGGCTTCCGGCTGCTGAGTCAACCACGCCTCGACCTTGGCCGCCGCCATATCAGTCTGTTCGATAGAGGTGCCGTAAGGCATCTGCACCTCAACCAGCACCTCAGGTCGGTCGGATGTTGGAAAGAACTGCTTCTTGACCACGCCCATGCCCATAATCGCAACAACAAACAAGCCCACGACGGATGTCGCCACCAGGCCATTGCGGCGGATCACACTGCCCAGCAGGCGCCTGAAACGCTGGTAGTTCGGTGTACCGTAAATCGCCGTATGCCCACCTTCAGGCACCTTGATCTGCGGCAGCAGTTTGACGCCCAGGTAAGGGGTAAACACCACGGCCACCACCCAGGAAGTGATCAGCGCAATGCCAACGATCCAGAACATGTTCGCGGTGTACTCACCAGCGGTCGACTTGGCAAAACCGTTGGGCATAAAGCCGATCGCCGTCACCAACGTCCCCGACAACATCGGCGCGGCCGTGTGGCTCCAGGCATAAGCGGAGGCCTTGATTCGGTCGTAGCCTTCCTCCATCTTCACCACCATCATTTCAATGGCAATGATGGCATCGTCCACCAGCAGTCCCAGCGCCAGAATCAACGAGCCCAGGGTAATTCGATCGAAGTCTTTGCCCGTGGCCGCCATGACAATGAACACGGCCGCCAGGGTCAGCGGCACCGCTGCGGCAACCACAACGCCGACACGCCAGCCCATGCTGAGAAAACACACCAGCAGCACCACGCCCAAGGCAGCAAAAAACTTCACCATGAACTCGTTGACGGATGCGTCAATATTCACCGCCTGATCCGTGACCTTGGTCAGGCTCATGCCCAAAGGCATCTGCTCATTGATCGCTGTTGCCTCAGCGTCCAGCGACTTCCCCAAATCCAGACCGTTCCAGCCATCGCGCATGACCACGCCGAGCAACAGTGCTGGCTCGCCGTTGTTGCGTACCAGGAATGTCGCGGGGTCCTCATAACCGCGCTTGACCTCAGCCACGTCGGACAACTTGAGGGTTCTGCCCTGCACTGTCAGCGGGGTATTGCGGATCTTCTGCAGGTCATCAAACGCGCCATCCAGGCGGATGAAAACCTGGGGCCCCTTCGCTTCTACCGAACCGGCCGGCGTTATCATGTTTTGCGTGTTCAACGCACTGAAGATGTCTCGTGCAGAAATGCCCAGCGTCGCCAGGCGCTCGTAGGACAGCTCGACAAAAACGCGCTCGGCCTGTTCACCGATGATGTTGACCTTCTTCACACCCGCTACATGCAGCAAACGCTGGCGCAAGCTCTCGGCTTCGCGCACCAACAGACGTTGCGGCTCGCCCTTGGCCTTGAGCGCATAGAGCGCGAAGGTGACATCGGAATACTCATCATTGACCATCGGGCCGATCACCCCAGACGGCAACCCCTTCTGCTCATCCAGGACTTTTTTGCGTGCCTGGTAAAACTCCTCCTGGACGGCTGAGGGTGGCGTGCTATCGAGCAGATAAACCGTGGTAAATGCCAAGCCGGGCCGGGTAAAGGTCTCGGTCCTATCGTACCAACGCAGTTCCTGCATGCGTTTTTCCAGCTTTTCTACCACCTGGTCCTGCATCTCCTGGGCCGTCGCTCCAGGCCAGGCTGTGACCACCGTCATTTGTTTAATGGTGAATGCGGGGTCTTCCGCACGCCCCAGTTTGAAGAAGGCGTACAACCCACCCACAGAAATCAGCAGGATCAAAAACAGGGTGATTGAGCGCTCGCGTACTGCCAGCGCCGAAAGATTGAAGCCGCTCATCGACTCACCTCAACCACCGTTTTTTGCGTGGCACCGGCAAGTTCAGTCCTGACCTTCTCTCCCTCATTCAATAGGTGTGCACCCAATGCGACGACACGATCACCCACCTGGAGATCACCCGTCACGCGCACACTGGCCTCGTTATTCAAGCTGCGAACCTTGATCGGGCGCCACACCACATGCTCCGGTTCTCCCTCAACCACCCAGACACCCGGGCCTTTACCCGCGTCGTAGAGGGCCCCTATGGGCACCTGTAATTCCTTGGCATCAGCAACATCCGTGTCAGCGATAGACACTGAGATAGTCGAACCCAGGGTGGCGTTGGAGAGCGCCCCCTCCAGCACATAACGCGCTTCATACGTTCGGGTCTGTTGGTCCGCAGAGTCGGACAGCTGACGTAAACGGGCGCTGCCTGCACGCTGGTTCTGCCCGTAGAGCTCAACCGTCGCCGCCGAGCCCAGCGCAGGACGTAGCGTCTCGGGTAACTGGATCACGGCCTCGCGCTGCCCTGAATGGGCAACGCGTACCACCCTCTGTCCTGCGCCAACTACCTGTCCCGGCTCCGCCAAGGTATCCACTACCACCCCGTCAGCATCCGCCACCAACGTCGAATAACCGGTCGCGTTTTTCGCCACATCGGCCTGAGCCTGGGCAGCGTTTAGCTGAGCTTTCGCCGAGTCGGCAGCCGCTTTGATCCCTGCGTAAGCTGAGGCAGATACCGCACCGACGGACACCAAATCACGGTAGCGAAGCTCATCATCGGAGGCCTGCCGGGCTCGAGCCATAGCGGCCAGCACCGCTTCCTGCTGCGCCCTCGCGGTCAGCGTCAGGTCGTTGGCATCGATACGCATGAGTGGCTGCCCACGTTTGACACTCTGCCCAGAGTCCACCAAGCGCTCCAAGACTTTCCCTGGCACCCGAAAACCGAGATCGCTCTGAACTCGAGCCGCGACGATACCGGTGAATACCCGTGCTGCAGGCGCGGAGGGTTGAACCACGCCGATGCGTACCAAGGGCACTTGAAGGCGAGGATCGGCGGGCGTGGCCTCGTTGCAGGCCGCTAGGGCAAACGGCAACAAGACAATGAAAATGAGTGACATGCGGTGGCGCTGGATCATAAAGACCTCTCGGTAGCGGATGCACCATGCTTATTCAAGTGACCATTTCTGTCAATAGTCACTGCCGAGATGAATGAACGTCGCCCACTTGATCAGAGCAAAGCAAAGAGGCTCGATAGCTAGTTTTTTCAGGCGCACACGCTGATACGGATGCGCAGCGCATCCGTCAGCAGAGGTTTAAGGCATCAGGCTGCGCAGAACCAGATTGGAGATGAGAGAAGGGGCTTCTTCAACAAAATCGAGGTTGTACTGCAGTAGCAGAGGATTGATGAAGGGCCGCAGAGCGAGATGAATCGCCTCTACCGTCTCGTCCAGCGGAGTCTTGCGTTCAAACTCGCCGAGCTCTCGCCCCTCACGCACGATTTGCAACACGAAGCTCTTGATCCGAGCGTCATAGACTTGTGAGCTGGGCCATCGCTCCGACGCGGAGAACGCTGCGATATCGTAGAGTTTACGGTCGTTAAAGAACAGGCTCACACCTGTAGCGATTAAGGTTTTGACCAGGCGCCGAAAACGTTCGGTCGGCGAGATGCCGTCTACATTGATGGCTTGCTCCACTGCCGTAACGATTTCAGTCAGGCAATTTGTACAGATTGCTTCACCAATCGCCTGCTTGGATTCAAAGAATTTGTAGATGTAAGCCTTGGAAAAGCCGATGGCCTTGGCTAGGTCAGAAACCGTTGTTTTGCCATAACCGTATTGACTGAAATGTTCGTTGGCCGCCGCAACAATCTGGTCTCGAATGTCGTGATCGGCTGGGCCACGGGCGCTGGGCGAAGAAACTGATGGCTGATTCATGCGAGCAGCTTACTCATCCCAACGGTGGTTGACAACTTGTGACCAAATTGTAATATCGTCACAAATCGACCCTTTCGCAGGTACCCCATGCATCCTCCTCTTCGTTTCGCCGTCTTACTGTGTTTGGGTATGGTTGCAGGTTGCGCAGTGGGCCCCGACTACTCAAAACCCAGTGTGGAATTGCCCGAGCATTTCTCGGCGCAAACGTCCAAGGCACGACAAGTGGATGCGGCAAATGCCGATCTCGCTGCTTGGTGGAATGCATTTAATGACCCGATACTCAGTCAGCTGATAAATCGAGCACTTGAACAGAACCTCGATTTAGCCCAGGCAAGCGCAAGGATCGAGCAGGCTCGCGCCGGTTTGGGCGCAGCTAACGCAGCCCTCCTGCCGTCGGCTACCGTCAACGGTCAAGCGGCCCGAGCCCGTCAGTCATTGGAGACGCCGTTGGGCCAAGTGCTGAATTCAGCCCCTTCCTATAATCGCTACGGCAGTGCCTATGAGGCGAACTTGAATGCCGGCTGGGAGCTGGATGTGTTTGGCGGGCTGCGCCGAGGTAAAGAAGCGGCCTTCGCCGATTATCAGGCCTCGCAAGCCGGAGCGATTGCCACACGCCTGGCGGTGGTCGCGCAAACAGCCGACCTTTACATCAGCATCCGTGGCCTGCAAGCACGCCTGGAAATTGCCCGGCGGCAAGTCGACACACGACAACAACTGCTCACCACCATCGAACATCTTTACGCAAAAGGCCTGGCGGCTGAACTGCAGTTGAACCAGGCCCAAGGCGCGCTGAGCCAAGCGCAGGCCACCGTGCCGGTACTGCAAGCAGGCATTGACACGGCAATGAATGCGCTGGATGTCATGTTGGGCAAGGCGCCCGGCACTTACAGCGCGCAGTTGACTAAGCTGGCGCCCATCCCTGAGGTGCCAGGCCTCTCGGACATGGGCGCTCCTGCCGACCTGCTGCGTCGGCGTCCAGACTTGATCGTCGCGGAGCGCCGTCTTGCGGCATCCAGCGCGCGTATCGGCGAAGCCATGTCCGAGTACTACCCCAAACTGTCTGTGGCAGCGCTGCTCGGCAGTGCTACATCGGTATCCAGCGCGAACCTGTTCAGCAACGGCGCCAGTCAGGCTTCGGCGGCACTGGGATTACGCTGGCGGCTGTTCGATTTTGGCCGCATCAACGCCCAGATTGATTTGGCAAAGGGCCAGGAAGCCGAAGCCTTGGCCGCTTACCGCCAGTCCGTTCTGCGGGCCTGCGAAGATGTGGAAAGCGCTGTTTCGGCACGGATCAACCGCGAGCAACAATCGACCCAGCTCGCCCAGGGCGAGTCGGCGTATGCGAAAGCCAGAGCGACATCGTTTGCCGCCTATGAAAAAGGCGTGGTCAGCTTGATCGAAGTGCTGGATGCCGATGAGCATCTCCTAGCGGCATCTGATGGCAGAGCCCAGGCACAAACTGAATCGGCTCGCGCTGCAGTGGCCACGTTCAAAGCATTGGGCGGCGGTTGGCAGCGAGATGACTCAGATGCTCGCGTTGTCTCAAAAAGAGCGGAAACTCGAATGTTTTTTTCTGATCCAGGGATATCGAAAGAACTCCAATAAAATACGGGCTGGATCAGGATGATCGTAGGGATGTATAGACTAAAAAACAGAATAATTTCATTGTAGAACAAATGTTTATTTTTCTGTTCGAGTCCAGGTCGTGGAGCCAGATAGAGAAAAGCCTGCAGCGATGCAGGCTTTTTTTGCCTTGGATTTCGCCAGGGCGATCAAAGCGCACAGCGTGAACAGCATGAATGCGTCTCTGATCCTTCGATTCAGAGGTAAGCCCCATGAAAGTCACTGCAGTCGTTTCACTTAGCCACGGCCTAGGTAAAGCTGCATTCACGGGCGACTACCGGAAAGCGAGCAGGGTATTGGCGGTGTCGCGCGGTATCCATAAGACTCCTTCATGGGTAGTGGCGCGTTATAGCAACGCTTGGAACGCTTGGCCCGGCATAAATCCCTGCCCTGGTGCCAGCCACCGGCATGCCCGGGCTACAGGTTGCGGGCGATGTTCAGCGCGGCGTAACTCTGGGCTACCGGCATGATTTCCACCGAGTTGATGTTCACGTGCGGCGGCTGGCCTGCGATCCACACTACTGTGTTGGCCAGATCCTCAGGGCGGATTGCCTCCACGTCGCGGTACAGCGCGTTCACCGCGTCCTGGTCACCGGCCAGGCGTACCAGTGAAAATTCCGTGCCCGAGCACAGCCCCGGCTCGATGTTGCTGACCCGTACCCTGGTGCCTGCGAGGTCTGCGCGCAGGTTCAGGCTGAACTGTTTAACGAAGGCCTTGCTGGCGCCATATACGTTGCCGCCCGGGTAGGGATACGTGCCGGCAATGGAGCCGATGTTGATGATCAGCCCGTTGTTAGCTTCCACCATGGCCGGCAGCAGCTTGTGGGTGACCATGGCCAGGCCGGTGACGTTCGTGGCGATCATGCGTTCCCAGTTCTTGGCATCGGCGCTCTGGGCGCGGTCGATACCCAGTGCCAGGCCGGCGTTGTTCACCAGCAGGTCGATGTGCAGCGACGAGTCGCGAATCGATTCGCAAGCCGCGTCCAGCGAGGCGGCGTCTGTCACGTCCAGGGGCAGGGCAATGAAGTGCTCGCCCAGTTCGCGCTTCAGTTCCGCCAATTTATCTGCGCGGCGGGCGCCGCCGATCACGCGGTAATTGTCAGCGATCAATGCGCGGCAGATGGCCTTGCCGAAGCCAGCCGAAGCGCCGGTCACAAATGCAGTTTTCATCAGGTTCTCCTTGAGGGTTGAATCAAGCCAGGTACTTCACGCCAAGGCTGGCGAACAGGCAAAGCATCGAAAGCACCAGCACCTTGCGCACAACATCGTTGCCTTTACGGATGGCCAGGGCGCTGCCTATGTGGTTGCCCAGGATGTTGCAGGCCACTAGTGGCAGGGCCAGCAGGTACACCACCTTACCGGCCACAATGAAGGCGACCAGCGCGCCAATGTTGGAGGCGAAGTTGAAGCTTTTCGAGTTGGCCGAGCTGGACACCAGGTCCATCTTCAGCAGGTAGTGGAAGGCGATGATGAACATGCTGCCAGTGCCCGGCCCGAAAAAGCCGTCGTAGAAACCGATGACCAAGCAGGTCAGGGGCACTACGGTGAAGAGCATGCGGTTGCTGAGTGTGTGCTCTTGTACCGGCCGATCCTTGGGCGTGAGAAAGATCAAGATGCCAAGAGGGATAAGCGCCAGGATGATCTTGCCCACGGTTTCCGGGGAAATCGACACGATCAGGTGGGCGCCCATGTAAGCGCCCAGCAGCGCGAACGGCACGCCCACCAGCGCCACTTTCCACACCATCTTGCTGTTGGCGAAGAAGTTGCGGATGGCGGCCAGAGTGCCTAGGGTGCTGACCAGCTTTTCCTGGCCCAGCGCTACCTGCGGCGGCAGCCCCACCAGCAGGAAACCAGGCACTAGGAACAGCCCGCCCCCCCCGGCAATGCTGTCTACGAAGCCGGCGACAAAAGCGATTGTGCCCAGCAGCATGATGGCCAGTATCCAGTGCTGGGCCCAGAACGATCCGAGTAATTCCATGGTGGTACCTGTTTAGTCAATGTGGCGATCAGGAAAGGACTTCGTAAAGGTGGTCGGCGCGGCTGTGGCAGCGTCGGCTGCGGTCTTGAGGTTTGCGCTTTCCATTTCAGGTGAAGTTCCATATTTTGATGTGGATGGGTAAAGAATATTGAATCGATGCAATCATTCTAATTCCTTGAAATAAATCGACTCAATATGTTTTTGATACCTAAATTGACATTGTTTCGCTTGACTGATCATAACCTAATGATTTTATTGATTTTAATTGGCAATAAAATCTGCAGCAGCTGCTGCTGGACTGCACTTTCCCTCTGCTATGGCGCAGATGCTCCGTGCAAAATTCGGTCGCGTTGCCTTGCGGTGACGGCTGAAGTCTTGTGTTTCGGTAGAAAATCAATGACATGTATTTGATCGGTGTAATGTTTTGAGTCGAATAATATTGAGTCGATTGTTGTGCGATTACGCTTATGAAAAATTTCATGGTAGGATTTCGCGCTTCAGTTGTTTCTGGTGTCGTTCCTATGTGGGTTCCTGAATACAGCGGCCATGGCCAGCCGGTTTACTTGATGATCGCCGACGCACTGGCGCGTGACATCGCTTCCGGGCACTTGGCCGCGGGCGAGCGCCTGCCTACCCTCAAGGAACTGGCTGAGGCGTTGAAAGTGACGCCGGGCACCATCGGCCGCTCCTACGACGAGGCGGCCAAGCGCGGCCTGGTGATCGGGGAAGTGGGGCGAGGCACATTCGTGCTGCCGACCCGCGGTGTCTT
Source organism: Pseudomonas sp. Y39-6 (assembly GCF_023651955.1). Classification (NCBI taxonomy): domain Bacteria; kingdom Pseudomonadati; phylum Pseudomonadota; class Gammaproteobacteria; order Pseudomonadales; family Pseudomonadaceae; genus Pseudomonas; species Pseudomonas sp. Y39-6. The sequence continues at coordinate 4,893,674 of NZ_CP069594.1, read as the reverse complement.
GGCGCCGGTGGCCAGACTCGGCGTTGCCTCCAAGGTAGATACCGGGCAGATAGACCTGTCGATCATCAAGCCCTGCGACGCCGGCATGAGCGACTGGCTGCGAGGAGCAATCGAGGAGTTGGCGCAGGCGCCCGAGTTGGGATCGATCCTGGATTACGTCACCGACGGCGGCCATTCCGTGCATAAGGAGGCCGGCGCGTTGTGGGTGCAGCGCTGCCTGCCGGACGCCAATGCCCAACAGATCGTGTTGACGGCTGGTGCCCAACACGGCTTGCTGGTGGCCATCGGCGGCCTGTCCAGCGTCGGCGATATGATTCTGTGTGAGGAATATTGCTATCCGGGGATCATCTCCCTGGCCCACAGCCTAGGCCGTCGCCTGCACGGGGTGCAGGTCGATGAGTACGGCCTGGTACCGGCGGCGCTGCGGGCCGCGTGCATCGAGCACCGGCCCACGCTGCTGGTGACGGTGGCCACGCACCAGAACCCCACCAACTCGATCATGCCCGAATCGCGTCGCCTGGAAATCGCCGAGATCGCCCGCGAGTTTGATCTGTACATCATCGATGATGATATCTACGGCTTTCTTGAGACACGCCCCGCGCACAAGCCGTTGTCGGCCTATGCCCCGGAGCGCTCGGTATACCTGACCAGCCTGTCCAAGAGCTTGCTACCGGCCCTGCGCATCGGTTACCTGTACGCGCCGCCGCAAACCCTATCGCGGCTGTCGTCCATGGTGCGCAGCAGTGTGTGGATGCCGTCGCCGTTGATGGCTCAATTGGCCAGCAACCTGATCACCAGTGGCCGTGGGGCGCAATTGGTGCGGGTGCAACAGGAGGAAGCTGCGGAGCGCCAGCGCCTGGCGCGGCAGCTACTGGGCTCGTACGACATTCGCACCCAACCCAACAGCTTCCATGTATGGCTCGAATTGCCCGAGCCCTGGACCAGCGACGAGTTCGCCAACCTCGCGCGCGCCAACGGCGTGATCGTGGTCAGTGGCAGCCAGTTCCTGGCCCAGCGCAGCGCCAGCACCCGTGGGGTACGCATCGCCCTGATGGGCCCTAGCCGCGCGGAGTTGGGGTTTGCGTTGACCAAGTTGGTCAGCCTGCTGGCTGCGCCGGAGCCGCGGTTGTTTTATTGATTGTTGTGGGGCGGTCGGCGGGAGGCCTGAAGGCGATTGTCTTGAGGTCTTTTGCGCTCTCAAGATTGAGCGCCGCTCGTGCGACGTTCCTCGGCTCACCTTCTCTGCCGCGAGAGTTGGCAAGCCGGATGTCAGCCTAGTCCTTTCATGATACGACTCGCCCAAAACCTTGCGCAGCCTGTCACCCATTCGGCCTCGCGGTTTTTTAGGGTTCGTGTGATCTGGCTGCCCATCGTCGGATGGCTTTCTTTGCTGTTGGCGTTTTTTTTAGCCATATGGCGGAGGAGGGAGGGCATGATTCCGGCGAGCAAAACCCTACAAGCAACAGCATACGATCCGGCCAGGCCTTTACCGCTGCTGTTTGGTGAAGGCACGAAACTCAAGATCACCAGCGCATTTGAGCTTCATTCGATGATGGAGAAAGGATTTCCGTCGGAGTTGGTAATCGCCCCCGCTACGTGACCACCATGTGTTTTCGAAGGTGCTCGGGCTTTCGGATCGAACAGTGCAGCGGCGAACCTAAGCGGTGACAAATGAATGCCCTGCTATTATAATTTGATTATCATTGATCGATTTAGGCGACAGGCAATTCCATGGAAAACAAGACTGCACGACTGACTGTGCTCATTGATCCCGTCAAGAAAAAAGCCCTTGAGGAGCTTTGCGCGTCTCAGGACCTGACACCTTCTCAGGTCGTTCGTCAGCTGATTCGGGACTACCTCGAGACGCATGGCGTGTCCTACGCGACCAAAAGCAAAATTGCGGCCAATGCCAAGTAATTCATCCCTGTATGAGCGGGCACGACAAGTGCCTGCTCATCGCGCGTCATTCACTGTCTCCTACGTCTCGCCCTGACTCTCGTTGATCTGGGTATGACTGACCAGTGCGCCATTGAAGTCGGCATGATAATGCTGTGAACCGAGCACCTGAAGAATCCCGGCCCGGTCGAGTTTGCCAAGCACTTTCTCATTGGCTTCACACAGCTTTACGACAATGCCGCGCTTGTGCAGTTGCTCAATGACTTCGAGCAGCGTTTGCAAGCCCGTGATGTCCATAAACGGCACGCGCTTCAGGCGAATAATCAACGTTCTGGGATCGGTGTGCGTTTGCGCCAAAACACGTTCAAAGGTTTCTGCGGCGCCAAAGAACAGAGGCCCCTCGATGGTGTAGACCAAAACACCGGGAGGAAGATGTGCATGTCCATTTGTACGCAACTCTGCCTCCAGCTCATCTTCGACCATTAGCTGTACCTCGACAGAGGACGCCATACGACGCATGAATTGCAGCATGGCAAGAATCACCCCAATGTTCACGGCGATCGTCAGGTCACTGAATACGGTCAGGCCGAAGGTGATTAGCAGGATGGCAACGTCGGCTTTGGGCGCGCGTTTGACCATGCGCTTGAAGTGCTTCAGTTCGCTCATGTTGTAAGCGACCACGAACAAGATCGCCGCCAATGCGCAAAGCGGGATATCCGAAGCCAGCGGCGCCAGAAAGAAGATCAGCAAAATCAACGTGAGGGAGTGGGCAATGCCCGCGATTGGGCTATTGCCGCCATTGCGGATGTTGGTGGCCGTTCGAGCGATCGCCCCTGTCGCAGCGAAGCCACCGAACAGAGGGGTGACCAGGTTGGCAATGCCTTGTCCGATCAACTCCTGATTGGAGTCATGTTTGGTGCCGGCCATCCCGTCGGCGACAATCGCCGACAACAGTGACTCGATAGCCCCAAGCATCGCGATTGCAAACGCAGGGCCAATCAACTCAATGACCTGGGGCAGCGTTATTGCTGGAAGGCCGATTTGGGGAAGGCCTTGAGGAATGCCCCCAAATGCACTGCCGATCGTGGCCACCCCGTCGAACTGAAAATAGGCATGCAACGCCGTCACCACGACCATCGCGATCAGCGGGCCGGGAACACGCTTTAAACCCGGCAGTTTAGGCGCGAGGATCACTAGCGCCAGGCTCAGCAGGGCTAACAGTGTCGTGGGTACATGAAGGTTGGGGAATGCCTGGATGAGGTGCCACAGCCGCTGGTGGAAGTGCTCGCCACTGATTTTCGGCAAGCCCAGAAAGTCTTTCCATTGCCCGACCCAAATGATCACCCCGATGCCGGCGGTGAATCCCACAATCACCGGGTCAGGGATGAACTTGATGAGTGCGCCAAGTTTGGTGATGCCGAGCAGCAACAAAATTGCCCCGGCCATCATTGTCGCGACCTGCAAGCCATCAACGCCGTACTTGGCTGTCACGCTGGCCAGAATGACGATGAATGCGCCTGTGGGGCCCGCAATCTGCAGCCGGCTTCCGCCGAACAGCGAAACCAGCAAACCACCCACAATGGCCGTGTAGATCCCCTGTTCCGGCTTGACGCCGGAGGCGATGGCAAATGCCATGGCCAAGGGCAGCGCCACGACGCCGACGATGATCCCTGAGACGATATTTCCAAGCCAATGCTCGCGCCCTAACAAGCCCGCTTTCCAAGCTTCTCGTATCGCAATCATGACTAGCCTCGTTCTGGTGGCATGTGCATACTATTCACACGTTATGATAATAGCAAAGCAATTGGCCTAGCCTCGGTACAACGCTGGCGACGCTCTAGATTCAGTGCTCAGAGAGCTGAGCCCTATGCTCGGAGACCGCGCATGAAACGCGAAGATGTCAAAACCAAACACGGGGAAGGCATGCACTTCGACACGCATGTGATAGCCAACCCGGCCAACACGCACGAGTGGATCATTCTTTTCAAAAAGGATGCCGGGAGAAGCTATTTTCTGGTCAATGACAACGAGGAAGTGGAGTCATTTGGACGCCTCGATGATCTGATCCATGAGCTTCGCGAGCTGGGTATCAAATCTGCCGAAGTGCATTTCTGACAGCCACCCTCAGAAAGGTTGAGCAGGTCAGTAAAGATTGAGTTCTGTTAAAGAAAGAATCGACGCCCCCCATCCTTTTCCGCGATCGCCTGACACGGATCAACGCTGATCCGGCCCCATGAGCCGCGTCGACGCCCTTACGCGATTGTCGAAGTGCGTAGGGCGGCTCCAAGACGCGATAAGCAAACCCCGAGTCCTAGTGTGTCGTGCTTGGTGCGTAGCGCGCCGGGCTCTCGAGCGCGCAAAAAAAAGGCCACGCAAGGTGGCCTAAACGGGTTCAAGCATAGGAGGGCTCTATTGGCCAAAAAATACAGGCCCGCCCTGAAGTCTTAGGGCCAATAGCGTTGGTCTGCTGGCTGACAAACCCCTTCGTCAGCAGCATTCAAGCCGGCAACTCGATCCTGGTCTGTGGCTCAGGACCTCGTTGCCTTGTATTATAATAGTGTTAACATAATATTGTAATCAACGTCTAATTAGGGGCTCGCATGACTACCGACTTCAAGAAGGCTGCACTGGATTACCATGAATTCCCGACCCCAGGAAAAATCGGCATTGCGCTGACCAAGCCTGCCGATACCGCCGCCCAACTCGCACTGGCGTACAGCCCTGGCGTGGCCGAGCCCGTTCGCGAAATCGCGAAGGACCCGGAGAACGTCTATCGCTTTACCGGAAAAGGCAATCTGGTGGCCGTGATCACAAACGGTACGGCCATTTTGGGCCTCGGCGATCTGGGCCCCTTGGCCAGTAAGCCGGTGATGGAAGGCAAAGCGTTGCTGTTCAAGCGTTTTGCCGGTATCGACTCGATCGATATCGAAGTCAATGCCGAGAGTTCCCAGGCTTTTATCGACACCGTCGTGCGTATCGCCGACACCTTTGGTGGGATCAATCTGGAAGACATCAAAGCCCCTGAGTGCTTTGAAATCGAGGACGCACTGATCGAACAGTGCAACATCCCGGTCTTCCATGACGACCAGCACGGCACCGCCATCGTCACCGCGGCCGGCATGCTCAATGCGCTGGAGATTCAGGGCAAAACGCTGGAGAACGCGAGAATCGTCTGCCTTGGCGCCGGTGCCGCAGCCACGGCGTGCATGCGCCTGCTGCTCAGCCTTGGCGCGCAAAAAAGCAATCTGTACATGGTCGATCGTACCGGTGTCATCCACTCGGCGCGCAAAGACCTCAACCAATACAAAGCACAATTCGTTAACGACGGTGGCCCGCGCACGTTGATGGAAGCCATGAACGGTGCCGATGTGTTCGTGGGGTTGTCTGGCGCCAATCTGCTTCCGGCTGAAGCGTTGGCGGCGATGGCTCCCAAGCCGATCGTGTTTGCCTGCTCGAACCCCGATCCTGAAATCAGCTACGAGTTGGCCATGGCCACGCGTGATGACTTGATCATGGCGACCGGTCGCTCCGACTACCCGAACCAGGTCAATAACGTTCTGGGCTTTCCGTTCATCTTCCGCGGAACCCTGGATGTTCGGGCAACCCGGATCAACGAAGCGATGAAAATTGCGGCAGTGGAAGCACTGCGCCAATTGGCCAAAGAGCCAACCCCTGTGGAAGTGCTGCGAGCGTTCAACGTCGACAAGCTTGAGTTTGGGCGCGATTACATTCTCCCCAAAGCGCTCGATGCTCGCCTGCTCGGGGCAATCGCCGGCGCAGTGGCCAAGGCCGCTATCGACACCGGTGTTGCGAAGCTGCATTACCCGGCGCACTACCCGCTGTAAGCGGAGGTCAATCAGGCTGATGTGCGGCAGTTGCACGACCTTTTGCACGGTTGGCAGCTGTCGCACTCGGCGGATATCCGGCCGCCGCAGCTCCTGAACATCGACAGCCCGCCATTTGCAAGATCATCCGTTCTTGAATGATCCGAGCCACAACCCGTCTTCCTTTTATGCCTGCCTAAAAGCGATCTCACCCTGTCACGCACAGGCGTTCTAAGACCTTGGTATCATCCGGAAAACGCTGCTTTCTACCACGTGGAATTAGCATTGTATGTTAATGTTATGCGCGTCATCGATGGAGCAAATGACTGCACGCTTGATCCGGGCGCTCACCTGTAACCGCCGCATCCATAGCGAGAGCTGACACCCGTTCAGGTCGCTCGTCAATTGATCCGCAATGACCTGCGCGGTCACGGCGCGGAGGATGAAACATAGCACTCTGCCGCGGTGAAAGCCGTCAGACAGTCAATGCCTATCAGCAGACTCGTGACACCAGTCTCAGTGACCCCATCAATACAGCAGGCTGACACAGCGCTGTTAAGGAAGAGACCATGAGCAAAACCATCGCAATCATCAAGGGTGACGGCATCGGCCCTGAGATCATGCAAGCGACGCTACGCGTACTCGATGCCCTTGACTGCAATCTTCAGTACGACTTCGTTGAGGCCGGCTTGGAGGCCTTGCAGCAGCATGGGCAGCTGATGCCGCCCGCGTCCATCGATACGATCGCCAAACACGGCGTCGCACTCAAAGGCCCTCTGACCACGCCGATTGGCCGCGGCTTCTCCTCGATCAACGTCCACCTTCGCCGCCACTTCGATCTCTACGCCAACGTCCGACCGGCGATCAGTTTCCCCGGCACTCGTTCGCGCTTTGAAGGTATCGATATCATCACGGTGCGTGAAAATACCGAAGGGGCGTACCTGCCAGAAGGGCAAAGTATTTCGGAAGACGGCGAAGTCGCTCTGGCAAGCATTCGCGTAACACGCACAGCCTCCGAACGCATCGTGCGCTACGCGTTCGAGCTGGCTCGTAGCAAAGGCCGCAAAAAAGTGACCGCGGTACACAAGGCCAACATCATCAAGTCGTGTTCCGGGCTGTTCCTTGACGTGGCGCGTGAGGTCGCCGAGGATTATCCGGAAATCGAATTCCACGAGATGATCGTCGACAATGCCTGTATGCAGTTGGTGATGAATCCCCATCAATTCGATGTCATCGTCACCACCAACCTGTTTGGCGACATCCTTTCAGACCTGTGCGCAGGCCTGGTCGGTGGGTTGGGCTTGGCGCCGGGGTCCAACATCGGTGCCGATGCAGCCATCTTCGAAGCGGTCCACGGTTCGGCACCGGACATCGCCGGCAAGAACATCGCGAACCCGTGTGCATTGTTATTGGCCGCCGCAGACATGCTTGATTACCTGGGCATGGTGGACAAGGGCACGCGCATTCGTACTGCTATCCGCGTTGTTCTGGAAAACTCCCGTGACCAAGTGACACCCGATATGGGCGGGGCCGGTACCACTGAGTCCTTCGCCGATGCCTTGGTGGCCTACTTGCGTGCCTGAGTAGAGCGTCAGGAAACGCGCGCCAGCTCACTGCGAGCTGGCTGTGCTCCACGCGGACCTGCCCGTAGGGCCGCTGGCTGGAAAACCTTCCGATACTCGAGTCCTCCAGCAGTCTTTTGTTGCCGTAACGTTGGCGTTAATAGACGTTAATCCAACATCATTATTTGCTGCGATCGCACTTGTAGATGCGCGAGGTGCCAAGGAAACAATTCAGAAATGAATTTCAGCTACCTTGATACCGATTTCGCGCAGCTCATGAATCAAATCATCAAGGTACCGAAAAGGTTCGATTTCTTCGTTGTCATTGACTAGGAAGAAGCTTCTTCCGGCATCCTTTTTAAAGAAGACGATCCACTCCTGGGTGTTGGCCGGGTTGGCAATCAAATGGGTATCAAACTGAATGCCTTCAGCGTATTTGGTTTTTACGTCTTCACGTTTCATACGGGTCTCCAAGCGCTCACGTAGTGCTGCTTTCATGCATGTCTCTGCCTCCTGGCAATCAATCAAAAGACCTCGTCCGGGCCTCAGGCCAGGGCGACGTCGATTGCCTTTCTATTATCACTGCATGATAATATTATGCACATATGATCCAGTGGAGGATAGTCGTGTGCAGAGCTGTCGAAGCGCCTGAGCCACGCGGGTCCGCCCGATGCCCTGGCGTTCAAGGCACACCGCCATGCGGCTGGCTTTGCTTTTGATTCAATGCATAAGGTTTCTGAATTTTAAGGACGACAGTCATCATGCGCAAAACAGCAATTGAGAAACGCCTTGCGCTGAATGCTCCGCCCCTGGAGCCAGGGCAGCGACTGTTGGTTGGCCTTGAGCAATGTGTCGTCGTTCGGCAGCGAGAAACAGGGATCCATCAAGTTGTATTCGACTGCAAAGCCCCCAAGACTGCTCGGGTTTTTTGGGCGGAATATGAGTGGATGTTCATCGGCCGGATTAAGCGGCACGCTGAGCAAGATCCTTCATTGGAACGCTTTGTCTCGGTGCTGAGAGCAGGGTCTGAAGACTGATAGGCAGTCACGGCTCTGATCGACAGTACGCTTGGCTGAGCGCAGCCAGGTCGTGCCAGATAGAGAAAAGCCTGCAGCCATGCAGGCTTTTTTGCTGGTGTCGTTCCAGTCATCCAGGCGCACGGTGTGAGCAAGCCGAGCGACACTTCAATCCAGCAAGCGCTTCAACCCGGCGACGCCAACCGGCGGCTCCACTGTCCACGGCACTACGATGACAGCATGGTTGGTTTCTTCGGCCACTCTCGCCATTTGTTTGCGCTCGCTATCCAGGCGCGCTCGTAGCAGCGGGTCTGTCGTATCGGTGGCCAGCAACGACTTATTGACCACCCAGGCAAACGGTTCGATGTCGGCCCTGCGCAAGTCATCCTGCAGCGCTGCCGCCTGCGACACCGGGGTGGCTTCGGGCAGCGTGACGAGGATGATCTTGGTGTAGTCCGCATCTTGCAGGCGCATCAACGGCGTGACGATGTGGTCCGAGGCTTTGCCTTTGAATTCGCGAACCATCTGGCGGTGATAGGCGCCTGTGGCGTCCATCAGGAGCAGGGAGTGACCTGTGGGGGCTGTGTCGAGTACCACGAATGCACTTCTGGCTTGCGCAACCACACGGGAGAATGCGTGGAACACCGCGACCTCTTCGGTACATGGGGATTGCAGATCCTCGATGAGCAAGGCGGTTTCGTCTTCCGTCAGGCTTGGCGCGCGGGAGGCGACGATCTTGTCCACGTACTTTTGGGTCTCGACCTTAGGGTCGATGCGGCCGACGCTGAGTCCCTGCACGTCGGCATTGAGGGTTACCGCCAGATGCGCTGCAGGATCTGTCGTACTCAGGTGTACGGACTTGCCATGCTGTACCAGTCCCAGGGCGATGGCGGCGGCAATGGTGGTTTTGCCCACGCCGCCTTTGCCCATGACCATGATCAGGCCGCGCTGGTCGTGGGCTAACTCGGCGATCAATTCCGCGAGTGCGTGATATTCCAGGCGCGACGGTACTGGGCTTGCGATGCTGGCTGGGACAGCAAGCTCGGGTGTCAGCAGTGCGCGAAGCGCGGGCAAGCCAACCGAATCCACGGCCTTGAGTGGGATGTAGTCGGCTGAAAGCTGGCGCAGTGACGCGGGCATCTCGTCGAGCGCCTGCTGGCCCATAGCTTCGATCGCGGCGGCGATCGGGTCATTCAAGTCGCTGCGTTTAAATACAGCATTGACCACCAGGCGCTGGTGGTTCAAGCCCAGTTCACGGAGTTCGTCGCTGGAGCGTGCAGCCTCGCTGAGGGCGCCTTTATCAGGGCGAGTCACCAGAACAACGGTGGTCAGGGCTGGATCATTGAGCGCCACCAATGCCTGATTGAACAACTGCTCCTGCATTTTCAAGCCCGAATGCGGCCCCAGGCATGATGCGCCACGATCGTTGCCTTTTAGAAAGCCGCTCCACGCTTTTGGCAGGCTCAACAATCTGAGCGTGTGCCCCGTGGGCGCGGTATCGAACACGATGTGCTCATACGCCGCGCTGCCCTGCGACAGCAGGTGGGAGAACTCGTCGAAGGTTGCGATTTCGGTCGTGCATGCCCCGGAGAGTTGCTCACGCACCAAGGCGATGTCTTCATCGCGGGCCTGGTCGCCCATTTGCTCGACCACCCGGGCCCGATAGTCAATTGCTGCGGTCCCTGGGTCGATATTGAGCACGAACATTCCAGGCACGTGCGGCACCGCGACAGGCTGATTGCTCAGCTCGACGCCGAGCATCTCGTCAAGGTTCGAGGCGGCGTCCGTGCTGACCAGCAGTACCTTCTTGCCTGCCTCGGCCAGGGCGAGTGATACCGCGGTTGAGACCGACGTTTTGCCGACACCGCCCTTGCCGGTGAAGAACATATATCGGGTGGGTTGATCGAGCAATTTGAGGGTGGGCTGCATGACACGCTGACTCCCTTGCGGAGCATGACTGGGTTTTGCAGTTTAGACCGATGTTCAGAATCGCCAATGGGGTCATATCAATCAAACGGTAATTTTTACCGTCCTGATAGAGGAGTGTTCTGTCGGAAGAGGGCGGTAATCCACAGCCCAAGTGAACAGCCTGTTTGGCTGGTTTTTGCCCTGCGGATCACATCGTCGAGCGTGCTGCAATTCAAATAATTGGAAAACAGAGAAAAGCCCCACAGCACACACCGATTTTTCGACGTAGGTATTTCTTTAAAAAGCCTTGATCATCGACGCCGCTCTCTCACAACAAGAGGGCAAATCTGAAAAGCAAAGACGAGCTGGCTGACAGTCATCCGCCTGTGGAGTTGTTTGCTCTAGAAAAAGGTTGGCATTGAGACTTGCTCCCCAGTAGTTAGTTGAATGCCTGCATAACTTGACGTGATAAGGAATAGTCGTGTGAATAAAAAATTAATCGTATGCACATTGTTGGCGTGCTCTGCATTTTCGGCGCTCAGCCATGCGGCGGACGGCACTATTAACTTCACCGGTACGATCACCGATGCCGCGTGTACTGTTACACCCGGTACTGCCAATCAGACGGTGACAATGGGGACGGTCAGTTCAACGGCATTGGCCAATGTCGGCGATACCGCGGCCCCGACCCGGTTCGATATCGTCCTGACTAACTGCCCGGCCACGGCCACCAGCGCGGTCGTAAAGTTTGATGGCCCGACCGACGGGAATAACAGCAGTTTGATTGCCCTGACGAGTGGGGCTGGAACCGCCGAGGGTGTGGCGATCGGTGTGTATGAGGGGGATGCCGCTACGTTGATTCCCGTGGGCTCCCCGTCCGTCAGCAAGCCTCTTTCTCCGGTAGCCGACACCACCTTCAACTTCTTCGCCAAATATGTGGCAACCGCTCCAGTGGTGGCCGGTTCCGGCAACGCCGTCAGTGATTTCACAGTTATTTATAACTGATCACTAAGACAGGCCGGGCACGCTGCTCGGCCTTCTCAACAAGTGGGTTTGCTCACGTGCAGGCTTGAGCAAAGCGTCGGTAGGAGATACGTCGATGGGGTGGCTGAAATACATGTTAACCGCCGGCCTGCTGGTCGGTACGGTGCATACAGCTATTGCGGGTGTGGTGGTGGGGGGCACGCGGGTGGTGTACGACGGCTCAAGGAAAGAAGCCTCGATTTCGGTGAAAAACACCGAGAAGACCAAGCCGTATCTGATTCAGTCATGGGTCGATGACGGGGCGCAGACTGCACTTGGCAAGGCGCCGTTTATCATGACGCCGCCGCTGTTTCGGCTGGATGCCGAGCAGGAGAATGTGCTGCGCATCATTCGCACCGGAGGGGATTTTCCGCAGGACAGAGAGTCGGTGTTCTGGGTGAATATCAAGTCGATTCCCGCCTCGGAAAAAACCGAAGAAAACCAACTGCTGATTTCTGTGAAGAGTCGGATAAAACTCTTCTATCGCCCGCCGGGAATGCCAGGAGAGTCGCTGAATGCTTATAAGGCACTGGTCTTTACGCGGGTAGGTAAAGCGTTGCAGGTCAACAACCCTACGGCGTATCACGTGTCTTTTTTTCGCGTGAGCGTGGGTGACCAGGTTATTAACGATGCCGGTATGGTTGCTCCCAAAAGTACATTGGCCTGGCCGATGCCGGAAGGTGCAAGTGGAGCCGTCAGTTGGCAAGCCATCAATGATTATGGCGGTATTACGCCGCAGGCCAGTGCGCCACTCTAATTCATAAGGGCTGTTATTTTAACGGCTTCCTGTTTCGTTAATGCGTTGGATCAACCGCCCTTTGGTGTTGGGGTGGCGGGCACTGTGTTGCCCGGATTGCGGGGCTTCTTATATGAACGCTATAAATAATGGAATGCTACGCCTGAAACTAAAGGTGCTGGCCGCGCATGCACTCAAATGCATGATAGGCATTACGCTGTGTGCGTCCAATGCGCTGGCGCGCGAGTATTTCAATGCCAGTGCCTTGGAGATCGACAATGCAGAACAAACGTGGGTCGACCTCGACGCATTCTCCAATCAGGGCGGGCAGTTGCCTGGAAGTTATTCAGTGGACCTCTACTTGAACGACCGACGAATAGCCAGTCGTGATATTAACTTCGTTGCGCTGGACGGTCTGTTGCAACCTGAACTTACCCCACGACAATTACAGGAGATGGGCGTCAAGTTGCAGGCGTTTCCTGCGTTGCGCGAACTGCCCCAGGAAACCCCCATCAGCAACCTGCAGGCATACATTCCAGATGCGGGCAGCGTGTTCAACTTTCATCAGCGCCGTCTGGACATCAGCATTCCCCAAGCGGCGCTCACCCGTGAAGCACGCGGGCAGATTGATCCTGAACAGTGGGACCAAGGCCTGCCGGCCGCGCTGCTCAATTACAGTTTCAGCGGTGCGAACACCCGGCGCGAAGGGCGTTCCGGCAGCGATGACAATTACTACCTGAACCTGCGCAGCGGGTTGAACCTGGGCGCCTGGCGGCTACGTAACTACTCGACTTACACCCAAGGTGACAGCCGAGCCCAATGGGCCAGCCTCAATACGTACCTTCAGCGTGATGTGCATTCGTTGAAGAGCCAGTTGGTCGTGGGGGACAGCTTCACGCCGGGGGAGTTGTTCAACAGCGTGCAGTATCAGGGCATTCAATTGGCCTCGGACGACAACATGTACCCCGACAGCCTGCGTGGGTTCGCCCCGGTGGTGAGAGGCATCGCTCGCAGCAACGCCCAGGTGACGGTGCGCCAGAACGGTTACATCATCTATCAGACTTATGTGCCCGCTGGCGCATTCGAAATCACGGATTTGTACCCCACGTCTTCCAGCGGCGATATGGAAGTCACCATCACCGAGGCTGATGGCAGCGTGCGCAGCTCGATTCAGCCTTTTTCGGCGGTGCCGGTGATGGTCCGGGAAGGGCGCTTTAAGTATTCGCTGGTCGCGGGCGAATACCGTTCGACGGCGAGCAAGAGCAGCACCCCCGCATTTGCCCAGGGTACGCTGATTTACGGGTTGCCCGGCGACACCACCGTGTACGCGGGTGTCCTTGCCTCGGCGAAGTATTCGGCGACGTCCTTGGGTGTCGGCCACGGGTTTGGCGAATGGGGCTCGCTTTCCATGGATGTGAGCCAGGCCCGCACCGAGTTGCGCCAGGGTTCCCGGCACGATGGCCAGTCGGTACGCTTTCAATATGCGAAGGATATCGCGGCCACCAACACCACGTTCACCCTGGCCGGTTACCGTTATTCCACCAGCGGTTATTACGATTTCCAGGAAGCCAATGAGATCGACCCCGGCAACTTCAATGACTGGCGACGCCTGTATAACCGGCGCAGCCGTGCGCAACTCAATATCAATCAGTCCCTGGGCGAATACGGCAACTTTTATATCAATGGTTATCAGCAGGACTTCTGGCGACAAACCGGTTACGAACGGAGCCTGAGTGCCGGTTATAACCTGAGCCGGGGCGGCGTGACCTACGGTTTGAGTTATGCCTACACGCAGACCCCCGCGTATAACGGGCGCAAGCGCAATGACCAGCAACTGGCATTCAATATCCAGTTGCCGTTGGGGAGTGCTCTGCGTAATAGCTGGGTGAATTACAACCTGAATACCGATGCACAGGGAAAGACCGCCCACGAACTGGGGCTCAGTGGCGCGACGCTGCCGGACGATAATCTGATCTACAGCGTCAGCCAGGGTTATGCCAGCCCAGGGCAAGGCAACAGCGGCAATGCTCACGCGACGTATAAAGGCGCTTACGCGGAAACCAAGCTCGGTTACAACTACGAGCGACACTCCCGACAACTCAACTATGGCGCGCAGGGTGGCGTCGTTGCGCACCCGTTCGGCATTACTTTCTCCCAACCTCAGGGCGAAACCATGGCGCTGGTGCGCGCGCCTGGCGCTGCCGGGGTCAAAGTGCAAAACAACACCGGGGTCAATACCGATTGGCGCGGTTATGCGCTGGTTCCTCATGTCAGCACCTATCGTCGCAACCGCATTGCGTTGAGCACCGAAACACTGGCCGATGACATCGACATCGAGGCCAATACCCAATCGGTCATCCCGACCCGTGGCGCCTTGGTGCTCGCGGATTTCCAGACCCGCGTCGGCAGCCGGGTACTGATGGCCCTCACATATCAGGGAAAACCCGTCACGTTCGGCGCCAGCGCAACGCTGGTGCAAGAGTCGACGACGTTTGCCAGCAGCGGCATTGTCGGCCTGGAAGGGGAGGTTTATCTAAGCGGCATGCCGGAACAGGGTGAAGTGAAGGTTCAGTGGGGCGAGCAAGCGGACCAACAATGCACAGCAGCTTTTGTTTTACCGATATCCATTGAAGGGTCGCAGCCGTTTTCAATCATCAGGACGTTATCGGTGTCATGCAATTAATGGAGGGCTTTTTATGCTGGGTGTACAACGGACGCTGATTAGGTTGTTCTGTTTTGGCAGTGCGGCATGGGTTTTAACGGTGTTATCGAATAACGCATTGGCATCGTGCCGTTTTTACAATGGCGTGTCGTCGGCGTTGACGCGAACGGTAAATTTTGGAACGTTGATTGTCCAGCGTGATACTCCCATCGGCACGGTTTTGGCAACCGCCAATACCGGCGCCTACAATGGTGGCCGGTATTTTTACGGCTGCAGTGTGAATTATGTGCATCGCTTTGCAATGGAACAGTTCAGAGTCATCAGCGCATATGGGAATAACGTATACAACACCAATATAGCGGGTGTGGGGATTCGTGTATTATTCTTCGGCGGCGCTATGCCTTACGATGTCAACTTCAACGGGCCCAGCACTGTTGCGCTGCCTGAACCCGGAATTACCGTGCAGTTGGTAAAAACCACTTCGGGGGCAGTTGGGGCCGGTGTTCTGACGAATGGAAGACTCGCCTCAGGCAGTATCGTTAATTATTTTTATGCTGCTTACGCCAGCCTGTCCGGCAGCAATACCATCATTCCCGTCGCTTGTTCGGTCTCCAATACGTCCATCCCCGTGCCCATGGGCAATGTGCCGCGAAGCCAGTTCACCGGCCCGGGAAGCGCGGGAGATGAAATCAACTTTTCCATCCCGCTCGACTGCGATGCCAATACACGGGTCAAAGTTGCCCTGGATGGCAACGCCCACAGCTCCGGGATTGCTGGGGTGCTGGCACTGAATGCGTCTCCTACCGCCGCAACCGGAGTTGGCGTAAGGCTCTACTACAACAATGCCCCCGTCTCGCTGAGAACGCCGATTGCCGCGGGCACTACGGTCAGCGACGGCCCCTATGCAATCCCGTTGGTGGCACGTTACTACCAGACCGATGCCAGCGTGACCGCCGGCCAGGCCAACAGCACCGCGACGTTTACCATGACCTACAACTGACCAAACCCGAAGGTCGGACGTAGCGCTGCGGGGTGTGGGGTGTGGGAATTTTCTGCTGTAATGCCGGGGCTAGAGCAGGCGCGGCCCTGCGGCACTAACCTGGTTTTTCACGGTCAACAGCCCCCGCACCATCGTTGATGGTTGTCGGTTTATCCTCAGCCAAAAGATCTAGAACATGTACCTACGCAACATTGCAGTCGGGCTGTCGGCCCTTGTTTTACTCTCGACCGCGGCCCATGCCCGCAGTCTGCCTGACCTCTACACGGCCACCGAACAACGTGCCTCCTTTGATGGCTGTGCCGATCTTTTCCCCGCCGCCAAACCCATCAACACTGCCACCGTGCCCGCCAGCATGCGGCCCCTGGCCCTGTGCTCGGACAATTTTGCGGTGCTCTATTCGCAGACCAGCAAGACGCCGCTGGTGGTGGTCGAGCGCCTGAACGCCGAGCAATTGCAGGATGCCAAAGGCGAGGAGCGCACCAACCTGTTTTACCCCGACCCGCGCATCCCCAAGGATGGCCGTGCAGAGTTGAGTGACTACCACAGCCAGCATCCGGCCGTCGACCGTGGCCACCAGTCGCCGGCCGCCGACGCACCGAACGCCCATGCCATGGCGCAGTCGTTTGCACTGTCGAACATGGTGCCGCAAGACCCTACCAACAACCGTAAGATCTGGAGCAAGGTCGAGGCGGATGTGCGCAAGTTCGCCAAGCGCGCTGGCGGTGATGTGTTTGTGTTCACCGGCCCGTTGTTTGACCCCGGCTACGGCACCATCGGCGACAACCAGGTCTGGGTGCCGACGCGCCTGTTCAAGCTGGTGTACGACGCTTCGTCGAAACGCGCCTGGGCTTACGTGCTGCCCAACGCGCAGACGCGCATCCAGCGGCCAATGGACTATGACGCGTTCGTGAAGAGTACCGGGCTGAAGTTGCTCGGTAATCTTCCGGTCTCCGGGTCAGTAGGGCGCACGTAAGAGGGGGAGTCACCCAGCGTCGCGCTACGCCACATCGAGCGTGCGAAACTCGACGGTGAGGTGACTCACTTCATGCACCGGTTTGAGGCGCTCGCGAATGCTGTCGGCATCCGCTGTGGAGCTGCCGACAACGCTCACGATTGCCGCATGCACACCGGGCCCTACCTGCCAGACGTGCAAGTCGGTAATCGTCGCGTCGCCCGGTTGTTCCACCAGCTCCCGGATCTCCGCAGCAACATGCTCATGGGTCTGATCGAGTAGTACGCCGGCAGTCACGCCCATCAAGCTCCAGGCCCAGCGTGCGATCACGATGGCGCCGACGATACCCATCAACGGGTCGAGCCAGACCCAACCCAGGTACCGCCCCGCCAGCAGCGCAGCGATTGCCAGCACCGAGGTCAGTGCATCGGCGAGCACATGCACATAGGCGGATCTCAGGTTGTTATCGTGGCCATGGTGGCCGTGGGCATGTTCGTGTTCGTGGTCATGCCCGTGGCTATGACCGTGGCCGAGCAACAGCGCACTGACGATATTGACCACCAGCCCCACCACGGCAATCAACGTCGCGGTGCCGAACTGCACGTCGGTCGGTTGCAACAGGCGCATGACCGACTCGATGCCAATGCCCAGGGACACCAGCGCCAGGATCAGCGCCGAGGCAAAGCCGCCCAGATCACCGACCTTGCCGGTGCCGAAGCTGAAACGCGGGCTCGACGCATGGCGTCGGGCATAGGCGTAGGCCGCGGCGGCGATGCCCAACGCACCCGCGTGGGTGGCCATATGAAAACCGTCGGCCAGCAGGGCCATCGAACCGGTGAGGGCGCCGGCGGCGATTTCCGCGACCATCATCACCACCGTCAACATCACCACCCATAAGGTGCGCTTGGCGTTTTCTTCGTGGGCCGAGCCGAGGAAGACATGCTCGTGGGTATGATCAAGGCTCATTTGGAGTACCGCCGAATGGCTTCAAGCAACTCTTCGACGCCCTGGTTGCGTTCTTCCTCGCTGAGGGATGGGTCCGCCACATGCGCCCGGGCATGTTCTTCGATGATTTCTTCCATCAAGCCGTTGATGGCGCCGCGTGTGGCGGCGACCAGGTGCAGGGTCTTGGCGCAATCGCTGTCCGATTCCAACGCTCTTTCCACCGCTTGAATCTGACCGGCAATGCGCTTGACGCGCTTGATCAGACTGTCTTTATTGGCCGCTATATGGCTCAAAATATACCCCCCCTACCTATGAGGCGCGGAGCATGGCATACCCCGCCCCCCTATGCAATCTTCCGCCGAGAGACAGACCCTCTCGGTTTATACTCGACGGTCTGGTCATCAACCCCCTTCAAATGAATTGAGATACCTCATGAGCACCTCTCTTTCCACAACCTCTGCGCGCAAGCCTGTCGCGCCCCTGGTGGCCTTTGTGCTCCTGGTGCTGGGCGCCGTGTTCCTGCACAACCTTGTCGGCATGCGCCAGGTGCTGTTGCTGGTCGTCGGCGCGGCGCTGGGCTTGACCCTGTACCACGCCGCCTTCGGTTTCACCTCGGCCTGGCGCGTGTTTATCAATGACCGGCGCGGCGCCGGTTTGCGTGCGCAAATGGTGATGCTGGCGATAGCGGTATTGCTGTTCTTCCCGGCGCTGGGGGCGGGCACGTTGTTCGGCCAGCCGGTGGTCGGGCTGGTAGCGCCGGCCGGGGTATCGGTGGTGTTCGGCGCATTTATTTTCGGCATCGGCATGCAGCTGGGCGGCGGCTGTGCGTCGGGCACCCTGTTCACCGTGGGCGGCGGTAATGCGCGCATGTTGGTGACGCTGTTCTTCTTTATCTGTGGTTCGTTGATCGCCACGCACCATGTGGGCTGGTGGTTTGCACTGCCGGCGTTCCCGGCGACGTCGATCGTCAAAAGTGTCGGCGTCATGCCGGCGCTGCTTCTGAACCTGGCGGTGTTCGGCCTTATCGCAGCCGTCAGCGTGCGCCTGGAAAAGGCCCGTCATGGTCAACTGGAAGCCGGCGTGACCAGCGAGCATCAAGGCTTGCGCCGCTTCCTGCGTGGCCCCTGGCCCTTGGTGTGGGGCGCGATTGGCCTGGCCCTGCTCAATTACGCAACCCTGGCCCTGGCCGGGCGACCGTGGGGCATCACCTCGGCGTTCGCGCTGTGGGGCGCCAAGGTGGCGAGTGGCCTGGGTGTGGAGGTGGGCAGTTGGGCGTTCTGGCAAATGCCGGGCAACGCCAAGGCCCTGGCCGCGCCGGTGTGGGAAGACATCACCAGCGTGATGGACATTGGCATCGTCCTCGGTGCGCTCCTGGCCGCCGGCCTGGCCGGGCGTTTCGCCCCCAACCTGAACATTCCTGCGCGCTCGCTGATGGCGGCGGTGATCGGTGGCCTGCTGCTCGGTTACGGCTCGCGCCTGGCCTACGGTTGCAACATCGGCGCGTACTTCAGCGGCATCGCCTCCGGCAGCCTGCATGGCTGGGTGTGGCTGGTGGCGGCGTTCATCGGCAACAGCGTCGGCGTGCGGTTGCGCCCGTTCTTCTTTGCCGGCGAGCGGCCGCAGGTGGCGTTGAGCGGGTGCTGAGAATGCCCGCACACGTGCTGCCCCGATACGCTTTGTCTTGAGCCGCCCTTTGTTTTAATTGTGGGGTGTCGGCTGCAGAAACTGTGTGATCAGCGCGACGACCTGCTGCTGGATCACCTGCCGTGGCCGCGCGCCGTCGCGGTCCCGGCAGATCACGCCATCGCCTGGCGAATCTTCCTCAATCAACGCCACCGCGCCGGGCTTGCAGATCGACATAAAGCTGAAGTGGGTGGCGTCGCTGATCGCTACGTAGCGCGTCGAGGCTGTTGGCAGGCGCCTGGCCAAGTCGGCGGACTCCAACTCGGCGGGCATATCCTCCGAGGGCACCGCTCCCGCGATCACCAGCGTCGGCACTGACAATGCGGCCAGACTGGCGTCGGTCATACCGCGTGACAGGCCCAGGTCCAATGACACCACGGCGCTGACGCGCTTGTCGCGCAGGTCCGCGGCCAGTTGGGCCTTTGCGGCTGGCGTGTTGGCGGGGTTGATCTGGTGGTAGACGATGCAACCGCCCAACTTCGGGTGTGCGTCGCAGTCCTGGGCGAAAAGGTCGGGGTCGAACCGTGCCCCGGCGATTTCCATCACGGTCCAGCCACCGAGGGAATGACCTGCCGCAGCGATCCGGTTTTTGGCGACCGCGCCAAATTGCTTCGGCTGCCCCAGCACCGCATCGATGGCCCGGCTCACGTCTTTGGGCCGTTGCCATAACTGCGCGGCGGCTTGCGGGCTGCGATCCCTGGTGGTGGTGCCCGGGTGATTGACCGCTGCGACGATGTAACCCCGGTGCGCCAATGCACTGGCCAGCCACGCCTGATTGCCCCAATTACCGCCGTAACCGTGGGAGAGCACAACCAGCGGATGTTCGCCGCTCGCCGGCGGCGCGTTGGGCACCGCAAGGGCGCCGATAAAAGCCACGCTGTCGGCGATGGGTTCGGCGGTTGCGGTGGTGGTGGCGGGGTACCAGACGACCATCTCCAGCGGACGCTCATGGTGAGCATCGGCCAGCGTAGCGGTTTGGAAGCCGATGGCGTTGTCGACCGCGAGCGCGGGCGTGGTCAGGCAGATCAGGAGCAGAGCGGTGAGGGCGGTTTTCACGGTTTCTATCGTCCTTGATGTGAGCGCCGCATCATAGCCTGAAAGGCGGCCCAGCCAGATACTCGCGAGCAGCCCAACACGCGCGCCCTCTGGCTGAACACGCTGTTCCCGCTACTCGAACATCCGACATCGATCCCGTGGGGGCCTACGCATGCGTAAGCCCTGTCAGCGTATCCGCAATCGTCTTGGTCCGTTGCGCGGTCCCCTCGGTGGCGCGGCTTGACGCCTCCAGTGCATCGAGCATTTCGCGCAAGGCGCCGACGCCGCTGGACTGGTCTTCAATCTGCTGGGCAACACGCTGGATTTCGCCGGACAGCAGGTCGATATCCACACCGATTTCCGCCGCATTCTTGCGGGTGATTTCCGCCAGCTTGCGCACCTCATCCGCCACTACCGCAAAACCGCGGCCCAGGTCGCCTGCGCGCGCGGCTTCGATGGCGGCGTTGAGCGCCAGCAGGTTGGTCTGGCCGGCGATTTGCTGAATCACCTGCACAATCGACTGGATACGCAAACTCGAACCGGCCAGGGTCCGCGCGCCGACCACGGCATCATCCGCCTGGCTGGACAAGCCCTCGACCGTCGCCCCGGCCTTTGCAGACACGCTGTTCTGCTGGTCGATGGTGCCCACCAGTTCGTCCATTGAGGCGTGCAATTCGCCGGAGTAATGCTTGATCTGCGAGGCGATTTCCGCCTGTTGACGTTCGGCCTGGGCCAGCACTTGGCCGAGGTCTGCCAGGCCCTCGAACACCGGCAGGATATTGCTGTCCAGCCCGCGGGTATTCAGGGCGCCGCTGAAGTCATTGTTTTTGAACGCGGCAATCTGCTTGACCACCACATGGTTCAATCCGGCCAGCTTATTTACCTGGCGGCGTAGGAAGAAGGCTTTGAACTCGCCGTAGTGCGCAATGAAGTTGTCCAGGTATTCGTCGCTGTAGCTGGCGCCCTTGGCCACTCGAAAGAAGAAAATCGCGGTCAGGGTCTGGTTCAGGTTCAGGCCAAGGATTTCACCGAAGGTCGACAGCCCCGCCAGCGGCACATCGCCAAACGTCCCGGCCATGCTGCCCAATTCGCTGGGGTTGTTCAGCCTGCGCAAAATGCAGTCATTGAGAATGCCCGCCACCGGCTGGCCGCCCTTGCCGCGCAGGAACTGCGCGTAGTCCGTGCGGGTGGCCTCACGCAACGGCGTGCGCCGCACCATCACCAGCTCCTCGCCGGGGGCCACGTCGCAATACAGCTGGACGATCTGCTGTTCATAGTCGATCCGTGCGATGGAGCGCACGAACAATTCATTGCCCACGCGGATGGCAAACGAGAAATCCGCCAACTTCGCTTCCAGCGCCTGGGGCGCGCAACTGAACGCGTCACACAGCGCCTGCACCATGCTCTTGATATTGCCCGCGCTGTCGATCACCTGGTCAATCGTGCGGTCCTCCTCGGAGGCGGTCAGCACGCTGAAGGTCAAGTCAGCCGGTTTGAAATTCTGGCTTTTAAATACGCCAAAACGCACATTCGCGGCGGTTTTCAGGAACACGATCTGTGCGTGGTTCTGATAACTGCGCTGGCCGTCATGGATCAGGGTTTTCTGGAAATCCAACTTACCCCCGGCCGAACCGCCGACAAACAGGCAGGGGAAGCGCCCCGACTCATACAGCGCCTCCATGAAAAACGACTCCGACGCGGACAGCCCATCGAACACCACATAGGCCAGGGTGTCGCGATGGTCGATCGGCGTGTGTGCCTGTACCCGCTTGATATTGCTCGTCAGCTTGGCAATCCGCTCCTTCATCCCCATGCGCTTGCCGCCGCTGCGGATGTCCTCACACTCCAGCGGCACCATCACCACCTCGGCCGAAGCGATCAGGCTGTCGTCGAACAACTGCAGGACAATCCGGTCCCAGCGCTCGCCGGTAGTGCAATACAGCGAATTCGCCGCGTTGCACAACTCGCCAGCGGTGGTACACAGGCTGATGCTGGTGTGGGGAAAGCGACGCTTGAGCTTGGCGGCAATCTGGTCGATGTCCAGGTGCGGAGAGATGAAACCGGTGATCAGCACGGGCGCGATGCGCAGGTTGGCCAATGAGGACTCCAGTTCATTGGCGGTGCAGGTGAGGGTGGCGGTGCCTTGTCGATCGGCCCGGGCTTTTTTTAGAAGGTTGAGTGGGTTCATGGCGGCGGGCTCGATCCAGTGAGGGGCGCATGCGTTGGGCTTGCGGTTAATCAAGTTATCGGCCGATATGGCGGGGGCTGGAGCCGTAACAGAGGGGGTGCGACAAAGTGAACAGGACAATTTATTGCCGCCATTTAACTGGCGAATAAGTGTGCCCCCTTTATCGCGGATCAGTGTGGGCGTTGACTGACAACTTCACCGGTCTTGACACCTTCCAGCCAGATTTCCCATTGATTGAGGCCAATATACTTTGCGCGCGCAATTGTCTTTTGGTCGCGGGCGACATTGAACTCAAGGTCGGCAAACATAAAGTGTCGAAGCCGCCGGTATTCCAACTGGATCTACGGTTGCGCGGTCCACACGGCCAGTTCATAGCCGTCGGGATCAATGAAGTGGAACCTGCTTCCACCGGGGAACGCAAAGGTTTCGCGGGAGATCACCGCGCCCAGAGCCTTGAGCCGCTGTAGCGCGTCTGCCAGATTGTCCGAATACAAGATGATTAAAGGGCCGCCCGGTCGAACCGGCTCCCCGGTGGTGAAACCACCGGTCAGCCGGCCATCGCTGAATTCGGTATAGGTCGGACCGTAGTCGACGAACGTCCAGCCGAAGGCGTTGCCGTAGAAGGCTTTGCTGCGGGCAATGTCGCTGACATTGAATTCAATATTGTCGATCTGTCGATCTTGACCACGAACGCTCATGGTTGCCTCCTTGGCGAATGTCCAAAGCGGCGATTGTAACGGTTCGAGCGTTGAAATGTCGCTGGGAACAAGGCGCTAAGCCTTGCCATACGCCATGTACTCGTTCTGCAACACGATGTGATCCGCCACGTACTTCGCATCATGCCAAACCCCATAGATAAACGACGACGCCCGGTTCACCAGGTTTGGCAGGCCCAGGAAATAGATCCCGCTCTGCGCCGAAATCCCGCGTTTGTGGAACGGTTCGCCGTTCTCGTCGAACGCATCCACCTTCAACCAACTGAAGTCGAACTTGAAGCCGGTGGCCCATAGAATCGTGGTCACGCCGGCTTCGGCCAGGTCCAGGCTGAGGGTCGGGTTCAGCAGGCATTGCGGGTCGGGCAGCAGTTCCCAGGCTTGCGGTTCTTCGGGGAACGGCAAGCCGTTTGCCTCGATGTACGCATCGGCGTCGCGCAGTACGTCGAAGTACGCCCGATCGCCCTGCGCCACGTTGGCGGCCAGGCCTGGGGCGAAGGTCATGACGCCAGCGTTCCACTGTTCGGTGACGCCCACCAGGTTGATCCCTTGATGCGCGAGGCGGCGGAAGTCGACGGTCTTGCCGCCTTCGTAGCCGCTGACGGCAAAGGCCACGTGTTTTTTCTTCGGCTGGATTTTGACTTCGTCCCACAGGCCCAGGGCGCCGAGCCACCAGCAGTAGTCGCGGCCGCGGTAGGCGCGGGGAGGGCGGTAGTGTTCGCCGACCGAGAGGTACACGGTTTTGCCGGCCTTTTGCAGTTCTTCGGCGATTTGCGCGCCGGAGGCCCCGGCGCCGACCACCAGCACGGCGCCTTCGGGCAGTTGGCCGGGGTTCTTGTAGGCGCAGGAATGCAACTGATGCAGCGGCGCGGTGGCGGGGACGATGTCCGGGATCGAGGGGCGTTGGAACGGGCCGGTGGCGGCCACCACGTTAGCGGCCTCGATCACGCCCGCCGAGGTGGTTACCTTGAAGCCGGGGCGCCCGACATGGCGCTCCACTTGCTGCACTTCGACGCCGGTACGCACCGGGGCGTTGAGCATTTCGACATAGGCTTGGAAGTAGTCGGCCATGCGCTCCTTGGGCGGGAAGGCTTCGGGGGAGATGCCGTCGAATTTCAGGCCGGGGAAGCGGTCGTGCCAGGCCGGGCCGTTGGCGACCAGCGAGTCCCAGCGCTCCGAACGCCAGCGCTCGGCGATGCGGCTGCGCTCCAGCACGATATGCGGCACGCCCATCAGGGACAGGTGTTCGCTCATGGCGACGCCGGCCTGGCCAGCGCCGACTACCAGGGTGTTGATGGTTTCTACTGACATAGGAAGGGCCTGAATAGTAAGAAGTCTGTCTGAAAAGAACGGGCGCGGTCGCGGTGGACCGCCAATGTGGACGCGTGGGTGATACCGTTCACTGCGGCGGCTCTGCGAGCAGTTCGGCCACCGCCGTGAGTGCCAGTTGGTAACCCAGCGCGCCCAGCCCGGCGACCACGCCGGTGGCGGCTTTGGACACGTAGGAGTGATGCCGGAAGCTTTCGCGCTTCCAGATATTGCTCATGTGCGCTTCGATGATCGGGCCGTCGAACGCCAGCAGTGCATCGAGGATCGGCACCGAGCTGTAGCTCAGCCCGGCGGCGTTGATCACGATGGCGTCGGCGTTCAGGCGGGCCTCTTGAATCCAGTCCACCAGCACGCCTTCATGGTTGCTCTGGCGAAAGTCCAGGGTCAGGCCCAACTCCGCGGCGTGGCCCTGGCAACGCGCTTCGATGCTGGCGAAGCTGGCACTGCCGTAGGTGCCGTCCTTGCCCAGCCCATAGAGGTTGGCGTTGGGGCCATTGAGGAAGTACACGGTGTGGGGCATGAGGTTCTCCGGCTTATTCGGCGAGGTGCAGCACGAGGTGGGCGTCGGCCGCCTTCATACGCTCCAGTCGTCCGGCACCACGGCGATCACATCGATCTCCATCAACCACTCCGGTTGACCGAGGCCGGAAATCACCAGCCCGGTGGAAATCGGGAACACGCCCTTGAGCCATTTGCCGACCTCCTGGTACACCGGCTCGCGGTAGCGCGGGTCGATCAGATAGGTGGTGGTCTTGACGATATGGGACAGGTCGGAACCCGCCTCCTCAAGCAGTTGCTTGACGTTTTTCATGGCCTGTTCGGCCTGGGCACGCGGGTCGCCGAGGCCGACCAGGTTGCCGTCGAAATCGGTGCCGATCTGGCCGCGCACATAGATGGTGTTACCAGCGCGCACGGCCTGGCACAGGTCGTTGTCCAGCGCCTGGTTGGGATAGGTCTGTTTGGTATTGAACATGCGGATACGGGTATGAGTGGGCATGGCGAGCGACTCGTCGGCAGCGGGATGCAATCAGCTTCACATCGCCGGTCGCCGGACGAAACCAGCATTTGTGCGGGGTAGTGCTTAGGAAAAACCGAAGCCCGTGCAGGTCATCGCCCTGCGCAGGGCCCGCGCCTATCCCGGCATGAACCCTGCAACGCGCTGGGCATACAGTCATTACCGAGGTACAGGCCTGATGCTCAGTCGTATCACTCAGCGCCAACTGGAATATTTCGTCGCGTCGGGCGAGGCCGGCAGCATCAGTGCCGCGGCTGAACGCATCCATGTTTCGTCGCCGTCGATCTCGGCGGCGATCACTCACATGGAGGCCGAGCTGGGCATCCAGCTGTTTATCCGGCATCACGCCCAGGGCATTTCGCTGACGGCCGTGGGGCGCCTGGTGATGCAAGAAGCCAAACAGATCCTGGAGCAGGTGAGCAACCTCTACACCATCGCCTCGGAGTCGTTGAACACCGTGCGCGGGCCGCTGCGCGTGGGTTGCCTGGAGTCGCTGGCGCCGATGATCACCCCCGAGCTGGTGTTTGGTTTCGGTCGTGCGTTTCCCGGCGTGCGCCTGACCCAGGCCGAAGGCAACCACGAGGAACTGCTGGAAAAACTGCGCAGTGGCGAGCTGGACATCGCCCTGACCTACGACCTGGTGACCAGCCCCGACATCGATTTCCAACCCCTGGCGCACCTGCCGCCGTATGTGATGGTCGGCGAGTACCACCCGCTGGCGAGTCTGTCGGCGGTCAGCATGCAGGACCTGGAGGCGTACCCGGTGGTGCTGCTCGACACGCCCTGGAGCCGCGACTATTTCCTCAGCCTGTTTATGCAGGCAGGCACCACGCCGAACATCATCATGCGCTCCACCAACCTCGAAACGGTGCGCGCCATGGTCGGCAACGGGATCGGTTATTCCTTCGCGAATGCGCGGCCCAAATCGAACCTGTCCCAGGACGGCAAACGCGTGATCCGCCTGCGCCTGGCGGGCGCGCACCGGCCGATGAAGCTGGGCTACGCCACGGCGAGCAACACCCAGCTGTCGCGTGTGGTGTCGGCGTTTGCCGAGCGCTGCCGCATGTTTGTGTCCGACCAGTACATCCCCGGCATGGCCCCGCCGAGCTTTTTTGACCCGCATGCGGTGCGCTCGCTCAGCAGTGTGAGCTGAATTTGCACCAAAAGGTGGCGTGTTCGGCGCGGTGAGTTCAGGCGCGCACCCTTTCGGTCAGGGCCTACAGCCTATCCAATGTGGGAGGGGGCTTGCCCCCGATTGCAGTGGGTCAGCTTGCTGATGTGTTGCTGATGCGCCGCTATCGGGGGCAAGCCCCTCCCACATTGATTTTTGGTGGTTTCGAGGGTGGCGGCGGGCTGCGTAGGTTCTGCCTACCCAGTGGACCGGGTTTTACGAATTGACCCCAAGGGCCCGTCCCCACGACTCTGAATTCATTGACGCAGATCAACTTCTTTTTTGGGGCAGGGCAGCGCGACGATGACATTCGACTGGAATTATATGTTGGGTCTGCTGGGTGACGCCGAGTTCTGGCGCGCAACGTGGACGGTGATCAAGCTCAGCACCCTGACCTGGGTCTTGAGTATCGGTCTGGGCTTTCTGCTGGCGCTGGCCAAGCAATCCAGACATGGGCTGCTCAGCGTTCCTGCGCGTGGCTATATCTGGCTGTTCCGCAGCCTGCCGTTGTTGGTGCTGTTGATCTTTATCTACAACCTGCCGCAAGCGCTGCCCGGCACGTCGGCGATTCTGGCCGACCCGTTCTGGTCCGGCCTGTTGGCCCTGGTGATCTGCGAAACGGCGTATGTGGCCGAGATCCATCGCGGCGGTCTGCTCTCGATCCCCAAAGGCCAGGGCGAGGCAGCGCGGGCGTTGGGCTTGAAGTTTTTCGGCACCCAATGGCGCGTGGTGATCCCCCAGGCTGTGCGGGTGGCGCTGCCGTCCCTGGCCAACGAATACATCTCCATCGTCAAGCTCACCTCGCTGGTGTCGGTGATCTCGCTGACGGAAATCCTGATGGTCGGCCAGCGCCTGTATTCGCAGAACTTCCTGGTGATCGAAACCATGGCGGCGGTGGCGTTTTTTTACGTGTTTATCGTCACCGTGTTCGACTTCCTGCTCAAACGCCTGGAGCGCTTTCTCGACGTCAACCAACGCAATGTGTCGCGGGTTCCCGATGCGGCGGTGCTGGCGCTGGCCACGCAACAACGGGTTGCGCTGCAACGTCCGGCAACCACCGGGGCCCCGGCGCTGCAAGCCACGCGGCTGCACAAGGCCTACAACGACATCGAGGTGCTGGGCTCGGTCAACCTGCAGGTCCAGCCCGGTGAAGTGGTGTCGGTGATCGGGCCGTCGGGGTCGGGCAAAACCACCTTGATTCGCCTGCTCAACGGCCTGGAGCAACTGGACAACGGCGAGATCAAGATCAACGGCCAGCCGTTCATCCACCTGAACAAAACCGGCGCGCAGAAACCGCAGTACGTCGAACACGCCGAGCATCGCCTGAACATCGGCATGGTGTTCCAGAGCTTCAACCTGTTCCCGCACTTGAGCGTGCTCGACAACCTGCTGATGGCGCCGAAATACCACGGCCTGGGGCGTACCGACGCGCTCAAGCAACAGGCCTACGCGCTGCTGCACAAGGTTGGCATGCTCGACCACGCCTGGAAGTACCCGCACCAACTCTCCGGCGGCCAGCAGCAACGCGTGGCCATCGCCCGCGCGTTGATGATGCGCCCGCAGATCATGCTGTTCGACGAGCCCACCTCGGCGCTCGACCCGGAGAAAGTCAACGAAGTGCTGCAAGTCATCGAAGCCTTGGCCGAGGAGGGCATCACCATGGTGATCGTCACCCACGAGATGAATTTCGCGTTCAAGGTCTCCGATCGGATCGTGTTCATGGAGAAGGGGCGTGTGGTCTGCGACGACACGCCTGCGGTATTGCGCAGCGGCCAGAACCCACGCGTGGAGGCGTTCCTCAAGGACGTCTCGCTGGCGTGACCCTCTAACGTTCAGGAAAAACAAAATGATCGAGCAACATCAAATCGAGCAGTTCCAGCGCGACGGCTACCTGGTGGTGGAAGGCGTGTTGTCGATGGACGAAGTGGCCGCGTTGCAGCACGACTTCGACCAATGGGTAGAGGAAAGTCGCCGCCATGACCAGGGCTGGGGCACCACCGTGGATGGCCGCGCACGCTTCGATCTGGAGGGCGACCATCGCGCCGATCACCCGTCGCTGCGGCGGGTCAGTTCGCCCACCGAGATTTCCCCAGTGTATGAGCGCGTGGCGTTGCATTCACGCATGGCGGCGATTTCCGCGCAGTTGATCGGCGCCAGTGGCACGCGCTTTCACCACAGCAAGATCAACTCGAAGCTGCCCCGCACCGCGACCCAGGTGAAGTGGCACCAGGACTTTTTATTCACGCCCCACAGCAACGACGACATCATCACCGCCTTGCTGATGGTCAGCGAAGTGACCCCGCAAAACGGCCCGCTGAATGTGATCCCCGGCAGCCATAAAGGCCCGCTGTGGTCGCACTGGCAGAACCAGCGTTTCACCGGCGCGGTGGACGATGCCGTGGTCGCGCAACACTGTCGGCAACCGGTCGCCTGCTACGGCCCGGCCGGTTCCGTGTGCTTCATGCACACCCGGCTTTTGCATGCCTCCAGCCCTAACGAGACCGAACTGCCGCGCACCCTGTTCATCAGCGTCTACGCCGCTGAAGACGCGTTGCCATTCGGCGAAAACCCTCTGCCCAGCGCACATGCCGGCCTGCTGGTGGCCGGTGAAGAAAGTGGCTTGATACGTTCCACGGACAACCAACTGCGCTTGCCGCAGAAACCCCGTGGCGCGTCTTTCTTCGTGCAACAGGCCGGACAAGATTCTGCCACTGCCTAACCTCCCAACCCCCTTGCAGGTATTGACCATGACAGCGTTTCGTAAAAGTGTTCGTCCCCTTGCCGTGTGCCTGCTGGGCGCAGCGGTTGCGATGACCTCGTTGGCGGCTTCGGCGTTCCAGCAGGACGGCAAGATCATCGCCGGTTCCGATGTGACGTTCTTCCCCTATGAGTACATGGATAACAACAAGCCAGCGGGCTTCGATATCGAGTTCATGGACGGCCTGGGCAAGGTCATGGGGCGCAAGGTCGAGACCCTCGACACGCGTTTCCCCAACCTGATCACCGGCCTGCAGGCCGGGCGTTTCGATGTGACCAACTCGTCGATGTACATCACCGCCGAGCGGGTCAAGGTCATCGACATGATCCCCTACCTGAAAAGCGGTGAGTCGATCCTGACCCTCAAGGATAGTGCTTTCCAACCCAAGACCCCGGAAGAATTCTGCGGCCACAAGATCGGTTCCATGGGCGCTACGTCCTGGCTCGCGCAGATGAACAAACTGTCGGCCGAGTACTGCGTGGCCAAGGGCTTGAAGCCGATCCAGATCAGCGAGTACAGCACCGACCCGCAAACCACCCAGGCGTTGCTGGCCCATGCGGTCGAAGCGCAGATCACCGACGCGGCCGTGGCCCGTGGCGTGATCGACAAGCTGGGCAGCCGCGTGGTGATTTCCTCCGACGCCTTGATCTACCCGGTGCTGAACGGCTTCGGCGTGAAGAAGGGCAATGACACGGTGAAAAAAGCCTTGCTCGACGGCCTGGAGAAGTACCGCGCCACGCCGGAATACGCGGCCTTGCTCAAGAAGTACAACTTCGAGGCCCCCACCGATGCCGACCTTGCGGCGCTGATGCCCAAGTAAGCCTATTGCGCGGCCGCCGTCTTGCGGTCGCGCCCTGCGGAGACCGATCCATGGCGTTATCCCTCGAAGAACAGACGCGCATTGACCTGGCAGCGACCTTTCGCATCGTCGCCCACCTGGGTATGCACGAAGCGGTGGCCAACCACTTCAGCGCTGCCGTGTCGGCCGATGGCAAACAGTTTTTGCTCAACCCGAGGTGGAAGCACTTCTCGCGCATTCGCGCCAGCGACCTGCTGCTATTGAACGCCGATGACCCCAGCTGTGCCGACCACCCGAACGTGGACGCCACCGCCTGGTCGATCCACGGGCAGATCCACCGACTGCTGCCGCACACCCGCGCCGTGCTGCACCTGCACCCGGTCTACACCACGGCGGTGGCGTGCCTGGCCAAGCCGCACATCCCGGCGATCGACCAGAACACCGCGCGCTATTTCAACCGCGTGGCGGTGGACGAGCTCTACGGCGGCATGGCCGATACCGAAGCCGAAGGCGCGCGCCTGGTCGGCCTGCTCGACGGCAAGAGCCGCCTATTGATGGGCAACCACGGCGTGATGGTGACCGCTTCGTCCATCGGTGAAGCGTTCGACGATATCTGGACCCTGGAGCGCGCCTGCCAGATCCTCGTCACGGCGTGGTCCACCGGGCAGCCGTTGCGGGTGTTGTCCGATGAAGTGGCGGAAAAAACCGCGCGGGGCTGGGAAGGCATTACCGATTTCTCGCGCCAGCATTTTGAAGAAATGAAGCAAATGATGATCGATGCCGATGCGTCGGTGCTCGACTGAGGAAGCGCTATGACCTTTTCCGTTGTTGCCCGCTGTGCCGAGACGGGCCAGTTGGGGATCGCCATCAGTTCGTCGAGCATCGCCGTGGGCGCGCGTTGCCCGTGGCTGCGCCCCGGTGTGGGCGCGGTGGCGTCGCAGAACATCACTTTGCCGAGCCTGGGTCCGCAGATTCTCGACCTGCTGGAGCAGGGCATGACGCCGAGTGAAGCCGTGGCGGCAGTGTTCGCCGGGCAGGACCACCGCGACTATCGGCAGGTGACGGTGATCGATCGGCTGGGTCGCACCGCGCACTTCAGCGGCGCGCAGACTCTCGGCCTGCATGCCGCGCAGAGCGGCGAGCAATGTGTTGCGGCCGGGAACATGCTGGCTAATCCCGGTGTGATCGCCGCGATGGTCGGCGCGTTCGAAAACGCCTCGGGGCATCTGGCTGACCGGCTGCTCGCCGCGATGCACGCAGGCCAGGCCCTCGGCGGCGAAGCGGGGCCGGTGCATTCGGCGGCCCTGATGGTGGTCGACGATCTGCTCTGGCCCATCGTCAATCTGCGCGTGGACTGGGCCGATGCCGAGCCGATCGGCGCCCTCGATCAGTTGTGGCAGGCCTATCGCGGGCAACTGCAAGACTACCTCGACCGCGCCCTCCACCCGCACATCGCGCCGGGCTATGCGGTGCCGGGAGATGACCGATGAGCCACAGCCGTGACCTGCTGGCGCAACTGGTGCGCTTTGACACCACCAGCCGCGAATCCAACCTCGCGTTGATCGACTTCGTGCGTACTTATTTGCAGGGCCACGGCGTCGCCTGTGAACTGGTGTTCAACGAACACAAGAACAAGGCCAACCTGCTGGCGACCATCGGCCCGGCGGATGTGCCCGGCATCGTGTTGTCCGGGCATACCGATGGGGTGCCGGTGGACGGCCAGCGCTGGAGCGTGGCGCCGTTCGACCTCACCGAACAAGACGGCAAGTTGTACGGGCGTGGCACCGCCGACATGAAGGGCTATATCGCCTGTGTGTTGGCCTGTGTGCCGGCGCTGGTGCGGGCGTCGTTGCGCATGCCGGTGCATATCGCGCTGTCCTATGACGAGGAGGTGGGTTGCCTGGGCGTGCGTTCATTGATCGAACGGTTTCGCGCGCAGCCGGTCAAGCCGCTGTTGTGCGTGATCGGCGAGCCCACCGAGCTCAAGCCGGTGCTGGGGCACAAAGGCAAATTGGCCATGCGTTGCGATGTGCATGGCGCGGCGTGTCATTCGGCCTATGCGCCGTCGGGCGTCAACGCCATCGAATACGCGGCCTGCTTGATCCGGGAGCTGGTGCGGCTCGGTGAAGAACTCAAGGCGCCGCAACACCTGAACGCGGCGTTCGATCCGCCGTTTTCCACAGTGCAAACCGGGGTGATGAGCGGCGGCAAGGCGCTGAATATCGTGCCGCAGCAGTGCAGCTTCGATTTCGAAGTGCGCTCGCTGCCGGCCCAGGACCCGTGGCAGGTGGCGCACCAGTTACGGTTGTATGCCGAGCACACCCTGCTGCCGGCGATGCAGGCGGTGAGTGCGCAGTGCGCGATCGGTTTCAGTGAGTTGTCCAGCTATCCGGGGTTGGCGACTTCGTCGCAAAGCCAGGCCGCTGAGTGGGTCGCGCAGTTTTGCGGTTCGCGGGACTTCGGTACCGTCGCCTTCGGCAGCGAAGGCGGGTTGTTCGATCAGGCAGGGATTCCCACCGTGGTGTGCGGGCCGGGCAGCATGGAGCAGGGGCACAAGGCGGATGAATTCATCAGCCTGCAACAACTGGATGCCTGTGATCGAATGCTGGAGCGGGTGGTGGAGTTTGTGCGTCAATAGCCCTCGCACTGACACTCGTGGTGAAGAAGGGACCCCAGTTGAACGAACACACATTGTCCATGCGCCTGGAACGCGTGGCGGCGCATGTGCCGGCCGGGGCGCGGTTGGCGGATATCGGCTCCGACCATGGCTACCTGCCGGTGGCGTTGCTGCGCCGCGGCCTGATCGCGGCGGCGGTGGCGGGGGAGGTGGCCGCGACGCCATTCCAGGCCGCCGAACGCACCGTGCGTGAAAATGGCCTGGAGCGACATGTCAGCGTGCGCCTGGCCGATGGCCTGGCAGCCATCGAACCCGGCGACGCGATCAGTGCGATCAGCGTCTGCGGCATGGGCGGCGAGACCATCCGCGACATCCTCGACAGCGGCAAGGCCTGCCTCACCGGCCAGGAGCGCCTGATCCTGCAACCCAACGGCGGTGAACAACCGTTGCGCCAATGGCTGATGGACAACGGTTACCGCATCCTTGTCGAAGAGTTGTTGCGGGAAAACCGCTTCTACTACGAGATCATCGTCGCCGAGCGCGCCGAACCGCGGGTGTACAGTGCCGAGGAGTTGTACTTCGGCCCGCTGCACCTGCAGGCCCGCAGCCCGGACTTCCTGGCCAAGTGGCAACGCCTGCTGCGGCAAAAGCAGAAAACCCTGGCCGGTTTCGAACAGGCCCGCCAGGCGTTACCGCCGGCCAAGGTGCAAGAGGTCGCCCGGCAAGTGCAGTGGATCACCGCGTTGCTGGCGTGACCGCAGCGGGTTGATCGAACCCACTCGCTACGCGGTCGTTCCCGACGCTGAGTGCTTTCGCCCCATCTTCGCGCACGGCACACGATTTTTCGGGTGTCGCACCGCCTGTTCAGGGGGGCGCTCTCTGCGGCCCGTATCTTGCTTGAGCCTTCCCAATCAATGACATGGCACTTTGCCGTTAGTCATTTCAAGGCGTCACCCATCGTTGCCGCGTGTGGGTGGTTTTAGGGAGTAGTCGGCCATGCACAGTCTTTTGTCACCCGGTATCCGCCTGCTCGGACGTTTCGGCTTCGCACGCAAATTCCAGATTCTGTTCATTCTGTTCATTCTGCCCTTGGCCGGGAGCCTCTGGATGATCGGGCTGGACTATCGCGACAAACTCGCGGTGATTTCCAGCGAAAAGTCCGGCGTTTCTCAACTGCTGACCCTGGACGCGCTAGATGGCCAATTAACGGCCCAACGCAACCTGGCGTCGCGCTGGAAAGCGCTGGACCTGCTGCGTGAACCGACTCCCGCAGCCAAGGCGGCGATGGACCAGGTGGATGCGAACAACCCGCTCATCCTGCAAAGCCTGCAAGCCCTGGGCGACGCGCTCAAGAAACAGGGCGCGAGCGGCGATACCCTGGCCCGCTTCGATGCATTGCAGGCAGCGGTCAAGGGGATGGATGTGCAATCCCTGCGCACCGTCGGCTGGTGGCCAGACGGCTACGACCGCTTCACCTCGGCGCTGAGCGCCATGCAAACCCTGCGTGAACAGATCACCCTCGACGCCGGCCTGATCCTCGACCCCTGGCTGGAGACTTACCTGCTGATGCAGATTTCCAGCCAGCACACGCCGGACCTGATCGAGCGTATCGGGCGCATGGCCAGTATTGGTCAGTCGTCCATCGCCTCGGGCCAGTTCACCTTGCAAAGCCGCTTGCAGATGCGCGACCTGCGCGGCCGTATCGGCGATGCGCGGGACCAGTTGATCAAGGCTGCGGCATCGCTCAAGGCCAAGCCATACGCCGGCCTGGAACCCTGGACCGCGCAGTACGACAACAGCCTGCAACAACTGGACAGCGAGCTCAAAGTGCTCGACGACGGCGTGTTTGGCGGCACCATCAAGCTTGACCCTGCCAGTTTCGAGCGCAGTGTCGACACCATGCTCGGCAGCCTGGGCGCGTTGCGCAAGCAATCGCTCGGCTCGCTGGATGCGCGCCTGACCCATTACCACGACCGCTCCTTGCAGCAATTCATCCCCGTAGCGGCCATTTTCAGCCTGCTGGCCCTGGCGGCGCTGTACCTGTTCATGTGCCTGCAAGCGTCGATCCGCCGCAGTGCCAGCGGTATCACCACGCTGGCTGAGTCGTTGCGCGACGGCAACCTGTGTGTGGAAGTGGCGGTGGACGGTCGCGATGAGCTGGCGGCGATCAGCGCGGCGCTCAACGTGGCGGTGGTGCAACTGCGTACCAGCCTGCTGGGGGTCAATCACGAGACTCAGCAACTCGGGTCGGCGGTGCTTACGCTCAATTCGCAGTCGGGCAGTACCCTCAGCGACGTCGAAGACCAGCAACACCAGATCAGCCAGATCGCTGCGGCGGCGACGCAATTGGCCGCCACCTCCATGGGCGTCGCCAAAAGTTGTGAGCAAGCCTCCGGCAGCGCCCAACACACCCGCCGCATCGCTGAAGACAGCAGCCGCGACAGCCAGCGTACTACGGCGAGCATCCAGCAACTCAACCAGCGCCTGACCGACACCGCCAACGCCCTGGAGCAAGTGAGTCAACAGGGCCAGCAGATTCAGTCGGTGGTCGACACCATTCGAGGCATCGCCGAGCAAACCAACCTGTTGGCACTCAACGCCGCCATCGAAGCCGCGCGAGCTGGCGAACAGGGCAGGGGGTTTGCCGTGGTCGCCGATGAAGTGCGCAGCCTGTCGCAACGCACCCAGGCCTCCACCGCGCAAATCGCCGGCACCGTCGACAGCCTGCGCGCCACGGTCAGTCAGGCCGTCACACTGATGAGCGTCGCCTGTGCCCAGGCGCTGACCGACGCCGAATCCGTTACCGGGCTGGGCGCGCGGCTGGGCGAGATCGCCGGAGCCGTGCAGAACGTCACCGACACTCTGGCGCATATCGCGGCGGCGGTGGAAGAACAAGCGACGACGGCGGACGAGGTGAGCGGCAATATCCAGCAAGTGGATCAGGCGGCAGGGCGCTTGCTCGATGGCGCGCGGGCGGTGAATCAGGCAGCGGATACGTTGAGCAAGGGCAGTCGTGCGCTGAGTGACAACACCGCACGTTTCCGCCTGAGCTGAATAGGCCGCTGGGTGTAAGCCGGTCTAGTTTGTGTCCTGACTGGACTCTACCTCGAGTTTCAATCGGTCAGCCTTGCTGATGTATTTGTCCTTGGCTTTCGGCGCCAATTTGGCACTGGCCTTTTTCGCGTTGGCCTTTAATAGCTGATTGATCTTTTTACGACGGTTCATGTTGGTCTCACCCACCTGGTCAATTCTCGAATGATATCAGCTAAAAACAATGGGCCCGATTTTGACGGTGCGGTGTCATAAAATAGTGGCACAATGCCTCATTCTCAGGCATCGCAAGCACAAGGAGATGAGCCTTGCACCTATTGATCACTCGCGCCGCCTCACTCAGGGCCACGCTTCATCGCCCTGAACCCTTCAACCTGTTCACGCTGTTGCGCAGTGCTTCGGACGAGGTCCGCCTGCACTCTCGCTACCTGGCTTTTTTGCTCAACCCCAAGGGCGCCCACGCCGCGGGCGGGAAACTGCTGGAGCTGTGGCTCGCGGCGTTGAATATAGAAGGCTTCGATTGTCGCGCTGTCACGGTGGATGTCGAGTACCGCAATGTCGACATCCTGATCCGCAACGGCAAGCGCCAGGCGATCATCATTGAGAACAAGCTCAACGCCGAGGACCAGGACGCCCAGTTGCACCGTTACCTGGAAGCGCTCCAGGGCGAGGGCTACCAGACGTTCCCGCCGTTGTACCTCACCCTGGACGGGCGCGACGCCGACACGCGCAGTTGCCTGGGGATCGACTACCAACGTATCAGCTACGCCGCCGACATCCTGCCCTGGCTTGCGCAATGCCAACCTTGGGTGATCCGCGAAGCGGGCGTGCGAGAAAGCCTGCTGCAGTACATCGACCTCATCGCAAAACTGACTTTCCAGAACCAAGGACACGCCTACATGGACGCGCTCAAGCAGACGTTACGCCAGGACAACAACCTGCTCGTGGTCAAGGACCTGCAGAGAGCCTTCACCGAGACGCTCAAAGACCTGCAACTGGAACTCTGGCAAGCCGTTGCCAAGTGCGTCGAAGATAAATACCCCACGCTGCCCAAGCCCTCTGAAGCGCCCACTGCGGCGGTTATCGACCGTTACTACAGCGCGGCCAGGGATAACCGTTATTACGGCCTTCACTACGAGCTGGGCTTTATGGCGGGCTCGGTCTACATCGAGCTCAATCATCGCTTCTATTGTGGCTATTGCTGCGATGCCGAATCCCATCCTCGCGATTTCGGGCAACTGGAAATGTTGACGCTGTTGTTGGAGAACGATGGCGTCAGCGAAAATGGCTTGCTCTGGCGCTTCACCACCGAACTCAATATGAAACACCCCAGCGACGAGCACCTGATGACACTGCTTGCATCGGGGACGCGAGCGCAAGCGGCAGAGCGCATGGCAGACGACCTTTATGACCTCTGGTACAAGGCGCATGAACTCTACGGCGCAGCAGCGTCGGGCGCGGGCCGCATGACGGCCGATCAGCCAGGCTAGGCTTGGGGCCGCGCCGCTGGACAGCTACTTGCCCTACTCAGACTCCCGAGCCTGAGTAGGGAAAAGAATTTTCAGGCGGGGGTTGACCACGTAATTTAATCCTGTATTATTTGCCTCCCGCTAACGAGCAGTTCGCTGCTGGTCTGGCTTAAGTAATTGATTTTGTTGATAAAATTAAAAACTTTTAGGGTTGCTACTTCGAAGAGTGTGCTGTAGAGTGCGCTCCTCGGTTGAGACGAAAGATCTTAACCAACCGCTCTTTAACAACTGAATCAAGCAATTCGTGTGGGTGCTTGTGGAGTCAGACTGATAGTCAACAAGATTATCAGCATCACAAGTTACTCCGCGAGAAATCAAAGATGTAACCAACGATTGCTGAGCCAAGTTTAGGGTTTCTTAAAAACCCAAAGATGTTTGAACTGAAGAGTTTGATCATGGCTCAGATTGAACGCTGGCGGCAGGCCTAACACATGCAAGTCGAGCGGTAGAGAGAAGCTTGCTTCTCTTGAGAGCGGCGGACGGGTGAGTAATGCCTAGGAATCTGCCTGGTAGTGGGGGATAACGTTCGGAAACGGACGCTAATACCGCATACGTCCTACGGGAGAAAGCAGGGGACCTTCGGGCCTTGCGCTATCAGATGAGCCTAGGTCGGATTAGCTAGTTGGTGAGGTAATGGCTCACCAAGGCGACGATCCGTAACTGGTCTGAGAGGATGATCAGTCACACTGGAACTGAGACACGGTCCAGACTCCTACGGGAGGCAGCAGTGGGGAATATTGGACAATGGGCGAAAGCCTGATCCAGCCATGCCGCGTGTGTGAAGAAGGTCTTCGGATTGTAAAGCACTTTAAGTTGGGAGGAAGGGCAGTTACCTAATACGTGATTGTTTTGACGTTACCGACAGAATAAGCACCGGCTAACTCTGTGCCAGCAGCCGCGGTAATACAGAGGGTGCAAGCGTTAATCGGAATTACTGGGCGTAAAGCGCGCGTAGGTGGTTAGTTAAGTTGGATGTGAAATCCCCGGGCTCAACCTGGGAACTGCATTCAAAACTGACTGACTAGAGTATGGTAGAGGGTGGTGGAATTTCCTGTGTAGCGGTGAAATGCGTAGATATAGGAAGGAACACCAGTGGCGAAGGCGACCACCTGGACTGATACTGACACTGAGGTGCGAAAGCGTGGGGAGCAAACAGGATTAGATACCCTGGTAGTCCACGCCGTAAACGATGTCAACTAGCCGTTGGGAGCCTTGAGCTCTTAGTGGCGCAGCTAACGCATTAAGTTGACCGCCTGGGGAGTACGGCCGCAAGGTTAAAACTCAAATGAATTGACGGGGGCCCGCACAAGCGGTGGAGCATGTGGTTTAATTCGAAGCAACGCGAAGAACCTTACCAGGCCTTGACATCCAATGAACTTTCTAGAGATAGATTGGTGCCTTCGGGAACATTGAGACAGGTGCTGCATGGCTGTCGTCAGCTCGTGTCGTGAGATGTTGGGTTAAGTCCCGTAACGAGCGCAACCCTTGTCCTTAGTTACCAGCACGTAATGGTGGGCACTCTAAGGAGACTGCCGGTGACAAACCGGAGGAAGGTGGGGATGACGTCAAGTCATCATGGCCCTTACGGCCTGGGCTACACACGTGCTACAATGGTCGGTACAGAGGGTTGCCAAGCCGCGAGGTGGAGCTAATCCCAGAAAACCGATCGTAGTCCGGATCGCAGTCTGCAACTCGACTGCGTGAAGTCGGAATCGCTAGTAATCGCGAATCAGAATGTCGCGGTGAATACGTTCCCGGGCCTTGTACACACCGCCCGTCACACCATGGGAGTGGGTTGCACCAGAAGTAGCTAGTCTAACCTTCGGGGGGACGGTTACCACGGTGTGATTCATGACTGGGGTGAAGTCGTAACAAGGTAGCCGTAGGGGAACCTGCGGCTGGATCACCTCCTTAATCGACGACATCAGCTGCTCCATAAGTTCCCACACGAATTGCTTGATTCATGCGTTTGTCAAAGTGCAGAGCTAAATATTCGAATCGAATAGTTAGCTCTGATCTTTTTCAGAACCGTTCTTTAAAAATTTGGGTATGTGATAGAAAGATAGACTGAACGTTACTTTCACTGGTAACGGATCAGGCTAAGGTAAAATTTGTGAGTTCTCTTAATTGAGAAATTCGAATTTTCGGCGAATGTCGTCTTCACAGTATAACCAGATTGCTTGGGGTTATATGGTCAAGTGAAGAAGCGCATACGGTGGATGCCTTGGCAGTCAGAGGCGATGAAAGACGTGGTAGCCTGCGAAAAGCTTCGGGGAGTCGGCAAACAGACTTTGATCCGGAGATGTCTGAATGGGGGAACCCAGCCATCATAAGATGGTTACCTTACACTGAATACATAGGTGTAAGGGGCGAACCAGGGGAACTGAAACATCTAAGTACCCTGAGGAAAAGAAATCAACCGAGATTCCCTTAGTAGTGGCGAGCGAACGGGGACTAGCCCTTAAGTGGCTTTGAGATTAGCGGAACGCTCTGGAAAGTGCGGCCATAGTGGGTGATAGCCCTGTACGCGAAAATCTCTTAGTCATGAAATCGAGTAGGACGGAGCACGAGAAACTTTGTCTGAATATGGGGGGACCATCCTCCAAGGCTAAATACTACTGACTGACCGATAGTGAACTAGTACCGTGAGGGAAAGGCGAAAAGAACCCCGGAGAGGGGAGTGAAATAGATCCTGAAACCGTATGCGTACAAGCAGTGGGAGCCTACTTTGTTAGGTGACTGCGTACCTTTTGTATAATGGGTCAGCGACTTATTTTCAGTGGCGAGCTTAACCGAATAGGGGAGGCGTAGCGAAAGCGAGTCTTAATAGGGCGTCTAGTCGCTGGGAATAGACCCGAAACCGGGCGATCTATCCATGGGCAGGTTGAAGGTTGGGTAACACTAACTGGAGGACCGAACCGACTACCGTTGAAAAGTTAGCGGATGACCTGTGGATCGGAGTGAAAGGCTAATCAAGCTCGGAGATAGCTGGTTCTCCTCGAAAGCTATTTAGGTAGCGCCTCATGTATCACTGTAGGGGGTAGAGCACTGTTTCGGCTAGGGGGTCATCCCGACTTACCAAACCGATGCAAACTCCGAATACCTACAAGTGCCGAGCATGGGAGACACACGGCGGGTGCTAACGTCCGTCGTGAAAAGGGAAACAACCCAGACCGTCAGCTAAGGTCCCAAAGTTATGGTTAAGTGGGAAACGATGTGGGAAGGCTTAGACAGCTAGGAGGTTGGCTTAGAAGCAGCCACCCTTTAAAGAAAGCGTAATAGCTCACTAGTCGAGTCGGCCTGCGCGGAAGATGTAACGGGGCTCAAACCATACACCGAAGCTACGGGTATCACGTAAGTGATGCGGTAGAGGAGCGTTCTGTAAGCCTGTGAAGGTGAGTTGAGAAGCTTGCTGGAGGTATCAGAAGTGCGAATGCTGACATGAGTAACGATAATGGGTGTGAAAAACACCCACGCCGAAAGACCAAGGTTTCCTGCGCAACGTTAATCGACGCAGGGTTAGTCGGTCCCTAAGGCGAGGCTGAAAAGCGTAGTCGATGGAAAACAGGTTAATATTCCTGTACTTCTGGTTATTGCGATGGAGGGACGGAGAAGGCTAGGCCAGCTTGGCGTTGGTTGTCCAAGTTTAAGGTGGTAGGCTGGAATCTTAGGTAAATCCGGGATTCTAAGGCCGAGAGCTGATGACGAGTCATCTTTTAGATGACGAAGTGGTTGATGCCATGCTTCCAAGAAAAGCTTCTAAGCTTCAGGTAACCAGGAACCGTACCCCAAACCGACACAGGTGGTTGGGTAGAGAATACCAAGGCGCTTGAGAGAACTCGGGTGAAGGAACTAGGCAAAATGGCACCGTAACTTCGGGAGAAGGTGCGCCGGTGAGGGTGAAGGACTTGCTCCGTAAGCTCATGCCGGTCGAAGATACCAGGCCGCTGCGACTGTTTATTAAAAACACAGCACTCTGCAAACACGAAAGTGGACGTATAGGGTGTGACGCCTGCCCGGTGCCGGAAGGTTAATTGATGGGGTTAGCTAACGCGA
Source organism: Pseudomonas sp. Y39-6 (assembly GCF_023651955.1). NCBI lineage: Bacteria > Pseudomonadati > Pseudomonadota > Gammaproteobacteria > Pseudomonadales > Pseudomonadaceae > Pseudomonas > Pseudomonas sp. Y39-6. The sequence continues at coordinate 4,852,206 of NZ_CP069594.1, read as the reverse complement.
AGCTCTTGATCGAAGCCCCGGTAAACGGCGGCCGTAACTATAACGGTCCTAAGGTAGCGAAATTCCTTGTCGGGTAAGTTCCGACCTGCACGAATGGCGTAACGATGGCGGCGCTGTCTCCACCCGAGACTCAGTGAAATTGAAATCGCTGTGAAGATGCAGTGTATCCGCGGCTAGACGGAAAGACCCCGTGAACCTTTACTATAGCTTTGCACTGGACTTTGAATTTGCTTGTGTAGGATAGGTGGGAGGCTTTGAAGCGTGGACGCCAGTTCGCGTGGAGCCAACCTTGAAATACCACCCTGGCAACTTTGAGGTTCTAACTCAGGTCCGTTATCCGGATCGAGGACAGTGTATGGTGGGTAGTTTGACTGGGGCGGTCTCCTCCTAAAGAGTAACGGAGGAGTACGAAGGTGCGCTCAGACCGGTCGGAAATCGGTCGTAGAGTATAAAGGCAAAAGCGCGCTTGACTGCGAGACAGACACGTCGAGCAGGTACGAAAGTAGGTCTTAGTGATCCGGTGGTTCTGTATGGAAGGGCCATCGCTCAACGGATAAAAGGTACTCCGGGGATAACAGGCTGATACCGCCCAAGAGTTCATATCGACGGCGGTGTTTGGCACCTCGATGTCGGCTCATCACATCCTGGGGCTGAAGCCGGTCCCAAGGGTATGGCTGTTCGCCATTTAAAGTGGTACGCGAGCTGGGTTTAGAACGTCGTGAGACAGTTCGGTCCCTATCTGCCGTGGACGTTTGAGATTTGAGAGGGGCTGCTCCTAGTACGAGAGGACCGGAGTGGACGAACCTCTGGTGTTCCGGTTGTCACGCCAGTGGCATTGCCGGGTAGCTATGTTCGGAATAGATAACCGCTGAAAGCATCTAAGCGGGAAACTAGCCTCAAGATGAGATCTCACTGGGACCTTGAGTCCCCTGAAGGGCCGTCGAAGACTACGACGTTGATAGGTTGGGTGTGTAAGCGCTGTGAGGCGTTGAGCTAACCAATACTAATTGCCCGTGAGGCTTGACCATATAACACCCAAGCAATTTGCGAACTCGAAAGAGGCCAGATTGCGGTGTGTGAAGACGAAACGAACCGAAAGTTCGACTCTTACAAAACACCGAAAACTATCACATACCCAATTTGCTGAAGCGAGGCCAGCTGGCCACGACTCAGTACCCGAATTTCTTGACGACCATAGAGCATTGGAACCACCTGATCCCATCCCGAACTCAGCAGTGAAACGATGCATCGCCGATGGTAGTGTGGGGTTTCCCCATGTGAGAGTAGGTCATCGTCAAGATTAAATTCCAGAACCCCTGTTTGCTCGCGCAGACAGGGGTTTTGTTTTGGGCGGTCGGAAAGGGCCACTGAATCTGTAGACACTCGATGTCCGGTTTTGGGCCGAAAGCAGCCCCTTTCTCGACAAACAGGTCTACCATGCCAGCCCGGCAGTGGTCCACGCGCTACCGTCCATTTTTCATAAAGGCTTCGCAATGACCATCGACCAAATCTCCCTTCCCAAAGGTGTCGGCCCTCACGCCTCCAAACTCCTCGACGCCATCACCGGTGCCTCCACCCACGAAGAACTCAACCGTGCCGGCGGCAAAGCCGAAGGTTTTGTCTTGGGCCTTGAGTCCACCAAAGCCATCAAGAGCCAAATCGCCGAGTCGTTGTATGTGGCTTACGACGACGCGGCGAGCAATCGCGCGAGTGAGTTGAAGGGCTAGTCGTCAGCCGCCGAGGTCTTCGGACAGGTCAAGCAGCAAGGCGCGGTGGACGTGTTACAGGGCAAGACTCAATAACCATCCGAGCGCGCCGCTTCCGACAACCACCAGCCACGGTGGCAGCTTCCACACCATCAACGCCACCAGGCCGACCAGGGCCAGGCCGAAATCCCGTGCGCTGAAGATCGCACTGGTCCATACCGGCTGGTACAGCGCCGCCAGCAACAGCCCCACCACCGCTGCGTTCACGCCCGCAAGGGCGGCCTGGGTGCGCGGGCTGCGGCGCAGGCTTTCCCAGAAGGGCAGTGCGCCCAGCACCAGTAAAAACGACGGGGCGAAGATGGCCAGCAGGCAGAGCAGGCCACCGAGCCAGCCGCTCGGGGCCTGGCTCATCGACGCGCCGAGGAACGCGGCGAAGGTGAACAAGGGGCCGGGCATGGCCTGGGCGGCGCCATAGCCGGCGAGGAAGACATCGTTGCTCACCCAGCCGGTGGGCACGACTTCGGCCTGCAGCAGTGGCAGCACCACGTGGCCGCCGCCGAACACCAGCGAACCGCTGCGGTAGAACGCGTCGGTCATCGCCAGGCCCTGATTGGGGATCAGTTGGGCCAGGATCGGCAGGCCGGCCAACACCAGCACAAACAGCGACAACCACATCGCCCCCGCGCGGCGGCTGAGCGTCACGGGTAATGCATCGTGCGCGGCCGGTGGCGTGGGCTTGAACAGCAGCAGGCCCGCCAGCGCCGCCGCGCTAATCACGGCGACCTGGCCCCACGCCGAGGTTTGCAGCAGGGCCACGCACGCCGCGATCAGCATCACGGTGATGCGCGCGGCGTCGCTACACAGATTGCGCGCCATGCCCCACACGGCTTGGGCGACCACGGCGACGGCCACCACCTTAAGGCCATGCAGCGCACCCGGCGGGAGCGCCGTGCTGTGCTGGGCAATGCCCAAGGCGAACAGGATCAGCACAACGGCCGACGGCAGCGTAAACCCCAACCATGCCGCCAGCGCCCCACCGTAGCCAGCCCGCGACAGGCCCAGCGCGATACCTACCTGGCTGCTGGCCGGGCCGGGCAGGAATTGGCACAGCGCGACCAAATCCCCATAACTGCGCTCGCTCAGCCAGCGGCGCCGGGTGACGAACTCGTCGCGAAAGTAACCCAGGTGTGCGACGGGGCCGCCGAAGGAGGTGAGCCCCAAGCGCAGGAAAATCAGAAACACCGACCAGGAGCTGGCGGGGCGATCAGTCGGGGAATGGGCCAAGGTCGGCGTCTCGGTGAGGGCAATAGGGGAGCGGTGTGTCGAGGCACCTTAGCGAATTTTGATGACGTGAAGAAGAGGCCGTTACGTGAAAGCGTAACCCGCGTTGTTGTACTGTTGGCTCCCCAGGACAGGTGCCCACTGCAAAGGATTGAACATGACATTGACCGTCGAAACCTTTCTCGAGTTGGCCATGGCCAACCCCATCAACGCCGAGATCACCGCGCGCCTGCCGGCCCTTGGTGTGAACCAGTGCATGCTGACCGCGGGCTGTCTGTTCCAGGCTGTTTGGAATCATCAGTCGAATCTGCCTGCTGACCAGGGGGTAAAGGACTACGACGTTTTTTACTTCGACCCGGACCTTTCCTGGGAGGCCGAAGACGCGGTCATTCGCGCTGCACAGCGGCTGTTCGAGGATTTGGATGTAGAAATTGAAGTGAAGAATCAGGCGCGCGTTCACCTTTGGTATGGCCAGCGGTTTGGCCGACCGTATCCGCAGCTGCACTCCGCGCGCGCCGGGATTGATCGTTACCTGGTGGCCGGGACGTGCATTGGGCTGGATGTGGCGACGGGCGAGGTGTATGCGCCGTTTGGTTTGACTGATATGGAGCAGGGCCTGCTCAGGATCAACCCGATCAATCCTGAGCCGGAGTTGTTTGCGCAGAAGGCGCGCAGCTATCAGGCGCGGTGGCCTTGGCTGAGGATTGTCGAGGATTAGCCCAGCGCACGCGGCAGTTCGGCAGGTGCTGCGCGCTGATCCCATCGCCGCCTCGCCGGGCTCGACAGCGCCGACATTTGAACGGTGTTGCCGTTAAGCGCGCAGTCGCAGAATCTGCGCCCCGTCAAACGGGTCCGTCAGGTAGTGCGCCTGCACCCCGAAGGTGTCCTGCAGCCGCTGCGGCGTCAGCACGTCCTGCGGCTTGCCCAGCGCCACCAAACGCCCGCGGTCCAGCACGGCCAGGCGATCACAGGTCAGTGCCTGGTTGAGATCGTGCAGGGCGATCAGGGTCGTCACGGGTAACGCCTGCACGCCCTTGAGAATCGACAGTTGATGCTGAATATCCAGGTGGTTGGTCGGCTCATCCAACACCAGAATCTGTGGCCGTTGCGCCAGGGCGCGGGCGATGTGTACGCGTTGGCGCTCACCGCCGGAGAGGCTGCGCCAGGCGCGGTTGCTCAAGTGCATGGCGTCCACGTCGTGCAGCGCCTGGCGCACGATGCGATCGTCTGCCTCGGACCACGGGCTCAGCGCTGACAGCCACGGGGTGCGGCCCAATGCGACAGCGTCGAACACCCGAATGGCATCGTCGGTGTCGGCCTGTTGTTCCACCACGGCCAGACGTTGTGCCACGGTGCGGCGGGGCAGTTCGCCCAGGCGCTCGCCACCCAGGCGTACTTCGCCATGAGCGGGGGTACGCAACCCGGCCAACAGTTTGAGCAAGGTGGATTTACCCGAGCCGTTCGGGCCGACGATCCCGAGGGTTTCGCCGGGCGCCACCTCCAGGTGGATATCCCGCAGCAACTCGGCTTCCCGCACCTTGAAGCCCAGCCCGCTGCAGCTCAATACCGGCGCACTCATCGAGGGTTTCTCCGGCCGATCAGAATCAGTGCAAACACCGGCGCGCCGACCAGCGCAGTGACCACGCCCACCGGAATCACCTGGCCCTTGATCAAGGTGCGCGACAGTACATCCGCTGCAATCAAAAACAGCGCGCCGCCCAATGCGCTGGCCGGCAACAGGCGCGAGTGCCCGGTGCCGAGCAGCAGGCGCGCGGCATGGGGAATCACCAGCCCGACAAAACCAATGGAGCCGACAATCGACACCATCACCGCCGTGACCAATGCCGCGCAGCCCACCAGCACCCATTGCACGCGGCGTACCGGGATGCCGAGGGAGGCCGCCGAGTCGCGCCCGAAGGTGAACGCATCCAGCGCCCGACGATGCCACAGGCACACCGCCAACCCGGCGACCGCCACCGGCACCGCCAGCCACACCGACGGCCAACGCACGCCGCTGAGGTTGCCCAGCAGCCAGAACAGAATGCCGCGCGCCTGTTCGGAGCTGGCCGACTTGGTGATCAGGAACGCGGTGAGCGCATTGAACAACTGCGAGCCGGCAATGCCTGCGAGGATGATCTGCCCGGTGCCGCTGGACGAACCGCTGGCCCGTGCGAGCAATACCACCAGCGCAAACGCCGCCATCGCCCCGCCGAACGCACCGACCGACAGCGAAACCAAGCCGCCGCCGACGCCCATCAGCACCACCAGGACTGCGCCGGTCGAAGCGCCGGCGCTGATGCCCAGCAGGTAAGGATCGGCCAGGGGGTTGCGCAACAACGACTGCAAAATCACCCCGCAGGTGGCCAGCCCGGCCCCGCATGCGGCGGCGACCAGGGCGCGGGTCAGGCGGTAGTTCCACACCACGCCTTCATCGATCGGGTCCAGTACGTAGCCGGCCGCCCACAGTTTGTTGGCGAGTACCTGCAACACCACCTGCGGCGCGATGGCGGTTTCGCCGATGGCCACGCCGGCGAGCACGGCGATCAGTAGCAATGCCAGGGCGAGTAGGGTTCGTATCATCTCGGCAGGTCGTAGCCGTCGATGGCCGCAGCCAGTTGTTCAAGACCCTCGAAGGTCCGCACGCTGGCCTGCAGGGCCATGGCGTCGAGGATGATGATGCGGTTGTGTTTCACCGCGTCCATGTTGCGCGTCACCGGGTCGCTGCGCAGGAAGGCGAGCTTCTGTGCATGATCGTCGGCCGGGTAGCGGCGGCGGTCCATGCGGGCGATCACCAGCACGGTGGGGTTGGCCTTGGCGATGGTTTCCCAGCCGACGGCGGGCCATTCCTCATCGGACTGCACCACGTTGCGCAGGCCGAGCGTTTGCAGCATGAATTCGGGGACACCCTTGTGACCGGCCACGTAGGGATCGCTGGCCATCTCGGCGCTGGAAAACCACACCAGCGCGCTGGCCTGCTTGAGCCCCTTGCCTTGCACGGTGGCGACGGACTTGGCCAGGCGTGCCTTGAGTTCATCGTTGAGTTGCTGGCCGCGATCCTGCACGTCGAAAATCTCCGCCAACTGGCGGATGCCCTTGTAGATCGTGTCGATGCGGAACGGCTCCAGCCGCGTGCCGTCGGCGCCCACCCGGTTGTTCTTGGCTTCGCAGTCGGAGGGCAGCAGGTAGGTGGGGATCTTCAACTCATGAAACTGCTCGCGGGTGCCCACCACGCCTTGCGGGCCGACCACCCATTCCAGCTCGGCCGCCACCAGTTGCGGGCGCTTGGCGATCACCGACTCGAAGCTCGGTTCGTTATTGGCCAGGCGTTCGATGCCGTCGTTCAGCGCCTTGAACTGTGGCAGCACGTTGTTGAACCACAGCGACGTGCCGACCACTCTATCGCCCACGCCGAGGGCATAGAGCATTTCGGTGGCGGCCTGGCCGATGGTCACGGCGCGGGCGGGCGCTTGCGCGAAGGTCAGGCTGCTGCCGCAGTTCTCCACTGTCAGCGGGTACTGAGTGGGGGCCGCTTGGGCCAGGGCACACAGGCCCAGGCCGGTGAGCAGGGCGGTAACGCGTGGCAGCATTGGGCAATCTCCTTGGAGCCGTACCTGGAACAGGGGGTGTACGGTTCGGAAACACGCCCTCGACCGCTGCGGGTGAGGCAGGCAAGGATGTCCTTCCCGGACACCCCGCCGGTTAGTGATTTTGCTGGGCCGGCAGGTCTCCTGACTGATGCGTCGTCGCCACGCTCCGGCCTTCCCGGACGGGGTCCAGTGGCAGTGGGGGAGCGGGCTCGGCATCTACAGTTGCGGGGGCAGTTCCGATTGGCGCGGTGTACCGCGCTTCGGATTCCCTATTAGTCCCGTTTGGGAACCGGCGCGGTATGGTAGTCGATCACGGCGGGGCGATATAGCCTTAGGTCGCCCGGTTACAGACGAATATCTTCAGGGCCCTGGATCAGCGCTTCAATTCGCGTCCCCGTGGCGCGCTCTTCATTGCTGAAACCATCGTAGTCGGCCAGGTTGGCGAAGCGGATACCGGTCAAGCGTTCGATCTGAATCACGCTGCGCTGGTAGGTTCTGAGCTGGCCGAACATGAGGTCGAGCTGACCCAGCTCGCGGCTTTGGTCGATCATGTAGGCACTGGCGCAGGGCTTGCCGTCGTCGCTGAGGTAGGCGACCACTTTCCAGAACGCTTTGGGGATTTTAACGCCCCGGTAGACGCGGTCGTCGTCCGCCAACACCGGGCCGGTAAACACCGTGGCCCGGGCTTTCCAGCGTTGTGTGTTATCGAGAATGTAGTCCTCGAGTTCCAGCCAGGTCTTCTGGTTGAACCCGCTCATCTGCGGTGAGCAGTTGGTGAAGTGGAAGGTGTCGGCATTGGCGGTGTTGGCCGCGTCGCCCCAGTTGGGGTCCTGTCGGCGCACCAGGTGACCGCGGTCCAGGCCATTGTCGGTGTAGAGCGCGTCGCCCACCTGTGCGCTGATGGGCAGGCGGCCGTCGTAGGCCCAGGCGTCGTTGCTGCGGATGATATCCACATGCTGTGCGCCATCGATATTGGCGCCCACGTAGAGTGCCAGTCGCCTCGAGCGCGACATGGTCACTGAGAAATGCGTGTAGTCCAGGCGCAGCGGCTGTACGTCAGCCAGCAGGGCTTCATCCACCGTGGGCCATGGCACCACGAAGCGGTCGAGAAACGCTTCAGCGTAGCCGCGCCGGTCCTGCAGGTCCTTGGCCGCGGTGACACGCGCAGTCGCCGCCCTGGCCTCCATGAGGCTGGGGCCGGCCGCGAGCAACGGGCGCAGATCGGCGAGCCGAGGGCGGTGCGAAAGGTCGATTTTGGTGGCGCGTGGGGGCATTGTAAGTTCCTCGCAGTCCTCGGATTAACACTACTGCAGCATAGCTTCATGACAATTTGGCCCAAGCCGCCACGGCAGGACTATTCTTGAACGGTTACCCGGACGTTCACCCCACGCCAAAATGGAGCCAGCCAATGTGTGTTCGCCAGCATCGCAACCCGATTTTCTGCCTGATCCCGCCATACATGCTCGACCAGATCGCCCGCAACGGCGATAAAGCGCAACGGGAAGTCGCGTTACGCACACGCGCCAAAGACAGCACGTTCCGTTCGTTGCGCATGGTTGCCGTACCCGCCAAAGGGGCTGCCCACATGGCCCTGCCCATGGGCGCCGAAAAACGGCGTTCGATCTACAGCGCCGAGGGCGCCGATAGCCTGCCGGGCAAGTTGATCCGTGGCGAAGGGCAGCCCGTCAGTGGTGATGTGGCGGTGGACGAGGCCTACGATGGGTTGGGCGCCACATTCGATTTTTTCGATCAGGTCTTCGACCGCAACTCGATTGACGACGCCGGTATGGCGTTGGACGCGACCGTTCATTTTGGCCAGAACTACAACAATGCATTCTGGAACTCGAGCCAGATGGTGTTTGGTGATGGCGATCAGCAACTATTCAACCGTTTCACGATAGCCCTTGATGTCATTGGCCATGAGTTGGCCCACGGTGTGACCGAGGATGAGGCCAAGCTGATGTATTTCAATCAATCCGGTGCGTTGAACGAGTCGCTGTCCGACGTGTTCGGCTCACTGATCAAGCAGTACGCGCTGCAGCAAACGGCGCAAGATGCGGATTGGTTGATCGGCAAAGGGTTGTTTACCAAGAAAATCAAAGGCACTGCGTTGCGCTCGATGAAAGCGCCGGGCACCGCGTTCGATGACAAGCTGCTGGGCAAGGACCCTCAGCCGGGGCATATGGACGATTTCGTGCAGACCTATGAGGACAACGGCGGGGTGCATATCAATTCCGGTATTCCCAACCATGCGTTCTATCAGGTAGCCACGAAGATCGGCGGGTTTGCCTGGGAGCGCGCAGGGCGTATCTGGTATGACGCGCTACGCGATGCGCGGTTGCGGCCGAACGCGGGGTTCCTGCGTTTCGCGCGCATCACCTACGACATTGCCGGTCGGCTGTACGGTGCTGGCAAGGCCGAGCACAAGGCGGTGAAGGAAGGCTGGAAAGCAGTGGGCATTAACGTCTGACAACCCGCCTGGGCGGTGAGGAACAGCCATGCAAATTTCGATCAAGGAAATTGGGGGACCCGCGTTTTTCCCGGGCCTGGCCCGACCGAACACCGTGGAACTGGAGACGCTGCCCGAGGCTGACCAGCAAGAGTTGCGGCAACTGATCGAGGCTTCACACTTCTTTCAGTTGCCGCAAAGCACCGCGCCGGAACCCGGTAATCCAGGCCAGGTGCATTACACCCTGACCGTGACCGAAGGTGAACGCGAGCACACTGTCTGTGTGCTCGCGCCAGTGAAGTCAGAGGCGCTGGACGGGCTGGTGCAGTGCGTGCGCCGGCATATCCGCTGCTGAGCCTGCTGCGCAGCCCGCGGGATCACGCTCCCTTGCCACAGGGGTTGCTGTGGATTATTTGCGATCCAGCCACACCGTCTGCGCATTGCAGAATTCCCGCACGCCAAAGTGCGACAACTCCCGCCCAAAGCCGCTTTTCTTCACGCCGCCAAACGCCACCCGCGGGTCGGACACGCTGAAGGCGTTGACGAAGATCCCGCCGGTTTCCAGCTGGTCGGCGATCTCGCGTGCTTTCGCCGAGTCGCGGGTGAAGATGCTCGCGGTCAGGCCGAACTCGCTGTCGTTGGCCAGGGCCACGGCGTGATCGGCGTCGCGGGCGCTGATGATGGAGGCGACGGGGCCGAACAGCTCTTGTTTGAACGAGGTCATCTGGTCGGTGACGTCGGCCAGTACGGTCGGTGCGTAGTAGTTGCCGGCGCCGGGCACTTTGTCGCCGCCCAGCAGCAGGGTCGCGCCTTCTGCCAGGGTCGCCTGGACCTGGCCGTGCAGTTCGTCGCGCAGGTCGAAGCGGGCCATCGGGCCGACGTAGGTGTGGGTCGAGGTCGGGTCGCCCATCACCAGTTGGCGGCTGGCTTCGACGAACTTGGCGGTGAAGGCGTCCACCACGCCGGCTTCGATGATCAGGCGCTTGGCTGCGGCGCAGACTTGGCCGCTGTTCTGGAAGCGGCCGATCACCGCGGCCTGGACGGCGGCGTTGAGGTCGGCGTCGTTGAGCACGATGAACGGGTCGCAGCCGCCCAGTTCGAGCACGCATTTCTTCAGCGCGGCACCGGCCTGGGCGCCGATGGCCATACCGGCGCGCACGCTGCCGGTGAGGGTGACGGCGGCGATGCGTGGGTCGGCGATGGCTTTGGAAACGCCGTCCTGGGTCACGTTGAGCACTTCGAACAGGCCTTCGGCAAAGCCGGCTTTGTGGAACGCCGCTTTCATCAGGTAGGCGCTGCCCATCACGTTCGGTGCGTGTTTGAGCACGTAAGTGTTGCCGGCGAGCAGCGTCGGCACGGCGCCGCGCAGGACTTGCCAGACCGGGAAGTTCCACGGCATCACCGCGAGGATCGGGCCCAGCGGGCGGTATTCGATGTGCGCGCTGCCGTTGTCCACCAACGTCGGTTCCGCGGCGAGCATGGCTGGACCGTGGGCGGCGTACCATTCGCTGAGTTGCGCACATTTCTCGATTTCGGCGCGGGCCTGGACGATGGGTTTGCCCATTTCCAGGGTGATCATCTGCGCCATGGCTTCGGCTTGCTCACGCAGCGCGCCGGCCAGGGCCTGTAACCGCTCTGCGCGCTGGCTGAGCGGCTGGCGGCGCCAGGTGCGGAAAGCGGCGGTCGCACGGTTGAGGGTGGCGTCCAGCTGGCTCTCGTTTTCATACGGGTAACTGCCGACCGTTTCGCCGGTGGCGGGGTTGATCGAGAGGGCGTGGGTCTGGTGAGCGATAGCGTTCATGGCACCGTCCTGCTGAAGGTTTGGATTGGAATCAGCGTAAGGGGCTATATCTTTTCTGGAAAGTGAATAATATTAAGCAATACGTTCACGATTGGAGAATGATTTGGACTTGGTGCAGCTGGAAATCTTCAAGGCCGTTGCCGAGCAAGGCAGCATCAGCGCCGCCGCGCAGTTGATTCATCGGGTGCCGTCCAACCTGACCACACGCATCAAGCAACTGGAGCAGGATCTTGGCGTGGCGCTGTTTATCCGCGAGAAGAGCCGCCTGCGTCTGTCACCGGCCGGGTGGAATTTCCTCGGCTATGCGCGGCGTATTCTCGACCTGGTACAGGAAGCCCGTGCGACGGTGGCGGGGGAGGAGCCCCAGGGCGCGTTTGCCCTCGGTTCGCTGGAAAGCACCGCAGCGGTGCGTATTCCCGCACTGCTGGCGGCATATAACCAGAAGCACGCCAAGGTCGAGCTGGACCTGAGTACCGGGCCCTCAGGCACGATGATCGAAGGCGTGTTGTCGGGGCGTCTGGCGGCGGCATTCGTCGATGGGCCGGTGTTGCATGCCACCCTGGAGGGCCTGGCGGTGTTCGAGGAGGAGATGGTGGTGATTGCACCGCTGCATCACGCGCCGATCACCCGCGGGCAGGATGTGAACGGGGAAAGCATCTATACCTTTCGCTCCAACTGTTCGTACCGCCACCACTTCGAGCGCTGGTTCGCACAGGACGGCGCGGTGCCGGGGCGGATTTTCGAGATGGAGTCCTACCACGGCATGCTTGCCTGCGTCAGCGCCGGGGCCGGCCTAGCGCTGATGCCGCGCAGCATGTTGGAAAGCATGCCGGGGTTTACCACGGTGAGTGTGTGGCCGCTGACGGACAGTTTCCGCGTCTTGCACACTTGGTTGATCTGGCGCCGAGGCACGGTGTCGCAGAGCCTGAACAGCTTCGTAAGGTTACTGGAGGAACGCGTCCTGGCAACCCCATAAACCAATGTAGGAGGGGGCTTGCCCGCGAAAGCGCTGGGTCAGCCAATACACCCATCACTGATACCCCGCGATCGGGAGCAAGGCCCCTCCCACCTTTCAATCATCATCAGCCGCCGAATTGCAGGGTACCCATCGCCAATTTGGCCATTATCGCTGTCGCACCCAATTGCACGAGCCACAGGGCCAACCCGCCGAGGAATACGCCGAGGGCCACTTGCAAGACCAGGCTTTTCTGGCGCTTGGCTTGCGGCGCGCGCGGGGTGAAGTGGTCCAGTTCGTCGCGGTCGGCACGCAGGTCCAGGTCGTCGTTTCTCATAGGGCTCTCACAGCAAAGGGGCAGTCGGGGTTCAGTCTAGGGGAGCAGGGCGTTTTCTGACAGGCATTAAAAAGGGAAGCCGTAGCTTCCCTTCGTTCAGCGCCGCCAGGTTTATAGAACCTGAACAATCGCCTTCGTTACCGCACCAATGTTCGATTGGTTCAGCGCGGCCACACAGATACGTCCGGTGTCCAGCGCGTAGATGCCAAACTCGGTGCGCAGACGGGTGACTTGCTCAACGGTGAGGCCGGAGTAGGAGAACATCCCACGCTGGCGACCGACGAAGCTGAAGTCGTGGCCCGGCGCAGCCTTGGCCAGTTCGGCGACCATCTGCTCGCGCATGCCACGGATGCGCAGGCGCATCTCCGCCAGCTCGGCTTCCCACTGGGCGCGCAGCTCAGGGTTGTTCAGCACTGCGGCCACGACCGCCGCGCCGTGGGTCGGCGGGTTGGAGTAGTTGGTGCGGATCACACGCTTGACCTGGGACAGGATGCGCGCGCTTTCTTCCTTGGATTCGCTGACGATCGACAGCGCGCCCACGCGTTCGCCGTACAGGGAGAACGACTTGGAGAACGAGCTCGATACAAAGAACGTCAGGCCCGATTCCGCGAACAGGCGCACCGCGGCGGCGTCTTCGTAAATGCCATCACCAAAACCCTGGTAGGCCATGTCGAGGAACGGCACCAGGTTTTTCGCCTTGACCACGTCCAGAACTTGTTGCCAGTCGGCCGGGCTCAGGTCGACGCCGGTCGGGTTATGGCAGCAGGCGTGCAGCACCACGATCGATTGCGGCGGCAGGGCGTTGAGGTCGGCGAGCAGGCCAGCACGGTTCACGTCGTGGGTGGCGGCGTCGTAGTAGCGGTAGGTCTGCACCGGGAAGCCGGCTTTTTCGAACAGCGCCTGGTGGTTTTCCCAGCTTGGGTCGCTGATGGCAACCACGGCATTGGGCAGCAGTTGCTTGAGGAAGTCTGCACCGATCTTCAGCGCGCCGGTGCCGCCGACCGCTTGTGCGGTAATCACACGGCCAGCGCTCAGCAGCGGCGAGTCAGCGCCAAACAGCAGCTTTTGCACAGCCTGGTCGTAGGCCACGATCCCGTCGATCGGCAGGTAGCCACGGGCGGCGTGTTGCGCCACGCGAATGGCTTCCGCTTCGGCAACGGCACGCAAGAGTGGAATCTTCCCCTCCTCGTTGCAGTAAACGCCCACGCCAAGGTTGACCTTGGTGGTTCGTGTATCGGCGTTGAATGCTTCGTTGAGGCCCAGGATTGGATCGCGTGGTGCCATTTCGACAGCGGAGAACAGGCTCATTTTTGCGGCAGCTCTTTGGGGGAAAGGAGGGACGTGTCGCGCTCCAGCCGAATGCACTAGAGCGGTGCACAAACGGGGAGCTAGTATAGAGGCCATCACGGTCAAGGGCGACAACCGAAACGGCTTTTCGGCCAAGTTTTTCGGTTTATTTACCGACCGTCAGTCTTAATCCAACCTTGAGCGTAGACGGCAGGTCGGACGATTGCCTTGAAACCCGGCACATTCGTCACCACTTCTACAGCTATCATGGTTTTTTCCTGCAACCTGCGATGAAAATTCGCGGGTCGCTGAGCTTTTTTCGTCCTTGGTGGAGTGCAGCCGGGGGTGACTTGAAAGAGGTACGTTATGTCGGATTTCCAGCTCGTCACCCGCTTTGAACCCGCCGGCGATCAACCCGAAGCGATTCGCCAGATGGTCGAAGGCATCGAAGCGGGCCTGTCGCACCAGACGCTGCTCGGGGTGACCGGTTCGGGCAAGACGTTCAGCATCGCCAACGTGATCGCGCAGATCAACCGCCCGACCCTGGTACTGGCACCGAACAAAACCCTGGCCGCGCAGTTGTATGGCGAGTTCAAGGCGTTCTTCCCGAACAACGCGGTGGAGTACTTCGTTTCCTACTACGACTATTACCAGCCCGAAGCCTATGTGCCGTCCTCCGATACCTTTATCGAGAAGGACGCATCGATCAACGACCACATCGAGCAGATGCGTCTGTCAGCGACCAAGGCGCTGCTGGAGCGCAAGGACGCGATCATCGTCACCACGGTGTCGTGCATCTACGGTCTCGGCAGCCCGGAAACCTATCTGAAGATGGTGCTGCACGTCGACCGTGGCGACAAACTCGACCAGCGCGAACTGCTGCGTCGGCTGACGAGCTTGCAATACACGCGCAACGACATGGACTTCGCCCGCGCCACCTTCCGCGTGCGCGGCGATGTGATCGACATCTACCCGGCGGAGTCCGACCTGGAAGCGATCCGCATCGAGCTGTTCGACGATGAAGTCGAGAGCCTGTCGGCGTTCGACCCGTTGACCGGCGAAGTGATCCGCAAACTGCCGCGTTTCACCTTCTACCCCAAAAGCCACTACGTCACGCCGCGCGAAACCCTGATGGGCGCCGTCGAGGGCATCAAGGTCGAGCTGGCCGAGCGCCTGGAATACCTGCGCGCCAACAACAAGCTGGTGGAAGCCCAGCGCCTGGAACAACGCACCCGTTTCGACCTGGAGATGATCCTGGAACTGGGTTACTGCAACGGCATCGAAAACTACTCGCGCTACCTCTCGGGCCGTGAATCCGGAGCGCCGCCGCCGACGCTCTACGACTACCTGCCGGACGACGCGCTGCTGGTGATCGACGAATCCCACGTCAGCGTGCCGCAAGTCGGCGCAATGTATAAGGGCGACCGTTCGCACAAGGAAACCCTGGTGGAATACGGCTTTCGCCTGCCGTCGGCGCTGGACAACCGGCCGATGCGCTTCGACGAATGGGAACGCATCAGCCCGCAGACCATCTTCGTCTCGGCGACGCCCGGCAATTATGAGGCTGAGCATGCGGGGCGCGTGATCGAGCAACTGGTGCGCCCGACCGGCCTGGTCGACCCGCAGATCGAAATCCGCCCGGCGTTGACCCAGGTCGACGACCTGCTCTCGGAAATCAGCAAGCGCGTGGCCCTGGAAGAGCGGGTGCTGGTCACCACGCTGACCAAGCGCATGTCCGAAGACTTGACCGACTACCTGGCCGACCACGGCGTGCGCGTGCGCTACCTGCACTCGGACATCGACACCGTGGAGCGCGTGGAGATCATCCGCGACCTGCGCCTGGGCACCTTCGATGTGCTGGTGGGGATCAACCTGCTGCGCGAAGGCCTGGACATGCCGGAAGTGTCGCTGGTGGCGATTCTGGACGCGGACAAGGAGGGCTTCCTGCGCTCCGAGCGTTCGCTGATCCAGACCATCGGCCGTGCGGCGCGTAACCTCAATGGCCGGGCGATTCTCTACGCCGACCGCATCACCGGCTCCATGGAGCGGGCGATTGGCGAGACCGAGCGCCGTCGCGACAAGCAGATCGCCTTCAACCTGGCGAACGGCATCACGCCCAAAGGCGTGTTCAAGGACGTCGCCGATATCATGGAAGGCGCCACCGTGCCCGGCTCGCGCAGCAAGAAGCGCAAAGGCATGGCCAAGGCCGCCGAGGAAAGCGCCAAGTACGAAAACGAACTGCGCTCGCCGAGCGAGATCGCCAAGCGTATCCGCCAGTTGGAAGAGAAAATGTACCAGCTGGCGCGGGATCTGGAGTTCGAAGCGGCGGCGCAAACCCGCGATGAAATCGGCAAGTTGCGTGAGCGCCTGTTGGCGGTTTGATCGGTGGTGGCGGTACTGGCCTCATCGGGGGCAAGCCCCCTCCCACATTTGACCGCATTTCAACGTTGGAACCCGATCAAATGTGGGAGGGAGCTTGCTCCCGATAGGCGAGAAAATGTACCAACTGGCGCGGGATCTGGAGTTCGAAGCGGCGGCGCAAACCCGCGATGAAATCGGCAAGTTGCGTGAGCGCCTGTTGGCGGTTTGATTGGTAGTGGCGGTACTGGCCTCATCGGGGGCAAGCCCCCTCCCACATTTGACCGGGTTCCAACTTTGAAATGCCGTCAAATGTGGGAGGGAGCTTGCTCCCGATAGGCGAGAAAATGTACCAGCTGGCGCGGGATCTGGAGTTCGAAGCGGCGGCGCAAACCCGCGATGAAATCGGCAAGTTACGTGAGCGCCTGTTGGCGGTTTGATCGGTGGTGGCGGTACTGGCCTCATCGGGGGCAAGCCCCCTCCCACATTTGACTGCATTTCAACGTTGGAACCCGATCAAATGTGGGAGGGAGCTTGCTCCCGATAGGCGCGACACGGTCTCAATGACTCCCCCCAGCCTTAAGCCCCGCCGGCAACGTCTTGGTCAACAAGATCGCGAGCATGCTTACCCCCAACGCGAACCCCACGCAGTGAAACGCATCGTTGTAGGCCATGATCTGCGCCTGCTGGTGCGTAATCTCACTGAGTTTGCCCAGCGCCGCCGTCGGGTTGCCGAACTGTTCCGTCAGCGTTGCCAGCCGCTCCGCCACCTGCGGGTTGGTCGGCACGATCGCTTCGCGTAAATAATCGAAATAGGTCTTGGTGCGCGCATCCAGCAAGGTCGCCAGCAGTGCGATACCGATGGCGCCGCCGAGGTTGCGCAGGATGTTGAACAGGCTGGAAGCCGACCCGGCGTCCTGCGGCAGGATGTAGGCCGTGGCGATCAGCGAGATGGTCACCATGATCAACGGCTGCCCGAGGGCGCGGATGATCTGGATCTGGTTGAACTGGCTGCCGGCAAAGTCCGGGTTGAGTACCCCCGAGGAAAAACTCGCCAGGCCGAACAGCCCGAAGCCTACGGCGCACAGCCATTTGGGCGACACGTATTTCATCAGCTTGGGCACCAGCGGGATCAGGAACAGCTGCGGAATGCCCATCCACATGATCACTTCGCCGATCTGCAGCGCGTTGTAGTTCTGGATCTGCGCCAGGTACAACGGCAACAGATAGATCGAGCCATACAAGCCGACACCCATCCCCAGGCTGGAAATACTCGACAGGCCGAAGTTGCGATTGGCCAGGATGCCAAGGTTGATCAGCGGGTTGGGTTTGGACAGCTGCACAATCACGAAGGTGATCAGGCTCAGCAGGGCGATGCTGCCCAGGCTGACGATCAGGTTCGATTCGAGCCAGTCCTTGCGGTGGCCTTCTTCCAGAAACACCTGCAAACAGCCCAAGCCGATGGCGAGGCTGACGATGCCGGCGTAGTCGGTGCTTTTGAGCAACTCCCAGTGGGGCGCCTTTTTTTCCAGGCCGTAGAGCAGCCCGGCGATCATCAGCAGCCCGGGCGGCACGTTGATGTAGAAGATGTATTCCCAGCCCCAGTTTTCCGTGAGCCAGCCGCCGATGGTCGGGCCGATGGACGGCGCGAAGGTGGCGGTCATGGCAAACATCGCCATGCCTTTGGCGCGGTGGTGCTCGGGCAGCTTGATCAGGGTCAGGGTGAACGCCAGCGGGATCAGCGCGCCGCCGGTAAACCCCTGCAGGGCGCGGAACACGATCATGCTTTCCAGGCTCCAGGCCATGGAGCACATCAGCGAGGCGATCAGGAACCCCACCGATACCCACACCGCCAGGCGCCGTGCCGAGAGCAACTGCACCAGCCAGGCGGTGAGGGGGATCATGATGATTTCGGCCACAAGGTAGGAGGTGGAAATCCACGAGCCTTCTTCCAGGGTGGCCGACAGTGCGCCCTGGATGTCCTTGAGGGACGAGTTGGTGATCTGGATGTCGAGCACCGCCATGAAGGCGCCGAGCATCACGCTCATCACCGCGATCCAGTCGCGCCGGGTCGGTTCGCCGACCGGGCGCAGCAGTTGATCACCGGCCATCAGGCTGATCTTTGATGTTCACTTTGACGGTGACGGACATGCCGGGGCGGATCTTGCCCTTCAGCGGGTTATCCGCAGCAAACGTAAGTTTCACCGGAATCCGTTGAACGACTTTGGTGAAGTTGCCGGTGGCATTGTCCGGCGGCAATAGGCTGAACTGCGCCCCGGAGGCCGCGAACAGGCTGTCGACCCGCGCCTCGATCGGCGTATCGCCGTAAGCATCGAACGTCAGCTCGGCCTTTTGCCCAGGCTGCATGTGGCCGATCTGGGTTTCCTTGAAGTTGGCCTGAATCCAGATGTCCTGGTCGGGGACGATCGACAGCAGGTAGGCACCGGCCTGTACGTATTGGCCGTTGCGCGCGGCGCGTTGGCCGACCAGGCCGCTGATGGGCGCGTGGATTTCGCTGCGGGTCAGGTTCAGCTCGGCCTGGGCCAGGTCGGTTCTGGCGTTGGCGATCAGCGCGTCGAGGCGCTTGATCTCGGCATTCAGCGCGTTGACCTGCTGGCGCTGCCCCTGCAGGTCGGCCTGGGCCATGACCACTTGGGAGCGGGCGATATGGTTGTCGGCGGAGAGGGTGGTCACCCGTTCTTCCGAGACGTAGCCGGGTTTGCGCAGGGTTTGGGCGCGGGACAGGTCGATCTGCGAGCGGCCCAGGCTGGCCTGGCTGGACGCGACTTTGGCTTCGCCGGCGGCGATCAGGCTGGCTTGCTGGGTCAACTTGCTCTGCGCCTGGGTGCGCTCGGCTTCGCGCATGGCGAGGGCGGCGTTGGCGCGGTCCACGGCGAGGTGGAAGTCGTCGTCTTCAAGCCTCACCAGCAACTGGCCTTGTTGCACGTGTTCGTTGTCGCCCACCAGCACCTCGACAATCCGCGCGCCGAGCTGGCTGGAGACACGGGTGATCTCACCCTGCACGTAGGCGTTGTCGGTGCTTTCGTAGAAGCGGCCCCTGAGGAACCAATGGGCGAAGAAACCCAGGGCGATCAGGCTCACGATCAATACGAAGATAAGCAGGCGGCGTTTCAGTGGGGCAGGCATGGGCGCGGAGTCTGTAACAAGAGGTAATGGAATATAACCAGCCAGCCAGCTGGCAAATAGCTATGGCGAGTCTCCAGGCTCAAACTTGGCCTATATGCCATGCTCGGTACGGAGGACGCTGGAGCCTAAGTGCCCATGGCTGTTACCATTCGCCCCTTGTTTCAATTTCAGTTATATCGCCCATTCGAGACCAGCCATGACCACCGTCCGCACGCGCATCGCGCCATCGCCTACCGGGGACCCCCACGTCGGCACTGCCTACATCGCCTTGTTCAACTACTGCTTTGCCAAGCAGCACGGCGGTGAATTCATCCTGCGGATCGAAGACACCGATCAACTGCGTTCGACCCGCGAGTCCGAACAGCAGATTTTCGATGCCCTGCGCTGGTTGGGCATCACCTGGTCGGAAGGCCCGGACGTCGGCGGCCCGCACGGCCCGTATCGCCAGAGCGAGCGCAGCGACATCTACAAGCAGTACACCCAGCAGTTGGTCGACATGGGGCATGCGTTCCCCTGCTTCTGCACTGCCGAAGAACTGGACCAGATGCGCGCCGAACAACAGGCCCGTGGCGAAACCCCGCGCTACGACGGCCGTGCGCTGCTGCTGTCGAAAGAAGAAGTGGCCGCGCGCCTGGCGGCCGGCGAGCCCCATGTGATCCGCATGAAGGTGCCGAGCGAAGGCGTGTGCGTGGTGCCGGACATGTTGCGCGGCGACGTCGAGATCCCGTGGGACCGCATGGACATGCAAGTGCTGATGAAGACCGACGGCCTGCCGACGTACTTCCTGGCCAACGTGGTCGATGACCACCTGATGGGCATCACCCATGTGCTGCGCGGGGAAGAATGGCTGCCCTCGGCGCCGAAGCTGATCCTGCTCTACGAGTACTTCGGCTGGGAACAACCGCAGCTGTGCTACATGCCGCTGCTGCGCAACCCGGACAAGAGCAAGCTGTCCAAGCGCAAGAACCCGACCTCGGTGACCTTCTACGAGCGCATGGGCTTCATGCCCGAAGCGATGCTCAACTACCTGGGCCGCATGGGTTGGTCGATGCCGGACGAGCGCGAGAAGTTCTCGCTGCAGGAAATGGTCGATAACTTCGACCTGTCCCGCGTGTCGCTGGGCGGACCGATCTTCGATATCGAGAAGCTGTCGTGGCTCAATGGCCAGTGGCTGCGTGACCTGCCGGTGGAAGAGTTCGCCAGCCGCGTGCAGCAGTGGGCGTTGAACCCCGAGTACATGATGAAGATCGCGCCGCTGGTGCAGGGCAGGGTGGAGACGTTCAGCCAGGTCGCACCGTTGGCCAGTTTCTTCTTCGCCGGTGGCGTGAACCCGGACGTCAAACTGTTTGAGTCGAAGAAACTCTCCGCCGATCAGGTGCGCCAGTTGATGCAACTGATCCTGTGGAAGCTCGAAAGCCTGCGCCAGTGGGAGAAGGACGCCATCACCGCGACGATCCAGGCCGTGGTCGAATCCCTCGAGCTGAAATTGCGCGATGCCATGCCGTTGATGTTTGCCGCGATCACCGGGCAGGCCAGTTCGGTGTCGGTACTCGACGCGATGGAAATTCTCGGCCCGGACCTTACGCGTTTCCGTCTGCGCCAAGCCCTTGATTTGCTTGGTGGTGTGTCGAAGAAAGAAAACAAAGAGTGGGAGAAGCTGCTGGGCGCGATCGCCTGAGTCAGCACTTGTGGCGGCCAAACCCCGGTTTTTCGGGGTTTGGTTGGTAAGTGATTGTTATCCCGGCAAAAAATTTTGGAAATTGTTGAAAATAAATTTGACACGTTCCCAAAGCGCCATTAAGATTCGCCCCGTCCTCACCGATGAGGGGCTATAGCTCAGCTGGGAGAGCGCTTGCATGGCATGCAAGAGGTCAACGGTTCGATCCCGTTTAGCTCCACCAATTTACAGGTTCAAGGTCTGGCCACACCGTCCTTGAATCGATCAGGCCTAGCTTGATCAGGTTGTACAGAAGGTTTTGTCCCCTTCGTCTAGTGGCCTAGGACACCGCCCTTTCACGGCGGTAACAGGGGTTCGAGTCCCCTAGGGGACGCCAGTTTCAACAAGCAGTTCGCAAGGCCTGCTGCGCCGCGAGGCGAAAAATCCGGGGCTATAGCTCAGCTGGGAGAGCGCTTGCATGGCATGCAAGAGGTCAACGGTTCGATCCCGTTTAGCTCCACCAATTTACAGGTTCAAGGTTTTGGCCACGCCGCCCTTGGATCGATCAGTCTCAGCCTGATCAGTTGTATAGAAGGTTTGTGTCCCCTTCGTCTAGTGGCCTAGGACACCGCCCTTTCACGGCGGTAACAGGGGTTCGAGTCCCCTAGGGGACGCCACGATTACCCGCTCTGCGGGATTTTTAAGGGTCATTCAATTATTGAATGGCCCTTTTGTTTGTCTGGCGTTTGGCCAATTCTCCCTTCCCTTGCCCCTCCGGGCTTCTGACCAATGGTCGTGCCGCTCGCTTGCGAAATATTATTATGGTTATAATATTTAACCCATGAGAGTCGGAGGCACACGATGAGCGATAAAAAAGCGCAAACCCGCGAACGTATCCTGCAAGCCGCCAGTGCCGCGTTGGTCCAGCGTGGCCCGGCCGAGCCGAGCGTTGGCGAGGTCATGGGGGCGGCGGGGCTGACTGTCGGCGGCTTCTACGCGCACTTTGAAAGCAAGGATGCGCTGATGCTGGAAGCCTTCAGCCAATTGCTGGCCCAGCGCCGTGCATCGATCGACGACATGGATGCCCAACTCACCGGCGAAGAGCGTCGTGCCCTGGTTGCGGCGTTCTACCTGTCGCGCAAGCACCGCGACTCCACGGCCAAGGCTTGCCCGATTCCGGCAACCGTGGGTGAGATGGGCCGCCTGCCGGACGCCTTTCGCGATGTCCTCAACGAACATGTGGAACTGATGGCCGCACAACTGGCCGCCAGCCCGGAAGACACTGACAAGGCCCTGGCGGACATGGCCTTGATGGTCGGTGGGCTGGCATTGGCGCGTGCCCTGGGGCCGGGTGAATTGTCCGATCGTGTGTTGCGTGCCGCCAAGTCGGCCATACGTTAAGAGGGGTTATAAAAATGGGCGCATTGACCTGGATTCGTGGCGTCAACGGCACCTTGGGGCGCCTGGCGCCGCACACGGTGGCCAACAGCATGCGGCGGGTCTTCATGACCCCGCGGGATCTGCCGCCGCGGGATTGGGAGTTGCCGCTGCTGGCGCACGCAGAGCGCGTCACCTTGCGTTTCGGCCTGTCGGCGTTGCGCTGGGGCCAGGGCCCGGCGGTGCTGCTGATGCACGGTTGGGAAGGCCGGCCCACCCAGTTCGCCAGCCTGATCACTGCGCTGGTGCAGAACGGCTATTCGGTATTCGCCCTCGATGGCCCGGCCCATGGCCGTTCGCCGGGGCGTGAAGCCCACGTACTGCTGTTTGCCCGCGCGATGCTTGAAGCGGCGGCCGAGCTGCCGCCGTTGCATGCGGTGGTCGGCCACTCCATGGGCGGCGCCAGTGCGATGCTGGCGGTGCAATTGGGGCTGCGTACCGAAGCGCTGGTGAGCATTGCCGCGCCGTCGCGCTTCCTTGATGTGCTCGGCGGGTTTGCCGGGATGGTCGGTTTGCCGTCGCGGGCGCGCTCAGCGTTTATCCAGGAAGTCGAGCTGACCCTGGGCATGCCGCTCAAGCACTTGGACGTGGCCCATTACCAGATGGACCTCCCCGGCCTGATCGTGCATGCCGAAGACGATACCTTCGTGCCGGTCAGCGCTTCCCAGGTTATCCACGACGCCTGGTTCGACAGTCGCCTGTTGCGCCTGGAGCAGGGCGGGCACCAGCGCGTGCTGGCCGATCCGCGGGTGGTCGAGGCGGTGCTGGCGCTGCTGGCGGGCAGCTGTTTACAGGCGCGCCAAACTGCCTGATACACTGCCCTGCCGACATCAATCGACAGGAGCAAGGCATGGGCTGGGATTTGGCAACGCCGTTTATCATCGATCTGCAGGTCGTCGCCGAGGACATCGACGGCCTGGGGCACGCCAATAACGCGGTGTACGTGTCCTGGCTGGAGCGTTGCGCCTGGCGCCATTCCCAGCGCCTGGGGCTGGACCTCACCGAGTACCGGCGACTGGACCGCGCCATGGCCGTGGTGCGCCATGAGATCGACTACCTGGCGGCGGCCTATGAAGGCGACGAGCTGCAACTGGCGACCTGGATCGTCGACTGGGACCAGCGCCTGAAAATGACCCGGCGTTTCCAGCTGGTACGCCCTCGCGACGGCGCGACCCTGCTGCGCGCACAAACCACCTTTGTCTGCATCGAACTGTCCAGCGGCAAGCCCAAGCGCATGCCGGCGGAGTTTCTCGACGGCTACGGCGCCGCCCTGACAGGGGGTTAACGGTCGCGGCGGGAAACCCAGTAAACTGCGCCACGATTTTTGTTGAGTGTTTTCCATGCAAATTGCTTTGGCGCCCATGGAGGGGTTGGTCGACAACATCCTGCGGGACGTGTTGACCCGCGTGGGCGGTATTGACTGGTGCGTGACCGAGTTCATCCGTGTCAACGACCGCCTGCTTACCCCGGCCTATTTCCACAAGCTCGCCCCCGAACTGCTGCACGGTGCCCACACCGCCGCTGGCGTGCCGCTGCGTGTGCAGTTGCTCGGTTCCGACCCGGTGTGCCTGGCAGAGAACGCGGCCCTGGCCTGCGAGTTGGGCTCCGAGGTGATCGACCTGAATTTCGGCTGCCCGGCCAAGACCGTCAACAAGTCCCGTGGCGGCGCGGTGCTGCTCAAGGAGCCGGAGCTGCTCAACCGCATCGTCGAGCATGTGCGTCGCGCAGTGCCGGCGCATATCCCGGTGACCGCCAAGATGCGCCTGGGCTTCGACAGCCCGGATGGCGCGCTGGTATGCGCGACGGCGCTGGCCGAGGGCGGCGCGGCGCATATCGTCGTGCATGCGCGGACCAAGACCGATGGCTACAAACCGCCGGCTCACTGGGAGTGGATTCCACGCGTGCAGGATGTGGTCAAGGTGCCAGTGTTCGCCAATGGCGATATCTGGAGCGTCGAAGACTGGAAGCGTTGCCGCGAAGTCAGCGGCGCCGAAGACATCATGCTGGGTCGCGGGCTGGTTGCGCGTCCGGATCTTGCGCGGCAGATCGCGGCGGCACGCGCCGGCGAAGACGTCGTGGCAATGACCTGGGCGCAGATGCAGCCGATGCTCCAGGATTTCTGGACCCAGTCGGTGGCCCAACTGACCGAACGCCAGGCGCCCGGGCGGCTGAAGCAGTGGTTGGCGATGCTGACGCGCAATTACCCGGAGGCCGTCGAGCTGTTCACCGCCATGCGTCGGGAGACGGATTTGGAGCAGGTGAGCCGGTTGTTGGGGATGGCCCATCCTGCCGCGTCTGAGGGGTGACCCGTTGCGCTTGAATGCGCCGCTCGTTTGTTTGAGGAAAATGCCCCGTATCGAAAGATGCGGGGCATTTTGCGTTTTTGCGCGAGGAAGTCGGGGCGAAATAACACAGCCGGATGCCGTGCAGGTTTTGGGGTTGTGTCGGTAAGTTGCCCCGAGGGTGGTTTATTAGCGTGTGTGTCCAGTCGGATCTGGCTAAGGCTACTTGGTTTGCGGTCTTTTAAAAATTAACAGGGGGAAAAGTCCGAAAGTTTGATTTGGTTTCCTTATATGAGTCGCGATTTCTGGAACTCGATAGCCTCGTATTCCACGAAAGTATCGACTGTGAAGCAGCAAGGGTTGTTTCCAGTCGATAAAAAACTCTCGCCTGCCCCGCTGATTAACCGAGCCGGGCCGTGCCAATAAGGAACTTACTGATGTCGCTATCGATTAATCATTCACCTTTGTTCAACGGCGATACAACATCCATGGAGCGGTTGTCGCCATCCATGTCGAAAACCTTCACGCAAACCGGCACATTGGGGGCCAATACGACTGTGGCTCACCCTGGCGTGCCTCATGACCCTTTCAAGGTTTCGAACAGCAACATGACAATCGAGACAGGCGGGCTTGCACGCTTGCTTGACATGCTGGAGCAGGTTGTCAAAACCGTGCGTGAGATGTTTTCGGGGAGGAACATGGTGTCCGGCATGTTGCCTGGGGCGGATAAAACGCCCGCCATTCCAGTGGATGCGAGCAAGCTGCCGGAGAAGCCTGGACACCTCGCATTGACGGCTGATCGGCGAGGCCAGCCGGCTCTTCCGGTGTCACCCCACATGCATCAATCCGCTGCCTCCGTGATCAAGGATGCCGACAATCAGGTGCAAGTGAACGTTAACGTCGGTCATTGTCATTGCCCCGATACGAAGGCGCTGAGCGGCGAAACGAAACCGAATGCGGCAGCGGTTTTACCTCGCGTCATGCCGATGCCGGAAGCCGCTCGCAAGGTTGAAGTGGTGCCTGTGCACACGCCTACGCACACGCACACGCCTACGCCCATGCCTACGCCTACGCACACGCCTACGCCCATGCCCATGCCTACGCACACGCACACGCCTGCGCCTACGCCCATGCCTACGCCTATGCCCATGCCTACGCACACGCACACGCCTACGCCCATGCCTACGCCCATGCCTACGCACACGCCCACGCCTACGCCCACGCCTACGCACAAGCACACACCTACGCCGGAGGTCATGCCGGCACCCAAGCCGGGTGTGCATGCGCTTGAGGTCAAGCCGCGACCGGCCACCCCGGAAGTACCGGCGATCACGCCACAACCACAGCCACAGCCACAACCAGATACGCCTACCCCGGATATAACCAGTCCCGGCCCGGCTGAACCTCAATCTGATATGCGCGACTGGCGGACCAGCCGCCGGCCTGCATTCAGAGCCTGACGTCAGCAACTTCCTTTATACGTATTGAACTGGATGTGCACTTCTTTGGGGCTGATGTTCCGGGAAGTGCCTGCAAGTGGAGGCCCGTATGTCATGTTGTTCAATTAATAATATTGCGCGTGTTGTGGATGTTCGTCAGGTACTTCCTGTCGATTCCATGAAAGCAAAAAATGAACAGTTTGCGCAATTAAGCGGTTTCTTGAGTGTGCCGTCTCCGGCGAGCCAGGGGGTACTGGAGCACGTGCGGGAAAACACTCATGGCGTGGCGAATAATTCAGAGCCGCTCGATAAGTTAATGACGCTGTTTACTTCGTTTTTGACTCAGCTGATTAACTTGGTCTCTGATAACAAAGAGAAGCCGCTGCCGGGAATATCCCCATCGCGGCCGGAGGTCACTACGCCTGTGGTGCCTGCGCCTGCGCCGCCAAAACCCGAGCCTGCGGCGATGATCGCGGGCCTTTCGAAGAAGCGCAACGGCGCGAAGCCCGACAATATCTGGAGCGGCTTTCGCCAAGGGCCGGATGGCAACTGCGTGACGGTATCGGCCATCAAGGCGGCGATGTACCAGTTTGGCCAAAGCCCTACGGATATTTTCAAGGAGGTGAAAAAAACCGAGCGTGGTTATCACGTGGTCATGCGCGATGACGTAACTGTCAACCTGACGGACCGGGAGCTCGCCGAAGGTGCGCGTGGGGCAAAATTTGTCGGGGCTGACAAAGAGATGCTCAAAGACGCGCAATTTCTTTTCGCGATCAGCGCCAAGCGTGCCCAGGACGAAAACAACGATGGCAGGGCGGCACGCAGTTTCGGTGCGGCGATCCGCAGCCTGAATGATGGCGAGGATGAGCGAGGGCCGGGGGAGGGGTTGAAGCGGCTGGGGCTGAGCAAGCACATGAAGAGGGTCCCCGTGCGTGAGCTCGCCAAGGGGCAGTTGGGCATGTGCAATCGGGCCCGGCATTCGGTGGCGGTCATCAACGGTCGCGAAGAGCTATGGGGGCGACAGGGAAAAGCGCCCACGCACGGCGATGCCATAGCTCTGGTGCCATAGCCCTATTGGTGAATCCGTTGAATTGAAGGGCTGCGAACGGGGCAGTCAGCCCAAACCTGGCTGCCCGTTCGGCTGCTTATTTTTTACAAGCGTCAGGAACCCAGTGCATGTATATCTCCACAGCTAGCCGTTCGATGATCGAAACGGCCCAGCAGCGCGGGGCTTCTCCCGTATTTCCGGTGAAACCCGCAGGTGAAAGGCCGGCTGATATCGCTTCGGCATTCCACACGAGCGAGCGGCGCTTCGGCGAGAGTTTTGATTGCAGCAGCCACGCGGCGGTGATCAAGTTGATGATGATGACGTTCGGTCAGCGTCCAGCCGCGATGTTTAACGAGTTGCTACCCTCGGGCGATGGGTACGACGTCACGATGAAGGATGAATTCAAGCTGCACCTGTCCCGCCAGGAGTTGCAGCAGGCGTCGCAGGCTTCCCGCTTCACGGGGGCGGACAGCGGCGTGGTAAAGGATGCCAATTTCATGTTTGCCGCCTTTGTCAAACGCAAGCAACTGACCGGGGGCTATGCCACGTTCGAAGCCGCCTTGGCGAAGACGCTCGAGGGCGAGACCACCCAGCGTTGTCTGCAAGGCATGGGGGTGTTCGGCCTGTCGCAGTTCGTCCCGGTGAGCGATATGGCGGGCAAGGGCGCGGTAGGGGTGCTGGAGACCCATAACCGCGGGTCGGCGCTGGTGCGCGAGGGGGTCAGGCATGATGGCGGGACACCACGAACGGCTGATCGGGGCTATGGGTATGTCTTGTTCGATGATCAACTGCCGCCGCCGAGCAATCGCGGCGCCGCCCCTGTGGTCGCGAGCGTCCGGCCCGCGGACATCTGGAGCGGGTTTTACCAGGGGGTCGAAGGCAATTGCGTCACGGTCTCGGCGATCAAGGCGGCGATGATCCGGTTCGGGCAAGACCCGAGGGCGATCTATAAGCAGGTTCAAATCACGCCGACGGGGTTTGACGTGGTCATGCGAGATGCCTTCCGGTTGCAACTGACCCACGAGGAAGTGCGCCAGGCTGCCGCCGAGTCGAACTTTCATGGCAATAATCGACAGTTGCTGAATGCCGCGCACTTTTTGTACGCAGTCAGTGCCAAGCGCGCGCAGATCGAGAACAACGATTTTCGTGCCCGCCAGAGTTACACGACGGCTCTGCAAACCCTCAACGATGGCGAGTACCCTGGCGAAGCGCTGCGCCGCCTGGGGTTGTTTGGCTACGTGCGTGAAAGCACGGTCGCAGAGTTGGCCAACGGGGCGATCGGCACCCTGGCAGACAACTGGCATTCGGTGGCGGTGATCGATGGGGCGCTGGATTTCTATGGAAAAAAGCAGGACCTGGCCTCATCGCGCTGGATGAGTTCGGGGTTCCGGGCCCTGAAGCTGGTCTGAGCCTCAATCCAGCAAGAGCCTGAACCCTTCTATCGGTAAGGGCCGGCTGTGCAAATAGCCCTGGAACAAGTGGCAGCCCAGCTTTTGCAGGAACGCCAGTTGCTCCGGGGTTTCGACGCCTTCGGCGATCACTTCCAGGTTCAAGCTGCGCGCCATGGCCACAATGGCGCGGATGATTTCGGCGTCGTTGGGGTCGTGGGTGGCATCGCGCACGAATGACTGGTCGATCTTCAGCGCATCCACCGGCAAGCGCTTGAGGTAGGTGAGCGATGAGTAACCGGTGCCGAAGTCGTCCATCGCAAAACTCACACCGAGTTTTTTCAGGCGACGCATTTTGCTGATGGTGTCATCCAGGTTCTGGATCACGATGCCTTCAGTGATTTCCAGTTTCAGCAGGCAGTAAGGCAGTGAATGCCGCTTGAGGCTGTGCTCGACGCGTTCGACAAAGTCGTTCTGGCGGAACTGCCGGGGGCTGATGTTCACGCACAGGCTGAAATTCAGCGGGTCCACCTTGCCTTCTTTGATCAATTGCTCGAAGGCGGCGCACGCTTCGTCGAGTATCCAGGTACCGACTTCGAGGATCAGGCCGCTGTCTTCCAGCACCTTGATGAATTCGGACGGCGCCTGCGCGCCCAGTTGCGGATGCTGCCAGCGCACCAGGGCCTCGGCGCCGACGATCTTATTGCCGCGCGCGTCCACCTGGGGTTGGTAATGCACGCTGAATTCGCCGCGTGACAGGGCCAGGCGCAGGTCGGTTTCCATGCGCAGGCGTTCGCTGGCGGTTTTCTGCATGCTGTTGTGGAACATCTGCGTGGCGTTGCGCCCCGAATCCTTGGCGCGGTACAGCGCGATGTCGGCACGTTTGAGCAGGTCGGCCGGGGTCGAGCCATGATCGGGGATCAGCGCCACACCGATGCTCGGCGTGACTTGCAGGCGTTGGCCGTCGAGGAACATCGGTTCGGAGAGCAATTCACGCAGGGTGTCGGCCAGTTCCTGAACCTGGGCGCTGACTTCGGTGCGCGTGCCATCCAGGCCGCTGAGCAGCACCACGAACTCATCGCCGCCCAGGCGCGCCACGGTATCTTCCATACGCACGCTGGCTTCGAGGCGCGCGGTGACGATTTTCAGCACGGTGTCGCCCACCGGGTGACCGAGGGAATCATTGATGTGCTTGAAGTGGTCGAGGTCGAGAAACAGCAATGCACCGCGCAGGTTATGGCGCTTGAGCAGGGCGATCTGCTGGCTCAGGCGGTCCATCAGCAGTGCGCGGTTGGGCAGGTTGGTCAGCGGGTCGTGGTAGGCCAGGTGGCGGATCTGCGCCTGGGCGTTTTTCAACAGGCTCACATCCCGCGCGGTCAGCAACAGGCAAGGGGTTTCGTTGAGGGTGATCGGCTCGACTGAAACCTCCACCGCAAGCACATCGCCGCGCTTGTTGTGCCAGAGCATTTCCAAATGGCGGATACGGCCTTTGAGTTGCAGTTCGGCCAGCAGCACCGCGCGCTGGTTTTCATCGGCCCAGATGCCGACCTGGTACAGCGTCAGGCCGATGACGTCTTCGGCACGAAAACCGGTCAAGCGGCAGAACCCGTCGTTCACCTCCACATAGCGGCCGGTGTCGTGTTCGGTGATGGAAATCGCGTCGGGGCTGGAATGGAAGGCTTTGGCGAATTTTTCTTCGCTGGCCTTCAGCGCGGCCTCGGAGCGTTGCTGCTGGGTAATGTCGCGCAGGGTGGTGACGATGCACGGCTGGTCGCCGACCTTGATCATCCGGCTGGAAATCACGCAGGTCAGGGCCTGGCCGCTTTTGTGGTGCGCGATGATGGCCACGTTGTTCAGCGCCTGGTCGCGAATCACCTGTTCGATGCGTTGCAGGCGCTGGCTCGACTCGTCCCACAGGCCGATCTGTTCGGCGCTCATGTTGATCACTTCGGCGGCCGTCCAGCCAAAGGTCTGGGTGAACGCGGGGTTGATCTCGATGAACTCGCCGTTGTCCAGGCGGGTGACGCAGATCGGGTCGGGGCTGGCCTGGAACAGGCTGGCGAATTTTTCTTCGGAGGCGCTCAGGCGTTGTTCGCGCTCGACCTGGTCGGTGATGTCCAGCAGGGTGCCGGCCATGCGCAGTGGCGCGCCTTTTTCGTCGCGGTACAGGCGTGCGCGGCTTTCCAGGTAGCGCGGGCTGCCGTCTTCCAGTTGTACACGGTAAGTCAGCTGATAGTTGCCGGCCGGGCCTTCGCGCAGGGTGCGATAGGCGTTGCGCATACTCTCGCGCTCTTCCTTGGGCATGCCCTCGAAAAACGCCTCGAACGATTCATGGAACGCTTCCGCCGGCAGGCCGTGCAGTTGGGCGGCGCGGGCCGAGCCGTAGAGCATGCCGGTGGGAATGTGCCAGTCCCAGGTGCCCAATTGCGCGGAGTCCAGGGCCAGGTCCAGGCGCTCCTGGCTGTCTTTCAAGGCTTGCTCGGCGTTTTTGCGCTCGGTGGTGTCGAGAAAGGTGCTGATCAGGTAGGCCTCGCCGTCCAGCTCGACCTTCTGCGCGCAGAGCGTGCCATCGTGGATCTGCCCGTTGCTGGCACAGAATTGCACTTCCATGGTGATGGGTTCGCCCTTGCGCTGGGTGGCCCTGACCAACTGCGCACGCTGTTCAGGGTGGAGCCACAGGCCGAGGTCCAGGGTGGTGCGACCGATGGCGTCGGCGACCGGCCAGCCGAAGAGGATCTGGAAATACTGGTTGGCTTCGCTGATCAAGCCGTCGGACTGGCGGGTGAGCAGGACCATGTTCGGGCACAGGTGAAACAGCGTGGCGAAGCGCTTTTCGGAGTGGCTGAGGGCGTGTTCCCGCTCGCGCTGGCGGGTGGTCTCGCGGATCACGCCGATCATGCGGCGCCGGCCGGTTTTGTCCGGCGCCAGGCTGCCGTTGATTTCCAGCCAGTGCTGGCTGCCATCCGGCCACTGGATGTGGTGGTGCATGGCCTGCTCGAACGGCTCGCCGGCCAGCACCGCGTGAAACGCGCGTATCACCCGGGCGCGGTCTTGCGGCGCGAGCAGGTCCAGGTACTCCAGATCCTTGGGCAACGGTTGGCGCGGGTCGAAGCCGAACAGCGCCTGGGTGCCCCGCGACCAACTGATACGCCCGGTATCGATTTCCCAGCACCATGCACCCAGCCGTGCAGCGTTAAGCGCTGCCAGCAGTTGCGGGGCGCTGTCCCAGCTTTGTTCCGCCTCTTCAGGGTCCAGGGCGTAAATGCGGGGCAGGGGTGGCATAGGGTCGATGGGATTGCGCATTATCAAAAAGCCTTGGCTCGATGGGCGTTCGGCGCGGTTTTATTCAGGCCTTGAGGCCGCACAGCTTCATGCCGGTGTCCCTGGCAGCTCGACCTGTGCATCCAAGAGGCTCATAAAAGCCCGCGCAGCGTTCGACAGCGTCCTTTCGGTATGCACGATATAGCCTAGCTGGCGACTGAGTTGTATGCCCGGCAAAGCGATACTTGTCACCTGATCGTCGAGCATGGTGCGCGGTAATACGCTCCACGCCAAGCCGATGGACACCATCATTTTGATGGTTTCCAGATAGTTCGTGCTCATCGCGATGTTCGGCGTGAGGCCCTGGGCCTCGAACAGACGGCTGACAATGTGATGGGTAAAGGTGTTGCCGCCGGGGAAAACCGCCGGGTGCCCGGCGATGTCCGCCAGGGTGACCGAGCCGTTGCGGGTCAGGCTGTGCTCCGGCGCCACCACGAAATCCAGCGGGTCGTCCCACACCGGGGTGGCGCGCACCAGGTTGTGCGGCTCGGGCGCCAGAGTGATCACCGCCACTTCGGCGCGGCCATGCAGGATCTCTTCGTAGGCCACTTCCGAGTCGAGAAACTGAATATCCAGCGCCACGTTGGGGTATTGCCGGGTAAAGGTGCGCAGGATCGGCGGCAGGCGATGCAGGCCGATGTGGTGGCTGGTGGCCAATGTGAGGCGCCCGCTGACTTCACCGGTGAGGTTGGTGAGGGCGCGCCGGGTGTCGTCCAGGACGTTGAGAATCTGATAGGCGCGCGGCAGCAGGGCGCGCCCGGCTTCGGTCAAGCCGACTTCACGGCCCAGGCGATCGAACAGGCGCACCTTCAGTTGCTGCTCGAGGCCGGCAATGCGTTTGCTGATGGCCGGTTGGGTCAGGTGCAGGCGCTCACCGGCGCCGGAGAAGCTGCCGGTCTCGGCGATGGCAATAAAAGCATTGAGGTTGGCCAGGTCCATTGTGGTATTCCAGTTGGTAATCCAAAGCATAAAAAATATGAATTTGAGTTATTTAATGTAGCGCCATACCATCAGCCTCACAAGCCAAAGGGTTATTGAATGTCTCAAGACCCGGGGCATAGAAAGACCGCTGATGAGGACCGACTGATGGCCGGCAAAACGCTTTACGACAAGCTTTGGGATTCCCATGAAGTGAAACGGCGCGACGATGGCTCGTCGCTGATCTATATCGACCGTCACATCATCCATGAAGTGACCTCGCCCCAAGCGTTCGAAGGCCTGCGGCTGGCCGGGCGCAAGCCTTGGCGCGTCGACTCGATCATCGCCACCCCGGATCACAACGTGCCGACCACCCCGGAGCGCAAGGGCGGGATCGACGCCATTGTCGACACCGTGTCGCGTTTGCAGGTGCAGACTCTCGACGACTACTGCGACGAATACGGCATCACCGAATTCAAGATGAATGACGTGCGCCAAGGCATCGTCCACGTGATCGGCCCGGAGCAGGGCGCGACCTTGCCCGGCATGACCGTGGTCTGCGGTGACTCCCACACCTCCACCCACGGCGCGTTCGGCGCCCTGGCCCATGGCATCGGCACCTCGGAGGTGGAACATGTGTTCGCCACCCAGTGCCTGGTCGCCAAGAAAATGAAGAACATGCTGGTGCGCGTCGAAGGCCAATTGCCTTTCGGTGTGACCGCCAAGGACATCGTGCTCGCCGTGATCGGCAAGATCGGCACCGCCGGCGGTAACGGCCATGCCATCGAATTCGCCGGCAGCGCCATTCGCGACCTGTCCATCGAAGGCCGCATGACCATCTGCAACATGTCCATCGAAGCCGGTGCCCGCGTGGGCATGGTGGCGGCGGACGAAAAAACCGTCGAGTACGTCAAAGGCCGTCCGTTCGCCCCCAAAGGCGCCGACTGGGATGCCGCCGTTGAGGCCTGGAAAGACCTGGTCTCCGACGCCGATGCCGTGTTCGACACCGTGGTGGAACTGGACGCCAGCCAGATCAAGCCGCAAGTCAGTTGGGGCACCTCGCCGGAAATGGTCTTGGCCGTCGACCAGAACGTGCCGGACCCGGCCAAGGAAGCCGACCTGGTCAAGCGCGGTTCCATCGAGCGCGCCTTGAAGTACATGGGCTTGAAAGCCAACCAGGCGATCACCGACATTCAGTTGGATCGCGTGTTCATCGGTTCCTGCACCAACTCGCGGATCGAAGACCTGCGCGCCGCGGCAGTGATCGCCAAGGGCCGCAAAGTCGCCTCGACCATCAAGCAGGCCATCGTGGTGCCGGGTTCGGGCCTGGTGAAGGCCCAGGCCGAAGCGGAAGGCCTGGACAAGATCTTCCTCGAAGCCGGTTTTGAATGGCGTGAACCGGGCTGCTCCATGTGCCTGGCGATGAACCCGGACCGCTTGGAGTCCGGCGAGCATTGCGCGTCGACCTCCAACCGTAACTTCGAAGGGCGTCAGGGCGCCGGTGGGCGTACTCACCTGGTGAGCCCGGCCATGGCCGCCGCCGCTGCCGTCAACGGTCGTTTCATCGACGTTCGCGAATTGATCTGAGGAATACCCGATGAGAGCTTTTACCCAACACACTGGTCTTGTCGCGCCGTTGGACCGTGCCAACGTGGACACTGACCAGATCATCCCCAAGCAGTTCTTGAAGTCGATCAAGCGCACCGGTTTCGGCCCCAACCTGTTCGACGAGTGGCGCTACCTGGACGTGGGCTACGCCTACCAGGACAACTCCAAGCGCCCGCTGAACAAGGACTTCGTGCTCAACGCCGAACGTTACCAGGGTGCCAGCGTGCTGCTGGCGCGGGAAAACTTCGGCTGCGGCTCCAGCCGCGAACACGCGCCGTGGGCCCTGGAAGAATATGGCTTTCGCAGCATCATCGCGCCGAGCTACGCCGACATCTTCTTCAACAACAGCTTCAAGAACGGCTTGCTGCCGATCATCTTGAGCGATGCCGAAGTGGATGAACTGTTCAAGCAAGTGGAAGCCAACCCCGGCTACGAACTGACCGTCGACCTCGCCGCGCAGACCGTGACCCGTCCGGACGGCAAGGTGTACCACTTTGAAGTGGATGCCTTCCGCAAGCACTGCCTGCTCAACGGCCTGGACGACATCGGCCTGACCTTGCAGGACGGCGATGCGATTGCCGCGTTTGAAACCAAGCACCGGGCCAGCCAGCCTTGGTTGTTTCGCGACGCTTGATGTGATGTAGGCAGGACCGCCGCCATCGGGAGCAAGCCCCTCCCACATTTTGATGTGTGAACACCTTCAAATGTGGGAGGGGCGGTGCGACGATTCGACTTGCCCCCGATGGGGCCAGAACAAACACCGCGAGGCCCATTGAGGAAACTCCCATGACCCACACCGCCCACACCCAAGTCGTGCAAAAACAATTCGGTGAACAGGCCTCGGCCTACCTGAGCAGTGCCGTACACGCCCAAGGTACTGAATTTGCGCTGCTCCAGGCCGAACTGGCCGGGCACGGCGCTGCGCGACTGCTGGATCTGGGCTGCGGCGCCGGTCATGTCAGTTTCCATGTGGCGCCGCTGGTAAAAGAAGTGGTGGCCTACGACCTGTCGCAGCAGATGCTCGACGTGGTCGCCGCCGCTGCCGCAGACCGTGGCCTGGGCAATATCCGCACGGTCCACGGCGCTGCTGAGCGCTTGCCGTTCGCCGATGGCGAATTCGACTTCGTGTTCAGCCGCTATTCGGCGCACCATTGGAGCGACCTCGGCCTGGCCCTGCGCGAAGTGCGCCGGGTGCTCAAGCCGGGTGGCGTGGCGGCGTTTGTCGATGTCTTGTCACCGGGCAGCCCGCTGTTGGACACTTACCTGCAAACCGTCGAAGTGCTGCGCGACACCAGCCACGTGCGCGATTACTCCGCCGCCGAATGGATGCGCCAGCTCAGCGAAGCCGGTCTGCATGTGCGCAACAGCAGCCGCCAGCGCCTGCGCCTGGAATACACCTCGTGGGTCGAGCGCATGCGTACGCCAGCGCCTTTGCGTGCGGCGATCCTTGAGCTGCAACAGGCAATGGGCCAGGAAGTCCGCGATTATTACGAAATTCAAGCCGACGGCACCTTCAGCACCGACGTGCTGGTGGTTTGGGCCGAACGCTGAGTATTTTTCCCGACCTGCCCCAGGGCGGGTCGCATGATGAAATGAGGAACGCATGAGCAAGCAGATTCTGATTCTCCCAGGCGACGGTATTGGTCCGGAAATCATGGCCGAAGCGGTCAAAGTCCTGGAACTGGCCAACACCAAGTACAACCTGGGCTTCGAATTGAGCCACGACGTGATCGGCGGCGCGGCCATCGACAAGCACGGCGTGCCCCTGGCCGACGAGACCCTGGACCGCGCCCGTGCGGCCGACGCCGTGTTGCTCGGCGCCGTGGGTGGCCCGAAATGGGACAAGATCGAGCGTGACATCCGCCCTGAGCGCGGCCTGCTGAAGATTCGCGCGCAACTGGGCCTGTTCGGCAACCTGCGCCCGGCAATCCTCTACCCGCAACTGGCCGACGCGTCGAGCCTCAAGCCGGAAGTGGTGGCGGGCCTGGATATCCTGATCGTTCGCGAGCTGACCGGCGGTATCTACTTCGGCTCGCCGCGCGGTGTGCGCGAACTGCCGAATGGCGAGCGCCAGGCCTACGACACCCTGCCGTACAGCGAGAGCGAAATCCGCCGTATCGCCCGGGTCGGTTTCGACATGGCCCGCGTGCGTAGCAAGAAGATCTGCTCGGTCGATAAGGCCAACGTCCTGGCCTCCAGCCAGCTGTGGCGCGAAATCGTCGAAGAAGTCGCCAAGGACTACCCGGACGTCGAACTCAGCCACATGTACGTCGACAACGCCGCCATGCAACTGGTGCGCGCGCCGAAGCAGTTCGACGTGATCGTCACCGACAACCTGTTCGGCGACATCCTGTCCGACCAGGCGTCGATGCTCACCGGTTCCATCGGCATGCTGCCGTCGGCGTCCCTGGACACTAACAACAAGGGCATGTACGAGCCGTGCCACGGTTCGGCGCCAGACATCGCAGGCCTTGGCATCGCCAACCCGCTGGCGACCATTTTGTCGGTGTCGATGATGCTGCGTTACAGCTTCAACCTGGGCGACGCGGCGGATGCCATCGAGAAGGCCGTGAGCCTGGTGTTGGACCAGGGCTTGCGCACCGGAGACATCTGGTCGCAGGGTTGCACCAAAGTCGGTACGCAAGAAATGGGCGACGCAGTAGTCGCCGCGTTGCGGAATCTGTAATCTCTCGGGCCCGCTTGCAGTTGTTGCTGCAAGTCGGCCCACTTTTTAACAAGGTGTAGTTGCGATGAAACGTGTAGGTCTGATCGGTTGGCGCGGTATGGTCGGTTCCGTGCTCATGCAGCGGATGCTGGAAGAGCAGGATTTCGATCTTATTGAGCCGGTGTTTTTCACCACTTCGAACGTGGGTGGCCAAGGGCCGTCCGTGGGCAAGGATATTGCGCCGCTCAAGGACGCCTACAGCATTGAAGAGCTGAAAACCCTCGATGTGATTCTGACCTGCCAGGGCGGCGACTACACCAGCGAAGTGTTCCCCAAGCTGCGCGAAGCCGGCTGGCAGGGTTACTGGATCGATGCCGCGTCCAGCCTGCGCATGCAGGACGATGCGGTGATCGTGCTCGACCCGGTCAACCGCAAGGTCATCGACCAGCAACTCGACGCTGGCACCAAGAACTATATCGGCGGCAACTGCACCGTCAGCCTGATGCTGATGGGCCTGGGCGGCTTGTTCGAAGCCGGCCTGGTCGAGTGGATGAGCGCCATGACTTATCAGGCGGCGTCCGGCGCCGGCGCGCAGAACATGCGCGAACTGATCAAGCAGATGGGCGCGACCCACGCGGCGGTCGCCGATCAACTGGCCGACCCGGCCAGCGCGATCCTCGACATCGACCGCCGTGTGGCCGAAGCCATGCGCAGCGACGCTTACCCGACCGAGAACTTCGGCGTGCCGTTGGCCGGTAGCCTGATCCCGTGGATCGACAAGGAACTGCCGAACGGGCAGAGCCGTGAAGAGTGGAAGGCCCAGGCCGAGACCAACAAGATCCTCGGTCGCTTCAAGAGCCCGATCCCGGTGGACGGCATCTGCGTGCGTATCGGCGCCATGCGCTGCCACAGCCAGGCGC
The DNA here is from genome assembly GCF_023651955.1 of Pseudomonas sp. Y39-6. NCBI lineage: Bacteria > Pseudomonadati > Pseudomonadota > Gammaproteobacteria > Pseudomonadales > Pseudomonadaceae > Pseudomonas > Pseudomonas sp. Y39-6. The sequence goes on along the minus strand of NZ_CP069594.1, from coordinate 4,814,615 downwards.
TGACCATCAAGCTGAACAAAGACGTGCCGATCGCCGATATCGAAGGGCTGATCAGCCAGCACAATCCTTGGGTCAAGCTGGTGCCGAACAGCCGCGAAATCAGCATGCAGGAGCTGAGCCCGACCAAGGTTACCGGCACCCTGAATGTTCCGGTGGGGCGTCTGCGCAAGCTGAACATGGGCACCCAGTACCTGGGCGCGTTCACCGTCGGCGACCAGTTGCTGTGGGGCGCGGCCGAACCGCTGCGGCGCATGCTGCGGATTCTGCTGGAGCGTTGATCGCTTGAGGCACTAAGAAAAACCCGCGACTGGTGACAGGCGCGGGTTTTTTGTTGGCTTTCAGGAAGGCATCGGGAGCAAGTCGAATCGTCGCACCGCAAGGCCCAGCCCAATTGCCTCACCCCCCACCACCCGGTAAAGTGCCGCTCCCCCCGCAATGCCCGAGGCAGCTCCCATGACCCAGACCTTTGATATCGCCGTGATCGGCGCCACCGGCACCGTCGGTGAAACCCTGGTGCAGATCCTCGAAGAGCTGGCTTTCCCGGTGGGCACCCTGTACCTGCTGGCGGGCAGCAACTCCGCGGGCGCGTCGGTGCCGTTCCGTGGCAAGAACGTGCGCGTGCGGGAAGTCGATGAGTTTGACTTCAGCAAGGCGCAGCTGGCGTTTTTCGCCGCCGGCCCGGCGGTGACCCTGAGCTTCGCCCCACGCGCCACGGCGGCCGGCTGTTCGGTGATCGATTTGTCGGGCGCATTGCCGGCCGCGCAAGCGCCTCAGGTGGTGCCGGAAGCCAATGCCCATGTGCTGGAGGGCTTGAAAAAGCCGTTCCAGCTCGGCAGCCCGAGCCCGTCCGCGACCAACCTCGCGGTGGTGCTGGCGCCGCTGCGTGGGATTCTGGATATCCAGCGTGTCAGCGTTACCGCCAATCTGGCGGTGTCTGCCCAGGGCCGTGAAGCGGTCAGCGAGCTGGCGCGCCAAACCGCCGAGTTGTTGAATGTGCGCCCGCTGGAGCCCAAGTTCTTTGATCGGCAGATGGCATTCAACCTGTTGGCACAAGTCGGCACGCCGGACGCCCAAGGTCATACAGCGCTGGAGAAACGTCTCGTACACGAACTGCGCGCTGTGCTGGAAACTCCTTTACTAAAGATTTCTGCGACTTGCGTTCAAGCCCCGGTGTTTTTTGGCGATAGCTTGACTGTGTCATTGCAATTGGGTTCGCCGGTCGACCTTGCCGCCGTCAACCGTGCGCTCGACGCCGCAGCGGGTATCGAGCGGGTGGAGGAGGGGGATTACCCGACAGCCGTGGGTGATGCCGTCGGCCAGGATGTAGTCTACGTCGGACGAGTGCGTGCGGGGGTGGACGATCCGGCGGAACTAAATCTGTGGTTGACGTCAGATAACGTGCGTAAAGGCGCCGCGCTGAATGCGGTGCAGCTGGCGCAGTTGTTGATAAAAGGCCTTGTGTAAAAGATACTTGGCGGCAATTTGTAGATTGATTCTAACCAGGCGCTATGCTTGGCCCCAAGCAGGAACAGTTGCGTGTCGGTGACCTATCGGCTCGCCGTGCCTTATGGCAACGGTTACCAACCTTCTCGCAGGCCGGGGAGTGTTCAAACAAAGGATGAGGCTATGGTTCAAGTTCGCAAACTGGTGTTAGCAATAGCGGCCGCCTCGGCGCTGTCCTCCGGTATGGCGCAGGCGCTGCAGCTGGGGGAGATGACCCTCAAGTCGAAGTTGAACCAGCCGTTGTCGGTGGAAATCGAATTGCTCGACGTCGGCGGCCTCACGGCCTCCGAGATCACCCCGAGCCTGGCGTCGTCCCAGGCGTTTGTCGATGCCGGCGTCGATCGCCAGGCGTTCCTCAATGACCTGACGTTCACCCCGGTGATCAACCCGGCCGGGCGCAGTGTGGTGCGTGTCACGTCCAGCAAGCCGTTGCCTGATGCCTACGTGCGGTTCCTGCTGCAAGTGCAATGGCCCAATGGCCGCTTGATGCGTGACTACAGCGTGCTGCTCGACCCGGCCAAGTTCGACCAGTCGACGCCGACCAACAGCGCAGCCACGCCGCGTTTGAGCGCGCCCGCGTTGAGCGTGCCGGCCCAGCACACCACCACGGCCCGTGACACGCTGTGGGAAATCGCCGAGAAGCACCGTAATGGCGCTTCTGTGCAGCAGACCATGCTGGCGATCCAGGCACTCAACCCTGACGCTTTTATCGGCGGCAACATCAACCGTCTGAAAACCGGCCATGTGCTGCGCCTGCCGGATACCGTACAAAGCACGGCGTTACCGCAGCCCAAGGCCATTGCCGAAGTGACCGCGCAGAACGTCGCCTGGCGCCAGGGCCGCCGTGCCGCGCCCCATCAGACGGCCGGTAAGCAACAACTGGACGCCACCAAGCGCACCCAGGCTGGCAATGCACCGGCGAGCACCAACGCCAAGGACAACTTGAGTCTGGTTTCGGCCGACTCCGCCAAGAAGGGCGCGAAGGGCAAGGCGGGTGATGGCCAGGCCCTGAGCGACAAGCTGGCGATGGCCCGGGAACAGCTCGACACCACCCGCCGTGACAACGAAGAACTGAAAAGCCGCGCCGCAGACCTACAGAGCCAATTGGACAAGCTGCAAAAGCTGATCCAGCTGAAAAACGATCAACTGGCCAGGTTGCAGGCTGAAAAAGGCGCCCCGGCAACCCCGGCGACTGCGGTCATGCCCGCGCAGTTGGCAGGTGAGCCGCCGGCCGCTGCAGTCGCGCCCGCTGAGCCGGCCGCCACCGCGACCCCGGTGGCCGAGCCGATCAAGCCCGACGCCGTGCCTGCGACCAGCGAAGACAAATTCAACGAACTGCTGACCAACCCGATTGTGCTTGGCGTCATCGGCGGCGCGGCCGGCGTGGTGGCGTTGTTGCTCCTGTTGCTGTGGGCGCGTCATCGCAATGCCCGTCGCGCAGAAGAAAAGCACCTGCGCATGGCGCGGGCCCTGTCCGAAGAGCCGGAATTCGCTTCGAACATCGACCTTGATCTGCCACCGGACAGCTTCGCTGGCCTGGAAGTACCGGCACCGAACGTGACGTTGACCGCCGCGCCTGCGCCTGCGCCGGCACCTGTGGTCGCGCCGGCAGCGGCACCAAGCGCGGCCTCGGTGCTTGCGCCACTGGCTGGCGCCGTAGCGCCGGAAAACACCAATGATGCGCTGGTCCAGGCCCAATCCCATATCGACCGCGGTCACTTGAACCAGGCGGCCGATGTGCTGGAACAAGCCATCAAGTACGAACCCAAGCGCAGCGACCTGCGCTTGAAGCTGATGGAAGTCTACGGCCTGCAGAACGACAAGGACGGTTTTGTCGTCCAGGAGCGTCAGTTGGTGGCCAATGGTGAAAACCATGCCCAGGTCGAGCAGCTCAAGTCGCGCTTCCCGGCCATGGCCGTGTTGGCGGCGGGAGTGAGTGCCGCCGTGGCCGCCGCCGCGATGGACGCTCAATACGTCAAGGATCTGCTGGAAGACAAGCCGGCCGCCGCGCCGCAAGCGACGGCAGAAGCGGAGCCGTTCGATACTGATTTCGATCTGAGTCTGGACGAGCTGGAGGCGGCTTCGCCAGCGGCGTTGGACAAGACCGATCAGCAGACCTTCGAAGCGCTGCTGCAGCAACAGACCGATGCCAAGCCAAGCCCGGAAGATCTGTCGGACTTTGACCTCGACCTGCAACTGGACCCGCCGGCGTCCCAGTCCGATGACGACTTCCTTTCGGGGCTTGAAGATCAGATGAAGGACGTGTCGCCGGTCGAACCGCCGACCCTGACCCCGGCCGCCCTGGACGACCTCGACCTGCCGGAAGACTTCGACCTGTCCCTGGCTGACGAGCCGGACGCCCCGGCGGCCAAACCCGATGCGTTCGCCTCGGAGCTGGATGACGTCAACGCCGAGCTCGATCGTCTGTCCCAGAGCCTGGAAAACCCGCCGATCGAGCCGTCCTTCACCGCCGAAGATGCGGCGCTGGGCGGTGACGAACCGGAGGTCGACTTCCTCTCCGGCACCGATGAGGTCGCAACCAAGCTGGATTTGGCCCAGGCCTATATCGACATGGGCGATACGGACGGCGCGCGGGATATCCTTTCCGAAGTGCTGACCGAGGGCGATGAAACCCAGCGCGGCGAGGCCAAGGAAATGCTTGGCCGACTGGTGTAATCGCCACGGGATGACCCAGACGGCGGCCTTCGGGCCGCCGTTTTGCATTGCCGGTACCAAACACATGGCGTCTGGGGCGCAGCGCCTTATAATGCCCGCCTTTGCGCAACTCATCAGGCTCTCAGTTCTTGGCAAATATAGATAACCCGGCTGCCGAAATGGCGGCTGCAGGCTTTTACCGCATCGCCCTGGGCGTGGAATACAAAGGTTCGCGCTATTGCGGCTGGCAGCGCCAGGCGTCCGGCGTGCTGACGGTGCAGGAAACCCTGGAAAAGGCCCTGTCCAGAGTCGCCGACTCGCCGGTATCGCTGATGTGCGCCGGGCGTACCGACGCGGGCGTCCACGCCTGCGGCCAGGTGGTTCACTTCGACACCCAGGCCGAGCGCTCGATGAAAGCGTGGGTGATGGGCGCTAATATCAATTTGCCCCATGACGTCAGTGTCAGTTGGGCCAAGGTCATGCCGGCGCACTTTCATGCGCGCTTCAAGGCGATCGCCCGGCGTTACCGCTATGTGATCTACAACGATCAGATCCGCCCGGCGCACCTCAACGAAGAAATCACCTGGAACCACCGCCCGCTGGATGCCGAGCGCATGGCCGAAGCCGCGCAGCATCTGGTTGGCGTCCACGATTTCAGCGCGTTCCGTGCCGGCCAGTGCCAGGCCAAGTCACCGATCAAGGAAGTCCATCACTTGCGGGTGACGCGTCACGGCAAGATGATCGTGCTGGATATCCGCGCCGGAGCGTTCCTGCACCATATGGTGCGCAACATTGCCGGTGTGTTGATGACCATCGGCACCGGCGAGCGCCCGGTGGAGTGGGCCAGGGAAGTACTGGAAAGCCGTATTCGGCGGACCGGCGGCGTCACGGCGCATCCGTTTGGCCTGTATCTGGTGGAAGTGGAGTACCGCGACGAGTTCGAGCTGCCGCAGCGCTTCATCGGGCCACACTTCCTCACAGGTTTCAGCGAACTTGGCGGCTGACGCCCGGAAAAGCTTTTGTTACCATCCGGGACTTTCTCGGTTCAACCCCTGAGGTTTCCACGACATGTCAGCCGTTCGCAGCAAGATTTGTGGGATTACCCGCATAGAAGACGCGCTGGCGGCAGTCGAAGCGGGGGCGGATGCCATCGGTTTCGTGTTTTATGCCAAGAGCCCGCGGGCGGTGAATGTGCTGCAGGCGCGGGCGATCATCGCCGCACTGCCGCCGTTCGTGACCACCGTGGGCTTGTTCGTCAATGCCAGCCGCTGCGAACTCAACGAAACCCTGGATGCCGTGCAACTGGACATGTTGCAGTTTCACGGCGATGAAAGCCCTGACGAATGCGAAAGCTACCAGCGTCCGTATATCAAGGCGTTGAGAGTCAAGGCTGGGGATGACATCGCCAGCGCTTGCGCCGCCTACACCGGCGCGCGCGGGATACTGCTGGACACCTACGTCGAAGGCGTACCCGGCGGCACCGGCGAAGCCTTCGATTGGTCGCTGATCCCCGAGGGGTTGAGCAAACCGATCATCCTGGCCGGCGGGCTTACCCCCGCCAATGTCGCGGCGGCGATCGAGCAGGTCCGGCCGTATGCCGTGGATGTCAGCGGTGGGGTAGAGCAGGGCAAGGGCATCAAGGACCACGGCAAGATTCGCGCATTCATGCAGGCTGTGCGCAACAGCGATGGCGTGATGTGACGGCTGGCAGTCTGCCGCCGTCCATAACTACCACTGTGTAAAACAGCCCGGTGCCACCTGCGGGAGGCCCGGAAATGAAGTGGCAACCCTGCACGGGCAGGTTGTCTGGAAGGCTGAGGAAACATGCGGGAAATGGCTGGTCGAACGTCTGACCCCGTCCTGCATGTGTCATCGCCACATATGAATTTAGCTCAAGGGCATACGCGGGGCTGTGTTCAAGCCACCGGTACTGGAGAAAGAAAGCATGAGCAACTGGTTAGTAGACAAACTGATCCCTTCGATCATGCGTTCCGAGGTGAAAAAAAGCTCGGTTCCTGAAGGTCTGTGGCACAAATGCCCATCCTGCGACGCGGTGTTGTACCGCCCGGAGCTGGAAAAGACCCTGGACGTTTGCCCTAAGTGCAACCACCACATGCGTATCGGCGCTCGCGCGCGCATCGACATTTTCCTCGACGCCGACGGCCGTAACGAGCTGGGCGCGGACCTGGAGCCGGTTGACCGCCTCAAGTTCCGCGACGGCAAGAAGTACAAGGACCGCCTGACCGCTGCACAGAAGCAGACCGGTGAGAAAGACGCGCTGATTTCGGTCAGCGGCAAGCTGCTGGGCATGCCGGTCGTGGTGTCGGCGTTTGAGTTCTCCTTCATGGGCGGTTCCATGGGTGCCATCGTCGGCGAGCGTTTCGTGCGCGCCGCCAACTATGCCCTGGAAAACCGCTGCCCGATGATCTGCTTCGCAGCCTCCGGTGGTGCGCGCATGCAGGAAGCCCTGATCTCCCTGATGCAAATGGCCAAGACCTCCGCGGTGCTGGCGCGTCTGCGGGAAGAGGGCATTCCGTTCATCTCCGTGCTGACCGATCCGGTGTACGGCGGTGTTTCCGCCAGCCTGGCGATGCTGGGCGACGTGATCGTCGGCGAGCCCAAGGCCCTGATCGGCTTTGCCGGCCCGCGTGTGATCGAGCAGACCGTTCGCGAAAAACTGCCGGAAGGCTTCCAACGCAGCGAATTCCTGCTGGAGCACGGTGCGATCGACATGATCATCGCCCGTGGCGAGTTGCGTCCACGCCTGGGTAGCCTGCTCGCGCAAATGATGGGCCTGCCGACGCCGGTCTACATCGCGCCGAAGGTTGAGCCGATCGTCGTGCCGCCGGTGCCTGCAAACCTATGACCCAACGTACCCTGGGCGAATGGCTCGCCTACCTTGAGCAGTTGCATCCGTCCGCCATCGACATGGGCCTGGAGCGCTCGCAACAGGTAGCGGCCCGCCTCGGGTTGGGCCGCCCGGCGCCGCGAGTGATCACGGTGACGGGGACCAACGGCAAGGGCTCGACCTGTGCCTTTGTCGCAGCGCTGCTGCAGGCCCAAGGCCTGAAGGTCGGCGTGTACAGCTCGCCGCACCTGCTGCGCTACAACGAGCGGGTGCAACTCAATGGTGTGGAAGCCACTGACGAGCAGCTCTGCGAAGCCTTCGCCGCGCTCGATGCCGGGCGCGGTGAGATTTCCCTGACGTACTTCGAGATGGGTACTCTGGCGGCGCTCTGGCTGTTCGAACGGGCGCGCCTGGACGTGGTCGTGCTTGAAGTGGGCCTGGGCGGGCGCCTGGATACGGTCAACGTGGTGGATGCCGACCTGGCGCTGGTCACCAGCATCGGTGTCGACCATGTCGACTACCTGGGCGATACCCGTGAATCCGTGGCCTATGAAAAGGCCGGCATCTTCCGCCAGGGCAAGCCTGCGCTGTGCGGTGATCTGGACCCGCCGCAGACGTTGCTCGACCGGGTGCGGGAGCTGGATTGCCCATTCTTCCTGCGCGGGCGTGAGTTCAATCTTGAGGTCGGTGCTGAGCATTGGCAGTGGCGCGGGCGTGATGCGCGCGGCCAGCTCGTGGCGTTGCATGACCTGCCGCTGCTGAACCTGCCGATGGAAAACGCCGCGCTCGCCCTGCAAGCCTATCTGCTATTGGATCTGCCGTGGAATCCTGCGCAGATTGCTCGTACATTGCTGGCGACGCGGATCGTCGGGCGTCTCGATCGCCGTGCCTTCGATTGGCAGGGCAAGCGCCTGAACCTGCTGCTGGATGTGGGGCACAACCCCCACGCCGCCGAATACCTCGCGCAACGCCTGTCGCGTATAGCGCCGGTCGGTCGCCGCCTGGCGGTGTTCGGCTTGCTGGCCGACAAGGATCTGGAGGGCGTAGTGACGCCGTTGCTGGGGAATGTCCAGGCCTGGGCCGTGGCGCCCCTGGACACGCCGCGCAGCCGTCCGGCCGCGGAGCTTGAGGCGGCCCTGCAGAACCTTGGTGCGCGCGTGGCGTCGTATGCAAGTGTCACTGCGGCCCTTGAAGCGCAGTGTGCGGTTGCCACGCCCGAGGATGAGATTCTGTTGTTCGGGTCATTTTATTGTGTTGCCGAGGCGCTCGAATGGTTGGCCCGGCGCTCCACGGAGGAAGCTGCACATGGCATTACTGGATAGCGCATACAAGCAGCGGATGGTCGGAGCCCTGGTGCTGGTGGCCTTGGCGGTGATTTTCCTGCCGATGCTGTTTTCCCGTCAGGACGAACAGCGCCAGGTGGTCGTTGAGGCCCCGGCAGCGCCCCAGGCGCCGGTCGTGCCTCAGGTGCAGGTTGAGCCGGTGGTGGTGCCTGAGCCGCAGGCATTGCCTGAAGAAGAGCCGGTGCCGGCCGATGAGGAGCTGGCCGCGCAGCCGGCCCCTTCGATGCCGGTGCAGCCGAGTGTGCCTGTGGTCAAGCCGGCGCCTGCCGTCGCTGCCAAGCCTGCCACGCCAGCGCCTGCCCCCAAGCCGGTCGTGCCGCAGCCTGCCGCGCCGGGCAAACCGGACGTGGGTCAGAGCCGCATCGACCCGAATGGCCTGCCGATCAGTTGGTCGATCCAGTTGGCCAGCCTGGCCAATCGCGAAAGCGCCGAGGCCTTGCAGAAAAAACTGCGCAGTCAGGGCTACAACGCTTACATCCGCAGCGCCGATGGCAAGAACCGCGTGTTTATCGGGCCGTTGATCGAGCGTGCCGAGGCGGACCGCCTGCGCGATTTGTTGGGGCGTCAGCAGAATCTCAACGGTTTTGTGGTGCGTTTCCAGCCTGAACGCGGCTGAGTTCACGCCGCTTTCAGCTTGGAATGCAGTCAAATGTGGGAGGGGGCTTGCCCCCGATGGCGGTCGATCAGTATCGGTTGTGCTGACTGACCCACCGCCATCGGGAGCTAGCCCCCTCCCACTTTGGTTTTGTGCGGGCCTTGAAATGCGCTTAACTCGTCACAAACTATTGTTTTGCAAAGCACCCGCAATCACAGCTTACCGATAGCCCGGCGCTCTGCTAAAATGCGCCGCCTTATCCGTCTGTAGGCTGCACCGTGCCATTTACCTGGGTTGATTGGGCGATCGTCGCAATCGTCGCCATCTCCGCTTTGATCAGTCTAAGCCGCGGCTTCGTAAAAGAAGCACTGTCGTTGCTGACCTGGATCATTGCAGGAGTCGTCGCCTGGATGTTCGGCGGTTCGCTGTCGGTCTACTTGAGCGGGTACATCGAGACACCTTCGGCTCGCGTCATCGCGGGCTGCGCCATCATGTTCATCGCCACGCTGCTGGTGGGAGCAATGGTCAATTATCTTATTGGCGAGTTGATACGTGTCACCGGCCTCTCCGGGACCGATCGATTTCTTGGCATGGCCTTCGGCGCTGCGCGTGGCGCGTTGCTGGTGGTCGTGGCGGTCGGGCTGTTGAGCCTGGGGCCAGTACAGCAGGATTCGTGGTGGCAGGAGTCGGTACTCGTGCCAAAATTTCTATTGGTTGCAGATTGGTCCAAGAACCTCATTTTGGGGTGGAGCAGTCAGTGGCTGGCCAGCGGGATCAGCATACCCGCTGATCTTCCGTTCAAGGAGCACCTCTTACCGGCCAAAACGCCTCAGTAAGCAGTGTTCAGTCAAGATTCATTAAGTAGGGGTTGCGTCGCATGTGTGGCATCGTCGGTATCGTCGGTAAGTCGAACGTCAATCAGGCGCTGTATGACGCGCTAACCGTCCTCCAGCACCGCGGCCAGGACGCTGCCGGTATTGTGACCAGCCACGACGGCCGGTTATTCCTGCGCAAGGACAATGGTCTGGTACGTGACGTGTTCCATCAGCGTCACATGCAGCGCCTCGTCGGGCACATGGGCATTGGCCATGTGCGTTACCCGACTGCCGGTAGCTCGACCTCGGCCGAAGCTCAACCGTTTTACGTCAACTCGCCTTACGGCATCACCCTGGCGCATAACGGTAACCTGACCAACGTTGAACAGCTGGCCAAGGAGATTTACGAATCTGACCTGCGCCACGTCAACACCAACTCTGACTCGGAAGTGCTGCTCAACGTGTTCGCTCACGAGCTGGCCCAGCGCGGCAAGCTGCAGCCGACCGAAGAAGATGTGTTTGCCGCCGTCACCGACGTGCATAACCGTTGCGTCGGTGGTTACGCGGTAGTGGCGATGGTCACCGGTTATGGCATCGTCGGTTTCCGTGACCCGCACGGCATCCGTCCGATCGTGTTCGGCCAGCGTCACACCGATGAAGGCGTCGAGTACATGATCGCCTCCGAAAGCGTGTCCCTGGACGTGCTGGGCTTCACCCTGATCCGCGACCTGGCACCGGGCGAAGCGGTGTACATCACCGAAGATGGCAAGTTGCACACCCGTCAGTGCGCTGTTGCGCCGAAACTCACTCCGTGCATCTTCGAACACGTCTACCTGGCGCGTCCGGATTCGATCATCGACGGCGTTTCGGTGTACAAGGCGCGCCTGCGCATGGGCGAGAAGCTGGCCGACAAGATCCTGCGCGAGCGCCCTCAGCACGATATCGACGTGGTGATCCCGATCCCGGACACCAGCCGTACCGCTGCGCTGGAGCTGGCCAACCACTTGGGCGTCAAGTTCCGTGAAGGCTTCGTCAAGAACCGCTACATCGGCCGCACGTTCATCATGCCTGGCCAGGCGGCGCGCAAGAAGTCGGTACGTCAGAAGCTCAACGCCATCGAACTGGAATTCCGCGGCAAGAATGTGATGCTGGTGGATGACTCCATCGTGCGTGGCACCACCTGCAAGCAGATCATCCAGATGGCCCGCGAAGCTGGCGCGAAGAACGTGTACTTCTGCTCCGCCGCGCCTGCCGTGCGTTACCCGAACGTGTACGGCATCGACATGCCGAGTGCCCACGAGCTGATCGCCCACAACCGCACGACCCAGGACGTAGCCGACCTGATCGGTGCCGATTGGCTGATCTATCAGGACCTTTCCGACCTGATCGAAGCGGTCGGCGGTGGCAAGATCAAGATCGAGCAGTTCGACTGCGCGGTGTTCGACGGCAAATACGTGACCGGTGATGTCGATGAGGCTTACCTGAACAAGATCGAGCAGGCGCGTAACGACTCGTCGAAGATCAAGACCCAGGCGGTCAGTGCGATCATCGATCTGTACAACAATTGAGTAAACACCGGCCCTGAGGGGCCGGTTTTGTATCTTAAACAAAGCATTGAGTAAGGAGTCGCAGCATGAGTCAGGAATGGGATGCCGGTCGGTTGGACAGCGACCTCGATGGCGTAGCTTTCGATACCCTGGCTGTGCGCGCCGGTCAGCACCGCACGCCGGAAGGCGAGCACGGTGATCCGATGTTCTTCACCTCCAGCTATGTGTTCCGCACCGCTGCCGACGCCGCTGCGCGTTTTGCCGGTGAAGTGCCGGGCAACGTCTATTCCCGTTACACCAACCCGACCGTGCGCGCGTTCGAAGAGCGTATCGCCGCACTGGAAGGCGCTGAGCAGGCGGTCGCCACGGCGACCGGCATGGCGGCGATCCTGGCGGTGGTCATGAGCTTGTGCAGCGCCGGCGACCATGTGCTGGTGTCACGCAGCGTGTTCGGTTCGACCATCAGCCTGTTCGAAAAGTATTTCAAGCGCTTCGGTATTGAAGTGGACTACGTGCCTTTGGCGGATCTTTCCGGCTGGGATGCAGCAATCAAAGCCAATACCAAGCTGCTGTTCGTCGAGTCGCCGTCCAACCCGCTGGCCGAGTTGGTAGACATCGCCGCGCTGTCGCAAGTCGCGCATGCCAAAGGCGCCATGCTGGTGGTCGACAACTGCTTCTGCACGCCGGCGTTGCAACAGCCGTTGAAGCTGGGTGCGGATGTTGTCGTGCATTCGGCGACCAAGTTCATCGACGGCCAAGGCCGTTGCATGGGCGGTGTGGTGGCGGGGCGTAGCGAGCAGATGAAAGAAGTGGTGGGTTTCCTGCGCACGGCCGGCCCGACCCTGAGCCCGTTCAATGCATGGATCTTCCTCAAGGGCCTGGAGACCCTCAGCCTGCGGATGAAAGCCCATTGCGCGAACGCCCAGGCCCTGGCCGAGTGGCTGGAGCAGCAGGACGGTATCGAGAAGGTTCACTACGCCGGCCTCAAGAGCCATCCGCAGCACGCATTGGCCCAGCGCCAGCAGCGCGGCTTCGGTGCGGTGGTGAGTTTTGAAGTGAAAGGCGGCAAAGAGGGCGCCTGGCGCTTTATCGACGCGACACGCCTGATCTCGATCACCGCCAACCTGGGTGACAGCAAGACCACCATTACCCATCCCGGCACCACGTCCCACGGCCGCCTGGCGCCGCAGGAGCGGGAAGCGGCGGGTATTCGCGACAGCCTGATCCGTGTTGCGGTGGGGCTTGAAGACGTCGCTGACTTGCAGGCTGATCTGGCCCGTGGGCTGGCGGCCTTGTGATCGAGTGGTCCATGGAAGCGGCTGCGGGCGGTAACGGCCGCGTCGCGCTGGTGACGGGCGCTGCCCGGGGCATTGGCCTGGGGATCGCGGCGTGGCTGATCAGCGAGGGGTGGCAGGTGGTGTTGGCCGACCTGGACCGCGAGCGCGGCTCCAAGGTGTCCAAGGTGCTCGGCGAGAACGCCTGGTTTATTACCATGGACGTGGCCGACGAGAAGCAAGTCGCCCAGGGCGTCGCTGAAGTGCTTGGGCAGTTCGGGCGCCTGGATGCGTTGGTGTGCAATGCGGCGGTGGCCGACCCGCGCAATATCACCCTTGAAAGCCTTGACCTGGCCTCCTGGAATCGCGTGCTGGCGGTGAACCTCAGCGGCCCGATGCTGTTGGCCAAGCACTGTGCGCCGTACCTGCGCGCCCATGGCGGTGCGATCGTCAACCTGGCCTCGACCCGGGCTCGGCAGTCGGAGCCGGACACCGAAGCCTACGCGGCGAGCAAGGGCGGCGTGCTGGCCCTGACACACGCCTTGGCGATGAGCCTTGGCCCGGAAGTGCGGGTCAACGCCGTCAGCCCTGGCTGGATCGATGCGCGTGATCCGGCAGCCCGTCGCGCAGAGCCGCTGACCGACGCCGACCACGCCCAGCATCCGACGGGCAGGGTTGGCACGGTGGAGGACGTGGCGGCGCTGGTGGCATGGCTGCTGTCGCGCCAGGCCGGGTTCGTCACCGGCCAGGAGTTTGTGGTGGACGGCGGCATGAGCAAGAAGATGATTTACAGCGAGTAGGGTGGGTAGCCATCTTGAAACTATTTTGTCTTTTTCAGAAAAACTTCAAGCAGGCTATTGACTTAGGTCCGCTATCTGCGTAAATTTCGCGGCCTCAACGAAGCAAAGGGTGATTAGCTCAGCTGGGAGAGCATCTGCCTTACAAGCAGAGGGTCGGCGGTTCGATCCCGTCATCACCCACCACTTCTTGAGAGTTTTGCCCTAGGGTAAGACGCAACGTTAAAGGTTGCACCGACGCGCAGCGGTAGTTCAGTCGGTTAGAATACCGGCCTGTCACGCCGGGGGTCGCGGGTTCGAGTCCCGTCCGCTGCGCCATATTTTCCAGGTTCGATTCGTCGGGCTTGAGGTTGAACAGCCAAGGCTGATCAGCCAGATGTTTAAAGACGGTTGAGGGTTTACGCTCGGCCGGTCAAGCGATACGCAGCGGTAGTTCAGTCGGTTAGAATACCGGCCTGTCACGCCGGGGGTCGCGGGTTCGAGTCCCGTCCGCTGCGCCATATCTGCTTCAAGGCCCACTGAACGCCTTGCAGCACAAAGAAAGCCGTTGGCTGCCTTTGACCCGATAGCAAAGACCCTGGTCGAAAGACCGGGGTTTTTTGTGTCTGCGATTCAGCATTGATCAGCGCGTGTCGGCAAGCTACCTCAGTCCCCTGTGGACGCAAGCTTGCCTGCGATGATGTCGGCTGAGTGCGCCGTGCCAGCATCCCAGGCAAGCCTTCCCATCAGAACCCCAGCTTATCCCGTAGCCCGTAATACCAGGCGCCCATCGCGGCAAACGGCGTGCGCAACAGTTGCCCGCCGGGGAACGGGTAGTGCGGCAGGTCGGCAAACGCGTCAAAACGCTCTGCCTGGCCTCGAAGGGCCTCTGCCAGTACCTTGCCCGCCAGGTGCGTGTACGTCACGCCGTGGCCGCTGCAGCCTTGGGAGTAATAGATGTTGTCGCCCAGGCGACCGACTTGCGGCAAGCGCGACAGGGTCAGCAGGAAATTGCCGGTCCAGGCGTAGTCAATCTTCACATCCTTGAGTTGCGGGAAGGCCTTGAGCATCTTCGGGCGGATGATTGCTTCGATATTGGCCGGGTCCCGCGCGCCATAGACCACGCCACCGCCGAAGATCAGGCGTTTGTCACTGGTCAGGCGGTAGTAGTCGAGCAGGTAGTTGCAATCTTCGACGCAGTAGTCCTGTGGCAATAGCGTTTTGGCCAGCTCGTCCCCCAGCGGTGCGGTGGTGATCAC